>NZ_CBDFNE010000021.1:0-10537 GCF_965249975.1 Ancylobacter sp. | reverse complement strand
GGCCGAGCTACTGCTGCTGCCACCGCTGGAACCGCTATTGGCCGGCCCCGTCGCCGCCGAGACCAGCGCGCCGCCCGAGCCGCCGCCGCCGCCCACCGACTGGGCGAAGATGCCGTAGGAACGGTCGCCCTGGGTAGTGATCCCGGTCGACAGGCCGCCCCAGGCCACCGCCATATTGACGGTGACGGTCACGTCCCCGCCCGCGCCGCCGCCGCTGCCGCTGCCCCCAAGGCCGAGGCCGATGGACGCCGTGCCCCCTTCGCCCGATGTCGAGGAGGAGGCGCCGCCCGATCCGCCGCCGCCACCCACCGACTGGGCGAAGACGCCGCTGGAATTGTAACCGCTGGTCGACAGCGTGCCCTGGGTGGTGACGCCAACCGTGCCGCCGCCGCCCGCGCCCGACCCGGCCCCGCCGATGGACAGCGCCACGCTGGTTTCGCTGGCCGAGGCATTCGTCGTGCTGGCGCCCCCATTGCCGCCGCCGCCGCCCACCGATTGCGCGAAGATGGCGGAGGAATGGTCCCCCGCCGCCACCATGGTGTCGGAATCGTAGAGATCGACGCCGGTGGCGATCACATAGGTGTTGATCACCGAGACATCGCCGCCCGCGCCGCCGGTGCCGCCACTGCCGCCGAGGCTCAGGGCGAGCGAGGTGCCGCCATCGCTGCCGCACTGGCTGCCCTGCTGTCCCCCGCTCGTCCCGGCTGAGGCCGAGGTCGCGCTGCCGCTGGCCGCCCCCGACAGGCTGCCGGTGGAACTGGACGAGGACCCGCCGGAGCTGCTGGACGAGGAAACGCTGGAACTGGCGACGCTGGAGCCGCCACTGCCGCCGCCCCCGCCCACCGACTGGGCGAAGATGCCCGCCGCATTCGGGCCGAGCGTGCTCACATAGGCGAGCTGCGATGCCCCGACCGTCACCGTGACCGCGCCGCCATTGCCGCCATCGCCGCCTGCGGCGCCGAGGCTCATACTCACCGCCGCCTGGCCGCCGCTGCCGGCCGTGCTGGACGAGGAGCCGCCATTGCCGCCGCCACCGCCCACCGACTGGGCGAAGATGCCCGCCGCCATCAGGCCGGAGGTCTGGACATAGCCATAGGTGGTGAGATTGATGCTGCCGCCGTCGCCGCCGTCGCCGGCCCCGCCGCCGAGGCTGAACGAGGCGGCGTAGGAATCCCCGTTGGCATTGGCGCTGCTGGCGCCGCCATTGCCGCCGCCGCCGCCGATGGACTGGGCGAGGACCGCCGTGGCCTGGTCGCCATAGGTGTAGATGGACCCCGTATTGGCGATGACAACGGCGGCGCCGTCGCCACCCGTGCCGCCGAAGCCGCCAATGGTGAGCGCGGCGGCAATGCCCGCGCTGGCGCCGTCATTGCTGCTTTCCGGCTGGTCGGTGGAACTGCCGGAGACCGCCGAACTCACATTGCTTGCGTCCTGCCCGGCTCCGGCCCCCGCCACCGAGGTGACGCCGCCCTGCAGCTCCTGCCCGCTGCCCGCCGTGGTGCTGCTGGAGGCCGCGCCGCCATTGCCACCGCCCCCGCCGATGGACTGGGCGAGAATGCCGTAGGAGAGCGCGCCATAGGTCACGAGCGTGCCGCCATTGTTCACGGTGACAGCGCCGGCATCGCCGCCCCCGCCGCCGAAGCCACCGATGGCGAGGCCCGCCGCATAATCGTTGCTGGAGGCGCTGGCCTGCGTCCAGCCGCCATTGCCGCCGCCCCCGCCGATGGACTGGGCGAGAATTGCGGATGAGTGCATGCCCACCGTGGTGATGCTGCCTGATGTGCTGGTGTTGCTGTTCACCGTCACCGCGCCGCCGGTGCCGCCGGTCGACCCGCCGCCGCCAATGGCAAGGGCGACCGAGGCGGTGGTGGAGGTCGCATTGGCATCGGCCGAGCCGCCATTGCCGCCGGAGCCGCCGATGGACTGGGCGATGATGCCGGCCGACTGGTCGCTGAAGGCGCCGGCCGTGCCGGTCTGGATCACGCCGGACTGCGTGACCGTGACCGTGTCGCCGTCGCCGCCCGGCGCGCCGACACCGCCGAGAGCGACGCTGGCCGCCGCGCCGTCCGTGCTGTCGCTGATGCCGGAGAGGCTGAAGGCGCGGCTCGACCCGCCATTGCCGCCGGCGCCGCCGATGGATTGCGCGAGAATGCCGGCCGAGAGATAGGCGCTGGTGGAGATGTCGGCGGCGGTGACGGTGACGGTGCCGGCCCCTTCGCCGCTGCCGGCGATCCCGCCGGTGGCGCCGCCCCCGCCCACCGACACATTGGCGTCGCCCCCGCCTGTGGCACCGGAACCGGCGATGGCGAAGCCGCCATTGCCGCCCGTGCCGCCGATGGATTGCGCGAGAATGCCGATGGACTGGCCGGCGCGGGTGCTGACCGTGCCGGACGCCGTGACGTCGACCGTAGAGGAGCCGCCGCCATTGCCGCCGCTGCCGCCGACGGCGACGCTGGAGGCGAAGACGACAGAGCCCGCTGCCGAGGCGGTGAACCCGCCATTGCCGCCATCCCCGCCGATGGACTGCGCGATGATGCCGGCCGAGAACAGGCCGTTGGTCGCGGTTTGGCCGTTGGCCGTCACCTGGGCCCCGTCGCTGCTGCCTCCGCCGCCGCCGGGGCCGCCGATGCTGACAGGCGCGCTGGCGCCGGAGCCGAGGGCGCCGGCGAAGTCCCAGCCGCCCGTGCCGCCATTGCCACCGATGGACTGGGCGATGATGCCGGCGGACTGGTTAAAGCCCTCCGAGCTCACATTCTGCGTCTGGATGATGACATTGCCCGAGATGCCTCCGCCGCCACCATCCCCACCCAGATTGACGCTGGCGGCCAGCCCCTCGCTAAGGCCGCCCCCGACGGTGAAGCCGCCATTGCCGCCCTGTCCGCCGATGCTCTGGCCGACGACGCCCGGCGCGAACGGGCCGTTCATCGTCACATCGGCGTTGAGGGTGATGCTGGCCGTCGCCGCCGCGCCGCCGCTGCCGCCGCTGCCGCCGATGACGAGGCTTCCCGAGGCCGTCCCGGAGAAGTCGCCTCCCGCGGCGAAGCCGCCATTGCCGCCTCCCCCGCCGATGGATTGGGCGAGCACGCCCGGGGCGGTGCCGCGCGGCTGGTCGCCATAGGAACCGACCATGCCGACGATGGCGCCATTGCTGGTCACGCTGACATTGCCGGCATTGGAACCGAAGCCGCCGCCGCCTCCAACGGCCAGGCTGAACGCGCCATCGCTGGAAAAATCGCCGGTGGTCGCAAAGCCGCCATTGCCGCCGCCCCCGCCGATGGACTGCGCGAGGAGAACAGGCGCGCCGCCGTAATTGGACGTCAGCACGCCATCGTTGAGCACCGTCACGTCCCCGGCGCTGTTGCCGCTGCCGCCGGCGCCGCCGATGGTCATGCCGACCGCCGCGGAAATGCTGAGGTCCGTCGAGAGGCTGAATCCGCCACTGCCACCGCCGCCACCAATCGACTGGGCGACGATCGCGCTCGATCCCACGCCATTGACGGTGATGGCGCCGGTTCCGTAGCTGGGGTTGGTGGAGCTGTTCTGGTTATAGACCCAGACAGCTGCGCCGACGCCGCCGCTGCCCCCTGTCCCACCGATGGCGAGACCACCGGACACGGCATCGGCAGTGACCGCGATGGTGTTGCCGCCGGCCCCGCCGCCGCCGCCGATGGCCTGGGCGAGAATGCCGTGGGAGCGTTCGCCGTTGGTGGTGATGACGCCGCCGGAATTGTCGGCGATGACCGATCCCGAATTGCCGCCGCCGCCGCCCGTGCCGCCCACCCCTATGCCGATGACGGTCCCGGTCGTGACGGTGCCGGAAACCGAGGCGCCACCCGCGCCGCCGCCGCCGCCGATCGACTGGCCGACCAGGCCGGAGGAATCGTCACCCAAGGTGGAGATGCTGGCGCCATTGGTGCTGGCATAGACATCGCCGCCGTCGCCAGCGCCGGCGCCGGATCCGCCGAAGGACATGGCGAAGCTGCCGACATCCGAGCCGGACAGGGTCACCGCATAGCCGCCCGCGCCGCCCCCGCCGCCGATGGACTGGGCGACGATGCCCGGTGAACTGTCTCCTGCCGTGGAAATGACCGCCGACGTCGCCGGGCCGCTGAAGGTTGGCAGGTTGGAAATCGAGGTGCAGGCGCCGTTGTTCGCGGAATTGCCGGAATAGCTGTTGCAGTTGACGGCCACGGGGCTGGTGCCCCCGCCGTAACCGCCGCTGCCGCCATGGGCGATGGCGGCGGAGACCCCGCCGGACAGGTCGAAGGCGAGGCTGCCGCCGCCCGCACCGCCCCCGCCGCCGATGGACTGGGCGAGAATGCCGGCGGAGTTGATTTCCGAGGTGGCGATGCTGCCGCTATTGCCTACGAAGATGCTGGCGCCGCCGCCGCCCTGGCCGCCGGTGCCGCCGACCGCCAGGGAGACGCCCGTCACCAGCGAGGCCGAGCCCGACAGGCCGAACCCGCCCGCGCCGCCACCGCCGCCGATGGACTGGGCGAGAATGCCATAGGCGCCGCCCGCCGTGGTCGCGGGCGACCCGATGACGCCGCACCCGCCGGTGCAGAGATTGCCCTCATTGAGGACGATAACCTGGTTGCCATTGCCGCCGTCGCCTCCGGAGCCGCCCAGAGCGATGGCGAGGCCGGGCGCGTTGCTGAAGGCCAGGCCGCCGGACCCACCGGCGCCGCCGACAGACTGCGCGAAAATGGCGGCGGAGGACGCGCCTGCGGTGCCAATGCTGGCGTAATTGGTCACCGTGACCGCCGCACCTTGGCCGGCCGGGCCGCCGGATCCGCCCAGCGCCCCCAGTCCTGCGGCCACGCCGGCATTGCCGCCGCCGCCGCCGACGGATTGGGCGTAGATGCCATAGGACCCCGCGCCGGCGGTCAGGATGTCCGCCCCGGCGTCGTTGGTTACGGTAACCGTGCCGCTGTCGCCGCCATAGCCGCCGCCGCCGCTGACTCCCCCAAACCAGCCATTCGTGCTGCCGCCGTCGCCGCCATTTCCGCCGATGCTCTGTGCAAAGATGGCAGGTGCCCGCGCGGTGACGATGGCGGCCGCATTCGACACCGTGACCGTGCCGCCGTTTCCGCCCGTTCCCGCCGCACCGCCGTTGCCGCTGCTGACGGAACTGTTCTCATTGCCGCCATTGCCGCCCTGGCCACCCACGCTCTGGGCCCAGATACCGTAGGAATCATTGCCGATAACTCCCAAGGCGATGTTGTTGCTGATCGTGACGCTGACCGCACCGCCATTGCCGCCATCGCCGCCGCCCCCGCCCTGGAAGGACACCGACGAGGTGGAGCCGCCATTGCCGCCCCGGCCGCCCTGGGAGATCACGACGACGCCGGAATAGACGAAGGCAAAGGCGCCCGACGCCACACTGACGGTGGCGTCGGCTGTCCCGCCATCCCCGGCAGCGCCACCGGGCTGGCCGCCATAGCAGCTGCCGCCACTTCCCCCCGCCCCGCCCTGCCCGCCGGTGACGTTCACGAGGAGAAGCGTTGCGAAGTACTCGGTGCCGGACGTTAGGCCGGTGCTGAAGTTCGTGGAGACGCTGTCGGATGGATTGCCGGTCGTGCCGCTATAGGGCGGGTAGCTGCACGCGTCCGCGTTCTGGCCGCTGAGACCGTTGGCTCCTGTGTTTTGAAAGGACGATAGGGCCGGCCCGGTCAACGGTGCGGTCTGGGCGGCGGCGGCGGTGGTCAGTGCGCAGATGGCGACCGACGACATGAGGAGCGACAGGGGCAGCCGACGCGGAGCCAGGGCCGTTGCAGCGTTGCGCGGGAGCGACATCAGACCGGCCATGCACATTCCTCGGCTCCTGCGCGAGGCTTTCCGCCTCGGCCGCAATCTGGGGAAGGACGCCCCCCCGACCGACCTTTGGAGGCGGGGTGTGCTATAGGCAACGTCACATTTTGGAATCGTCGGATGGCCCCATGCATGAGACGGGCGACCGCGTGAGCGCGGCAGCGGGGCCCGCCGCGTCCTTTCCCGAACCCGTGCTTCGGCTGTTCGGAGCCGAGGCGATCAACCGGCTGATGGCGGCTCCGGGATTTTCCGCCGCCGTCGAGGCCGCCGCCGGCAATGCCGTCCGGCTGTACGACGGTAGCTGGATCCGTAACCGGCTATTGAATGACCGTGGCCGGCTTCTGGCCGTGCTGCTCATTCTCGACCTGCATTTCACCGAAAGCGGCGGAACCGGCGTGACCGGGGCGCGGCTGCGCCGCGAGGTGGTGGAACTCGATGTCTGCAGCGCCGGCCGCGCCACCGCCTTTCTCGCCGCGCTGCGCTTCAAGCGCCTGCTGGCGGACATGCCCCAGTCGGGGCCGAGGGAACGGCGGCTGATGCCCACCGCCGCGCTCCTTCAGATGCAGCGCGAGCGCTGGAACGGCATGTTCGCGGCCATCGCCCATATCGACGCGCCGGCAGCCGAGGCGGCCCGCGTCCTGCCGGACGAGCTTTTGTTCGGCCCCTGCACCCACGCCATGGCCGATTGCTTCCGCCGGGGCCTGCGGGTGTTCGCCGCCGCACCGGAACTGCAGGACCTGGCGGAGCGCGATGCGGGCCTCGTCATGCTGGTGTCGCTGATTACCCGAGACGAGCCGGTCTCCGTCAGCCAGTTGGCGCGGCAGTTTCACGTCTCGCGCGCGCATGTGGCCAATGTGCTACAGCGCGCCGAGGCACTGGGCTTCGCCTCCAGCGTGCCGGGGCTGGGCGGCTATCGCGCCAGCCCGGCGCTGATGCCCGTGCTCATGCGCTTCTATGCCGTCATTTTCCTGACCTTCCTCACCGCCCTGAGGACGCAGCAACCGCCGGTGTCGTGACGGGACGGACCGCCTCATGCCGGCGGCAACCGCAATAGTGCCGCCACCCCCGGCCGCGCAGCGCCGTCAGTCGCCGGCGAGCACCATGCCGACGATCCCCTGCATCCCCACCTCGGCGAGAGGCCGCGGGGTCAGGGTGCGCGCCGTCACGTCGGCCCGCTCCATGCCAAAGCGCCGCACGGTTCCGCTGGCCGCGCCCTCCTTCGTGCCGACCAGGAGATCGGCACCTTCGGTGGTGCTCGTCGTGGCCACGCTCACCCCCCGTGCGTCAGGCCCGAAGGGCGCGAAGCGCGCCATCTCGCGGAACTCCGCCTTCGGATGGGCGGCCGCGCTGTGCAGATACATGGCCGGCCCGCCATCGAGCGCCGAGCCGGCAGAGAACACCGCCACTTCCGCCCCGTCCTGCTGGCCAATGACGATGCGCTCGGCCCCGCCCAGCGTGCCGGCCAGCCAGCCGGTGGCGAGCGACACGCCGCCGCGATAATCGGCCCCGAAGGGCGTGAAGGAGGCGGACAGCACCGGGCGCGGCGGGCCCTTAGCGCGATGCGCGTGGCTGCCGATCTCGCCTTCCATCGCCGTGAGCAGCGGGAAGACGAACACCTTCACCACTGCCGGCGAGCCGGGGCCGGGCGCCGCGATGAGGCTCTGCCGGCCGGTGGTGAAATCGACGAAGCCGGTGGTGACGGTGACACCGTTGCGCTCGCCATAGAACGGGTTGAAGGTTGCGAACAGCTCCGGCACCGTGCCGACCGGCGGCAGTAGCGAGCCGAACACCCGGATCTCGCTCGACACGCCGGGGCCGGAGCCGACGATGATGTTGTCGCCGGTGGTTCGCCCGTCGATCTGCGCGGCGGCGACGCTCACGCCATTCGTCAGCGCGGCATCGAAGGCGAGGAAGCGCGCCAGTTCCACGGTGAAGGGCGCGCCCTTCTTTCCCGCGCCGGAGAACACGGCGACTTCCGGCGCATGGCCGGGCCCTGAGCCGACAACGAGATCATAAACCCCGTCATCGTCGACATCGCCGATGGCGACGCTCGGCGTGCCCTCGAAGCCCGGGAACGGGGTGACGGTGGCCAGCAGCCGGTTCCCGTCCATCACCCGCACCGTGGCGGCGCGGCCTGGCCCGCCGGGAACCGCGACCGCATAGGCCGAGATGGCCGGGATCACGTTGACCAGCGCCATCAGGCCGTTGTCCTCATGGTTGAGCCGGTGGCAGTGCATGACGAACAGGCCGGCATAGTCCTCGAAGCGGGTGCGGATGGCGAGCCGGCCCGGCTCGATCACCGTTTCCTCCGGGCCGAGATTGGGGGCCGGCACATTGGCGTTGTCGATGCCCTGCAGCACCGCGCCCATTTTCAGGCCGATGGTGGGATCGGAGACGGAGACGATCTGGAAGTCGTTGACGTGCACATGAATGGGGTGCTCGTCATTGTTCTCGTTGCTGAACACCCATTCCTCGACCGAATCCAGCCGCGGCTGGAGGATCGGCACATTGGGGAAGGCGGCGCTGTCGAAGGCGTAGATGAACGCTTTGGGATCGACCTTGCTGGCGAGATCGTTGAGGAAGCCGCCATTGATGAGGATGTGGCGCGTCAGATCCGGTGTGACGCTCGACAGGTCGTCGAAGGAGGTGAAGGCACCCAGCTTCTGGCCCTCGGTGAACGGCATGGCCTCGCCCTTCTCGCCTTCCACCACCGCGCTCATCAGCTTCTGCGTCGGGAACAGGAAGAAGCCGTCATAATAGCTGACGGCGGCAGGCGCGACGCTGAGCGTGCCGAGCACGGCGGGCGGGTTCTCGGTGCCATTGCTGGTGTAGAGGATGCCGGGCGCGTTCTCGGTGCGGGCGCCGCCCCCGCGCGCGGGCATGTCGAGCACGAGCTCGCCCTCCAGCGGCAGCGTCACCGCGATGGCGAAGCGCGAGGCCGGCGGAATGACGAGCCGGGTGCCGCCCTCATCAACGGGATAACGCACGGAGGGGCTGGGATTGCCGTCCTGGCCGACAATGGCGATCTTCGGGTGATGCCCGGTCGCGGTCTCGGTGAGGCGCACGCTCATATAGGCCATGTCGCTGATATTCGCGAGAACCCAGATCTCGGTCTGGCCCGGCCTGCCGCGCAGCACCGGCTGGAACTGGCCGTTCACCGTGAACTGGATATCGCGCGCATGGTCCGGTAGGTCCGGGTCGGCGGGCACATTTCCCGGCGGCCCGGCGGCGGCTGTGAAGCTTTGCAAATTGTTCGGGATGAACTGGAAGCGCCCGCGCATGTTGTGGATCGACAGCGCGCCGGCATACCAGACGGTGGCGAAGCGCGCGCCCTTGGGCGCGTCCGTGAAGTCCACCGGGGCGAGAATGGGGCGATAGGTGCCGGCAGCCAGTTCACCCTCCGCCGGGGGTGTGAGCGTGCTGACGAATTGCGGCCAGTTGGGATTGGCGAAGCTCGGTGACGGGCCGTCGCGGTCGAACACGAAGTTGTATTGCAGCGCCATGCTGCGCACGGGAATCGCCTTCTGCGTCACGACGGGCAGATTGCCGTCCGGCCGCCCGATCGCCAGCAGGCCGGCGAGGCCGAGATAGACATGGGCGGAGGTCAGCGTGTGCAGGTGCGGATGGTACCAGTACAGGCCGTGCGGCATGCTGGCGGGCACGTCATAGACATAGGTGTTCACGGTCCCCGGCGGCATGTGCAGCAGCACGTTGTCGGCATTCGCCTTGGGGCTGACATGCAGGCCGTGCGTGTGCAGGTTCAGCGGCGAGACCGTGAGCTGCGGGGGATAGACCGGCACCTCGCCGCCCTCGGCCGTGTAGCGCGGATCGTAGAAATCGCGAATGCCGAGCCCGGCGAGCCCGTTCTCGTAATGGATGATGAGCTTCTCGCCGGGAAACACCTGCAGCGTCGGCGCGGGGTAGTTGTCGCGCGCGGCGCGGACCCCGTTCGACGCCTTGCCGCGCACGAGTTCATAGCCATAGAGCAGCGTGTTTTTCACCGGCACCGGCGAGGTATCGAGCGTGGCTTCGCCCTGATGGGCGGTGAGCGTCACTTCCAGCACACCGTCGACGCTCGAGAGCACCACCGGCTCGCGATAGGCGGGCGGCTGGTAGGTGCCGGATTGCGCATGGGCAGGGCTGGCCGCCGATGTGACGAAGACCGCCGCGACCAGCAGCGCCGGTCGGAGCAAACGAACGATGCGATCCACTTTTACCCCCACCGGCCATGCTTACGCGGGGTCACGCTATCACGTCGCGATGGCCGCTGTGCCGGACGCCCCGACGAATTGTCCCCTTGGCCACTGGGAGTAACCCAGCCGTCCCCCGATCCTGGTCGAAGCCCCGCACGCGGCCAGCACCTCTTGAACAGGTCGCGCGCGAGGGAGCCGTCCGGCGATCGGGGGGGTCGTGCCGACAAGCGAGCGGACAGAGGCGCCGGCGGCCGGGCCTACCAGCAGACGAAACCGCCATCGACGATGAGGTCGATTCCCGTGACGAAGGAGGAGGCGTTCGAGGCGAGGAACACCGCCGGGCCGATCATCTCGTCGGAGCTGGCGATGCGCTGCATCGGCGTATCCCTGCGGAACACCTCCAGATGGTCCGCGACCTCGCTGCGGTCGTTCATCGGGGTGAAGGTGTAGCCGGGGCTGATGACATTCACCCTGATGTTGCGATCCGACCATTCCATGGCGAGGCTTTTGGACAGCTGGATCACCGCCGCCTT
>NZ_CBDFNE010000020.1:0-551112 GCF_965249975.1 Ancylobacter sp. | reverse complement strand
CGCCGGCCAAAAACGTCGCGGCGAACAGTGCCCCGGCCAAGCCCGCCAAGACGGCAAAGCCCGCCGCCGCTCCGGCAGGCGGGGTGCAGGTGGCGAGCCTGCAGCCGGCCCGTAACGCCCCGGCGCCCTCCACCGGCGCACCTGCGGGCTGGATGGTCGGCCCGCAGCCGGTGATGGGCTACGCGCCGTCCGAGGGCACCGGCCCGGCCGATATGGGTCGCGGGCTGTACTGACGCCCTCCAGGCGCCTGCGTTCCGGCAAGGCCGGCGTCGCTGTCGCATTGCGGTGGCGACCTCCGGCTGTTAACTCTGCCCGGAGCCGGGGAGGACCGACCGTGAAGCTGTTGCGCATCCTGTTCCCGCGTCGCCATCCCGTCCAAGGTGGACCTGCGACCGGCGGACCTGCGACCGGCGGACCTGCGACCGGCGGAATCGCCGCCGCCCTTCTGGCCGCGCTCCTCCTTGCCGCCGGCTTTTCCCCCGCTTCGGCGCAGACCGCGCCTGACATCGCCGCCCCGCAGGCGATCCTGCTCGACTATGACAGCGGCTCGGTGCTGTTCGAGCGCGCTGCCGACACACCGAGCGCGCCCGCTAGCATCACCAAGCTGATGACCATGGCCGTGGTGTTCGGCGAGATCACCTCCGGCCGGCTGTCGCCGGATCAGGAATTCAAGGTCAGCGAATATGCCTGGCGGCGGGGAGGGGCCCCGTCGGGCGGCTCCACCATGTTCGCGGCCGTCAACAGCATGATCAAGGTCAGCGACCTGCTGCGCGGGGCGATCATCCCCTCGGGCAATGACGGGGCGATCGTGCTGGCGGAAGGCATTTCCGGCAACGAACTCGCCTTCACCAGTAAGATGAACCAGGAGGCCAAGCGTCTCGGCCTTACCGGATCGGCCTTCGTCAACGCCAGCGGTCTCGCCGATCCCGACCAGAAGACCACGCCGCGCGACATGGCGAAGGTGGCCATTCACATCATCCGCGACTACCCGGACCTCTATAAGATCTATAGCGAGCCGGATTTCCTCTGGAACAAGATCCGCCAGAACAACCGCAACCCGCTGCTCGGCATGAGTCTGGGCGCGGACGGCTTCATGACCGGCTACCAGAAGGATGCCGGGTTCAACCTCGTGGGTTCGGCGATCCAGAACGGGCAGCGGCTCGTCGTCGTCATCATGGGCGCCAAGAGCGAGAAGGAGCGGGCCGAGGATGCCCGCAAGCTGCTGGAATGGGGCTTCCGCTCCTTCGAATCGCGCACCCTGTTCGAGGCCGGGCAGATCGTTGGCGAGGCGACGCTTTATGGTGGCGAGCGCAACGGCGCTCCGCTGACCAGCGACACGCCGATCCGGGTGCTGATTCCGCGCAATGGCGACGAGAAGCTGGTGGCGCGCATCCGCTTCGAGGGGCCGATCCCGGCGCCGGTGGAGAAGGGCGAGGTGCTGGCGCGGCTCATGGTCTATCGCGGCGAGCAGCTGTCGCTGGAAGTGCCGCTCGTCGCGGCCGAGACCGTGCCCGCCGGGCCGCTGTGGCGCCGGGCGATGGACGGTGCCTATGAACTGATGGTGAGCCTGCTGCGCCAGGGCTACGCCAAGATTACCGGCTGAGCATGCCGACCCGCACGCCCCCGCACGCGCCCGATTCCGCCGACAGCACGGAGAAGCCGCCGGCCAATCCGCCGGCCAAGCCCCGCCGCACGACGAAGCCGAAGACGGCGAAGGAAACGTCTGCCGCCGAACCCGCGCCCGCCAAGCCCGCGCCGAAGAAGACGCCGGCCCCGCGCAAGGCGTCCACGCGCGTCGCCAAAGCCACGGCACCGGTCCCTGGGCGCTTCATCACCTTTGAGGGCGGGGAGGGGGCCGGCAAGTCGACTCAAGTCCGCCGGCTGCTGGCGCGGCTGCAGGCGGCCGGCATCGACGCCGTCGGCACGCGCGAGCCCGGCGGCTCCACCGGCGCCGAGATCATGCGCCACCTGATCCTGTCGGGCGCCGCCAAGCCGCTGGGGCCTCTCGCGGAGGCGACCCTGTTCGCCGCCGCCCGCGCGGACCATCTCGACGCCACCATCGGCCCGGCGCTCGCCCGGGGCGCATGGGTAGTGTGCGACCGTTTCGCCGATTCCACCCGCGTCTATCAGGGCGCGCTCGGCAATGTCGATCCGCGCCTGATCGCGGCGCTGGAACAGGTGACGGTGGGCGAGACGCGCCCGGACCTGACGCTGATTCTCGACCTGCCGGCGGAGGAGGGGCTTGCCCGCGCCGCCGCCCGCTCCGGCCAGGGCGCCGACCGTTTCGAGAGCGAGGGCCTCGCCTTTCACCGCGCCTTGCGCGAGGCGTTTCGCGCGCTGGCGGCGGACGAGCCGGCGCGCTGCGTGCTGATCGATGCCAGCGGCACGCCGGAGGCGGTGGAGGAGGCGATCTGGCAGGCGGTTTCCACCCGCCTGAAGCTGCCCGCCCCGCGCCGGAGGCGCCGGACATGAAGGACGCCCCCCCGCTGGAAGGCGACCGCTTCGGCACCGCGCCGGCGCCGCGCGAGAGCACGCATCTCGTCGGCCATGAGGAGGCGCAGGCAATGGTGCGCACCGCCTGGGACGCCGGGCGGCTGCCGCATGCGCTGCTGATCGGCGGGGCGGAGGGAATCGGCAAGGCGACGCTCGCCTATGCTATCGCCCGCTTCGTGCTGTCCGGCGGCGCCGCGCCGGCGCATTCCCTCGCCGTCGACCCCGCCCATCCCGCCGCGCGGCAGGTGGCGGCGCTGTCGCACCCGGACCTGATGGTGCTGCGGCGCACGCCGAACGACACCGGCAAGCTGCCCTCGATGATTCCGGCCGAACAGGTGCGCCGGGTGCGCAGCTTCTTCGGCTCCACGGCGGCGCTCGGCGGCTGGCGGGTCTGCGTCGTCGACACGCTGGACGAAATGAACGCGCAGGGCGCCAACGCGCTGCTGAAGACACTGGAGGAGCCGCCGAACCGGGCGCTGTTCCTGCTGGTGAGCCATGCGCCGGGCCGGCTCTTGCCCACCATCCGCTCGCGCTGCCGCATGGTGCCGCTGCGCGCGCTATCGGAAGGGCAGGTGGTGGAGGTGCTGGAAGGCCTCAGCGCCGCTATGCCCGGCCTCGACCGCAGCCGCTTCACGGAAGCGGCGGAAGCCTCGGGCGGCAGCGTGCGCGAGGCGCTGACGCTGATGGAGGGCGACGGCCTCGCCGTGCGCAACGCCACCCGCGTGCTGCTCGACGCCCTGCCCCATGTCGACCCCAAATCGCTGCACGCGTTGGGCGAGAAGCTCACCGGCGACCGGGGAGGGGCGTTCCAGAGTTTTGTCGGCACGGTGGAAGGCTGGATCAGCGACCATGCCACCGGCCGCCGCCAGACCGCCAGCGTTCGTCTTGCACGCCTCCCGGAGGTGTGGGAGAAGGTTCGCCGCGCTGCGGTCGATGCCGATGTCTACAATCTCGACCGCAAGACCCTCGTCTTCCGGATCTTCGCGTCGCTCAACGAGGCTCTGCGCCCCTGATCGCGCGCTGGTCGCTCCGCAGGATACCGCCGTGAGACCCGCCTTCTACATAACCACCGCGATCGACTACCCCAACGGCGCGCCGCATATCGGCCACGCCTATGAGAAGATCGCCTCGGACGCGCTGGCGCGCTTCAAGAAGCTCGACGGCTTTGACGTCTTCTTCCTGACCGGCACCGACGAGCACGGGCTGAAGATGGCGCAGACGGCGGAAAAGCAGGGTCTGACGCCGCTGGACTGGGCGACGAAGAACGCCACCCGCTTCCAGGAAATGGATGCGCTGCTCGGCGTCGATTATGACCGCTTCATCCGCACCACCGACGATGACCACATCGCCGCCAGCCAGGCGATCTGGCAGCGCATGGTGGAGAGCGGCGACATCTATCTCGGCGCCTATTCCGGCTGGTACTCGGTGCGCGACGAGGCCTATTACGCCGAGGACGAGACCACGGTGAACCCGGATGGCGTGCGGCTCGGCCCGCAGGGCACGCCGGTGGAGTGGACCGAGGAGAAGAGCTATTTCTTCCGCCTCTCCGCCTATCAGCAGAAACTGCTCGACTATTACGACGCGCACCCGGACTTCATCCGTCCCGACGTGCGCCGCAACGAGGTGACGAGCTTCGTGCGCGGCGGGCTGCAGGACCTCTCCATCAGCCGCACCACCTTCTCCTGGGGCATCCCGGTGCCGGGCGACCCGGACCATGTGATGTATGTGTGGGTGGACGCGCTCACCAACTACATCACCGGCGTCGGCTATCCCGACACGGAAAGCGCCAGCTTCAAGCGCTACTGGCCGGCGAACCTGCACATCATCGGCAAGGACATTATCCGCTTCCACGCGGTGTACTGGCCGGCCTTCCTGATGTCGGCGGGCATCGAGCCGCCGAAGACCGTCTTCGCGCATGGCTTCATCCATAATCGCGGGGAGAAGATGTCGAAGTCGGTCGGCAATGTGATCGACCCGTTCGACCTCGCCCGCGCCTATGGCGTCGATGCGCTGCGCTATTTCCTGCTGCGCGAGATTCCCTTCGGCCAGGACGGCTCCTACAGCCACGAGGCCATCGTCGCCCGCACCAATGCCGACCTCGCCAACGACCTCGGCAACCTCGCCCAGCGCTCGCTGTCGATGATCGCCAAGAACCTCGGCGGTACGCTGCCGGCGCCCGGCCCGCTCTCGGACGATGACGCGGCGATTCTCGCCAGCGCCGACGCCATGGGGGCGAAGGTGCGCGAGGCGATGGAAGGCCAGCAGATCCATAACGCGCTCGCCGCCATCTGGGCGGTGGTGGCGGACGCCAACCGCTATTTCGCCGGCGCCGCGCCGTGGGAACTGCGCAAGAGCGCGCCCGAGCGCTTCGGCACCGTGCTGTGGACGACGGCCGAAGTGGTGCGCCAGGTCGCCCTGCTCGCCCAACCCTTCATCCCCACAAGCGCCGGCAAGCTGCTGGACCTGCTCGCGATTCCGGAAGGCTCGCGTAGCTTCGCCAGCCTTGGCGAGGCCGGGCGGCTGGCCGGCGGCACGGCGCTGCCGGCCCCTGTCGGGGTGTTCCCGCGCTATGTCGAGCCCGAGGCGCCGGCCGCCTCATGATCGTCGATAGCCACTGCCATCTCGATTTCCCGGACTTCGCCGCGGAACTCGACGACGTTGTCGCGCGAGCCCGCGCGGCCGGCGTCGGCCGGCTCGTCACCATCGGCACCCGCGTGCGCCGCTCGGGCGAGGTGAGGGCGATCGCCGAACGTTTCGAGGATGTGTTCTGCTCGGTCGGCACCCACCCGCACAATGCCGGCGAGGAAGCCGATGTGACGCTGGACGAGATTCTGGCCGCCGCCGACCATCCCAAAGTGGTCGCCATCGGCGAGGCCGGGCTCGATTATCACTACGACACCGCGCCGCGCGACGCGCAGGCCGCTGGATTCCGCCGGCACATCGAGGCGGCGCGGCGCACCGGCCTGCCGCTGGTGATCCATGCCCGCGACGCCGACGAGGATGTGGCGGCGATCCTGGAGGAAGAAAGCGGGAAGGGCGCCTTCGCCTTCGTGCTGCACTGCTTCACCGCCGGGCCGGACCTCGCCCGCCGCGCCGTGGCGCTGGGCGGCTATGTCTCCTTCTCCGGCATCCTCACCTTCAAGTCCGGCGCGCCGCTGCGCGAGATCGCTGCCAGCCTGCCGGCCGACCGGGTGCTGGTGGAAACGGACGCGCCCTATCTCGCGCCCAACAGCCGGCGCGGCAAGCGCAACGAGCCTTCCTATGTCGTGGAGACCGCCCATATACTGGCGCAGGCGCGCGGCGTTTCCTTCGACGAGATCGCCGCGCTGACGACGCAGAACTTCTTCCGCCTGTTCTCCCGCGCATCCTAGAGGCTTCCGCTCCCCATGGCGCTGACCTTCACCATTCTCGGCTGCGGCTCCTCCGGCGGGGTGCCGCGAGTCGGGCAGGGCTGGGGCGTGTGCGACCCGAACGAACCGCGCAACCGCCGGCGACGCTGCTCCATGCTGGTCGAGCGCCTTGACGACGGCGCCGAACGGCCGACGCGGGTACTGATCGACACCTCGCCGGATTTGCGCGAGCAGCTGATCGACGCCGGGGTCGACCGGCTCGACGCCGTGCTGTTCACCCATGAGCATGCCGACCACACCCATGGCATCGACGATCTGCGCCCGCTGACCATCCTCAACCGCCGCCGCATCGATGTGCATGTCGATCCCGAGACCTCGGCGATGCTGCACCAGCGCTTCGGCTATTGCTTCGAAACGCCGCCGGGCAGCGACTACCCGCCGATCCTCACCGAGCACCGTTTCCACGCCGGCGACACCATCAGCGTCGCCGGTCCCGGCGGGACGGTCGAGGCGCAGGCGTACCGCCAGTACCACGGCAACATCATCTCCTATGGCTTCCGCATCGGCGGGCTGGCTTATTCGAGCGATCTGCACGACCTGCCGGAGGACAGCCTGCCTTATCTCGCCGATCTCGATGTGTGGATCATCGACGCGCTGAGGCCCAAGCCGCACCCGACGCATCTGTCGCTGAGCGAGGCGCTGGCCTGGATCGAGCGGATGAAACCGCGCCGCGCCGTGCTGACCAACCTGCACACCGACCTCGACTACGCCACGCTCTCGCGTGAACTGCCGGAAGGCGTGGTCGCCGCCTATGACGGCATGAAAATCACGCTCTGACAGGCACTTGACGTGCATTCCTCATAACCGCCACCTCCCCGCCCACGAGAACGTTTTCCATAATATGTCTTCTGCGAATCATCCTGAGGCGGCTTTGAGGCCTTCCCGCGACATAGAGCGCCTGCTGGAGATCATGGCGGCGCTGCGCACGCCTGACACCGGCTGCCCCTGGGACCTCGCGCAGGACTTCGACACGATCGCGCCCTACACGATCGAGGAAGCCTATGAGGTGGCCGACGCCATTGCCCGCGGCGATCTCGACGATCTCTGCGACGAGCTCGGCGATCTGCTGCTGCAGGTCGTGTTCCACGCCCGGCTGGCGCAGGAACGCGGCGCCTTCGATTTTGGTGCCGTGGTCGAGGCGATCACCGCCAAGATGATCCGCCGCCACCCGCATGTGTTCGGCGACGCGCGTGGGCGCGACGTGGCGGCGGTGAATGCGGCGTGGGACGCCATCAAGTCCGAGGAGAAGGCGCGGCGCGCGGCCCGGCGGGCGGCGCGGGGTCTGCCGCCGGAGCCGGGGCAGGGCCGCGCGCTGGACGGGGTGCCGGCTGGCGCCCCTGCCCTCACCCGCGCGGTGAAGCTGCAGGACAAGGCGGCGAAGGTCGGCTTCGACTGGCCTGAGGTGCGGCCGGTGCTCGACAAGATCCGCGAGGAGATCGACGAGGTGGAAGCCGAGATCGTTGCCGGCGACCGCAAGGCGGCGGCGGAAGAGGCCGGCGACCTCCTGTTCGCGCTGGCCAATCTCGCCCGCCACCTCGATGTCGATCCGGAGGCGGCGCTGCGCGGCACCAACGAGAAGTTCACCCGCCGCTTCGCCCATATCGAGGATCGGCTGGCGGAAGCCGGGCGGACGCCGGCTGAGGCCAGCCTCGATGAGATGGAAGCGCTGTGGCAGGAGGCGAAGACGGCGGCGCCGAAGGAGTAGGGCGGCGAGGCGCCCTACTCCGGCACGCCCCTCGGCCGTCATCCCGGCCGAAGCGGAGCGCAGCGCCGGGATCGCTCGCCCATGTTGCCGCGATCCCGGATCGGCCTTCGGCCGTCCGGGATGACGACGAGTCCTGGCGCCTTATCGGCTGATCCGCCGCGCGCCGAAGCGGCGCTCGATCTGCTCGGCACGGTCCGGCGGAACCCGCACGGCGAGATGCAGCCGCCCTTCCGCGTCTTCGCGCCGTTCCAGCACCTCGCTGTGGCGGTAGAGCCAGCTGAGATTGCCGCCATCGGCGGCGTCGAGATCGACGGCAAGGCTCACCCGCTCGCGTGAGAGGCGCTGCGAAATGGTGGCGAGCAGCGGCTCCATGCCCTCGCCGGTGAGCGCCGACACCGGGATCGGGCGGGCATCGCCCTCGCGCCGGCCGGCGGCGTTGAACAGCCCTGCCCTCGCCTCCGGCTCCAGCCGGTCGATCTTGTTCCAGACCTCGATGACGCGATGGTCGTCTTCCGGATCGATGTCGAGATCGGCCAGCACGCTTTTCACATCATGCGCCTGCGCGTCCGCGTCCTCATGCGCCATGTCGCGCACATGCAGGATGAGATCGGCCTCGATCACCTCTTCCAGCGTCGCGCGGAAGGCGGCGACGAGCTGGGTCGGCAGATCGGAGATGAAACCGACCGTGTCGGACAGGATCACCTTGTCGCCGGTGGGCAGCTGCACCGCCCGCAAGGTCGGGTCGAGCGTGGCGAAGAGCAGGTCCTGCGCCATGACGTCGGCGCGGGTCAGCCGGTTGAACAGGGTCGACTTGCCAGCATTGGTGTAGCCGACCAGCGCCACGATGGGATAGGGCACTTTCTTGCGGCTGGCGCGGTGCAGGGCGCGGGTGCGCTTCACCTGTTCCAGCTCGCGCTCGATCTTGACGATGCGCTCGCCGATGAGCCGCCGGTCGGCCTCGATCTGCGTTTCGCCGGGGCCGCCGAGAAAGCCGAAGCCGCCGCGCTGGCGCTCCAGATGGGTCCAGGAGCGCACCAGCCGGCTGCGCTGATAGTTGAGATGGGCAAGCTCGACCTGCAGCACGCCTTCCTTGGTGCGCGCACGCTGGCCGAAGATTTCCAGAATGAGCGCGGTGCGGTCGATAACCTTGGCCGACCACGCCTTTTCGAGGTTGCGTTGCTGCACAGGGCTGAGCGGCGCGTCGACAAAGACCAGCCCCGCCTCCTCCGCCTTCACCAGGCCGGCGATTTCTTCGACCTTGCCGCTGCCGAGATAGGTCGCCGGGCGCACCTGCGACAGGCCGACCAGCGCGCTGCCGACCAGCTTCAGGTCGATGGCAAGCACGAGACCAACCGCCTCGTCGAGCCGCGCCTCGGGCGAGCGGCGCACGCCCTCCTCCCCTGCCCCGCGACGGGTCAGGTGCGGAACGATCACCACCACGCGGGTCGCGTCGCCCTCGGTTTCATGCTCGACAGGCAGGCCGGCGGCGCGACCGGCGGGCGACGTGCGGGAGGCCTTGAGCTCCAAGATCAGCCCTTCTCGCCGGTCTCATCGGGTTCGAACAGCTGAACCGGATGGCCGGGCATGATGGTCGAGATCGCGTGCTTGTAGACGAGCTGCGAATGGCCGTCGCGGCGCAGCAGCACGCAGAAATTATCGAACCAGGTGACGACTCCCTGGAGCTTCACGCCATTGACCAGAAAGATGGTGAGCGGCGTCTTGTTCTTGCGGACGTGGTTGAGAAAGGTGTCCTGGAGGTTCTGCGAACGTTCCGCGGCCATGGTTTTTTGATCCGTTTGTTTGTTGTTGCTCGTAGGTCGGCGCGGTCGTCCTGCGCTCTGCGCCCCGTCCGGGAGCGGTCAAGCACAAAGACGTGCGCCCCAAACATGGCATAGCATGTCTGGCGCGCAAGATGCTTTCGCCAAGTTGGTTCCCCTTGGCAAGGTCTTTCCGCACCCGCCTGCCGGCCGGGCGGGCAGAATTACCTGCGTCAGCGGGCGATTTCGGCAAGCCGGTGGTAGTTGGCGCGCAGGGCGCGCGCCACCGGGCCGGGCCGGCCGTCACCGATGGCCTGCCCGTCGATTCGCACAACCGGGGTGGCGAAGTTGGTGGCCGAGGTGACGAAGGCCTCGCGCGCGCCCAGCGCTTCCGCCACGGTGAACGGGCGCTCCTCGATGCGCAATTGCAGCTCGGCCGCCACCTCGAACATCACCGTGCGGGTGATGCCGCGCAGAATGCCGGCCTCCGCCGGGCGGGTGACGAGCCGGCCCTCCGGGGTGACGATCCAGGCATTGGTCGAGCCGCCCTCGGTGACATGGCCGCCGGCATCGACGAACCAGGCTTCGCGCGCGCCAGCCTGCTTCGCCGCCTCCTTGGCGAGGACATTGGGCAGCAGGCCGACGGTCTTGATATCGACCCGCTCCCAGCGATTGTCCGGCACGGTGATGACGCCGATCCCCTGCTCCGCCGCCGCCTCGCCCTTGGCCGGATCGAGCGCGCGGGCGGTGACGACGATGGAGGGCGGCGTCGCCGGATCGGGGAAATAATGGTCGCGCCGGGCGACGCCGCGCGTCACCTGGAGATAGACGAGGCCGTCGCGCACGCGGTTGCGGGCGATGGTCTGGCGCAGCACCACCCCGAGCGCGGCAAGCGACATGGGCAAGCGGATGCGCAGTTCGCCGAGCGAGCGCACGAGCCGCTCCATATGGCGCCGCTCATCCACCATATGCCCACCGCGCACCTCGCAAACTTCATAGACGCCGTCGCCGAACTGGTAGCCGCGATCCTCCACATGCACGCCCGCCACGGCGTGCGGCACATAGGCTCCGTTCACATAGGCAATGCGCGACATCGTCCGTCCTCAGCCCGGTCTCGGTGTAGCCAACTGTTCGCACATCGCATGAATACGGCGCCTCAGTGGCTTGATATATCTACCCTTTAACGTCGCCACAGGGCGAAATTGGCCAACCCCAGCACGACCAGAATCTCCAGCCGGCCGAGAATCATGGCGATCGCCAGTATAAGCTGCGCATAGGCCGGCAGCGCGCCCCAGTCCGGCCAATTCACGTCGGGCTGCCAGTTCACGGCATAGACCGGACCGACATTGCTCAGCGCCGTCACGACCGCAACGAAGGCCGCCTCGAAGCTCGGCATGGCCGGAGCGAGCGCGACGGTGAGCGCGCCGATCACCGTGCAGGCGACGCCGAACATGATCCAGATCGCCTTCATCATCTGGAGCGTCACATTCTGCTGCCCGAGACGACGCGGATGCACGGCACTGGGATGCACCAGCCGCTCCAGCTCGCGCAGGCTCTGCAGCACCATTACCCCGGCACGGTAGATCTTGATGCCGCCGGCCGTGGAGAAACTGGCGCCGCCGATGAAGACGACAGTGAGCACTACCGTAACCGGCAGGCTGGCAAAGGCGCCGGCATGCGGCTCGATGCCGGTCGTGGTGACGAGCGCGACGGCGGTGAACAGCCCGTCCTCGAGTGCGATGGGCAGCGACAGGCCGCTGCCCAGCGTACGAAAACCAATCGCCGCGGCAGCGATGCCGAGGCCGAGGCAAAGTGCAAAAAGGACAATGTTTTCATATTGTCCCAGCGCGAGGCGAAAGCGGCGTGTGAGCAGCATGCGCTGCCAGAGCAGGCTCGTTCCACCGATCAGCATGAACACAATCAGCACCGCCTTGATGCCGAAATGGCCATAGGCGGCGATGCCGTCCGCATCCGGCAGCAGGCCGCCAGTGGACAGCGCCGCCCCGGCGAGGCCGAGCGCCTCGAACAGCCGCAAGCCGAGCAGGAACAGCAGGAAGGTGCACAGGAGCGTGGCGCCGAGATAGATCGGCAGCACGAGACGCAACGCGTCGTCCAGCGTCATCTGATGGGTGACGCCGAGCAGATTGGCCCGCGCGCTGCGGTCCGGCAGGCCGCCGAGGCCGGCGGGGCCGAGCACGGCGACGAAGCCGACAAGGGTGAGCAGCCCGCCTGCCCATTGCAGCGTCAGCAGCCAGCCCAGCGTCGCGCGGGGTACCTTGTCGAGGTCGTGAATCTGGATCGGCCCGGTGGTGGTGAAGGCCGCCACCGCCTCGAACCAGGCATGCACCGGCCCGAGCGTCGTGGTCGCCGCGATCGGTACAGCGGCGATGATCGGCACAACGAGCCACAATACCAGTAGAAAGCCATAGGCCGCGAGCCGGTCCAGCCGCCCTGCCCGGTTGCGCACGGCAAGATGCACCGCCCCGGCGCCGAAGACGGTGAGCAGCGCCGTCATCAGGAACACGTCGGCGCCCGGCTCGCGCCGGAACAATGACACCAGCGCGGCCAGCAGCAGGAAGCCAGCCATGACGCCGGCCGTCTGGGCGCTGTAGCGGGCGACCGCGATCATCAGCCGGGGCCTCTCTCAGAAGAACTCAAGGCTGACCCGGAACAGCTGCTCGACCCGCTTCACCTTGTCGGCGAGGGCGAACATCACCACCCGGTCACGCGCCTGGATCACCGTGTCGCCGCGCGGCAGCATCACCCGCCCGGCGCGGATGACCGCGCCGATGCGCATGCCGTCGAACAGGTCGAGCTGGCGCAGCGGCTTGCCGACCAGCGGCGAGGTTTCCAGCGCCTCGGCCTCGATCACCTCGCCGGCGCCGTTCAGCAGCGAATGCACGCCGCGGATACGGCCCTTGCGGACATATTGCAGCACCTTGGAGACGGTGATCTGGCGCGGGTTCACATAGGCGTCGATGCCGAGCCCGCGCGCGAAGGCGGGATAGGCCGGATCGTTCAGCAGGGAGAGCATGCGCTTGGCGCCGAGTTCGCGCGACAGCAGGCAGGAGAGAATGTTGACCCGGTCGTCATTGGTCACCGCGATCATGGTGTCGGCATCGCCGACCGCCGCCTCCTCCAGAATGGTGCGGTCCAGCGCGCTGCCGCGCAGCACTACGGTGCGGGTGAGTTCCTGGGCGATCTCCTCGGCGCGGCTGATCTTGTCCTCGATGATCTTCACCCGCGCCTTCGGGTTGCGCTGCTCCAGCTCGCGCGCGACATAAAGGCCGATATTGCCGCCGCCGCCGATGACGATGCGCTGCGCCGGCGGCTCGTCATGGCCGAAGATCGACAAGGTGCGGGTCACCTGGTCGGTATGGGCGACGAAATAGGCGAGGTCGCCGGCTAGCAGCGAATCGATGGAGCGCGGCACGAAGGTCTTGCCGTTGCGGTTGACCGCCACCACCACCGCCCGCAGGTCTGGGAACAGATCGGTGAGCTGGCGCAGCGGCGTGTCGAGGACAGGGCAATCCTCCTGGCAGCGCACGCCCACCACGACGACATTGCTGTCGTTGAAGCTCACCGTATCGACGGCGCCCGGCAGAGAGAGGCGGCGCAGCACCATCTCGCCCACTTCCAGCTCGGGCGAAATCACCACATCGATCGGCAGATGGTCGCGCGAGAACAGGTCGCGCCAATGGCCCTGGAGATAGCTCTGCGCGCGCACGCGGGCGATCTTGGTCGGCACGTCGAACAGCGCGTGGCCGACCTGGCAGGCGATCATGTTGACTTCGTCATGCAGGGTGACGGCGATCAGCATGTCCGCCGCCTCCAGCCCCGCCCGGGCCAGCACATCAGGATGCGAGCCATGGCCGACGAAGCCACGCACGTCGAGCGTGTCGGTGACCGCCTGGATAAGGCGGGGCGAGGTGTCGATGATGGAAACGTCGTTCTGCTCTGCGGCCAGACGCTCGGCAATGCCGAACCCCACCTGCCCCGCGCCGCAAATCACGACCTTCATGACGTCCCCCGCTCCTGCCCGCCGGCGCCGGAGGGTTCTTGCGAACGGGCCTCCGGCATTTCCTGCCGAGTCTCTCTATAGCAGGTTCGCACGGCGCGGCAGACGCCGCAGCGTCCGGCCCGCACATCTTCCTTTACTGGAGCGACGGGGCGGCGACTGAAGGCGCTCAGCCGATGCCCAGCGCCTTCAGCTTGCGGTGCAGCGCCGAGCGCTCCATGCCGACGAACTCCGCCGTGCGCGAGATGTTGCCGCCGAAGCGGCTGATCTGCGCCACCAGATATTCGCGCTCGAACACCTCGCGCGCGTCGCGCAGCGGCAGGCCCATCAGATGCTCGCCACCCGTGCCGCTCGGCAGGCTCGGCACCAGCGCGCCGACATCCGGCGGCAGCATGTCGGCGGTCACCGGCGCGTCCGCGTCGCCGGAGGCGAGGATGAGCAGGCGCTCGATATTGTTGCGCAGCTGGCGGACATTGCCCGGCCAGTCATGCGACTGCAGCACGGCGAGCGCGTCGTCGGCGACGCGCCGACGCGGCAGGCCGGTGGACTGCGAAATCTGGTCGAGGAAGAACTCGACCAGCTCCGGCACGTCCTCGCGCCGCTCCGCCAGCGGCGGCACCCGCACCGGCACCACGCCGAGCCGATGATAGAGATCCTCGCGGAATCGCCCTTCGGCGATCTCCTTCTCCAGATTGCGCGCGGTGGAGGAGATGATGCGCACATCCACCGAGACGCGGGTGCTGCCGCCGACGCGCAGGAAATTCTGGTCCACCAGCACGCGCAGGATGCGGTTCTGGGTCTCGCGCGGCATGTCGGCGATTTCGTCGATGAACAGCGTGCCGCCATGCGCTTCTTCCAGCGCGCCGACCTGACGGCCCTGCCCTTCCCCCAGCTCGACGCCGAACAGCTCGACTTCCATCCGCTCCGGGGTGATGGCGGCGGCGTTGATCACCACGAACGGCCCGTTCGCCCGCTGCGAGGCGGCGTGGATCATGCGGGCGGTCAGTTCCTTGCCGGAGCCGGAGGGGCCGACGATCATGATGCGGCTATTGGTCGGCGCCACGCGCTCAATGCCCTGGCGCAGCTGGTTCATCACCGAGGACTTGCCGACCAGCGCCTGCGTCACCGCCGTGCGCTGCTTCAAGTCGCGCACCTCGCGCTTGAGCCGCAGCGTCTCCAGCGCCCGGTCGGCGACGAGGATCAGGCGGTCGGAATTGAACGGCTTCTCGATAAAGTCGTAGGCGCCCTGCTTGATCGCCGCCACCGCCGTCTCGATGGTGCCGTGGCCGGAAATCATCACGACCGGCACGTCCGGGTGGCTCTTCTTGATGCGCTCCAGCAGCTGCAGCCCATCGAGCTTCGAGCGTTCCAGCCAGATGTCGAGGAAGACCAGATGCGGCCGGCGCGCCTCGATGGCGGCCAGCGCCTCGTCGCTGTCCTTGGCGGTGCGGGCGCCATAGCCCTCATCCTCCAGAATGCCCGCGACCAGACCGCGAATATCGGCTTCGTCATCGACGATCAGGATGTCCGTCGCCATTCGTCAGTTCTCCTTCAGCCGACCACACGGGGGGTGGGGGCCCCGCCGGTGCCTTTTCCGTCATTGGCGGCGGTGGGGCCGCCGTCGCGCGCGAAGTGCAGGCGAATCCAGGCGCCCCGCCCTTCCGGCGCATCGTCGAGCTCGATGCCGCCGCCATGCTCTTCCATGATCTTTCCGACGATCGCGAGGCCGAGCCCGGTGCCCTTCTCGCGCGTCGTCACATAGGGCTCCAGCAGCCGCGCCCGGTTCTCGGTCGGCAGGCCCTTGCCATTGTCGATAACGTCGATGTCCACCATCCGCTCGGTGGCACGCACCTTCACCTGAATGCGCGCCGGCTCGGTGCGCTCCTCCGCCGGCACCGCCGCCAGCGCCTCGGTGGCGTTCTTGATGATGTTGGTCAGCGCCTGCGAGACGAGGCGACGGTCGAAGCGGGCGACGACCGGCTGCTCCGGCAGTTCGAGGTCGATGACGATGTCGGGATTGCCGACCCGCATGAGGAACACCACCTGCCGCGCCGTCTCGCCAATGTCCTGCGCCTCGGCGACGGGCTTGGGCATGCGGGCGAAGGAGGAAAACTCATCCACCATGCGGCCGATATCGCCGACCTGCCGGATGATGGTTTCCGTGCACTGGTCGAACACTTCGCGGTCCTCGCCGATCACCTTGCCGTAGCGCCGGCGCAGCCGCTCGGCGGAGAGCTGGATCGGGGTCAGCGGGTTCTTGATCTCATGGGCGATGCGGCGGGCGACATCGGCCCAGGCGGAGCTGCGCTGCGCCACCACCAGCTCGGTGATGTCGTCGAGCGTGACCACCCAGCCATGTTCAGCCTCGCGCGATTGCTCGGTGGTGACGCGCACCGCGATCACGCGGTCGCGGCCATTGCGGGTGAGCGTCGTATTGGCCTGCACGCTGCGCTCGCCCGGCTGCATCGCCTGGGTGAGGAGCGGTGCCACTTCCGGCACGACGGCGCCAAGCTCGGTGCCCAGCACATCCGCCTCCGCCACGCCGAGCAGCTTCTCCGCCGGGCGGTTGATGATGGAAATGCGCCCCTGCGGATCGAGGCCGATGACCCCGGCGCCGACGCCGGAGAGCACCGCCTCGGTAAAGCGCCGGCGGGTGTCGATCTGGTCGCGGGCCTGAACGATGTCGTCGCGCTGGGTGCGCAGTTCCTGCGTCATCTTATTGAAGGTCTCGGCCAGGCTCGACAGATCGCCCTCGGTGCGGCGCACCGGCACCTCGACATAGAGATTGCCGGCGGCGACGAGATCGGCGGCGCCGATCAGGCGGCGGATCGGCGCCACCAGGCGGTTGGCGAAATTAATGCCGAGCCACACCGCGCAGAGCAGCACGGTGAGCGAAATCACCGCATAAAGCACCGCGAACGCCACCTGCACGCCGACGCGCTGCTGTTCGAGGTTGCGATAGTCGACGACGGCGGCCTGCGTTTCCTTGAGGTATTCAATCACCTTCGGATCGACGGCGCGGGCGACATAGAGATAGAGGTCGCCAAAATCCTTCAACGGAATCACCGCGCCGACATAATCGGCATCGCCCGGCAGATAGATCAGCGGCTGTTCGTCGGTCGCGTCCTTCAGCGCCAGATTGGCCGGCACGACGAATTCGCGGCCGACACGGATCGTGGCGCGGTCGATGACCTGCAGGTCCTTGTCGATGATCATGGCGGCGGGCAGGCCGCGCACCACCGCCTGCGCGGTCAGTGCCTGGCGGAAGCGGCTGCGGTCCTGGTCCCACAGCGGGCGGATGCGCTGGAGATCGCGCGCCATGCCGAGCACGTCGCCGCGGATCGAATAAGCGTGTTCGCGCACATAGGTCTGGGCGACCGACACCGCATTGTCGACGATCGCGCGGGTGCGCACCGAGAACCAGCGGTCGAGCCCCTTGTCGAGCGTGATGCTGGCGAGGATGGCGACGAGCAGCGCCGGCACCACGGCCACCACGCCGAACAGCCCGACCACGCGCACATGCAGCCGCGCCGCCGCCCGTCCGCGCTGGCGGGCCTTGACGATGCGCCACACCTCGCGACCGATGATGCTGAGCAGCACCAGCGACATGACGCCGTTGAGGCACAGGACGACGATGATCACGTCCTGCGAGGGCACCAGCGGGGTGATGCCGATCAGGATGATGAAGCTCGCCAGCGCGATGATGAGCGCCAGCAGCACCGCCAGCGGCGCCAGCCCCCAGAGCGAGAAACGGAATCCCATCCCGCCCAGGTCGAGTGCTTCGTGCCGGTCCGTCGCGCCGGTCGAGGTGTCGCTCATCCATCACCCTGTTGGCGGCGGGAATCAGCCCGCCCGACTGATGCAGTGATACGACACTGGTGCAAAAATGTGACAATGATGAGCCGCCCCCGCCTTTATTCGCGAGGGCGTAAGGCGCTCACCGACTGGTGCGGATTATCTGGATGTCCAGATCCCGGATCTTCTTGCGCAGTGTGTTGCGGTTCAGCCCCAGCAGTTCCGCCGCCTTGATCTGGTTGCCGCGCGTCGCCGCCAGCGCGGCGGAGAGCAGCGGGTATTCCACATCCTTGAGGATGCGGTGATAGAGGCCGGGCGGGGGCAGATTCTCGCCGAAGCCGCCGAAATAGGCGTTGAGGTGCCGCTCCACCGAGGCGGAGAGCGTTTCGTCCTGGCCGTTCTCCTCCGGTGTCGGCGGCGCCACCGGGGTGGACAGTTCCGCCTCGATGATCGAGCCGGTGATGACCTCCTGCGGATAGAGCGCGGCGAGGCGGCGGATCAGGTTCTCCAGCTCGCGCACATTGCCCGGCCAGCGGTAGCGCTTAAGCCGGTCGAGCGCGGCGGCGTCGATCTGCTTGCGCGGCAGTCCCTCGCGCTCGGCCTGCAGGAAGAAGTGGCGGGCGAGGTCCGGCACGTCCTCGGCGCGTTCGCGCAGCGGCGGCAGGCGCAGCGGCACGACATTGAGACGGAAGAACAAATCCTCGCGGAACAGACCCTGCTGGATGAGGATGCGCAGGTCCTTGTTGGTGGCGGCCACGATGCGCACATCGGTCTTGATCGCGGTGCGCCCGCCAACCGTGGTGTATTCGCCCTGCTGCAGCACGCGCAGCAGCCTTGTCTGCGCCTCCATCGGCATGTCGCCGATCTCGTCGAGGAACAGCGTGCCGCCCTCCGCCTGCTCGAAGCGGCCGGCCGAGCGCGCATTGGCGCCGGTGAACGCCCCTTTCTCATGGCCGAACAGCTCGGATTCGATGAGGTCGCGCGGGATAGCCGCCATATTGATGGCAACGAACGGCCCGTTGCGGCGCTTGCCGTAATCATGCAGCGCGCGGGCGACCAGCTCTTTGCCGGTGCCGCTCTCGCCGGCGATCATCACGGTAAGGTCGGTCTGCATCAGCCGCGCCAGCACGCGGTAAATGTCCTGCATCGCCGGCGAGCGGCCGACGAGCGGGATGTTGTCGGCGTCCTCGCCCAGACCTTTGAGCGCGTTCTCCGGCTTCTTCGGCTCGGACAAGGCGCGGCCGACGATGGAGATCAGCTCCTTGAGGTCGAAAGGCTTGGGCAGATATTCATAGGCGCCCTTTTCCGAGGCGCGGATGGCAGTCATGAACGTGTTCTGCGCGCTCATGACGATGACCGGCAGATCGGGCCGCACCTTCTTGATGCGCGGCAGCAGGTCAAAGGCGTTCTCATCCGGCATCACCACATCGGTGATGACGAGGTCGCCGTCGCCCTGGCTGACCCAGCGCCACAGCGTCGCCGCGTTACCGCAGGAGCGCACCTCATAGCCCGCCCGCGACAGCGCCTGATTGAGCACGGTGCGGATGGCAGCGTCGTCATCGGCAACCAGGATACTTCCCGTCGGCATGGCGGTTCTCAACTCTTCTCGTCACCGCGGCTGGCGCGGTACATGGGCATGAGGACACGGAAGGTGGTGCGGCGGGGCTGGCTGTCGCATTCGATGATGCCGCCATGGTCGCCGACGATCTTCGCCACCAAAGCGAGACCCAGCCCGGTGCCGGTCGGCTTGGTGGTGACGAACGGATCGAACAGATGCGGCATCAGGTCTTCCGGCACGCCGGGACCGTTGTCGCGCACGCAGAATTCCAACGGCAGGCTCACCCGCGCCGGGGCGCCGGGCATCATCAGCCGCACGCCGGGGCGAAAGGCGGTGGTGAGCTGGATCTCACCATCGGGCGAATCGCCAATGGCTTCGGCGGCGTTCTTCACCAGATTGAGGAACACCTGAATCAGCTGGTCGCGATTGGCCAGTACCGGGGGCAGCGAGGGGTCGTATTCCTCGACAAAGCGGATATGGCGGGCAAAGCCGGTGGTCGCCAGCGTGCGCACATGCTCCAGCACCGCGTGGATGTTGACCGGCTCGCGCTCGATCGGCCGCTCGTCGGAGAACACCTCCATGCGGTCGACCAGCTTGACGATACGGTCGGCCTCGTCGGTGATCAGCCGGGTCAGCGAGCGGTCGTCGTCGCTGGCCGAGAGTTCGAGCAACTGCGCCGCGCCGCGAATGCCCGAGAGCGGGTTCTTGATCTCATGCGCCAGCATCGAGGCCAGCGCCGTCACCGAGCGGGCGGCGCCGCGATGGGTGAGCTGCCGGTCCATTTTGTCGGCGATGGTGCGCTCCTGCAGCATGATGACGACATGGCCCGCCACCTCGGACAGGGGAGCGACATGAATGTCGACGATGCGCTCGCCGCCATTGCGCGGGGTGCCGAGATCGACCCGATACTCGTTCACCGCCGCCCCGCGCGTGCGCACCTGCTCCACCAGCGACAGGATCGGGCTGCCAAAGGGCACGAATTCCTGCAGCCTGTGCCGCACCAGCACGGCCAGCGACGCCTCGAAAAAGGCCTCGGCCGCCACATTGGCGTCCACCAGCCGGTTGTCTTCCGCCACCGTGATCACCGGATGCGGGAGCGCATTCACGACGGCTTCCGCGGTCGCGCTGCCCGCGCGCGGGCCAGGCCGTTGCGAGGAAACCGAACTCATGCAGCTTCTCTCCATCCAATGTCGTCATAGGCGTCGCGGAGTCCGGTGACGACACGCGCCGGATCCTCGAGGGTGAGAAGGCGCTGGCGCCAGCCAGTCGCCATTTCCGGCGGACGGCCGGCACTGGCGACCGCCGCGGCGAGCGACCAGCCGATATGCTTGCGGGCGCAGCGCATGCCGAGTTCGCGCCCGTAATGCGACAGCCAGCCCTCATACAGCTCGATCAGCACATCACGCTGTTCGGCCAGCGGCGGGTCCTCCGGGACAAGGCCGCTGCGCAGAAAGGCGGCGACCTGGCCGGGAAACCACGGGCGGCCCTGTGCGCCCCGGCCAATCATCACCCCATCGGCACCGGAGGCCGCGAGCATGGCCGGCGCGTCCTCCGCCGCCACGAGGTCGCCGTTCGCCAGCACGGGAATGGCGACCGCCTCCTTCACCGCGCGGATCGCCGCCCAGTCGGCACGGCCGGTGTAGAACTGGCAGCGGGTCCGCCCGTGAATGGTGATCATCTTGACGCCGAGCGCTTCCGCACGGCGGGCGAGTTCCGGAGCGACCGTCGCCGCGTCGTCCCAGCCGAGGCGGGTCTTCAGCGTCACCGGCACCTCCACCGCCTCGACCACGGCGGCGATAAGCCGGGTCGCCAGATCGAGGTCACGCAGCAGCGCCGATCCGGCGAGCCCGGTGGTGACGCGCTTGGCCGGGCAGCCCATATTGATATCGATGAGCGCGGCACCGGCGGCTTCGGCGAGGCGGGCGGCGCGGGCCAGCGATTCGGGCTCGTTGCCGGCAAGCTGGACGGCGTGGACCGCCACCCCTGCCCCTTCCGCCCGCAGCACCGTCTCCTCATGCCCGGTCTCGAAGGCGCCGGCGGCGACCATTTCGGAAACGGCGAGCGAGGCGCCATAGCGCAAGGCCATGCGCCGCATCGGGGCATCGGTAATGCCGGCCATGGGCGCGAGCACCACCGCCCCCGGCAGCGCGACGCGGCCGATGTGAAGATTGCCGACGGGAGAAGAATAAGGGGTCAAGCGGCCATCACTCGATGCACATTAAATAAGCCCGACCAGCGGTGCCTAGATAATAGCCATGCTGAGCGCGTCATCAACCCATGCGAAGGGCGTAAGCCAAATCTTTTGCAATCAGACGCCGCTTTTGCGCTAAACGAGCCGGCAGGGCAAGTCTGGGCTGCTGCGGCGGCAGTCAGCAAAGGGGCGGAAACCGAGGCGATGCGGACGGACGTGATCGTGGTGGCGGCAGGCAATGGCCTGCGGGCGGGCGAGGGGCGGCCCAAGCAGTACCGGCCGCTCGGCGGTGTGCCGGTACTGCGCCACACGTTGATGGCCTTTCTCGGCCAACCCGGCATCCGCCATGTCCTGCCGGTGATTTCGCCCGAACATGCCGCCTTGTGCGCCAGCGCCCTCGCCGGCCTCGACGGCGTGCTGCCGCCGGTGGCGGGCGGCGCGACGCGGCAGGCCTCGGTGCGCGCGGGGCTCGACGCGCTGGCGCAGGACCCGCCCGACCTCGTGCTGATCCACGATGCGGCGCGTCCTTTCGTCTCGCCCCGGCTGGTGGCGCAGGCGATCGCCACCGCCGCCGCGGAGGGCGCTGCCGTGCCGGCCCTGCCGGTGGTCGACACGCTGAAAGCGCTCGCCGAGGACGGCTTCCTTGCGACCGGCCCGGATCGGAGTGCCGTGCGCGGCGTCCAGACCCCGCAGGCGTTCCGCTACGACCTCATCCGCGCCGCGCATCGCGCGCAGGCGGGGGCGGACGACCTGACGGACGACGCCGCCGTGGCCGAGGCCGCCGGCCACCGCGTCGCCGCCTTCCCCGGCGATCCCGCCAATTTCAAGCTCACCACGCGGGAGGATTTCGTGACCGCCGAACGCCATCTGCTGGCCGAACTCGCCGATGTCCGCACCGCGACCGGCTTCGACGTGCATGCCTTCGGGCCGGGCGACCATGTGATGCTGGGCGGCGTGCGGATTCCCCACGATTTCGCTCTCGCCGGCCATTCCGACGCCGATGTGGTGCTGCACGCGCTCACCGATGCGCTGCTCGGCACCATCGGCAGCGGGGATATCGGCCATCATTTCCCGCCCTCCGACCCGCAATGGAAGGGTGCGGCCTCCGACCAGTTTCTCGCCCATGCCGCCTCGCTCGTGCGCGCCGCCGGCGGGCGCATCGCCCATCTCGACGCCACCGTGATCTGCGAGGCGCCGAAGATCGGCCCGCACCGCGAGGCGATGCGCGCGCGCATCGCCGCCATCGTTGACATTCCCGTGGCACGCGTCAGCGTGAAGGCGACGACCAGCGAGCGGCTGGGCTTTACCGGGCGGCGCGAGGGCATCGCCGCTCTCGCCGCCGCGACGGTGCGCCTGCCCTGGATCGACTGAGAGGAGCGCGGATGCACGGCACCGAGACAGACGCGGCGCAGGACTCCATCGCAGGTGAGGCGACGCGTGTGCTGGACCTGTGCCGGGCGCGCGGGCTCACCGTCGCCACCGCCGAATCCTGCACCGGCGGCCTCGTTGCCGCCGCCCTCACCGCGATCGCCGGCTCCTCCGACGTGGTGGACCGCGGCGTCGTCACCTATTCCAACGCGGCCAAGCGGGAGATGCTCGGCGTCTCCGCCGCGACGCTCGAGGCCCATGGTGCGGTGAGCGACGAGACCGCGCGCGAAATGGTCAGCGGCCTGCTGCGGATCGCCGGAACCTCGCTCGGCGTCTCCGTCACCGGCATAGCCGGCCCGGGCGGCGGCTCGGACGCCAAGCCGGTCGGCCTCGTGCATTTCGCCGCCGGGAGTCGCGAGGGCAAGGTGATCGCCCGGCGCGAGGTCTTTGCCGGGCAGGACCGGGCCGGCGTGCGGCGTCTCGCCACCCTCACGGCCCTCGCGATGCTGGCAGAGCTCGCCGGCACGCAGGACTGAGCGGCGCTCCAATTGGGCCTTGTAATCAAAGGCGATAGGGGCAAGCTGTCATTGTGTTAACAAGCTAATGGCGGCGATGCGGCTGGCGATTGTCTCGCATATCCCGGTCTATCCCACGACGGCCGGCAACCGGGCGCGTGTGCTCGGCCTGATTCAGGCGCTGCAGGGCCTCGGCCATGAGGTGATCCTCATCCAGATCCCCAGCGGCCCTTTCGACGCCCCCGAAAGCGCCGCCCGCCACGAGGCGCTGGTCGGCCGTGGCAACTACTATGACCTCACCCGTCTTTCCACGCCGGCGCGCCTCGCCAAATGGCTGAAGGTGTTTCCGGTACGCGCCGTGTCGCGCCTGTCGAAAGCCGTGGGAATCGACACGCCCTGGCGCCACTGGCGCCCCCTCGATTCGCACATTTCGCCCGAATCGGTCAGGGCCGCGCAGGCGATCATCGTCGCGCGCGGCTGCGATGTCTGTCTGGTCGAGTATGTGTTCCATTCTGCGGTTCTGGTCGGCCTGCCCGCGCCCGTGCGGACACTGATCGACACGCATGACCAGTTTTCCAACCGACATGTCGGCTACGCCGCCAACGGGCTTGGCGGCGCCTATTGGATTTCGCTGCGTCCCGAGGCGGAACGGCGCGGACTGATGCGCGCGGACGGCGTGCTCGCCATCCAGGACGACGAGGCGCAGGCGTTCACCCGGATGCTGCAAGGGCAGCCCTCCCCGCCTCTCGTGCGGGTGGTGAGCCATTTCCTGCCCGCCATCGAGCCGCGCACCGACCGCGCCCCACCGCACCGGGCGGCCTTCATCGCCTCGTCCAACAGCGCCAACACCCACGCCCTGGGTCTGTTTCTGCAATGGGGCCTGCCGGAGGTACTGCGCCGCGACCCGGCTTTCCGCCTGATCCTTGCCGGCGGCATCTGCGGCGAGGTGCCGGACCATCCGCAGATGGACAAGATCGGCCATTTCGAGCGGCTGGGCGACGTGTTTGCACGCGCTCCCGTCTCGCTCAACCCGGTGCTGAGCGGCTCCGGCATTTCGGTAAAGGCACTGGAATCGCTGGCGGCGGGTGCGCCGGTGGTGGCCACCGAAACCGGCGCGCGCGGGCTCGGCGCGCTGGCCGGCGAAGGGCTGCGCATCCTGCCGGACGGCGACTGGGGCGCCTATGCCGAAGCGCTCACCGCGCTGACGCTGGACCCGGAGCGCTGCGCGCACGCCGGCGCGCAGGCGCGGCTTGCGGCGGCGGACTGGAACCAGCGCCAGCGCGTGGGGCTGGAGGAACTGCTCGCCGATGGGATGCCCCGGCGCCGACGGAATTGACGGCCGCGACGCGACGAGGCGATCACCTGTCGCCCCCGGCGGGAAGTGCCGCGAGAACGGCGCGAAGCTGGGCGTGCTGCTCCTCGTTCCACCGCTCGGCGTCGGCACGGCAGCTGTGTCCCAGCCGGCGACGCTGCGGGCTGTCGCTGATAAGGCCCAGCAGCATATGCGCGAGCCCTTCAGGGTCGCCGTCGGGGCAGACCTTGATACCAGAGCGGAACCTTTCAGGCACCCCCCGGGCGCCGGTTTCCGTGCTCACCACGGGAACGCCGGCCGCCATGGCGTCAAGCAGCTTGATGTTGATGCCGGTTCCCATGACCATCGCGTTGATGAGCAAGGGGGCCATCACGAACGCCTCCCGCACCTCACCCACGCGGCCGAGCTTGAGGACGGCCGGGTGATCCTCCACCGCCTCACAGACCTGGCCCGCCAGCACGAGGCGGAAATCGGGCATGGTCCGCAGCACCAGAGGAAGGACCTGGTCGATGAGCATGCGGCACGAGCGCACATTGGAGGCGTTGCGCGACCCCAGAAAGAGCGCCCGCCGGGCCTCATGCTCCATCACAGGCGGGGCCGAAAGGTCGACGAAGTGACTGACCACCGCGACTTGCGGATTTCGCGGATGAGACCCCAGCTGCCGGCGGAAGAGGTCCGCCTCCTGTTGCTGAATGGCGAGGATCACATCGGCCCGCCGAAAACCCGCCACCTCATCGCCGGGGCGCAAGAACATCCACTCCCGCGCCCGTGCCTTCCCGGAACGCAGGGCCGTCTCCTGTTCCGAATAGCTGTCGTGCGTGTCGATGATGTAGCTCGCCCGGTCGAGGCGAGGTTCGAGCGCGACGAACGAATAGTGGACATATTCGATCAGCACGACATCGGGCTGCACGGTTTCCATCACCGCCTGGATGGGCCGCCGCCACCCGTAGCGGGCCCGCTCGTCGAGCCGGGCATAGGTCCCTTTCGGCATTCCCAGCACCCGGCACAGCTTGCGCGCCAGGCGCCGGGGCAGCCAGCGCAGGAAGAACAGCAAACCCGCCATTCCCCCCTCGGGCCACACCTCGTGGAGCCGGTCCTCGCCGAACTCGGCGATAATGGCGGCGCGATCGCCAGAGCTGTCGTCGCCCGCACGCAGCCAGACGAACGACAGGTCATGCCCTTGCTCCCGCACGGCACGGGACAGCGCGAGAATGCGGCTGCGGTTTCCCTCATGCGCGGGAACAGGGGGAACGGCCGAGAACATGGCAATCTTCATGCTTGAAAACATATCGGTTCAGCGGTGATACGTCACCGGCGCGGCACATGCCGATCACAGGCCGACGGGGGTGTGTGATCAGGGCTCGCCGACCCATCGGGGGGAAGCTTCGTGTCAACGCCTCGACCCACCCTGGTCACCATTGCCACCGACGGCTTTCAGTATCTCTGGCTGCACTGCGTGGAAAGCCAGCAGCGCTACGCCGCCCGCCACGGCTACGACCACCAGGTGATGACGACGAATGCCTATCCCGCGCTGCCTCCGCACTGGGCGAAAGTGACGGCGTGCCTGGCGCTCCTGACGCAGGGGCACGACGTTTTTCTCCTCGATTGCGATGTCTGCATCCGCGCCCATGCCCCGCGCTTCACCGATCTGCTCGAGCGGGAGCCGGGCTAAGACATCTTCATCGCCCATGGGTGGTCTGGCCGGCCGAATTCGGGGGTGGTCATATTCCGCGGCGGCGCCCATTCCACGGCCGCCGCCTTCCTGGATCGATGCCTCGCGAACCGGCACAAGCAACTGCCGGAAGAAGACCGGGTCACCGCGCATGGCGAGAACGGTCACTTCATCCATTTTCTCAAGGAAGAACCGTTCCGCCTCAAGACATTCCTTCTTGATGACCGGTGGAACAAGATCGTGCCGCCCGCGCTCTCCGACGATTTCATCATTCACTATACCGGACCGATGCGGGCCCAAGGTGGAGCGATGGATGGCTGTATGACGCTGCCCGCCCCCGCCACGCTCTCACGCCTGCCATTTGGCGAATGGGCAGGGAGTGCTTACCGCCGCCTGTGGCAGCAAGTGAAAAGCCGACCAAACAAATGCGGAGGAGCCGCAGACTCGGCAGAAACCGATGAGCCCAGAACACCATCCCTCACGGCTTGGCCCTCACCGCGACGGGTGCGGCTGACCCCGGCGGCGGCGTTGATCCGGCACCTGCTCAGACCAGGCGCTGTCGCCCTCGACGCCGGCACGCGCAATGGCGCCTTCACGCGCCTGGCCGCCACCGCTGTCGGCCACGAAGGCCACCTCCGCACCCTGGGCAGCGGATGCCAGCTCGAAACGATCCTCTTCGCGCTCAACGAGCGGCCGGTCACCCTGCTGCGGATCGACCTCGAACCGCTCGGCTTTGAAGGCCTGAAGCGCCTCGGCGTCGCCCTCTCGGCGAGGCCAAGGCCCTATCTCATCCTCGACCTCGCCCCCTCCCGGCTGGAGGAAGGCGGGACCACTTTGGGCGACGTGGCGCGAATCCGTTACGAGAGCGGCCTTGTGCTACGCGAAATCAGGGATGACCATACGCTTGGTCCCCGGGGATTCATGGATAGGGAGCGTCCCAAGAGCTACCTCGCCGCGGATGACGCAGGCTGGCGAGAGCTGGAAGCGCGCCTGAGGCGCCGGGGGGGCTTGATGGTGCGAAGGTGGCTGCGCGGATGACACGTCCACTCGAAACAACCTCCACACCACCCCGAAGCGGGCGAGCTGTGGCGGTACATTGCCCTCCCCGATGAACTCTTGGCTGCAACATCTGAGGAAATATGGAAAACCAGCCCATTCGGTTGCACTGAATGCTCGCACAAATCCACGGATCGTGAAACTATGGATTCTCTGAATCTTCAAAAGCAGGCTGTGTCTGGATGACGTTTAACAGAGTAGTCATCACCGGAGACATCTTCAGAGTCGACAGCTCTGGCGCAGCAGGCCACCAGTCTACGGCAATACAGTGGCTGCATTCTCTGCTACGATATCCCATAAAATGTGCCACCGGCCTTGACGCCAAACTTCTTACCATAGACGAATTCCGTATTACATTAGCTGAAATATACGCCTTCAATAGAAGCGCACCAACAGTAGACGCTTGGGCTCATCTTTTCGAAGAAATGCCTAAAGCGCTCTCTGATATATTTATCTCTGAATTAAACGACGCGCTTGTCATCGGATGGGAGTTACCGAAAAGCCTATGCGATGCGCTTAGGATAGCAAACATCACATACATCGAATTAAGCGTCCATCCGATCCGGTTTATGGACGACATCCTTATTTCTGCCCGCTCAAATTCGCCCACGATTGACGACGCCCTTCTATCCCAGAGCGTGACGGAACAAGACTGCTACATCCAAGCGGGTATCATCTCAGCGTTTTTTATTCGACGCACCGTACCCAGGGACGAGCCCTATGCGCTTTTTGCAGCCCAAACGAAAGTTGACCGAAGCCTCCTGAAGGACGGAAAGCTTTTAAGTCAAAAATGGATCGCGGATGAACTACTGGCCCACTTGCCGCAAGGAATGCCGTTGTTGCTAAAGGACCACCCGGTCCAACCATCGGATGAGCTATTTCGACGCCTTAGATCCGCAGGCGTCAATGTGCAGCGGATGGGCGGCAGCATCTATCGACAATTCAGCGACCGCAAAATGACATCTGTTTATACGGTAAGCTCAAGCGCAGGTCTTGAAGCAAAATATTTCGGACACACAACTAAATTCCTCTATAAGCCATGTTTTGATATTGTGTTTCACGGCCAGCCGCATGACGCATCACGCAGTCAATTCAAGTCAATTGATACCCGCGTCATCTCTCCAAATTTCTGGCGCATCATACTCACTGAATCGATCAAAACGACGCCACTCGCGGCCGAGACAATATCTTCAAGACCTGATCTATTACGCGCGACGCTGAACTTCCATTGGGGATTCGGGGAGATATTTAACGACTTCACAGTAAATAGCTCAGGAGCGATCACCCCTTATAGCACCGCATCCCGAATAAAGACATTTGTAAAAAGACTATTATCTATTTACAATAAATGAAAACATAAATCCAAACGGCCAACGAAATTGGGAAATATATTCCGAATGTCACACAATACATAATTCTCATAAATTGTTCAAAACAGATATGTAATCGAAGGAGTAACAATGATTCCAGACTTCATTCGAGGGACCGTATTATTTCGAGCGGCGCGCGCTCTCCTTAAGCGTGACCAAAAAAATATTAAAAAATCCTACCAGACAGCCCTACGAGCCTCCCATTCAATTGAACTGCATTTCGACATAGCGCTGACACCAAAGACGCCAATCCGCGACGTCGCCAACTTATCGTCAGTATACTACAGCGATGTCCATAAAACTAATAGTTCGTACGGCGACAACAACTGGATGCTTGAACATCAATCACGAATTATGGAGATAAATCCGATCTCTGTCATCGAGATAGGGTGTGGAAATGGACGCTTCATTGCGGCAGTTGCTAGGTTCGGCACGAATGCCGTAGGACTCGACTGGGCCAGAGCTCCAAGCATCGACAGTTTGCCAGACGGTGCCGATTTCAGAGTGTGCAATATTATAACAGATGATATCCCGACGGGTGATCTCATATGCTCGGCTGATGTTTTAGAACATATTCCCTCAGACGATATAGAGGCTGTCCTCAGCAAAATCGTAAAGGCCGGACCACGCCAATTTCACGTCATATCCTGTTATGATGACGGGCATAGCCATTTGACGATACTTCCGCCGTACATGTGGCTGACTCTATTTCGGAAAATAGATCCATCCTTCAAAATTGACGACGTCTGGCTTCGTCGCGACGACCCAAATCAGATTGTCGTTTCTGTAACAAACATCCCCAATTTGAGCTCTCGATAGACCGCTACCCCACAACCTCCCGCCGACCATACACCTGGTCGGCGCGCTGCTCGAAGGCTTCGGCGAAGCGGCGGAAGGCGGCGTCGAACATCGCGCCCATCAGGAGGCCGAGCGTGCGCGAGCGGAATTCATAGGAAATGAAAAACTCGACCTCGCTAACCGCCTCGCTTTCCGGCCGAAAGGTCCAGCGGTTTTCCAGCCGGCTAAACGGGCCGTCGAGATATTCCACGACAATGGACAGGCGCGGCCGGTCGAGCGTGACCCGGCTGGCGAAGCTCTCGCGAAACATCTTGTAGGCCACGGTCATGTCGGCGACGAGGATGTCCACCCCCTCCCCGCTGGCCACCCGGCGGCGCACATGCAGGCTCTCGCACAGCGGCACGAATTCCGGGTAGCGCTCCACATCCGCCACCAGATCGAACATGTCGGTGGCGGAGTGGCGCACGCGCCGCTTATTGGTGAAGGACGGCATGGTCAGGCGGGAACCGCCGCCGACGCAACACCTGCCCCGACAGCCGCCTTGCCGGCCCGCGCCGCGCGCAGCCGGGCAAAATCCTCGCCGGCATGGTGGGACGAGCGCGTGAGAGGGCTCGACGACACCATGAGGAAGCCCTTGGCATAGGCCACCGTCTCGTAGGATTTGAACTCCTCCGGCGTCACGAAGGCCATGACCGGGTGGTGCTTGCGGGTCGGCTGCAGATACTGGCCGATGGTCATGAAGTCGATGTCGGCGGAGCGCAGATCATCCATGAGTTGCAGCACCTCGTGCCGCACCTCGCCCAGCCCCACCATGATGCCGGACTTGGTGAAGATGGAGGGGTCGAGTTCCTTCACCCGCTGCAGCAGCCGCAGCGAATGGAAATAGCGCGCGCCCGGACGCACACTGAGATAGAGCGAGGGCACGCATTCGAGGTTGTGGTTGAAAACGTCCGGCCGCGCCTCGACCACGACTTCCAGAGCCCCCTCCTTGCGCAGGAAATCGGGGGTGAGTATCTCGATGGTGGTCTTCGGGCTAGTGGCGCGGATAGCGCGGATGGTGCGGGCAAAATGCTCGGCGCCGCCATCGGCGAGATCGTCGCGGTCCACCGAGGTGACGACGACATGTTCCAGCCCCAGCCGGGCCACCGCGTCCGCCACCTTCTGCGGCTCGTCGCGGTCGAGCGGGCCGGGCATGCCGGTGCGGACATTGCAGAAGGCACAGGCGCGGGTGCAGGTGTCGCCCATGATCATGAAGGTGGCGTGCTTCTTCTGCCAGCACTCGCCGATATTCGGGCAGCTCGCCTCCTCGCACACGGTTACGAGGCCGTTGGCGCGGACGATGTCCGCCGTCTCCTGCCAGCCGGGCGTGCCGGGGGCGCGGACACGGATCCAGTCCGGCTTCTTCAGCACCGGCGTTTCCGCCCGCTTCGCCTTTTCCGGGTGGCGGGGCTTTTCCAGCGCGCGGTTCAGAGTGTTGAGAACGACGACCATTGACGACTTTCCCGGACCGCAAGGCCAAAGCGGCCTTCAGTGTCCTTCCTAGTTCAGGGCCGCAGCGGCGTCGACCGGCGCCGCTGCACGACGCCCCTGCGTCAGCGGCGGAACAGGCCGAGCAGGAACAGCAGCACGATGGCGCCGACGGTCGAGACGATCAAGCTCCCGATCCACCCCGCCGCGACATTGATGTTCAGCGCCGAGAACAGGACCGCGCCGAGAAACGACCCGATGATGCCGACGATGAGATTGGTCAGCAGCCCGTGGCTGCGCCCCATCGTCCGCTCGGCGATCCAGCCGGCGAGAATGCCGATGATGATCGTCGCAAAGAACCCCACGCCAGTCATGTCACGTCCCCATCAGGCCCTTGTTGCGCATGCATGTGGCGTTCCGCAGGACCGAGGGCAAGGGCGGCACGCGGCCGCCCCTCCCCTCAGACGTGGATCGCCCGCCCATAGGCGCTGAGCACGCTCTCATGCATCGTTTCAGAAACCGTCGGGTGCGGGAAGACCGCGTTGATCAGCTCTTCCTCGGTGGTTTCCAGATTCATCGCCAGCACGAAGCCCTGAATGAGCTCGGTGACCTCGGCGCCGACGAGATGAGCGCCGAGCAGGCGGCCGGTCTTGGCGTCGAAAATCGTCTTCACCAGCCCGTCCGGCTCACCCAGCGCCACCGCCTTGCCATTGCCGATGAAGGGGAAGCGGCCGACCTTGATCTCAAAGCCGGCTTCCTTCGCCTTCTTCTCGGTGAGGCCGACGGAGGCAATCTGCGGCATGCAATAGGTGCAGCCGGGGATCATCAGCTTGTCCATGGCATGGGCATGCTTGCCGGCAATGGCCTCGGCGGCGATCACGCCCTCATGCTCGGCCTTGTGTGCCAGCATGGGCGGGCCGGCGACATCGCCGATCGCCCAGACGCCCGGCACATTGGTGCGGCACAGGCCGTCGACCACCACGCAGCCGCGGTCGGTCTTCACGCCGAGCGTCTCGAGGCCGAGATTTTCGATATTGCCGACCACGCCGACGGCGGAAATCAGCCGCTCGGCGGTGAGGGTCTCGACCTTGCCGTGGGCGGTCTCGATGGTGGCGGTGACGCTGTCGGCGCCCTTCACCACCTTGGAGACCTTGGCGCCGGTGAGGATCTTGATGCCCTGCTTCTCGAAGCGCTTGCGTGCGTGCTCGGCGATCTCGGCATCTTCGACGGGGAGGATCTGCGGCAGCAGCTCGACGATGGTCACGTCCGAACCCATCGTCTTGTAGAAGGTGGCGAATTCGACGCCGATGGCGCCCGAGCCCATGATCAGCAGCGATTTCGGCACGCTCGCCGGGGCCAGCGCCTCGAAATAGGTCCAGATCAGCTTCTTGTCCGGCTCGATGCCCGGCAGGGCGCGGGGGCGGGCGCCGGTGGCGATGACGACGTTCTTGGCGGTGTAGTCGCCCGCGGGGAGCGCGCCCTTCGGCGCCGGCTCGGCCACGGCCGCAACCGTCACCTTGCCCGGCGCGGTGAGGCTCGCCTGCCCCCAGATCACGTCGACCTTGTTCTTCTTGAGCAGGAAGCCGACGCCATTGCTCATCTGCGCCGCAATGCCGCGCGAGCGCTTGACCACGCCGGATATGTCGACGCCGAATTTCTCGGCGACGAGGCCGTAATCCTTGGCGTGCTCGATATAGTGGAAGATCTCCGCCGAGCGCAGCAGCGCCTTGGCGGGGATGCAGCCCCAGTTCGGGCAGATGCCGCCAATATGGGTGCGCTCGATGACGCCGACCTTGAGGCCGAGCTGCGCCGCGCGGATGGCGCCGACATAGCCGCCGGGGCCGGAGCCGATGAAGAGAACGTCGTAGGAAGCACCGGCCATAACAATCACCTCTTCTCTACCACAACACCGCCGGCCCTGATTCCAAATAGATAATCAACTTTCTTCTTTCCACCACGATACTCGATGCACTCTACCTCATATGTATTCTCGAGCGTCAACGGCGTCACTTGTGTAATTTCAGCACACAGATAGCCCTTCAGATTAATAAAGGTAGCCATAGTCTGCTTTAATTCGGCCTCTGTCATACCCTGCCCAAAAGAACTAACAGTCGAGCCAAGACATAACGCTGCGGCGGTAAACGTTGTTGAGAGAGGCCGGAAGGCGGTCATATTGCTTACCCTCAGACCAGCATCGACATGGGCTTTTCGATGATCGCCTTGAAGGCGCCGATCAGCTGCGCGCCCATGGCGCCGTCCATCACCCGGTGGTCGCAGGAAATAGTGACGGTCATCACGGTGGCCACCGCCAGCTCACCCTTCTTCACCACCGCCCGCTGCTCGCTGGCACCCACTGCGAGGATGGTGGCGTGCGGCGGGTTGATGATGGCGGTGAAGTCTTTGATGCCGAACATGCCCAAATTGGAGATTGCCGACGAACCGCCCTGATATTCGTGCGGCATCAGCTTCTTGTTGCGGGCGCGGGCGGCGAAGTCGCGGGTCTCGTTGGAGATCGCCGACAGCGTCTTGGTCTCCGCCTTGCGGATGATCGGGGTCAGCAGGCCCTTGCCGCCGTCAATCGCCACTGCGACGCCGATGTCGGAATGCTTGAGCTTGAGGTAGCGGTCGCCGCCCCACACCATGTTGGCATCCGGCACCTGCTGGAAGGCGAGCGCATAGGCCTTGATGACGAAGTCGTTGACCGAGAGCTTGTAAGCCGGCTTGCCGTCCTTCTCCGGCGCCGCCTTGTTCAGCTCCTCGCGCAGCTTCAACAGCGCGTCCACGTCGCAATCGACGGTGAGGTAGAAGGTCGGCACGGTCTGCCGCGCCTCGGTCATGCGCTGGGCAATGACACGGCGCATGGCGTCGAGCGGCACTTCCTCATAGGTGCCGGCCTCGTAGAAGGTCTTCACCTGCTCCAGCAGCGCGCTGTTCGACACCGGCGCCGGCGCGGCGGCCGGGGCGGGCGCGGCCGCTGCGGGAGCGGCTGCCACGGTCGCGGGCGCCTTGGCGACGCCACTGGCGGGAGCGGCCTCGACATCGGCGGCAACGACGCGGCCATGCGGACCGGAACCCTTCACCGAGGCGAGGTCGACACCCTTCTCCTTGGCGAGGCGACGCGCCAGCGGCGAGGCGAACACACGCTCGCCGGACGCGGCGGGAGACGCAGCCGGCGCCGCAGGGGCGGGAGCGGCCGGGGCAGCGGAGGCCGGCGCGGCTGCCGCCTTTGGCGCCTCAGTCTTGGGCGCCTCAGCCTTGGGCGCTTCCGCCGGCGCCTTGGCCGGGGCCGCGCCGCCGCCGGCGGCCACTGCCTTCACATCCTCGCCCTCGGTGGCGAGCACGGCGATGAGCTGGTTCACCGGCACATCGACGGTACCTTCCGGCACCACGATCTTCGCCAGCGTGCCCTCGTCGATGGCCTCGACCTCCATCGTGGCCTTGTCGGTCTCGATTTCGGCGATGACATCGCCGGGGGCGACCTTGTCGCCCTCTTTCTTCAGCCATTTCGCGAGGTTGCCCTTCTCCATGGTGGGAGAGAGGGCCGGCATCAGGATTTCGATCGACATGGCGCTTCTCCGACCTCAGCGATAGGTGACGGCGCGGGCGGCGTCGATGACGTCCTGCACCGACGGCAAGGCCAGCTTCTCCAGATTGGCGGCGTAAGGCATGGGAACGTCCCGGCCGGTCACGCGCAGCACGGGCGCGTCGAGATAATCGAACGCCTTCTCCATCAGCTGGGCGACGATCTCGGCGCCGACGCCGGACTGCGGCCAGCCTTCTTCCACCGTGACGCAGCGCCCGGTCTTCTGCACCGAGGCGACGATGGCGGGAACGTCCATCGGGCGGATGGTGCGCAGGTCGATTACCTCGGCCTCAATGCCGAGCTTGGAGAGCTCTTCCGCCGCCTTGAGCGCGTAGTTCATGCCGATGGACCAGGACACGAGCGTCACGTCCTTGCCGGGACGGGCGATCTTCGCCTTGCCGATGGGGACGATGAAATCGTCGAGCTTCGGCACCGGCGAGGAGTGGCCGTAGAGGATCTCGTTCTCAAGGAAGATGATCGGGTTGGGATCGCGGATCGCCGCCTTGAGCAGGCCCTTGGCATCCGCCGCCGTATAGGGCGCGATCACCTTGAGGCCGGGAATGTGGCTGTACCAGGCGGTGTAATCCTGGCTGTGCTGGGCCGCGACGCGGGCCGCCGCGCCATTGGGGCCGCGGAACACGATGGAGCAGCCGATCTGGCCGCCGGACATGTAGTGGGTCTTGGCGGCGGAGTTGATGATCTGGTCGATCGCCTGCATGGCGAAATTGAAGGTCATGAACTCGACGATCGGCTTCAGCCCGGCCATGGCCGCACCGACGCCGACGCCGGCGAAACCGTGCTCGGTGATCGGCGTGTCGATGACGCGGCGCGCGCCGAATTCCTGCAGCAGGCCCTGGGTGATCTTGTAGGCGCCCTGATATTCCGCGACTTCCTCGCCCATGACGAACACGTCGCCATCGCGGCGCATTTCCTCGGCCATGGCGTCGCGCAGCGCCTCGCGCATGGTCTGGCTGACCAGTTCCGTGCCTTCCGGCACGTCCGGCTCCGGCAGCGCCTCCGGCTGGGGCGGGGCGGCGACGGCGGAATTGACCACGGCCGGCGTGGCCGGCGCAGCAGCGGCGACCGGCGAGGGCTCGACCGGAGCGGCAGCGACCGGCGGCGCCGATTCGGCGGCCTGCGGGCTCGGCGTGCCGATGGCGGCGGCGTCCTCGCCGTCAGCGAGAATGACGGCGATCGGGGTGTTGACCGCGACATCCTGCGTGCCCTCGGGCACCAGGATCTTGCCGAGGGTGCCCTCGTCAATGGCCTCGACTTCCATCGTGGCCTTGTCGGTCTCGATCTCGGCGATGACGTCGCCGGACTTGACCTGATCGCCCTCTTTCTTGAGCCACTTGGCGAGGTTGCCCTTCTCCATGGTCGGCGAGAGGGCAGGCATGAGAACTTCGGTCGGCATGGCGGCGTTCCCCAGAGAAACGTGCGTCAAAACTCGCGCGTCACGGCTTCGGTACCGGAAGCACCAGAGTGAGATTGCTGTAGACGGCCATCGAGGCGATGGCGACGAGAAGGGCGGCGAAGAAGGCGACCAGCATCTTGTTCAGCACGGTCGCTTCGGCCGAGGTGGCGCCCGCCAGATACCGCGCGCCGAACGGCCAGAACACGGCCGCCAGGACACGCGGGACGGAGGAGCCAGCGACGCGGACGATGCCGAGAGCAACGCGCGCCGCGAGAACCCACAGCACAACCGCCGCCGAGACGCCGGCGACGAGAGTGACCCAGAACACGCTGGCCAGCATCGCGCCGCGCTCAGCGCAGGATGTCGGTGTAGAGCTCGGACGGGTCCGGCTCCGGGTCGGTGCTGGCGAAATCCGCCGCCGCGTTCATCTGGTCGCGCAGCTCGGCGTCGATCGCCTTAAGCTCTTCCTCGGTGGCCCACTTCTTTTCCAGCAGGCGGTTGCGCACCTGCTCGATCGGATCGTGCTCGGTGCGCATCTTCTGCACCTCCTCCTTCGACCGGTACTTGGCCGGGTCGGACATGGAGTGGCCGCGATAGCGGTAGGTGAGCATTTCGAGGATGTAGGGCCCCTTGCCGGAGCGGGCGAATTCGACCGCGCGCTCGCCGGCCGCCTGCACCGCCCGCACATCCATGCCGTCGACCTGCTCGCCGGGAATGTTGAAGGAGGAACCGCGCTTGGAGAAATCGGTCTGGGCGGAAGCGCGGTTCACCGCAGTGCCCATGGCGTACTTGTTGTTCTCGATGATGTAGACGACCGGCAGCTTCCAGAGCTCCGCCATGTTGAAGCTCTCATAGACCTGGCCCTGATTGGCGGCGCCGTCGCCGAAATAGGCCAGGGTCACATTGCCGTTGTCGCGGTAGTGATTGGCGAAGGCGAGGCCGGTGCCGAGCGAGACCTGGGCGCCGACGATGCCGTGACCGCCGAAGAAGCCCTTCTCGATGCTGAACATGTGCATCGAGCCGCCCTTGCCCTTGGAATAGCCGCCGCGACGGCCGGTGAGCTCGGCCATGACGCCCTTGGGGTCCATGCCGCAGGCCAGCATGTGGCCATGGTCGCGATAGCCGGTGATGACCTGATCGCCCTCCTTGAGGGCCGCCTGCATGCCGACGACGACGGCTTCCTGGCCGATATAGAGATGGCAGAAGCCACCGATGAGGCCCATGCCGTAGAGCTGGCCGGCCTTTTCCTCGAAGCGGCGGATTTCCAGCATCCGGCGATAGGCCTCGAGTTCCTGCTCCCGGGTGAACTCGACAACCGCCGCCGTACCGTCCGTCCGCCGCGCGGAACTCCGGGCTGCGGCCCGGGCCGGCGCTTTCGCGGTGGGGGCTCTTCCAACGGCCGATTTGTTGGCGGCGACTGCCATGGCGCATCCTCAGCTCGGGGACAAAGTCGGCACGTTAATAACGCACCTTCGCTCCCCGCGCTACGCGCTGAACGCAATGCTGCGACGCACAACATGTTGTGCGCGCAACGGTTTCCGCAATTAAACTGAATTTCGGTTCAAATGAACTTTTAGCTTCAATTAAGTTAAGCGTCTGGAATAGCGTCGTTTCCTATCGGAACGGGGCTGGCATACCAGAGATCGCCGTCGCTGATGAATTTTAGTTTAGTTCGCCTGCGGGCCCGCAGAGACGCGCAGCAGCACGAGATCCTTGGGATGCACGAGGTTCAGAAGCACGCGCGCCTGCTCATCCAGCATGTCGGCGTCCACCAGATCGGGCGACATCAGCGCCACCTTGGCCTGCAGCGCCTGGCGCTGCGCCCGCAGCTTGTCGCGCTCCTGGGTCAACTCCGCGTGCTGCTGCTCGAAGCTGCGGCGGGCCAGAAGCCCGTATTGGCCATTATAGCCCTGGAAGGCGAAATAGCCGACGAGCGCCGCCGCTCCGAGATGGAGGATGACGGTCTGGAAAAAGGAGCGCCAGCGGGTGCGAATGATCATGAGGCGAGCCTAGTCCGGCGCGGTTGAGGGGCGGTTAACGCTAATGACCAAAACCGCTCTTTTCGCAGCGCACCAGCCTCTGCGCGGCGCACCTTTCCCGCCTCGGGGCGCGGGAATGCCGGGAACGTGACACCGTCAAAGGCGTGTCGCTACCGCCCTATGTACGGTTGTGGACAGTGGGGGTCCCACGGGAATGCTACGGTCTCACTTGCCAAGCCGGCGTGGATCGACGCCGAGCCTGAACCGGAGCAGCTTCCCCGGTGGATCCGGCCCCGGCCGGACGCACGGAGGCCGATGCATGACCCGTAATGTCGAAGAACGCGCCCGCGCTCTCTGCGCCATGGACGCGCAGATGGCGGCCGTACCGTCTCACGAGATTCCGGCGCTGGTGGAGCGCCTCTGGCCCATTGCCGCGCTGGAGATCAGCGGCGGCCTGATGGAGCCGGACGTACCGCAGGTGCCCGACCTGCCGCGCCTCAGGGCAGAATATGAGCGGCTGAAGCGCTGACGAAGCCAGCGCCCTCGCAAGCCCCGCCCCGACAAAAAAGCCCCCGTCCAGGACGGGGGCTTTTCGCATTCTAGAGCAGGTGTGCCGGCTTTCAGGCGAGCGACTTGATCGCCGAACGGCCGGCATAGATCGCCTGCGGCCCCAGTTCCTGCTCGATGCGCAGCAGCTGGTTGTACTTGGCGGTGCGGTCGGAGCGGGCCAGCGAGCCGGTCTTGATCTGCCCGCAATTGGTGGCGACGGCGAGATCGGCGATGGTCGAATCCTCGGTCTCGCCCGAGCGGTGGGACATGACGGCGGTGTAGCCAGCCTTGTGCGCCATCTCGACCGCGTTCAGCGTCTCGGTCAGCGAGCCGATCTGGTTGACCTTGACCAGGATCGAGTTGGCGACGCCCTGCGTGATGCCGGCCGACAGGCGGGTGACGTTGGTGACGAACAGGTCGTCGCCCACCAGCTGGCACTTGGAGCCGATGGTGTCGGTGAGCAGCTTCCAGCCTGCCCAATCGTCCTCGGCCATGCCGTCCTCGATGGTGCAGATCGGGTAGCGGCCGACGAGATCGGCGAGGTACTTCACCTGCGCTTCGATATCGCGCACGGCGCCCTCGCCTTCATAATCGTACTTGCCGTTCTTGAAGAACTCGGTCGAGGCGCAGTCGAGGCCGATGAACACATCCTCGCCCGGCTTGTAGCCGGCGGTCTCGATTGCCTTCACCACGAAAGCGAGCGCGGCGTCGGCGGAGGGCAGGTTGGGGGCGAAGCCGCCCTCGTCGCCCACATTGGTGTTATGGCCCGCGTCCTTGAGCGCCTTCTTCAGCGTGTGGAAGATTTCCGCGCCGGTGCGCAGGCCCTCGGCGAAGGTCGGGGCGCCGACCGGCAGGATCATGAATTCCTGGAAGTCGATCGGGTTGTCGGCATGGGCGCCGCCATTGATGATGTTCATCATCGGCACCGGCAGGGTGCGGGCGTTCACGCCGCCGACATAGCGGTAGAGCGGCAGGTCGCGGGCGGCCGCGGCGGCCTTGGCGAGCGCCAGCGAGACGCCGAGAATGGCGTTGGCGCCGAGGCGCGACTTGTTCGGCGTGCCGTCGAGCTCGATCAGAATCTGGTCGATGGCCGGCTGATCCTCGGCGTCCATGCCGCCAATGGCGTCGAAGATCTCGCCATTGACCGCTTCGACAGCCTTGAGAACGCCCTTGCCGAGATAGCGCGCCTTGTCGCCGTCGCGCAGCTCGACAGCCTCATGCGCGCCGGTGGAGGCGCCCGAGGGGACGGCGGCGCGGCCCTGCGAGCCGTCTTCCAGCATCACATCCACCTCGACGGTGGGATTGCCGCGGCTGTCCAGGATTTCACGCCCAACGATATCGACGATGGCGGTCATACGTTTCCCCAATGCTCAACTCGGTCAGGATGGTCGAGGCGCTTCTACTCCGGCCATGTGACATGCGAAAGAGGTGCCAGCGACATATCGCCCGCCCCCTCCCCCAGGAGACCGCTGCCATGACCGACATCGCCGACGGCACGACCCAGCTCGGCCGCCCCACCGCCCTGCCCGCCAGCCCGGACGAGGCGGTGCTGGAGAAGGTGCCGAACCCGCACCCCGGCACGAACTACGTCGCCCGCTTCACCGCACCGGAATTCACCTCGCTCTGCCCGGTGACGGGCCAGCCGGATTTCGCCCAGCTGGTGATCGACTATGTGCCGGACGGTTGGCTGGTCGAATCGAAATCGCTGAAGCTCTATCTCGGCAGCTTCCGCAACCACGGCGCCTTCCATGAGGACTGCACCGTCGCCATCGGCCTGCGGCTGCACGCGCTGCTCAGCCCGCGCTGGCTGCGCATCGGCGGCTATTGGTACCCGCGCGGCGGCATACCGATCGACGTGTTCTGGCAGAGCGGCGCGCCGCTCGAGGGCGTGTGGCTGCCGGACCAGGGCGTTGCGCCCTATCGCGGGCGAGGGTAAGCGCCGCACATCGTCATCCCGGACGGCCGCAGGCCGATCCGGGACCGATCCGGAGCCGGCGAGACGGCATCTTCCGCTTGGCTGCGGCCGGAATAACGACGCGAGGCCCCTACTCCACCGTGACGGACTTCGCCAGATTGCGCGGCTGGTCGACATCGGTACCCATCGCCACCGCCGTGTGGTAGGCGAGCAGCTGCACCGGAATGGCGTAGACCAGCGGGGTGATGAACGGGTTCATGTCCGGCAGCACCAGAGTCGCCTCGGTCTCCAGCGCCGCAAGTTTCGCGCCGGCCTCGTCGGTGATGAGGATGATGCGCCCGCCGCGCGCCGCCACTTCCTGCATGTTCGACATGGTCTTCTCGAACACGGCATCGTGCGGGGCGATCACCACGACGGGCATGTTCTCGTCGATGAGCGCGATCGGCCCGTGCTTGAGCTCGCCGGCGGCATAGCCTTCGGCATGGATATAGGAGATTTCCTTGAGCTTCAGCGCCCCTTCCATCGCCAGCGGGAAAGACGTACCGCGGCCGAGATAGAGCACGTCCTTGGTCTTGGCGAAGCTGCGGGCGAGGTGCTCGATATCGGGGCCGAGGTCGAGCGCACGGTTCATCAGGCGCGGCACTTCCACCAGTGCATGCACCAGCGCCCGCTCCTCCTCCACCGAGAGCGCGCCACGCGCGCGCCCGGCCGCGACGGCCAGCGCCGCCAGCGTCGCCAGCTGGCAGGTGAAAGCCTTGGTCGAGGCCACGCCGATTTCCGGCCCGGCCAGCGTCGGCAGCACCGCATGCGCCTCACGGGCGATGGTGGAGGTCGGCACGTTCACCACCGCGAGCAGATGCTGCTTTTCCTGCCCAGCATAACGCAGCGAGGCGAGGGTGTCGGCGGTCTCCCCGGACTGCGAGATGACGATGGCAAGCCCATTGGCCGGCAGCGGCGCCTCGCGGTAGCGGAACTCCGAGGCGACGTCGATCTCCACCGGCAGGCGCGCATAGCGCTCGAACCAGTATTTCGCGATCAGCCCGGCATAATAGGCGGTGCCGCAGGCGGCGATGGAGACGCGCTCCAGCTTGGCGAAGTCGAAAGGCAGTTCGGGAAGCTGCACCGTCTCGTTGGCCATGTCGAGATAGTGCGCCAGCGTGTGCGCCACCACCTCGGGCTGCTCGTGCATTTCCTTGGCCATGAAGTGACGGAAGGCCCCCTTCTCGATGAGGAAGGCGGTGGCGGTGGTCTTCTGCACCGCGCGCTCCACCCGGTGGTTGGTGCAGTCGCGGATTTCGATCCCCTTGGCGCGCAGCACCGCCCAGTCGCCATCTTCGAGATAGGCGATGGTGTCCGTAAAGGGCGCGAGCGCGATGGCGTCGGAGCCGAGATACATCTCGCCCTTGCCATAACCGATGGCGAGCGGGCTGCCCTTGCGGGCGCCGATCAACAGGTCTTCGTCGCCATCGAACAGAAAGGCGAGCGCGAAAGCCCCCTGAAGGCGCGGCAGCGCCGCCGCCACGGCGTCGGTGGGGCTGAGGCCGGCACGCAATTCGCGCGTGACCAGATGGGCGACGACCTCGGTGTCGGTCTCGCTTTCGAAATTGGCGCCGGAAGCGAGGAGTTCGTCGCGCAGCTGGCGGAAATTCTCGATGATGCCGTTATGCACCACCGCGACCTCGGTGGTAGCGTGGGGATGGGCATTGGCGACGCTAGGCCGGCCATGGGTGGCCCAGCGTGTGTGGCCGATGCCGATGCGCGACTCCAGCGGCGTCTGGCGCAGCACCTCTTCCAGATTGCGCAGCTTGCCCTCGGCGCGGCGGCGGGAAATGTGCCCGCCCTGCAACGCGGCGATGCCGGCGGAATCATAACCGCGATATTCCAGCCGCTTCAGCGAGTCGATCAGGCGATCCGCAACCGGCTCGGTGCCGACAATGCCGATGATTCCACACATGAGCCGGGCCCTTTCGTGAAGCGACGATCCGCGAGGCTACGATGGCGGGTTTAACCGGCCGTCACCGAAGCGTTGAAATCAATTCCGGTGTCGCTTCGTATCGCCGGCTTCGTGTCATTTCTTCGGCGCAAGCCCGGCGGAGAGCCGTGCGCGCAGCCGCGCCGCCAGCCCCGGCTTGTTGACCTGCCGCGCCCGGCCGATGGCCAGCGCGTCCGCCGGCACGTCATCGGTGATGACCGAGCCGGTACCGATATAGGCGCCGTCGCCGACGCTCACCGGCGCCACCAGCAGGCTGTTGGTGCCGACAAAGGCATTGGCGCCGATGGTGGTGCGGTGCTTGCGGAAGCCGTCATAATTGCAGGTGATGGTGCCCGCGCCGATATTGGTGTTCGCGCCGACGCTGGAATCACCGACATAGGAGAGGTGGTTCACTTTCGCGCCCGCCGCGAGGTCGGACGCCTTTATCTCCACGAAATTGCCGACATGTACCCCCTGCCCCAGTGCCGCGCCGGGACGCAGCCGGGCGAAGGGACCGACAATGGCGCCGGGGCCGACATGCGCGCCCTCCACATGGCTGAAGGCGCGGATCGTGGCGCCCTCCTCCACCCGCACGCCGGGGCCGAAGACCACATTCGGCTCCACGATCACGTCGCGGCCGAAGCGTGTATCGACCGAGAGGAACACGGTCTCGGGCGCCACCAGCGTCACCCCCGCTTCCAGCGCCCGCGCCCGCAGACGCCGCTGCAAAATGGATTCCGCCTCGGCGAGCTGGGCGCGGCTGTTGACGCCCGCCACTTCCTCCGCCGCCACCTCGCACACGGCAGTGGCGCGCCCCTGCGCGCGGGCGATGGCGACCACGTCGGTAAGGTAGAATTCGCGCTTGGCATTGGCGTCGTCGACACGGTCGAGCAGATCGAGCGCCACGCTTCCATCGAGCGCCATCAGGCCGGCATTGCACAGGCGAATCGCGCGCTCGGCCTCGCTCGCTTCCTTCTCTTCGCGAATGGCGAGGAGTTCGTCGCCTTCGGTGACGAGGCGGCCATAGCCGGTGGGGTCGGCGGGGCGGAAGCCGAGCACGGCGACCCCGGCGCCCTGCGCCAGCGGCGCCCGCAGCGCGGCGAGGGTTTCCGGCTGCACCAGCGGCGTGTCGCCATACATGACAACCACATCGTCGAAACCGTGCTCCAGCGCTGCCCGCGCCGCGAGCACGGCATGGGCCGTGCCGCGCCGCTCGGTCTGCACGAAGATCTCCGCCTCCGGCGCCACGCGGCGCACCTCAGTCGCCACCTTGTCGTGGTCGGGACCGATCACCACGGCGAGCCGCGCCGCGCCGGCGGCCAGCGCCGCGTCCAGCACATGCGCCACCATCGGCCGGCCGGCGACCGCGTGCAGAACCTTCGGCAGCGCCGAACGCATGCGCGTGCCCTCCCCGGCGGCGAGGACGATGACGAGAAGCTGGCGCATCGGCGGTCTCCAGAGCGGCACGCGGGACGCGGCCCGGGCAGGGCTTTCGCGGGAACGCGCTATCTAGCCCGACGCGAACGAAGCGAAAAGACCGCCCGGCGTTCTCGGCGCCTGTCGAGCCCGCGACGGCGGGCGGGGAAGCGTGTATCACCACGCGCCATGGACTCTCGCCCCGACACACGCCGCGATTCCCCACCCGCCGCGCCCGGCCTCGCGCACGACCCCTGGGCGATCGCGGCGCTGCTGGCGATGCCGCTGTTCTTTTCCACCAACCTCATCGTCGGCCGCGCGGTGGCGGAGCTGGTGCCGCCCTGGTCGCTGGCCTTCTGGCGCTGGCTGCTGGCGGTGGCGATACTCCTGCCGCTGACGGCGGGCGCGCTGCTGCGCCATCGCGAACTGCTGCGGCGGGAATGGTGGCGCGTGCTGCTGCTGGGCTTTTTCGGCATGGTGCTGTGCGGCGGCAATGTCTATGTCGCGCTCCGGCACACCACCGCCGCCAATGCAACGCTCATCTATACCACCGCCACGCTGATGATCGTGGTGCTGGACGCGCTGCTGAAGCGCCAGAGACTGCCGGCGATCCAGCTGATCGGCTCTCTGGCAGGATTCGCCGGCATCGCGTTGATCGCCGTGCATGGTGAGCTGGGCCGGTTGCTCGGGCTGCAGTTCAACAGCGGCGATCTCGGCATCTTCGTGGCGGCGGTCGCCTGGGCGATCTATTCGCTGATGCTGCGGCAGGGGCCGCTGAGCCAGCTCGGCGGACAGACCGCCTTCGCCGCCAATGCCATTGCCGGCACGCTGCTGCTGGCGCCACTGGCGCTGTGGGAAGCGGCGAGCGGGGCGGCGACGCCGTGGACGCTGGAAGCGTGGGGCTCGATCGCCTTTCTCGCCATCTTCCCGTCCGTGCTGGCTTTCGGTCTGTTCCAGTATGCGATCAAGGTGGCCGGCGCGCCGGTGACGGCGAACGTGCTCTATCTCATGCCGGTCTATGGCGTGCTGCTGGCGGTGCTGCTGCTGGGCGAGGAACTGCACCTCTACCACGCCGCCGGTTTCGTGCTGATTCTCGGCGGGGTAATCCTCGCCACCCGGCGGCGGGAACCCGCGCCGCGCCCGGCGGATTGATCGCCCGGCCGTGGCATGCGATGCAGCGGCCTGCCGACAAACGCCCGCCGCAGAAGGACCGACACCGTGGCCCATCGCAGCTTCCTGCCCAGCGCCCGCGCCGCCAATGTCATGATCGCGCTCGGCGCCTTTGCCCTCGGCTGGGCGATCTATGTCCGCTATGCGCTGCTGGAACAGTCCTCGGTCGGTCTTGCCTGCCGGACGCTGGAAACCCTGACCTGCGAGACGCGGGGGACGGTGATCGCCCTGTTCAGCCAGTCGGCCTTCGGCATCGCCGCGCTGATCGGCGCCATCCTCCAGCTGATCCGCCCCTCGCTTGTCATGTTCACCCTGGCGCTGATGGCGACCTGCGCCGGGCTGGTGGTCTACAACAACAACCTCGCCGGTCTTGCCGGCGGGCTGCTGCTCATATCCTTCGCCCGGCCGTGGCGAGGCGCCAGAGGGTAAGGGCCAGCACGACGAACAGGCTGCCGGTCCACAGCGCCTGCCAGTTCGCCAGCGTCTCGTTGAGCGGCACATAGAGGCCGGCGGCGAGGAACAGCCCGGCGGCGATCGCCTCCGCCTGCCGTCCCTCGGTGACGCGTCCCGGCCCGGCGACCACGGCGTAGAAGGCGAAGGCCGTGATGATCGGCGTCAGCCCGGCGAACTGGAAATCCTTGTAGCGCGGATCGAACACCAGCCCGAAGCCGATCTGCGCGGCGAGCACGATCGAGGCGGCGAGCACCAGCGCCAGGCAGCGGTCGAAGAAGGGCGCGCCGGGCGTCGCCTCGCTGTTGAGCGCCAACGTCAGGGTGATGAGGCGGGTGCGCCGCCCGACCGCGACCGCGCAGGCCGCCGGCACCAGCAGCGCCAGCCCAACGAGCGCCGCGCCGCGAATCCAGCCGCCGACGCCCAGACTCTCCGCAGGCACCGATGCCAGAAGCCGGCCGATCATCAGCCCGGCGAAGAAGGCGATGCCGGCCACCGCCGACCATTCCCGCGCGCCGAGCGGCCGCCCGCCCGCGCGCCGCCCGGCCCAGCCGGCGAGCGCGAACAGGACGCCGGCGAAGCCTACGCCAAGCGCCGCCTGCGCCATCCAATAGGGATGGTCGGAGACCGGCTCACCCCAGGTGAATTTGAATTCGCGCGTATAGGCGTCGAGGAAGCCCCAATGGCCGCCGACCGTGCCTTCAAGCACCCGCTTCCACGGCTGGTCGAAAGCTTCGATGACGTTGAGCCGGTAGTTCTTGGCCTTGGCCAGCGCCAGCAATTCCTGAATCACATTGGCCTGGTTGGACGGTGAGGGCAGCGCCCCCTCGCGCATGCGGCCCTCGCTCGGCCAGCCGGTCTCGCCGATGAGAATGTCCTTGCCGGCGAAGATCTCGCCGACATGCTCGCGGATCTCGCCGAGATGGGCGACGGAGTCCTCGGCCGGCACCGGCATGTCTTCCCAGAAGGGCAGGATGTGGACGGTGACGAAGTCCACCGAATCCGCGAGCGAGCGGTTGCGCTCCCAGAACTCCCAGACATCGGCATAGGTGACGGGGACTTCCGGCGGAATCTTTGCCTTCACCTCTTTCAGGAAGCCGGCAATGTCATTGGCCGATTGCTCGCCGCGCAGCAGAACCTCATTGCCGACGATGACCGCTTTGACGACATCCGGGTTCTCCTTCGCCGCCTTGATGCCGCCTTCGATCTCGGCGCGGTTGCGCACGGGATCGGCGGCGATCCAGATGCCCTGGAGCACGGCGAGGCCGTGCTTGCGGGCGAGCTCCGGCACGGCGGCAAGGCCAGCCTGGATCGAGGAATAGGTCCGCACGCACTGTGTGATCTTGGACAGGCGGGCCAGATCGTCGTCGATCTGCTCCGGGGAGAACGCCACATCCTCGGTGAACGGGCTCTGCCCGGGCCGGAACGGGGCATAGGAGACGCAGGGAAGCTTCTCGCTCGCCGCCATCGGGGCGAAGGGTGCCGGCACCGGCTGCCCGAGCCACGCCCAGACAGCGACAATCGCCGCGCAGACGAGGGCGGCGAGGGCAAGGGGCAGTCGCATGCGAGACATCTCCGCCAGGGACGCGCCGAGCGGGCTCGGTCGCGAGGGGCTTCGTCGAAGGGCGTGGGCACGGTGTTCAACGCTCGCCCACCCTGCCGGGTAACGGGGCTTTGCGGCCACGGCAAGAGCCGTGTGCAAAGCTATGAAATTTTGCGCTGCCTGCGGCGCTCGGCACCCGCCGTCATGCTGACAAATTCGATTGCTTCTCCTACTGTCTTCGCCGGTCCGGTGTTTCCTCTTTTGCGTGTGACGTTTCTCCCATGGTGTGCTCCGTACGTCCCTTCGCCGCCGCCCTGTTCGGTGGCCTGATCCTGATGTCTGCAGCGGCCGGCGGCGCGTGGGCGCAAAGCGCTCCCCCGGAGCAGAAGGCCGCCGAACAGAAGTCGCCGGAGGAACAGGCGAAGGAAGAGGCGCAGCGCCGCTCGGTGGAGGAATATGCCGAGGCGGCCAAGCTGCCGGGCAATGCCGGCCTGCCGGAATGCGTGTGGTCCGGGCGCCGGATCGCCATGCTGCTGTGGCGCGACGACATCGACACCGCCCGCCGGCATCTCGAACTCTATGAGCGCTTCGGCTGCCCGACCGAGCATCTGAAGATCGCGTTCCGCTGCCTCGTCCGTCAGGGCAATATCGACAGCAAGGCGCAGGAGCGCCTGTCCGAGCGCGTGCATGCCTGCTGGGTCAACCCCGACGCTCAGCCTGCCACCGCGACGCCGGCGCCTGCTGCACCTGCGCAATGAATCCGCGTCGCGGCCCCCGGCGCGTCATCGGCGCGTCATGCGGCCGCCATAGTGGGGAACCATTCTCCCACTGACGCATTCTCCGCTGCAGAGCGGCATTGTCGGCAGGCGTGACGCGCTTTGGCGCGCCGCGGCAAAGATCGTGCTGCACGTGCGTTGAAACTGTATTATAATCCACCTGTCAGCCTCCCCTTTATCGTGGGTTTGTCTCATGCGCCCCGCCATTCGTGTCGCTGCCGCAGTTGTTGCGGTTGTGACGTGCGTCCATGCCTTTGTCTGGCTGGCTCTGCGTCAGGAGGTTTCCGCTCCCGCCGCACCCGATCGCTTCCAAAGCATGTCGTTCGCGCCCTATGGCCGCGACGCCAACCCGGATAAGGGTGAGCCGACCACCGAGGCGCAGATCCGCGCCGATGTGGAGGCGGTGGCGCCCTATACGCGCGGCGTGCGTACCTATGCCTCGACCGGCAATCTCGACCTGGTGGCGAAGATCGCCGCCGAGAAGGGGCTGAAGACCACGGTCGGCGCCTGGCTGGACGAGGACGAGGCGCGCAACGAGCGCGAAATCACCAACGCCATCGAAGTCGCGAAGAAGAATTCCAACGTCGTCGGCATCGTGGTCGGCAACGAGTCGATCCTGCGCGCCGAGCGCACGCCCGAGCAGTTGATCGAAACGATCCGCCGCGTGAAGCGCGAGACCAATGTGCCGGTAACCACCGGCGAGACCTGGGACGTGTGGCTCGACCATCCCGAGCTGGTTTCCGCCGTCGACTACATCGCCGCTCACATGCTGCCCTATTGGGAAGGCGTGACGCCGGAGCAGGTAGTCGACCACACCATCGCCATCTATGACCGCCTGCGCGCCACTTATCCCGGCAAGCGCATCGTCATCGCCGAGTTCGGCTGGCCCAGCCAGGGCTATAACCGCGACAGCGCCATCCCTGGCGAGGTCGAACAGGCGCAGATCATCCGCACCTTCGCCGCCCGCGCCGACGCGCTCGGCATCGAGTACAACCTCATCGAGGCGTTCGACGCGCCGTGGAAGAGCTTCGAGGGCAGCGTCGGCCAGTACTGGGGCATTCTCGACGCCAACCGCGTCGCCAAGTTCCCGATGGCTGGCCCGATCACCCCCTCGACCTACAACGCCACCGCCGCCATCGCCCTGCTGCTCGGCATCGCCTTCTCGCTGCCGGTGTTCCGCTTCGCCCGCCTCACCCTGCCGCAGGCGCTGGTCATGGTCGGCGCGGCGAACCTTGCCGGCGCCTGGGTGGCGACCGTCACCGATCACTGGCTGACGCATTATGTCGTCGGCGGCAACATGGTAACCATGGTCGTCAGCCTCGTGCTGCTGGTGCCGCTCGTCATCGTCATGCTCTACCGGGTGGAGGAACTCTCCACCATCGCCTTCGGCCGCACCCCGCGCCGGCTGCTGCGCAAGGAGAACGCGTCCGCGCCCTCGCGCACGCCCAAGGTATCGATCCACATCCCGGCCTATAAGGAGCCGCCGGAGATGCTGAAGCAGACGCTCGACAGCGTCGCCCGGCTGAACTGGCCGAACTTCGAATGCCTGGTCATCATCAACAACACGCCGGACCCGGCCTTCTGGGAACCGATCGAGGCCCATTGCCGCGAGCTCGGTGAGCGCTTCAAGTTCATCAACCTGCCCAAAGTCGCGGGCTTCAAGGCCGGCGCGCTGCGCGAGGCCATGCTGCAGACCGCGCCGGACGCCGAGATCATCGGCATCATCGACGCCGACTATGTCGTCGATCCGAACTGGCTGATGCACCTCGTGCCGACCTTCGAGGACCCGACCGTCGGCATCGTCCAGGCGCCGCAGGACCACCGCGACGCCGATCGCAGCCTGCTGCACGAGGCGATGAACAGCGAATATGCCGGCTTCTTCGACATCGGCATGGTCCAGCGCAACGAGCATGACGCCATCGTCGTTCATGGCACCATGTGCCTGATGCGCCGCGCCGCCATGGTTGAGGCCGGCGACTGGTCGAGCGACACGATCTGCGAGGACACCGATCTCGGCCTCGCCATCGTCGAGCGCGGCTGGAAGAGCCATTACACCAATGAGCGCTATGGCTGGGGCCTGCTGCCGGACGACTTCGCCTCGTTCAAGAAGCAGCGCCACCGCTGGGCCTATGGCGGCATGCAGATCATCAAGAAGCACTGGCGCCGCATGCTGCCCAATGCCGGCACCCGTCTGACCCCGGCGCAGCGCCGCGAGTTCAGCATCGGCTGGATGAGCTGGCTCGGCTCGGAAAGCGTTGGCGCGCTGGTGGCGATCCTGTCGCTGCTCTGGGTTCCCTTCGTGCTCGGGCTCGGCATCGCCGTGCCGCAGCGCATTCTCACCATCCCGATCGTGTTCTGCTTCGGCATCTATCTGCTGCACTTCATCGCGCTCTACCGCCTGCGCGTCGCCACGACGCCGGTGCGCATGATCGGCGCGGCGTTTGCGGCGATGGCGGTGCAGTTCACCGTGGCCAAGGCGGTCTATGACAGCTTCCGCTACAAGGATCTCGCCTTCGCCCGCACCGCCAAGGGCTCGTGGCTGGCCGACGCCGCCCGCGCCTTCCCGGCGCTGCCGGAAGCGATCATCGGCGCCGGGCTGATGCTCGCCGCCATCGGCCTGCGGCTGACCAACTGGCACGCCGTGGTGGAAGTCGATCTGTTCGCCTTGGCGCTGGCGATCCAGAGCCTGCCCTTCCTGGCGGCCGCCGGCATTGGCTGGCTGGAAGGTTCGACGCTCAACTCCTTCGCCACCTGGCGCGCCCTGCGCGGCCGCGCGATGGCGCTGCTGCCGGGCCGTGCGGCCCAGCCGCAGGCGCTGCCGGAGGAGATCGGCTGATACCGCTGGAGGGCTCCGCCCTCCTCGCGTCGTGAATAAAGAAAGCCCCGGAAGCGATTCCGGGGCTTTTGCTTTTCGTCTGAGGAACCGAGGGTTCAGGCTGCCGCTTCGAACACCAGCGTCGCCCCCAGCGCCGCCTTCGGGCCGACCACAACCACGCCTTCAATATCCTCCACCGACATGCGCGAGGACGACACCCGCCGGCGCAGCCGGTCCATATCCGCGACCCCGAAGCGCAGGGCGGCGAGGCGCAGCCCCGGGCCGGACGGCGCCGGCACCCCGAAGCGCTGGGTGAACAGCGCGTCGCTCATCACGTCGATATCACCGCGCGGGGTCTTGAGAATGTACCAGCCCTCGACGGCCCGCCGCGCATCCATGCCGGCGAAATCCGCGAGAAAGCCGGTATGGGTCGCCGGATCGGCGGCAGTCATCACCACCCCCACCACGCCCTGCGCGCCATTCATGTGCCGCTGCAGATCCACGGACCAGAAATTTTCCGGGAAGAGCTGCTGGCAGGTGAAGAAGCCGGCATGCGGCGAAGCCGGATCGCGTGCATAGGCAAGGTTGAAGGCGACCTTGACGCCCACGCCGTCGAGCCGCTTGCCCTCGCGCTCGAAGCTGAACAGGTCGATGCCGCCGATCCCGGCCGTGTCGAATTCCAACTTGTCGATGGCGGCGTCACGCCCTTCCAGCACCAGCATGGAGAGGCCGGGGCCGACCTCGGCGAGAAAATCGCGGTTGAAGGCGCCGAAGGAAAAGCGCGTCACGTCCTGCGGCGGGATCTTCTCGGCGTCGGCAATCTCAAGCAATTCGACGAAGAAACCCGGCAGCTGCACGATGCGGTTGTCGGTGCCCCAGGGATGGCGGTTGCGGGTGCCGACCGTGAAGCCGAGCATGTCGTAGAGTTCGCCCGCCGCCTCGAGGTCGCGGACGACATGGACGACGTGATCAAGACCGCGCTCCACCAGCACCTTCTCCCCTGCTTGCCCGGCACATGCCGCCCCGAGCGAGAATCCCGGCCGCCATCAGAGCACGCCAACGGCTGGTGAACCAGCCTCGACTATCGGCGAGGGGGCGAGCCTGGGAAGGGTGACGGGCCCGGACAGGGATCAGCCGCATGCCGCGCGCCTGTCCGGACCGGCGCGGCGCGGCGCGCCCCTTGGCAGGGCGCGCCGAATGCGGGCGACGATACGCCCGCCAGCGCTCAGAACAGCCGGCTCTGCACCGCCGCCGCGCCGATGAAGGAGGCGAAGAGCGGGTGCGGTTCGAAGGGGCGCGACTTCAGTTCGGGATGGAACTGAACGCCGACGAACCAGGGGTGATCGGGATACTCGATGATCTCCGGCAGCAGCCCGTCCGGCGAGAGGCCGGAGAACAGCATGCCGCAGGCTTCCAGCCGCTCGCGATAGGCCATGTTGACCTCGTAGCGGTGGCGATGGCGCTCGAAGATCGAGGTGTCGCCATAAATCTCCGCCACCCGGCTGCCTTCAGCCAGCGCGGCGGGATAGGCGCCGAGCCGCATGGTGCCGCCGAGGTCGCTGCCAATGCCGCGCTTTTCCAGCTCATTGCCACGCAGCCATTCGGTGAGCAGGCCGACCACCGGCTCCTCCGTGGGGCCGAATTCGGTCGAATTGGCCTTCTCCACCCCAACCAGGTTCCGCGTCGCCTCGATCACCGCCATCTGCATGCCGAAGCAGATGCCGAGATAGGGCACGCGCCGCTCGCGGGCGAACTGGGCCGCACGGATCTTGCCCTCGGCGCCGCGCTGGCCGAAGCCGCCCGGCACGAGAATGCCATGGACGTGCTCAAGGAAGGGTGCGGGGTCCTCGCGCTCGAAAATCTCGCTCTCGATCCAGTCGAGATTGACGCGCATATTGTTGGCGAGCCCGCCATGGGTCAGCGCTTCGATGAGGGACTTATAGGCGTCCTTCATCCCCGTGTACTTGCCGACAATGGCTATGGTGACCGAGCCTTCCGGGTTGCGGATGCCGGCTTCCACCTTCTTCCAGCGCGTCAGATCCGGTTCGGGCGCCGGCTCGATGCCGAAGGCCGCCAGCACTTCCGTGTCGAGCCCGGCCTCGTGATAAGCCGAGGGCACGGCATAGATGCTGTCGGCATCGCGCGCCTCGATCACCGCGCTTTCGCGCACATTGCAGAACAGGCCGAGCTTGCGGCGCTCCTCGCGCGGGATCTCGCGGTCGGTGCGGCAGAGCAGGATGTCCGGCGCGATGCCGATGGATCGCAGCTCCTTCACCGAATGCTGCGTCGGCTTGGTCTTCAGTTCGCCGGCGGACGGGATGAAGGGCAGCAAAGTGAGGTGGATATAGATGCAGTGCCGGCGCGGCAGTTCGTTGCCGATCTGGCGGATCGCCTCCAGGAACGGCATCGCCTCGATGTCGCCGACCGTGCCGCCGATCTCTACCAGCACGAAGTCGTAGCCCTCATTGCCCGAAAGCACGAAGTCCTTGATGGCGTTGGTGACGTGCGGAATCACCTGGATGGTGGCGCCGAGATAGTCGCCGCGCCGCTCCTTGGTGAGGATGTCCTGATAGATGCGCCCGGTGGTGATGTTGTCCTGCTTGGTCGCGGGACGGCCGGTGAAACGCTCATAATGGCCGAGATCGAGATCGGTCTCGGCGCCGTCATCGGTGACGAAGACTTCGCCGTGCTGATACGGGCTCATCGTGCCCGGATCGACGTTGAGATAGGGGTCGAGCTTGCGCAGCCGGGTCTTGTACCCACGGGCCTGCAACAATGCACCGAGTGCGGCGGAGGCGAGGCCCTTGCCAAGCGAGGACACGACGCCGCCGGTGATGAAGATGTAGCGCGCCATGGGTTTTGGTTTCTACCGGCAAAAACGCGATTCGACGAGGGCCCGCCTTGCCGAACGGGCGCCCGCCTGTGGCTAAACCGAGGGCCGCGCCGACGCTTGTCGACGCGGCGCCGTTATCACTGCGACTGCGGAGCCTGCGGCGCGGCGGGAGCGGCCGGCGGCGCGGGCTGGGCGGCGTTGAGCTGGTCCAGCACGGAGCCGCCGGGAGCGGGAGCCGAGGGCGCACCGGGAACGGCGGCCGGGGCGTTGAAAATCGTCGTCGGACCGCGACCCCAGCCGGCGAGAATGGTGAGCGACAGGCTGGTGACGAAGAACAGCCCCGCCAGAATCGCCGTTGCGCGGGTCAGCACATTCGCCGTCCCACGGGCGCTGAAGAAGCCGCCGCCACCGCCTCCCCCGCCGCCAATGCCGAGCCCGCCCCCTTCGGAACGCTGAATCAGCACCACGCCGATCAGGGCCAGCACGACCATGAGATGGATGACGATGAGTACGGTTTGCATCTGACGCCTTCAAAATGCTCATGCAGCGGCACGCGAGCCCAATCCTGAACTCGCCCGCCGCACGTGTTGGGCGCGTTCCTACACGATTGCGCCCGGCGTTTCCAGCCGCCCGACCACAGGGATTGTTGGCGGGCGGCTGGAAGTCGCCGCCTTACAGATAGGCGCGCGCAATGGCGAGAAAAGACTCCGCCTTCAGGCTGGCGCCACCGACCAGCGCGCCGTCGACATCCGGCACGGCGAGAATCTCGCGCGCGTTCTCCGGCTTCACGGAGCCGCCATAAAGCAGGCGGAAACCCTCTCCCTCGGCGCCGAAGCGCGCGGTGAGCGCCTCGCGCAGCGCGGCGTGCATCTCGGCGATGTCGTCATTGGTGGGGGTGAGGCCGGTCCCGATCGCCCAGACCGGCTCATAGGCCACGACCAGATCGGCGGCGGTGGCACCGTCGGGGATCGAGCCTTCCAGCTGGCCACGCACCACATCGAGCGCCTGCCCGGCCTCACGCTCCTCGCGCGTCTCGCCGACGCAGACGATGGCGATGAGGCCCGCGCGGCGCGCCGCCTCGGCCTTGGCACGCACCTGGCCATTGCTCTCGCGATGGTCCTGACGCCGCTCGGAGTGACCGACGATGACGGCGCGCGCCCCGGCATCGGCCAGCATCTCGGCGGCGATGTCCCCGGTATGGGCGCCGAAGGGCTTGGCGTGGCAGTCCTGTCCGCCGACGCCGACAGCGCCTGCCGCAGCCGCGAACGCGGTGAGCAGTGTCGCCGGCGGGCAGACCAGCAGGTCGGCCTTGGCCGCCAGCCCGGCGTCATAGCCTTCGACGATGGCAGCAAACTCGGCGAGCGAGCCCTTGAGGCCGTTCATCTTCCAATTGCCGGCGACCAGCGGACGACGCATCTTCATACCGTTCCAAGCTCCTGCACTCTGAAAGCTCCGCGCCCCGCCTCTTAACAGAGCAAGGTCGCCTGTGCAGCGGCTTTCGTCGCGGGAAGCGCGCAGAAGTGCCGTTGCGGCGACGGGGACGCCTCCCTATTATGCGCGCCTTTCGCGCCCCGGGCCGTCGCCCGCACGACGCCAGACGAGAATCATATGCTTGAGACCCTGCGTAAGAGCGCTTCCGGAATTGTCGCCAAGATCCTGATGGGTCTCCTCATCCTCAGCTTCGCGGTCTGGGGCATCGCCGACGTGTTCCGCGGCTTCGGAAGCCAGACGCTGGCGACCATCGGCGACACCGAAATCACGGTGCCGGAGTTCCGGCAGCTGTATCAGGAGCGGCTGCAGCAGATCAGCCAGCAGCTCAAGCGCGGCATCACGCCCGATCAGGCGCGGGCCTTTGGCATTCCCGACCAGCTGCTGAACGAGCAGCTGGCCGAGGCGGCGCTCAACGATCAGGCGAAGGCGCTCGGCCTCGCCCTGTCGGATGAGGAGATCGCGCGGCGGGTGCAGTCGAACCCGGCCTTCCATGGCCCGAGCGGCAGTTTCGATCCCGCCTATTTCAACCAGCTCCTGCGCTCCAACGGCTTCACCGAGGCGCGCTTCGTCGCCGCCGAGCGGGCGCTGGCGCTGCGCCAGCAGCTGATCCAGTCGCTGGGCGGCGGCATTGAAGTGCCGGCCGTGCTCAAGGGCGCGCTTGCCCGCTACGAGGGCGAGGAGCGCTCGGTCAATTACGCGATGCTGACGCCGGCCTCGCTCGCCGCCCCGGCCGATCCGTCGGACGAGGAGCTGCGCAAATTCTTCGACGAACGCAAGGTCGCCTTCCGCGCGCCGGAATATCGCAAGATCGGCGTGCTGGCGCTCACCCCCGAAGCGCTGGCGGCCAGCGAAACGGTCTCCGACGCCGAGGTCAAGGCCGCCTACGACGCCAATCTCTCCACCTATGGCACGCCGGAAAAGCGCGTCGTGCAGCAGCTCGTCTTCCCCAATGAGGACGAAGCCAAGGCCGCCGCCGACCGCATCAAGGCCGGCACGGCCTTTGCCGACATCGTCGCCGAGCGCAAGCTGAGCGCCAAGGATGTCGATCTCGGCGAGGTCTCCCGCGCCGACATCATCGACCGCCAGGTGGCCGACGCCGCTTTCTCCCTGCCCGCCAACGGCACCAGCGATGTCGTCGCCGGCCGCTTCGGCCCGGTCATCGTCCATATCGGCGCCATCACCCCCGGCAGCGTGCAGCCGCTGGCGGAAGTCGCGCCGGCGATCAAGGCGGCGCTGCAGGTCAATGCCGCCCGCCGGGCCATGCTCGCGACCTATGACAAGATCGAGGACGAGCGTGCCGGCGGCGCGCAACTCGCCGAGATCGCCGGCAAGTTCGGGCTTACCCTGCAGAATTTCGACACCAGCGTTCAGGGCCAGACCCCGGACGGCAGCGCGATTGCCTCCTTCCCCGCACGCTCGGACGTGCTGCGCGGCGCCTTCGCCACCGCGGTCGGCGAGGAGAACGAACCCGTCCAGCTGCCGCAGAATGGCGGCTATGTCTGGTACCAGGTCGATGAGATCACCCCGCCGCGCGACCGCAGCTTCGAGGAGGCGCGCGCACAGGTGCTGGAGCGCTGGAAGCAGGACCAGGCCGCGCAGGCCCTCGACAAGAAGGTCGAGGAGATCAAGGCCAAGATCGCCGGCGGCACCCCCTTCGACCAGGCCGTGACCGAGGCCGGGCTCGAACTGCGCGCCGCCAACGGCCTGCGCCGTGGCCGCACCGCCGACGGCGTGCCGCAGGACATCATGGCCGCCGTGTTCGAGACGCCCGAGGGTGGCGTCGGCAGCGCGCTCGCCGAGGGCGGCGACAGCCGGCTGCTGTTCCAGGTACTGCGCGCCGTCGTGCCGGCGGCCACTGCCGCCACCGACGAGAAGCTGCTGTCCGACCTGCGGACGAGCATGGAGAACGACCTGATGACGGAGTATCTGGTCGAGCTGCAGACCCGGCTCGGCGCCCGCATCAACCGTGCCGCGCTCGACCAGATCGTCGGCACCGACGCGGTGAACTGAGGCGGAACGCGGGTCATGAGCCTCACTCCCGAAGCGGCGGATTTCGCCGCCGCCTATCAGCGCGGCGAGGCGCAGGTGGTCACCACCACGCTCATCGCCGATCTCGAAACACCGGTCTCGGCTTTCCTCAAGATCGCCGGCGAGCGGCCGAACAGCTTCCTGCTCGAATCGGTCGAGGGCGGCGCCACGCGCGGGCGCTATTCGATGATCGGTATCGAGCCCGATGTGATCTGGCGCTGCCATGGCGACAAGGCGGAGATCAACCGCCGCGCCGCCAGCGACGCCGACGCCTTCGAGCCCTGCCCGGACAAGCCGCTGGTCTCGCTGCGCCGGCTGGTGGAGGAATCGCGCATTCATCTGCCCGAAGGCGCCCCGCCCATGGCGGCGGGCGTGTTCGGCTATCTCGGCTACGACATGGTGCGGCAGATGGAGCGGCTTCCCGCGCCCAAGCCCGATGTCATCGACGTGCCGGATTCGATCTTCATCCGCCCCACCGTCATGGTGGTGTTCGACGCGGTGCGCGACGAAATTACCGTCGTCACCCCCGTGCGCCCGACGCAGGACGTAACCGCCACCGCCGCCTATGAAGCAGCGCGCGAGCGGCTGGAGAAGGTGGTCGCCGCCCTCGACAGCGCGCTGCCCAACCTGCCCTCGGAAGACGCGTTCCACGAGGCGGTGGAGCCGCAGTCCAACACCGAGCCAGCGGCCTATCGTGACATGGTCGAGCGGGCGAAGGAATACATCCGCGCCGGCGACATCTTCCAGGTAGTGCTCTCCCAGCGCTTCGAGGCGCCCTTCGCGCTGCCGCCCTTCTCGCTCTACCGGGCACTGCGGCGGATCAACCCGGCGCCGTTCCTCGTCTATTTCAACTTCGGCGGCTTCTCGCTGGTCTGTTCCAGCCCGGAAATCCTGGTGCGTCTGCGCAACGACACCGTCACCATCCGCCCGATCGCCGGCACCCGCCGGCGCGGCGCCACACCGCATGAGGACAAGGCGCTGGGGGAGGAACTCCTCGCCGACCCGAAGGAGCGGGCCGAACATCTGATGCTGCTCGATCTCGGCCGCAACGATGTCGGCCGCGTGGCGAAGATCGGTACGGTCGAAGTCACCGACAGCTTCTTCATCGAGCGCTACAGCCAGGTCATGCACATCGTCTCCAATGTCGAAGGCGCGCTCGACCCGCGCCGCGATGCGCTGGACGCGCTGGCCGCCGGCTTCCCCGCCGGCACGGTGTCCGGCGCGCCGAAGGTGCGGGCGATGGAAATCATCGACGAGCTGGAGCGCGACAAGCGCGGCATTTATGCCGGCGCCATCGGTTATTTCGGCGCCGATGGCGAGATGGACACCTGCATCGTGCTGCGCACCGCCGTGGTGAAGGACGGGCGGATGTATGTGCAGGCGGGCGCCGGCATCGTCTATGATTCCGTGCCGGAGAGCGAATTGCAGGAATGCGTCAACAAGGCCAAGGCGCTGTTCCGCGCCGGCGAGGAAGCCGTGCGCTTCGCCGCCCGGGCCGGCAGGGGGCAGTAAGGCCATGAGCAGGGATCCGCGCCACGAGCGATGGCGGGGCTGGCGATAGACACCATCGCCCGGCGGCGCGGCTTGACCCCGCGCCGGAACAGCCCCTAGACCTTCTCACAGCCAGCATCAGGCCGGCGGATGGACGCACGATGATCCTGCTCATCGACAATTACGACAGCTTCACCTGGAACCTCGTCCACTACATTGGCGGGCTCGGCGCCGAGGTGGAGGTGCGCCGCAACGACACGCTCACCGTCGACGAGGCGATGGCGCTGAAGCCGGAGGCGATCGTCATCTCGCCCGGCCCGGCGACCCCCAACGAGGCCGGCATTTCCTGCGCGCTGATCGAGCGCGCGGCGAAGGAAGGCGTGCCGGTGTTCGGCGTCTGCCTCGGCCACCAGGCCATCGGGCAGGTGTTCGGCGGCGACGTGGTGCGCGCGCCGCAGCCGATCCATGGCAAGCTGTCGGAAATCCACCACCGCAATGACGGCGTGTTTCATGGCATCAACGGCCCGTTGAAGGCGACGCGCTACCACTCGCTGGTGGTGAAGCGCGACACGCTGCCCGACACGCTGGCGGTGACGGCCGAGACCGATGACGGTCTCATCATGGGCCTGTCGCACACCACGCTGCCCGTTCACGGGGTGCAGTTTCACCCGGAAAGCATCGCCTCCGAGCACGGCCGCACCATTCTCAAGAATTTCCTCGATCTCGCGCGCGCGTGGAATGCCGGCCCCGGCCGGGAGCGGGCGGCGTGAGCGCGGCACAACAGGCGGGGACGCAGAGCCAGATGGACAATCTCAAGCCCATTATCGGCAAGCTGGCGACCGGCACCACGCTGACGCGCGCGGAAGCCGCCGCCGCCTTCGACGTGATGATGTCGGGCGAGGCGACGCCCTCCCAGATCGGCGCCATCCTCATGGCGCTGCGGGTGCGTGGCGAGGCGATCGAGGAGATCGCCGGCGCCGTCACCACCATGCGCTCCAAGATGCTGCGGGTGGACGCGCCGGCGGAGGCGGTGGACGTGGTCGGCACCGGGGGCGATGCCTCCGGCTCCTACAACATTTCCACCTGCGCCTCCTTCATCGTCGCCGGCGCCGGCGTGCCGGTGGCCAAGCACGGCAACCGCGCGCTGTCCTCCAAATCCGGCGCGGCGGATGTGCTGATGGCGCTCGGCGTGAAGATCGACCTGACGCCGCAGCAGATCGCCACCTGCATTCGCGAGGCCGGCATCGGCTTCATGTTCGCCCCGGCCCATCACCCGGCGATGAAGCATGTTGGCCCGACGCGGGTGGAAATGGGCACGCGCACCATTTTCAACCTCATCGGCCCGCTGTCGAATCCCGCCGGCGTGACTCGTCAGATGGTCGGCGTGTTCGCCCGCACCTGGGTCGAGCCGCTCGCCGAAGTGCTGCGCACGCTGGGGTCGGCCCATGCCTGGGTGGTGCATGGCTCCGACGGGCTCGACGAGATCACCACGACAGGCCCGACCCAGGTGGCCGAGCTGAAGGATGGCACCATCCGCAGCTTCGAGATCACGCCGGAACAATTCGGCCTCGCCCGCGCGACGCCGGAGGCGCTGAAGGGCGGCGATGGCGCCGCCAATGCGCTGGCGCTGCGCGCCGTGCTGGCGGGCGAGCCGAGCGCCTATGCTGACGTCTCGCTGCTCAATGCCGCCGCCGCGCTGGTCGTCGCCGGCAAGGCGGACGACCTCGGTGCCGGGCTGGAGCTGGCCCGCGCCAGCCTCACGGGCGGCCATGCCGCCGCGGCGCTCGACCGCCTGATCGCCACCTCGGCGCTGGCGGCGGCGGAATAGGAGGGCGCCATGGCCGACATTCTGGAAAAGATCGGCGCCTATAAGCGCGAGGAGATCGCCACCGCCAAGCGCGAGCGGCCGCTTGCGCAGGTGCGCGCGAGCGCCGAGGCGCAGCCGCCGGCGCGCGGCTTCCTGCGGGCGATCGAGGGGAAGATCGCCGAAGGCCGCACCGCGCTGATCGCGGAGATCAAGAAGGCCAGCCCGTCCAAGGGACTGATTCGCGCCGATTTCGACCCGCCCGCGCTGGCGAAGGCCTATGAGGCCGGCGGCGCGGCGTGTTTGTCCGTGCTCACCGACGGCCCCTCCTTCCAGGGCGCCCCGGAATTCCTCGTCGCCGCTCGCGCCGCCTGCGCTCTGCCGGCTTTGCGCAAGGATTTCCTCTACGACACCTATCAGGTGTTCGAGGCGCGCAGCTGGGGCGCGGACTGCATCCTCGTCATCATGGCCTCGGTCGACGACGCACTGGCGCTCGACCTCGTCGAGACCGCCCACGGCCTCGGCATGGACGCGCTGGTCGAGGTGCATGACGACGCCGAACTCGACCGCGCCTTGAGGCTGCCGGCGAAGCTGGTCGGCATCAACAACCGCAACCTGCGCACCTTCGACGTGACGCTGGAAACCTCCGAGCGCCTCGCCCCGCGCATCCCGGCGGACCGGGTGATCGTCGGCGAGAGCGGCATCTTCACGCCCGACGACATCGCCCGGCTGGCGCAGGTGAACATCGGCACCATCCTTGTCGGTGAAAGCCTGATGCGGCAGGCGGATGTGGCGGCGGCGACGCGCGCCCTTCTCGCCCCCGCCCTGCCCGCGCGCGCGGCCGGCTAAGCGATGAGCGACACGCCCCGCCTCACCCATCTCGACGCCGCCGGCGCCGCGCACATGGTCGATGTCGCCGACAAGGCGGTAACCGACCGCGTGGCGGTGGCGGAGGGTCAGGTGACAATGCAGGCGGAGACGCTCGACCTCATCCTCTCCGGCAACGCCAAGAAGGGCGATGTGATCGGCACGGCGCGGCTCGCCGGCATCATGGCGGCCAAGCGCACCCATGAGTTGATCCCACTCTGCCACGCGCTGCTGCTGTCCAAGGTTGCGGTGGAGATCGAGCCTGCCCCCGCTTTGCCCGGCCTCATCATCCGCGCCACCGTGCGCACCGCGGGCCAGACTGGCGTTGAGATGGAAGCGCTCACCGCCGTCACCGTGGCCGGCCTCACCATCTACGACATGGCCAAGGCGGTGGACAGGGGCATGCGGATCGAGAATGTCCGCCTGCTGGAAAAGGCCGGCGGGCGTTCCGGCCATTGGAAAGCCGATTAAGGAGAGAACCATGGCATTGATGCCGGTCGAGGAGGCGCTGTCCCTCCTTCTCTCCACCGCCGCGCCGCTCGGCGCCGAAACCGTGCCGCTGGAGGCCGTCGCCGGCCGGGTGCTGGCCGCGCCGGTGATCGCCCGCCGTACCACGCCGGGCGCCGACGTTTCCGCCATGGATGGCTACGCGTTGCGGGCACAAGATGCCGCCGACAGCGGAGCAACGCTCACCGTCATCGGCGAATCCGCCGCCGGCCGGCCCTTTGCCGGCGCGGTGCTGCCCGGCACCACGGTCCGCATCTTCACCGGCGCCGTGCTGCCGCAGGACGCCGATGCCATCGTCATTCAGGAAGACACGCGCCGCGCGGGCGATGTCGTCACGGTCACGGAAGCGGCGACGCCCGGCCGCCACATCCGTCGCGCCGGCGGCGACTTTGCCTCTGGTGAGACGCTGCTGCCCGCCGGCCACCGCCTGCGCGCGCGCGACCTCGCTCTTGTCGCCGGAGGCGATGTCGACGTTGTATCCGTGGTGCGCCGCCCGCGTGTTGCGCTGCTGTCCACCGGCGACGAGCTGGTGCGGCCGGGCGCAGGCGCGGGGGCGCATCAGGTGATCGTCTCCAACATCTACTCCGTCGCCGCCCTCGCCCGTGGCGCCGGAGCGGAGGTGGTCGATCTCGGCATTCTGCCCGACACGATGGCGGCGACGCAGCACGGCGTGCGGGCGGCGCTCGACGGCGGCTTCGACGTGCTGGTGACGACGGGCGGCGCCTCGGTGGGCGACCATGACCTCATCGCCCCCGCGCTCACCGCGCAGGGGGTCGACCTCGCCGTGCACAAGATCGCGCTGCGGCCGGGCAAGCCGCTGATGTTCGGCCGTTCCGGCGCGACGCGCACGCAGGTTCTGGGGTTACCGGGCAACCCGGTTTCCGCCCATGTCTGCGCGCTGCTGTTCCTCGTGCCGCTCATCAAGGCGCTGCAGGGACTGGCCGTGCCGGCCCATCCCGCGCTGGAGCCGGCCCGGCTGGCCGGGGACGTGAAGGCGAACGAGCAGCGCATGGATTTCCAGCGCGCCGAGATCGTCGGCCACGCGGAGGGCGTGCCGCTGGTGCGGCCGCTGTCGGTGCAGGACAGCTCCATGCTGCGCAACCTCGCCCGCGCCGATGTGCTGCTCGTCCGCCGCCCACACGCGCCGGCGGCTCTGGCCGGGGAACCGTGCGAGATTCTGCGGCTGGAGGATTGACGCCGCCCCGCCGCGCCTGTGTTCTCAACGCTTGGCTGGCGAATGGGGGGCTGCGCATGGACATCGATCTTCCCGAGGTGGTGGCCGAAGTCCGCGCCGCCTTCGAGCGCTATGAGCGGGCGCTTGTGACCAATGATGTCGCCGAACTCGACGCTCTGTTCTGGGACGATGCCCGCACCCTGCGCTATGGCGGGGGCGAGAATCTCTATGGCATCGCGGCGATCCGCGCCTTCCGGGCCGCCCGCTCGCCGGCCGGGCTGGAACGGACGCTCGACGGCACGGTGATCACCACCTATGGCCGCGACATGGCGGTGGCCTCCACCCTGTTCCGGCGGGAGACCGCGCCGGGGCGGGTCGGCCGGCAGATGCAGACCTGGATGCGCACGCCGGAGGGGTGGAAAGTGGTGGCTGCCCATGTCAGCGTGATCGACGACCCTCTCTGAGCCCTTGGTGAAGCCCGGCGTGGCGGGTACACATGCGATGGCCGCCCGGCATTCGGGCGTGCCTGTCGGTCGTGTGTTCGCTCATGTCGGTGCTGCCTGTCCGCCTGCCGCTCAATCGGCCCGCCTCCCCCTCCCGACCGGCGCCGGGCCGGCCGGGGCGCACGACGCGCGCAGAGGAGCTGCGCATGCAGCTTGCCGACGAGATCACCCGCGGCACGCTGCCGCCCGGCTCGGCGCTCGATGAAACCGCGCTCGCCGCCCGCTTCGGCGTATCGCGCACCCCGGTGCGCGAGGCGCTGCGTGAACTCGTCGCCTCCGGCCTCGTCGAGGCGCGCCCGCATCGCGGCGCCGTGGTGGCGCGCCCCAGCGTCGCGCGGCTGCAGAACATGTTCGAGGTGATGGCCGAACTGGAAGCGCTGTGCGCCGGCCTGTGCGCGCTCAAGATGGCGCCACCCGAGCGCCGCCAACTCGAACAGTTGCACGCCGAAATGGGCGAACTCATGCGGCTGGGGGATTTCGCCGCCTATCGCGAGGCCAATGAACTGTTCCACACCTCGGTCTATGCCGGCAGCCACAACGATTATCTGATCGAACTGACGCTCGGGACACGACGGCGCCTGTCTCCGTTCCGCCGCGCGCAGTTCCGCGCGCTCGGCCGCCTCGCGCTCTCGCATGCCGAACACGACCGGGTGACCACCGCCGTTCTGCGCGGCGACCGCGACGGTGCGGCAAGCGCCATGCGCGATCATATCGCCATCGTCCACGACGCCTATGAGCAATACGCCCAGACGCTGTGACGACGCGACGGGAAGCGCCGACGCGCCCCAATAGAGGTGCCGGAGGTATTTAGCCTCTCTTTACCCATTGTGGAACACAATAAGAACAGCTAGTCTTTGTTCGTGATTTGTTTCGTTCCGGGGCCGTCCGGCAGACGGGGTTGTCTTGATGCTCACCCGCAAACAGCATGAGCTGCTTCTGTTCATCAATGAACGCCTCCAAAAGGACGGCGTGCCCCCCTCCTTCGAGGAGATGAAGGAGGCGTTGGACCTGCGGTCGAAGTCCGGCATCCACCGGCTGATCACGGCGCTGGAGGAGCGCGGCTTCATCCGTCGCCTGCCAAACCGGGCGCGAGCGCTGGAGGTGGTCCGCCTGCCGGAAGACGCGCAGCCGCCGAAGCCCGCCCGCCCCTTCTCGCCCAATGTGATCGAGGGAAATCTCGGCAAGGTGCGGCCACCCTCCGACGACGATTCGGAGCGGCGCGTGGTGCCGATCCCGGTCATGGGCCGCATCGCCGCCGGCACGCCGATCTCCGCCATCCAGTCGCGCGACCACACCATCAGCATGCCGCCGGAAATGCTGTCGGGCGGGGAGCATTTCGCGCTGGAGGTGCGCGGTGATTCGATGATCGAGGCCGGCATTCTCGACGGCGACCTCGCGCTGATCCGCAAATGCGACGCCGCCAGCACCGGCGAGATCGTCGTCGCGCTGATCGACGACGAGGAAGCGACTCTCAAGCGTCTGCGCCGCAAGGGCGCCTCGGTGGCGCTGGAAGCCGCCAACCCCGCCTATGAGACGCGGATTTTCGGCCCTGACCGGGTTCGCATCCAGGGCAAGCTTGTGGGGCTTTTCCGGCGCTACTGAGCGTCGTCGGCGGCCGGTGGTCCGTCATCTGCGGCAAAGTCCGCCGGCTTGGTGGCGTCGGTCGCAGCGCCCATCTCCGGCGGATCGGCCGATGGCCGCGCCGGCGTCCGGTGCCGCGGCGCTGTGGCTGTTTCAGGGCTCGCGGGAGACGGCGGCGACGCGGCTTTCGGCTCCCACGGCCGTGTGCCCGGTGCGGCACGGGCAAAGGCGAGGGTGAGGCCACCATCCGGCCGCAGCGTGCCCGAGACGCCGCCGACAGAAGTTCTGGGGTCGCGGTAGATCACGGTCGCCGCGCAGTTCAGCGGCGGCGCGAAGGGCGTCACCAGCACGGCGGCGAGGCGGCAATCATCCTCCAGCGAATCCCGGTCGCGCGACAGGGCCACCAATCGCCCATCCGGCAGAGCGAGGGTACAGCCGAGCGTGTCGCAGGCGGCAGCGGCCGTGAGGTCCTTTGCGCCGAAGCGTGACCGCGCGCCATCCGCGCTCAGCCATTGCTCCACGGCGAAGCGCCCGCTCACGCCGCTGTCACGATCGCCCATCACGGCGAGTGCGCCGTCCCTCCCCCGCACCGCGACCGTTCGCGCCTCCGTATCGACATAGAGGTCGGGACGCGGCGCCATCGCGGCGATGGCGAGACCTGAGGCGGCCAGCGCCGGCGCCAGCAGCACCAGACGGGTGCGGGCGAGGCACAGCACGGCCAGCCCGAGGCTGATCAGCACCAGGCTCGCCACCGGCATCGCCGGCACGCCGCGATCCGCGCCGGGCATCGCAGCGACCAGGTCGGAAATGTCGCGCATGCGGGCGAGGCCCCAGCCCATCAGCCGCCACGCCGGATCGTCCCAGCCGAACGGGATCAAAACCGCCCCGGCGAGGCCGGCCGGCATGACGATGAACGACACCACAGGCGCAGCGCCGAGATTGGCCAGCAGGCTGAGCGGTGCCAGTCGCTGGAAGTGATAGGCGGCATAAGGCGCCGTCGCCAGCCCTGCCGCCAGCGAGGCCAGCACCAGCCCCGCGACATGGCGTGCCGGCACGCCCATCCACCGGCCCGTCCGCGCGGGGACGGCGGTGAGGAGATGGCCAAAGCGCTGATAGGCGGCGACCAGCCCCAGCGTGGCGGCGAACGACATCTGCGCACCGGGATCGAGCACCGCCCGGGGCGAGAGCGCCAGCAGGGCCAATGCTGCCAGCGCCAACGTCCGCACGGTCAGCGCCGGCCGCCCGAGCACGATTCCGGCGAGCACCAGCAGCGTCATCACATAGGCGCGCTGCGTCGGCACCTCGGCGCCGGACAGCAAAAGGTAAAAGCTCGCCGAGGCCATGGCCGGCAGCGCTGCCCAGGCCTTGATCGGCCGGTAAAGCGCGAATTCCGGCACCAGCGCCAGCAACGCCCGGGCGAGGAAGAATACCGAGCTCGCCACCAGCGCCATATGCAGGCCGGAGATCGACAGCACATGCGACAGGCCGGAAATGCGCATGCTTTCCTCGATCGACTCCGGCACCGTGTCGCGCAGCCCGGTCACCAGCGCCACCGCCACGCCCCCTTCTTCCCCCGGCAGCGCCGCATGGATGCGCGCGGCGATGGCGCGGCGGGTGCCGTCGAGCCAGGTGGTGAGCGCCAGCCCCGGCGGCGGCGGGCCGAGGGCCGGCGTCAGTTGCGGCCGTCCGAGCGCGTAGCCCGTGGCGCCGATGCCATCGAGCCAGATCGCCCGGCCGAAATCGAAGCCGCCGGGATAGGACGGCCCCGGCGGCGGGGCGAGCGTCGCCCGCAACGTCACATGACTGCCCACGGCGGGCGGCTCCCGCCCCGCCAGCGTCACCCGCACCCGCGTCGGCGGATCGGTGCGCGGGCGCTCCAGGCGGGTGACGGCGAGGGTGATCCGGCTGCCGCGCGGGCGAAGTTCCGCCGCTTCGACATAGCCGCTCACCTCGACCGCGTTGAGCGTCGTCGACAATACCGGATGCGCCACCAGCTGCACCTGCAACGCCGCAACCGCGAAGCCGGCGGCGACCACAGCGAGCATGGCGAAGAGATGAAAGGCGAAGGGTCGGGCGCGTGCCAGCACCGCAAGGCCGAGAAAGCCCAGGGCCGGCACCCAGCCGGCATAGGGCAGAGGCTCATGCGGGGCGCTGAAATAGAGCGCCGCGCCAGCGGCAAATCCGAGGGGAAGAAAAAGAAAGCCGCGCCGGTCCTCGAGCTCGCGCGCCAGCGCTGCGGCTAGCGCCTGCCAGAGGCCCGCGAGGGAGAGCTCGGGCAACCAGCCCGCCGCCGGCTGCCCGCGCGCCCCCGCCGCGCCGAGCACCGCTGCACGGCCCCGCGCGCGCGGCCCGTCTCGCGGTTCCCGTTCCGGCGGCCGCTGCATCCCCTCAAGGCCCCTGCGCGCTTTTCCCGTGTCGCCGACCTATGGTACACGCACGCTCCGCGCCCGCCATGCTTCGACGCCGCCCTGCGGCGCAGACGGAAGAAATATGTCCGAGACCGTCGTTACCCGCTTCGCCCCCTCGCCCACCGGCTTCCTGCACATTGGCGGCGCCCGCACCGCGCTGTTCAATTGGCTCTATGCCCGCGCCAAGGGCGGCACCATGCTGCTGCGCATCGAAGACACGGATCGTCAGCGCTCCACGCCGGAAGCGATCGACGCCATTATCGACGGGCTGAAATGGCTCGGCATCGACTGGTCGGGCGAGGTGATCTACCAGTTCGCCCGCGCCGGGCGGCACCGCGAGGCGGTGGAACAGATGATCGCCGCCGGCCGCGCCTATCCCTGCTATGCCAGCGCGGCGGAGCTGGAAGAAATGCGCGAGACCGCCCGGAGGGAAGGCCGCCCGCCGCGCTATGACGGTCGCTGGCGCGACCGCGACCCCGCCGAGGCGCCCGCCGATCGCAAGCCGGTGTTCCGCCTGAAGGCGCCGACCGAGGGCGAGACCGTCATCGACGATCTCGTGCAGGGCCGGGTGGTGATTCCGAACAAGGACCTCGACGACCTGGTGCTGCTGCGCTCCGATGGTACGCCGACCTATATGCTCTCGGTGGTGGTGGACGACCATGACATGAACGTCACCCACATCATCCGCGGCGATGACCACCTGACCAATGCTGCGCGCCAGACGCAGATCTACCATGCGCTGGGCTGGGAGGTGCCGAAGATGGCACACATCCCGCTGATCCATGGGCCGGACGGGGCGAAGCTCTCCAAGCGCCACGGCGCGCTCGGCGTCGATGCCTATCGGGCCATGGGCTACCTGCCGGCAGCGTTGCGCAACTATCTTGTCCGCCTCGGCTGGAGCCATGGCGACCAGGAGATCTTCTCCACCGAGGAGATGGCGCAGCTGTTCGATCTCGACCGCGTCGGCCGCTCGGCGGCGCGTTTCGACTTCGCCAAGCTGGAGAACATCAACGGCCTCTATATCCGCTCCACGCCCGATGCCGAGCTGATCGCGGCCATCGACACGCTGCTGCCGCACATTCCCGAGGGCGCCACCATTGCCGCCGCGCTCACGCCCGAGCGCCGCGCACAGCTGCTCGCCGCCATGCCGGGGCTGAAGGAGCGCGCCAAGACGCTGATCGAACTCATTGAAAGCGCCGCCTATATCTGGCGCGCCCGCCCGCTGCCGCTGGAAGAAAAGGCGCAGGCGTTGCTGACCGAGGAGGCGCGCCGCCTGCTGGCGGCAGCGTCCGTTCAGCTCGCCGCGGTGAGGACGTGGAATGCGGCGGAGACCGAGGCGGCGGTGCGCGCGGTGGCGGAAGCGCAGGGCGTCAAGCTCGGCATGCTGGCGCAGCCGCTGCGCGCGGCGGTGACCGGCAAGACCACCTCGCCCGGCATTTTCGACGTGCTCGCCGTGCTCGGCCGCGAGGAGTCGCTGGCCCGCATCGCCGACCAGACCGGCCGCGCCGCGCAGGCGTAAGAAACCGTTCTAGCACATGGCGGAAGCGCGGACGCAAGGGTTTCGCGCCCGCCCGGCGGCCGCATTGCGGCAGCGTTTTCGCTGCGCTTGCGAGGGCGGATCGAAACCGCTACGACTTTGACCATGGGCCGCAGCGAGACACCCCCCGTCTCCTACGCACAGCGCCAAACGGCAGGCGCGGCCCCTCGCCAAGACGCGATCCGTTTCAGATCCGTTCGTTCCTAGGTTCAGGGAGACCCGCATGGACGCCAGCCAAAGCAACGCGCCAAAATCCGCCACGCTCACCATTGGCGATGAAAGCTGGGAGCTGCCGATCCTGAACGGGACGATCGGTCCTGATGTGATCGATATCGCCAAGCTCTACGCGCAGACCGGCAAGTTCACCTACGATCCCGGCTTCACTTCCACCGCCTCCTGCGAAAGCCAGATCACCTATATCGATGGCGACGAGGGCATCCTGCTCTATCGCGGCTACCCCATCGAACAGCTGGCCGAGAGCGACTTCCTCGAGACCTGCTACCTGCTCCTCTATGGGGAGCTGCCGACCGCCGCGCAGAAGGCGGATTTCGACTACCGCGTCACGCGCCACACCATGGTGCATGAGCAGATGAGCCGGTTCTTCCACGGCTTCCGTCGCGACGCGCACCCCATGTCCGTGCTGGTGGCCTCGGTCGGCGCACTGTCCGCCTTCTACCATGACAGCACCGACATCTCCGATCCGCAGCAGCGCATGATCGCCTCGATCCGGATGATCGCGAAGATCCCGACGCTGGCGGCCATGGCCTACAAGTACTCGATCGGCCAGCCCTTCGTGTACCCCAAGAACGACCTGGACTACGCCTCGAACTTCCTGCGCATGTGCTTCTCGGTTCCCTGCGAGGAGTACAAGGTCAACCCGATCCTCTCGCGCGCGATCGACCGCATCTTCATCCTCCATGCCGACCACGAGCAGAACGCCTCGACCTCGACCGTGCGCCTCGCCGGCTCGTCGGGTGCCAACCCCTTCGCCTGCATCGCTGCCGGCATTGCCTGCCTGTGGGGACCGGCGCATGGCGGCGCCAATGAGGCAGCGCTGAAGATGCTTGGCGAGATCGGCTCGGTGGACCGCATCCCCGAGTTCATCAACCGCGCCAAGGACAAGAACGACCCGTTCCGCCTGATGGGCTTCGGTCATCGCGTGTACAAGAACTACGATCCGCGCGCCAAGATCATGCAGCGCACCTGCCATGAGGTGCTCGGCGAACTCGGCATCAAGGACGACCCGCTGCTCGACATCGCCGTGGAACTGGAGCGCATCGCGCTGCAGGACGAGTATTTCGTCGAACGCAAGCTCTACCCGAATATCGATTTCTACTCGGGCATCACCCTGCGCGCCCTCGGCTTCCCCACCTCGATGTTCACCGTGCTGTTCGCCCTCGCCCGCACCGTGGGCTGGATCGGCCAGTGGAAGGAAATGATCGAGGACCCGAGCCAGCGCATTGGCCGTCCGCGCCAGCTCTACACCGGCGCCACGCAGCGCGACTACGTGCCGATCGCCCGCCGCAAGTGACGGCAGCGCCTCTTCACTGAGACGAGCGAAGAGAACCCCGCTTTCCGGTCTGGAAGGCGGGGTTTTTCAATGCGGAGTTCATTCCTGATCAGGCCACGCGACGCCGCTGCGCCAACGTCTCCAGCACCGCCCGCGCCGCGCGCCGGCTCGGCGGTTCGCCCCCCTCGCCCATGACCGCATCGAGCCGCGCAAAGGCGGCAAGCTGCGCCTCGCGCTCCGGCCCGCCGGCAATCAGCCGCGCCAGTTGCGCCGCCATGGCGGGCGGGTCGATGTGCCATTGCAGATATTCCGGCATCGCCGGCTCATCGAGAATGAGATTGGGCAGGATCGCCGTCTTCACCCGGATGATGAAGGGCGCGATACGCCCTTCCAGCCATGGCACGCGGTAGGCGGCGACGGTCGGCACGCCCGCCAGCGCGAGTTCGAGCGTCACCGTGCCCGACGCCGCCAGCGCCGCCCGCGCAATGCGGAAGGCCGCGCGCTTCTCCTCATCGCTGACAACGATGCGCGGTTTCACCGCCCAGGACGCCACCATCTCCTCGATCTGCGTCCGCCGGGCGGGCAAGGTCGGCAGCACCAGCTCGACATCTGGCATCTCGGCCCTCAGACGCTCCAGCACCTCACCGAAGGTCGCGCCGAGCCGCGCCAGCTCCGAGCGCCGGCTGCCGGGCAGCACCAGCAGCACCGACGGGGACGCGGCGCGGCGGGCAGCCTCCGCCGCATCCGGCCGCAAAGTGGCGAGTTCCCCGAGCAGCGGATGGCCTACATAGGTGGTGGGCGGCCCACCAAGCGCGTGCATCGCCTCCGGCTCGAAGGGGAGCAGCGCCAGCACCCGGTCGACATGCGGCGCCATGGCCCGCGCCCGCCCGGGTCGCCAGACCCAGACCGTCGGGGCAACATATTTGACGATCGGCAACTCCGGCAGGCGCGCACGCACCTTGCGTGCGACACGGTGGGTGAAGTCCGGCGCATCGACCAGCACCAGCACGTCCGGCGGGTCGGTCACGATGGCGCGCACCGTCTCGCCCATGCGCCGGAGAATGCGCGGCAGCCCGGCCACGACCTGCGCGAAACCCATGGCGGTGATGTCCTCCATGGGGAAGAGCGGCACAAGACCCTGCGCCTGCATGCGGGCCCCGCCGACGCCGCGAAAGCGCACCGCACCCGGATGCAGCGCCGCGAGTTCCGCCATCAGCCCGGCGCCGAGCACTTCGCCCGATTCCTCGCCGGCGACGATGAATACATCGAGCGGCGCTTCGCCGCTCATAAGGAGCCTCCATCGCCAGGCTCGAAGCCGAGGATGAAAAGCCCGGCCTCATCCGCGCGGCGGATCAGTTCCGCACCGTCGGCAACGATGACGCCGCCGGCCTCAACCGCGATGCCGGCAAGCCCGGCACGCACCGCACCCTCCACCGTGCGCGCGCCGAGCGACGGCAGGTCGATCCGCCGATCCTGGCCCGCCTTCGGGCGCTTCACCAGCACGCCGCAACGCGCCGGCATCTTGACCCGGCCATTACTCCGTAGCTCCGACACCCGCGCCAGCATGAGATCGGTGCCTTCGGCCGCCTCGACCGCCACCACATGGCGGTTCATCACCACCAGCCCCTGGCCGATATCGAGCGGCCCCATCACCGCGAGCGCCTCGCGCCCGCGGGCGATATCGGCGCGCGCAGCCGCATCCGGCGCGACCGCGCCGAGCTGGCCCGCCGGCATGAGGATCTCCGGCGCCACTTCATGCGCACCGACGAGCCGGAAGCCCGATTCCTCCATCAACCGCCCAAGGCCGGTGAGCAGGAAATCGTCACCGCCGCGAAACAGCCTGAGCACGCGCGGCATCAGCCGCAGCGTCGTCCAGTCGAGCCGGAGATCGCGGATCCGCGGACGCAGCACATTGCCAATGAACACCACATCGCGGCAGCCGCGGCGGCGCATCTCTCGCTTCAGGAAACCGAAACCGCCCAGCGACACCCACTCATGCCGCCAGGCAGCGAAATCCGCGTCGGCAAAGCCGCGCACCGGGAACAGCACCACCGGGCGCCCGGCCCTGCGGGCGCCCTCGGCTACGGCGAGGGGAAATGTGCCGCCGCCGCAGATGATCGCCAGCGGCGCGGCGCTCTCCACCACCCGGGACGGCGCCTCAGGCGGCGTCGGGTTCGGCGCCATGGTCGGCCGCATCGCTGGGAACGATCAGACGGCGCTTGGCGCCGCTGCGCACGAAATCGATCACCTGCATCACATTGGCATCGTCGCCATAGTGCCCGGCGACGCGCTCCACCCGCTCGGCCAGCGTGCCGCCGGAATAGAACAACTCGCGATAGGCGGCACGCAGCGCGTGGATCTGCGGCCGGGTGAAGCCGCGCCGCTTCATGCCGATGATGTTGAGCCCGCCGAGCCCGCTGCGGCCATAGATCAGCGCGCCGAAGGGGATGAGATCGTGCTGCAGCCCGCACAGCCCGCCGACAATGGCATTGTCGCCGATGCGCACGAACTGATGCACCGCCGACAGGCCGCCAAGAAAGACATTGTTGCCGACCGTGACATGGCCGGCGAGGGTCGCGTTGTTTGCGAAGATCACATGGTTGCCGACGATGCAGTCATGCGCGACATGGGCGTTGACCATGAAGAAGCAATTATCGCCGACCACCGTCTCCATATGGCCATTGGCCGTGCCGGTGTTCATGGTGACATGCTCACGGATGATGCAGTCGCGACCGATCACCAGCTTGGTCGGCTCCCCCTTATAGCCGAGCGACTGTGGCGCGGAGCCGAGCGCGGCGAAGGGATGGACGACCGTTCCCGCGCCGAGCGTGGTGTGGCCGCTGACGGCGACATGCGAGAGCAGCTTGACGCCCTCGCCCAGCACCACATGCGGACCCACCGTGCAGAACGGGCCGATCTCGACGCCGGCGCCGAGAACGGCACCCGCTTCCACCCGCGCCAACGGGTCGATCTTCGCCTCGGAAACAGTCATTTACGTCCCTCGCGGGCGATCATCGCCCCGACCTCGGCCTCGGCGACGATCTGGCCGTCGACCTTCGCCTCGCCACGGAACCACCACATGTTCCGCCGCTTGGACATCTGCGTCATGTGATATTCGAGCACGTCGCCCGGCACCACCGGCTTGCGGAACTTCGCCTTGTCGATGGTCATGAAATAGACGAGCGACGGCGCACCGTCTTCCGGCCGGTCCAGCAGGCAGATGCTGCCGGCGGTCTGGGCCATGCCCTCGAGAATGAGCACGCCGGGCATGACCGGATTGTCCGGGAAATGGCCCTGGAAATGCGGCTCATTGGCGGTGACGTTCTTGATGCCGATCGCCTTCCGGTCGCCTTCGATGCCGACGATCTTGTCGACCAGCAGAAACGGATAGCGGTGCGGCAGAGCCGCCAGAATGCGCTTGATATCGGCGGTGCCGAGCGCTGTCGGCTCGACTGCGGCTTCGACCTGCACGTCCATTCCTTCATTGCCCCTGTTGTTCGCCGCGACGGGCGCCGATTTCGCCGCGCCCGAGGCGCTGGACCGCCATCACCTCGCGGAACCAGTCGCGCATCGGCTTGGCGGGAGAGCCCCCCCATTCGACACCCGGCGGCACGTCATCCTTCACATTGCTCGACGCGGCGATGCGCGCGCCGTCACCGATATGGACATGGCCGATGACGCCGACCTGCCCACCCAGCATGACGAAATCGCCCAGAGTCGCGCTGCCGGCAATGCCGGCCTGCGACACCACGATGCAGTGCCGGCCTATAACCACGTTGTGCGCGATCTGCACCAGATTGTCGATCTTGGTCCCCTCACCGATCACCGTGTCGCGCAGGCCGCCACGGTCGATGGTGGTGGAGGCGCCGATCTCGACATCGTCCTGCAGGATGACGCGGGCGATCTGCGGAATCTTGGCGTGCCCCTTGGCGCCACCGACATAGCCGAACCCGTCCTGGCCGATGCGAGCGCCGGGATGGATGATGACGCGATCGCCGACCAATGTGTGCTGCAGCGTGACGCCAGCGCCGATGGAGCAGTGACGACCGATGCGCACCCCCTGCCCGATCACGGCGCCGGCCGCGATCACCGTACCCGTCCCGATCTCCGCCCCGGCCCCGATCACCGCGCCGGGGTCGACCGTCACATCCGCTTCCAGCCGTGCCTGGGGATGGACCATCGCCCCGGCGGCGACGCCGGATTGGCCGAACATCGAGCCCGGCTGAAGGCTGCTGGCATAAAGCCGCCGGGCGACGATGACGAAGGCGGCGTGCGGCTTGGCCACGCGAAGCGCGACCGTGCCGGCCGGCACATGGGCGGCGAAGCGCTCGGTGACGAGGCAGGCGCCGGCACGGGTGGCGCGGAGCGCCGGGACATGGCGGGCACCGTCCATAAAGGCGAGATCGTGCGGACCGGCCTCTTCGAGCGAGGCAACACCGGAAAGGCGCACAGCCGCCGCATCGGGCCCGAGCGCCGCAGGGTCCGACGCGACTAGCGCCGCGATTTCGGCCAGTGTCAGCGCCGCCGGCACCGGATGGAAGAAGGGATCGTTCATCGCCGCCTGTCGACTGCCGTGGCACTTCCCAAACGCATGGGCGGCCCGGATGACCGGACCGCCCTGCATCTCATGAGATGGAGTGTATCAGAAGGTGGTGCCGCCGCTGAAGCGGAACTCCTGAACCTCGTCGTACCATTCCTTGGTCAGCGCCCAGGCGTAGTCGAACCGCAGCGGACCGAAGGGCGAGGCCCAGATCAGACTGACACCGACCGAAGAGCGCACCGCATCACTGTCGGCGACGCAGACATTGGCCGTGCCCTGAGTCTTCGAACCAGAGAACGCGCTGCAGTCGACCAGATTGTTCTGCCAACCCGGGATGTTCGGGAAGGTGGTGTTGCCCTGGTAGTCCCACAGCGAACCGGCATCGGCGAACACGGCGAACTTCAGGCCGAAATCCTTGGGCAGGAAGGAGAGCGGGAACTGAACTTCCGCTGTCGCACCCCAGAACATCGTGCCGCCGAGCGCGTCCATATCCTGACCAAAGGCACCGGACGCAAGGTCGCGCGGGCCAATACCGTTCGGCGCGAAGCCACGGACGAGGTCGGGACCCTTGAAGAAGTTATCGGTGATGCGCAGGTCTTCATTGCCCCAGGCGGCGACATTACCCGCCTGGCCACGCAGCAGCAGCACCGCATCGCCGACGACCGGCATGTAGTAGCGGGCGTCGAAGGTGGTGCGGACATACTGCGAGTCGCCACCGAGACCGGCAAAGTCCTGCTTCAGCTCCAGCAAGTAACCGTTGGACGGGTTCTTGTTGTTGTCGAGCATATTGTAGGACAGCGTGTAGCCAACCGACGAGGTGACGATGGACTCGTTGTTGATCTCCAGCAGCGCCCACGAAATGTTGTTGTACAGTTCGTCGGTAACACTGACCGAAATCTCCTTCTGCGACAGCATATAGCGCAGGCCGAGGGTCATTTCGTCGGTGAGCGGGAGAGCGACGCGCAGCGTACCGCCGGCGGTCTGCGTGTCGTACTGGCTGTAGCTGGTCGCGCTGGTGGTCTTCCAGAACAGGTCGAAGCCGGCCGCCATGCGGTAATCGAGGAAGTACGGCTCGGTGAAGCTGAAATCGGCGCCCTGCACGTTCTCGCCGAGCTGGCCGGCCAGACGGACATACTGACCGCGACCGAGGAAGTTCTTCTCCGAGATCGCCACTTCGCCGATGAAGCCGTCCGTCGTCGAATAGCCGCCCGAGACCGAGAATTCACCGGTGGGCTGATCCTCGACCGTCACCACGAGGATGATGCGGTCCGGCGCTGTGCCGGGCTCATTGGTGATCTTCACGTCCTTGAAGTAGCCGAGGTTGCGCAGACGGCGCTCGGCACGGTCGACCAGCACGCGGTTATAGGCGTCACCCTCAGCGAAATCGAACTCGCGGCGGATAACCCAGTCACGGGTACGGGTGTTGCCGCGGATTTCGATGCGCTCGACATAGACGCGCGGACCTTCCTCGACGGCGAACACCAGCGAGATGGTGCGGGTCTCGACATTGCGGTCGCCGCGCGGACGCACCTGGGCGAAGGCATAGCCGGCCTTGGAGACCTCGATGGTCGCGTTCTCGACCGACTTCTCCACCAGCTCGGCATTGTAGACCTGGCCCGGCGCCACGCGAATAGCGGCGCGCAGGTCCTTGATGTCCACGTCTTTGATGCCGGACACGACATCGACCGTGCCGACGCGATACTGCGGGCCCTCGTCGATCACATAGGTGAGGACGAAGCCGTCGCGCTGGCGATCGAGATCCGCCGTCACCGAGATGATGCGGAAATCGGCATAGCCGTGCTTCAGATAGAAGCGGCGCAGCAATTCTTGGTCGGTGTTGATGCGGTCGACATCGTAAATGTCGGAATTCTTCAGCCAGGAGAGCCAGTTGGTCTCGGTGGTGGTGATCTCGTCCTTCAGCTTGTAGGCCGAATAGGCCTTGTTGCCGACGAACTTGATCTCGGCCACGCCGAGCTTGTCGCCCTCCTTGATCTCGAAGACGAGATCGACGCGACCCTGGCCACGCTCGATGATCTTCGGCTCGACGCGCACATCGTAGCGGCCGGCGCGGCGATAGATATCGATGATGCGCTGCGTATCGGCCTGAACCGTGGTCTTGGACAGCGGGCTGCGGGCCTTGGACTGCACTTCGAGCGACAGCTGGTCGTCCTTGACCTTCTTGTTGCCCTCGAAGGCGACGCGGTTGATCACCTGATTCTCGACGACGGTCACAACCATCCGCCCACCGCGGTTGCTGATGGTGACGTCGGAGAACAGCCCGGTGGCGTAAAGCCCCTTGAGCGCTTCGTCGATCTTGGCCGGCGTCAGCGACTGGCCGGGCGAGGTCTGGAAATAGGAGCGGATGGTTTCGGCATCAACGCGCTGATTTCCCTCGACGACGATGGAACTCGCCGACTGAGCCATGGCCACCCCGGGCGCCATGACGGCGCCGGAAACACCGCCGACCGCCACAAGAAGGGCAAAGCCGACTGCCGACGCCAATCTACTCACGAACCGGGAACGAGCCATTTGGTGCGCAACCTTACCGTTGTTCTGGGAGACGACCACCGGCACACCCAAAGATGCGCAACCGGCGACACTCCTCACCCTGCACTCCGTTTGATACAGACTTTTCCAGAGCCTGCAAACCGGACCTGCCGCTTTCTGTGCCTTTTCCGGACGGCGTGTCCGCTTGGCAACGCCGTCCCGAATCCTCGTCAAGATTTTGATATATTGAGAATATCGTTCCACGTTGCAAACAGCATCAACATCAGCACGAGCGCCAAGCCGATGCGGAAACCCACCTCCTGGGCCCGTTCGCTGAGCGGCCGGCCGCGCAGCGCCTCAATCCCGTAGAAAAGCAGGTGTCCGCCGTCCAGTAGCGGTACAGGAAAGAGGTTAAGAAGTCCGATCGACACCGACAACACCGCCGCCAGCTGCAGCAGGGCCGCGATTCCGAAGGTCGCGACCTGCCCGGACACCTGGGCGATGCGGATCGGGCCGCCCAGTTGGTCCGCACGCTCGCGTCCGGTCACCACGCCGCCGAGATAGCTGAAGGTGCGATCGACGATGAACCAGACCTCGGCCGTCGCCTGGGTCACGGCCTGGACCGGGCCGAATCGCTCGGTGCGGACCTGCCCTCCCCCGGTGTCGCGGGAAATGCCGAGCACGCCGATGCGATGCACATTGCCAAAGGTGTCGGTGACTTCGCGCAGATCCGGCGTCGCTTGGAGCGTGAGTCGCTGCCCGCCGCGCTCGACCTCGATGGCGAGCGGCTCGCCGGCATTGGCGCTGACGACGCGCTGCATGTCGCCGAACGAGTCGATCTTGGCGCCATTGATGGTGAGGATGAGGTCGCTCGGCTGGAAGCCGGCGCGCTCGGCGGCGCTACCGGCCTGCACCGCATCGACCTGCGGCGTCGTCACCTGCCGGCCGACCGTCATGAACAGGCCGGCGAAGATGACGATGGCCAGGATGAAATTGGCGATCGGTCCCGCCGCCACGATCGCCGCCCGGGCGCCGACCGACTTGTGGAAGAAGCTCTCGCGGCGCTCCGTCTCGCTCATGTGCGAGATCGCCCCGCGGTCGGGGGCGCTGGCGGCGTTCTCGTCACCGAGGAACTTCACATAGCCGCCGAGCGGAATCGCAGAGAGCTTCCAGCGCGTGCCGTGTCGGTCGTTGAAGCCGACGATCTCCGGCCCGAAGCCGATCGAGAACGCCACCACCCGCACCCCGGCCCGCCGCGCGACCCAGAAATGGCCCAGCTCGTGGAAGAACACGACGATCGTCAGCACGAACAGAAACGGCACGACATAGCCGAGCAGCCAGCCCGCGGTGCCGCCCATCGAGGCAAGAAAGTCCATCAGCGATTTCCCAGACAGGCACGCCGACGGGCGCGCCGCATATTCCATAAGGAGCGTTTAAGGCGAAGGTGGGTAAAATGCGGCGCGATGTCGGAATTTACGGCCGGAATCGCGTGCGACCTGGCAGCGCGGGCTGGCAGCGCGGGGAGCCCCCGGCCGCTTCACCACAGCAGGAAGCCGCGCGCGGGCGCGTCCGGCGCGCGCAGCAGACCGATCAACAGCATAACCGCCGCCGCCGCGATGAAACCGTCGAGCCGGTCCATCAGACCGCCATGGCCGGGAATGAGATGGCTGGAATCCTTCACCCCGAAACGCCGCTTCATCGCCGATTCGAACAGGTCGCCGCCTTGGCTGGCAAAGCTCGCCAGCAGCGCGACCGGGGCAGCGATCAACGCGGTCTCGACCCTCGCGAGGTACAGCGTCGCCATCCCCGCCAGCATGCCGAACAGCGCCCCGCCGAGCGAGCCTGCCCATGTCTTGTTCGGGCTGACGCGCGGCCAGAGCTTGGGGCCGCCGATGAGGCGACCGCAGAAATAGGCGGCGATGTCGGTCGACCAGACGACGGCGAGCAGCCACACCAGACTCACCAGGCCGAGGCTACCGTCCTGCCGCAGGATCAGGGTTGGCAGCGCCAGCGCGCCGGCATAGAGCACGCCGAACGGCGCCCATGTCCGCCGTTCGCGGTTGGAACGTGCCACAAGGGCGGCCGTGATGGCGCCAAGCACCACAATTCCGATCGCGGCGGGCGGCGGGCGGATGGCGAGCAGCAGGACGGCCACGACAAGTGTCGCGGCGCCGATCACCAGCAGCGGCGTGCGGGGCTTGGCGCCGATCATGCGGAGCCATTCCCACAGCACGATCACCGAAGAGAGTGCGACGAGAGCACTGAAGGCCCAGCCGCCGGCCACGGCGACCAGCACCACCAACGGCCCAAGCACGAGGGCCGAAGCGAGCCGCGGCAGGAAATCCTCTCCGATCCGCAAGAGCTCAGCTTTCCGCCGCTTCGACGCCGCCGAAGCGGCGCTCGCGACGACGATACTCGCAAAGCGCCTGCTCCAGCCAGCTGCGATCGAAATCCGGCCACAGCACGGGCAGGAAGACCAGTTCGGCATAGGCCGCCTGCCACAGCAGGAAGTTCGACAGGCGCTGTTCGCCGCTGGTGCGGATGACGAGATCGAGCGGCGGTAGCCCCGCCGTGTCGAGCGCCTCCGCGAAACGTTCCGGTGTGATGTCCTCGGGACGCAATTGACCGGAAGCAACCTGCCGCGCCAGCGCCTGCGCCGCGCGGGCGATTTCGCCACGCGCGCCATAGTTGAACGCCACGGTAAGGCGCACCCCGGTATTGTCGCGGGTCAGCGCCTCAGCTTCGTCGAACAGCGCCTGCACTTCGCTGTCGGTCGGATGTCCCTCGCCGATGATGCGCAGGCGGACATTCTTGGCATGAAGCTCTTTGAGATCGGAGCGGATGAAGCGCTTCAGCAGCCCCATAAGCTCGCCGATCTCCCGCTCCGGCCGGGACCAGTTCTCGCTGGAGAAGCTGTAGAGGGTCAGCGCCTCGATACCCAATTCCCGGGCATCGGCCACCGTGCGGCGGACAGCTTCGGCGCCCCGCCGGTGCCCTTCGAAGCGCGGAAGCCCGTGGCCCTTCGCCCATCGCCCGTTGCCATCCATGATGATGGCAATATGGCGCGGCACCGGGAAGAGAGACGCGGCAGCGCCCCCTTCGGTCTCGATGGCGGCCCCAGAGGCCTCGCCGCGCCTTGCAATGTTCACGGACCCCCCCATGGCGCCCTTATCGGCGCCCGCCGATCAAACCGCGAGGATTTCCTTTTCCTTCGCGGCGACGACCTGATCGATCTCGGCAATGAACTGGTCCGTCGCCTTCTGGACCTGGTCAGCGAGCCGGTCGAGGTCGTCCGAGCTCATCTCGCCGTCCTTTTCCGCCTTCTTGATGACGTCGAGCCCGTCGCGGCGCACATGGCGCACCGACACGCGCGCGGCCTCGGCGTATTTATGCGCGACCTTGACGAGTTCCTGGCGGCGATCCTGAGTCAGCTCGGGGATGCGCACACGCAGGACCTGCCCTTCGGTCTGCGGGTTCAGGCCCAGATTGGAATCGCGGATGGCCTTCTCGACCGCCGCCACCATTCCTCGGTCCCACACCTGAACCGACAGCAGGCGCGGCTCCGGCACGTTGACCGACGCGACCTGGTTCAACGGCATGTGGCTGCCATAGGCATCCACCTGGATCGGCTCCAGCAGGCTGGCCGAGGCGCGGCCGGTGCGCAGGCCCGAAAGCTCGGTTTTGAGAACGGAGATCGCGCCCGTCATGCGGCGCTTGATATCGGCAATGTCGATCGGACCAGTGCTCATCACGAACCTCATTCATTCATCAGCCGGCCCGAGGCCGACGGGCGCCGGTTGGCGGCTTATCCAACCTAACGGCGCGCATGGCAAGCGTTAGGCGACAACCATGCCCGCACCACGGGCGCGGGACGCCAATTTGGTGACAAAGGCTACGGCGCTACCGTCGTGGAGCGCCCCTCGCCGCGAATGGCGGCGGCAATCGCCCCCGGCTCGCGGATTGAGAACACGACGATCGGCAGCTTCGATTCACGCGCCAGCGCGAAGGCGGCGGCGTCCATCACCTTCAGGTCTTTGGCCAGCGCCTCATCATGGGTAAGCCGCTCATAGCGCCGAGCCGAGGGATCGTGCTTGGGGTCGGCGGTGTAGACGCCGTCGACATTGGTCGCCTTCATCACCGCATCGCATTCGAGCTCGGCGGCGCGCAGCACGGCGCCGGTATCGGTGGTGAAATAGGGGTTGCCCGTGCCGCCGGCCAGCAGAACGACGCGCCCGCGCCCCAGATGGCGCGAGGCGGTCTGGCGGGCATAGGGCTCGCAGATGGTGGGCATGGGAATGGCGGAAAGGGTGCGGGCGGGAACGCCGGCCTTCTCGACCGCCTTCTCCAGCGCCAGCGCGTTCATCACCGTCGCCAGCATGCCCATATGATCGGCCGTGGCACGGTCGAGCCCCTGACCCGCAACGCTGGCGCCGCGCAGAATATTGCCGCCGCCGACGACAACCGCGATCTCGGTTCCGGTGGCGCGGGCCTCCACGAGATCCTGGGCGATGCGCTCGATGGTCGGCCAGTGCAGCCCGAACGCCTCGTTCCCCATCAGCGCCTCACCGGACACCTTGACCAGGACGCGCTCGAAAAGGGCGCCGTGCGGCTCGGGGATCGACATGGGGCACCTCTGGCTTGGCGCGACCCGGGTGGCGCGCACAGTAAAACACGCCGGACTGCCCGTGGGCGGCCCGGCGTGACTTATCAACGTAACAACGCGCTCAGACGCCGGCAGCGGCCGCGACTTCGGCGGCGAAATCGCTTTCCTGCTTCTCGACGCCCTCGCCGAGGCCGAAGCGGACGAAGCCGACAAGCTTGATCGGCGCGCCGACCTTGCCTTCGCTCTCCTTCACCGCCTGGGCGACCGTCTTCGACGGGTCGTGGATGAACGCCTGCTCGACCAGCGTCACTTCCTTGTAGAAGGTCTTCAGGCCGCTCTCGACGATCTTCTCGACCACATTGTCCGGCTTGCCGGAGGCCTTGGCCTTCTCGGCGAGCACGCCCTTCTCGCGGGCAATCACGTCGGCGTCGATGCCGGCGGCATCGAGCGCCTGCGGGTTGGCAGCCGCGACATGCATGGCGATCTGGCGACCGAGCGCGGCGAGTTCATCCGCCTTGCCTTCCGACTCCAGCGCGACCAGCACGCCGATCTTGCCGAGGCCTTCGCCCACCGAACCGTGGACATAGGCGCCGATGGCGCCCGCCGACACCGCCAGCTTCTTGGAGCGACGCAGGTTCATGTGCTCGCCGATGGTGGCGACGGCGCTGTTGATCGCCTCGGCGACGGTGCCGCCGGCCGGATAGGCCGCGGCCTTCACCGCCTCGACATCGTCCTCGGCGCTCAGCGCGACGGTGGCGATGTCGCGCACGAGCTGCTGGAACTGGTCGTTGCGCGCCACGAAGTCGGTCTCGGAATTGACTTCGACGACGACACCCGTGGTGCCCGATACGGCGAGGCCGATCAGGCCCTCGGCGGCGACGCGCCCGGCCTTCTTGGCGGCCTTGGCGAGGCCCTTCTTGCGCAGCCAGTCGATGGCGGCCTCGATGTCGCCGTCCACCTCGGTCAGCGCGGCCTTGCAGTCCATCATGCCGGCGCCGGTCTTCTCGCGCAGCTCCTTCACCATGCCCGCGGTGATGTTGGCCATGTTCCGTTCCTCAACGATCTCTGTGTCTATCGACGACACGGCCGGCCGGACGAAATCCGGGCCGGCCGTGCGATACAATGCTTGGCGCCGGAATGTGACGCCGTCGCGAAGCGGACGCCGGGGTCACTCGACCTCGGCGGTCAGCTCCTTGGCCTGCGCCACCCAGCCATCGACACGGCCCGGCAGACCGACTTCTTCGCCGAGACGATGGGCGTCGTCAGCGTTGAGGGCGGCGATCTGCCAGAAGTGGAAGATGCCGAGGTCGGTCAGCTGCTTCTCGATCGCCGGCGACACGCCGGTGAGCTTCTTCAGGTCATCGGCGATGCCGCGCGGGCCCGAGAGGGCTTCGAGGCTGGTCCAGGCGGTCTCCGCCGGCAGGTCCTCGACCAGCGGGGCCTCAGCCGCGCCAACATCGATGCCGAGATCGCCATGCGAGCGGCCGATGCCGTCGATGGCGGCGCGGGCGACGAGGTCGCAATAGAGGTTGATGGCGCGACCGGCGTCGTCATTGCCGGGAACCGGGAAGGCGATGCCGTCCGGATCGCAATTGGTGTCGAGGATGGCCGCGACCGGAATGCCAAGGCGGCGAGCCTCGGCGACGGCGAGGTCTTCCTTGTTGGTGTCGATCACGAACAGCAGGTCGGGAATGCCGCCCATGTCACGGATACCGCCAAGGGCGCGATCGAGCTTTTCCTTCTCGCGCTGGAGCGTCAGGCGCTCCTTCTTGGTGTAGCCGACGCCCTCGCCGGCCGCGAGCAGCTCTTCGAGCTTCTTCAGGCGGGCGATGGAGTGGGAAATGGTCTTCCAGTTGGTCAGCATGCCGCCGAGCCAGCGGGAGTTCACATAATACTGAGCCGAGCGCTTGGCGGCATCCGCCACGGCATCGGCCGCCTGACGCTTGGTGCCGACGAACAGCACGCGGCCGCCACGGGCCACGGTGTCGGACACCGCCTGCAGGGCGCGGTGCAGCGCCGGCACGGTCTGGGCCAGGTCGAGAATGTGGATGTTGTTGCGGGTGCCGAAGATGAACGGAGCCATCTTCGGGTTCCAGCGGTGGGACTGATGCCCGAAGTGCACGCCAGCTTCCAGGAGCTGGCGCATAGTGAAGTCAGGAAGCGCCATTGTCGTCTCTCATCCGGTTGGGCCTCCGCGGACATGGCCGTGCCGAGGAATTCGGCTGACGGCACCGGAGCGGTCGTGAAGCCAGCGCCAGGTTGTGACGAGGGGCTCCCGGCCGCGAGTCCGCGTGCGGAATGGCGCGGCTTATAGGGGAGCGCCGTTCCCGTGGCAAGTCCGCCGCTCTCTTCAATCCGGAGTGGGACGCTTCAACAGTCCGGTCAAGGCGCGACCGGTTCGCAGGTTCAACTCCGCAAGGGTGGAAGAAACAAATCCGGGCGTCGCGCTCGACTCCCTGGAGAGGGTGCCCCGCATGTCGCGATAAAGCAGCCCGGCGATAGCGGCCCGTCCGATGCCGCCGCCAGGCGGATTGACCTTATGATGACGCAACTCGGGGGTGAGGAAGGCGTCAATCGCGGCCGCCATCTCCGGCGTCACCTGTGGCCACGGACTTCCGAGCTGTCGCTTCATCCGATCCGTCGCGCCGCGCCAATCCGCGAGCAATTCCTCATAGACGACGAGAGCCCGGGGCAGGCCGCGTGTCCCCCGCTCGGCATCCAGCGTGTAGCGCATCCACAAGCTGAGCGCCCTCCGCGAGCCCATGCCGTCGCGCCGCGCCAGCGATTGCGCAACCTCTAGCGGGTTGCGCAAGGTGAGAACGGCCTCGGTCGCATAGCCCAATTCGTCGAGGACTTCCCGATAAAGCGGAACCAGCCGGCTGATGCGAGGGTCCTTCAGCACCACCGTGGAAGCACCGTCGAACTCGCTTTCCAGCGTGTCGCGCAGCCGGGACCACATGCCCCGCGCCCGCACAACCTCGCTTGGGCACACCGTGATATGCTGCGGCGAATACCAGCGGTGCCCGCACGCGGCGAGGATTTCGTCGTTGAGATCGACGATAGGTTTGGATTCCCAGTGGCCGCGCAGATTGTTCGAGGTCGCACCCATTAGCGTCTGCGGCGTGGCCGCCCCCAGCAGATTGACCGTGCGCGTGAGCGCCGAGGTACCGCTGCGGTGCATGCCAAGGATTAAAATCGCCCGACGTGTCTTTGAACCCTCGAATACCACCGACCCCGACACCTTCCTTTGTGATGCGCGGTAAAAAGGGCATGCCTGCCGCAAAGATCAAGCACAAATGAAACTCAGTAATCGAATAAAATCTGCGCATTTATTCAGACACATACAGACATACCGCGCCACACTCCGAAACATGACGTCTCAGCCCTTGGCGACGCGGCACCGCACGTCATCAAGGTTGAGTACAACCGGGAACAGACTCTGAATTGCACGCCGGCCCCTGCGGGCATGGCGAGGCACGCACAGCAGAGGCGAATCGGCAAGTGCAGGAAGCCCGCACGTAGGGCCTTCCTCACGCTGGATGCGTCTCGCAGACGCCCGGCGCGGCGGCTTTACGCCATCTCGACCATTTCAACACCGGGCACCGCTTTCAGAGCGCCAGCGATCTGCGGCGACAGGCTGAAGCGGCCGGGGAGCTTGACCTCGACTTCGGTGTCGCCGCGCTCACCCAGCAAAAGCACCAGCGACACCTCGCCGTCGCCCCGTGCGCCGCCGAGCGACCCGAGCCGGGTGGCCACGCTTTCCAAGGGCTCCGGCGAGCGCAGGAAGACGCGCATGCCCTTCTGCATTTTCGAGGCCGCCTGGTCGAGCGGCTCCACGGTCTGGATACGCGCGCGCACATCCTCGCCCTGCAATTCCGCCGACACCTGCAGCAACAGGGCCTTGCCGGGCTCAAGCAACTCCCGGTACTGCGCCAGCGCTTCGGAGAACAGCACCGCTTCGAACTGCCCGGACGGATCGGAAAGGCCGACAATGCCCATCTTGTTGCCGGTCTTGGTACGGCGCTCCTGCCGGCTCACCACGGTGGCGGCAAGCCGTCCGGCCATGGAGCCGGCCCGCACCGAACGCGTGAAATCGGTCCAGCGCTGCACACGCAGCCGGTCCAGCGCCTTGCCGTAATCGTCCAGCGGATGGCCCGTGAGGAAGAAGCCGATGGCGTCGTATTCGCGCTGAAGCCTCTCCGCCGGCAGCCACGGCCCGGCGCTGGGAATCGGCAGTTCCGCCGCGACCGACGGGCCACCGAACATATTGCCCTGCCCCGACGCCACCTCGGCCCCGACCGATGCCGCATGGGCGAGCATGCAGTCGATCGCCGCCGAGGCCCGCGCGCGGTTCTTCTCCAGCGCATCGAAAGCCCCGGCATTGACCAGGCTTTCCATCGTCCGCTTGTTCAGCGCCTTGGCGTTGATGCGCGAGGCGAAGTCGGCGAGGCTGGTGAAGGGCCGCTCGCCCCGCGCCTCGACGATGGCGTCGACCGAATGGCCGCCGACCCCCTTGATCGCCGCCAGCGCATAGAGAATGCGCCCGTCCTTCACGGCGAAGTCGCGCCCGGAGTGGTTCACCGAGGGCGGCACGACCTCGATGCCGAGCCGCTGCGATTCCTGCCGGAATTCCGCCAGCTTGTCGGTATTGCCCATGTCGAGCGTCATGGAGGCGGCGAGGAACTCGGTCGCGTAATTCGCCTTCATATAGGCGGTCTGGTAGGACACCAGCGCATAGGCCGCCGCGTGGCTCTTGTTGAAGCCATAATCGGCGAATTTGGCGAGCAGGTCGAAAATCTCCGACGCCTTCGCCTTCGGCACGCCCCGCTCCACCGCGCCATCGACGAAGCGCTCGCGCTGCTTGTCCATTTCGGCGCGGATTTTCTTGCCCATGGCGCGGCGCAGCAGGTCGGCTTCGCCCAGCGAATAGCCGGAGAGCGTCTGCGCGATCTGCATCACCTGTTCCTGGTAGATGATGACGCCGTAGGTCTCCTTCAGGCTCGCTTCCAGCGCGGGATGCGCATAGGCGGCCTTTTCCTGCCCGTTCTTGACCGCGCAATAGACCGGGATATTGGCCATCGGGCCCGGCCGGTACAGGGCGACGAGGGCGATGATGTCCTCCAGCCGGTCCGGCTTCATGTCGACCAGCGCCCGCCGCATGCCGGCGCTTTCCACCTGGAACACGCCGACCGTCTCGCCGCGGGTGAGCATGTCGTAAGTCTTTTTATCGTCGAGCGGAATCGTCGACAGGTCGAGCTTGATCCCGCGCAGGGCGACCAGTCGAACGGCGGTTTGCAGGACGGTGAGGGTTTTGAGGCCGAGGAAGTCGAACTTCACCAGCCCCGCCTGCTCCACCCATTTCATGTTGTACTGGGTGACGGGCATGTCCGAGCGCGGGTCTCGGTACAGCGGCACCAGTCGCGCCAGCGGCCGGTCGCCAATGACGATGCCGGCGGCATGCGTCGAGGCGTGACGGTTGAGGCCCTCCAGCCGGGTGGCGATATCGAAGGCGCGCTTGACGACCGGGTTAGCGTCGCTCTCCCCCTGCAGGCGCGGCTCGTCGTTGATCGCCTGCTTCAGCGTCACTGGATTGGCCGGGTTCTGCGGCACCAGCTTGCACAGCTTGTCGACCTGGCCATAGGGCATTTCCAGCACCCGGCCGACATCGCGCAGCACGCCGCGCGCCTGTAGCGTACCGAAGGTGATGATCTGCGCCACCTGATCGCGGCCGTAGCGCTGCTGGACGTAGCGGATCACCTCGTCGCGCCGCTCCTGGCAGAAGTCGATGTCGAAGTCCGGCATCGAGACGCGCTCGGGATTGAGGAAGCGCTCGAACAGCAGGCCGAAGCGCAGCGGGTCGAGATCGGTGATCGTGAGCGAATAGGCGACCAGCGAACCGGCGCCCGAGCCACGGCCCGGTCCGACAGGAATCCCCTGCGCCTTCGCCCATTTGATGAAGTCCGACACGATGAGGAAGTAGCCGGGGAACTTCATCCGCTCGATGATGCCGAGCTCGAAGGCCAGCCGCGCCTCATAGTCCGCGACCGTCAGGCCCTCCGTCGGCCCGTGGACCGCCAGACGGTTGCGCAGCCCCTCCTCGGCCTGCAGCCGCAACTCCTCCGCCTCGTCGCGGTCGAGGGTGAAGCGCGGCAGGATGGGCTTCACCGTGCGCGGGCGATAGGCGCAACGCTGAGCGATTTCCACCGTGTTCGCGAGGGCTTCCGGAAGATCGGCGAACAGGTCAGCCATTTCCGCGCGCGTGCGGAAACGGTGCTCCGGCGTCAATTGGCGCCGGTCGGGCTCGGCGACGAGGCGGCCCTCGGCGATGCAGATGAGGGCGTCATGGGCCTCATAATCGTCCTGGGCGGCGAAGAACGGTTCGTTGGTCGCCACCAGCGGCAGGTCGAGGCGGTAGGCGAGTTCGATCAGCGCCGGCTCGACCCGGCGTTCCTCGGCGACGCCATGGCGCTGGATTTCCACGTAAAGCCGGTCGCCGAACAGGGCTTTAAGCGTGGCCAGCCGCTGCTCCGCATGGTCGGCACTGCCGGCCGCGAGCGCGCGGTCGATGGGGCCGATGGGACCGCCAGTGAGAGCGATGAGACCGGCCGCTCGGCCTTCCAGCCAGTCCGCCTTGATGTGCGGCGCGCCGTCGGAGGCGGTGTCGAGGAAGGAGCGCGACACCAGCTCCATGAGGTTCATCCACCCCTCCTCGTTCATCGCGAGCAGGACGATGCGCGGGCGCTCCTGCCCGGCGGGGCCGCGGGGGGCCGTGCCGGGAAAATCCACCGCCACGGCGCAGCCGAGAATCGGCTGGATGCCGGCGCCGGCCATCTTTTCCGAGAATTCCAGCGCACCGAACAGATTGCCGGTGTCGGTGAGGGCGATGGCGGGCTGGCGGTCTTTCTTGGCGAGATCGGCGAGCTTGCCGATGCTCAGCGCGCCTTCAAGCAGGGAGAAGGAGGAATGAACATGCAGATGCACGAACCCGACATCAGCCTGCGCCATCTCACATCCCTCCTGCGACTCGAAACTCCCCATGGTGGGCATCGCCGCCGGCGGCGTCCACCCTTGCGGGCGGCTCCTCCCCGCTGTCCTCAGGCGGGACCAGGTAATCGCGCCTCAAACCCCGGTGATCACCCCGGCCCAAAGGCCGATCATGGCAACGAACAGTGCGATGGACGCGAGAGCGGCGGCTTCCTGAACGAGAACGCGGATCATGTCGACCTCCCTGGAACATAGAGAGAACATGACTCCCGCAATCCACATGATCAAGCCATGTTCTTCTTTCGTTCCAGTTCATGGTTGACGAAACGAAAACGCCTCGAACCTCCTCGCACGAATCGCCCAGCGCGCGGAAAGGTGCCAGACTAGGCACCAAGCCTCCATCCTTCGAGGCCCGGCGCCGCCGGGCACCTCGGGATGACGTTGCCCGCTTGTGGTGCTCCCGCCTCAGGCGAGTTCCACCACCTGCCCCTCGCGAAGTGTCACCCGGCGGTGCATGCGGTCGGCGAGGTCGAGATTATGGGTGGCGATCACCGCCGCCAGCCCCGTCGCCTCCACAAGCTGCGACAGCGCATGGAACACATGGTCGGCGGTGTGCGGGTCGAGATTGCCGGTCGGCTCGTCGGCCAGCAGCACGCGCGGCGCGTTGGCGACGGCGCGGGCGATGGCGACGCGCTGCTGCTCGCCGCCGGAAAGTTCGCCCGGCCGGTGTTCCAGCCGCTTGCCGAGGCCGAGATAGCTGAGCAGTTCCTTCGCCCGCTTTGCCGCCTCCCGGCGCGGCAGGCCGCGGATCATCTGCGGCAGCATCACATTCTCCTGCGCGGAGAATTCGGGCAGCAGATGGTGGAACTGGTAGACGAAGCCGACATCGACGCGGCGGATGCGGGTGCGCTCGGCGTCCGACAGGCCGGCGGTGCCGGTGTCGCCGATGAACACCTCGCCCGCGTCCTGATGTTCCAGCAGGCCGGCAATATGCAGCAGGGTGGACTTGCCAGTGCCTGACGGGGCGACCAGCGCCACGGACTGGCCTTCCATCACGGTGAAATTGGTCCCGCGCAGAATTTCCAGCGTGCCCTCGCCCTGGGCATAGCGGCGTTCGATGCTCTCAAGCCGCAGCGCGGCCTTGGGGTAAGCGGTCGACATGGCGCCCTCCTATTCGTAGCGCAGCGCTTCCACCGGATCGAGGCGCGCGGCACGCCAGGACGGGTAGAGCGGGGCGAGAAGGGACAGGATGAGTGCCATCAGCACCACGGTGGCGGTTTCGCCTGCGTTCAGCTCGGCCGGCAGGCGGCTGAGATAATAGAGTTCCGGCGAGAACAGCTCGGTTGAGGTCAGCCAGGAGATGAACTGACGGATCTCCTCGACATTGAGGCAGACGATGAGCCCGAGCAAAAAACCCGCCAGCGTGCCGACCACGCCGATGGCGGCGCCGGTGACGAGGAAGATGCGCATGATCGCCCCGCTGGTGGCGCCCATGGTGCGCAGAATGCCGATGTCGCGCCCCTTGTCTTTCACCAGCATGTTGAGGCCGGAGACGATGTTGAAGGCCGCCACCACCACGATCAGCGTGAGGATCAGGAACATCACGTTCCGCTCCACCTGCAGCGCGTTGAAGAAGGTGGCGTTCCGCTGCCGCCAGTCGACGGAGTAGATTGGGCGCTCCGCCGCCGCCTGCAACAGGGGCTTGAAGCGTTCCACATCGTCCGGCTTGTCGACATAGACCTCGATGGCGGTCACATCGCCATCCTTGTTGAAATAGGCCTGACTCTCCGCCAGCGGCATGAACACGAAGGCGCTGTCATATTCCGACATGCCGATCTCGAACACCGCCGCGATCTTGTAGACCTTGATGCGCGGGGTCGTGCCCATGGGCGTCACCGCGCCGCGCGGGGCGACAAGGGTGAGGTTGTCGCCGGCCTGCAGCGAGAGCTGCTTGGCGAGGCCCGCGCCGATGGCGACGCCGGAGCCCTCGTCGAAGCCCTCCAGCGTCCCAGACTTGATATTGGAACCGATGGCCGGCAGCGCCCGCAGGCTGGCCTCGGAGAGGCCCCGAACCAGCACGCCGCCGGCATTGAAGGCGGAGGAGGCGAGCGCCTGCCCTTCCACCAGCGGCACGGCGAGCTTCACCCCCGGCACGCCGGCAATGCGCTTGGCGACTTCTTCATAGTCGGTCAGCGGCTCGCCCGCCGACTGCACCAGAATATGGCCGTTCAGTCCGAGGATCTTCGACAGCAGCTCGGTGCGGAAGCCGTTCATGACCGCCATGACGATGATGAGCGTCGCCACACCGAGCATGATGCCGAGGAAGGAGAAGCCGGCGATGACCGAGATGAAGCCTTCCTTGCGGCGCGCGCGCAGATAGCGCAGCGACAGCATCCACTCGAAGGCGCTGAACGGCCTGGAGCCGGTGGGCTCCGCGCTGGCGCCCGCCGACGCGGTCTTCGCTGCCTTGGTCCGACGCGCTGCGCTCTTGGCCGCCATGCCTGCTCCGCCCCTCGCCCGGCCTTGATCGGCCGGCACGCGCCTTCAACTCAACCGATGATCCGCTCCAGCGCCGCCGCGATGGTCAGCGTCTCGCGCGAACCGTCCGCCCGCCGCTTCAGCTCCACCGTACCGGCCGCCAGGCCCTTCGGCCCGACGATGATCTGCCAGGGAAGGCCGATCAGGTCGGCGGTGGCAAATTTCGAGCCGGGCCGCTCCGCCGTGTCGTCGTAGAGCACATCGACGCCACGCGCGGTCAGCTCGGCATAGATCGCCTCGCAGGCCTCGTCCGTCGCCGCATCGCCCACCTTGAGGTTCAGCAGCCCGACGCGGAACGGCGCGATGGCCTCCGGCCAGATGATGCCGTTCTCGTCATGCGACGCCTCGATGATGGCGGCGACGAGACGCGAAGGCCCGATGCCGTAGGAGCCCATATGCACGGGCGTCTCCACGCCATCGGGGCCCGTCACCTTGGCGCCCATCGGCTCGGAATATTTGGTGCCGAAATAGAAGATGTGACCCACCTCGATGCCACGCGCCGAGACCCGCTGTTCCTCGGGAATCGCCGCGAAGGCCTCTTCGTCATGCTTCTCTTCCGTGGCCGCATAAAGGCTGGTCCAACGGTTCACGATGTCTTGCAGGCCGGCGGGATCGCGGAAGTCGACGCCCGCCTCCGGCGTGGCCATGTCGAGATAATCGGCATGGCAGAACACCTGGCTCTCGCCGGTGGAGGCGAGGATGATGAACTCATGGCTGTGATTGCCGCCGATCGGGCCGGTGTCGGCGACCATGGGAATCGCCTTCAGCCCCAGCCGGGCGAAGGTCCGCAGATACGCCACGAACATGCGGTTATAGGCGACGACCGCGTTCTCGAAATCGAGGTCGATGGAATAGGCGTCCTTCATCAGGAATTCGCGCGAGCGCATGACGCCGAAGCGCGGGCGCACCTCGTCGCGGAACTTCCACTGGATGTGGTAGAGGTTCAGCGGCAAGTCCTTGTAGGACTTCACATAGGCGCGAACGATCTCGGTCAGCATCTCCTCATTGGTCGGCCCGTAGAGCATGTCGCGCTCGTGCCGGTCCTTGATGCGGAGCATCTCCTTGCCATAGTCGTCATAGCGCCCGCTTTCGCGCCAGAGATCGGCCGACTGGATGGTCGGCATCATGATCTCGATGGCGCCGGAGCGGTTCTGTTCCTCGCGGATGATGTTGCAAATCTTGTCGAGCACGCGCTTGCCCAGCGGCAGCCACGCATAGATGCCGGCGCTCTCCTGCCGGATCATGCCGGCGCGCAGCATGAAGCGGTGCGAGACGATTTCCGCTTCCTTCGGGACTTCGCGGAGGATGGGAAGGAAGTAGCGGGAAAGGCGCATCAGCGGAAACTCACGATTCGGCCGGGATCGGCTGCGTGGCGGCGATGGCGGAGTGAAACCGGATCGCCTCACAAAACACAAGCCCTTGCCCCATGGGCGCGGGCGAATGGCGCAAAGACTGCCTCAACTTAAGGCTTGATGCCCGATCCGCGCCCATTTTTGTTGCAACGCACCATACTCGTATTGCGACGCAAGGATGACAAGGTTCTAAATTTTGCTAGAGTGCCGGCCTCTAGAAAGAGGTCCGCTGAACGCTTTTAGAAGCGTGCTGATCGGTCCAGGTCTCGGGAGGAATGACGGCTAAGAAAGCCCCCTGGCAGACGTCGAAACGGCGCGGAATCAGGTGCGGGCGGCCAGATAAGGAAGGCGGGACTTCGGTCCCGCCTCTTTTTTTGCCTTTTTGCCGGCAGGGCGCCGCCTATTTGGCCTGATAGAGCGGGAACGGCATGGGCAGCATGTCGGAGTTCAGCCGGTCCGTCTCCACCAGCCAGGCGAAGATGAGAACGAGAACCGCCGAGATCACCGTCGTCGCCAGTGCCTTGCGCAGCAGCATCGGCTGCTGCGGCGCGCCCGGCTCCGTGCCGTCCTCGACCGCGCCGTCCTCATGCTGGGAGCGCACGCCGAAGGGCAGGACGGCGAAGATCACCACCCACCAGACGATGAAATAGATCGCGATATAGGTGCCGACGCCCATTGTGCCGCCTCACGCCTGTTCCAGCTCGACCAGCGTGCCGAGAAAATCCTTGGGGTGGAGGAACAGCACCGGCTTGCCATGCGCGCCGAGACGCGGCTCGCCCGAGCCCAGCACCCGCGCCCCCGCCGCCAGCAGGCGGTCGCGGGCGGCGAGGATGTCCTCGACCTCGTAGCAGAGATGATGAATGCCGCCTTCCGGGTTGCGTTCGAGGAACTTCGCGATGGGCGAGTTTTCCCCGAGGGCGCCGAGCAGTTCCACCTTGGTGTTAGGCAGGGTGACGAACACCGTGTTCACCCCATGCTCCGGCTGCGGCGTGACGCCGGACACCTCGCCGCCGAGCGTGTCGCGATAGGTCGCGATCGCCGCTTCGAGATCCGGCACCGCGATGGCGACGTGGTTCAGACGGCCGATCATGCAAGTCCCCTCCCCGTTCCGCCGCGCGGACGCGCCGGCACCGGGGATACGCCGGCGGCACGGAAAAGGCTCACCTCCCGTGTCTGCCGGCTCCCGGCCCACCTGTCATACCGTGATGACAAGCACATGGCAGAGCGGCTTCTTGCCCCAGGCGGCGTTGATCTGGGCGCGTACCGCCCGCGTCACCGATTCCGCGACCGCATCCGGGTCGCGCCGGCGCGGCTTGGGCAGGCCGTCGAGGCAGTTCAGCACCGCGTCCTCCACCACCTCGTCGAGCGGCGTGCCGCCAATGCCGAGGCGCGGCAGGCCGGAAAGGTCGATCATGGGATCGCCGACCACCTCGCCCTTGGACGACATGGCGATGGCGACCGAAACCAGCCCGCTGAAGGAGAGCCGCCGCCGCTCGGAAATCGCCGGGTCCTCGGCGCCGACCAGCACCTGCCCGTCCTTGTAGAGCCGGCCGGAGGGAATCTCCTCGATCACCTCCGCCCCCAGCGAGGGATCGGCGCTGATGAGGCGCACCACATCGCCATCGACCAGCCGGATCACCTCACGCACGCCCATGCGGCGGGCAAGTTCGGCATGTTCGGACAGATGCAGCGGCTCGCCATGCACCGGCACCGCCACTTGCGGGCGCAGCCATTTGTACATCTGCTCCAGCTCGCCCCGGCGCGGATGGCCGGAAACATGCACCAGCCCGTCGCGGTCGGTGATGACCTTTATGCCCTGCAGCACCAGCGCGTTGATGATGCGGTTCACCGCCCGCTCATTGCCGGGAATGGTGCGCGACGAGAAGATCACATGGTCGCCCGGCGACAGGGCGATGTCGGGGTGGTCGTCATCGGCGATGCGCGCCAATGCCGCGCGGGGCTCGCCCTGGCTGCCGGTGAGAATAGCGACCACCTTGTCGCGCGGCAGGAAGCCATAGGCATCGACCGGACGGAAGGGCGGCAGCCCGTCGAGCATGTGCTGCTCGCGCGCCACGCCGATCACGCGTTCCATCGCCCGCCCGACCAGCACCACCTCGCGCCCGGCCTTCACGGCCGCCTCGGCGATCGAGCGGATGCGGGCGACATTGGAGGCGAAGGTCGTCACCGCCACACGGTGCGGCGCGGCGGCGATCAGATCGTGCAGCGCGGCCTGCACATCCACTTCCGAGGGCGAGATACCGTCGCGAATGGCATTGGTGGAATCGCAGATGATCGCCCGCACGCCCTCATCGCCGAGCGCGGTGAAGCGCGCGGGATCGGTGACGTTGCCGACCACCGGAGTCGGGTCGATCTTCCAGTCGCCCGTGTGCACCACCAGCCCGAGAGGGGTGCGGATGGCCAGCGAATGGCTGTCGGGAATGGAATGCGCGACCGGCACGAATTCCACGTCGAACGGGCCGATCTTGCTCCGCCCGCCCGTGGGCACGATGTGGAAGGGAATCTTCGGCGCCCCCGGCTCGCCGAGGCGCCGCGCCTCCGCCAGCGCATGGGTGAAGGGCGTGGTGTAGACGGTGCAGCCGAGACGCGGCCACAAATCCACCAGCGCGCCGATATGGTCCTCGTGCCCGTGGGTGATGACGAGGCCGGCGAGGTTGCCGGCATCGGCCTCACGTTCGAGAAAGCCGACATCGGGCATGATGATGTCGATGCCCGGCACTTCCGGCGGTGCGAAGGAGATGCCGAGGTCGACCGCGAGCCATTTGCGCCGGTTGCGTGGCCCCAGACCATACAGCCCGAGATTCATACCGATCTCGCCGACCCCACCGAGGGGGGCGAAGACCAGTTCGTCCGGCCACTTGCTCACATTCCTGCCTTTCACACTGGCGCGGCGGGCGTGGGAAACACGTCGCCGGCGCTGATCGTCTCGCGCACACCGTCACTGCGGCGCAGCACCATGGCGCCCGAAAAATCGAGTGCCTCGAATACTCCCGCAACCTCCCGGCTGCCAAGCCGGGCCGTCATCGCCTTGCCGAGGCCGCTGGCGCGGCACAGCCAGGCTTCCCGGGTGGCGGCAAAGCCGGCGCCCCGCGCCCATTCCGCCAGCCGCGCCGCCATCGCCGCGTCGAGCGCGGCGAGCAGTGCCGGCGGGTCGGTGGGATAGCCGGCGGCGGCAAGGTCCGTGGTGGGATAGGGCGTGTCGGCGGGATGGTGCGCGCAATTGACCCCGAAGCCAATCACCGTCGCCGCCCGCCCGCCGGGCGCTACCGTGCCCTCTAGCAGGATTCCGGCCAGCTTGGCGCCGTCAATCATCACGTCATTGGGCCATTTGAGGCCGATGCGCAGCGGGTCGATGCCGGTGACGGCGCGCACGGCATCATAGAGCGCGAGCGCGGCGACGAAGCAGAGCTCCGGCTGGCGCGCCGCCGGCGCGGCATCCACCAGCAGCAGCGAGGCATAGAGATTTCCGGGCTCCGACGCCCAAGGGCGGCCGCGCCGGCCGCGTCCGCCGGTCTGCCGCGCGGCGACGAACCAGCAGGGCGCCGCGCCGCCCACCTGGGCGAGCGCGGCTTCGTTTGTCGAACCGACGGTGTCGAAACGGACGACCGGCGTCGCGACCGGCGTGGGCGCCATTCTCAGAAGAGCGCCCGGGCCGCCGCCGCCGCCGCCGCGATCAGCGGCGCGGGATAGACGAAGAACAGCAGGGTGAAGGTGCCGGAAATGGCGAGCACCACCCGCGGCTCCGAACGCATCGGCTCGAAGGCCGCCGCCGGCTCGTCGAAATACATGATCTTGACGATGCGCAGATAGTAGAACGCGCCGACCACGCTGGTGAGCACGCCGATGACGGCGAGCGCATACAGCCCGGCTTCGATCGCCGCCAGGAACACGTAGTACTTGGCGAGGAAGCCGGCCAGCGGGGGAATGCCGGCGAGCGAGAACATCAGCACCGCCAGCATGAACGCCTTCACCGGGCTGGTGCGGGCGAGACCGGCGAGTTCGTCATAGCTCTCGACCATACCGTCCTTGCGCCGCATCGACAGGATGCAGGCGAAGGTGCCGAGCGTCATGACGAGATAGACCGCCATGTAGACCAGCACGCCCTGCACGCCCTGCTCCGTGCCGGCAGCGAGGCCGACCAGGGCGAAGCCCATATGGCCGATGGACGAATAGGCCATCAGGCGCTTGAAGTTGCGCTGACCGATGGCGGCGAAGGAGCCGAGCGCCATCGAGGCGATGGAGACGAAAACGATGATCTGCTGCCACTGATGGGCGACGTTGGGCAGCGCCTCCATGGCGAAGCGCACGAACACCGCCATCGCCGCCACCTTCGGCGCCGAGGCGAAGAAGGCCGTCACCGGAGCGGGCGCGCCTTCGTACACGTCCGGCGTCCACATGTGGAACGGCACGGCCGAGACCTTGAAGCACAGGCCCGCGAAGGTGAACACGATGCCGAAGATCAGCCCGAGCGACGGCTCGCGCGCGGCCTGGGCGATCTGGGCGAAATTCACCGAGCCGGTGAAGCCATAGATCAGCGAGGCGCCGTAGAGCAGCATGCCGGAGGAGAGCGCGCCGAGCACGAAATACTTCAGGCCGGCCTCGGTGGAGCGCACGGAATCGCGGTTATTGGCGGCGATCACGTAGAGGGCGAGGCTCATCATTTCGAGGCCCATATAGAGCGCGATCAGATCGCCGGCCGAGATCAGCACCATCATGCCGAGGGTCGAGAGCAGCACCAGAACCGGGTACTCGAAACGGTCCTGCTTCTCGATCTTCAACCAGTCCACCGACATGGCCAGCGTGCCGCCGGCACCGATCAGCGCCAGCACCTTCATGAAGCGGCCAAAAGCGTCGACCTGGAAGGCGCCGTTGAACAGCGTCGAATCGGCAGGGCCTATGAGCACCAGCACCAGCGCGCCGAACAGGGCGGCGAGCGCCAGCCCGTTCACCGTGTCGGTCGACTTCGGCCCGGCGAAGGCGCCGAGCATGAGCAGCGCCAGCGCGGACAGCGCCAGCAGCAGTTCGGGCAGCGCGGGGCCGAGCGCGGCGAGGGAGAGGGTCATTGGACGGGCTCCGCGATGGTCATGGGTCGGATCAAGGCAGCACCAGCGCGGCGGCCTTGACGGCGCCGACGGCGATGTCGGCGCGGGCAACGATCGCGTTCACCGCGACATTGCAGGCGTCGAGGATCGGCTGCGGCCAGACGCCGAACAGGATGGTGAAGAACAGCAGCGGCACGAGCGAGGCCATCTCGCGCGCGTTCACGTCGCCGAGACCCTTCAGGCTGTCCTTTTCCAGCGGACCGAAAATGATCCGCCGGTAGAGCCAGAGCGCATAGGCCGCCGAGAGGATCACGCCCGTGGTGGCGAAGAAGGCGACCCAGGTGTTGCGACCGAAAGTGGCGAGCAGGGTGAGGAACTCACCGATGAAGCCCGACGTGCCCGGCAGGCCGACATTGGCCATGGTGAACACCATGAACAGCGTGGCGTAGATCGGCATGCGGAAGACGAGGCCGCCATAGGCGGAAATCTCGCGGGTGTGCATGCGGTCATAGACCACGCCGACGCACAGGAACAGCGCGCCCGAGACGAAGCCGTGGCTGACCATCTGGAACACCGCGCCCTGGATGCCTTCCTGGGTCAGGGTGAAGATGCCCATCGTCACATAGCCCATATGGGCGACGGAGGAGTAGGCGATCAGCTTCTTCATGTCCTCCTGCATCAGGGCGACCAGCGAAGTGTAGACGATCGCGATCACCGAGAGCGTGAAAACGAAGGGCGCGAAATAGGCCGACGCCTCCGGGAACATGGGCAGGGAGAAGCGCAGCAGGCCGTAGCCGCCCATCTTCAAGAGGATGCCCGCCAGAATGACCGAGCCGGCGGTCGGCGCCTCGACATGCGCGTCGGGCAGCCAGGTGTGCACCGGCCACATCGGCATCTTCACCGCGAAGGAGGCGAAGAAGGCAAGCCAGAGCCAGTGCTGCATCCCCGAGGGGAAGTTGAAGGTCAGCAACTGGGTGATGTCGGTGGTGCCGGCCTGCCAGTACATCGCCATGATGGCGAGCATCATCAGCACCGAACCGGCGAGGGTGTAGAGGAAGAACTTGAACGTCGCGTAGATGCGCCGCTTGCCGCCCCAGATGCCGATGATGAGGAACATCGGGATCAGGCCGCCTTCGAAGAAGAAGTAGAACTGCAGCAGGTCCAGCGCAGCGAAGGTGCCGATCATCAGCGTTTCGAGCACCAGGAAGCAGATCATGTACTCCTTCACGCGGTGCTGGATCGACTCCCAGCTCGCCAGGATGCACATCGGCATCAGGAGCGTGGTCAGCACGATGAAGGGCAGCGAAATGCCGTCCACGCCCATGCGGTAGGCGGCGACATCGCCGAGCCAGGGCTGGTATTCGGTGAACTGGAAGTCCGGGTTCGACGGATCGAAGCCGACCAGCAGCAGCAGCGAGATGACGAAGGTGACGAGGGTCGCCCACAGCGCCACCCAGCGGGCGTTGCGCTTGGCGACCTCATCGTCGCCGCGGATCATCAGGACGATCAGCAGCGCGCCGACGAGCGGCAGGAAGGTGACGACGGAGAGAATGGGCCACTCATACATCAGTGCGCGCCCCCGAACATGAACCAGGTGATGAGGGCCGCGACGCCCACCAGCATCACGAACGCATAGTGGTAGAGATAGCCGGTCTGCAGCCGCACGACGCGGTTGGTCACATCGATGACGCGGGCCGAGACGCCGTTCGGGCCGTAGCCGTCAATGACCCGCACGTCGCCCTGCTTCCACAGGAAGCGGCCGAGCCACATGGTCGGACGGACGAACAGGAAGTCATACAGCTCGTCGAAGTACCACTTGTTGAGCAGGAAGCGGTACAGAACGTCGTTCTGCTTGGCGAGCGCCTTCGGCACGGCGGTGTTGGCGATGTACATCCAGTAGGCGACGGCGAAGCCGAGCGCCATCATCACCGTCGGGGCCCACTTCGCCCAGCCGGGAATGTGATGCATCTCTTCCAGGATCTTGTTGTCCGACGCCATGAAGATCGACTCCCGGAAGAAGTGATCGACATCGTGCCCGACGAAGTACGGGTAGAGGATCATGCCGGCGAACAGAGCGCCGAGCGAGAGCACGCCGAGCGGGATGAGCATGGTCAGCGGCGATTCATGCGCGTGGTCGTAGGTGTGGTGATCCGCGCGCGTCTTGCCGTGGAAGGTCATGAACATCTGCCGCCAGGTGTAGAAGGCGGTGAGCGCCGCCGCCGCGACCGTCATCACCCAGGCATAGGTGGCGGCGGGGCTGTGGCTGACGAAGGCGGTCTCGATGATCGCGTCCTTGGAGAAGTAGCCGGCGGTGAAGGGGAAGCCCGTCAGCGCCAGGCCACCGATCATCATGGTGGCGTAGGTGAAGGGGATCTTCCGCCACAGGCCGCCCATGTGGCGCATGTCCTGCTCATGGTGCATCGCATGGATGACCGAGCCGGCGGCAAGGAACAGCAGCGCCTTGAAGAAGCCGTGGGTGAGCAGGTGGAACACGCCGACGGAATAGGCGCCGGTGCCGAGCGCGACGAACATGTAGCCGAGCTGCGAGCAGGTGGAATAGGCGATCACGCGCTTGATGTCGTTCTGCACGCAGCCAACCGTCGCCGCGAAGAAGGCGGTGGACGCACCGACGAACAGCACCACGTTCAGCGCCGTGTCCGACAGTTCGAACAGCGGCGACAGGCGCGCCACCATGAACACGCCGGCCGTCACCATGGTGGCGGCGTGGATGAGCGCCGAGACCGGCGTCGGGCCTTCCATGGCGTCGGGCAGCCAGGTGTGCAGGCCGAGCTGCGCCGACTTGCCCATGGCGCCGATGAACAGCAGCAGGCAGATCACCGTGGGCGCGTGCCACTCATGGCCGAGGAACAGGATGTTCTTGTCCATCAGCGAGGGCGCGGCCGCGAAGACCTGCTCGAAAGCCACCGAGCCGGTCATGAGATAGACCGCGAAGATGCCGAGCGCGAAGCCGAAATCGCCGACGCGGTTGACGATGAACGCCTTCATCGCCGCCGCGCAGGCCGACGGCTTGTCGTACCAGAAGCCGATGAGCAGGTAGGAAGCGAGACCGACACCCTCCCAGCCGAAGAACAGCTGCACGAGGTTGTCGCTCGTCACCAGCATCAGCATGGCGAAGGTGAACAGCGAGAGATAGGCGAAGAAGCGCGGGCGGCTGGGGTCCTCGTGCATGTACCCCATGGAGTAGAGGTGCACGAGCGAGGACACGGTGGTGACGAGGATGAGCATCACCGCGGTCAGCGTGTCGACGCGGATCGCCCAGCTGACATCGAGCTTGCCCGACGCGAACCAGGTGAACAGCTCCACCGTGCCGTCATGACCGCCAAAGGCGGTCTGGAAGAACACGATCCACGCGAAGAAGGCGGAGATCATGAGCAGACCGGTGGTCACCAGCTCCGAGGCGCGGGCGCCGATCAGCCGGCCGAACAGGCCGGCGATGAGAAAGCCGACGAGGGGAAGAAATACGATCGCCTGGTACATGAAGCCCGCTCAGCCCTTCATGGTGTTGATGTCCTCGACGGCGATCGACCCGCGATTGCGGTAGAACACCACGAGGATGGCGAGGCCGATGGCGGCCTCGGCGGCGGCGACCGTCAGCACGAACAGGGCAAAGACCTGTCCGACGATGTTGCCGAGGAAGACGGAGAAGGCGACGAGGTTGATGTTCACCGCCAGCAGGATGAGCTCCACCGACATCAGGATGACGATGACGTTCTTCCGGTTGAGGAAGATGCCGAGCGTGCCGAGCGTGAACAGGATCGCCGCGACGGTCAGATAGTGCGGAAGGCCGATCGCCATGGCTCAGAGCCCCTTGCCGGAAGGCACCTTGACGACGTCGATCGCCATAGCCTTGGTGCGCGCGTTCTGGACCGGAATGCTCTGGCGCTTCACATTCTCCTTGTGGCGGAGGGTCAGCACGATGGCACCGATCATGGCGACCAGCAGGATGAAGCCCGCCGCCTGGAAGAAATAGACGTAATCCGTGTACAGCACCCGGCCGATGGCGACCGCGTTCGACACGCCGGGCGCGGCGGAGGTGACCGCACCGGTGACGCCGGCGCCGAAGGTCCACGAGCCGACGACCAGCACCAGCTCGGCGAGGAACACCATGCCGATCAGCACGCCGACCGGCAGATACTGCAGGAAGCCCTGGCGCAGCTCGACGAAGTCCACGTCCAGCATCATGACCACGAACAGGAACAGCACCGCGACCGCGCCGACATAGACCACGATGAGCAGCATCGCGATGTATTCGGCGCCGATCAGGATGAACAGGCCCGAGGCGTTGACGAAGGTCAGGATCAGGAACAGCACCGAATGGACCGGGTTCCGCGACGCAATGACCATGAAGGCCGAGGCCACGGCGACCCCGGCGAAGAGATAGAAGAACAGCGCGGCGAGGCTCATGCCCGGCACCCCCCAGTCATTCCGGCGCCCGCCGTTGCGGCGGGCGCAGCGCGAACGGCCCTAGCGGCCCTTATCGTTTCGGTCTTCACGTTCCCAGCCCCCAGCGCTCAACGATACGGCGCGTCAAGCGCCATGTTGCGCGCGATCTCGCGCTCCCAGCGGTCGCCATTCGCGAGCAGCTTGGCCTTGTCGTAATAGAGTTCTTCGCGCGTCTCGGTGGCGAACTCGAAGTTCGGCCCCTCGACGATGGCATCGACCGGGCAGGCTTCCTGGCAGAAGCCGCAATAGATGCACTTCACCATGTCGATGTCGTAACGGGTGGTGCGGCGCGTGCCGTCATTGCGGCGCGGACCGGCCTCGATGGTGATGGCCTGCGCCGGGCAGATCGCCTCGCACAGCTTGCAGGCGATGCAGCGCTCTTCCCCGTTGGGATAGCGGCGCAGCGCGTGCTCGCCACGGAAACGCGGCGACACCGGGTTCTTCTCGAAGGGATAGTTGATCGTCGCCTTCGGCTTGAAGAAATAGCGCATCGCCAGGAAGAACGCCGAGACGAACTCGGTGAGCAGCAGCTGGCGTGCGGCCAGATCCAATCTCATGTCGCTCTCCTCAATCGGCCAGGGCCGCGGCAAGCCCAAAGCCCACCAGCGGCATCGAAACGGCGAAGACGCGGATCGCCGTCTTCCACCATGAAATCACTCCCGCCAGCTGATCAGCGCTCAGCTTGCGGGCTTCCCTTGAACCGCGGATCGAGGTTTCGACGACCCGCGGCAGTATGAACCATTCGAGTGCGCCAAACACCGCACCCGCAGCCGCGCCGGCCCAACCGACAGCGGAGGCTTCCATCAGGGCGTGGAGCGTGCCCTCATCCATCTCATCCCCCCGCCGCCGCAAGGCCGGTGAAGTGCAGGACGGAGGCCACGATCACCACCATCGCCAGCGAGATCGGCAGGAACACCTTCCAGCCGAGCCGCATAAGCTGGTCGTAGCGGTAGCGCGGGACCATCGCCTTCACCATGGCGAACATGAAGAACACCAGCAGCACCTTCAGCAGGAACCAGACGATGCCCGGCACCCAGGTGAAGGGCGCGATTGGCACCGGCGGCAGCCAGCCGCCCATGAACAGGATGGCGGTCAGCGCGCACATGGTCATGATCGCCACATACTCGCCGAGCATGAACATCATGTACGGGGTGGAGCCGTACTCCACCATGAAGCCGGCGACGAGCTCGGATTCCGCTTCGCCGAGATCGAAGGGCGGGCGGTTGGTCTCGGCCAGCGCCGAGATGAAGAAGATCACGAACATCGGGAACAGCGGCAGCCAGTACCAGCCCAGGATGCCCCAGGAGGTGTTCTGCGCCTCGACGATGGCCGAGAGGTTCAACGAGCCGGCGCACAGCAGCACGGTGACGATGACGAAGCCGATGGAGACCTCATAGGACACCATCTGCGCCGCCGCGCGCAGCGCCGACAGGAACGGGTACTTTGAGTTCGACGCCCAGCCGGCCATGATGGTGCCGTACACGCCGAGCGAGGAAATGGCGAAGATGTAGAGCACACCGACATTGATGTCGGCCACGACCCAGCCGGCGTCGATCGGCACCACGGCCCAGGCGGCGAGCGCCAGCAGGCAGGTGACGAAGGGCGCGAGCAGGAACACGCCCTTATTGGCGCCGTCGGGAATGACCGGCTCCTTCAGCACGAACTTGATCAGGTCGGCGAAGGACTGGAACAGGCCGAACGGCCCGACCACGTTGGGGCCGCGACGCAGCTGCACCGCCGCCCAGATCTTGCGGTCGGCCAGCAGCACATAGGCGACGATGATCAGCAGGCCGACCAGAAGCCCGAGGCTCTGGGCGACGATGATGAGCACCTGTATCAGCGTGTCGAACCAGGTCGTTTCGGTCATGTGCTCCCTCCCCTCACTCGGCCGCCGCCGCGTGGCGGCTGGACGCGAGCGCGGAGCATTCGGCCATCACGGCGGAGGCGCGGGCGATCGGATTGGTGAGGTAGAAATCGGTGACGGCGACGGCGAAAGGCCCGCTCGCCGGGGTGCCACCGGCCGAGGCCAGCGCATTGACGGCCGCCGCATCGGCCGGCGTGACATGGTCAAGCCGGGCGAGATGCGGATACGCCGCATAGAGCGCGGCGCGCAGCTGCGCCAGGCTGTCGAAGGGCAGGCGGTGGCCGACGACATCGGACAGCGCACGCAGCACTGCCCAGTCCTCGCGCGCTTCCCCGGGCGGGAAAGCGGCGCGGTTGGCGACCTGCACCCGCCCTTCCGTGTTCACATAGGTGCCGGACTTCTCGGTATAGGCCGCGCCCGGCAGGATGACGTCGGCGCGATGGGCGCCGCGGTCGCCATGCGTGCCGAGATAGACGACGAAGGCGCCGGGCGCGATGTCGATCTCGTCCGCGCCGAGCGCGAACAGAACGTCCACCCCGCCGGGATTGGTCATCGCCACCGCGTCGAGCCCGCCCTCGCCCGGCACCGCGCCGATATCGAGCGCGCCGACGCGCGACGCCGCCGTGTGCAGGACGGAGAAGCCGTTCCAGCCCTCCTTCACCGCGCCGACGGAGACCGCCAGCCGCGCCGCCTGCGCCAGCACCGCCGCGCCGTCCGGACGGGCGAGAGCGCCCTGCCCGATCAGGATCAACGGACGCTGCGCGCCCTTCAGCACCTCGGCGAAGCCGCCGTCCTTGGCGAGGTCGGCCAGCGTGTCGGAACCGGCGCCGAGATAGTCATAGGGGTAGGTCAGGTCGACATGCGGGCCGACCAGGCCGATGCGGAAATTGCCCTGCAGCCAGCGCTTGCGGATGCGGGCATTGAGCACGCTCGCCTCAAGGCGCGGGTTGGAGCCGATGATGAGCAGCGCATCGGCCTGCTCGATGCCGGCGATGGTCGCGTTGAACAGATAGCTGGCGCGGCCGAGCGCGGGATCGAGCTTCGCGCCGTCCTGCCGGCAATCAATGTTCGCCGAGCCGAGCGAGGCGAGCAGCGACTTCAGCGCGAATGCCTCTTCCACCGAGGCGAGATCGCCGACCAGACCGCCGATGCGATGGCCCGGCACGGCCTTCACCTTGGCCGCGATGGCGGCGAAGGCCTCCGGCCAGCTCGCGACCTTCAGCTTGCCGCCGACGCGCACATAGGGGCGGTCGAGGCGCTGGGTCTTGAGGCCGTCCCAGATGTAGCGGGTCTTGTCGGAGATCCACTCCTCGTTCACGTCTTCATTCAGACGCGGGAGGACGCGCATCACTTCGCGGCCGCGGGTGTCGACACGGATGTTCGAGCCGACAGCGTCCATCACGTCGATGGATTCGGTCTTCGACAGCTCCCACGGGCGGGCGTGATAGGCATAGGGGCGCTGAGTCAGCGCGCCGACCGGGCAGAGATCGGCCACATTGCCCTGCAGCTCCGAGGACAGCGCCGCTTCCAGATAGGTGGTGATTTCCATGTCCTCGCCGCGCCCGATGGCGCCGAGTTCGGCCACGCCTGCCACTTCGGTGGTGAAGCGCACGCAGCGGGTGCACTGGATGCACCGGGTCATGGAGGTCTTGATCAGCGGGCCGATATACTTGTCTTCGACCGCGCGCTTGTTCTCGGCATAGCGGGACGTGTCCACGCCATAGGCCATGGCCTGGTCCTGCAGGTCGCACTCGCCGCCCTGGTCGCAGATCGGGCAGTCGAGCGGGTGGTTGATGAGCAGGAACTCCATCACCCCTTCGCGCGCCTTCTTCACCATCGGCGACTTGGTGAGGATGACCGGCGGCTCGCCATTCGGGCCGGGGCGCAGATCGCGGACATTCTGCGCGCAGCTCGCCGTCGGCTTGGGCGGGCCGCCCTTCACCTCAACGAGACACATGCGGCAATTGCCGGCGATGGACAGGCGCTCATGGAAGCAGAAGCGCGGGATTTCCGCGCCCGCGGCCTCGCAGGCCTGGAGCAGCGTGAACTCCGGCGGAACATCCAGCTCGATGTCGTCGACGATGATCTTGGCCATGATGCTCTCTTACTCCGCCGCCACCGGCACCGGGTCGGAATGCGGGTTCGCCGAATACTGGTCGATCCGCTTTTCGATCTCGGGACGGAAATGCCGGATCAGGCCCTGCACCGGCCACGCCGCCGCATCGCCGAGCGCACAGATGGTGTGGCCCTCGACCTGGGTGGTGACCTGCAGCAGTAGATCGATCTCGCGCTTCTGCGCCCGGCCCTCGACCATGCGGTCGAGCACGCGCCACATCCAGCCCGTGCCTTCGCGGCAGGGGGTGCACTGGCCGCAGCTCTCGTGCCGGAAGAAATAGGAGATGCGGGCAATCGCCCTCACCACGTCGGTGGACTTGTCCATGACCAGCACGCCGGCGGTGCCGAAGCTGGACTTCACCGCGCGGCAGCCGTCGAAGTCCATGATCAGGTCTTCGCACTGGTCCGCCGGGATGATCGGGCAGGAGGCGCCGCCGGGGATGATGGCGAGCAGATTATCCCAGCCGCCGCGCACGCCGCCGCCATGCTTCTCGATCAATTCCTTGAACGGGATGCTCATCGCCTCTTCGACGATGCAGGGCGTGTTCACATGGCCGGAAATGCCGAACAGCTTGGTGCCGACATTGTTGGCGCGGCCGATGGACGAGAACCAGGCCGCGCCGCGCCGCAGGATGGTGGGGGCAACCGCGATGGATTCGACGTTGTTCACCGTCGTCGGGCAGCCATAGAGGCCGACATTGGCCGGGAAAGGCGGCTTCAGCCGCGGCTGGCCCTTCTTGCCCTCAAGGCTTTCCAGCAGCGCGGTTTCCTCGCCGCAGATATAGGCGCCGGCGCCATGGTGGACATAGATGTCGAAGTCCCAGCCATGCACGTTGTTCTTGCCGATCAGCCGGGCCTCATAGGCCTGGTCGATCGCTGCCTGCAGGTGCTCACGCTCCTGGATAAACTCGCCGCGCACATAGATATAGGCGGTGTGCGCGCCCATGGCGAAGCCCGCGATCAGGCAGCCTTCGACCAGATGGTGCGGGTCGTGGCGCAGGATTTCACGGTCCTTGCAGGTGCCCGGCTCGGATTCGTCGGCATTGACGACGAGGTAGTGCGGGCGCCCGTCATTGTTCTTGGGCATGAACGACCATTTGAGGCCGGTCGGGAAGCCGGCGCCGCCGCGCCCGCGCAGGCCCGAGGCTTTCATATGCTCGATGATGAAATCGCGGCCGGCGTCGAGGAACAGCTTGGTGCCGTCCCACGAGCCGCGCTTCAGCGCGCCCTGCAGCCCCCAGTCATGGTGGCCGTAAATATTGGTGAAGATGCGATCCTTGTCGGCAAGCATGGTTCGCTCCTCATTCCGCCTTGGTGTCCGCCGTGCCGCCGGGCGGCGGGGCGACGGGCTTCTTCGGCTTCTCCTTGTCGGCCTCGCCGGCAGCCTCGACCGCCTTGGCGGCGGGGGCGGCGGCAGGAGCCGGATCGCTCTTCGGCGGGGCCGGCGGCGCAGCCGCAGCGGCAGCCGGGGGCGGCGCGGCCGGCGCCGTCTCGCCCTTGGCCTTGGCGGCCAGCGCCTCGCGGGCCAGCGCCAGACCGGCGCCCTGCCCGACCATCGAGCCGTCGAACAGCTCCGGCGAGGTCAGCACGCGCAGCCCGGTGACGGGCGCGGAGGTGACGCGGCCGTTCTGCGGGCCGGAGGCGGGATGCTCGCCGCGCTCGAACGCGTCGAGGATCTTCTCCAGATCCGCCGGCGTCAGATCCTCATAGACATCCTTCCACACCTGCACCATCGGCGCGTTCACGCAGGTGCCGGCGCACTCGACCTCTTCCCAGGAGAAGTCGCCATTGGCCGAGAGATGGAAGGGCTCTTCATGAATGCGGCTCTTGCACACCTTCATGAGGTCGCCCGCGCCGCGCAGCATGCAGGGCGTGGTGCCGCACACCTGGATGTGCGCGCGCTTGCCCACCGGCTGTAGCTGGAACTGGGTGTAGAAGGTCGCGACCTCATAGACACGGATCGGCGCCATGCCGAGCATGTCACCGACATAGCGCATCGCCGGCTCGGACACCCAGCCGCCCGCCTGCTCCTGCGCGCGCATGAGCAGCGGAATCACCGCGCTGGCCTGACGGCCCGGCGGATACTTCGCGATGGTCTTCTCGGCCCAGGCGAGATTCTCGGCCGTGAACGCGAAGCTCTCGGGCTGAACCTCTTTTGGCGCAAGCCTACGGACAGACATGCCGTACCCTTCCGATCGAACCGCCTCCCCTCAGGGATCAGCGGTCCACTTCACCGAACACGATATCCAGCGACCCGAGGATCGCCGAAATATCCGCGAGCATGTAGCCGCGGCAGAGGAAATCCATCGCCTGAAGATGCGCGAAACCGGGTGCGCGGATCTTGCAGCGATAGGGCTTGTTGGTGCCGTCGGCGACGACGTAGACGCCGAACTCACCCTTCGGGGCTTCCACGGCGGCATAGGCTTCGCCGGCGGGAACGTGGAAGCCTTCCGTGTAGAGCTTGAAGTGGTGGATGAGCGCTTCCATCGAGCGCTTCATCTCGCCGCGCTTGGGCGGGACGATCTTGTTGTCGACCGCCGAGACCGGACCCGCTTCCTTCAGCAGCCGCTCGCAGCACTGGCGCATGATGTCGGCCGACTGCCGCATCTCTTCCATACGGATGCAGTAGCGGTCGTAATTGTCGCAGTTCTTGCCGATCGGAATGTCGAATTCCAGCTCGTCATAGCACTCATAGGGCTGCGACTTGCGCAGGTCCCAGGCCGCGCCCGAACCGCGCACCATGACGCCGGAGAAGCCCCAGGCCCAGGCGTCCTCAAGGCTGACAATGCCGATATCGACATTGCGCTGCTTGAAGATGCGGTTGTCGGTGAGCAGGCCCTCGAGGTCGTCCATGAAGGCCGGGAAGGTCTTGGTCCAGGCGAGGATGTCCTCGACCAGCTGACGGGGCAGATCCTGATGCACGCCGCCGGGACGGAAATAAGCCGCGTGCATGCGCGAGCCGGAGGCCCGCTCATAGAACATCATCAGCTTTTCGCGTTCCTCGAAGCCCCACAGCGGCGGGGTGAGCGCGCCGACGTCGAGCGCCTGCGTGGTCACGTTCAGCATGTGGGAGAGGATGCGGCCGATCTCGGAATAGAGCACGCGGATCAGCTGCCCGCGCTTGGGCACGGTGACGCCGAGCAGGCGCTCGATGGCGAGGCAGAAGGCGTGCTCCTGATTCATCGGCGCGACATAGTCGAGCCGGTCGAAATAGGGCACGGCCTGCAGATAGGTCTTCGCCTCGATCAGCTTCTCGGTGCCGCGATGCAGCAGGCCGATATGCGGATCGACGCGCTCGACGATTTCGCCGTCGAGTTCGAGGATGAGGCGCAGCACGCCATGCGCCGCCGGATGCTGCGGGCCGAAATTGATCTGGAAGTTGCGGACCTTGGGGTCGATCTTGCCGGGTGCGTTCATCGCTCGGACCTCACCTCAGCCCGCCTTCGGGGGCGTTGCCTTCTCGTCGCCGGGGAGCACGTAGTCGGGCCCCTCCCAGGGCGAGAGGAAGTCGAAGCTGCGGAATTCCTGCGCGAGCTTCACCGGCTCGTAGACCACACGCTTGCGCTCGTCGTCATAGCGCACCTCGACGAGGCCGGTGGTCGGGAAGTCCTTGCGCAGCGGATAGCCGTCGAAGCCGTAATCCGTGAGGATGCGGCGCAGCTCCGGGTGGCCGGAGAACAGGATGCCGTACATGTCGAACGCCTCGCGCTCGAACCAGAAGGCGCCGGGGAACACGGCGGTGGCGGAGGCCACCGGCGTCGTCTCGTCGGTCTCGACGCGGATGCGGATGCGGGCGTTCAGCGTCGGCGAGAGCAGGTGATAGACCACGTCGAAGCGCTTCTCGCGCTGCGGCCAGTCGACACCGCAAATGTCGATGAAGCTCACAAAGCGGCAGGACGGGTCGTCACGCAGGAAGCGCAGCACCTTGATGACCTCGGCAGCCGACGCCACCAGCGTCAGCTCGCCATAGGCCACGAGCACTTCCTCGACCGCGTCGGGAAGCGCTTCCTTCACATGCGCGCCCAGCTCTTTCAGCGTCTCGTCCATTTCGCCTCGAACCCTCAGCGCTCGATCGTTCCGGTACGGCGGATCTTCTTCTGCAGCAGCAGCACGCCGTAGAGCAGAGCCTCTGCGGTCGGCGGGCAGCCGGGAATGTAGATATCCACCGGCACGATGCGGTCGCAGCCGCGCACGACCGAATAGGAATAGTGGTAATAGCCGCCGCCATTGGCGCAGGAGCCCATGGAGATGACGTAGCGCGGCTCCGGCATCTGGTCGTAGACCTTGCGCAGCGCCGGCGCCATCTTGTTGGTCAGCGTACCGGCGACGATCATCACGTCGGACTGACGCGGGGAGGCGCGCGGCGCGAAGCCGAACCGCTCCACATCGTAGCGCGGCATGGATGTCTGCATCATTTCGACCGCGCAACAGGCGAGGCCGAAGGTCATCCACATCAGCGAGCCGGTGCGGGCCCAGTTGATCAGATCGTCGGTCGCGGTGACGAGGAAGCCCTTATCGGCGAGCTCCGCATTGACCTCGACGAAGAACGGATCGGTGGCACCGACCGGACGCCCGGTATTGGGGTCGATGATACCCTTGGCCGCCGGGGCGACGAGAGGGCTATTCGCGCTCAATCCCATTCGAGCGCTCCCTTCTTCCACTCGTAGACGAAGCCGATGGTCAGCACGGCCAGGAACACCATCATCGACCAGAAGCCGAAATTGCCCAGCTCCCCGAACGTGATCGCCCAGGGGAACAGGAAGGCGACTTCGAGATCGAAGATGATGAAGAGAATGGCGACCAGATAGAACCGCACGTCGAACTTCATGCGCGCGTCGTCGAACGCATTGAAGCCACATTCATAGGCCGACATCTTCTCCGGATCGGGCCGGCCGAAGGCGACCAGGAACGGCGCCACCAGAAGGGCGAGGCCGATGAAGGCCGAGACGCCGATGAAGATCACGACGGGCAGATAATCCTGAAGCAGGCTGCTCATGGATGGGATCCTCCCGGAACAGGATGGGTCGTCGGCCTTGGCGTCGCAGTTGCGAAATATTCAAAGCACGCGGCAGGCTTATCGCACGGACCTGACCGAGGCAAGGGCATCGCTCGGCAATCGCGCAGGTCTGGTATACAGAATTCACACCTTGCGGAAGCTGCCCCGCGCGGCGCGGCGATCCCCCGCGCAAACCCGTGAAATCGCGCGAATAACAGCGGATTTCGCTCAATTGCCCGCACCGCCTTGAGCCTCCTGATACCGGAGGCCCCAAGCGCGCGGACGAGGCGTTCCCGTGAGGCGGCCGGATCGGCAGGGCCAGCCGCAGCCCTGGTACGAGACGGCCCGTTTCTTCCGAAACGGCGGGCGCGGAGGGGGCCGAGAATCTCCGGGGTGAGACACTTGGTCCACCCCGGCGCCCTGCCCGCCCGGGTTCACCGGCTCCAGATGTCGGTGTCGATCTCGCCGGCGAGTTCCGGCATGGAGGCGGCGGTGAAGCGAGGCTTTTTCCCCGCCCGACGCTGCTGCAGATAATCACGGGTCAACCGCGCCACAAGGCCGGACAGCAGCACGATGGCGACGAGATTGACCGTGGCCATCAGCCCCATCGAGGCGTCGGCGGCATTGAACACCGTCGCCACCGATTCGTAGGCGCCCCAGACCACCATGCCGAGCACAGCCACCCGCAGCACCGCGCGGCCGACATGGCCGCCGATGCCGAGATAGACCAGCGCGCCTTCGGCATAGGAGTAGTTGCCGATGATCGAGGTGAAGGCGAAGAAGAAGATCGCCACCGCGACGAAATAGGTGCCGGCCCAGCCGATATGGTGGTTCATCGCCGCCTGGGTGAGCTGGGTGCCGGTGAGGCCGGAACCGGGCTCCAGCAGGCCGGAGAGCAGGATCAGGAACGCCGTCGCGGTGCAGATGAGAATGGTGTCGATGAACACGCCGAGCGACTGCACGAAGCCCTGGCTCACCGGGTGATGCGGGTCGGGCGTGGCGACGGCGGCGATGTTCGGCGCCGAGCCCATGCCGGCCTCGTTGGAGAACAGGCCGCGCTTCACCCCGTTGAGCATCGCCGCCGCCACAGAGCCGGCGACGCCGCCCGCCGCCGGCGCGAAGCCGAAGGCGCTGGCGATGATCAGCGAGAACATGGAAGGCACCTCGCCGATATTGATCGCCACCGCGAACAGCGCCATGCCGAGATAGCCGACCGCCATGAACGGCACGACGATTTCCGCCACCCGGGCGATGGCGGCGATGCCGCCGAAAATGATGATGCCGGTGAGCGCGGCGATGGCGACGCCGGTGCCGAGCTTGGGGAAGCCGAAGGCGCCTTCCATCGCGTCGGCGATGGAATTGGCTTGCACCGCGTTGAAGACGAGGCCGAAGGAGAGGATGAGGCAGACGGAGAACACCGAGCCCGCCCACGGCGCCTTCAGGCCCTTGGCCATATAGAAGGCCGGGCCGCCGCGATATTGGCCGTCCTCATCCTTGATCTTGTAGAGCTGCGCGAGCGTGCTCTCGGCGAAGGCGGTGGCCATGCCGAGCGAGGCGACCACCCACATCCAGAAGATCGCCCCCGGCCCGCCGAGATAGAGCGCGACGGCCACGCCGGCGATGTTGCCGGTGCCGACCCGCGAGGCAAGGCTGGTACACAACGCCTGGAACGGCGTGATGCCGGCATGGTCGGTCTCGCTGGACCCCATTACCGAGCGGATCATCTCCGGGAAATGCAGGATCTGGAGGAATTTCAGCCGGATCGTGAAATAGATGCCGACCGCCAGCAGGCCGTAGATCAGCACGTAGCCCCAGAAGATGGTGTTCAGAAAGTCGATGATCGTGTCCATGCCCGCCCTCCCGCTGAATCACCACGCCGGAGCGCAGTAAGAAGCTACCAGGCTACACGGGCGTTCATGCCGCTGTCACACGGGCATTCGCCCCCTGCCGCCTCGGGCCTGCGGCGTCCACAGGGCGCGCCGCTGCGCACGAGGGCTGTGCGGCCCGGTCGGTCACCCTACGGCGATGCGGGGAGCGCGCGGGCGCCCTACTCCATGATCTGCGGCGTGCCGCAATTGGGCGGCGCGCAGTCGGGCAGCTTGATCTCGGCTTCCTTGCCCTCCGGCGGCGGGCCCGGCAGCGGCACGAGTTCGCCCGTCAGCGGCTGCGGCGCGTCCGGACCGAGATCATTGACGAAGGGGTTGGGCGAGGAACTCTGGCCCTGGTTGTTCGGCGGCGGATTCAGACCGTCCTGTGCCAGGACCGGCGCGGCGGTGCCCGCCAGCAGCAGCGCGGAGGCCAAAAGGATGGCCGACGGGAATGCCTTGATCATGCGCCCTACCTCACACTCATCACCGGCGGCAAAACTATCAGCCCCGCCCGCCCGGCAAAAGACGGCATCGGCGCGAAAGCCCGCTCGCACGCGCGGCGTGGCAGCGAGGGCACGCTGTTGGCGGCGCAATCTATTCGAGGCGGAATGTTATGGAACGAGTTTTGACGCCCTCAGGCGCCGCCATTCGTGGCGAATGGCGGGAGTGACGGGGCTCGAACCCGCGACCTCCGGCGTGACAGGCCGGCGCTCTAACCAACTGAGCTACACCCCCCTGCGCGGGTCGGAAGCACCGGGCCCCGCAGCGAGTGAGCGGGGTGTTAAGGCACGCTCTTGCGGGTGTCAAGCGCGCCCTCCGAACAGCCTGTGAATAGTCTCAGCCCGGCAGGTGCGGCCGGCTTTTGGCGAGCACGCCATCCACAAGCGCCATCGCCGCGATCAGCAAAGGCACGGAAAGGAAAGTTCCGGCCGGCCCCCACAGCCAGCTCCACACCGCCATCGACAGAAACACCGCGAAGGGATTGAGCGAGACCCGCCGGCCGACAATCATCGGCGTCAGAATCTGCCCCTCAATGCTGGTGATGAACAAGAACGCCGCCGCCGGGAGCAGACCCTCAATGATTCCAGGAAAAGTGACCACGCCCGCCACGGCAAGAATCAGCGTCGTCACCGCCGGCCCGACATAGGGGACATAGTTCAGCACGCAGGCCAGCACGCCCCACAGCGGCGGATTCGGCATGCCGAGCGCCCAGGTCATCAGCGTGGTGGCGATGCCGAGGCCGATATTGATGAAGGTCGCGGTGAGCAGATAGGCGCCCAGCCGGTCCTCGATCTCGCGGAACACCCGCAATGCCGCCAGCCGCGTGTGGCGTGGCGTCATCACCTGCACCACCCGCCGCTTGATCTGCACCCGGCCGGCGAGGAAGAACAGCAGCGAGCCAAGGAACAGGATGAACTGGCCGATGACCGGGGTGACCATGCTGAGGACGCTTTCCAGCATCTTCGAATCAGCCACCTCGACAACCATCGGCGCCGCCTCCGTGGCACGGCCGAACGACTGGATCGACTTCACCACCGAGCCCAGGGTCTGCAGCACCGGCTTCAGCGCGGCGAATCGCTCCTTCATGATGGCGCCGATCTCCGGCGCACGGGCGCTCCACTCCGCCAGCGGGCCGGCAAGCGTCACGGCAAGCCCGTAGATGAGCGCGGCGATGCCGATCACCATCAGCAGCGCGCCGAGCCAGGTGGGCACGCCGCGCTTGGCCAGGCCCTCGATCGCCGGCCCGATGACACTGCCGATGATGACGGCCGCGACGATAGGGATGAGCACCGCGCTGGCAATCACGAGAGCGGCGGCGAGAATGACGATGCCGCTGGCGATCACCGCGATCTGGGTGCAGCGCCGCCACAGTCGCTCCGTCCGCCCCTCCGACGGCGGCCGGCGAGGCGCCACTGCCGAGCCGGCCACGCCACGCCCCATATCCATTACCGTCTCCTCCCACCCCGTCTCAGCGCCTCCCAACGTGCGGGTGGTATCGCCGGTTCCCCGGCTCCTCCATTGCATCGCGGGCATTTGGCGCTTATTGACGCCGGGCGTGGCGCTGACGGGCGGCCGGGCGCAGCGCGCCCTGCGGTCCCGAGCAAGGGAGAGTTGAACCTTGGGCACGGCCCAGCCTCAGAAAAATGCCGCCGCCGCGCCCCTGCGGGACGACCGGCTGCGCGAACGGGTGCTGCGCACCCTCGCCATCGAATCCAAGGGCCTTGCCGCGCTCAGCGCCGCCATCGAGGCGGAACTCGGCGACGCGGTGGAAAGCGCCATCGCGCTGATTGAAGGCGCGCGCGGGCGCGTCATCGTCACCGGCATGGGAAAGAGTGGCCATATCGGGCGCAAGCTCGCCGCCACGTTTGCCTCGACCGGCACGCCGGCGCTGTTCCTGCACGCCGCCGAAGCCAGCCACGGCGATCTCGGCATGGTGACGCCGGAAGACGTGCTGCTCGCCATTTCCTGGTCGGGCGAGACCTCCGAGCTCGGTGACATCGTTCACTATGCCGGCCGCTTCGCTGTGCCGCTGCTCGCCATCACCTCCAATGCCGAGAGCACGCTCGGCCGCGCCGCCGATGTCGCGCTGGTGCTGCCGCGCGTGGAGGAGGCCTGCCCCAACGGCCTCGCGCCCACCACCTCGACACTGATGCAGCTCGCGATCGGCGACGCGCTGGCGGTGGCGTTGCTGGAGCGCCGGGGCTTCTCGGCGTCCGATTTCCGCGTCTTCCATCCCGGCGGCAAGCTCGGGGCCCGGCTGCTGAAAGTGGCCGACATCATGCACCAGGAAGCGGAAATGCCGCTGGTGCGGCTCGGCACGCCGATGAGCGAGGTGCTGATCGAAATCACCGGCAAGCGCTTCGGCTGCTGCGGCGTGGTGGATGGCGAAGGCTGCCTCGCCGGCATCGTCACCGATGGCGACCTGCGCCGGCATATGAGCCGCGACTTGCTGGCCACGCCGGTGGAGAAGGTGATGACCGCCTCCCCCTTCGTCGTCGATCCGCTGGAACTCGCCAGTGCCGCGCTGGGGCTGATGAACCGGCGCCCGGTGCCGATCACCGTCGTCTTCGCGGTGGCGGAGGGCAAGCCGGTCGGCATTCTCCACATTCACGACATTCTGCGCGCTGGCGTCGTCTGACCCCCGTGCCCGACCCCAAGGAACAGTTCATGAGCGGCTCAGGCGCCAATTCCGTGGTTACCCCCAATTCCGTGGTTACCCTTGGCGATGTGCGCTTCGGCAATGACCTGCCGCTGGCGCTGATCGCCGGCCCCTGCCAGATGGAAAGCGCCGCGCATGCGCTGGAATGCGCCGCCGCGATCAAGGAGATCGCCACGCGCCGCGGCATCGGCGTGGTGTTCAAGACCTCCTTCGACAAGGCCAACCGCACCTCGATCAAGGGCGCGCGCGGCATGGGCCTTAAGGCCGCTCTGCCCGTCTTTGCCGAGATTCGCGAACGCTACGGCATGCCTGTCCTGACCGACGTGCACGAGAACGACCAGTGCGCGCCGGTGGGCGAGGTGGTGGATATATTGCAGATTCCCGCCTTCCTCTGCCGCCAGACCGACCTTCTCATCGCCGCCGCCGCCACGGGGCGGGTGGTCAATGTGAAGAAGGGGCAGTTTCTCGCCCCCTGGGACATGAAGAACGTCGTCGCCAAGCTGATCGAGAGCGGCAATCCGAACGTGCTGGTGACCGAGCGCGGCGTGTCCTTCGGCTACAACACGTTGGTCACCGACATGCGGGCGCTGCCGATCATGGCCGAGACCACCGGCGCGCCGGTCATTTTCGACGCCACCCATTCGGTTCAGCAGCCGGGCGGACAGGGCACCTCTTCCGGCGGCCAGCGCGAATTCGTGCCGGTGCTGGCGCGGGCGGCGGTGGCGGTCGGCGTTGCCGGCGTGTTCGTCGAGACCCATCCCGACCCGGACAAGGCGCCGTCGGACGGCCCCAACATGGTGCCGCTCAACCAGTTCGAGGACCTCGTCGCCCGGCTTCAGGCCTTCGACCGGGTGGCGAAGGACCGCGCCAACTAGAGCCTGATCCGATCAGGTTGAATCAACCTGATCGGCAAATCAGTCTCTAAATGATTGATAGAGAACGTTTTACCGATCTGATTGCGGTGCAATCAGATCGGAACGTGCTCTAGCGCGCGGCCCGGTCGGCGCGGGCGGCCTTGGCCAGCGTGCCGGCGCCGCGCCAGAGCCGCCACAGCCGCAGGAAGGCCGGCGCCGGTGGCACGCCGGTGAAGGGATCGTGCGGCCGCTCCAGCCGGTCGAGATCGCTAGGTACCAGCGTCAGCGGCAGGAAGGCCGGCAGTTCCGCCGCCGGCACACCGGCGAGCGCCGTCATCGCCGCCCGATGGTGCCGGCGCGCCAGCGCCCGCAACGCGGCGAGCACCTCCCCGAGCGCGGGACTGGCCACCCCCGACACCGCGTCCTCGCGGGTTAGCCCGTGGGCGGCAAGCAGATCGAGCGGCAGGTAGCACTGGCCGCGCCGCGCATGCACGGGGAAGGCCCGCAGCAGCCCGGTAACGGCATAGGCCACCCCGGCATGGCCGGCCGCTTCCGCCGAAGCGGCGCCCGCCTGCGGCGACAGTACCAGCGTCGCGAGGCGGATCAGCGCCGAGGAGGTCTCCCCGGCATAGCCTTCGAGATCGTTCACCGTCGGCATGGCGTCGTCATAGAGATCGAAATGCCGCGCCTCCAGCAGCGCCTCGAAGCTGGCGCGCGGCAGGCGGTGGGTGGCGATCGCTTCCAGCAGCGCCGCCGCCACGGGGTTGGCCTGCACCTCGCCCTGCCCTTCGCCCGCCAGCGCGTCCCGCCACCATTGCAGCCGCACCTCGCCGGCGAGCGGGTTGGTGATCGCCTCGCGCACCCGCGCCACTTCGGCGTTGAAGGCGTGCAGTGCGAACAGCGCGCCGCGCCGCTCGACGGGGGCGAACAGGTCGGCGACGTAGCGGTCGCGGTCGAGGTCGCGCACCAGCGCCGCGCAATACTCCGTCGGCGTGGTCAGGCTCGGACGGCTCATGTGATGGGTCCGGAAGGGTTGGCGTGAGGCGGCCGCGCCTCAGGGCAGCGCGAGCAGCGCGGCGGCGACCGGGCGGCCTTCCGCCAGAAGCACATTATAGGTCGAGGCGGCCGAGCGTGTAGGGAGGGTGTCGACCGAGAGCCCGGCATCGCGCAGCCGCCAGCGCAGCGCCTCGGGCAGCGGCCAGGGATCGACGCCGGTGCCGATCAGCAGCAATTGGAAGCTGCCCGCCTCCGCGAAGACGCGGGCGAGAGCCGCCTCATCGATCTCGCGCGGCTCCAGCGGCGCCCAGGCATGGATGCCGGAGGGCAGCGCGAGGATGGAGCCGGCCGAGGCCATGCCGGCGAAGTGGAACGCGCCGCGCGCATAGCCGTCGATCGGCACCTGATACGGGAGATGGGCGTCGGGCGTCGCCATCAGCCGGCCTTCCGCTTGCGGACGCCCGCGCTCACGGCGCGAGGCGTTCCGCCTTGGTGTTGGCGCTCTTGGCTTCCTTCTCCGCCTTTTCCGCCATCGCCCGGGTGGAGACCCCGAGATAGATGAGCAGCGGCGAGGCGATGAAGATGGAGGTGTAGGTGCCGACCAGCACCACGCCGAACATCATGGTCACCGAGAAGGAATGGATCGCCCGGCCGCCGAACAGCACCAGCGCCAGCAGCGCCAGCGTCACCGTCACATGGGTGATGACCGAGCGCGACAAGGTGGAGTTGATCGAGGCGTTGAGCAGTTCCTCGGTCGGCATCTTCTTGTAGCGCCGCAGCATTTCACGGATGCGGTCGTAAATGACGATCGTGTCGTTCAGCGAATAGCCGAGAATGGTCAGCAGCGCGGCCACGCTGGTCAGGTCGAAGTCGATCTGGAAGATCGCCATGAACCCGATGGTGAGCACGATGTCGTGGAAGTTGGCGATGGAGGCGCCGAGGGCGAACTGCCACTCGAAGCGGAACCACAGGTAAACCAGGATGCAGAACACCGCCATCATCAGGCCGACGATGCCGTAGCTCAGCAATTCCTGAGAGACGCGCGGGCCGACCACTTCGACGCGGCGATACTCCACACCCTCGCCGAGCGCGGCCCGCACCTTGCCGACCACGGCCTGCTGCGCCTGCTCGCCGCCCGGCTGCTGGGCGACGCGGATCAGCACCTCGCCGTCATTGCCGATCTCCTGGATCTGCACTTCGCCAAGGTCGAGCGACTCAAGGCGGGAGCGGACATCGGAGATGTTCAGCGTGTTGTTGGCGTAGCGCACCTCAAGCAGCGTGCCGCCCTTGAAGTCGATGCCGAAGTTCAGGCCCAGGAAGAAGAACGCCAACAGCGCCACGATCGACAGCAGCGCCGAGATCGGGAAGCTGATCCGCCGGAAGCGGATGAAGTCGAAATTCGTGTCGTCCGGAACGATGCGGAGCAGACGCATGGAAGCTCGCCTTTCTCAGATCGGCACGCGCTGGGGGCGCTGCCAGCGCACCCACAGCGCCACCATAAGGCGGGTCAGCGTGAAGGCGGTGAACACGGTGGTGATGATACCGATGCCGAAGGTGATGGCGAAGCCACGCACCGGACCGGAACCGACATAGAACAGCACCGCCGCCGCGATGAAGGTGGTGATGTTCGAGTCGAGGATGGTCGCCAGCGCGCGCGAGAAGCCCGCGTCGATGGCGGAAATCGCCGAGCGTCCGGCCCTCGCCTCCTCGCGGATGCGCTCATAGATCAGCACGTTTGAGTCCACTGCGATGCCGACGGTGAGCACCACGCCGGCAATGCCGGGCAGGGTCAGCGTCGCCCCCAGCATGGCCAGCACGCCGAAGATCATGCCGACATTGATCGCGACAGCGATGTTGGCGATGACGCCGAACAGCCCATAGGTCGCCACCATGAACAGCGCCACCAGGGTCGCGCCGACAATGGAGGCGATGAGGCCGGCCCGGATCGAGTCCGCGCCGAGGCCGGGACCGACGGTGCGCTCTTCCACCACCTGCAGCGGCACCGGCAGCGCGCCGGCGCGCAGCAGGATGGCGAGATCATTCGCCTGCTGCACGGTGAAATTGCCGCTGATCTGGCCGGAACCGCCCATGATCGGCTCGCGGATGACCGGCGCGGAGATCACGTGGTTGTCGAGAATGATGGCGAAGGGCCGGCCGACATTGGCCTGCGTCGCCTCGGCGAAGCGGCGGGCGCCGTTGGTGTTGAAGCGGAAGGTGACCACCGGCTCGCGCGTCGTCGGATCGAAGCTCGGCTGCGCGTCGGTGAGGTCCTCGCCGGCGACCAGCACGCGCTGCTCGATCAGATAGGGAACCGGCGGGTTGTCCTGGGAATAAAGCACGTCAGTGCCGGCCGGGGGGCGCCCCTGCAGCGCCTGCTGCGCGCTCATCGTGTTGTCGACGAGGCGGAAGCTCAGCTGCGCGGTCTGGCCCAGCAGCGCCTTGAGGCGCGACGGGTCCTGCAGGCCGGGCACCTGCACCTGGATGCGGTCGGCACCCTGGCGCTGGATCGACGGCTCTGTGGTGCCGAGCTGGTCGATACGCTTGCGGATGATCTCGATGGACTGCGACACCGCCTGAATGGTGCGCGACTGGATGCCCGCCGCGGTGGGCGAGAGCGAGATGGTGTTGCCATCGCGCGAGACATCGGTGTCGAGCTGGCCGCTGGTGGACATCGCGCCGCCGAGCGGCTGGGCAAGGCCCCGCAACTGGGTCAGCGCCGCGTCGACATCCTGCCCATCGCGGACGCGCACCTGCACCGCGTCGCCCTGAATGGCGAGGCCGGTGTAGCCGATCTTGGCATCGCGAAGCACGCGACGGGCGTCATCGCGCAGATGCTCAAGGCGGATCTTGCGCACGGACTGGGCGTCGACCTGCAGGACGATGTAGGACCCGCCCTGAAGGTCGAGGCCCAGCACGATCTTGCGCTGGAGGACATGCGGCAGGCTGTCATAGGCGGATTGCGACAACAGGCTCGGCACGGCCATCAGACAGATGATGGCCGAGACCGCCAGGATCGCGAACGCCTTCCATTTCGAGAAGTAAAGCATGGGGTTCCTTCCGGCCGCGCGAACGGCTACGGCCGCAAGAGGTCAGCGCTCAGGACTCGGTGTCTTCCTTGGCCGGCTCGCCCTTGGCGCGAACCTCGGAGATCATGCCACGCAGCTGGCGGATCTTCACGCCTTCAGAAAGCTGCAGCTCGATCTCGCTGTCGTCGATCACCCGGGCGACCTTGCCGATGAGACCGCCCGAGGTGACGACCGTGTCGCCACGACGCACGCTCTTCACCATTTCCTGATGCGCCTTCACCTTCTTCTGCTGCGGACGCAGAATCAGGAAGTACATGATCACGAAAATCAGCACGAAGGGCAGCAGCGACATCAGCATGTCGGTACCGCCGGCGGCGGAGGCGGCCTGCGCATAGGCGGGCGTAATCAACATGTCGGTTCCTTGTCCGTCGATCGAAGGCGGGCGAAAGGCCCGGCGAAGCGGCGCGGACTATACTGAGGCGCCCGGCGATTGCAAACGCCCTCACCGCACTGTGCGCGGCATCCGGCGGGCAAAGCGTACCCGGCGTTACGGTTCTTCTTGTCCCCCGCCTCGGCACGGACTATTCCCCCATGCGGAGGAGCCTCACCATGACGCACACACCGGATGATCTCGGCGCCGTTCTCACCCGCATTGCCGAGGCGCTCGAACGCATCGCCCCCGCCCGCCCGGCAACGGCGGATTTCAACGCGGCCGACGCCTTCATCTGGCACGCGGATGAACGCCGGCTTGAGGCCGTGCCGCGTGTCAGCCGGGTCGAGATGGACCTGCTCAAGGGCATCGAGCGCACCCGCGACCTGCTGCTCGACAACACGCTACGCTTCGCCCGGGACCTGCCGGCCAACAATGCGCTGCTGTGGGGCGCGCGCGGCATGGGCAAGAGCTCGCTGGTGAAGGCCGCCCACGCCTCTGTGAATGCCGAAATGGCCCGCGAAGGTAAGCCGCCGCTCAAACTGGTGGAAATTCACCGCGAGGACATCGAGACCCTGCCCGCGCTGATGAGCCTGGTGCGGCCGGCGCCGTTCCGATTCGTCATCTTCTGCGACGACCTGTCCTTCGACGCCGACGACACCTCCTACAAGTCGCTTAAAGCGGTGCTGGAAGGCGGTATCGAAGGCCGGCCGGAGAATGTGATCTTCTACGCCACCTCAAACCGCCGCCACATCCTGGCGCGCGAGATGGTGGAGAACGAGCGCTCGACCGCGATCAATCCGGGCGAGGCGGTCGAGGAAAAGGTTTCGCTCTCCGACCGTTTCGGCCTGTGGCTCGGCTTCCACAAATGCAGCCAGGACGATTATCTCGCGATGATCGACAGCTATGTCGCGCATTTCGCGATTCCCATCGCGCCGGAAGTTCTGCGGCAGGAGGCGCTGGAATGGTCCACCACGCGCGGGGCGCGTTCGGGGCGGACGGCCTGGCAATATGTGCAGGATGTCGCGGGGCGGCTGGGCGTGTCCCTGTCGGAACCGCCGGCCGCCCCGCGCTGACCGGCGCCAAGGTCCAAACGTCGCGCCGGAAACGAATGGCGGAGCGCTGCGGCTCCGCCATGAAATCTAGTCTTACGCGAGGGGTGACAGGTCAGAGGCCGGCAAGGTACTGCGACGGATCGACCGGCTGCGAGCCCTTGCGGATCTCGAAATGCAGCTGCGGCGAGGAGACGTTGCCGGTCTGGCCGGCCTTGGCGATCACCTGCCCGCGCTTGACCGTGTCGCCCTTCTTCACCTCGAGCGCGCTGTTATTGGCATAGGCGGTCACCCAGCCATCGGCGTGCTTGATGAGGACGAGATTGCCGTAGCCCTTCAGCTCGCTGCCGGCATAGGCGACGACACCGTCCTCGGCGGCCTTCACCGCCGTGCCTTCCGGCACCGAGATGTTGATGCCTTCATTCTGCTGGCCGCCCGGCTTCGGCCCGAAGCCGGAGATGACGCGCCCGCGCACCGGCCAGCGGAACTGCGGACCCGCAGCGGCGGTGCGGATTTCGTCCGGGGTCTCGGAGGGCTTGACGGCGGCGATGGTCTGCGGCTTCGGCGCCGCATTCGCCTGGGCGACCGGTGCGGGAGTGGCGGCCGGCGTGGCCGGCGCGGTGGCGACGACGGGGGTCGGCTTCGGCGCCGCCGGCGTGGCGGCGGGCTTCGGCGCGGCGGCGATCACCGCCCCGCCCGAGGCGCCCGGAATGGTCAGCTTCTGGCCGATGCGCACCATGGTGTTGAAGTCGATGCCATTGGCATTGGCGAGTTCGGTGCGCGTCAGGCCGTAATTGCGGGCGATGGAGCTCAGCGTCTCGCCCGGCGCCACCACATGCGAACCGCCGGAAGCCGCGACCTGCGGGGTGCGGACGGGGGCGGGTGTGGCGGCGGCGAGAGGCTGCGGCTGGCTGCCATAAAGCGGCTGCGTTCCGCCATAGCCGGGCTGGGCGGGGACGGGCGAGGAGAGATGCGTCGGAGCCGCGGCAACCTGGGTGGGAGCCGGCTGGACGGGCGCGCCATAGGGAGAGGTCGCCACCGGCGCGCCATAAGCGGGGGCACCGTAGGGGGACTGCGCGCCATAGGGGGCCGGCGCGGCACCGGGCGCGGGGTAAGCGCTCGCCTGCTGACCGACCGGGGCCAGCGGCACACCATTGCCGGGCGCCGCCGCCATGGGCGCGCTCTGCACCGCGCCGGTCGGCGCCGCGGCGACGGAGCCGGTATAAGTCGGCTGCGAGGCGAAAGGATTGCTGTTCGGATTGGCGCTGAACCTGGCGGAATCGGCACTGCACGCGGCCATTCCCGCTGCCATCAGAGCGACGGCGGAAATCCGCATGAGGGGACCGGCACCGGACACCTTCAGAAACTTACGCATCGCACCCCACCCGAACGCTGGACTCGGGATGATTAATGCGGCGTACAGGTAAACAGCCGCTTAAGCGGACCCGTACACATCAGGAAAAATGGCGGATTCCCGGCATTCTCAGAGCACTACCGCGACACCCGCGAGCATCGGCACGAAGCGCACGCGCGCCAGTTCGCGGGTCTCCAGCCCCTGCAATCCGCGCCGATAGCGCATGAGAGTCTGCGTCGCCTCGGGCGGCCCGACCGGGGCCACCAGAATGCCCCCCATGGCCAGTTGCTCGAACAGCGCCGGGGGCACTTCTTCCACGGCAGCGGTGAGGATGATGCGGTCGAACGGCGCGCGTTGGGGGGCTCCCTCGCGTCCGTCGGCGACCAGCACCTCGACATTGGCATAGCCGAGCGCGGCGAGTCGCCGCGCCGCCGAGTCCGCCAGGGTGCGGAAGCGCTCCAGCGTCACCACATGGCCGGCGATACTGGCGAGGATGGCGGCCTGGTAGCCGGAGCCGGTGCCGATTTCCAGCACACTGTGCGAGGGCCCCAGTTCAAGCGCCTCGGTCATCAGCGCCACCACGGTGGGCTGGCTGATGGTCTGGCCGCAATCGAGCGGCAGAGCGAGGTCGCGCCAGGCGATGGGGCGGAAGGCCGGCTCGACAAAGCGTTCGCGCGGCACCTGCTCCATGGCGCGCATGACCTGCCACTCGCGCATGCCGCGCTTGCGCAGCGCCAGCAGCAATTCGGCGCGCTGCAGATCCTCGCTTATCTCGGCGCCGCTCACGGGCGACCTCCCCTGCCCTGCCCGGAACGCCGGGCCTCCGGCTCAGCGCAACTTCGCGGCCGCGGAGGGCTTGGCGAAGACCTGCGCCAGCCGCGTCATCATCGGCTCGTCGGTCATGTCGAGGCGCAGCGGCGTGACGGAAATGCAGCCCTCGTCCAGCGCGTGCAGGTCCGAGCCGTTGACCGTGTCGAAGATACGCTTCTCGAAGGCGATCCAGAAATAGGGGTTTCCCCTTCCGTCATGACGCGCGTCGATGCGCAGCAGGTCCTGGTCGCGCCGGCCCTGCGCGGTGACGGCGATGCCGCGCACCTCGTCCACGGGGCGGTTGGGGAAGTTCACATTGACCACGATGCCGGGCGGAATGCCCTCTTCCAGCAGCGTGCGCACCACCTGCGGGCCCCAATGTTCGGCGACATCATAGGGCGGCGCCTTGCGGGTCTCGAAGCCATAGGCCTGCGACAGGGCGATGGAGGGGATACCGAGCACCGTGCCTTCCATCGCGCCGGCCACCGTGCCGGAATAGCCGACATCCTCGGCCACGTTCTGGCCGCGATTGACGCCGGAGAGCACGAGATCGGGCTTGTGGTCGGCGAGGAGGTGCCGCACCGCCATGATGACGCAATCGGTGGGGGTGCCCTTCACCGCGAAGCGCTTCTCCTCCACCTGCCGCAGCCGCAGCGGATCGGACAGCGAGAGCGAATGCGACACGCCGGACTGGTCGGTCTCCGGCGCCACCACCCACACATCGTCGGACAGCGCCCGGGCAATGCGGGCGCAGGCGTCCAATCCCGGCGCGTGGATGCCGTCGTCATTCGTCACCAGAATGCGCATGCTGCTCCTCAGTTCTTCACTCGGCGTTCTCCCGGCCGACGGCGGAGCCGCCATGCCGGGTTCGCTCTCCATTCGGCACACGATCCCGGAGCGGCCTTCGGCCGTCCGGGATGACGGCGGTTCAGGCGCGCTCGATCCGCGTCAGCCCGCCCATATAGGGCACCAGCACGTCCGGCACCGCGACGGAACCGTCCTCGTTCTGGTAATTCTCCAGGATCGCCACCATGGCCCGGCCGACCGCGACGCCCGAACCGTTGAGCGTGTGCAGGTAGCGCGGCGCCTTGGCGCCCGCCGGGCGGTAGCGCGCATTCATCCGCCGCGCCTGGAAATCGGTGCAGGTGGAGCAGGAGGAAATCTCGCGGAAGGCGTTCTGGCCGGGCAGCCAGACTTCGATGTCATAGGTCTTGGCCGAGGCGAAGCCCATGTCGCCGGTGCAGAGCGTCACCACCCGGAAATGCAGGCCGAGCTTCTTCAGCACCGCCTGCGCGCAGGCCAGCATGCGCTCATGCTCGTCCGCCGATTGCTCCGGCGTGGTGATGGAGACCATCTCCACCTTGTTGAACTGGTGCTGGCGGATCATGCCGCGCGTATCGCGCCCCGCCGACCCCGCCTCGGCGCGGAAGCAGGGGGTGAGCGCGGTGAAGCGCAGCGGCAGCTCTTCCTCGGAGAGGATGGACTGGGCGACGAGATTGGTCAGCGGCACTTCGGCGGTGGGGATGAGCCAGAAGTCCTCACCGGCGCGGAACTGATCCTCCCGGAACTTCGGCAGCTGGGCGGTGCCGAACATCGCCTCGTCCTTGACCAGCACCGGCGGCGCCACTTCCGTGTAGCCGTGTTCCTCGGTGTGGGTGTTGATGAAGAACTGGCCGATGGCGCGCTCCAGGCGGGCCAGCTTGTTCTTCAGCACCACGAAGCGAGCGCCGGAGAGCTTCGCCGCCGCCTCGAAATCCATCTGGCCGAGGCCTTCGCCGATCTCGAAATGCTGCTTCGGCACGAAGGGAAAGCCGATCTTCTGGCCGACGAGCGCGATCTCGACATTGTCGTGCTCGTCCTTGCCCTCGGGCACCACATCGAGCGGCACGTTGGGAATGGCGGCAAGCCGGTTGTGCAGCTCGGCCTCGGCCGCCTTCACCTGCTCTTCCAGCGCGGGAATGTCGGTCTTCAGCGCGCCGACCTCGGCCATCAGCGCCTCGGCGCGGTCGTTCTCGCCCGCCTTCTTGGCGGCGCCGATCTCCTTGGAGGCGGCGTTGCGGCGGGCCTGCAGCTCTTCCAGCCGGACGATGCCGGAACGGCGGGTCTCGTCGAGGGCGATCAGCCCTTCGACCAGTGCCTGCGCTTCTGAGGCGTCGGTGCCGCGCCGCACCAGCGCGTTGATGAGCCCGTTCGGCTCTTCGCGGATCCACTTGATGTCGTGCATGGCAGTCTCGCCTTCAAACGCGCCGCTCCCGGCCTCACGCCGGAACGTGAGGGACGTAGCCAATCGGGACGGCGGGGACAAGGGCGGGAGCGCCGAAAGCGCGTAGGTGCGTGCTTCGAGGCTCGCTTCGCTCGCAAACGTCATCCTGAGGTGCCCGGCAAAGCCGGGCCTCGAAGGATGCCGCCCGGGATCAGGCGGCCGCGTCGGCCGCCGCTTCCGCCGCGCGCTTCTTCTTCTCGACCATGCGCACCAGGAAGACCGAGACCTCGTAGAGCAGCAGGGTCGGGATGGCGAGGGCGAACTGGCTCACCACGTCGGGCGGGGTGAGCACCGCCGCGAGGATGAACACGCCGACAATGGCGTAGCGCCGCGCCTTCTTCAGTTGGTCGGACGTCACCACCCCGATCTGCGCCAGCAAGGTGAGGATCACCGGCAGCTGGAAGCAGATGCCGAAGGCGAAGATCAGCGTCATGATAAGCGAGAGATATTCGCTCACCTGCGGCAGCATGGAGATTTCCGGCGAGCCCGGCCCGGCCATCTGCTGCATGGAGAGGAAATAGGTCATCGCCAGCGGCATGGCGACGAAATAGACGAAGGCCGCGCCGATGAGGAAGCACACCGGCGTCGCGATCAGATAGGGCCTGAAGGCGTTCTTCTCGTGGCTGTAGAGCCCCGGTGCGACGAACATATAGATCTGCGTCGCCACGATGGGGAAGGAGATGAACGCCGCCCCGAACATGCCGAGCTTGATCTGGGTGAACAGGAACTCCTGCGGCGCGGTGTAGATGAGCTTGACGTGCTCGGTGCCGCCGGCCGCGAATTCATAGGGCCAGAGCAGGATGTTGTAGATGAACTTGCCCAGCATGAAGCAGCCAAAGAACGCGATGAAGAACGCGATCAGCGACTTGATCAGGCGGGCGCGCAGCTCGATCAGATGTTCAATCAGCGGCGCCTTGGACGCGTCGATATCATCCTGGCTCATGTGGCCGGCCCTTCATTGCCGGAGGCCGGCTTGACCTTGACGCGCGGTTTGGCTGGCCGCTTGACCGCCGGGGCGGCGGGGGGCTGATCGAGAGAGGCGACGGCCTCGAACAGCCCGGGTTCGGCCACTTCGGCGACGGGAGCCGGCTTGCGCGGACGGCGGGGTGCGGGCTTCGGCGCCGCGTCCACCGGTGCCGGGTCCGTCGGGACCGCGTCCACCGGAGGTACAGCGGCCTTCGCCGCAGACGCACGCACGCGCTTGGGCTTCGGCGCGGCGGGCACGACGGCGGGAGCGACCTCGCTGGCCTTTGCAGGCTCGGCCGCTGTCTGCGGACGCGGGGCCGCAGGAGCGGTCGCGACGGGAGCGGGCGCCGTCGCAGCGGCAGGGGCCGATGCCGGTGGCACCGTCGGGGCGGGTGCGCCCGGCGTCGCGGCGGGCGGGGTCGCGGCCGTCGCCGGGGCCGCAGCCGTCGCCGGTGCAGCAGATGCCACCGGAGCGGCGGACGGTACGGGTGTCGGCGCGGAAGGCGAGACGGCCTCAAGGCCCGCCGCCGCGCTGCGTACCTCGTCCTCCACCGTCTCGAACGGGTGGGGCTCAAGGTCGCCGGGCGCGGGCAGCGCCGCCTCGGCCGTGTCGGCGGGCGGCAGGCTGCTGCCGGCTTCCACGCTGCCGGTCGGCGCCTTCAGCTCGGTTTCGATGTCCTGCAGCGGATTGGTCGGCAGCGCCTTGGCAAGCGACTCGCGCGCATTGCTGGCGAGGCCGGAAAGATCGTTGCGCAGCCCGCTGACGCTGTCCTTGAGGTCGGAAAGCTCCGCCTCACGCAACGCCTCGTTGAACTGTCCCTGGAACTCGCCCGCCATATGGCGCAGCTTGCGCACGCCCTGCCCCATGGTGCGGAGCACGCGTGGCAACTCCTTCGGCCCGATCACCACAAGGGCGACCACGCCGATGACGAGAAATTCCGACCAGCCGATATCAAGCATGCATCATGCGGGGCCGCGAAACGCGACCCTCCCCGATCGAGAAGCCGAGGCCGGAAATCAGCCGACCTTGGTCCGCTCGGCTTCCACCTTCGGCTGGTGATCGAGCGAGCGCGCCGGCTCGGCGGGCTTGGCCGCCGTGTCGTCCTCGTCCGCCATGCCCTTCTTGAACGCCTTGATGCCCTTGGCGGCATCGCCCATCAGCTCGGACAGCTTGCCGCGACCGAAGAGGAGGAGCACGACCACCAGCACGATGATCCAGTGCCAGATGCTGAGAGAACCCATCACAAAACTCCCTTGCCCGAAGCGCCGCCGGCCCCTTGCAGCCGCGCATCGCAACTCAACCCGGACACTAGGGCCGGCCCGTGGCGAAGACAAGAACCTCGGCCGGCTCGATGTTCACTCCGACGTCATGCCCACGTAATAGGCCGGCGGTCGGGCGGCGCCGTGCGACCAATGGCCGGTCCAGCCCCTCCACCGCCACCTCGTAAAGGTCGAGTTCGCCCAGGAAGCGATGATGGACGATTCGCCCCCGCACGCCGGAGCCGGGCGCCTTCAGCTCGACACCCTGCGGACGGATGGCCACTGTGGCCGCCTCCCCCTCGGCAAGGCCGGGAGCGGGGAAACTGCCGAGCGGGGTGTCCACCCGACCTTGGCGCACCACACCCTCCACCTCATTGATTTCGCAGAAGAAACGCGCCACTTCGAGATCGGCGGGATGGCGGTAGAGTTCTTCCGGCGCGCCGATTTGCACCAGCTGCCCCTTGCGCATCAGCGCGATGCGGTCGCCGAGCCGCATCGCCTCTTCCGGGTCGTGGGTGACGATGATGCAGGTGGCGCGGGCATCGCGCAGAACCTTCAGCGTTTCGCTGCGCACACTGCCCCGCAGCCGACTGTCGAGGCCGGAGAACGGTTCGTCCATAAGGAGAATGCCGGGGCGCGGCACGAGCGCGCGGGCGAGCGCCACGCGCTGCTGCTCACCGCCCGACAAAGCATGTGGATAGTTTTCCGCATAGGCGGCAAGGCGCACCCGTTCCAGCGCCCGCATCGCCTCGTCATGCGCCCCGGAAGGCCCCAGACGGCGCAGGCCGAAGGCGACGTTTTCCACATTGGTGAGGTGGGGGAACAGCGCATAGTCCTGGAACACCAGTCCGATGGCGCGCTTTTCCGGCGGCACGAAGGCGTCGGGACCGGCCACCACCTGCCGGTCGAGCAGGATTCGCCCGTGGCTCGGCCGCTCGATGCCGGCGATCAGCCGCAGCAGCGTGGTCTTGCCGCAGCCGGACTGGCCGAGCAGGCAGAGGATCTCGCCCGGCTCCACGGTGAGGCTGACGCCGCGCACCGCTTCCACCTCACCATAGCCATGGCGCACCTCTTCCAGCACCAGCCGGCTGGCGAGCGAGACCGGCGTGCGGGAGGGTTGGGACGGCATGGCGCTACCTGATTCTGTCAGCATGGGGGCTCTTTCAGTCGTCCGGATCGTCGTCGCCATCCGGTTCGTGCGCGAAGGACAGTTCGAATTCCGGCTCGAGCGGGTCTTCGTCGTCCTTCAGGTCGGGCGCGTCGCTGGGCAGCGGCACGGTAAGGCCGGCGGCGACGCGCGAATCGATCATTCCGGTGCCGCGCAACTCGTCGAGGCCCGGCAGGTCCTGGATGGTGTCGAGCCCATAATGCACGAGGAATGTCTCGGTGGTGCCATAGGTCACCGGCCGCCCGGGGCTGCGCCGCCGCCCGCGCAGCCGCACCCAGCCGGCGGCGAGCAGCACGTCGAGCGTGCCCTTGTTTGTGGAAACGCCGCGAATTTCCTCGATCTCGGCGCGGGTGACGGGCTGGTGATAGGCGATGATCGCCAGCGTCTCCAGCGCGGCGCGCGAGAGCCGGCGCGGCTCCGGCTTGTCGCGAGCGAGCAGGAAGCCAAGATCGGGCGCCGTGCGCAGCATCCATTTGCCGGCCACCCGCGCGAGATTGAAGCCGCGGTCGGCATAGTCGGCCGAAAGAGTGGCGAGCAGCGCCCGTACATCGGCGCCATCGGGCAGGCGTGCGGCCATGGTGGCTTCGTCCAGCGGCTCGCCGGCGGCAAACAGCATGGCTTCGAGCAGGCGCAGATCCGGGTCGCGTCCCGGCGCGCGCGGCGCCTCTTCCGCCGGCTCCGGCAGGGGGCTGCGGGCCGCCTCGGCGCTCATGCGCCCTCCCCCGGCACGTCGCGCCGGCTGCGGATCCAGATCGGCGCGAAACTCTCCTCCTGCTGCACGTCGATCAGTCCCTCGCGCACCATTTCCAGCGTCGCCGAGAAGCCGGAGGCGAGCGCCGTCGCGCGCATCTTCGGATCGGCGATCCAGTTGAGCAGGAAACCATCGAGCCGGGACCATTCGCCATGCAGCGCCAGCCGCCCGAGAAGCCTTTCCAGCCGCTCGCGCGCCTCGGCCAGCGAGATCACGCTGCGCGGCGGAAAGCGCACCTGTGACAGCGCCATTTTCTGCCGCTGGGCACCGTAAGCGGCGAGCAGATCATAGAGCGTCGCCTCATAGACGATGGGGCCAGCCGCCTGCAGCGGCTCCGGCGCCCCGCGCGTGAAAACCTCGTGGCCAACACGGTCGCGCGTGGCGAGATGCGCGGCGGCAGCGCGGATCTGCTCCAGCCGGCGCAGCCGTTCGGCGAGATCGGCGGCGAGATCGGAAGCGCTCGGCCCCTCTTCCTTTGGCGGATCGGGCAGCAGGAGGCGCGATTTGAGATAGGCGAGCCATGCCGCCATGACGAGGTAGTCCGCCGCCAGCTCCAGCCGGATACGGCGCGCCTCCTCGACGAAGTGCAGATACTGCTCGGCAAGCTGGAGGATGGAAATGCGGTGCAGGTCCACCTTCTGCGTGCGCGCCAGCGCCAGCAGCAGGTCGAGCGGCCCCTCGAAGCCGTCGACATCGACGACCAGCGCGGGCTCGCCCGCCTGGCGCGCGGCGTCGGCATCGAAGGAGAACTGGCTTTGGACCATCAGGAACCGCGAACGACGTTCAGGACGCCGCGATCATAGCCGAAAAACGCGTCCGTGCCTCATCCAGGGCGATTTCCTCCGGCACGGCCAGACGCGCCAGTGCCGCCGCGCAGCGCCGGGCCGCCTCGCCCGCGAGGAGCGGCGTGCGGGAGGCCACTTCGGCCATCTCGTCCAGCCGGCCATTGCAGTGAAGCGCGAGGTCGCAGCCGGCGGCGAAGGACGCCTCGGCGCGGTGGGCGAGCGACCCCGCCAGCGCGCCCATGGAGAGATCGTCGCTCATCAGCGCGCCGTCGAAGCCGATATGGCCGCGGATGATCTCGGCGATCACCATGGGCGAGGTCGTCGCCGGGCGGTCGGGATCGATAGCGGTGTAGACGACATGCGCCGTCATGCCGAGCGGCAGGTCGGCGAGGGCGCGGAACGGGGCGAAATCGGTCGCTTCCAGCTCGGCGCGGGAGGTCTCGACAACCGGCAGGCTCTCATGGCTGTCGGCACGGGCGCGGCCATGGCCGGGAATGTGCTTGAGCACCGGCAGCACGCCGCCGCTCATCAGCCCTTCGGCCGCGGCGCGGGCGAGATGCGCCACCTGCGGCGGGGTCGCGCCATAGGCGCGGTCGCCGATGATGCCATGGCCTTCGGGCAGGCGCAGATCGGCGCAGGGCACGCAGTCGACGGTGATGCCGAGCGCCGCGAGATCGGCCGCCATCAGCCGTGCACCGAGCCGGGCGGCCTCGGCCGCGCCGTCCGTGTCACCCGCCTCGGCACGGCGCGCGAACACTTCCGCCGGCGGATAGGCCGGCCAGTGCGGCGGGGCGAGGCGTTGAACCCGGCCGCCTTCCTGGTCGATCAGCACCGGCGCGTCGGGGCGGCCCACCGTAGCGCGAAAGGCGGCGACAAGCGCCGCCACCTGGGCGGGGCTCTCGACATTGCGGCGGAACAGGATCAGCCCCCACGGCGCCGCCTCCTCCAGGAAGGCGACCTCATCGGGGGTGAGCGCGGTGCCGGCGCAGCCGGTGATGAAGGCGCGCGGCGCGGGCGAGGCGGTCATGGGGTTCCGGCGGCTCAGTTGCGGGTGACCATGCAGGTCGTGCCCTGGGCGCGCAGGGCTTCGCACAGGCTTACCGCGCCGTCCCGCGAGCTGAAATTTCCCACCTGCGCCCGGTAATAGATGCCCTTGTCGCCGAGATCGGCCCGCTTGGTGCTGAAGGGCTGGCCGCGCAGCAGGTCGGCGTAGCGGGTCTGGGCGCTGCGCCAGGTCGCCTGCGCTTCGGCCTCAGAGCGAACCGAGGCGATCTGCACGACATAGGCACCCGCCGGCACGGACGACGCGCTCGACGACGCCGCAGGCGCTGCAGCTGTACGGGCCGGCGGCGCGGCCGGCGCGGGGGTCGCGACACGCGGGGCGGCAGCCGGGGCCGGCGCGGGGGCCGCGTCGGCAGGCATGTTGTCGACGATGGAGGGCGTCGCGGCGAGCGGCGTGGGTGAGGTCGGCACGGCGCCGCCCGCACCCATGTTCAGCGCGACGGGATTCCCGGCGGGAGCGGCCGAAGTGCCGGGAGGCACCGGCGCGGCCGGGGCCGGCACCTCCACCACCGTGCCATCGGCGCGGACGGTGAGAGTGCGCACGCGCTTGGGCTCGCCGGAGCCGGGCTGCGAGGCGTTCGACGGCGAGGTCTGGATGACGCGCGGCTGCGGCTGCGCCGCCTGGGACACGTCGACCGGCTGCTCCTCGCTCGACACCACCTGTTCATTGCCGGTAGTGGCGCCGCCGACGCGGTCATAGATCAGCTTTTGGCCATCGGAGCCCTGCTCCGCCGCCGGCTGGTTGGGAACCACCTTGTTCGGCCCCTGATCGGCGCGAATGACCGGCGGAGCGCCGGCGACCGTGGAGGTCGAGCGGCCGGACATCAGGCTATAGCCGATGGCGGCGGCACCGATGAACACCACCACGGCCCCGCCGATCATCATCAGGCGCTTGCGGTCGAGGCCCTTGGGCGCCTGTTCCTCCGGCGCATAATCGTCGTAGGCGTCGGCCTCCGGCGGGTAGTCGCCAGCGGAACGCCCGTAATCATAAGCATCCTCGTCGAGATCGACCGGGTGCTGGGCGCTCGTGGGACGGCCTTGGGCCGCCGAGCTGGCCGGCGGAGCGGCGGGGGCCGGCGCGTCGACGGCGCGTGCCGCGGCCGTGGCGCGGGTCATCCAGGCCGGAATGCGGGTGTCGGCGGCCTCATCCCCGCCACTCGCGGAAGGTGCCGCCGCAGCATGCGCGGCCGCCTCGCGACGGGCACTCTCCTGACGCGCAGCCTGCTGGCGCGCGGCCTCCTGACGGGCCGCTTCCTGACGGGCAGCATCTTGGCGTGCCGCATCCTGGCGCACGGCTTCTTGACGCAGCGCCTCACGGCGCAGTGCTTCCTGGCGTGCCGCTTCCTGGCGACCAAGATCAGGACGGGAAGCCTCCTGGCGCAGGGCGTCCTGGCGGAGAGCTTCCTGACGTAGAGCGTCCTGGCGCAAGGCCTCCTGACGCAGCGCTTCCTGGCGCGCCATGTCCGCCGCCGTCAGCGGTCGCGGCGAAGGCGCACGAGGCGCCTCGGGGCGGGGAGCCTCCGGCCGGGTCGGCAGCGGACGCGGCGGCGCCGAGGGGGCCGCATTCGGGGCCGGCATGCGGCGGCCGGCCTCGGTCACCTGCGGACGCGGCGGCACATAGGGAGCGCGCGGATCGGGCCGTTCGCCACGGGCAGGTTCGCGATGAGCGTCCGGCGCCTGATACTCTGAACCCGGACGCGGCGGCGCTCCGCGCGACACGCCCTCACCATAGACTTCCGCCGCCAGCGCGGCGAAGGAACCGGGCGCGGGACGCGCTTCATCGGTGGGACGGCGCGCCGTCAACGGCGGCCGGGTGGGCGGAGGAGACATGGGCCGGCCCGAAGGGGCGGCCGGGGGTTGGGGCGGGGCGGCCGTCCGCGCGGGCGGCGACTGGCGCAGCAGCTCGGCGAAATCGTCTTCCTGGGCCATCAGACGCGCAAGTTCGGCAAGCGGGTCCTCGGCGCCGTTTTCCGGCCGGTCACGCATGTTCTCATTGCCCATCTTCAGAACCTGTTCGCCACGTTCAACACCAGGACCGCCCATCGGGCGGCATCACGGGAGCGGCAGGTCGAACGAACCGTCGCGAACGCGCTCACCGCATTTCTTCGGGAGCATCGACTCCAAGAATGGAAAGTCCTGAAGCGATGATCAGCGCGACGGCATGCACCAAAGCCAGCCGCGCATAGGTCAACTCTCGATCATCTTCGATAATGAAGCGTAAATGAGGCAGATCCTTTCCGCGATTCCACTGTCCGTGCAGGGCGCTGGCGAGATCGTAGAGATAAAAGGCGAGCCGGTGCGGCTCGCGCGCCGGGGCCGCCTGCTCGATCAGGCGCGGATAATTGGCGATGAGGCGGGCGAGGCCGACTTCCCCTTCGTCGTCGAGCCGCGCCAGCGCCGCGCCGGCGAACTCGGCCGGCGCCGACGGCAGGTCGGCGAAAGCCTGCGCCGCGTTGCGCAGGATGGAGCAGGCCCGGGCATGCGCGTACTGCACATAGAACACCGGATTGTCGCGCGACTGCTCGATCACCTTGGCGAGATCGAAGTCGAGCACGGCGTCGTTCTTGCGGTTGATCATCATGAACCGCACCGCGTCGCGGCCGACCTCGTCGACCACGTCGCGCAGCGTCACGAAATCGCCGGCGCGCTTCGACATCTTCACCGGCTCGCCATTGCGCAGCAGCCGGACCAGCTGACACAGCTCGACATCAAGGCTGGCTTCGCCGTCGGAAGCGGCCTTCACCGCCGCCTGCATGCGCTTGACATAGCCGCCATGGTCGGCACCCCAGATGTCGATCATCCGCTTGAAGCCGCGGTCGAACTTGTCCTTGTGATAGGCGATGTCGGCGGCGAAATAGGTATAGGCGCCGTCGGACTTCATCAGCGGGCGGTCGACATCGTCGCCAAACTGCGTGGCGCGGAACAGCGTCTGCTCGCGATCCTCCCAATCCTCCACCGGCTGCCCCTTGGGCGGCGCCAGGCGGCCCTCATAGACGAGATCGCGCGCCCGCAGCGTCTCCAGCAGCCGGTCGATGATGCTCGGCGCGCCGTCCGGCCGGGCATGCAGCGTGCGCTCGGAAAAGAAGGTCTCGTGATGGATGTTGAGGGCAGCGAGATCGGTGCGGATCATCGCCATCATCGCGTCGATGGCGATGATCCGCACCGCCGGCAGCCATTCCTCTTCCGGCTTATCGAGCAGCGTGCGGCCGTATTTCGTCACCAGCGCCTTGCCGACGGGGACGAGATAATCGCCGGGATAGAGCCCCTCGGGAATGGTGATCGTCTCGCCCAGCGCCTCGCGGTAACGCAGGAAGGCGGAGCGGGCGAGCACGTCCACCTGCGCGCCGGCATCGTTGATGTAATATTCGCGCGTCACCTTCCAGCCGGCGAAGGCCAGCAGATTCGCCAGCGCGTCGCCGAACACGGCGCCGCGGCAATGGCCGACATGCATCGGCCCGGTGGGGTTGGCGGAGACATATTCGACATTGATCGGCTGGCCGCCACCCGCCTGCGAGCGGCCGTAGTCGCGGCCCTGAACCAGCACGGCGGCAAGCACCTGCGGCCAGTAGGAACCGTCCAGCGTCAGATTGATGAAGCCCGGGCCGGCCACGTCCACCTTAGCGACACCCGGCAGCGCCGCGAGCTTGGCCGACAGTTTCTCCGCGAGGTCGCGCGGCTTCACGCCGGCTTCCTTGGCGAGCACCATCGCCGCATTGGTGGAAAGGTCGCCATGGGAGGCGTCGCGCGGCGGCTCCACCACGACTCGCGCCGTATCGACCCCGGCGGGCACCACCCCTTCGCGCGCGAGCCCGGCAAGGGCCTCGCGGACGTGATCGGCGAACAGGGCGAAAAGGTTCATGACGGAAGACTCCCGGCGCGGCCAGACCCAAAGGGGCCGCTGCCGCTACCGCAGTTCCGGTGCCCTGTCAAAGAGCCGGGCATGCTCGGCGAGGGCGTAGCGGTCGGTCTGGCCGGCGAGGAAATCGGCAATCCGCCGGGCGCGCGCCACCTCGCTGCGGCCCTCGACGCTGGCCCGCCATTCCTCCGGCAGGGCGGCGGTATCGGCCATGTAGCGGGCGAACAGATCACGCACCACCGCCCCCGCCGCGTCCATGGCCTCCATCACCCGGGGATGCCGGTACATGCGCGGAAACAGGAACGCCTTGATCGCCTTTTCCGCCGCCGCCGTCTCCCCTGAGAATGCCACCACGGCATGACCGAGCCGGCGCAGGGCGTCGGCGTCCGCGGGCTGCGCGAGGGCGATCCGCCGGCGGCTCTCGGCAACCACGTCGCCGATCAGCACGGTGATCATCCGCCGGCCCAGCTCATGGAACAGCCGGGCGCGGTCGAGATTCGGCCAGCTGGCGCGGATATCCGTGAGGATCGACCCGACAAGCGGCAGCTCGGCCAGTTCGTCGAGACCGAACAGGCCGGCACGCAGCCCGTCATCGAGGTCGTGCACGTCATAGGCGATGTCGTCGGCAAGGGCGGCGACCTGCGCCTCGGCGGAGGGCCAGCTCCACAGCCAGAGGTCCTGCCGCTCGGCATGCACCTCGATGGCGTGCGGCAGCGGCGCGTGCTGGGGGCCGTTGTGCTTGACGATACCCTCATGCGCCTCCCAGCACAGGTTCAGCCCGTCGAAATCCGGATAGCGGTTCTCCAGCCGCGTCACCACGCGCAGCGACTGCGCATTGTGATCGAAGCCGCCATAGGCCGCCATGCAGGCGTCGAGCACGCGCTCGCCGGCATGGGCGAAGGGCGGGTGACCGAGATCATGCGCCAGCGCCAGCGCCTCGCTCAGATCCTCATCGAGGCCGAGCGCCCGCGCCACCGAGCGCGCCACCTGCACCACCTCCAGCGTATGGGTCAGTCTTGTGCGGTAATGGTCGCCCTCGTGATAGGAGAACACCTGCGTCTTGTAGGCCAGCCGGCGGAAGGCGCTGGAATGGATGATGCGGTCGGCATCGCGGCGGAAGGCGCTGCGCGCATCGCCGCCAGCCTCGGGGTAGAGGCGTCCCCGGCTTTCCTCAGCCTTCGACGCCCATGGCGCCCGCGGCTGCGCCCCGGCCACCGCCATGCGCGTCTCTCCTGCCCATTCTGCGAGAAGCCCCCTTTGACTCGGGGGCTGCAGCACTTAACTATCCGGGCAGGTCATATTCAACGGGAAGTGTGCGACATGAGCGCAGGTCCATCGCCCGACATCGCAGCCCCATCCGTCGGCGTCACCGCCAGCGCGGCGCGGCGCATCGCGGAAATCCTCAAGGGCGAACCGCCGGAGACCATGCTGCGCGTCAGCGTGGAGGGCGGCGGCTGCTCGGGCTTCCAGTACAAGTTCGACATCACCCGCGAGCGCGAGGCGGACGACATCGTTATCGCCGAGGGCGGGGCGAGCGTGGTCATCGACCCCGTGTCGCTGGAATATATGTCGGGCTCGCATATCGACTTCGTCGACGACCTGATCGGCGCCTCGTTCCGCATCGCCAATCCGCACGCCACCGCTTCCTGCGGCTGCGGCACCAGCTTCGCCCTCTGATGCGCCCGATTGGCGTTCTCTGCGCCATTCCGCAGGAATTCGCCTTTCTCGCCGACAATCTGACGGCGACGGAGATCACCGAGCGCGCCGGCATGGTGTTTCACGCCGGCCGGCTCGACGGGCATCAGGTGGTGCTGGCGCGCGCCGGAATGGGCAAGGTCAACGCCGCCATCGCCGCCACCCTGCTGCTGGAACGGTTCGGCTGCCGGCTGCTGCTGTTCTCCGGCATCGCCGGCGGGCTCGATCCGGCGCTTTCCATCGGCGATGTGGTGATCGCCGACCATGTGGTGCAGCACGATGCCGGCTATTACGGCGCGGATGAGGGCTTCGTCGTCTATCAGGCCGGCCATCTGCCATTTTTCAACCCGCAGGAAGAACTCGGCCATAGCGCCGATGGCGATCTGATCGGGCGGGTGCGTTCGGCGCTGCGGGAACTCTCGCTCGCCCCGCTCTCCGCCGCCGGCGGCGAGCGCCCGCCCCGGCTGCATTTTGGCCGCATCCTGACCGGCGACCAGTTCATCAATTCCGAGACGCTGCGCGAGCGGCTGTTCCGCGAACTGGGCGGGGCCGCGGTCGAAATGGAGGGCGCGGCGATGGCGCAGGCCGCCACCGCCTTTGGCGTGCCCTGGCTGGTGGTGCGCACGCTTTCCGACCTCGCCGGCCGCGATTCGCATTTCGATTTCCGCCAGTTCGTCGATGAGGTGGCGCTGTCCTCCGCCCTCATCGTGCGCCGGCTGCTGCCGGTGCTGTAGACTGGCCGCGACTCGCCCTTCCCTTCGCCTTCCGTGAGACGCCGATGCGCATCGCCACCTGGAACGTCAATTCGATCCGGCAACGCCAGGAGCACGCCGTGGCGTGGCTCACCGAGACCCGCCCGGACGTGGTGTGCCTGCAGGAGCTGAAATGCGCCGACGAGGCGTTCCCGCGCGAGGCGTTCGAGGCGCTGGGCTACAATGTCGCCGTGCATGGCCAGAAGGGCTTTAACGGCGTCGCCGTGCTCTCCCGCCTGCCCTTCGATGAAGTGACATCCGGCCTGCCGGGCGATGAGGCGGACGTGCAGTCGCGCTTCATCGAGGTGGTGGTCTCGACCCCGGAAGGCTCGCTGCGCGTGTGCGGCATCTACCTGCCCAATGGCAATCCGGTGGGCACGGAGAAATATCCCTACAAGCTCTCATGGATGCAGCGGCTGAAGGCGCATATCGCGGCAAGGCTGACCTTCGAGGAGCCGCTGATCGTATGCGGTGACTACAACGTCATCCCCGAACCGGAAGACGCCGCTCATCCCGAGGCTTGGACCGAGGATGCGCTTTTCCTGCCGCAGACGCGGGCGGCGTTCCGGGAAATCCTCAATCTCGGCATGACCGACGCGCTGCGCGCTACCTCACAGGACGCTGGCCTCTACAGCTTCTGGGACTATCAGGCCGGCGCCTGGCAGCGGAACAACGGCATCCGCATCGACCATCTGCTGCTCTCGCCGCAGGCCACCGACCGGCTGAAGGCCGTGGGCATCGACAAGCATGTGCGCGGCTGGGAGAAGCCCTCCGACCATGTGCCTGTCTGGGCGGAGCTGGCCTTCAAGTCGTAAAGGCGCCTCTCCAGGGGCGGTGATCCCGGGCGGCGCAGGCCGATCCGGGATCGCATATGAGGGAGAGCGCTCCCGAAGACCGCTCCGGGCCTCAGCGCGCCGTCTTCATGTACTGTTCGAGATAGACCAGCGCCATGGCGCGCTCGTCCGAACTCGCATTGGCGAAGGCGTCCTCATAGAGGTCCACCACCCACTTGTCCTGCGGGCCGGCGGCGGCATCACGGGCGAGGGTGAGCCACATCAGGCCGCGCGCCGCCTGGCGCGGAATGCCGTCATCGCCCTTGAACAGCAGGCCGCCCAGCGCCGCCTGCGCCTGATACTGGCCCTTCTGCGCCGCCAGACCGAGCCAGCGCGCGGCAAAGCGCGGGTCGCGGTCGACGCCATCGCCATCGATATAGAGCCGCGCCAGATGGTACTGCGCGCCGGGATCGCCGAAATAGGAGGCGGCATAGGCGAACATGTCGCGCGCCCGCGTGGCGTCGCGGCGCACCTTGGTGTTGGGGATGCCGACGAGATAATAGGCCCCGAGCGCCACGAAGGCGTCCGCCACGAAGCGCGCCTCCGGCGTCGCCGGGTTGTCGTCGGCGTGCATGTTGGCGATCTGGCTGAAATATTCGAACGCCTTGATGTCGTTGCGCTCGACGCCCTCGCCTTCCGCGTACATGCGGCCGAGCTTCCACTGCGCGCCGGCATGGCCCTGCTCGGCGGCATAGCGCAGGGAATCGATACCCTTCTCGGTCTGGCCGGAGCGCAGTGCCTGCGCGCCGAAGCGCACGGATTCTTCAATGGTGCGGGGCTTGCCGGGCGTCGCCACGGCAGGCGCGTCCGCACCGGGCGTACCATCGAAGGCATGCGAGGTCGGTGCGGCCAGCAGCGCGGCCAGCAGCGCCGCGCAGACAAGCGCGGTGCGCGGGAGGGGGAGCGGGCGAGCGCCCGTGAGATCAGATATCCGCATAGCACGCCGTCTCGGCCGCGCCGCCGGGGTGAGTGACCGCGCCATCACGGGCGGGTCCCACGGCCTGCGCGAACTTCCAGATGGCCCCCGAGCCGACGGGCGACGGACGCGGCTTCCACTCCGCCCGGCGGGCGGCGAGTTCCTCGTCCGAAAGCGCCACGTCAAGCGTGCCCTCGATCGCGTCGATAGTGATGATGTCGCCGTCGCGGATCAGCCCGATCGGGCCGCCAACCGCCGCTTCCGGCCCGACATGGCCAATGCAGAAGCCGCGCGTCGCGCCGGAAAAACGTCCGTCGGTGATCAGCGCCACCTTGTCGCCCGCCCCCTGCCCGTAAAGGGCGGCGGTGGTCGACAGCATTTCCCGCATGCCCGGGCCGCCCTTCGGCCCCTCATAGCGGATGACCAGCACGTCGCCTTCATTATAGGCGCGGTGGGTCACGGCCTCGAAGCAGGCTTCCTCGCCGTCGAAGCAGCGGGCCGGGCCGGTGAATTTCTGGTTCTTGAGGCCCGCCACCTTCACGATGGCGCCTTCGGGGGCGAGATTGCCCTGCAGGCCGACCACGCCGCCAGTGGCGGTGATCGGGTCATTGGCCGGGCGCACCACGTCCTGATGCGGGTTCCACTTCACCGAGGCGAGGTTCTCCGCGATGGTGCGGCCGGTCACGGTAAGGCAGTCGCCATGCAGGAAGCCGTGCTCGAGCAGCGTCTTCATCAGCAGCGGAATGCCGCCGGCCTCGAACATGTCCTTGGCGACATAGCGTCCGCCGGGCTTGAGATCGGCGATATAGGGCGTGCGCTTGAAGATCTCGGCCACGTCGAACAGGTCGAACTTGATGCCGGCTTCATGCGCCATGGCCGGCAGGTGCAGCGCGGCATTGGTCGACCCGCCCGAGGCGGCGACCACGGTGGCGGCGTTCTCCAGCGCCTTCAACGTGACGATGTCGCGCGGGCGGATGTTGCGGGCGACGAGATCCATGATCTGCTCGCCGGCCGCCATGCAGAACCGGTCGCGGATCTCGTAAGGCGCCGGCGCGCCGGCCGAATAGGGTAGCGCGAGGCCGATCGCCTCCGAGACGGTCGCCATGGTGTTGGCGGTGAACTGCGCGCCGCAGGCGCCGGCCGAGGGGCACGCGACCTGTTCGAGCTCGTCGAGGTCATCGTCGGACATCAGCCCGACCGAGTGCTTGCCGACCGCCTCGAACATGTCCTGCACCGTCACCGGCTGGCCCCGGAAGGAGCCCGGCAGGATCGAGCCGCCATAGATGAAGATCGACGGCACGTTGAGCCGCAGCATCGCCATCATCATGCCCGGCAGCGACTTGTCGCAACCCGCCAAGCCGACCAGCGCGTCATAGGAATGGCCGCGAATGGTCAGTTCGACCGAGTCGGCGATGACCTCGCGCGAGGCGAGCGAGGCCTTCATGCCGTCATGGCCCATGGCGATGCCATCGGTGACGGTGATGGTGCAGAATTCGCGCGGCGTGCCATTGGCACTGGCCACGCCCTTCTTCACCGCCTGCGCCTGACGCATCAGCGAGATGTTGCAGGGCGCGGCCTCATTCCAGCAAGAGGCGACGCCGACCAGCGGCTGGTGAATCTGCTCGCGGGTCAGGCCCATGGCGTAGAGATAGGACCGATGCGGCGCACGCGCCGGGCCTTCCGTCACATGGCGGCTCGGCAGGTTCCGCTTGTCGATGATCGTCCTGACGTCCATTTTCTTCACGCATCCCGGCGCGGGGGCTCTTATCTCGGCACCGCATCCGGCGCCTTTATCCCCCGTCTATCCGTCGGATTTCGTGCCGGTTTGTGGCGGCTTCGCGGCGTCGGCGCCGTGGCCTTCCGTTATGGTTGCGAATGCGTGACACTGTTGCCGGTCAGTCACAAAAACGTGGCGGCCAACCGCCGGCCCAAGGCGTCGGCGGCGCGCCTTAAGTATTTGACAACACAAGGGAGAGCAGCGTGTCGAGCGGCAATATCGTGGAGCGCCTGCGGGCGATGGCGGCCAATCTCGACCAGTTCCGCCGCGACAAGGTCGAGGACGAACTCTCGGAAGCCGCCGACGTGATCGAGCGGCTGCGGGCGGAACTCGACCGCATGGACAATCTGCTGGAATCGGCACGGGCTGCCGCCGCACCGCCGCAGGGCTGACGCGCCGTCCGCGTCCGGCTCAGTCGGCGGCGGAGCGCGTCCAATCGGCGGATGTCACCCCCGGCAGGTGGCGCAGGCGGGCGACGGCGGCGTCGAGTTCCGCCACCCGCACCGAGGTGTTGACCAGCGTGGCCCGCAATTCGCTGCTGCCGTCGGGGCGGTCCTGCATTTCCACCTCTTCGACGGGAAACTTCGCCGCCTCCAGCACGGCCGAGACCTTGCTGCGCAGGTCGGCCGCGCGCGCCGCTGGCACGATGAGACTGACCCCATAGGTCGCCTCGGTCGATTCCTCATTGCGCGGCAGACGCTCCAGCGCCCCCACCAGCGGACGCAGCAGCGTGTTGCCGGCGAGCACGAACCCGGTCAGCAGCACCGACTGGGCGATGAGGTCGGCGCCCGCGCAGGCGCCCACCGCCGCCGAGCACCACAGGGTCGCCGCCGTGTTCAGTCCGCGAATATTGGTGCCTTCCTTCATGATGACGCCGGCGCCGAGAAAGCCGATGCCGGAGACGACATAGGCGACCACCCGCACCGCGCCTTCCGGCCCGGCGAGATGCATCGCCATGTCGACGAACTGGGCGGCGCCGAGCGCCACCAGCACATTGGTGCGCAGGCCGGCGGTACGCTGGCGGTATTGCCGCTCGGCGCCGATCAGCGTGCCCATGGCGAAGGCCACCACCAGGCTGATGATGGTCGAGAGGAAATCGCCCGGCTGGAACGATTCGATGAACGGCATGCCGATCCCCTGCCCTGCCGCCGCTGCGGCCCGGTCGTCCGGCCTCAGCCGGCGCGGCCGAGCCGGGTCAAAGCCTCACCGATCTTGGCGGCGCGCTCCGACGCCGCCTCGCGGCGCTCGCGCTGCTCCTCGATAACTTCCTCGGGTGCACGTTTGATGAAATCGGCATTGCCGAGCTTGGCATCGACCTTGGCAATGTCGTCCCGCGCCTTGGCCAGTTCCTTGGCGAGGCGCGCGGCTTCCGCGTCCATGTCGATGATGCCGACAAGCGGCAGCGCCGCCGTCTCGCCGCGCACCACGATCTGCACCGAGCCCGCCGGGGCTTCTGCCTCGAAGGTGATGCCAGACAGGCGGGCAAGGCGCGTCAGCGTGTCGAGCCACACCACCACCTGCGCCCGCACCTCTTCCGGCACGCCGACCAGCACCAGCGGAATCTGCGCCCCTGCCGGCACGTTCATCTCGGCGCGGACGGAGCGGATTTCGGTGATGAGGTCGACCAGCCAGCCGATTTCGGCCTCGGCCTCCGGGGCCTCCAGCCCCTGCAACGCCGGCCAATCGGCCAGCGTGAGCAGGCTGGCGCGCGGGGCGCCGGTCTCGGCCGTGCGCGCCCACAGTTCCTCGGTGAGGAAGGGCATGAACGGGTGCAGCAGCTTGAGGATTTCGTCGAGCACGAAGGCAGTGGTGGCCCGCGTCTCCTCCTTCCAGCCGCCATTGCCGTTGAACACGGGCTTGGCGAGTTCGAGATACCAGTCGCAGAAGATGTTCCAGACGAAGCGATAGGCCGCGCCGGCCGCTTCGTTGAACTTGTAGGCTTCCAGCGCCTGGGTGATCTCGGTTCCGGCCTTCTGCAGCTCGGAGAGAATCCAGCGGTTCAGCCGGGATTCGGCGTTGCGCGGCACGAAGGCGGGATCGCGCCCACAGCCATTCATCTCGGCGAAGCGGGCGGCGTTCCACAGCTTGGTCGCGAAATTGCGGTAGCCCTCGACGCGCGAGGTGGCGAGCTTGATGTCGCGCCCCTGCGCCGCCATCGCCGCGAGCGTGAAGCGCAGCGCGTCCGCACCGTACTTGCCCACGAGATCGAGCGGGTCGATGACGTTGCCCTTGGACTTCGACATCTTGGCGCCCTTCTCGTCACGGACGAGGGCATGGATGTACACATCCCGGAACGGCACGTCGGGCATGAAGTGCAGGCCCATCATAATCATCCGGGCGACCCAGAAGAAGATGATGTCGAAGCCGGTGATGAGCACCGTGGTCGGGTAGAAGCGCGCGACCTCCGCCGTCTCGTCCGGCCAGCCGAGCGTGGAGAACGGCCATAGGGCGGAGGAGAACCAGGTGTCGAGCACGTCCTCGTCGCGGGTGATCAGCGCCGCGCGCTTTTCCGGATCGGCGGCCAGCTCCTGCGCCTCGGCATCGGTGATGATGCCGTTCTGCACGCAATGGGCGAGCGCGGCGGCGACGGCGGCTTCTTCCGTCTCCTCGACGAAGACCGAGCCGTCCGGACCGTACCAGGCCGGGATCTGGTGGCCCCACCACAGCTGGCGCGACACGCACCAGGGCTGGATGTTCTCCAGCCACTCGAAATAGGTCTTCTCCCAGTTCTTCGGCACGAAGTTCGTCCGCCCCTCGCGCACGGCGGCCAGCGCCGGCTGGGCGAGGGTGTGGGCGTCGACATACCACTGGTCGGTCAGCCACGGCTCGATGACGACATTGGAACGGTCGCCATGCGGCACCATGTGCGTGTGCGGCTCGATGCGGTCGAGCACGCCGCGCTCTTCCAGCAGCGCGACGATCGCCTTGCGCGCGGCCTCGCGCGACAGCCCGTCGAGCGCCAGCGCGGCGTCAAGCTCGGCGCCCGGCGCGGTCCCGGCGAGGAAATCCTCATTTCCGGCCAGCGTGATGCGCGCCTCGGCGTCGAGCACGTTGATCATCGGCAGGCTGTGCCGGCGGCCGACCTCGAAATCGTTGAAGTCGTGCGCCGGGGTGATCTTCACCGCGCCGGTGCCCTTGGTCGGGTCGGAATACTCGTCCGCCACGATGGGGATCAGGCGGCCGACCAGCGGCAGGCGCACCTTGGCCCCCGCGGCGACGAGGCCCTGATAGCGCGGGTCTTCCGGATGCACCGCGACCGCCGTGTCGCCCAGCATGGTCTCGGGGCGGGTGGTCGCGACGACGATATAGTCGCGCGTCTCGAACTCGTAGGGCTGGTTGTTCTCGTCAAAAGCGATGGGGTGCTGATAGGTCACGCCATCGGCCAAGGGGTAGCGCAGGTGCCAGAGATGGCCCTTCACCTCCACCTGCAGCACTTCGAGATCTGAAATGGCGGACTGGAACTTCGGGTCCCAGTTCACCAGCCGCTTGTCCTTGTAGATCAGCCCATCCTTGTAGAGCCGCACGAACACCTTGAGGACGGCGCGCGAGAGGCCCTCATCCATGGTGAAGCGTTCGCGCGACCAATCGCAGGAGGCGCCCAGCTTCTTCAGTTGGTTGATGATGGTGCCGCCAGATTCTTCCTTCCACGCCCAGATGCGTTCGACGAAGGCGGCGCGGCCCATGTCGCGGCGGCCGGGCAGCTGGCGCTCGGCGAGCTGGCGTTCCACCACCATCTGGGTGGCGATGCCGGCGTGGTCGGTGCCGACCTGCCAGAGCACGTCCTTGCCGCGCATGCGCTCGAAGCGGCAGAGAATGTCCTGCAGCGTGTTATTGAGCGCGTGCCCCATATGGAGCGAGCCGGTGACGTTGGGCGGGGGGATGACGATGCAACAGGGCTCGGCCCCTGCCCGCTCCGGACGCCCGGCCTTGAAGGCGCCCGCCTCCACCCAGCCCTGGTAGATGCGGTCTTCGACGGCGGCGGGATCGAACCTGTTGTCGAGCATGTTGGCTCCGGCACCTCAATTGAACAGGCGCGAGAGAAAGCGGAGCGGATGCCTCAAGTCAACTCGCGAGAGGCAATGCGCGATGCAAAGCCCGGAATCGGGCCGATTGTGCCCGGCCTATTGCCCGTGACGGGCGACGCGCTCGATCTCCGCCCGCACCAGCCGCTCGACCAGCGCCGGCAGGTTCTCGTCCAGCCATTCCTTGAGCATCGGCCGCAGCGCGTCGGTGACGAGGTCGTCGATCGAACGCGGCGGCAGGCTGCTCATGGTGCGCTGCAGGGAGCTGAAGGCGGCGGACACCGCGCTGCTCGCCGGCCCCGATACCAGACGCTCGCGCACGGCCTCCGCGGTTTCCGTCGAAGGCGCCGGCCGGCTACCGGTGACCGGGCGGGCTTCCGCCGGCCGGCTTTCCGCCGGCGAAGCCTCGCTGCGCCGGGCCTCGGCCCCGCTGCTTTCGACAACGCGCGGCTCGGAAGGGCGAGGCTCATAAGACCGGCCCTCGAAGGCGCGCCCCTCATAAGCACGCGGCTCGTAGGAGCGGGGCTCCTGGGCACGGACTTCTGGGAGACGGGTCTCCAGCGGGCGAGGCTCGGCGGCGCGCGGTGCGGGTGGCTCGTTCACTGGCGCAGCGTTGCGGGGCCGCGCGTCACGGGCCGGCTCCACGGAGGCCGGCTCGGCAGGTGTGGCAGGCGCCGGCATCGGCAATTCGCTCGGCTCGGCCACCGGCTGCGACGCGACGACCGTCGCCGCAGGCTCAGCCGCCGGGGTGGCGGGCGCCGCTGTCTTCGCTTCAGGCTCGGCGGTGAAGGCCACCGGGCTCGACGGAGCAGCCGAAGACGGCCCCACCGCAGTCGGCGCCACGGTCACCGGCGCCGGCGCCTCAGCGGCGACGGAGGGTGCCGGCACATAAGAGGCCCGCACCGGCTCCACCCTGGCGGGCGTGGAAAAGACGGGCTTCACTTCGGGGGCGCGCGCGGCCGGCGGAGCCGCTCGCTCCGGCGGGGCCACCGGCTCGGCGAGCGCCACATTCGCCAGTTCGGCCTGAACCGCCTGCTCCACCAGCGCAAGATCGAGCAGCGCCGCCGCCAGCGGCTTGTCGAGATCGCTGTCCAGCGGCGCCGGCGGCTTGACCATTGAGGGGCGGGAATAGGAAGGACGCAGGGGCGGCAGCGCGCCCATGCTGGCGGCGGCGGACGCCGCCACGGCAGGGGGCGACGCCGGCCGGGGCGCCGCGGGTGCGACCGCCGCGCGCGATTCCGCCGCCGGCACCGGGCCACGCGGCTCGACCAGACGCGGCTCGCTACGCGGGCGCACCTCGGGCAAGGGCCGGAGATCGGGCATGGGCCGCGAATCGGGAAACAGCCGTGGCTCGGTACGGCGCGGCTCAGGCGGGCGGTTCTCGCTCGCCACCGGCGCGGGGGCCGGCACGTCCAGCGCCCGGGCAGCGGAACCGCCGGAATAGACCGCCCCTGCCGGCGCGCGGCTCACAACGGAGGGCGGCGAGAAGGGTGTAGCGGCCAGCGCAGCGGCAGCAACGGTCACCGGACGCGACGCAAAGGGATCGGCGGCAGGCGCCCGCCCGCGCGGGGCATAATCCACCGGGCTTTCGACCCGCTCGCGAAACGGGGGCGGCGCATAGGACAGGGTTTCCGCATCGGCCGGGGCCGCCTGCGGGCGCGGCGGAACGGGAGCGGCGGGGCGCGGCGCGGCCTCACGGGTCGGCGAAGCCGCACGGGCGGGGGGCGCCTCGCGCCCGGAACGCGACGCCTCATTGCGCGCGGTCGCCGGCTCGCCGGCCACCTCGTCGGAAATGATGCGGCGGATGGAGGCCAGGATCTCCTCCATCGACGGCTCACTGCCTCTCGCATTCGGCATGCGCTGTTTTCCGATCCCGGGGCTGAGGCGCTCGGCCGAAGCGCACGTTTCAACCCGTTAACACTTCATGAAGTCTGGACCGCCGGGGGCGGCACGCCAAGATGCAACCCGAGAGGATGAACAAGGTTCGCAATCTAAGGTTAACGGCGTTCGCGGCCACTGCAAGCCGCCTCTCGCCTTGATCACCGCCGAGGCGGCCGGTGAAGGCCCTCGGCGGCGGCTTAGGCCATTACTGCCCGCCGGGAGTGCGCACGCCGATCCAGGCGTCGCGGACCTGATCGTAGTGGATCTGCGGGTTGTAGACCGGAACCTTGAGGCCGAGCGTGGTGGCGCTGAGACGGCCCGACGCCGAGAGCACGGCGTAGGAGGCGACCACGCGGTCACGCTGGGCGATGACGAGGCTGGCGCGGGCGTTGAACAGCGCCGTCTGCGCGTTCAGCACGTCGAGCGTGGTGCGCTGACCGACACGCCATTCCTCACGCACGCCGCGCAGCGCGATCTCGTTGGCCGCAACCGAAGCCTGCGCCGATTCGATGGCCGCCTTCGCCGCTTCCAGCGAGCCCCAGTACTGCACCGCATTGGCGCGCACCTGCTCGCGGTTCACGTCCACTTCGATCCGCAGCTGGCCGAGCGTTTCCTTGGCCTGCCGGATCGTCGCGTACTCGCCACCACCTTGGTAGATCGGCACGGTGAGGTTCAGCGTCGCCGAGGCCGAGGTCTGGCGCTCGATATTCAGCGTGCTGTTATAGTCGGACGAGGCCGCGCCATTGAGGGTGAGCGTCGGCGACAGGGCCGCCTCGGCCACCTTCACATTCGACACGCCGGCATCGACGGCGAACTCGGCCGACTTCACCGCCGGGTGGCTGGTGATCCCGGATTCGACGGCGGCTTTCTCGCTCTTGGGCAGCAGGCGATCGATCGGCCGGCCGGGGCTCAGCTTGGTCGGGCGCAGGCCAATCACCTGGTAGAACACGGCATTGGCCGTGTTGAGGTTCGATTCGGCGAGCGCGAGTTCACTCTGCGCATTGGCGACGCTGGCTTCCGCCTGGGCGACGTCGGTGCGGGTGATCTCGCCGACCGAGAAGCGGTCGCGCGCGGCGCGAAGCTCTTCCTTCAGCGCTTCGAGATTCTGCTTCTGCAGTTCCACCAGCGCCGCGTTCTGCAGCACATTCATATAAGCGGTGGCGGCATCGAGCAGCACGAGTTGCTCGGTGTTGCGCAGCAATTCACGCTGACCGCGCACCTGCGATTCGGCGCTGCGCACCGAATTGGCGGTCTTCAGGCCATTATAGATGGTCTGGCTGATGGTGATGCCGACGCCGGTGGGATAGGTCTTGGCGACGGAGAGCGAACCCGTCCCCGTCGTCACGCTGCCGGGATCGACCCGGGTCTCGGCCCATTGCGCTCCGGCATAGGCAGTGCCGAAGATCTGGGGGCGATAGCCGGACAGGGCGATCGGCACATACTCGTCGGTCGCGCGGGTGGCGGCGCGCTGCGAGTTCAATGTGGGATTGTTGCGATAGGCCGCCACAAGCGCCTGATCGAGGGTCTGAGCCGTTGCCGGCACCGAAATGCCAACGACAAACGCGACCGCCGCCCACGCGACGACCTTACCCCCGGTAGCCGACAGCCACATGTCCAACCTCTGCGAACGCTAATCTGATGGGAATCACCTGCCCCCGGGCGACTCTCTCACTCTGTTACTGACGTGAACGCAGGATAGGTGCTCGAAGATGGACTGTGAACCGCTCGGTTTGGTGCGGCGAACGATTTCGTCGCACACGCGGCAGATGAGCCACAGGGGTACTAAAAACCGTTAGAACACAAAGCCTGGGCGCGCCTCGAAGCCCGGCAGGGTCGGCACGGCGGCGTCGAACACCACGCGCGAGCCGATGCCGCCAGAGGTATGGGTGTAGACCGTTGCCCGCCCGGCGCGCCCGCGCCCGACGACGGCGACGAGACGTCCACCGGGCTTCAGCTGAGCGAGCAGCGATTCGGGCGCCGCATCGACGCCGCCATTGACCAGGATCACGTCATAGGGCGCCTCGCCGGGCCAGCCAGCGGCCATCGGCCCCTGCACATAGGCGGCATTGAGCAGGCCGAGTTCGACGAGCAGCGACGAGCCCCGCGCGGCGAGTTCGGCATCCTCCTCCAGCGCCACCACCTGACCCGCGAGCTTGGCCAGCACCGCGGTGGAATAGCCGCTCGCCGCACCGACATCGAGCACCAGCGCGTCCGGGCCGATCTCAGCCGCCTGCAGCAGCTTGGCCAGCACCATCGGCTCCATCAGGTAGCGCGCCGGCGCGCCTTCCTTCACCAGCACGTCGTCATCGATATAGGCGAAGTTGCGCAGGCTGGCCGGAACAAAGCGCTCGCGCGGCGTCTCCAGCATGGCGGCGACGATGCGCAGGTCGGTGACGTCGTTGGCACGCACCTGGGCGTCCACCATGGCGCGGCGCAGTTCGGCGAAATCGATCATTCGGCGACAACCTCGAAAGCAGACAGGCAAGGCCGCGCGCGGATCGCGCGACGGGCGCGCACCCAGGAGGCGCGAGCGAACGGCGTCAGAATTGCGGCAGCGGCGCCCTCATTGCAAGCCTTCTCGGCGCGCAGCCTCGAAGATTTCCAGCCTGGCATGCCAGCGCGCAGCCACGTCGCACTCACGGCCCGCACTTAGAGGCCCGCATCACCCCTGCGGGCGCCGGGGACGCGCGTGATGGCGCGGCGGAATGCCGCTTCAGGGGGCTGGACGGCCCTTCCTCCCGGCACTTGCCCGCATCGATCATCCCCATCTTCCGCTGCCTCGCGCGTTGCTCATCGGCCCGAGCTCTGTTATGAGCCGCGCCGGCCCTGTCAGGCGCCTTATGGGTAGCCTGGGTCGGGCCACGTGGCGGAGTGGTTACGCAGCGGACTGCAAATCCGTGCACCCCGGTTCGATTCCGGGCGTGGCCTCCAGTTCACGCACCCGCCGCCGGCGTTGAAAAAAGCGCCGGCGGCGGGTGTCGTCACCGCCTTATCGGCCGCCGGCCCAGCCGCCGTCATGGGTTTGACAACAAGCCATGATCGTCGTTGATGATCCGCGCTCCGTCGCAGGAGAGGCGGAGCGAAGGGCGACGCCCGATCCGGCCGGGCCCGTGCAGAGGATTCTCGACGATGCTGCCTCCGAAGATGGCAAATGCGTTCCGCAACATTATCAGCGCGGAGACGCGTGACACGGTCAGCCGGCTGTTCCTTCAGGACGGGCGGCGCCACTGGAAGGGGTACGCCATCTCCTTCCTCTTCATGGGCATCATGGCCGGCACGACCTCCGGCCTCGCCTATCTCATGGGCGACGTGATCAACCGCATCTTCGTCGAGCAGAATTCCAACGCGATTTGGATTCTCTCCGGAGCCGTCGTCGCGCTGTCGGTCATCAAGGGATTTTCCGCCTATGGGCAGGCGGTGGCGCTGGCCAAGGTCGGCAATCGCATCGTCGCCGACAACCAGAAGCGCGTGCTCGACCGCCTGCTGATGCAGGACGTGACCTATTTCTCGGGCAGCCACACCGCCGAAATCATGATGCGGTTCAACACCGGCGCGCAGGCCGCGCGCAACGTGCTGAACCTCATCATCACCAGCCTCGGGCGCGACCTGCTCTCGGTCATCGGCCTCACATTGGTGATGATCCTCCAGGATCCGTTCATGGCGATGATCGGCTTCGTGGTGATGCCGATCGCGATCGGTGGCGTGCGGTCGCTGATCCGCAAGGTGCAGAAGATCTTCAGTCGCGAATTCCACAGCGCGATCCAGATCATGACGGAGTCGATCGACGCCTTCCAGGGCATCCGCACCATCAAGTCCTTCACGCTTGAGGGCGTGCAGCGCGAGCGGATCTTCGAGCGCATCGACAAGATGGAGAAGGCCTCGAACCGCATGATGCGGGCGCAGTCGCAGTCCGGCCCGCTGATGGAAGCGCTCGGCGGCGTCGCCATTGGCCTCGTCGTCATGTATGCCGGCTGGGGCGTTCTGCATGGCGGGCGCACGCCGGGCGAGTTCTTCTCCGTCATCACCGCGCTGCTGCTTTGCTACGAGCCGGCCAAGCGTCTTGCCCGCCTCAACATCGATCTCACCACCCATCTCATGGGCGCGCGGATGCTGTTCGCCATCCTCGACCGGCCGGCGACGGAAGCCGACGCGCCGGGCACGCCGGAGCTCGCGATCAAGGGCGGCGGCGTCGTGTTCGACGAGGTGGTGTTCAGCTATCGCGAGGGCGAGCCGGTGCTGCGCGGGCTCAGCTTCGTTGCCGAACCCGGCCAGACCACCGCGCTGGTCGGCCCCTCGGGTGGCGGCAAGAGCACGGTGATGAACCTCATAGAGCGCTTTTACGAGGTCGAATCCGGCGTCATCACCATTGACGGCCAGAACATCGACAGCGTGACGCGCCACTCGTTGCGCAAATCCATCGGCTTCGTAAGCCAGGACGTGTTCCTGTTCACGGGCACGGTGCGCGAGAACATCGCGGCTGGCCGCCCTGGCGCCACCGACGAAGAGATCATCGCCGCCGCCCGCTCGGCGCACGCGCATGACTTCATCATGGGATTCGAGGGCGGCTATGACAGCCGCGTCGGCGAGCGCGGCACGCAGCTCTCGGGTGGCCAGCGCCAGCGCATCGCCATCGCCCGCGCCTTCCTCAAGGACGCGCCAATTCTGCTGCTCGACGAGGCCACCGCCGCGCTCGACAGCGAATCCGAGGCCGAAGTGCAGAAGGCGCTCAACGAATTGCAGCGCAACCGCACCACTCTGGTCATCGCCCACCGCCTGCAGACGGTGATCAACGCCGACAAGATTTGCGTGATCGAGAAGGGCCGCGTGGTCGAAAGCGGGCGCCATGACGAGCTCGTGACCAAGCGTGGACGCTACTTCACCTTCCATCAGCTGCAGTTCGCCGGGCAGCAGGAACGCCTCAGCGCCTGAGGATATCCACATGCTGCGGGATGGGAGGGGTTCACAAACCCATCCCGCATTGCTATATCGCCGGCCTCCGAGACGCCACGGCGTCCCCGGTCCCTGATAGCTCAGTTGGTAGAGCGTTCGACTGTTAATCGAATGGTCGCAGGTTCGAGTCCTGCTCAGGGAGCCATCTCTTTTCTCCAAGCCTCTGCCCGAAGCCGTTGCGCTCTTGCAGCTTGGTGTTCTTCCCGAACTCGGCTTCCAATGCGAGCGTGACCACCAGGGCTCGTGCGCCGGTCAGCCCCGCCCCCGGCCACGTACCGCTCCTTGGAATGGCACGACGCCGACGACGCGACGCCGGTGCTTGCCTGCCGACGGGTGGCCTGTATTTCCCGGGCCTGCGGAACTTTCCCGTTCACCAATTGTTAACGAATGTTGCAACGGGAGACTGCCCCATGCTCGCGCGCAAATTCGACGTGGATTCGTCCAGCATCGCCTTCGACCGGCAGCGCGGTCATCTCGCGATGACCCTGCGCCCGCTGATTCCCGCCTATGACGAAGCCGCCGCCCTCGCCCATGGCTGGGGCGTGATGGCCGGGTGCCCCGATGTCCGCCGGCTTGTGGTCAACCTTGAGCTCGATGCACGGCCCGCTCCGCTGCGGCACATGGCCTGAAGCGGAACCCGCTCCGCCGCCGCGCGTTTATCCATCTCCCATCAGGAGTGAATCATGGCCACGTCCACCGAACTTGCCGCCCTCTCCAAGGACCTTGAAACGCTGCGCCGCGATGTCGCGAAACTCGCCGGCTCGCTGGCCAGCCAGGGTGGCGCCAGCGTGAGCCGCTATGCCCGCGAATATGCCCGCCGGGGTGCCTCGCGGGCGGGAGCCGCGCTCGACTATGCCGCCGATGGCAGCGCGGATTTGCTTGAAGAGGCCAGCGAGCGGGCGCGCCACGCCGCTGACGAGGTCGCCGCGCAGGTGCGCCGTCATCCCGCCATCGCCTTTGCCGGTCTGCTCACCATCGGCTTTGTCGCCTATCTGATCTCCGGCCGCCGCTGAGGCGCTGGGATATCCGTGTGGCGGCCTCGGCAGCCACACGGGCGGCCCCTACCGGCGCCGGCCAAGCGTCCCGCGCTGAACCTCCCGCAGGGTCCGTCGCCTGACCCACCGCAGCGCGCAAGCCTGCCACAAGCCTCCCCCGGCACATGTTCGCACGCTTCCAATAGAGGAGCGCCGCAGGCCTCAGGCTCCGCCCTGGGCCTCACAGACGCCGGGGTGCCGCATGACGCTTAACTGGAAACTCAAGGCAGCGACCGCCGCCGCAATCCTCATCGGCGGCGGGCTGCTTTTGCGCGGCGAGGATACGGCGATGAAAGCGCAATTGACCTGCGAGCGCCATATCGAAGCGACGACGACCCACGATTTGAGCGACGACGAGGTCGCCTCGATGCGGGTCCATGGCGACGCCACGAATGGCAAGGTCCAGGGCGCCTTTTTCCGTGCGGGTGTCCTGCGCTATGCCGTCTGCGAATTCGAGAATGGTCAGCCCAAGCGCGTCAGCGTCGATGGCAGTGCATGGCCCGACGTCGATCAATCGTCCATCCGCCGGCTGAACGTCTCCCATGCCCCGCATGGCGCCACAGATGATTCCACCGCCTCGCCGAGCCCCGCGCCGGCGCCGCACGGCTAAGGCCATCCAGAGCCGTTCCGTGACCTTGGTTCACGAAACGGCTTTCACTGTCCGACGAGACGCAATTCCTATCGCAAAGCCGCTACGCACTTTGCGGAAACTGCGTCAGCGCTTGCGGTCGCCGCGATCGCCCTCGCCGGGCTTGGCGTCGTTCTCGGCCTGCTTGCGCTGATCCTGGCTCAGCGAGCGGCCGACATCGACGGATTCCTTGAACCGCCCCGCTTCGTCGCGGCGGACATAACGCTTGTCGGTCCCGGTATCGATCAGTTCGCGCTTCGTCATCTCACATCTCCCTGCGAGGCGGCACGCGCCGCTCTGCAGGGCCAACGGACGAATCGGCACGCGGGTTCCGCGCCAGCTCGACGCGGCATCAACAGATGCGCGGCAGTTGGTCGCCGACCAGCATGTCGACGATGCGCTCGCCGCCAAAGCGGGTCTCCATCACCACCCGGCCGGGCCGCGTATCGGTGATACGCCCGATGGCGACGGCACCACTCCCGAGCGGATGCGCCCGCAGCGCCTGCAAGGCGGCTTCCGCCTGTTCGGGCGGCACCACGGCGACGATCTTGCCCTCATTGGCGAGATAGAGCGGATCGAGCCCGAGGATCTCGCAGAAGCCCTGCACATCTGCGCGGATCGGCGTGTCGCGCTCGCGCAGCCGCACGCCGACACCGCTCGCCGCCGCCAGTTCGTTGAGCACGGCGGCGACCCCGCCCCGCGTGGCGTCGCGCATCATCCGCACGCCGGGTGCGGCGTCGATGAGCCGATCGATCAGCTCATGCAGCGCGGCGCAGTCGCTGGCGATGTCGGTCTCAAGCGCCAGATCGCCGCGCGCATTCAGGATCGCCGCGCCATGGTCGCCCAGCTGGCCGTTTACCAGCACGACATCGCCCGGCCGGGCGCGCGAAATGCCGACCTCGACCCCGGTGCGGACCACGCCGATGCCTGTCGTGGTGATGAACAGCTTGTCGCAGGCACCGCGGGCCACGACCTTGGTGTCGCCGGTGACGATCGGCACGCCCGCCGCCCCGGCGGTCTCGGCCATGGAGCGCGCCACCGCACGCAGCGTGTCGAGCGCCAAACCCTCCTCGATGATGACGGCGCAGGACAGCGCCACCGGCCGCGCCCCGCCGACCGCGAGATCGTTGATCGTGCCGCAGACTGCGAGCTTGCCGATATCCCCGCCGGGAAAGAACAGCGGGTCGACGACGAAGCCGTCGGTGGTGAAGGCGAGCCGGTCGCCCTGCGCCATCAACGCGGCGAGATCGAAGCGGGCCTGATCCTCCGGAGCGCCTTTCGTGCCCTTGAACGTGTCGATGAACACCTCGTCGATGAGGTCGCGCATGGCGCTGCCGCCACCGCCATGGGCGAGGGTGATCGCCTTCGGCAATTGGCGCCGGGGGGGCGCGAGGACGGGAATGGGCGGGTTCATGCCGCGCCCTCCAGCCGAGACGGACGCAGCCCGCCATATTGATAATAGGCCGCGCAGGCCCCCTCGGACGACACCATGAGCGCTCCCAGCGGCATTTCCGGCGTGCAGCCGGTGCCGAACACCGGGCAGGCCCAGGGCTTCATCTGCCCGGTCAGCACCTCGCCGCAGCGGCAGGCGGCGGGATCGGGCACCTGCACCTCCTTCACGGCAAACCGCCGTTCGGCGTCGAAGCCGGCATAGGCCTCGCGCAGCCGCACGCCGGAATGGGCGATGGAGCCGAGGCCACGCCACTCGAAGGTCGGCCGCAGCTCATACACCTCTTCCACCGCCCCCATGGCGCGCGGATTGCCGGCATCCGGCACGACGCGGGCATATTGGTTCTCGATCGCGGCGCGCCCCTCCTCCAGCTGGCGCAGCACCATCAGCAGGGACTGCAGCAGGTCGATCGGCTCGAAGCCGGCGACCACCATGGGCTTGGCGAACTCCTCGGCGATGAAGCGATAGGGCTCGGTGCCGATGACCATCGAGACGTGCCCCGGCCCGATGAAGCCGTCTATGCCGAGATCGGGCATCTCCAGCAGCGCCCGCAGCGTCGGGATGATGGTGATGTGGTTGCAGAAGAGCGAGAAATTGGCGATGCCCTCGCGCGCCGCCCGCAGCACGGTGAGCGCGGTGGACGGCATGGTGGTCTCGAAGCCGAGCCCGAAGAACACCACCTCGCGCTCCGGGTTGCGCCGGGCCAGCGCCAGAGCGTCCAGCGGCGAATAAACCATGCGCACATCGGCGCCGTCCGCCTTGGCGGCGAGCAGGCTCTTGCGCGAGCCCGGCACGCGCATGGCGTCGCCGAAGGTGGCGAAGATCACTTCCGGCCGTTCGGCGATGGCCACACAATCATCGACCCGCCCCATGGGCAGAACGCAGACCGGGCATCCGGGGCCGTGGACGAACTCGATGATGTCGGGCAGCAGCCCTTCCAGCCCGTAGCGGAAGATGGCGTGGGTGTGCCCGCCGCACACTTCCATGATGGCGAAGGGCCGGTCGCGCCCGCGTTCCAGCCGCGCCGCCAGCGTTTCGATCTCGCGGATCAGGCCGCGCGCCAGAGCGGGATCGCGAAATTCATCGACATAGCGCATCACGCAACTCCGCTCACGAGGCCAAGGGCGCGGGGGATGGGTGGAAAGGCTCGACGCTGCCGGTACGCATCGCCTCGATCTCCCCTTCCGCCTCGCCGATCTCGGTCAGCACCTTCAGCGTGGCGGCGGCCTCTTCCTCGTCGATCACGCTCATGGCGAAACCGACATGCACCAGCACCCAGGCGCCGATCAGTTCAGCCAGCGGACGGCCGGGTTCGGCGACGCAGACGACATCGACGGTGCGGCGCACGCCGGACACATCGACGCTGGCGAGCATGGCCTCTTCATCGACAAGGGCGACGATGCGGCCGGGAATGCCGAGACACATGGCGTTTTCTCCTCAATGGCTGCGGCCGAACGTGCCGTCGCGGGCGATTCCGTAGCGGTCGAGCTTGGCCCGCAGGCCGACGCGGGACAGGCCGAGTTCCTCCGCCGCGCGGCTCTTGTTCCAGCGGCAGCGCAGCAGCGTTTCCATCAGGATCAGCGCTTCCATGCGCTCGATGCGGTCCTTGAGCGGGCCGGTATCCTTGACCGCGAGATCAGCCGCCGTCGCGTTGGCGCTGGAGGCGGCGGCCCCGCGCAGCACATGCGGCGACAGCAGGTCCGCCCCCAGCGGGCCGCCTCCGGCCAGCACCAGCATGCGGGTGAGTTCGTTCTGCAATTCCCGCACATTGCCCGGCCAGTCATAGGCCTCGATGCAGGCCAGCGCTTCCTCGGTGAAGCCCTGGGTGCGCTTGCCATGGGCGCTGGACAGGCTGTCGAGGATGCGCGGCGCCAGCACGCGCAGATCGCCCCGGCGCTCGCGCAGCGGCGGCAGGGTCAGCACCATGGCGGCGAGGCGGTAATAGAGGTCCTCACGAAAGCGGCCGGCCTTCACCTCGCCGGCAAGGTCGCGATGGGTGGCGGCGAGGATGCGCACATCCACCCGCCGCGTCTCGTTGGAGCCGACGGGGCGGATTTCGCCTTCCTGCAGGAAGCGCAGCAGCTTGACCTGGAAGGCCGGCGACACGTCGCCGATCTCATCCAGCAGGATGGTGCCGCCATCGGCCTGGTCGAGCAGGCCGATGCGCGTTGTGTAGGCCCCGGTGAAGGAGCCCTTCTTGTGGCCGAACAATTCGGATTCCAGCAACTCGTCCGGGATCGCCCCGCAATTGACGGCGAAGAACGGGCGCTCGGAACGCAGGCTGGCATAGTGGATGGCGCGGGCGAGCAATTCCTTGCCCGTGCCGGTCTCGCCCAGCACCAGCACCGGTATGTCGAAGGCGGCGACCTGCGCCGCGCGCCGGCAGACCTCATTCAGCGGGCTGGCGGGGGTGCGCACCAGCGCATCGAAATGGAAATTGCGCAGCACCCGCTCATGCTGCTCGGCAAAGCGCACCTCGGCGGCGGGCGCGGCGAGTTTAAGTTCGAGCGACAGCCGGTCGTGTTCGCGCTGGAGATGGTAGAGCCGCGCCGCCCCCTGCGCGGCCAGCAGAAGCTGGTCCGGGTGCCAGGGCTTGGTGATGAACTGATAGATGCCGGCCTCGTTGATGGCGCCGATCATGTCCTGCGGGTCGGTGTAGCCGGTGACGATGATGCGCACCACATCCGGCCAGCGCCGGCGCACCTCGGTGAGAAGGTCGACGCCCGAACGCCCGGGCATGCGCTGGTCGCAGAACACGACCTGCACCCACTCATTCTCCAGAACCTCGAGCGCTCGCGTGGCGTCCAGCGCCGTGAACACCTCGAATTCCTCGCCGAGCACGCGGGCGATCACCTCGACCGAACGTGGCTCGTCATCGACGATGAGGATGCCGGGTCGGGTCTGGCTCACGGCAGTGCCTCCGCCGCCGTGCGCAGCGCCCGCGCCCTGCCCTCCGCTTCCGCTGCCAGTTCGGCCAGACGCTGGCGCCGGAGCTCACCCAGCCAGCCGAGCCACGCCGCGAGGCCACCGGGCGACTTGGCATTCACATGCAGGATCGACGCGACCGGATTGATGCGCTGGATGTTACGCTCGATGGCGTCCACATCGACATCGAGATGGGGCAACAGGTCGGTCTTGGTGAGCAGGACGAGATCGGCGGTCTGGAAGATATCCGGGTATTTCAGCGGCTTGTCCTCGCCTTCCGTCACCGAGAGCAGCGTCACGCGCTTGTCCTCGCCGAGATCGAAGGCGGCGGGGCAGACGAGATTGCCGACATTCTCGATGAACAGCAGCCCGCCCGGCGGCAGCGGCAGTTCCTCCAGCGCATGGCCGACCATATGCGCGTCGAGATGACAGCCCTTGCCGGTGTTGATCTGCACGGCGGGGGTGCCGGTGGCGCGGATGCGCTCGGCGTCGTTGGCGGTCTGCTGGTCGCCCTCGATCACCGCCGCGGGCACCCGTGCGCCCAAAGCCCGCAGCGTCTCGACCAGCAGCGTGGTCTTGCCGGCGCCGGGACCGGCGAGAAGATTGAGCGAGACGATGCCGCCGGCCTTCAGCCGCGCGCGGTTTCCCGCCGCGAAAGCGTCGTTCTTGGCGAGGATGCCGCGCTCGATCTCTACCAGCCGGTTTTCCGCTGGGGCGGCGTGGCGATGGTCGTGGTCGTGGTCGTGATGGTGGTCATGCCCGTGCCCGTGACCGTGATGGTGGTCATGCCCATGCCCGCGCGCCTCGCCATGGGCGCCTGAAATGGTGACGTCGTCCGATCCGCAGCCGCAAGTCACGCACATCACACCACCTCCAGGTCCTTGATACGCATCTCGGTGCCACCATTGGGCCGCAGCTTCTCGCCGCCACATTGGGGGCATGGGGAAAGCCGGTCGGCGAGCGCCACCGTATCGGAGCAGTCGAAGCACCAGGCGGTGCCGGGCTCGTCGAGAATGTCGAGTTGGGCCGCTTCCGCCAGCGAGCCGCGCATCACCACATCGAAGCCGAAGCGCAGCGCCTCGACCTCGACCCCGGCAAAGGGACCGACCACCAGCCGCACCTTCGTCACCTTGGCGAAGCCATGGGTGCGGGCGGCGTCCTTCAGCGAGTCCAAGAGGCTTTCACACAGCGCCATCTCATGCATGGGCGACCTCCCTCGGCTCCATCCGCAGCGTCACCGGCACACAGGGATTGACGCAGGAGACCACCAGACGGGCCAGCATCGGCGTCTGCCCGCTCATCGGCAAGGCCGCGAGCATGCGCGACAGCAATCCGCCGGGCGCGAGATTCCACGCGCTGGGGGACAGCACGCGATAATCCGCGACAAGACCGCCGACGACACGCGCGCGATGCGCCAGCAGGCCGCGCGCGGCACGGGCGAGGCCGATGCCGGGAGGCCCGAGGACCGGAGCGTCCGGCGCTCCGTCGAGACAGGAGAGGAGATCCAGCAGCCGGGCCAGCAGGCGCAGGAACAGGCTCGCCCCTTCGCGCGCGTGCAGATCGCGCAACAGCGGCGCGGCGCGCCAGGGGTCGGCGGCGGTGGTCTCGCGCAGACTACCCGGTTCCCCGGCATCCAGCGCGGCGGCGATGTCGGCCGCATCGGGCATGGCGAGTTCCGCCCGTCCCCAGGCGGGGTCGAGCGTGGCGCGGACCTCGGCCAGCAGGCGGGAGGCAGGGCTGCGGCCGGCCGCCAGCCAGTGTTCCATCGCCTTTATCGAACCGCCGGCAAGGTCGATATCGCCGCCCAGCAGGGCATCGCGCAGCCGGCGCATCGCGTCCTCCGAGCCGGTCGCCAGCCCGGCCAGCGCCGCGCGGTCGGGAGCATAGCCCAACAATGACGGCCAGTCGCACAGCAGGGCGACCGCATGGTCGCGCGCCCGCTCCCGCCGGGCGGCGCGCGCGGCGGAGGCGTCCACCGGCAGGCCGAGCGCCGCCCGCGCCGCCTGCGCATGGGCGCCGGCGCAGAGGTTGAACACGCGCGGCATCAGCGCCGCGACTTCTTCCGCGCGGCGGCCGATGGCCCAGCCGGTGCCGGGCCCCCCGCCCGTCGGCGTCAGGCGCCAGCGCGGCGCGCCCGCTGCGCTGTCGAGCGCTATGGCGAGCGCGCCGATCATGCGCCGGTTCCCTCGCCGGCAGTGGGGGCGGAGGCGAGGCCCGCGCCGAAGATCAGCGCCCGGCGGGTCGGCACGGCGGGCACTTTCGCGGCCTCAGCGGGGCTCGCCTCCTCGTCGCTCACGTTCCTGCCTGCGGCCCGCGCCGCCTCGGCATCGACGGCTTCCTGTCGCGCCCGGCGGATCTCGTCGGAGCGGTCGCCCTCCTCGCGATTGGCCGGGTCGAACAGGGCGGCGAGCGCGGCACGCGCCGTCTCGGTGGCCTGCAGCATGGAGGTGAAATCGAACATGGGCGAAAACAGCGAGCACGCCTTGTAAGGGCCGGTCTCGGGGCGGTTGGCGCCGACGAATTCATACTCGCCGGAGGGAAAGGCGATGATCTCCTTCGCTCCCGGCACCAGTCCCGACCAATCCTCGTCCGGTCCCGGCACCAGCACGAGGTTCATGAACCAGGGCGTGACCAGCATGCCAAGCACGCGGGGCCCGTGCGGACGAAAGCCGATGGCCTTCACCTCCAGCGTTTCGTTAAGCAGCGGCACGCCGCGCATCTGGCCGATATGGATTTCCCGGAACGCTGCCTCCAAGCGCGCGGGAATGGTGGCCGCCAGCGCGGTGAGGCGTGGATCGGCGCCCGGCGCCGCGGTCGCCGGCGCGCGCAGGGGTGCCTCCCCATCGGTGTCGATCACCATGAACTGGTCGCGGGCGCCGTCGCATTTCGGGCAACGCCATTCCTCCGGCAGCGCCGCGAAGGGCGTGCCGGCCGGCACCTGCCAATAATCGCAGCCCACGGCCGGATCATAGACATGCCAGCATATCTTGCATTCCAGCACGGCGTTCGGCGCCAGCCGGGCAGCGTCGCCGAGGAAGGAACCTTCAAAGCGCTTGGTGAGCATCGAACGGCTCCTAGCGGATCGCGGCGAGGATGTCGGCCAGCCGCTCGGCTGAGTCGGCCATGTCCTCCGGCGCGGCGCAGGCGACCTCGGGCACATCCGTCACCTCGATCGTGTCGAGGATCAGCGTGTCGGCGGAATTGTAGTAGCGCACCCGCCACACGCCCGCTGTGGCGGTGGCGTCGATGCGGCAATTGCCATAGCCGCGCGAGAGGATGGTGATGCCGCCGCGCCCCAGCCCCACCTCGATCAGAGCGAGGTCTTCCGGCGTGTGCGGCAGCAGGCTGAGATTGATCACATGCGGCAGGCCGCCGGGGCGACGCTCGCGGCTCTTATGCACGATTTCGGTGAGAATGGCGGGGGCGTTGACCACGCCGGGACGCGGCCGCGCGACATAATCGAGGTCCACCGGCCATTCGCGCGGAAAGGCCCGCACCAGCGCCCCGCGCGGGAAGGCCGCAATGTCGATACGCTCGCGCGTGACCGGCGCCGCGCCGGGCGTCGTCACGGTCGCCCGCAGCCGCCACACGCCGGCGCAGCTGGCTTCCTGTATCTCGATCCGCTCGCCCGGCACCTCGACCACGATGGCGACCTCGCCCTCGCCCAGCGTCTCGTCGACCAGCGCCCGGTTCTCCGCATCCAGCGCGTCGAGAGCGACGGTGGTGGAGCCGTTCGGCGTCCATTGCGCCAGCGCGGCGCGGATCGCCTCCAGCGTCGCCAGCGCGGGGGCGAAGCGGGCGGGATCCTCGACTTCGGGCAGATGCGCCTCATAGATGCGCATGCCGGAGGGCATGGCGAGATAGGCGAGGCCGTCGGCCTCCTCGCCTGGCTGGCTGCCGGCGCCGTAGCCGATGGGGGGAACCGTCGCGAAGGGAATGGACGACATGGCGGGCCTCAATGGCTGGCGGCGGAACGGGCAAGGACGGCGGAGAGGCGTTCGAGGAACTCGTCCCAGTCGCGCATGCGCGAGAGCGAGCCGAGCGGCCGCCCGCCGCGCAGCACGACGATAGCCGGCAAAGCGATGCCGCCGAGCTGCTCGCGCAGCTGCTTCTCATAGGCCGGCCCGGCCACCGCTCCGCCCATGGTAGTGGAGGCACCGAGCGCGCCGACCAGTTCCGGCAGCACCACGGCGATATCGGGCGTCTCCATATGCGCCTTGCCGTGTGCTGGCAGGAACAGCAGGCTGTCGCCCGCCGGCAGCGTGGCGGCGGCCTCCGCCTCGCTGTCGAGATAGGGATAGCCGAGCGCGGTGGTCAGGCGGGCCACGAGCGGGTGGAGCGTGTCGGGGGTCATGAATGCGGCTCCGGACGGGAAGCGACGGGCGGGGCGAGATGGGCCGGCAGGGTCGGTTCGCGGCCGACGAGATCGGCAAAGGCGTGGTCGATGGCCGCCGCGTCGCCGCTCAGGGCAGCCGCGACGGCGTCGAGCGCCTGCGCGATCAGGCGCGCCTCCTCGGCGTCGAGCAGGCGGCGGCCGGTGCCGAGAAAGGTCAGCACATGGTCGCCCGGGCGCGCCTCCGGCAGCAGCGACACGTCGATGAGTTCAATCTCCTCGCCACGCCGACACCGGGCCGCATGGCCGTCGACGCTGAGGATTTGCATGGGGATGCCGAGGCACATGCAGCGGCTCCTAGCGCCAGCCGGCGAGGACGCGCGCATCGCCGATGCGACAGGCATCCTCGGCGGCCGGGCGGCCAGCCTCATAGGCCTCGCGGCTGATGGCGGGCGGGGTGAAGCCCTCCACGGACCGGCGCGGCGGCAATGTCACGCCGAATTCGTCGGCGAGGAGGCCCAGCACCACGGTCAGCGCCGGCTCGACCTGCGCGGCAATGGCGGGAGTGAGCCCGCCGCCATAATCGTCAAGCCGTTCCGGCTGCACGCCGACCAGCCGCAGTCGCGACGGGGCGCAGCCACGCAGCTGCAGCAGTGCAAGCACCTCCTGGAAGCCGGTCTGATGCAGGCTCACCTTGCGCGCCCCGAGCACCGCCGGCACCTCGTCGTCGCGCAGCTGCTTCAGCGTCGCCGGCGGCAGGCCATAGTCGATGGCGTCGACGATAATGACCGCATCCGCCTCTTCCAGATAAGGCAGCAGGTAAAGACCCTGCGTGCCGCCATCGAGCGCGGTGACGTGCTCCGGCAGCTCGTAGCGCGCCTGCAATTCCTCGATGACGCGGACGCCGAAGCCCTCATCCGCCCACAAGATGTTGCCGATGCCGAGTATGAGAATGCGTTCGTCGGCCATAAGCGACGTCTCCTCGAGCGGTGTTCCATTCCCTAAGGCGCGAGCGGTCTGATCGCCGCTCTTTTGAATCTGTCTCAATTCAAACCGCGTGCCACTCGGCGGCGCATCCATTAAGTCGTTGGCGATCTTATCGAAATCTGCGGACGTGCAATTCGACACGAGTGAAGACTGGAAGGAATGTTTCCAGTATTGGCCCGAAATGAAAATTTGGCATCCAGGCAAAAAGAAGGGCGCAGCCGAGGCCGCGCCCTCAAAGCCGGCCTGTCCCCGCAGGCCGCATTCCGGGAAGGACCGGAATCTCAGTTGGGATCGTCATCCTTGAAGGTGCGCACACCCGAGACCATCGTGGAGACGATGGACTGGCGGGACATGATGTCCTCGCGGATCGCCGCATAGACGTGGATGATGATGAACAGCAGGATCGCCCACATGCCGAGACGGTGCCAGGTGTGCACGTCGAGGCTGCCGCCGAGCAGCGGGATGACCCAGCCGAACACATGGTCCTGCCAGCTGCCCGGCCCTGCCCCCTCGGAATAGAGGGCGAAGCCGGTGACGATCATGAACACCGAGCCCACGCCGATGGCCCAGAACATGGCGAACTGCGCCAGCGGGTTGTGGCCGACATATTTCTTCGGCTTGGCTTCGAGGAAGAAGTACCACCGCGCCTCCTCGAACAGGCCGCGCCAATAGGCCCGGCTCCAGAACGGCAGAATGAACAGCTGCCGCGCGTGGTGATTGCCGACGAAGGCCCAATAGATGCGGAACAGGAAGCCGACGGCGAAGATGTAGCCGGCGGAGAAGTGCAGGAAGCGGATGGTGCCCATCACGTAGTGCTGGCTCGCCTCGCCCGACAGCGTCGGGAGCGGCTGGCCGATGAGATAGCCGGTCAGCGCGAGCACGCTGATCGCCGCCGCATTGGTCCAGTGCCAGAGGCGCACCGGCGCCTCATAGACATAGACGGCGCTCACCCGGCCGACCGGCTCGCCGTCGATGGTGGCGGGCACGGGAGACGTGGCGTGGAGGGAAGCGGGGTCGATGCTGGTCATCGCCGCCTCCCCTCAGCGCACCGTGACCCGCGCCATCTCCGCCCCGTCGGGCGCGATGACGTGCGTCGAGCAGGCGAGGCACGGGTCGAAGGAGTGGAGCGTGCGCAGAATCTCCACCGGCTCCTCCGGCCGCTCCATCGGCGTGTTCATCAGCGAGGCCTCGAAGGCGCCGATATTGCCCTTGGGGTCGCGCGGACCGCCATTCCAGGTGGTCGGCACCACGCACTGGTAGTTCTCGATCCGCCCGTCCTTGATCTTGATCCAGTGCCCGAGCCCGCCGCGTGGCGCGGCCACGGTGCCGACGCCCTTGGCCTCCTTCGGCCAGGTGGCGGGGTCCCATTTCTCCACATTGGCGGTGGAGCTGTCGCCGGCCTTGATGTTGGCGATGAGGTGGTCGAAATCGTCCAGCATCATCTGCGCGCAGTAATGCGCCTCCAGCGCCCGCGCCAGCGTGCGGCCGATGGTGGTGGGCAGCGCCTGCTGCGGGGTGAGGCTGGTGCCGGCGAGCGCGTTGAAGCGGCCGAGCGAGTCGTCGACCTGCCCCTTCACATAGTCGACGCCATGGGCATAGGCGAGGATGTAGCGGGCGAGCGGCCCGACCTCCACCGCATTGCCCTTCCACCGCGGCGCCTTGATCCAGGAATATTTCGCGCTTTCGTCGATCTCGCGGATATCGGTGCGGGTGCCCTTGGCGTTGGGGCCGAGCTCGTATTTCGGCGAGGTGACGCCGTCCCAGGGATGAAGGCCCTTGTCGGCATTGCCGTCGCCATAGCTGTACCAGCTATGGGTGACGAACTCCTGCACCTGCTCGGGGTCGCGCGGGTCGATGGGGTGCACCTCGTCCCACTTGCCGTTGAGGATGACGCCGCCCGGCAGGCGGTCGGTCTCCTTGCGGCCCTGCACCGCTTCATAGTCGCCATAGTCCATGACGTTGAGGCCGGAGAGGCCGCCGCCATAGAGCCAGCCCTTGTAGAAGGAGGCGATGGCGATCACGTCGGGGACATAGACATTCTTGGAGAAGGCGAAGGCTTCCTGCAGCTTCAGCTTGACGAAGTTCAGCCGCTCCATGTTCAGCGGCGCGCCGGCGGCCATGTTGCCGTCCATGTTGATGGCGCAGGGCACGCCGCCCACCATGTAGTTCGGATGCGGGTTCTTGCCGCCGAAAATGGTGTGGACCTTGACGATCTCCTTCTGGAAATCGAGCGCCTCAAGGTAATGGGTAACCGCCATCAGGTCAGCCTCGGGCGGCAGCTTGTAGGCCGGATTGTCCCAATAGCCGTTCTTGAAGATACCGAGTTGGCCGCTTTCGACGAATTTCTTCAGCCGGTTCTGCACATCGCGGAAATAGCCGGGGCTGGAATTGGGATGGTCGGGGCCGACCATCTGCTGCAATTGAGAGGTCGCCTTCGGGTCGGCCTTCAGCGCGTTGACCGGGTTGACCCAGTCGAGTGCGTGGAGGTGATAGAAATGCACGACATGGTCGTGCCATTGCAGCACCTTGGCCATGATCTCGCGGATCAGGAAGGCGTTGTTGGGGATGCGGATGTCCAGCGCATCCTCGACCGCGCGCACCGAGGTGAGCGCGTGGCAGCCGGTACACACACCGCAGATGCGCTCGACGAAGGCCCAGGCGTCGCGCGGGTCGCGCCCTTTCAGGATCACCTCCAGCCCGCGCCACATGGTGCCGGTGGAGACCGCGTTGCGGATGACATTGTTGGAATCGACATTCACCTCGCAGCGCATATGGCCTTCGATGCGGGTGACGGGATCGACGACGATGCGCTTGCCTGACGTGTCGAGGCTGAAGCCGTTGGGCGTCTGGATGGTCATGCCGCGTCTCCCGTGTGGCTGGAGCCGTTCGAACCATTGCCGTGCTTGTGCTGGGCGCGCTTGAGCGCGCTCACCGCGGCATGCAGCGCCACCGCGCCGCCCACCGCCGCCGCCGCGCCGAGGCCGACCCGGTCAGCCGTGGATTCGATGCCGAAGCCGACGCCGTGCAGGTCGGTGAGGCGCGCATACCAGGAGCCCTTGTCCCAGAAGCCGTCTTCCGAGCAGCCGATGCAGCCATGGCCGGCCTGGATCGGGAAGGAGGTGCCCTCGTTCCAGCGCACGGTGGAGCAGGCATTGTAGGTGGTCGGCCCCTTGCAGCCGACCTTGTAGAGGCAATAGCCCTTGCGCGCGCCCTCATCGTCGAAGGACTCGACGAACTGGCCGGCGTCGAAATGCGGCCGGCGGTAGCATTTGTCGTGAATGCGCTGGGAGTAGAACATCTTCGGCCGCCCCTGCCGGTCGAGTTCGGGCATGCGGTCGAAGGTGAGCATGTAGGTGATGACCCCGGTCATCACCTCGGCGATGGGCGGGCAGCCCGGCACCTTGATGATCGGCTTGTCGGTGATGACCTCGTGCACCGGCGTGGCGCGGGTCGGGTTCGGGCGCGCCGCCTGCACGCAGCCATGCGAGGCGCAGGAGCCCCAGGAGATCACCGCCTTGGCATCCTTCGCCACCATGCGCAGTTGGTCGAGGAAGGGCTTGCCGCCGATGATGCAGTACATGCCATCCTCGTTCAGCGGCGGGTTGCCTTCCACGGCGAGGATGTAGTTGCCCTTGTACTTCTCCATCACCTCCTGAAGGATCGCCTCGGCCTGATGCCCGGCGGAGGCCATCAGCGTGTCGTCATAGTCGAGCGAGATCATCGACAGCACGACATCCTTGGCGAGCGGATGCGCCGAGCGGATGAAACTCTCCGAGCAGCAGGTGCATTCCAAGCCGTGCAGCCACAGCACCGGCGTGCGCGGCTTGGTCTCCATGGCATGGGCGATCTGCGGCACGAATTCCGGACCGAGACCGAGCGCGGCGGCGGTCAGCGAACAATATTTGAGGAAGGATCGGCGGGTGATGCCCTGCCGTCGCATCACCTCATAAAACGTCTCAAGCCCAGCCATGCGGCTCCCTCCGGTGTGCTTGTTGTCCGGCGCGTCGGCGCGCACCGATGGAAGGACAACAGCAACCCGCGTGCCAGCGAGCTTTATTATTCTATTTCAAAAGCTTAGATCACATCGCCGCTACTTTGCCCCGGAAGCGGCGAGACCGCTTTGCGGGAGGAGCGGAAAGCGGCTTACCGCCCGCCGCGCCGCGCATCTTCCAGCCGCGCGGCGGCGACCGCCGCCTGCCCGAGGGCAAGGCCGCCATCATTGGCCGGCACCTCGCCGGGGAGCAGCAGCGTTCGCCCGGAAGACTCCAGCCACGCCACCAGCATCTCCAGCAGCAGCGCGTTCTGGCAGACACCGCCGGACAGGGCGATAGCACCCGCCCCGTGCTGGGCGGCAAGGGAAAGGGCGACGCTCGCAAACGCTTCCGCCACCCCCGCATGGAACCGCCGGGCGATGATTCCCGGCGCGCGCCCCGCCGCCTGGTCGGCACAGGCTGCCTGCCACATCGGGGTGGGGTCGATCTCCATGAGATCACCCATCGGCGCGAGGCCGAAGGGATAGGACGGCACAACTCCCGCCGTCTCCGCCACCGCCTGCAGCGCCATTGCCGCCTCGCCCTCGAAGCTGAGGCGGGACGGCGCGAGGCCGAGCAGAGCGGCCATGGCGTCGAAAAGGCGGCCGGCCGAACTCGCCAGCGGCGCGTTGAGCCCACGCGCGATCATGGCGCGCAGGGTCGCGACCTGAAGCCCCGCGAAGGGCGCACCCGGCACCGCCGCCGGCCCCAGCGCGGCATCGAGATGAGCGAGCAGCACCCGCCAGGGTTCGCGATTGGCCGCATCGCCGCCCGCGAGCGGGATCGGCCGCAGACGGCCCAGGCGGCGGCTGGTCCGGTAGTCGCAGATGAGGATTTCCGCGCCCCAGATGGTGCCGTCCTCGCCATGGCCGAGCCCGTCGAGCGCGATGCCGATCACCGGCCCGCCCTCCAAAGGCCAGCCGCGTTCCGCCATCACGGCGGCGATGTGGGCGTGGTGGTGCTGCACGGCGATCAGCGGCAGGCCGCGCGCTTGCGCCAGTGCGGCGCCGTAGCGGCTTGGCGGGTAGTCCGGGTGTGTGTCGACGGCAATCGCCGCCGGGCGATGGTCGAACAGGGCGGAATAGTCGGCGAAGGCCTGCTCGAAGGCGTCCTGTGTCGCCGGCTCGTCGAGATCGCCGAGATGATGCGACAGCAGTGCCTTGCCGCCGGTGGTGAGGCAGATCGCGCTTTTCAGCGCGCCACCCAGCGCCAGCACCGGGGCTGCCTCCTCGAAGCCCGCCGGCAAAGCGCGCGGCGCCGGGGCCAGGCCGCGCCCGCGCCGCATCACCTGCGGCCGCCCGGCGGCGAACTGCACCACGCTGTCGTCGAGCCGCCGGGCGATGGGGCGATCATGGGTAAGGAAGCCGTCAACGATCTCGGCAAGCCCCACCCGCGCCGCGTCGTCGCGAAAGATTTGAGGTTCGCCGGAGCGGTTGGCGCTGGTCATCACCAGCGGGCGGGCCACCGCCTCCATCAGCCGGTGGTGAAGCGGCGTATAGGGCAGCATCACCCCGAGCCGGTTCTGCCCCGGCGCCACCGAGGCGGCGAGCACGGTCTCCGGGCGCAGCCGCAGCAGGAGGATGGGCGCGGAAGGGTGGCCGAGCGCCGCAATCTCCGCGTCCCCGGCAACGCAGAGCGCCTGCACCATGGCCGGATCGCGCAGCATCACCGCCAGCGGTTTCGTCGGGCGGTGCTTGCGGGCGCGCAGTTCAGCGACTGTGGCCTCGCTGGTCGCGTCGCAGGCGATGTGAAAACCGCCGATCCCCTTGATGGCGAGGATTGTTCCCCCGCACAGCCGCAGGGCGGCGCTCTCCACCGGGTCGCCGTCGACGACCTCCCCGCCCGCCTCCAGCCACAGCCTCGGCCCGCAGTTGGGGCAGGCGATGGGCTGGGCGTGGAAGCGCCGGTCGGCCGGGTTGGCATATTCCGCCCGGCAGGCCGCACATAGGGCGAAGCCGCGCATGGTGGTGGCGGAGCGGTCATAGGGCAGGCCCTCGACGATGGAAAAACGCGGCCCGCAATCGGTGCAGTTGGTGAAGGCGTAGCGGTGCCGGCGCGCGGCGGGGTCGGCGATCTCGGCGCGGCAGGCCGGGCAGGTCGCGATGTCAGCGACGATGCCGACCGACACCGTGCCGGGCGCGCTGGCGGCGATGGCGAAGCCGCTGCCGGCGAAGAGAGGCACCGTCCGCCGCTCGACCGCCTCCACCCGGGCCAGCGGCGGCGCCTCGGCGGCGAGCGCGGCGGCGAAAGCGTCCAGCACCGCCGGTGCGCCCGAGGCGACGATCACCACCGCGTCGCCGCGATTGCTCACCTCGCCGTCGAGCCCGAGGCGCTGCGCCAGCCGCCACACGAAGGGCCGGAAGCCGACGCCCTGCACGATGCCGCGGACGATGATCTCCTCGCTGGGCATGGCGCTGCTCAATGCACCGTGCAGACCATGCAGGGGTCGAAGGAGCGGACGATGTGCTGCACCGCCACCGGTGTCGTCTCGCCCTGGCGCACCGGCGCCCCCACCAGCGCCGCCTCCAGCGGCCCCGGCACGCCGGCGCCATCGCGCGGCGAGAAATTCCAGGTGGTCGGGGCGATGATCTGGTAGCCGGCGATGCGCCCGTTCTCCACCCGCAGCCAGTGCCCGAGCGCCCCCCGCGCCGCCTCGGTCAGCCCTGCAGCCCGCCCATGGCTGGGGAGGCTGCCCTGCGCGCACCAGGGCGCGCCGGGGGTGAGTTCATGCACCCAGCGCTCCATGGCGATGAGCGTACGGGCGGTTTCCACCAGCCGCGCCACGACGCGGGCCAGCACGCTGCCGCCCTCGCTCTGCACGATGTCGCGGATCAGCGGCTGACCATCCACCATCTGCCGGGCGACGGCGCCGGTCTCGAACGGCAGGCCATTAAGGCGCGGGGCCTTGCACCAGCTATAGCCGGTCTCGTCCTCGGCATCGGGTAGGGTCGAGCCGTCGAAGGGATGGTGCGGGCGGGAGCGATGCTCCATCCGCGCATTTGTATGGTCTTCCGCGATCGCGCTCATATCCACCGCGCCCGCGCCGTCCGGAGTGAATATCCCGCGCGCGTAAAGCGGCATCTCGGCGCCGGGATAGGCGCCATAGCTGAGATAACGGTCATAGGCGCGGCCGAGCCGGCCGAGGTCGAGATCGGCGGCGATGTCGAGGAAGAGGCGAAAATCACCCTCCGGACCGCTGGCGCGCCAGCGGTCCAGTTCCTCGCGGGTGGAAAGCTCGGCGACGCGCTCCAGCTTCGCTCCAAACAGCCCCTCTTCCAGCGCCCGCCGCACCGCGCCGAGCGTGGCTGCCAGACGCACCTTGTCGCGCGCGTCGGCGCCTCGCGTCACCCCGCCGGGCTGGATCGCCAGCGTGTGCGGCCAGCGACCGGCGAGCAGGCCGAGCACGTGCAAGAGCGTGGTCCGGGTCTCCAGCGCCTTGCGCACCGCGCTGCCCTGCGCCGCCTTGAAGCGCGCTTCGACGCGCGGGAACCACGGCCGGTCGGCATAAAGGGCGCGGGCGAAGTCCGGCATGAAGAAGACGTGGAAGTGGGTGAGATGGTCGGCCACATTCTCGGTGGCGACGATGAGATTGGTCGCCACCCTTCCATTGTCGGTCGGCGCCAGCCCCTGCACCCCGGCCAGCGCCAAAGCGGCGGCGTGGGATTGCGACACCGAGCAGATGCCGCAGATGCGCGGCGCGATCACCAGCGCGTCGCGCGGGTCGCGGCCCTCCAATATGCGCTCGAAGCCCCGGAACAGCGGCGACGACACGAAGGCCGCCTCCACCCGCCCCTGCGCCAGTTCCAGCCGCACTTCGAGATCACCCTCGACCCGGTTGAACGGGCCGACGACGAGCCGCGTCGTGCCTTCCGCTGCACCATTGTCGCTCATCGGCGCTTGATGTCCCGCACGGCGGGCGGGCGCACCACATGGTCGCTGGTCGCGTTCAGCCGCAGCCGCTCCGGCGTCGCCGCCTTGGCGAGCGAGGACAGCGCCACGAACCACGCCTTCGGCATGTCGGTGGGCAGGCCGACCGGGAAACCGGCGATCTTCGGCGTCTCGACGAAGGCGTGGCCCGGCTCCTCGAATTCCGGCGCGGTGCAGTTGATGCAGGCATAGCCGCCGCGCGTGCAGGAGCCCTCCCCGTTCCACAGACGGGTGTTGCAATCGGCATGCGCCTGCGTGCCGAGGCAGCCGAGATGCTCCATCATGCAGCCGAGATCGGACATCTTCTCCGCGCTGGCCTTGTACTCGTAATATTCGTTGCGCGGGCAGCCATGATGCACGAGGTGGTCGGCATAGAAGCGCGGGCGGCGATAGACATCGAGATCGTCCGCCCCCAGCAGCCCAACGGCGAGCAGCATCAGTGTTTCCGTCACCCAGTTGGGGTGCGTCGGGCAGCCCGCGACATTAATGACCGGCAAGCCGGAGCGGGAGCGAAAGGCGGCGCCCAGCGCCCCGCCCTCGCGGCGCCCGTCATATTGCAGGCCGCAGGCATCGGTGGGGTTGGCGCCGGCGGCGGTGACGCCGCCATAGGCGGCGCAGGTGCCGACCGCCACCACATTCTCTGCCACCGCCGCCAGCCGCCGCACCCAGTCGATGGTGGGAACGCCCGTGCCGGCGAGGATATGGAAGCGCCCGGTATCCTTGGGGCCGCGCAACATGGCGCCTTCCACGCACAGGGCGTCGAGCCGGAGCGTGCCGTCGAGCACCTGTTCGAACAGCGCCACCGCCTCCGCCCCGGTCTCCTCGGAAAGGGTCGGGTGCCAGAGGAAGCGGATATTGGCGCTCTCCAGCGTGGTGGCGAGGTCTGGCGCCTCCGCGCACAGCATCGACATGGTGCAGCCGCCGCAGCCGCCGGACTGGATCCACAGGACGTTGAAGGGCGTGGGTTCGGGGGGAACGGGCACCGGCTCAATCTCCCTTCGCCGCGCTGGCGGCCGGCAGCGTCAGCGTCATTACGGCGCCGCCGTCAGAATGGTTGGCGGCTTCCAGCGTGCCGCCATGCTCCTGCACGATGCCATAGCTGATGGAAAGCCCGAGCCCAGTGCCCTTGCCCACCGCCTTGGTGGTGAAAAACGGGTCGAAGATGCGCGAGGCAATGTCGGGGGCGATGCCCGGCCCGGTGTCGCGCAGGGTGAGCGTGACCACCTCACCCGCCCGGCCGGTGATGTCCAGCCGCTGCACGGGCTGGCCTTCCATGGCATCGAGCGCGTTCTGCACCAGATTCATGAGCACCTGATGGATATGGCCGGGATGGCCGACCACCACCAGTCCGTCGCCGAGGTCGAAGCACGTCTCGATCGCCGGCCGTTGCGCCTTCGCCACCCATTCAAGCGCGGAGCGGACCAGCGGGGCGAGGTCGAACGCCTCCCAGGCCTCGCGCCGCTCGGAGGAGAAATGGCGCAGATCGGCGACGATGTCGCGCACCCGCTCGGCGCCTTCCAGCATGCCGTCGAGCGTGCCGGCGATATTGGCCAGCGTCGTGTCGATCTTCAGCTCGGCCTGCAGCGTCGCCAGAGCCGGCCCGCTCACCCCGCGATGCACGGCGTCGAGATAGGTGGTGAGCCGGGCGCCGTAGCGCTTCAGCGTATGGGCATTGCCATAGACGAAGGAGATCGGGTTGTTCAGCTCATGCGCCACGCCGGCGACGAGACGGCCGAGCGAGGCCATTTTCTCCGAATGGACCAGCTGCTTCTGCGTCTGCTTCAGCCGCTCATGCGCGGCGGCAAGGTCGCTATAGGCCTGGCGCAACTCGCCGATGGGCCGGCCGACCAGCACCATGCCGACCGCACGCCCGCGCGAATCGAAACGCACCGCGCCATTCACCGACACCGGCAGCGGCCCTGCCGGTGTCGCGAAGAGGAGTTCGCGGTCGCTCAGGCGCGCGCGCCGCTCGATGGTGGCGCGCAGATCGTCGAAGGTGGTCGGCGAGTCCGCCGCGATCAGCTCGCGCAGATGCCGCCGCTCCAGATCGCCCGGCGGCCGCTGGAACGCCCGCTCGGCGGCGAGGTTCACCTGCTCGATGCGGCCCGAGGGGTCGCAGGCGATGAGCACGTCGGTCATCGACGACATCAGCCCGGCGATGAAGGTCTGCGCTTCCTCCAGCTCGGCGTTCTTCTGTTCGAGCGCGACCTGCTGGGCGACGAGTTCGGCATAGGTCTCGTCCATCTTGCGGATGACGGCGATCCAGGCATCGTCGGTCTGGCCGGCGAACGGGGCGAGCAGGTCCGCCCCCGGGAGAGGTGCCTGCGTATCCTTCGGCGAACCTTTCGGCGATTGCGACATGGCACCTTCAGCGTCGGTTTCGCGGCACAGTAGAATGCGCCCGCGAGCCCGGCAATGAAACCCTCACCCCTGCCGCCGTTCGGCTCAGCGCGGGCACCTCACAAAGACGCGCCCGGCTCGTGATCGACGAGATAGTCGATCTGCCTTCGACCATTGGCGCCGGGGCGGATGGCGACCTCCACCCCGAACACGTCGCGAATGAGGGCGGGGGTGAGAACGTCCTCCGGCGCGCCGGCGGCGACCAGCCGGCCGGCGGCGAGCACGCCGATGCGGTCGCAGAACAGCGAGGCGAGGTTGAGATCGTGCAGCGCCACGATGCAGGTCACGCCAAGCCGCCGCACCAGCCCGAGAATGGAAAGCTGGTGCTGGATATCGAGATGGTTGGTCGGCTCGTCGAGAATGAGCTCGCGGGGCGCCTGCGCCAGCGCGCGGGCGATATGGACGCGCTGGCGCTCGCCGCCCGATAGCGTGTGCCAAAGCTGGTCGTGTCGCTCGGAAAGGCCGACCCGTTCGAGGGCCGCATCGACGGCACACTCATCCTCCGCGCTCCACGCGGCGAAGGCAGCGCGGTGGGGCGTTCGCCCCAGCCGCACCACGTCGCAGACGGAAAGCGCGATCTCGGTCGTTGCCTGCTGTTCGACAAAGGCGAGACGCCGGGCGAGGTCGCGCCGGCCGACGCCGGCGATGTCCTGCCCGTCCAGCGTCACCACCCCGCTCGCCACCTTGCGCAGGCGGCAGAGCAGGCGCAGCAGGCTCGACTTGCCCGAGCCATTGGGGCCGATCAGGCCGAGCACACGGTTGGGCTCGACCTCCAGCGTCACACCGTCGACAATCAGCTTGCCGCCGGCGCCCCAGCGCACATCATGGGTGGCGAGCGTCATGCCGGCCGCCTCGCGCGATAGAGGATAAGGGCGAAGGCCGGCGCGCCGACCAGGGCGGTGACGATGCCGATGGGCAGGATCTGCTGCGGCACCAATATGCGCGAGAGCACATCAGCGAGGATCATGAACACCGCGCCGATGACGAGGCAGGCCGGCAGCAGCCGGGCATGGCCGGGGCCGACAAGAAAGCGCGCCGCATGCGGAATCACCAGCCCGACAAAGCCGACCGTGCCGACGATCGCCACCATGGTGGCGGTGAGCAGCGCGGTGGTCGCCAGCAGCACCAGCCGCACCCGGACCACAGGGATACCGAGCGAGGCCGCCGCGTCGGCGCCGAAGGCGAAGGCGTCCAGCGCCTTGGCGTGGACCATGCACACGAGGAAGCCGAGCAGCGCCACCGGCGCGGCCACAAACAGATCCGGCCAGCGCACCCCGCCGAAATTGCCGAGCAGCCAGAACATCACGCCCCGCGCCTGTTCGGCGCTCGCCATTGTGGTGACAATGGTGGCGGTGGCCGCGTTGAACAGCTGCGAGCCGGCGACGCCGGCCAGGATCACCCGGTCGCTGGCCCCACCCGCCCCGGCGGCGAGCAGGCCGACCAGCACCAGCGCCGCCACCGAGCCGAGAAACGCCCCGCCGGACAGGCCGAGCGTAGCCCCGCCAAAGCCGAGGATCATCACACACACCGCCCCCGTGGAGGCGCCGGCCGAGACGCCGAGAATATAGGGTTCCGCCAGCGGATTGCGCAGCAGCGCCTGCAGGATCGCGCCGGAAAGCGCCAGCGCGCCACCGCACAAGGCCGCCATCAGCGCCCGGCTCAGCCGGTACTCGAAGATCACCCCCTGCTGGATGGCGCTGACGGGATAGCCGAGATCGAACAGCCCGTTGCCGAGCGCGCGGAAGGCGACGGCAAGCGGAATCGGCATTTCGCCCACCGTCACCGCCAGCGCGACGGCGCTGACCAGCGCGGCGAGGGAGAGGCCGGCGAGGGCAAACCGCGCCGGCCAGTTCGGCCCAATGGCGAGGTGGCTCAATGGACCAGACCGAAGCCCTGCACCGCCGCGGCGATGGCCTCCAGGCCGTCCACCGTGTCGAGCCCCGGCCTTGTGGCCGCGACATCGACGATGACGATGCGCCCGTTCTTCACCGCAGAGAGCTGGCTGGCCACCGGGTCGGTCTTGAGGAAGGCGAGCTTGGCGTCGATGTCGTCGGCGGGAAAGCGGCGGCGGTCCATCTTCACCAGCACCAGCACGTCAGGGTCGTTGGCGGCGATGGTTTCCCAGCCGACCAGCGGCCATTCCTCCTCCGTGGTGATGATGTTGCGGGCGCCGAGCTGTTCCATCACATAGGCCGGCACGCCGTTCTTGCCGGCGAGAAAGGCGTCGCCCTTGATCTCCTTGCTGGAGAACCACAGCGCCATGGACATGTCGCGGCCCTTCAGCGATGCGACGGTGCGCGTGGCGGCTTCCTCGCGCGCCTTCAGCCGGGCGACCAGCGCCTCGGCGCGGTCCGACACGTCGAAGATGGCGCCATATTCGCGGATGTTCCGGTAGAGCAGTTCGGTCGAATACATCTGCGTGCGCACCCCGTCGCCGGCGCCGCTATTGTCCTTGCCGACGCAGTCGGTGGGCGAAACATAGACAGGCACCTTCACCCCGTCGAAGCGCCCGCGCGTACCGACAATCCCATTGGGGCCGATGTGCCATTCATACATGGCGACGACGAGGTCCGGCTCCTGCCCGACCACCGCCTCGAAGCTCGGATCATTGTCGGCGAGCCGCTTCACCCCGGCATTCACCGCCTCATAGGGCTTGGCGACCGGGCCGAACCACAGCGCGCTGGCGACCACCCGGTCGCCGAGGCCGAGCGCATAGAGGATTTCCGTCTGCGCCTGGCCGATGCTCACCACGCGCTTGGGCGCGTGGTCGATCACCACCTTGGAGCCGCAATTCTCCAGGGTGAGCGGATAGGTCGTGCCGGCGAAGGCCTGCGTCATGCCCGCACCCGCGAGCAGGCCAAGCGCCACGGCGAGGCCTTGGGCCGAGCGACGGAGAAGATGAGAGGTCGTGTTGAGCATTGTCACCGCTTCCTGAACAGGAAGACGGGAAGCGTAAAGGAAACCGCCCGGGCGGGAGCGACTCGCACTCCCGCACGAAAGGCAACCTTCGGAGCACCCCGCCCGAAAGATTGTGTGCGATCAGGGCAGGTCTCCTGGCTCGCGGGTCGACGCTGGCTCCGCCCGGCCTTCCCAGCGCCCGGCCAAAACCGGGACACCAGTGGACGATGGGCAGAGGGCTCGCCGCTTACAGTTGCGGGGGCAGCCTCGGCTTTGGCGCGGAGCGCCTCACCGAATTCCCTCTTAGCTTCGGGCGAGGCGCCCGAAGAACCGTGATCGACCGCGACCGTAAACGCTTCGCCCCCGCCGTCAAGGCCCGAAGGAAGGGGCGAGAGCCGCACCGGCCTGCCCGCCGCCGGCCCTCCGGCCACGTCATCGCAAGTGATATATTATATCATTTATGCCGGCAAGCCCGGACGCATGCCGAGACGCGATGGACCCGGCGAAGGTGGGTCCGGCCCGGCGCGGCCAGAGCGCAGCCGAAAGTTGGCGTCGGGCGATCTTGCCCGCCTTCGAGCGAAATATCATAGTCGCACCAGCAGATTCCCCTACCGTCGGCAGCGCCGGGCGGGAGCCTCGATCCCGCACCGAAGAACGGGCGCCGCCTGGCAGCCCCGTCATGTCTCTCCCAAGGGCCCGCCCATGCCGCGCAAGCCGACAAACATCATCTATTCGGCCAATGAGAAGCCGCCGGCCGGCACGGTGCTCATCCTCGGCGTCCAGCACGCCACACTTGCCCTGCTGTTCATCGTCTATCCGCTCGTCGCCGCCGCCGAGGCGGGGCTGTCTTTCGACGATACCCAGCTCTTCATCACCAGCTGCATCATCTTCATGGGCATCGCCACGCTGCTGGAATGCCTGCCCAAGCCCGGCGCGGGCATGCTGCTGGTGCAGATTCCGAACATGGCGCACATGCCGCTGGCGGTGCAGTCTCTCGCCGCCGGCGGGCCGGCGCTCTACGCCGGCATGAGCCTCGTCGCCGCCATCTCGCAGCTCACCCTGTCGCGGTTCATGCGCGCGCTCAGGGCCGTGTTCCCGCCGGAAGTGTGCGGCGTCGCCGTCACCATGCTGGGCGTCGCCCTCGCCGATCCGGCGCTGCGGCGGGTGTTCGGCATCTCCGGCGAGATCACCCCCGATCTCGATCTGCGCTATGCCCTCGTCAGCTCGGTCACGCTGGTCATCATCGTCGGCCTCGCCATCTTCTCGCGCGGCATGCTGCGTCTGTTCGCGGTGGCGATCGGCGCCGCGATCGGCTGGATTCTGGCGGCCTATCTCGGCGTCGCGCCGGAGCCGAATGCCAGCTTCGCCACCCTCCCCTATATCGATCTGCCGCATGTCGGCTGGCCGGGCGTCAGCTTCTTCTCCTGGGCGCTGATCCCGGCGGCGATCATCACCGGCGTGCTGTCCGCCGTGGACATGGTCGGCACCGTGGTGTCGATGCAGCGCATGGACGATGCCGACTGGCGCCGCGCCGATCTCGACCAGGCCGGCCGCGCCATTCAGGCCAACTGCCTCGGCGATATCGGCACGGCCCTCACCGGCGGGTTCGCCAGCGCCTCCTCCTCGGCCGCCGTCGGCGTCGCCTTCGCCACCGGCACGACCGCGTGGCGGGTGGGCGCCGTCTCCGGCATCCTCATCATCCTCGCGGCCTTCTCGCCCCGCCTCATCGGCGTGCTCACCATCATCCCCTCCCCGGTCATCGGCGCCATCCTCATCTATGCCGCCGCCTTCCTCACCGTGGCGGGGATGGAACTCATCCTGTCCCGCCGCCTCAGCGACCGGCGCATCTTCACCGTCGGCCTCGCCATCCTCACCGGCCTCGCCGTGGCCATTCTCCCCGGCCTTGTCGGCCTCACGCCGGAATGGGCGCAGCCGATCCTCGAATCGCCGCTCTCCATCTCCACCGCCGTCGCCATCGTGCTGAACCTGATCTTCCGCATCGGCATCCGCCAGGAAGCCTCGCGCGAGGTGACGACGGCCGACAACCCCTTCACCGTCGCCACCGAATTCCTCGAATATCAGGGCGACCTGTGGGGCGCGCGGCGCGATGTCATCGCCATGGCCATCCCGGTCGTTGCGGAAGGGGTGGAGATGCTGCTCGACACCGGCGTCGCGCCGGGCAAGCTGGAGGTGCGGGCGCATTTCGACGAGGAGAATTTCGACGTGGCGCTGCTCTATGAGGGCGAGGCGATCACCATTCCCGACCATCGCCCCTCGCCCGAGGACCTTCTGGGCGACGCCCACGCCGTCGCCCGCTTCGTCGGCTACATGCTGAGCAAGCGGGCCGACAGGCTCGTGCTCGGCACGGACGGCGCCCGGCAGAAACTGACCCTGCGCTTCGAGCACTGACCGCATCGCCGGGCCCCAAGCCCGGCGCTTGCACGGTTTTGGCTTTGTCGATAATCCTCTTGCATCCTCGCGCGGACGGACTGGCAGGCGCTGGACCGCGCGGCCTCCCCGATGCCGCCGCCCTCCCAAATTCTGGAGCCGAGCCTTGATACATATCGACCGCATCGTCGAGGGCGCCGTCGTCATCACCGCCGTCAAGGGACGGCTGGACAGCAGTTCCTCGCCCAAGCTGGAGGAATTCCTCATCGACGCCGCGCCGAGCGGGACCGTGCTGCTCGACTTCGCCGAGCTCACCTATATCAGCTCGGCGGGCCTGCGCGTCGTACTCAAGGCGACCAAGCTGCTGCGCGGCGCCGGTGGCACGCTTGCGGTGTGCGGCCTCATTCCTCAGGTGCACGAAGTGTTCGACGTGAGTGGCTTCTCCTCGCTGATCCCGATCCATCCCAGCCGCGAGGCGGCGCTCGCCTCCCTCGGCTGACCACACCAGCGGCACGCGCGGCGGAGCGGGCGATGACCGACATGCGGCTCGATCTACGCCTGCCCAACAACCTGGGCGAGCTCGACGCGCTCAGCACACGGATCGAAGGCTTCATGGAAGAAGCCGGGGTTCCGTCGACCCCGGCCTATCGAGTGCAGCTGGCGGTGGACGAATTCTTCAACAACGCGGTCGATTACGGCTATCCCGACGGCCGCGCGGGCGAGATCGTCATCGAGGTGAGCCGCACCGGCGACCGCCTCCACCTCGTCTTCAGCGATGACGGCGACCCGTTCGACCCCTTCGCCGCGCCGCCTCCCGATCTCGACGGCACTTTGGAAGAGCGGCGCGTCGGCGGGCTTGGCGTGCATCTGGTGCGCACCTTTGCCGACAGCTTCGCCTATGCGCGCGAGAATGGCCGCAATGTGAAGCGCCTCAGCTTCGCGCTTTAGAGCCTGACCCGATCAGGTGAATCGACCTGATCGGATCAGGCTCTAAACAATTGATCGAAAACCTTTTACCGCTCTGCTCTAGCCCACGCTGCGGGCGCGGCGCACCTGCGTCATCCCGTTGACCAGCCGGCGCGCGAGCCAGACGATACGCTCGAACAGCACTGTCATGCGGAACAGCGCGTTCTGCTCCGCGGCCGCCAGATCGCTTTGCGAGGAGAGGCGCTGGCGCAGCTCCTCCATCAGCCGGTCGCGATGGCCGAGCAAGGCGAGCACCACTTCCGGCTCCTCCGCCCCGAGGCTCTCGGCATGGTCGGCGACCGCGCCAAGCAGAAGATGCAGCGCCTCGTTCAGCCGCTGCGCGGTCGGCACATGGCGGACGACAGCGGCCTCCTGCGCGTAATCGCCCAGCGCCTCATGCAGGGCACCGGCGTTGTTGGCGGCATCGTCGAGCAGCAGCGCCACCGCCACCTGGTCGCGGGCCAGCTGCGCGTCGAGCAGCGAGGCGAGATAGGCGCGGATCGCCTCGGTGAGGCTGGCGCCAGCGGTGCGCAGCACCGTGGCGGCCGGCACGGAGGCGTCACCCTCCTCGCGCACATGCTCGATCATCTGCGGCAGGCGGCCGCTCAGGCGCGCCACCTCGCGCGTGGCGAGGTCCAGTGCCGCCTCGGTGTCGCTCAGCGCCTCCCGCAGCAGGAAGGCGGGCTGGGAGAGCGTTTCCACCGCGTTCATCGGCAGCAGCCGCGCCAGGATGCGGCGGGTCGGCGCTTCGAGCAGCGCGGAGGCGATCGCCCCGCCAATCTGCGCCGCCAGGAACAGCAGCGCCAGCACGGCGCCAATATCGCCCTCGGCCGGAAGCAGCGCCGCTACCGCATCAGGCCGCAGCGCCGCGACGACGGCCAGAGCGGCCAGCAGCAGCGATCCGGCGCCCTTCTGCACCACCTGCAGCGCGAAGACGACGCGGCCGGGCCGCGTCTCGCCGGGGATCAGCACGGCATTGTTGATCATCCCCGCCGCATTGGCGCCGGCGATCAGCGGCAGCGCCGTGCCGAAGTCCAGCAGCCCGCCACCGACCGCCGCCACGGCGAGCGCCGCCGCCACCGAGGAGGACTGTGCCGCCATGGAGAAGCCGGCGCCGATCGCCGCCAACAGCCAGGGATTTTCGACCGCCGCTTCCCACCAGGGATGCCCCAGCAGCGCCTCGCGCATCGGGCCGACGGCGACGGAGACGAGATGCATGCCAAACAGCAGCAGCCCCGCCCCGAGCGCGGCGTCGAGGGCGTTGCGCATGCGGTCGCCGCGCACCAGCCGGAAATAGGTGATGAAGCCCACCACGCCGATGACGAGGCCGGCGGCGGTCGAGGTATCGACGGCGACGATCAACGGCAGCAACGAGGTGCCGACATTGGCCCAGCTCGGCGCCAGCAGCGCCGGCCCGTCGGTGAGCACGCCGCCGCGCACGAAGGAAACGACGATCCAGGACACGGCGGTGGAACTCTGGGTGATCATCCCCGCCAGCGTGCCGCTGATCGCGGCGCTGACATTGCCGCGCAGCGCGCGTGCGAAGGCGGCGCGGGTGCGCCGGCCGACCAGCGGCACCAGATTGGCGGAAAGCCCGCGCACCCCGATGAAGAACAGCCCCAGCCCGCTGAACAGAAGCGCGATGGTCGCCATGGGCCTACCTTGTCGTCCGTTGATTATTGGATGGGCGCACGATGAGCGGTTCCTTTGCCGCCTGGCGACGGCAGGAATGCAAGGCGCAGGCCGTTATGAAAGGTTCGCATGACAGAAGGGTGACGAAACCGATGCCCCTCAACCCGGCAGGCCGAGGCGGCTGCGGATCTTCTCCAGCAGCCGCGGCAGTTCCACCGGCTTGGTGTCGAAATCGTCGCAACCCGCCGCCATCGCCTGCTCGCGGTCCGAGGCCATGGCGTGGGCGGTGAGCGCGATGACCGGGATGGAGGCCGTCTCAGGATGCGCCTTCACCTGCCGCGTCGCCTCCCAGCCGTCGAGCACCGGCAGGCTCATATCCATGAGGATCAGCGCCGGCTTCTCGGCGAGGGCGATGTCCACCCCCTCCTGGCCGTTGACGGCGATCAGCACTTCAAAGCCGTTGCGGGCGAGACGCCGCGAGAGCATGTCGCGGTTCATCTCATTGTCCTCGACGAGGAGAATCTTCGTCATCGCACCCTCTCAATGGCCGTGGCTGGCGATCGTGCCGAGCGCCGCGCCGAGCGAGCCGATCGGCTGCGCGCCCTTGTTCAGGATCAGCAGCGTGTTGCGGGCCAGGAACTCGCGCTCATCCTCGGAGAGTTCCTTGGCGGTGAGCACGACAATGGGCAGCTCGCCATAGGCCGGCTCTGCCCGCACATGGGTGAGGAAGGCGAAGCCGTCCATCTTGGGCATCATCAGGTCGAGCAGCACGAGCGCGGGAAGCGGGTGCGCGCGGAGCCAGGCCAGCGCCTCTTCGCCATTGGCGGCCTCAGCCACCGGCAGGCCGGCGCCCTCGATGGTGGTCCGCATGATCGCGCGCACCTCGGCATCGTCATCGACCACCAGCACCACGCCGTCCTCATTGCCGGGCGCGAATTTATGCACCAGCGCGACCAGCCGTTGCCGGTCGATGGGCTTGGTCATGTATTCCGAGGCGCCGAGCGAATAGCCGAGATTTCGGTCATCGACGATGGTGAGCATGATGACAGGGATATGCGCCAGCGCCGGCTCCGATTTCATGATGCCGAGCACCGACCAGCCGTCGATCTTCGGCATCATCACGTCGAGCGTGACGATATCCGGCGGCTCCTTGCGCATGATGTTGAGCGCCTCCACCCCGTCGCGGGCGTGGCGCAGCACATAGCCTTCCTTGCCGAGGGTGGCGGTGAGCACGTCATGCACCGCCGGGTCGTCATCGACCACCAGCACGGTGATCGCCCCCGGCGTCGTCGGCGCGCCGGGATCGACGATTTCGTCCTCATCGCCGAGCGCGCCCACCAGATGCGCCTCGACCGGCAGCTCGATGGTGAAGGTCGAGCCCTTGCCCGGCTCGCTCGCCACCGCGATGGTGCCGCCGAGCATGGCGGCAAAATGCTTGGTGATGGTGAGCCCGAGGCCGGTGCCGCCGAAATTGCGCGTGGTGGAGGAATCCGCCTGGGTAAAGGCCTGGAACAGCCGGCCCATCTGCTCCTCGCTCATGCCGATGCCGCTGTCGCTGACATCGAAGCGCACCGCCTCGCTGCCATCGGGCATGCGGTCGCGGGCGATGGCCAGCGTCACCGTGCCCTCCTTGGTGAATTTGGCGGCGTTGCTGAGCAGGTTGATAAGGCTCTGCTTGAGCTTGGTGACATCGGTGCGCAGCGTGCCGATATCCACGGGGCAGTCGATGACGAAGCGATTGGCGTTCTTCTGCATCATCGGCCCGACAATGGTCTTCACCTCCTCGACCATGCGGGTCAGGAACACCTGTTCCAGATAGACATCCATACGCCCGGCCTCGATCTTGGAGAGGTCGAGAATGTCGTTGATCAGCCCGAGCAGGTGTTTTCCGGCCGCCTGGATCTTGTCGAGGTCGGCGACCATTGCACTGTCGCCGGCATCGGCGGCGTCCTCGGAGAGGATTTCGCTGTAGCCGATAATGGCGTTGAGCGGCGTGCGCAGTTCGTGGCTCATATTGGCCAGAAACGCCGATTTGACCTGACTGGCGGATTCCGCCGCCTCCTTGGCCTCGCGCAGCTGGTGCTCCATGCGCACCCGGTCGCTGATATCGACGAAGGTGGCGATCACCGCCGGCTTGCCGCGGAAATCCAGCCGCTCATGCGAGACCATGGTGGAGATGGTGGAACCGTCCGCATGCGGCAGGTTGAATTCCTGCCGCTCGCTGGTGGGCGTGGCGAGAATATCTTCCAGCTCCTGCCCCCGCGCGGGATCGGCGAACAGGTCGCGCAGGGGGAGCCCGACCAGCGTGTCGGCGTCGCGGCCGATCAGCCGGCCGAGGCAGCCATTGCAATGGCGCACCACGCGCTCGGCCACATCCATGATGACGAGCCCGATCGGCGCCGCCGCGTCGATGGCGCGCAGCTGCTCCTCATCCTCGCGCAGCTTCATCTCCGCCAGCTTGCGCTCGGTGATGTCGGTGTAGATGGCGATGAAGCCGCCCCCCGGCACGGGATCGCGCCGCACCTCCAGAATGGTGCCGTCGGGGCGGGTGCGCTCGAAGCGGTGCGGCGTTTCCAGCTGGGCCAGGCGCTGGGCGAGCGCGACCTCTATGTCCACATCCCCGAACTCGCCGCGCGCGCCGAGATAGCGGATGTAATCGGAGAAGGTGTGCTCGGTGCCGAGGAACTCGTCCGGCATGTTGAGATAATCGACGAACAGCTGGTTCCAGGTCACCAGCCGGTGCTTGGCGTCGTACATGGCGACACCTTGCGCCATGTTCTCCAGCGTCGCGCGCAAGAGCGTCGCTTCGCTCACCCACTCGTCCTCGGTCATCCCGTCCCTTGCCCCCCTCACTCAGCTGCCGGCGCATCCAGCGTCAGCAGCAGCGCCGCCATGTCGTCAAAGGCCGGCAGGCCCGCCTCGAAGGCCCGCACCGCCGCCGCCAGGCGCGGCAGCGGTGCCGCCTCCTCGCCGAGCGCGGCGAGGAAAGCGCCCACCCGCTCCTCGCCATAGAGGTCGCCGGCATGGTCATGCGCCTCGGTCAGCCCGTCCGTCACCACCATCAGCCGCTCCCCCGCGCCGAGTGGCACGGTGGCGGCGCTGAAGGGGAACTCCTCCATCACGCCGAGCGCCGGACCGCCGGCGGCCGTCAGCCGGCTCACCGTGCCGTCGCGGGCACGCAGATAAGGCGGCACATGGCCGGCGCGCACATAGGTCAACGTGCCCGCCGGCACGTCGACCACCGCCAACAGCAGGGTGACGAACATGCAGGAGGCATTGCCCCGCGCCAGCGCATCGTTCACCAGCCCCGCCGCCCGCGCCGGATCGGCGAACAGTTCGGCCGCGTCCGGCCGTGTGCCGAGCGAACGGAACATGGAATGGGTGCGCGCCATCATCAGCGCCGCGCCGGCGCCCTTGTCGGAGACATCGCCGATGATCGCCACCAGGCGGCTCTCGCCGACGGGGAAATAGTCGACGAGATCCCCACCCACCTCCTTAGCCGGCTCCAGCAGCACGTCGATGGCCACTCTCCGCCCGGCAAAGACGCCGGCGAAGGGCGGCGGCACCAGCGCCAGCTGCAGGGTGCGCGCTTCAATGAGTTCGGCCTGCTTGCGCTTCAGCTCGTCGCGGGTGCGGTCGCGCAGCGCCTTCTTCTCCAGCGTGGCGAGGACGCGGGCGCGCAGCAGGGTGGGATTGAACGGCTTGAAGATGAAATCGTCGGCGCCCAGCTCGATGCAGCGCACCACAGGCTCGATCTCGTTGAGGGCGGAGACGACGATGACCGGCAGATCGTTGATCCGCCCGTCAGCGCGCAGCCGGTCGAGCACGCCGAAACCGTCCAGCTCCGGCATCATGATGTCGAGCAGAACGAGGTCATAGGGCTTCTGGTCGATGGCGGCGAGCGCCTCGATGCCGTTGGCGGCCTCGTCGATATGGGAAAAGCCGAGCCGCTTCAGGCGTCGCAGCAGCAGGTCGCGGTTCTCGGCGACATCGTCGACCACCAGAATCGCCGCGTTCTGGTCCGTCATGATCCCGCTTCCACCGACGTGCTTCTCGACTGCGCCCGGATGCGGGCCCGCGCGGACTATCCACACAATGACAGGGCTTAGCAACGCCGCCGAAGCTTCCGGACAGCGACAAAAGCTGCATGCTCCCGACCTCACGCAGCGGCATCCGTATTGGGGTATGGCAGCGAGGCGGTGCGCCTGCGAACGGCGTACAGGAAGCCGTGGCGCGGGACGCTTCCACACCCTAGATAGGATAGAGGGAGGCGCCACAGACAGCGATGAAGATATTCCGAGCGGGCCTTCTCACAGCGGCACTGGCGGTCTCGGCCAGTCCCACTCTGGCCCAGGTCACCTCACAGCCGAGCCCCTACATGCCCCAGCGACGCGATTCGGTCCGGCCCAACAGCCAGAACCTCATGCAGGGTCCGTCCTATTGGACGCCGCAGCAGCGCCGGCTCAACGTGCCCGGCGCCACCGCCAATCCCAGCCTGCGGCGCGACACCGAGCCCTACCCGCCCCCGCCGCTGCCACCGCCGGTGCGACCGGCGGAAACCCCGGACAAGTAGGGCGGCGGCGATTCCTTTCCGCCCTCCGTCATGCTGAGGCGCCGCCGGAAGGCCGGCCTCGAAGCACCCAAGGCGGTGTGACGCGGCACGCATCTGCGTCCTTCGAGGCCCGGCTGCGCCGGGCACCTGAGGATGACGGACCGGACGGACGCCCCCCAAATGCGCCGTCATCCCGATAGGATATCATCTCGGTCAAGCGGGGGAGAGCTGGGAGTGCCGGCAAATCTCGTGCGCTCCCGGATCGGCCTGTGGCCGTCCGGGATGACACTTTGCGGCGGGTGGCTCAGTCCCGCTGCAGGTCCGGCGGGCTCGCCTCGGCCACCAGGCTCGCCAGCGCCTCGTCCAGCGTGAGCGTGGTCTGGTTAGGTGAGCCGAGCCGGCGGATGGACACGGTGCGCTCGGCCGCTTCCTTGCGCCCGACAACCACAAGCGCCGGCACCTTGGCCAGCGAGTGCTCGCGCACCTTGTAGTTGATCTTCTCGTTGCGCAGGTCGAGTTCGACCCGCAGCCCCATCTTCTTCGCCGCCGCCACGATCTCGCGGGCATAGTCGTCGCCCTCGGAGGTGATGGTCGCCACCACCGCCTGCACCGGCGCCAGCCAGAGCGGGAAATGGCCGGCATGGTGCTCGATGAGGATGCCGGTGAAGCGCTCCATCGAGCCGCAAATGGCGCGGTGGATCATGACCGGCGTCTTCTTCGAGCCGTCGGCATCGACATAGAACGCGCCGAAGCGCTCCGGCAGGTTGAAATCGACCTGCGTCGTGCCGCACTGCCATTCGCGGCCAATCGCGTCGCGCAGCGTGTACTCGAATTTCGGGCCGTAGAAAGCGCCCTCGCCCGGCAATATGCCGGTCTTGATCTTGCCGCCGGACTCCGCCTCGATCTGGGTGAGCACGCGGCCCATCACATCCTCGGCGTGATCCCACACCGCGTCCGAGCCGACGCGCTTCTCCGGCCGGGTGGAGAGCTTGACCACGATCTCCTCGAAACCGAAATCGGCATAGGTGGAGAGGATCAGTTCGTTGATCTTCAGGCACTCCGCCGCCATCTGCTCCTCGGTGCAGAAGATGTGGGCGTCGTCCTGGGTAAAGCCGCGCACGCGCATCAACCCGTGCAGCGCGCCCGAAGGCTCGTAGCGATGCACCGCGCCGAACTCGGCGAGGCGCATGGGCAGGTCGCGATAGCTCTTCAGCCCGTGCTTGAAGATCTGCACATGGCCGGGACAATTCATCGGCTTGAGGGCGTAGACGCGGTCATTGTCATCGGTGTCGCCGGCCGGCTGCACCTTGAACATGTTGTCCTTGTACCAGCCCCAATGGCCGGAGGTTTCCCACAGCGACTTGTCGAGCACCTGCGGCGCGTTGACCTCGCTATAGTCGGCGGCGAGGCGGCGGCGCATATAGGAAACGAGGTTCTGGAACAGGTTCCAGCCTTTGGGGTGCCAGAAAACGACGCCCGGCCCTTCCTCCTGGAAGTGGAACAGGTCCATCTCCCGGCCGAGCCGGCGGTGGTCGCGCTTCTCGGCTTCTTCCAGCTGGAGGATATAGGCGTCGAGTTCTTCCTTGGTCCGCCACGCCGTGCCGTAGATGCGGGTCAGCATCGGGTTGTTGGCGTCGCCGCGCCAATAGGCACCCGCCACCTTCATCAGCTTGAAGGCGTCGCCCACCTTGCCGACGCTCGGCATGTGCGGGCCGCGGCAGAGGTCGAACCACTCGCCCTGCTTGTAGATCTTGATCGTCTGGTCGGCGGGGATGGCGTCCACCAGCTCGACCTTGAACGCCTCGCCCTTCTCCTTGAACACGGCCTTGGTCGTGTCGCGGTCCCAGACTTCCTTGGTGAAGGGCGCGTCGCGGGCGATGATCTCGCGCATCTTCTTTTCGATGGCGGCGAAATCGTCCGGGGTGAACGGCTCGTTGCGGAAGAAGTCGTAATAGAAGCCGTTCTCGATCACCGGGCCGATGGTCACCTGCGTGCCCGGCCACAGCGCCTGCACGGCTTCCGCCAGCACATGGGCGGCGTCGTGGCGAATGAGTTCCAGCGCTTCCGGGCTCTCGCGGGTGACGAGCTCGAACTTGGCGTCCGCCGAAATGGGGTCGGAAAGGTCGGTCAGCACCCCGTCGAGCTTCATCGCCAGCGATTTCTTGGCCAGCGACTTGGCGATGGAGGCGGCGACCTCGGTGCCGGTGGTGCCGGAGGCATAGGCTCGGACGGCGCCATCGGGAAAGGTGAGGTGGATTTCGGACATGGTATCGGCTCCTGCCCACTCCTGCGAACCACGCAGGTAGGCTCATCTGAGGTCACGTATCGCGCGCGTCCGGCGGCTGCGGGGTCCGCGCGTAGCGCCACGGCATATACCACGCGCCCGCACGCGGCAATTCGGCCGGCACCGGCTCGAAGCCCGACCCGCCCCAGGGGTGGCAGCGGCAGATGCGCCCCGCCGCCATCCAGCCGCCCGCCCAGGCGCCATGGCGGTCGATCGCCTCCTCGGCGAATTCCGAGCAGGTGGGGAGATAGCGGCACTGCCGGCCCATGAAGGCGGAGAAGCTGTAGCGATAGACGAGGATCGGCGCCCGCAGCATCAGCCGCGGCAGCCGTGCCGCCAGGGCTGCGACACTCGCCTGCGGCTTCGGCGCCGTCATCGCCCGCCCCTAACCGGGAACCGGCGGGACTCCGCCGCGTTGCCCCTGTGAGACACCGGCGCGCAGGCCGGAGGGCAGCCCGGGAGCAGACGACGATGAACACCCGATTCTGGACAATGACGGCGCTGGCGGCGGGCCTCGTCCTGGCCGGCCCGGCCTTCGCCCAGGAGCCGGCGGCGCCCGCGCCTGCCGAGACCCCGCCCACCCCTCACGTGCCCCCCGGCGCGGCGGGCGGCACGCAGCCCGAGCCGGCCGCCGCAACTTCGCCCGAAGTCGATCCGGACATGCAGCGGGTCGCGGCCTGCAAGGCCGACGCGCTGGCCAAGCTGAAGCAGCGTTCGCCCTCGATTGAAGACCTCTATATTGAGATTGACGGCCTCACCATCGCGGAAGCCGCGAGCAAGTTGGGCGACACGTCCGTCAAGGGCGTGATCATGGGCGAGGCCTATATCCAACGCGACCGCTCCGACACCGCCAACCGCTTCCTCTGCCTCACCGGCGAGAATGACGAGGTATTGTTCACCTTCTTCACCGAGCGCTAGGCGCGCCCTACTCCGCCGCTTGGGCCTTCCGTGCGTCGATCTGGTCGAGCGCGTCGACCACCGCGTCGAAGGTGAGCAGCGTCGAGGCGTGGCGCGCCTTGTAGTCGCGCACCGGCTCCAGCACCTTCAGTTCGGCCCAGCGGCCTTCCGGCGGCGCGCCGTTCTCTTTCAGCATCCGCCGCATCGCCTCGCGCACCGCGCGCAGCTCGTCCGCGGTGGAGCCGACGACCAGCGCCCCCATGACGGAGGACGAGGCCTGCCCGAGCGCGCAGGCGCGCACCTCATGGGCGAAATCCGCCACCACGCCGTCGCGCAGCGCGAGATCTATGGTGACGGTGGAACCGCAAAGCTTGGAATGCGCCGTTGCCGTCGCATCGGGAGCCGCGAGGCGGCCCAGGCGTGGTATATCGGCGGCGAGTTCCAGTATCCGGCGGTTATAGACGTCGTTCAGCATAAGGCTCGATCCCTGCACGACGGGCGGTGATCCCCGCACAGGCCGCGTCCGCCCGATTGCGGCCAGCCCTGCGTGGCTTATATAGGAGCGGTCGCCCCCCTGCGAAAGCAGCGGAAGCGATCTGTCTTTCGGCAGGCGCGCCGGGCGGCTATGGTCGGTATGATGCTGATCCGTGGCGGGTATTGGCACGTAGGACGGATTTGACCGAAGCAGTCGGGCTGCGGATCATAATGCGTCGTCGAACGGAGTTCGTCATGGATGCCGTGCTTGAAACACTGATGCGCAGCGCCCAGAGCGAGAAGGAGGCCTCCACCGAGCGCCGCCCCTCCCGTGAAGAGGCCGAGGCCGCCGTTCGCACCCTCATCGCCTGGGCCGGCGACGACCCGACTCGCGAGGGTCTGCTGGACACCCCCAAGCGCGTCGTGCGCGCCTATGAGGAACTCTACAGCGGCTACCGTGTCGGGCCGGAAACCATTCTCGACCGTACCTTCGGCGAGATCGGCAATTTCGACGACATGGTGATGGTGCGCGATATCGAGTTCCATTCCCATTGCGAGCACCACATGGTGCCGTTCGTCGGCAAGGCGCACATCGCCTATTTCCCGGTCGAGCGTGTGGTGGGCCTCTCCAAGATCGCCCGCATCGTCGATATCTACGCGCGTCGCCTGCAGACGCAGGAGCACCTGACCTCGCAGATCATCACCGCGATGGACGAGATCCTGAAGCCGCGTGGCGTCGCCGTGCTGGTCGAGGCCGAGCATATGTGCATGGCCATGCGCGGCGTGCGCAAGCAGGGCGCGTCCACCGTCACCACCCAGTTCACCGGCGTTTTCCGCGACGATCCGCAGGAGCAGGTTCGCTTCATGAGCCTGCTGCGCGGCCTGCGGCCGTAAGGACGCCGCCTCCGCACAGGCTTCGATGACCGAGATTTCCTTCGCCCCCCGCGGCAGCAAGGCCGAGATCGAGGAGGGCGAACGCCTCTCCCCGAAATTCGACGCCGATGGCCTCCTCACCGCCGTGACCGTCGATGCCGACGACGGCACCGTGCTGATGGTTGCGCACATGAACGCGCAGGCGCTCGCCCTGACCATCGAGACCGGCGTGGCGCATTATTTCAGCCGCTCGCGCGGGCGGCTGTGGAAGAAGGGCGAGGAAAGCGGCCACCTCCAGCAGGTGGTGGACCTGCGGGTCGATTGCGACCAGGACGCGGTGGTTCTGCGCGTGCGCATGCCCGCGCTCGGCCCAGGCGTGCCCGGCGCGGCCTGTCACACCGGGCACCGCTCCTGCTTCTTCCGTTCCGTGCCGCTGGGCGCGGCGCCGACGCCCGAACTGGCGCTCGCCGTCAATGATGACGGCCCGCTGTTCGATCCGGCCAAAGTCTACGGGCTGACGAAGAAGACCGACACGCCGCGTTTTTAGCGGCGCCGCCCGCTCCGGCTCCGCCCCTTGAGCCGTCCTCCCGGCCGGAGCGAAGCCGCAGAGCCGGGTTCGCCGTCCCGTCCCACGTGTACAGCGCGAGCCGGCATCGCTCCGCCATACGGACCGCGATCCCGGATCGGCCTGCCGGCCGTCCGGGATGACGACTTCTGGCGGGGCGGCTCACGCCGAGAGAATGTATTCCCGCATGGCGTGGCTCTCGCGCTCCATTTCGGCCAGGCGGTGCTTGACCACGTCGCCGATGGAGATGATGCCGACCAGCTTGCCGCCCTGCACCACCGGAAGGTGGCGGAAGCGGCCGGCGGTCATGTGCTCCATGATCTGGTGAACCGTCTCATTGCCATCGCAGGTGACGACGCGCGAGGTCATCACTGAGCCGACCGTATCGTCGAGCCGGCCGGGCCCGTCGAGGCCGATCACGCGCACCACGTCGCGCTCCGAAAGAATGCCGACCACCCGCCGCTCGGGGTCCGTCACCACAATGGCGCCGATGCGCTTGGCCGCCAGAAGCTCCGTCGCCTCGCGCAGCGTCGCCTCGGGAGCGATCGTCTGAACATCGAAGCCCTTTTCCTCAAGAATCGTCCGAACCGTCATGCAAGCCTCCTTCCCGGAATGCGGGACGGCTGGAACGCGCTCCATCCACCGCCCGCCTTGTTCGGCTTCTTCCCCCATCGGGGCGAGCCACGGAGGAATGATCCGCCTTAACCTTCCGGCAGGCAAGGGGCGCGGCAGCAAACAGTTCGGCGACTTAGAAGCGGGAGGTGCGGGAATAGCTGTCGCTGCCGGGACGGCGGCGGATGGGGTCGAACAGCGGAAAGGCCAGCAGGCCGGCGAGGAAGCCGCCCATATGCGCCTGCCACGCCAAGGTACCCTCGACGGGGCTCATGGGGACGCCTAAGCCAAAGGCGAGATTGATGACTAATACGACACCGATGAAGGTGATAACGCGCCGGCTGCGCAGCACCTCCGTCAGCGGCATAGCCGGAAACTGAGCAGCCCCGTCCATCATGCCGGAACGCCACGCGCCCTGCCTTTCACGGGTGAACATGAAGCGCGCCGCCGCGGCCATGAAGCCGTATACGGTCGCAGAAGCGCCAATCATTGGCACCAGTTCGCCCTCATGGGTGACGAGATGCAGTCCCGCTCCCGCCGCAGCGGTGAAGGCGAAGAACAAGAGGAAGCGCAGCACGCCGAAACGCTGCGCCACCGGCGTGCCGAACACAAGCATCCACAACAGGTTCAGCCCGACATGGGCCCAGCCGCCATGCAGGAAGGCATAGGTAATGAAGGTCCACGCATCCGCCGCCGCGCCACCGGGCAGCACACCCTCAGCGAGAATCGACGGATCGTAGCGGGCGGGAATGAAGGCGAAGAGCGCCAGAATCTCGATGCCCGTCTCGACATCCACCCAGTCACGCACCAGCTGGATGAGCAGCATCGCCGCCGCCAGCACGGTAATGACCGGCGGCACGTTGAGAAGCGGTTCGCGTCTGTGGGCGGCAAGGCGGGGCGGTTCAAGCACACCGATCACATAAGCGTCCCGCCGCAAGGCGGCAAGGTCGCACCGCGCCGCACCGGGCCGAAACCCGTTTCCGCCGGCTTAAGCGGCGTGATGAACAGTTTGCCTATTGCTTTGGTTAACGCCAATAAAAAACCTATTAACGTTCTCTATCCGTCGTAGTGATGAATCGTCGCCATCGCTTAGACGCGTATAAAATCCTTCGCGCTAAGCTCTCATCCAGTGACAGGGATGAGGTACGCGATGAAAAAGAGGCTCGAACGGGCCCTTCTCGCGGCGGGTCAGGCGGTTCTTGCGGCTGCCTTTGCGGCGGTGCTGACACCCGCCGAGCCCGCACAGGCGGAGAAGACGGTGGCGATGCTCTCCAGCTTCGCCGCCAACATGGCGCCCGGCGCGCAGACCAGCGTGCCGATGGGCTATTTCCAGTTCTGCACCGAGCACCCCGCTGATTGCGGCTCGGCGGCCGGCACCGGGGGTAAGGTGGCGTTGACGGAGGCCAATTTCGCCCAGCTGCGCAAGGTCAATGACGAGATCAACGGCCGCATCCAGCCGCTGACCGATCTCGAACATTACGGCGAGATCGAGCGCTGGACCTATCCGGACGACGGCTTCGGCGATTGCGAGGATTATGTTCTGCTCAAGCGCCGCACGCTGGTCGAACTCGGCTGGCCGGCGGACACGCTGCTCGTCACCGTGGTGCGCGACCACAAGGGCGACGGCCATGCGGTCCTCACCGTGGTGACGGACCGCGGCGACCTCGTGCTCGACAATCAGGAAGCGGCGATCCTGCTCTGGCACGAGACAGGCTATCGCTTCGTCAAGCGCCAGGCGCAGCAGAACACCGACAGCTGGGTCTCGCTCGGCGACGTGCTGGCGCCGCTCTCGGTCGGCCGCAACTAGCTGGCCGCCTCCCACTCCCGGCGCAGCAGGGCGTATTGCATCGTGTTCTCATAGACGGGCTTGCCGTGCTCATCCTCGCGGAAGGAGATGAACTCCCGGAACAGCCCCTCGACCCGCATGCCGAGCCGTTCGCACAGGTGCCGTGAGGAGACATTGTCCTCCTCGACATAGGCATAGAGCCGCCGCGCCTGTTTCACCGTGAACAGATAGTCGAACAGCGCCCGCGCCGCCTCCGTGGCGAAGCCAGCCCCAGAGAACGCCGCATTGAAGTTCCAGCCGACCGAATAGGTGTCGGGCGGTTCCGGCATGGCGAACACGTCGCCGATCACCCGCCCGGTCGCGGCCAGACAGACGGCGATGTTCTCGTCGCTGCCGGCGCGCTCCGTCGCTTCGGCCTCCGCCGCCGCGAGATCGTCCAGCTTGAGCGAGTGAAAGCAGTTGGCGCCCGGTTCGCGCAGATAGGCCAGCAGGTCGGGGGCATCCTCGGGGCGGAAATTCCGCAGCACCAACCGTTCAGTGCGGATCGCGTCCATGTGGGCGTCTCCGGGCGCGAAGCGCTCTCAGTCGATGCGCTTCAGCCCTTCGGCGAAGCGCCGCCAGTTGCGCACATAATGCGCGGCAGTGCCGTGGATGCGCTTCTCCATCGCCTCGTCGAGGGTGCGGATCACCTTGCCCGGCGCCCCGACGATCAGGCAATTGTCGGGATATTCCTTGCCCTCGGTGATGAGCGCGCCCGCGCCCACCAGGCAGTTGCGGCCGATCCTCGCACCGTTGAGGATCGTCGCTCCCATGCCGATCAGGCTGTTGGCGCCGATCGTGCAACCGTGCAGCATCGCCTTGTGGCCGATGGTGCAGTCCTCGCCGATGCTCATGGGGAAGCCGGGATCGGTGTGCAGCGCGCACAGTTCCTGGATATTCACCCGGGCGCCGAGCGTGATCCGCTCATTGTCGCCGCGGATGACCGAGCCGAACCACACGCTCGCCTCGTCGCCCACCACGATATTGCCGATCAGCTCGGCGGTGGCGGCGATCCAGTAGCGGCCGAACGCCGGGAGTTCCGGCGCCACCCCGTCGAGCGCGTAGACCGGCATCGCCTCAGTCCTCGAGATCGGTGTCGAGAATGGCCATCTGGAAGTTATAGGAAAGCTCGCCGTCTTCCTTGTCCTCGAACAGGACGCCGATGAACTCGTCGCCGAGATAGACCTCGGCCGAATCCTTCTTCTTCGGCCGCGCGACGACGCGCAGCTGGGTGTTGGTGAACAGGCGCCGCATGTAGGTCTGGACGCGTTCCAGGTCCTTCTTTTCCAAGTCCGTGCTCCCAAGGGGGTTGATCGGGCGGCAGGCTTGCCACGCCACGACGGCCGGCGCAACCGCACCGGCACAATCGCCTGTTCACACCGGCGCGCCGGAATGCTCGCGTCTCAGATCGCCTCGCCGAAGAAAGTCGGCATATCGGCGAAATGGTCGAACATCTGGTCCATGCTGCGTGAGGGCTCGGCACAGCCGGCCTCCCCCACCACTTTCGCCGGCACACCCGCCACGGTGGTGCGGGCCGGGACGGGCTTCAGCACCACCGAGCCGGCGGCGACGCGGGCGCAATGGCCCACTTCGATATTGCCGAGCACCTTCGCGCCCGCCCCCAGCAGCACGCCCTGGCGGATCTTCGGGTGCCGGTCGCCATGCTCCTTGCCGGTACCGCCCAGCGTCACGCCCTGCAGCACCGAGACATTGTCCTCGATCACCGCCGTCTCGCCCACGACGATGCCGGTGGCATGGTCGAAGAAAATGCCACGGCCGAAGGGCGCCGCCGGATTGATGTCCACCTGATTCACCGCCGAGGAACGGCTCTGCAGATAGAGCGCGAAATCGGTGCGCCCGTTCTTCCACAGCCAATGCGCCAGACGGTGGGTCTGGATGGCGTGGAAGCCCTTGTAATAGAGCAAGGGCTGGATCGCCCGGTCGGTGGCCGGGTCGCGGTCGAGCACGGCGACGATGTCAGCGCGGATGGCGACGCCAAGCCCCGGATCGTCCGCCGCCGCTTCTTCGAAGGCCTGGCGGATGATGTCCGCCGGCACGTCGCCATGGTCGAGCCGCTGGGCGATGCGGTGCGCCACCGCCTTCTCCAGCGAGGTGTGGTAGAGCACCGTCGAATAGACGAAGCTGGCCAGCGCCGGCTCGCGCTGGGTGATGGTCTCGGCTTCCGTGCGGATGCGCGCCCAGACCGGATCGACCTTGTCGAGCGCACGCGGCGCCTCGACGCGCTGAAGAGAGTTCACAGCCATTTTTTCTGCCCTCGCCGTTCGCCTTTGCGGCGTCGGCCAGATGTCCCGAGTTGGTCTGAGCCTAGCACAGCACCCGGTGCCGGCCTATGCCGTCGGGATTGCAGGATTGCATTGTCGCGTTCCGGTGCCGGGAGGCACGACAGCAAGGCTGACACGGCGCGGAATCGAAATGTCAGCTTTCCCGCGCAAGCGATTCCGCCGACTCCGCTTATTCCGCCTGACGGGCGGCCTCGCGCCCGCGTCTAACGCGACCGCGAGCGGCACCCCCGACGGACGGATGCGACGAGTAGCGCAAAGAGGCCCGGCCGCACGGTCCGGCGCCTGCGCCGGGAAGGACACAACGGCGTTGGCCCGGGGCGGAATCGGAATGTCAGCGCTTCCCGGCAAACCGCTTATCCGACTCTCGTTTTTGGCCTGCCGACGCCGCTCACGCCGCGCTTTTCGGCGCCACCGTGAGGGTGAGCCCAAGCGCCCGTACGACACCGAGCAGCGTGGACAGGCGCGGATCGCCTTCTGCGCTCAGCGCCTTGTACAGCGCCTCGCGCGTCACCCCGGCATCCCTGGCGATCTTGGTCATGCCTTTGGACCGGGCTATGTCGCCTAGGCCGGCAGCGATCAGCGCAGGGTCCCCATCCTCGAAGATCGCTTCGAGATAGGCAGCTATGCTCTCCGGTGTGTCGAGGCCGTCGGCCGCATCCCACGGGATGATTTCGAGCGCCATCTCTCACTCCTTCCATTCACTGGCGAGCGCTTTGGCTGCGGCTATATCCTTGTCCTGCGAGCGCTTATCGCCGCCGCAGAGCAAAATGGCCAGCACGCTTCCCCGTTGCACGAAGTAGACCCGATAGCCGGGGCCGTAATCGATGCGAAGCTCACGGACGCCCTCGCCGACCGGCTTCGCATCGCCCGGATTGCCGAGGGAAAGGCGTCGAATGCGGGCACGTATCCGTGCTGCGGCGGCCCCATCCCGCAGCCGAGCAAACCATCGCGCAAACTCAGCCGTCTGCCGCACCTCGACCATGAGCGTGAACTATAATTCACACGGCGCGCGCTGTAAACGCGCGTTCAGGCCTGCTCGCTCAGGAACGCCAGCACCGCTTCCTTGAACACCTTGTCGCCCACGGCGCGCATGTGGTCGCGATCGGGAATGTCGACCGCGCGCGCGCCTGATATCAGCGCCGCGAGCGGAGCGGCGGCACCGGACACCTCGTCGCGGGTGCCGACCGCGATCAGCGTCGGCACGGCGATCCGCATCACCTCTTCGCGGCTCAGCGTGCGGCGCGAGCCGACGATGCAGGCGGCGAGCGCCTCGCGGTCGCTCCTGGTCTGGTCGGCGAAGGCGCGGAACATGCGGCCCATCGGGTCGGTCACGTCGTCGAGGCTGGGGGCGCGCAGCGCGTCGGCGATGGTGATGGGCAGGCCGGCGCCGGCGATGAGGTGAATGCCGATGCCGCCCAGCACCAGCGCGCGCACCCGCTCCGGCGCGGTCAGCGCGGCGCAGGCGCTGATGCGCCCGCCCATGGAGTAGCCCATCAAATCGACCTGGGGGAGGCCAAGATGGTCGATCAGCGCCAGCACATCGCGCGCCATCAGCCAGGGATCGTAAAGCTCGGGCTGGTAGAGTTTGGCGGAGGCACCATGGCCGCGATTGTCGAGCGCGACCACCCGCCGTCCCGCCCCGGTGAGGGTCGAGACCCAGCCCGGCCCGACCCAGTTGATCTCCTTGGTTGAGCCGAAGCCGTGCACCAGCACGATCGGCGCGCCCTCCCCCTCGTCGAGATAGGCGAATTCGATACCGTCATGGGAGAAGGTCGGCATGGCGTGCTCCGTTCAGGGAGCGCGCACGCTAATGAGCCCGCCCCGCCCTGCCAAGCGCTGGCGCGAGGGCGTCACGTCTCCAGCTTGGCCAGGAGATCCTCATAGACAAGGAGGTCGGCATCGGAGAAACAGCAGAAGATGATGTCCGCCGGCACGCCCGGCCGGTCGCGCAATCCCGCCGCTGTCGCCACCGCGATGCCCGCCGCCCGCGCGATGGGATAGCCGTAGCGCCCGGTGCTGATGCCCGGAAAGGCGATGCTGCCGAGGCCATGCGTGCGCGCGAGCTCGATGCTGCCGCCATAGCATTGCGCCAGCAACGCATCTTCGCCATGCCCGCCCCCACGCCAGACCGGACCGACCGTGTGCAGGACGAAGCGCGCCGGCAGCTTGTAGCCGCGCGTCATCTTGACCTCGCCGGTCCGGCAACCGCCGAGCAGCCGGCATTCGTGCAGCATCTCCGGTCCCGCCGCGCGGTGGATCGCGCCGTCCACGCCGCCACCGCCGAGCAGCGACGAATTGGCCGCATTGACGATGGCGTCGACGGCAAGAGTGGTGATGTTGGCCTTGATGGCACGCAGCGCGATCATCGGAAGCTCCTGGGGTCGAGACTCAACGCAGCCAACACGAGACGAGAGCTGCTAGGCAGCGGCCGGCGACATAGTTCCTCGCGAGCTTGTCGTATCGGGTGGCGATTCGCCTGAAATCCTTGGGGCGGCAGAACATGCGTTCGATTGCGGTCAGGGCGGCGCAGATGCGCCCTCCCTGAAATTATTTAACCATAAAAAGTACGAATTTAGCTGTACTTTCGAAAACCCCCTCAGGAGGATAAAATTCGAATACAAGAACACCGTACGGATTTGTATGCAATTCGACCGAATAGGCAACCGTCTTTTGTTCTTTGATTTCGATCCCCAATTCTTCCAATTTACGTTTTATCGTTGATATCGAATTTCCGCGCCTTAAATTAATGCAATCAAAATGAATGTATCTCTCGTCGTCAATAAATCTCGTATTTTTCTTCACTGCCTCAACAAATATCGACGAAACCTTAAATTCGTCATTATATTTTTTATGCAAATATATTTTTATCGCGCCAGTTACAAAAACACAAAGACCTTCTAAAGACTTATCATTAGAGACTAGATTTAAATACTCTTCCTCAAGTCCACTCAGTTTTTTAAAGAACGCCCTCACTTCGCCTAACGTACTTCCAATACGTATTGGTCCAAAGCATCCACATTTAATAAAATCTAACGCACTTACATGTAATATTTTATCTCTTCGATCGCTCATCCACTTATTCCGCTTTATATATAAATATTACATTTATCGGCCTCTACAATTTATTTACCTTTCCTCAGCCGATCGGCGAGTTGCTTCAGCTCCTCGGCTCGCTGAGGCACCATTCTACGTGAGGGCCGGCGTTGCCACAGTCGCGGCCGGCTCCGCCCCATGCGATGTCTTGGGGCCTATAGCTTCGCGCCGCGTGGACGGTCGGCTTAGCCCGGCTTCTTAAGGGCCTTGTCGTTGCGGCAGCGCGACAGCGGCAGGATCGTGCCGGAATAGATGCGGGTGATATTCATCTCCGCCTTGTCGGTATCGACGCTGAGACAGGCGCAGCCATAGCCATAGCCGTTCGGCTGCAGTTTTACATATTGCTTGGAATCGAAATCGGGGGCGTTGTCGAAGCCTTCCGCCTCCAGCCCGCCCTGCGAGCGCATCCACCAGTCGCCGTCGCGGTCGGTGAGATACCAATTGCCCGGCGTCGGGTTCACATACCAGCCGCAGCGGTTTTCCGCCGCGCCGGCTGGCAAGGTGACGAGCGCGAGCGCGGCGAGCGAACTCAGCGTCAGCAGGAAACGGCGCATCGGTATCTCCTCGGCAAGCCTCACGCCGGCAGGGGGAGCGGCCGGCGCCGCTTTTTCTTCCACATCGGGCGAAGCATCGCCACCACCATGGAATTGAACGAGGCGATGAAGCCGAGCACGTTCAGCGCGGCGGCAATGATCCAGTAGGCAAGCTTGGCCATCGCCTCGGTAAGGAACAGCGCCCCGCGCCCAAGCGTTTTCACCACCGCCAGCGTCTTGCCGCCCTTGGCCTGCGCCAGCGCGCTCAGCCGCGCCGCACCGGCGGCATCGTCGACATGGCGCAGCCCGGCGAAGGTGGCGCGTGTGCCGGCCTTCGAGCCCGCCGTGCCGAGATCGCCCACCAGCGCGGCGAGTTGCGCCTTCGACCCGCCGCGCACAGCCGCCGCGATATTCCCGGCGAAGCGCCCGCCGACCACGCCCGCGCGCCGCGCACCCTTCAGCACCGAGAGCCCGGCCCGGAAGGTCAGCGGCGCGCCGAAGGCGGCATAGGTCGCCCCGGTCGCCACGATGCCGATGCTGGCGAGGTTGACCATGAAATGGTCCACCGGCTCGCCGCGCGCCCAATGCGCCGCCTCGCGGCCGAGATCGCGCACATCGCCCCACACGGTGAGATCGCCGGCGGCGGCGCCCGCGAGCCCGGCCATGTCCTCGCCCTGCCCGGTGAGGAAGCCATGGCCGAAGCTTCCCGCCCCGCGCGCAAAGCGCGCGCCCGGCGCAGTGGCGAGGGCGACACGTGCCCGGCGCTCCGCCGTCACGGTCAGCCCGCGTTCGTCCGCGAGTTCGACAAAGCTCGCCGCCAGTTCGCCGTCGCCTTCGGCCAGCGCGGCGTCGATCTCCTGCGCCACCCGCGCCTCGGTGAGCACGCCGGTGAGCTGCAGATCGGCGAGCCGCGCCGCATCGTCCTGCGCGCTCACCAGCGCCAGGGCGTGCCGTCCCGCCGGCACCACCCAATGGGCGGCACCCGCGAAGGCGAGCAGGAAGCCGAAAGCGGTGAAGAACCGATACATGGCAGCGATATGGGGAGGGCGCGGCGCGATGCCACGTTTCTGCCCGGCCATTATGGCGAAGCGATGGGGGCGGCGTGCACAGGCGCGGCATCCGGCCCCTTGGACCCGGGCGCGCCAGCGGCTATGGTCGCGCCGATTTCAACGCGAGCGCGGACAGGCGGACATCATGGCGGGCCACGTCGTTCCCCATTTCCACAATTCGGCCGGCGTGGCGAAGATCGCCATTGGCGCCAAGGAATTCATGTGCGTGGGCGCGCTGCCGCCCTATGACCACCCACATGTGTTTCTCGACATGGGGTCGGACAGCGAGATCATCTGTCCCTATTGCTCGACCCTCTACACCTTCGATTCCCACCTGCACGGCACCGAATCGAACCCGCCGGGCGCGCTGTTCGAGATTCCGGCCGCCGCCTGAGCGCGGCCCTTGCCCGCCCGCTCCCTCGCTATCGTCGGTGCCGGCATCGGCGGCCTCACCGCCGCCCTTGCGCTGGCGCAGGCCGGCTGTGCCGTCACGTTGGTTGAGCGGGCGGAGGTTCTGGAGGAAGCCGGCGCTGGCGTGCAGCTCGCCGCCAATGCCACGCGCTGCCTGAAGGCGCTCGGCGTCTATGAGCGCGTGGCCGCGCAGGCCGTGCTCCCCACCGCCTTCGCCGTGCTGGACGGGCGGACCGGCACACGGCTCGCCGGCGGGCCGATGGGCATGGCGGCCGAGGCCCGGTTCGGCGGGCCCTTCCTCGTCATCCACCGCGCCGATTTGCAGGCCGCCCTGCTCGCCGCCGTGCGCGAGGTGCCGTCCATCACGCTCAAGCTCGGCCATGCGCTGGAAAGCTTCACGCCCGAAGCTACCGGCGTCACCTTGAGCCTGCGCCATGCCGGCGGCACGGAGACCCTGCGCGCCGACGCGCTGATCGGCGCCGACGGCCTGCGCTCCGTCGTCCGGCGGACGCTCCAGCCGCAGGCGGCGCCCTCCTTCCGCCACCGCGCCGCCTGGCGCGCCACCGTGCCGGTCGACGCACTGCCCGCCACCCTCACCGATCCCGTCACGCGGCTATGGATCGGCCCCGGTGCCCATCTCGTCACCTATCCCGTGCAGGCCGGCCGGGCGATCAATCTGGTCGCCGTCACGCCCGACGAGCGCGAGGTGCATGGCTGGAGCGAGGCTGCGGCGCGCGACGAGCTTCTGGCGCATTACCGCGGCTGGTGCGCGCCAGCCCGCGCCTTGCTCGACGCGCCGGAGCGCTGGCTGCGCTGGGCGCTGTTCGATCTCGACCCGCTCACCAACTGGGGCGACGGCCCGGTGACTCTGCTGGGCGACGCCGCCCACGCCATGCCGCCCTTTCTCGCCCAGGGCGCGGCGCAGGCGATCGAGGACGCGGCGGTGCTCGCCCGCGAATTGGCCGGCGCGGACGATATCCATGCCGCGCTGCGCCGCTACGAGGCCGCGCGGCGGCCCCGCACCGCCCGCGTGCAGCGCGCCGCGCGCGGCATGGATCGCATCTATCATCTGAAGGGCCCCGCCCGCCTCGCCCGCGATCTGGTCATGCGCGTCCAGCCGGAAAGCGCGGTGCTGGAACGCTACCGCTGGATTTACGACTGGCGGGCGTGACGCCGCACGGCAGTCTGATCGTCTTTTCTCATGGCACCCATGAGAACATCTCGTTTTCCGATCCAAGCCGCGACGCCTAGTTTCTCCGCGATCCATGTGGAGACGACGCATGCCCTCCGCCTCGAAGGCGAACCCGTCCGTCGCTGTCCCGGCCGCACCGGCGACGTTCTTGCCGCTGCCGCTTCTGGTGGCGCTGTTCTGCGTGCTGTGGTCGTCGGCCTTTGCCGGCGCCAAGATGGCGCTGGCGGACTGCCCGCCGCTGATCCTGCTCGCGGTGCGTCTGCTGCTGGCGGGCTCGCTGATGCTGGCACTCGCGCCGCTGTGGGACAGCGGGGCGCGCCGAAAGGGCCTGCCGCCGATCCGTCGGCGGGACATCGTCGCGCTCATCGGCATCGGCGTGCTCAATAATGCGGTCTATCTCGGCCTCAACTGGACCGCCCTCACCTTCACCTCCTCCGCCTACACCGCCGTGCTGACGAGTTGCCTGCCGCTCCTGGTGGCGCTCGGTGCCGGGCCGCTGTTGGGCGAGAAGATGAGCCCGGCGAAATGGGCAGGCATCGCGCTGGGGCTGATCGGCGTCGTCATCGTGCTGCGCTCGCGCCTTGCCGGCGCGCATGAAACGCTGGCCGGCACGCTGCTCATCGCCGGGGGTGTCACTGCGCTGGCCGCCGGCACGCTGGCGTTCAAATATCTCGCGCCGCGCGGCGGCATCTGGAGCGGCAATGCCGTGCAGTGTCTCGCCGGCGGGCTGGCGCTGATCCCGGTCGCGCTCGCCACCGAGAGCACCGGCGACATCCGCCTCACCGCCAATCTCATCGGCGGCCTCGCCTTTCTGGTGATCGGCGTTTCCATCGGCGGCTATGGCCTGTGGTTCTACCTGCTCACCCGCGCCTCGGCGACGGCGGCCTCCAGCCTGCACTTTCTCATGCCGCCGCTCGGCCTCTTCTTCGGCTGGCTGCTGCTGGGGGAGGCCGTGCCGCCGCTCGATTTCCTCGGCATCGTCCCCATCGCGCTAGGCATCTGGCTGGTGACGCGGCCGGCAAAAGTGGCGGGGTGAGCCCCGCGTGGATGTCGTCCCGGCCGAAGCGCCGGGATCGTCAGCCAGCAGTGGCACGCGATCCCGGATCGGCCTCAGGCCGTCCGGGATGACGCTGTTTCATGGATGCCGCGTCAGGCCACCGCCGACACGGCCTGCAGCGCCTTCACCAGCGTGTAGGAACGCTTCTTTGCCGCCATGTCGGGAATGGCGGTGGTGATCATCAGCTCATCCGCCTGCGTGGTAGCGAGGAAGCGCTCCAGCCCCTCCGCCACCTTCTCCGGCCCGCCGACGAGCACCTTGTCGCGGTTGCGGCGGATGAAGACAAGATCCGCCTCGCTATAGGGATAGGCGGCCGCCTCCTCGGCGGTCGGGATCGGGCCGTAATGCCCGCGCGCGCGGCGCAGATGGGCGAGATCGACGCTGCCGGCGAGATATTCCGCCTCCTCGTCGGTCGGGGCGCATACGACAGCCAGAGCGAGGATGGCATGCGGCGCCGCCAATCGCTCCGAGGGTTGGAAGCCGGCGCGGTAGCTCAGCATCGCGTCCAGCACATCATGCTGGGCGAAATGGTGCGCATAGGCATAGCCCACCCCGATCTGCGCCGAGAGCCGGGCGCTGTAGCCGGAGGAGCCCAGCAGCCAGATCGGCGGCAATTTCACATCCACCGGCATCACCTGGATGTTGCGGTAGGGATGGTCCGCCGGCCAGGCGCCCGTATCCCACAGCATCAGCTCTTTCAGCCGGTCAAGGAAATCGTCGCCGGGATCGACATCCTGCCGGCGCCGCAGCGCGTGCGAGGTGAGATGGTCCGTGCCGGGCGCCCGGCCGAGGCCGAGATCGACCCGGCCGGGATAAAGCGCCTCCAGTACCTTGAAGCGCTCCGCCACCATCAGCGGAGCGTGATTGGGCAGCATCACCCCGCCGGAGCCGACGCGGATGCGCTCGGTCGCCGCCAGGATCTGCCCCGCCATAACATCGGGCGCGCCTGACGCGACGGAGGCGAGGTTATGATGCTCGGCGACCCAGAAGCGGGTGAAGCCGAGGCCATCGACATGGCGCGCCAGTTCCAGCGTGCCGCGCAGCGCCTCCGGCCCGCTGGAGCCGGAAGCGACGAAGGAGAGGTCGAGGACGGAAAGGGGGGTGTGGGAGAGACGGGTCATGGCGATGAGGTGGGGATCGGTCGCCCGCCTGCCAAGGAGTATCCTCGATGTGACCGCGAAGGAGCCTTCCATGCAGCGCCCCCCGCCCTGAGCGGACGGCGCCCACGCCGCGACATGTTGGCCGGTCGTGAGGCAGCGCCTTTTGAGTTGCACCTTTTTCTGCCTTTGGTTACACCTCATCATCTTACCGGATAGATTTGGGGAACCGCGATGTCCACCACGACGATCGGCGTCAAGATCGACGAGGATCTGCGCGCCCGGCTGAGGGCCGCTGCCGAGCGGGAGGGTTGCACCCCGCACGCGCTGGTCAAGGGCGCGCTCACCGCCGCCATCGAGCGCACGGAGCGTGGGCTGGAAGCGGTTCCGCAGGTGGATGCCACGCCGGAGCCCGCGCCCAGCATCAGTGGCGTGTCGGGGGACAGCCCCTTTCTCCCCTTCGCCCGTGGTATCCGGCCCCAGAGCGTGCTGCGCGCCCGCGTCACATCCGCCTATCGCGTGCCGGAAACCGAGGCCGTGCCGGTTCTCATCGGCCCCGCCACCCTGCCGGCGCCGAAAGCAGAGGCCGCCCGCGCCCGCGCCCGGGAGCTGGTGGAAGCGCTGCGCGCCAAGGGCCAGAAGGGCCCGGTCGAAGGGTTGATCCACGAATATTCGCTCTCCAGCCAGGAAGGCGTCGCGCTGATGTGCCTCGCCGAGGCGCTGCTGCGCATTCCCGACCGCGCCACCCGCGACGCGCTGATCCGCGACAAGATCGGCCATGGCGACTGGCAGGCGCATCTCGGCCACAGCCCCTCGTTGTTCGTCAACGCCGCGACCTGGGGGCTGGTGCTGACCGGCAAGCTGACCTCGACGTCCAGTGAGGCTGGTCTCACTGGCGCTCTCACCAGACTCATCGGTCGCGGTGGCGAGCCGCTGATCCGGCGCGGCGTCGATGTCGCCATGCGCATGATGGGCGAGCAGTTCGTGACCGGCCAGACCATCTCCGAGGCGCTGGCCAATTCCCGCCGCATGGAGGCGAAGGGTTTCCGCTATTCCTTTGATATGCTTGGTGAAGCCGCCACGACGGAGGCGGACGCCCGGCGCTATTACATCGATTACGAACAGGCGATCCACGCCATCGGCAAGGCCTCGGCAGGACGCGGCATCTATGAGGGGCCGGGCATCTCGATCAAGCTGTCGGCGCTGCACCCGCGCTACAGCCGCGCGCAATATTCGCGCGTTATCAATGAGTTGCTGCCCCGCGTCGCCGCGCTCGCCAAGCTGGCGCGCCATTACGACATCGGGCTCAACATCGACGCCGAGGAAGCCGACCGGCTGGAAATCTCGCTCGATCTGCTTGAATCGCTTTGTTTCGATGAGGCGCTAAGCGGCTGGAATGGCATCGGTTTTGTCATTCAGGCCTATCAGAAACGCTGCCCTTATGTGGTCGATTACCTGATCGACCTCGCCCGCCGCTCCGGCCACCGGTTGATGATCCGGCTGGTGAAAGGCGCCTATTGGGACAGCGAGATCAAGCGGGCGCAGGTAGAGGGGCTGGAAGGCTTTCCGGTCTACACGCGCAAAATCCACACCGACGTCGCCTATCTCGCCTGCGCCCGCAAGCTGCTGGCGGCACCGGATGCTGTGTTCCCGCAATTCGCCACCCACAACGCGCAGACGCTCGCCACCGTCATGGAGATGGCGGGGGCTAACTACTATGCCGGGCAATATGAATTTCAGTGCCTGCACGGCATGGGCGAACCGCTTTATGAGGAAGTGGTGGGCCGCGAGAAGCTCGGCCGCCCCTGCCGGATCTACGCGCCCGTCGGCACCCATGAGACGCTGCTGGCCTATCTTGTCCGCCGCCTGCTGGAGAACGGGGCCAACACCTCCTTCGTCAACCGCATCGCCGATCCCGATGTGCCGGTCGACGAACTGATCGAAAGCCCGGTCGATGCCGCCCTGCGCATCGAGCCAATGGGCGCCCCCCATACCGGCATCGCCGCGCCGGCCGATTTGTTCGGCGCGGAACGGCGCAATTCGGCCGGACTGGACCTCTCCAACGAGCAGCGCCTCGCCTCCCTCGCCGCCGCCCTGCTCGCGGGCAGCGCCGCGCCGTTGGCGGCAAAGCCTTTGCTGGCGGGACCTCTGACCATGGACGGCCCGACCCGCCCGGTGCTGAACCCTGCCGATCATCGCGATACGGTCGGCACGGTGGAGGAGACCGCGCCGGAGATGGTGAGCCGGGCGATGGCCTATGCCAATGCGGCGGCGCCGATCTGGCAGTCTACCCCTCCGGACGAGCGCGCGGCCTGCCTGTTCCGCGCCGCCGAGCTGATGGAAGCGCGCCTGCCGGCCCTCATCGGCCTCATCATCCGCGAGGCCGGCAAGTCCTACCCGAACGCCGTGGGCGAGGTACGGGAAGCCGTTGATTTTCTTCGCTATTACGGCGCCCAGGTACGTCATGGCTATTCTGGTGACACTCATCGGCCGCTCGGACCGGTGGTGTGCATCAGCCCGTGGAATTTCCCACTCGCCATCTTCACCGGCCAGATCAGCGCGGCGCTCGCGGCCGGCAATGTGGTGGTAGCCAAGCCGGCCGAGGAGACCCCGCTCATCGCCTTCACGGCGGTCGAAATCCTGCGCGAGGCCGGGGTGCCCGAGGGCGCGCTGCAGCTCGTCCCCGGCGATGGCAAGGTCGGCGCGGCGCTCGTCGCCGATAGCCGCACGCGCGGGGTGATGTTCACCGGCTCCACCGAGGTCGCGCGGCTGATCCAGCGCCAGCTCGCCACCCGGCTCAGCCCGGATGGCAGCGTCATCCCGCTGATCGCCGAGACCGGCGGACAGAACGCGATGATCGTCGATTCCTCGGCTCTGGCCGAGCAGGTGGTGGCCGATGTGCTGTCCTCCGCCTTTGACTCCGCCGGCCAGCGCTGTTCGGCCCTGCGCGTGCTCTGCCTGCAGGAGGATGTGGCCGACCGCATGCTCGCCATGCTGCGCGGCGCGCTGAAGGAGCTGAGCGTCGGCAATCCGGTGAACCTGTCGACCGATATCGGCCCGGTCATCTCGGCCGAAGCGAAGGCCGGAATCGAGGCCCATATCGAACGCCTGCGCAAGGCCGGTTGCCGGGTGGAGCAGTTTCAACTCGGCGAGGAGGCGGCGCACGGCACCTTCGTCCCGCCGACGCTGATCGAGATCGGCGACATCGGAGACCTCAGCCGGGAAGTGTTCGGCCCGGTCCTGCATGTCGTGCGCTATGCCCGTGACGGGCTGGACCGGCTCATCGACGCCATTAACGCCACCGGTTACGGCCTCACCTTCGGCCTGCACACCCGCATTGACGAGACCATCGCCCATGTCGGTGCGCGGATTGAGGTCGGCAATGTCTATGTGAACCGCAACATCATCGGCGCCGTCGTCGGCGTGCAGCCCTTTGGCGGGCATGGGCTTTCCGGCACCGGCCCGAAGGCGGGCGGGCCGCTCTATCTCGGGCGTCTGCTCGCACGCCGCCCGGCCGCTCTGCTGCCGGCACGCGAGGCCCCATCCCCAGCCCGGCTCTGGGTAGACTTCCAATGGGATACCGGCATTCGCACCATGTGCGGGGCGGTGCTCGACAGCACGCCTTTCGGCCATATGGCGGAGCTGCCCGGCCCGGTGGGCGAACGCAATGTCTATGCGCTCTCGCCACGCGGCACCGTGCTGTGCCTGGCGGCCACGGAGCGGGGACTCGCCGTGCAGATCGCCTCCGCCCTTGCCACGGGCAATCGCGTGTTGCTGGAAGGCTCGCAGATGCCGGCGCTCCCCAGCGGCCTGGAAGATTGGGTGCAGCTCACCGACAGCTATGATGGGGCGGCGTTCGATGCCGTCCTGTTCGAGGGCGATGGCGATGCGCTGCGCCGTCTGAACGAAGCCATCGCCGCCCGCGAGGGGCCGATCGTGCTTGTCCACGGGCTCGCGCCGGACGACATCGCGCGCGGCGAAGTCTATCCGCTCGACCTGCTGATGATGGAACGCTCCACCAGCACCAACACGGCTGCCGCTGGCGGCAACGCCAGCCTGATGACGCTGGGCTGACCCGGCAGGAAAGCCCGGGCGCAGCGACGCGCCCGGGCGTCACGCTCAATTGTGGTTGAACCCTGCCGCCTCGTCATCGGTCAGCGGGTGGGTGACCGGATGCTTGGCGAAGAAGTCGAGCGCCCGGCGGAAATCGTCGAGCAGCAGGCTGGCGAGATCGCGGCTCACCCCGTGGCGCACCAGAATGCGCTGGATGACGAGATCCTGCCGGTTCGCCGGCATGGAATAGGCCGGCACCTGCCAGCCGCGCGAGCGCAGCCGGTCCGCGAGGTCGTAAAGGGTGTAACCGCCGAACCCCTTGTCGTCTTTCAGCTTCCAGCATAGCGCCGGAATGCCGGTGTGGCGGTTGCCGTCGTAGAGAATTTCGAACGGTCCAAGCGCGGCGATCTCCCGCGCGAGATACTCGGCCGTGTCGTAGCAGGCGTTCTGGATCTTGGCGTAGCCCTCGCGGCCCAGCCGGACGAAGTTGTAATATTGGGCAACGACTTGCCCGCCGGGGCGCGAGAAATTCAGCGCGAAGGTCGGCATGTCGCCGCCGAGATAGTTCACGTCGAAGACGAGTTCCGGCGGCAGGTCGGCCGCCTCGCGCCAAATCACCCAGCCCACGCCCAGCGGGGCGAGGCCGAATTTGTGGCCCGACGTGTTGATCGACTTCACCCGCGGCAGGCGGAAATCCCAGGAAAGTTCTGGTGCACAGAAGGGCGCGAGGAAGCCGCCCGAGGCACCGTCGACATGGATAGGGATATCGAGGCCCGTCTCGGCCTGCAGCCGGTCCAGCGCGTCGCTCACCGCCTTCACGGGTTCGTACTGGCAGGTGAAGGTCACGCCCAGCGTCGGCACCACGCCAATCGTGTTCTCGTCGACACGGGCGAGAACCTCCTCCGGCGTCATGATCAGCCGGTCGCCTTCGAGCGGAATCTCGCGCAGTTCGACATCGAAATAGCGGGCGAATTTGTGCCAGCAGATCTGTACCGGACCGCAGATCAGGTTGGGCCGGTCCGTGGGCTTGCCCTCCTTGGCGCGGCGCTTGCGCCACTGCCACTTCAGCGCGAGTCCGCCCAGCATCGCCGCTTCCGACGAACCGACCGTGGAGCAGCCGAGCGTGGTGAGCGGATCCGGCGCGTTCCAGAGGTCGGCCAGCATGCGCACGCAACGCGCCTCGATTTCCGCCGTCTGCGGATACTCGTCCTTGTCGATCATATTCTTGTCGATCGACAATTCCATGAGATCGCGGATCTCGTCGTCGACCCAGGTCTGGCAGAAGGTGGCGAGGTTCTGGCGCGAATTGCCATCCAGCATCAGCTCGTCGCGCACCGCCGCGAACACATGGCGCGGCTCCCTCTGGTCGACCGGGAAACCGGATTTCGGCAGCATCCCCAGCAGGTCGGGCGAGGAATAGATGTCGTCGAGGAGATCGTCACGCAGAGCGGCGCTGGACTTTTCGGGCGTCAAGGCTGGCGTCCTTTCAGGCTGGTGAAGCCGCTGGAGTAAGCGACATGGGGGCGCCAAAGGCAAGCGGCTGGCGCCGCCTCAGCCGACGCCGACCTTTCGCTGCCTCAGCGGGCATCGAGTGCGGCGGGCACCTCGCGCGAGGTCATCGCGCCGAGCACGAAGGCGAGATTGGCGGCCGCGACCAGTGAGGCCGCGTGAGCGTCGGACTGCGCCAGACGGGCGGTGAGAAGTCCGCTTTCGGCGGTGGTGGCGGCGGTGATGTCGCCGACGCCGCTCTCATAGGCGCCGAGCGCCGCGTCATAAGTTACCGCCGCAGCTTCTGCGAGTGCTGTGGCCGCACGGTAGGAGGCCAGCGCCGAGCGCAGCGTATCGGCGGCGATGACGATCTCACGGGCGGCCGCGTCGCGTGTCGCCTCGAACGTCGCCTCGCTGGTGGAAGCCAATGATTCCGCCTTCTTCAGCTGCGCTGCCCGTAGCCCGCCATCGTAGAGCGGCATCGTCACCCCCAGCAGCACGCCAGTGGTCGAGGCCTGCTGGCCGATGGTCGGCAGGCCGGTGGCGCTGAAGCTCGCCCCTCCGCCCGCAGCGACCGCGCCGAGGAACACTTTGGGCATGAACTCCGCCTCCGCGGCACCGACGGCGGAGCGGGTCGCCTTCATCGCGGAGAACGACGCCAGCACATCCGGGCGGCGGGCGAGCGCGACCTTGATCATTTCTTCCGTCGGCGTAGCCACCGAGGGTGGCAGCGCCCGCCGACCGGGTTCGCGGATGGCGATGCGGGTGAGCGGGGACACGCCCATCGCCCCCATCAGCAGCTGATAGGCATCGCGCTCGGCGCCTTGCGCCTGCACGAGGCCGAACTGCGCCTGCGCCACCAGCTGCCGCCCCTGCGCCACCTCTACCGTCGTGCCGCGTCCCTGATCATTGCGTGCCTGCGCCGCCGCCGAAATCTTGCGGGCATTGGCCGCATTCTGCTCGGCAATCCGCACGCGGCTGCGCGCCGCGCCATAAAGGAAGTAGGCGCGCGTCACATCGTGGATGATCTTCTGATGCGTGCCGTTGAACAGGATATTGGCGGCGGTCGCGTTGTGGCGAGCGGCCTTATGCAACGCATCGCGCTGGCCGAAATCGAAGACCAGCCATTGCAGTGCCACCTGCGGCGACACGCCCTCAACCCGGCTCGACACCTGGTTCACGCTGCCCACCGTGACCGGCAGCGTCGACGACACGTCCTGCCAGCCGCCGATGACATTGGCAGAGATGAAAGGCAGATAGGTCGCCTCCACCATGCCCGTGCTCAGCGCCGCCTGCCGCGCCTGCTGCCAGGCGATGCGGGTTTGCGGATTCTGCATCTGGGCGATGTCGATAAGTTCCGGCAGCCCATAGGCGCGGCGGGGGTCGATGCCCGGTGTTGGCTCCATCTGGGCGACGTCCAGATCAGGCGTTACGCTGAACACCTTGGCCGACGCTTCCGTTGCGCCTCCTTCGCCTGCGGCGCCCGTCGCAGCGACGCTGGCTTCCGGCGTCCAGGGTTGCGCGGGGTCCTGGGGCGCTGTTTTCAGAGCGCTCGTCGCGCAGCCGGCAAGAAAAAGACCCGCCAAAACAACGGCTAAGAGTAGGAATGCGTGGTGGCGAGGGCGATGCGCGGCCATGCCTTACCCCGCCGCCAGTGTTGCGATGCGTTCGGCCCGACGGGCGAGAGCGTCCGACGACTCGGGGAACTCTGTCGCGGGCACCCCCTGCCCGCTCCCACCCCGGGCGAGCCGCTCCGCCGCCGCGGCGAAGCGCTGCGCGGTGTCGGTCGGCACGTCAGGGGCGAAGATCAGCGCCGGCAGCACCGCGTCGGCCTCCTCCACTAGCCGGTGAAGACGCCGCTCGGTGGTCGCGGACGGGCGCAGGCGTGCGGGTTCAAAGGGCAAAAGCGCCAGCACGTCCCGCGACTTGGCAAGTTCGCTCTCCACTGTCGCCGCCTCCGCCACCGCCTGACGGCGGGTGGCGGGATCCAGCGCCGCCAGTCGCGCCAGTGCGGCCAGCGCCCGGGCGAGCCTTTCGCGCACATCGACCACCGCGCTTTTCGGCCAGATCTGCGTGAAGATGAGATAAACCACGAGATTGCCAAGCAAAATTCCGACGACGCGGTCGCGGGCGGCGTCCATGTCGGTGCTGGGTCCGAAGCCGTTGAGGATGGTGAGGAGGAAGGCGAGACCGATCTGCACGCCGCCATAGGAGATGCGCTCGCTGCCTGAGGACACCCAGGCAGCGACCAGAACGCCGGCGAACACCAGCGCCATCAACCCGCCAACCGATTGAAGATGCGGGATAATATACAGGATCGCCGCAAGCCCCAGTGCCGCGCCGACAAGGCAGCCGGCGATGCGGAGCGCCAGCTTGTGCACCGTCTCGCCGGTCGTGCCGAGCGCGGCGACGTAGCAGGTGACCATGGCGGTGTGGATGCCCTGCCAGTCGATCAGCGAATAGATGAGATAGCAGGTGATCGCCGCCGCCGTGGTCTTCAGCGCGTAGCGCTGATGGTCGCTATTGGTGAAGGCATCGGGCGCGAGGAAAGACGGTTTCGAGGCAACCAACCCCTTGCCTTCATTGCCTTTTCCGAGGTCGTTCAACGCCTGTGCGATGGCGGCGCGGGGCCCCTCGCCCTCCCCGGCGGCGGCGTCCTGAGCGGGCCGGCGGCCGGCGCGGAGAGCCTCGGCCGCCGCGCGGCAGCGCTGCGCCAGCCCGGTTTCCTCACTGCCGGGAGGCAGCGCCGCCACGGCCAGCAACAGGCGATAAGTCGTTGCAGCAGAAGCAGAAAGCCGATCGATGGCGCGCGTCGGCGCGGTGTGGAACAGACGCGCCAGCATGACCTGTTTGGCGCTTGTCTCCAGCCCCTCGGCGAGCGCCGCGTCGAGCGCCCGCCGTCCCCGGCCGGCGAGCGCCTGCGCCGCTGCATTGAGTCGGTCCACCAGCGTCTCGCGCAGCAGCCGGTGCGGCGAGGTGCCGAGCACCATGGAAAAAATCGCCAGCAACACCATAGGCATAACCGCCATCTGCCAGGCATAGAGCAGGCCGCGGGTGACGATTTCCCCGGCAGGTACCTGGTCGACCAGGGTCAGCACGAAGGCGATGACGAGCGCGATGATGGCGCCGATCTCGCCCAATTGGGACGCCGAACTGAGATAGAGAAAGGCGAAGGAGGTGGCGGCGATGACCACGATCCGCAGCAGCGGCAGCTCCGCCGTCCACTGGATGATCGGTGCGATGAGGAGGACGATGAGGCTTACGAGGACGATGAGACCGAGCGCCTGCCCGACATTTTCCGCCCCGTTGGGCCTGGTGAGGAAAATGATGAGGTAGCAGCTGATCGCCGCCTCCGGCACTTTGTAGAGCATCGCCGTGCCGCAGACGAGCGCGCACAGCAGCGCGATCCGCCAGGTCATGGCGAAGCGGCCGGGCGTCGGCTGGAGGTCGGCCCAGACCTCGCGCAGCAGACCGCCGCCGGGCGTTTCAGCAATCCGTGTCATGGTGCACGGTCGCGGTGGCGGAGGCGCCGATGCGCATGAGGTCGGCGGCAGGGTCGAGCAGGCGGATGCGCACGGGGAAACGCTGCGCCACCCGCACCCAGTCGAGGCTCTTGGGCACGATCGGCATCTTGCGCGGCAGGGTGATCTGCTCGGTCGACTGCACGCCCCAGCCGATACCCTCCACCCGGCCGCGCATCTTCACCGCGCGGTTGGCGAGGGTGTAGACCGTGGCGCAATTGCCGACGCGGATGCCGGCCAGCTCGGTTTCGACAAAGGCGGCAGAGGCGTACCAGGCGCCGGTGTCGATCAGCACGAAGACCGACTGGCCCGGCAGCACATATTCGCCCGCCGCCGTCTCCAGCCCCACCACCTTGCCATCGAACGGGGCAACGACCTTGGTGTCGGCCAGAGCACGCTCGGCGATGGCGAGGGCCGCGCGCCGCGCTTCCACCAGCGCCACCGCCGCCGCCGTGTCGCTGACCAGCGCGAGGGCCGCCGCCTCCTGTTGCAGCGCCTGTTTCAGGCTCACCTCGGCGTCGCGCTTGGCGGTGGCGGCGTCATCCACCTGCTGGGCGCTGACATAGCCCTTGGGCCGCAGCGCCTCCAGCCGGGCGAGGGTCTGGGTGGCGAGGGCGAGGTTCTGCCGCGCCCGCGTCACCTGTTCCTGCGCAATGACCGCATTGGCGCGCTCGGCGGTCACCGCGCGCTGCTTGTCGGCCAGCCCCGCCTCGGCAAGGGCAAGGTCGGCCCGCGCCTGCGCCACCTGCAATTCATACGTGGCGGGGTCGAGCGCGAACAGAAGCTCGCCCTTCGCCACCGCCTGGTTCTCGCGCACCGCGATGGTGGCGATGCGGCCGGGCACGGAGGCCGCGATGGCGGTGACATCCGCCGTCAGCTCCGCGTCCTGCGACAGCGGGTTCAGCTCGGCATCGCGCAGATAGTGCCAGCCGAGCAGCACCGCCCCGGCGAGGGCGAGAAGGCTCACCAGCACGCCGAGGCTGCGGCGGGGGGCGGGGTGCGTGTGCTCCTCCACCGTCTAGCGCCCGAAGCCGAGAAGCGAGACGGCAAAGCCGATGGCGGCGGCGATACAGATATAGACCGGCAGGCGGATCGGCAGCGCGTCGTCGATACCGGCACGGATGAAGACCAGCCGCACCAGAACCGCGCCGAGAATGCCGATGAAGGCGCAGAGCAGCCAGGAAGGGAAATAGGCGCCGAACAGCGGGATGGCCGGCGCCCCGGACGAAAGGCAGCCGGCGAGCGGCAAGCCAGCAAAGCTCACGGCCCCGGCGCGCAGCAGCGCGCCAGCCTGGCGGCGGGACAACAATCGGCCCGCAGCAGCTGTGACGGAACACCAAAAGGCCAACGTCGCTCTCCGGCAGAGCCCCCGAGTCGGAGACGTCGGGTAAAGGGGTAGCAAGCCCTTGCCGCCGGGGCAAATTTCCGTTGCCGCGATGCGGCGGCCGCCGCACGGCCTTTCGCCACCGGCTGAATCATGCCACCAACCACGAGACCCGCCGCGCGGCCAAAGACCCGCCGCTCAGCAGCGAACCCGCCGTCCGTCGGCGGCGCAACAGGAGAGACGCGGCGGGGCGCAGGCCCGCGCCCGAACCGGAGGACGCAGGGGATGTGCACATCGCTCGGCTATCGCGACGCGGACGGCAGGGCCTATTTCGGCCGCACGCTCGAACTCACGCTCGATCTGCCCTACCAGATGGCGTATTTCCCCGCCGGCTTCGCCACGCGCTCGCAGGTGGACGGCCACGCGCCGGTGGACTACCGGGCGCGCCACGCCGTGCTCGCGGTCACCATGCCGGGACGCGTCCCCACCGCCGAGGCGCCGATCGGCATCGATGACCTCAAGGTGCTGGAAGGGCTGAACGACAAGGGGCTGACCTTCAGCCTGCTGTCCTACCCCACCGCCGGCGGCAAGCAGCGCGGCGTGGAGATGACGCAGGCCGTGCTCTCCGCTTCCGATCTCGGCAGCTGGTGCCTTGGCCAGTTCGCGACGGTGGCGGAAGTGAAGGAGGCGGTGGCGGCGCAGCCGATCCTGCTGGTGCCGCTGGCGATCCTGGGCGGGGTGGAATCCCCCTTCCACTATGTGGTGCACGACGCGACCGGCGCGGCTTTGGTGATCGAGTTCGATCGCGGCGAGATGAAGCTCTATGACAACCCCGTGGGGGTGATGACCAACGGGCCGAATTTCGATTGGCATCTCACCAATCTCGACAATTACAGCTTCCTCTCCAATGTCGATAAGTCGGCTGGGCGCTTTGGCGCGTACAAGGCGGTGCAGCCGGATTCCGGCATCGCCACGGCCGGCCTGCCCTCGTCCAACACCTCGGTCGGCCGCTTCGTCCGCGCCGCCTATTATGCCGAGTTCACCGAAAAGGCGGCGACGCCGGACCTCGCGGTACGCACGCTCGCCCATATCCTCAACACTTTCGACCGGCCGCGCGGGGTGAGCATCGATTACCCCGGCCAGGGCGGCGGGCATATGGAGGTAGCCGGGCTCGACCAGCCGCAGGGCCAGAGCTACGCCACCGAATATACCTGCTGGACCAGCCTTTCGGACCTCGACCGCAAGCTGTTCTTCCTGCGCGACTATCGCAGCCTCAACTTCACCCGTTTCGACCTCGGCGCGCTCGCCGACCTCGCCGCGCCGCGCGTGCTGCCGCTGGAACGGCTCGCCGAGGCGGCCGACGCCACCGCCGCGCTGAAGGCGGCGTCAGGGGTGTGAGCGAGAACCGCCGCGCACAGGAGGAGCCGGGCCGATGAAGGGCGTGCATGTTCACCCCTCCGGCCTGCGCATCCGCGTGGCCGGGCCGTGGCCCTTCATCACACGGCGCAGCTATGCGCTGGCCGGGCGGCGCATCGTCTGGCAGGCGCGCCAACACCGCAAGGGACTGGCGCGCGCGGCGCGGGCGCTGGAAAACGCGCCGGTCCCGTTCTGGCAGACGCAGGGCTATAATTGGTGGACCGGCGCGCTGTTCGCGCTCGGCTCGCTGCTGTTCCTCACCGGCAGCCTGCTCAGCCTGCTCCCCGAGGGCATCGCGCCGGCGGCGACACCGATCAACATCGTGTTCTTCCTCGGCTCGCTCCCGTTCACGCTGGCGGGCTATCTCCAGCACTTCCAGGCCGCCAATCAGAGCGCCTTCACGCTCGACCCGAACGACGACGCCGCGCCGCGCCATATCTCGCTGATCGGCTGGCACCCGCACAGCGCGGGATGGCTGAGCACCTTCTGCCAGTTCGTCGGCACGGTGGCGTTCAATTTCAACACCTTCGACCCGCTGGTGGCAGGCGCCGGCTGGGCGACGCAGGACCTTGCCGTGTGGCTGCCGGGGATGATCGGCTCGGTGCTCTTTCTCGTCTCGGGCTATCTCGCCTTTGTCGAGACCGCGCACCGCTACTGGAGCTGGCGGCCGCGCCAGCTCGACTGGCAGATCGTGTTCATCAATCTTCTCGGCTGCGTCGCCTTCATGGCCGCCTCGACGCTGGCCTATGTGCCGCGCGGCGGCGAAGCGGCGTGGATACAAGACCTCGCCAATGGCCTGCTCGGCCTCGGCGCGCTCGGCTTCTTTCTCGGCGCGGCGCTGATGATGCGCGAGAGCGCGGCGGCGGCGAAGGGCTGAGCCTTACGGCTTGCGCCGCATGATGGCGACGAAATGCGCGAACAGGCCCGCCTGCGAGTTGATGTTGAGCTTGCGGTAGATGTTGCGGCGGTGAACCTTGGCCGTGCCGGCGGAGATCGACAGCAGCCGGGCGATGGAATCGGCCGAATGGCCCTGAAGGATGAGATCGACCACCTCGCCCTCACGCTCGGTGAGCGACAGGTCCTGCCAGATCTTGCCCCGGTCCAGTTCGCGCGGCGCCCTGCCCTCGCCGCGCCCGCTGCGGTCGCCGGCCTCCTCGCCGATCAATTCCGCGCCCCAGCGCAGCCGGCACAGGCTGAGCACCACCGGCGCCAGTTCGCGCAGCAGCCGCACCTGCGCCGCGCCGAACACGCCGGAAGCGGCCTTGCGCATCAGCGACACCACCACGCTCGCGCCATTGGCCAGCGGCACGAAGAAGCCGACCTCCTCCGCCAGCACGGTCTGGCTGTAATAGGAGCGGTAATATTCGCTGGCATAGAAGCGGTCCGGTGCCAGCTCGCGCATGCGGCGGAACCCCTCGATCCGCTCAATGGCGGCGTGGTAAAAGGGATCGAGCAGATAGGGGCCGACCTGGTAGAGCGTCACATAGACATGGCTCTCCTGCCGGTTGAAGGTTTCGAACAGCAGCGGCGGGCGCGCCGTGCCGCGATAGCCGAAGGCCACGCAATGGTCGAAGGGCACATGCGCCCGCAGCCAGGCGATGAGCGCGTGGCCGAACGGGTCGTCGCCTGGTCCGGTGCGGACATTGGCGCTGCGCTCATGCGCGGCCGCGATGGCCTCGGCCAGAAGCCGCGCCGCCAGAGCGCGCTCGCTTTCCTCCTGCCGCCCCTCGCCGCCCCCGGTGGCGGCGGGGGTCACGGCAACCTTGCCCGTGCTCACCATCTATACCCCCTGTGACTGATAAATAGGCCCTTTCTACCACTCCAAAGGTATATCCCCTGAAACGCGCCGGTATTAGCATTTTAACGAATACGGATCCGGCCGCCACTCTGTAGAGCGACCGGAAGCTGCGGAGAACGCCGGTGGCTTCTGAGACCCTCGACATCGAGTTTCGCGGCGTCAGCAAGCGCTATGGCGATGTCACCGCCGTCCACCCGACCGATTTCGCCGTGCCGAAAGGCGCGTTCATCGCCCTGCTCGGCCCGTCCGGCTGCGGCAAGACCACCTGCCTGCGGATGATCGGCGGCTTCGAGCAGCCGAGCACGGGCCAGGTGCTGATCGGCGGCGCCGACATGGCGGAGGTGCCGCCCTATCGCCGGCCGGTGAACATGGTGTTCCAGCACTATGCGCTGTTCCCGCATTTCGATGTCAGCGCCAATGTCGCCTATGGGCTGCGGCAGGTGCGCCCGCGCCTGACCTCGTCCGAGATCGCCCGGCGCACCGCGGATGCGCTCGCCATGGTGCAGCTCGCCGGCTTCGGCAGGCGCAAGGTCCACGAGCTCTCCGGTGGCCAGCAGCAGCGCGTGGCGCTGGCGCGGGCGCTGGTCAACCGCCCCTCCGTGCTGCTGCTCGACGAGCCGCTCGCCGCGCTCGACAAGAAGCTGCGCACCGACATGCAGATCGAACTGCAGAATCTGCAGCGCGAACTTGGCATCACCTTCGTCCTCGTCACCCACGACCAGGAAGAAGCGCTGTCCATGAGCGACGTGGTGTGCGTGATGAATGGCGGGCGCATCGTCCAGCTCGGCGCGCCGGACGAGATCTATGACCGCCCGGCCGACCGCTTCGTCGCCGCCTTTGTCGGCAAGACCAATTTCCTCGACGGCACGGTGGCGGAGAATGGCGGCGGCGCCGCCCGCATCCGCCTCGCCAACGGCCTGGAGATCGGCGCGAGGCTGACCGGCGGCGGCGCCCCCGGCGCGGCGGTGTCGGTGAGCCTGCGCCCCGAGGCGCTGCGCCTCGGCGCCGCGACGGGCGAGACCGGGCTCGGCGGCATCATCCGCAACCGCATCTTCCTCGGCTCCACCGCAGAATACGCCATCGAGGTGCCGGGTCTCGGCACGCTGCTCGCCACCGCCGACCATGACGCGGCCCGCAGCGACCTGCTGAAACCGGGCGACAGCGTCGCCATCAGCTTCAACCCCGGCGCGCCACTGGCGTTTCCGGCGGCGGACAACAAGACCACCCAGAGGGAAACCAGCCATGTCGAAGTCCTATCGTGACGGCCTGCCGCTCTCGGCGCGGGAATTTATCGATCAGCTGCTGCGCTTCCGCCGCGGCTCCATCAGCCGCCGGCACTTTCTCGGCGTGACCGGCCTCGGCGCCGCCACCGCGGTGCTCGCCGGCGAATTCGGCCTCAAGCCGATGCCGGCCTTCGCGGCCGGCGAACTGGGCGACCGCATGTCGATCGCCACCTGGCCGAACTACCATGACCCGCAGACCTTCGTCGATTTCACCACCAAGACCGGCGTCGCCGTCGAGGTGAACGTGTTCGGCTCCAATGAGGAAATGCTGGCCAAGCTTCAGGCCGGCGGCTCGGGCTGGTCACTGTTCGTGCCGACCAACTACACCATCTCGACCTATCGCCAGCTCGACCTCATCGACCCGCTCGACCTCGCCAAGCTGCCGAACTACGACGCTGCCGCGCAGAACAAGCGCTTCACCGCCGAGGGCGAGGTGGCCGGCGTGCTCTGCGCCGTGCCGAAGAACTGGGGCACCACCGGCTTCGCCGTGAACACGAAGAAGCTCACCGCGCCCATGGACAGCTGGAAGAGCTTCTTCGATGTCGCCATGACCACCGGCAGCGGCCGCTCCATGGTGCATGACTATCAGCTCACCACCATCGGCAACGCGCTGAAATATTACGGCTACTCCTTCAACTCGCTGAAGCCGGACGAACTGGCCAAGGCCGAGGAGCTGCTCCTCAAGGTCAAGCCGCACCTCTTCGCCATTTCCAGCGACTACCAGCCTGCCATGCGCAGCGGCGACGCCTGGCTGACCATGTGCTGGACCAATGACGGCGCCCAGCTGCACCGCGACATCCCCGAGATCAACTATGTGCTCGGCAAGGAAGGCGGCGAGATCTGGACCGATTTCTACGCCATCCCGAAGGACGCGCCGAACAAGCCGGCCGCCTATGCGCTGCTGAACCACCTCATGGACCCCAAGGTGGCGGTGAAGGAGCACATCGCCAATGGCGCGCCCTCCACCGATGCGCGCGTCAACGCCCTGCTGCCCAAGGACCTGCTCGACAACCCGATCCTCTACCCCGCCGCCGACCTGCTCGCCCCGCTGGAATTCGGCGCGGCGGCGACGCTGACCGACCCGAACCGCGCCGAGCTGATGGCGCGCTTCAAATCCGCCTGAGCCGGCGCCGGCCGGGGGCGCACGCTCCCGGCCCCGCTTCGGGAGCGCGGCCCGCGCTCCTGCCCTCCTCCCCGTGAAGTGGACCGCCATGTCGAGCGCCGCCCGCAAGCGATTGGTCACGGCCCTGCTGCTCGCCCCGGCGGCGGTGTGGCTGTTCCTGTTCCTGGTGCTGCCCTTCGCCGCCATCGTCGTGTTCAGCCTCGGCGAGCGGGCGCCGGCCGGCGGCTACGCCCCGGCTTTGACACTGGCGCAGTACGCCAATCTGCCGGCGCGGGCGACGGCGTTCTGGAACACGCTGGTGCTGGCCCCGGCCGGCGCGCTGGCCTGCCTGCTCATCGCCTATCCCGTCGCCTATTACCTCGCGCTGAAGGTGCTGCCGCAGCGCCGGCTGCTGCTGGTGGCGCTGATCGTCATCCCGTTCTGGACCAGCCTGCTGATCCGCACCTATGCCTGGATGTACATTCTCGGCGCGCGCGGCATCCCGGCCTGGCTGGAGTTCATCGGCCTGCCGGAAATGCGCTTCATCAACACGCCCGGCGCGGTGCTGCTCGGCATCGTCTATGGCTATCTGCCGCTGATGATCCTGCCGATCTATATCAGCCTGGAGCGGCTCGACCGCCGGCTGCTGGAAGCCTCGGCCGATCTCGGCGCGACGCCGTTCTCCACCTTCTTCAGTGTCACCCTGCGGCTCTCGCTGCCCGGCATGATGACCGGCTTCTCGCTGGTGCTGATCCTGCTGCTGGGCGAATACCTGATCCCGACCCTGCTCGGCGGCGGCAAGGTGTTCTTCATCGGCAATGCGCTGGTGGATCTGTTCCTGCAATCGCGCAACTGGCCGTTCGGCTCGGCCATCGCCGTGGCGCTGGTGGCGATCGCCGTGGTGCTGCTGCTGGCCGCCAACCGCCTCACCGCCCGGCTTTCCGGCGCCCGACAGGTCGATCTCCTATGATGCGCGCCTTCGTCACCGCCGTTTACGGCTTCCTCTATCTGCCCATCGCGCTGGTGGTGCTGTTCTCCTTCAATGCGGGGCGGCATGCGAGCGAGTTCACCGGCTTTTCCGTGCAGTGGTACGGGCGGGCGCTGTCCAACACCTTCCTGATGGAAGCGCTGACCAACAGCCTGATCGTGGCGACGACCAGCGCCGCGCTGGCCTCGCTCTGCGGCACCGCCGCCGCCATCGGGCTCGGCCGCGCCGGGCCGCGCACCCGGGCCGTGTTCGACGCGCTGTTCGGCGCCGCCATCGTCGTGCCGGGCGTGGTGATCGGCATCGCCACGCTGGTGGCGCTGGTGCAGCTGTTCGGCATCGTCAATCCGGTGCTCGCGGCGCTGTGGCCGGGCGATACGCCGCCGCGCCTGTCGCTCGGCTATGGCTCGATCATCGCCGCGCATGGGCTGTTCTCCACCGCGCTCGTCACCATGATCGTGCGGGCCCGGCTCGGCGCGCTGGGGCGCGACATGGTGGAAGCCTCCAGCGACCTCTATGCCGGGCCGTTCACCACCTTCCGCTGCATCGTCCTGCCGCAGATCCTGCCCGCCATCCTCGCCGGCTTCCTGCTGGCCTTCACCTTCTCCTTCGACGATTTCATCGTCGCCTTCTTCGTCGCGGGATCGCAGACCACGCTGCCGATCTATGTCTTCGCCTCGATCCGGCGCGGCGTCACGCCGGAGATCAACGCCATCGGCGCGCTGGTGCTGGCGGCGTCCATCGTCCTCGTCATCGCGGCGCAGCTGCTGCTGCGCCGGCGCCCGCAGGCTTCCTCGTAGGTACATCATGATTCTCAAGGACAAGATCGCCATCGTCACCGGCGCCGGCTCGGGGATCGGCCGTGCCGGGGCGCTGGCCATGGCCCGCGAGGGCGCGCATGTCATCGTCGCCGACCGCGACGGGCCGGCGGGCGAGGCGACGGTGGCGGCCATCCACGCGGCGGGCGGGCGGGCCGAGGCGGTGCGCACCGATGTCGATGTCGATGCCGAGGTGGAGGCGCTGGTGGGCGGCGCGCTGGCGCGTCATGGCCGGCTCGACATTCTGCACAGCCATGCCGGCGTGCAGGTGGGCGGGCCGCTGACCGAGGTGGCGCCGGATGGCATGGACCGCTCCTGGCGGATCAATGTCCGCGCCTCCTATCTCGCCGCCCGGCTCGCCATGCCGGCGATGATCGCGCAGGGCGGCGGGGTGATCCTGATCACCGCCTCCAATTCCGGCGTGTTCTACGACCGCGAGATGATCGCCTACACCACCTCCAAACACGCGGTCATCGCCATGGCGCGGCAGATGGCGATCGACTATGCCCGGCACAATGTGCGGGTGAACGCGCTGTGCCCGGGCTGGGTCGACACCCCGTTCAACGAGCCCTTCATCGCCCAGATGGGCGGGCGCGCCGCCATCGAGGCCTATGTGCGCGAGAAAATCCCCATGGGCCGCTGGGCCAGCGCGGAGGAGATCGCCGAGGCGATCCTGTTCCTCGTCTCCGACCGCTCCTCCTTCATGACCGGCCAGGCGCTGGTGGTGGATGGCGGCGAGAGCATCGGCTAAGAGATTAGCCGGCTTATGATGGGCGTCGGGCGGGCTTTAGGAGCCGCCCGGCGCGTGCGGGGACGGCCGCAGGCGATCCATCCAAAAATCGGCTTTGACGGTGCGGCGACCCGATTGGTAGCGGGATGGCGGAGCCAACGGGTTCCCTAACGGTATCGACAGCCAAGGACGCCCAACATGACACGTCTTTCCCTGCTGGCGGGCCTCGCCGGCGCGCTGCTGCTGAGCGGCGCGGCGCAGGCGCGCGACACCTTCAGCATCATCCAAGACAAGCCGGAACTCACCCATATCGACCTCGGCAAGGCAGGCGCCTCGCATGGCGACATGCTGGCGTTCGAAGCCGCCTTCACCACCGCTGACGGCAAGAAGGGCACGATGAACGGGCTCATCACCACGGTGGACGTGCCGGACGGGGCCGGCGACAAGTTCTTCGACCGCCTCGCCGACATCGTGCTCGACTTCGGCAATGCCGACACGCTCGTCATCGCCGGCCGCTCGGTCTATGCGGTGGGCGCCGGCGAGATGGTGGTGGACGCGCCGCAGGTGCGCGCCATTGTCGGCGGCACCGGCCGCTTCATCGGCAAGCGCGGACAGATGACCACCACCCGCCGCGATGCCGGCCATTACGAGCACAAGATCGAGCTGGTGGACTGAACTGGTCGACTGAGCCGGCGCCCGACGGCCGGCTGGCGGCTCATCCGACGCGGCGGGCGGCCAGAAACGCGAATAGCGTCATCCGGCCGCTGCGCACCAGCGCATAGCGCGACCCCGATGGCCCGATGACGGCATCGCCGAGCGCATCGGTGAAACCGACGCTGCCGGTGAAGGCCGCCCCCTGCGGCAAGATCGACCAGTCGCGCAGCAGGAGCAGATCGGTTCCATAGGCACTGAGCCCGGCATCGTCGTCAAACACCGCGATCCTGGAAAAACCATAGGGCCCGGCAAAGGCGGTGGCGGCGGGAACGATGGAGAAATAGCTGCCGCTGGCGATCGGCGCCTGATCGGCCAGCGCGTAGCCATTGCCCCGGAAGGCGGCGACCAGGGCGGCGCTGGCGGCGGGCTTCTTCAGATCGGCCGCGCTCGTCTTCGACAGCGGGAACAGGAAGACGCCCGAATTCGCGTCGAAGACAAGAAACGAGGTGGGCGCCGCCTCGACGCGATAAAGGCGCGGTGCGGTGGGGTCCGGGGCCGCCCTGTTGTCGATCTGCCAGACATCGACCCTCGACACCCGCGCCTGCGCGCCGAACGGATAGCCCGCGGCGGCGAAGAGAGGCGCCGCGCCCGAAAGGTCTCCCGCCGCCAGCTTCGGCTTCTGGTCGCCCGGCAGGATAAGGATCGGCACGCCCTTTTCGGTCGCCACCAGCGCGCGGTAGAACTGCGCCGACAGCAATGTCGCCTGCGCGAAATTCACCCCCACCACCGCCGCACCGGCAAAGCGCGTCATGCCGTTGCCGGCGCCGGCCGCCACCAGCACGCCGGACATCTTCGCCTGGCACAGAACCGCATTGCTGAAATCGGCGCCCGACAGGAACGCCTGGGTGAAATCGGTGCCGACGAAAAACCCGTTCGCCAGAGCGGCATTTTCGAGATCGGCATGGTCCAGCGTGGCGCCGTCGCCATACCAGCGCGCGAAGCTGAGATCGGCGCCCGACAGCCCGGCACCGCTGGCACGGGTCCCGAAGGCCAGCACCCCCGCGAGGCAGGCGGGCGGCAACGCGGTCTCCCGGAACACCTCGATCTTCCCGTACAGCAGCGTGAGCAGGAACGGCCCGTTCTGCTCGTCGTCTATCCGCCATTTGATCCCCGCCGCCAGCACCAGCACGGGGGCGCTGCCATTGAGGGTGACGCCCGCCGCCTGGAACGCCGCGATCAGCGCCGGCGTCGGATAGGCCTTGTGGTCGAGATCGTCGGCAAAGCTCGCCGCGAGGGCGAAAAGATAAGAGCGCGTGCCGAAGGCCGCCTTCGCCAGATCGGCACCCGAGAAGTCGGCGCCGATGAAATTGGCGCCATGCGCGCGCGTGCCGCGCAGGCTCGCCTTGTTCAGCCGGCTTCGGGTCATCGTCGCCCGGTCGAGCGAGGCCTGGTCGAGCACGGTCTTTTGCAGGGACGCCTCGGTCAGAATGGCGTCGGCCAGCGTGCCGCCCGAGAGATCGATCCCGTCCAGCGTCGCCCCGGTGAGATCCGCCCCGGTGAGATTGGCCCCGCGCATGTCGAGCGCGCCGGAGGACGAGCCCAGCACCGCGCCGCCCGCGGCGGCCTGAACCAAAACCAGGTTGCGGGCGGATTTCGGACGCCCCCAGGCGGCGGCGCGCAGATCCGCCCCCGTCATGTCGGCGCCGTCAAGGACGGCGTCGTCCGCCGTCGCCGACCCCAGCCGCAGCCCCGCCATCCGCGCAGTCGAGAAAGTGGCGCCCCGCGCCACGGCACCGTCCAGCACCGCGCGCGACAGGTCGGCGCCGGTGAAATCGATGGCGCTCAGGTCCTCGCCGGTGAAGTCGACGCCCCCAAGGTTGGCATTGCGCGCGCCGGCGCGCCGAAGTTCGGCGAGCGAGGGGGTGATAGTCGCCGGGCGGAAATCGCGCCCGCTGGTTTCCGAGGGGTTGAGCGTCAGCAGCGGGGCCGCGAGATTGGTGGAATAGTAGACCGGTCGCCACGCCGTGCCGTCGAACAGGCTCCAGCTCTCGATCCCCCCGCCGCTGGCGGTGCGACGAAACGGCGACGCCTGAGCGCGGGCGTCGACGAAGACAATCCAGTTCAGCTCATTCGTGGTGTCGAGGCTCAGCCACCGGCCATTCGCCAGTTGGATGAGGACATCGCCGTCCGCCCCGCTCTGGTAGAGGGTGGCGACCGCCGTCGCGCCCGGGCTGGCGAGGCCCATGCAGGGCAGCTCAATCGTCTCGGAGCCGGAGACGCGCACGCGCTGCGGGGCGAGATAGACCGCAGCGGCGACGCCGGACGAGGCGAAGGTGAACTTGCCTGCAAAGACCCCCGCCACGAGCGTCTACTCCGCCGCGATGGCGTAGACGCGCATCTCGCCGGTCTCCTCATCCCGCTTCTGGACCAGCGTGTGAACCAGGCCACGCACGGCCATCGGCAGTTGCGCCGGCTTGAACTCAAGCTGCGAGGAGATCGAGATGTAGCCGTCCTGGATGCTCAGCGTCGAATTGGTCAGCAGGAAGGAGAAGCCCTGGGCGATCGGGATCGCCACGCCGCGCTGTCCCATGCCCTGCATGGCGGCGGCATAGGAACTCTCGCCCGCCACCGGCCACAGGATCGTGCCGAAATTCTGCTTGGAGAAACGGGGAATGGTGGTCGATTTGAACGTGACCGCGTTCCCTGCATTGGCAAAGCTGAACATCATGGACTGGGCGTTGGTGCTGGTCGTGCCCAGCGACAGATCGGTCATGACATCGGTGCGCTGGAGATCGAAGATCAGGTTCGGGCGGGGCGTCGCCCCGTTCTCGACCAGAATTTCGAACTGCATCGACTGCGTCGTGACCTTGCCCTTCTGCCGCACCGCGTTCTCGATCGTGGTGAAATACTGGCTGTCGATTCCAGTCTCCGTCAGATCGGCTTCGAGCTTGGTCTGGCTGGCATAGGCGTTGCCCGAGAACCCCAGAAGAAGCTGATAGACCGAGGCGGGCAGCTGCGTCTCCAGCAGTTTCATGGCGTCGGTGGTGAACAGCCAGACCTGCTGGAAGGCGGTGACGGGGGCGGCAAGCGGCGTGATCTTCGCGGTGAGCGCGGCCATGCCGTACTGCCCGAAAGCCGGCTCATAGGCGGCATAGGTCGCGGCCTTCAGGGCGGCGGGATTGGGCAAATCCGCCGGCCGCACCGTCAGATTGAGCAGGCCGGCGTTGAAATAGGCCCAGGACAGGCCGTTGATGGCCCAGTCCGAGACGTAGATGTTCATGAAGTGATCGTCGTCATCCGCCGGCACGGCCGGGATCGGCAGGACGGGCGGGGTGCCGCCGGCATAGGCCTGGCCGTTATAGGAGGCGACGCCGGTGGCGCCGACCGTCACACCCTTGGCGTTGGGAAAGCCGAGGCCAGCCGGCCCGAGCGCATAATTGAACTTGATGCCGTTGCCGAGATCGGTGTTGCCGTCGATGGACTTCAGCACGCCCGAGAGAATCTGGCTGATCGGTGTCTTGAAGTCGATATTGGAGATCGCCGACGCCGTGGCGTCGCTGACCTTGGTTGAGAAGCAGCCGGCGCTGGTCTGTCCGTTGACCGCGCTCTTGCCGGGAATATTCGCCGTCGCGCCGCTCGCCGCGCCGGTCGCCGCCGTCACGTTGAAACTGTAGGTGTTGGTGGCCGCGTTATAGACGAACTCGGTCGGCACGGTGACGGTCATCCCCCCGAAGCCGGGATTGTAGCTGAACGTATTGTCCGGATATCGCGTGTCGCAGGCGGGCGGCGCCATGTCGCCGGAATTGAAGCAGGTATAGACCTTGTAAGTCTCGCGCCAGTCATAGGTTGCCGAAAAGGCCCCGGCGCTCAGGATCAGCTGGAACTGGTTTCCCGCTGGCGTGCCGCCCGTACCCTGCGTGACCGAGGAATAGGTCGGGTTGAAGCCGTTCAGCCGGCCATTGGACAGCGCGATCTTGAACTGGGAGTAAGAGCTGAAGTAACCGAAGCCCGCCTGGGTGAAGTCCGGTATGTTGATCGTGTTGGGCGGCGGGGTCAGGTTCTGCAGTTTCTTGACAGCCACGCCGCTTAGCAGGGACTGGGAGAAGAATTCGATGCCCTTCTTGCCGATGGCAAAGGTAACGCCTTGAACGGTCATCTCTGATACTCCTCAAGCCGGAACCGTGTAGACCTGGATCGTCTGGCCGGTGCGATAGATGTGGTAGACCACCAGCCCGTCCTTGATCGCCCAGGCGCCTTCGCGGTCGATCACCTCGATCGAGGCTTTCGCGGTGAGCGGACGGCCCTTGGCCTTGAACGCCGCCGCGACCACCGTGATGTTGCGGTCGTTCAGCGCCTTCTGCAGCGCGATATCCAGATCGAACAGCGGCGGGGTGGGCATCCAGTGGCTCACCTGCGGCTCGGGGCGCCCTTCGGCGCCGCGCAGCGTGCCGAAGCCCAGGCCAAAGACGTTGCGCCAGACATCGACCGCGATCTTCGCCATCACCGGATATTGCAAGTCCTGGATCACCGAAGGATCGGGGCTGCGTGACAGGTGCGTTCCGTCCGGGGCGTAGATGTCGAGCATGTAGTTTTGCGGCTGACTGCCGTCGCCGTGATAGCTCAGCACATAGATGTGGCCCTGCGCCTCGACGCCGAGATCGAGATAGGTCGGGGCGGAGGGCGCGGGGGCGAGCGGGAAAAAGGAGAGGCAGCGCTTGACCAGCGACTGGCCCGGATCGGCACTCGACGGGGAAATGTCCCAGGACTGCCCGAGCAGGGGCGCCGTGATCGCCCACGCCTTGCCCGGATCGATCACCTCGATCTGCGCCCGGCCCGGAAGGCCGTAGACGCTGATCGCCTCGTCCACCACCTCCAACTGCCAGACAAGGCCGCGCGGATCGACGATGCGCCAGGCCTGCCCGGCGCAGAGGACGTGGAGCTGGGCGCTGACCTCGGGATTGTCCATTTGCGCGGGATCGAAGCTCGGCGTGATGCCAGTGTTCGACAGGGCGGCGATCAGCGGGCCGTCCGGCGTGTAGTGTCCGGTGTCGAGTTCGGCCGCGACATCGGCATCGATGATGCCGAGAAGGGTCTGGCCGGCGGCGACCAGCGCGGTGTCGAAGACCTCGGGAATCCGGCCGGCATTCAGTTCCTTGGCGATCGAGGCGGTGGGCAGCTCGAACAGCGTGCCCGCCCAGGTGAAGCAGGGCACCGGGTTGCCCTTGGTGTCGAAGGCCTGCACGCGCTTGTTGATGGATTCGAGCAGCAGCAGGCGGCCGTCGGGCGCCACCGCCATCGCCTTTGGCCCCCGGATCAGACCCTCGCGAATGCCCTCGCCCGAGACGTAGAAAGCCTCCGGCGCCTTGTCATCCTCGGTCGGGACCTCCGGCAGGGGCGCGAGCAGGATCTTCTGCTTCTGGAACGAGGCCGCGACGACCATGTTCGAGGGATGAACCGCCAGCGCGTCGAGCTGGTTGATCGGGAAGCGCGCCCATGATTTCAGGTCGCTGCCGGTCAGGCCGAAATCGTTCGACCCGTCATTGAGCACCACCTGCCGCAGATTGTTGCCGCCGTCGCGGGGATCGAGAATGAAATTCTGCTGGTTGATAGTCTGCCCGTCGCCCACGACCGGCGCATAGGCGATCTGCGGCGACTGGGTGAAGCCGATCTTGGAGAATTTCAGCCGGGACGATGGTTTCTCCAGCACGGAGAGGTTTTGCACCGCATAGAGCTGCGCGTTGCTCGGCGGCGCCGAAAGCCGGTCCGGCGGCAGCGACATGCCGGATGCGCGCCAGATGTAACCGATCTGGAACGCCGAGTTGTTGACGGTTATGGCCACGGGCTGGCACAGCGTGCCGCCGGTGCCGCAATCCAGCGCCGAAAGGGTGGTCTGCGGCGGGGCGCCGGCCTTCCAGACATAGGCGCCGTTTTCGAAGGCGATCTGCTCCTTGAAGCGATACTGGGTGTCCGCCGACAGCGGCACCAGCGCCTCCTTGATGGTGGCATCGGGCAGGACCAGCGTGGTGCCCTCGTTCGGCACCGCCTTGAGGCTGCCGCTCTCCCACGACCCGGCCAGCCATCCATTGCTCGAATAGATGCCGAAGATGATCTTGAACGCGCCCCCCGCCGGCACGTCCTCGAATCTCAGCGCTATCGGCGCGGCCGAGGTGGTGGCGGGCATGGGGCCCTTGAGTTCGAAATTGGTGCCGCCCTTGTACTGCAGCAGCGCGTAGTAGCGCGTTCCCACGGCCGGCCATACCGCCGTGGAGGGATTGCCGGCCTCACCATGGGCGGGGTCGGGATGCATGGTCAGCGTCACGTCGATGGCGCGCTTGGCCTTGATCCGCACCGTGGCGGGCGAGGACAGCACCTGGATGGTGGTCTCGGCAATGGCAACGAAGCCGACCGCCACCGCCGCCGCCTTGAGAATGAGGCCCACCGGGCCGAAGGCGCTGGAAAGCTCGCCGGCCGCGACCTGCTTGACCACCCATGCGCCCAGCTTTTCCAGGCCCTTCTTCAGGATGAGGCCGAGCGCCGCGCTGGCCAGCGCGAACACCACCTTCTTGACATTGGTGAGCGCCGCCGCCGTGGCCGACCCGCCGCCGACCACCGGTATGCCGATGGCGATGGCCGCGGCGGTGAGGTCGCGGTCGCTGACGATGGCGTTGAAGGTCTGGGTCGAGGTGATGATCTTGCCCGCGACCATGAAGATGCCGGGAATGCCGTATTGCCACAGGCCGGTGAGCAGCGCGCCGGGGGTCGAGACCTCCTCGACCCAATCGGATGTTCCGAGGCTACCGAACAGCAGCTCCACCGCCGCCGCGCCCTCCAGGTCGAATTCGAGCGCGGTCGGGTCGGTCGGCATGGGAATGCCGAGGACGGCATTGGTGGCGGAGATCGACCAGAGCTTCCTGACCCCGCTGAGCGGCTTCCCCGCCTCGTCCAGCAGGCGATAGCCGACATAGAGCGTCCGCATGAACACGTTGCCGGCGTTGATCGAAAAGCGGTCCTGCGCGTTGACCTTGATCGACGCGGCATCGGCCCGCACGCCGAAGCTGGTGCCGGTATGGTCGAGCGTCCATTTGTAGGAGGCCGTGTCCGCCGCCGCAGCGCGCCGGGCGGCGGAACGGTCGGGGTCGACGCCGTCGCGGCGCGTCGCGGTCTGCCCCGAAGTCGGGGACCAGGTCTTTCCCTGCAGCCTTGTGTCGTTGGCAGCGGTGAGATTGGCGCGCGCGATGGGCGCACCCATGGCATCCTCGACGCCGGGCACGACCGTGTAGGTGTAGAGCGGCTGGCCGGCCCTGAACCCGCCCTGCTCCGGGTCGAGATCATATTCGGCCGTGAGCGGATTGCCCTCATGGTCGGTGCAGGCGACGACAGGGGCCCAGTCCGCACCGGCAGCGTCGATCGCGGCGCTGAGGATCTGGATGTTATTGAACTGGTCGGGATCAGTGCGCGGATCGCCCAATATGTGGTCGTACATCAGCACGGACTGGGTATAGGGCTGAACGCTGGCGAGATCGGGATGGTGGCCGACCAGGCTGCCGGCGGTGGAGGTGAGGTTGAGCACCGCATTGCTGGCGACGAGGAGGCGCACCGCCTCCTCCGTGTTCTTCGGCAATTCCTTGACGCCGAGCCCGTCGAGGATCGCCGAAAAACTGCTGGGCCGCACGAACGACCCGCGCACGCCGAAGGCAGCATGCTCGATGGAAGGGCGCCTGTAATAGGCGATCTGCATCCGGAAGAATTCCCGCAGCGCTTCCTCGGGAATGTGGTGGGTCATGCGCACCATCTGCCGGAGATGAACCTCCGGGCGCTCGGGCATTACCAGCCGCACAAGGGTCACGCCGCGCGGCGCGATGTCCTCCGGGGGAAGCCGGATGTAATGGGTGAATTTCGACCGGGCGGTGTCGGAATAAGCGAACAGGCGGTTTGAATCGACGGCAGCGTTCAACGTCCGGTCGTCATGCTCGCGAATGTCGAAATGCCGCGCGCCAATGGCAAGTTGAAGATCCCCGGAAATATCGAGATCGCTGAGATCGACGTGAAACGTCTTCATGATGACGGCCCCCAAACCCGCTGTGACGTAAATTCAGAGATAATCTTCCGCCGACACTCGACCTTTTGAGAAAAGGGCGGGTGCCGCTAAACAACCGCTCAGGAAACTGGCGCGCCGGTATCATCCCGGACCGGCCTTTCGCCTTTCCGGGATGGACCGCAGACCCGACCGGGATCGCGGCGGTTCAGACACACTCCTCCGCTGACCCGCCTTCCGGCGGCGGCCGGAGGGCGGAATCGCGCAGCCATCTTCAAACAGGCGAGGAAAGGCTGGAATACGTGTATAGAACGAAGATATCTACCCCACGTTGCATCCGACATCAGGTTCGGCGGACGAGCGCCGACTGTCAAGTGCGATCTTTGGTTGCAACTATCGTTTGTACACTTTTACCAGTTTCTGTCGCGAAGGGCGGCCGACCCGACCGGGATACCGCGCGCCACAGCGATGCACCCTTTGGACGGAAGGGCGCTTGCGGCCCGGATGCCAGCCCCCGGTCAATGGTGGGCGGCCGGGCGAAAACCCAAAAATTTCAAAATCGTTGGTATCGCTCACAACCTTTGCTATTGCCGACTCTCTTCCTTAGCTTCTCCCGGATTTCACCCGGAATTTCGGTCATCAGGCAGGGTAGCGATGGCAGGCAGGACGCGCACTTTGCAATTGAGGGAAGGCCGATACACCGCGCGCCCGTCGGTCCATAAACACCCACGCCCGGTACCGCAGCGGAAGGGTCGTTCCAATCCGTTTTGGTGCAGGGCTTTCGTGGAGCGCCTGCCTGATCCGGCGATGATGCGACATTAGCAGAAACGCTTTGCGCAAACGGCATGCCGGTCACCCAGTGATGGGGCAGGTTTCTCTTTTGCCGCGTCGACTCGATCAAGCTTTGCGAGACTCTCATGCAATCCATGTCACCAGCGGGCCATGTCGCGGACAAATATACGGTGACAAGCGGGCGCGTTTTCCTCAGCGGGATCGATGCGCTCGTTCGGCTATTGGTGGTGCAGCAGATTCGTGATCGCGCAGCCGGGCTTAACACGGCCGGCTTCGTTTCAGGCTATCGCGGCTCCCCTCTTAGCGGGTTGGACCAGGCACTTTGGAAGGCGACGGATGCGCTGGCAGCGCACGACATCCGTTTCCAGCCCGGCCTGAACGAGGAACTCGCGGCCACCGCCGTGTGGGGCACACAGCAGGTGCACCTGCTCGGCGACTCCACATACGACGGCGTGTTCGCCCTTTGGTATGCCAAAGGTCCCGGCGTGGACCGCTCGGCGGACGTGCTCAAGCACATGAACTACTACGGCACCAGTGCGCGCGGCGGCGTGCTTCTGGTGGCTGGTGACGATCATGGCGCCGATTCGTCCTCATTGCCGCACCAGAGCGACCATCTGTTCCACGCGTCCATGATCCCGGTGCTGTACCCGGCGGATGCGCAGGAGTTTCTTGATCTTGGCCTGCACGGCTGGGCCATGTCCCGGTACTCGGGGTGCCCTGTCGCCCTCAAGGCAGTGGCTGATACGGCCGGATCATCGACCAGCGTAGATGCTGATCCGTTCGCGCTGCAGATCACGCGGCCTGAGAGCCCTAAAATGCCTGCGGGTGGCCTCAACAGTCGGCTGTCGTCCGAGCCGGTCGGTGTGACCGCGCGAAAGCAAGAAGCGCTGCTGTTGGATCACAAACTGCCGGCCGTGCTTGCTTATGCGCGCGTCAATCGTCTCAACCGCATCACACACGACACGCCCCACGCACACTTGGGCATAGTCGCATCCGGAAAGAGCTACCGCGATGTGGTCGAGGCATTATCCCTGCTCGACATCGGTGCGGACTCGGGCGAGATGGCCGCTCTACGCATCTACAAGGTGGCGATGCCTTGGCCGCTGGAGCCGGAAGGCATCCGTGATTTCGCCTCGGGACTGGACGAGATTCTCGTCATTGAAGAGAAGCGTCCGGTCGTGGAATCTCAGCTGCGGCAGATCCTGTACGACCAGCCGAATGGCGCGCGGCCACGTATCGTCGGCAAGTCTGACGCGGCGGGCGAGTGCGTGGGTTCGACGGTCAAGGGTGTGTTCTCGGCCAAAACGGACCTCTCCGTCGCCCAGATCGCCCTCGGTATTGCGGACCGGTTGGCACAATTCTACCCGCACAGCCGCTTCGTCGAGATGGCAGCGTCGTTTCGCGAGCGCCAGGCCTTTCTCGACCTCGCGGTGACCGCGCCCGCGCGCTCCGCCTACTACTGCTCGGGTTGCCCACACAGCACGTCCACCAAGGTGCCCGAAGGAAGTCTTGCACTTGGCGGCATTGGCTGTCACATCATGGCGACCGAGATATTTCCAGATCAAAATAAGACCTTCACACAGATGGGCGGTGAAGGCGTTACGTGGATTGGACAAGCGCCGTTTTCGCATTTGACGCATATGTTCGCCAATCTTGGCGACGGCACGTATTTCCACTCCGGCATCCTTGCCATTCGCGCGGCAATTGCCGCCAAAGTGAACATCACTTACAAGCTGCTCTATAACGACGCCGTGGCCATGACGGGGGGCCAGCCGGTGGACGGCACGTTGACCGTTCCGGATCTCGCGCGTCAGCTGATGTCGGAAGGCGTCACGCGCATTGCGCTTGTATCGGAAGATACGTCGCGTCATGTCGGCGAAAGCAGGTTGCCGGCGGGCATTACCATTCACCCGCGCGAAAAGCTCGACGCCGTGCAGCGTGAATTACGCGAGGTGCGAGGCACCAGCGTGCTGATTTACGAGCAGGTGTGTGCGGCTGAGAAGCGTCGCCGCAAGAAGAAGCAGGCGACAACGGTTCCCGAACGACATCTCTTTATCAACACACTGGTTTGCGAAGGCTGCGGCGACTGCGCAACGCAATCGAGTTGCTCGTCTATCCAGCCTGTGGAAACGGAGTTTGGATATAAGCGAGCCATTCATCAGGGTTCGTGCAACCAAGACAGATCGTGTGCGCAAGGCTTCTGCCCCAGCTTCGTCACGATAGAAGGGGGGCGCCTGCGCGGCGCGGCTCATCACACCGAGAGCGCTCCTGTACTGCCGCCCCCACCGCCTCTGCCGGCGATGCCCGATCGGCCGTTTAACATCCTCATCTGCGGTATCGGCGGCACGGGCGTCATAACGGTCGGCAACATCCTCGGCTTGGCCGCGCATTTGGAAAGCAAGGCAGCCTCGGTCTTGGACATCACGGGCATGTCCCAGAAGAATGGTGCGGTGATGTCGCATGTGCGATTAGCGCAGCGGGACGAGTCCCTGCACTCTCAGCGCATCCCGACAGGCCAGGCCGACCTGGTGCTTGCCTACGACATCCTCGCCGCGGGCGCGCGCGAGGCGGTGGACACGATCAAACCTGACCACACACAGATCGTACTCAGCACGGAGGAGACTCCTCCCGGATATGCGATCCGCCAAATGGACTGGAAATTTCCCTCAGAACAATTGCGCCGTCTTCTGGGGGCGACGGCCGGGGCTAAGCTCCACTTTGTCGATGCAGGTGGTCTTGCACAGCATCACCTGGGAGACGCCCTCTATATGAACCTGCTCATGGTCGGTTATGCGTTCCAGCGCGGATTCCTACCGCTTACTGAAGCGTCGATCATGCGCGCCATTGAGCTAAACGGTGTCGCCGTTGCTGCCAACCAACGCGCATTCCAGTGGGGACGCCATGCAGCGTCGAGCTTGACCGACGATACGCGCACGTCCTTGCCGGCAAAATTCGCGAAGCCGACTAAGCAGACGCGCCTGGATGACGTTCTCACCCTCCGCCGAGACTTCCTCGTCGAGTACCAGAACACAGCCTACGCCACACGCTACGTGAATTTTGTTGAGCAGGTCCGGCAAGCCGAATCCACCGCCACCGGCAAGGACGCAATAGCGTTGGCGGTCGCGCATAACCTGTTCAAGCTGATGGCCTACAAGGACGAGTACGAGGTGGCACGCCTGCTCACGGGCAAAGAATTTCACCAAGCTCTGTCTGAGACGTTCGAGGGCGATTTCAAGCTGCGCTTCCATCTCGCACCGCCGATAGTCTCGCTACTGGACGGTGGCGTCCCGCGAAAACGGACGTATGGACACGCCGCGCAACACCTCTTCCGCGTTCTAGCGCAGTTAAAAGGCTTGCGCGGGACACGGTTTGACCCTTTCGGCTACACGAAGGAACGTCGTCAGGAACGTGCGCTCATTGTGGAGTACGAGCAGTGCATGAACATGGCGCTCAAGACGCTCAACATGTCGACACACGACATCGCGCTGCAGCTCGCCAATTTGCCGATGCAGATCCGTGGTTATGGTCACGTGAAGGCTGCGAGTATTGAAAAGGCGCGCAGCCGACAGCGCGCGCTGATGGAGCAATTGCAAATGAGCTGAGCCTCCTTCTCTGAGGCGGTCCGCCTTTGGCGGACAGAGTGGCGGCTCGGTTGAGCCCGGTTCCGATCTCCGTCACGCCGCCCGTGCGATGCCTGTGGGGCCACGTCATCAACCCTCGGCGTCTCTCCTCAACCGGAGGAGAAAAGGGTCTCAGGTCAAAAAGGGGGCTCAGGTCACCGACCATCGCGGTTCAAGGGGCCAAGCGGGCACCAGTGCAGATTGATTTCCGGGGCCGGGAAACGAAAGCCGATGGACGCCAGCAGGTTGAACGATTTGGCGTTGAGGGAGGAAACGGACGTCGTCACCTCCTCTACCCCCTCCAGATGTTGGTAGTGCAGGACGGCCTTCCAGATCCGCTTTGCCAATCCACGTCCTTGCAGCTCCGGCGGCAGCGCTGTCAGATTCCATTGACGCCGCGTCGGGCCCCGCTCCGTCACGGTCATGAAACTGATGGTCTTTCCGTCCAGCCGGCACGCCAGCACGGACTCTCCGGGCGAGACGAACGCGCGATCCGCCCAAATGACGTAGCGGCGGGTCCCCAGCTCGGGTCCCACCTCGGGGTCCGCATGCAGCCTGCCGGTCTGGAAGGACCCGGCCACAATGGCGCTGACGATGGGGCGATCAGCCTCCGATGCGGGCGAAACGGTAAGTTCCGGATCGGGGAGGAACCGTGCGAGATCTGTGATGGCTGGCCGGTAGCTCAGTTCGATGAAGCGGAACCCAAATCCCTGGAGCACGGCGCATTCGGCCAGTTGGTCGTGTCTCAGCCGGCAATTCACCAGCAGCACCCGGTTTTCCAGGCACCAGTCGCGAAAGGCAGAGAAGGTGTCGGCCGCCCCCTCCGTCCCGGTCATGCTGACCGATGCGATCGATGCCGTGTTGCCCTGGAAGGTCGCGCAGTCCCAGGGGTTGAGATGGTGGACCAACTCCAACCCCGGCCCCGATGTCCGTTCCATTACAGGCTGTTGCATGTCCGCTCCTCATGGGAGATCCCACGGGTAATGGGTGCCTTATATTGTCCTTCTCGTTCTCGGGGAACGCCGCCCTCTCCCTCATCGGCTTCTCCAGCCGCGCATTCTCCTACTCAAACGACGTCAGCCGCCTGGCGTCGGACCCGTCCATGCTGGGCGTTTGTGCCTTTGCCGAGCGGAGTGCCGCTGCGAAGCATCAACGAACACTGGTGCGGGCGGCCGGGCTCGAACCGGCACTCTCAGAGAGAAACGGATTTTAAGTCCGTTGCGTCTACCTGTTTCGCCACGCCCGCAAGGCGTTCAGCGGTGGCGATCCGCCGCCTTCGGAGGGGTCCTCAGAACACCCCGCCGATGAAGCCGGTCTCGTCGACAAAGATGTCTTCCGCCGCCGGGCGCGAGGGCAGGCCGGGCATGGTCATCACGTCGCCGCACAGCGCCACCACGAAGCCGGCGCCGGCCGAGAGCCGCACGTCGCGCACCGGCAGCACGAAGCCTTCCGGCGCGCCGCGCTTGGCCGGATCGGCGGAGAAGCTGTACTGCGTCTTGGCCATGCAGATCGGCAGATCGCCATAGCCCTGCGCCTCGAACTCGGCAAGCTTGCGCAGCGCGGCGGGCTCAATCGCCACCGAACCGGCGCGGTAGATGCGGGTGGCGATGGTCTCGATCTTCTGCACCAGCGGCAGGGCGCTGTCATAGAGCGGGCGGAAGGCGGAGGGGGCCTCGGCGAGCGCCGCCACCTCCTCGGCGAGCCCCAGAGCCCCGGCCGAGCCTTCGGCCCAGTGCGAGCACAGATGCACCCTGGCACCCACCGCCGCGCAGGCGGCCTTGATGGCGTCGATCTCGGCCGGCGTGTCGCTGGTGAAGCGGTTGATCGCCACCACCGCCGGCAGGCCGAACGCCTTCATGTTCTCGATATGCCGCACGAGATTGGAGGTGCCGGCGGCAACCGCTGCGACATTCTCCGGCCCGAGGTCCTTCTGCGCCACGCCGCCATGCATCTTCAGCGCCCGCACCGTGGCGACGATGACGACGACGGAGGGCGCGAGCCCCGCCTGCCGGCACTTGATGTCCAGGAACTTCTCCGCGCCGAGATCGGCGCCGAAGCCGGCTTCCGTCACCACATAATCGGCAAGGCCGAGCGCGGTGCGCGTCGCCATCACCGAATTGCAGCCATGGGCGATATTGGCGAAGGGGCCGCCATGCACCACGGCCGGCGTCGCTTCCAGCGTCTGCACAAGGTTGGGCTGGAAGGCGTCGCGCAGCAGCGCGGTCATCGCCCCGGTCACCTTGAGCTGGCCGGCGGTGATCGGCTGGCGGGCGCGGTTCTGCGCCACCACCATGCGGCCAAGCCGCTCTTCCAGGTCTTCCAGCGAGCGGGCGAGGCAGAAGATCGCCATCACCTCGCTGGCGACGGTGATGTCGAAGCCGTCCTCGCGCGAGAAGCCGTTGCCCGGCCCGCCGAGACCGACGACGACGCTGCGCAGGGCGCGGTCGTTCAGGTCGACCACGCGCCGCCAGTTGATGCGGCGGGTGTCGATGTCGAGCGCGTTGCCCCAGTAGATGTGGTTGTCGATGGCCGCGGCGAGCAGGTTGTGCGCGGCGCTGATGGCGTGGAAATCGCCGGTGAAATGCAGGTTGATGTCCTGCATCGGCACGATCTGCGCATGGCCACCGCCGGTGGCGCCGCCCTTGGAACCGAAGACCGGGCCAAGGCTCGGCTCGCGCAGGGCGATGGCGACGTTCTTGCCGGCACGGGCCAGCGCGTCGCCGAGGCCGATCGTGGTCGTGGTCTTGCCCTCCCCCGCCGGGGTCGGGTTGATGGCGGTGACGAGGATCAGCTTGCCGTCGGCCTTCGCCTCGGCGGCGCGGGCGAAGCCGAGCGCGATCTTCGCCTTGTCATGGCCGTAGCGGTAGAGATCGGCGGCCGGCACGCCGAGCCGGGCGCCGATCTCCTCGATGGGTCGCGGCGTCACGGAGGCGGCGATCGCCGCGTCGCTGGTGGGGTCGATGGTGCGCGCCGCGGTATTCATGAAGGCTCCCGTTACACTTTGCGCCGGCCACGTGTCGCCGGTCGCCTTTCGCCGTCAGGCCGCGCGCATGCGCTCGGCCAGAATGGCGACCAACAGCATGCCGCCGAGCACCGAGAGATGCTCGACCGCGACATAGAATTCGAACTGCGCCATCGGCCCTTCCATGCGCCAGAAATGGTGCGCGATGGGGATGGTGAGCAGGGTGAAGATGCCGAGCGCGCCGGCCCCGAGCCAGGTGGCCCGGTTGAGCAGGATCAGCACGCCGCCGATGAGCTGGGTGAGGATGGTGCCCACCGCGAACAGCCACGGTGGGTTGAGCCCGAAATGGGCCATCTCGGCCTCGGCGCCGGCGAAATCGGTGACTTTGCTGATGGCGCTGCCGAGGAACATGAAGACAAGCAGGAGACGCGCGACGAAGGCCGTGAGCGGCGAAAGCAGGATGCCGGAGATGAGCGTGGGTGTCATCGGTAGGGACCCTTAAGCGGCACATTTTGCCGCACCCCGGCATAGCGCAAGGGAAGCCGGGAAGGGAAGCCGAAAGGCGAGGCGCACGCGCGCGCCCCGCCGACCGGCAAGCCTTCAGGACGGGCGGCCCGCCTTGTCGTCCGCGCCCTCGCCGTCCTCCTCGCCTTCCGCCTCGTCGTCCTCTGCCTCTTCCGCTTCCTGCGCGGCCTTGGCTTCGGCGATGAATTCGGCGGCGTATTTCTTGGCGTCGCGCACGCTGTCGCCCAGCTCGCGGGCATAGCGGTCGAGATCGAGACGCAGCCCGCCGACCGAGGGCTTCTCGGTCTCGGAAGCATAGGCGACCATGCGCAGCGACAGGCCGATATCCGAGGCCAGCACCGCCATGAAGCTATCGCTCAGATCGTGCTCGTCGGCATATTCCATCAGCATGTCGTACAGCGCCGCGCGGTGCTGGTCGAAGGCGGCATCATAGCCTTCATCGGTGTCGTTCTCGGGCTCGTCGTAGCTGTCGGCCATGTCTTGTCCTCACGCCACCCCGTCGCGGATCGGCGGCTGGAAGCTCAGCCCCATATCCCACGGGAAATAGATCCACGTATCCTGGCTCACCTCGGTGATGAAGGTGTCGATCAGCGGGCGCCCCAGCGGCTTGGCGTAGACGGTGGCGAAATGCGCTGAGGGCAACATCTCGCGCACCACCCGCGCCGTCTTGCCGGTATCGACGAGATCGTCGATCACCAGCAGCCCCCGGCCGCCCTCGCCCGCCGCCGCCGTCACCACATCGGCGATCGGCTTCAGCACCTGCATCTCACCCTGCTTGGTGTAGTCGTGATAGCTGGCGATGCACACGGTCTCGATCAGCCGCACGCCAAGCTCGCGCGCCACGATCGCCGCCGGCACCAGCCCGCCACGGGTGATGCAGACAATGCCCTCGAACGGCCCCGCGCCGGCCAGCCGCCAGGCGAGCGCACGCGCGTCGCGGTGGAACTGATCCCAGGACACCGGAAAGGCCTTGTTCTGGCGGTCGTCGGTCATCAGGAAAGGCCCCGGCAGCTCGGTTCGATAAGGCTCAACAGGCGTCTGCGGCGATCATTAGCGGCAGTGCCGCCCCTTCTCCAGTGCCGGAGGGTGGAAATTCCAGCCTTCGCACGGGAAAATCGGACCGGAAGGTTCACGCCCGGCGCGGCAGCGCCGCGACCATGGCCTCCACCTGCGCCACCGCCGCCGCCAGCTTCGCCGCATCGCGGCTGCGCAGCACGAGATTGGTGTTCGGGCGGCCATCCTCGCCCATGAAAGGATAGCTGCCGATGCTCACCTCGGGGTTGGCCTTGGCGATCTCGCCCAGCGGCCCGCCGACATCGCCCTCGCGCGCATCGGCCCGCACCGTTTGCGAGAGCATGCGCACCCCGGTCTTCAGCTTCGGCGCTACCTGGTCGAGCATGGCCTGCATGATGGTGGGCACGCCCGCCATGACGATGACATTGCCGATCCAGAAGCCGGGCGCCTTGGAGACCGGGTTCTCCACCAGCTCGGCGCCGTGCGGGATGCGCGCCATGCGCAGCCGGGCCTCGTTGAGGTCTTCCGGCTTGATATATTCCAGCAGCATGGCGCGGGCACGCGGATCGATATCGATGCCGACGCCGAACGCCTTGGCGACGCTGTCGGCGGTGATGTCGTCATGCGTCGGGCCGATGCCGCCGGTGGTGAACACATAGCTGTACCGCGCGCGCAGCGCGTTCACGGCGCCGACGATCTCCTCCTCGACATCCGGCACCACCCGCACCTCGCGCACATCGACGCCGACGGCGGTGAGATATTCGGCGATGTAGCCGATGTTGCGGTCCTTGGTGCGGCCCGAAAGGATCTCGTCGCCAATGACGAGAACCGCCGCCGTCACCTGCTCTGCCGAAGCCGTCATCCGATTCCCCTCCCTCACCGACGCCGCCGAAGCTGCCATCTGCCGCCCGTCGCCGCAATTCACCGCAGTTTTCGCCGCAACCGGCGGCACACTGCCTTCCGATTGGGCAATTGGTGCGCAAACTCGCAATTATCGCCGAGAGGCGCCCGCCTCCCCTTCCGCTGGCACGAGCTTTGTAGCTAACTTGGCGAAGTTGGGGAGTACATTTGCACCAATGAGCGTGGCCTTCGACGAAATGACCAACGCGGACGGTTCGATCCGGGCCGCCTACACCGCCCTCTCGCGCTGGTTGAGCGATGTCCCGCCCGATGTGCTGGACATGCGCCGCAAGGAGGCGGAGTTCATATTCCGCCGCATCGGCATCACCTTCGCCGTCTATGGCGACAGCGATGCGCAGGAACGGCTGATCCCCTTCGACATCATCCCGCGCATCCTGACCGGCACCGAATGGCGCCGGCTGTCGCGCGGGCTGGAGCAGCGCGTGAAGGCGCTGAACCTCTATCTCAAGGACATCTATTCCCGCCGCGAGATCCTGAAAGCCGGCGTGGTGCCGGAGGACCTCGTCTACCAGAACCCGGCCTTCCGCCCGGAGATGAACGGCCAGAAGGTGCCGCACGATCTCTATGTCCACATCGCCGGCATCGATGTGGTGCGGGTGGACGCGGAAACCTTCTACGTGCTGGAAGACAATGCCCGCACCCCCTCCGGCGTCTCCTACATGCTGGAGAACCGCGAGATCATGATGCGGCTGTTCCCGGAGCTGTTCGCGGACAACCGCGTGGCGCCGGTGGAGAACTACACCGACGAATTGCTGGCGACGCTGAAATCGCTGGCGCCGGCGAGTTCCAGCAGCGACCCGGCCGTGGTGGTGCTGACCCCCGGCATCTACAATTCCGCCTATTACGAGCACTCCTTCCTCGCCGACAAGCTGGGCGTGGAACTGGTGGAGGGCCGCGACCTCTTCGTGCGCAACGACGTTGTCTATATGCGCACCACCGAAGGCCCGCGCCGGGTCGACGTGATCTACCGCCGGCTGGACGACGACTTCCTCGACCCCCTCGCCTTCCGGCCCGACAGTGCGCTCGGCGTGCCGGGGCTGATGAGCGCCTATAATGCCGGCAATGTCACGCTGACCAATGCCGTCGGCACCGGCGTCGCCGATGACAAGGCGGTCTACAGCTACATGCCGGACATCATCCGCTTCTATCTCGGCGAGGAGCCGCTGCTGAAGAACGTGCCGACCTGGCGCTGCCGCGAGGCGGACCATCTGAAATATGTGCTCGATCATCTGAGCGAGCTGGTGGTGAAGGAAGTCCACGGCTCCGGCGGCTACGGCATGCTCATCGGCCCGCGCGCCGACAAGGCGCAGATCGAGCTGTTCCGCGCCAAGCTGAAGCAGGACCCGACCAATTTCATCGCCCAGCCGACGCTGGCTCTGTCGACCTGCCCGACCTTCGTCGAGGAAGGCATCGCGCCGCGCCATGTCGACCTGCGCCCCTTCGTGCTGACCGGCGCCGACAGGGTGCGCATCGTTCCGGGCGGTCTCACCCGCGTGGCGCTGGAGGCGGGCTCGCTGGTGGTCAATTCCAGCCAGGGCGGCGGGACCAAGGACACCTGGGTTTTGGAGGAGAGCTGAGCGGGCTGCGATCTGACCGTCATCCCGGACGGCCGAAGGCCGATCCGGGATCGTCCGTGGACTTAGGTGAGCGATCCCGGCTCTTCGCTGCGCTGCGGCCGGGATGACGCTGGGTGGGAGCGTGTAACAAATGCCGATTGAAACATGGCTGGCCTTCGTCGCCGCCTCGGCGGTCCTGCTGGTGATACCCGGACCGACCATCCTGCTTGTCGTCTCCTATGCTCTCGGCCAAGGGCGGAAGGTCGCCTTCCCCGTCGCGCTCGGCGTGGCGCTGGGCGACTTCACCGCCATGACGCTGTCCATGCTCGGCCTCGGCGCGCTGCTCGCCACTTCGGCGACGCTGTTCACCGTGCTGAAATGGATCGGCGCCTTCTATCTCATCTGGCTCGGCATCAAGCTCTGGCGGGCCGGCGGCACGGCGAGCTTCGGTGAGGCGCGCCCGGCAGGCTCCGCCTTCGGCATGATGGCGCATGCCTGGGTGGTCACGGCGCTGAACCCCAAGAGCATCACCTTCTTCGTGGCGTTCCTGCCGCAATTCCTCGATCCGGGCCGGGATTTCCTGACCCAGCTGGCGATCTTCGAGGCAACCTTCCTCACCCTCGCTGCCGCCAATGCCTTCGGCTATGCGCTGCTCGCCGGCCGCCTGCGCGGCGCGGTTCAGAACACGCGCCTGGTCGCCCTTTTCAACCGGGTCGGCGGTTCGCTGCTGATCGCGGCGGGCGTCGCCACGCTCGCCTGGCGCAACGCCAAATAGAACGCGGGTCCCATGCTTTCTCGTACTGCCGACAATCTCTACTGGCTGGCCCGCTACATGGAGCGGGCGGACTGCCTCGCCCGCATCCTCGACGTGACCCAGCGCCTCGCCCAGCTGCCGGCGGCCTATGGCGGCTCCACCAATGAGTGGCGCTCCGCCTTGCTCACCGCCGGCTGCGCCGAGCAATACAAGGCGGTGCATGGCGACGAGGTGACGGAACAGAACGTCATCAACTTCCTCGCCTTCGCGCCGGAAAACCCGTCCTCGATCCGCAACTGCTTCGAGATCGCCCGCACCAATGCGCGCTCGGTGCGTACCGCGCTGACCATGGAGATGTGGGAGACCATCAACTCCTCCTGGCTGGAGCTGAAGCGCTATTCCACCAAGAACATGACGCGCGAGGAGCTGGCGCGCTTCATGTCCTTCGTCAAGGAAACCTCGCTGCGCTTCGACGGCGCCGCCTACCGCACCATGCTGCGCAACGATGCGTTCTGGTTCTCGCGGGTGGGGATGTATGTCGAGCGCGCGGACAACACCGCCCGCATTCTCGACGTGAAATATCACGTGCTGCTGCCGGATTCCGAGCACATTGGCGGCCCGCTCGACTATTTCCAGTGGGCCTCGATCCTGCGCTCGGTGTCGGCGCTGACCTCGTTCCACTGGGTGTATCGCGAGAGCGTCAAGCCCTGGCTGGTGGCGGATCTGTTGATCCTCAACGCGCAGATGCCGCGCTCGCTCACCAGTTGCTACCAGAACATCACGCGCTATCTCGACGATATCGCCAATTACTACGGGCGGCAGGGCAGCTCGCAGCGGCTGGCACGCTCGACCCTGACACGGCTCGGCAACAGCCGCATGGAGGACATCTTCCAGACCGGACTGCACGAATACATCGACAGCTTCGTGACCGAGAACAACCGCCTCGGCTCCCTCGTCAACGAGCAGTACCTGCTCTGATCCGGCCTGCGTCATGCGTATCCATGTCAACCACGCGACCACCTATTCCTACGATCCGCCGGCAAATGGCGCGATCCAGACCCTGCGCCTGACGCCGCGCAACCATGACGGCCAATATGTCGTCGCCTGGCGCATCGACGTGTCCGAAGGCTGCCAGCTGCGCGCCCATCAGGACGCCTTCGGCAACCTCACTCACACTTTCGCGCTCGACGGCCCGATCAACGAGCTGCGCGTGCTGGTGGAGGGCGAGGTCGAGACGCAGGACACGGCCGGCGTCATCCGCGGCATCAGCGAGCGCTTTCCGCCCTCGCTGTTCCTGCGCAGCACCGACCTCACTCTGCCCGACACCGACCTCGCCGCCTTCGCCGAGAGCGCCGGCAAGGGCGAGGGCGACCGCATCGCCCGGCTGCACGCGCTGATGGAGGCGATATCAGCGGCGATGGAGTTCGACGCCGACCCGACCCATGCCTCCACCACGGCTGCCACCGCCTTCAAGCAGAAGCGCGGCGTGTGCCAGGATTTCGCCCATGTCTTCACCGCCTGCGCCCGCCATATCGGCGTGCCGGCGCGCTATGTCACCGGCTATCTCGTCGGTGACGGCGCCGTGGCCGAGCAGCGCGCCGGCCATCAGGCCGGGCACGCCTGGTCGGAAGCCTATGTGGAAGGGCTCGGCTGGGTCGGTTTCGACCCGGTGCTGAGCCAGTGCCCGACCGACGCCTATGTGCGTCTCGCGGTGGGGCTCGATTATCTCGGTGCCGCGCCCGTGCGCGGCAACCGCTATGGCGGCGGCGACGAGCATCTCACCGTCGCCCTCAAAGTGGACCAATCCAGCCGGCAGGTTCAGGGCTAGGCTGGGCTAAGTTCGCTCAAAGGACCATGGGAACATCGCCGCCGAGGTTGCCCGGCGGGAAAGCGGCCCGGTATAAGGGCGCGGGGCAGCGCCGTTTCAGCGCCGGCGCGGATGGGGGAAGTGCCTTTCATGACCTATTGTTGCGGCATTCTGGTGCGTGACGGCCTCGTCATGATCGCCGATACGAGGACCAATGCCGGCCTCGACAATGTCTCGACCTTCCGCAAGCTCCACGTGTTCGAGGAGCCCGGGCGGCATGTGCTGGCGCTGTCGACCGCCGGCAATCTCTCGATCTCGCAGGCGGTGATCAGCACGCTGCAGGAGGGGCTGGAGAACCCGGAAACGGGGGCGAAGGAAACGCTTTCCACCTGCACCAGCATGTTCCGCGCGACGCAACTGGTCGGCCGGGCGGTGCGCCATGTCTATGACCTCTACGGCGCGGCGCTGAAGGAAGCGGATCTGCGCTTCGACGTGTCCTTCCTGTTCGGCGGGCAGGTGAATGGCGGGCGGATGCGGCTGTTCATGATCTACGCCGCCGGCAATTTCATCGAATGCACCAGTGACACGCCCTTCCTGCAGATCGGCGAGCACAAATATGGCAAGCCGGTGCTGGACCGCTCCATCACCTATGAGACCGACCTCTACGACGCGCTGAAATCCGGCCTGATCTCCATGGATTCGACCATGCGCTCGAATCTCGGCGTCGGCATGCCGATCGACATTCTGGTAGCGCGGCGCGATGGCGCGCAGGCCGAGCTGAACTACCGCATCGAGCCGGGCGAGCCCTATTTCCACGATCTGCGCGAGCGCTGGTCGGCGGCGCTGCGGGCGGCCCATACGTCGATTCCCCGCCCGCCTTACGGTCGGTAGCCGGCCGCCATAGAAAAAGGGCGGCCCATCACAGTAGACGGCCGCCCATTTCACACTTCATTGCCCATTTCAGCGGGCAATGACGGCTCACCGTCAGGTGAGCAGCCAGATCAGCAGAATGATCGGAATCGGAATACCAATAAGCCACAAAAGAATCGGCATGATGTCGACCTCCGGTTTGCAAGATGTGCGGTTCGCCTTGACAACGCCGGAATTGCTATAGGGTTCCTAAACTCGCTTCGCGCCGGCCAACAATGGGGAGGACACCATGAACGCCACTCGCATCGCCCTCGTCACCGGCGCCGGCACCGGCATCGGCAAGGCCGCCGCGCTCGCCCTCAGTGAGGCCGGCTTCACCGTGGTGCTCGCCGGCCGCCGCGCCGCGCCGCTGGAGGCGGTGGCGGAGCTTATGGAGGGCCGGGGCCACCCCATCACCGCCGATGTCTCCGACCCGGCCTCGGTGGCGGCGCTGTTCGAGGCGGTGGCGGCGCGCTTCGGCCGGCTCGACGTGCTGTTCAACAATGCCGGCGGCTGGTCGCCCGCCACGCCGATCGAGGACGTGCCGCTTTCCGACTGGCAGCACGTGGTGAATGTGAACCTCACCGGCGTGTTCCTGTGCATCCAGCACGCCATGCGGCTGATGAAGGCGCAGGAGCCCAAGGGCGGGCGCATCATCAATAATGGCTCGATCTCGGCCCACGCCCCGCGCCCGCTGACCGGCCCCTATACCGCCACCAAGCACGCGGTGACCGGCCTGACCAAGCAGGTGGCGCTGGAAGGGCGCGCCCACAACATCGCCTGCGGCCAGATCGACATCGGCAATGCCGACACCGACATGGCGGTGAAAATGAAGACCGGCATCCTGCAGCCCAATGGCCAGATCATGGTCGAGCCGACCTTCGACCCCATCCATGCCGGCCGCGCCGTGGCGCATATGGCCAGCCTGCCGCTCGACGCCAATATCCTTACCATGACCATCATGGCCAGCAGCGCTCCCTTTGTCGGGCGCGGCTGAGGCGCGCTAGGGCGCGCTCTACGGTGGCGGTGGCGGCGGGGGTGCCCAGTTCGCCCGTGCCGTCGCCAGAGCAGGGCGATGATCCGGCGGCAACGCGCTCTGCAGCGTGGCGAAGGCGGCCGGGTCGTTCAGCCAGTCGAGCGGGCCGTGCCCGCCCATGAAGCCGAGATCCACCGTGGGATGATCCAGCGCCACATGCGCCGGCGCGAAGAACTGTTCGAGCGCGAAGGCCAAATTGCGCGGCCGATAGGCCTTCCCCTTGGCATTTTTGCCCACTGTCAGCCTCTCCAGCGCCGACAGATGCACATATTCCCCCAACGGCTTGGCATGCGGAGGCAGTGCGGCCAGGGTGTAGCCGGTGTCCGGCGGTCGCTGCTGGGCGATCACCCGGAGCGACGGCTTCCAATTGCTGCGCATCGACCGCAAGCCATGGCGGGATTCATGGATCGCCACCGGCGCAGAGCCCGACGGGGCCGTCCGGTGGCCGGGCCGAAAGGTGAGCGAGGCCTGCCCGGCATTGGCATTGAGCTGGTCGATACGGGTGAGCATCCAGTCCAGCGTCACCGCGCCGACGCCGCCCTCGCCATAGCCGCCGCCGATGTCGGAATGGACGCCGGGAAACCAGACCTGTTCGACGGTGGTGTAGTTGGCGTGCTGCGGCACCTGCCAGAGCGAGGGCGGGAAGAAGCGCCGCATCTCGTCGATCGCCAGCGCATGCAGGGAATGATCGATGATCGACGACAGTGTCGTATCGTGAAACTGGTACTGGCGGCGACGGCCCGTAAGCCAGTCGGCAGCGTCAAGCGGGATGCCCAGCGCCCCCACCGTGTCGAAAACACCGAGCACCCGGATGCGGAGTTCGCGGTGGCAAAGCTCAGCAAGCCGAAGACCGTCTTTGGGATAGCGATCCTTGGTGTCGGTGCGGTAATGCAGCCAGGTCGCCTCCTCATTCTCACGCGTGCAGTTGTCCCGCAGCAGAAGACCGGCAGCGCCGATATAGCCGGCGAGGCTGCGCGCGGTGAAGGCACCGCGCGAAAAGCCGAAGATATAGATTTCGTCGCCGCGCTCGTAGAACTGGGCGAGAAAGCGATAGGCTTGGCGGACATTGACATCGAGCCCCCGCCCCATACCGCCGCCGACATATTTATCGAGCCCGCCAAGCGTGCCGACGCCCTCGTCATAATAGATGCGCTGCTCGACCCCTTCGGTCACTCCCGGCTGCAGCATGTCCCGCAACCGGACGATATTGGTGATCTCCTCGCTATCGGCCGTGTTCCAGGTGCCGTCGAGGCAGAGGATGAGCCGCCGGCGGGTCGTCGCCGGGGCCGGTTTCGCTTGGCTGGCAGGCTCGGTTGACATTCCCCATCTCCTCCACATCGACGTGCGGTCAGGACATAGGGCCATCTTAAGTTGTGCACGGTACAATGCAACCAGGTACGTCACTCTGCGCGCGCAACGCGCAGAAGCTCAGAACACCGCCAGCGCGCCCTGGAACAGCAGCCAGCTGAGCAGGCCCATCACGCCGAAGCTGACCAGCGTCGCCACCACGCCGGCGAGAATGAAGACGCCGTCGCGCTCGACGAGGCCGAGGCCGAGAATCACCACGGCGATGCCGGGCGGCAGGTTGCCGAAGATCGGGATCGGCAGCAGCAGAAGCAGGCCGAGCACCACCACAAGCCCGCCGAGCACGAAGCGCGCCGAGGGCGAGGAGAAATAGGGCAGGCGCGGGCGCGAATAGCTCTCGAAGCGGCGGATCAGCTTCAGCGAGCCATTGACGATCTTCTCCAGCAGCGCGCGGGAAATGGTGCGGTTGGCGAGCCAGCGCGGCAGCCACAGCTCGTCGCGCCCCAGCAGCATCTGCCCGCCGACAAGGCAGAGCAGAATGCCGCACAGCACCGGCAGGCCGGGCGGCATGGGCAGGCAGTTCGGCAGGCCGAGCAGCAGGATGGACAGGCCGAAGGCGCGGTTGCGCAGCGCGTGCACGATCTCGCCCACGCCGATGCGCTCCGCCGAATGGGCGGTGACGATCGCCGAGAGCAATTCCGACGTGCGGGGAGAACGATGATCCACCAGCGTGACCAGCTGCCTGACTTTCCTCGGGCGCCGGACCGGCCCCCTCTTCCGCGCTCATAGCACGTCGCGCGCGGCAAGAAGAGGGCAGGCACGCTCAAAAGAAAGGCAAGCGTCCAGCCTCAGTTCAGCCGGAACTCGCTGTCCACCCGCCGCAGCTCCGCCGGCCCGATGAGCCGCGCATGCGCCACCCGCACGGAATGCAGCGGCCCTTCCAGCTCGCGCGCCCAGAAATCCAGGAAGCGCTTCAGCTCGGGGAAATGCGGGCAGAGGTCGTAATGCTGCCAGAGAAAGCTCTGTAGAATGCCGGGATGGTCGGGCATGCGGTAGAGGATATGAGCGGTGGTGAGGCCGTAGCCTTCCAGCTGACGGCGGAAATCCGCCGAGACGCGCCCCCCTGCCCCCTCCGCCGCCTTGGTCGAGACAACACCACGCGACGAACCTTCATGATCGGTCATGCGGAACCTCCTTTCGTGACGAGAGGGAAGTGTGCCGCCGGCACGACGGCGCGGCAAGGTTAAAAATAGCAATAAACGTTCAAAATCAAAGCACTAGCAGCATATACGACGGAGTGCTGACAGCGCCTGCCGGCTCGCGTTGGCACTCTCTTCCCGAGACTGCCAATTTTTTGCCGCCCGCACCTTGCGCCCCCTTGCCCTGGCGCCTAGATGTCGCACGGCACCGCGCGATACCCCATGCCGTCCGGGCTGGCGGGCGCGGTGGCAGGATCAAACGATCGTTCACGATTGGAGAGAGCCGATGAAGTTCCGTCCCCTGCATGACCGCGTGGTGGTCAAGCGTATCGAAGCGGAAGAGAAGACCGCGGGCGGCATCATCATTCCCGATACGGCCAAGGAAAAGCCCTCGCAGGGCGAAGTCGTCGCTGCCGGCCCCGGGGCCCGCGACGAGGCCGGCAAGCTGGTCCCCCTCGATGTGAAGGCGGGCGACCGCGTGCTGTTCGGCAAGTGGTCGGGCACCGAGGTCAAGATCGACGGCGTCGACTACCTCATCATGAAGGAGTCCGACATCCTTGGCGTGCTCGAAGGCGTCGCCGCCTCCAAGAAGGCCGCCTGAGCCAGCCTCTTCCCGCTGCTCGCAACGCATCACCGGAGTAAAACATCATGTCCGCCAAAGAAGTTAAGTTCGCTGGCGACGCGCGCGAGAAGATGCTGCGCGGCGTCGACATTCTCGCCAACGCCGTCAAGGTCACGCTCGGTCCCAAGGGCCGCAACGTCGTGATCGAGAAGAGCTTCGGCGCTCCCCGCATCACCAAGGACGGCGTCACCGTCGCCAAGGAGATCGAGCTCGAGGACAAGTTCGAGAACATGGGCGCGCAGATGGTGCGCGAAGTGGCCTCGAAGTCCAACGACCTCGCCGGCGACGGCACCACCACCGCCACCGTGCTCGCCCAGGCCATTGTCCGCGAAGGCGCCAAGTCGGTCGCCGCCGGCATGAACCCGATGGACCTCAAGCGCGGCATCGACCTCGCGGTCGAGGCCATCGTCGCCGACCTCAAGAAGAACGCCCGCAAGGTGACCTCGAACGCCGAGATCGCCCAGGTCGGCACCATCTCCGCCAATGGCGACTCCGAGATCGGCAAGTACCTCGCCGAGGCGATGGAGAAGGTCGGCAATGAGGGCGTGATCACCGTCGAGGAAGCCAAGACCGCCGAGACCGAGCTCGACGTGGTCGAAGGCATGCAGTTCGACCGTGGCTATCTCTCCCCCTACTTCATCACCAATGCCGAGAAGATGCGGGTCGAGTTCGAGGACCCCTACATCCTCATCCACGAGAAGAAGCTCTCGGGCCTGCAGGAGCTGCTCCCGGTGCTCGAAGCCGTGGTGCAGACCTCCAAGCCGCTGCTGATCATCGCCGAGGACATCGAGGGCGAGGCGCTCGCCACCCTCGTGGTCAACAAGCTGCGCGGCGGCCTGAAGGTCGCGGCGGTGAAGGCTCCCGGCTTCGGTGATCGCCGCAAGGCCATGCTGCAGGATATTGCCATCCTCACCGGCGGCACCGCCATCTCCGACGATCTCGGCATCAAGCTCGACACCGTGACGCTCGCCATGCTCGGCCGCGCCAAGAAGGTCGTGCTCGAGAAGGAGAACACCACGATCGTCGACGGCGCCGGCGCCAAGAAGGACATCGAGGACCGCGTGTCGCAGATCAAGGCGCAGATCGAGGAAACCACCTCGGACTACGACCGCGAGAAGCTGCAGGAGCGCCTCGCCAAGCTCGCGGGTGGCGTCGCGGTGATCCGCGTCGGCGGCGCGACCGAAGTCGAAGTGAAGGAAAAGAAGGACCGCGTTGACGACGCGCTGCACGCGACCCGCGCGGCCGTGGAAGAAGGCGTGCTGCCGGGCGGCGGCGTGGCCCTGCTGCGTGCCATGAAGGCGCTGGACGGTGTCGTCACCGCCAATGCCGATCAGAAGACCGGCGTCGACATCGTCCGCAAGGCGGTGCAGTACCCGGCGCGCCAGATCGCCAGCAATGCCGGCGAAGACGGCTCGCTGATCGTCGGCCGTATTCTGGAGAAGAACGACTACGCCTTCGGCTTCAACGCCCAGACCGGCGAATATGTCGACATGTACAAGGCCGGCGTTATCGACCCGGCCAAGGTGCTGCGCTCGGCGATCCAGAACGCGGCCTCGGTGGCCTCGCTGCTGATCACCACCGAAGCGATGATCGCCGACATTCCGAAGAAGGGCGGCGCGGCCCCCGCCATGCCCGGCGGCGGCATGGGCGGCATGGGCGGTATGGATTTCTGAGGAAATCCATACGCCCCTGCTTTTCGCTGAGTGCCTGAGCCGGGCAAGCCCGGCTCAGGTGGCGGTATGGACTTCTGAGGAAGTCCCTCCGCCCCTGCGGTTGGTTGAGTGCCGAAGCCGGCACTGCGAGAGAAAGACGGAAGGGCGCGGCGCAAGCCGCGCCCTTTTTTGTCAGCCGAAGACCTGGAAGGGCCATTCTTGGCCGAGAATGGTATCAAACAACCAGAAGTGTCGTATTTCCGACACACCACCCGGAACAACGCGCGGGGTATCCACCCACGACCGAACCTATTGCCGGCAATGTCATTATCCCGGCAGTTCGTTCACCCTGGAGAACCCCATGAACCGCTCGCTGCTTCTCGGCGCGGCCGCCCTGCTGGCCACCGGCACCGCCAGCTTCGCCGCCGACCTTCCCTACCCCGTCAAGGCCCAGCCGGTGCAAGTGTTCGTGCCGGCCTTCTCCTGGACCGGTTTCTATCTCGGCGGCAATGCCGGCTATGCCTGGGGCGATTCCAAGGCGACGGATGTCCTGTTCTTCGACAGCACCGGCGGCGTCTACACGCCGGGCGGCCTCTATCCCGGCAGCGACGTGAACTATGGCAACATGGACGGCTGGGTTGCCGGCGGGCAGATCGGCTACAACTACCAGTTCACCAATAATGTGGTCGTCGGCCTCGAGGCCGATTTCCAGTGGACCGGCGCCGAGGACAGCCGCTCCTTCTACGCCACGACGGGCGGCCCCTACTTCCAAACCAGCGCCGAGCTGGAATGGTTCGGCACCGTGCGCGCCCGCCTCGGCTACGCCTTCGACCGCCTGCTGGTCTACGGCACCGGCGGCTTCGCCTATGGCAAGGTCAGCAGCTCGACCACGGTGATGGGGCTCGACGGCGCTGGCGCGCCGGACATCACCACCGCCGCCACCGGCTCGCATGACAATGTGAACACTGGCTGGACGCTGGGTGCCGGTCTCGAATACGCCATCACCGATAACTGGATCCTGCGCGGCGAATATCTCTATGTCGACCTCGGGGACACCAACGTGACCAGCTATCTCGCCGGCGCCCCGGGCAGCTATGTCAGCGCCAAGGCGGACCTGACCAGCAACATCGTCCGCGCCGCGATCAGCTACAAGTTCTGATCCACCCGGCCGATTGTCCGATGAATGAAAAAGCCCGGCGCGAGCCGGGCTTTTTTGCATCTGGGGCGAGGATTTGGGGGCCGGCGCCACCGGGCGCCGTGCCGTCTCAGAACCGGCTGGACGCCCAGCGCACCAGCTCGACGAACACCTGGTCGGAGGCCTGATCGAGCGCCGCCGTGGCGTCCGGCCCGCTGGTGGAGGCTGCGGGCGCGCGGGCGGTGAACACCTGCGCGGCGACGATGCGGCCCGAACTGGCGCCGACGATCTTCACCGACACCTCGACCACCGCCACCGGCCCGCCCTCATAGGTGCGGATGCCGAAGGCACGCAGATCCGACAGCAGCGTGTAGTCGGCGTTCAGACCCTCGCCGGCCCGGCCGACGGAGCGGGCGCGGTTGCCGTTCTCGAAGGATTCGATCAGCCGCGCCTGGAACAGCGCCGGCAGCCGGTCGCTCCACTGCGCCTGGTCGAGATAGGTGATCTGACCGGGCTGCGGCTCGACCACGATCCGCTCGGTGTCGAGCACCGCCAGCGCGGTGGGCGGGCCGACCACGAGCAGGCCCGTGCCACGACGCGGGGCGTTGAAATCGGCGGGGGCGCTGAGATCGAAGGTCGGCACCGCCTTGTCGCCGCCGGACAGCAGCGTGCCGCAGCCGCCGAGCGACAGCGCCAGCATCAGCAGGCCGACAGCGCCGACAACCCGGCCCGGCCGCGTCCCGTGCCCGGCGGAACGGGCGTCCCTTTCGTCAACACTCACGCGAACGCCCCTGCCCCCGTCGCCGGCTTCCCGAATTCCCATCATATGGCGCCCCATCGCCTAGCGCCCATTGTAGCTGGGTACGTTCGACCCGCCAAAGATGAACTGGCGCGGATTGCGCTCGAAATTCCGGAACACACGCTCGATCTCGCCCAGCGTGCGCCGTCCGTCCACCGCCAGCGCCTCGTATTGCCGCAGGCCCGGCCCGGTGAACTTGTTGAGATTGGCGGAAAGCTCGGCGGTGCGGGTGTCGAGATTGGCGGCGAGCTTGCGCACTTCGGCGGCCGCGCCGGAAATCTCGTTGAACATGCCCTTGCCTTCCTCGCTCGTGGTCATCGCGTTCACATTGTCGAGGATGCCGTTGACCTTATCGGCCATGGTGCCGAGCTGGGCGGTGAAGGCGCTGATATCGTTCACCGTATTACCGAGCTTCTCCGGGTCGACGGAAACCACCAGCTTGTCGAGATTCTCGGCCAGCGAGGAGATGCGCTTCGCCGCGCCGCCCATTTCCTTCAGGAAGGTGTCGATGTTGCCGGAGTTCTCGCCGAGGGCGGCGGTGAACTTGTCGACATTGTCGATCACCGAGGAAATCTTGGCATCGTTGGCCTTGACGAGGTCGTCGACCCGGATGGCGATGTCGTTGACCCGGCCGAGCACCTCGCGCGCCGTGCGCACCAGGTCCTGCACCGCCGAGGTGTCGGCGTCGATCATCGGCAGCTGGCCTTCCGGCGGCGCGGGCAACGGCGTCGCCTGGGTGGAGCCGCCGACGAGGCCGACCGAGGCGAGGCCGGTGAGCAATTGCGAATCCAGCGTGGCGCGGGTGTCAGACTTGATCGGCGTGTCCGGCTGCACCGCGATGCGGGCGATCACCTTGCGCGGGTCCTTGGCGTCGAGCCGCAGCCCGGTCACCTCGCCGACGGGAATGCCGTTGAAGGTCACGGCCGAGCCGGTCTGCAGCCCGCTTACCACGCCGCTGAACACCACGTCATAGGAGGTACGCGGCCCACGGCTGGCCGAGCCGGTGAACCACCAGACAAAGGCGAACCCCGCCGCGACGACAGCCAGGGTGAACAGCCCGATGATCGTGTAATTGGCGCGTGTCTCCATGGTCTCCTCAGCGCGCCCCCTCAGAACCGAAGCCGGCGGCGCGCGCCCGCTTTCCGTGGAAATAAGCCGAAACCCAAGGGTGCTTCGACGCCAGCATGGTGTCGATCGGCCCCACCGCCACGACCTTGCCATCGGCGAGAGCCGCGATGCGGTCGCAGACCGTGTGCAGGCTGTCGAGATCGTGGGTTACCATGAATACGGTCAGCCCCAAAGTCTGCTGCAACGTGGCGATCAGTTCGTCGAACTCGCCGGCGCCGATAGGGTCGAGACCCGAGGTCGGCTCGTCGAGGAACAGGATTTCCGGGTCGAGCGCCAGCGCCCGCGCCAGCGCGGCGCGCTTGATCATGCCGCCGGAAAGCTCGGAAGGTGCCTTTTCCGCCGCGTCGGCGGTCAGGCCGACCATTTCCAGCTTGGCGATGGTGAGTTCGTCCATCAGCCCCTGCGACAAATCGAGATATTCGCGCATCGGAAACTGGATGTTCTGCCGCACGCTCAGCGAGGAGAACAGCGCCCCCTGCTGGAACAGCACGCCCCAGCGCTGTTCGAGCGCGCGGCGACCCTCGAAGGTCAGGCCGTCGAGATCCTGCCCGAACACTGCCACCGTGCCGGCGCGCTTCGGCACCAGCCCCAGAATGGTGCGGGTGAGCACCGACTTGCCGCCGCCGGACGCGCCGACGAAGCCGAGAATCTCGCCGCGCATCACGTCGAGCGACAGCCCCTTGAGAATGGTGCGCTCGCCGAAGCCGACCACGAGGTCGCGGACATGGATGATCGGTTCGCCCGGTGCCACCTCGGGAACCGCGCCATTGGAAGGCTGGGTTGCGCTGTCCGCCTGCATCGCCCCCCTCACATGTCGATCGCGGCGAAGAACATGGCGAACAGCCCGTCCACCACGATCACCAGGAAGATGGCCTTCACCACAGAGGCCGTGGTGTGGGCGCCGAGCGACTCGGCGCTGCCGCCCACCCGCATGCCTTCCATGCAGGCGATGAGGCCGATGATCGCTGCCATGAACGGCGCCTTGATCATGCCGACCTCGAAGGTGTTCAGCGCGATGGCTTCCTGCAGCCGGGCGATGAAGATCGCCGGCGAAATGCCGCCATAGAGCCAGACCACCAGCCCGCCGCCGAAGAGCGCGCACATATTGCCGATGAAGGTAAGCAGCGGCACGGCGATGATGAGCGCGATCAGTCGAGGCAGCACCAGCACCTCGTTGGGATCGAAACCCATCACCCGCAGCGCGTCGACTTCCTCGCGCATGCGCATGGAGCCGAGCTCGGCGGTGAAGGCGCTGCCGGAACGGCCGGCGACCATGATCGAGACGATCAGCACGCCGAGTTCACGCAGGGTGAGAATGCCCACCATGTCGACGACATAGGTGGTGGCGCCGAATTTGCGGAAATGGAAAATGCCCTGCTGGGCGATGATGCAGCCGATGAGGAAGGTGATCAGCGCGACGATCGGCACCGCGCGCAGCCCCGTCCGCTCCAGATGATAGATCATCGAGGTGAAGCGGAAGCTGAGCGGGCGCAGCAGCACGCGCAGCAGCGCGGCCACCACGGAGCCGATGAAGGACAGCAGCGCCAGCCCATCCTCGGCGGTCGACGCCATGGTCTTGCCGATGAGCTGGATGCCGCCGAGAATCGGGTTCACCTGCCGCCGGCGCGGCGGACGGGCGTGGCTGCCCTTGATGATGTCGTCGAGCAGCGGGCGGAAGCGGCGTTCCAGACCGACGATCTGGAACCGGATGTTCGCCTTGTCGAGCGCCTGCAGCAACCGGTCGAGCACCACGGCGCCGAGCGTGTCAAGGCTGCGCACGCCGGAAAGGTCGATGCGCGCGGTTTCGCTGGCACCGGAAGCGACCTCGGCGAGGGCGGCATCGACGGAGCCTTCCAGCGCACGGCCCTGCCCGGCCACCCAGCGGCCATTGCCCACGAACACGAGTTCGCGGCCATTGCGGGCGGTGGCCAGAAGCGGCGCTTCAGCAGCTCCCAAGATGACCCTCCCTGCGGACACGACCACGCCACGGCCGCGACGCCGACACCAGAACTCGCTCCGCGTTTCTAGCGGGGGGTGCCGCAGCCGTCGAGAGAGCCGGCGGCGATTCGCGATTAGGGACGGCGGCGAAGTGACTTAATCCCCGCAGGTGTGCTTTCACGGCGACGCCCGGCGGCGCACGCGGGGCCTTATCATGGGCGGTGCGATTCTCCCTCCGGACGGCTTCCGCCATGACCGAGCTTCTCATCACCGCCGAGCGTTTTCCCATACGTGGCACCTTCACCATCGCCCGCGGCTCCAAGACCGAGGCCGCCGTCGTCACGGTCGAGCTGCGCGACGGTGCGCATGTGGGGCGGGGCGAATGCGTGCCCTATGCCCGTTATGGTGGGAGCGTGGAGGGCGTGATCGCGCACCTCGCCGCGCTGGAAAAGCTGGTCGCGGAGGGGCTGCGGCGCGAGGACCTGATGAGCGTTCTCCCGCCCGGTGCGGCGCGCAACGCCATCGACTGCGCCATGTGGGACCTCGACGCCAAGCGGGCGCGGATGCGCGCCTTCGAGATGGCCGGCCTGCCGGCGCCGCAGCCGGTGGTCACCGCCTATACGCTCAGCCTCGACACGCCGGAAGCGATGGCGCAGGCGGCGCGCGCGGCGATTGAGGAGGCGGGGCACGAACTGCTCAAGCTCAAGCTCGGTGCCGAGGGCGATGTCGCCCGCCTCAACGCCATCCGCGCGGCGGTGCCGCAGGCGCGGCTGATCGTCGATGCCAATGAGGGCTGGACCGGCGAAAGCCTGGAGGCCCATCTCGTCGCCTGCGCGAAGGTGGGGGTCGAACTGGTGGAACAGCCCCTGCCCGCCGCCGACGATGCCCGTCTTGCCGCCATCGCCCGTCCGGTGCCGGTCTGCGCCGATGAGAGCGCACACGGGCTGGAGAGCCTCGACGCGCTCGTCGGGCGCTATGATGCGCTCAACATCAAGCTGGACAAGACCGGCGGGCTGACCGAGGCGCTGCTGCTCGCCCGCGCCGCGCAGGCGGCCGGGCTCGACATCATGGTCGGCTGCATGGTCGGCACCTCGCTCGCCATGGCGCCGGCGCTGCTGCTGGCGCCGCTGGCGCGGTTTGTCGATCTCGACGGCCCGCTGCTGCTGGCGGCCGACCGCACCCCGGCGCTGCGCTATGAGGGCAGCTTGGTCTACCCGCCCGAACCCGCGCTCTGGGGCTGACGCAGCCGGCCGGCGAGGAGCGCAAGCCCCGTTCCCGCCAGCGCCAGCCCGGCGGAGGCGAAGAACGCGCCGGGGCCGAAAGCCTGCCACAGCGGGCCGGCGGCGAGCGTCGCCCCGGCCATGGCGATCGCCGTTGCCCAGGCCGCGAGCGCCTGCACGCTCGCCCCGCGCCCGGGCGGGGCATGGCGGGCGACGAGTTCCACCGCGCCGAGATAGGTGCAGCCGAAGGTGAAGGCGTGCAGCGGCTGCAACAGGAGGAGGAGCAGCAGCGGCGGGTCCATCGCCATGACGGCAAAGCGCAGCACCCCGGCCAGCCCGCCGATCAGCAGCAGCTTTTCCGGACCCAGCCGCCGCGTCGCCCGCGTGCCGTAATGAAACAGCACCACCTCCGCCAGCACGCCGAGCGACCAGAGCAGGCCGATGAGCGTGCTGGAGAGTCCCTTGCCCTGCCACATCAACGAGGCGAAGGCGTAGAGCACGGCGTGCGAACCCTGCACCAGCGCCGCCGCCGCCATGCCGACGAACAGCACCGGCGCGAGGCCGGCGAGGGCTAAGCCGCTCGGCCGCGCCGTCTCATTCGGCGCCGGGCGCACCTCGCGCAGGGTTGCCGCCGCCAGCGCCGCCGCGACGCTGGCGCCGGCGATGAGCCAGATCACCGTATCGGGCGGGACCGCGACGAGAAACGCGCCGCCGAGCAGGCCGCCGGCGAGCAGGTTGCCGCCGATGAACGCCGCCGAGCCCCACAGCCGCACCCGGCCATAATCGATCAGCCCTTCCCGGCGGCGCGCCACCGCATAGGCGTCGAGCACCGGCAGGCTCGGTTGCCAGAACACGGCGGCGAGGCCGAGCCCGATGAGGATGAAGGTCGGGCTGGGGGCGAAAGCGATGCCGGCGAAGCACAGGGCGGTGGCGGCGGCATAGACGATGAGCGTGGCGCGCGGGCGCCCGCTGCGGTCCGCCAGCAGGCCGCCGAGCGGCATGGTGACGAGCCGCACCACCTGCGGCACGGCGAGCGCCAGCGCGATCATCGCCGCGTCGAAGCCCCGCCCCTCCAGCCAGACGGGGAAGAATGGCATAAACACGCCGATGCCGAAGAACAGCCCGGCATAGACGGCGGCGATGGCGTGGCGGGGGGCGATGAGGGGCACGGGTGGCGGCTCGCGGAGGCGTCGCCCGGCTTAGCAGGCCGCGCGCCGCCGCACCACCGGCGCGCTCACCACCAGGCGTGGAAGTGGTGCACCGGCCCGTGGCCCTGGCCGATGGCGAGTTCTTCCGAACGGGCCAGCGCCTTGGTCAGATAATCCTTCGCCGCCGCCACCGCCTCGCGCAGGCCCAGCCCCTTGGCGAGGCCGGCGGCGATGGCGGAAGACAGCGTGCAGCCCGTGCCATGGGTGTTGCGGGTGACGATGCGCGGCGCGGTGAACTCTACGAAACCGTCCGAATCGAGCAGCACGTCGATGCTGTCCGGCCCCTCGCCATGGCCGCCCTTGATCAGCACCGCGCGCGGCCCCATCGCCAGCAGCAGCTGCGCCTGCGCGCGCACGCTGGCGAGGTCTTCCGCCGGGGCCGCCTCCAGCAGCGCGGCGGCTTCCGGCAGGTTCGGCGTGATCAGCAGCGCCTGCGGCAGCAGTTCGCGGCGCAGCGTGTCGATGGCTTCCGGCACCAGCAGCCGGTCGCCGGAGGCGGCGATCATCACGGGATCGAGCACCACCGCCGACACGCCGTGTCGCGCGAGGCCCGACGCCACCTCGGTGATCGCCTCGGGGCGCGAGAGCATGCCGATCTTCACCGCATCGACCGCGAGATCGGACAACACGGCGTCGATCTGCGCGGCGATGAAGGCGGGCGGCACGTCGTGAATGCCGGTGACGCCGCGCGTGTTCTGCGCGGTGAGCGCGGTGATGACGCTGGCGCCATAGACGCCGAGCGCGGAAAAGGTCTTGAGATCGGCCTGGATGCCGGCGCCGCCGCCGCTGTCCGAGCCCGCCATCGTCACCGCAATCGGTGTGGAGCCTACCATGCTACGCCTCCCCTCGCCGTGCGGGGTGGAGGCGTCGCGACGGGATACCGGCCCCCGGCGCGCGCGATCCGTTCCCTCCGCCGGCATGACCCGGATCAGGTTCGTGGGTTGGCGACGCGCCTTTCGGCCCGTCTTCGCCTCTCAGCCCTTAGCGCCTGCGCGCCTTGGGCACCCCAACGTGATCGTCTGCCGCGAGATAGGCGAGGACGCGCGCGCGCGCAAGGCGTCGTCGCGCCACGGGACGGCGGGGGTTGCGCCAGGGTCCGCCTTCTGTTTCCTATCGGCCTCCCCGCGTTCAGCCGGAAGACCGCCATGGTTCCCTTCTTCATGCAGATCAAATGTCAGCTCGGCCGCGCCTATGAGGTGGCGAACGCCATCGCCGACGCCGAGATCGCCTCGGAGATCTATTCGACCGCCGGCGAGTTCGACCTGCTGGTGAAGTTCTATGTGCCCGAGGGCACGGACATCGGCCATTTCGTCAATGAGAAGGTGCAGCTGTTCCCGGGCATCCAGGACACCCGCACTCTGATCACCTTCAAGGCGTTCTGACGGTCTCAGGGCGCCGGCGCGGCGGGCGGGGTCGACGCCGCCTCGTCCTGCGTCCGGTCGATGCCGAGCTGGCGCTCGCGCCAGATGACGAACAGGCCGGCGCCGATGACGATGGCGCCGCCGAGCAGCACCAGGAGCGGCGGCACCTCGGCAAAGAGGATGAAGCCGAGCAGCAGCGACCACAGCATGGCGGAATAGGCGAAGGGCGCCACCACCGAGGCCGGCGCGTAGCGGTAGCTCTCGGTCAGCAGGATCTGCCCGACCCCGCCGATAAAGCCGATGGTCAGCAGCAGCAGCCCTTCCCGCCCGCTCGGCAGCACCCAGCCCCAGCCGGCGGTGGCCAGGCCCGCCAGCGCCGCCAGCGCCTGGAAGTAGAACACGATCGAGGCGGTGGTCTCGGTCTGGGTGAGGCGGCGCACCTGCACCATCGCCCCGGCGGTGAACGCCGCCGCCATGAGCGCGAACAGCGCGCCGAACAGATGGCCGGGCGTGTCGAAGGAGCCCTGCATGTGCGGCCACAGCATCACCACCACCCCGCCGAGCCCCACCACCACCGCCGCCCAGCGATAGGCCTGCACCCGCTCGCGCAGCAGCAGCGCCGCCAGCATGACGGTGAGCAGCGGCGCGGCGAAGCCGATGGCAGTGGCGTCCGCCAGTGGGATGCGTGCCAGCGCGGCGAAGCTCAGCCCCATGGCGCAGACGCCGATGGTGCTGCGCGCGATATGGCCGAGCGGGTGGGCGGTGCGCACCGCCGCCCCGATCTCCCGCCGCCAGGCGAGAAGGGCGAGCAGCGGAAACAGCGCGAAGAAGGAGCGCGAGAACACGATCTCGCCCGTCGGAACATGATCCGAGACGATGCGGACGAGGGCCGACATGATGGTGAAGAGGAACGTCGCGCCGACCTGCAGCGCGATGCCCTTGAGCGCGTTCATGAGGTCGCCATGGAGCACGGTTCCCGGCGCCCCGCAAGCGCGCCGAAAGGCTTAAACATCAGGGGAAGGGGTGCCCTCCCGCCAGCGCGATACCGCCGAAGACGACGACCACCGCCAGCACAAGGCAGGCGAGCGCCCGCCCGATCCCGCCCGGCGTCGCCGGTGCCCGGTCGGCATAGGACGCCGCCGGCTTGGTGCCTGACATCATGGCGCGGATCAGATTGTCCCGCCCGAACAGCGAATAGGCGATGTTGGTCGCCACATGCAGGCCGATCAGCGCCAGCAGATAGGGATAGAGCCGCTGGTGCCAGACCGAGGCGCTGCGGATGGTCTCGTCGCTCACCACGGGCGTCATCGGGCCATAGACGATGATGTCGTCGCTGGTGAACAGGCCGGTGAGGGCCTGTGCCGCCACCAGACCCAGCAGCGCCATCACCACCCAGCCGCCGAGCGGGTTATGGCCGAGAAAATGCTGCGGCCGGCCCCTGAGCAGGCAGGCGACATAGCGCAGCGCCGCGCGCGGGCCGCGCAGGAAGCCGGCAAAGCGCGCCGTAGAGCCACCGACCAGCCCCCAGAACAGCCGGAACACCACCACGACGAGAATGGCAAGGCCGTTCCACTGGTGCCAGACCAGCCCGGCATCGCCGTAATAGCGGCTGAGAAAGGCGAGCCCGACCAGCGCGGCGAGGCTCCATTTCGCCAGCCGCGTCGGCAGGTCCCACGCCAGCAGCACCGGCGCGGGAGGGGAGAGCGGCGCGCCGGTCAATTTTTCTGCCGGTAGCTGTCGTGGCAGGCGCCGCAATTGCGGATCACGCCGGGGAAATTGGCCTTGAAGCTGGCCTCATCGGTGATCGCCGCGCGGGCGGCGGCGGCGTCGGAGCCGAACTTGGCGAAGCGGGCGTCGAAATCAGCCTTGTTGCTCCAGATCGCCGGCAGCGCGTCACTGCCCGGCCCGGAGCCTTCCGGGAACAGCGCCGGCAGCGCCTTGGCGTTCTTCACATAGAGATCGAGCGCCGCCTGCACCTGGGCGAGATCGAACGGTGTGCTGCCGCGCAGCATGCCGCCGACCGGCTTGGTGGCATCGCCGAACTGCTTCAGCAGCGCCTGGCGCTCCTTCACCACGTCGGCCTGGGCGATCGCCATGCTGGCGGCAAAGGCGGTGATCATGCCGGCTGCAAGCGCAGCCGTCAGTCGGCGAACCATGAAATGCTCCCTCATTCACGCGCCGGGAAGGCGCGCGCGCCGGCCGACCTTATTGGCGGGCGGTAAGATGGCAATCGGCGCGGAAGCCTGTTCGCGCGCTCGTGATGGGAGAGCGCGGGTATGGTGAATACCTAATGCCTGTTGCGGATCGTGGTTTCCCGCATTTCCTTTCGGGCACAATGACCCTACGTCAGTGTCACAGCCGTCAGGAGAGAGAGAAACGCCATGTCCATCCGCACCATCCTGCTGCACGCCGCCCCCGATTCGGGGTTCAATGACCGTCTGGCCTTCGCCATCGGCCTCGCACGGCAGACCGGAGGGCAGCTGCGGGCGGTCTACACGCTCTATCCCGCCGGCGTTCCCCGCGTCGGGCGGGCGCTGTCCATCTATGTGAACGAGCTGGTGCGCGAGGCGAAGGAGAAGGAAGCGACCCTCAAGGCGCAGTTCGAAGCCGCCGTGGCGGAAGCCGGCGTCACCGGCGTGTGGCACACGGTGGAAGGCGAGGTCACCACCGCCCTACGCGACGAGATCACCTTCTCCGATGTCACCATCGTCAGCGAAACCCGCTACGGCACGGTGGACGACGAACTCGCCGCCACCCTGCCCGAGCATCTCGCCCTCGCCTGCAACGGCCCCGTCATCGTGGTGCCGACCGGCAAGAAGGTGCCGGGCCGGCTCGGCAAGGTGCTGGTGGCGTGGAAGCCCTCGCGCGAGGCCGGCCATGCCGTGCGCTTCGCCCTGCCGATCCTCGCCCTGGCGGACGAGGTGGAAGTGCTGACCGTGGAGGAGGCGAAGTCCGATGTCGCCGCCTCCGGCGCCAAGCTCACCGCCTATCTCGCCAACCATGGCGTCAACGCCAAGCACCGGCATGTCGCGGAAGGCCCCGCCGCGACGATCATCCCGCAGGAGACGCAGAAATTCGGCGCCGACCTGCTGGTGATGGGCATCTACAGCCGCTCGCGCCTTGCGGAAATGATCCTCGGCGGCGTCACCGCCTCGCTGCTGGTCGATCCGCCCGCGCCGCTGTTCGTTGCGCATTGAGCCGCCGGGCCGCGCGCCCGGCCGCTGTCTCTTCGCCGCCGGCCCTGGGAGGGGCCTGCGGTTTCATTTGTGCCGCCGACCTTTCCGGGTTGCGGCGGGCGGGTGGACGGCCTAGCTCTGGCGCGCCGTTCCGGCCTACCGCCCGAGGAATGCCCGTGCCGCTGTCCTCCCAGCTTCTGCCGCTGTTCCTGTTCGCCCTTGCCGGCGCGCTCACTCCCGGGCCGAACAACATGATTTCGGCCGGCTCCGGCGCCGCCTTCGGCTTTCGCCGCACCCTGCCGCAGATCTGGGGCGTCACGGTCGGTTTCGCGGTCATGGTGGTGGCGATCGGCCTCGGTCTTGGCACGCTGTTCCTCGCCATCCCCTATATGCACCAGACGCTGAAGATCGTCGGCGCGCTCTATCTGCTCTACCTCGCCTGGAAGATCGCCCATGCCGGCGGGCCGGGCGGCGGGGCGGAGGTGGAAAAGCCGATGACGCTGCTGCAATCAGCACTGTTCCAATGGGTGAACCCGAAGGCGTGGACCATCGCGCTTTCCATCGTGCCGGCCTTCACCACGGTGGGCGGCGACAATCTGTTCGGCGAAGTGGCGATGATCGCGCTGGTCTCCGCCATCGTCACCCTTCCCAGCCTGTGCCTGTGGGCCGGCTTCGGCGCGCTGCTCGCCCGGCTGCTCTCCACCCCGCGCCAGCAGCGGCTGGTGAACTACGCGATGGCGGCCCTGGTGGCGGCAAGCGTGGTGATGCTGTTCCTCTGACGCTCCGGTGATCGGCCGGAAGCACGGTGCAGCGCAGCATCGTCATAAAAGCGTGATGCGAGTCGGGCTTATGCTTTCCCCATGGAGACATTGCCCAGCCCATTTGCGGGCCTGATCGAGGGGGCTTCCGAGGTGAACGACGCACCCGAGGCACGCCGCTACCGCAGCCTGTTCCTGTCCGATGTCCATCTCGGCACCAAGGGCTGCCAGGCCGATCTGCTGCTCGACTTCCTGCGCTACCACGACGCCGACACCATCTATCTCGTCGGCGACATCGTCGATGGCTGGCGGCTGCGCGCCGGCTGGTACTGGCCCCAGAGCCATAATGACGTGGTGCAGAAGCTGCTGCGCAAGAGCCGCAAGGGCACCCGCATGGTCTATCTGCCGGGGAACCACGATGAATTCCTCCGCGACTATTACGGCAATCATTTCGGCGGCATCGAAGTGGTCGAAACGGCGATCCACGAAGCCGCCAATGGCAAGCGCTACCTCGTCATTCATGGCGACGTGTTCGACGTGGTGGTGCGCCACGCCCGCTGGCTCGCCTTCCTCGGCGACGGCGCCTACACCGCCGCCCTCGGCCTCAACACCTATCTCAACTGGGCCCGCCGGAAATTCGGCTTTCCCTATTGGTCTCTGAGCCAATGGGCCAAGCTGAAGGTGAAGAACGCGGTCAATTTCATCGGCCGCTTCGAGGAAGCGGTCGCCACCGAGGCGCGCCGGCACAAGGTGGACGGGGTGGTGTGCGGGCATATTCACCACGCGGTCATTCACGACAGCTTCGGCGTCGAGTACATTAATTGCGGCGACTGGGTGGAAAGCTGCACGGCGATCGTCGAACATGCCGACGGGCGCTTCGAGCTGATCGACTGGGCGCGCCAGACACGGGCGCGGGTGAAGGCGCCGCTGCTGCTCGAACGGCCGAAGGTCGCCGCCTGATGCACATTCTCGTCGCTACCGATGCCTGGCTGCCGCAGGTCAACGGCGTCGTCCGCTCGCTGCAGAACACGGCGCGCGAAGCCGAGAAGCTTGGCGCCCGCATCGACTTCCTCACCCCCGCCGATTTCCGCACCGTGCCGATGCCGACCTACCCGGAAATCCGGCTGGCGCTGGCGACGCCCGGGCGGGTGCGGCGGCGGATGGACGAGATCGGCGCCGATTACGTGCACATCGCCACCGAAGGGCCAATCGGCATCATGGTGCGCCGCGCCTGCCTGTCGCGCGGCCAGAGCTTCACTACTAGCTACCACACGCGCTTCCCCGAATATCTCGCCGCCCGCGCGCCGGTGCCGGAAGTGCTGTCCTATGCCTGGTTGCGCCGCTTCCACAATGCCGGCGCCGGCATCATGGTCTCCACCGCAACGCTGGAAGCAGAGCTGCGCGGGCGCGGCTTCCATAACATCCTGCGCTGGTCACGCGGCGTCGATGCCGAGCTGTTCCGCCCGCGCCCGGAAGCGGAAATGGACGCGTTCGTCGCCGCCCTGCCCCGCCCGGTCTTTCTCTCGGTCGGCCGGGTGGCGGTGGAGAAGAACATCTCCGCCTTCCTCGATCTCGACCTGCCCGGCTCGAAGGTGGTGGTCGGCGAAGGCCCAGCCCGCGCCGAGCTTCAGGCCCGCCACCCCGACGTGCATTTCCTCGGCCTGCAAGAAGGCGAGGCACTGGCCCGCATCTACGCGGCGGCGGATGTGTTCGTGTTTCCCAGCCTGACCGACACGTTCGGCATCGTGCTGCTGGAGGCGCTGGCCAGCGGCCTGCCGGTTGCCGCCTTCCCCGTCACCGGGCCGAAGGACGTGATCGGCGAGGCGGACCTCTCCGTCGGCGTGCTCAGCGACGATCTGCGGCAGGCGGCGCTGGCGGCGCTCGACATCGACCGCGCGGCGGCGCGCGCCTATGCGCTGCGCTTTTCCTGGCGCGCCTGCACCGAGCAGTTCCTGCACAATATCGAGGCCGCCCACGCCCGCGCCCACGCGGTCCCCAGCGTCGCCGCGGGCTGAGTCTCACGCCACGGCGAGGCAGCGGGCAAAGGTGGAGGCATCCACATTGCCGCCCGACAGCACGAGCACGGCGAGCTTGTCGGTGAGGTCGAGCTTGCCGGCCAGCACGGCGGCGAGCGTCACCGCCCCGCCGGGCTCGACGACCAGCTTCAGCTCCTCAAAGGCAAACGCCACCGCCCGCGCCACTTCCTCGTCTGTCGCCGACACGCCCTCGCCGACGAGGCGGGAGGAAATCTCGAAGGTCAGCCGCCCCGGCGTCGCCGCCAGCAGCGCGTCGCAAATCGAGCCTGTCGCCTGGTTGTTGCGCTCGCGCCCGCCGGAGCGGAAGGAGCGGGCGTGGTCGTCGAAGCCCGCCGGCTCGGCGGTGAGGATGCGCGCGTCCGGAAAATGATGCCGCACCGCCAGCGCGATGCCGGAAACGAGTCCGCCGCCCGAGGCGTTCGCCACCACCACATCCGGGGTCAGGCCGCGCGCGAGAAGATCCTCGGCGATTTCCAGCCCCACCGTGCCCTGTCCGGCAATGATGTGGAAATCGTCATAGGGCGGCACGAAGATGGCGCCGCGCGCCCGCGCGATGTCGCCGGCAATGGCGTCGCGGTCGTCGGTCTCGCGGTCATACTCCACCACCTCGCCGCCAAAGGCGATGGTGCGCGCCTTCTTCATCGCAGGCGCGTCCTTCGGCATCACAATCACCGAGGCCATGCCCATCAGCGCCGCCGCCGCCGCCACGCCCTGCGCGTGGTTGCCGGAGGAGCAGGCGACCACGCCGCCGGCACGCTCATCGGCCGGGATGCGCGAGATGCGGTTATAGGCGCCGCGGAACTTGAACGAGCCGGTGCGCTGGAGCGGCTCCGGCTTCAGGAACACCCGCCCGCCGGTGATGTCGTCGAGGCGGGCGCAGGAGAGAAGCGGCGTGCGCACCGCCACGCCCGCGAGGCGTTCGGCGGCCGAGGTCACGTCGTCATAGGTGGGAAGGGCGTTGCTCTGCATCATGGGCTGAGCTTAATCCCGCGACGGCGCGCGCGCATGTGCTTTCCGACGCCCGCGCTCAGCTTTTTCGCGCCGGCTTGCGCGGGCGGGCCCGGGCGACCTAAATACATGCCTCATAAGCCAAACGGGAGCCGGCATGTCGGGCCGAACGCGCAGCCTCGATCGGGGCGACATGGATGCCGGGGCGCAGGCGATCACCGGCCAGCTCGGCCGCACCATCCAGCGCCTGCGCAAGGCCTATAATCTGTCGCTGTCCGAACTGTCCGAGCAGTCCGGCGTCGCCAAGTCGATCATCAGCCAGATCGAACGCAACGAGACCAACCCGACGCTCGCCACCGTCTGGCGGCTGTCGCAGGCGCTCGACATGTCGATCGACCGCTTCATGGCGGCGACCGATGACGAGCCCTTTGTCGAGCACCTCACCCGCGCCGACACGCCGATCCTGGTGTCGGAGGACGGCAAGTGCCGGCTGACCATCACCGGCTGGATCAAGACGGTGGAATGGCTGCAATGGTTCGACTTCGTCGCCGGGCCGGGCGGCGAGTTGATCTCCGACGGCCACCAGCGCGGCGCGGTGGAATGCCTGTCGGTGCTCTCGGGCGAATTGCAGGTGGAGTGCGGCGACGTGATCGAGACCGCCCGCGCCGGCGAGACGCTGCGCTATCGCTGCGACCGCCGCCACGTCATCCGCAACCTCACCACCGAGCCCGCCCACGCCACCATGGTCTGCCTGCTGAAGGCCGCCGTGCTGGATTAAGGCTCCCGCTGGAGCGAACCGACCATCCTTCGAGGCTCGCTGCGCGCGCACCTCAGGATGACGCTGCTCCCTTCTTGGAAAAGAAGCGCGTCGTCATGCTGAGGTGCCCTGCGTAGCAGGGCCTCGAAGCAGCCGGGCCAGTGCGGCCCTGGGCGTCTCGCGCCAGCGGCAGAGCTGGATCCCCGGGTCACGCCCGGGGATGAGGGGGTGGCGAAGCGGAGCGCGGGCCGCTTGCCTCAGTTCAGCTTGCCGAGCGACATGAACTGCGTCTCGCCGGAGGAGCCGTCGACGCCGTCATTGTCGGTGACGATGAAGGCGTTGCCGGCGGCGTCGATGGCGAAGCTCTCGACCTTGTCGAGCACATAGCCATGCGTCGCCTTGAACAGCGGCAGCAGGTCCTTCACCTCGCTCTTCACCAGCACCGGCGGCGTGACCTCGCTGCCGAGCGGCGCCGGCTTCACGTCTTTGAGCGAGACAAAGGCCAGCTTCTTGATCACGGCGTCGTTGCCGATCTGGTTGTCGCGCTCGATGACGATCAGCCCGTCCTTGTAGGGCGAGACCTCGGACAGGCCGACCCAACCCTTGGCGGCTTTGTCGAGCGGGTAGCGCACGACGCCCCAGCTCTTGTCGGCCGGCTTGTAGGCGAGGAGCTTGGTGAAGCCCTTCGGGTCGTCCTTCCACTCGCGCTGCACGGCGATCCACACCGTCTCGTCGGCGCCGGTGCCGACCACCGCCACGCCCTCGAAGCCGAAGCGGCCGGCCTGCGCCGCCACTGCCTCGGGGAGCGCGATCTCTTCCGCGATGGCGCCGTCCGCACCGACGCGCAGCAGCAGGTTCTGCGTCGGCTTCTCCTTCTTCTCCGGATTGCCTTCGGAGGCCACCCAGAAGCCGCCTTCGGGACGCACCGCGATGCCTTCGAGGTCGAGCCCCTTGGCCGGCTCACCGTCTTTGGTCAGCACGGTGGCGGCGGTGATCTTCGCCGGCTTCGCCGTGGCGTCGATGGTCAGGATGCGCGCCTGCGCATAGGCGCTGTCGGTCACCGCATAGAGCTTGCCCGCCTCCTTCGCGTCCGCCGCGAAGCCGGACAGCGCCGACCACCAGATCGGCAGGCCGTCGGGACCGTCGACCGAGAGCAGGGTGGGATAGGTCGCCGTCGCGCCGGGCTGGCGCTGATAGAGCGTGACGACGGAGCCGATGCCGCCATCCTTGCGGTTGTCGGTCTCGGCGGCGGTGACGAACAGGTCGCGCTTGGGCAGCGCCATCAGCCCTTCCGGGCCGACGCCGCCGGGCAGCACCTGCAGGAATTCCGGCGCCGCACCGGGGCCCTTGTCGCGATAGACGAAGACCAACGAGCCGCGCTCGGAGGCGACGAAGATCAGGCGGTCATCGCCGAAGGTCGCGACTTCCGCGCCTTCCATCTCGATGCCCTTCTTGTTGCGCTTCTCAGGGTAATGGCCGAGGCGCACCGCCATGTGCTCGGGCGCGGTGCCGCTCTCGAACAGCAGCTTGCCGGTCTTGTCGAAGATGGAGAAGCCGCGCGTGCCGCCCTTCCAGTCGCCCTCATTGGCGATGACGAAGCGGTTGTCGTCGATCCATTGCACGGTGTCGGGCTCGCGCGGCACCGCCTTCATCGAGCCGGAAAGGTCGATCACACCGTCCTTCTTGGTGTCGATCTTGTCGAGGTCCACCGTGCCGGCGGAGAAATGCGAGAGGATCTTGCCGGTGGGCAGATCCACCACGACGATGTGGTTGTTCTCTTGCAGCGTGACCACGACCTCGTTGCGGGAATTGATGTCGACATATTCCGGCTCCGGGTCCTCGGGCGCGATCGCGGCGAGGCCGGTGAGGTCGATCACTCGCTTGGAAGCGTCGACCACGCGGCCGTCCTTCACCTCGAAAGTGGTGAGGTTGCCGCCCGGCAGCTGCGGCAGCGCGCCGTCATTCACCTCTTCGTCGCGCTCATTCTCGATGGCGATGGCGAGATAGCGGCCATCCGGGCTCTTGGTGATCGAATCCGGCTGGCCGCCGAGATCGATCTTGTCCTCCACCTTGCGGGTGGCGAGGTCCACCACCGCGAGATGGCCTGAGGGCTTCGCCTTCGATTCCGAGGTGTTGACGCCGACATAGGCCTTGGAGCCGATCACGACCGTGGTGGTGGGCTCGCCGTCGAGCGCGACCACGCCCGCCGCCTTCGGCGCCGCCGGATCGGTGATGTCGATGAAGCCGATGCGCTCGCCGGGGCTGTCGCTGTAGATCAGCGTGTTGCCGTCCTCGGTATAGGTGATGATTTCCGCCGCCGTCGGCTTGGCGGGATCGGCACCGGCCGGGAGGTTTTCCACCACGTTGAAGGTGGCGATGCGGTTGAACGGCGCGTCGGCCGCCAGCGAAGGGGCGCTCAGGGCGACGAGGGCGAGCACGGCGGCGGAGGCAGTGGCGAGAAGCATCGGGCGCATGGGGGTCTCCGATCGGATGCGGGCGGAACCGGCCCGCGCTGCTGCGGTTCAACGGCCTGACCATGACAAAGGCATGACGATCCCGTCGCCTGCACGCGATGGACGGCGGATAACCTCAGTTACGGCAGCCGGCTTCTCCTTCCGCAGCGTCGCGGCGAGGCCGGACACGCGACCTCTGCGTCAACCGTGCAGCATTCGACTTTCGGACGAAAGGATTACAGTAAAAATCATCAATTAGGGCTTGCACTCGCCCTTTCGGCATCGTCTCCTTGGCGCATCGGGACAAGGCGCCGAAGCGCCGCCCGGCGGGGGACTACCCGCAAGGAAACGCCACAGGAGGAACCGCCCCATGACCGAAACGTCAGGGAAGACCACGGACGCGCGTCCGGATGTCCGCACCAGCCGTCGCCGCTTCATCGCCACCGCCGCAGCGGCAGCCGCCGGCGCCACCGTCGCCGCCCCGGCGGTTCATGCGCAGGCTCCCATCAAGCTGAAATTCCAGTCGACCTGGCCGAACAAGGACATCTTCCACGAATTCGCCGGCGACTATGTGAAGCGCGTCAACGCCATGACCGGCGGGCGCGTCGAGCTGGAAATTCTTCCCGCCGGCTCGGTCGTTCCGGCCTTCCAGATGCTGGACGCGGTATCCTCGGGCATTCTCGATGGCGGCCACGGCGTCGCCGCCTATTGGTACGGCAAGAGCAAGGCGTTCTCGCTGTTCGGCACCGCCCCCGCCTTCGGCTGGGACGCGGACGAGCTGCTGGGCTGGATCCGCTTCGGCGGCGGCCAGGAGCTCTATGACGACCTCGTACAGAACACGCTGAAGCTGAACGTGGTCGGCATGCTCACCGGCCCGATGCCGAGCCAGCCGCTCGGCTGGTTCAAGAAGGAAATCACCGGCCCGGAAGACATGAAGGGCATGAAGTACCGCACCGTCGGCCTCGGCGCGGACCTGTTCAAGGAGTTCGGCGCGGCGGTGACGATCGTGCCCGGCGGCGAAATCGTGCCGGCGATCGATCGCGGCCTGCTCGACGGCGCCGAGTTCAACAACCCGTCCTCCGACCTGGTGCTCGGCTTCCCTGACGTGGCCAAGGTCTACATGCTCGGCAGCTACCATCAGGCGCTCGAATGCTTCGAGATCCTGTTCAACAAGACCAAGTTCGACGGCCTGCCGAAGGACGTGCAGGAAATCCTGCGCGGCGCCTCCGACGCCACCTCCTCCACCATGATGTGGAAGGCGCAGGATCGCTATTCCAAGGACCTCGCGGCGATCAAGGCGCGCGGCGTCAAGGTGCTGCAGACGCCCAAATCCGTGCTGGAAGCCCAGCTCAAGGCCTGGGACGTGGTGATCGCCAACCTTTCCGCCGATCCGGTGTTCAAGAAGGTGGTCGAAAGCCAGAAGGAATGGGCCAAGCGCATCGTCGGCTTCCGGCTGGAATATGAGCCGGACAACAAGTTCGCCTACGACCACTTCTTCAAGCCGGCCTGATCCCGGGTTCGCGTGCGCCCCTCTCCGGCAACGGAGAGGGGCTTTTGGTTTCGGTAGGCACCGGTTTCCGGCCTGGCCGCGCATCCCTGCGTGGCGTGACGGGCCGACGCTGATGCTTGCGCCACTGCCTCCGTCCCGACACCGCGCGGCCCCGATGACGTGCCACCAAGAGGCCCCTTCCCATGCAATCCATCCTTCTCGGCGTCGACCGGCTGAATGCCCTCATCGGCAAGCTGTTCGCCTGGTGCATCGTCATCCTGATGGTGGCGATCTGCTACGAAGTGTTCTGCCGCTACGTGCTGCGCGACCCCACCACCTGGGCCTATGACGTCAGCCTGATGCTGTATGGCGCCCTGTTCATGATGGCCGGCGCCTACACGCTCTCGCGCAACGGCCATGTGCGCGGCGACTTCATCTACCGCAAATGGACGCCGCGCACGCAGGCCAAGAGCGATCTGGTGCTCTACTTCCTGTTCTACTTCCCCGGCATCCTGGCGCTGATCTATTCCGGCTGGGGCTATTTCCACCTGTCCTATCTCCTGAACGAGCATTCCTCGTTCAGTCCGGACGGCCCCGTCATCTGGCCGTTCAAGGCGCTGATCCCCATTACCGGCGTGATGATGCTGCTGCAGGGCATGGTCGAGGTCGTGCGCTGCTGGATCTGCATCCGCGACGGGGAATGGCCGCAGCGCCTGCACGATGTGGAGGAACTGGAGAAGGTCATTCTCGACGAGGCCGCCGCCAAGGCCGAGGCCGAAGAACAATTGCTCAACACCGTCGAGCGCGACTCCACCACGCGGGGGACCCTGTGATGTTTCTTTCCGATCCCGCGCTCGGCATCTTGATGCTGGTCGTCTTCCTCATCCTGCTGATGCTCGGCTTCCCCATCGCCTTCACCCTGATGGCACTGGGCGTCGCCTTCGGCTACCTCTCCATCGGCGACGGCATCTTCCAGCTCTTCGTGCAGCGCACCTATTCGGTGATGGCCAACGACGTGCTGATCTCGATCCCGCTGTTCCTGTTCATGGGCTATGTGATCGAGCGGGCGAATATTCTCGACCGGCTGTTCCGCGCCATCCAGCTCGCTGCCGGCTGGATTCCCGGCTCGCTCGCCGTGGCGACGCTCATCACCTGCGCCCTGTTCGCCACCGCGACCGGCATTGTCGGCGCCGTGGTGACGCTGATGGGCCTGCTCGCTTTCCCGGCCATGCTGCGCGCCGGCTACGACACCAAGATCGCCTCGGGCGTGGTCTGCGCCGGCGGCTGCCTCGGCATCCTGATCCCGCCCAGCGTCATGCTGATCCTGTATGGCGCGACGGCGGGCGTGTCGGTGGTGAAGCTCTACGCCGCCGCCTTCCTCCCGGGCATCGCATTGGCCGGCATGTATATGGCCTATGTGATCATCCGCGTGATCATCAACCCGTCGCTGGCGCCGAAGCTGCCGCCGGAGGAACGCAACGTTCCCGTGCTGACGGTCATCTGGGCGCTGCTGACCTCGTTCTTCCCGCTGGTGCTGCTCATCGTCTCGGTGCTCGGCTGCATCATTCTCGGCCTCGCCACCCCGTCGGAAGCGGCGGCCATCGGCGCGGCGGGCGCCATCCTGCTGGCGCTGGCCTATCGCACGTTCAGCCTCGAGAAGCTGAAGGACTCGGTGTTCCTCACCGCCCGCGCCTCGGCCATGGTGTGCTGGCTGTTCGTGGGTTCGGCGGTGTTCTCCGCCGTGTTCGCCCTGCTGGGCGGGCAGCGCGTGGTCGAAGAGTTCATCATGGGGCTGGACCTCGGGCCGATCGGCTTCCTGATCCTTACCCAGGTCATCATCTTCGTGCTCGGCTGGCCGCTGGAATGGACGGAGATCATCGTCATCTTCCTGCCCATCTTCCTGCCGCTGCTCGACCATTTCGGCATCGACCCGATCTTCTTCGGGGTGCTGGTGGCGCTGAACCTGCAGACCTCGTTCCTCTCGCCGCCGGTTGCCATGGCGCCGTTCTACTTGAAAGGCGTGGCGCCCAAGCATGTGTCGATCGACGAGATCTTCTCCGGGGTGATGCCGTTCATCCTCATCGTGGTCTTCGCGATGGTGCTGCTCTACACCTTCCCCGGCTTCGCGCTCTGGCTGCCCAACTATCTCTATGGCGGCTGACGGTCGCGACCCGCAAAAGCAAACGGGCCCGCAAGGGCCCGTTTTCATGTCCGCCAGCTTGAACGTTCTCAGGCCGCAGGCGCGCGCGGATCGCCCGGCGCGGTCTTCCAGCCGAGAGCGGGGAAGCGCACCACGCGGCGGCCGCGGAAATCGGCCTCGCAGACGAGATGGCCGCGCTCTTCCATATAGGTCAGCAGCCAGCGCCCGCGCGAGGGCGACCGGCTGCCATAGGCCTTGGCCAGCGCTTCGTCCGCCGGCGAGGGCGCGCCTTCCATGCCGGCCCGCGCCAGCAGCAGGAACACGCCCTGCATCTCCTCCGGCAGGCCGGCCGCCTGGTCGACAGCGCGCGCCCAGCCCTCATCGCCGCTGCGGGATTCCAGCCCGGCGCGGGCGATGGCGAGCCGCCGGGTGAATTCGGCGAGGTCCGGCACCTTCGAGCCGACCCGGCGCACCCGGCAATGCACGAGAAAATCCGGGTAGAGCGCGGCGGCGGAGCGGAACGGCGCTTCGGGATCGGAGACGAACTGGCGGATGATTTCCTCCACCAGCGCCTCGCGCTCCGCCGCGAAGGCGGCGGCGACTTCCGGGTCGACCGGCGCGGCCTCGGGCGGCGGCGCGTCCTCCAGCGTCTCCAGAATGGCCTCGGTGGCGCGCGGCTCCGTCCGGGCGGGCGGTGCGGGCAAGGGCTCGGTGCCGAGATCGTCGAAGATCAGGTCCTGGATTTCCGCCGTGCCGAGTTCCGGCGGCGGCAGCAGCGAGGGGCGCCCGTTGCGGCTCGCCGTCTCGACATGGCCGATCTTCACCGCCACCGGGCGACGCGCCAGCGCCGGGCCGAGCGCGACGAAGGAGCCGGTGTTGAGATCGCGGAAACTCTCCGCCTGCCGCTTCTCCATGCCGAGCAGATCGGCGGCGCGCGCCATGTCAATGTCGAGGAAGGTGCGGCCCATGAGGAAGTTCGACGCTTCCGCCGCCACGTTCTTCGCCAGCTTGGCGAGGCGCTGCGTGGCGATGACGCCGGCCAGCCCGCGCTTGCGGCCACGGCACATGAGGTTGGTCATGGCCGAGAGCGAGATGCGCCGCGCCTCGTCGGAAATCTCGCCACCGCCCGAGGGCGCGAACAGCTGCGCCTCGTCAACCACGACCAGCATCGGGTACCAGTATTCGCGGTCGGCATCGAACAGGCCGTTGAGGAAGGCGGCGGCCGAGCGCATCTGCGCGTCGGCATCCAGCCCTTCGAGGTTGAAAACAACCGAAGCGCGGTGCTTGCGGATGCGGGCGGCGATGCGCTGGATCTCGCCGGCCGTGCGCTCGGCGTCGATCACCACATGGCCGAAGCGCTCGGCCAGCCCGACGAAATCACCTTCCGGGTCGATGATCGCCTGCTGCACATGGCCGGCGCTCTGTTCGAGCAGGCGGCGCAGCAGATGCGATTTTCCCGAGCCGGAATTGCCCTGCACCAGAAGGCGCGTGGACAGGAGCTCTTCCAGATCGAGCCGAACCGGCTGTCCGGCGTTGCTGCTTCCAAGCTCGATACCGATCTTCATCTGCGGTGACGCATCCCTGCACCGGCCCTGCCCTAAGCACGAGCCGCATGGTTCGATTGCCCGCCCCCCAGCCGGCCGATCCGGCGGGAAGCCGCTGCGGCCGCCGCGCCCGGCCCTGCCTTTAGCACGTGGCAAGGGCCCGCGCCGACAGCCGCCAAGAACTCCACAGATTCGGCCCGGCTCGACAAGCCCCGTGCTTCGCGCCACTCTGCCGCCATGTCGTCCCCGCCCTTCTTCACCATCGGCTATGAACAGGTCTCCTCCGCCGCCGTGCTCGACACGCTGAGCGGCGCCGGGGTGGACCTGCTGGTCGATGTCCGGGCCGTCGCCGCCTCCCGCCGCGCCGGCTTTTCCAAAAGCCACCTCGCCGCCGGCGTGAGCGAGCGCGGCATCGGCTATCTGCATCTGCGCGGCCTCGGCACCCCGGCGGAGGGGCGGCAGGCGGCGCGCAGCGGGCATTACGGCGAGTTGCGCCGCATCTACGACGCTCACCTCGCCACCCCGACCGCGCAGGAGCAGCTCGACGAGTTGACCGCGCTGGTGAAGGCCGGCCGGCGGGTCTGCGTGCTCTGCTTCGAGCGGCATCCCGAGCACTGCCACCGGCAGATGGTGGCCGATCTCATCTGCGAGCGCGTCGGCGTCAGCGTCGAGCATCTGATGGCGCCGCCCGTCTGAACCGGGCGCCCGCCCTGCGACAAAATGCGGCATGCCTTGGCGTGCATCCCCATCCAAGCTCGCCCTTCGGTTGATTGAGGCCAGCCGCGGCGGGTGCTCGGATAAGGCGTACTTCCTGAAGCCCCACAACCGTGAGCGCGGCGATGCCCTCTTCGCCGGCGCGTTTACTCGCGCCTCTCCTCGCGGCAACGGTCGCTGCCGCGTGCCCGGCTCCCGGCGCGGCGGCCGAGGAGGGTACGGAGGCGTCGCTGCGGCGGCGGCTCTATTTCTACACCGGCGTCGATATCGCCCGCGACAGCGGCTACGGCTGGGGCGGCATGGCCTGGGCACCCTTCGCGCCGATGGACCAGGAAGGGCTGCGGCTGCGCACCCAGACCGGCGGCGGGCGCTACGACTACCGCACGCAGGCCGTGCCGGGCGGTTGGAACAGCGTCGACAAGACCGATGGCGAGGTGCTGCTCGGCTGGCAGTTCCTGCGCGGCCCGCACGCGCTGGCGCTCTATGCCGGCGTCAATGTCATCGACAACCGGCTCGACACCCCCGATCCCGGCAATCGCGACCAGGGCACGCATTGGGGCGGCAAAGCCGTCGTTGAATGGTTCTACCGCCTCGATGCGCGCTGGACGCTGACCGCCTCGCTCGGTGGCTCCACGGCGGATGGCAGCATCAGCGGGCGCGCCACGGCCGGCTGGCAGGCCTTCCCCTGGCTCGATCTCGGCGTCGAGGCCGGGGCCACCTCCGACTGGCCGGATGAGAGCGCCCGGCTCGGCCTGTTCCTCGCCTGCCCGCTTCAAAGCGGTGAGTTGCTCAACTGGCAACTGCGCGCCGCCGCCGGCTGGAACTGGAGCGGCGACAGCGAAGACAGCCCCTATGGCACGCTGTCCCTGTTCATCCCGTTCTGAGCCGCGCCGGCTCAGGCGTCCTCCGCCCGCATCGCCTCCAGCGCGGCGTCGGCATCGACATCGCTCGCGGCGGCGATCTCGTGGATTTCCAGTGCCTCGAGATCCTCCCTCGTGTCGACATCAACAAAGGCACCCTGCCCCTCCACCGGCAGCTCGACCACGAAATCAGGATTGTCGGCGAGGATGCGGCGGGCGCCGACATCGCCTTCCAGCGTCATCAGCGCCGGGAACAGCGCCCGCGCCAGCGCCACCGGATTGCCGTGGCGGCCTCCCGCCACCGGCACGGCCGCGAGCCGCCCGCGCGCGGGATCGAGCGCATCGGCGAGGCGGTCGATGAGCGCCGGTTCCACCTTCGGCATGTCGCCGAGCAGCACCACCACGCGTTCCGTCTCCTTCGGCAGCGCAGCGACACCGGTGCGCAGCGAGGTGGAGAGCCCCCGCGCGAAATCGGGGTTGGGGGCGAAGGTGACATCGAGCCCGTCGAGCGCCGCCCGCACCAACGCGTCTTCATGGCCGGTGACCACGATCACCGGCCGCGCGCGGGCGGCGAGCGCCGCCTCCACCGCGCGGCGCACCAGCGGCACGCCGCCCAGCGGCAGGGTCAGTTTGTGCGCGGCGGGCAGACGCGTGCCCTGCCCGGCGGCGAGCACCAGAGCCGCCGGCGGACGGGCCGGGCGGCGGCGCAGTTCACCGACCAGCTGGGCGAGGATGGAGACGGCGATTTCCGCCGGCGTCGCCGCGCCGATATCGAGGCCGATGGGCGCGCGGATGCGCTCCAGCGCCGCGCGCGGCACGCCGCGTTCCGCGAGCCGGGCCAGCCGGCCGGCATGGGATTTGCGCGAGCCGAGCGCGCCGACATAGAAGCAGCCGGCGCTGAGCGCCGCTTCCAGCGCGGGATCGTCGATCTTCGGGTCATGCGCCAGCGCCGCCACGCCGGTGAACGGGTCGAGCGGCCGCTCGGCCAGCGCGTCCTGCGGCCATTGCGCCCGTACGTCGACACCGGGAAAGCGCTCTGGCGTGGCGAAGGCGGTGCGCGGATCGATGATCGTCACCGCGAAGCCTACCGCCGCCGCCATCGGCGCCAGCGCCTGCGCGATATGCACCGCGCCGGTGATGACGAGACGCGGCGCGGGAAGCTGCACGGTGAGGAACAGCCGCCGGCCCTCCGCCTCCACCTTGCCGCTGCGCCCGCTGCGCAGCGCCTCGGCGAGATGCGGGGCCAAGGGATCGGCCGCGATGTCGCCGGCACGCACCAGCCGCTGGGCGCCGCTATCGAGATCGGTGACCAGCACGGCGGCGCGACGGGCGGCGCGTTCGGCATTCAGTTCGTCGAGCAAAGCGAGGTCCATCAGCCGACCTTCTCGACATAGACGGCGATGCGCCCGCCGCAGGACAGGCCGACCTGCCAGGCTGTGGCATCGGCGACGCCGAATTCCAGCAGCCGCGCCCGCCCGTCGGCGATCACCTCGGCCGCTTCGGCCACCACTGCGCCCTCGACGCAGCCGCCCGACACCGAACCGAGGAAGTTGCCGTCCTCATCGATGGCGAGATGGCTGCCCACCGGGCGCGGCGCCGAGCCCCAGGTTTCGATCACCGTGGCCAGCGCCACGCCCCGGCCGGCCCGCCGCCAATCGGCCGCCACCTGCAGCACATCGTCTTCGCGCGTGAGCATGCTTTCTCCTTCGGTCTCTCCCGCACTATAACGCGCCGCAGCAAACGCGCCTTGCCCGCGCGCGCGGAAACGATCACAAGACCGCGCATGAATTCGCCCATCCGCACGCCCCTCGCCCCGCCGGCGCCCAAAGCCCTGCCCGCCCGCACCCTGCGCCGCGTGGGGGAATTGGCGCAGGCTGGGCTGGTGACGGCCGATCCGGCGCTGGAAGCGGTGGAAGCGCGCTACGCCGTCGCGGTGACACCGACGCTGGCTCAGCTGATCGACCCCGCCGACGCCGCCGACCCCATCGCCCGGCAGTTCCTGCCCGATGCGCGCGAGCTGGAGACGCGGCCGGACGAGCGCGACGACCCGATCGGCGACGACGCGCACAGCCCGGTGCCGGGCATCGTCCACCGCTACCCCGACCGGGTGCTGCTGAAACTCGTCGGGGTCTGCGCCGTCTATTGCCGCTTCTGCTTCCGCCGGGAAATGGTCGGACCGGGCGCGGAAACGAACCTGTCCGACGACGCGCTCGACGCCGCCCTCGCCTATATCGCCGGCCGGCCGGATATCTGGGAAGTGGTGCTCACCGGCGGCGATCCGCTGGTCGCCTCGCCGCGCCGGCTGGCGGAACTGATGGCCCGCCTCGCCGCGATTGCCCATGTGAAGATCGTGCGCTTCCACACCCGCGTGCCGGTCGCCGCGCCGGAGCGCGTCACCGGCGCGCTGGTGGAGGCGCTGCGGGCGCCCGGGGTGACGACCTATGTCGCCATCCATGCCAACCATGCGCGCGAACTCGGCCCCGAAGCCCGCGCGGCGCTGGCCCGTCTCGCCGATGCCGGCATCGCGCTGGTTGGCCAGAGCGTGCTGCTCGCCGGCGTCAACGACGACGCCGGCACACTCGCCGCGCTGTTCCGCGCGCTGGTGGAGTGCCGGGTGAAACCCTATTACCTCCACCATCCCGACCTCGCCCCCGGCACGGCGCATTTCCGCCTGCCCATTCAGCGCGGGCAGGCGCTGATGGCGGCGCTGCGCGGGCGGGTCTCCGGTCTCGCGCTTCCGACCTATGTGCTCGACATTCCCGGCGGCCACGGCAAGGTGCCGGTGGGCCCGTCCTATCTGGAACCGGCGCCCGAGGGCTGGCGCGTCACCGATTATTGCGGCGGCGTGCATGCGTATGGAGAGGGCGTGTGAGCCGCCCCACGCCCGTCGATGTGGTGGTGATCGGCGCCGGCGCGGCCGGGCTGATGTGCGCCATCGAGGCCGGGCGGCGCGGGCGCCGGGTCGTGGTGCTCGACCATGCCCGCGCGCCGGGCGAGAAGATCCGCATATCCGGCGGCGGGCGCTGCAACTTCACCAATCGCGACGCCGGCCCGCGCAACTATCTCTCGGCCAATCCCGGCTTCGCCATTTCGGCGCTGAAGCGCTACCGCGCGCAGGACTTTATCGCCCGCATGGACCGGCGCGGCATCGCCTGGCACGAAAAGACTCTCGGCCAGCTGTTCTGCGACGGCTCGGCACGGCAGGTGGTCGACATGCTCACCGACGATCTGCGCGAGGCCGGCGGCGAACTGCGCCTTGCCACCGCCATAACAGGCATCGAGCGGGCGGCTGACGGCTTCACCGTGACGACGACGACCGGGAGCTTCATCTGCCGCTCGCTGGTAGTCGCCTCGGGGGGCAAGTCGATCCCGAAAATGGGCGCCACCGGCTTCGGCTATGAGATCGCGGAACGCTTCGGGCTGGCGCTGCAGCCCACCCGTCCGGGGCTCGTGCCGCTGACGCTCGATCCCGCGCAGCTGGAACGGCTCACCCCGCTCGCCGGCGTGGCGGTGGAAGGCCGGGTGAGCCATGGCAAGACGCGGTTCGAGGAAGGGCTGCTGTTCACCCATCGCGGCCTGTCCGGCCCGGCGATCCTGCAGATTTCCTCCTATTGGCGCGAAGGCGACGAGATCACGCTTGCGCTGGCGCCACACACCGACATCTTCGCCCGGCTGCGCGACATGCGCGCCGCCAATGGCCGGCAGGCGCCCGTCACCGCGCTGGCGACGCTTCTGCCCAAGCGCCTCGCCCAGCTCATCGCCGAGCGCGAGGCCGCTGCCGGCAACCTCGCCGACCTCTCCGACAAGGTGCTGCGCCGGATCGACGAGGCGGTGAATGGCTGGCGGCTCAAGCCGACCGGCTCGGAAGGCTACCGCACCGCCGAGGTGACGCTCGGCGGCGTCGACACGGCCGGCATCGATTCACGCACGATGGAAGCCCGCACCGTGCCGGGCCTGTATTTCATCGGCGAGGTGGTGGACGTCACCGGCTGGCTCGGCGGCTATAATTTCCAGTGGGCGTGGTCATCCGGCTGGGTCGCCGGGCAGGTGGCGTGAACACGCTGCCCTGCCATTCGCCGGAGGACGAAGGCCGTCATCCTGAGGTGCCCGGCCTCGGGCCGGGCCTCGAAGGATGGTCATTCCGGCGCTCACCCTAGGCATCCTTCGAGGCGCGCTGCGCGCGCACCTCAGGATGACGTCGCGGAGCGGAGCCGAGCACGGCCGACGGTTGCGACCCCTCACACCGTAATGAATCCGCGCCCGAGATAGGCGAGCTTCGCCCTGTCCGGGCCGAGCGTCACCGCCTCGACCCGGCCGACCAGTACATCATGGGTGGCGATGCTGCGTGCCTCCACCAGCCGGCAGTGAAACACCGCGATCGCCCCGGTGAGGCAGGGCAGGCCCAGCGCGCCCTCATGCCATTGACCTGCGCCGAATCGCTGCTCGCCCTCCAGCCCGCCGCGCCCGCCAAACGCTTCCGCCACCGCCTGCTGCTCGGCGGCCAGCATGTTCACCGCGAACCGCCCGGCCTGGCGGAAGGCGGGAGCGGAGCGGATGCGGCGGTTGAGGCAGACGAGAAGGGTCGGCGGGCTGTCGGACACCGAGGCAACGGCCGTGGCGGTGAAGCCGGCGCGGCCTTCCGCACCATGGGTGGTGATGACATGCACGGCGGCGACCAGCCGGCTCATCGCCTCGCGATAGAGCCCGGCCTCGACTGCGTGCCCGGCGTCGTGATGCGCCTCAGGCGCCTTTGGCTGATCCAATCTGCCGTGCCTCCTGCACCGGCGCGCGGATCGAAGGCCCCCGCACGCATATGCGCTGTGCATAACCTCTGGCGGCCGGTTTTGGAAACCGCGCCTCCACCCCCCATGTCGACATGACGATGTGAAGACAAAAATGACGGAGACCGACACAGGTCGGACGCAGTCTCGTCACATTAACCGCTTGAGTTGCAATGAGATTTACTTTAAAAGGTAATTAAATACCCTAATATCATGCTTTTCGATCGATTGCATTTCGTCTTTCGATCGAATTGTATCGGAAACGGGCGCGAGCTAAGAGTAAGGGCGCTTGTCGTACGGGCACGGTCATAAACTGTGCAAAAGCCCGACGGCGGCGCCTTGCGCAAATTCGGCTGAGGGGAGCCGGCACAATCATGGAAATTTTCGTTCAGCAGCTCATAAACGGGCTGACGCTCGGCTCGATCTACGGGCTGATCGCCATTGGCTACACCATGGTGTTCGGCATCATCGGCATGGTGAACTTCGCCCATGGCGACGTGTTCATGGTCTCCGCCTTCATCGCGCTGATCTGCTTCCTGCTGGTCACCACGGTGCTCGGCATCACCTCGATCTTCCTCGCTCTGGCGATCGTGCTTGTTGTGGCGATGTTCTTCACCTCGCTGCTCAACTGGGCGATCGAGCGGGTGGCCTACCGGCCCCTGCGCGGCTCGTTCCGGCTGGCGCCGATGATCTCGGCCATCGGCATGTCGATCTTCCTCGCCAATTTCGTGCAGGTGACGCAGGGCCCGCGCAACAAGCCGGTGCCGCCCATGATCACGGACGTGATCGTGCTGATGGATTCCGGCTCCTACCAGGTCACCCTCGCCTGGAAGCAGGTCATCATCATGGTGGTCACCGCCGCCCTGCTCGGCGGGTTCTGGTACCTCGTGCAGAAGACCTCGCTCGGCCGCGCCCAGCGCGCCTGCGAACAGGACCGCAAGATGGCGGCGCTGCTCGGCATCAATGTCGACCACACCATCTCGCTGACCTTCGTCATCGGCGCCGCGCTCGCCGCCGTCGCCGGCACGCTGTACCTCATGTATTACGGCGTCGCGAACTTCGCCGACGGCTTCGTGCCTGGGGTGAAGGCCTTCACCGCGGCGGTTCTCGGCGGCATCGGCTCGCTGCCCGGCGCCGTGCTCGGCGGATTGCTGATCGGCCTGATCGAGACCTTCTGGTCGGCCTATTTCTCCATCGAGTACAAGGACGTGGCGGCGTTCTCCATCCTCGCCATCACCCTGATTTTCATGCCGCAGGGCCTGCTTGGCCGGCCTGAGGTCGAGAAGGTCTGAGGTCGCGCATCATGGCTGTCCAGACCGCCGACACCGCTGCGCCCGCGGCCCCGGCCGCCGGCTCCCCGTCCCTCCTCGGCCATGCCTTCAAGGACGCGCTGATCACCGGCCTGATCGCGCTCGGCCTGTTCGGCCCGCTGATCGGGTTCCAGACCGTCGTCATCGACGGGGCGCTGGGCCTCGCCTACCGCCCGTCGCTTCTGGCCATCATGGTCGGCATCATCTTCGTCGGCAGGCTGCTGCTGAACCTCACCCTGTGGTCGCCGAACCGCCGCCCCGCTGCCCGCACCGGCCCGAGCGTGTTCGACCGGCTCGGCACCGCCATCGGCCCCGGTGTCAAGCCGGCGCTGCTGGCCTTTGCGGTGGCGTTCCCGTTCCTCTCCACCTTCCTCATGGGCGGGTTGAACGAGAGCCGTTACCTCATCGACCTCGGCATCCTCATCCTCACCTATGTGATGCTCGGCTGGGGCCTCAACATCGTCGTCGGCCTCGCCGGCCTGCTCGATCTCGGCTATGTCGCCTTCTACGCGGTCGGCGCCTACACCTATGCGCTGCTGGCGACCTCGGCGCCGATCAATGATTTCTTCGCCGGCCTGTTCGGCGTCACCTTCTGGGCCAATTGGGCGTTCTGGATCTGCCTGCCGATGGCCGGAATCTTCGCCGGCGTCTGGGGCATGATCCTCGGCTTTCCCGTGCTGCGGCTACGCGGCGACTATCTCGCCATCGTCACCCTCGCCTTCGGCGAGATCATCCGCCTGGTGCTGATCAACTGGGTGGACTTCACCAATGGCGGCGCCGGCATTGCCTCGATCCCGCGCGCGACCTTCTTCGGCATTCCTTTCAATGCCGAGCCGAACGGCTTCGCCGCGCTGTTCGGGCTGCCCTTCAACCCGATGCACCGCATCGTCTTCCTCTATTTCGTCATCCTGGCGCTGGCGCTGCTCACCGCCTTCGTCACCGTGCGGCTGCGCCGGCTCCCGGTCGGCCGCGCCTGGGAAGCGCTGCGCGAGGACGAGATCGCCTGCCGCTCGCTCGGCATCAACACCACCACGACCAAGCTCTCGGCCTTCGCCACCGGCGCCATGTTCGGCGGCTTCGCCGGCTGCTTCTTCGCCGTGCGCGCCGGCTTCGTCAGCCCGGAAAGCTTCACCTTCGACGTGTCGGCGATGATCCTGGCCATCGTCGTGCTCGGCGGCATGGGCTCGCAGATCGGCGTCGCCGTGTCGGCCGCGGTGATGATGGGCGGCATGGAGATGCTGCGCAATCTCGGCTTCCTCAAGCAGTTCTTCGGCAGCGACTTCGACCCCAGCCTGTACCGCATGCTGATCTTCGGCTTCGCCATGGTCGCCATCATGGTGTGGAAGCCGCGCGGTCTCGTCTCCACCCGCGACCCGACGATCTTCCTGAAGGAACGCAAGGCGGTCTCCGGTGATCTCGTGAAGGAGGGCCACGGCTGATGGCAACCTCTCCCGCAACCGGCCTCCCGCGCTGGGAAGCCGACCCCATCCTCATCGTCGAACACCTGTTCATGCGCTTCGGCGGCCTGATCGCGGTGAACGACCTCAGCTTCAAGGTCGGGCGCGGCGACATCACCGCCCTGATCGGCCCCAACGGTGCCGGCAAGACCACGGTGTTCAACTGCATCACCGGCTTCTACAAGCCGAGCGAGGGACGCCTCATACTGGCCCAGGGCCGCGCCCCGACGCCCGACGAGATCGCTGAAGTGACCCGCATCGGCGAGCGCTCCCTCACCGGCCGCGACGCTGGCGTCTACCTGCTGGAGCGCCTGCCGGATTACCGCGTGTCCGGCGAGGCAAAGGTTGCCCGCACCTTCCAGAACATTCGCCTGTTCACCGGCATGACCGTGCTGGAGAACCTGATGGTGGCGCAGCACAACGCGCTGATGGCGGCGTCGGGCTATTCGCTCAAGGGACTGTTCGGCCTGCCCGGCTGGACGAAGGCGCAGCGCGCCGCCACCGACAAGGCGAAATACTGGCTCGACAAGGTCGGCCTCACCGACCGCGCCGACGACCCGGCCGGCGATCTTCCCTATGGCGCCCAGCGCCGGCTGGAAATCGCCCGCGCGATGTGCTCGGAGCCGATCCTGCTCTGCCTCGACGAGCCCGCCGCCGGCCTCAACCCGCGCGAAAGCCTCGAACTCAACACGCTGCTGCGCGCCATCCGCGCCGAGCACGGCACCTCGATCCTGCTGATCGAGCATGACATGAGCGTGGTGATGGAGATTTCCGACCACGTCGTGGTGCTCGATTACGGCACCAAGATTTCCGACGGCACGCCGGAAGCGGTGAAGAACGACCCGCGCGTCATCGCCGCCTATCTCGGTGTCGACGAGGACGCGATCGAGGAGGTCGAGGCCGAGCTGCAAATGGAGTCTTCCGCGCCGGGAGCCAGCGCATGAGCGACACTCTCACCCCTCCCGCCGCCGCAACGACGGCCCCCGCCCGCACCGACACGCCCATGCTGCAGGTGCGCGGGGTCAAGACCTTCTACGGCAACATCATGGCCCTCAGGGGCGTCGATGTGGATGTCTACAAGGGCGAGATCGTCACCCTGATCGGCTCCAACGGCGCCGGCAAGTCGACGCTGATGATGACCATCTTCGGCCAGCCGCGCCCGCGCGAGGGCTCGATCCTGTTCGAGGGCCGGGACATCACCAAGGTGCCGACCCACGAGATCGCCCATCTCAAGATCGCCCAGTCCCCGGAAGGGCGGCGCATCTTCCCGCGCATGAGCGTGTTCGAGAACCTGCAGATGGGCGCGGCGCTTGACGGCTTCGCCCATTTCGACGCCGACCTCGAAAAGGTCTTCACCCTGTTCCCCCGCCTCAAGGAGCGCATCAACCAGCGCGGCGGCACGCTTTCGGGCGGCGAGCAGCAGATGCTGGCCATTGGCCGGGCGCTGATGAGCCGTCCACGCCTGCTGATGCTGGACGAGCCGTCGCTCGGCTTGGCGCCGCTGGTGGTGCGGATGATCTTCGATGCCATCCGCGAACTCAACCGCAGCGAAGGGCTCACCGTGCTGCTGGTGGAGCAGAACGCCTTCCACGCGCTCAAGCTCGCCCATCGCGGCTATGTTCTCGTCAACGGCGCCATCACCCTCTCGGGTGAAGGCCGCGAGTTGCTGGAGCGCCCGGAAGTGCGCGCCGCCTATCTCGAAGGAGGAGCGCACTGATGGCCCGCGTTTCCGGCACCCTCGTCTCCAAGGGCAGTTCGGCGAGCCTCGCCGTCGTGCTGCCGCTGCTGGTGGTCGCCCTCGTCCTCATTTCGGCCGCGTTGAAGCCGGAACTTGTGGTTGAAGTGTCGCGCGCCGATTTCGTGCTCGTCACCCTGTTCCTGGGCGGCGGCGCGGCATGGCTCACCGGGCGCTCCATCGCCTCCACCTGGCGGCCCTACCGGCAGGCGGTGGTCTACGCGCTGCTGCTGGGCTGCGTGGTGCGCTTCTTCCATTTCGCGCTGTTCGAGGGCACGCTGCTCTCGCTGCACTATTTCGTCACCGACACCGCCTTCCTGGTCGCCCTCGCCACGCTCGGCTTCCGGGCCGAGCGGGCGCGCCAGATGGCGACCCGCTATGGCTGGATCTACCGTCAGTCCGGCGTGTTCGGCTGGCTCGAAGGTACTCCCGGCTCCCGTTCCGGGGAGCGGTGAAAGGCAACTTTACCGTGTTTCGCTTGCTCATCGACAAGAGCACCGAAAAGGGCATGATATCGGCCCGGGGCGACAGCCGCCGAGCCATTGAGGCCGCGCTTTCCAACCTTCCAGAATCAGGAGAGACGTTCATGAAGAAGCTTCTGTTTGCCGGCCTGGCGCTTGGCGCCATGGCGGCGTTGGCCGCGCCGGCCTCGGCGCAGGTCAAGGTCGGCGTCGGCGGCCCGATCACCGGTGCGAACGCCACCTTCGGCGCCCAGCTCAAGAACGGTGCCGAGCAGTGGGCGGCGGATGTCAACGCCACCGGCGGCCTCCTCGGCCAGAAGGTTGAGATCGTGGTGGGCGACGACGCCTCCAAGCCCGAGCAGGGCGTCTCGGTCGCCAGCAAGTTCATCGCCGATGGCGTGAAATTCGTGATCGGCCACTTCAACTCGGGCGTGTCGATCCCGGCCTCCGAGCAGTATGCCGAAGCCGGCGTGGTCGCCATCTCCCCGGCCTCGACCAACCCGAAGCTGACGGAGCGCGGCCTCACCAACGTCTTCCGCACCTGCGGCCGTGACGACCAGCAGGGCGCGGTGGCCGCCGCCTACATCCTTCAGAACCTGAAGGGCAAGAAGATCGCCATCGTTCACGACAAGACCCCCTACGGCAAGGGTCTGGCGGACGAGACCAAGAAGGCGCTCAACGCCGGTGGCGTCACCGAAGTCGTCTATGAAGGCATCAACCCGGGCGAGAAGGACTATTCCGCGCTCGTTTCCAAGCTGAAGGCCGCGAACGTCGACATTCTCTATTACGGCGGCCTGCACACCGAAGCCGGCCTGCTCGTGCGCCAGCTGCGCGACCAGGGCCAGAACACCGTCCTGTTCTCCGGCGACGGCATCACCGACAAGGAGTTCTGGACCATCGCCGGTCCGGGCGCCGCCGGCACCCTCATGACCTTCGGCCCGGACCCGCGCAACAACCCGGCCGCCGCCAAGGTCGTCGAGGAGTTCAAGAAGAAGGGCATCGATCCGGAAGGCTACGTGCTCTACTCCTACGCCGCCGGCCAGGTGATCCAGCAGGCGGTCGAGGCGACCAAGTCGCTCGATGGCAAGAAGGTCGCCGAGTACATCCACTCCGGCGCCAAGTTCAACACCGTCCTCGGCACCCTGACCTTCGACAAGAAGGGTGACCGCACCAACCTCGACTACGTCGTCTATGTCTGGAAGGACGGCGGCTACACCGAGCTCTGAGGCGAAGCGCGCCACGGCGCGCCGCGACAGGCCTGAAAGACGAAACCCGCCGGAGCGATCCGGCGGGTTTTGCTTATGTCCGGCCAAGGATGCCGGCGCGCTCAGCCGAAGGCGGACAGCGCCGGGAAGGTCTCCAGCAGCCAGAAGCTCACCTGCGCCATCCAGCCGGAGAGAAAGCCGATGCCGGTGAGCACCAGCAGCGCGCCCATCACCTTTTCCACCATGGGCAGGTAGCGCTTGGCATGGCCAAGCACGCCGAGCGCCGGGCGCGCCATCGCCGCCACGGCGAGGAACGGCACGCCGAGTCCGGCGGAATAGACCGCCAGCAGGCCGGCACCATGGGTCAGCGTCTGCTCGCTCGCCGCCACGGCGAGAATTGCCGCCAGCACCGGCCCGATGCAGGGCGTCCAGCCGAAGGCGAAGGCGAGCCCCATCACATAGGCGCCGAGAAAGGTGGAGGGCGCGTCCACATGCACCCGCTTGGTACGGGTGAGCCAGCTGAAGCGTAGAATGCCGAGGAAGTGCAGGCCCATCAGCAGGATGGCGACACCGGCCACCATGGCGAGTTCCTGCGAGTAATAGCGCAGATACGCCCCCGCCACCGAGGCCCCCGCCCCCAGCGCCACGAACACGGTGGAGAACCCGGCGACGAACAGCACGGCCGCGCCCAGCGTGCGGCGGGCGGCGGCATCGGTCGGTGCCTTGTGGGTGATCTGATCGAGGCTGGTGCCGGCGAGGTAGCACAGGTAGGGCGGCACCAGCGGCAACACGCAGGGCGAGGCAAAGCTGGCGATACCGGCCACGAAGGCAGCCGGAAGAGTGACGTCGGCCATGAAATGAGCAACCCTAGCCTATCCGAGGCTTCCCAATGCACCGGCCTACCCGTCGGCGCAATGCGGCGGCTTGGCCTCTACCCGTGATGTGATGCCGCGATTCCACGCGGCGCGAGCGAGGAGCGCATGCGTAACCTGATCACCGATGTCGCCGGCCTCACCGTCGGCAACGCCACCGACCTCGCCCTCGCCTCCGGCGTCACCGTGCTGCTGTTCGACGAGCCGACCGTCGCTTCGGTCGATGTGCGCGGCGGCGGGCCGGGCACGCGCGAGACCGACCTGCTGGCGCCGGACGAGACCGTGGGCGCCGTCCACGCCCTCACCTTGTCCGGCGGCTCCGCTTTCGGGCTGGATGCGGCGGGCGGGGTGGCGGCGGCGCTGGCCGAGCGCGGCATCGGCTTCCCCGTCGGCGCAGCCCGGGTGCCGATCGTGCCCGGCGCGGTGCTGTTCGACCTGCTGAATGGCGGCGACAAGAATTGGGGGCGCTTCCCGCCCTATCGCGATCTCGGCTATGCCGCCGCCAACGCCGCCGGGCGCGACTTCCCGCTCGGCACGGTGGGCGCCGGCACCGGGGCGACGACGGTGGACCTCAAGGGTGGCCTCGGCTCGGCCTCGATGATTTGCCCCACCGGCCACACGGTCGGGGCGCTGGTGGCGGTGAACGCCTGCGGCGCCACCAATTTCCCCGGCGGGCCGCATTTCTGGGCGGCCCCCTTCGAGCAGAAGGACGAGTTCGGCGGCCTCGGCCTGCCCCATCCGCTGCCACCCTTGCCGGTGCGTCCGGCGCTGAAGGGGCTGCCGCCCGGCGCCAACACCACCATCGCCATCGTCGCCACCGATGCCGTACTGACCAAGGCGCAGTGCAAGCGGCTGGCGGTGATGGCGCATGACGGCTACGCCCACGCCATCTGGCCAGTGCACACCCCGCTCGACGGCGACACCATCTTCGCCGCCGCCACCGGCCGGCGCCCGCTGGAAGACCCGGTGTTCGACCTCGCCCTCCTTGGCGATGCCGTGGTGCGCACCCTCGCCCGCGCCTGCGCCCGAGCGGTGTTCGAGGCTAAACCCTTGCCGCAACAGGATACCCTTCCCAGCTGGCGGCAGCGTTTCGGCGGCTGACACCGGCTTATTGCGTCGCACGCAATAAGCACGGGGCCTCTGTCGGCTTTGACGCTCCGCTTGTCGCATCTGTCCAATCGGCATGGCTGCCATGCGTCTGACACTCACCTCAATAAGAGGGGGGCGCATGAACGAGACGCAACCACGCATCCGGGTGCGGGGACTTACCAAAATCTTCGGCGACGAGGCCGGCCGGGCACTGCCGCTGCTGCGCGCCGGCCAGAGCCGCGCCGAGGTGCAGAAGGCCACCGGCGCGGTAATCGGACTGCAGGATGTGAGCTTCGATGTCGCCGAGGGTGAGATCCTCGTCGTCATGGGGCTGTCGGGCTCCGGCAAGTCCACCTGCCTGCGCTGCATCAACCGGCTGATCGAGCCGACCGCCGGCTCGGTGCACATCGACAGCACCGACGTCACCGCACTGGGCGAGCGCGAGCTGATGGAACTGCGCCGCACCCGCTTCGGCATGGTGTTCCAGCAATTCGCGCTGTTCCCGCATCGCACCATCCAGCGCAATGTCGAATATGGGCTCGAAGTGCAGGGCGTGCCGCCGGCCGCCCGGCGCGACAAGGCGCTCGCCGCCATCGAGACGGTGGGGCTGAAGGGCTGGGACCAGCATTTTCCCTCGCAACTCTCCGGCGGCATGCAGCAGCGCGCCGGCCTCGCCCGCGCGCTGGCGCTCGACCCGGATGTACTGCTGATGGACGAGGCGTTCAGCGCCCTCGATCCGCTGATCCGCCGCGACATGCAGCAGGAGCTCGTGGCGCTGCAGAAGCGGCTGAAGAAGACCATCGTCTTCGTCAGCCACGACCTCGACGAGGCGATCGCGCTCGGCGGACGGATCGTGCTGATGAAGGACGGGCGCGTGGTGCAGCAGGGCACCGCCGCCGATTTCCTCGCCAACCCCGCCGACGACTATGTGCGCCGCTTCGTCGAGCATATCGACGTGCTCGGCGTCGTTACCGCCGGCGATGCCATGCGCCGCCCGGCCGCGGTGCGCCCCTGGCAGAGCACGGCGGCCGAGGCGCTGGCGGTGCTGACCCAGTCCGGCGAACCTGTCGTCACCGTGGTGTGCGAACAGGGCCGGTTCCAGGGCACGGTCGATGCCGACACCCTCAGCCGCGCCGGCACCACCGAGCTGCGCCTGCTGCTGAGCGACCGCGATGCCTTCGTGCCCCGCTCCGCCACGCTGAATGAGGCGGTGGCCCGCCTCGCCTCCGGGCGCGGCGAAATCGCGGTCACCGGGCCGGACGGCGAATTGTTCGGCGTCATCGCCAATGCCGACCTCGTCGCCGCGCTGGCGCGGCGCCGGGTCGAGACGGCGCACTGACGGGAGGGACGGATGAACTTCGAGATACCGCGCATCCCCCTCGCCGAATGGTGCGATGTCGCGCTGGACTGGGCGACGGAGCATTTCTCCGGCGTCACCCGCGCGCTCAGCGCCGTGGTCGGCACCGCCATCGAATCGACCACCGATTTTCTCGTCGGCCTGCCGCCCTGGCTGGTCATCCTCGGCTGCGGCCTGCTGGTGTGGCGGCTCACCACCTGGCGCATCGCCCTCGGCACCGTGCTCGGCTTCGCCTTCCTGTGGAACCTCGAACTTTGGCGGGCGACGCTGCAATCGCTGGTGCTGGTGCTGGTGTCGACCCTGTTCGCCCTCGCTATCGGCATTCCGATCGGCGTCGCGGCGGCGCTCAGCAAGCGGTTCTGGCGCGTTGTCGGCCCGGCGCTCGACATGATGCAGACCATGCCGAGCTTCGTCTATCTGATCCCCGCCATTCCGTTCTTCGGGCTGGGTGCGGTGTCGGCCTGCTTCGCCACCATCGTCTTCGCGATGCCGCCGACCATCCGCCTCACCGCGCTCGGCATCCTGCAGACGCCGCCGGAGCTGGTGGAGGCGGCGGACGCCTTCGGCTCCAGCCGCTGGCAAAAGCTGTTCAAGATCCAGCTGCCGCTCGCAATCCCCACCATCATGGCCGGTGTCAACCAGACCATCATGCTGGCGCTGTCCATGGTCGTCATCGCCGCGATGATCGGCGCCGGCGGGCTCGGCGGCGAGGTGTGGCGGGCGATCCAGCGGCTGGAGGCGGGCCAGGGCTTCCAGGCCGGCATCGCCATCGTCGTGCTGGCCGTCATCCTCGACCGCATCACCCAGCACATCGCCCGGCACATGCGGCGCGACCGCCAGCAGGGCTGAACCTTCTCAAACGGAAGCAGCGAACGACTTCCGGACCCAAACACCCCTTTTTAGAGTGGAGCCTAGCGACATGTCATTCCTCGGAAACGTCTTCAAGACCGCGGCCATCGCCGCCACCGCGCTCGGCCTTGCCGTCGGCGCGGCGCAGGCGGAAAAGAAAGACCTCACCCTCGCCTATGTCGAATGGTCCGACACCGTGGTCGCCACCAACATCGTCAAGACGGTGCTGGAAGACGCCGGCTACAAGGTGAAGCTCGTCCCGCTCTCCGGCGCCGCCATGTGGCAGGCGGTGGCGAGCGGCGAGGCGGACGCGATGGTGGCCGGCTGGCTGCCGGCGACGCATGAGGCCTATTACGCCAAGCTCAAGGACAAGGTGGTCAATCTCGGCCCCAACGTCTCCGGCGCGAAGATTGGCTGGGCCGTGCCGACCTATGTCGACATCACCTCGATCGAGGACATCAACAAGGACCCCGCCAAGTTCGGCGGCAAGGTCATCGGCATCGATCCCGGCGCGGGGCTGATGAAGGCCTCGGAAAAGGCGATCAAGGACTACGGGCTGAAGGTGAAGCTGGTGGAGGGCTCGGACGCCACCATGGTCGCCGCGCTCAAGGACGCCTACGCCAAGAAGGAGCCGATCATCGTCACCACCTGGACGCCGCACTGGATGTTCGCGGAGTGGGACCTGAAGTATCTCGCCGACCCCAAGAACGTGTTCGGCGGCGAGGAGACGGTCAACACCATCGTCTCCACCAAGCTGAAGACCGAGGCGCCGGAGGCCTACAAGATCCTCGACAATTTCAGCCTCACGCTCGACGACGAGCAGAAGGTGATGGTCGAGAACAACAAGCCCGGCGCCGATCCCGCCGCCACCGCCAAGGCCTGGGTCGCCGCCAACAAGGCCAAGGTCGACGCCTGGATGAAGTGATCCCGGCGCGATGCCGCGCCAACCCAGATGAAGCGGGCGCCACGATGCGCCCGCTTTAGGAACAAGGCGGGCGCCACGACGCGCCCGCTTAGGAACAACGCGGCGCCACGCGGCGCCGGCCGCAACGAGATCGACGCGCGAGCGTCGGTACGAGTGCGCGGGCCCTCGCCCGCCCTCGTGAACGAGCCCGGCCGGGTCGTGCCGGTCGGGTTTGCCTCCCCTTGGGCGGCCGGCGCGTTCCGGCCGCCCTTTTTTGTCAGGCAGGGCTCAGGGGCACGGTTCCCAGAAGCCCTGGGTGCGCTGCGGGTTGGTGTAGAACCAGCAATAATTCGGCTGCGGCGGCGGGCCGGCGAGGTTCGCGGCGGCGACGCCGGTGAGGAAGCCGAGCGCGGCACCGGCCGCGACCGCGCCGCCCGGGGGCCAATAGGGACGCGGATTGACCACGACCACGCCGCCGCCGCGCGGCACCGGGCCGTAATAGCGGCCGGGGCCGTAATAATGACCCGGGCTCCGCCAGGCACCTCCCCACGCAACGCCACACCCACGCGCGCCGCAGCCGGCCGCGCGCCAGGCGCTGGCTTCCTGCACCGTACCGAGCAGGCCGACGCTCGACAGCAGCGCCAGGCTGGCAAGAACGCTCTTCTTCATCATCACATTCGCTCCTCAGGGTCTCTCCGGCGCCGGCTCGCGCGCCGTGGATTCGAGACGGTAATGGGACGCCTTTTCTGCCCCTGCGGCAATAAGCGAGTTCCGCACGGTCGCGCGCCGCCGCTGGAAAAGCACCGTCCATAGACCTCATTAGAATACGAACAATTAGAAATTACATTTATTTTCAATAACTTAGAGTCATTCGTCGTTCTGCATGTCGATTATTGGTGCTATCGCACGGGCCGGGCCGGGGCGCGCAAATGCCCCCGGCACCTTGCCCAGGAGAGTGCACATGAGACGCGCCGTATTTCCCGTGATGGTCGCGGCAACGGTGAGTCTGCCGGCGATGGCCGAACCGCGGGGTCCGTCCCCCGCTTCGGTGGAAGCCACGCTCGGCAGCGTTGGAAACGAAGCCTTCGGAAGCTTCGACCTGTTCCTGCCCATGCTGGGCGACAGCGACAGGCTGCTGTTCCTCGACGCCCGCGCCAGCTTCGGCAGCGAGCAGGAGATCGAGCAGGGCTCGCTCGGCCTCGGCTACCGCTTCCGCCACGACAATGGCTGGGTCTACGGCGTCAACGGCTATTTCGACTATCTCAACAGCACCTATGACAACGACTTCACCCAGATCGGGATCGGCGTCGAGGCGCTGAGCCAGGATTGGGAACTGCGCGCCAACGGCTATCTCCCCGTGGGCGACATCGAGGCAGCGCTCGCCAGCGCCAATGCCGCGCTGATCGAGGCCGGGCGGCTGGTGTTCCGCGCCGGCGAGGAAACCGCAATGAAGGGTTTCAACGGCGAAATCGGCTACCGCCTGCCCTTCCTCTCCCCGGAGGACCTCACCCAGATCAAGCTGTTTACCGGCGGCTACTGGTACACGGGCGAGGGCGTCGAGGACGTGCCGGGCGTCTCCGCCCGCATCGAGCTTTCCCGCGCCGGCCTGCCGGCCTTCGGCAACGGCTCGCGCCTCACCCTCATTGCCGGCCTGACCTATGACGAGCAGTACGACACGCAGGGCATCTTCCTCGCCCGCCTGCGCGTCCCGCTCGGCGACACCTCAGGCCAGGCGCCCTATGACCCGCTCTATCGCCGGGTCGAGCGCTCCGATGCCATCCGCACGCATGTCGGCGCCACCGGCGCCGCGGAGGCCGCGGTCTATACGGAGACCGGCGCGGTCGCCGGCCGCGTGGTCGCCATCGGCGCCGGCGACGACGCCGGCAGCATCAATGCCCGGCTGGCCGAGGCGGGCAATGGCGCGCTGGCGCTGGCCTCCGGCGCGATCAATGTCGATTCCGCCGTCTCGCTCGGCGCGGGCCAGTATCTGCTCGGCGGCGGCGGCGCGGTTTCCGTGCGCGGCGCGGTGAGCGGCGGCACCGCGCTGTTCCGCAACGCCCTGCCGGCGGCGCGGCTGACCGGCACCGACCCGCTGGACGACGTGGTCTCGCTCGACGGCGACCGCAGCGCGGTAGCCTCGCTTTCCATCCGTGGCGGCCGTTCCGGCGTGGTGGCGGAGGGCGTCTCCGGCATCGTGATGCGCGATCTCGACATATCAGGCACCAGCCAGCACGGCATCGCGCTCGACACGGTCTCCGGCGCCACGATCAGCGCCACCCGCATCCATGACCTCGCCTTGTGCGAGAGCAATACGGACTGTGAATGGTCGATCTTCGATCCGAACGTGGTGCACAACGCCGGCATCGCCGCGCTGGCGGTGGAAGACCTCACCCTGCGCAATGTGGCGATGGAGAATGTCACCTACGGCCTCTTCGTCGGCAGCCGCTATGAGGAGATCGACTGGGAGAACGTGATCACCGGCCAGAGCGGCAACCTGACGGTCGAGAACCTCTCCATCGTCAACAGCCGGCGCGAGGGCATCCTGCTGGTCGGCGTCGATGGCGCCGCGCTGCGCTCCATCAGCATCGACAATTCCGCCATGGCCCGCTCGATGGACCTGATCGTGCTGCAGAAGACGGCACATGCCACGCTTGACGATCTCACCCTGCGTGGCGGGATCAACGCACTGATGTTCGCCTCCTCCTTCAACCTGCCGGGCGTGACCACCGACATCGCGGTGTCCAATGCCTTCATCGCCGACACCTACCGCGCCGGCATCTTCCTCAACCCGTCGAGCGACATCCGCTTCACCAATGTCACCATCTCCAACCCCGGCAGCTATGGCGTCTATTTCTATGGCGACGCCTATGGCTTCGCCGGCGGGCCGGTAACCGGGGTGAGTTTCACCGATGTCGAGGTGATCGCCAGCGGCAGTTCCGCCGTCTATGTCTCCGGCCCGATCCAGGACATTTCCGGCAACATCGGCACCACCGACGTTTCCTCCCCCTGCTCGGCCGATGCCGGTCAATGGTCCGGCACCAAGCTCACCCAGACCGGCGGGCAGGTCTTCGCCATTGGCGGGGCCACGGTCCCGGCCGGCACGCTCTCCGCCAGCTGCGGCCTTTAGGCCCCGCGCGGGCCGGGACGGCATTGCCGCCCCGGCCCCGTGATGCTACGCCCCCGGCACACAGCCGGAGCCCCCACCATGACCACCCGTCCGCTGATCCTCTCCCCCTCCATCCTCGCCTGCGACTTCGCCCGCTTCGGCGAGGAAGTGCGCGCGGTCGATGCCGCCGGCGCGGATTGGATCCATATCGACGTCATGGACGGGCATTTCGTCCCGAACATTTCCTTCGGCCCTGACGTGGTGAAGGCGGTGCGGCCCTATTCCGCCAAGCCCTTCGACGTGCATCTGATGATCGCGCCGGCGGACCCGTATCTGGAGGCCTTCGCCAAGGCCGGCGCCGACCACATCACCGTCCATGCCGAGGCCGGGCCGCATCTGCACCGCTCGCTGCAGGCGATCCGCGCGCTGGGCAAGAAGGCGGGCGTCGCGCTCAACCCCGCCACCCCGGCCAACGCGGTCGAGCATGTGCTCGACCTCATCGACGTGATCATCGTGATGACGGTCAATCCCGGCTTCGGCGGCCAGGCCTTCATCCCCTCGGTCATGGACAAGGTGACGACGCTAGCTTCCATGGTCGGCGAGCGGCCGATCCATATCGAGATCGACGGCGGCGTCACCAAGGACACCGCCGCCGCCTGCATCAAGGCCGGCGCCAACGCGCTGGTCGCCGGCTCCGCCGTGTTCAAGGGCGGCGCCGACGCTTATGCCGGCAATATCGACGCCATCCGCAGCGCCGCGCTGCGGGCACGCGGCGAGCTGGTGTGAGAGCTCAGGCGCGGCCCATCACGCGGGACTCGAAGCTCCGCATCGGAAAGGCCGGGCCGGGATCGACCTTGCGTCCCCGCGACACGTCCTCGTGCCCGAGCACGTCGAGGAAGTGGTAGGCCTCGTTCAGCGCCGCCGCGACCTCGATGGACGCTTCGATCTGCGCCGGGGGATAGGTGTGCCAACCGGCGGGCGTGGTTTCATGCTTGTGGGTGGCTTCCATCACCTCCGCGTCCGGCACGGCCTTGCCTGACCAGTTCACCCACTTCCCGCCGACCTTCTCCAGCTTGCCGGCATTCGCCAGCTCGATGCCGATCGAGTAGGCGTTCATGCCCTCGAGATCCTGCCACCGCGACTTGCCGGCATGCCAGGCCACCCTGTCGAAAGGCACCATCTGCGTGACCGTGCCGTCGCGGTCGATCACCAGATGCGCCGATGCCTTCGCCGCGGGATTGGCCAGCCAGCTGATGGCCCCGGCCGCCGTCGGCCCGAGTGCATGATCAGATAGAGCGGCTGCACCTTTCCGCCCTGGTTCGGTGTGGCGACGAAACGCACATTTTCGCCGTCGCGACGGAGCCTGTGTCCCTTCACGTCGAAGCCCATGGAAGCCCCCATTGGTTGAGACATGAAGCATTACACTATTAGGTTGTATATGCCTAGGCGACGCCGCTTGGTTGCGTGCGATCCGGCGCCCTGCTAATGCCGCGCCTGTCCCCCGGCCACGACGAAAGAGCCCGCCCGTGATCCCGCGCTACACCCGCCCCGAAATGGCTGCCATCTGGGAGCCGCAGACCCGTTTCCGCATCTGGTTCGAGATCGAGGCGCACGCCACCGACGCGCTGGCGGAAATCGGCGTGGTGCCGAAGGAAGCGGCGGCGAAGATCTGGGAAATGGCAAAGGACGCGACTTTCGATGTCGCGCGCATCGACGAGATCGAGGCCGTCACCAAGCACGACGTCATCGCCTTCCTCACCCATCTCGCCGAGATCGTCGGCCCGGAAGCGCGCTTCGTCCATCAGGGCATGACCTCGTCGGACGTGCTCGACACCTGCCTGTCGGTGCAGCTGGTGCGGGCTGCCGATATCCTGATCAAGGATGTGGACCGGCTGCTGGCGGCGCTGGAAGCCCGCGCCTTCGAGCACAAGCTGACCCCGACCATCGGCCGCTCGCACGGCATCCATGCCGAGCCGACCACCTTTGGGCTCAAGCTCGCCCAGGCCCATGCCGAGTTCCAGCGCAACCGCGCCCGCCTCGTCGCCGCGCGCGAGGAAGTGGCGACCTGCGCCATCTCGGGCGCCGTCGGCACCTTCGCCCAGATCGACCCCCGGGTGGAGGAACATGTCGCGGCGAAGATGGGGCTGACGGTGGAGCCGGTCTCCACCCAGGTCATCCCGCGCGACCGCCACGCCGCCTATTTCGCCGCGCTCGGCGTCGTCGCCTCCTCCATGGAGCGGGTGGCGATCGAGATCCGCCATCTGCAGCGCACCGAGGTTCTGGAAGCGGAGGAATTCTTCTCCGCCGGCCAGAAGGGCTCATCGGCGATGCCGCACAAGCGCAACCCGGTGCTGACCGAGAACATCACCGGCCTCGCCCGCCTCGTGCGCGGCATGGTCACGCCGGCGCTGGAAAACGTGGCGCTCTGGCATGAACGGGACATCTCCCACTCCTCGGTGGAGCGGATGATCGGCCCGGATGCCACCGTCACCCTCGATTTCGCGCTGAACCGGCTGGCCGGCGTCATCGAGAAGCTGGTGGTCTATCCCGAGAACATGCAGCGGAATCTCGACCGCCTCGGCGGGCTGGTGCATTCCCAGCGCGTGCTGCTGGCGCTGACCCAGAAGGGCGCCAGCCGCGAGGACGCCTATCGCCTCGTGCAGCGCAACGCCATGCCCGTCTGGCGCGGCGAGGGGGAGTTCCAGAGGCTGCTGAATGCCGACCCCGAGGTGCGGCAGTATCTGTCGGAAGAGGAGATCGCCGAGAAATTCGATCTCGGCTACCACCTCAAGCATGTCGACACGATCTTCCAGCGCGTGTTCGGCCGCAGCTGACCCTACACGCAAAAGAGGCCGGGTTTCCCCGGCCTCTCGCGTTTCACATGCCTGTGTAGGTCGATCAGCGCCAGCCGCGACCGCCGCCGCCGAAGCCGCGCGGGCCGGGACCGAAGCCGCCACCGCGCACAAAGACCGGACGCGGCCCCATGCCGGGACGCGGACCGCCCCAGCCCGGACGCGGCCCCATTCCCGGGCGCGGGCCACCCCAACCCGGACGAGGACCCCAACCGGGACGCGGACCCCAGCCTGGACGCGGGCCGTTCCAACCCGGACGCGGACCCCAACCGGGACGCGGACCCCAGCCGGGGCGCGGACCCCAGCCCGGACGGCCCCACCACACCGGACGCGGGCGCCAGCCCGGACCGTAATAGCCCCAGCCGGGACCGGGGCCGTAATAGCCACCACCCCAGCCCGGCCCCCAGGCCGAGCCCGCCACCGCGCCGAGCGCGAAGGCGCCGACGCCGAGCGCGACATCGTCAGCGACATAAGTGTTGGGGTTGACGATCACCGTCTGATTGCCGCCGGCGAGATAGCTGGCGCTGACCCAGCCGCCCGCCGCCTGGCACCAATTGCCTTGGCAGGCGCCCACATTCACCCGCGTGCCGCCCGGCAGCGAGCCGATGACGCGGAAATTGGTGCCGGGACCGGCGCGCACGTTGAGATCGCGCGTCACCACCGCCGCCGAGGCCGCGCTCAGCGCCGCCCCTCCGACAAGCAGGCTGGCGGCGAGCGCCAGCGTCTTCATGATTTTTTGCATGTGAACCTCCCTGCGGGAGCGTCCGGCAAAGATCTCCGTCGGACCCGCTCGCTATCCATCCTCGATAGCAATCAAATCCGGCGAAATTGGTTGCATTACCTAGCGGAGGAAACAGCGCAGATTCCGCCGCCGGGATCGGCGGCGGGCGGAAAGGCATGCCCCGCCAGCGAGACCCGCTTGGGCGGGCACCGCCCCGCAGCAGGCGGAAGGGCTCAGCCTTCCTTCTTCAGCGTCTCGATCGCCTCGGCCAGCAGCTCTTCCATGGTGCGGCGGATGCGGTGCTCGGAGACATCGACGCCCTTGGCATCGAAATCGCCCTTCAGCTTGCGGTAGACATCCTCGTCGCCCGCCTCTTCGAGGTCGGCGGCGATGACGGAACCGGCATAGGCGTTCGCCTCCTCGCCGGCCAGGCCGAGCTTCTCGGCGGCCCACAGGCCGAGCGCCTTGTTGCGGCGCGCCAGCGCCTTGAAGCGCAGATTCTGGTCGTGGGCGTACTTCGCCTCGAACGCGTCTTCGCGCTTGTCAAACGTGCTCATCTGGTCGCCCCGTGTCTTTGGAAAGCGCGGCTTGATTATCGCGACGCCGCCCCCAAATCAACGCCCGGCACCATCGCGACCATTACCTAGGGCAATGTGACGCTCGCCCGCGCCGGCGCGGTGGATAGCCCCGCAGCAAGCGCCGCCATGCGGCGCCGTGCATGCGGCGGCGTTTGTATCCGCCCCCCCGATGCGATAGTGTCGCGCTTGAGGGTGCCCGCGCCATGCGAGACGAATCGTCAGAGCGCGGAGAGTTCGCGCAGACGCGGCGCCCCCAGCCGTGAACCCGGAACCGGAGCCCCGGCATCCTAATGGACTTCCTCAACCGACGGTACCCACCCATGAGCCGCCGCCGCCGCATTTATGAAGGTAAGGCGAAGGTCCTTTATGAAGGTCCTGAGCCCGGCACCCTGATCCAGCACTTCAAGGACGACGCCACCGCCTTCAACAACAAGAAGCACGACGTCATCGACGGCAAAGGCGTGCTGAACAACCGCATCTCGGAATATGTGTTCCTGAAACTCAACGAGATCGGGGTCCCCACGCATTTCATCAAGCGGCTGAACATGCGCGAGCAGCTCATCCGCGAGGTCGAGATCATCCCGCTCGAAGTCGTGGTGCGCAATGTTGCCGCCGGCTCGCTGTCGACCCGCCTCGGCATCGAGGAAGGCACGCAGCTGCCGCGCTCGATCATCGAGTTCTATTACAAGAACGACGCGCTCAACGACCCGCTGGTCTCGGAAGAGCACATCACCGCCTTCGGCTGGGCCACCACCCAGGAAATCGACGACATCATCGCCCTGGCGATCCGCGTCAACGACTTCCTGTCCGGCCTCTTCCTCGGCGTCGGCATCCGTCTCGTGGACTTCAAGATGGAATGCGGCCGCCTGTGGGAAGGCGACATGATGCGCATCGTCGTCGCCGACGAGATCAGCCCGGATTCGTGCCGGCTGTGGGACATCAAGTCGAACGACAAGCTCGACAAGGACCGCTTCCGCCGCGACATGGGGGGGCTGGTGGAGGCCTATTCGGAGGTCGCCCGCCGTCTCGGCATCATGACCGAGAACGAGCGCGCCCAGCCGGGCGGCCCTGTCCTGGTGAAATCCGAACCCGACGAATGAAACGTGCCGGATGCGGAATGTCCTGCCCTCGGGTCAGCCATTCCGCATTCGAGCATTGAGCCGTTCGCGGCCAGATGGTAGGCGGGGGCCTCAAAGCCCCCGTTTCTGTTTTCGGTGCTTCTGTCGCACGAACCTCCCCGAGAGTGATCCATGAAGGCGCGCGTCCTCGTCACCCTGAAATCCGCCGTGCTCGACCCCCAGGGCAAGGCCATCGAGGGCGCCCTGCGCTCGCTCGGCGTTCCCGGCGTGTCCAGCGTCCGCCAGGGCAAGGTCTTCGATGTCGAGCTGGAAACCAGCGATGCCGCCAAGGCCGAGGCGACACTGAAGGACGCCTGCGAGAAGCTGCTCGCCAATACGGTGATCGAATCCTACCGCATCGAGCTGGTGGGCTGACGACGATGAAAGCCGCCGTCCTCGTTTTCCCCGGCTCCAATCGCGAGGGCGATGTCGCGCGCGCGCTCGAACTGGTCTCGGGCGTCAAGCCGGCCCTGGTCTGGCACGCCGACACCGCCCTGCCCGCCGGCACCGACCTCGTCGTGCTGCCGGGCGGCTTCTCCTATGGCGACTATCTGCGCTGCGGCGCCATCGCCGCCCGCGCCGCCATCATGGACGCGGTGCGCGCCCACGCCGCCCGCGGCGGGCTGGTGCTCGGCATCTGCAACGGCTTCCAGATCCTGTGCGAGAGCGGGCTGCTGCCCGGCGTGCTGGTGCGCAACGCCCGGCTGCGCTTCATCTGCCGCGAGGCGCTCCTGAAGGTGGAGCGCAATGACACACCCTTCACCCGCCGCTACGCGCGCGGCGCGGTCGTGCGTTTCCCCGTCGCCCATGGCGAGGGCAACTACACCGCCGACGCCACCACGCTGAAGAAGCTGGAGGATGAGGGCCGGGTGCTGTTCCGCTATGTGATGCCCGACGGCCACCGCGACGACGCGCAGGTGCTGAACGGCGCCGCCAATTCCATCGCCGGCATCGTCTCCGAGAAGCTCAACGTGCTCGGCCTGATGCCGCACCCGGAAAACCATGTGGACCCGCAGGTCGGCCCGACCGACGGGCGCGCTTTGTTCGAGAGCCTCGTCGGGGTGCTGGAGAAGGCGTGACCCCGCCTCCCCCGCCCTGCCCGACCGCGTAACGGAATGACGGCCTTCACATGATCCCCTCCGAACCGAAAATCACTCCCGAACTCGTCGCCGAGCACGGCCTCAAGCCCGACGAGTATGAGCGCATCCTAAAGCTGATCGGCCGCGAGCCGACCTTCACCGAGCTCGGCATCTTCTCGGCGATGTGGAACGAGCACTGCTCGTACAAATCCTCCCGCCTGCACCTGCGCGGCCTGCCGACCAAGGCGCCGTGGGTGATCCAGGGCCCGGGCGAGAATGCCGGCGTCATCGATATCGGCGACGGCAAGGCCGCCGTGTTCAAGATGGAAAGCCACAACCACCCCTCCTATATCGAGCCCCACCAGGGCGCGGCGACCGGGGTCGGCGGCATTCTGCGCGACGTGTTCACCATGGGCGCCCGCCCGATCGCGGCGCTGAACGCGCTACGGTTCGGCGACCCCAAGCACCCCCGCACCCGGCATCTGCTCGCCGGCGTGGTGAGCGGCATCGGCTCCTACGGCAATTCCTTCGGCGTGCCGACGGTGGGCGGTCTGGTGGGTTTCCACACCCGCTATGACGGCAACAACCTCGTCAACGCCATGGCGGTCGGCCTCGCCGACGCCGACAAGATCTTCTACGCCAAGGCCACCGGCGTCGGCCTTCCCGTGGTCTATCTCGGCTCCAAGACCGGCCGCGACGGCATTCACGGCGCCACCATGGCCTCGGCCGAATTCGGCGAGGGCGCGGAAGAAAAGCGCCCGACCGTGCAGGTTGGCGACCCCTTCGCCGAAAAGCTGCTGCTCGAAGCCTGCCTTGAGATCATGGAGGCGGGCTGCGTCGTCGCCATTCAGGACATGGGCGCCGCGGGCCTCACCTGCTCGGCGGTGGAAATGGGCGCCAAGGGCGACCTCGGCATCGAACTCGACCTCGACAAGCTGCCCTGCCGCGAGGCGGGCATGAGCGCCTATGAGATGATGCTGTCCGAGAGCCAGGAGCGCATGCTCATGGTCATCGCGCCGGGCAAGGAAGACGAGGCGGAAGCCATCTTCCGCAAATGGGGCCTCGACTTCGCCATTGTCGGCTACACCACCGACACGCTGCGCTTCGTCGTCAAGCACAAGGGCGAGATCAAGGCCGACCTGCCGATCAAGGAACTGGGCGACGAGGCCCCGCTCTATGACCGCCCCTGGGTGGAGACGCCCAAGCAGCAGCGCATCGACCCCGCCTCGCTCGACATCACCGCGACTATTCCCGGCGCGCTGGAACGGCTGATCGGCTCGCCCGATTTCGCCTCCAAGCGCTGGATCTGGGAGCAGTACGACTATCTCATCCTCAACAACACCGCGCAGCGCCCGGGCGGCGATGCGGCGGTGGTGCGGGTGGAGAACGGGCCCAAGGCGCTGGCCATGAGCTGCGACGTGACCCCGCGCTATTGCGAGGCCGACCCGTTCGAGGGCGGCAAGCAGGCGGTGGCGGAAGCCTGGCGCAACATCACCGCCGTCGGCGCCAAGCCGCTGGCGCTGACCGACAACCTCAATTTCGGCAATCCGGAAAAGCCGGAGATCATGGGCCAGCTGGTCGGCTGCCTGCGCGGCATCGGCGCGGCGGCGCTGGCGCTCGACTTCCCCGTCGTGTCCGGCAATGTCAGCCTGTACAACGAAACCAATGGCCGCGGCATCCTGCCGACCCCGACCATTGGCGGCGTCGGCCTGCTCGACGACATCGAGAAGATGGCGACGCTGGACTTCAAGGCCGGCGGCGAGACCATCCTGGTCCTCGGCGCCACCACCGGCTGGCTCGGCCAGTCCGCCTTCCTCTCGGAAATCCTCGACCGCGAGGATGGCGCCCCGCCACCGGTCGATCTCGATCTGGAACGCCGCACCGGCGATCTGGTGCGCGCGCTGATCGCTGACGGGCTCGTCACCGCCGTGCACGACGTGTCCGATGGTGGTCTGCTGGTGGCGCTGGCGGAAATGGCGCTGGCATCGGGCATCGGCGCCACCCTCGCCGCGCCGCCGCCTGACATGAACCCCTTCGCCTTCTGGTTCGGCGAGGATCAGGCCCGCTACATCGTCACCGTCGAGGGCAGCGCCAAGGCGCTGGTCGCGCGCCGGGCGGAGCTGGCCGGCATCCCGCTCGCCAAGCTTGGCACCACGGGCGGCGACCGATTGAATATTGCGGGCGAGCGCCCAATTGTAGTGGACGCGCTGCGCGAGCGGCACGAGGCCTGGCTGCCCATCTATATGGGCGCGGGCTTGATGTGAGGGAGCCTGTCTGATGGCGATGGAAGCGGCGGAAATCGAGCGCCTCATCAAGGAAGGGCTGCCGGACGCCTCGGTGGAGATCCGCGATCTCGCCGGCGACGGCAATCACTATGCCGCGACGGTGGTGGCCGAGAGCTTTCGCGGCAAGAGCCGGGTGCAGCAGCATCAGATGGTCTATGCGACGCTGAAGGGCCAGATGGGCGGCGTGTTGCACGCCCTCGCGCTTCAGACCAATGTACCTGACTGAAGGCGGCCGGCGCGCTGAGCCGCGCCGCCACGACACCATCTCGCGAGGCCCGCAAGGGCGAAAGGCAATGTGATGAGCATTCACGATTTCATCGACGGCCAGGTGAAGAGCAACGACGTCGTCGTCTTCATGAAGGGCACGCCGCAATTCCCGATGTGCGGCTTCTCCGGCCAGGTGGCGCAGGTCTTCGCCCTGCTCGGCGTCGATTATAAGGGCATCAACGTCCTCGACTCCGACGAGATCCGCAATGGCATCAAGGAGTATACCTCCTGGCCGACCATTCCGCAGGTCTTCGTCAAGGGCGAGTTCATCGGCGGCTGCGACATCGTGCGCGAGATGTACCAGTCCGGCGAATTGCAGACCCTGCTGGAAGAGAAGGGCGTCCCGGTCATGGGCAAGGCGACGGCCTGAGGCTCCCGGCTCTACCGCGGCTGGAGCTTTCCGACAGCCGGGCAGACCAAGGCCAGACATTGCAAAGCCCTGCCATTCGTGTTCGAGTGGCGGGGCTTTTTGCGCTGATCCAACCCGAAAGCTGTGTCGCGCGAGCCGTCCACCTTCATTGAGGAGGTTGCGACCGCTCACGAGCCTGCTTCCATTTGCCTGCATTGGACGCTTTCTCCACCTTAGGCAAAAGCGGCAGCAGTCGCCAATCAAGGGGTGAGGCATATGGGGCGCAGCAGCAAGGAGCGGCGCTCAAAAGGTCCGCTCGATTACACGCTGGAGGAGCTGGATGGCGAGCGGTGGGGCGAGCCCGGCTTCAATTCCTATGTCGTGACCACCTGCCACGCGGCCCGACGCAAGCCATTGCGGACATTGACGCCGGAGGAACTGAGGCTCGTGATCGGCCAGGGCATCGGCCTTCCCTGGCTCGTGCCTCTCGCCCTGAGCCTGCTTGTGGAAGAACCCTTGAGATGTGTCAGCCTCTATTCCGGCGATCTGCTGGCCAGTGTCGTGCGCGTTCCGGCCCCCTACTGGGCCGAACATCCGGCCGAAAAGGCCCAGCTCTTGAACGACATTCTCCCACGCGCGCTTGGAGACGCCGACATGGCCGACTTGCCAAAGGAAGCGGCTGCGGCCGTACAGGGGTGGATCGAGATGGCCGACAAATAGCTTTACCGGCTTCGGTCCGAAACCGAGCGGCGTCGACCCCAACAAAAAAGCCGCCCCACCGGGCGGCTTTTCCGTTTCTCGCGATCCGGGGAAGGATCAGCGCGAATAGTATTCGACCACGAGGTTCGGCTCCATCACGACCGGATAGGGCACCTCGTTGAGCTCCGGGATGCGGACGAACTTGGCCGTCATCTTGGAGTGATCGACTTCGAGATAGTCCGGGGTGTCGCGCTCGCCGGAGGCGACGGCTTCCAGCACCAGCACGAGCTGGCGGGAGGCTTCCTTCACCTCGATCACGTCGCCGACCTTCACCTGGTAGGACGGGACGTTGACGCGGCGGCCATTGACCTTGATGTGGCCGTGGCTGACGAACTGGCGGGCGGCGAACACGGTCGGGACGAATTTGGCGCGGTAGATCACCGCGTCGAGACGGCGCTCGAGCAGGCCGATCAGGTTGGCGCCGGTGTCGCCCTTGAGACGCGAGGCCTCGACATAGACCGAATAGAACTGCTTCTCGCCGATCGAGCCGTAATAGCCCTTCAGCTTCTGCTTGGCGCGCAGCTGCACGCCGAAGTCGGAAAGCTTGCCCTTGCGGCGCTGGCCGTGCTGGCCGGGGCCGTATTCACGCTTGTTGATGGGGCTCTTCGGGCGGCCCCAAATGTTTTCGCCCATACGGCGGTCAAGCTTGTGCTTGGCCGAAACGCGCTTGCTCATGCGCAGGTCCTCTCGCATATCGTTGCGGTTTGGATCGCGCCCCCTCCTCTACCCCCATTTCGGGAGCCGACAGGATCTTTCCGAACGCGCCGGAAAGGCCCACGGGTGCGTGAAACACCACGCGGGGCCGTTTCCAGCCCCGCGCTTGGCCGGGTGCATAGGCACAAAAGGCCGAAAGGTCAAGTTCCTGTCGTCCTTCCGTCATCCGGAAGGCGCGACCGAGACGGGAGGACGCGATAAACGCGCTTACCGCCCGCCCCGCAGCGCCGCCAGCACCTCGAGGCTGGCATAGCCGTCGGGCTCCACCCCCATCTTGCGCTGGAAATCGGCCACGGCGCGCATGGTCATGTTGCCGACGCGGCCATCGGCGCCGCCGGTGTCGAATCCCGCCCGCGTCAGCCGGCGCTGCACTTCCTGGATTTCAGCGAGGGTGAGCGCCCGCTCGCCGCCGGGGAAGGGTGTGAGGAAGGGATCGCCGCCCAGCACCCGGTCGCCGAGATGGCAGACGGCGAGCGCGTAGTTCATCGACGGGTTATAGCTGCGCACGGCGTAGAAATTCTGCGTCAGCAGGAAGCACGGCCCTTCCGGCCCCACCGGCGCCCACAGCCGCGCCCGCGCCTTGGGAAGGTCGAAGCGCCCGCCGCCGGCCGGGGTAATGCCGAGCTTGGCCCACTCCTCCACCGCGCGCCAGGCCTTGGCGTCGGCGTATTTCTCGGGCACGCCGTCCATGCGCACCTCGAAGCCCCAGGGCAGGCCGCGCTGATAGTTGCCGCGCTTGATGAGGTAGAGCGAGGAGCCCGCCAGCGCGTCGGCCACGCGGTAGGGCGAGGGCGCGCCGTCGCCGTCGTAATCGACACCGAGATTGAGCCAGACTTCCGGCATCCACTGGGTATGACCCATCGCCCCGGCCCAGGAGCCGAGCATGTCGTCCGGGTTCGCCCAGCCGCGCTGGACGATGGCGAGGCCGTTGATGAGCTCGGTCTCCCAATAGCTGCGCCGGCGCGGCTCACCCCAGGCGAGCGCCGCGAGCGCGGGAAACACCGGCTTCATATGGTCGGGATCGGTGACAAGTTCGCCGAAGGCGCTCTCCATGCCCCACAGGCCCAAGAGCACATCCGGCTCGACGCCGAAATCCTTTTGCAGGCGCTTCATCAGCGCGGCATTGTTCTTTGCCGCCGCCCGGCCGGTCATCAGCCGCCAGTCGGATATCCGCCGGTTGAGATATTGCCAGAGCTGCTCGCGGAATTCCGGCTGGCCGCTGTCCTTGGCGTAGACGGAGAGGTCGGGCTGCAGCCCGCCCATCACCCGCTCATACACCGAATCGGAAATGCCCTTGGCGCGGGCGCGCGGCTGGAAGGTCACCACCCACGCCTCGAACCGCTCCTTCGCCACCTGCGCCTGCACCCCGCCCGCAAGGGCGAACGCCCCAAGGCTGGCCCCGGCGCCGAGAAGGAAGGCCCGCCGGCTGCTGGGCCGTGCCCGCAGCGGGGCGGTGGAAAGGTCGCGCGTCACGTCAATGCTCCTGCCGTTGCGGCATGTTGGGCAGGGATCGCGGCGCCGGCAAGGCACCCTGTTCAGAGAACGCCCGCGCCATGCCCCCCGCACAACGGGATACCGCGCAGTGGATCATGCGGGCGCGGGCGCGTCCATGGCCAGGATTTCGCCGGCCCGGGCGCGACGCCCGACGATGCGCTCCACCATCCCCGCGTCGAGCCGTTCTCCGGTGGAGAACAGCCGCAGCGGTGCCGGGCTGGCGGCGAAGGCGACGGGGCCGATCAGCGAGGACAGGCGCCGGGCGATCGCCGGGGCGGGGTCGATCCAGCGCACCGGCCACGGCGCCACGTGCTGCAGCCGGTCGAGCAGCAGCGGATAATGGGTGCAGGCAAGCACCACCGTGTCCGTCCGCGCACGGCCCTCGCGCACGAAGGCGGGCGCGATCTCAGCAGCGATCTCCGCGTCGCTCACGCCCTCGCCGCGCATCGCCGCTTCGGCCAGCGGCGCCAACCGGGTGGAGCCCACGAGCGTCACCTGGCAGTCGCCGGCGAAATCCTGGATCAGCTTCTGCGTGTAGTCGCGCCGCACCGTGCCGGGCGTCGCCAGCACGCTCACCTGCCGCGTCAGCGAGCTTTCGCAGGCCGGCTTGATCGCCGGCACGGTGCCGACGAAGGGGAGGTCGAAGCGCGCCCGCAGCGGCGCCAGCACCAGCGTGGAGGCGGTGTTGCAGGCGATGACCACCGCGTCGGGGGCGTGGCGGGCGATGAGATGCTCCATCACCGCCATCACCCGGGCGACCAGCGCCGTCTCGCTCAGCGCGCCATAGGGAAAGGCGGCATCGTCGGCGGCATAGACGAAGCGGGCATCCGGCCGGGCGCGGGCGAGTTCGCGAAACACGGAGAGGCCCCCGAGCCCGGAATCGAACACGAGTATGGTCGGCGCGCGCAGAGCGGTGGCAGGCGGCAAGGACGACACGGCAACAGTCCCGGTGGACGAAGCAGGTGGCGAGACGCCGCGTAGGCCGGCAACGGTTACGGGAGAAGCCTCGATACGCATCTGATGTCCTCCATCCCAGGCATCATTGTGGCGCATCTTGGTGAACGCTTCGTTGCACCCGGCTCAGTTTTCGCCTGCGCCCTCCTCCGGCACGCCGGTCCGCCCCTCCAGCCGTGCGGCGGTGCGCGCCTCGCGCACCCGCCTGCCCTCCACCAGCGCCGCCACCATGCCGTGCAGCGTGGCCACATCCTGCCGCGTCAGCCCGACGCGATGGAAGATGTTGCGGATGTTGCGGATCGTCACCGGCTTCTTTTCCGGCGAGCGGAAGAACAGCGCCTCATCCAGCTCGCGCTCCACATGGTCGAAGAAGGCGAGAAGGTCGGCCTTGTCGGCGATGGGGTAGCGGTCCGGCTGCTGGAAGGGAAGCGCGCCGCCCGAGGCCAGCTTGAACCATTCATAGGCCACGACCGCCACCGCCATGCCGAGATTGAGCGAGGCGAAGGCGGGATTGACCGGCAAGGTGAGAATGACATCGGCGAGCGAGACTTCTTCCGTGTAGAGCCCCGTGCGCTCGCGCCCGAACACCAGCCCCACCCGCTCGCCGCCGGCGATGCGGGAGGCGGTTTCCACCGCAACGGCGTCGGCGCCCAGCACCGCCTTCTGCATGCCGCGCTCGCGCGCCGTTGCGGCAGCGACGAAATTGAGATCCGCCAGCGCCGCGCGCAGATCCGGGAAAATCTCGGCATTGTCGAGGATGCGGTCGGCGCCGGAAGCGAATGTGACCGCCTTCGGGTTGGGCCAGCCCTCGCGCGGATTGACGATGCGCAGCCGCGTCAGGCCGAAATTGCCCATGGCGCGCACGGCGGAGCCGATATTCTCGCCGAGCTGCGGCTCGACCAGAATCACCACCGGCCCGTTTTCCGGCCAGGGCTTGGTGCTATCGGTGCCGGCGCCGGACATCGTGTCTCCCCGCTGCTTCGCCTTTTGAAAGCTGCGCTCCTATAGCGGCGCCGGGCCCGCTTGCGAAGCGGCAAGCGGCTTTCACTATGTATCTGCCGCACGGCATACCAGATGCCAGCTGTCTCGGAGGATAAAGGGCCGCCGGCGCGGCAGATTTGCCGGAAATTGGCCCGGTCCCTGCTTTCCCTTGGGGGCCCGGCGGGGTATCACCCGCCCATCCGGCGTCTGCCCGCGCGGACACGCGCCGCGACCCCTCCGACAACGATTTCCGTGCGAGGTGCTATTTCATGGCGAAGATCAAGGTGGCGAATCCGGTCGTCGAGCTCGACGGCGACGAGATGACCCGGATCATCTGGCAGTACATCAAGGACAAGCTCATCCATCCTTATCTGGATGTGCCGCTCGAATATTACGATCTCGGCCTGCCCAATCGCGACGCGACGGGCGATCAGGTCACCATCGACGCCGCCGAGGCTATCAAGCGCGTGGGCGTGGGCGTGAAATGCGCCACCATCACCCCCGATGCCGGCCGCATGACCGAATACAACCTCACCAAGATGTGGCGCTCGCCCAACGGCACCATCCGCAACATCCTCGGCGGGGTGATCTTCCGCGAGCCGATCATCTGCAAGAACGTGCCGCGCCTCGTGCCGGGTTGGACCCAGCCGATCATCGTCGGCCGCCATGCCTTCGGCGACCAGTACCGCGCCACCGACTTCCTCGTTCCCGGCAAGGGCACGCTGAGCATCAAGTTCGTCGGCGACGATGGGCAGGTGATCGAGCACGAGGTCTATAAGTACCCGGGCGCCGGCGTCGCGCTGTCGATGTACAATATCGACGAGTCGATCGCCGAGTTCGCCCGCGCCTCGCTCAATTACGGCCTGATGCGGAAGTACCCGGTGTACCTGTCCACCAAGGACACCATCCTCAAGCAGTATGACGGCCGCTTCCGCCAGATCTTCCAGGAGATCTACGACGCCGAGTTCAAGACCGAATTCGAGAAGCACAAGATCTGGTACGAGCACCGCCTGATCGACGACATGGTGGCCTCGGCGCTGAAATGGTCCGGCGGCTATGTCTGGGCGTGCAAGAACTATGATGGCGATGTGCAGTCCGACATCGTGGCGCAGGGCTTCGGCTCGCTCGGCCTGATGACCTCGGTGCTGATGACGCCGGACGGCAAGACGGTGGAAGCGGAAGCCGCCCATGGCACGGTGACGCGCCATTATCGCGAGCACCAGAAGGGCAAGGAGACCTCGACCAACTCCATCGCCTCGATCTTCGCCTGGACGCGCGGCCTCGCCCATCGCGCCAAGCTCGACGACAATGCCGAACTCGCCACCTTCTGCACAACGCTGGAGAAGGTCTGCGTCGACACGGTCGAGAGCGGCTACATGACCAAGGACCTCGCTTTGCTGGTCGGCGCCGACCAGAAGTGGCTCTCCACCACCGGCTTTCTCGACAAGATCTCCGAGAATCTCGGAAAGGCGCTCGCCTGAGTTTTCCACCCCCCCGGGGCGCTCCGCGCCCCGGGGCTCCTTGCCGCGCCGCAACGGGGCAGGAGACCCGCCCAGCGGCCACCCTCGCCTTTAATACCAGAGCGCCGACCGCCGCTTAGCCGTTAAGCGAGCCGTTCGCACCACCCGAATACCTCCGATTGTTGAGCCCCCAAGCGGCCCACAGGATCGGATGGAAACACACAAAAATCGACACCCTCAACTGTTGGCATTCGTTGCACATTCCGCGCTGGGCAGCGTAGAACGGTACCCAATTATGCGCGGCCGTGAGGCGAATTCGCCCGCGGTCGAAGCCGAAAAACAGTGCGGGGTACGTTGAGTGGCTGGCTTGTTGAAAGCACGCGCAGCGCGGCTGTGTGCGGGTGTCGCCGCACTGTCTGTGTTGGCGCATGTCGCCCCCACCGGCGAGGCCCGGGCCGACAGCGTCGTCGTCACCGACCAGAGCGGCTTCACGGCGGCCGTCAACGCAGCCATCGCCAGTGGTCAGCCGGACATCATTACCGCCCAGGGCGGAAGCACCTTCGTCGCGGGAGCCGACTGGACGCTGCCGGGCGCCGGCACCACGCTGAACCTGACGTTTAACACCTCGCCCTTCGATATCGGCACCGCGGGTGGGGACGCCACGCTCACGCTCCAGTCCGGCTCGGTCCTCACGCTCAACACTACAAGCGGCAGTTCGGCGGGCCGCCTCGAGATCGGCAATGGCGGCACCGGCACGCTAAACATTGACGGCGCCACCATCCAGGTGAACCTGGCCGACACCAGCACCGCGCCGGGAACGTCGATCGGCCGCATCTGGGTAGGCGGCGGCGCCACCAACACGACAGGCGGCACCGGCACCGTCAACATGACGGATGGCGAACTGCTCTATGTCGCCAATGCCGGCAGCCTGAACTATGGCGGCCTCGCCATCGGCCGCGGCACTGGCGTGACCGGCGCCTTCAACCAGTCCGGCGGCACGGTGCGCTTCAGCAGCGTCGGCAGTCTGGATCTCGGCACGCAGGGCGGCACAGGCACCTACTCCCTCTCGGGCGACGCGGTGTTCGACGCCTCGTCGGGCGGAATGACCGCCTATATCGGCTCGCGCACGTCCGGCGCGGGAGGAAGCGGAACCACTGCCAGCGGTACGCTCACGATCTCCGACAACGCGCAGTTCTCGATCACCACTGGCAGCTTCACCGGCGGCCAACTCTATGTCGGCGATTCCAAGGGTTCGGGCACCATCACCCAGAACGGCGCCGGTTCGGTCGTCACGCTGGCGCTCGTCAATCCCATCCGCTTCGGCGGCGATAACAGCAATTACGGCACCGGCGGCACCGGCACCTACAACCTCAGCGCCGGCACGCTCTCGGTGCAGAATGCCGGTGGCTCGCCGCAGCTGATCTTCGGCGCCGCCTCGGGGGGTACTGGTACCTTCAATATCTCGGGCGGGTCCGCCAACGTGGCGACCACGCTCATTCTCGCCAGCGTCTCCGGCTCCACCGGCACGGTCAACCTGACCGGCGGCGCGCTCACGCTTTCGGGCAGCAGCTATCTCTCCTTCGGTTCCGGCACCGGCACCTTCAACCTCGATGGCGGCATTTTTACCGTCGGCGGCACCAACGGCATTCGCGGCACCGGCGCGTTCAATTTCGGCAATGGCACGCTGAAGGTCGGCTCGACGCTGACCACCTCGAACGCCATGACGCTGAAGACGGGCGCAACAGCGACCGTCGACACCAACGGCAACAGCGCCACCCTCTCGGGAATTCTGTCGGGCAGCGGCGGGCTGAACAAGACCGGCGCCGGCACGCTCACCCTTTCGGCCGTCAACACCTATACGGGCGGCACCACGCTCACAGCCGGCACGCTGCAGATCGCGGCCGACAGCGCGCTCGGCGACACGGCCGGCGGGCTCATCTTCAATGGCGGCACGCTCGCGACCACAGCGACGTTCAGCTCGACGCGCGGCGTTACCCTCACCGGCACGGGCACACTCTCGCCCTCCACCGGCACCACGCTCACCCTCTCGGGCATCGTTTCCGGCACCGGCGCGCTCACCAAGTCCGGCGCCGGCACGCTGGTGCTTTCGGGCGCGAATACCTATCACGGCGGCACCACCATCGCGGGCGGCGTGCTGGAGATCTCGAACGTCGGCAATCTCGGCACCGGCACGCTCGCCATCGGCACCGGCACGCTGGCCACCACCCAGACCCTGACCTATGCCAGCGGGGTCTCCCTCACCGGCAACAGTTCGTTCACCCCTGCCGCGAGCACGACGCTCACCCTTTCCGGAGTCCTCTCCGGCACCGGCTCCGTCAACATGGCCGGCGAGGGAACGCTGGTGCTCTCCGGTGCCAACACCTATTCCGGCGGCACCATCCTCTCCGGCAGCGGCACGCTGCAGATTTCCAGCGACGGCAATCTGGGCGACGCCTCCGGCGGCGTCACCCTCGACGGCAGCACGCTGGCCATCGTTGCTAACTCCATCACCTCCGCCCGCAGCTTCACCGCGGTCGGCACCAGCGCCATCAATGTCGATACCGGCCTGACTCTCACCCTCACGGGCAGTGTCTCCGGCTCCGGCTCCGGCTCCTATCGGAAGACCGGCGCGGGCACCCTCATTCTGGCGGGCGCCGACACGCATGTCGGCGGCACGACCGTTTCCGCCGGCACGCTGCAGATCGGCAATGGCGGCACCTCCGGCAGCCTGGCCGGCGATGTCACCAACAACGCGGCCCTGGCCTTCAACCGCTCCGACAGCGTCACATTCGGCGGCGCGATTTCCGGCAGCGGCTCGGTGACGCAGGCGGGCACCGGCACGCTGATCCTCTCCGGCACCAACACCTATAGCGGCGGCACCACGGTTTCCGCCGGCACGCTGCAGATCGGGGCCGACAGCGGGCTCGGCAACGCGTCGGGTGGCCTCACCCTCTCCGGCGGGACGCTGGCGACGACGGGCACCTTCAGTTCCAGCCGCAATGTCACGCTGACGGGCACCGGCACCTTCAGCACGGCCACCGGCACCACCCTCACCCTTTCCGGGATGATCTCCGGCAGCGGCACGCTGACCAAGTCCGGCACCGGCACGCTCACCCTTTCGGGCCTCAACACCTATACCGGCGCGACGACGGTTTCGGCCGGCACGCTGGCGCTGAGCGGCGGCGCCTCGCTTTCCGACACGGCGCGCCTCACCATCGGCACTGGCGCGACGGTCTCGCTGGCGGCCAACGAGACCGTGGGCTCGCTGGCCGGAGCCGGCACTCTCGCGCTGGGCAGCAGCACGCTCACCACCGGTGGCGACAATACCGATTCGACCTACTCCGGCGCCATGTCCGGCACGGGCGGCCTGACCAAGACCGGCACCGGGACGCTGACGCTCAGCGGCATCAGCCCCGCGACCGGCACGCTGACCATCGCCGCCGGCACGGTCAACGTGACCGGCCTTGCGACCGGGCCGGTTGCTGTTCAGAGCGGCGGGACGCTGACCGGCACCGGCACTGTCGGAAACGGTCTCAACTCCGTTGTGGTGTCCAGCGGCGGCACGCTTCAGGGCACGCAGGGCGCGGGCCTGTCCATCGCGCGCGACCTGACGCTCAATGCCGGCGCCCAGGTGAATGTCACGCTGGGCGATGCCGCCGTCGGCGGCGTGTTCGACGTGGACAACAACCTGACGCTGGACGGCACGCTGAATGTGACCGAGGCGGCGGGTTTCGGTACCGGCGTCTACCGCATCTTCACCTATCGAGGCTCTCTCACCAACAACGGCCTTGATGTTGCACCGTTGAGCGACGGGCTCACCGGCACCATCCAGACGTCGGTGCCGCAGGCGGTCAACCTCGTTGTCGACGGGGTGGATGCGACGATCCGGTTCTGGAACGGCACGACCACGACGGCGACGGGCACGGTCGAAGGCGGCGCCGGCAACTGGACAGCGGACGGCACGACCAACTGGACCAACGGCCTCGGCAATACCGCACTGCCCTGGAACAGCGGTTTCGCCGTGTTCCAGGGCACGGCGGGCACGGTGACGGTGGACAATGGCGCCGGCACGGTCAGCGCCAGCGGCCTGCAATTTGTCACCTCCGACTATGTGGTGACGGGCGGACCGCTCACGCTGACCGGCTCCACCCCGGCGACGATCCGCGTCGGCGACGGCACCACGGCCGGCGCCGCGACGTTGGCGACCATCGCCAGTGAACTGACCGGCACGGCCGGACTGCAAAAGACCGATTACGGCACGCTGATCCTCACCGGGGCCAACATCTACAGCGGCGGCACGACGCTCACCGCCGGCACGCTGCAGGTCAGGGCCGACGCCAATCTCGGCAATGCGGCGGGCGGCCTTACCTTCAATGGCGGCACGCTGGCGACGACGGCGAGCTTCACCAGCGCCCGCACGGTGGCGCTGGCCAGCACGGGCACGCTGAACACCGCCGACGCGACCACCCTCACGCTTTCCGGCGTGATCTCCGGCGATGGCACGCTCACCAAGTCCGGCACCGGAACGCTGGTCCTGACCGGCGCCAACAGCTTTACCGGCACGATGGCGGTTGCCGCTGGCACGCTCGAGCTGAGCGGCGGTGCCGCTCTGGCCGATGCCGCACGGCTGGCCATCGAAACCGACGCCACCGCGTCGCTGAATGCCGACGAGACGATAGGCGCGCTCACCGGCACCGGCACGCTCGCGCTCGGCAGCCACAGCCTTACCCTCGGCGGCACCGATGAGAGCTTCACCTTTGGCGGCGCCGTCACCGGCACCGGCGGCCTCACCAAGACCGGCACCGGCACACTGACCCTTGCGGGCGCCAGCAGCGCCACCGGCACGCTCAATATCACGGCCGGCACGCTCAACCTCACCGGCAGCTTCGCCGGCGGTGCGGTGACGAGCAGCGGCGCGACGCTGCGGGGCACCGGCACGCTGGGCGGCACCGCGCAGGTGCAAAATGGCGGCACGCTCGCGGGCGTGCAGGGCGACAGCTTCACCCTGGGCGGGCTGGTGCTGTCCTCCGGCTCCACAGTCGCCGTGACGCTCGGCACCAGTGCCGGGGTCTTCGATGTCGCCGGCGACCTGACGCTCGACGGCACGCTTGATGTGACGCAAGCGGCGGGCTTCGGCACCGGCCTCTACACCGTCATCAGCTACTCCGGCAGCCTCACCAATAACGTCATCAATCTTGTGCCGCTCACCGGCGGCTATGTCGGCGAGGTGCAGACTTCGGCACCGGGCAAGGTCAACCTCCTCGTCGACGGCACGGTCTCGACCATCGAGTTCTGGAACGGCAGCACCACCACGGCGTCGGGGACCGTCACCGGCGGCAGCGGCACCTGGACGGCGGGCGGCACCACCAACTGGACCAACAGCGCGGGCTCGGTGGCGCAGGCCTGGAATGGCGGCTTCGCGATCTTCGAGGGCACCGCCGGCACGGTGACGATCGACGCCAGCGACGGGGCGATCACCCCCACGGGGCTGCAATTCGTCACCTCGGGCTATGTGGTGACCGGCGGCGCGCTGACCCTTTCCGGCAGCGCACCGGTGAAGATCCGTGTCGGCAGCGGCGCGGTCAGCGACGCGACGATGGTGACGACCATCGACAGCACGCTCATCGGCTCCGGCGGGCTGGAGAAGACCGATTACGGCACGCTGATCCTCACCGGCAGCAACAGCTATAGCGGCGGCACCACGCTCTCCACCGGCACGCTGCAGGTCAGCGCCGACGCCAATCTCGGCGACGCGGCGGGCGGGCTCATCCTCAATGGCGGCACGCTGGCGACAACGACGAGCTTCACCTCGGCGCGCAATGTCTCGCTCGCCAGCTCCGGCGCGCTCGACCCGGCCGACGGCACCACCCTGACCCTTTCCGGCGTGATCTCAGGCAGCGGCGCGTTGACCAAGACCGGCACCGGCACGCTGGTGCTGACCGGCGCCAACACCTATACCGGGCTCACCACCATCGCCGCCGGGATCCTGCAGATCGGCAATGGCGGCACCACGGGCTCGCTGGTCGGCAGTGTCGTCAACGATGCTTCGCTGGTGTTCAACCGCTCGGACGATGTGACCTATGCCGGCGCGATCACCGGCACCGGCAGCCTCGTCAAGACCGGGGCCGGCACGCTGTTCCTCACCGGTAGCAATGATTTCTCCGGCGGAACGACGATTTCCGCCGGGCGGCTGGAAATCGGCGACGGCACCAGCGGCTCGCTCACCGGCAATGTCGTCAACAACGCCCAGCTGGCGGTGAATGTCGGCTTTGCGACAACGACGACCTTCTCGGGCAATATTTCCGGTACCGGCAGCTTCGAGAAGAAGGGCGCCGGCACCTATGTCCTGACCGGGACCAACACCTATACCGGCGGCACCACCGTGACGCAGGGCAACCTGACCATCGGCGACGGCACCAGCGGCAGCTTCGTCGGCAATGTCACGATGACGGGTGGGGCGCTGAACTTCGACCGTGATGATGATATCGCCTATTCTGGAAACGTCACCGGCACCGGTTCCGTCCAGAAATATGGCAGCGGCACGCTTACGCTGACCGGAAATTTCTACGCCACCGTGGTCGCGGTCCGCGAAGGTACGTTGCAGATCGGCGATGGCGGCACGACCGGTGATGCGGGGTATATCCGACTCGCCTATGGCACAAGGGTAGTCTTCAACCGCTCGGACACCCTGACGTTCACCAGTCTTATCGGGACGCTGGGCACTCTTCCGACCGAACCTTCCGTCATTCAGAACGGGACGGGCACGCTTGTTCTGGCCTATGCTGGCGCCAACACTTATGCGGGCGGCACAGGCTTCAATGCCGGCACGATCCAGGTCTCGCGGGACACGCTTCTCGGCAATCTGAGCGGCGGACTGTTCTTCAATGGCGGCCGGCTGGCGACCACCGCCAGCTTCTCCACCGCCCGCGCCCTCACCTTCACCGGCACCGGCACGATCGCCCCCTCCGCAGGGACCGCGCTGACCGCCACCGGCACCACATCCGGCGCCGGCCGGCTGGTGATGGGCGGCGCCGGCACGCTGGTTCTGACCGCGACCAATACCCATACGGGCGGCACCGAGGTCGCGTCCGGCACGCTGCAGGTCGCGGCCGACAGCAATCTCGGCGGCGCCAGCAGCGCGCTCATCCTTTCCGGCGGAACGCTGGCGACCACGGCGAGCTTCAGTTCGGCCCGCGCGGTGACGCTCAGCAACACGAGCACGTTCAACACCGCCAGCGGAACGACTCTGACCCTCTCCGGCGCCATTTCCGGCAGCGGAACGCTCACCAAGACCGGCACCGGCACGCTCGCCCTTTCGGGCACCAACAGCTCGACTGCCGCGACGAGCGTCTCGGCCGGCGCGCTGACGCTGAGCGGGGGCAATGCGCTGGCCGACGCCGCGCGCCTCACCATCGCCTCCGGCGCCAGCGTCACGCTGACCGACGCCAGTGAGACGGTCGGCTCCCTCGCGGGGGCGGGCACGCTCGCGATGGGCAGCCATAGCCTCACCGCCGGCGGCGACAACACCGACTCCACCTTCTCCGGCGTGATCTCCGGCAGTGGCGGCCTGACCAAGACCGGCACCGGCACGCTCGCGCTCTCGGGCGCCAACACCTATACCGGCACCACGACGGTCTCCGCCGGCACGCTCTCTGGCACCGGCAGTGTGGCGGGCGTTGTGCAGGTGGCCTCCGGCGCGGCGCTCTCCGGAGCGCAGGGGGCGGGCCTCACCATGGGCGGGCTGCAGCTCGCCTCCGGAACCAACGTCAATGTGACGCTCGGGACCGCCGGTTCCGGCACCGTGTTCACGGTGAATGGCGACCTGACGCTGGACGGCACGCTGAACGTGACGCAGGCGGCGGGCTTCGGCACCGGCGTCTACAGCATCATCAGCTACACCGGCACCTTGACCGACAACGGCATGGAGGTGACCCCGCTCACCGACGGCTTCACCGGCCAGTTGCAGACCTCGGTGGCGGGGGCGGTCAACCTCATCGTCGACGGCACCGACCCGACCAACCGCTTCTGGAACGGCAGCACGACCTCCCCGACCGGGACGGTGGTCGGCGGCAGCGGCACCTGGACGGCGAGCAGCGGCACTACCAACTGGACCAACGGCCTCGGCACCGTCTCGCAGGCCTGGGATGGCCGCTTCGCCATCTTCTCCGGCACCGCAGGCACGGTGACGGTGGACAACAGCGCCGGCACGGTCAGCGCCACCGGCCTGCAATTCGTCACCTCGGGCTATACAGTGACGGGCGGCACGCTGACGCTCGCCGGCACCGGGCCGACCCTCATCCGCGTCGGCAGCGGCGTCGTCTCCAGCGCCGGCACGGTGGCGACGATCGCCAGCGTGCTCACCGGCACGGGCGGACTTGAAAAGACCGATTACGGCACGCTGATCCTCTCCGCCGCCAACACCTATACCGGCGGCACCACGATCTCGACCGGCACGCTGCAGATCGGTGCCGACGCCAATCTGGGCGACGCGGCGGGCGGCCTCATCCTTTCCGGCGGCACGCTGGCAACCTCCGCCACGTTCAGTTCCGCCCGCGCGGTGACGTTCAGCGGCACCTCGGGAATTGCCGCCGCCACCGGCACCACGCTCACCCTGACCAGCGCGATCTCCGGCACCGGCACACTCGCCTCCTCGGGCGCCGGCACGCTGATCCTCTCCGGCGCGGTGTCCGGCACCGGCGGGCTGGCCCAGACCGGCGCCGGCACGCTGATCCTCTCGGCCAGCAACACCTATACGGGCGGCACCACCTTCGCGGCCGGAACGCTGCAGGTCGCGGCCGATGCCAATCTGGGCGATGCCTCGGGCGGCCTCACCTTCACCGGCGGCACGCTGGCGACGACGGGGACCTTCTCCTCCGCCCGCGCGATCACCCTGAGCGGCAACGGCGCGATCAGCCCCGCGACCAGCACCACGCTGACCCTGTCCGGTGTGATTTCCGGCACGGGCAGCCTCACGGCGTCCGGCGCCGGCACGCTGATCCTGTCCGGCGCCAACACCTATTCCGGCGGCACGTTCGTGACGGGCGGCACGCTGCAATTCTCTTCCGACGCCAACCTAGGCAGCGCGGCGAGCGGGATAACGCTCTCCAATGCGCTCTTCATCGGTGCGGGAGCTGTTCCCTCCAGCGCCCGGTCCATCACGCTGACCGGCTCGAACACTATTAGACCATTGGTTGGCGTACTCGCCCTGAGCGGCACCATCTCCGGTTCGGGAAGTCTGACGGCAAGCGGCGCTGGCCGCCTTGAACTTTCCGGCACAAATACCTACGCCGGCGGAACGAGCTTGACTTGGGGTACGCTACGGATTTTCGCCGATGCCAATCTGGGAGACCCCTCTGGCGGTTTGACGCTGTCCGCCGGCACCCTGGAGACGATGGCGACCTTCAGTTCCGCCCGCGCAATTACGCTGTCCGTCAACACAACAACAATCACGCCGGCTGCGAGCACCACCCTGACCCTATCAGGCGTTGTGTCCGGCGCCCGGGGGGTCATCAAGGGCGGGGGGGGAACGCTCGTCCTCACCGGCACCAACACCTTTCAAGGCGGGACAACCATCAACGCAGGTACCGTGCAGGTTAGCGCCGACGCGAATCTCGGCGTCACAGGCGGCCTCGTGATTAATGGTGCCTCGCTGGCGACGACAGGGACCTTCAGCTTCAGCCGCGCCGTCACGCTCACCACGTCAGGTACATTCGACACCGCCGACGCCACCACTCTCACCCTCTCCGGGGTGGTCTCTGGCACCGGCGCGCTGGTGAAGACCGGCACCGGCACTCTCGCCCTGACCGGCACGAACACGTATACTGGCGACACCACGGTTTCCGCCGGCACACTGCAGATCGCCGCCGACAACGCGCTTGGAAGCCCTTCCGCCGGCCTCACCCTCTCCGGCGCTACGCTGGCAACGACCGCCAGCCTCACTTCCGCCCGCGCCGTGACGCTTACCGGCAGCGGTACGTTCAACACCGCCGCCGGCACCGCCCTGACGCTTTCCGGGGTGGTCTCCAGCACCGGCGCGCTGGTGAAGACCGGCACCGGCACGCTCAGCCTGTCCGGCGCCAACACCTATTCCGGCGGCACGACGGTTTCCGCCGGCACGCTGGCGGTAACCGGGAGCATCGCCGGCGGGGTGACGGTCTCGGGCGGCACGCTCGCCGGCACCGGCAGCGTGGCGGGCACCGTACAGGTCGCCTCGGGCGGCACGCTCGCCGGCACGCAGGGCAGCGCCCTGACCATGGGCGGACTGCAGCTCGTCTCCGGCTCCAACCTCAACGTCACGCTCGCCACCAGCTTCTCCGGCGGCGTGTTCACGGTGAATGGCGACCTGACGCTGGACGGCACGCTGAACGTGACACAGGCCGGTGGCTTCGGCTCCGGCGTCTATACCTTCATCAGCTATACCGGCAGCCTCACCGACAATGGGCTTGAGGTAGCGCCGCTCACCGGCGGCTACACGACGCAGGTGCAGACCTCCGTGGCGGGGAAGGTGAATCTGCTGGTCAGCGGCGGCGCCGCGACGGTGCTGTTCTGGAACGGCAGCACGACCACCGCCACCGGCACCATCCAGGGCGGCACCGGCACCTGGACGGCGGGCAGCACGACGAACTGGACCGACAGCACGGGCAGCGTCTCCGAGGCGTGGAACGGCAGCTTCGCGGTATTCTCGGGCACCGCCGGCACGGTGACGGTGGACACCAGCGCCGGGGCCGTCAATGCCACCGGCATGCAGTTTGTCACGTCCGGCTACACCGTCTCGGGCGGGACGATCACGCTCACCGCACCGGCCACCATCCGCGTCGGCGATGGTACCGTGTCCGGCGCGAGCACGACCGCGACCATCTCCAGCATCCTCGCCGGCACGGCGGGGCTGGAGAAGAGAGATTACGGCACGCTGATCCTCTCCGGCGCCAACACCTATACCGGCGGCACGACGATCTCGGGCGGCACGCTGCAGGTCGCGAACAACGGCAATCTCGGTGATACGACCGGCGGCCTGACCTTCAATGGCGGCACGCTGGCGACGACGGCGTCCTTCACCTCCGCCCGCACCATCGCCCTCACGGGGGCGGGCACGTTCTCTCCCGCCAGTGCCACGACACTGACCCTGTCCGGCGAGGTCTCCGGGACCGGCGCGCTCACCAAGTCCGGCGCCGGGACGCTGATCCTGTCCGGGACCAACACCTATACCGGCGGCACGACGATCTCCGCCGGCACGCTACAGGTCAGCGCCGACGCCAATCTGGGCGCAGTGGCCGGGCTGACGCTCGCGGGCGGCACGCTGGCGACCACCGTGACCTTCGCCTCCACCCGCGCCGTCACTCTGAGCGGCGGCGGCACGATCAGCCCCGGCAGCGGCGCGACGCTGACCCTTTCAAACGTCATTTCCGGCTCGGGCGGCCTGACCAAGGCCGGCACCGGCAGCCTGACCCTGTCCGGCACCAACACCTATAGCGGCGGCACGACGATATCAGGCGGCACGCTGACAGTGACCTCCGACGCCAATCTCGGCAATGCGGCGGGGAGCATCACGCTCGCCGGCGGCACGCTCGCGGCCACCAACTTCACTCTCACCCGCGCCATCGTGCTGAACGGCGGCGGCACCCTCAGCCAGGCCAACACCACGCTGACCGTGTCCGGCACGATCTCCGGCAGCGGCGGACTCACCAAAGCCGGCGCCGGCCGCCTGATCCTCTCGGGCACCAACACCTATACCGGCGGCACCACGATCTCGGCCGGCCCGCTGAGGATTTCCGCCGATGAAAATCTCGGCAATGCGTCGGGCGGAATCACCTTTTCGGGCGGCTCGCTGGAGACGATCGCCACCTTCAGCTCCGCCCGCACCATCACCATGACCAGCAATGGCACCATCGACACGGCCGATGGCACCACGCTGACCCTCTCGGGCGCTATCAGCGGCAGCAGCCGCAGCCTCACCAAGACCGGTACCGGCACGCTCGTGCTCTCCGGCACCAATACCTATACGAACGGCACGACGATTTCGGGCGGCACCGTGCAGATCGGCGCCGATGCCAATCTCGGCAATAGCGGCGGCTCCATCACCTTCAACGGTGGCACGCTGGCGACGACCGCTAACATAAGTTCCAACCGCGGCGTGGTTCTCACCGGCATCGGCACCTTCAACACCGCCACCGACACGACGCTCAGCATCAGCGGGGTGGTCTCCAGCACCGGCGCGCTGGTCAAGACCGGCACCGGCACCCTGACCCTGTCCGGCGCCAATACCTATTCCGGCGGCACCACGGTGTCCGGCGGCACACTGAGGATCGCGGCCGACAGCGCGCTCGGCGTCTCCACCACCGGCCTCGCCCTCTCCGGCGGCACGCTGGCCACGTTCGGCAGCTTCACGTCCGCGCGCGCCGTGACTCTCACCGGCGCCAGCGGGCTCGATACGGCCGCGAGCACCACCCTGACGCTCTCCGGCGTTCTCTCCGGCACGGGCAGCCTGACCAAGACCGGCAGCGGCACGCTCACCCTGTCCGGCGCTAACACCTATTCCGGCGGCACCACCGTTTCCGCCGGCACGCTGGCGGTGAATGGCAGCATCGCAGGCGGGGTGACGGTCTCGGGGGGCACACTTTCCGGCTCCGGCAGCGTGGCCGGCACGGTGCAGGTGGCCTCGGGCGGCACGCTCACCGGCGTGCAGGGAAGCGGCCTCACCATGGGCGGGCTGGAGCTCGCCTCGGGCTCCACTGTCAACGTCACGCTCGGCAACACATTCGCCGGCAACGTGTTCACGGTGAATGGCGGCGTGACGCTGGACGGCACGCTGAACGTGACGCAGGGGGCAGGCTTCGGCAACGGCCTCTACACCGTCATCAGCTACACCGGCAGCCTCACCGACAATGGCCTTGATGTGGCGACGCTTTCGGGCGGCTACAGCGCCGAGGTGCAGACCTCGGTGGCCGGCAAGGTCAACCTCATCGTCAGTGGCGGCACCTCGTCGACGCTGTTCTGGAACGGCAGCACCACCACCGCCACCGGCACCATTCAGGGCGGCAGCGGCACCTGGATAGCGGACGCCACCACCAACTGGACCGACAGTGCCGGCACCGCGTCGCTGGCCTGGAACAGCGGCTTCGCGGTCTTCGCGGGGACGGCCGGCACGGTGACGGTGGACAGTACGTCCACCGCCGTCAGCACGGTTGGCATGCAGTTCGCCACCTCCGGCTACACCGTGTCGGGCGGCACGCTCACGCTGGCCGGTACCGGGCCGACCCTCATCCGCGTCGGCGACGGCACCGTTTCCGGCGCGAGCACGACCGCGACCATCGCCAGCGTGCTCGCTGGCACGGTGGGGCTGGAAAAGAGCGATTACGGCACGCTCATCTTGTCGGGCACCAACACCTATACCGGCGGCACCACGCTCGCGGCCGGCACGCTGCAGGTCGGCGCCGACAACAATCTGGGCGGCACCGGCGGCCTCACCTTCAATGGCGGCACGCTGGCGACGTCCGCGACGTTCACGTCCGCGCGCACCGTCGCCCTCACCGGCGCTGGTACCCTCGCCCCCGCCACGGGCACGACGCTCACCTTGTCGGGCGTCGTCTCGGGCGCAGGGGGACTCATCAAGTCCGGCGCTGGCACGCTGATCCTCAGCAACACCAGCAACACCTATACCGGCGGCACCACGATCTCGGCCGGCACGCTGCAGATCGGCAACAACGGCAATCTCGGCAACGCGTCGGGCGGGATTACCTTCACCGGCGGCTCGCTGGCGACGACGGCAAGCATCACCGTTGCCCGGACAGTCCTGCTGAACGGCAACGGCACCTTCACCCCGAGCACCGGCACCACGCTGACCGTGTCCGGGGTGATCTCAGGCACCGGCAGCCTCACCAAGTCTGGCGACGGTTCGCTCTCCCTCTCGGGGACCAATACCTATTCGGGCGGCACGTCGGTGACCGGCGGCACCCTGACGATCAGCGCCGACGCCAATCTGGGCAATGCGGCGGGCGGGCTCACGCTTTCCGGCGGCGCCACCCTCGCCACATCGGGCGCCGTGACGTCCGCCCGCACGGTCGCTCTGAACGGCAACGCCACCCTCTCCATCAATGCCACGACCACATTCTCCGGTGCCGTCTCGGGAACGGGAGGGTTGACCAAGAGCGGCACCGCGACGCTGATCCTGTCCGGCACCAACACCTATAGCGGCGGCACCACTGTCTCCGCTGGCACGTTGCAGATTTCATCCGACGCCAATTTGGGCGACACGGCCGGCGGGCTCACCTTCACCAGCGGCACGTTGACCACGACGGGCACCTTCAGTTCCGCGCGCACCGTGGCCCTGAACGGCAACGCCACGATCAATACCGGATCCGCCACCACGCTCACCCTGTCGGGCGTCGTCTCAGGTTCCAGCCGCCTCACCAAGAGCGGCGCCGGCACCCTCGTTCTCTCCGGCAGCAACACCTACACCGGCGGCACCACCGTCTCCGGCGGAACGCTTCAGGTCGGCGCCGACGCAAATCTGGGCACGGGCGCGCTCACCCTCTCCAACGGCACGCTGGCGACCACGGGCACGTTCAGTTCCAGCCGCGCCGTCACGCTCACCACCTCAGGCACATTCGACACCGCCACCGGCACCACCCTTACCCTTTCCGGGGAGCTCTCCAGCAGCGGCGCGCTGACCAAGACCGGCGCCGGCACGCTCGTCCTCTCCGGGACCAACACTTATTCCGGCGGCACAACGGTCTCTGCCGGCACGCTGCAGGTCGCGGCCGATAGCGGACTCGGCAACGCGTCGGGCGGTCTCACCCTTTCCGGTGGCACGCTGGCCAGCACGGCGACCCTCACCTCGGCGCGCGCCGTCACCCTTACCGGTACGGGCACACTCTCGCCCTCGACCGGCACCACGCTCACCCTCTCCGGCATCGTTTCCGGCACCGGCGCGCTCACCAAGTCCGGCGGCGGCACGCTGGTGCTTTCGGGCGCGAATACCTATCAGGGCGGCACCACCATCGCGGGCGGCGTGCTGCAGATCTCAAGCACCGGCAATCTCGGCACCGGCACGCTCGCCATCGGCACCGGCACGCTGGCCACCACCCAGACACTGACCTACGCCAGCGGCGTCTCCCTCACCGGCAATAGTTCGTTCAACCCTGCCGCCAGCACGACGCTGACCCTGTCCGGGGTCGTCTCCGGCACCGGCTCGGTCAATATGGCCGGCGAGGGAACGCTGGTGCTCTCCGGCGCCAACACCTATTCCGGCGGCACAATCCTCTCCGGCAGCGGCACGCTGCAGATTTCCAGCGACGGCAATCTGGGCGATGCCTCCGGCGGCGTGACGCTCGACGCCAGCACGCTGGCCATCGTTGCTAACTCCATCACCTCCGCCCGCAGCTTCTCCGCGGTCGGCAGCAGCGCCATCAATGTCGATACCGGCCTGACCCTCACCCTCACGGGCAGCGTTTCCGGCGCCGGCTCCTATCAGAAGACCGGCGCGGGCACCCTCATTCTGGCGGGCGCCGATACGCATAGCGGCGGCACCACCATTTCGGCCGGCGCGCTGCAGATCGGCAATGGCGGCACCTCCGGCAGCCTGGCCGGCGATGTCACCAACAACGCGGTCCTGGCCTTCAACCGCTCCGACAGCTTCACATTCGGCGGCGCGATTTCCGGCAGCGGTTCGGTGACGCAGGCGGGCAGCGGCACGCTGATCCTCTCCGGCACCAACACCTATAGCGGCGGCACCACGGTTTCCGCCGGCACGCTGCAGGTGAGCGCCAGCGAGAATCTGGGCACCGGGACGCTCACCCTTGCCGGCGGCACGCTGGCGACGACGGGCACCTTCAGTTCCAGCCGCAATGTCACGCTCACCGGCACCGGCACCTTCAGCACGGCCACCGGCACCACTCTCACCCTTTCCGGGGTGGTCTCGGGCGGTGCGCTGGTGAAGTCCGGCGCGGGCACGCTCGTCCTTTCCGGGACCAACACCTATTCCGGCGGCACCACGGTTTCCGCCGGCACGCTGCAGATCGGCGCGGATGGCGCGCTCGGTAGCGGGGCGACGACGGTCGCGGCCGACGCGGCGCTGGCCTTTGGCAGCGGCACCAGCGTGGCGAACGCTCTTGTCGTCAACACCGGCGTTACGGCGACGCTCAATGTCGCCTCCGGTTCGGCAACGCTTGCCGGGGCGATTTCCGGCGCAGGTGCGCTGACGAAGACGGGGGCCGGCACGCTGGTCCTCACCGGCGCCAACAGCTCTTCCAGCACGCTGACGATCACTGAGGGCACCCTCACCGCCGGGGCGGCGGGCGCGCTCTTCAGCAGCGCGGCGGTCAGCATCGCCGACGGCGCGACGCTGAACCTCACCGCGAGCCAGACCGTCGCCGGCCTGAGCGGCGACGGCACGGTCACCACCAACACCTACCGGCTCACCCTCGACTCCGCCACCGACAGCACCTTCAGCGGCACCCTCACCAATACCGGCAATAGCTGGAACAGCTCCTACGGCACGTTCAGCAAGAGGGGCAGCGGCGTCCTGACGCTGGCCGACGCCACCATAACCGGCGGCGAAGCCTATATCGAGGGCGGCTCGATCGCCGTCGCCAGCGGCACGACCGCGATCGACTATCTCGCGGTGGGCTCCGGCACCACATCCGGCACGGCGAACACCGGCACCCTCACCCTCACCGGCGGCACGCTCAATATCGGCGTCGCGCTGCAGGTCGGTGACTGGGGCGGCACCGGCACAGTGAACCAGACCGGCGGCACCCTTAACGTCCAGGGGAACTGCGGCGACGTCTCTCACTGCGCCAGCCTCAACATCGGCAATCAGGGCGGCACCGGCACCTACAACATCTCCGCCGGCACGCTCAATCTCGTCTCCGGCCTCCATAATCTCGGCCGCAGCACCGGCTCCCGCGCGGCGAGCAACGGCACGCTGAACATCAGCGGCACAGCGGTCGTCGTCCTGCAGACCGATGCAAATGGGCCGGCGAGCCTCGTGCTCGGCAATCGCGAGGTGGGCGCGAGCAATAACGGCACCGGCGCCATCTATCAGACCGGCGGCACGCTGACAGTCTCGGAGGGCTCGCACCTCTACCTCTCCGCCTATGGCAATGGCCGCTACGATCTGCTCGGCGGCACGTTGCAGGTGGGCGGCAGCGACGGGCTGGTGGGCAACTACACCGGCGGGGCCGGCTCCTATGCGTTCAATCTCGGCGGCGGCACGATCCAGGTCATCGGAGCCAATCTCGTCACCTCGGTGAATGCGACGCTCGTCGCCGAAACGACCGCCACCATCGACACCAACGGCTTCGGTGCCACCTGGTCCGGCGCGCTCTCCGGCGACGGCGGGCTGGCCAAGACGGGCACCGGGACGCTCACTCTCACCGGCTCCAACACCTATCTCGGCGGAACCACCCTCGCCGCCGGCACGCTGTCGGTCGGCGCGGATGCCAATCTCGGCGATGCGGCGGGGGCGCTCGTCTTCACCGGCGGCACGCTCGCCACTACGACGTCCTTCACCTCGAACCGCCGCGCCGACTTCACCGCCGATGGCGTCTTCGCCGTGGCGACCGGGACGACGCTCACCCTCACCGGCTCTCTGGAGGGTAGCGGCGCGCTCGTGGTGGCAGGTGCCGGCACGCTGGTTCTCACCGAAGACAACACCTATGAAGGCGGTACCGAGCTGAACGCCGGCACGCTGCAGGTGTCCAGCGAAGACAAGCTGGGTTATGGCGACCTGACTTTCGACGGCGGCACACTCAAGACCACCGCCACCTTCGCCTCGGGACGCAGCGTCACGCTCACCGGCGCCGGCACCTTCAGCACCGACGCCGACACCACGCTCACCCTGTCGGGCACTATCTCCGGCGACGGATCGCTCACCAAATCCGGCGCCGGCACGCTGGTGCTCTCCGGCAGCAACACCTATGGCGGCGGCACGACGATCTCCGCCGGGACGTTGCAAATCTCTGCCGATGCCAATCTGGGCAACACGGCCGGCGGGTTGACCTTTGCCGGGGGCACGCTCAGCACGACGGCAAGCTTCAGCTCCGCCCGCACCGTCGCGTTGACCAGCAACGCAACCATCGTCACGGCTGACGCCACCGCGCTCACCCTGTCGGGCGTCATCTCGGGCACGGGCTCGCTTACCAAGGCGGGCAGCGGCACGCTCGTGCTCACCGGCACCAACACCTATACGGGCGGGACGACGGTTTCGGCGGGCACGCTGAGCGTGGCGTCCGACGCCAATCTGGGCGGTGCATCGGGTGGGCTCACCCTCTCCGGCGGCACGCTGGCGACCACCGGCAACATCACCTCCGCCCGCGCCGTGACCCTGACCGGCAGCGGAACGCTCACGCCGTCCACGAACACCAACCTGACGCTCTCCGGCGTGATCTCCGGCACCGGCAGCCTCACCATGGCGGGTACGGGGCGGCTCACCCTCTCGGGCACCAACACCTATCAGGGGGGCACCACGGTCTCGGGCGGGACGCTGCTGATTTCGTCCGACAGCAATCTCGGCGCCGCTGCGGGCAGCCTCACTTTGGCCAACGGGACGCTCAATACCGGCAACAGCACATTCACCTCCACCCGCGCGGTGTCGCTGTCCGGCAGCAATACGGTGGCCACCACAGGGGCTGGCGCGCTCACCCTCAGCGGCACCATCTCGGGGGCGGGATCGCTCTCCAAGGGTTCCGCCGGCACGCTCATCCTGTCGGGGAGCAACACCTATAGCGGCGGCACCAGCCTGAGGTCCGGCACGCTTCAGGTCTCCGCCGACGCCAATCTCGGCGATGCGGCCGGCGGGCTGACGATGGCCGGCGGCACGCTGGCCACCACGGCCTCCTTCAGCTCGAGCCGCGCCCTCGACTTCACCAATGCCGGCACCTTCCAGGTGGCGGATGGCACCACCCTGACGCTCACCGGCGCCATCACCGGCCTCGGCGTCATCCAGAAGACCGGCACCGGCACGCTCATCCTCGCCGGCACCAATACCGAGAATGACGGTGGCGCCACCATCTCCGCCGGCACGCTGCAGATCGGCAATGGCGGCACCTCCGGCGTGCTGCTGGGCGATGTGAGCAATAACGGGGCGGTCGTCTTCAACCGCTCCGACGACACCTCCTTCTCGGGGTCCATGGATGGGTCCGGCGCGCTGACCCAGGCGGGCACGGGCACGCTGACACTGAGCTTCACAGGCAATTCCTATACGGGCGGCACCTTTGTCACCGCCGGCACGCTGCAGGTGGCCGCAGACGGCGCGCTGGGCGACACCTCCGGCGGACTGACGCTCTCCGGCGGCACGCTGGCAACCACCGCCACCTTCACCTCCGCCCGCGCCGTCACGCTGACCGGCACCGGCACCTTCGCCCCCTCCACCGCCACCACGCTGACCCTGTCGGGCGTCGTCTCCGGGGACGCCCTCTCCATGGCCGGCGCTGGCACGCTCGTGCTCACCGGCACCAACACCTATACGGGCGGGACGACGGTTTCGGCGGGCACGCTGAGCGTGGCGTCCGACGCCAATCTGGGCGGTGCATCGGGTGGGCTCACCCTCTCCGGCGGCACGCTGGCGACCACCGGCAACATCACCTCCGCCCGCGCCGTGACCCTGACCGGCAGCGGAACGCTCACGCCGTCCACGAACACCAACCTGACGCTCTCCGGCGTGATCTCCGGCACCGGCAGCCTCACCATGGCGGGTACGGGGCGGCTCACCCTCTCGGGCACCAACACCTATCAGGGGGGCACCACGGTCTCGGGCGGGACGCTGCTGATTTCGTCCGACAGCAATCTCGGCGCCGCTGCGGGCAGCCTCACTTTGGCCAACGGGACGCTCAATACCGGCAACAGCACATTCACCTCCACCCGCGCGGTGTCGCTGTCCGGCAGCAATACGGTGGCCACCACAGGGGCTGGCGCGCTCACCCTCAGCGGCACCATCTCGGGGGCGGGATCGCTCTCCAAGGGTTCCGCCGGCACGCTCATCCTGTCGGGGAGCAACACCTATAGCGGCGGCACCAGCCTGAGGTCCGGCACGCTTCAGGTCTCCGCCGACGCCAATCTCGGCGATGCGGCCGGCGGGCTGACGATGGCCGGCGGCACGCTGGCCACCACGGCCTCCTTCAGCTCGAGCCGCGCCCTCGACTTCACCAATGCCGGCACCTTCCAGGTGGCGGATGGCACCACCCTGACGCTCACCGGCGCCATCACCGGCCTCGGCGTCATCCAGAAGACCGGCACCGGCACGCTCATCCTCGCCGGCACCAATACCGAGAATGACGGTGGCGCCACCATCTCCGCCGGCACGCTGCAGATCGGCAATGGCGGCACCTCCGGCGTGCTGCTGGGCGATGTCAGCAATAATGGGGCGGTCGTCTTCAATCGCTCCGACGACTCCTCCTTCTCGGGGTCCATGGATGGGTCCGGCTCGCTGACCCAGGCGGGCACGGGCACGCTGACACTGAGCTTCACAGGAAATGCCTATACGGGCGGCACCTTTGTCACCGCCGGCACGCTGCAGGTGGCCGCAGACGGCGCGCTGGGCGACACCTCCGGCGGACTGACGCTCTCCGGCGGCACGCTGGCAACCACCGCCACCTTCACCTCCGCCCGCGCCGTCACGCTGACCGGCACCGGCACCTTCGCCCCCTCCACCGCCACCACGCTGACCCTGTCGGGCGTCGTCTCCGGGGACGCCCTCTCCATGGCCGGCGCTGGCACGCTCGTGCTCACCGGCACCAACACCTATACGGGCGGGACGACGGTTTCGGCGGGCACGCTGAGCGTGGCGTCCGACGCCAATCTGGGCGGTGCATCGGGTGGGCTCACCCTCTCCGGCGGCACGCTGGCGACCACCGGCAACATCACCTCCGCCCGCGCCGTGACCCTGACCGGCAGCGGAACGCTCACGCCGTCCACGAACACCAACCTGACGCTCTCCGGCGTGATCTCCGGCACCGGCAGCCTCACCATGGCGGGTACGGGGCGGCTCACCCTCTCGGGCACCAACACCTATCAGGGGGGCACCACGGTCTCGGGCGGGACGCTGCTGATTTCGTCCGACAGCAATCTCGGCGCCGCTGCGGGCAGCCTCACTTTGGCCAACGGGACGCTCAATACCGGCAACAGCACATTCACCTCCACCCGCGCGGTGTCGCTGTCCGGCAGCAATACGGTGGCCACCACAGGGGCTGGCGCGCTCACCCTCAGCGGCACCATCTCGGGGGCGGGATCGCTCTCCAAGGGTTCCGCCGGCACGCTCATCCTGTCGGGGAGCAACACCTATAGCGGCGGCACCAGCCTGAGGTCCGGCACGCTTCAGGTCTCCGCCGACGCCAATCTCGGCGATGCGGCCGGCGGGCTGACGATGGCCGGCGGCACGCTGGCCACCACGGCCTCCTTCAGCTCGAGCCGCGCCCTCGACTTCACCAATGCCGGCACCTTCCAGGTGGCGGATGGCACCACCCTGACGCTCACCGGCGCCATCACCGGCCTCGGCGTCATCCAGAAGACCGGCACCGGCACGCTCATCCTCGCCGGCACCAATACCGAGAATGACGGTGGCGCCACCATCTCCGCCGGCACGCTGCAGATCGGCAATGGCGGCACCTCCGGCGTGCTGCTGGGCGATGTCAGCAATAATGGGGCGGTCGTCTTCAATCGCTCCGACGACTCCTCCTTCTCGGGGTCCATGGATGGGTCCGGCTCGCTGACCCAGGCGGGCACGGGCACGCTGACACTGAGCTTCACAGGAAATGCCTATACGGGCGGCACCTTTGTCACCGCCGGCACGCTGCAGGTGGCCGCAGACGGCGCGCTGGGCGACACCTCCGGCGGACTGACGCTCTCCGGCGGCACGCTGGCAACCACCGCCACCTTCACCTCCGCCCGCGCCGTCACGCTGACCGGCACCGGCACCTTCGCCCCCTCCACCGCCACCACGCTGACCCTGTCGGGCGTCGTCTCCGGGGACGCCCTCTCCATGGCCGGCGCTGGCACGCTCGTGCTCACCGGCACCAACACCTATACGGGCGGGACGACGGTTTCGGCGGGCACGCTGAGCGTGGCGTCCGACGCCAATCTGGGCGGTGCATCGGGTGGGCTCACCCTCTCCGGCGGCACGCTGGCGACCACCGGCAACATCACCTCCGCCCGCGCCGTGACCCTGACCGGCAGCGGAACGCTCACGCCGTCCACGAACACCAACCTGACGCTCTCCGGCGTGATCTCCGGCACCGGCAGCCTCACCATGGCGGGTACGGGGCGGCTCACCCTCTCGGGCACCAACACCTATCAGGGGGGCACCACGGTCTCGGGCGGGACGCTGCTGATTTCGTCCGACAGCAATCTCGGCGCCGCTGCGGGCAGCCTCACTTTGGCCAACGGGACGCTCAATACCGGCAACAGCACATTCACCTCCACCCGCGCGGTGTCGCTGTCCGGCAGCAATACGGTGGCCACCACAGGGGCTGGCGCGCTCACCCTCAGCGGCACCATCTCGGGGGCGGGATCGCTCTCCAAGGGTTCCGCCGGCACGCTCATCCTGTCGGGGAGCAACACCTATAGCGGCGGCACCAGCCTGAGGTCCGGCACGCTTCAGGTCTCCGCCGACGCCAATCTCGGCGATGCGGCCGGCGGGCTGACGATGGCCGGCGGCACGCTGGCCACCACGGCCTCCTTCAGCTCGAGCCGCGCCCTCGACTTCACCAATGCCGGCACCTTCCAGGTGGCGGATGGCACCACCCTGACGCTCACCGGCGCCATCACCGGCCTCGGCGTCATCCAGAAGACCGGCACCGGCACGCTCATCCTCGCCGGCACCAATACCGAGAATGACGGTGGCGCCACCATCTCCGCCGGCACGCTGCAGGTCGGCGATGGCGGCACCTCCGGCAGCCTCGCCGGCAATGTGAGCGTGGACACGGCGCTGGTCTTCAACCGCTCCGACGCCGTCACCTTCTCGGGCGAGATTTCCGGCCAGGGTTCCCTGACGCAGGCGGGGACCGGCACGCTGACGTTGACGGGCGCCAACAGCTATACGGGCGGCACGACCATTTCGGCCGGCACGCTGCAGATCGGCGATGGCGGCACCACCGGCGCGATCACCGGCGATGTGACCAATAACGGCTCTCTCGTCTTCAACCGCACCGACGAGGTGACGTTCGACGGTACGATCTCCGGCACGGGGTCGGTGACGCAGGCCGGATCGGGCACCCTGACGCTCACGGCCGACAACCTCTATGCGGGCGGCACGCTCATTTCGGCGGGCACGCTGCAGGTCTCCTCGGACGCCAAGCTCGGCGACACGTCGGGCGGCCTGAGCCTTTCCGGCGGCGGCACCCTGGTCGCCTCCGACACCTTCTCCTCGAACCGCGCCATCACCCTCACCGGCACCGGCGCGTTCGCGCCCGTCGGCATCGCGACACTGACCCTCAACGGGATCATCTCCGGCACCGGCGCGCTCACCATGTCCGGCGACGGCACGCTGGTTCTGACGGCCACCAATACCTATGCGGGCGACACCACGATCGCGGCCGGTGTCCTTCAGGTGGCGTCCGACAGCGCGCTGGGCGGCGCCTCCAGCGCCCTTGTCCTCTCCGGTGGCACGCTCCAGACCACGGCCGACATCACGTCCGCCCGGGGCGTGACGCTGACCGGCGCCGGCACCTTCGCCCCGGACAGCGGCACCACCCTGACCCTGTCCGGCATCGTGTCCGGCACCGGCGCGCTGCTCCAGGCGGGCGCGGGCACGCTGGTGCTCGCCGACACCAACACCTATTCGGGCGGCACCAGCGTCCAGGCCGGCACCTTGCAGATCCACGCGGACGGCGCGCTCGGTGACGCCTCCAAGTCGCTCTCCCTGTCGGGCGGCGCGCTGGCCACCACGGCGTCGTTCACCTCCAGCCGCGCGATCAACATTGGCACCGGCGGGGGCACCATCGCGCCGTCCAGCGGCACCACCCTGACCCTTAGCGGCGTGGTATCGGGCAATCTCGGCGCTTTGACCAAGAGCGGGGCGGGCACGCTGGTGCTGTCAGGCACCAACACCTATCAGAACGGCACCACCATCTCCGCCGGCACCCTGCAGATCGGCGACGGGGGTACGTCCGGCCGCATCCTCGGCAATGTCGTGAACAATGGCGTCCTCGCCTTCAACCGCTCGGATGCCGTCACCTTCTCAGGCGTGATCTCCGCCGCGGGCGCGGTGACGCAGGCGGGTTCGGGCACGCTCACCCTCTCTGGCACCAACACCTATTCGGGCGGCACCACCGTCTCGGCGGGTACGCTGTCCATCGCGGCCGACGCCAATCTCGGCAATGCTTCGGGTGGGCTCGCGCTCTCCGGCGGCACGCTGGCGACCACCGCGACCTTCACCTCCGCCCGCGCGGTGAGCCTCACCGGCAGCGGTACCTTCGCCCCCGCGACCGGCACCACCCTGACCCTGTCGGGCGTCGTGTCCGGCACGGGCGCGCTCACCATGGCCGGCGCTGGCACGCTGGTGCTGTCCGGCACCAACACCTATGAGGGCGGCACCACCGTCTCCGCCGGCACGCTGCAGATCTCGGCCGATGCCAATCTGGGCAAGGACACGGGCAGCCTCGCTTTGGCCGACGCGGCGCTCAACACCGCCAACAACACGTTCACCTCCGCCCGCGCAGTGTCGCTGTCGGGCAGCAATACGATCTTCACGACGGGGGCTGGCAAGCTCACCCTCAGCGGCACCGTGTCGGGCTCGGGCGGCCTGACCAAGGCCGGCGCCGGCACGCTGGTGCTCAGCGGCACCAACACCTATAGCGGCGGCACGACGCTCAGAGCCGGCATCCTGCAGGTGTCCGCCGACGCCAATCTGGGCGGCCCGCTCGGCGGCATACCGGGCGGGGCGCTCGGGAGCCTCACCCTCGATGGCGGCACGCTGGCCACCACCGCCACCTTCACCTCGGCCCGGGCGCTCGCCTTCGCCTCCAGCGGCACGTTCCAGGTGGCGGACAGCACCACCTTGACCCTGACCGGCGCCATCACCGGCCTCGGCGTCATCCAGAAGACCGGCACCGGCACGCTCATCCTCGCCGGCACCAATACCGAGAATGACGGTGGCGCCACCATCTCCGCCGGCACGCTGCAGATCGGCAATGGCGGCACCTCCGGCGTGCTGCTGGGCGATGTGAGCAATAACGGGGCGGTCGTCTTCAACCGCTCCGACGACACCTCCTTCTCGGGGTCCATGGATGGGTCCGGCGCGCTGACCCAGGCGGGCACGGGCACGCTGACACTGAGCTTCACAGGCAATTCCTATACGGGCGGCACCTTTGTCACCGCCGGCACGCTGAAGGTGGCCGCAGACGGCGCGCTGGGCGACACCTCCGGCGGGCTGACGCTCTCGGGCGCCACGCTGGCAACCACCGCCAGCTTCGCCTCCGCCCGCGCCGTCACCCTCTCCGGCGGAGGCATCATCAGCACCGCCTCGGCCACCACCCTCACCCTCTCCGGTGTCATCACCGGCAGCGGCGGCCTCACCAAGATCGGCAGCGGCACGCTGGTGCTCTCCGGCAGCAACGACTACACCGGCGGCACCACCGTCTCGGCGGGCACGCTGCAGGTCGGCGCGGATGCCAATCTGGGCGATGCCTCGGGCGGGCTGACGCTCTCGGGCGCCACGCTGGCAACCACCGCCAGCTTCGCCTCCGCCCGCGCCGTCACCCTCTCCGGCGGCGGCATCATCAGCACCGCCTCCGCCACCACCCTCACCCTCTCCGGCGTCCTCACCGGCACGGGCGGCCTGACCAAGGCGGGCGCCGGCACGCTCGTGCTCTCCGGCACCAACGACTATACTGGCGGCACCACCGTCTCCGCTGGCACGCTGCAGGTCGGCGCCGACGCCAATCTCGGCGACGAAGACGGCGGCCTCACCCTCACTGGCGCCACGCTGGCGACCACCGCGACCTTTACGTCAGTGCGTGGCGTGACGCTCTCCGGTGGCGGCACGGTCAACTCCGCCTCCGCCACCACTCTCACCCTCTCCGGTGTCGTCACCGGCACGGGCGGCCTGACCAAGACCGGCAGCGGCACGCTCGTCCTCTCCGGCACCAACACCTACACCGGCAGCACGACGGTCTCCGCCGGCACGCTGTCCATCGCGGCCGATGCCAATCTCGGCGACGAGGAGGGCGACCTCACCCTCGCCAATGCCACGCTGGCGACCACCGCGACCTTCGCCTCGACCCGCGGCGTGACGCTCGCCGGCGGCGGCACGGTCAACTCCGCCTCCGACACCACGCTCACCCTCTCCGGTGTCCTCACCGGCGATGGCGGCCTGACCAAGGCGGGCAGCGGCACGCTCGTGCTCTCCGGCAGCAATGACTACACTGGCGGCACGACGGTCTCGGCCGGCACGCTGTCCATCGCGGCCGACGCGAATCTCGGCAATGCGGCGGGCGGGCTTACCCTCGCCAATGCCACGCTGGCGACCACCGCCAGCTTCACGTCGGCGCGCGGCGTGACGCTCTCCGGCGGCGGCACGCTCAGCACCGACAGCGCCACCACCCTCACCCTGTCCGGTGTCGTCACCGGCACGGGCGGCCTGACCAAGGCGGGCGCCGGCACGCTCGTCCTCTCCGGCACCAACGACTACACCGGCGGCACCACCGTCTCCGCCGGCACGCTGCAGGTCGACGGCAGCATCGCCGGGGCGGCCTCGGTGGCGAACGGCGCCACCCTTGCCGGCCGCGGCACGATCGGCGGCAATGTCACCCTCGCCACCGGCGCCACCCTCACGCCCGGCACCGCCAGCACTGCGGGCAAACTGTCCATCGGCGGCAACCTCTCCGTCGGCTCCGGCGCCACCCTGGCCTTCAACCTGGTCAAGGCCAACGATCCCGACAGCGCGCTCAACGACCGCATCAATGTCACCGGCGACCTCACCCTCTCGGGCGGCCTCGTCACCGTCAATGGCGGCGGCAGCTTCGCCGCCGGCAGCTACCGGCTGATCGACTATGCCGGCACCCTCACCCTGGAAGGCGACGGGCTCACCCTGTCGGGCGTGCCCGCCTCGCTGTCGGGCAGCGTGATCCAGACCTCGGTGGCCGGCCAGGTCAATCTGATCGCCATCGTCGACGGCGTCTCCACCCAATGGTGGAACGGCGCCGGCACCGCCGGCAGCGGCACCATCACCGGCGGCGCCGGCACCTGGAACGCGGCCAACGCCAACTGGACCAATGTCGACGGCACCATCGCCGCGTCCTGGGTCCAGGGCGGCCTCGCCATCTTCAACGGCACCGCCGGCGAGGTGACGCTCGGCAGCGCGATCAGCGCCAGCGGGCTGCAATTCGCGGTCGACGGCTATCAGCTCACCGGCGCCCAGACCCTGACCCTGGTGAAGCAGGCCGACGACAGCGCCCCCTTCATCAAGGTGGACGACGGCTCGGCCACGCTCGCCGTCACCCTGGCGGGCACGGACGGCCTGACCAAGACCGGCGCCGGCACGCTCGTCCTCTCCGGCACCAACAGCTATGAGGGCGGCAGCACCGTCTCGGCGGGTACGCTGTCGATCGGCGCCGACGCCAATCTCGGCGACGCCGACGGCAACCTCACCCTCAATGCCGCCACGCTGGCGACCACCGGCACCTTCGCCTCCGCGCGCGGCGTGACACTCTCCGGCGGCGGCACCATTAGCACCGACACTGCCACCACCCTCACCCTCTCCGGCGTCATCACCGGCACGGGCGGCCTGACCAAGGCCGGCAGCGGCACGCTCGTGCTCTCTGGAGCCAACACCTACACCGGCGGCACCACTGTCTCGGCCGGCACCCTGCAGGTCGGGGCGGGCGGGACCGCCGGCAGCATCGGCGGGGATGTGGTGACCGCTGGCGCCCTCGTCTTCAACCGCTCCGACGAGGTGACCTTCTCCGGCACCATCTCCGGCTCCGGCACGCTCACCCAGGCTGGCTCCGGCACGCTCATCCTCACCGCCGAGAACACCCAGTCGGGCGGCACGCTGATCATGGGCGGGACGATCCAGGTCGCCTCCGCCCGCAATCTCGGCGACGGCCCGCTGACGCTCGATGGCGGCACCCTCGTCACCACGGGCTCATCCAACCTTTCCAGGCAGGTGTCGCTCACCGGCACCGCCACCTTCTCCCAGGCGGACGGCACCACGCTTTCCGTGGGAGAAACGATTACAGGGAGCGGCAGCCTCACCAAGACCGGCGCCGGCACCCTCACGCTGGATGCGCTGAACAGCTATAGCGGCGGCACCACCATTGCCGCCGGCCGGCTGGAGATTGGCAGTAACCAGAGCCTCGGCAATACGGCCGCCGGCCTGACCCTGTCCGGCGGCACCTTGGCCGCGATGGGCACGTTCGAGTCGGCGCGCGCGGTGACGCTCACCGCCAGCAGCAGCATCTACACCGATGGCGGCTATACCCTCACATGGAGCGGCATCCTTTCCGGGGCCGGGGCCCTGACCACCACCGGCGCCGGCACCCTCATCCTCTCCGGTACCAACGAGTATGAGGGTGGGACGACACTCTCCGACGGGGGGACGCTGCGGATTTCCGACGACGCCAATCTCGGCGCCGCCACCGGCGGCCTCGCCCTTGCCGGCGGCACCCTCGCCATCGACACCAATGACATCACCTCTGCTCGCGCCGTCTCGGTCAGCGGAACCAACAGCATCGACACGGCCGAGAACACCACGCTCACCCTCGCCGGAGACGTGTCCGGGACCGGCTCCTATGCCAAGACCGGCAACGGCACCCTCGTCCTGACCGGCACGGATAGCCATTCCGGTGGCACCACCATCTCCGCCGGCATCCTGCAGCTGGGCGATGGCGGGACATCCGGCAGCCTCGCCGGCGATGTGACCAACAATGCCGCGCTGGTCTTCAACCGCTCCGATGCCGTCATCTTCGACGGAACGATCTCCGGCTCCGGTTCGGTGACGCAGGCCGGCACGGGCACCCTCACCCTCTCCGGCACCAACGCCTACACCGGCGGCACCACCGTCTCGGCGGGTACGCTGTCCATCTCGGCCGACGCCAATCTCGGCGACGCGGATGGCGGCCTCACCCTCACGGCCGCCACGCTGGCGACCACCGCGACCTTCACCTCCGCGCGCGGCGTCACGCTCTCCGGCGGCGGCACGATCAGCACCAACAACGCCACCACGCTCACCCTCTCCGGTGTCGTCACCGGCGATGGCGGCCTGACCAAGGCGGGCGCCGGCACGCTCGTCCTCTCCGGTACCAACAGCTATGAGGGCGGCACCACCGTCTCGGCCGGCACGCTGTCCATCTCGGCCGACGCCAATCTCGGCAATGCCTCGGGCGGGCTCACCCTCACTGGTGGCACGCTGGCGACCACCGCGACCTTCACGTCGGCGCGCGAGTTGAACCTGGGCGCGGCGGGCGGCACGTTCTCCACCGCCGACGCTACCACGCTGACGCTGACCGGCGTCGTGTCCGGGCCCATCGGCAGCTTGACCAAGTCTGGCACCGGCACGCTGGTGCTCACCGGCACCAACACTTATGGGGGCGGCACCACCGTGTCCGCCGGCACGCTGCAGATCGGCGCCGACGGAACGTCCGGCAGCATTTTCAGTGATGTTGCCGTCGCCTCCGGAGCGAACCTGGCCTTCAACCGCACCGACACGGTGAGCTTCGGCGGCGTCATTTCCGGCGCGGGCGCGCTCATTCAGAAGGGCAGCGGCACGCTCATCCTAACAGGTATCAACACCTATGAGGGCGGCACCACTGTCTCGGTGGGTACGCTGCAGGTCAGTGCCGACGCCAATCTCGGCGACACGGATGGCGGCCTCACCCTCGCTGCCGCCACGCTGGCGACCACCGCGACCTTTACGTCGGCGCGCGGCGTGACGCTCTCCGGCGGCGGCACCTTCGACACGGCCTCCGCCACCACCCTCACCCTGTCCGGTGTCGTCACCGGCACGGGCGGCCTGACCAAGGCGGGCAGCGGCACGCTCGTCCTCTCCGGCACCAATGACTACACCGGCGGCACCACTGTCTCCGCCGGCACGTTGTCCATCGCGGCCGACGCCAATCTCGGCGATGAGGACGGCGACCTCACTCTCAATGGCGCCACGCTGGCGACGACCGCGACCTTCGCCTCCGCGCGCGGCGTGACGCTCTCCGGCGGCGGCACGCTCAACACCGACACCGCCACCACCCTCACGCTCTCCGGTGTCGTGACCGGCACGGGCGGCCTGACCAAGACCGGCGACGGCACGCTGGTGCTCTCCGGCACCAACACCTACACCGGCGGCACGACGGTTTCCGCCGGCACGCTGTCGATCGGCGCCGACGCCAATCTCGGCAATGCCTCGGGCGGGCTCACCCTCGCCAATGCCACGCTGGCGACCACCGCCAGCTTCACGTCGGCGCGCGGCGTCACGCTCTCCGGCGGCGGCACGCTCAGCACCGACAGCTCCACCACTCTCACCCTGTCCGGTGTCGTCACCGGCACGGGCGGCCTGACCAAGACCGGCGCCGGCACGCTCGTCCTCTCCGGAACCAATGACTACACCGGCGGCACGACGGTTTCCGCCGGCACGCTGTCCATCTCGGCCGACGCCAATCTCGGCGATGAGGACGGCGACCTCACCCTCACTGCCGCCACGCTGGCGACCACCGCCAGCTTCACCTCCGCCCGCGGCGTCACGCTCTCCAGCGGCGGCACGTTCAGCACCGATACCGCCACCACCCTCACCCTGTCCGGTGTCGTCACCGGCACGGGCAGCTTGACCAAGTCCGGCACCGGCACGCTCGTCCTCACCGGCACCAACACCTACACCGGCGGCACCACTGTCTCCGCCGGCACGCTGTCCATCGCGGCCGATGCCAATCTCGGCGACGCGGATGGCAACCTCGCGCTATCCGGCGCCACGCTGGCAACCACCGCCAGCTTCACGTCGGCGCGCGGCGTCACGCTCTCCGGCGGCGGCACCTTCGACACGGCCTCCGCCACCACCCTTACCCTCTCCGGCGTCCTCACCGGCACGGGCGGCCTGACCAAGGCGGGCGCCGGCACGCTCTTCCTCTCCGGCACCAACACCTACACCGGCGGCACCACCGTCTCGGCGGGCACGCTGTCGATCGGCGCCGACGCCAATCTCGGCAATGCCTCGGGCGGCCTCACCCTCACTGGGGCCACGCTGGCGACGACCGCGACCTTCGCCTCGACCCGCGGCGTGACGCTCTCCGGCGGCGGCACGTTCTCCACCGCCGACGCTACCACTCTCACCCTCTCCGGTGTGATCACCGGCACGGGCGGCCTGACCAAGGCCGGCGCCGGCACGCTCGTCCTCTCCGGCACCAATGACTACACCGGCAGCACCACGGTTTCGGCGGGAACGCTGCAGGTCGATGGCAGCATCGCCGGGGCGGCCTCGGTGGCGAACGGCGCCACCCTTTCCGGCAGCGGCACGATCGGCGGCAATGTCACCCTCGCCACCGGCGCCACCCTCACGCCCGGCACCGCCAGCACCGCCGGCAAACTGTCCATCGGCGGCGACCTCTCCGTCGCCTCCGGCGCCACCCTGGCCTTCAACCTGGTCAAGGCCAACGATCCCGACAGTGCGCTCAACGACCGCATCAATGTCACCGGCGACCTCACCCTCTCGGGCGGCCTCGTCACCGTCAATGGCGGCGGCAGCTTCGAGGCCGGCAGCTACCGGCTGATCGACTATGCCGGCACGCTCACCCTGGAAGGCACCGGGCTCACCCTGTCCGGCGTGCCCGCCTCGCTGTCGGGCAGCGTGATCCAGACCTCGGTGGCCGGCCAGGTCAATCTGATCGCCATTGTCGACGGCGTCTCCACCCAGTGGTGGAACGGCGCCGGCACCGCCGGCAGCGGCACCATCACCGGCGGCGCCGGCACCTGGAACGCGGCCAACGCCAACTGGACCAATGTCGACGGCACCATCGCCGCGTCCTGGGTCCAGGGCGGCCTCGCCATCTTCAACGGCACCGCCGGCACGGTGACGCTCGGCAGCGCGATCAGCGCCAGCGGGCTGCAATTCGCAGTCGACGGCTATCAGCTCACCGGCGCCCAGACCCTGACCCTGGTGAAGCAGGCCGACGACAGCGCCCCCTTCATCAAGGTGGACGACGGCTCGGCCACGCTCGCCGTCACCCTGGCGGGCACGGACGGCCTGACCAAGACCGGCGCCGGCACGCTGGTGCTGTCCGGCACCAACAGCTATGAGGGCGGCACCACTGTCTCGGCGGGTACACTGTCCATCTCGGCCGACGCCAATCTCGGCGATGCGGACGGCGACCTCACTCTCAATGCCGCCACGCTGGCGACCACCGCGACCTTTACGTCAGTGCGCGGCGTGACGCTCTCCGGTGGCGGAACCGTCGACACGGCCTCCGCCACCACGCTCACCCTCTCCGGTGTCATCACCGGCACGGGCGGCCTGACCAAGACCGGCAGCGGCACGCTCATCCTCACCGGCACCAACGACAATTCTGGCGGCACCACCGTCTCGGCGGGTACGCTGCAGGTCGGCGCGGATGCCAATCTCGGCGATGCCTCGGGCGGGCTCACCCTCGCCAATGCCACGCTGGCGACCACCGCGACCTTTACGTCAGTGCGCGGCGTGACGCTCTCCGGCGGCGGCACCATCAGCACGGACACCGCCACCACCCTCACCCTGTCCGGTGTCGTCACCGGCACGGGCGGCCTGACCAAGGCGGGCAGCGGCACGCTCATCCTCACCGGCACCAACGACTATTCTGGCGGCACCACGGTCTCGGCCGGTACGCTCTCGATCGGCGCCGATGGCAATCTCGGCGATGCGGACGGCGGGCTCACTCTTACTGGCGCCACGCTGGCGACCACCGCGACCTTCACCTCAGCGCGCGGCGTCACGCTCTCCGGCGGCGGCACGTTCAGCACAGCCACCGGCACGACGCTGACCCTTTCGGGCGTCGTCTCCGGCACGGACGGCCTGACCAAGACCGGTGCCGGCACGCTGGTGCTCTCCGGCAGCAACGACTACACCGGCGGCACCACGGTCTCGGCCGGCACGCTGTCCATCTCGGCCGACGACAATCTCGGCGACGCCGACGGCGACCTCACCCTCGCCAATGCCACGCTGGCGACCACCGCGATCTTCACCTCCGCGCGCGGCGTCACGCTCTCCGGCGGCGGCACGCTCAGCACCGACACCGCCACCACCCTCACCCTCTCCGGTGTCGTCACCGGCAGCGGCGGCCTGACCAAGACCGGCGCCGGCACGCTCATCCTCTCCGGCACCAACACCTATACCGGTGGCACCACCATCTCGGCCGGCACGCTGTCCATCTCGGCCGACGCCAATCTCGGCGACGAGGAGGGCGGGCTCACCCTCACTGGCGCTACGCTGGCGACGACCGCGACCTTCACCTCCGCCCGCGGCGTCACGCTCTCCGGCGGCGGCACCATCAGCACCGCCTCGGCCACCTCCCTCACCCTCTCCGGTGTCGTCACCGGCAACGGCGGCCTGACCAAGACCGGTGCTGGCACGCTCGTGCTCTACGGCACCAATGACTACACCGGCGGCACCATTGTCTCCGCCGGCACGCTGTCCATCGCGGCCGATGCCAATCTCGGCAATGCGGCGGGCGGGCTCACCCTCGCCAATGCCACGCTGGCGACAACCGCGACCTTCAGCTCCGCGCGCGGCGTGACGCTCTCCGGTGGCGGCACGCTCAACTCCGCTTCCGCCACCACCCTCACCCTCTCCGGTGTCATCACCGGTGATGGGGGCCTGACCAAGACCGGCGCGGGCACGCTCGTCCTCTCCGGCACCAACGATTACACCGGCGGCACCACCGTCTCGGCGGGCACGCTCTCGATCGGCGCCGACGCCAATCTCGGCGACGCCGACGGCGACCTCACCCTCGCCAATGCCACGCTGGCGACCACCGCGACCTTCGCCTCCGCCCGCGGCGTGACGCTTTCCGGCGGCGGCACGTTCAGCACCGATACCGCCACCACCCTCACCCTCTCCGGCGTCATCACCGGCAATGGCGGCCTGACCAAGGCGGGCGCCGGCACGCTCGTGCTCTCCGGTACCAACGACTACACCGGCGGCACGACGGTTTCCGCCGGCACGTTGTCCATCGCGGCCGACGCCAATCTCGGCGACGCAGACGGCGACCTCACACTCGCCAATGCCACGCTGGCGACCACCGCGACCTTCACCTCCGCGCGCGGCGTGACGCTCTCCGGCGGCGGCACGCTCAGCACCGACACCGCCACCACCCTCACCCTCTCCGGTGTCGTCACCGGTGATGGGGGCCTGACCAAGACCGGCGCGGGCACGCTCGTCCTCTCCGGCAGCAACGACTACACCGGCGGCACCACCGTCTCGGCCGGTACGCTGCAGGTCGGCGCGGATGCCAATCTGGGCGATGCGGACGGCGACCTCACCCTCACTGCCGCCACGCTGGCGACCACCGCCAGCTTCACCTCAGCGCGCGGCGTCACGCTCTCCGGCGGCGGCACGCTCAGCACCGACACCGACACCACCCTCACCCTCTCCGGCGTCATCACCGGCAGCGGCGGCCTGACCAAGACCGGTGCCGGCACGCTCGTGCTCTCCGGCACCAACACCTACACCGGCGGCACCACCGTCTCCGCCGGCACGCTGCAGCTCGGCGATGGCGGCACCACGGGCTCCATCGCCGGCGCCATCGCCAATAGCGGCACGCTGGTCTTCGACCGTTCCGACGACCTGACGGCCGGCGGCGCCATTACCGGCACCGGTGCGCTGGACAAGCGCGGGGCCGGCACGCTGAACCTCACCGGCGCCAACAGCGCCGGCGCCGGCACCACGGTCTCCGCCGGCACGCTCGCGCTGGGTGGCGGCGTCAGCCTCGCCAGTGATGTCGAGGTGAAGTCCGGCGCCACGCTGCAGGGCGCGACCGACGGCACGGCGGGCGGAACCATCGCCGGCACCGTCACCATCGCCAATGGCGGCACGCTGCGCGCCGGCGCCGGCGCCACGGCCGGCGCCTATGGCCTCTCCATGAGCGCGCTGGTGCTCTCCGGCAGCGCGAATGTCGATGTCGTGCTCGGCGCGCCGGGCAGCGGCGGCGTCGTCTCCACCGGCACGCTGACGCTCGACGGCGTGCTCAACGTGACCAATGGCGGCGGGATGGCGGTCGGCGTTTACCGCATCATCGACTACACCACGCTGGCGGCCAATAATGGCTTGGTGCTCGGCTCCACGCCGACCGACTTCGCCTATGAGATCCAGCTTGCCCCGGGGCAGGTCAATCTTGCCGTGCTGAGCGGCGAGATGCTGTACTGGAACGGCAGCACCACCACGGCGGACGGCACCATCCAGGGCGGCAACGGCACCTGGACGGCGAGCCCGTCGGAGACCAACTGGCTGACCTCGTCGCTCAACCAGTCGCGTGCCTGGAACAGCGGCTTCGCCGCCTTCGCCGGCACGGCCGGCACGGTGACGGTCGACGGCACGGTATCGGCAATCGGCCTGCAGTTCATGGTCGACGGCTACACCGTCTCCGATGGGACGATCACCCTGGCGGCGGCCTCCGGCAAGACGCCGGTGCGCGTCGGCGATGGCACCGAGGCCGGCGCCGGCTACAGCGCCATCATCGGCTCGGTGCTGGCCGGCTCGACCGGCCTTGAGAAGACCGATCTCGGCACGCTGATCCTCACCGGCGCCAACAGCTACACCGGCGGCACAACTGTCACCGGCGGCACGCTGCAGATCGGCAATGCCGGCACCACGGGCGCGATCGGCGGCGATGTCGCCGTCGCCTCCGGCGCGGGCCTCGTCTTCAACCGCTCCGATGAGTTGACCTTCGCCGGCGCCCTCTCCGGCGCGGGGACGCTGACCCAGGCCGGTAGCGGCACACTGATCCTCGCCGGCGCCGCCACCCATTCGGGCGGCACCACCGTCTCCGCCGGCACGCTCCAAATCGGCAATGGCGGCACATCAGGCGCGCTGAGCGGCGATGTGACCAACAACGCCGCCCTCGCCTTCAACCGCTCCGACGAGGTGACCTTCGCTGGCAAGATCACCGGCACCGGCACGCTGACCCAGAAGGGCAGCGGCACGCTCATCCTCTCCGGCACCAATACCTATACCGGCGGCACCACCGTCGCCGCCGGCACGCTGCAGCTGATGGGCGGCGCGGCGCTGGCCGACGGCGCGCGCCTGACCATCGATGCCGGCGCGACCCTCGCGCTCGGCGATGCCAATGAGACGGTGGGCTCGCTCGCCGGGGCGGGCACGCTGTCCCTCGGCACCCATGTCCTCACCGCCGGCGGCGACGGCACGACGACCACCTTCTCCGGCGCCATCACCGGTACGGGCGGGCTGATCAAGCAGGGCGCGGGCACGCTGACCCTCAGCGGCAGCAATGGCGCGGCGACGCTGCAGGTCGATGCCGGCACGCTGGTTGCGGACGGCTCCGGGGCGCTGGCCACTGGCAGCACCGTGACGGTGGCGGCGGGGGCGATCCTCGATCTGCAGATGACCGGCACCAAGGCGCTCGGCGCGCTGAGCGGCGCCGGCAGCGTGAAGATGAACGCGGCCAACGTGACGGCGGGCAGCGACAACAGTTCCACCAGCTTCTCCGGCGTGCTGTCGGGCACGGGCGGCTTCGGCAAGACCGGCACCGGCACGCTGACGCTGAGCGGCACCAACACCTATACCGGCACCACCACCGTCTCCGGCGGCACGCTGGCTCTGACCGGCAGCGTCGCCGGCGGCGCGACGGTGGAGAGCGGGGCGACGCTCTCGGGCGATGGCACGGTGGCGGGCACCGTCCAGGTGCTGGCCGGCGGCACGCTCAAGGGGGCGCAGGCGGACGCGCTGACCATGGGCGGGCTCGACCTCCAGGCCGGCGCCAATGTGGACATCGCGCTCGGCCAGACCACGGATGGCGACGTGTTCACCGTGAACGGCGACGTGACGCTGAACGGCACGCTGAACGTCACCCAGGAAGCGGGCTTCGGCGCGGGCGTCTACCGCTTCATCACCTATACGGGCAGCCTCACCGACAATGGCATGGTGGTGGCGCCGCTCACCGGCGGGTTCGCGGGCGGGGTGCAGACCTCGGTCGCGGGCGAGGTCAATCTCATCGTCGAGGGCGCGGACGCGCCGATCCAGTTCTGGAACGGCTCCACCACCACGCCGTCGCAGTCCGTCAATGGCGGCAACGGCACCTGGACAGCGGGTGCTGCCACCAACTGGACCAACGCGTCGGGCACCATTTCGCAAGCTTGGAATGGCGGCTTCGCCGTGTTCCAGGGCACGGCCGGCACGGTGACGGTGGACAATGGCTCCGGTCAGGTCAGCGCCAGCGGCATGCAGTTCGTGACCAGCGGCTACAGCCTCAGCGGCGGCGCGATCGCGCTCACCGGCAGCGCGCCGGCCAAGATCCGCGTCGGTGACGGCACCGACGCAGGCGCCGCGACGGTGGCGACCATCGCCAGCGCCCTCACCGGCTCGGTGGGCATGGAAAAGACCGATCGCGGCACGCTGATCCTCACGGGAGCGAGCAGCTACACCGGCGGTACCACCATCAGCGCCGGCACGCTGCAGATCGGCGATGGCGGCGCCACCGGCGCGATCCTCGGCGATGTCGCCAACAATGCCGCGCTGGTGTTCGACCTCTCCGCCGACACCAGCTTCGGCGGGGCGATCTCCGGCACCGGCACGGTGACGCAGAACGGCACGGGCGTGCTCACGCTCGCAGGCACCAACAGCTATTCCGGTGGCACCACCATCGGCGCGGGCACGCTGCGCGTGCTCACCGCGCAGAGCATGGGCACGGGCGGGCTCACCATCGAGCGCGGGGCGACGCTGCAGGCCAGCGGCACCTTCACCTTCGCCGGCGGCGTGGTGCTGTCGACGGCGCTGTCCTCGCCGTCCGACGCGACGATCGCGGTGGACAGCGGCAAGACGCTGACCATCTCTGGCGTCGTCTCGGGCGGCGGCGATCTGGAGAAGACCGGCACCGGCACGCTGATCCTGACGGCGAACAACACCTATACCGGCACCACCACCATTTCCGCCGGCACGCTGCAGATCGGCAATGGCGGCACCACGGGATCGGTCGTCGGCGACATCGTCAACAACGCCAATCTGGTGTTCAACCGCTCCGACACCTACACGATCAGCGGCGAGATCACCGGCACCGGCACCCTGACCCTCACCGGCGGCGGCACGGCGGTGTTCGACTCGTCCTATGCGGGTCAGGTGACGCTGCAGAATTCCACGACCAAGCTGGTGGCGGGATCGACGACGGACGCCACCTTCGTGGTGAATGCCGGCGGCGTGCTGGGCGGCTCGGCGACCATTGCCGGCCTCACGGTCAACAGCGGCGGCGTGGTGGCACCGGGCTATTCGCCGGGCACGCTGACCATCAACGGACCGGTGGCCTTCAATAGCGGCTCGATCTATTCCGTCGATGTGACGCCGCAGGGCGCGCATGACCTCATCGTCGCCTCCGGCAATGTCACGATCTCCTCGGGGGCGAGCGTGAAGGTGGTGGCGACGGCGGGCACCTATGACCGCCAGAGCCAGGTCACCATCCTGACCACCTCAGGCACCGTGACCGGCAAGTTCGGTACGGTCAGCTCGAACTTCGCCTTCCTGCGGCCGACGCTGACCTACGACCTGCACAATGTCTATCTTGACCTCGTTTATAGCGGCGCCGAATTCGTCGACTACGCCACAACCCCGAACCAGGCCCATGTCGCAGTGGCGGCGCAGGCGCTGGGCGAGGGCAACGCGGTGTTCGAGGCGCTGCTGATGCTGCCCGACAGCGCCGTGGCGCCGGCGCTGAACCAGCTGACCGGCGAGATTTACCCGTCGATCAACACCGTGATCCAGCAGGAGAGCGTCTATCTGCGCGACGCGGTCGGCGCCCGCCTGCGCCAGGCGGATATGAGCACGGACACCAGCGCGCTCGGCTATGCCGCCAAGGCGGCGGGCCCCGCCACGGCGGCGCTCAGCCGCGAACTGGCCCCCACGCTGTGGGCGCAGGGCTACGGCGCCTGGGGCGATGCCTTCGGCAATGGCAATGCGGCGACCATCTCCTCCTCGATCGGCGGCTTCCTCGGCGGCGTCGACGCGGCCATCGCCGACAATGTCCGCGCCGGCGTGGTGACGGGCTACAGCCGCTCGACCTTCGCCGTGGACGGTCGCTCCTCGTCCGGCTCGATGGACAATGTCGATCTGGGCGTCTATCTCGGCGCGCAGTTCGGCGCCCTCGGCCTGCGCGGCGGCGCCTCCTACAGCTGGCACGATATCGACGTGGAGCGCACCGTGGCCTTCCCCGGCTTCGCCGAACAGGAGAGCGCGAGCTACATGGTCGGCACCACGCAGATCTTCGGCGAGGCCGGCTATCGCATGGCCTATGCCGGCTACGAGATCGAGCCCTTCGTCGGTCTCGCCTATGTCGGCGTGGCCGGCGGCTCGGCCAGCGAGAGCTGGCTTAAGGCGGCGGGGCTCGCGGTCGATGTCGCCGGGCAGGACACGTTCTACTCCACGGTGGGCGCGCGGATGGCGACCTCCTTCGAGTGGGGCGGTCGCACCGTAACGCCGAGCGCGACGCTTGGCTGGCAGCACGCCTTCGGCGACACGGACTCGACGGCGACGATGCGCTTCCTGTCCGGCACCACGCCCTTCGAGATCCAGGGCGTGCCGATCGCGCAGGACACGCTGCTCGTCGGCGCCGGCCTCGCCTATGGGCTGTCCGATACGGTCACGCTCCAGCTGAACTATGCTGGGCAGATCGCCGCGCAGGCGAGCCAGAACGCCTTCAGCGCCCAGTTCTCGGTGAGGTTCTGACCGGATGCCGCAGACTTGTGTCAGCCGCCTCGCGTCGCCGCCGAACCGACGTCGTCACACGGCGTCGCCGTGCCGCAGCCGCGGCCGGCGCCGCTCCCATCCCTTCCCTCGCGTTCAAGAAAGAGCAGAGACATGCATGCGAGCCTGAAAATGCTCGGCGCCGCCCTGATGGCCGGCGCGCTTATCGCTGGGCCCGCGCAGGCGCAGCAGACCACCACCGCCCCGGCGCCGGCCCAGGCGACCCAGCCCCGCCCGGCGGCGCCCGCCGCCGCCCGTCCGGCGGCGCCGGCACCTGCGGCCGCCGCAGGCGACGCGTCGCAGCCGGCGGAGACCACGGCCACCTATCAGGACTGGCTGATGCGCTGCGTCACCCCGGCCGACCAGCCCCGCGCCTGCGAAGTGATCCAGAAGCTGCAGGTGCAGGGCCAGGGCCTCGTCGCCACCATCGCCGTCGGCCGCGCCGACCCGAAGTCGCCGATGATCATCCTCATCCAGGTGCCGCAGGGCGTGTGGCTGCCGGCCGGCATGTCGCTGAAGATCGGCGAGAACGGCAAGGAGCTCGATCTCGAATATAAGCGCTGCGCGCAGGTCTGCGTCGCCGAAGCCCAGCTCGACGCCGCCCTGGTGCAGACCATGAAGACCACCGCCGAGGCCGGCAGCTTCACCTTCCAGGACGGCGCCCAGCGTCCCGTTACCCTGCCGGTGTCGTTCAAGGGCTTCGCGCCCGCGCTCGACGCCAGCCTCAAGCCCTGATCCCTGCCCACCGAAGGCCGCAGCCGGCCCGGCTGCGGCGCTCCTTCCTCTCCACGAAAGCTCCTCCCATGTCGGCCGGCACGCCAATTCCTGCTCCCGGGCTTCCGCCCTTTTACGGCTCCCCCGCGCTCCTGCGCTTCCCTGACCATCGCCTGATCGGTCTGCGCGACGGCGTGGATTTCGGCTTCGCCCGGACGGCGACGGCGATCCCGCTGGTGGCGAGCGAGTTCGTTCACGTCCAGCGCAGCTACCCCATCGTGTTCGCGACCGATGAAGGCGCCGCGCCGCTGGCGGTGACCGGGCTCACCACTGGCCAGAACCTGTTCGTCCGCGCGGAAGGGAGCTGGACGGAAGGCGACTATGTGCCGAGCTATGTGCGCCGCTACCCCTTCATCGGCATGACGCCGGGCGAGGGCGAAGCGATCCTGCTGGGTGTGGACCTTTCCGCCCCTCACGTGACGACCGACGCGGTGCGCGACGGCGCCCGCCCGCTCTTCGCCGAAGACGGCAAGGCGACCGAGGTCGCGACCGCCGCCATCGCCTTTTGCGAGGCCTACGCGGTGGAGCATGAGCGCACGCGCGCCTTCGCCGCCGCGCTCGAATCCGAAAACCTGCTGACCGGCCGCGAGGCCCGCGTCACCCTGCCGGACGGGACGGAGAAGCTGATCCAGGGCTTCCGCCTGGTCGATGAAGCGGCGTTCCGCGCGCTGTCCGGCCCGACGCTGGAGACCTTCCATGCCAATGGCTGGACGGACCTCATCGTCCTCCACCTCGCCTCGCAGCAGGCCTGGCGCGGCCTCGTCGCCCGCGCTTTCCCGGCGGCCTGAGGCGCATAAGCGAAACGGCGGCGCGCCACGGCAGCGCCGCCGCTCGCAGACGGCCTCACAAGCCAAATCGGGTGACAGGCCGCAACGCCTGTACCCAAGCGCGCAGGTCAGCGATGGCGCCGGCCCGGGCGCGACACTGCCGCAGACCTGCCCCATCTTGATCTGAACGCGCCTTCGATCCCCCGGCGTCTTCGCCGAATTGCACGACCTATGTGCCGTCAGGCGCCGGTGGCTCCACCAGTTCATCATTGGCGATATCGGCGCTGCGCCGTACCGGATGCGGGCCTTCCTCATCCTTGGCCATGGCGCGAATGCGCTTGCCGATTTCCGGATGTCGGCGGATCACCTCCGCCAGCGATTCCGCCTCCAGGATGAGCAGCATGCTGCGCACGCGTGCCCGCGCCGTGGCGGCGCGGTGCGTCTGGTGCAGCAGCGCCATCTCGCCGAAGAACTGCCCCTCGCCCAGCACATGCACGCTGTCGGCGAATTCCAGCTCCACCTCGCCCGAGGCGATGAAATACATGGAGCGCGCCACCTCGCCGCGACGGGCGATCACCTCGCCGGGTTGCGCGGTATGGGCCGAGAGCATCTTGTGGATCTCGCCAATGCCGGACGCGTCGAGATCGGCGAACAGCGGCACCCGCGCCACCATGCCCCAGGTGATGACGAAATCGCGGCGCTTGATCACATCGACGAAAGACGTGGCGATGATGCCGACCGGCAGGGCGATCATCACGATGCCGGTGACCATGGTGAGGCTGGCGATGACCCGGCCGGCCACGGTGACGGGATAGACATCGCCATAGCCAACCGTGGTCACCGTCGCCATGGCCCACCACATCGCCGCCGGAATCGAGCCGAGGTGTTCGGGCTGGACATGGCCTTCCGCCACATACATCGCCGAGGCGGCGACGAGCACGGCGGCGGACAGCAGCCAGAAGCACGCCATCAGCGCCTGGCTCTCGCGGTGCAGCACTTCAAGCAGCGACTGCATGCCCGGCGAATAGCGCACCAGCTTGATGAAGCGCAGCAGGCGGAAGATGGCCAGCGTGACGAGATTGACCCCGAACGCCGCCGACAGCACGAAGGGAAGCCAGGCGATGAGATCGACAATCGCCACCGCCGTGCGCGCATAGCGCAGCCGCGCCCGCAGCGGTGTGAGGCCGCGATAGCGCGGATTCTCCGGCGCCACCCAGAGGCGCAGCGCATATTCGAGCGCGAACACCAGCAGGGACAGCCGCTCGAAGCCGAGAAAGGCGCGGTAGTCGCGCAGATACAGGCTCGGAACCGTCTCCAGCACGGCGGCGATGACGTTGAGAACCACCAGCACGATCAGGCCGATTTCGACCCGATGCGCCGTGCGGTCATGCGCGGCGTCGCGCTCCAATATCTCGTAGCAGCGCCGCCGCCGCGCGCGCCACAGAGACGCCGTCGACCCGCCGGGCTCGTGTCTGCGCGCCGCCATCAACGGCCCCCCGCTCCTCGGCGCGATCAGCCGGCCAGAGCGCTCTCGATCGCCGCCAGCGCCTCGGCCGCACGAGCGCCGTCCGGCCCACCCGCCTGCGCCATGTCCGGTCGCCCGCCGCCGCCCTTGCCGCCCAGCGCCTCGGCGCCGCGCCGCACAAGCGCCACCGCGTCGAAACGCCCGGTCAGATCCTCGGTGACGCCGACCACGAGCCCGGCACGGCCATCCTCGGTGACGCCGACAATCGCCACCACGCCGGAACCGATGCGCTTCTTGCCCTCGTCGACCAGGCTCTTGAGATCCTTCGGCTCGATGCCGGTGACCTCGCGCGCCAGCAGCTTGACGTCGCCGACGCTGCGCACGGGCTCTTCCGCCCCCGCACCGCCGCCCATGGCCAGCTTGCGGCGCGCCTCCCCCAGCTCGCGCTCGAGCTTGCGGCGCTCCTCGACGAGTTGGGCGAGACGGGCCTCCACCTCGGTGACCGGCGCCTTGAGCAGCGCCGCCGCGCCCTGCAGCGCCTGGCGGTCGGCCGTCAGCGCGTGGCGGGCGGCATCGCCGGTCATCGCCTCCACCCGGCGCACGCCGGCACCGACGGCGCTTTCGCTGACGAGGCTGATGACGCCGATATCACCCGTGCGCCCGACATGGGTGCCGCCGCACAGCTCGATCGAATAGGGCGCGCCATTGCCGGGGTCGGTGCCCATGCTGACGACGCGGACCTCCTCGCCATATTTCTCGCCAAACAGCGCCCGCGCACCGGAAGCGATGGCGTCATCGACCGCCATCAGACGGGTCACCACCGGCTCATTGCGCAGCACGATGCGGTTGGCCAGATCCTCGACCCGCCGCAGTTCGTCCGCTTCCACCGGCTTGGGGTGCGAGAAGTCGAAGCGCAGACGGTCGGGCGCGACCAGCGAGCCCTTCTGCGCCACATGGTCGCCGAGCACGCGGCGCAGCGCCTCGTGCAGCAGATGGGTGGCCGAATGATTGGCGCGGATGGCCTGACGGCGCTCGGCATCGACGGTGAGCGCCAGCGCGCTACCGACCTTGAGCGTGCCGCTCTCGACCGTGACCTCATGCACGAACACATCGCCGAGCTTCTTCTGCGTGCCGGTGACGCGGACCTTAAGTCCATCCTCGCCGCTGAACACGCCAGTATCGCCGGTCTGGCCGCCGGATTCGCCATAGAACGGCGTCTGGTTCAGCACCACCAGGCCGGTGGCGCCCGCACCCAGCTCCGCGACCTGCCGCCCGTCAGTGACCAGCGCCGTCACGGTGCCCTCGGCGCTCGTCGTGTCATAGCCGAGGAACTCGGTCGCCCCGGCATCCTCGCGCACCGCGAACCACACCGTGTCGGTCGCCGCCTCGCCCGAGCCCGACCAGGAGGCGCGGGCCTCGGCCTTCTGCCGCGCCATGGCGGTGTTGAACGCCTCGACATCGACGCCGACGCCGCGCGCGCGCAGCGCATCCTCGGTAAGGTCGAGCGGGAAGCCGAACGTGTCGTAGAGCTTGAACGCGGTTTCGCCTGAGAATTTCGCGCCGGCCTCCAGGCCCTCGCTCTCGGTCTCGAGGATGGACAGGCCGCGTTCCAGCGTCTTGCGGAAGCGGGTTTCCTCCAGCCGCAGCGTCTCCGCCACCAGTGCCTCGGCGCGGACGATCTCCGGGAAGGCCCGGCCCATTTCGCGCACCAGGATCGGCACCAGGCGGTGCATCAGCGGATCGCGGGCGCCGAGCAGCTGCGCATGGCGCATGGCGCGGCGCATGATGCGACGCAGCACATAGCCGCGCCCCTCATTCGAGGGGAGCACGCCATCGGCGACCAGGAAGGTGGAGGCGCGCAGATGGTCGGCGATCACCCGGTGGCTGGCCTTCTGTGGGCCATTGGCGGGCACGTCGGTCAGTTCCTCGACCGCGCCGGTCAGGGCGCGCATGAGGTCGATCTCGTAATTGTCGTGCGTGCCCTGCAGCACGGCGGAGATGCGCTCAAGCCCCATGCCGGTGTCGATGGACGGACGCGGCAGCCGCACCCGCTCGCCGCCCGGCAGTTGCTCGAACTGCATGAAAACGAGATTCCAGATCTCGATGAAACGGTCGCCATCCGCGTCGGGCGAGCCGGGAGGGCCGCCGGGAATATGCGGGCCGTGGTCGAAGAAAATCTCGGAACACGGGCCGCACGGGCCGGTATCGCCCATCTGCCAGAAATTGTCCGACGTCGCGATGCGGATGATGCGCTCGTCCGGCAGGCCGGCAATGCGCTTCCACAGCCCGAACGCCTCGTCATCCTCATGATAGACGGTGACGAGCAGCTTCTCGACCGGCAGCTCGAATTCGCGGGTGATCAGGTTCCACGCGAGCTCGATGGCGTTCTCCTTGAAGTAGTCGCCAAAGGAGAAATTGCCGAGCATCTCGAAGAAGGTGTGGTGCCGCGCGGTATAGCCGACATTGTCGAGGTCGTTGTGCTTGCCGCCGGCGCGCACGCATTTCTGCGAGGTGACCGCGCGCGAATAGGGCCGCTTCTCGATGCCGGTGAAGACGTTCTTGAACTGCACCATGCCGGCATTGGTGAACATCAATGTCGGGTCGTTGCGCGGCACGAGCGGGGAGGAGTCGACCACCTGGTGCCCGTTGCGGGCGAAATAGTCGAGGAAGGTCGCGCGAATCTCGTTTACGCCGCTCATGAACCCGGGTCCGCCGATGCTGGATAGCAGCGCCGCGAAGGGCGCCGACCCGCACCGACCGGCGCGGGCGCAACGGTTCTAACGACGCATCAACACCTTGTCCAGAAAGCAGCGGGGCGTCGTCCCCGCTCCGCTGCCGACCCGTCGCTCAACAGCCGGAGATACCGCAGGCAAGCCCGCCGCCACCCCGGCCGCCGCCTCACTCGGCGTCGTCGCCGTCCTCGCTCTCTTCACTACCCGCCAGGATCTGCTCGGCGATGAGGCCGGCATTCTGACGGATGGTCGCCTCGATGCGTCCCGAAACCTCGGGGTGCTGGCGCAGGAAGGTCTTGGCGTTTTCCCGACCCTGGCCGAGGCGCTGGCTGTCATAGGAGAACCAGGCGCCGGACTTCTCGACCACGCCGGCCTTGACGCCGAGATCGATCAGTTCGCCCATCTTGGAGACGCCTTCGCCATACATGATGTCGAACTCGACCTGCTTGAAGGGCGGCGCCAGCTTGTTCTTCACCACCTTGACGCGGGTCTGGTTACCGACGACCTCCTCGCGCTCTTTGATCGCGCCGATGCGGCGGATGTCGAGGCGAACGGAGGCATAGAATTTCAGCGCATTGCCGCCCGTGGTGGTTTCCGGGCTGCCATACATCACGCCGATCTTCATGCGGATCTGGTTGATGAAGATCACCATGGTGTGGGAGCGGTTGATCGAGGCGGTGAGCTTGCGCAACGCCTGGCTCATCAGCCGCGCCTGCATGCCCGGCTGATTGTCGCCCATCTCGCCGTCGAGTTCCGCCCGCGGGGTGAGGGCCGCGACCGAATCCACCACCAGCACATCCACCGCGCCCGAGCGCACCAGCGTGTCCGCGATCTCCAGCGCCTGCTCGCCGGCATCGGGCTGCGAGATCAGAAGATTGTCGAGGTCCACGCCGAGCTTGCGGGCATAGATCGGGTCGAGCGCATGCTCGGCGTCGATGAAGGCACATACCCCGCCCTTCTTCTGCGCTTCCGCAATGGTGTGCAGGGCGAGCGTGGTCTTGCCGGAGGATTCCGGCCCGAAAATCTCGATCACCCGCCCGCGCGGCAGGCCGCCAATGCCCAGGGCAATGTCGAGGCCGAGCGAGCCGGTGGAGACCGTCTCGATCTCCATGATCTTGTCGTTCTTGCCCAGCCGCATGATCGAGCCCTTGCCGAAATGGCGCTCAATCTGGGTCAGGGCGGCGTCGAGCGCCTTGGACTTGTCCATGGAAGATCCTTCAACGAGTCGCAGTGAAGACTGAGTCATTGCCGGGCTCCGGGCTGTGCGCAAGGGAAAAGGGGGATAGCTCAAGGACTGACGCGAACGTACTTGGTTTGTTCGCTGTTCGCAATATGTTCTCGCGCCTTTTACCGTCTAAACCGGGCGACCGCCCTCGCCCGCGCCCTCACCCCGTCGGCCCCTCCGTCGCCCGCACCGGCGGCCCGAGGAACTCCACCTGCCATTTCGCACCGAAAGCGTTCAGCGCGCCGGTGTCGGGCAGGCCGTCATGCATCACCCCGGCGAGCTCGGTGAAGAACGCCACCGCGTCCAGCGCCGGAGCCATGAGGATATACTGGCGGGCCGGCGCGTCGGTGACATTGACGAAGCCATGCGCCGCCCCGCCGGGAATGCTCACCACGTCGCCCGCCCCGGCAAAGAAACGCCGGCCGTCGACCTCGTAGAGATAGCGCCCTTCGAGCACCCGGAAGATCTCTGCCTCGCGGTGGCGGTGGCGGGGCGGGCCGGCACCGGGGGCGTTGATGGTCTCGATGAAGCAGAAATCACCGCCGCTCGTCGCGGGCGGCAGACGGACGAACTGGTCGAGCCCGATGGCCGGAATCCTGATCGGCGGCTCGTTGCCGCGCGAATATAGGAAGGACACCCTCATTCGATCTCCCGCTCGCGATCATGCCTGGCCAAGCCGGTTCAGATAGGCGGCAACCGGCTCCCATTCGCCCTCGGCCACCGCCAGAGCGAGATAGCCGTCCGGCCGCACCAGTTCGATGCCGCCGGACACCGGGTTCGCGCGCATCACCGGATCGAGCAGGGCCATTGGCAGATCGTCCGGCGGCGGGGCCACGCCGTCGCCGAGCCGCAGGGTGAAGCGCGGCGTATCGCCCGCGCCATAGGGCACTTCCCCGGCCAGCGGCGCCACCCGCATGCCGGCGCGGCGGCCGGCCTCCCAGGAGGCGCCGTTGAGGGGGCTATCGGCATAGTGGATCGCCGTCTCGGTGAGTTCGCCGGCGAGGGCGTGCCGCACCGGCGCCAAGCCAAGCACGAAGGGCATGACGACGTTGCGCAGCTGCCGCGCCACCGGATTGCTCAGCGTGCTGAGCCGGATCAGCCGGCCGGAGGTGGCGATGACCGCCGCCCCCACCGCCCGCCGTTCCGGGTCGTAGCTGTCGAGCAAGAGCGGAGAGGTCGCGCGACCGCGCAGCACCAAAGCGAGTTTCCAGGCGAGGTTCACCGCGTCCTGCATGCCGGTGTTCATACCCTGCCCGCCGGCGGGGCTGTGCACATGGGCGGCATCGCCGGCGAGAAAGACGCGCCCCACCCGATAGCTCTCCACCTGGCGCTCATTGATGCGGAACGAGGTCGACCACAGCGTCTCGGTCAGGGTGATGCCGCCGGGCCCGCGCCGGTCGAGCAGCGCCTGGAAGCCGGCCATATCCGGCGGTGGCGGCGCGGTCGGCGCAGGGTTCGGGCCGAGGCCGACAATGACGCGGTAGCGCCCGGGCGCTAGCGGGAACAGCACCGCCGGCCCGTCGCTGTGCAGGCAGGTGGCGAATTCATCGACCGGGAACGGCATGCCGGTGAGGTGGAAATCGCCCTGCGCCCAGTCGCTGCCCAGCGTCTCGCCGGCAAAGGCGAGACCCAGCCGGTGGCGCACCGGGCTGTGGGCGCCGTCGCAGCCGATGAGCGCGGCAAAGCGGGTGGTCTCCTCGGTGCCGTCGGCGCGGCGGAGCGTGGCGGTGACGCCGTCCTCGTCCGGGGTGAAGTCCGCCAGCGCCGTGGCCAGTTCGGGCCGCACGCCGCGGGCCTCCAGATGATGCAGCAGAATGCGCTCGGTCTCGCTCTGCGGCAGCATCAGCACGAAGGGATAGGGCGACTCGATTTCGGCCAGCTTCACGTGGGCGAGGCTCTTGCCATCGGCCAGCATATGGGCCGCGATCACCTTGTTGCCGGCGGCGATGAGCTCAGCGGAAAGGTCGCCGCCGGCGCGATCCAGCAGTTCCAGCGTGCGCGGCCAGATCGCCACGGCGCGGGAGGTCGTGGCGCGCGCGGTCATCGGGTCGACGATCCGCACCGGCACGCCATAGCGCACCAGTTCCAGCGCCATCACCAGCCCGACCGGGCCGGCGCCGGCGATGAGCACGGGATCGGGACGGAGGTCGGGACGGAGGTCGGGACGGAGGTCGGGACGGAGGTCGGGACGGCGGTCAGTCATGCGCGTTCCCCCGGGCCGAACGGCGCGCGGCGCTGTCGGCGCGCCAAAAGTAAAGGCCCGTCGCGCCGGGCGCAACGGGCCTTGGAGGAGCCGCCCCTCCCCGCCGCAGGGCGGAGAGGCAAGCCGTCAGGCGATCACTTCACCAGGTCGAAGCGGTCGGCGTTCATCACCTTGGTCCAGGCGGCGACGAAGTCGCTGAGGAACTTCTCCTGCGCGTCGTCCTGGGCATAGACCTCAGCATAGGCGCGCAGGATCGAGTTCGAGCCGAAGACCAGATCGACGCGGGTGGCCGTCCACTTCGCCGCGCCGGTCTTGCGGTCGCGCAGCTCGTAGACCCCCTCGCCCACCGACTTCCAGCTATTGCCCATGTCGGTGAGGTTGACGAAGAAGTCGTTGGTCAGCGCGCCCTCGCGGGCGGTGAACACGCCATGCTTGCTGCCGCCGTGATTGGTGCCCAGCACGCGCAGGCCGCCGACCAGCACGGTCATTTCCGGCGCGGTGAGGCCCATCAGCTGGGTGCGGTCGAGCAGCATTTCCTCGGGGGTGACCGCATAGTCCTTCTTCAGCCAGTTGCGGTAGCCGTCATGCAGCGGCTCCAGCACGCTGAACGAAGCCGCGTCGGTCTGGGCATCGGTGGAATCGCCCCGGCCCGGCGCGAACGGCACGGTGACATCATGGCCGGCCGCCTTGGCCGCCAGCTCGATGCCAACATTGCCGCCGAGCACGATCACGTCCGCCAGGCTGGCGCCGGTCTCGGCCGCGATGCCTTCCAGCACGCCCAGCACCTTGGCGAGGCGGGCGGGCTCGTTGCCTTCCCAGTCCTTCTGCGGCGCGAGGCGGATGCGCGCGCCGTTGGCGCCGCCGCGCATGTCGGACCCGCGATAGGTGCGGGCGCTGTCCCAGGCGGTGCTCACCAGTTCGCCGATGGTGAGGCCGGCATTGATGATCTTCGCCTTCACCGCCGTCACGTCATAGTCGGTGGGGCCGACGGGAACCGGGTCCTGCCAGATCAGGTCTTCGGCCGGCACGTCCGGGCCGATATAGCGGGCCTTCGGGCCCATGTCGCGATGGGTCAGCTTGAACCAGGCGCGGGCGAAGGTGTCCTTGAAATACTCGGGATCGGCCATGAACTTCTGGCAGATCGCGTTGTAGATCGGGTCGACCTTCATCGCCATGTCGGCGTCGGTCATCATCGGGTTGTGGCGGATCGAGGGGTCGCTGGCGTCGACCGGCTTGTCCTCTTCCTTGATGTTGATCGGCTCCCACTGCCAGGCGCCGGCCGGGCTCTTGCGCAGTTCCCATTCATGGCCGAACAGCATCTCGAAGAAGCCCATGTCGAACTGCGTCGGGTGCGTCGTCCACGCGCCTTCGAGGCCGGAGGTCACGGCGCGGCTGGCGAGGCCGTTCTGGTTCGGGTTGGACCAGCCCATGCCCTGGTCTTCCAGAGCGGCGGCTTCCGGGTTGGGGCCGAGCGCCTTGGCGTCGCCATTGCCATGGGTCTTGCCGACGGTGTGGCCACCGGCGGTGAGCGCGGCGGTCTCTTCATCGTTCATCGCCATGCGGGCGAAGGTCTCGCGCACCTGCGCGGCGGTCTTCAGCGGGTCGGGCTTGCCGTTCACGCCTTCCGGGTTGACGTAGATGAGGCCCATCTGCACGGCGGCGAGCGGGTTCTCCATCGTCGAGGGGTCGTTCACATCGGTGTAGCGGTTGTCGCTCGGCGCCAGCCACTCGCGCTCGGAACCCCAATAGGTGTCCTTGGAGGGGTGCCACACATCGGCGCGGCCGAAGCCGAAGCCGAAGGTCTTCAGCCCCATGGTCTCATAGGCAATGGTGCCGGCGAGCACGATCAGGTCGGCCCAGCTCACCTTGTTGCCGTACTTCTTCTTGATCGGCCACAGCAGGCGGCGGGCCTTGTCGAGGCTCACATTGTCCGGCCAGGAATTGAGCGGAGCGAAGCGCTGGTCGCCAGTGCCGCCGCCGCCGCGCCCGTCCGCGAGGCGGTAGGAGCCGGCCGCGTGCCACGACATGCGGATCATCAGCCCACCATAATGGCCCCAGTCCGCCGGCCACCATTCCTGGCTGTCGGTCATCAGCGCGCGCATATCGGCCTTCAGCGCGTCGAAATCGAGCGTCTTCACCTGCTCGCGGTAATTGAAGTCCGGACCGAGCGGGTTGGTCTTGGTGTCGTGCTGGCTGAGAATGTCGAGATTGAGCGCCTTGGGCCACCAATCCATGTTCGACGTGCCGGTTTCGGTGATCGCGCCATGCATCACCGGGCACTTGCCGGCCGGCCTGTTCGTGATGTCGTCCATTGCAGTCTCCGATCGTGAGAAGAGGCCGGTGGCGAGCTTCGCCCGGCGCGCGCCCGGGCACGCGAGGCGCGCGGGCAGGCGTTTGGAATTGGAAGAGGTCTTATCGTAGGCGCGGGATAATGAAAATTTGCATTTTCTAATTGCCACGATAATCTGAGCTTATGACAGACATTTCCATGCGGCATCTGCGCTATTTCGAGGCGCTGGCCCAGCACGGCCATTTCGGCCGGGCGGCAGAGGCCTGCGCCATCTCCCAGCCGGCGCTGTCGCTGCAGGTGAAGGAACTGGAGGAAATTCTCGGCGCGCCGCTGGTGGAGCGCGGCCCGCGCCAGATCCGGCTCACCCGGCTCGGCGAGGATTTCGCCGCCCGCGCGCGCAATATCCTGCGGGCGGTGGAAGAACTGGGCGATCTCGCCCGCGCCTCGCACAGCCCGCTGGCCGGAAGGGTGCGCATCGGCGTCATCCCCACCATCGCCCCCTATCTGCTGCCCGCCGTGATGCAGCGGGTGGGCGAGCGCTTTCCCGGCCTCGACCTGCGCCCGCTTGAGGCGGTGACGCAGCGCCTCGTCGACGATCTCATCGACGGGCGGCTCGACACCGCCCTCGTCGCCCTGCCCGTCTCCGAGCCCTCGCTGAGCGAACACGCGCTGTTCGAGGAGGAGTTCGTCCTCGTGCGCCCGGCAAGCGAGGCGGACCTGCCGGTGCCGAATTCCGAGACACTGCGCACCATGCGCCTGCTGCTGCTGCAGGAAGGCCATTGCTTCCGCGAACAGGCGCTTTCCTTCTGCAATCTCTCCTCGCAGCTGCCGCGCGACCTGATGGAGGGCAGTTCGCTGACCACGCTGGTGCAGATGGTCGGCGCCGGCATCGGCGTCACGCTGATTCCGCAAATGGCGGTGGGAATTGAAACGCGCTCCGCCGCCGTCGCGGTCGCGCGGCTGGCGACGCCCCGCCCCACCCGCACTATCGGCATGGTCTGGCGCCGGACGAATCCGCTCGCCGCCTCCTTCGAGCGGATGGCGGAAATCGTCCGCGAGGCCGCCATGCCCGACCCCGGCACCACGGTTTCGCCGGCGGTGGCCCTCGGCTAGAACAGGGGCGAGGCCGGCCCGCGCCGGCAGCCGCCGGAGAAGGTTCATGTCCGCCTACGCCTCCCTCGCCGCCCATTTCGGCCGCATCAGCGCGATGTCCAACGCCGTCGGCATCCTGCAATGGGACAGTGACACGATGATGCCGAAGGGCGCCGCCGCCAGCCGGGCGGAAAGCCTGGCGCTGCTGCGCGTGCTCCAGCACGAGATGGCGGTGGACCCGCGCCTTGGCGACTGGCTGGAGGCCGCCGCCGGCGATGACACGCTCAGTGACTGGGAGCGGGCCAATCTGCGCGAGATGCGCCGCGTCTTCACGGCGCAGACCGCCCTCCCCGCCGATCTCGTGGAAGCCTCCAGCAAGGCGATCTCGGCCTGCGAGATGGCGTGGCGGCAGGCCCGCGCGGAGTCCGACTTCCCCGCCTTGCTGCCCTACCTCACCGAGGTGCTGCGGCTGCAGTGCGAAGCCGGCGCTGCCAAGGGCGCGATTCTCGGCCTCTCGCCCTATGACGCGCTGCTGAACGATTATGAGCCGGGCGCACGCATCGCCCGCATCGACGCGCTGTTCGACGATCTCGCCGCCTTCCTGCCGGGCTTCACCGAGGAAGCGCTGGCGGCGCAGGCCCGCCGCCCCGCGCCGGGTGCGCTGGAAGGCCCCTTCGCGGTGGAGGCGCAGCGCGGGCTCGGCCAGCGGATGATGGCGGCGCTCGGCTATGATTTCGACCGGGGCCGGCTCGACGTGTCCACCCACCCGTTCTGCGGCGGCGCCGACCATGATGTGCGCATCACCACCCGCTATGACGAGGCCGATTTCGCCAAGGCGCTGATGGGTGTGATCCACGAGACCGGCCACGCGCTCTACGAGCAGGGCCGCCCCGCCGGCTACATGAACCAGCCGGTCGGGCAGGCACGCGGCATGGTGCTGCATGAGAGCCAGTCGCTGCTCATGGAGATGCAGGCCTGCCGGAGCCGCGAATTCCTCGGCTTCGCCGCGCCGCTGATGCGCGCCGCTTTCGGCGGAACGGGGCCGGAATGGGAGGCGGAGGCGCTGTGGCGCCGCTACACCCGCATCGAGCGCGGCTTCATCCGCGTCGATGCCGACGAGGTCACCTATCCCGCCCATGTCATCCTGCGCACCCGGCTGGAAAAGGCGATGATCGCCGACGATCTCCCGCTGGCGGAACTGCCGGGGGCGTGGAATGCCGGGATGAAGGAACTGCTCGGCACCACGCCGCCGAATGACCGGCTTGGCTGCCTGCAGGACATTCACTGGCCGAGCGGCGGCTGGGGCTATTTTCCCACCTACACGCTCGGCGCCATCGCCGCCGCACAGCTGTTCGACGCCGCCTGCCGGGCCGAACCGGACACGCTGCCCGCCATCGGCCGCGGCGATTTCGCCCCGCTGGTCGGCTGGCTGCGCACCCATGTGCATGGGCTCGGCTCGCTTCTCGACACGGATGAACTCCTCACCCGCGCCACCGGCCGCCCGCTCGATGCCGGCGTGTTCAAGGCCCATCTCGCCCGGCGCTACCTGCCGGCGTGAGGGCCGGCCTCAGTCGGTGGAGAAGCGGTAGACGGAGACGTGGCGATAGGTCTGGCCGGGGTCCAGCCGGGCCGAGGGGTAGTCCGCCCGGTTCGGCGCGTCCGGCCAGACCTGCGGCTCCAGGCAGAAACCGTCGGCCTGGCGGTAGAGCCGGCCCTGTTTGCCGAGCGCGGTGCCGTCGAGAAAATTGCCGGAATAGAATTGCAGCCCCGGCTGGTCGGTCAGCAGCTCCATCACCCGGCCGGAAGCGGGGTGTTCCACCCGCGCGGCGAGGCGGGGGCGTGCGCTCGCGCCGCCTTCGAGGCAGTAATTGTGGTCATAGCCGCGCCCGCGCCGCAGCTGCTCATGCGCCTGGCGGATGCGGTCACCGATGCGGCGCGGCGTGCAGAAGTCGAAGGGCGTGCCGTCGACGCTTTCCGGTCCGCCGAGCGGGATCGCCGCCGCGTCCACAGGCAGATAATCGTCGGCATGAATGGTCAGCAGATGGTCGAGCACATCGCCGCCCGCTTCCACCCCGCCGAGGTTGAAATAGCCGTGATGGGTCAGGTTCACGAGCGTGGGCGCGTCCGTCGTCGCCTCGAAGGCGATGGTCAGCTCCCCTGCCCCGCTCAGCGTATAGGTCACGCTCGCGTCCAGCGTGCCGGGAAAGCCCTGATCGCCTGCCGGGCTGGTAAGGGTGAGGCGCAGCGAGGGTGCCTGCCCCTCGCACAGCTCAGCGAGCCGCCACACGCGCCGGTCGAAGCCTTCCGGCCCGCCATGCAGGGCGTGGTCGCCATCATTGGCGGGAACGCGGTATTCGGTGCCATCGAGCGTGAAGCGTCCGCCGGCGATTCGGTTGGCGTAGCGGCCCACCGCCACGCCGAAAAAGCGCGGCTCGCGCACATAGGCGTCCGGCGTGTCATGGCCGAGCACGACATCCGCGCGGCGGCCCGAACGGTCGGGCACGTGCAGCGCCTGCACCGTGGCGCCGAGGTCGAGAACGGAAACCTCCATGCCCCCCTCCCCGAACAGGCGGAAGCGCTGGATTTCGGTGCCGTCGGCGAGGGTGCCGAAGGGCTCGCGCAGAATATGGGCGCTCACATGCTGGTTCATGCTCGACTCACGACACATCCGGGTTTGCCCGGCACCGCTTTCACGGGCGGCATTGTCCACCCGCTCCGGCGCGAAGGCCAGCCCCCCGGCCGCGCGTCCCCCCTCCTGCATTGACCGCGCCGCCGTCGCCGGGGGAAGCTCGCGGCCCCGATCCCCGCAGGAGACGCGATCTTGGCGCAGTTCCACATGATTGCCGGTGCCCCGACCCCCGTCGCCCCGTTCAGCCATGCCGTGGAGGCGGATGGCTGGGTCTTCATCACCGGGCAGATGCCCACCTGGCCGGACGATGATTCGCGCCCGCTGCCGGAAGGCGTGGAGGCGCAGACGCGCCGGGTGATGGACAATCTCGTGCTGGTGCTCGCCGGCATCGGGCTCGACCTGTCGCATGTGCTGCAGGCGCGCGTCTATCTCACCGATTTCAAGGGCGACTATCCCGCCATGAACGCGGTCTATGCCTCATACTTCCCGGCCGATCGCCGCCCGGCGCGCACCTGTGTCGGCGTCACCGGCCTCGCCCGCGACGCGCTGGTGGAGATCGACCTCGTCGCCCGCCGCCCGGGCTGAACCCGCCCACAGTCGACCGGTGCGGGTCGGGCGATCTTTGCGTGAGGTCATGGACGCGGGCACAAAAGGCCGGTCTGTGTCGTTCTGCCGTCAGCCACGGCGGCGACACTGAACGCGACATCCGCGCCGCGACACCGGCGCAACGGAGGCGAAGACATGGACATGGCCACAAGCCCCGGCACGGTGCCCCCGATCGATCACGGCAATTATGAGCGCCTGGTCGGCCGCGCCCGCACGGTGGAGGCCATGCCCACCGCCATCGCCCATCCCTGCGACGCCGCCTCCCTGCACGGCGCGCTCGACGCCGCCAAGGCCGGCTTCATCGTGCCGATCCTGGTCGGCCCCCGCGCCCGCATCGAGGCGGTGGCGCAGGCGGAAGGGCTGGACCTCGCCGGCATCGCGATCGTGGATACGCCGCACAGCGTCGCCTCCGCCGCCAAGGCGGTGGAGCTGGTGCGCGAGGGCGGGGCCGCGCTGCTGATGAAGGGCAGCCTGCACAGCGACGAGCTGCTCGCTGCCATCACCGCCCGCGACACCGGCCTGCGCACCGGGCGGCGCATCAGCCATGTCTTCGTCATGGACGTGCCGAGCTATGCCGAGCCGCTGTTCATCACCGATGCGGCGGTGAACATCTTCCCCGATCTCGATGCCAAGCGCGACATCGTGCAGAACGCCATCGACCTGCATGTCGGGCTCGGCCTCGGCCGCCCGCGCGTCGCCATTCTCTCGGCGGTGGAAACCGTCACCACCTCCATTCCCAGCACCATCGAGGCTGCCGCCCTGTGCAAGATGGCCGATCGCGGCCAGATCACCGGCGGCGATCTCGACGGGCCGCTGGCGCTCGACAACGCCATCTCGCCGGAAGCCGCGCGCATCAAGGGCATCGTCTCCCCGGTCGCCGGCCGGGCGCAGATTCTCGTCGCGCCGGACCTCGAAGCCGGCAACATGCTGGCGAAGAACCTCACCTTCATGGCCGGCGCCGATGCCGCCGGCGTGGTGCTCGGCGCGCGGGTGCCGGTGATCCTCACCAGCCGCGCCGACACGCTGAAAACCCGCCTCGCCTCCTGCGCGGTGGCGGTGCTCTATGGGCAGGCGCGGCTGCGCCAGCCGGGGCTGGGAGGATGAGCGCGATGAACGAGGCCATTTTCGTCGTCAATGCCGGCTCGTCCAGCATCAAGTTCAAGCTCTACCGCGTCGCGGGGCGCGATGTCGCTTTGGTCCTCGGCGGGGCGCTGGACGGCATCGGCACTAGGCCGCGCCTCCTCGCCAAGGACGAGGCCGGCACGGTGCTGGTCGAACGCACCTTCACACCGGAGGAGATCGCCAAGGCGCCGGAGGCCCAGCACGCCATCAGCGACTGGGTGCTGCCGCATCTCGACGGCTTCGATCTGATCGGCGTCGGCCACCGCGTGGTGCATGGCGGGCCGCACTACACCCACCCCGAAGTGGTGAATGACGAGGTGCTGCGCACGCTGGAGAGCTTCATCCCGCTCGCCCCGCTGCACCAGCTGACCAATCTCGACCCGATCCGCACCATCCGCGAGCGCCGGCCGGACCTGCCGCAGGTCGCCTGTTTCGATACCGCCTTCCACCGCAGCCACCCGGAAATCTGCGACCGCTTCGCCCTGCCCGACGCGCTCTACCGCGACGGCGTGCGCCGCTACGGCTTCCATGGCCTGTCCTATGAATATGTCTCCGGCGCGCTGCGCGAACTGGCGCCGGAACTGGCGCGCGGGCGCGTCGTCATCTGCCATCTCGGCTCCGGCGCCTCGGCCTGCGGGCTGAAGGACGGCGCGAGCCAGGATGCAACGATGAGCTTCACCGCGCTGGACGGCCTGCCCATGGGCACGCGCTGCGGCGCGCTCGATCCCGGCGTGGTGCTGCATCTCATCGAGCAGAAGGGCATGAGCGCGGCCGAGGTCGGCCACATGCTCTATCACGACAGCGGGCTGAAGGGCCTGTCCGGCCTCTCCAGCGACATGCGCGAATTGCTGGCGAGCGAGGCGCCCGCCGCCGCGCTGGCGGTGGAGTATTTCGCCCTCCATGTGGCGCAGGCGGTGGCGCGGCTCGCCGTCACGCTGGGCGGGCTCGACGCGTTGGTGTTCACCGCCGGCATCGGCGAGCGATCCCCGGAAATCCGCGCCCGCATCTGCGCCCGGCTCGGCCTGCTCGGCGTCGCACTGGACGACGCCGCCAATGGCGCCAACGCCACCTGGATCGACGCCGACGGGCCCGGACCGCATGTGCTGGTCATCCCCACCGATGAGGAGCGGATGATCGCGCTGGCGACGCTGGCCCTGCTGCGGCCGGCCTAGAGCAATTCCCGCAAAAGTGCATAGCGGTTTTGCGCCAGGAATTGCGTATAATCAAAGAGTTAGAGAAGCGCGTAGACCCGCGCGGCGGCCTCGAAGTCGCGGCGCCGCCGGGCGCGGCGGTCAAGCGCCTCGGCATCGGTGCCCCAGAGCTGCTCCTGCACCTCTTCATCCGCATGGGCGGCGCGCCATGCCATGTCCACATCGAGATGGCCATGCGCCACGGCCAGCGCCAGAAGCGCCGAGCCGCTCAGCGTCGTCATCAGGTTGAGCGCGGCGAGCCGCAGCGGATCGTCCGGCAGCGTGCCGGCGATGAGTTCCAGCGTGCGCGGCGGCTGGGCGACATGGACGACGCCCTCGCTCAGCATGAACATGGCGCCAAAGCGCTCGCGCGCCCAGGCCAGCACCGGGTCCCACAGTTCCGCATGCAGCGCCACCAGCTGCGCCGGAGTGTCGGTGCGGTAGCACAGCAGGTCGCTGCCGGCGTAGCGCACGATCTCGCCGCCGACCTCGGCCATGTTCGGCGCGACTCCGTCGAGGGCCGAATTGACCAGCCGGGTCATCGGCATGGTCATGGGGTCGATGAATTCGCCCTGCGCCTGCCATTCCTGCGCCAGAGCCTGCGCCAGCGTCAGGCTCGGCACCGCGACGAGGTGGCGCCCCGGCGTGCGCACCGGGCGTCCGTCCAGCTCCACGCGGAACAGGCCGCCCTCCGTCGCCGCGGCTCCGGCCTCGCGGTAGAATCGCTTGGGCAGTGGCTTGCGCTCGGTGAAGCCCGGCCGGGCCGGCGCCGGCGGCGCTTCGGGGATCCCTCCGCTCACGCCACCGTCTCCCAGAGTTCGTCGATCGCCCGTTGCAGCTCGTCCGCATCCGTGGCCAGACGCTCGGCGCCCGACTGGGTCAGCAGATCGGGCGCGTGATAGCCCCAGCTCACGCCGATCGCCCGGGCGCCGGCGGCACGCGCCATCACCATGTCGAAACTGGTATCGCCGATCAGCACCGTGTCCATCGGCTCCGCGCCGGTGGCCGCCATCGCCTGCAGCACCATGGCCGGGTGCGGCTTGGAGGGGGCGTCATCCGCCGTCTGGATGGTGACGAAGCGCCCTTCCAGCCCGTGATGGGCCAGCACCGCCGCCACGCCGCGCTGCGACTTGCCGGTGGCGATGCCGAGCAGCAGGTCGTCGCGGGCGGCGAGCCGGTCGATCAGCGCGCGCATGCCGGGGAACATCGGCTCGCTGAAATCCGGCTCGGTGCGTAGTTCGCGGAACGCCTCGCGGTAGAGATCGGCCAGCCGCTCGGCGGGAAAGCGCGGATCGTCTTCGCCCAGCCGCTGCATCGCTTCCACCAGCGACAGCCCGACAATGCCGAGCACCGCCTCGCGCGAGGGCATGGCGAGCTCCGCGCGGGCGAAGGCGCGGCCCATGGCGGCGACAATGACGTGCTGGCTGTCCACCAGCGTGCCGTCGCAATCGAACAGGACGAGTTTCATCGGCACACCACGGCGCGGCTGACGGGGCGCGGCACGTGGGGGCACGGCCGCGCGGGAGAGCCGTCGAAGTCGGGGATGCGGCCGGGGATGTCAACCCCCGGCGCCGGGCCGGCCGGGCGGCCTCCCGAAAAGCAAACCGCGCGCCGCTGGGGGAAGCGGCGCGCGGCGGGGCTGGGAGCGTGTGGACGGTCAGGCCGCCCGCAGGCTGCGCACCAGCTCACCCACCTGCTGCTTCAGGTCGCTGGCCTGATGCGCCAGCGCACCGGAGAGCGAGGTCAGCTGCGCGGAGGCGGCGCCGGTCATTTCGGCCGCGCGGCCGACACCGACGATGTTCTCGCTCACCATGCCGGTGCCGCTGGCGGCCTGGTTGGTGTTCACAGCGATTTCCTGCGTGGCCGAACCCTGCTGCTCGACCGAGCTGGCGATGGTGGTCGTGGCATCGCGGATCTGCGCGATGGTGGTGACGATGTGCTCGATCGAACCCACGGTGCGGCCGGTCGCCTGCTGGATATCGTTGACCTTGAGGCCGATCTCCTTGGTGGCGCCGGCGGTCTGCTCGGCAAGCTGCTTCACTTCCTGCGCGACCACCGCGAAGCCGCGGCCCGCCTCGCCCGCCCGCGCCGCCTCGATGGTGGCGTTGAGCGCGAGAAGGTTGGTCTGGGCGGCGATGTCGGTGATGAGGTTGACCACTTCGCCGATCTTGGCCGCGGCCTCAGAAAGCTCGCGGATCTCGGAGGCGGTGCGGTTCACCACCTCGGCCCCGCTCACCGCGCGCCCGGCGGCGCCGCTGACCTGGTTGCCGATCTCGCGGATCGAGGAGGTGAGTTCCTCGGTCGCCGCCGCGACGGTCTGCACGCTGCCCGAGGCTTCGGCCGCAGCACTGCCGACCGCCGCCGCCTGGCGGGAGGTCTCCTCGGCGCTGGCCGCGAGGTTGCGGGCCGCTTCCGACACTTCGGTGGAGGAGTTCGACAGCGCGTTGACGAGCGTGCCCATCTTCGATTCGAACTCGTCGGCGATCGCCTGGCGCTGCGCCACGACGCGCTGGGCGGCGTGGACTTCGGCCTGGCGGGCCTCCTCGCGCGCCTTCTCGGCATCGACGAGAGCGCCGCGCAGCACGTCCGCCGAACGGGCCATGCCGCCGATCTCGTCCTTGCGCTCGGTGCCTTCCACGGTCACGGCGAGCACGCCCTGGGCGAGATTGTCGAACACCTTCCGCAACTGCTCCAGCGGCTTCACCACGCCGAAGCGCGTCGCCAGGAAGGCCAGCAGCAGCACCAGCACGAGGCCGGCAGCCATCACGCTGTAAACCAGGGTCACGGTGGAATCGGCGTCCGCGCGCAGGCTGTCGGAAAGCTTGGTGATGTCGTTCGCCCGCGTGTTCACCTCAGCGGCGATGTCGGCGATGATCGCCTTGGAAATGGGCATGCAGCGCGCATTCCATTCTGCGGCCGTCTTGTTGTTCTCTTCGACCGAGGTCGAGGCATTGGCGCGCGCGACGATGTCGCCGCACTGCTCGCCGATGAAACGGTCGAACTTCGCCACCATCGTCTTCACCTGCTCGGCCACCGACGGGTCCTTGGTCGCCGCGTCCGCCATGCGGTCATGGAAGCCGGCGACGGCCTCCTTCTGGGTCTTGGCCGCCGCCTCATTGTCCTCGTCGGTCAACGCCGACAGCGACTGGTAGACACCCTGGTTGAAATAGACAGTGAAGCGGTTGGCCCGGGCCAGCGCCACGGCGGCCGAGGCGGGGCCCGTCAGGGCCTCGTGATATTGCGAACTGATCGCCTGCATGCGGGTGCCGGCGAAAATCACCCCGCCGGTGGCGAAGGCGGCAAGCAGCAGCAGCAGCGCCGATATCTTGCCGATGAGCGGCAAATTCTTGAAGGACATGTGAGCTCCACGGGACAGCTAACCCAGCCCCAGCCCGGGCGCGTCGCTGCGCGGTGCCGGCCGAGACCTACCGTCGCCACCATGAAAACGCCGCCTTGTGTGAAGCTGTCGTGCCGCTGGGTCACAACCCCTGCGGATGCGCCGCCCCGGCATCGGGAAGCGATGGTGGGCGGTGACGGGCTCGAACCGCCGACCCTCTCGGTGTAAACGAGATGCTCTACCAACTGAGCTAACCGCCCGACCTGTTCAGGCTGCTGCCTTTTCCGCTTCTCCGTCTTTCAACGGTGTCCCGTAAATGGCGCGTACCAGCTTTTCCAGAGCCTCGCGGCTCGCCGCCATATAAAGCGGGTCAGCGGCAGCGTAAACCTCCGTGATTGAATATCCCGGCATGCGATGGCCAAGGAACGCAGCCACCTCCCATGGCGAAACCGAGTGTGACCTCATCCAGCGCGCGATGGTGTGCCGGAATGACGTGGGCTGCACCGTCTTGTCATCAAGGCCGGCATCCTTTCGCAGCGTGCGCCACGCCGTCTTGACGCTACCAAGCACCTCCCCGTTCGGGCTGACCAGCGCGGCGGCGTTGCTGGGTTGCATCTGTGCGTGGAGTTCGACGAGATAGGCGCGGGTGGCTTCGCAGACGCGCACCGTAGGACGCCGCTTCTTGGTCTGCGCACGTCCTGGCGGGTTCAGGGTGATAATCCCACTGCCTAGGTCAATGCGCTCCCAGGTAAGCTGCAAAAGCGCCTCAGGCCGCGCACCGGTGCCCGCGAGCAGCATGATGTAGGTGCGCATGTAGCCACTGGATTGCGCCAGCAGCTTCTGGATTTCCTCAACAGACAGCGGACGACCACGAGGCTGCTTATCGCCCTCTTCCACGTTCTTGAACGGAGGAAGGCTCGTCAGCTCGCCATACTCCCACGCCGCCCGCAGAGCAGCCTTGCCCACGCTGATAACGCGCGCGACGGCAGACGGCTTCATGCCTTTCTCTTGAAGGAAGACCACGAAGCCGTCGCGCGACGCGCGCGTTGTGGCTTTCGCCACGGAAGCCGCCCCAAAATGTTCATTCCAATAAGCGAGTGCCATCTTCTGCGTAGGGGCGCTACGCTGCTTTTTGGCGTGACGCTCCCAATGAGCCAGAAGAACGTCAGCGAGCGGGATATCCGCCGTGTCGGCCTTTTGAGGCCTGACATTGGCGATAAACCACTCGGTCAACTTTTGCTGGGCTTCCTGAAAGTCTGTTGTGCCAAGGCTGTAACGGTCTGTCCGTCCGGCCTCTTGGTTGAAGCGGCACCGATACCATGAGGGGCTTTCACCTCGCCGGGCAAGGAACCACTCTCCGAGCCGGAAGTCGCTTGTTGAGCGTCGTCCCATCCCTCAGTCCCCTTTAGCAGCAAATCCACAATATGCTGGCCCAGGTATCGAACACCGCGTTCGCCCATGCGAATGTGCGGCGTTATTCCCCTCCGCCGCCAGCGCTTCAAGGTGCTGACGTCGATGTTCAGAAAATGCGCCGCCTGCTCCTCGCCGTATTGGCGATAAAGAGCAATGCCGTATTCAAGGGCTATTCCCTCGCGCATTTTTTGACGCTCATCAACCACAGGAACCACCAAGCCTGAATATGGTATCGGAGAATTGCGGCAACCCAAAGGCTATAACCACTAGCAATCCCCCCTCCCCCATTCTATCGTATCGCCGCCCTATAACGATAAAAACAAAGTACCCTATGGCGGGCAGCGTCAAGAAAGCACCCGCCGCCTCGTAAACGGGTGTGGCCACCTGCCTCCCGGCGCAGTACAGAAACGGCGACCATCCCCACTGGACGAACATGAAATTCGCCACATAGAGAAGCACCAAAACGCCCAATACATAAATATATGGCTGATGTTTTTTGCCAGACTTCATAACCAGCTAGGAAGCTACCCCTCCCACGCAATTCCCTTTAAAAATCGAGGGCGAATATCAATCACCCGAACATCTTCGCCTCTTACCATATACCTCTCCGCGGTAATGTTGAGCGAGATAGCGATATCGTTTGCCCCTAGATGCGCCTCAAGCGTTTTGAAATGGGGATCTTCCTGAATTGCCCAAACCACATCATGGGGCACCAAAAACACTGGCATCATTGGCTCGCCCCTGTTCATAAGATCGATAAAAAAAGGGCCAATATGCTGAAACCCGACATCTTGGAATAGAATCGGCATGTCCCAGACCGTGTAATTCATAAGCTTAATGGTTTCGATGGGCTCGGGAAACCAGCTCACCACCTCATTAAGCTGTTCGCCGGAATAAAGCCCAGCTGGGGCCTTGCATGTTTTAAGAACAGCCGACGCAAATATATTGAAAAGGCCCGACTGCAACTCCCACCCTCCCCCAGCCGGAACCAGCGCCGGTTATCATGCCGCTTCTCTTCACCCCTATTCCACCAGCAGATGGGGAACTGTGGCTTGCGCGCGGCAATCAGATACTGCCCATGCGGGAACCCCGTGTCGAGTAGGCCCACCATCCCATGCCCCGTAATGCACCGCTATGCGCTGACACTGTAAGTTGCACAAAAGCATCAGTTAGCCGAGGCTGCCATGTAGGGATAGCGCAGTTAGACAATTCATGCTGAATTGTCCGGCAGAGCTGCGCCTGTTGGTTGTATTATTCACACATGGCACAAGCAGCTTACTTCCGGCTGGAACATTCAGCGGTAAACCGCGCCCGACAGGGTTGGGGTTACCTTGCCGCGCATGCCAATTACGCCGCGAATGTGCGCAAGTGCAGCCAGATTATCCATGTGAATGGCGCTGACAACCGCCATGCCATCCAAAACCTGATCTCAGCCCACGAGTACTCGCTGACTAGGAAAAACGCGCGCGTGGCCGATAAGGTGCTGCTGTCATTGCCGGTGGAATTGACAGAGGAACACCGCCACGAAGCCTTGCGGCGGTTCCTGCGCTCCATCACTTTTGACGGTCGCACGCGGGCGATAGCCTTTTATCACTCTGACCATGCCCACAACCCGCATGCGCACGTAATCCTTCTCGACCGGGATGTGCAGACGGGTCAGCCGGTTGCCCTGATGGGCGCCAACCGGCAGAACCGCCTGAAGGCCGGCCTCGAACCCAACGCCACCGAATGGCTGCGAAAGACGTGGGAAACCGACTGCAACAGCGTTTTCTCCGAGTTCGGATACTCCCTTGAGGTTGACCGGCGAAGCAATCTGGAACGCGGCATTGAAGAGGCTGGTGAGCATCGCGGCTGGCAGGCCGAGAACGACAACGCCTTGGACGTTGTGCCCCCGCATGCACCGATAAGCGACGAGAAGCCGGCCCTCCAACCGGATAGCGTCGCCCAACCCGACGAAGAGGACGCCCGCCAGGGCGAAGAAGAGATGGCCTACGTCGCCGTTGACGAGCGCAAGCCTGAAGAGCTTTCAGCTGCCGAGCGCGTTTATGTGGCCCGTATGGCCCACCAGGAGGCAAAAGCCATCCAGGGCGCCATCGAGCGCAGGAACAACGCCGTTCAGCGCTATGAGGCAGCACGACTGGTGGCACAGCGGGCAGCTGAGGCCTTCAGCTCGCAGGGCATTGTTACCATGGCCGCAGAGCATGCGTACTACCAGGCAAAGCAGGCCTATGAAGCCACGCACACTGAGAGCGGCCGGGCCAAAGGGTTCAAACTGGCCGTGTTCGGCAAGACACTGTGGCAGTCAGAGGCAAACCGGAAGGCCGAGGAAGCCGAACAGTCCCTGGCGGGCGCCGACTATAAGGCCGAGTTCGCCAAAAAGGATCTGGACGCGCTATCCGCGCAGAGCCAGACCGAAAGCCGCCGCGCGCAGGAGCTTTTTGACCAGGCAGAGAAGCACGTTCAATACCTTCAGACAGTGTATGGCACAGATCAGGAGGCCGACGAGGCGTTGAAGGCGCACGAAGCGTCCGTCACGGCCTACATGGAGGGTATCTCCATGGAAGAGCTGGTGGTGATGGTTGAAGAAGGGGAAATCAGCGTGGGTGAGGCCGTTGAAGCTTTGCAAATCATGGGGCGCGACCATGATGCAGAGGAGCTGGCTAACCACGAATTCCATCAGCAGCAGGATCAGGGGCCTGAATTGTAAAAGCCCGCCTTTTGAGCGGGCTTTGGTCCCCTATTAACAGAAGGCGTAAGAAAAGAAAAAACCACCTTCATAAATACTTTGGCCCACTTTTTGTAATCCTGAAAGCCTTTTTTGCTTTTATTGACAGATTGCCGAGAATAAGCAGGCATTCATCCTGCTTCAGCCGCAGTATCTGGTCTGGCTTAATCAGCCTCACGCCCATCTCGCTTGCACCCTTGCTTTCGCCATGAGAGCTGACGTTATAGCTTTGATTCTCAATCGTGCGGTCACCCACCATCTTGCTGTAGGCCTCATTCGTGGCCATGTCCTTACAGCCGCCGAAAACCACGTGATCACAGCCATTCCACAAGGTGTCGGCGTCGTCCTGGTAGGTGGTGTCTAAATCCTTCTTGGACAAAAAGCACAGCATCACGGCCACGCCCGCCTTCCGCAGCACGTTGTGGGCTTTTACGATGGCACCGCAGTGGCCCATATCTTTTGCTTCGTCCGCTATTATGCGAACCGGGCGCGGCAGGGGACGGTTCATCCTGTCCCACATGCGCATGATGGTGTTGACGGCATTGCCAAACACAACACGGGTAAACTCCCCTCCCGTATCACCTCCCGCCAGGCCAGCCCGCACGAACATAACGGTAGGCTGGCCGTGCATAAACACGTCTTCCCACTTCCAGCCGCGCTGGGCGTTCTGTTCTTCGTCCCGCCCAAAAGTGCTGACTTCCTTGATGCGCTCTGAACGCCAGATCTTCAGCCGGTTCAGCGAGGTCGAGAGCATGCTGGGGCCTTCATTTGTGCCCAGCTTTTGAAAGGTCTTGATGGCAGCAAACGTGCTGCCGTGAATTTTCATCCGCTTGATCATCGCGTCCCGCAAATCGTCGTCGATGATCTCCTCGGCAATTTGGCCAATTGTCTTACCGTTTCCCTCATATTTGACGTTCAGCAGGATGGCGTCATGCAACATTTGCCGGGCGAAGTCGCGGAAGTGCGGCTGGCGTTCCTTATGGTCGCGCGGAACCAGCAGTTCGCATAATGCGTCAATATCGCCGTCCATGTCGGTATCATCCGTCGTGCGAACGAACGACAGAACGTCGTATTTTCCACCCTCTTTAGGGCTTTCCAGGTCGATCTTGCCGACCAAATAACCCATCTCAACCAATAGCGGCGTCGCGGCCCGGTAAATCTCGTTTGCCGCATCGCTGACGATGATGTGGGGCCTTTGTTCCGGCGGAAGCATCTTTAGCGCGTGCAACCCGGCGATGATGGTCTGGCTTTTACCGGTGCCCGGTGCGGCCATCACAATCGAGCTACGCTCAAAATGGCTGAATAGCGGCAAATCCGGCTTCGCCATTCGGCCGACGTAAAAGCCCCGCGCCTCCAGATTCCCATTGCCCTTTAGCTCCTTCCTGTCAGCCCAGGCGGCGTCGCCGTGCCGTGGCGCCTCTTTATGCCCCCAAAATGACCGATACGCATACTTCGCCACATCCCATAGGGCGTTTAACATAGCTCCGCCAACCTCAATGAGGACAATGATTGGCGCCAATATAATTCCCAATACCATATTCATCGCTTAATATCCTATTGGGTATTTCCCAAACATCTATAACCTTTTTGGAGGCTTCTTCATCATGAAGACGGCAGAACTCTATGCGTCTGTAACGCAGCGTATCATCAACGAACTGGAGAAAGGAACCGTCCCATGGGTACGTCCGTGGTCTGGCCAATCAGACGCCACTCTCCTTATTCCGGCCAATCTCGTTACCGCCCGGCCGTATTCCGGCATCAACACCCTCATCCTGTGGTGCGAAGTCCAGAACAAGGGCTACCCCACCCACGGCTGGTGCACTTTCCAGCAGGCCAACGAAATGAAGGCCCGCGTCCGGAAGGGTGAGAAGGCAACACCTGTGGTGTTCGTCAAACGGGTGGAAAAGGAGGACGAACAGACCGGCGAGAAGAAGCAAAGCACCATTCTTAAGAGCTACTACGTCTTCAACCAGGCGCAGCTTGAGAACGTGCCTCCGCAGTACGAGCGGCTTCCCGGCCCTTCGGACATCGAGCAGTCCCGTGACGAGGCTTTGCAGTACCAGAAGGACTGCGGCGTCACCGTCGTCCACGGCGGCAACAAGGCGGCCTACTACCCGCAGCGCGACCAGATCGTGCTTCCGGCCTTTGGCAGTTTCGAGGACGAGGATGCCTATTGGGGCACCTTCTTCCACGAGGTAATCCACGCCAGCGGCCACAAAGAACGGCTGAACCGCAATCTGTCTGGCCGGTTTGGCAGTGAGGCCTACGCTGCCGAAGAGCTGGTGGCGGAACTGGGCAGCGCGTTCACCTCCGCCAGGATTGGCATCCCGCCTTCTTTCCGCAGCTCCGCCTACATCGAGAACTGGCTAAAGGTGCTGAAGGGCGACAACCAGGCGATCTTCCGCGCGGCGTCCCATGCGTCGCAGGCCACGGACTTCATGTGGGAACAGGCATTTTATGCCGAGCAGGAGGAAACGCCGGAGGTGGAGAAATCACACCACGGCGCGCCACAGCCATCCATCGCGATGGACGACGCTATCCCGTTCTGAGCTGAAGCCCGCCACATGGCGGGCTTCTTGCTGTTCAGCATCGTGACGCTGAATCCGTCGTATGTTACCCACACGCGTCAATGGGAACACCGCTATGAAAACCGCCCTTATCGTTGCAAGCGTCCTATTTGCATGTGCCCAAGCTCACGCTCAGGGAACGCGTCCTGAATGGCAGTCCACCCTGTCTGCGGACGGCTCAAAGACCGTTGCGGTCTACAGTTTGTGGGATTATGGTCCAAAACTGACATTCGGAATGTTTTGCAACGCAGACCAAAGTGTAGCCAATAGGAGAAGTTATTTTTTCCTATCGCCCGGACTTAATAGCTATTGCGCCACAGACCAGAACAAACTCTATGGGGTTGATTTAGCTACGGTTAAGTTTGGAGATCGGTTTGTGGAATTTATTATGAAATGTCGCGCCCAGACCGATTCAAATAGCACTTGGTACTGGACAGACCCTAACGATACAGACACTTACGATGGGGTTATTGAATTTGAGAACCGATTTAAAACCTTTGAAGGCGATGAGTTTTCGGTCGAAGTATTCAACTCAAAGATAAAATCCTCATTTTCCCATACAGGACGCCAAGTTTTTAACAAGCTCCAGTCAGAGTGCGTCCAACAGCAGAACTAATGACATGCAGCTTCCATCGCTGCGTCAAGTTTCAGAACCGCCCGCAGCGTATTGGGGCTATCCGTCGAGGCCACGGTTGGACGGTTCATCGCGTATGTCAGACACGCGGATGAGGCCTCGCTCCTTAAGCTCGCGCATGACATCATTATGAGCAAGCAGCTCAACGCGAGCAGCAGCACGGGCAGCCTTTTCAACATCACTCAGTGCCTCCCGTGCCTGCTTTCCCTTCTCCCACTCCCGGCCGACCAAAAACGCCACCAGTTGCGGGATGTAATCCTTTATCGCCGCCCATAGCGCACCCAGCGCCGCCAGCAGCTCTTTCACTATTGAATGGCCTTGGTAGCCTTGGCGCGGAACACAATTGCCGCGACGGCACCCACAGTGGCCACCAGCGTGCCAATTGCATCCACAATCATCGCCTGATCAGCCTCAACGATGGTGTAGCCTGCCTTGCTGGCCAAAATTGCCAACACGCTCACAAGCGCCGACCAGACTGTACGGCTTTGCAAAATACCTTTAACGTCATCCACCTATTTACCCTTTCGTTATTCTTATTATTTCACGCAATTAAAAAGCCGTCCACTATTCACCCGACCTTCCTCTGCCAGGCCATTCCGTTGGGCGTGAGTAACCCTCGGCAAGGGTCATGTCATCGAGATGAACCCAGCTGCGGTAATATCCGATACCGGTCATACCGACCTGCCGGGCAAGCTTTGCAAACGCTGCTTGGTCTTCCGGCATAATGTGAATGTCCGCCGCCCTGCCCCGCAGGTGAGCGCTGTTGGCGGTGCCGCCAACGGCTCTGTTGTGTGTTTTCGTCCGGTAGCCTGACGTGACACGCATCGGACGGCCCCAAAGCGTCCTGAGCGCGTCCAGCTTGGCCACGAAGGACAGCACCATCTTCTGGCCAGAACCAGGCTGATCGGAGCTGTCAAACTCCCCGACTTTGAAGTGCTGAATGTCGTTCCAGTCCATGGCCTAGGCGTTCGTAGCGACCAGCTTTACAAACCAGCCGACAGCTGCCCCAATCGCGCCAGCGACGCTTCCGACCACCCCTAGAAACCAAAGCGACATGCGCCGCCCGGTTTCCCACTGGAGCGCTTTATCCTCCAGCAAGCGAATGCGGACTGGAACCCCGTCGAACTGCGTGGAAAGCCGCGTGAGCGTGTCCACTACCGTATCTAGCTTGTTCTCAAGACGGTCAAGGCGAACATCACGGCTCATTATGCATGCATCCACATATTGGATACAGAGCTTGTGAATATAATCCATTCTCTAAGCCACTGAATGAATCGTCGCTTCAACTGCTGCATATCTAGGTCTTTGTTTAAAATGGACTATGGATAGTATATAATTACACGACCATTTGCACCTTGGCCACCCGCTCGTGATGTACCAAAGCTTCCGCCCCCTCCCCCGCCCGGTTCGCTACCATTACTTCCCGCAGATTGCCCAGAAAATAAACTAGGATTGGATCCACCCGATCCTCCTGAAGGAGCATTACCTCCAAATCCGCCTGGATAGGCTCCATTAGGTCCCGTAAGCCCGTTAGCTCCAGCAACACCAGCAATATCATTAAATCCGCTATTCACAATAATTGTTCCAGATCCACCAGCCCAACTCGCATTACCTGATGGCGCTCCTCTTCCGCCATTACCGCCGGAAGCGCTGACCGTCATGCTGGCCCCTACTACACTAGACGTTCCACCTTGGGCGCCCGCTCCGGCAGACGTACTACCACCAGCGCCACCGTTTCCAACGACAACGGTTAGCGACACATTTGGCGTAACTGTCAAAAACCCTTCTGAAAACTGTCCGGACGCTCCACCTGCGCCCTGTACGTTCGTGGCATTAGACCCACCACCACCGCCGCCGCCGCCCCATAACTTTACGTATACCAGGCTGCTTGAAGGAACAAAGTCAGTCGACGATGTTGTAAAAACAATCATTCTTCCAAATGGCAGATATGGAGTATCTGTATTTGTCAGCTCTCTAAAATTCGGCGTTGCACTTACCCCAGTAATTGGGCCTGCTAAAACGGTTCTGCTCGGCTGTGCTACCCAGGTGAGCGAGATGGTATCGCTCGACGTGACCGGCGTGCGGCTTACTGCGAACGTGGCAGGTGCCTCAAGACCCACACTGACAAGAGAGCCGCTGATGGCGCTTGCAGGTATTGGCTTGCTCTGGCCATCAACTAACCCAACGTAAATTCTCTCCAGCGATGACGTAAGGTCACCGCTGTCCATTTTCAGCTCCACCGACGTGTTCGGCGCGCTGTAAATGCTGCTGCTGACGGTTCCGTAATAGGTCAGGATATCGTCGGCTCTTATGCGACGCCCAGCCGGGAAAAAGCTGGTGCGGTCCCCAGCAACCAGGAACGTGTTGCTGTTGAGCTGCGTTGGCGCCAGCCCGAGGTCAATCCACTGAGGTGCCTGGTAGAACCCACGCACGTCCGCCATGAGCTGGCGGGCCGCGTCGTTCACCTGACCGGCGGGCATTGGCTCAGGAAACAGAAATACGTTGCTGCCAGGGCTGGTCGAGTAATCAGCGAGGCCGTCGGCAAAAGACGGTACGGCCAATGTCGCTACAAGGGCAGTCCACAATAACAGTGCATACTTATTCACCTGTCAGGCTTTCATTATCGTTGAACAGAAACCGTAAAAGCCCAGCATATTCATTCATGTCGGGAGATTGGCTTGCGGCCACTCCAATCGTTCCGCCGGGCAATGCATAGCCGGGAGCGGGCTGTATCTGCCGGAGGGAATTCAGGGCGGCATTGGTGCTGCGGTTTACCGAACCGCGATAGCCAGCCTCCGCAGCCAATCCAATGGCGTTAGGTATCAGGAAAGCGGGATTGAATGCCCCGGCCGCGGCGGAACCCATCGCCCCACCCGCGGCACCGAAGCCAAGTAGGCGGTTCGGCGATAGCTTTGCCGCCTCACGCAACGCGCGTTCGCCCCCGGTGGTGGTGGCTGCGCGCTCGACAGCGGGGCGCTGCTGAGGGCGTAGATAGGACATCTGCTGTTCATCATCAGCTATGCCGCGAAAAACATCCCGCGCACGGGTCTGCTTCGTCGTGCCTGGTGCGCGCTGGCGAACCTGCCGCTCTACATCATCGGCCAGTCCAAAGGCTTGCTTGTCCCGCCAGGCCGAGCGGGCGGCAGAAATAAGCTGCGCATCTTCCGGTGTGCCTGAGCGCATCTGTGCAGGAGTGATGTTGTCCAGGAAGCCGTTGACCTGCTGTTTCAGCCGACCCGCCAGCCGGGCGCTCTCTGTCGTGCCCCCTGCAATGTCATCGAGGCCCTTCATGTAAGCGTCAAAGCCAGCCGGGGTCAGATCGGTCTGAGGTTTGGCTTTCAACTCGTTCAGCTTGCGCGTGATCGCCGCATATTCCGGTGCGCTTTCAACGTATCCCTCGCGCTTCAGGCCTTCTTTCACGCTGTTGGCAAACTGGCCAACCGCTTTCCGAGAGATCCGAGCGCCGAACTGGTCAACTGCCTCATATGCGGCCTTCGCTCTGGCATCCACCGATGAACGCGCTGTTTCCACCGGGCGCGTGAACGCATTTCTGGTGGCGTTGTAAGCAGAACTGCCAATTTTACCGCCCAATAGAGCGCCTACCAGTCCCCCGTAAGGGCGCGCCCACTCCCCAAGAGTTGCTGCAGAAGCATCGCCACCGGCTTGCCCACCGGCTGCACCAATAGCCCTGGTGAGGATGCCGGGAAGGCCGCCAACTGCCCCTGTAGTGGCACCTGTGGCGATGGACTGGGCGTACTCGCCCGATTTGGTCTGGGGTTGATACAGCGAGGACATGGCTTCGGTAGCCGGGGAAGACGGCCCGCGGAATGGTGCTGCCGTTGAAAAATCGCCCGTCACCAGCGCCTGCGTGTTGCCCACAAGGTCACGCGCCCAGTTTACCGGGTTCAGCGCGTCGGCGAACATCCCTGCGCCGATACCGACGCCACTTGCAGCTGATTTGGCAACATCCTCCGCCGTGCCAGTGCCACCAAACTGACGGCGCAACACGGCCTCGACATCGGCCGGCGCCATGCTATCGGGAAATTCCGCGATATCCCCGTTCGGGAGCTGCACTTGCACTATTCAACCCTCCCGGTGGTGGGATTGAACTTCAGCACGCGTGCGGACGGTGTTGTGGCCGATGTGGAGGACGCCGCCGGGGTAAGCAGCTCGTTCTCTTTGAAGATCGGGCCAAGCTTGGCGGTTTCGTCGTAAAATCCCTCCAGGCTGTTGTCAGAGCGCAGAAGGCGGCGGGCATGATCTGATCCCCGAAAACTGGACCGTTTGAAGGTGGAGTTTTCCGCGTCAAAATCCCCTGGCTGGGAGGAGCGGAAGACGATGAAGGCATCGAAGTTTTCGGACGCGCAGAAGGCGTTCATCCTGAAGCAGGGAGCAGACGGCGTGCCGGTGGCGGATATCTGCCGGCGGGCCGGGATCAGCCAGGCGACCTACTTCAACTGGAAGAAAAAATACGAGGGGCTCGCCCCGCTCGAGATGAGGCGGCTGAAGCAGCTCGAGGATGAGAACACGAAGCTGCGCAAGCTCGTCGCCGACCTCTCGCTCGACCGGGAGATGTTGCAGGATATCGTCCGCCGAAAAATCTGAGGCCTGGTCGCAAGCGCGAGCTCGTCGGCATGATGTGTGGCGAGTGGCAGGTGTCGATCCGCCGGGCCTGTGCGGCCCTGGAGTTCGACACGTCCACCTACCACTATAGATCCTGCCGGCCCGACCAGGCCCCGTTGGCGGCCCGCATCAAGACGATCTGCGAAACCCGTGTCCGCTATGGCTATCGGCGCGTGCAGGTGCTGCTGCGCCGGGAGGGCTGGATGATCAACCAGAAGCGAACCCGTAGGATCTATAATGAGTTAGGCCTAAAGCTGCGCAACAAGACGCCCAAGCATCGGGTCAAGGCGAAGCTGAGAGAGGACCGGGCACCGGCCACCCGGCCGAACGATGTCTGGGCCATGGACTTTGTCCATGACCAGCTCGCCACCGGCCGCAAGATCCGCGTGCTGACGGTCGTCGACACCTTCTCGCGCTTCTCGCCGGTGGTCGATCCGCGCTTCAGCTATCGGGCCGAGCACGTGGTCGCGACCCTCGAAAGGGTCTGCGCCAAGGTGGGCTATCCACGCACGATCCGTGTCGACCAGGGCTCGGAGTTCATCTCCCGCGACCTCGATCTGTGGGCCTATGCGAAGGGGGTGACGCTGGACTTCTCCCGGCCGGGAAAGCCCACCGACAACGCCTTCATCGAGGCATTCAACGGCCGCTTCCGAAGCGAGTGCCTGAACACGCACTGGTTCCTGACGCTTGCGGACGCGGCCGAAAAGATGGAGACTTGGCTCAGATACTACAACGAGGATCGGCCGCACGGGGCCATCGGCCACAAGCCCCCGATCGCGTTGCAGAACCCCGGCGGCGTAGCCAGCCCACCGCCGTGAAGCAGGCCGGAAACTCCAGCTTCCGGCGGTCCAGAAAATGGTCTCGGATCAGGCAATCTTCTCTTCCTGTTTCCGGCGATCCAGGATGCGCTCGTAGCCGTCCACGATCTTGTCGATGCCGTTCTGCGAGTTCCAGAGGCTCGGCAGGCTGTTTAGGAACATCTGCACGTCAGTGTCGCTGCTGGAGCCGCTGCCGGGCGTGCGCATGGCCGGAGCCAGCCGGGAAGCGATGGACTGGATGGTTTCCGCCTCGGACATTCCAGCAAGTTCGTTATCGCTGAGGCCAAGGGCCTTACCAAAGGCCAGGCGGGCGGCGCCGGTTCCGCCCAGCTTCGTGTTCTTGGCCAGCGAGCGCACACGTTGCAGCTCAGGCACCAGGTCGGAGAGCTTCTTTGTCTGTCCGGCAATTTCACCGAATGTGTCGGTATCGACCTTGGCAATGCCGCTGGTGACCGCTTCTGCCTGAGACGCGCGGGTCTTAGGCGTGCCCTGGTAATCGAACATGCCAGCGTCTGGCACCTGCCCCTGTGCTGGCGGCGGCATAAGCACTTGGCCATCCGGCAATGGTGCCGCGTTGGGCGGTGGCAGCACGCCCTGGGCTGCACCAGCGCCAGTGGGCGATTGATATGGCTGGTTACCGGGAAGAATTGCTTTCGGCAGGTTCACGAACGCGCCAGTCGTGCTGTTGAAGGTTGGAGAAAGGCGCGAAGCCGTATCAACCACCGACTGCGCAATGGACTTGTCGCGGGCGCTGGATGCGGGATCGCGCAGCACCTGCATGGCACGGGCAAGATCGCCCTCAAACCCGCTGCTCCGCACGCCATATTGTGCATTGCGCTGTGCCTCAGCCGTCATTGCATCCACCTGCTGCTGGCGCTGCTGGTTCTCAAGACCCTGCTGGCGGATCTGGTCAAGCTGCCCAAGCGTTGCGCTGCCAGCCTGCCCGAATGCGCCAAGCGTGGTGGCGCCAGGCTGCGAACTGGCGGCCATCAAGTTTAGGCCAAGCCGCGTCAGCGAGTTGGCGAACGTCGGGCTTTCCAAAATCGGATTGGTGCGCTGCTGGGTGGCCGGTGCTGCGGCAACCGGTGGCTCTGGAGACTGCGGCAGCGACAGGTAGCGGAGAACGCCGCTCTGTGGTTGGCCCGAAAGGAGATCAAGGATGCCCATTATGCCCAGTTGATCCCATAAGCCCTGGACAAGGAGTCGGACATCGGTTGCGAGTTCCAGTTGATCCCATAAGCCCTGGACAAGGAGTCGGACATCGGTTGCGAGTTCCACCCGCCTGCGCTTCCAGTACCCGGAACGCCGCCACCACCGAACAGGCCTTGAGATGCAGTACCGGCTGCGGCGCCACCAGCGGGGCCTCCGAAATAATAACCTGCTCCGGTCAGTGCCAACCCGGCTATCTGGCCGAGCGCATCGCTCTTTGGAACCTGTTGTGTATTTGTAACTGTGGAACCCGCACCTGGCGTCAGGATACCAAGACGTTGTAGGAACTGGTTCAGTGCTTCACCTTGCGCATTCGCATCGTAGGTGTATCGGGCAACGCTCTCATCTATGCCCTTCTGCGTTTGCGCTTCATTCTTGGCCCCTACCTGGCCAAGTGCCGCAATGTCTGTGTAGTCCTGCGCAGCCAATGCGGGAGCCAACCCGGCAGCTGACAGCTGGTTCTGCCGCTCCTGATTGTAGTTATTGTACGACATCGTGGTGGCGTTATCGGAAAGCTGGCGCGCCAGCGTTTCGCGGGCCTGGTCTTGGGCATTGGCATACAGGCCGGAGCCGTATCGGCCAGAGCGCGCACTACCGCTTGCGATAGTGGGAAACACGCTGCTCTGGTAATTGCTCACGGTGCCCCTGTTGGCAACGTCGATGGCGCCGGAAAGGTAGGGGTTGCCGTTCAGGTACGTTCCGTTGAGCGTATCCGTGATGTTGGTCTGGGCAGCATCGACCACCGGGCTTCCGTTTGTGGCACGCGCCACGGTCATATCCATGGCCTGCTGCGTCTCCGGCGACAGGTCAGCATAGGTCTGGCCGGGGTAGAAAGCAGGCGCGCCCTGGTCATAGAGTGAGCGCGCTTCATCCAGAGCAAATTTCTGCTGATCAGATATCCACGAAGGCGGCGCCGTCGTGGAGGTCGTAGTCTGCGTCTTGCTCTTGCCGCTAGTCACTCTACAAAGCTTTCTCCACCGTTATCGCCACCTTGCGAAAACCCTTATCTTTCAGGACACGCTCCCAACCACAGCGGCCAGATGCCTGAAGGTATTCACAGCCCTTACTCTTTGCCCAAGCAGAAATTAAGTCAATTCCTTTTATCCACTTCGGCATATCCTCGCCGCCGATAGCTGTTACCTCGGCGACACGCCCCCGATGCGTTTCCTTTATCTCCAATGTGACCGCCATGTTCATGTGGCCACCATCAAGAGCGTAAAAACCAACAACCTCATTCCGGGATAATGCTTTGAAGGTGGCTTCTTTTTCTATCTGCACCGCGGGATCAAATTCGTTGGCCTTGGACAAAAGTTCCCAGAACTGCGGCCAGAGCGCATCCAGCTCATGCGGCAGTAGTCCATGAAGGGTTACACCCCAATCCATTCCACCCCCGTGCTGACCAGATGCTTGACTGAATAGCCCCCTGCCAGAGTGACGCTGGCAGCGCCATTCACCGCCTCCCCGTCCGCAGCCGCTATGGTGACCGTGTTGCCGCTGGCATCGGTGCGCACCACCGCCACCACGTCGCGGGCAAAATCCTTTGCGGCCGGAAGGGTCACCAGCACGGCCCCGCCACTGGCATCGACCACCACCCACTCGTTGCTCGCGGTGATGGTGTGGTCACCGCTCGCCGTGACGATGTAGGGGCGCGCGTAGTCGAACAGGCGCTTCAGGTTGTCGGCCAGGCTGCGGACATAATCCGGGCTGTTATCGGTACGAACCGTCAGGGAAAGCTGCATCAGCGCATCCCCGTTGCCTTGGCCCTGAACTGGAGGCCACGCACGTAACTCCAGGCCCCTGACAAGGTGAACCGCGCCTTGTGAAAGCGCGCGTCAACCCGGCCGCAATATTCGCCGGTAGCCGCACTGAACGCCAGACTGGCACTCTCGGTGTGGGCCTCCGTCGGCAGGTTCCGGCTGAGAACCTTCACGTCAACCGTAGGCGCATCCGACACCAGGAAAATCGAGGATATGAGCGCCCGGCCATTGAGGTTAAGGCGCGCTTCCACACACTCCAGCGTGGCCTCCATCGGCTCGCCGTTGAAATACCCGAGCACGCCGTCCGAATTGAACGCCGCGGGCAGCGTGGCGCCGCCGGCATATGCCGCGCTATCCAGCGACAGGGGAATGTCTTCCAGGTTGCCGTATTCCTCGCCAAGATCCTCGATTGTCTTTCCGACCTGTAGGCTGACGAACGACACCGCCACATCCTGCTCGACGATTGTCCAGCGCAGATCCGACCAGCTGTAGACCAGCATTTTATCGGGAAGACCGTTGGGGCTCAGATTGCTCACATACGCCCAAGTGGCGATCTTCTTCATGGGATTAATGGAAGCGGCAATCTGAGGAATTGAACCGGGCTTGAGGTCGGCCAGGAACGTCTTTTCGATCTTTTTATCGCTGATATCGATAATTGACGTGCCGTCAAACAAACAGAACCCATCTTCAGCACGGAAGAAAATGCGGTTACCCCATCCCACAACGGTGTTTCCTCCCACCGTACCCTGGTTTGTAACTATCGTTTCAAAGGTAAATACCCCCGGCGTGCCGACATAGGATGCCCGTATGATGGCTGCCCTTTTCAGGATGATGGCGTAGTTCTGATAGCCTAGGACGGCCAGCGCCTCGCCAAACTCGTCTTCCAGATCCTGAAAGTCTGACTGCGTGATGGGAGAAACCGCCCAGGCCTCGGTATTATCCAGACCGCACCAGCGGCTGCGTTTTGGGCGGGCGCCATCTTCATCATCGAATGTGTTGACCATCATGACGAAGTTGTTCACCACCGTCATGGCGCGGCATTTGGGTGCGTTCGGCAACGCGGCAAAGGATGTGCTCACGCCCAGGTCAAAACACTGCGTATCGTCGGTGTAGTTAGCGGCGATCACGCGATCACCGTACTGCGTGAATACCCACCGGCCGCCATCCGGCACGGCATACGCTCCCCCCTCCTCACGCGAGACATCCGTCCATGAGAAGCCGTTCAGCTTGAAGAGGCCGGTTTCCGTCCCGGCAAACAAATGGACATTCCCGCTGCTGTCGCGAACCGCAACAGCCCCGCGGCATACCCCGCCCAGTGTGTCGGCGCCGTAAGCGGTGAATGAATTGAATGGCGCGTAATCCGAGCCCTGGCTGATGCAGTTCAGCGCAACGCTGCTGTAGGGTGAGAACGGCCCGGCAACGTCCGGGCGCCACTCCCCGATAGCCTGAATATCGGACAGCGCGGGCTGCATTACATGAACTTCCGGTGAAATGACGTCGAGCCCTGCACCAGCTTCCGCCGGTTCAGCTCGCGGCGGAAATCATCCAGCGCCGGGGCGTACATGGTGTTGATTTCGGCTATCTGAGCGTCCTGCATGTAGGTCTTGGCGTGACCCAGAGATCCGTAGAGGTAGAGGTTAGGGAACTCCTCCAGCACCCAGTTTGTGGTGACCGCATCCGACAGCGGAACAAAGTTCTCCCGGTAGATGGCCCGCAGCTCATATGCGCCGTCGGGAACGGGCGCCAGGCGCACGGTGTTGGCGCCTTCCCATGAGAACTCGCACGGGGCGCCGGAGATATTGGCGCGCGGCCCTTCCAGAAGCGCCAAGGGAGAGCGCTGGGTCATTTTTGGCATGCCAACGCGAACATGTGCCAGAGCCGATACGCCCTTGGCCGTGGCAGGCAGGCTTACCGTCGCAGTGCCCGGCGTGGTGGTGATGACGGTGGTGGTAATCTGTTCGAGCGCGCTCACCTTCGGGCGAAGGTCGGCCTCAAACAACGCGATGAATGTCGAAACCTTGGCCGCAAGGTCAGGTCTGGCCAGCCAGTCCGCAATCTCATCCTTCAAACCGGCATAGCTATCCAGGGCCACCCTTACAGTCTTCCGTTATAGGTTTTAAGATTGCAGTAATCCGACGAGTTGAGCAGCGCGCGAAGCTTTGCCTTAAACTCATCCTTTGTCAGGCCGTTGCGCGCGGGCGACAGCGTGACGTTAAAGCCAAACTTCTTGATCCACTCGAATACGACCGTTGGGGGAATAACAGCGAATGGCTGCTGGTCTATCGCCTCGGCATCGTTCCGGCGATGGCGCAGGCCGCTGGTGCGGATGTCTGCAGCATGCTTCAGGACAGCCTCTACGTCCTCCGTGCGGGTGACGTTTACCCGGCGGCGCCCACCACCAAGATTCTCGATTTCGATCTTGGTGATGAGCCCGTCACTCTGAAGGCGTAGCGGTTTGGCCATTTAAAGCGGCCTTTCAGGGCCTTCGCCATCCGCCACCATACCAAAGGCCGCACGAACGCGCTTATATTGCTCAGAAATGCGCTTAATCTCGAAATCCAGCGATTCAGCCTGAACCTTCATCGCTGTCAGGCGATTATCGTATTCAATAGTGAGCGTGCGCAGAACCTCCGTTAATTGGCTGAACTGATCAGTGGACTGCAACTGCTGCGCACCACACAACGTCTGATTCTTTGCGTAGTTCTTTGCGATATCGCTAGTGTTGTTCATAGGTATTCTTTCTTGATTAATTGGGGGGCGGTTGCCCGCCCCGTTTTAGGCAGCGATCAGATCAGCAATCAGACCGTTGGCTGCTTCGTTTTCGCACTTCAGCATGTACTCGGAAATGAGCTGGTGCTTGGTGTTGTCACCCGTTTTTCCGAGTTCCTGGCTGACGAACTTCCGGCCCTTCAGGTAGGACACGCCCCACTTGTCGGGAGACAGCAGAGCGATCACGTCGTCGTCCATATGGCGGTTGGTGACCAGGTTGAGGTCGCCGAAGTCGGTTTCGTAGACGCGCACGCTGGTGACCAACTTGCCCTCCATGAACTCAACCCGGTTATTCATGGTGTTCTGGGTCATCAGCTCGCTGACACTCTTGCGGCGCGTTGTGCCAACCATCATCACCGTTGGCCACTCGCTGCTGTTGTCGTAGCACTTCTCAGCAAGATCAGTGATCTGAGCAGCGTCAAACGCCCGCGGCGTTCCAGGAACACGAGCAACCGGCAGGCCGTTCGTGATCACCGGGTCGGTGCCGTCGTTAGCCTTGTTGGTGTTGGTCTTGATCCATGCCTGCATCGTGCCGGTCAGGCGCGTTGGGGCACCATCACTGCCGGCGGATGCCGACTGGTTGCCGAGCAGGATTTTCTCCATGTCGCGGCGAAGCTCAAGACCCTTCTTGATCTTCTGGCGCAGGTACTCGTCCTCGGCACCGGCCACGTCAATCGCGCGGGCGCTGCCGGACACGACAAAGGCTTTATCGGAGATCTGCGTGACGTTGCCCACGCGTACCGGAGGGGTAAGCGCTTCCGGGCTGGCATCCGCGCCTTCCATTCGGGCGTTGGTTGTGTCAGCAGCCGCCAAGGTATCTGTCGTCCAGTCCTTCTGCGTGTTGCTGGCTTCCTCCGCATCACCGATCATGCTCATAAAAGGCGTGTCGGTGGGCGAGATCATGCTGATGGTATCGGCATAATCCTCATGGTCATTGGTTAAGTCGTAGCTGTCGTACGTATTTGCTGGCTGAGCCATTTTGTTTTATTCCCGTAAGGGTTGTTGTTTTGAGGCCTTGAGCCGAGCCAGAGCGTTCTTCACGTTCGGGTTCTTTTCAAAGGCATCCCTTGCGGCCAACTTCTGCACAGCATTCGGGTCTTGCTTCGGTGCTTCTCCCGAGGGAGCCAGAGCCTTCGCTTCCTTGGCGGCCTTGCGGACGCCATTGCCGATGTTCTGGTTACGCTCGTCCCACTTCCGGGCCTTGTCCACGATCAGCCAGGCGCGGTGGTCAGCCAAATCGGCTAGCTCCGCATCCTCAAAGCCAAGGCTCTTCAGGTAACCAACCGTCTTCTGCACGTACTGGGGATTCGCAAAGTCGGCGTTGGCCTTCTTCAGCAAATCCGCCTGCTGCGCCTCAAACTGGTCACGCTCGGCTTTGGCCTGTTGATCTTGCTGTGCTTGCACGCGTCGCTGTTCGGCCACTACCGCCTGGTAGCGGTCAATGGCTTCCTTACCCTGAAGATACCGGGTGTTGGCCTCGGCACGCTTTGCGGGGTCGGTTTCGACGGTGGCTGCATGAAGCAGCGCACTCAGTTGGTTCTGGTCCGGCAGGTTCGGGCGGATCATCTGCGCGAGCTGACCCAGATTCTGCTGGTATTGGTTGGCCAGGCCATTCACCTGGTCTTTCAGCGTGGTCACCTCGCGCTCGCGCGCCAGGATCTCGTGCTGTTTTCCCTCAAGGTGTTTGGCCGAGGAATAGGTCTGTGTCAGCTCCGACAACGGAACCTGCCGAGCTTCACCATTCACCTTTACGGTGAACGTGGGCTCGCCGGAACCGGCCGCGCCATCATCATCCTGTCCGCCACCATCCGCCGGAGCATCGGCCGCACCATCTCCCTCGGGCTCTCCTTCGCCGCTTCCCTGCCCATCGGCAGAGGGCGCGTCGGCACCGTCATTGGGTTGGCCACTGGCTTCAGCCGCCTTCGCGGAGGCCGCGTCACGCTTTGCCTTGAGCATGGCAAAAGCGTCGCTTTCGTTCATTTGTTTCGGCTGCTCGACAGCAGGGCTCCGTTCCCCTTGCACCGCTGGTGCGGCGGGGGTCTGAGCTTCTTTAATGTTCGTCACGCCTGTTTACTTTCGTTGCGTTACGCCGCTGCGAGGGGCCTTGGCTTCCTGGGCAGCAGCCTCCATGCGCCCGGAACTGACGATATTCGCCAGCTCGGTCTTAACGGCTTCAAGCCCGCGCAGTTCGCACCACGCCAGCTCTCGCTTGTCCGCCGTTAAAGCTTGTTTCCACCGGGAAATAATGTCGCGCTCAACGCGCTCGCAGGCATCCTTAAAGAATGGGGCATTAAGCAGCGTTTGCGCTTGGTTGGCTGCCTCTATCCTGCTCATTATCGTTCGCGGTCACCATTTTTTCAATTTCGGCCAGAGTCTTGAAACTCTGCATCTGTAGCTTTTCACGTTCCCTAACGTCCTGCAACCAGATTTCCAATACCTTTACCTTGGTATCTGTCTGGTGCTTTTGCACGTCAGCTTTAAGCTTGGCTTCCTCAATGGCGTTCTTGGAAACCAGTTCCGCTTCAGCCACATCAATGGCGGTTGGGGACGGGGGTTGTGGCTCTGGCGGATTTGCCACAGGGTCAGTGAGATAGCGGCCCTTGGTCACCAGTCCCTGCGCCACCAGCAGGTCTTGCAGCACGTTGTAGGCGTTCTCCAGCGACACCAGCGGGCCATCTACGCCGCCCTGCAACCCGACAACCTCCTTCATCACGTTGTATGCGCTGTTGAGCGAGGCAATCTTCTCCAGGCGGTCAGCATAGCCGAGGCCGACCTTGATCACCGTGTTGCGCTGGGTGCGCCAGTCGGTGGGGTTCACGGCCACGTATTTGCCCATGAACTCGAACATCCGCTCGCGCTTCTCGTTCTTCATCACCAGTTCGCGCACATGCTCCATGAGCGAACGCACGCCGGTTTCGGCAAAGGTGCGCAGCATCATCTTCACCCGCAGCAGGCTCTGGCTCATGATCATGGCGCCCATCATGTTGGTGCTGTCTGCCAATGCCTGTGAATCGAGACCAGCCGCCTGCTTGGACAGGCCTGTGCGGGCTTCCAGCATCCCTTGCAGGTACTCCATGATTGGCAGCGTCATCGTCCCGGTGTTGGGCGGTGCTGTCCATTGCAGGCTGTCAGCAATGTTACCGCGCACACGAACGGGATGGCCGGGAACGGTCTGCATCAGATCGTTGAACGTATCTTCTGTGGTGTTGTTCTCGTTCAAAACCGGCCGCTGGCGGTTGCTGGCCACGACAGAGTTGAGCGACTGGCGCCACAGCACGGTATGAATATCCTGAAGGTCGTTCACCAGCTCGGCGGCCGAGCCCCCGTGGTGCTGGTGCGGGGCAATAATAGGCGTCCACGCGTGGTAGGGAATGCGGGAGACCAGCTCCTGCGAGAGAACGATGCTGCTGCCGGCGCCGCCGGTGCACACCTTCCAGAGCTTGATGATGCCGCTGTTGTCCAGGTCGGTGCGGATGTAGTGCTCGCGCACCTCCACAATGGCGTCGTCACCGCGGGCCGGGCTAGCCAAATCGTTTGACGTTCCCTGATTGCTGGCGCGCTCTTTCGCTTCCGGGTCATCCAGCTGCGGCGAGATCGTCGAGAGCTTGTCCACCAGTGCCGGGTCATAACCCATGGCCTTCAGCTCGCCGCGCGTCTTGTCCACGATGCGTTCGGCGACATAGCGGGCCTCGGATAGATCCACTTTCGTGTATCCCTCTTCCACCACGATGTTCTCCGGCGCGACGGCAGCAATGCGCACCTGCTCGTTCAGATCCTCGCGCACCAGGTCGATATTGACGGTCATCGCCTGCACCATCTCCGGCGGCAATGTGGCAAGCGCTTCAAGGCTTGGTATCTCCTTACCGGTGGGCAGGAAGCCCCTGACGGCGATTTGCAGGATGTTCCCGGCGTCCGCAGTCACCTTGTCTGCTTCATCGAGCGAAAGGCCCTGATAGCTCTCAGGCACGACCTTGGCCTCGGTGTTCCACCAGGCTTTGACGTAGCCGTTCTTCTGTAAAAGACCGTCCTTGACCCATGCCACAAACAGCTCAAAGCCACGGTTCTGTGTAAACATCACATGCTGGGTATAGGCCGTTTCCAGCTTGGCCTGCTCCACATCGTCATCATTATTCGGCTCAAACACCCCTGCCCCTTCGCTGGTCATGAAGGGTTCCAGCATCTGGGGAAGCAGGGTTTCGATCACATCGCGCACCTCGGCGGTGGTGATCTGGCTTTCCCCCTCATTGCTGGGGATGTGATCCATTTCCTGCCGGTAGTATTCCAGCATATCGCGGCGGGTCTCGCGCACCTTGTTGGTGGCGTCATACGCCGACTGGAAACGGTTGTTCAGGTACGCGGCAGTGCCACCGTCCGTTCTTATTGGCTTTTGTGACAATACCTTACGCGCCATCTAAACTATCCCTACTTTAGGCATTCTGAACGATACCCCGGAATTATTACGCCGTACAGCACCAACCTTTAACCCGGTCATTACCGCGTAGCGCGTCGCATCCATAAGGTGGTCACTTTCTTTGTTGATCAGGCCTTTCTCGTTCCGCGCATAAAGGTGAAACTCCTGCTGCCAGGCTGCGCATGTATTGAACACCTTAAACCGCCCGGTGTGCATGCGGGTCAGCACTTCATCAATCCCCGCCTCTACCGAGTTATCGGCAGGCGTCAGGTTCAACCCAACCCGCCGGGCGCGGTTCAGGAATGTCTCGCCGTCCTGCTGGTTGCGCTGTCCGCCAGCCGGGTCACAGGTGCCGGGTATCCAGTTGGCACCCATCCCCTGAAGGTGCAGAGCGTGCCCTTCCAACGTGCGCTCGCCCTGCTTGTATTCCGATGTCACGTATACGGTGTCGGTGTCCCGGTCATGGGCGAGGAACACCGCCGCCGTATTGTGCCAGCCAAAGTCGAGGCCATAGCAGCGGGGCCAGTAGGCCGGGATTTCCCGCGGCTCGACCAGAAGCTTGTTGATGTCCACCGGGTACACCAGGCCGCTCCCCACCGAAGGAACGCCGTTGGTGCGAGCCTCGCGCTCGTGCGGCCGGTAGCTGTCGATGATCTGCTGGCGCTGTTCCGGTGAGATGTGCTTGGCGTCAGCAATGCCCATGCAGACCAGGGCGCGATCCTTGGTCGGGTTCTTCCAGAAGTCGAACACCAGCCGGGTCATGCCCATGAGGGGCGTAAACGTCAGAAAGACGATGCCGCCGGTGGCGTTGGTGCGGCTCAGAGCCTCGGAGTGGATATCATCGGGCGGCTCTTCATCCTCCCACACCACGTCCACGCTGGCGGCCTGCCACTTCTGGCGGCCCTGCGCGTAGTTCTTGAAGTTCAGGACACTCTCGCCGCCGGAGACGTGCCGCACCCGCATGAAGTCCACGGCGTCGCGGATGCCGTGGCTGGCTTTGGCAACATTCGTGATGAGTGATGTGGCGATTGTGCCACTTCCGGGCTCGCCCATGGTGCCAAGCAGCTTGTTCTGCGGGCCGTCGCGGGTGCTTTCTGCGGTCACCCCGCCGCACCACGCCAACACAGGGCGATTAAAACGCTTTCCCTCCCACCATTCGGGATAGATGCCTGTCAGGTGGAACGTGGTCTCAGCAGCCCCTGCAAGCGTCTTTCCAAGCTGGTTGCCCGCGGACAGGCAGCGTTCCCGCTTGGTGGCGCCCAGCCGGTGAAACTCCAGCTGCTTGTCGTATGGCTCATATATCTCGCCACGAAGTTTAAGCTCCTCGCGAGCCATTGATGCCAGCTTGCGCTGTTGGCTACTGCTCAGTTCCACGCTTGGCGATGGCTTTTAGCTCCTCAAGCGTCAGGCCTTTGAGGGTTTGTTCTAACTGAATGGGGTTTCCTTCCTGGCCCCCGAGGTTGATATCCTGTCTGTCGCCGTAAATCTTTGGGTGCCGCTTTCCGGCGAGCCATTTGCGCGCATCTATTGCAACACGCGCTGCGGCTGGATCAATTTCACCGCTGGACGCTGCTACGGCCAGCTTGTCGATTTCGTTCTCGTCCTTGTATGCAATTGCCTTCCTTGCGCGCGCGTATTCCTTGGCAAGTTCATCATCAGCAGCCACCCAAGCGTAAAACGTACATTCCGCAATACCAGCCTGCTTACAGGCCTGAGCCACGCTCGATTGAATAATCAATCCGCAGATGCGTGTGATTATCTCGCTCTTCTCTTCTGGAGTATATGATGTGGATATTGGTGCAGCCATACCAAAAGCATGGCGCAGGATTACGCCGCTGGCAAACAAAAACCCCCATGAGGGGGTTTATCCATTCCAGATAGGTGAGGAGCTATTTGGATTGAATAAGGCTTACCGACACGTTGTTCTGTGCCGACAAAGCGGTGGTGGCGCTGACGACCAGGTATTCAAACGTCAGAGGAGCCACAATTGAGCGCGATACGTTGGACGTACCGACAGCAATGGCCTCGGATTCCAGGACAGTGCCGTCTTTCAGCGTTTTGCTCAGCGTGACGCTGACCGGAGTGCTGGCCTTGAGAGAGATGGCGACATTGGCCCGCGGATTGACCTTGATCGGGCCGAGTACAGCCGGGGTGGTTCCAGACGTGACCTTAGCGCGGGAAACGGTGAAGTTTGGGCCGTTCTCGTACTGAGTCCAAATAGTGGTTACCGCATTGGCGGAGCTGGCGGCGACCACAAGCGCAGATACGGCCAGAAGTTTCTTTAGGTTTTTCATTATGGTTTCTTTCATTGCAATGAACCCTTTCGGGTATTGCGAGAGTGAGACCTTATTAAATTACCGTCAATACCATTATGACGTGCAGAGGTGCTGCGATGCCGCATAAGGAGTTGCGAATGAGGCCGGCGCCTGATTCAATGTTGATATCGTCCAGCCGCTGGAGGCCGCATGCGCCGTTCACTTGCGTTCGCCGTAACCGCGGCCCTTTGGATTTTACCGGTCATTCCTGCTCACGCGGCGGCTACCCCGCTTCTTGTCGTGACACTCACGCTCAATGGCGCAGTGGTCTTTGCCAACCCGGAAGGGAGTTCATCCCCACGACTGACGGACGAGGAACTGAAGGGGTTCGGCACAAAGTTGATGGGGTGCTGGCGCATTGCAGCGAGTGCCGTGAAGAGCCTGAATACAGAGCCCATCGAGATCATGGCGATGTTGAATGCGGATGGCAGCCGCGCGGGACCAATAGGCGATATGACCCCTTCGCCAAAAAATAACCCAGCGGTGGATGCCCTCCACGACAGCGCTATCAGGAGCGTCAAACGCTGCATTCCGGTTGACTTGCCATCAGCCAAGCATGACCGCTGGAAGGTCATTTTGGTGCGGTTTGCACCGTTTGAGCGACAAGCTCAGTCCGGCAGCACTGTGGTGGAGCGTGAGGTTTACGTTCGCTCGCCCACCTGGCGGAATGTGACGGAAGCGGTGACCTTGGAGCTTGGGGAAAGGCTGACCGGCTGCTGGAGACGTAGCGCCGCTAAGGCCGAGTTGGACAAACTGCCACGCATCAGCATGCAGTTTCAGTTGAAGCAGGATGGCAACGTCGCCAAGGAGCCGGTGTTTTATGACGACGACCCGACATCGCCATCAAAGAACGCTCCAAAGGGGGCTGCCAGGGACAACGCGATAAAGCGGGCCAAGGCTGCTATCTACCGATGTGCCCCGTACTCCTTCCTGCCGAAGAGCACCTTCACGCACTGGCAGACCATCATTGCCGACTTTTGAGCGGAGCAACCATGCGCAGGCATCTTTGGATCGGGTTGCTGGCAGTTTGCCTGGCAATGGCCGCGGCGCCAACATGGGCACAACAGGTTGGAACCGGGTCAGAAACCCCGGCACCGCCCGTGGCGCCGAAGAAGCCGAACGATCTACCTCCAAAAACATTCAATCCCAACGCAATAGCCGATACTCTTAAAAAGGGATCCTCGGCCGCAAAGTCCGACCAGCTTCCGAGAGCCGATCAGGTGTTGGTAATAAGCCTGACGATAAGAGACCCCTTGCCGCAAGGAATGCCTACAGGATCGTTAATGACTGCGCAGGGATTAAAGGAGGCACAAGACCGCTTTCTGGCCTGCTGGGATATTCCCGTGAACATGCTTCCAGATATGGGTAGCTATTTTGCCGAAGTTCACGCGCTGCTGAACGAAGATAGTAATGTAACGGGCACGCCATCGGTACCTACGGTGTCCGGCCCGACTCCAACAGACGCCGATGCATTCAAGCGCCTGGCAGTGGATGCCGTATTCTCGTGCGCAAACACCCTGAAGTTGCCGTCTCTGGCATTTTCGCAGTTTAAAAACGTAATTTTTCGCTTTGATCTTCTCGGCACTAAACTAAACGAGCCAGCCAGAGCTTTCTCTGCGCAATCTCAAACCGTACCGCTAAACCAGCAGGAGCTTGACGACCTGAGGAAGAAAATAAATTCTTCATGGAGAGCGCCAGAAGAATTTAAAGAACCCATCATTGTGGGGATAAGATTGAGTATCGACGGCACTTTATCCTCCCCGCCCGCAATTCTCACAAAAGGATCTGGCAAGGATTTTATGGCGGCCCGCGACAGCATCGTGCGCTCGATTATCGAGGCGCAACCTTTCGACATGCTTCCACCGGAAAAATACGCCAGCTGGAACGATATCGAGATGGCATTCAATCCGATAGATTGGAGCCACTTACCGGAAGCGAGCGAAACAGCGCCACAAAACGAGATGAATGCTGTTCTTAAGCGCATTCTGGCCAACTGGAACACGCTCGATGCCAGTGGGAAGAAGCTGGATTACCCGAACATCGATATTGCCATCAAACTCGATAAAGACGGCAACATCGAGAGTACGCCAACCTTGCGTGGCAAGTTGCCTGACCACCCCCTCGCCCAGCAGGCTTTCCAGCGGGCCATCGCGGCAATCTACAAGAGCGCTCCGTTTGACACCCTACCCAAGGACAAATACGACAGCTGGAAGGTGTTCGACGTCACCTTTTCTTTAAAGGATAAATCCAAGTAGGCATTATTTCACCACGGCGCCATTTATAACTTATTCGGCTGCGGGCGCGGCGGGCTCTTGCGGCCATTCATCACGTGGGCGCCACGCCCATGGGATAACAACTGCTGGGGGATTTTTGGAATACTCATACCAACGCCCCTCATAATAACCGGAGTATGTAGGAGAACCGGCAGTGGCCATGGGATAACGAGCAACTACATTAATAATTGTGCCATCCTTGGGCGCTGCGCTCATATCAGTGTTCCACTTTGACTGCTCACTATTTGCTGCGGCTTCGAGAGCTGTGGCGATGAGTGCAGTCCAATCGGCAATAACATGCGCGCTATAGGCTGATTCAATCAGGTTTTGTATGCCTTTGGCCAATTCCTCGGCCATGCGTGTGGTGTCCATTATTCGGGCTTCTATTATTGATATTTACGCTGTTCCACCGGCAAGCTATCCATCATCGCAAAAGCCGTCTGCGCTGCTGTGCGTTGGAGAAAGCCCGGTTCCGGTGATTTCCACGGCAAATCTGGCCATGGTTCCTGCGGTGACATTCGCGCGTGATGCCAATTTGCTAGACGAATGAGGCATTCAGCGATGTACAACAATCTCAGGCGCATGAAATCGTGAAAGCTATTCATGGCTTTGCTCCCGAAGCCATGCCGAGAATGCGCAGCCAGCCAGAAAGATGATGACCTCAATCATGCTGTGCACTCCCCTAAGCAGTCCAGACACGAGCACTCCGGCTTCGGTTGAGCTGGCTTTAACAGGCCAGCCGCGCGGGCCTGGTCTGCCCCATCGAGAAAGTACGAGTAGAACCGCTTTCCGTTGGCCTTCACGACCTCATGGCGCAACGTGATGCCGTGGGAGCGCAACGTCCGGCGCACCTCAGAAATGCGGTTTGTGGGCTTCACGATGTTCCCACCGGAGATGATGCTCATGGACGACACTCGCCGACCTGCAATCAGCTCCTTCAGAACGTAACCGCATTGCGTGTTGGCGGACTTGGGCCGTAACAGCTGTTCCGAAGGCGCTGACGATACGCCAAAGTCGGTTGGCGTGATTGGCAGACCAGGCTCATAATGGCGCTGAAGCTGCTCCATCATGATGCCAAAGACGGCTGCGTTTTTCATCGAATGACCCTCCCTTTGAGCTTCGCCGACTTAGGAAGCGACGTGATGCCGGTGCCGCTCAGGTCGAGCGAGCCGCCCACGGTCAGGTTCTCGGACAGCGACGTGATGCCGGTGCCCCTCAGGTCGAGCCAGCCGCCCACGGTCAGGTTCTCGGACAGCGACGTGATGCCGGTGCCGCTCAGGTAGAGCGAGCCGCCCACGGTCAGGTTCTCGGGCAGAGACGTGATGCCGGTGCCGCTCAGGTAGAGCGAGCCGCCCACGGTCAGGTTCTCGGACAGAGACGTGATGCCGGTGCCGCTCAGGTCGAGCCAGTCGCCCACGGTCAGGTTCTCGGGCAGAGACGTGATGCCGGTGCCCCTCAGGTCGAGCCAGTCGCCCACGGTCAGGCCGCGCGCAACCATCAACGACGCCAAATGCGTGTGATTGGCTTTTATGGCTCGAATGAGACTTGCCTCATCCGCCTTGTTTTCTAAAAGCGCCAAAACCTTCTTCTTATCATAGGGTTTCGTTTTCATAGCGCCGTGAATGTACAAATACGTTTTGCCACCTATCTCAGCGGTTGGCACCGTCACGTATACGGTTTGCGCGAGATGCAGGTACTCTTTTGTGACCGGCGTATAACCCAGGTTGGCCAGTTCGCTCTCGCGTACCGTCAGGCCGCACTTTTCTAAGAACGCGACGACGTAGTGGACATATCGCGGGTGAATATGGCCGTTTCCCTTACCTTTAATTTGATTGATGCCGCTGTCGCGCTCAATGGTGCAGTGAGGCTGGTTATCGGAATCGCGCAGGGAATAAATTTCAACCCCACGGCCAAAGTACGAAGCCACGCAATGGCGCATAAGGTGGCCTTCACGCTCGTAAGCTTTCTTTCCGACCAGGCGCACGAAGCGAAAGCCGTCTCCAAAATCGATAAACTCAGCCGTGTCGGCTTCATCCTCGCGTACTGATGCGCCCTTCTTCTGGAGACTGGTGTTCCAACGCTCGGCAGCCGCACGAGCTTGCTTGTAGCTCATTTTCTTGAGCCGCTGCGGGGCTTTGTCGCTGTTAAGGTAGTCGATGATGTGTTCAATCTCACCCATGTTCTCCTCGTTTTTTTTGAGGTGGTTGGCGAGATTGCTGGTCACCCACTGCCCCACTTCTGGGGTGCGGGCTTGCTGTAGATACTGCGGATTCACATTCCTCACTTTCTCTTAGGGTTAGATGATGGCCAGTGCGCAGGCGGTAAATGCAGAGCCTGCCACAAAAAGCGCTGCGCTCATGTGCACCTCAAAGCGATGCACCCAATAGAGTTCCCGCAACAGATCGCCCATTGACACTTTAACGGGCTTGATAGGGTTATACGTTTCCATTTCTTATAGTCCTTTTCTTTATGTAATTTAATTCTGACCCAATATTTAAAGGTCGTCAATATATTTATTACATATTTTATTATTGCCTTTATTATACCTTTAATGTAAGGTTCAGATACCAACAAAGAAAGGAAACCATAATGAAACAACTTAAGCACTATTCGCACGGCGGCGGCGAGGACGTCGATTGGGTAAACGGCAGCGCAGATTACGACAGCGCGCCTGTTGGTTATAACAAATAGGAGGCAGCATTGAGTGAACGACGTTTTTGCACAGCTTGCCGCCGCGTTTCCCGCCGATAAGATTAGTTGGCGGGTTGGCAGTACCAGTAAAGATAAAACAAAAGGATTGGCTTTAGCGTACATAGATGCGCGCGACGTTATGGAGCGCCTTGATGCCATCGTCGGCCCTGAAAATTGGCAAGATCGGTACGAGGTTCACGGCGGAAAAACTATCTGCTACCTGAGCATCTGCCAGCGTGCCTTTGTCCCAGGATTTAAAGACGGCTCAACAACTTTCCCGGAAGGCGTCATAGAGTTTCTACGCAGCAGTTGGGTCACAAAGGCCGATGGTGCTGGCGACAGCGACATTGAGGCCGAGAAAGGCGCACTGAGCGATGCTTTTAAACGGGCAGCCGTAAAATGGGGAATTGGTCGTTATCTGTACGACGTGGCAAGCCCTTGGGTGGCGTTAGAATTGGCTCGTGATAAGTCCGGCGAGCTAATCAAGGACAAGAACGGCAACCCCATAGTTCGAGGCATCGAGAAAAGCGAGTTCTCTCGGCTGGCGGCGCTGCTAGATGGCAAGAAGCCCCAACGCGCTTCGACCTCCCCCGCCCCTCAGACCCAACCACAACCACAACTGACTCTGGAGGAGAAAACCGCCAAGGCCGTTTATCAGGCCAAGGCGCTGGTTGAGATGAGGCCATCCGATCCCGAGCTGTTGAAGGCTTACCGGCTGGAAAACGCAAGGGTGATTGAGCGTTGCTGGGCATACCCGGAGGCCGCGCAGATTCTTGAAGATGGTGGGGTCTAGCCATGGACTTCACCACATTTTCCAATGACCAGCTCATCACCGAGGCTATGGATACGAAAGCCCACGCTGACGAGCTTTACGCCCGCCTGGACGACATCAAGCGCGAGCTGTTGCGGCGCCACCAGGAGACAGGCGAGGTTTGCCTGGAAAACGAGACTGCCAGCTCCAGCCTGACAAAAGAGGCTTTGAGCGAGGCATGGCTTAAACGCCAGTACGGTTTCGAGAAGAAAGATTTGCCGCCAGAGTGCATCACCGAGAAAATCAGCGCAGCGATTGACTGGCCAAAGGTGGAGCAGTGGCTGGCAGACCAAGGCATGACGCTCGATACGACTTGGGCCGTCCGCCTTAAACTAAAACCAATGAAAGCTACAAACCGTGCCTAACCACTCATCCGCAACCATCATCGGCCACCTTGGCCGGAACCCGGAAACTCGCACAACACAGGCAGGCAAGCTGATATTCAACGCTGCCTTGGCCGTGAACACCGGCTATGGCGATAACAAGCGCACAACCTGGCGGAATGTGACTGCGTTTGGCAGGACAGCCGAAACGCTTGAGAAGTTCAACCTCGCAAAGGGAATGCCTATCGGCTTTACCGGGGAAGCCTCCCTGCGTCCTTGGACAGACAAGGATGGCAACGAACGCCAGTCGCTGGAGCTATCAGTCGGCAGCTTCATCCTGCTTGGCGAAAAGTCCGACCGCGACGAGAGCAGCCGCCCGGCACCAGCTGCCAAAGCGAAGCAGGTTGTCGCGGATGCCCCCTTTGACGATGAAATCCCATTCTAGGTCGTCGCCATGAGCAAAATCACCGTGTTCAAAAACAAGGAAGCGCCCGCGAAATTAAAGCGCGGGCGCCCGCTCAAATACCCATGGCTGACCTTACAGGTTGATCAGGCATTTATCGCGCCTTTGCCATACCGCACATTCCGCCTGCATGTTTACCGTGCGGCCCGCATATACGGATTGGCCCTGTGGTGCGGGCCATGCGGCAAGGGCACCAAGGTGGTGCGGACTGGCTAACTGCTATGGCTTGAAGTCGATTTTTGACTGGTCGTTTTCCAGAAGCATCTCTACCGCCCCCAACCGCTGTTCGCCCGCAATGCACTTTTCCTTTGGGAACGCGATTTTATCGACAGCGCGTTGGGGCATGCAGTAATAGCCGTCCTTGCCCTTCCACTGACGGGTCTCTGTTTGCGCAAAATAGTGCATTAGGCCCTTTGGCACCAAGACATTGCCGCACTTCTTGGGCTTGGCTTCGAACCAGCCCTGGACGTGCCATTTTCCACTTTCTTCATCGATTGGTGAGGCTATAAACAGCCAGAGTGTCTTGCTTGTCCGATTGCAGAATTCCAAATTCGACATTCCCGGCACAAAAGGCTGCACCTCAGTTGCATTAATCGACGCCAGTGCATCCGCTGCGAGTTTCTTGGCCGCAGCATCAACCTGCGCAGGGGCCATCACAGGCTTTACCGGCTTTACAGGCTCAATCGGCTTTGTCGGAGCCGGTTTTATTGCCTTACTCCAGGCGGCTAGAGTGACCGGCAGATCCTGGCGGCGAGAGCGCCGGGGTTCTTTGACATCTGCGCACGAGTCCAGAAACGCTTTCAGGCTGGCCTTCTGAACCGGAATCTCGTGATCTTTGAAGCCTTTTGTTACTTTGAACGGATCGGGACTATCTACCACGTTTTCGATTGCATCTCTCAGAACTCGGACGTGCCAAGTATAACCATCTTTATTTTGGTTCAGCCATACAACGCCCTCGGCTGCCGTCGGTGTGTCCTTGCTTGACACAGTGAAACTTGACCATTCTCCGGGCAAGTTATCCCCGGCGGGAAATTCAATCGTAATGTGGTTATTGTCACTGTAGCTGCAATGCAATGCATGGGGCTGAGTGCCCTTGGCATCACCCTTCAGCGCCATTGTGACGGCGGAGCCATCCCGCTCGAAATAGGTACTCCATACCTGCGCATGCGCCGACGGAGCCATGCCAATCACGAACGCCAGAACCCACCACCGACGCGCTGCCATGCCGTCCCCCATCCGCACGCCGAATCTTCGCCGCAACGTCAGGTTCCGGTCAAGCCGTACCTCTCGTGATTGTCGTTTGCGGCATGCAGAACCCGAACCAAGATGCCGTCCTGCTCGGCATAACGCTTGCGCACCGTGAGCAGCACCACCTGCCGGTCGTCCTTCCACACCCCAGCCTCGGTCATGGCGTCGAGAACGGACTTGGCGCTGTTATCTAGGTCACCCGCAGGCCACGCAAAGCCATCCAGCGCTGCCGCACGTTGCTTTTTGCTGTAGCTCTTAGGCACGCACACCATGCAGTCTATGAAAACGCTCACAGCGCCTTCGTACTGCGTCCGCAGCTGGTAGGGCACGCAGCGGGCAAAGTCGCGCTTCCACGTCTTGTACGCCGCCGGCATGTACGCGATACCGCCCCGCGTGACCCGTGGGCGCGGCGCGGGCATCGGCTTTAGGGGCACGGTGAATTCTATGCGCCCAGCTTTCCGCTGATTTCTACCAATGTGCCGGAGCCGTAGTCCGGCACGCGCTGTACTCCGGCTTCAGCCACCAAGACAGGCAACATCACCTCACACCAGGCCGGGCTATAGCGCTCCAGCTCGCCGGTAGCTTTTCGCAAGTCGCTCATGCCCGTTCGTCCGTCAGGTATCGCTGGAGCAGCTTCTGCCGGGTCAGCACCTTGCTGCCGACTGCCAGGCGCACATCGGCGATGAACGCAGCGAGCGAGGGCAGCTTGTCCGAGCCGCGCAAAGCCCACACAGCAGCTTTGCGGATGGCGTACAGCGGAAATTCCGCCAGCTGTTCCCCCCAGACCTCGACCATGGTTGCGGTCTTTGCGGCGTCGCCGGTGAACGTGTTCATCCCGGCGAAGAGCTTGCCCAGCTCCAGCGCCAACTCGGCGGGCCGTCCCTTGGCAGGCGCTGTAATCTCAGAAAGGGATTTCACCGTCAGCGAGAGGCATTCCAGCATCTCTGGCGTCCGTTCCGGCTTGGGAACCGGCGGATATACCTCCATCCCATCCAGCGCCTTGCGCTCCTGTGCGGCGAGCCACAAATCCATTGATTGCGGCAGCAAGGTTCCCACCAGCTGCTGGGCCAGCCGGGCGGCTTCGTCCGCCGTTCGAGGCCTCTCTATCGCACCAATTTTCCCAAGTGCCCTTCCAATCTCGTTTGAGTGGCTTCGGACAGTCAGGGCTGTTCCAGTATCGGCTAAAGGCGCGCCAGGTGCTGTTGAGACGCTCTGCGTTCCATCCATGCTCTTGCCGTGGGTATTCTGCCCATTCGGCTGGCGGGAGTCCGTCAGTGTTTGCGAGAAACTGGACAAGGCTTGTGCGAGGGTTGGCATGTTTGGTGGCTTTCTTCTTTGGTTCCTCCTGCGGCGAAAGGGATACAGGGATTATATCTTTTTCAGTATTACTTAGATAAGTATTATTAGTTGCGGGTTTTCCGCTGCGGTTTTCCCGCTGCGGTTTATCCGCTCCGGAAAATCCGCCCTGGTATACAAATAATTCATAGTCATAAGCGGTAAACCGCCCATCGCTATCAACGCGATCTCCTGAGCGCTTCAGCCATCCAGCGTCTATCAACTCCTTCAGGCCGGTACTGACGGCATCCTTGCCGTCCTTACTCTCTTTGACGAGGGCGCTTTCATAGAATTGCCAGCCGTCAGGCTTGCTGTACATAAGCGCGTAAAGACCCTTCGCCTTCAGGCTAAGAGACGCGTCGCAGAGCATTTCATTGGGAACTTGGGTAAATGACGCCCGCTGTTTGCGGAGCTTATTCATTGCGAATATTTCGGCATGTTGAGGCCACACCTTTATTGTTTGTCGCCACACCGTCAATCGACAGGGCGACGCGGTGTGGTGCAGCCGCCCTTAACAGAACGTTCGCTTAACCTTCATTTTTCGTCAATATTATTGACTAACTCTTGGAACATTCATCCAGGATAACGTGTTTCTTCCGGCAATTTTGCAACGCCGCTGCGCTTCGACTGGCAATTGCGCAACACAAAGACCACCGCTTTCGAGGACTTTTCCCATTCTCATGCCAATTCAACGCTGGTAACATCATCCCGAGCAGCCAGAGGTAACCAAAATGGTCGGATGGATAAAGAAGCTCTGGCGTTGGGCGAGAGAGAGACAGGAACGGCTAGACCTCTCGCACTCGATTTGCCTTTACAGAGATTTGGTACGCGATATCGATAAACCAGTTCTTGACGAGGAGTATCTGATACCCGCTCCCGATGTAGCGGCTATTCGTAAGATGTCTATCGAAGAGCTGCGCCTTCTCAATGAATCTCTTTCGAAACCAATGATCCGCGCAAAGTGCCTTAGAGCAGAGCTTGAATCCAAAGGCCGGGCCGTTGCAAAATCCTACCGGTATGAACTTCACATAAAGGGACTATATAGTGACGCCTATTACCACCTCTCAAAAGCTTCGGAGGACATAACGCAGCGGGACCGTGACCTAATTGCCTTGGTAGAGACACTACACGCATACAACTACGTCGACAAATATGCCGTATGGGATGTTTATCGGGGAGTTCTTATGCATGGACACACCTATCGACGCTACATCCAATACAAGAATGCTGGCTTTCAGCAAGCCGATGAGGTTCGGGATCGAGAGTGGTTTCAGAGCCTAATGGAACCCTATAGCATTCATCAAGCATACGCAAATACACATAGCGCCTTTCAAGATGCCTTAAAACAATATCCGCACTCACGTCGCTTAAAGCGGCTTCAATCTGAATTTATTCAGAAAGGCGTGCTCAACAAATAAAAAAGCCCCGACGCTTGCCGGGGCTTTTGCTCTACAAAAACCTACAATTTATTTTATCAGAAACTCGTCCTTTGTGGATATGTTCATCGCATCCATCTCCTCCCGCATCCAGCGGGGCGTTGCCCCCCTCCCCGTCCAGGTCACCGCAGCATCGCGCTTGCTGCGATATTTAGGAGCCGGGGTTGCGCGCGTACGTGTATCATCACTTTCACTCACGGGCCGTGTACGGTGCGTCGCTTGGGGGACACCTCCCAGGGCCTCCAACTCCGCCAGCAGTTCCTGGCGTCGGGCGTCCTTCTTTTCATTCAAGGCAGCCTGAGCGGCATCAACCAGCTCTTGCAGTTCGGCCATCGACATTTCGGAAAAGTCGGGAAGGGCCGAGGACTTGATTGCCATGATTGCCTCCTAAAGGCGAGCTACGACTGTGAGGAATTAAAATCCGTTGACGTACCTATACCTTTTAGCCTTATAGTCAAGGCGCACCGAATGCGGCCCTGCTTGGGGCTACGCCTCTACCCGGTTCAAGCAAGCTGGAGTAGGTAATTGGTGGAAATGACCATCAGGCCAGCGCATGAAATGAGCCCATCGGACATTGCGCGAGATGGTACACGGCTGGTCAGGTCAGCGCATTTCTTGATTTAGGGGAGAGCCTTGCCGACGCTGATTATGCCCTTGTGTCGGGGTATATCTGGCGCCGGATTGTAGCATCCTTGGCTTTTCTGTCAGACACACGCCCGGTTAAAGCCGGGCTTTTTATTTTAATTTTCTCGCTTTATTCACAATAATATTGACGTATAGCGTTAATGGTATCATTATGCTTTCACAATAAAGAAAGCTAAAGATTTGGAATTGCCTACATATTACTATATTTGCCCCAACCAATTTGATGGCGATGACCTGGCCAGCGAAGACGCTGCATTTGATGAAAGCGTAGATGCGCTGCACCAGTCAGAGCAGGTGGCATTAGACGCCGCCAAGCGCTTGGCTGCTGACGTTGGCCACCGCGTTAATGTGGATATTGCCACCGAGTTTCCTAGCGGGCGCAGGGAATTCGACCATTACGCCACCGTGTTTACGTCTGGCAAAATCAGGTACGCGTAGCCGGTCATGGAACAGCTCGGCTTCTTCCACTTGCTTGAGGAGAAAAAGCCGGAGCTGCGGTTCGATGATGAAGACCCACTGGCGTATCTGCGGGCGAAGATTAAAGCTTTAGGTGACGAACATCGGCCACAAAACTCTCAAAGCTGATGAGATGAGGGCGAATGTTCTCGTGGTAGGATGTATGCAGTGAGGCTGGCACAACCAGCCGAACACCAGCCTCCCGCATTTCTTCGAACTGATTTTCAGAAACACCTTCCTGCAAAGTCAGGAGGTGCTTCTCAGCCACCCTGCTGGCCTCCTTGGTGACCTGGCGCCACCGATCCTTGCAGGTCGTCTTGGCTGCCAGCATGCGGAGTTTGGCAGCAGGAAACTCCGGGTCGCGGTAATCGGCGTCGCAAGGAAACAGGAAGTCAGGTTTGCTGTTCGTATCCACGGTAGCGTTGTGGCTGAAGTCTGTTCCCGCAACGAGCCCCTCCTCCTTCAGGATCTCCCGAATATGCAGCTCAAGGGATCTGCCCGACCGTGATTTCCGGCTTTGCAGCACGGTCTGCGCGAGGCTGAGAAAGCCGTCGATGCTGGTGAACCCCTCGGTAATACGCGGAAGGAACACGGCCTCCTCGACGCCAAGAAACATCTCATACTCGCACTTGCGGCGAGCCATGAGCCGGACATCGATATTGGCTGTGGCGAGAGGCCTCTTTTCAATCGTGCGACGGATGATCTCCTCGCCGCTGGGAAATTTGACGAACCATTCAGGCGGAATCTTTGATGAGGGGAGCCGACAGCTCGACTTTCCGCTCGCCGCTTCGGCAAAAAGGTCCATCGACGGCAGCATATCGCCTGGCGTCCAGACTATGTGCTGTTTCGGTTCTACTGGCCCCAATCGCTCTTCAAAGAGGTCGGCCTCCGTACCGTCGCCTCCACAAACCCAGATGTGGCAGCTGAGTGCGTGTCCGTTCTCAGTGACCTCAAAGGCAAAGACGGTGAGGGCGCCGGTATTGTCGAAATCGAGTAGAGGCGACGCCCGGCCGCCGAATTGTGTCATGCGCACTTCATCGCGGGTGCCGTCGCGATATTTTCCGTTGTACCAGACGACACGCACATTTCTGACTTCAGGATGGGAGTCAATGTAAATGTCGACCCGGGCGTCGCGGTTCGTTTCCGTAGAACCCGGCAGATCGGGGAAAAGCTTAAAGGCAAGCTCAGTCGGAATATACGGCCCGCCTTGATGAGTGCCGTTGGCGCCCGTGTCGTTTGATGACAGCCGCTTCACGTACCAAAGGAAGCCGGGCCTGCCGAACTCATCCATCCAGTCAGTTACATCAGCGAGCGCCACCTTCTCGTCCCCCGATCTCGGCGCTTGTTAAACCCGACCTGACCCATTCGGCCGTTTCCTCGATCACCGAATCGACAGGCCGGCGCGTTTTCCCGCGCAGCGCACATTCCCAGACAACAAGATACCTCCATCCCAGACAAGACAGGTCACGCTGGTGACGCACATCCCGGATGCGGTTTCCATCGATTTTCTGTGACCAGAACTCTTTCCGCGTATCCGGCACCTTGTGAAGATGACAGTCATGCCCATGCCAGAAACAGCCGTGAACGAATATCACGGCCTTCTTGCGCGGAAACACAATGTCCGGGGTACCCGGCAAAGATCGAACATGCAGTGTGTATCGCAGGCCGGAAGAATGGAGCCCGCGGCGAACTATCATTTCGGGCTTGGTGTCCTTAGCGCGTATACCGGACATCATCCGGCTGCGGGTAGCGACATCCACAATGTCAGGCACACTCGGCTTCCGGTATCAGCTGGTGCTTCACGGCAGTACCGGTCAGGTATGGCTTCATGAAATCAGCTACGGCCCTCACCGTCGGGACAGCGACCGAATTGCCAAACTGCTTGTAAGCCTGAGTATCCGAAACCGGGATGAAAAACTCGCTCTTGCCGGGCTCATCAAATCCCATAAGCCTGGCGCATTCCCTTGGCGTCAGACGGCGGGGAGTTTCCCCTGCCTGACGGATCAGAATCTCCGACCCATCCTTGTAATACCGGGCTGACAGCGTACGGGCGACATCTTCAGGTCCGAAAAGTCCAAATCCGAACCCGTTGCCCTTCTGACGGTGCTTCTCCGCATAATCCTGAAGATATTTCCAGAGGTGCGGAGTGAGGGTGTAGCGATCAGAGACCTTGCCGTCGCGGCCGATGTAATGGCGATCGACACTTTCTGACCCATCCTCCGCGTGAAGAATCGAACGAAGCTTTGGCCCCTTAAAGGGGTCTGGCACCACCAGATCTGCGAGGTCGAAACCGCACTCTTCCCGGAAGCCAACGATGAAAATGCGCTCGCGATGCTGAGGCAGCCATGACTTGGCGTCCAGCACTCGGAACGAAATATGGTACCCGAGCTGGTTTTTGAGAACGTCGTGGATCACACGAAAAGTCTGCCCGCGATCGTGGTTCAGCAGGTTTTTGACGTTCTCCAGCAGGAAAGCCTTGGGCTTCTTCTCACGGATGATGCGGGCGACGTCGTAAAAAAGCGTCCCCTGTGCCTCACAAGCGAAGCCGTGCGGACGATTCAGCGCGTTCTTCTTCGACACACCGGCAATGGAAAAGGGCTGGCATGGGAATCCCGCCAGAAGGAGATCGTGGTCAGGCACTTCGTCGGCTGACACTTCGCGAATGTCACCCGCTATCTCATGATCGTCGTGAGGGAAATTGGCCTCGTACGTCTGGCGCGAGTACTTGTCCCACTCGCAAGTGTATACACAGCGCCCCCCTGCCCCCTCGAACCCCTTTCGCAGCCCGCCGATGCCGGCAAAGAGGTCGATGAAGGTGAAATCGGCAGCGGACGCAGAGCTAGGCTTGGGGCAAAGCCCCTGCAACAGCTCCATCGCGCTCTGGTCGGGAGCCGTATCACCCTTCTGCCACCGGTAGACCGTCCTGCGGGTCCGGCTTACGCGTCTTGCCGTTTCATTGACGGACAGACGCGCACGCTGCCTGGTACTCACGAACTTGGTCAAGACTCACCCCCGGGACATTTTGTGACATGCTGGCACATGAGGGACTCGGCAGCAAGCGAGACTTGCCATTTTTTGTTCATTTTTTGTTCTGACATTTCCGCGCCGTGCCTTCGGCACCTTACAACCCACCCTCTCCGCCCGTGGGCGCGGGTGGCCTGCAAGACACTGGCTCTATGCCTGCGAGCATCCCGCCCTGCGTCGGCCGCCATGGAAAAGGGAACGGGTGCCTGCGCCGTTCCCAAAAGGGAACCATTTCGAGGATATCCTCGAAATGGTCAGAGGCTAGGAAACGCTGGCGCGTAATTGTCCCGTATTGGCCGCCCTCAGGCGCCCCGTGGCGCCTTCCGGCGCATGCCGGGGCGACACACCACCCCTATCAAGCCCTTGGCGCTCCTAGAGGCGTTTTAGGGCGTTCCGGTGTAAACGAGATGCTCTACCAACTGAGCTAACCGCCCGCACGGCTTTCGCCGGCCGCGTTTAAGCATCGCCGCCGCGAGGCGGCAAGAGCCTCTGACGAGAAAGCGGCGCCGGTGTCAAAGAGGCTGTGGGTGAGACGGGCGGCGCAGACGCGCCAGCAGACGCGCCATCGGCCCGTGGCCGTGCCATCTCGACAGTTGAGTCGGGGCGCACAGGGCGCGCCGCTCATGCGGATGGATATCTGAAAAAGGCAGGCGCGGCGCGTCTGTCGCTGCCGCCATGCGCCACCACGGGGGTGTGGGCGCAGCGCGGGTCCGCCGGCATGGCCGGCGAACCTGCGCCCTCGGCGCCGCACCGCACCCCGCACCCTCAGGCACGGGGGGCGCGACGCCGCGAGGATCAACCGTTGACGGTTTCCTTCAGGCCCTTGCCGGGCGTGAACTTCGGGGCCTTGGAGGCCTCGATCTTGACCGGGTTGCCGGTGCGGGGGTTGCGGCCTTCGCGCGCGGCGCGGGTCACGACAGAGAAGCTGCCGAAGCCGATCAGCTTGACTTCTTCGCCGGCCTTCAGCGAGGCGGCAATAGCATCGAAGGTCGCGTCGACCGCGGCCGCCGCAGCAGCCTTCGTCAGCTTGGCCTGCTCGGCCACAGCGGCGACGAGTTCGTTCTTCGTGGTCATTTGACCGGTCCTTCCCTTGATTGCACAAGAATCGTCGGTCGCATGCACCGACGACGGGCGGGCACACTTTCCCCAAATTGCGGCGATTGCAAGCGCTCCCACCGCGAAACCCGCACAAATACACGACTTCGGGGCGATTGCGTGTAATGGGATACCGTAATTTGTGACGGTTCTGCCGCGCCCGCATTTTGGGCGAACGCCTGGCTTTTCCCTCACCGAATCGGCGTCGGAGCGGCCAAGGCCCGGCCAAACGAAAACGGCGGCGCCCATGGGCACCGCCGCCTCATCTTCACGTTGTAAAGGCCGGGTCCGCCCGCTCAGTGCGGGGCGATGACGCCGATCTCGTCGCGGGCGATGACAGGCTCGACCTCGGTGGCCGGCGCCAGCACCTTCTCTTCCCAGACGATCGCCTCGGGCTGGCGGACCAGCGCGTGCTGCAGCACCTCGTCCATCCGCGACACCGGCACGACCTCAAGCGCGTTCTTCACATTGTCCGGGATTTCCGCCAGATCCTTGGCGTTCTCCTCGGGGATCAGAACCTTCTTGATGCCGGCGCGCAGCGCCGCCAGCAGCTTTTCCTTCAGCCCGCCGATCGGCAGCACCCGGCCGCGCAGCGTCACTTCGCCGGTCATGGCGACATCGCGGCGGATCGGGATGCCGGTCAGCACCGAGGTCAGCACCGTGGCCATGGCGACGCCGGCGGACGGCCCGTCCTTCGGGGTCGCCCCCTCCGGCACGTGGACGTGGATGTCGCGGCGGTCGAACAGCGGCGGCTCGATGCCGAAATCGAGCGCGCGCGAGCGGACATAGGAGGCCGCCGCCGAGATCGATTCCTTCATCACGTCGCGCAGATTGCCCGTCACCGTCATCTTGCCCTTGCCGGGCATCATGACGCCTTCGATGGTGAGGATTTCCCCGCCCACCTCGGTCCAGGCAAGGCCGGTCACGACGCCAACCTGATCCTCGCTCTCGGCCTCGCCATAGCGGTACTTCGGCGCGCCGAGATAGTCCTCCAGCTGCTTGACCGTGATCTTGACCGTCTTCTTCTTGGTCAGCATCAGGTCCTTCACCGCCTTGCGGGCGAGATTGGAAATCTCACGCTCAAGGTTACGCACGCCCGCCTCGCGGGTGTAGCGGCGCACGAGCGTGAGCAGCGCCTCGTCGTCGATCGACCATTCCTTCAGCTGCAGACCATGCTTGGTCAGCGCCTGCGGGATGAGGTGACGACGGGCGATCTCCACCTTCTCGTCCTCGGTGTAGCCGGCGATGCGGATCACCTCCATCCGGTCCAGCAGGGCCGGCGGGATGTTCAGCGTGTTGGCGGTGGTCACGAACATCACGTTGGAGAGGTCGTAATCCACTTCCAGATAGTGGTCGGCGAAGGTGTGGTTCTGCTCGGGGTCGAGCACCTCAAGCAGGGCCGAGGACGGGTCGCCGCGGAAATCCGCGCCCATCTTGTCGATCTCATCCAGCAGGAACAGCGGGTTGGCCTTCTTGGCCTTGCGCATGGACTGGATGATCTTGCCGGGCATGGAGCCGATATAGGTCCGGCGATGGCCACGGATCTCGGCCTCGTCGCGCACGCCGCCGAGGGCGACGCGCACATATTCGCGGCCCGTCGCCTTGGCGATGGACTTGGCGAGCGATGTCTTGCCGACGCCGGGCGGGCCGACCAGGCACAGGATCGGCCCGGTGAGCTTGTTCTGCCGGCTCTGCACGGCGAGATATTCGACGATGCGGTCCTTGACCTTGTCGAGGCCGAAATGATCGGTGTCGAGCACGTTCTGGGCGAAGGGCAGGTCCTTCTTGACCTTGCTGCGGTTGCCCCACGGGATCGACAGCAGCCAGTCGAGATAGTTGCGCACCACGGTGGCTTCCGCCGACATGGGCGACATCTGCCGCAGCTTCTTCAGCTCATGCGTCGCCTTCTCGCGCGCTTCCTTGGAGAGCTTGACGGTCTTGATGCGCTCTTCCAGCTCGGCCAGCTCGTCACGGCCATCCTCGCCGTCGCCCAGCTCCTTCTGGATCGCCTTCATCTGCTCGTTGAGATAGTACTCGCGCTGGGTCTTCTCCATCTGGCGCTTGACGCGCGTGCGGATGCGCTTCTCGACCTGAAGGACCGAGATTTCGCTCTCCATCAGCGAAAGCACCTTCTCCAGCCGGCTGGTGACCTTGAGAATCTCCAGCACCGCCTGCTTCTCGGGGATCTTCACCGCGAGATGCGAGGCGACGGTGTCGGCCAGCTTCGAGTGATCCTCGATCTGGGTGACGACGCCGACGACTTCCGGCGAAACCTTCTTGTTCAGCTTCACATAGCTGTCGAATTCGGCCAGCACGGAGCGGCCGAGCGCCTCGGCCTCGACCTTGGAGCCGAGTTCCTCTTCCAGCGCCTGCGCCTCGGCCTCATAGAGGTCGGTGCGGTCGGTGTAGTGGTTGACCTTGGCGCGCGAAATGCCCTCGACCAGCACCTTCACCGTGCCGTCCGGCAGCTTCAAGAGCTGCAGCACCGAGGCCAGCGTGCCGATCTTGTAGATGGAGGAGGTCGCCGGATCGTCGTCCGAGGCGTTCTCCTGCGTCGCCAGCAGGATGAAGGTGTCGTTGCGCATCACCTCTTCGAGGGCGCGGATCGACTTTTCGCGGCCGACGAACAGCGGCACGATCATGTGCGGGAAGACGACGATGTCGCGCAGCGGCAGGACCGGGAAGGTCTGCGCCACTCCCGGGGTGAGCGCGGTGCGAGGCTTGGGGCTCGTCATGGCTCTTTCCTTTCTTTGGGCGGCAGGCGACCAGACCCGAGGACACACGTCCCCGGGGAGAACCGCGCCGCGATGCGGCCGGAACGCGAACGTTGATCTCTGTGCGGGGGCTGCGTCAGGCGCGCGGGGCACGTCGATGCGGTCGAGGACCGGTGGTTGAGGCTCAGATGGCGATGCCCCCGCCCCCCGTCAAGGGAGCGGGCCGCGTCGCTGGCCGGACCTGATGGCCCGGCCCTGTCCACCGCCGGTCGACTACGCACTCGCGCCCGCATCGCCGGCTGCGCGGTCCGCATAGATGTAGAGCGGACGTGCGTTCTGCTCGACGACCTCTTTGCTGATGACGACCTCTTCCACGCCTTCGAGGCCCGGCAGGTCGAACATCGTGTCGAGCAGGATGCCTTCCATGATCGAGCGCAGGCCGCGCGCGCCGGTCTTGCGCTCGATGGCCTTGCGGGCGATGGCGCCCAGCGCTTCCTCATGAATGGTCAGCTCGACATTCTCCATCTCGAACAGGCGCTGATACTGCTTCACCAGCGCGTTCTTCGGCTCGGAGAGGATCTTCTTCAGCGCGGCCTCGTCGAGGTCGCCCAGCGTGGCGATGACCGGCAGACGACCGATGAATTCCGGGATCAGCCCGTATTTCAGCAGGTCTTCCGGCTCCACTTCGCGGAACACTTCGCCCGGCTTGCGGTCCTCGGGCGCCGCCACCACCGCGCCGAAGCCGATGGACGTGCCCTTGCCGCGCGAGGAGATGATCTTGTCGAGGCCGGCGAAGGCGCCGCCGCAGATGAACAGGATGTTGGTCGTGTCCACCTGCAGGAATTCCTGCTGCGGATGCTTGCGCCCGCCCTGCGGCGGCACGGAAGCGACCGTGCCTTCCATGATCTTCAGCAGCGCCTGCTGCACACCCTCGCCCGACACGTCGCGGGTGATGGACGGGTTGTCGGACTTGCGGCTGATCTTGTCGATCTCGTCGATATAGACGATGCCGCGCTGCGCCCGCTCGACATTGTAGTCGGCCGACTGCAGCAGCTTGAGGATGATGTTCTCCACATCCTCGCCGACATAGCCCGCCTCGGTCAGCGTGGTCGCGTCCGCCATGGTGAAGGGCACGTCGAGGATGCGGGCGAGCGTCTGCGCGAGCAGCGTCTTGCCCGAGCCCGTCGGCCCGATCAGCATGATGTTGGACTTGGCCAGCTCGACATCGCCGGCGTGCTTCGTCGCGTGGTTCAGGCGCTTGTAGTGGTTATGCACCGCCACCGAGAGGACGCGCTTGGCATGGAACTGGCCGATCACATAGTCGTCCAGGACCTTGCAGATTTCCTTCGGGGTCGGGATGCCGTCGCGCGACTTCACCAGCGAGGATTTGTTCTCCTCGCGGATGATGTCCATGCACAGCTCGACGCATTCATCGCAGATGAACACGGTCGGTCCCGCAATGAGTTTGCGGACCTCGTGCTGGCTCTTGCCGCAGAACGAGCAGTAAAGAGTATTCTTGCTGTCGCCGCCGCCAACCTTGCTCATGCGTCTCTCCGTCCGCTCGGCGGTCCAGGCACTGCCCGGAACCGCCCCAGTCCCGCGGCCGCCGCGGGCCTCCAAGGGGGGAGAAACGCGACGGCTCGAAAAGGCCGTCAAAAGGAAGCGACTTAAGGGTCCCTGTTCCGTCACAGCCAAGCACGCTGGCCACGATCCGATCAAGAAGGCATTCGCACCATCCCCGATTTCGCGAAAATGGGCGCCTGCCCGTCGTCCCCCCGTCACACCTCCAGGCGACACTTCATGCTGATGCCATGCAAGCGCGATACCGCGACGCATGCAAGCCCGCGCTTCATCTCGACGCGGGCTCAGGTGTCAATATAGAAAGTCGCGCCGCATTCGGAAACACGGCGCGAAGGCCCGTCAGGGCTTCACTGCGGCCTCATCCGGGCGCTTGTCGATCACTTTGTCGATAAGGCCGAAGGACTTGGCCACGTCGGCGGTCATGAAGTTGTCGCGCTCCAGCGCGTCTTCCACCGACTTGAGGTCCTGGCCCGTGTGCTTCACGTAGATCTCGTTGAGCCGCTGCTTGAGGCTCATGATCTCCTTGGCGTGGAGCATGATGTCGGTCACCTGGCCCTGGAAGCCGCCCGAGGGCTGGTGCACCATGATTCGCGCGTTCGGCAGGGCGAAGCGCATGTCCTTCTCGCCGGCGGTCAGCAGCAGCGAGCCCATCGAGGCCGCCTGGCCGATGCACAGCGTCGACACCGCCGGCTTGATGAACTGCATGGTGTCGTAGATCGCCAGACCCGATGTCACCACCCCGCCAGGGGAGTTGATGTACATCGAGATTTCCTTCTTCGGGTTCTCCGCTTCGAGGAACAGCAGCTGGGCGACCATGAGGGTCGCCATGCCGTCCTCGACCGGCCCGGTCAGGAAAATGATGCGCTCTTTCAGCAGCCGCGAATAAATGTCGTAGGAACGCTCGCCCCGGTTGGTCTGCTCGACCACCATCGGGACCAGGTAGTTGTTCAGGGTATCAATCGGGTCACGCATATTTCGATCCTCGGCGGCACGGCGCGCCTGCGCCGCCCGCGAATCCACCTACCCCACAATAAAGGGAAAGCGCGTCCCTACCAGCCCGCCGGTGCGGCCGCGGCGGGAGGCGGAGCCGCGCGCCGTGCACGACTCCGCGCGTTCCGCCGAAATCAGGCCGCCTTGTCGTCCTCGTCCTCGGCATAGAGTTCCTCGCGGGTGACGGGGACCTCGTTGACGGTGGCGAGTTCGAGCAGGTAGTCGACGACCTTCTCCTCGAAGATCGGCGCGCGCAGGCTGGCCAGCGCCTGGGCGTTCTTGCGGTAGAACTCCCACACCTGCTGCTCCTGCCCCGGGAACTGCCGGGCGCGCTCGACGACGGCGCGGGTCACTTCGTCGTCGGTGACCTGGATGTTGTTCTTCTCACCGATTTCCGCAAGGACCAGGCCGAGGCGCACGCGGCGCTCGGCAATCTTGCGGTAGTCCTCGCGGGCGGCCTCCTCGGTGGTGCCCTCATCGGCGAAGGTCTTCTTCTGGGCTTCCATCTCGGAGGTGACCGAACCCCAGATGCCATCGAATTCCTGTTCCGCCAGGGTCGGCGGCACGTCGAACTGGTGCAGGCCGTCCAGCGCGTCGAGCAGGCGGCGCTTGGCCTTGTTGCGGCTCTGCGCGTTGTGCTCCTGGGCGATGCGGCTCTTCACCTGCTCCTTGAGCGCGGCGAGGCTGTCCATGCCCAGCGTCTTGGCGAACTCGTCGCCGATTTCCATCTCGGTCGGGGCTTCGATCATCTTCGCCGTCACCTCGAACGAGGCTTCCTTGCCGGCGAGATGAGCGGCCTGATAGGCCTCGGGGAAGGTGACGGTGACGGTGCGGGTCTCGTCTTCCTTGATGCCGACCAGCTGCTCCTCGAAGCCGGGGATGAAGCTGCTGGAGCCGAGCACCAGCGGCACATCCTCGCCCGCGCCGCCCTCGAACTTCTCGCCGTCGATCGAGCCGACGAAGGAGATGGTGACGCGGTCGCCGTTCTCGGCCGTGCCTTCCGGCTTGGCGGCATAGGGGCGGTTGGCGTCGGCGATGCGCTTGACGGTCTCCTCGACCTCCTCGTCGGAGACCGCGAGCACCGGCTTGTCGAGGGTGATCGACCTGAAGTCGCCGAGCGTGATCGCCGGCAGCACTTCGAGGTTCACGGTGAAGGACAGGTCAGCCTTGCCTTCGATGACCTCGTTCACCTGTTCCTGGTCCTGCGGCAGCTCCACCTTGGGCTGCATCGCAAGCTTGAAGCCGTTATCCTCGATGATCTTGGTGTTGGCCTCGTTCACCGCCTGGTCGATGACCTCGGCGAGCACGGACTTGCCATACATGCGCTTGAGATGCGCGACCGGCACCTTGCCGGGGCGGAAGCCGTTGAGGCGGACCTTGTCCTTGAGTTCGCTGAGGCGCGCATTGGCCTTGGCGTCAAGTTCGGAGGCCGGCAGCACCACGCGATATTCGCGCTTCAGACCTTCGGCGAGGAGTTCGGTGACCTGCATTTTAATCGGCCTTCGTCTAGTTTGCCGCGTGCGCGGGCTCTCGAATGTCGGTGTGCGTGGCCGCGTGATCGCCGACGGCCGCGCTCGGTGCAAATGGGTCGGAAGGCGGCACCGGACAAGGGTAAGGCACTGGTGCGGGCGGAGGGACTCGAACCCCCACGACTCTCGCCACTGGAACCTAAATCCAGCGCGTCTACCAGTTCCGCCACGCCCGCGGTTGCGCCTGTCGCCCGCCACGTCGTCCGCGAGGACGCGCATGGGCACATGGGCGCGCACCCGAGAAGGCGCCGCCAGCCGGGTGCGGGCTTATAACACGGTCATGACGCTGCGCCAGTGCAAAATGCGCGCGCCCGCCCGCCGCTACACAGCCCCCAGCCGGGCGAAGAGGCGGCGATAGACCGGACGCAGCGCGTCGATCAGATCGTCGGCCACCAGCCCCGGCCCGGCCTCGCGCGCGGCTTCGCCATGCAGCCACACGCTAGCGCTCGCCGCCTCGAAGGGCGGCATGCCCTGCGCCAGCAGCCCGCCGACGATTCCCGCCACCACGTCCCCCGCCCCGGCCGTCGCCAGCCAAGGCGGCGCATTGGCGGCGATGCTGGCGCGCCCGTCCGGGCTCGCCACCACCGTGTCCGGCCCCTTGAGCAGCAGCGTCGCGCCCAGGCGCGCGGCGCCGGCACGCGCCCGCTCCAGCCGTGAGGGCGCCTCCAGCACCTGCGGGCAGCGCTCGAAAATCCGCGCGAATTCGCCGTCATGCGGGGTCGCTACCGCCGCTGGCGCGCCCGCCAGCGCCTGCGCCAGCGCGTCCGCCTCGCCCTTGAACGAGGTGAGGAGATCGGCGTCGATGACAAGCCGCCGGTCGCCGCACACGCCAAGCTTGGCGCGGGCCGCCTCCCCGACGCCAAGGCCGGGGCCGAGCACCAGCGTCGTCAGGCGGGGGTCGGCCAGCAGATGCGCCAGCCCCGCCGCGTCCTCCACCGGCCGCACCATGATGGCGGAGAGATTCGCCGCGTGGATCGGCAGCGCCTCGGCCGGGCACGCCACCGTCACTAGCCCGGCCCCGGCCCGCAGCGCCGCGCGGGCGGAAAGCCGCGTCGCCCCGGTCGCCTGCGCCGGGCCGGAAACGGCCACGAGATGGCCGCGCGAATATTTATGCCCCTCCGGCGCCGGCACCGGGAAATGGCCGGCCCACAGCTCCGGCACATTGGCGAAGGCGCGCGGCGCGAGGACGTCAAGCGCGGCGGGGAGGATGCCGATATCCGCGACGGTCACCTCCCCCGCATGCAGGCGCCCCGGCAGCAGCACATGGCCGGGCTTGGCGCGGAAGAAGGTGACGCTCCACCGCGCCTTGATCGCCGCCCCGCGCACCGCGCCGGTGGCGCCGTCGATGCCGGAAGGCAGGTCCACCGCCAGCACCGGCAGGCCGGCGGCGTTCACCCGCTCCACCAGCGCCCGCGCCGCGCCGTCGAGATCGCGCGCCAGCCCGGCGCCGAACAGCGCGTCGATGATGAGATCAGCGCTGGCGAGGTCCACCGTCTCCGCCGGCGCGACAGCTCCGGTCCAGCGCGCCGCCATGAACGCGGCATCGCCGCGCAGAGCCTCCCGGTCGCCCAGCAGAGCGAGCCGCACCCGGTAGCCGGCCGCCGCCAGGAGCCGCGCGGCGACGAATCCGTCTCCGCCATTATTGCCCGGCCCGCACAGCACCAGCACCCGCCCGCCCGCCACCGTCACACGCGCGGCGAAGGCTGCGACAGCGTGTCCCGCCCGTTCCATGAGCACGGCGCCGGGAACGCCGGCGGCGATGGTGAAGGCATCGGCGCGAGCCATTTCGGTGGGGGTAAGAAGTTCCATCGGTCCCTGATCCTGCACGGTCCGGCGCTGGCGGCGGCGTCAGCTTTAGCTTAGCGGAAACAGCATCAGCCGTGCGAGGCCGCGGCCGCCGCAACAATCGACGGCAAATGCCTAGCTTTAGCGCAGCCCTTCGGCCGGCCGCGCGGCCACTCTTGCCTACTTTGCCGGCACATCGCCCATAACTTCATCATTCCCGGAAATCGAAGCTGTTTGGCCCGTGCGGTAGCGTCATGCGATGATGCGCTATTAACGGTTTCCGGCGACACTAGGGTGCTTGGCATGGGTTCTGCTTCTTCGCGACCCGACTCGGCCGGGCGTCGCGGATCGACGAGTCAGGGAGACGAGGTCAGATGAAGAAGATTGAGGCCATCATTAAGCCCTTCAAGCTCGACGAGGTGAAGGAGGCGCTGCAGGAGATCGGCTTGCAGGGCATCACCGTCACGGAAGCCAAGGGCTTCGGCCGGCAGAAGGGACACACGGAACTCTATCGGGGCGCCGAATACGTCGTCGATTTCCTGCCGAAGGTGAAGATCGAGATCGTGGTCGCCGACGAGACGGTGGAAACGGCGATCGACGCCATCCGCCGCGCCGCCCAGACCGGCCGCATCGGCGACGGCAAGATCTTCGTTTCCAACATCGAAGAAGCCATTCGCATTCGTACCGGTGAGTCGGGCGTCGACGCCATCTGACAGCCAGCGTAGTATGGTGGCGCATATGAGCGCGCCGCATCCCCACGGATGCGGCGCGTATCGTCGTTGACCATCCGCTTGGGATCCATCTGCCCTGCAAAAGACGGCAGTATCAGAAGAGGTACGAACAATATGACGACGGCCAAGGATGTAATGAAGCTGATAAAGGACAACGACGTGAAATACGTCGACCTGCGCTTCACCGATCCCCGCGGCAAGTGGCAGCATGTGACCTTCGATATCTCGATGGTCGACGAAGATTTCTTCGCCGAAGGTCAGGCATTCGACGGTTCCTCCATTGCGGGCTGGAAGGCCATCAACGAATCGGACATGCATCTGCAGCCCGATCTCGACTCCGTCAGCATCGACCCGTTCTTCGCCGAGACCACGCTCGTCGTGGTGTGCGACGTGCTGGAGCCGACCACCGGCGAGCCCTATGCGCGCGACCCGCGCGGCATCGCCAAGAAGGCCGAGGCCTATCTCAAGTCCACCGGCATCGGCGACACCATCTATATCGGCCCCGAGGCCGAGTTCTTCATCTTCGACGACGTGCGCTTCACCGCCGACCCCTACAACACCGGCTTCAAGCTCGATTCGGTGGAACTGCCGACCAATGGCGGCACCGAATATGAAGGCGGCAATCTCGGCCACCGCGTGCGCACCAAGGGCGGCTACTTCCCGGTGCCGCCGGTCGACAGCTGCCAGGACCTGCGCGGCGAGATGCTCGCGGCCATGGCCCGCATGGGCGCCAAGGTCGAGAAGCACCATCACGAGGTCGCTTCCGCCCAGCACGAGCTGGGTCTGAAGTTCGACACGCTGGTGACGATGGCCGACCAGCTGCAGGTCTACAAGTACTGCATCCACCAGGTCGCCAATGTCTATGGCAAGACGGCCACCTTCATGCCGAAGCCGATCTTCGGCGACAACGGCTCGGGCATGCATGTGCACCAGTCGATCTGGAAGGACGGCAAGCCAATGTTTGCCGGCAACAAATATGCCGACCTCAGCCAGGAATGCCTGTGGTACATTGGCGGCATCATCAAGCACGCCAAGGCGCTGAACGCCTTCACCAACCCGCTGACCAACTCCTACAAGCGGCTGGTCCCCGGCTATGAGGCGCCCGTGCTGCTCGCCTATTCCGCGCGCAACCGCTCGGCCTCCTGCCGCATCCCCTACACGACCTCGGCCAAGGCCAAGCGCGTCGAGACCCGCTTCCCGGACCCCGGCGCGAACCCCTATCTCGCCTTCGCCGCGCTCGTCATGGCCGGCCTCGACGGCATCATCAACAAGATCGATCCGGGTCCGGCCATGGACAAGGACCTCTATGATCTGCCGCCGAAGGAGCTGAAGAAGATCCCGACCGTCTGCGGCTCGCTGCGTGAGGCGCTGGCCTCGCTCGACAAGGACCGCGAGTTCCTCAAGAAGGGCGACGTGTTCGGCGACGACTTCATCAACGCCTATATCGAGCTGAAGATGGTCGAGGTGATGCGGTTCGAAATGACCCCGCACCCGGTCGAGTTCGAGATGTACTACTCGGTCTGATCGGCACGCCGGTCGACCAACGGAAAGGGGCGCCGCGAGGCGCCCCTTTTTTGTGCCCCTAGAGCACTCACCGATCCACCGCTCAGGTCGTTTCAACCTGATCGTATCAGTCTCTAGCGCGGCGCAATGCGCAAACAAAAAGGGCGGGTCGCAGGACCCGCCCTTTCGCATTGGAAGCCGAAGCGCCGATCAGCGCTTGGAGAACTGGAAGCTGCGGCGGGCCTTGGCCTTGCCGTACTTCTTGCGCTCGACCACGCGCGAGTCGCGGGTCAGGAAGCCACCCTTCTTCAGCGGGCCGCGCAGTTCGGGCTCGTAATAGGTGAGCGCGCGGGAGATGCCGTGGCGCAGCGCGCCGGCCTGGCCGGAGAGGCCGCCGCCGGAAACGGTGCAGACCACGTCATACTGGCCGCTGCGGGCCGCCGCCGAGAACGGCTGCTGGATGATGAGGCGCAGCACGGGACGGGCGAAATACACCTCGACGTCGCGCTCATTGACCAGGATCTTGCCGGTGCCGGGGCGCACCCACACGCGGGCGACCGCGTTCTTGCGCTTGCCGGTGGCGTAGGCGCGGCCCTGCTTGTCCAGCTTCTGGACATGCTTGGGGGCCTCGGCGGCCTGGGACTTCAGGGCTTCGAGCCCGTCGAGCGACTGGATGAGCTCAGCCATGATCAGATACCCACGTTCTTGCGGTTGAGCGCGGCGACATCGAGCGTCTCCGGCTGCTGGGCCTCATGCGGATGAGTGGCGCCCTTATAGACACGCAGATTGCCCATCAGCTTGCGGCCGAGCGGGCCGCGCGCCAGCATGCGCTCCACCGCCTTCTCGACGACCCGCTCCGGGAACCGGCCTTCGAGGATGAACTTCGCGGTCCGCTCCTTGATGCCGCCGGGGAAGCCGGTGTGGTGGTAATACACCTTGTCATCGCGCTTGCGGCCGGTCAGCACCACCTTGTCGGCGTTGATGACGACGATGTTGTCGCCGCAATCGACGTGGGGGGTGTAGATCGCCTTGTGCTTGCCCTTCAGGCGGGTGGCGATGATGGTGGCGAGACGGCCGACCACGAGGCCGGTGGCGTCGATCACCACCCACTTCTTCTGGATATCGGCGGGTTTTGCCGAAAACGTCTTCATGGGAAAATCCATATGCAAGGGCGCGGAGTACCCGCACCTCTCTCGTGGCGGGGTTCTAGACGAGCGCCCGCGCAACGTCAATCCCACGTTATCGGATATTCATGTTACAAATCAATGAGTTACGATTTAGGTATTTTAATACCACGTTCTAACCCCTTGAAATTCGCCTTCCGGCCCGTCGCTCTCCAGCGCATTCGGCCCCTCCCCGTGCCCGCACCCGCGCACCATATGGCGGGCAGAAACCCCTCCATCTGCCCCAGGAGGCCCCGTGAATCACGATTCCTATGACGACGCCTTCATCGCCGGGTGGCTCGGCCGCGTGCGCACCATCGCCGTGGTCGGCGCCAGCCCGAATCCGGCCCGCCCCAGCCATGGCGTCGCCCGCTTTCTCGCCCTGCACGGCCACACCGTGTTCGCCATCAATCCCGGCCAGGCCGGGCGCGACATCGCCGGGCTGCCCACCTATGCCCGCCTCGCCGATGTGCCCGAGCCGATCGACATGGTGGACGTGTTCCGCGCGCCGGAATATCTCGCCGCCGTGGTGGCGGAATCGCTCGCGCTTTCGCCCCGCCCGCAGCTCATCTGGAGCCAGCTCGGCGTGCGCGACGATGTGGCCGCCGCCACCGCCGAGGCGCAGGGCATCGCCGTCATTCAGGACCGCTGCCCCGCCATCGAGATTCCCCGGCTGCGGCTGCCACGCCTCGCCTAGACGCAATATCAACAGCCACTTTTCGCTGTTTAATTCTTTCTCCAGACCTGTTGCGTTTTTTAGCCAAGGCGCGACACTACCTCCCAAGACGCTCGCCGCCGCGCACCGCTCGCGCGGCCGCCGAGCCGTCGACAGGAGAACGCCAATGACCGACGCAACCACCCCCGCTCCGGGCTTCGCCACCCTCGCCGTGCATGCCGGCGCCGCGCCCGACCCGACCACCAAGGCGCGCGCCACGCCGATCTACCAGACCACCTCCTTCGTGTTCGACGATGTCGACCACGCCGCCTCGCTGTTCGGGCTGAAGGCGTTCGGCAATATCTACACGCGCATCGGCAACCCCACCAATGCGGTGCTGGAAGAGCGCGTCGCGGCGCTGGAAGGCGGCACCGCCGCGCTGGCCGTCGCGTCCGGCCATGCCGCGCAACTGCTCACCTTCCAGACGCTGCTGACTCCCGGCGACGAGTTCATCGCCGCGCGCAAGCTCTATGGCGGCTCGATCAACCAGTTCAACCACGCCTTCAAGAGCTTCGGCTGGAACGTGGTCTGGGCGGACTCCGACGATGTCGCCTCCTTCGAGCGCGCCATCTCGCCGCGCACCAAGGCGATCTTCATCGAGTCGATCGCCAATCCCGGCGGCATCGTCACCGACATCGCCGCCATATCGAAGATCGCCAAGCGCGCCGGCGTGCCGCTGATCGTCGACAACACGCTGGCGACGCCCTACCTCATCCGTCCGTTCGAGCACGGCGCCGACATCATCATCCATTCCGCCACCAAATTCCTCGGCGGCCATGGCAATTCCATCGGTGGCGTCATCGTCGATGGCGGCTCCTTCGACTGGCTGCGCGAGGGGCGCTATCCCTTCCTCTCCCAGCCGCGCCCGGAATATGAGGGCGTGGTCATCGGCGAGACCTTCGGTAATTTCGCCTTCGCCATCGCCGCCCGCGTGCTCGGCCTGCGCGATCTCGGTCCGGCGCTGTCGCCGTTCAACGCCTTCCTGCTGCTTACCGGTATTGAGACCCTGCCGCTGCGCATCCAGCGCCATTGCGACAATGCGCTGGCGGTGGCGAAATTCCTCGCCGACCACCCGAAAGTGTCCTGGGTCAGCTATCCCGGCCTGCCGGGCGACCGCTATTACAACCTCGCCCAGCAATACACGCCCAAGGGCGCTGGCGCGGTGTTCACCTTCGGCCTCAAGGGCGGCTTCGAAGCCGGCGTGGCGCTGGTGTCCGGGGTGAAGCTGTTCTCGCACCTCGCCAATATCGGCGATACGCGCTCGCTCATCATCCACCCCGCCTCCACCACCCACCGCCAGCTCGCCGACGAGCAGAAGACGCTGGCCGGCGCCGGCCCGGATGTGGTGCGCCTGTCCGTGGGTATCGAGGACGCGGCGGACATCATCGCCGACCTCGAACAGGCGCTGGCGAACGCCTGAGGACCACCAGCGAACGGGCGCCTGCGGGCGGACCTCGGCCGATCTCGATCAGGCGCCCACGGGCGCCTGATTCACACCAAGGTTTCGCCAACCTTGCAGATCGTGAATGAATTGTGAGCGTGGCATGCGCGCCTCGCAGGGCTGGGATGCGGTATATTTCCTACCAAACAAGCAGGATGTCGAATATCTAGGCACAGGAATGATTAACGGACGTGCAGCTGCCGGGGATGCTCGGAGGCCGCGATCCGGTAACTACAACCGATGGAGACTGACATGCTGCTTTGGGGCCTCGTTGCCAAGCAGATCCGCCGCTACCAGGCGTATCGCCGCACTCTCGTTGAGCTCTCCCAGCTCGACGACCGCACCCTCGCCGACATCAACGTGTCGCGTGGCGAAATCACCAGCGTTGCCCGTCGCGCCGCCGCTGCGGCGTGATGCGGCCTTGAGGCCGGACGCTCGCGTCTGAATCGGACACATCGTCCACCTCACTGCACTGATCGTACGGCCCCGGAATTTTCCGGGGCCGTTCTTTTTTGCCCCCGTTCCGTGCTAAGCCGCGCGCGGATGTGTTGAGCAGCGGCAGGATATGAGCATCACCGAAAAGCGCCCGGTTCACATTGTCGGCGGCGGCCTCGCCGGCTGCGAAGCCGCCTGGCAGCTCGCCCGTCGCGGCACCCCTGTCGTGCTGCACGAAATGCGCCCGACGCGCGGCACCGATGCCCACAAAACCGACAGCCTGGCCGAGCTCGTCTGCTCTAACTCCTTCAGATCAGACGATTCTTCCAATAATGCCGTCGGCGTGCTGCACGCCGAGATGCGCCGCCTCGGCTCGCTCATCATGGGCTGCGCCGACCGTCACCAGATCCCCGCCGGTGGCGCGCTGGCCGTGGATCGCGAGGGCTTCGCCGAGGCCGTCACCGCCGCCATTGCCGCCCATCCGCTGATCACGGTGGAGCGCGGCGAGGTCGCCGGCCTGCCGCCGGCGGAATGGGACAGCGTCATCGTTGCCACCGGCCCCCTCACCTCCCCGGCCCTCGCCGAAGCGATCCGCGCCCGCGCCGACGAGCAGGCGCTCGCCTTCTTTGACGCGATCGCGCCGATAATTCACTTTGATTCCATAGACATGGACGTGTGCTGGTTCCAGTCGCGCTATGACAAGATGGGACCCGGCGGCACCGGCGCCGACTACATCAACTGCCCCATGGACAAGGAGCAGTACGAGGCTTTCGTCGCCGCCCTGGTCGCCTCCGACACCGTGCCCTTCCGCGAGTTCGAAGCCAACACGCCCTATTTCGACGGCTGCCTGCCGATCGAGGTGATGGCCGCGCGCGGCCCGGAAACGCTGCGCCACGGCCCGATGAAACCGATGGGCCTGACCAACGCGCACAATCCCACCGTGAAGCCCTATGCGGTGGTCCAGCTGCGGCAGGATAACGCGCTGGGCACGCTCTATAATATGGTCGGTTTCCAGACCAAGACCCGCCATGGCGAGCAGACCCGCCTGTTCCGCATGATTCCGGGGCTGGAAAAGGCGGAATTCGCGCGGCTCGGCGGTCTGCACCGCAACACCTATCTCAACTCACCCCGCGTGCTCGACGCCACGCTGCGGCTGAAAGCCGAGCCGCGCCTGCGCTTTGCCGGCCAGATCACCGGCTGCGAGGGCTATGTGGAAAGCGCCGCCATGGGGCTTATGGCCGGCCTGTTCGCCAGCGCGGAGCAGCGTCGGGAGACTCCGGCTCTACCGCCGCCGACCACCGCCCATGGCGCCCTTCTCAACCACATCACCGGCGGCCATATCGAGACGGTGGAGGCGGGCCCGCGCTCCTTCCAGCCGATGAACGTCAATTTCGGCCTGTTCCCGCCGCTCGACGCCAACCCGACCCGCGACGCCGGAGGCAACCGCCTGCGCGGCACGCAGAAGACCGTCGCCAAAAAGCAGGTGCTCGCCGCCCGCGCCCTTGCCGATATGGACGCCTGGGCCAAGGCCCACGCGGATGAGCCGAACGAGGCCGCCGCGTGAGCCTCACGGTCCCCGCCCAGGGCGGCGTGTTCGAGCTCGACACCGTGCTCAAGCGCGACACCTTCTCCACCATCGAGCGCGGCTTCTGGCGCGATGCCGCCGGTACCGTCTACCCGGCGGTACGGCGCAACTATGCCGAGGTGAAATGGTGGGTGAAGCCGCTCGCCCGCCACTTCGCCGCCCGCGAGGCGCGCGCGCTGATGCGTGCGGAGGGCAGCGGCCACACCGTGCCGGTCTATGCGCTGGAGGAAGGCTATCTGGTCCGCGGCTTTGTCGACGGAATCCCGCTGCAGATCGCCCGCCCGCGCGGCGATCGCGCCTATTTCGCCTCCGCCCGCAAGGGCTTGCGCGAGGTGCATCGCCGCAACATCGCCCATAACGACCTCGCCAAACCGCAGAACTGGCTCTACGCCGCCGACGGGCGCGCGGTGCTGATGGACTTTCAGCTCGCCATGGTGTTTTCCCGGCGTAGCAAGGCCTTCCGCGTCGCGGCCTATGAAGACATCCGCCACTTCCTCAAGCAGAAGCGCAGCTACTGCCCGGAGGCGCTGACCGCGCGCGAGAAAAAGATCCTCGCCCGCAAGAGCCTGTACACCCGCGTGTGGATGAAGACGGGCAAGAAAATCTACAATTTCGTCACCCGCCGGCTGCTGAACTACCACGACACGGAGGGTCGCGGCCCGCGCGCCATGGAGCAGGGCCCGCGCATCGCTGCCGCGCTCGGCGAGGTGGCGGGTGTGCGCCATGTGCATATCTGCGACTTCCCCACCGCGGGCCATTCCTTCGGGCTCTATGCCTTCGTCGAGGCGGAGGGCACCACTGAGGAGACCTTGCGCGCGCACCTCGCTGCCCGCCTGCCGGACCTGCTGCCGCCCGAGCACCTCCAGCTGGTGCCGACCCTCCCCCGCGACGCTGCAGGCGCGGTGCGCGACGACCTGCTGCGCCTCGTTGCCCTGAACCAGCTCGATCAGCTCTCCCAGTTGCCGCGCGGGCCGGAAGAGGAGGCGGCGCTAGCCGTCATCGTCCGCGAGCGCCGCAACCTGAGCGACCGCGTGCGCGGCGGCATCTAGATCATTTCACCGTTTCACGGAAACAGTGAAATGATCTAATTCTTTGTTTTGTCGCGTTTTCTTCACGCGAACCTTTATCCACTTCGCTCGAAAACGCTCTAGCCGGCTGCGCCGCCGCCCGCCTGCACCTTCAATTCGCGCACGAAGGCATCGACAAGCGGCTGCTCGCCCTTGAGCCGCCGCGTGGCGGCGAAATGGGTGGTCTCGAAGCCATAGGCCTCGGGCCGCAGCACCCGCATCTCTCCCCGCGCCACCCAATCCTCGCCGATATGGCGCGGGAGATAGCCGATGAAGCGGCCGGAGAGGATCATCATCACCTGTGCCTCCATCTGCACTATGGCGCCGCTGGCGCGCGGGTGGTTGACCCGGTAGAGGTCATCGAGGTGGCGATAGCGCCGCACCGAAAACAGCGCCTCCTCGATGCGGGCATGGGTGATCTCGGTGCCCGGCAGCGCGAAGAGCGGGTGCGCGCGCCCGCAATAGAGCGCCTGCGCCTCGCGGTTGAGCGGCACATAGGTAAGGCCCGGCACCTTCTGCGAGAATGGCCCGACCACGAGGTCGCGCGCCCCGTCCATCAGCGCCCGCTCCAGCACCAGCGGCGTGCCGAGTTCGAGATCGACGAACACCTCGGACGCATAGGCCATGTAGCGCGACAGGGCCGTCTGCAACCCGAGTTGCGGGTTGGTGACGACGCCATCGACGATGCCGATCCGCAGCCGCCCCACCAGCCGGCGCTGGTCCTGGCCAATGCGGCCGTGGAAGGCGTCGATGTCGTCGAACAGCCGCTTGGCGGCGGCGAGGGTCGATTCGCCGAACGGCGTGAGCCGAAAGCCGGCCCGCCCGCGCTCGCACAGCTGCCCGCCCAGCTTGCGCTCCAGTGCCGCGAGATGGGTGGAGAGCGTGGATTGCGACAGGTTGAGCGCGATCTGCGCGTCCTGAAAGCCGCCCTCCTCCGCCAGCGTGACGAAGACGCGCAGCAGCCGCAGGTCGATATTGTCGAGACGGCGCATCGCCCCTCCGCTCACATCGACTTTTGCCGATGTATCGTTCCATTAATTCCGATTTCTCTTGATGTGAAGATACGCCAGCATGGCGGGGCCAAAGGGAGCCCGCCATGCCCTCCTTCCCCCGCCTCACCCGGCCCCGCTCATGAGCCTCGACGGCATTTCAGGCCGCACCGTGCTAGTCACCGGCGCCAGCCGTGGCATCGGCCTCGGCATCGCCCGCGCCTTCGCCGCAGCGGGAGCGGAAATGCACATGCTGGCCGATGACGACGCGATTATCGAGGTCGCCGAACGCCTCGGCGCGCGCGGCCACCGCGCCGACATTACCTCGGCCGAGGAGGTGGCGGCGGTGGCGGAAGCGATCCCTCATCTCGACGTTCTGGTGAATAATGCCGGGCTGGAGCGCGTTACCCCTCTGGACGACGTAAGCAGCGACAACGAAGCGGTGTTCCGCCGTGTGGTGGAAATCAATGTCGTGGGCACGTTTCTCGTCACCCGCGCCCTGCTCCCCCGCCTCGCCCACGGCGGGCGCATCATCAACACCGCCTCCATCTGGTCGCGCAGCGCCGAGCAGCTGTTCGGCGCCTATGTCGCCTCCAAGCACGCGGTGATCGGCCTCACCAAGACCTGGGCCAAGGAACTCGGGCCGCGCGGCATCACAGTGAATGCCGTCTGCCCCGGCTGGGTGCGCACGGAAGCCTCGCTGCGCTCGCTCCACGCCATGGCCGCGCGTACCGGCCTCGCGCCCGACGTGCTGCTGGGGGAAATCGTCGCCGCGCAGATTCTGCCGGGCTTCATGGACCCGGAAGATGTGGCGGGTACATATCTCTTCCTCGCCTCGGACCTGGCGGCCAACATCACCGGCCAGAGCCTCGGGGTCGATCGCGGAGAACTGCCATGGTAGCCCACCACAAGGACCACCCCCACCGGGATTTACGCGTCATCGTCACCGGCGCGGCAAGCGGCATCGGCCGGGCGAGCGCGGATGCGCTGTGCGCCGCCGGCGCCAAGGTCATCGGCTTCGATCTTCACCCCCCACCCGACGAAACCCGCTGGCCGACCATTCTGGTGAACGTCGCGGACGAAGCCTCGGTCATTGGCGGCATGGAGGCGGCAGTGGCGGAACTGCGCGGGCTCGATGTCATCGTCAACTGCGCCGGCATCTGCGAGGAGACGCCGCTGGCGAGCCTCAATATCGCGACCTATGAGCGGATGGCGGCGGTCAATGTGCGCGGGCCGATGCTGATGGCGCGCGAGGCGCTGTCGCGCTTCAGCGCTGAAGGTCCGGTGCGCGGGCGCATCATCAACATCGCGTCCGAACTCGCCTATCTCGGCCGCGCCGGCTTCTCCGGCTATGCCGGCACCAAGGGCGCGGTCCTCACCCTCACCCGCTCCTGGGCGAGGGAACTCGGGCCGGACATTCTCGTCAACGCCATCGCGCCCGGGCCGGTCGACACGCCGCTGCTCGACTTCGCCAATCTGAGCGAGGAACTGAAGCGCCTGGAAACCGGCAACCCGTCCGGCCGTGTCGGCCGGCCGGAAGAGGTCGCGCAGGCGGTTCTCTTCCTGGCGAGCCGCACCACCACCTTCATCACCGGCCAGTGCCTCAGCGTCGATGGCGGCGCCGCGATGCACTGAACGGGCACGCCATCACACTCAGGGGGACCGCATGGTCGACAGCGTACGTCTCGACGAACTCAGCTGGCCGGAATTCGCGGCGAAAATGGCCGCCGGCGCGCCGGTGTTCCTGCCGCTCGGCTCCACCGAGCAGCATGGCCCGCATCTTCCGCTCAATGTCGATGTCGTGCTGCCCACCGGGGTGTGCGAGCGCATCGCCCGCGAGGTGGGCGGCCTCGTCGCCCCCACCGTCGCCTATGGCTGCAAGTCGATGCCGCGCTCGGGCGGCGGCGAGCAGTTCCCCGGCACGCTGAGCGTCGATGCCCACACCTTCGCGCTGGTCGTGCGCGACGTGATCCGCAACCTTGTCCGCCAGGGCGTGCGGCGTCTGGTGGTGGTCAACGGCCATTACGAGAATCTCTGGCCATCGGTGGAAGGGCTGGACCTCGCCCGGCGCGAGATCGCCCGCGACGGCATCACCGACCTCACTGTGATGCGGTTGGAATATTGGGACTTCGCCCAGCGCGCGACGCTGGAGAGCATCTTCCCCGCCGGTTTCCCCGGCATCGAGCTGGAGCATGCCAGCCTGATGGAAACCTCGCTGATGCTGGTGCTGCGGCCCGATCTTGTGGAGATGGACAAGGCGCCTTCCGACGGCCCGGCGACCTTCCCGCCCTATGACCGCTTCCCGGTGCCGGACGATTTCGGCCTGCCGCCCTCCGGCGTGCTGGCGGTGGCCACCGGCTCGACCGTTGAAAAGGGCGAGGCGCTGATGGCCGATTACGTCACCCACATCTCCGCCGCCGTCCGCAAGGAGTTCGGGCTTTAGGCCCGAACATAGGCATCAGGTTCCGCCACCATGACCAACGCTTTCGAACCCCTCGATTCCGGCACCGTTCCCCGCTTCGCCGGGCTTCCCACCTTCATGCGCCTGCCGGTGGCCGAGCCCTCCCAGGTCGATATCGCCATCATCGGCGTGCCCTTCGACCTCGGCACCACCAACCGCGCCGGCACCCGCCACGGCCCGCGCGAATTGCGCAACCAGTCGAGCCTGATGCGCCGCGTGCACCACGTCACCGGCCTCTCGCCCTATGACCGCGCCCGCGTCGCCGATTGCGGCGATGTCATCATCGATCCCTTCGACCTGATGCGCTCGCTCGACATCATCACCGCCCATTATGAGGGCGTGCGCGCGGCGGGCGCGCTGCCGCTCACCGCCGGGGGCGACCACCTCATCAGCCTGCCGATCCTGCGCGGGCTGGCGAAAAGCGGCCCCGTGGGCCTCATCCAGTTTGATGCCCATTCCGACACCTATGACAGCTTCTTCAATGGCAGCCGCTACACCCACGGCACGCCATTCCGCCGCGCCATCGAGGAAGGCCTCGTCGACCCCAAGCGCTTCGTGCAGATCGGCCTGCGGGGCGCCATTTCCGACGCCGGCAATTACGACTATGCCCGTGAGATGGGCGTGCGCATCATCTTCATCGAGGAGTTCATGGAGCGTGGCGTCGCCGATGTGATGGCGGAAGCCCGTGCCATTGTCGGCGAAGCGCCGACCTATGTGACCTTCGACATTGACGGCATCGACCCCTCGCAGGCGCCGGGCACCGGCACACCGGAAATCGGCGGCTTCTCCACCCGCGAGGCGCAGCAGATGGTGCGCCTGCTCGACGGACTGGACATTATCGGCGCCGATCTCGTCGAAGTCGCCCCACCCTTCGACCCCTCCGGCCTCACGGCACTTACGGGCGCGACGATCATGTTCGAACTGCTCTGCGTGCTGGCAGGCGCCGTGGAAAAGAAGGGAACACGCTGATGGCCCATGGTTATGAGGGTGGCCGGCTCGATCTTCCCTTCGTCGGCATCTGCACGTTCGGCAAGTACCCGCTGCAGCTTGACTGGGACAAGATCGATGCCGATGTCGCCATTGTCGGCGCGCCGTTCGATCTCGGCACGCAATGGCGCTCGGGCGCCCGCTCGGGCCCACGCGCCATCCGCGAAGCCTCGACACTGTTCTCCTTCGGCCACGCAGGTGCTTACGATCACGAGGACGACGTCACCTACCTCGCGGCGGAGACCACCCGCATCGTCGATATCGGCGATGCGGACATGATCCACACCGACACCGAGGGCAGCCACGCCAATATTGAGCTGGCCGTGCGCAAGATCCTCGCCGCCGGCGCTCTCCCGGTCGTGCTCGGTGGCGATCATTCGATCAACATTCCCTGCATTGAGGCGTTCTCCGAGCAGGAGCCGATCCACATCGTCCAGTTCGACGCTCATCTCGACTTCGTCGACGAGCGCCACGGCGTGCGGCGCGGCCATGGCAACCCGCTGCGCCGCGCGGCGGAAAAGCCTTATGTCACTGGCCTCACCCAACTCGGCATCCGCAACGTCTCTTCCACCGCGCGCGAGGGCTATGAAGCAGCCCGCGCCATGGGCTCGGACATCCTGTCCGTGCGCCAGATCCGCAAGCTCGGCACGGAAGCGGTGCTGGCACGCATTCCCGCCGGCAAGCGCTATTACGTCACCATCGACATTGACGGTTTCGACCCCTCCATCGCGCCCGGCACCGGCACGCCGAGCCATGGTGGCTTCACCTACTACGAAGTGCTGGAACTGCTTGACGGACTGACCAAGCGCGGCACCGTCGCGGGTATCGACCTGGTCGAGGTGGCGCGGGAATATGACCCCGGCGGGGTCACCTCCATCCTCGCCGCCCAGTTGCTGCTCAACTTCATCGGCCGGATTCTTCACAACAGGGGCTCTTGAATACCGTTCGGCGCGGCCAATCTTGTCCCTTTTGGCGCCCGGCAGTGCCGCTGCCGGGCCGTCCGAGGAAGAGGGTTTCCCATGTCCGACCACAAGACCGCGAATGACGTTCCGTCCAATGCCAAGAAGGTCGCCATCGACCTGCTCAACGCCAATCTCGCCGCCGGCATCGACCTCGCGCTGGCGGTCAAGCAGGCGCATTGGAACCTGAAGGGCCCGCAATTCATCGCCGTGCATGAAATGCTCGACGGCTTCCGCACCGAGCTCGACGACCATAACGACACCATGGCCGAGCGTGTGGTGCAGCTGGGCGGCACCGCGCTGGGAACCACGCAGACCGTTGCCGACGGCACCCCGCTGAAAGCCTACCCGACCGACATCTACGCCATTCCCGACCATCTGGCGGCTCTGGCCGAGCGTTTCGGCGCGGTGGCGAACAATGTGCGCAAGGCGATCAGTGAATCCGATGACGCCGGCGACCCGACCACTGCCGACATCTTCACCGCCGCTTCGCGCTCCCTCGATAAAGCGCTTTGGTTTCTCGAATCGCATCTCGAAACCCCGCGCTGAGGTCCGCGCCCTGGCCGGGCAGGGATGAGGCCATCTCCCCCGGAACGTTTTGCAACGCTGCTCCGGTGCCACGACGGTTTTCCGTGGACCGGGGCACGCCTCTCATAAATCCGTTGGCGACCGCCGCATTTTCTCAATAATCTGCTGGCCACATCATCGGCGTCTGTTGCGTGACCGTTCGGGGACGGTCGCGAAATCAGTCATCGATTACGGGGATGGGGACACAGCTATGAGGTCGACTGCACGGAAAGCCGCCCAGGCAGCAGAGCTGGCGGGAGACTCCGACGCCTCGCAGACGGCCTTTCCGGCGGTCGCTTCGTTGGATGGGCCCGCAGGTGTCACCCAGGTCACCCCCTTGGACATCGGGCGGCTGATCGAGCGGGCCCATCGCCGGTTCCTCGATGTACTGCGCGCCGAGCTCACCCGCCTTGGCGTGGACGACATCAGCCCGTCGCAGGTGATGCTGCTGTTCAACATCGGCAATGACGAACTGTCCGTCCGCGACCTGCTGGAGCGCGGGCACTATCTCGGGTCGAACGCGTCCTACAATCTCAAGCAACTTGTTGATGCGGAATATGTGCATCGCGCCGCCTCGCAGCGCGACCGACGTTCGGCCCGGCTGCGACTGACGACGAAGGCGCAGGGCCTGTGTGACGCCATTCGCGCCACACATGACGGCCGACCCGCCGGCTCACAACCCGCACAGGATGATGAGAGTGATGAACTCACCATCGCCTATGGCGTCCTCCGGCGGCTGGAACTGCACTGGACGGGCGCTCTGCGGTAGCCAAGCGCCGTCGCCCCACGCCGGGCGTCGCTGCGCCGTCAGGTAATGACGGTCGGCGCGCTGCGCCCCGTGCGTCCCTCAATATCCGGCAAATCGCGAGCGATCTGAACCAGACCGGCGAGCGCGTCCTGGGTGTCGAGATCGTGCCGTGCGGCGTCGGGCTCGAAGCGTTCGAGATAGATACGCAGCGTCGCGCCAGCGGTCCCTGTCCCCGACAGGCGGTAGACGATCCGCGAGCCGTCGTCGAAGAATACGCGAATGCCCTGCTTCGTGGTCACCGAATCATCCACCGGGTCGCGGTAGGCAAAATCGTCGGCGCGCTCCACGGTGAGCCCGTTGATGACGGTGCCCGGCAGGTTCTCCAGCCGCGCCCGCAGATCGGCCATCAGCGCATCGGCGGCGGCGCTGTCGACTTCCTCGTAATCGTGCCGGGTGTAATAGTTGCGCCCATAGGCTTGCCAGTGCTCGGCAACGATGTCCGCGACACTCTGGCGGCGCACGGCGAGGATGTTGAGCCACATCAGCACGGCCCAAAGACCGTCCTTCTCGCGCACATGGTTGGAGCCGGTGCCGAAGCTCTCCTCCCCGCACACGGTGGCGAGCCCGGCGTCGAGCAGATTGCCGAAGAACTTCCAGCCCGTCGGCGTCTCGTAGCACGTGATGCCGAGCTTGGCGGCCACACGGTCAGCCGCCCCGCTGGTCGGCATGGAGCGGGCGATGCCGGTGATGCCCGCCTTGTAGCCGGGCGCGAGATGCGCGTTGGCGGCGATGATGGCGAGCGAATCCGAGGGCGTGACGAAGCGGCCGCGGCCGATGATCATGTTGCGGTCGCCATCGCCATCGGAAGCCGCACCGAACTCCGGCCCCTCCTCCGACATGACGAGGTCGCAGAGTTCCTTGGCGTGAACGAGGTTTGGGTCGGGGTGGTGGCCGCCGAAATCCGGCAGCGGCGTGCCGTGCATCACAGTGCCCGGGCGGGCGCCCAGCGTCTCCTCCAGAATCGCGGTGGCGTAAGGGCCCGTTACCGCGCTCATCGCATCGAAACGCATGGTGAAGCCGGACGCGAACAGGTCGCGGATAGCGTCGAAGTCGAACAGCGCACCCATCAGTTCCGCGTAGTCCTCGACGGGGTCGATGATATCGACCACCATGTCGCCGAGGCGGGTGATGCCGAGCGTATCGAGGTCGACGTCGTCGCCGTCCAGAATGCGGTACTCGCGGATCGTCTTGCTCCGCTCGAAGATCGCGTCGGTCACATGCTCCGGCGCCGGGCCGCCATTGCCAATATTGTACTTGATGCCGAAATCGCCTTCCGGCCCGCCGGGATTGTGGCTCGCTGAAAGGATGATGCCGCCAAACGCCTCGTGCTTGCGGATGACGCAGGAAGCCGCCGGCGTCGAGAGAATGCCCCCCTTGCCGACCAGCACCCGGCCGAAACCCGCCGCCGCCGCCATCTTGAGCACGATCTGGATCGCCTCGCGATTGTAGTAGCGCCCGTCGCCGCCGATCACGAGCGTCTCGCCCTCGAAAGCGTCGAGGCTATCGAACAGCGCCTGCACGAAATTCTCGATGTAGTGCGGCTGCTGGAACACCGGCACCTTCTTGCGCAGGCCCGACGTGCCCGGCTTCTGGCCCTCATACGGCGTAGTGGCGACGACGCGGATCATGCTCGCTCCCGGACTTTGCTCAACCCATCCCCGACAGCCGCAGCCACGCCGGGATCATTAGACGTTTGGGAAGAAGCCCGGTTCCCGAAAAGAGAACCGGGCCAGGGGTGGACCGTCACTTACGGACGAGATGGCGCAGCAGCCCCGCCGCCGAGGTCGAGACGCTGTCCGGCGCCACGCCGCTTTCCACCGCCGGCAGCAAGGTGCTGGCGAGTTCCTTGCCGAGTTCGACGCCCCACTGGTCGAAGCTGTTGATGTTCCACACCGCACCCTCGACGAACACGCGGTGCTCATACAGCGCGATGAGGCGCCCGAGCGTGTAGGGGTCGAGCGTCTCATAGGCGATCGTCACCGAGGGTCGGCTGCCGGTGAACACGCGGTGCGGGGCGATCTTGTCGGCGGTGGCCTCGTCACGGCCGGCGGCGAGAAGCTGCGCCTTGGCCTCTTCCAGCGAGCGCCCGCGCATCAGCGCCTCGGACTGGGCGAGGCAGTTGGCGATCAGCATGGCATGCTGACGCTTGAGGCCCGGCTCGGTCTCTTCGGCATGGCCCTTGGCGGCGATCAGGAACTCGACCGGGATCGGGCTGGTGCCCTGGTGGATGAGCTGGAAGAAGGCATGCTGGCCATTGGTCCCTGGCTCGCCCCACACCACAGGGCCGGTGTCATGCGCCACCGTCTTGCCGTCGAGCGTCACATGCTTGCCGTTGCTCTCCATGTCGAGCTGCTGGAGATAGGCCGGCAGTCGCGCCAGATGCTGGTCATATGGGATGACCGCGCGGGTGGCATAGCCGCACACGTCGCGGTGCCAGAGACCAACGAGAGCCAGCAGGACGGGGAGGTTCTTCTCCAGCGGCGCCGTGCGGAAATGCGTATCCATCGCATGGCCGCCGGCCAGGAAGCGGCGGAAATGCGACTCGCCCACCGCGATCATGACCGGCAGGCCGATGGCCGACCAAACCGAATAGCGCCCGCCGACCCAGTCCCAGAAGCCGAACACCCGGTCCGGCGCGATGCCGAACGCAGCAACCTTGTCGAGCGCGGTGGATACGGCCGCGAAATGGTTCGCCACCGCCGCCTCGCCCAGCGCCGCGACGATCCAGTGGCGGGCGCTGGCCGCGTTCGCCATCGTCTCCTGCGTGGTGAAGGTCTTGGAAGCGACGATGAACAGGGTGGACGCCGGATCGAGCCCCTTCACCGTGTCGTAGAGATGGGCGCCGTCGACATTGGAGACGTAATGCGCGCGCGGGCCGTCATGATACGGCGTCAGCGCGATGGTCGCCATGACCGGCCCCAGGTCCGAGCCGCCAATTCCGATATTCACCACATCGGTGATCGGCTTGCCGGTCCAGCCCTTGAGCGCGCCGGAGCGGATGCCTTCCGCAAAATGCGCCATGGCGGCGAGAACCGAAACGACATCGGCACGCACGTCCTGCCCGTCGACGACCAGCGGCGTCTCGCCGGGATCGCGCAGCGCGGTGTGCAGCACCGCCCGGTCCTCGGTGAGATTGATGTGCACGCCGGAGAACATCGCCTCGCGCTTGGCCTCGACCCCGGCGGTCCGGACAAGATTGAGCAGCAGGCCGAGCGTGTCCGCCGTCAGCGAGCATTTGGAGAAATCGAGCAGCATGTCCTCGAAAGAGGCGGAGAAGCGCGCGAAGCGGTCGGCATCAGCGGCGAAGAGGGCCGCCACCTTTTGCTCGGCGCGGGAAGCATGGTCGGCGGCCAGAGCCTTGAAGACATCCTCGGTCGCTGCGCTCATCTCATCCTCCAGACGGTCCCCTCGCGGGACATTACTCGGTACGGCCCGGCTCGCTCCGGCCCATGCTCGCCTTCACCGCCTCGATCAGCTGCTTGAGGGTGAACGGTTTCGGCAGGAAGCCGAAATCCGCGCCCTCCGGCAGATTCTTGGCGAAGGCCTCCTCGGCATAGCCCGACATGAATATCACCTTGATGTCGGGATGGCTGGGGCGCAACTCCTTCAACAGCGTCGGGCCATCCATTTCCGGCATCACCACGTCGGAAAGGATCAGTTCGACCTCGCCGGGATGCTGCGCCATCACTTCCAGCGCCTCGACACCGGAACCGGCCTCCAGCACGTGGTAGCCGCGCGAGGCCAGCGCCCGGGCGGCGAAGGCCCGTACAGCTTCCTCGTCCTCCACCAGCAAGAGCGTGCCGCGTCCCGTGAGGTCGGCGGCCTTCGCCGGGGCGTCGGGCTCGGGCGCACGCGGCGCCAATTCCGCGGCATCGGGCACATGGCGCGGCAGGAAGACACGGAACACCGAGCCGCGTCCGACCTCGCTCTCCACCTGCAGCGTGCCGCCCGTCTGCTTGACGATGCCATAGACGGTGGAGAGCCCAAGGCCCGTGCCCTTGCCGACTTCCTTGGTGGAGAAGAAGGGCTCGAAGATCTTGTCGAGAATGTCAGGCGGAATGCCAGTGCCGGTGTCGGCCACCTCCACCAGCACATGGTCGGCCTCCGGCAGACCGGCCTCGGCGTAGGAAGCGGCCTGCGCGGCGCTGACATTCGCGGTGCGGATGGCGAGCGTGCCGCCGGCCGGCATGGCGTCGCGGGCATTGACGGCCAGATTGACGATGACCTGCTCGAACTGGTTGAGGTCGGCCTTCACCGGCCACAGGTCACGTCCTTCCTTAACCTCCAGCTTGATGGTCTCGCCGAGCAGGCGGCGCAGCAGCATGGTGAGGTCGCTCATCACGTCTCCGAGCCGCAGCACCTGCGGGCGCAGCGTCTGGCGGCGCGAGAAGGCGAGTAGCTGGCGCACCAGCCCCGCCGCGCGATTGGCGTTCTGCTTGATCTGCATCACGTCCTGGAAGGACGGATCGGTGGGGCGCGCATTGGCCAGCAGCAGGTCCGAATAACCGATGATGGCGGTCAGCACATTGTTGAAATCATGCGCCACGCCGCCGGCGAGTTGGCCGACCGCCTGCATCTTCTGCGACTGGGCGAATTGGGCTTCCAGCGCTCGCTGCTCGGTGGTCTCGATGACATAGACGATCGCCGCCTCGCGTGCGGCGCCGCCATCCTCCACCGACGCGAAATAGAAGCGCGCCGACCGCCCGCCCTCGCGCTCCAGCACGATATCGAGCGGTGCCGATGGCGCCTGCCCCTGCACCGCCGCCGTCAACGCGCCCCGCAGCGGCGCGCGGGCCGGCTCGGGCACGAGATCGACAATGTGCCGCCGCTCATCCTCGCGGCCGCCGAACAGCCGGGCGAACATCGCATTGGCACGCACGACGCGGCCTTCGGCATCGACCTCGGCAATTGCGATGGGCGAATTGTGGAAGAACCGCGCGAACCGCACCTCGGCCGCGCGGGCGGGATCGGCGGCATTGTCCTCGCGCGAGCGGTTGACCACCAGCGTACGCGAGGCGCCCGGCGTGCCGTCGGAGGCATAGGCGACGCGGTGCCAGAGGCGGACCGGAAGAGGCTGACCATTCTTGCGCCGCAAGTCGAGGTCGAGCACCTCGGTTCGCACACCGCCAGGAAGCGGCGCCATACCCGTGAGCAGCGCCGCCGCCGGCCCCGGCACGATGTCGCCGACCGTGAGCCCGCCGGGGCCGAATTCGGCGAGGTCGTAGCCGAGCCAATCCACCAGCGTGGCGTTAATGTAATGAATGGCCCCGCCGGCCGCCGAGAAGAAGCCGGCCGGGGCGTGGTCGAGATAGTCGATGGCGTGCTGCAGTTCGAGAAACGCGCTCTCCTGCCGCTCCCGCTCGCGTGTCAGGTCGCTCACCGTCCACACGGCACAACGCACGCCCTTCCCCGCCGCCGCCGGGCGGGCGCCGAGGCGGAGCCAGCGCACCGGCTGGCCGGGAACCGCATGACGCACCTCCTCGACGGAGGCACGCCCCTCGCGCACGCTTTGGGCGAGGCGATAGACCGCCTCCGACACATCGGGGTCGCTGGTGAACAGCCGCTCGACCGGCCGCGCTTCCACAAGGGAAGCCGCGCCCGTGATCTCGCAATAGCGCGGATTGGCATAAAGCACCCGCCCCAGCGTATCGACGATGCTGACGCCCTCGGGACCGCTATCGACGATTCGCCGCGCCAGCTCGTCGCGCAGGTCCGGCGCGCCGAAGCGCAGCAGGCCCGCCGCATAGGCGAACAGGGCGAATACGCCGACGACCGCAAGGACGGTCAGCAGTCCGATGATCCACGGGTCGGCCCGGTCGCGGCCCAACAGCAGCAGCGACACCACCGCGCCGACCAGCGCGAGCGCAACAAGCAGCACCAGCCGGATGCTGCCGCCGATCTCGGTCCGGTCGAGGGTGGGATCGTCGCGTCCGCCGTCCGCCATGTTCAAGCCAGAAGCCTTCCGCTACCGCCGCCGACGCCGCGCAGCGAGGCGATTCAACCTGTCCTTCTTGGTGCCTGACCCGCTCCCCCGGGGCAAGGCCCGATTGGGCTTATCCGCCGCACGCAGCGATCTAAGCCGTGCACCGGACGGCGGAATTGAGGCCGGGACTTGCCGGAAGGGCCCTGACGCGACACAAAGGACGCATGTGATCGGTCTGTGCGACGCCAGCGCAGGCCCGCCCTGCAGGAGATGTGGCGCATGATGGATGTACTGTCCGGTCTCGGACCCTACACCGTACCGATCCTCGCCCTTGCCGGGTTGATCGTGCTGGCGGGCCTCGTGGTGTGGCTGGGCCGCCTGACACGGCGCAACCGGAGCCAGCGCATGGTCGCCGGTCACCGGCTGGCCGTCATCGACCATATCCAGATCGACGAAACCCGCCGCCTCGTGCTGATCCAGCGCGACGATGTCCAGCATCTGGTCGTGCTCGGCGGGGGCAGCGACTTCCTGGTGGAGAGCGGCATTGCCGCCGTCCACGCCCGGGCGCCGCAACACCCTCCCCTGGCCGCGCGGGCAGTCGACCCGGCGCGCGCGCCCGAGCCGGCACGGCTGCCGGAGACCGCACCGCATCACGAGCCGTTGCGCGCCGAGCCGATGCGGACCCCGGACCAACCGCCGCTCGATCCTCACCGTTTCGACCCTCCGCGGGCCGGCGATCCTCACCGCCCCTCCCCGCGAACCGAACCTCTGCGCGAACCGCGCCCCTCCCGCGAGACACCGCCGCCGCCTGCGAACGCCGCGCGTGCGCCGCGCGCCACGCCCTTGCCCCCCGAAGCGCGCGGGCCTGTGGATCCGCGCCCGCCGATGATCTCGCGCGGCCCGGCCCGCGACATCGGTGCGGAACCCGCTCCTCTTCCGCCCGGTCCGGCAATTTCGCCGGCGCCGGTCGCCGGTCCGCCCTTTGCCCGCCGCCCACTGGAACCGCGCGTGCCCGAGATGGCGGAGGCTCCTCGCACGTCGTCGTTGCTGGCCCCGCTGCCCCACGCGCCGGGCGCCGGTTCGGTCGCGACCCGCGCCGAACCTGTTGTTGGCGCTTCCGAGCCTGACACCGGCGCGCGGATCACTGTGAAGGTCGACCCGCTGTTTGCCGGCATGGCCGAGCATCTGGAGGAGACGCTGCGGCGTCCGCCCGTGGCCGACGCCGAGCCTGTTCGGCCGCCAGTTGCCGCCTCGCCTCTCGGTTCGCCGGCTTTCGAACGCGCGCTGGAAAAGGCGATCGACCGGCCGGGGCGTTCCGCCACGCCGGCGGCCCACCCGGCGCCGGCGCCTCATGCGGCGATGCCTGTCCATGCGGCGCCCTCCGCGCCCGTCGCCTCCCCTCCCGTAGTCGCGGGACCCGTGGCGGAAATGGCGCCCGTTCCGCCCACGCGGGCACCGCTGACCGGGGCACCGCTCGTCAAGCCGCCCATCGGGGCGGTCGATGCGGCGGCGCCGGAGGTGCGCCTGGACACCAATGCGGAGAATGCGCCCGCCGTGCCCGCGGCGTCGGCCCGGGCGATCGACATGTTCGCCCCGGAAATCCGGCTGCCCGATGAGGCCACACCCCGTCCCGGTGAGGAAGTGGACCTGTTCGAGGAGGAAATGGCGAGCCTCCTGGGCCGCAACCGCCGCCCCTGAACCGCAGGATGCCATATCGAACAAAGGAAAAGGGCGGCCCGTCATCCGGGCCGCCCTTTTCATATCCTCGCCGCCCTCTCAACGAGGCCGGCAGATAGGCGATCGCATCAATCCTAGTCGTCGCGATAGACGCGCTCCCGGCGCTCATGCCGCTCCTGCGCTTCGATAGACAGTGTCGCGATCGGACGGGCCTCAAGGCGCTTGAGCGAAATCGGCTCGCCGGTCTCCTCGCAATAACCGTAGGAGCCGTCATCGATCCGTTCCAGCGCGGATTCGATCTTCGCGATCAGCTTGCGTTGCCGGTCGCGAGCCCGCAGCTCGATGGCGCGGTCGGTTTCCGACGAGGCGCGGTCGGCAATATCCGGGTGGTTCTGATTCTCGTCCTGAAGGTGCTGAAGCGTCTCTTTCGCCTCGCGCAGGATGTCTTCCTTCCACTGCAGCAGCTTGTGGCGGAAATACTCCCGCTGCCGCTCATTCATGAAAGGCTCGTCCTCGCGGGGGCGGTACTCTTGGTCGATCTCAACCGACATCGGCCTTGGTCCTCGTTTTCCGGGGGCACCCCTATCGGGGGCAGCTTATATCGCCACGCCCCGCGCCGCACAACACCTCACAGCGTCATGCGCTCGACACAAAATGCCGGATTTTTCAGCAGGTTGAGCGCCCAAACGAGGCAGGGAGCCGTCACGGCTCCAAGACGCGGAGGATCTCCGCGCCGCCAGGGGAAGCGCGCCGGTAACCCGGCCCGCGCTACTACTCGAAACCGAGGAAGAACGTATAGGCGAGCGAGACACCGGCCTGGAACTGGTTGCGGTCGCCGTTCTGCACAACGAGCGGGCTGTCAGCCGCGTCGTCCATAAGATATTTGTACTCGGCGAAGATCGAACCGGTGATGTTCTCGGTGAAGCGCTTCACCACCTGCCCACCGAAGCCCACCGAATAGATACCGCCACCGGCCTTGTAGGGCGTCAGCGGATTGCCGAGCGCCTGGGCGAACGTCGCCTCGGCCGGGGTGATTCCGTAATAAGTGTCGGTATAGCCCGAGCTGGCCAGCGTCATGCGCGGGCCGGCCGAGAGGGTAACGCCCCAGAGTTCCGGGCTGAAATGAATGGCGTCCACAGCGAAGTCCGCCACCACGCCCTCGAAGCCGCCGAAGCCATAACGGACATCGCCGCGCAGGCGCAGCCAGTCCATCGGGAACCACTGGGCGTAGCCGCCGACCTGGTAGGCATAGTCGATGTTGGACATGCCGCGCAGGGCATAAGAGCTGGACGAGTCCCGCTTCCAGGTCATCGTGCCGGTGATACCGGCCTCGAACACGCCGTTGTCGAACAGCGCGATGCTCGGATTGTCGTTGAAGCTCTTGAATTCGCTGAGCCGGTCCGCGCGGTTGATGCTGATGATCGGCTTGAAGCCGAATTCATAGTCGTCCGAGCCCATCCAGGTCGGCACACCCATCACATAGCCGCCCAGCGTCACCGTCCACTGACGGTCGCGCGATTCGGCGGGGGCATAGGTGGGGTCACCCTTATAGGACATGTCGGCGGCCTGAGCGATCGACGCCGAAAGACCGAGCGCCCCCGCAACAACCACGACACTCGCGAAGCCGACTGACCGCATTGAACCCATCCTATGAAACCGACAGCCTCTTCCTTACCGCAGGTTAGCACGCAAGTGGTTGCCGAAAAGTCACTTAATGCCCGTCAATCATTAAGGCGGCAGCGCGTGCGGATACTCGCACCGCCGGATTTCGCACCTATATGTCCGTTACGTCCCCTCCTCCGCTCATGGATTATGATGCTGCGCCTCATCCTTCTGCGTCACGCCAAGTCCGCCTGGCCGGACGGGGTCGCCGACATCGACCGCCCCCTGGCCCCGCGTGGCCTGCGCGCCGCCACCGCCATCGGCGCCTACATGGCGCAGGAGGAACTGCTTCCCGCCCGCATCTTCGTCTCGCCCGCACGTCGCACCATTGAGACCTGGGAGATTGTGAGCAGCGACTGGCCGGCGCACCCGCTGCCCGCCTATGAGCGCAGCATCTATGAAGCGCCCGCCGCCAATCTGATGCGTCTCGTCACCGCGCAGAACGAGGCGTCGCCCCTGATGCTCGTCGGACACAATCCCGGCATGGAGGACTTCACCACGCTGCTCCTGCGCCGCGAGCAGCGGGCCAAGGTTCTGCCGAAATTTCCCACAGGTGCCTTTGCGGTCATCGACGTGCCGGTGGCGAACTGGACCGAGGTTGAGCCTGGCATCGGCACGCTGGAACGATTCGTCACGCCGCGTGCGCTCGGGGTGGCGAAGGAGAAGGACTAGCCGTGGCCTCCCGCCTTGACTGGCTGCTCGACGAGGCGCGCCTCACCGCGCAGACCCTGATCGACCGCGCCGAGGACCTCGCCAGCCCGACGCTGCGGCTCGGCATCACTGGCCTGTCGCGGGCGGGCAAGACGGTGTTCACCACGGCGCTGATCCATGCGCTGATGCGCGGCGGGCGTTTGCCGGTCTTCCGCGCCATGCATGAGGGACGCATCGCGACCGCAAGGCTGGAGCCGCAGCCCGACGACGGGGTGCCGCGCTTCGATTATGAGGGGCATCTGGCAACCCTGGTGGACGACCGCCGCTGGCCGGAATCGACACGGCGCATCAGCGAGTTGCGCCTGGCCATCGACTACGCTCCCGCGCGCGGCGGGCGCCGGACCCTCACACTCGACATCGTCGACTATCCCGGCGAGTGGCTGCTCGACCTGCCGCTGCTCGATCAGTCCTTTGCCGATTTCGCCCGCCAAAGCCTCGCCCTCGCCCATGCGCCCGCCCGCCGTCCGCTCGCCGGCCCGTTCCTGGCGGCGCTGGCGGCGACGGACCCGTCCGCCCCGGCGGATGAGACCGAGGCCCGGAAGCTCGCGGCGCTGTTCACGGACTATCTCGCCGCGTGCCGGGCCGAGACCGTGTCGATGAGCCTGCTGCCGCCGGGGCGCTTCCTCATGCCGGGGGACCTCGAAGGCTCGCCCGCCCTCACCTTCGCTCCGCTCGACCTTGCCGAAGGTACGGAGGCCCCTTCCGGCTCGCTGCATGCGATGATGGAGCGTCGCTTCGAAGCCTATAAGGAACGCATCGTCCGCCCATTCTTCCGCGATCATTTCGCCCGGCTCGACCGGCAGATCGTGCTCATCGACGTGCTCTCCGCGCTCAATGCCGGGCCGGCGGCGCTGGCCGACCTCGAATCGGCGCTGGACGGCATCCTCGCGGCCTTCCGCATCGGGCGGAACTCATGGCTCTCCGCCCTTTTCCGCCATCGCATCGGCAAGGTAATGTTCGCCGCCACCAAGGCCGACCATCTGCACCACACCAGCCACGATCCCTTGGAGGCGATCCTGCGCCGGCTGGTGGAGCGGGCGCTGGCGCGGGCGGAAAGCGCGGGGGCGGATATCGACGTGGTGGCACTCGCCGCCGTGCGGGCGACGCGCGAGGCGATGGTGAAGCGCGGGCGGGCGCATCTGCCGGCCATTGTCGGCGTACCGGAGGCCGGCCAGCACGGCGCCGACGAATTCGACGGGCTGGCGGAGGCCGCCGTTTTCCCCGGCGACCTGCCGGAGAACCCTTCCGCCCTGTTCGATCCCGCCCATGGCTTCAGCGGTCTGTCGGACGCGGCAGGCGGTGATTTCCGCTTCCTGCGCTTCCGTCCACCGCTGGTCGCGCGCAATGCGGAGACTCTCGCGCTGCCGCTTCCCCATATTCGTCTCGATCGCGCGCTGGAATTCCTCCTCGGCGACCGACTGAAATAGAGCCGGCTGGACAGGGACACTTATGAGCGACCGCACCCCTCGCCGCCCGCAAGCCTTCCGTCTCGACGATCCCGGCGTCGTGCTGGCCGAAGACGGCCGCGCCGTGCCGCGCGGCGCCGTCGTGGTCACGCCCACGACGGCCGAAGCGCTAGAGGAGATTACCCCGCTGCCGCCGGCCCCGCCGAAGACGTCGCGCTGGGGCCAGCTGTTCTGGGCGGGGCTCGGCGGTCTGGTCAGCCTCGGAGCCGGACTGGCGGTGACGAAGCTGGTCGAAGACCTGTTCGCCCGTGCAGACTGGCTCGGCTATGTCGGTCTGGCTTTCGCGCTGGCTCTGGCGCTGGCCAGCCTCGCCATTCTAACGCGCGAGGCCTTCGGGCTCATCCGCCTGCGCACGCTCAACCACCTGCGCGAGCAGGCGGCGGAAGCGCTGGCGAAGGATGATCGGCGGCTCGCCGACTCGGTGACGAGCCAGTTGCTCGCCATCGCCGCGACCTCGCCGCGCCTGTTCCGCGCCCGCACCGAACTCTCGGGCCATCTCGACGCCATCATCGATGGCGCCGATCTGATCCGCCTTACCGAGCGCCAGCTGATGGCACCGCTCGACGCCGAGGCGACGCAATTGGTGTCCAACGCCGCCAAGCGCGTCTCGGTGGTCACCGCCGTCTCGCCCCGGGCGGCGGTGGATCTCATCTTCGTGCTGGTGACGGCCATCGGCCTCGTGCGACGGCTGGCGCAGCTTTATGGCGGACGCCCCGGCGCGCTCGGAATGGTGCGGCTTTTTCGCCAGGTGGTCACCCATCTCGCCGTGACCGGCGGCATGGCGGCAGGCGATTCACTGGTTCAGCAGGTCGTCGGCCATGGCATCGCCGCCAAACTCTCGGCACGGCTGGGCGAGGGCGTGGTGAACGGCCTGCTCACCGCGCGGCTTGGCATAGCGGCCATTGAGGTGACACGCCCCCTGCCCTTCGTCGCCCTGCGGGCACCGGCGCTCAGCGACGTCGCTTCCGGCCTCATCAACCGCAGCACGACGAAGGAAACCGTAAGCGAAGGCGCAAAGCCTCCGCCGGGAACCGCTCAGCCCTGATTTTCCGGCGTGCGCACGACCAGCCCGTCAAGCGCCTCGGTCACCTTGATCTGGCAGGACAGACGCGAGGTGGGGCGCACGTCGGAGGCGAAGTCGAGCATGTCCTCCTCCATGGGGCCCGGCTCTCCGGTGGCGGCTTGCCATGCTTCGTCCACATAGACGTGACAGGTCGCACAGGCACAGGCGCCGCCGCATTCGGCGTCGATTCCCGGCACGCCGTTGCGGATCGCCGCTTCCATTACGGTGGCGCCGAGGGCGGCCTCAACGGAGCGCTCGGTGCCGGCGGCGTCGATAAAGGTGATCTTGGGCATGGGGCTTCAGCGATTTGGAATGACTTCAGGAAGGTCCGCCCTAGATAACGGTGTGACGCGCCGAACGCCAGCCGGCTCATGCCTCGGCCCCGGAGTTTGGCCGCAGCCCGATTCGCGGAGCGAGAGGTGCCGAGGTGATTTTGATAAGACCGTGAATCACAGGTTTCACGGCGTGGTAAACAGGGCGTTAACGATAACTGAAATCAGCCCGTTAACCCCCGTTCCATTTCTGATGGTCAAGAGCGTAGGATAAAGCTGCGGGGAACTGGCGTTCCTCTCGTCAAGTGCGGAACTCTCCCACGGACGGGAATGCCATGACTCCGCGAAACCCCGGGCCGACGGCGCGAGCCGGTCGGAGTAGAGTACGGACCGGAGGCAGGCGCCGATGTCGACGAACACGAAGAAGATTGAGCAGGATCCCGCCGAGGCCGCGCTGTCGGCCATCGAGGAGGCGCTCAGTCTCGACCACACGCCAGATGACGGCTTCGCCGCATCGGCGGGGGACGACTTCGAGCTGCCCCCGGCCCGCGAGCCGGAGGGACCGCGTATCGAGACCCGCGCCGGCACCACCGGCGAAGCCGGATCGCCGCGCTTTCTCGACGAGATAGACCTGTTCGGCGATACGGCGGAGCCGGCCGAGTTCGACGCGGCGTCGCTCGACGACGACTTCCGGCTATCTGAGGATGACCTCGCCGACACGTCCGACCTTGCTCGCGCGGGCGAGCCGAAATTCGACTTCACCTCCTCCGATGCCGGGCTGAGCCCGGTCGCCCCCGCTGTGGCGGCAGGCGCGGCGGCCGCGGGCGCTGCGGCCGCTCTTCCGCGCGCTGAAGTACGCAGCGAGGCTGAGCCGGCCGAAACGGCCACGCCGTCGAAGGGACGCCGTGCCGCCGCCAATGACGACCGGGAGAGCATCGGGCAGTTGCTGGCGTCTCTGCAGCGCCGGCCCTCCTCCACGCCCTATGTCGTTGCCAGCCTCGCCGCGCTGATCTGGCTCGTGGCCGGCGGCGTGCTGCTGCAGGCGCAGTTCGGGGCCGTTGGCGGTAATTTCTCCGCGCTGATGAACGCGCCCGGCTTCCTCGCCGGCATTGCCGCGACTATCGTTCCGCCGATCTTCTTCGTCGTGCTCGCCGCCATGGTGCGGCGGATGCAGGAAATGCGGATCGTCGCCTATTCCATGGCGCAGGTCGCCATCCGCCTTGCCGAACCGGCGAAGACGCCGGCGCCCGCGCCCGCCCCGGCCGTCATCGCGCCGGCAACCGCCGCCGCCCTGCCGGCCATTCAGATGCCGGAAGGCGTCTCGCCGGACACGCTCGCCCAATATGCCGGACTTGAACAGGCGGTAACCCGCGCCAGCGAAGCGGAAGCCTTCGTGCGCGGCGAGGTGGCGGCACTGGCCCAGGCCTATGACGACAACAATCGCAAGATGCATCAGCTGATCGAGCGCCTGCAGCTCGAACGCGATGCCATCCTGACCCAGACCGAGCATGTGCGCGAAACGCTCGCGGCGTCGCAGTTCACCTTTGCCGAGGAAGTCGGCAATGTCAGTGACCGCATCAACGAGACCGTCACCCTGGCCGCCGACCGGGTGGCCCTGACGCTTTCGGATCGAGGCGAACACATCACCCTCGCGCTCGGCCGCGTTGGCGACACCATCATCGAGGCCCTTTCCGACAAGGGCGGCGACCTGATCGACCGGCTGCAGGCGACCGGGTCGGAGGTCAACACCAACCTGTCCGATTCCAGCGAGCACCTGCTCTCCTCCCTCGCCGCCAAGAGCGATGAGATCGGCAACCGTCTCTCGGGCGTCACCACCCAGCTGACCGAAACGCTGAGCACGCGAACCGACGAGATCAGCCGCCAGCTCTCGGGCGCCACCGACAACCTCTCCAAGACGCTCACGGCACGCTCTGACGAGATCGGCCTGCGGCTTGCCGGCATCGCCGAGAACCTCACCGATACGCTGGCCACCCGCACCGACGCGATCAGCCGCCAGCTCGCCGGCGTCACCGAAAACCTTTCCGACACCCTGTCGATCCGCACCGACGAGATCAGCCGCCAGCTGACCGGCGTCACGGAGAACCTCTCCGACACTCTCGCCGCCCGGACCGACGAGATCGGCGACCGCCTGCTGCGCACCGCCTCCGAGCTGTCGCATGTGGTCAATCTGCGGACCGAGGAACTGGGCGACAAGCTGTCGGCCACGACCATCAACCTCACCAGCACGCTGACCGCGCGCTCGGACGAGATCACCGACGCCCTGGTGAGCACCGGGACGCGGCTCGCCGACGAGATCGCGATCCGCGCCAGCCAGGTGAACCAGACGCTCAAGACCACCGGCGACGCGCTGGTGCTCGATCTGTCGGTGCGCGGCGGCGAAGTCGTGCGCAAGCTGGAAGAGACCGGCAACCGGGTGGCGGACACCATCACCGTGCGCGGCGACGACCTCGCCGACCGCATCGCCGATACCGGCAACCGCATCTATGACGCCGTCGCCGTGCGCGGCGCCGAACTGGAGCGGCTGCTCGGCGAGACCGGGCAGCGCGTCGTCCACCAGCTGTCGCAGGCCGGCACCGGCATTCACGATGCGCTCGCCGAAGCGGCCGGCCGGGTTTCGCAGGATATCGACTATCGCGGCCAGGCCCTGACCCAGCAGCTCGCCCATGTCGGCGCCGAAGCGGCGCAAACGCTCGCCGACAACGGCGCGCGGGTGACCGAGCAGTTCCGCGAGGCGGCCGACTACCTCGCCTCCGACCTCACCACGCGCAGCGAGAACATGCGCGACCACCTGGAGCAGCAGTTCCGAAACATCGAGGATCTGGTCAGCGTCCGCGGCGGCGAGATCGCCGACCGTATCTCTGTCGACACCGCATTGCTGGGCCGTCAGATCGTCGACGGGTTGCGCGACTTCGACACGGTCATCAACACCAATGGCGGCCAGCTGGTGCAGCGCATTTCAGATCGCGTCGACGCGGTCACCCGCGCGATCGATACTAACCTCTCCGGCTTCGACGATCAGGTCTCGAACAAGGCCGAGCAGGTCGCTGCTGCGCTCGACCAGCGCATTGCCAGCATCGAAAGCGTGCTCGACCGGGGCGTGGAAGGCCTCAACGAGACTCTTGGCAGCCGCACCGTCGAGTTCGCCCAGACGCTGTCGGAAGGTGCCCGTCAGGCCAATGACGCGATGAGCGAGTCGCTCGGCATGCTCAGCGGCTTCTTTGACGAGCGTGCCGGCACCATCGCCGACCAGCTGTCGCAGCATATCGACCAGGCCGACCGCACCCTCGCGGCGCGCGCCCAGGATATCGCGACCTCGCTCGACGAGCGTGTGGGCCGCTTCGAGGCGACCGTCATCAGCCGTCTCGACAATGTCGCCACCTCAGTGGAGGTGCGCGGCGCGGCGATGGCCGATCTGCTCGGCCAGCGCATCGGCGCCGTCGCCGGTCAGCTGCGCAGCGAAGCATCCGAGATCGAGACCAGCCTCACCTCGCTGGTCGACAATGTCAGCCGCACCCTGTCCGACCGCGCTGGCGAAGTGACGACGCTGTTCGACTCGCGCACCGATGAGATCGCCCGCATCGTCGAAGAGCGCGGCAACGGCCTGCTCACGGCGCTGGAAGACCGCAGCATCTCCATCACCAGCGAGATCGCCCGCGCCAGCACCGATCTTCTGACGGCCATCGACGATCACCGCCAGAACCTGGTTTCCGCGCTCGACACCACGCGCAATGGCGCCGTGACCGAGATCATGCGCGCCAGCGACGAGTTGCTGAACACGCTGGAAGCCCGTTCGGATGCCATCATCTCCGCGTTCGACAGCGCGACCACCAGCCGCGCCGACCAGCTGATGCAGATCAGCGGCGACGTCGTGTCCTCGCTGCAGCAGATCACCGGCGATGTCGCCGCCTCGCTGCAGGCGGCGGGTGGCGAAGTCACTGCTTCGCTGCAGTCGGTGGGCAGCGACGTCAACAGCCAGCTCAAGCTGGTCACCGGCGAGGTCTCGACCTCGCTGCAGCAGATCGGCGGCCAGGTCACCCAGGAAATCGCGACCGCCGGCGATGTGCTCCTCAGCGAATTCGACGGGCGCGGCAGCCAGCTGGTGGAAAGCGCCCGCCAGGCGACCGCCCTCGCCGCCAGCGAGTTCTCCCGCCTTGTCGACGAGTTCGACGGGCGCGGCAGCCAGCTGGTCGAAAGCGTGCGCGAAGCGACCGGAGGGGCTTCCCAGGAATTCGCCCGCCTTGTCGATGCCTTCGACGGCCAGGGCGCTCAGCTTACCGACAGCGCCCGCCGCGCCACCACGGTGGCGTCCGAGGAGTTTGCCCGGCTGGCGGAAGAATTCGCGGCGGCGCTGGAAGGGCGTGGCAGCGGCCTGATCGATGCGATCGCCGCCAGCGGCCGTTCGGCCGTGGCCGAGATCGCTGCCACCAATGAGGCGCTGCAGGGCGATGTCACCAGCCTGCTGGAGCGCCTGGGCGACGTGAACGTGCAGTTGCAGGACGTGCTCGCCAGCTCGGCCAGCAATCTCGCCGACACAGAGAAGACGATCAGCGAACGTCTGGAAGCCTTCCGCAGCACCGTCGCCAATGTCGAGGAGGCCAGTGCTGTCGCCTCCGCGCGCATGGACGAGCAGATCCGCGCGCTGCGCTCGGTCTCTACGGACGTGCTCAAGGACGTGGCCCGCCTGAGCCATTCCTTCAGCGAGCAGGCGAGCCTCATCACCAACGTCGCCAATGCGCTCGGCAATGCGCATGAGAACCTGGACGACACCCTCGGCGGCCGTCACGAGGCGCTTCTCGCGCTTGCGGAACAGGTCACCGGGCGGACGACGGAGCTGGATGAGCGGCTGTCGCACTACACCACCACGCTGGAGAGCACCTTCGGCCGCGCCGAGGAGCGCGTCGGCGCCATCTCCAAGTCGATCCTGGCGGCCGCCGGCAACTCGACCGATGCCATCGTGCGCCAGCAGCAGGAGATGCGCGAAGCGACCGAGGCCGAGCGCGAGCGTACCGTGGCCGCGCTGCACGAGACCTATGAGCAGGCCGTGCGCGAGGTGGAGACGCTGATGCGTCAGGCCAATCAGGGCTTCGCTGGCACCGCCCAGGCGCTGCGCAGCTCGGTGCAGGACATCCAGCGCCTGCTGGAGACCACCCGCGAGGAGCTGAAGCGCGGCATTCTGGAACTGCCCGAAGAGACCGAGGCCAATGCCTCGGCCATGCGTCGTACCGTCGCCGAGCAGATCAAGGCGCTGGCCGAGCTGAACGAGATCGTGTCGCGCCACGGTCGCACGCTCGACGTGGAAGCCGCTCCCCGGGCGCGTATTGCCGCCCCGCTACCCGGCCCGCAGCCGCTGCCCGCGGCGCCGGCTCCCGCCGCCCGCGCGCCACTCGCCCGCCCCCAGGCGGCAGCGCCGCGCCCCGAGCCGGCCTCCCGGCCGGAAGCGCCCGCCTATTTCGAGGCGCCGCGCGGCAATGGCAATGCGGCTCCCGCGCCCCAGCGCCGCGCCAATGTCACCCCGGCGGCCGCTGAACGCAGCGGTTCCGACAAGGGCGGCTGGCTGTCGGAACTGCTCGCGCGGGCCTCGGACGGTGAGGGCAATGGGCCAGTTGGCCCCATGCCCCGCAGCGTCCCGGCCAACCCTGCGCGCAATTTCGACCCGCGCCAGGGCCAGCCGGAGCGCCCGGTGCACCACACCATCGAGTCGCTCGACTCGCTGTCGGTGGACATTGCCCGGATGATCGACCACGAAGCGGCGGTGGACCTTTGGGAGCGGTACAAGAAGGGTGAGCGCAACGTCTTCACCCGCCGGCTCTACACCATGCAGGGTCAGCAGACCTTCGAGGAGATCCGCCGCAAGTACCGGCGCGACCTCGAATTCCGCGACACCGTTGATCGCTATATTGGCGAGTTCGAGCGTCTGCTGGAGCAGGTCTCCCGCGATGAGCGCGGGCAGGAACTGACGAAGACCTATCTCACCTCGGACACGGGCAAGGTCTACACCCTGCTCGCCCACGCCGCCGGCCGCTTCGACTGACGCGACCCGGCCTGTCCCCTACTCCATCGATTGAGAGCCCCCGCCTTGAGCGGGGGTTTTCTTTTGGGCGAGGCGCGGCGATCTGTGAAAGAGCGTCGTCGACGGCGACCGTTGGGACGGGAGCGGAGGGTGAAGCGGGCCGGGGCGTAGCCGTCGCCGGGCCAAGGGTGATCGGCCAACGTCTGCGCCACGAGCACGGCCCGCAGGTCGCCCCTCGCCTAGTGCGTCAGTCGTCTCCGGCTGCTGCACGGACCCTCTCGGCGACGCAGCGCAGAGCATGGGCAGGCGACCAAGGCCGCCATCATAACGCGAAGACGGATGGCCGGGCCGCCCTGTCCCCGCAGGTCGCCGGCCCCGATCCGGAACGGCAGGCCGTGGCGGAAGCCCGAGAGATCGGGCCCCCACGGCCCGCCAGGTGCATCGTGATATCTCGCGACAAAGAAAACCCCGCCGCTCGAAGGAGCGGCGGGGTCGATGGATCATTCTGTGACGCCCAGCGCCCTGTTCAGTGCGGCGCGGCGGCGGGCGTCTCACCCTTGCGGGCCCGGCGCCGCTCGCCGAAGCCGGCGAGCCAGCGGCAGACGACATAGAAGGTCGGCGTGAACAGCAGACCGAAGAAAGTCACGCCGATCATTCCCGAAAACACCGCCGTGCCAAGCGCTTGCCGCAACTCCGCGCCCGCACCTTTGGCGATGACGAGGGGGACGACGCCGAAGATGAAGGCCAGGGACGTCATGATGATCGGCCGCAGGCGCAGCTTGGCGGCCTCGGTGGCGGCGACGAAGCGGTTTTCGCCCCGATCCTCCAATTGCTTGGCGAATTCGACGATCAGGATCGCGTTCTTCGCGGCGAGGCCGATGAGGACGATGAAGCCGACCTGGCTGAGGATGTTGTTGTCCTGTCCCCGGATCTGGATGCCCACCACCGCTGCGATGAGACACATGGGCACGATCAGGATCACCGCCAGCGGCAGGGTGAGGCTCTCATACTGCGCCGCCAGCACCAGGAATACGAACACCACGCCCAGCGCGAAGGCGAAGATAGCGGTATTGCCCGCCCTCACCTGCTGATAGGCCAGCGTCGTCCACTCAAAGGCGAAACCATCCGGCAGCACCTGGGCGGCGATTTCCTGCATCTTCTGGATCGCCTGGCCCTGCGAGGTACCGGGCATCGTGTCGCCGTCGAGCTCCGCCGCCGGATAGAGATTGTAGCGCGGCACGCGGTAGGGGCCGGAGATGTCGTTCACCGTGGTGAAGGAGCCGAGCGGCACAAGCTGCCCGTCCGCATTCTTCACCCGCAGCCGCAGCAGATCGTCCGAGGTCAGGCGATAAGGCGCGTCCGCCTGCGCCTGCACCCGATAGGTGCGGCCGAACAGATTGAAGTCGTTGACATAGGACGAGCCGATATAGGTCTGCAGCGTCGAGAACACATCCGCGATGTTGACCCCGAGCAGCTGCGCCTTGGTGCGGTCGATGTCGAGGAAGAGCTGCGGCGTCGAGGTCTCGAACAGCGAATAGACCTGCTTCAGACCCGGCGTCTGGTTTGCCGCGCCCATCATGGCGTAGACCGCGCCCTGCAGCGCCTGATAGCCGCGCCCGCCACGATCCTCGATCATCATCCGGTAGCCGCCGGCATTGCCGATACCCGAGACGGGCGGCGGCATGACGACGATCATCTGCGCCTCCTCGACCGAGGCGAGCTTGCCGAACAGCGTGCCCTGAATGGCCGGGGCGGACTGCCCGGGGTGCCCGGCGCGCTCGGCGGCGGGGCTGAGAATGACGAACATGGCGCCCGCGTTCGGCGCATTAGTGAAGGTCGCGCCGGAGAAGCCGACAATGTTCACCACATGCGCCACGCCGGGGGTCGCGAGAACCTCCTTGGCGGCCTTGGTCATCACCTCATTGGTGCGCGACAGCGCCGCGCCGCCGGGAAGCTGCGCCGCGACGATGAGATAGCCGCGGTCCTGCGCCGGGATGAAGCCCTGCGGCGTGGTACGGAACAGCTGGAAACCGCCGGCGAGGATGGCGATATAGACCAGCAACACCACCACGGCGACGCGGACCAGCTTGCTGGTGAGCCAGCCATACCCGCCCGAAACCGCGTCGAAGCCCTTGTTGAAATAATAGAAGAAGCCAGTGAACGGCCGGGCGTACCAGGCCGGCTTGTGATCTGGCCCCTTATGCGGCTTCAGCAGCAGCGCGCACATGGCCGGCGACAGCGTCAGCGACACCATCAGCGAGATCAGCGTCGAACCGGCGATGGTGAGGGCAAACTGGCGGTAGAACTCGCCGGAAATGCCGGTGATGAAGGCCGAGGGGATGAACACCGAGGCCAGCACGAGCGAGATCGCCACCAGCGCCCCGCCCACCTCGTCCATGGTCTTGTACGCCGCATCGCGCGGTGAGAGACCGGTGGAGATGTTGTGCTCCACGCTCTCGACCACGACGATCGCGTCGTCCACCACGATGCCGATGGCCAGCACGAGACCGAACAGCGAGAGATTGTTCAGCGAGAAGCCGAACAGACTCATGATGAAGAAGGTGCCGATCAGCGACACCGGAATGGCGAGGATGGGGATGATCGCCGCCCGCCAGCTTTGCAGGAACAGCACCACCACGATCACCACCAGAACGATGGCTTCCATGATGGTGTGTTCCACCGCGCGCACGGATTCGGCGATGAACTGCGTGGGGTTGTAGGCGGTGGAATAGGCGACGCCGGGCGGGAAGCCCTTGGCGATTTCCTTGATCGCCGCTTCGATCGCCTCGCCGGTGGCGAGCGCGTTGGAGCCCGGCAGCTGGAAGATGCCGAGCGCCACGGAGGGTTTGGAATCGAAGTAGGAGATCGAGGAATTGTCCTGCGCCTCGATATCGATCCGCGCCACGTCGCGCAGCCGCACTACGGCGTTGCCCGTCTCCCGCACCACGATGTTGCCGAATTGCTCGGGCGTCGAGAGGCGGCCAAGCGTGCGCACGGCGATCTGGAAGCCCATCTGGTTCGGCACCGGCGGCGCATTCAGCACGCCGGAGGCAACCTGAAGGTTCTGCGCCTGCAGCGCGGCGGTGACGTCGCCCGCCGTCAGGTTCAGCGCCTGCAGCTTCAAGGGATCGAGCCACACCTGCATCGCGTAGTCGCGCGATCCGAACACGGTGATCGAGCCGACGCCCGGCACGCGCTGGAGCTGGTCCTTGATCTGGAGGTTGGCGTAGTTGGAGATGAACAGCGAGTCGCGGGAATCATCCGGCGAAAACAGGCTGACCACCATCAGAATGTCCGGCGAGGACTTGGCGACGGTGACGCCGATCTGCTGCACATCCTGCGGCAGGCGCGGTGTCGCGGTGGCGACCCGGTTCTGCACCTGCACCTGCGCGATATCGAGATCGGTGCCGATGTCGAAAGTAACGGCGATGGAAAAGCGCCCGTCCGCCGTCGAGTTGGAGGAGATGTAGAGCATTCCCTCCACGCCGTTGATCTGCTGTTCGATCGGCGCGACGACGGTGTCGGCCACCGTTTCCGCGCTGGCGCCGGGATATTGGCCGCTGACATTGACCACCGGCGGCGCGATGTCCGGATATTGCGCCACAGGCAGGGAGACGAAGGCGACCGCGCCGAGGATCATCACCACGATGGAAACCACCGAGGCGAAGATCGGGCGATCGATGAAGAAGTGGGAGAATCGCATGAGACCGCTCCGCGCTCAGTTGGCGGTGGTCGTGGTGGATGCCTTGCCGTCGGCCGCCTTGGCATCGCCCGCCGCACCGGCGGCGGGAGGAGCCGCCGGAGCCTCCATCTTCCCCACCACCTTCGCGCCGGGACGTATGCGCATCAGGCCGTTGACGACGACGAGGTCGTCCTTGCCGATGCCGCTGGTGACGACACGCTGGCCGTCATATGCGCGGCCCAGGGTGACATACTTCATCTGCGGCGCCTGCGGCTGGTCGCCCGGCTGCATCACATAGACGAATTTGCGGGTCTGCTCGGTACCGATCGCCACATCGGGCACCAGCACCGCCTCGTGCGGGGCGGCGGAGGGAATCTGGATGCGGCCGAACATGCCCGGGGTGAAGGTGCCATCCGGGTTGGCGAAGGTGGCGCGGCCGCGGATCGTGCCCGTGTCCTCGCTAATGCGGTTGTCGACGAAGTCGAGCGTACCCTCATGTGGGAAGCCCTTCTCATCGATCAGCCCCAGCTTCACCGGGATCGAATCCGCCTTAGCGCCCAGCTCCTTCGCCATACGCTGGTAGCGCAGATAGGAGGCCTCGTCATAGGTGAACTCGAAATAGATCGGGTTCAGCGAGACGATGGTGGCAAGCAGCGTATTGGTGTTGGTGCCGCCCGAGCCGCCGGTGACGAGGTTGCCGACCGACACCTTGCGGTCGCCGATGCGGCCGCTCACGGGCGCCTTCAGATCGGTGAAATCGAGGTCGAGCTGCGAGGCCTGCAGCGCCGCCTGCGCCGCCGCCACGCTCGCCCGCGCCGTTCGCTCGCTCTGCAGGCGCTGATCATAGGCCTGCTTGGAAATGGCGTTGGAGGTCTTGTCGTCGATCAGCGTCTGGGCGCGCTGAAGGTCGGAGGTGGCGAAGTCGAGCTCGGCCTGGGCGCGCTGAAGATTGGCCTGCGCCTGATCATGCGCCACCTGGAAGGGCCGCTTGTCGATGGTGAATAGAAGGTCGCCCTGCTTCACCAGCTGACCGTCGGTGAAGGCCACCTTTTCCAGATAGCCCGAAACCCGCGCATAGACATTGACGAGATCGACCGCAGCGAAGCGGCCGACATATTCGTCGTAATCTGTAATCGTGCGCGTCGTCGGATGAGCGACTGTCACGGATGGCGGCGGCGGAGCGGCCGCGGGCTGGCCCTGATTCTGCTCGGAGCAGCCCACCAGCGCGAGGGCGGCGAGCGAGAGTGCAGCGAGGGAAAGACGCGGCAGCGCGGTGATCATGGACATCTCCGGGAAGGCTCATCGGGCATGTCGGGACACTGTCCCCTTGGGGTCGCAAGCCATGGGACACCCCGCCCGGAACCCATGACGCCGGTGCGACGTACCACAGTTTTGCTGCACCGCGTAAGCAATAAAACGTAAACGGACACGCCCGTCAGCGCCGCCCGCGCAGCAGGCCCATGAGATAACGGCGACCGAAAAGCGCCAGCGCCAGAACCGCATAGACCGCTCCGCCCGCTGCGACGCACAAGGCCAGAAGCATCTCGTCGCGGCCATGCGCCAGCACGTTCAGCCAAGGCGGCACGACGGTGGCGGTCGCGAACAGAGTCGCCGCCAGCGCGGCGAGGATCAGCCCTAGGCGCGGAAGAGCCCGCAGCAATTGCGCATCGCCGCACTCATAGCCGCGCCAGCGCGCCAGCAAGGCGAGGACCAGGACGGTGATCCAGCCGCCGACGGAAGTGGCGAAGGCCAGCCCCACCTGCGCGAACGTGCCCATCAGCAGCACTTTGAGCCCGATATTCACCACCGCTGCCCCCAGCGTCGCCAGCACGGGGGTGCGCGTGTCGCCACGGGCATAGAAGGGCGACATGAAGGCCCGCACCACGACGAAGGGCGCGAGCCCGATGGCATAGGCGGCGAGGGTCGCGCCAGCTTCGGCCGCCGCCTCCGGCGTGAAGGCGCCGCGCATGAACAGGCCGCGCATGATGATCTCGGGAATGACCAGCGCCGCTGCAAGAAAGGGGAGCACCAAGAGCAGCGTGAGCTCGATCGCCCGCGATTGGGCAAAGCGCGCGCCGTCGAAATCCTCCGCTGCGATGCGGCGCGACATTTCCGGCAGCAGCACGATGCCGGCCGCGATGCCGACGACGCCGATAGGCAGCTGGTTGATGCGATCGGCATAGAACAGGGCCGCCACCGCGCCTTGCGGCAGGAAGGAGGCGATGATGGTGTCAGCGAAGATCGCCAGTTGGACCCCGGCAGAGCCAATGATCGCCGGCCCCAGCGCGATGAGGAAGGCGCGCGTCTCCGGATCGAGCCGCGGCCGGCCGAAGCGCAGGCCGAGGCCGTGGCGCTCGGCATCGAACACCAGCAGGCCGAGTTGCAGGAAGCCTGAGATCAGCACGCCCCACGCCGCCGCATGGCCGGCGGTGGGAAACAGCCCGGCGACGCTGAGCGTGCCGACCATGGCGACGTTAAGCAGGATCGACGCCGCCGCCGCCGCCCAGAAGCGGTCATTGGCGTTCAGCACCCCGCCGACCAACGTCACCACGGCGATGAGGCCGAGATAGGGGAAGGTGATGCGGGTGAAATCCACGGTGAGGGCGAAGCGCCCGGGATCGTCCGACAGCCCCGGCGCCAGCGTGGCGACGACCCAATTCGTGGCCATCAGGGCGATGGCGAGAATGGCGAGTTGCACCAGCACCACGCCGGTGAGGATGCCGTCGGCGAAGCGGCGCGCCTTTACCTCGCCCTCCACGGTCTTCACCCGCGCATAAGCCGGGATGAAGGCGGTATTGAACGCGCCCTCGGCGAAGATGGAACGGAAATGATTGGGCAGGCGAAAGGCGATGTAGAAGGCATCCGCCATCGGCCCGGCGCCGAGCACCGCCGCCATGACGATGTCGCGCACGAAGCCGGTCAGCCGCGAGAGAAGCGTCCAGCCGCCGACCGTGAAGATGCTGCGTATCATGGGAGCCGACGCGTTTGAGGCTGCCGGAATCGGACGGCGGGCGGAAAGCTAGCCTCCCCGCCCCCGCCCGGCCAGCCCTGCTGTGCCTCAGGCGCCAAGCGCGCGGCGGACCGCCGCGATGACGCGCTCCTGCGCCGCCTCATCGAGATAGGGATGCATGGGCAGGCTGATCACCTCGCCGGCCAGCTTCTCGCACACCGGCAGGCCGTTGCCGGCGGCGGGATACTGCGCATAGGCCGGCTGGCGATGCATCGGAATGCGGTAATAGACGGCGGTCGGCACGCCTTCCTTCTGCAGCGCGGCCGCCAGATCATCGCGCACGCCGTGGGGCAAGCGGATCGTGTACTGCGCCCAGACCGAACTGGCGCGCGGGTCCACCGCCGGCACGGTGCATACATCGGCCAGCGCCGCATTGTAGCGGTCGGCGATTCGCTGGCGGGCGGCGATCTCGTCCTCGAAAATGGCGAGCTTTTCCAGCAGCACCGCCGCCTGGATCGTGTCGAGCCGGCCGGTCATGCCGAGGCGGACATTCTCGTATTTGTCGACGCCTTGGCCATGCTCGCGCACGCTCTTCAGGATCGGCAGAAGATCGTCGTCATCGGTCAGCACCGCACCGCCGTCGCCATAGCAGCCGAGCGGCTTGGCGGGGAAGAAGCTGGTGGCGGTGGCGTCGCCGAAGGAGCCGGTGCGCCGGCCGTTCCAGGTGGCGCCGAAGCCCTGCGCCGTGTCGCACAGCACCTTGAGACCATGCGCCTTGGCGATGGCTTCGATGGCGTCCATGTCGGCAGGCTGGCCGAACAGATCGACCGGCACCACCACCTTCGGCGTCAGCCCCTTCTGTTTCGCCACCGCAATGGCAGCCTCCAGGCTGGCCGGGTCCATGTTGAAAGTGTCTTCGAGGATATCGACGAAGACCGGGGTTGCCCCGACCCACGGCACCACCTCGGCTGTGGCGCAGAAGGTGAAGGCCGGGCAGAACACCGCGTCACCGGCCGTGATGCCCCAGGCCATGAGGATCATGGCCAGCGCGTCGGTGCCGCTGGAACAGGCGACCGCATGTTTGGCGCCGGCGAAGGCGGCGAGTTGATGCTCGAATTCCGTCACCTCGGGCCCGTTGATGAACCGGCAATGCGTCAGAACCCGCGCCACCGCCTCGTCGATGCGCGCGCCGAGCCGCGTCCGCTGGGCGGCAATGTCGATGAAAGGAATGGGCGCCAACTCGGTTTTCACATGCGAATTCATCGGTGTTCCTCTCAGGCCACGCTGGCGCGCAGGGGCGACGGCACGGCGGATGTCGGCGCGGGTTCCAGCGCCTCAAGGCAGCGCATGGCGACGGCAATCGCCGCCACGCCATCCTCGCCCGTCACCGCCGGGGCCGAACCGCCGCGTACCGCCTCGAGGAACCGCAGCAGTTCAAGCCGCAGCGGTTCGGCATAGGCGACGGGAAGATGGCGCATGGAGTAGCTGCCATCCGGCTTGTAGTCGAAGTACTCGGTCACCTGGCGGGTGAGCAGATCGCCAATGACATATTTCTTGCGGGTGGCGACATGCACGGTGCGCGCCTTGAAGGGTGTCAGCCAGTTGGTGTTGATGTGCGCCAGCACGCCATTTGCGGTGCGGAACTGCAGCAGCGCGATATCCTCGCGCTCGGCCACCGCCGCCTTCACCTGCGGCTGCACCTCGGTGATGTGCGAGCCGGTGAAATGGCAGATCAGGTCGATGTCATGCACGGCAAGATCGATCACCACGCCGACATTCGACATGCGCGGCGGGAACGGGCCGACGCGGGTAATGCCGATGGAGAGAATCTCCTCGTCGCGGATCGCGTTCTTCACCGCCTCGACCGCCGGATTGAAGCGTTCGACATGGCCGACCACCAGCGCCACGTCCTTCGCCTTGGCCGCGGCGACGATCGCCTCCGCTTCGGCAACGGTGGGCGCGATCGGCTTTTCCACCAGCACATGCATGCCGGCCTCGATCGCGCGCAGCGAGACTTCGTGGTGCAGATGGGTGGGGGCGGCGATGACCAGCGCCTCGGCCCCGTTCGCCACGAGTTCATCGATGCTGGCAAAGGCGCGGCAGCCCAGCAGCGCCGCCACCTTCTCGCGCTGGCCCTGGTCGGGATCGGCGACGCCGACCATCTCGGCGCCAGGCAGGTCGATCAGCACGCGGGCATGGTTGTAACCCATGATGCCGACGCCGACGACGCCGACGCGAACGGGCTTAGAAGCCCCGCTCGGGTCCTTCACCATTCGGGAACATCCTTCCGTCTGAATAGGTTGCCGGGGTCTAACACGCGCCCCGAAGCGTGGCGAGAGAGGCCGAATCGTAAAGCCGCAACAAAGGCTTCACTATTTGCTTCAACCTGTTACCGACGGCCTCACTCGGGAGCGGCGGCCTCGGCCTCCGCCGCGTCGCCGGCCTCTTCCGCCGCAGCGCCCGCGCCCGCCGCAACGGCGCCAGTATCTACGAAGCTTTTGTAGACGAAGGCCCGCTTGCCATCGACGATGATCTCGCACCATTGCTGGCACGTCACCAGCTGCACCTGCTTGCCGCGCGGCAGGTTGCCGATGGCGACGGCTCCCTTCTTCGGCGCCGCCCGCATGGTCACCGGGCTGCGCATGACCGCCGTACCGACAGGGTCGCCGCCGAAGCCCGCGGGCAGAGGCTCGGCCACGGCAGGCGCCGCAGGAGCGGCGGGAGCCGAAGACGCGGCCTCGGCGTTCGAAGCCGCAGGAGTGGCCGCCGCGACCTCGCGCTGGGGTGCCCGGGCCGGCGGCAGCGGTGCCTGCTTCGGCAGGGCCGCCACGCGCGTCGATGCTGGCGCGTCGGCGCCCGCATCAGCGGCGACTGCCTCGGCCGCCTCAGGCGCTCCTTCGGCCGCATCGGGGATGGCCCCAGCGGCGGCCGCCACGGGATCGGGAGCGGCGAAGGCGGTGACGCCGGAGGCCAGCGGCGGGACATCGGGAGCGGCGCTCGCGCGTCCCCGCGCGTTCAGCACGATGGGGGGTAGATTGTCCGAGGCCGAGCCATGGGCGAGCACGGCCGGCGGGGCGGACGACGGCACCGAGGCTTCGATCGCCGCGCCCGACAGTTCCACCGGCTTGAGCGCGACGGCCGCTTGCGCCTCGGTCTGGGCGGAGGGAGCGACGCTCGCCACGGCGGCGTTGCCGATCACTTCAGGGGCGACCTTCGCCTCCTCACGGGCGGCGAGCGACTGCAGCAGGATGGCGCCACCACCGACCACCGCCATGAACACCGCCAGCACGCCGAGACGCTGCCAGGTGATGACATCCTTGGACGCGTTGCGTTTGCGCCGCGCCTCCGATTCTCCGGGCTGGCGCGCCGTGCTGCCGAAGCTGCGCCGGCGGGCGGCCTGCGCCGTCTCCGCGGCGGGCGCCGCGACCGGTTCGACCCGTGCCGATGCCGGCCTGGCGGCAAACACATCGCCCATATCGCCGAGCGCCGCGATACGGCTGCGCACATCGCCGAGCGAGCGCTCCTCACCAGGCGTGGGGCGCGCTGCCGCAGACGCCTCGCCGTCGGGTGGGTTCCCGTCGCGACCAGCCTTTTCCTGCTCAAGCGTGCTGACGATGGAACGGAAATCGGAAATCAACGAGGAGGAGAGCCCGTTTCCGCGCGACTGTTGCGATGCCGTGGCCATGACGCGGAACTCTACGCTACGAGGAAAGGGCGGGCGAACAAGAAAGACGAAACGGCAAAAGCGTCTGCACGGTGCGGATGCCGGCAGTGCCGAGAAGCACTGACGGCCAGCTCAAGGGCGCGGCGCTGACCACTTCGCATGCGTTCTTCCAGTCCATTCGGGCCGGCGCCCAAGGGCCCGCGACCGAGTTCCGTAAACCGCCTTCGTATGCGACGGGTCACAACTTACCGGCAAATGGCCTCTTGATGCAAGAATGTCACATGCCGGAAATTTCCTTATGAACAAAGATTGCGGCAACTCTTGGCCGCACTCACTCCCCTCGCGTCAAATTACCTCAACAGCTGCAATGCCTTGTGGGAAACGTGCCCGCCCTTACACCAGCACCGCCCGTGCCGGCGCGGCGGTGGCGCCGAAAATGCGGTGATAGCGCTCCAGTTCCGCCGGCGATCCCATGGCTTTGGTCGGATTGTCCGAGAGTTTCACCGTCGGGCGCCCGTCGGCCGAGATGACCTTGCAGACGATGGAGATCGGGTCCAGTCGCCCCTCAGGTGCGAAGCCACGGAAATCATTGGTCAAAAGCGTGCCCCAGCCGAAGCCCATGCGCATGCGGCCGTGGAAATGGCGGTAGATGCGCTCGATGTCGCCGATATCGAGCCCGTCCGAGAAGATGGCGAGTTTCTGCGTCGGGTCCTGCCCGCGCGCCTTCCACCAGCGCAGCGCCTCCTCGCCGCCTTCGATCGGATCCTTGCTGTCGATTCGGATCCCGGTCCATCGCGCGACCCAGTCCGGCGCCTTCTCCAGGAAATGCGTGGTGCCGAACGTGTCGGGCAGGATCACAAGGAGGTTGCCCTCGTAATCCTGTTGCCAGTCGGCCAACACGTCATAGGGCGCGCGGGCGAGTGCGGCGTCGCTATCGGCGAGCGCGGCATAGACCATGGGCAGCTCATGGGCGTTGGTGCCGGTGGCCTCGACCTCGCGGCGCAGGGCGATAAGGCAGTTGGACGTGCCGAGGAAGCGCTCCCCCAGCCCCTCCATCATCGCCTGCACGCACCAGTCCTGCCACAGGAAGCCGTGCCGGCGGCGCGTGCCAAAATCGGCGACGCCGACCCCGCTCAGCGCCTTCAGCCGCTCCACCTTCTCCCACACACGGGTCATGGCACGGGCATAGAGCACCTGCAGCTCGAAGCGCCCCATGCTGCGCAGCACGGCGCGCGAGCGCAGCTCGTTGATGATGGCGAGCGCCGGGATTTCCCACATCGTGGTCTCGATCCACGGCCCCTCGAAGGTCAGCTCATATTGCCCATCGCGCTTTTCGAGATGGTAGGCAGGGAAGCGGAACCCCTCGAACCAGGCGACGAAGTCCGGCGAGAACATCTGGCGCTTGCCGTAGAACATGTTGCCACGCAGCCAGGTGGACTCCCCGCGTGTCAGCGACAGGGTACGCACATGGTCGAGTTGCTCGCGCAGTTCGCCCTCATCGACGAAATCGGCGATGCGCACGGAATGGGTGCGGTTGATGATGCCGAAGGTGACGCGTGTGTGGAAGCGACGGCGGTAAATCGTCTGCGCCATCAACAGCTTGTAGAAGTCCGTATCGAGCACGGAGCGGACGATCGGGTCGATCTTCCACGTGTGGTTATAGACGCGAGTGGCGATGTCGATCATGCGGTAGGCCCCGTTTGCCCGGCCTCCCCTTCTAGAGCATGCCGCACGAAATTGCAGGCCACGCCGCCGCGCGACGCGCGGGCAGGATCGAGCCTGCGACGAAGGTCGTGCGATTCAGCCCTTGGAACCGCCGATCCAATGATTAACTGCGCTCCAACGCCCTGCCGAACGACAGGGCCCCTTCTCGACAGGAGCACATCGTGGCTGCCACGAAATCCCTCTTCGATACCTATCGCCTCGGCGACATCATTCTTGCCAACCGCATCGTCATGGCGCCGCTGACGCGCAACCGCGCCGGGGTGGGACTCGTCCCCTCGCCGCTCGCAGTGGACTATTATCGCCAGCGCGCCACCGCCGGTCTCATCATCACCGAGGCGACGCAGATCTCCGACACCGCGCAGGGCTATCAGGACACGCCCGGTGTGTTCACCCAGGCGCAGATCGAGGGCTGGAAGAAGATCACCGATGCCGTCCACGCCGCAGGCGGCCACATCTTCGTGCAGCTCTGGCATGTCGGGCGCGTCTCGCACCGCTCGCTGCAGCCAGGCGGCGCCGCGCCCCTCGCCCCGTCCGCCATCCGCGCCAACACCAAGACCTATGTGAACAACGGCTTCGTTGAGGTGGACGAGCCGCGCGCGCTGGCGCTCGAGGAAATCCCAGGCATCGTCGACGATTTCCGCAAGGCGGCGGCCAATGCCATCCGCGCGGGCTTCGACGGCGTGGAGATTCACGGTGCCAATGGCTATCTCGTCGACCAGTTCCTGCGCGACGGCGCCAACAAGCGCGACGATGCCTATGGCGGGTCGATCGAGAACCGCACCCGGTTCCTCAAGGAAGTTCTTGAGGCGGTGATCGGCGAGATCGGCGCCGCGCGCACCGGGCTGCGCCTCTCCCCGGTCACGCCCGCCAACGACCTCGCGGACAGTAACCCGCAGGCGCTGTTCAACCATGTGATGGATGTGGTGGAGAGCCTGCACCCCGTCTATGTTCATATGATCGAGGGCGCCACCGGGGGACCGCGTGACATCGCGCCGGACTTCGATTTCGAGGCGCTGCGCGCCCGCTACAGCGGCGCCTGGATGGTCAATAACGGCTACGACAAGGCGATGGCTGAGCAGGTGATCGCGGACGGCAAGGCTGACCTTGTCGCCTTCGGCAAGGCGTTCATCTCCTCGCCCGACGCGGTTGAGCGCCTGCGCCGGGGCGTCGACTTCAACGAACTCGACCGCGACCATCTCTATGGCGGCGGCGCCAAGGGTTATACCGACTATCCCACGCTGGAAGGCGCGAGCGCCTGACGCACGAAAGGCCCGGCACTGCCGGGCCTTTTCTTTTCCCGGACGCGCGGGATCAGGCGGCGAGCGGCGCTTGCGGTTGGACCGTGCGCACCGCCACATCGACATTCATGCCGAGATAGTCGCCCGTGAGACCGGTGAAGCCCCCCCCCACCGGCACCGCCTGGCTGGCATCACGCGTGACCGCCACGCGGATGAGATTGTCAGCGGCGATGGTTCCATTGGTGGGATCGAACTCGACCCACCCGGCACCCGGCAGATAGATATCCGCCCACGCATGGGTGGCTCCCGCCCCGACAACGCCCATCTCGCTCCCATCGAGCGCGGGATCATAGAGATAACCGGTGACGAAACGCGCCGCGATGCCGAGCGCGCGCGCCGTCTCGATCAGCAGCAGCGCGAAATCGCGACACGACCCGGTGCCGAGGCGGAGCGTCTCCAGCGGCGGCTGGGTGCCTTCCTCGATCCGCAGATTATAGGCGAAGTTCGCATGGATGCTGTTGTTGATGTCCGTCAGCAGCGCCATCGTGTCCGTGGGGCGGGTGGCGACGAACCCCTTTGCCCAGGCCTCGAGCTCGCCGTTCGGATCGGGATAATGCGGCTCGAGCATCCGACCGAGATCAATTCGGTCATCGGGCGAATAAACGAAGGGGTACGACTGCGCGTCTTCGGCAAGTTCGAAGATCAGGCCGCCCAGACCGTAGCGCTCAAGCGTGAGCACGCTTTCGATCCGCAATTCGTTTGCCGGCTCGGCGAAATCGACGATGGCGACAGAATTGCCGAACACGTCGTGGATCCAACGCACCGTGCCATGTGGCGAGAGCACCAGTTCCGCCTCGACCAACCGCAGATCATGGCTGTCGCGCGGGCGCAGCATCAGCCGATGCGTGTGGAATACGACCGGGTTGGCATAGCGGTAATGGGTGACGTGTCGGACAGTTAAAGTCTGCATGATCGATTTCCAGGGAGCGGCGCCCACGCCGCCCCGCCCAAGGGTGAGACCTCAGCGGCAGATGCGGCCCACCACGAAGCCCAACACCCCCATCGCTACCAGCGCGCGGAACGAATAAAGGCGCGGAGGAAACAGCGATGCGGCGGATGAGGTGGAGCGACTGCCGGTATCGCCCAGGCCGCTCGAGGTGCTCGTGCCCGCCACGCGGGGCTGAGTTGGCGCCCCCTCTGCCTTACGCTCGGTGTTCGCGGCGCCGGCTCCGCCCGATACGCCATAACCGTTGTTCGGATGTTCCATGACTTGCCTCGCCTGCTTGTGCTGTTGCGAGGCCTAACGCGCGAGGCCGTAATTCGTTCGCCGCCGCTTTCACGGCGCGCCGATGACGGCTCCCCTCACAGGCGTCCGTTGAGAAAGGCCAGCATTTCCACCGGGCCCTGAGCGTTGAAAAGCTTCACCTGCCGGCCGCCGCACATGTCGCAGCGGAGGCGCGGTGCGCTGCCGCCCTCCGCCGGCGGCGCGAGAGTGGCCGCATCGACACGCCCGAGTACCGAGCGCCGCCCGCAGCGCTGGCAATGGGCACACAGCATGGAAGACTGGTCAATCATGTCGCCCTCCCGAGCGAAACGGCCTGGATCACACGGCGCCGCCGCCGATGGATCGCCCGCCCGGTGCTTTCAGATGGTCATAGGGAAGAGAGAATTCCCGCGACGGGCATCGCCGCGCGATGCCGTCAAATAAGCATGACGAACAAGATTAAGAAGAGGGGGTGGCGAAGAGACTTCGCCGTGGTTTCCACCAGTCGCCGGCGAACCGGGATTTGGTGGGCGCACTAGGGCTCGAACCTAGGACCCGCTGATTAAGAGTCAGCTGCTCTACCAACTGAGCTATGCGCCCCCGCCGCAGACCGTGGCCTTGCGGACGGGGGGTCGTGTAGCAGAGCCCCCGGGGTGTGTCCATAGGGTCAGGTGCGCTTCCTGATCTATCCACAGGCTCGGTGAGCCGACCGACTTATTCCTGGAAGGCCTCCTCGCGCTTCTTGCGGACGGAGGGCAGGAGAACAACCACCAGCGCCAGCATGGCGAGGCCGAGCATGGTGGCGGAGATCGGCCGGGTGAAGAAAACAGTCGGATCGCCGCGCGAGATCAGCATGGCGCGGCGCAGATATTCCTCCAGCATCGGGCCGATGATGAAGCCGAGCAGCAGCGGCGCCGGCTCGCAGTCGAGCTTGACCAGCACGTAGCCGACCACCCCGAACAGCGCCATGGTGTAGACGTCGATGGCGTTGTTGTTCACGCTGTAGACGCCAATGCAGCAGAAGCCGACGATGAGCGGGAACAGGATGTGATAGGGCACGGTGAGCAGCCGCACCCAGATGCCGATCAACGGCAGGTTGAGCACCACCAGCATAAAATTGCCGATCCACATCGAGGCGATGATGCCCCAGAACAGGTTCGGCTGCTCGTTGACCACATTCGGTCCCGGCACAATGCCCTGGATGATCAGCGCGCCGATCATCAGCGCCATGACCGGGTTTGAGGGAATGCCGAGCGTCAGCATGGGGATGAAGGAGGTCTGGGCGCCGGCGTTATTGGCGCTTTCCGGACCGGCCACGCCCTCGATGGCGCCCTTGCCGAATTTCTCGGGATGGCGGGAGATTTTCTTCTCGATCGAATAGGCGGCAAAGGAAGACAGGATCGCCCCACCGCCCGGCAGGATGCCGAGGAAGGAGCCTAGGAAGGTGCCGCGGAGGATGGGACCGATAATGCGCTTGATGTCGTCCTTCGTCAGCAGCAGACCCTTCACCTTCTGCACCAACACGGTGCGGGTGTGCTCATCCTCCAGGTTGCGGACGATCTCGCCAATGCCGAACACGCCCATGGCCAGAGCGACGAATTCGACACCGTCGGCGAGTTCCAGCATGTCGAAGGTGAAACGGGGGGTGCCGGTGTAGACATCCTGGCCCGACAGGCCGAGCAGGATACCGAGAATCACCATGGCCAGCGCCTTCACCACCGAGCCGGAGGCGAGGGCCACGGAGGCCACAAGCCCTAGAACCATAAGCGCAAAATACTCCGGCGGCCCGAATTTCAGCGCGAGGTCGGCGAGCGGCGGGGCGAAGACGGCGAGCAGGAAGGTGGCGACCGAGCCGGCGAAGAACGAGCCCAGCGCGGCGGTGGCGAGCGCCGCCCCGGCGCGGCCCTGACGCGCCATCTGATAGCCGTCAATGGCGGTGACGACCGAGGAGCTTTCGCCCGGCAGGTTGATCAGGATCGCCGTGGTCGAGCCGCCATATTGCGCGCCGTAATAGATGCCCGAGAGCATGATCAGCGCCGAGACCGGCGGCAGGCCGAAGGTGATGGGCAGCAGCATGGCGATGGTCGGCACCGGGCCGAGGCCCGGCAGCACGCCGATCAACGTGCCCAGCAACACGCCGATGAAGCAGTAGAAGATGTTCTGGAAGGTGACGGCGACGGAGAAGCCGAGGGCGAGATTGTCGAAGATTTCCATGGGGTTCTCTCCTCAGTAGCCGCCGAGCCACGGGCCCAGCATGGGCAGCGGCAGGCCGAGCCCCTTGATGAACACCGCCCAGGAGAACGCCACCATGATCGCGGAGGACAGCAGCGCGGTGGTCAGCCGGAACTTGCGGCTGGCGAGGGTGGAGAGGAACACCGCCAGCCCCATGGAGGGGCCGAGGCCAAGCGGGCGGATGCCGAGGCCGAACACAACCACCGCGAGCGTCACCAGCCCCAGCGGCACCCAGGGCCAGCGGCGCAGCCCGATTTCCTGACCTTCATCCTCCTCCGCCACCGGGTGGAGTGTGAGTCCAGTGAGGAGGACGATGAGTCCGAGAAAGCCGAGCAGGCCGGCTAGGATCATCGGGAAATAGCCCGGCCCCATGCGGATGGCGCGGCCCATGGGCAGGTCCATCGCCTGCCAGGCGAAGAAGGCGGCGAGGAGCACCAGCAGGAAACCGCTCGCGACCTCCTTCGGGCTTTTGACGAAACGTGTCATCGGATGTGTCCAGCGGCCGGATGGGGCCCGCCCGCCGGGGTGAGCGCAGGCAGGCGGGCAAGAGCGTGGGCAGGAGGCAGGGCGGAACCGGCGCGCCACACGGGCGCGCCGACGACCGGTGGCAGCGTCAGTCGGCGAAGACGCCGGCCTTCTCGATCACCGGCTTCCACTTGGCGACTTCGGCTTCCAGATATTTCTGGTGCACTTCCGGCGTGGCGCGGTCCAGCGCCACCGGCTCGGTGCCGAGATCGGCGAAGCGGGAGATGACCTTGGGGTCCTGCAGCGCGGCGACGAGGGCGGCGTTGAGCTTGTCGATTTCCGCCTTGGGCGTGCCCTTGGGGGCGTAGAGCCCGTGCCACACCGCGACCTCGAAGCCGGGCAGGCCGGCGGAATCGAGCGTCGGCAGGTTGGGCAGCGACTTCACCGGCGCCTTGGTGGTGACGCCATAGGCCTTCACCTTGCCGGCCTTGATCTGGCCCGTCGTGTTGGTGGTCTGGTCGCACAGCAGGTCGATCTGCCCGCCGACCAGGTCGTTCATGGCCGGGCCCGTGCCCTGATAGGGAACGGTGGTCATCTGTGTGTCCAGCGCCGACATGAACAGCATGCCGCACAGATGCGAGGCCGAACCGACGCCGGCATTGCCGTAGATCACGGCGTCCTTGTTCTTCTTCACATAGGCGATCAGTTCGCTCGCATCCTTCGGCTCCAGCGTCGATTTACCGATGACGGTCATCGGCACGTCGGTGACGAGCCCGACTTCCTCGAAGTCGGTGAGCACGTTGTACGGCAGCTTGCGGTAGAGCGTGGCGGCGGTCGCCTGGCCGATATGGTGCAGCAGCACGGTGTAGCCATCGGGCGCGGCCTTCGCCACCTGCCCGGCCCCGCGCGTGCCGCCGGCGCCGCCGACATTCTCCACCACCACCTGCTGGCCGAGCGTGCGCGACATCGATTCCGCGATCAGCCGCGCCACCGTATCCGTCGGTCCGCCAGCGGCGAACGGCACCACCATCGTCACCGGACGGTTGGGATAATCCTGCGCAACCGCAGCGCCAAAAGGCATTGCCATCAGCGCGAAGGCCGCAAGGGCCGTGGCCGCCCCCTTGAAGTTCGTCATATGTCCCTCCCGAGACGTGTTGAGCCTGTTTGATTGCACGGTCGCCCGTCCGCGCGGGCGCCGTATTGTTGGGAGACTAGGCCACCACCCGCGCAACGCAGCGTCAAGTGGCCCTTTGGCTTAGAAAACACGCTGCGCCCTACATATCCATGGCTGGGAGGCGCAGGGCGCATCACTGCTCTAGGAACCCGTCGCGCGACGTTCCATATTCGCGGCATGATTCAGGAGCCGCCTCCCCTCGTCGTCGAAATCGCCTGGCAGGAGCCCTGGCTGGCCGCGCGCCGGCTGGGCACGCGCGATGGCGCGCCGGTGGCGGGGCTGACCTTTCTCGACAGCGCCATGCGCCACCCGGTGCTCGGGCGCTGGTCCTATGTCATGGCCGAGCCCTTCGGCCGTTTCCGCAGCGAAGGCGGTGTCGCGCACTGGAACGGGGTGCGCGAAGACGCTCCGCCGCTGGAGGCGCTGCGTGCCCGGCTCCACGCCTATGCCCAGCCCCGCCTGCCGGGCGAGGCCGGCTTTCAGGCCGGGGCGGCGGGCTATATCGCCTATGAGGCCGGCCGGCTGTTTGACCGGTTCCCCACACCGCAGGCCGAGCCCGGCGAGGGGCCGGAAATCGACCTCGGCTTCTACGATCTCGTCGCCGCCTTCGACGTGGTGGCGGAACGGGCCTTTCTCATTTCCACCGGCTGGCCGGAAACGGACCCCGCCCGCCGCGCCCGCCGCGCCCGCGAACGGCTGCATGAGGCCAGCGCCCGGCTGGCGGCGCCGGAAGCCCCGCTGGGCGCGCCGGTGCGCGCGCGCGACTGGCGCTCCAATTTCGACGCGGCGGGCTATCGCGGCGCCGTCGCCCGGGTGATCGACTACATTCGCGCCGGGGATATCTTCCAGGCCAATTTCACCCAGCGCTTCGAGGCGGAGGTCGGCGCCGTCGACCCCTTCGCCCTCTATGACCAGCTGCGCCGCGCCAACCCCGCCACTTTCGCGGCGCTGATCGTCAATGAGGACCGTCTCATCGCCTCCTCCTCGCCGGAGCGCTTCGTCAAGCTTGTCGGCGCCGAGGTAGAGACCCGCCCGATCAAGGGCACGCTGCCGCGCTCGGTGGAGCCGACGCTCGACGCCTTTCGCGGCCGCGCGCTCGCCGCCAGCGAGAAGGACCGCGCCGAAAACGTGATGATCGTCGATCTGCTGCGCAACGATCTCTCGCGCGTGTGCCGGCCCGGCACGGTGAAGGTGCCGCGCCTGTGCGGGCTGGAGACCTATGCCAATGTCCACCACCTCGTCTCGGTGGTGACAGGCGAATTGAAGGAGGGCCGCGACGGGCTGGACCTGATGGCCGCCTCCTTTCCCGGCGGCTCGATCACCGGCGCGCCGAAGATCCGCGCCATGGAGATTATCCACGAACTGGAAGGCCGGCCGCGCGGGGTCTATTGCGGTTCCATCGGCTATATCGGCTTCGACGGCGCCATGGATTTCAACATCGCCATCCGCACGGTGACGGTGGAAGGCGGCCGCGCCAGCTTCGGCGTCGGCGGCGGCATCACTACCCTCTCCGATCCCGCCGCCGAACATGCGGAAAGCCTGACCAAGGCCGAGCGGCTGTTTCGCGCCTTCACCGAGGGGGCGGCGCCGTGATCCTGCTGATCGACAATTACGACAGCTTCGTCTTCAACGTCGCGCGCTATCTCACCGAGCTGGGCGAAGAGGTGGAGGTCGCCCGCAACGACGCACTGGACCTTGCGTCCATCGCGGCGAGGGCGCCGGAGGCGCTGGTGATCTCGCCCGGCCCCTGTTCGCCCAACGAGGCCGGCATCTCGCTGGAGGCGGTGCGTGCGCTGTCGGGCACGCTGCCGATTCTCGGCATCTGCCTCGGCCACCAATGCATCGGCCAGGCCTTTGGCGGGCGCGTGGTGCGCGCCAGGGAGCCGATGCACGGACGCGCCTCGCTGCTGCGCCATGCCGGCACGGATGTGTTTGCCGGCCTGCCCTCGCCGCTGCCGGCCGGGCGCTACCATTCGTTGGCGGTGGAGCTGGACGAGGGCGCGCCGCTGATCGCCACCGCCTGGAGCGAGGATGGCGAGATCATGGGCCTCGCCCATCGCACCCACCCGACCTATGGCGTGCAGTTCCACCCCGAATCCGTGCTGACCCCGGATGGCTACGCGCTGCTGGGCAATTTCCTGAAACTGGCGCGGGCGCGGGAGAGCGCGGCGTGAGCGGGGTCGTCAGCATTGAGGATCGCGGCTTCACGCTCGGCGACGGGGTGTTCGACACCGCGCTGGCGCTGGACGGGGCGGTCTTCGCCCGCGCGCGCCATGTCGGCCGGCTGGTGGCGGCGGCGCAGCGGATCGGCATCGTCCTTGAGGCGGCGGCGGTCGAGGCGGCGCTCGACGCGGCCCTGACGGCGGAGCCGACCATTCTGCGCACCACGGTGACGCGCGGCACGGCGGCGCGCGGCCTGTGGCCGACCAGCGCGGGGGCGCCGACCGTCGTGGTGACGCGCGCGCCCTGGTCCCCTGCCCTCCTCGGCCAGCCGGCGCGGCTGATCACCGCCACCGGGCGGCGCAACGAATTCTCGCCCACGGCCAACCTCAAGACGCTGGGCTATCTCGACCATATTCTGGCCGCGCGCGAGGCGGCGGCGGCCGGGGTGGACGACGCGCTGCTCCTCAACACGCGGGGCCGCGTCGCCTGCACCACCATCGCCAATGTGTTCGCGCTCATCGCCGGACGGCTGGTGACGCCGGCGCTCCGCGAGGGCTGCCTGCCCGGCATCATGCGCGCGCTGGTGATCGAGGCGGCGCCGCGTCTCGGGCTGGCGGTGGAAGAGCGCCCGCTGGCGCCGGCAGCGCTCACCGGGGCGGATGCGGTGTTCCTCACCAATTCCGTGCGCTTCCTCCGCCCGGTGACGGCGCTGGACGGCGTTGCACTGGACGATGAGCACGACACTATACGCAACTTGCAGGATATTATCTGGCGGCAAGCCACCGGCGGAAAATAAGCGCGCCGCTCACCTTGCGACTTCTTGCGTCGGAGATAGAGGACGCGAGACATGGCGGCATCATATTTTTGACGCTTTCTTGACCGGAAGCGTTTTGCGCCGGTGAACCGGCCCAGACACGCCGCAATTATTTGAAACCTTCCGGCGGCGGCGGCGTTGAACACCACCGCAAAGCTGCCGGAGGTGCCCCATGCTTCGCCTGACCCGTCCCCTGCTCGCCGCCGGGATCGGCGCGAGCCTTCTCGCCGGCGTCGCCACACTGCCCGCCTTCGCGCAGAACGCGCCGATCCGGCTGGCGCAGGCCGGCCCGCAGGGCGGCGCCGCGACGATGGACGTGAACCTGTTCTATGACCAGCTGGGCCGCTTCGGCACCTGGGTCGCCCATCCCGATTACGATTATGTCTTCATTCCCAGCGATGTCGGCCCCGGCTGGCGGCCCTATCAGGAAGGGCGCTGGGTGTGGACCGACCAGTATGGCTGGTACTGGGAATCCTATGAGCCCTTCGGCTGGGCGACCTATCATTATGGCCGCTGGGGCTATGACCCCGCCTATGGCTGGTTCTGGGTGCCCGGCGACACCTGGGCGCCCGCCTGGGTGACGTGGCGGCGCGGCGGCGGGCGCACCGGCTGGGCGCCGATCGCGCCGGATCGCCCCGGCTACGCCGTGGGCCGGCCCGCGCATTATGCTCCGCCCGTGGCGGAAAGCTGGGTGTTCGTCGAGGACCGCTACATGGCGGCGGAGGACATTGGTGTCCATGTCGCGCCAATCCCGCAGATCAACGTCTATCTGCAGGCCGCGCCGGACATCTATGAGCCGAGCTGGGATGACGGCTATTACGTCAATCGCGGCTTCGGCACCAATGTCTATGCCGCGCCGGTGCGCGAGCGGCTGGTGACGCGCGAGGTCTATTATGTCGACAATCGCGACGACGTGTTCTTCGATGGAAACGGCGGCCGGCTCGGCATCTTCGCGCCGCGCCTCGATTTCGGCGACCGGCGCGGCCCCCCGCCGCGCTATGTGCGCGAGATCGAGCCCGACCGCCGGCCGCTGATCCGGCAATATGTCAGCGAGGACCGCGACGTGCCGGGCTGGCTCGCCCCCTCGGCGGCGCTGCTCAATGTGCTCACCCCCGACAACCGGCGCGATCTGCGCGAACGCCGCTTCGAGAACCCCGACCGGTTCCGCCAGCAGGTGCAGCTTCTGGAGCGCGAGCGGGCCAACCAGATGCTGGAAGAGCGGCGGCAGGCGGAGGCCCGCGCCGGGGCGCTTCAGCGCCAGCAGCGCGAGGCGCTGGAACAGCGCCGTGCCATCTTTGACAAGATGCGCGCCGAGCAGCGCGCCAAGGCGCAGCGTGTGGTGGACCGCATCGAGAACCAGCCGGGCCCGCGTCCCGGCGGTGCCGGCATGGGACCCGGCCGTCCCGGCGGACCGGCGGCCCCCGGCGCCAACCCCGGCGCCCCGAACAACGGACCCGTGGTCGCGCCCGGCACGCCGGGCGGGCCCGGTGCGCCCGGAGCGACGCCGCCTCGTGCGGGCGGTCCGAATAACGGCCCCGACGCCGGCCCCGGCCAGCCCGGCGGGCCAGGTGCGCCCGGAGCGACGCCGCCCCGTCCGGGCGGTCCGAACAACGGCCCCGACGCCGGCGCCGGCCGTCCCGGTGGCCCCGGTGCGCCCGGAGCGACGCCGCCCCGTCCGGGCGGTCCGAATAACGGCCCCGACGCCGGCCCCGGCCAGCCCGGCGGGCCCGGTGCGCCCGGAACGACGCCGCCCGGTCCGGGCGGTCCGAATAGCGGCCCCGACGCCGGCCCCGGCCGGCCCGGCGCCCCCGGTGCGCCCGGAGCGACGCCGCCCCGTCCGGGCGGTCCGAACAATGGCCCCGACGCCGGCCCCGGCCGGCCCGGCGGCCCCGGTGCGCCCGGAGCGACGCCGCCTGGTGCGGGCGGTCCCAATGCCGGCCCCGGCGGGCCGGGCGCCCCCCGCCCCGTGCCCGGTCAACCGCCCGCGGCGGCTGGACCGCCCCCCAATCCGGCGCCGCTGAACAATGCCGATCGGGCGAAGCGGAACCAGGAGGTGCGCGAGCGCCAGCAGCAGGAGCGTCAGCAGAAGCAGGACGCTCAGCAGGAACAGCAGCGCGCCCGCCAGCAACAGCGCCAGCAGCAACAGGACGCCCAGCAGGAACAGCAGCGCGCCCGCCAGCAGCAGCGCCAGCAGGTGCAGGACGCTCAACAGGAACAGCAGCGCGCCCGGCAGCAGCAGCGGCAGGAACAGATGCAGCAGCAGATGCAGCAGCGTCCGCAGCAGCCGGGGGCACAGCAGGCCCGTCCCCCGCAGGGCCAGCCCGGTCCGAACCAGCCGGCGCGTCCGCCGCAGGGCCAGCCGCGCCCGCCCGGCGGCGGGGCGGGTGGGCCGGGAGGTCCGGTTGGCCCCGGCGGCCCCGGTCAGCCGCCCGTGCCGCCCGGCGCGCAGTAAAGGCGGGGCGCCTTCCCGTTGGAGCCATTCCGGTGACGTCGATGCCACCGGAATGGCTGTCACCTCTGCGCTTCTACGTCCTTCCTGTCGGGGGACCGCTCCGCGCTGTCGGAGGAAGGGCTGGGGTCCCGCGGGCAAGGCGAGATTTTGCCGCCTCTCTCCGCCCTCAATGAACGGCCGGAAGATTGTAGGAAGCCCAGTCCTCGCGCGGGATGGCCGCGCCGACATGGAAGGCGAACCCCACTACCTTGCGCAGCGGCGGGTCGAGTTCGCACCGGTACGACACCTCATACCAGTGGCGCTGGCTGCGGAAGGCGCCGCCCTTGGCGGTGAACACCGCTCCCTCCAGCGATGTATCGCCCGAGGCGTAGTCGACCAGCCGGTCGGGCTGGAACTCCGGGCGCCAGACGTGGATCTGCTCCATCGCCTCCAAATCGCAGAGCTGGGCGAGGCGATCCTCCTCGCCGAGGCGCGCCAGTTCGCGGCGCAGGCCCCGGCTGCGCGGGCTGTCCAGCGCCTGTTCCGAGAGCATCCGCGCAGGGCGTATCATCTCCGGATGGGTGGTGGACTTTGCGGACGGCACACGCGACGGCACCGCGGGGGAAGGCACGGGGGGCGGCGCCGCGCCCACGCGCGGCAAGGCCTCCGCCGCCGGCGATGACGGCACGGGGGCCGGAGAAACGACCGGCGCCGGGACGGCACGTAGCGCCGCGAAATCGCGGGAACTGATGATCTCGGTTTCCAGCGCCGGCGCGTCTGCCGGTTCGGGAAAACCCCTCGCCCCCACCAGCACAAGCGCCGCCAGCACGCCGAGATGCAGCAGCGCGGAGGCGGCGAGCCGCGCGGCCTCGGCGGCGGAGCGGGCCGGCGGCGGCCGGCGCTCTTCAGCTTCCAGCAGACCGTGGACGGCGTCCGGCAGGGACGAGACGGCGATCATGCAGGATGGGCCGGCACAGGGAGCCTCCGGTGGTCGCCAAAGCCATCCCCGATGCGCCCGGCAGTATTATGGCCGCCACCGCCCGTGCCGCCGCGACAGGCCCGCGCCGTTGAAACAAAAAGAGCCCCGGCCATCGGCCGGGGCTCTCGTCGTTCAGGGGCGATGCGCGTCGCGCGGAACGGACTATTCCGCCGCCGGCTGCGCCTGCGCGTTCAGGCTGCCGCGCTTGGTCGCCAGCTTGTTGAGCGCGATGATATAGGCCTGCGCCGAGGCGACCAGCGTGTCGGGATCGGAACCGCGCCCGGTCACCGCCTTATCGCCGTCTTCCAGCCGCACAGAGACTTCCGCCTGCGCATCCGTGCCCTCGGTCACCGCGTGGACCTGATAGAGCGCCAGCTTCGCCTCATGCGGGACGATGGCCTTGATGCAGTTGAACACCGCGTCCACCGGGCCATTGCCCTCGCATTCCTCGGTGACGAGGATGCCGTCCACCTTCATCTTCATGGTGGCGCGCTGCGGGCCATGGCTGCCGGCGATGACGCTGAGCGACACCAGCTTCATGCGGTCATGGGCGGCGGCGATCTCGTGATCGACCAGCGCCTCGATGTCCTCGTCATAGACCACCTTCTTGCGGTCGGCGAGTTCCTTGAAGCGGCTGAAAGCGTCGTTCAGCGCGTTCTCGCCCAGCTCGTAGCCCAGCGCCTTCAGCTTGTCGCGGAAGGCGGCGCGGCCGGAATGCTTGCCCATCACCAGCGAGGTCTTCGACACGCCGACGCTGTCGGGGGTCATGATCTCATAGGTGGTGTTGTTCTTGAGCATGCCGTCCTGGTGGATGCCGCTCTCATGGGCGAAGGCGTTCCGGCCGACAATGGCCTTGTTGTACTGCACCGGGAACGAGGTGACGGCCGAGACCAGCTTGGACGCGCGCGTCAGCATGGTCGCCTCGATGCCGGTGGCATAGGGCAGCACGTCGCCGCGGGTGCGGATGGCCATCACCACCTCTTCCAGCGCCGCATTGCCGGCGCGCTCGCCGAGGCCGTTGATGGTGCATTCGATCTGCCGCGCGCCGCCGGCCAGCGCCGCCAGCGAATTGGCCACGGCGAGGCCCAGATCGTCATGGCAATGGGCGGAGAAGATGATCTGCTCGCCATTGGGCACGCGGTCGAGGATGTAGGCGCGCACCTGACGGAACATCGCCTCATACTCCGACGGGGTGGCATAGCCCACCGTGTCCGGCAGGTTGATGGTGGTGGCGCCGGCCTTCACCGCCGTCTCGACGCAGCGCTGGAGATAGTCGATGGGCGTGCGGGTGGCGTCCATCGCCGACCATTCGATGTTGTCAACGAGGTTGCGCGCCTGCGTCACCGTCGCGGTGATGATGTCGATCACCTGATCCTGCGTCTTGCGCATCTGGTGTTCGAGATGGATCGGCGAGGTGGAAACGAAGGTGTGGATGCGCGGGCGCTGGGCGAACTTCACCGCCTCGCCGGCGCGGGCGATATCGGCGGGGATGGCGCGGGCGAGGCCGGCGACCACCGCCCGCTTGGTGCGGCGGGCGATCTCGGCGACGCTCTCGAAATCGCCGTTGGAGGCGATGGGAAAGCCGGCCTCGATCACATCGACGCCCATCGTATCGAGCAGATCGGCGACTTCCAGCTTCTCTTCCAGCGTCATCGAGGCGCCGGGGCACTGCTCGCCGTCGCGCAGCGTGGTGTCGAAAATGACGACGCGGTCATGAGGGTTGGACATGTGGGCTTCCTTCTCGGCTCCGGCACCGGGAGCGGCAGGGCCTTCTGGCCCGTGCGGCATCGTCCGTTGCCTGTCTGACAGTGTGGCGGGAGGCGTCATCCCCTGAGCGCCCAGGCGCGAAGCCCGGCCGGCCCTCAGGGGCGGCTAAGAAGAAGGAGCCCGGACGCAAGGAGAACCTTCCCCGCAAACCGCAGCGCGGTCGGGGTCGCGGAAGAACGGCGGGCGGACGAAGTCGTCACGGCTCGGCTCTCGCGAGGTTGCTCTGGCGCAAGGTCATAGCCGAGCGCGGGGGAAACGGCAAGGGCGAGGGTAAGGGGAGCCTCTGGCGCGCGCAGGCGGCAGGCGAGTGCGTCATGGCCGGGCGGGCACCGGGCCGCGCGCCTTCGGGTGGAGGGGGCGGCCTCCCGAGGGCGCGGCGGCCGGGCCTCGCCCGGCCATGACGTTCGACCCCGTCACGTCCGTGCGGCCGGGCGGGGAAGCGGAGATTTCAGTGCCCGCCCTCCACCTTGTGCGTCGGACGGCGCAGCAGCGGGGCGGCGAAGAACAGCACGACGAACAGCACGGTGAGCACGAGGAACACGTCGGAAAACGCCATCACCTCGGCCTGGATGCGCACCTGCCCCGCCATCCGCTTCAGCGCCGCCGTGCCGGCATCCGAACCGAGGGCGGACAGCGCGCGGGTCATGGAATCGAGCCGCTCCACCGCCGCCGCATTCGCCCATTGCACATTCTCGTGCAGGCGGGCGAGGTGCAGGTCCCAGCGGTCGTTGAGCACGGTGTTGATGAGGGCGAGCCCCACCGCGCCGCCGAGATTGCGCATCAGGTTGAACAGGCCGGAGGCGTTCTTCAGCTGGTCCGGCGGCAGGGTGCCGAGCGAGATGTTGTTGATCGGGATCATCGCCATCATGATGCCGACGCCGCGCAGGATCTGCGGCACCAGCAGTTCCCAGAAATCCCAGTCCTTGGTCAGCCCGGTCACCTGCCACGTGCCCACCGCGAAGGCGGCGAAGCCGAAGGCGATCATGGCGCGCGGATCGACCTTGCCCATCAGCCGGCCGGCGATGGGCGCGCACAGGAACATGGCGAGGCCGGAGACGAACATTGTCTCGCCGATCATCAGGGCCGAGTAGCCCCGCACCCGGGCGAGATAGAGCGGGTAGAGATAGGTCAGCCCGTAAAGCCCGATGCCGACCACGAAGCTGAACGCCGAGCCGACGGCGAAATTGCGGTTGGCGAAGGCGCGCAGATTCACCACCGGCTCGCGGGCCATGAAGACGCGGGCGAAGAACGCCACCGCCGACACGGCGCCGAGCACGGCGAAGATGAGGATCCACTCATCCTCGAACCAGTCATTGGTCGGCCCCTCCTCCAGCACGAATTCCAGGCTGCCGAGGAAGCCGGCCATGAAGAGGAGGCCCCACCAGTCGAAGCGGTCGAGCAGAGCGAGGTCGGGCTCGTCGAAATCCACCAGCGTCACCGTGGTGATGACGACGAAGATGCCGGGGATGATGTTGACGAGGAACAGCCAGTGCCAGGAGAACAGATCGGTGAGATAGCCGCCAATGGTCGGGCCGATGGTCGGCGCCAGCGTCGCCACCAGGCCGATGAGCGGGGCCACCACGCCCTGCTTCTCGCGCGGGAAGACGGAATAGGCGGCGGCGAACACGGTCGGGATCATGCCGCCGCCGAGAAAGCCCTGCAGCGCGCGATAGAGGATCATCTGGTCGATCGAGGTCGCGGTGGCGCACATGAAGCTCATGACGGTGAAGCCCACCGCCGAGGCGGCGAACAGCCAGCGCGTGGACAGCGCCCGCGACAGGAAGCCGGACAGCGGGATCATCACCACCTCGGCGATGAGGTAGCTGGTCTGCACCCAGGAGATTTCGTCGGAGGAGGCGGCAAGCCCGGCCTGAATCTCGGCGAGCGAGGCGGAGACGATCTGGATATCCAGAATCGCCATGAACATGCCGAACACCATGCACAGGAAGGCGAACATGCGCCTCCCCTCGCTGGAGGCGGCGCGGGGCGCGGCGCCAAGCGTTGCTGTGATGTCGGACATGCGCGCCTCCTGAAGGCTCAGCCGCGGGTGTCGACGGTGGCGACCACCGACATGCCCGGGCGCAGCTCCGCCTTGTCGCGGGCGACCTCATCCAGCTCGATCCGCACCGGGACGCGCTGGACGATCTTGGTAAAGTTACCGGTGGCGTTCTCCGGCGGCAGCAGGCTGAACACCGAGCCCGAGGCCGGCGCGACGCTGACCACGCGGCCGTGGAAGGTCTCGTCGGGATAGGCGTCGACGGCGACATCGACCTTCTGGCCGGGATGCAGCCGGCCAAGCTGCGTCTCCTTGAAATTGGCGTCGACATAGACCTGCGCCATCGGCACCAGCGCGGCGATGCGCGTGCCAGCCTGCACCAATTGCCCCAGCTGCACCGCGCGATTGCCGACGACGCCATCGAAGGGGGCCTTGACGAGGGTGAAGTCGAGGTCGCGCTGGGCCTGGTCGCGGGCGGTCTTCAACTCGTCGAGCGTGCGCAGCGCCTCGGTGCGCTGGGCGTCAAGCACGGCGACATTGGCCTGAGCCGAGACGACCTTGGCCTTGGCGGCATCGACGGCGGCCTGCGCCTTGTCGCGGTCGGCGCGCGCTGTTTCCAGCGTGGCGCGGCTGGAAAACTGGTCCTTCATCAGCTGGGTCTGGCGGGTGAGTTCGAGATCGGCGCGCTGCAGTTCGGCCTGCTGCGAGGCCAGTTCGGCCTGCGCCTGGTCGATTTCCGCCCGCGCCGCCGCCATCTGCTGGCCATAGCGGTCGATGGTCGCCTGCTGGGTGGCGATCTTGTCCTCCGCGGCCTTCAGGGCGAGCCGGTAGTCGCCATCGTCGATGCGGGCGATGACATCGCCGGCCTTGACGTTCTGGTTGGTCTCGACATCGAGCGCCACGACATGGCCGGCCACCTTGGCGGCGAGAATCGAGGTATCGGCGCCGACATAGGCATCGTCGGTGGAGACCATGAACCGGCCCACGCGCCACCAATCGGCACCATAAAGCCCCCCGCCCGCCAGCACGGCGAGCAGGATCGCACCAAGAACGAGCTTCTTGCGAGAGCGCGGCGGCTTGGGGGCCGCTTCAGCGGACGGCGCGACGGGTGTGGCCGCGTCCGGTGCCGGCTTGCGCGCGGTGAGCGGGATCGGCTCGGCGGATTGCCGCCCCGCCGTCTCCGGCACTGCCTTGATCTCAGCCTGCGCCATGCCACCCTCCGTAACGTAACTAAACCGTTCAGTTCACTCTGGTGCTTTACATATCAAACTAAACAGTTTAGTCAAGAGCTTTGACAACAGCGCTCCGCGCGCCCTATCAGGGGGCTGGGGATAGCCATGAGCATGATTGAGATCGAAACGCCCGCCGCGCCTGCGCGCACCGAGCCGGAATCGTCCAAGCGCCGCGACATCATCGACGGCGCGCGGAAGGTCTTTTTCGAAAAGGGCTTCGACGCCGCGAGCATGGACGAGGTGGCCAAGGCGGCCAGCGTCTCCAAGGCGACGATCTATGTCTATTTCAACAGCAAGGAAGAGCTTTTCGAGGCGCTGGTTCACAATGACCGCGCCCGCTCCGCCGAGCACCTGTTCGTGGTCGACCCTTCGATCGACGATGTGGCGAGCCTGCTGCGCCGGATCGGCATTTCCTTCATGACCATGATGGTGCAGCCGGACCATATCCGGCTGGTGCGCATGGTGATCGCGGTGGCGGAGCGGTTTCCGCGCGTCGGCCGCACCTTCTTCGAGGCCGGCCCCTGCCATGGCGGCCAGAGGCTGGCCGATCTGCTGCGCCAGCAGGCAGATCTCGGCCGGCTCGCCATCGATGACGATCTCGCCGCCGCCTATGTGTTCTTCAACCTGTGCCAGAGCAATCAGGTGAAGGGCTTGCTGTTCGGCACCGAGCAGCAGCCCACGCCTTCGCAGATCGAGGCCACGGTGGACCGCGCCGTCGCGATCTTCCTCGCCTATTACGGCACGGAGCCGGTCGGGAAGCCCGCCGCGCGCGGCTAGAATTGTTGCTGCGGCCGCCCATCGGCCGTGACGGCAACGGCGTCAGGCCGCCCGGCGCTCCCAGATCTCGCGCAATGCCTTCATCAGCGGTTCGCTCTCATAAGGCTTGGGCAGCACCGGCACGTCCTCGCAGCCGGCCGGGATCATCGAGCGGTCGCCATAGCCGGTGGCGAAGAGGAAGGGCACGCCGAGCCGCCGCAGTTCCTGCGCCACCGGGGCCGAGGTGCCGGCGCCGAGATTGACATCGAGCACCGCCACATCCGGGGTGAAGTCCTGCAGCCGGCGTAGCGCCTCGGCGGCAGAGGGCGCCGTCACCACATTGTCGATACCGGCATCGTTCAGCATCATCTCCACATCCATGGCGATGAGCATCTGGTCTTCCACCAGCAGCACGCCCAGTTCCGACAATGGCTCCGGCTGTGCCGGGGTGGCGCCGAGCCCGTCGCCCTCGGCCCCCTCCCCCGCCTCGCCCGACGAGGTGGAGATATGGCGGGCAGGCAGGCAGAGATTCGCGACGAGGCCGCTGGGCGCGAATTCCAGCCGGCTGGTGCCGCCGAGATCATAGGGCACGCTGCGCTCGATCAGCGCCATGCCGAAGCCGCGCCGTCCGGTGGCGACCACGTCCGGCCCGCCCTGCTCGCGCCACACCACCTCGCAATCGCCCTCCGGGTTGACGCGCCAGGTCACCTCCAACCGCCCGCCAAGACGCGACAGCGCGCCATATTTCGCGGCGTTGGTGGAGAGTTCGTGCAGCACCAGCGCCATGACCGAGAAGGCGCGCGCGTCGAGCCACACCGTAGGGCCGCTCAGCGTCAGCCGGGAGCCGTCGCCGCCATAGGGCGAGAGTTCGGCACGCAACAGGTCGCCGAGCGAGCCGCCGCCCGCCCCGCGCACCACCTGATCATGGGCGATGGCCAGCGCCTGCACCCGGCCGCGCAGGCTGTCGACATAATCCTGCGTGCTGCGGCCGTCACGCAGGGAGTGTTCCACCAGCGATTTGATCACCGCGAGAATGTTCTTCACCCGGTGGTTCAGCTCTTCATTGAGCAGGCGCTGGCGGGTGTCGGCCTTGTCGCGCTCATCGGCCATCAGCTCATTATGGCGCAGCACGATTTCCACCAGCGTGGAGCGCGCCGCCTCGGCGATCTCGCGGTCGGCCTCGGTCCAGGGGCTGGCCTTGCCGCGCACCGTCTCCTTCCAGATGGCGAAGCTCTTGCGCGGGGTCAGCCGGTCGCCGAGCGGGCCGGTCTCATAGGTCTTTTCCGGCCGGCCGGCCCAGTCGAGCGTGTGGACGATCTCCTTACGGAAGAACAGGAGATAGTCGCGCGGCAGCTGCGACAGCGGCAGCGCCAGCACGCCGGACGCCTCGGCGCAGAACGCTTCCGCGCGCGGCCAGAGGGCGGAGAGTTCGTGGCTCGCCCACACCTTGCCCTCGGCCCGCTCGCCGATGAAATTGGCGAGGCCGGGAATGTCGGAGGCCGGCGGCACCGCGCCTTCCGCGCTCCACTGCCCGCCGAGCCACAGGCCGATGCCGTCGCAGGGCATCAGCTTGGCGAAGTCGGCGAGGTTGGCGCGCAACAATTCGCCGATCTCCTCCTCCTGCGAGGCGAGGCGCAGCACGCGGTCGAGCGCGCGGCGCGCCATGGTGGCGACATCGAGCGTGCGCTTCTGCTTCAGCGCCTGCAGATGCAGGGCGAAGAAGGCGCCGAACATCTCCGCCGCCACCCGCTCCGCCATCGGCAGCACGCGCGGCGCGTAATGATGGCACGCCACCAGGCCCCAGAGCTGGCCGTCGACGATGACCGAGATCGACATGGAGGCGGCGACCCCCATATTGCGCAGATATTCCAGATGGATCGGCGACACCGAACGCAGATGCGCGAAGGACAGGTCCAGCGGGTCGTCGAGCGGGTGTTCCTCCGGCACCAGCGGGCAGCGCTCGCCATTGGCATCGCCGATGACGCGGACGATGTTGCGGACATAGAGGGTGCGCGCCTGCTGGGGAATGTCGCTGGCGGGGAACCACTGGTGCAGGAAGCTCTCGAGATCCTCGCGCTTGTCCTCGCTCACCACCTGCCCGGCGCCGTCCTCGGCGAACTGGTAGATCATCACCCGGTCATAGCCGAGCAGGCTGCGGATCAGCCGCGAGGAGTGTTCGAGCAGCTTGTCGATGTCCTTCTCGCCACGCACGCGGGCGAACATGGAGCGCGCGAGGTCGAGCGCCGGCCCGTCCTCGGCCGAGGCGACCTCGAATTCGATGAGGCTGACGCCCTTGAACACATGGGCGGACACGTCGAAGCGCCCGCCCGAGGCCAGCTCGACATTGAACAGCAGCGCCGGCGAGGACGGGTCCGAGCCGCGCACCAGCGCCTCGCGGATGCGGGTGGCTGCCTGCGGGCCGAGCAGATCGGCGAGATCGCGGCCGATGAGGTCCCCCGTCAGGGCGAGCATCTCGGCCGCATTGCTGGAATGGCGATGCACCACCCCGCCCTGCGGATCGCAGGCAATGAGGCAGCCATGGCACTGCACGCTGCCGGGAATGTGGATCGGCTCGCGATCGCAATTGGAAAGGTCGACCCGCTCACCCACCGACATGCAACGCCCCGGCCTTCGCGCGCGCGGCCGGGCCGACGAGGCCGGAAGCGGGGAGGAACATGCCCGCCGCCAAGGGCTTCGGACGGTGGCGGCGAGGCCGCGAACAGGGCGACGGACGACACGGGGCGAGGGGCATACGGGAACTTTTCGGCTTTCACAGGCGGTCAGTAGCTACGGAGAACGCAATCCCCCTCGCCGGGTTCCACGCTTCCCGCCGCAGCGCCGTTTCCGCCCGTGCCCGGCGGGCGCGCCACCATCAAATGGCTCGATTTGGCGTATGAATCCTCTCGACGAGATGGCGACGGAGAAGTGGATGACGATCCCCCGGACTGGCAGCGGCGCGGCCGCTCTGCTCGCGCTCCTGCTTGCCCCGGCGCTCGCCGTGCTGTCGCCCGCCCCCGCCTTCAGCCAGCAACCGGGCGGCGAGACGCTGCGCTGGTCGGACATTCCCCGCTTCGAGATGAAGGGCGGACTGAAGGCGTTCTGGAACGTGCTCACCCCTTTTGCCGAGAACAACACCGAAGCCTATGCCCGCGGCTTTGAGCCGGTGACGCTGGTCAACACCTATACGGACTATTGGGGCAAGCCGCGCCGGGACATCAACCCCTCCAAGGACGGGCCAAGCGCCAATCCCTGGGACATGCCGCCCAATTTCGAGCTGGTGGTCCGCCGCGCCATCGAGAACAGCAAGCCCAGCGGGATCTACGTCCAGGACATCGAATTCCCCTTCGTCGAGACGATCGAGAAGGCGCATGGCGATACGGCGGCCCGTCTTGCCTCCGGCACTACCTCGCTGGCGGCGTTCGAGGCGGCCTATTACAAGAAATGGGCGGAATGGTTCTGGCTGCCGCTGCTCTGGACCAAGGAACGCTACCCCGACGCCGTGGTCGGGCTCTATGGCCCGCAGCCATTCCGGCGTGACTATTGGGGCATCTCCGGCAAGGATGCGGCGCAGATCGACGGCTCGCACCGCACCGATGCCCTGCTCTGGGAGTCTATCGACCCCCATGTCGATTTCTATATTTCCAGCATCTACCTGTTCTACGACAAGCCCGACTCGGTCTTCTACATGGCGGCGAATGTCGAGGAGAACTACCTGCGGACCCGCCCGTTCGGCGACAAGCCGGTCTATGCCTATGAGTGGATGCTGTTCCACATTTCGAATGCCGAGCTGAGCGGGAAGGAAGTGCCCGGCTATCTCGCCGAGGCGATGGCGATCATTCCCTATTTCAGCGGCGCCAAGGGCGTGGTGCTGTGGGGTTGGGAGCCGCAACTGAAAACCGCGCGCCCGCCCTATGCGCAGCTCCCGCGCTATGTCCGCTCGCTGCAGCGCGTGGCGGCGCTGTCGGACAAGATCGGCCGCGGCCGGCTGGTCATCGATACCCCGGCCCATGCCGCCTGGCGCGCGCGCCAGCCTCTGGTGCGCACCATCGAACTGGATGACGGCTCCTGCGTGGTGATGGCGATCGACCCCTGGCAGGACGAGACCGCCCGCAGCACAAGGCGGGTGCGCTGCGGCGCATGGGAAGCCGACATCGCCCTGGAAGGCCGGGGCACCGCGCTGGCGGTGCTGAGCCGGGACGGGCTCAAGAGCTACTGAGGCGGCAGCGGCTGAACGGGGCGCGCGGCCAGCGCCCGCTCGCCATCGGTGATGAAGTCGCGGATGACCGGCACGTCGTCGCGCTCATTGGACAGCAGCAGCTGGAACACCATGTTCGAGCCGTGCAGGAAGCCGAGTTCCACTGCCACGAGGTAGAACTCCCACATGCGGGCGAAGCGCTCGCCCATCATCGCCACCACCTCGCCGCGCTTGGCCTCGAAGTTCTGCCGCCAGTGGCGGATGGTCCAGTAATAGTGCAGGCGCAGGATCTCGCAGTCGGCCGTCCACAGCCCGACCCGCTCCAGTGAGGTGAACACTTCCGACATGGCAGGCACATAGCCGCCGGGGAAGATGTATTTGCGGATGAAGGGCGCGGTCGAGCCGGGCGGCGACATGCGGCCGATGGCGTGGATCATCGCGAAGCCGCCCGGCGCCAGCAGCCGCTTGATGGTGTTGAAATAGTCGTCGAAATGATTGACCCCGACATGCTCCATCATGCCGACGGAGACGATGCGGTCGAAGCGGCCGGTGAGTTCGCGATAGTCGCGCTCGAAGAAGGTGATGCGGTCGGCGACGCCGGCCGCCTCGGCGCGCTTCTTCGATTCGGCGAGCTGTTCGGTGGCGACGTTGATCGCGGTGACATGCACGCCGAGTTCGGCGAGATAGATGGCGAGCGCGCCCCAGCCCGAGCCGATCTCCGCCACCCGCATGCCGGGTTCCAGCTTCAGCTTGGCGGCGATGTGGCGCAGTTTGGCTTCCTGGGCTTCTTCCAGCGAGGCGTCGGGCGTGGGGAAATAGGCGCAGGAATAGATCATGCGCGAATCGAGCCACAGCCGGTAGAATTCCGGCGGGTGGTCGTAATGGCTCTGGGCATTGCTGGCCGAGCGGGCGAGCGGGTTGGACTGGTGCCAGCGCTTGAGCGCGCGCCAGGAGCGCCGCAGCGCCTGCTGCACCGGATGCGAGGCGAGGCCGCGCCGGTTGACCGAGAACAGCATGAGGAAATCATAGACGGTGGAGCCGTCCTCGAAGGTCAGCCGGCCATCCATATAGGCCTCGGCCGACACGAGTTCGGGGTTGAAGAACAGCTCGCGGTCGAGCTTTTCGTCCTTCAGCCGCATCACCACATTCGGCCCGTCCTCGCCGCTGCCGAAGACGGTGCGCGTGCCATTGGGCTCGATGACCGTCAGCTGGCCCTTATGGACGAACCGCTTGAGGAGATGGGGTAGAAACCGCATGGAACGCTCCGCCTGCCCGGCGAGCCCCCGCCGGTCCGCCTCGCGGCATCGGGCATAAGGGCTGCCGCCCTGTCAAGCGCGCGGGGCGGGCGCCGCCTTTCGTTAACCGGCCACCTCGCGCAGCGCCGGCGGCTTCGGCGTCTCCTCGGCGCGGGCGAGTTTGCGCACCTGCGGACTGGCGACGATGGTGCCGCGATCGAAGAACGCCTCGTGGTTCTTCTCGATGTCCTCGGCGATGTAGCGGTAATTCACCATCAGCCCGTAGGACTGGGCCATGCCGCGCGCCGAGAGGTCGCCAAACGGGTTGAGGCGCTCCAGCCGCGCGCCATTGCCAAGATGAAAGCGCGCCACCGGGTCCACCGGCTTGCCCTTCGGAGACCGTGCGATCAGGAAATAATGCGCCGCCAGCGCCTCGATCACCGGGCGCAGCGCCTCACGTGCCGGGACATCGGGCGCCTCCTTAGCCGCAAGGCCCGCGAGCGCGGTGCGCTGCCCCGCCGTGAGAACGGTGGAGGCGGGGTCGGCGAGCTGCCCCTCCACCCAGGCGCGGAAGCCGGGCACGGGGGAGAGGGTGACGAACTCCTTCAGATTGGGGAATTCGCGGGAGATTTCCGCCACCACCTGCTTGATGAGGAAATTGCCGAAGCTGACCCCGCCGAGCCCGGTCTGGCAGTTGGAGATGGAATAGAACACGGCGGTGCGCGCGCTCTCCGGCGCCAGCGGCGTGCGTGCCGTGTCGAGGATCGGCGCGATGGCGGAAGGCGTCTCGCGGGTCAGCGCCACTTCGACGAAGATCAGCGGCTCGTCGACCAGTGCGGGATGGAAGAAGGCGTAGCAGCGCCGGTCGGGGCTATCGACGCGGGCGCGCAGATCGTTCCAGTCGCGGATCTCATGCACCGCCTCGTAGCGGATGATCTTTTCCAGGACATTGGCGGGGGTCGACCAGTCGATCCGGCGCAGCACGAGGAACCCCCGATTGAACCAGGAAGCAAAGAGGTGAACGAAGTCGCGATCGACCTCGGCGAGGTCGGGGCGGCGGCGCAGGAAGCCGAGCAGATCGGCCCGCATCGCCACCAGCCGGGCGGTGGCGCCGGGGGCAAGGTTGAAGCGGCGGATCAGTTCCTGCCGGCGCGGCTCGCTGGCAAAGTGAATCTCCGCCACGCTGCGCGCGCCGGGATGGGCGGCGTAGGCCGCCAGCGCCTTGTCCAGCCGGGCGGCATCGGGGCCGAAATCCTGCGCCAGCGTCTCGAAGAAGGCGATGCGCTCGCCGCTGCGCAGCCCGGCATAGGCGGCGAGGATTTCCTGCGCCAGTGCGACGCCGGAGGCTTCACCCTGCCCGGAGAGCAACCGCTCGCACAGTTCGGCGACGCTGGCGGTGCGGGCCTCGCCGGTGGGTCGGCGCTCACGGCCGAGGTCCAGCAGCGCACGCCCGCGCTCGGCAATGCTGCCGAGAAGCTCGCCGAAGAAGCTGGTTCCGCCGTTCATGCCGCCTCCCCTTTCGATGCGCACGCCGCGCCATCTGACCCCTATGGGGCGACGCGCGCAAGACAGCGGCGCCACGCGCGGCAGCGGCAAAGGCGGACGGCGTGGACACGTTTTCGCGCGCGGCCGGTGCTTCCCCTTTAAATGCCTAGGCTTAGGAGCCATGTTCGCGGCCGATGCTGAAAGCCCTCCGTCTCATGCTCCTCGGTTTCCTGTTGCTCTTCATCCTGCCGCTCGGCGCGCATGCGCTGGTGCAGTGGCAGACGGCCGACTGGTCGCGCAGCTGGGGCAGCGCCGACTGGTCCAGCACCGGCACGCTGCCGGCAGCCGATGCCCACCCGGAGGCGATGGTGCGCATCTATGCCGCCCGCGTCGGGCGCTGGCGCGGCATCTTCGCCGTGCATAGCTGGCTCGTGTTCAAGGAGCCGGGCGCCGGGGCCTATGAGCGCTACGACAAGGTCGGCTGGGGCCGGCCGATCCGCCATAATGGCTATGCGCCGGACGGGCGCTGGTATGGCAACGACCCAGAGATCGTGTTCGACGCCACCGGCGCGGAGGCCGAGCGGCTGATTCCGAAGCTGCGGGCGGCGGTCGCCTCCTATCCCTATGGCAAGGCCGGCGACTACCATGTCTGGCCGGGGCCGAACTCCAACAGCTTCATTGCCCATGTGATCGGCCAGGTGCCGGAACTTGGCGTCACCCTGCCGCCCACCGCCATCGGCAAGGACTATCCAGTCGATGGCGGCTGGTTCGGGCTCGCGCCCTCGCGCACCGGCCTCCGGGTGACGCTCGACGGCTATCTCGGCCTCACCGTCGCCTGGGTGGAGGGCATCGAGCTCAATTTCCTCGGCGCCGTCGCCGGGCTCGACCTGCGCCGGCCGGGCATCAAGCTGCCGGGTTTCGGGCGGATCGGCATTTGACGGGTGCCGGGCCACGGTTGACGCCAAGGTGAAACCACACGTTCACTCCCCTGCGCCATGCTGGGGCGTGGCGACGCGTGGGGGACGAGGATGAGCGCAGGCATGTTCAAGCGGTTCTGGCAGGGTGGCCTCGCCGCCCTGTGTCTTGTTCCCGTGGCGCTCGCCCCGGCGCAGGCCGCGCCCTGCGGCAATGACGCCTCGGGCTTTGCCGCCTGGCTGCCGGCCTTCAAGCGGGAGGCGCAGGCACAGGGCATTTCGCCCGCCGCGCTGCGGGCGCTGGACGGTGTGACCTACGACACGACCGTTATCCAGCTCGACCGCAACCAGAAGCACTTCAAGGTCAGCTTCGAGCAGTTCGCCGCCAGCCGCATCAGCGCCGGGCGCATCGCCACCGGCAAGAAGAAGATGCAGCAATACGCCTCCACCCTCGCCCGCATCGAGCAGCGCTATGGCGTGCCCGGCGAGGTGCTGGTGGCGATCTGGGGGCTGGAGACGGATTACGGGGTCAACAAGGGCAAGATGCCGATCCTACGCTCGCTCGCCACCCTGTCCTATGACTGCCGGCGCTCCGATTTCTTCACAGGCCAGTTGCTCGACGCGCTGCGCATCTATCAGCATGGCGACCTCACCTTGGACGAGATGCGCGGCGCCTGGGCCGGCGAGATCGGTCAGACCCAGTTCCTCGCCTCATCTTACGTGAAATACGCGGTCGATTTCGACGGCGATGGCCGCGCCGACCTCGTGCGCAGCGCCCCGGACGTGCTGGCTTCCACCGCCAACTATCTGCGCGGCCATGGCTGGAAGCCCGGCGCCGGCTGGGGCCCGGGCGAGCCGAATTATCAAGCGCTGCTCGGCTGGAACAAGGCGGAGGTCTATGTGAAGACCATCGGCCTGTTCGCCAGCAAGCTGAAGCAATAGGGCGGCGGACACGGCCGAGAGCGTTTTCGAGCGAAGTGGATACCGGTTCGCGTGAAGAAAGCGCGACAAAACGAAGAATTAGATCATTTCACTGTTTCCGTGAAACGGTGAAATGATCTAGCGGCGAGACCGCCGGCGCAAGCCATCCTGATACCTCTACGCGTTGCCCGCCCGTCACGGTAGAAGCCAGACGCACCAGAAAAGGCGCAAACGGCCGGCCGTCGCTTGACGTTGGGCCCGAGGAGGTTCTTGCTGCCAACATGATACCGGCACAGGCGCTGTCGGGTGGCTGGACGTGCGGGCGCCGCAAGGAGCCGCCGAACGGTGTGGGGGGACGTCATGAAGGCCTTGGCTATCGTTGCGACGTTGCTTGTTGCCTCAGGATCCGCTTTCGCGGCGGACCTGCCGTCGGCGCCCGCGCCGGTGCTGAAGGCTGTGGCCTATGTGCCCGCCTTCAGCTGGACCGGCCTCTATCTCGGCGGTGAGGTGGGCTATGGCTGGGCCGATGCCGAAAGCTCCCTGTCGATCCCTGGCTCCCCCGACTATGCCACCTCCTCCGGCAGCCCGAACGGCGTCTTCGGCGGCGGCTTCGTCGGCTACAATTACCAGTTCGCCTCCAATCTGGTCGTCGGCATTGAGGCGGACGTCAATGGCGGCAGCCTCGACTCCACCAATTCAGTCACCTTCTACGGCGTCGAGATCGCGGAGGTCTTCGCGAAGCACGAGCTTGAGTGGTTCGGTTCGGTGCGCGCGCGCGTCGGCTACGCCTTCGACCGCTTCCTGCCCTTCGTGACCGCCGGCTATGCCTTCGGCTCGGTCCAGACCTCCTATATGGCGTCGAACGAGCGGGTGTCGCCTTCGGAAAACGTGTCGGGATGGACGGTCGGCGGCGGGCTGGAATACGCCTTCACCGACAACATCCTGGCCCGTATCGAGTATCGCTACACCGACTATGGCGATGTTTCCTCGTACCTGCCGTACTACTACTCGCTGACCGTGGACCACGCCTACACCACCAACGACGTGCGTCTTGGCGTGAGCTACAAGTTCTGACGCCCGACGGGGCGACACGGCCCCGACCACAGCGGTTGCGCGGATTTTCACATTGCGGGGGGCGGTGGCGGGCGGCAGGTTGCCGACACCACTTTCCCCCGCAGGTGTTTCATGTCCGCCGTCAGCCCCGCCTCTTCCGAAACCTATGACTACATCGTGGTCGGCGCCGGCTCGGCCGGCTGCGTGCTGGCGAACCGGCTTTCCGCCGACCCGAAGAACCGGGTTCTGGTGCTGGAGGCGGGCGGGCGCGACAACTGGATCTGGTTTCACATCCCGGTCGGCTATCTCTTCGCCATCGGCAATCCCCGCGCCGACTGGTGCTTCAAGACCGAGGCCGAAGCCGGGCTGAATGGGCGGGCGCTGAACTACCCGCGCGGCAAGACCATTGGCGGCTCCTCCGCCATCAACGCCATGATCTATATGCGCGGCCAGGCGGCGGATTACGACCATTGGCGCCAGCTCGGCCTGCCCGGCTGGGGCTGGGACGATGTGCTCCCCGTGTTCAAGCGGCATGAGGACCATTATCTCGGCACGGCCGAATTCCATGGCGGCGGCGGCGAATGGCGGGTGGAGGCGCCGCGCCTCACCTGGAAGCTGCTGGACACGGTGCGGGTGGCGGCCGAGCAGGCGGGGATTCCGCCGATCCCGGATTTCAACACCGGCGACAATGAGGGCTCGTCCTATTTCCAGGTGAACCAGAAGCGCGGCTTTCGCTGGAGCGCGGCGCGCGGCTTCCTGAAACCCGTGCTCTCCCGCCCGAATCTGCGGCTGGAAACCTCCTGCCACACCGAGCGGGTGCTGATCGAGGATGGCCGCGCCGCCGGCGTGGTCTACCGGCAGAACGGCGTCACCAAGGTGGCGCGGGCGCGGGGCGAGGTGATCCTCGCCGCTGGCGCCATCGGCTCGCCGCATCTGCTCAAGCTCTCCGGCATCGGGCCGGGCGAGGAACTGGCGCGCCACGGCATCACGGTGACGCAGGCGCTGCCGGGCGTCGGCGCCAATCTGCAGGACCATCTGCAATTGCGGATGATCTACAAGGTCTCGGGCGTGCCGACGCTGAACGAGCAATATCACTCGCTGTTCGGCCGGGCGAAGATGGGGCTCGACTTCGCGCTGTTCCAGCGCGGGCCGCTGACCATGGCGCCCTCGCAGCTCGGCATCTTCACCCGCTCGCGTGACGAGCTGGAGCGCGCCGACCTCGAATTCCACGTCCAGCCGCTCTCGCTCGGCAAGTTCGGCGAGCCGCTGCACAATTTCCCCGCCTTCACCATGAGCGTGTGCAATCTGCGCCCCACCAGCCGGGGCACGCTGACGCTGGCGAGCGCCGACAGCGCCACCCCGCCGCGCATCCAGCCGAACTATCTCGCCACCGAGGAGGACCGGCGCGTCGCCGCCGACAGCCTGCGCACCGGCCGGCGCATCGTCCGCCAGCCGGCGCTGGCGCCGTTTACGCCGGAGGAGTTTCTGCCCGGCCCGACCATCGACGACAGCGAGGAGGCGCTGGCCCGCGCCGCCGGCGATATCGGCACCACCATCTTCCACCCCGTCGGCACGGCGAAGATGGGGCTGCCCTCCGACCCGACGGCGGTGGTCGATGCGCGGCTGCGTGTGTTCGGCATCCGGGGCCTGCGCGTCGCCGATGCCTCGATCATGCCGACCATCGTCTCCGGCAACACCAATTCGCCCACCATCATGATCGCGGAGAAGGCGGCGGGGATGATCCTGGCGGACGCGCGGGGGTAGTGGCCGCCCCTTCCGGTCAGACCGGATCGCTCTCCCTCTCCCCATTGGGGAGAGGTGGCCCGCGAAGCGGGTCGGTGAGGGGCCACGGTCCGGCGAGCTTCAGATCCCCCTCACCCCACCGCTCTCCCCGACGGGGAGAGGGAGCGACGACCTCCATCTGCGCCGGCAGCCTTGCTGAGATGTCCTACGGCGCCAGCACCACCTGCCGGCAGGCGTCGGGCAGGTCCTTCATCAGCATGGGTGGCTTGGGCTTGGGCGGGGTCGCCGGGGGCTTGGGGTGGAGGTTCTCGTCGGAGAACCACCAGTCCAGCTCCGGCCCGCAGCCCTCTCCGGGCGTCACCGGATCCTGCGGGCGGCAATCCTTTGCGCCTTCCGGGCAGGAGAGCCGCACATGCATGTGGTAATCGTGCCCCCAATAGGGCCGCACCTTCTGCAGCCATGAACGGTCGCCCTTGGCATCGCGGCACAGCGCCTTCTTGATCGCGGCATTGACCAGCACGCGCTCGACCTCAGGGTCCTGCGCCGCCGCCTTGATGACGGCGATGTGCGAGGGCGTCCACACCGCCGCATCCACGTCGAGCCGGTCTTTCCGCACGATCATGGTGGCGGCGACCTTCTCGCGCTCGTCGCGGGTGAATTCGCGCTTCGGCATAGGCGTGAGCCATATGTCGGCGTCGAGGCCGATCTGGTGCGAGGCATGGCCGGTGAGCATCGGCCCGCCGCGCGGCTGCGACATGTCGCCGACCAATATGCCCGGCCATTGCGAGACGCTGGGCACGGTGGCGGCGAAGCGCTCCAGGAAGGCGATAAGGTTCGGATGGCCCCAGTTGCGGTTGCGCGACAGGCGCATGGCCTGCCAGGTCGCGCCGTTCACCGGCAGCGCCTGCGCGCCGGCGAGACAGCCCTTGGAATAGAAGCCGATCGCGCGCGCTTGCAGCGGCGCCGGCGCCTTGGCTGCGCCGAAGACCTGCTTGGCCGGCAGCGTGTCGAGCCGGCCGGCGTCCTGCGTCTGCCCCTGCGCCGCCCCTGCTGCGAGGAGCAGGGCCAGCGCCGCGAGCCCCGCGCGCCGCCGCATCAGTTCGCCGCCTGCGAGAGGATGACGAAGTTCTTGTCCGAGCGCGTATCCGGCTTGGCGGAAAGCTCGGTGACGAACAGGGTCGAGCCGGGCACGAGCAGCTTGGCCAATTGCTGGTTGGCGCTCGCCGCCACGGTCACGCGGTCGATGGCGGAAGCGGCCTTGCCACCGGCGGCGCCATAGCCCTCGAAGGACAGCGCCGTCCACGACACCTCGCCGCTGACATTCTTCAAGACATAGACGACATTGCCGAGCGGCGTCTGCGGGTCGCGGATCGTCACCGGGGCGGTGAAAGCCACCGCGCCGTCCTTGAGCACGGTCAACGCCATGTCGGCCTGGCTGACGATCATCGTCACCGCGTCCTGCGCCGGGTCGGGCGCCGCCTCGGTGTCCGGGGTTCCGTTGCTGTTCTTGGGGTCGGCCTTGGCGATCGCCGCCGTGGCATCGACGGGCATCACGAGGCCGGGATGCAGCACGTCCACCGGCTCGGAATGCGAATCGGCGATGATGACCGGCGTGCCGTAATGGGTGATCGAGAACAGCAGCTTGGCGAATTCCAGCGGCAGGTGCACGCAGCCATGCGAGGACGGGTAGCCCGGCAGCCCGCCCGCATGCAGTGCCACTCCGGACCAGGTGAGCATTTCCGTGTAGGGCATGGAGGCGTCGTTATAGAGCGAGGAATGGTGATCGACATCCTTCTGCAGGATGACGAAGACGCCGACCGGGGTTTCGTGCCCTTCCCGCCCGGTCGAGACGGTGGAGACGCCGATGCGCACGCCGTTGCGGTAGACATAGCAGCGCTGGTCCGGCAGTGAGACGATGATGGCGACGAAGCCCTCCGGCGCGCGGTCGGGAAACCAGGCGAACTGGCCGGGCTTCAGCTTGTCGACCTCGGTCTCGGCCACTTGCTGGGCCTGCGCCGGCCAGCCCCCGGCCGCCGTCAGCAGGACCGCCGCGCCACCCAACAGCACCGCACGGCGATCCGCGCGCCAGCCGCTCGTCCCGTCCGTCATGGTGATTCTCCCTGTGCTGAAGCCGCGCGACGATATCGGGCATGGGCCGGCGCCGCCAACCGCCGATTTCTGGTCCGATCGCTCGCCAGCCCATCCTGACCGAACGGGAACCGGCGCGCACCCAAGCCGTTGACCCTGCGAGACTGTCAACAATGGGAGGCCAACATGCAGACGACGCAGCAGAATGTCGACGCGCGCGAGACCCGCACGCTGATCGGCAGTGACAAGGTGGAAGGTACCGCCGTCTATCGCCCCAATGGCGAGCGTATCGGTACCATTGAGCGGGTGATGATCGACAAGCTGACCGGCCAGACCGCCTATGCGGTGATGAGCTTCGGTGGCTTCCTCGGCTTCGGCGAGGACTATTACCCGCTGCCCTGGTCGCTGCTGAAATATGACGAGCAGCTCGACGGCTATGTCATCGATATCAGCGACGAGCAGCTGCAGGGCGCGCCGCACCACGCCACTTCGGACGAGCGTTCCTGGAAGAACCGCGAGTGGGGCCGCGCGGTCGACGATTATTACAACGTGCCGCCCTACGTGATCTGACGGCGGCACTCACGAAACGCAGCGGCCGGGCGCAAGCCCGGCCGCGTCGTTTTCAGAGGTACTCCCTCGGGATTCACTCGGTGATGACAAGCACGACATTGTGCTTCGTGACGCCGGCGACGGGCGTTGCGAAGAAACTGCCGACGGGAAGACAGGACAAATCAGCGAAATTCGGATCGAACACGTCGGAGAGGTCGATATAGCTTCCATGAACCTGCAACTGCCCGCCGCCGGGATTGGCGCCGAGACCCGTGCCGCCGAGCGTGATGCCGTCACCGTCATAGCCGCCCGCGGCGTCCAGCGGCAGCGACTGGGAGGTGGTCTGCGCCACGCCGCCCACCGTTTCCATGACGCTGTTCAAGGTCTGAACCACCATGGCGCTATTGGTGTCATTGGTTAACTGGCCGATGGGAAGAGACCAGCTATACGAAATCCCCACCGTGTTCATGATGGTTCCCGGACCACCATCGCCCCCGGATATGGATGCCGACGCAGAGTTCTTGCTGACCGTAATAGTAATCACTGTTAGCCCTCCGTTTATTTTCGTAATTAATACGCACACGAACGAATTGCCCTTCGCGCATTATCGCTCGGACATTCAACGTATCAGCATTCACGGAAATAACGAGCCGATTGCGGCGCGTCGGGTACGGCTCAGTCGTCGACCTTCAGTGCGGCGATGAAGGCTTCCTGCGGAATCTCGACGCGGCCGAACTGGCGCATCTTCTTCTTGCCTTCCTTCTGCTTCTCCAGAAGCTTGCGCTTACGCGTGATGTCGCCGCCATAGCACTTGGCGGTCACGTCCTTGCGCAGCGCGCGGATGGTTTCGCGGGCAATGATCTTGGCGCCGATCGAGGCCTGGATCGGAATCTGGAACAGATGCTGCGGGATCAGGTCCTTCAGCTTCTCGCACATGGCGCGTCCGCGATATTCGGCGCGGGTGCGGTGCACCAGCATGGAGAGGGCGTCCACCGGCTCGGCATTGACCAGGATCGACATCTTCACGAGATCGCCGACCCGGTAATCGGTGATGTGGTAGTCGAACGAGGCGTAGCCCTTGGAAATCGACTTCAGCCGGTCGTAAAAGTCGAACACCACTTCGTTCAGCGGCAGGTCATAGGTCAGCATGGCCCGCGCGCCGACATAGGTCAGCTCGATCTGGTTGCCGCGCCGGTCCTGGCACAGCTTGATCACCGAGCCGAGATAGTCGTCCGGGGTGAGGATGGTGGCGCGGATCCACGGCTCGCGGATTTCCTTGATCTTCACCACATCCGGCATGTCGGCTGGGTTGTGCAGTTCCAGCACGCTGCCGTCGTTCATCTCGATCTCGTAGATGACCGAGGGGGCGGTGGCGATCAGGTCGAGATTGAACTCGCGCTCCAGCCGCTCCTGGATGATTTCCAGATGCAGCAGGCCGAGGAAGCCGCAGCGGAAGCCGAAGCCGAGCGCGGCCGAGGTCTCCATCTCGAAGGAGAAGCTGGCGTCGTTGAGCCGCAGCTTGCCCATGGCGGCGCGCAGATCCTCGAAATCGGCGGCGTCGACCGGGAACAGGCCGCAGAACACCACCGGCTGCGCCGGCTTGAAGCCCGGCAGCGCCTCGGCGGTGGGGCGCTTTTCCTCGGTGATGGTGTCGCCGACCCGAGTATCCGCCACTTCCTTGATAGAGCCGGTGAGGAAGCCGATCTCGCCGGTGCCGAGTTCCGACATCACGGTGAGCTTGGGCGTGAACACGCCGACGCGGTCGACCTCGTAGACGGCGCCGGTCTGCATCATCTTGATGCGCATGCCCTTCTTCATCACGCCGTCGACGATGCGCACCAGCACGACGACGCCGAGATAGACATCGTACCAGCTGTCGACCAGCAGCGCCTTCAGCGGCGCCTCCCGGTCGCCCTTGGGCGGCGGCAGTCGGGTGACGATGGCTTCCAGCACGTCCGGAATGCCGATGCCGGTCTTGGCCGAGATGAGGATGGCGTTGGAAGCGTCGAGCCCGATCACGTCCTCGATCTGCGCCTTCACCTTTTCCGGCTCGGCGGCAGGCAGGTCGACCTTGTTGAGGACGGGCACGATCTCGTGATTATTGTCGATGGCCTGGTAGACGTTGGCCAGCGTCTGCGCCTCGACGCCCTGGCTGGCGTCGACCACCAGCAGCGAGCCCTCGACGGCGGCGAGCGAGCGGTTCACCTCATAGGCGAAGTCGACATGGCCGGGCGTGTCGATGAGGTTGAGCACATAATCCTGCCCATCCTTGGCCTTGTAGGACAGGCGCACCGTCTGCGCCTTGATGGTGATGCCGCGCTCGCGCTCGATATCCATATTGTCGAGCACCTGCTCGGACATCTCGCGTTCCGACAATCCGCCGGTGATCTGGATCAGGCGGTCGGCAAGGGTCGACTTCCCATGGTCGATATGGGCGACGATGGAGAAGTTGCGGATGTTGGAAATCGGCTCGGTGCTCATGCCGGGCGGGATAGCATTGGCGCCGTTACGCCACAAGGCGCCGCCTTGCGCGGCGGGGCGTGTTCGACCACATTCGCGCCGCCTGTCGCCAAGGAGCCCCCATGCCCGAACTCAAGGTCGCCCTCGTTCCCGTCACCCCGTTCCAGCAGAACTGCTCCATCGTCTGGGACGAAACCAGCAAGCGTGGCGCTGTGATCGATCCCGGCGGCGACCTGCCGCGCATTCTCGCGGCGCTGGAGGAACTGGAAGTCACGGCCGAGAAGATCGTGCTCACCCATGGCCATATCGACCACGCCGCCGGCGCGGCGGAACTGGCGGAAACGCTGAAGATTCCGGTGGAAGGCCCGCACAAGGGCGACAAATTCCTGCTCGACAACCTTCCCGCCGATGGCGAGCGCACCGGCATTCCCGGCCGGGTGGTGACGCCGGACCGCTGGCTGGAGGAAGGCGAGACGGTCGATATCGGCGGCGTGGTGTTCGAGGTGCTGCATGTGCCCGGCCACACGCCGGGCCATATCGTGCTGGTCAGCCGGGAGAACAAGCTCGCCATTGTCGGCGACACGCTGTTCCAGCGCTCGGTGGGACGCACCGATTTCCCCTATGGCGACGGGCCGCTGCTCATCAAGGGCATCAAGGAGAAGATCCTGCCGCTCGGCGACGCCTTCACCGTGCTGCCAGGCCATGGCAGCGCCACCAATATCGCGCTGGAAAAGCGCACCAACCCGTTCCTGCGCTGAGCGGCGGCCGGAGGGCGGCCGGAACCGGCCACGCCCTCCCGCCACGGAACTGTGACTCGCCCTGACGCAAGGGAGGGTCGATGATGCTCCGGACGCCAGCCCGGAGCCCCGCCCATGCCGTGCCCCCTGTCGCGTATCGCCTCTCTCGGCTCCGCCCTGCTCCTCGGCCTCGCCGCGCTCGTCGCCGCAAGCCCCGCCCACGCCCAGGCCGAGCGTTGCCCCAAGCTGGTGGCGAACAATCCCTTCCTGCAGCATTTGGCGCCGCGCGCCCTGCCCGCCGCCTATGTCGCGCCGCGCCAGGTGGGGCTGACCTATATCGGCCACTCCACCTTTCTCATCGAGACCGCCGGCGGGGTGACGGTGGCGACCGACTATAACGACTATGTCCGCCCCGCTTTGGTGCCGCGCATCGCCACCATGAACCGGGCGCACTCAACCCATTACTCGCTCAATCCCGATCCCGGCATCGAACATGTGCTCAAGGGCTGGCGCGAGGACCGCGACCCCGTGCATTACGATCTCGATATCGGCGACCTCTGGGTCGGCAACCTGCCGACCAATATCCGCGACTGGCAGGGCGAGACGATCCGCAACGGCAATTCGATCTTCGTCTTCCGCGCCGCCGATCTGTGCATCGCCCATCTCGGCCATCTGCATCACACGCTCACCCAGGAGGATATCGGCGCGCTCGGCCGGCTCGACGTGGTGCTGGCGCCGGTCGATGGCAGCTACACGCTCGACATTGACGGCATGATCGAGGTGCTGAAAGCGCTGGAAGCCCCCGTCATCATCCCCATGCACTATTTCAACGAGGGCACGCTGAACCACTTCCTCACCCGCTTCGCCGGGCGGGACTATGTGATCGAGCGGCGCGAGAGCCCCGAACTCGTGCTCTCGCGCGCGACGCTGCCGAAGAAGCCGACGGTGATCGTGCTGCCGCCGGGCGGGTGAGGCGGGTAGCCGTCTACTCGCCCTGTTGGATGAACAGCATCCTTCGAGGCTCGCTGCGCGAGCGCCTCAGGATGACGGCGTTCGTCCGTCAGTCACCTAACCGCCCGCCGCCACCGGCGCATAAGCCGCCGGATCGACCAGCCCCGGCCGGCCGGGCAGATCGAGCACGCTGACGCGCGGCATGCCCTCGGCGATCACCCGGCCGCGCCGCACCACGAACATCCGCACCGCCTTGAGCCGGATCGCCTCGATCGCATCGGCCGCCTGCAACAGCACGAAATCGGCGTTGCAGCCGGGCGCGATACCGTAGCCCTCCAGCCCCATGATGCGGGCGGGATTGGTGGTGACGGCTTCCAGGCACCAGGTCATCGCCTCGCGCGAGGTCATCTGGCCGACATGCAGCGCCATATGCGCCACTTCCAGCATGTCGCCGGAGCCGAGCGAGTACCAGGGGTCCATCACGCAGTCATGGCCGAAGGCGACATTGACGCCCGCCGCGCGCAATTCCGGCACCCGGGTCATGCCGCGCCGCTTGGGGTAGGTGTCGTGCCGGCCCTGCAGGGTGATGTTGATCAGCGGGTTGGCGATGGCGTGCACGCCGGCTTCCGCGATCAGCGGGATGAGCTTGGACACATAGTAATTGTCCATGGAGTGCATGGAGGTGAGGTGCGATCCCGCCACCCGGCCCTGCAGCCCCAGCCGCTGCGTCTCATAGGCCAGCGTCTCGATATGGCGTGACAGCGGATCGTCGCTTTCGTCGCAATGGATATCGACCCGCAGCCCGCGCGCGGCGGCGATCTCGCACAGGGTCTTCAGCGAGGCGGCGCCGTCGGCCATGCTGCGCTCGAAATGCGGGATGCCGCCGACGACATCGACACCCATGTCGAGCGCACGGTTGAGGTTCTCCGCCGCGTTGGGCGAGCGGTAATAGCCGTCCTGCGGGAAGGCGACGAGTTGCAGGTCGATATAGTCCTTCACCCGCTCCTTCACGTCGAGCAGCGCCTCGACCGCCAGCAGCCGGTCGTCGCAGATGTCGACATGGCTGCGGATGGCGAGCAGGCCCTGGGTCACCGCGAGGTCGCAATAGCGCAGCGCCCGCTCGATCACCGCCTCATGCGTCAGCAGCGGCTTCAGCTTGCCCCACAAAGCGATGCCTTCCAGCAGCGTGCCGGACTGGTTGAGCCGCGGCAGGCCGAGCGAGAGCGTGGCGTCCATATGGAAATGCGCATCGACGAAGGGCGGCGTCACCAGCCGGCCATCGGCCTCGATGACGCGCCCGGCCTCGGCCTCGATGCCCGGCTCGACGGCGGTGATGCGCCCGCCCTCGCAGGCGATGTCGATGCCCGCGCGGCCATCCGGTAGGCGGGCGTTCTTGACGAGAAGGTCGATGCTCATGGGAACTCCAGACTCACCTTTGGCCCTTGAAATAGGGCTTCATCAGCGCGCGCGGGTAGTCCGCACGTCGGGCCACCAGCACCAGCGCGGCGATGGAGAAGATATAGGGCAGCATGAGAAAGATCTGGCTCGGCACCACGCCGCCGGCGATGGTCTGCACCCGCAGCTGGTAGGCATCGAGCGCGCCGAACAGCAGCGCGCCCAGCAGCGCCTTGCCCGGCCGCCAGGAGGCGAAGACGGTGAGCGCGATGCACACCCAGCCGCGCCCGTTGATCATGCCGAAATAAAAGGCGTTGAAGGCGGAAAGGGTGAGAAACGCCCCGCCCAGCGCCATCAGCGCCGAGCCGGCCATGACCGCGCCGATGCGCAGCCCGACCACGGAAAGCCCCTGCGCCTCCACCGCCTCCGGATTGTCGCCCACCGCCCGCAGCGCGAGGCCGAGCGGCGTGCGCGCAAGCACGAAGGCGAGCCCGCCGACGCAGGCGAAGGCCAGCACGGTGAAGCCGGTCTGCTGGGCGAGAATCGGCCCAATGAAGGGCAGATCGCCCAGCACCGGCACGTCGAGCGGGGCGAAGGGCTCGATGCGCGGCGGCGTCGCCACATTGGGAAAGGCGACTCGGTAGCCGAAATAGGCGAGCGACGTCGCGAGCAGCGTCACCCCGATGCCGGTGACGTGCTGGGACAGGCCGAGCGGCACGGTGAGCACGCCATGCAGCAGGCCGAACGCCGCCCCCACGCCGGCCGCGACCGCCACCCCGCCCCAGAGCGGCAGACCGAGATAGACCGCCAGCCAGCCCGACAGCGCGCCGGCGACGAAGATGCCCTCAATGCCGAGATTGAGCACGCCGGCCCGCTCGCACAGCAGGGCGCCGAGCACGCCGAAGATCAGCGGCGTGGCGATGCGCAGCGTCGCGGCCCAGAAATTGGCCTGGGTGAGAATGTCCAGCGCCTCCCACATCAGGCGGTCCCCCGGCGGACGAAAACGATGCGAAAGCGCGTCAGCAGCCCGCCCACCAGCACGCTGAGCAGGGCGAAGGCGACGACGAGATCGGCGAGATAGTTGGAGACGCCGATGGCCCGGCTCATCGAATCCGCGCCGACGAACACGCCGGCGACAAAGATCGCGGCGGGAATGACGCCGAGCGGCGAGAGATTGGCCAGCGTCGCCACCACGATGCCGGCATAGCCGAATCCGGGCGAGAGATCGGCGGTCAGGTACCCCTTCAGCCCCGCCACCTCGCTCGCCCCGGCAAGGCCCGCAAGTCCGCCGGAGAGCAGGCCGACCAGCGCCATCGCCTTGCCCACGGGCAGGCCGGCATAGCGCGCGGCGCGGGCATTCTCGCCCACCGCCCGCAGGCGGAAACCCCAGACGGTGCGGGTGATGAAGACGTGCAGCAGCACAGCGGCGAGGATGGCGAGCACCAGCCCCCAATGCAGCCGCCAGCCGGCCACCAGCTTCGGCAGTGTCGCCTCGTCCAGCACCGGCGCCGATTGCGGCCAGCCGAGCGCCATCTCGTCCTTCATCGGCCCTTCCAGCATCATCTGCACGAACAGGAGCACGATGAAATTGAGCAGCAGCGTCACCACCACCTCATCGGCGCCGAAGCGGGTCTTGAACAGCACCGGCACCAGCAGCAGCACCGCCCCGGCCAGCGCGGCGCCGATCAGCACCAGCGGCACCAGCACATAGGACGGCGCCTCGATCAGCCCGGCGCCCAGCGCCACGGTGGCGAGCGCCCCGGCATAGAGCTGGCCCTCGGCGCCGATGTTCCACAGCTTGGCGCGGAAGGCGACGGCGGCGGCGAGGCCGGTGAAGATGAGCGGCGTCGCCCGCGTCAGCGTTTCCGCCAGCGCGAAGCCGTTGCCGGCCGCGCCCTGCGCCATCAGCGCGAAGGCGGTGAACACCGGGGCGCCGGTGAGCGCCAGAGGGATTGCGGTCAGCGCCAGCGCCGCCAGCCCGGCGCCGATGGAGACGGCAAGGGTGAGCCAGAGCGGGGTGCGGGCGCGGGGCACGAAGCGGATCATGCGCGGGCTCCGGGCCTTCCAAGTGACACAACGAGCATCCTTCGAGGCTCGCTCCGCTCGCACCTCAGGATGACGTGGCTCTCACCGATTGCCGTCATCCTGAGGTGCCCGGCAAAGCCGGGCCTCGAAGGATGCTCGTTGTCATCGAACGCCATCACGCCGCCTCCCCCACGCCATGGCCGGCCATCATGAGCCCGACCGTGCGCACATCCAGCCCCTCGGCCGGCAGCGCCGGCGACAAATGCCCGGCATGGACCACGGCGATGCGGTCGGAAAGGGCGAAGAGTTCGTCGAGATCCTCGGAGATCAGCAGCACCGCCGCGCCGCGCCCGCGCGCGGCGATCAGCCGGCGGTGCACATCCGTGGTGGCGCCGATGTCGAGGCCCCGCGTCGGCTGGTGGGCCAAGACGAGGCGCGGCGCGCGCTCCAGCACGCGGGCCAGCACCACCTTCTGCATATTGCCGCCCGACAGGGCGCGGATCGCCGCGTCCGGGCCGGGGCAGCGCACGTCATAGGCCTGTATCGCCTCCCTGGCGCGGGCGCGGATGGCGGCGCGGCGGAGGAGGCCGGCGCGCTGGTTCTCCGGCGCGGCGATGGTCTCCAGCACGAAATTCTCCGCCACGGTCAGCGCGCCGATGGTGCCGTCGCGGTGGCGGTCTTCGGGAATACGGCCGACCCCGGCGGCCACACGTCCGGCCGGATCGGCGGCGGCGAGGCGCGCGCCGTCGAGCCGCGCCTCCCCGGCACGGGGCGCGGCAAGACCCGCGACCAGCGCCGCCAGCGCCCCCTGCCCATTGCCGGAGACGCCGGCGATGCCGACGATCTCGCCGGCGCAGACCTCAAGGTCGGCGGCTTCCAGCCGGTCGCGCGCGGAGGGAGCGCCAACGCTGACGCCGCTCAGGCTCAGCACCGGCGCGCCGGGGGTCGATGGCGGGCGCTCGCGCGCGGGAATGGCGCGGCCCACCATGAGTTCGGCCAAGGTCGCGCGGTCGGCGCCGGCGGTGGGCCTGTCGGCGACCTTGGCGCCGCCGCGCAGCACCACCACCCGCTCGCACAGCGCCAGAACCTCGTGCAGCTTGTGACTGATGAAAATGACCGCCAGCCCCTTCCCCGCCAGCGCCCGCACCGTGGCGGCAAGGCTGTCCGCCTCCTGCGGGGTGAGCACGGCGGTCGGCTCGTCGAGGATGAGCACCCGCACGTCGCGATAAAGCGCTTTGAGGATTTCGATGCGCTGCTGTTCGCCCACCGACAGCCGCGCCACCGGCACGTCGAGATCGACGGCAAGGCCGCTCTCCTCCATCAGCCGGGCGATCTTCGCCCGCGCGCCGCGCCCGCGCAGCTTGAGGCTCCACAGCGATTGCGTGCCGAGCACGATGTTCTCGAAGCCGGTGAGGTTTTCGGCGAGGGCGAAATGCTGGTGCACCATGCCGATGCCCGCCGCCAGCGCCGCCTGCGCCGAGCCGCCCGGCAGCGGGCTCAGCTGCCCGTCGGCGCCGGCGATCGCGACGCTGCCCTCATCGGCGATGTAATGGCCGAACAGGATGCTCATCAGCGTGGTCTTGCCGGCCCCGTTCTCGCCCAGCAGCGCCACGATCTCCCCGGCGCGCACATCGAGGTCGATGTGGTCATTCGCCACCAGCGGCCCGAACCGCTTGGTGATGCCATTGAGCGAAAGGACGAGCGGGCGGGGATCGGGATGCCGAGAATCGGGGTGCATGGAGCGTCCATGTGAGGAAAGCGGCCCTACTGACGGGCCCTCATGCCCGGGCTTGACCCGGGCACCCAGTGGGGATGCCGACCCAGCCCCCTGGATCCCCGGGTCAAGCCCGGGGATGAGGGAGGAAGGGCGGTCGGTCAGCGCTCCCGGAACGACTTATGAACGTCCGGAGTGACCGCTGTTTGGGCGAGGTTCCAAACCCCTCACCCTGACCCTCTCCCCGACGGGGAGAGGGAAGAAGGCGGCACTGTGATGCCGCCTCACAGCGTCGATTTGGGCTCGGCATCGTTGACGTTGACGCGGAAGAGACCGTCCTTGATCTCCTTTTCCTTCACCAGCACCATCTCGATCACCTCAGGCGGCACCAGCTTGGGGTCGAGCGGGGCGAGGCTGGCGCCGCCTTCGGCCATGTAGCTGTAGGGGCCGTAATCGGCGGCGACGAAGGTGCCCTCGGTCACTTCCTTGATCGCCTTGTCGATGGTCGGCTCCATCTGCCACAGGGCGGAGGCGATGATCGTGCCGGGGTACTGGCTCGACGTGTCGATGACGTTGCCGATCGCCTTCACGCCGCGCTCCTTGGCGGCGTCGGAGACGCCGAAGCGCTCGGCGTAGAGCACGTCCGCGCCCTTGTCGATCTGGGCGAAGGCGGCCTCCTTGGCCTTGGGCGGGTCGTACCAGGAGTTGATGAAGGTGACGATGAACTTGACGTTCGGGTTCACCGAGACCGCGCCTTCCATGAAGGCCTGCATCAGCCGGTTCACCTCGGGAATCGCGTAGCCGCCGACAAGGCCGATGATGTTCGACTTGGTCGCCTTGCCCGCCACCATGCCGGTGAGGAAGGACGGCTCATGGATGAAATTGTCGAACACCGAGAAGTTCGGCTTGGTCGGGCCGAAGGAGGAGCCCATGAGATAGGCGGTCTTGGGGTAGTCCGCCGCCACCTTGCGGGCCGGGCGCTCCACCGCGAACACTTCGCCGACCACGAGGTCGGCGCCCTCTTCCGAATATTGGCGCATCACGCGCTCATAATCGGTGTTGGCGACGTTCTCGGAGAATTTGTAGGTGATGTCGCCGCGCGCCTCGGCGGCTTTGAGCGCCTTGTGGATGCGCGACACCCATTGCTGCTCCACCGGCACGGTGTAGATGGCGGCAACCTTGATCGGCTTGGCCTTGCCGGCGGCGAAGGCCTCGCGGCCGGCGGCGGTCAGCGCCAGCGCGCCCGCGCCGAGCGCCAGCAATTGCCGCCGATCGAGCATACCTGACGAAAAAAGCGGCAGGCTTCCAGACGACTTGCGCAGCATTTCCTGTACTCCCCGAATAAGCTCCGGCGACCGGCCCCAGCTCAGCGCCGCGATGACCCTGCCCATGCGAGGGCCATGCCATTTTCGAACTGATTGGTCCGAAAAGTCACGGCCTCATTCTACCCTGTCCCCTGCCCTGTTCCCATGGCCGCCGGTTGGTCTGCCCAAGCCTGCGCGAGATAGCGGCGAATGAGGGGCGACATGCCCTCGGCCAGGTCCTGCGGCCCGCGCACCACCAGCACCTCGTCGAATTCCGGCCTCTCATCACCCGCGCCGAAGCGCCGGATGCGGGCGGCGAGCGCCTCCGCCTCCTCATGGGCGCGCACCTCGCGCAGCAGCGCCAGCCGGCGCTCATCGTGCAACGCCGTCCAGCCGGGGGCGAGCGTGATGTCGGCGGCAGTGAGGCCGGTCTCCTCGGTGAGCTCGCGCCGCACGCTGCCCTCGAGATCGACCGTTCCCTCGGGGGTGAGGTCGGTGAGGTCCGGCGTGCCGGCGGCGAAATAGATGCGCCCGGCATTGGCGGTCCATTGCGCCATGCGGATCATGACGAAGCCGCCATCCGCCCCGCGCAGCGCGCCCATGGCGAAGGAGACGCGCAGGCTCGGATGCGCGCGCTCGCCCCCAAGCAGCCAGAGCAGCGCGGCATAATCGGCCTCGGCATAGTCCGCCACCAGCCGCCGCTCCTCGAAGCGGTGGGCGTCGAGCAGCAGCACGCGGCCGTTCCACAGCGCCGGATTGGCCGCCTTGCGGGCGGCGTAATGCGCGTCGATGGCCGACCGCTCCTCCGGCGTGAAAATGAGCGGCGCTGGCGCGAGCCGCGCCTCGACATGGTCGAGCGTGCGCAGCGTCAGCCCATCCGGCGCCGCCGCCATGCTCACCAGCGTTCCGGGCGGCCAGCCGGCTCAGACATGCAGCACGCCTTCGGAGACGATGACCGCGCCGCCGCCGATGGTCACGGCGGTCAGCGCGCCGTCTTCCACCTTGAGGCCGAGCCGCACCAGGCTGGGACGGCCCATCTCGACGCCCTGCAGGATGTCATAGGCATGGAAGCCATCACCCGGCTGCTCGCCGGCCAGCAGCGCCGCCGCCAGCGAAGCGGCGGCGGAGCCGGTCGCGGGGTCTTCGTCGATGCCCATATTGGCGGCGAACATGCGGGCGCGGAAATCGCCCTCGCCATCCTCGTCGCGGCAGAACACATAGACGGAATCGGCGCCGCCGCCGAAGGTGGAGATGAGCCGCGCTGCGCTCGGGCTGATGCGCGCCAGCGCCGAGCGCGAGGCCAGCGGCACGCAGACAAAGGGCACGCCGGCGGAGGCGATCACCGGGCCATAGCCATCAAAGCCGATATCGGACGTGTCGAGGCCCAGCGCCTGGGCGCAGGCCTCGCGCGTCATCGGCGCGGCGTCGAGGATTTCCGGGATGCGCGGCACGGTGAAGGTGGCGCTGCCGGAACGCTCGCTCCGCACGGCAACATGGCAGGCCACCGGCCCGACATTCTCCTCCAGCACGAAATCGTCGCTGGTGGTCACGCCGTCGCGCAGCGCCAGCAGCACCGCCGCGCCCACAGTCGGATGGCCGGCGAAGGGCAGTTCATGGCTGGTGGTGAAGATGCGCAGCCGCGCCCGGTTCGCCTCGTCCTGCGGCGGCAGGATGAACACCGTCTCCGAGAGATTGAACTCGCGGGTGATCGCCTGCATGTGGTTGCCGTCGAGCCCCTCCGTGTCGAGCACGACGGCCAGCGGATTGCCGGAGAGTGTCCGGTCGGTGAAGACGTCGAGCACAACGAAGCGGCGGGCCATGGGGTCAGATCTTCTCCGGGGTGAACAGGCGGGACGGGGTGACGAATTCGTCCTGGGCGGCGACGGTGAGGATTTCGCGCGAGCCCGCCGCCGCGGTGCGGGCGAGCAGCCCATAGGCGGACGACGCCGCCTTGGCGAGCGCCTCGGCGGTGGAATGGGTCGCCTTCCAGTGCACGAAGAACAGCGCCGCGATGGCGTCGCCCGCGCCGTTCACCGAAATGTCGAGCTTGGGGGTGCGCAGGCGGAAGCGCCCGTCCGGGCCGGACGCCATCAGGTCGATGGAATCCTCCGGCGTGTCCTCGGTGTGCAGGCTCGTGACCATGATGACGCGCGGCCCGCTGGCATGCACCGCGTCGCAGGCCGCCGCCGCCTCATTGAGCGTGGTGGAGGAGCGGCCGGAGAGATAGTCCAGCTCGAACTGGTTGGGGGTGATGAGATCGGCCGCCGGCACCGCCCGGTCGCGCATGAATTCAGGGATGCCCGGCCGCACGAACACGCCGCGCCCGACATCGCCGATCACCGGATCGCAGCAATAATGCGCTTCGGCATTCGCCGCCTTCACGCGGCCCACCGTGTCGAGAATGGCATCGCCGATCTCGGCCGAGCCCATATAGCCGGAGAGCACGCCGTCGCAGCGCGGCAGAACGTTGCGATCCTCCAGCCCCCCGACCAGTTCGCGGATCAGATCGGCGCCGAAGACCTCGCCGCGCCAGGCGCCATAGCCGGTGTGGTTGGAGAACTGCACCGTGTGCAGGCCCCACACCTCATGCCCGAGCCGCTGCATGGGAAACATGGCGGACGCATTGCCGACATGCCCATAGGCCACCCAGGACTGGATCGACAGAATATTCATACGACGCGCCCCACCTTTACTGACGATCCGCGCTTAGCGCCCCGAAGGCAAGCGCTCAAACGAAATTCCGCGCGGCTCCCATAAGCGGAATCGATGCGTCGCCGGCACGCGGGCTCTTGTCGCGAATCCCCGCCCATGCGACAGGCTTAAGGCCATGACAGAGATGCTCTCCGCCGCCGCCCTCGCCCAGGCCGTCCACGCCGGACGCCTCTCCCCGGTCGATGTCGCCGAACGCTGCGCCGAGGCGATCCGCGCCCGCGAGGAAGAGGTGCGGGCCTTCGCCAGCCTCGACCTGCCGGGGCTGCTGGAGGCCGCCGCGCGGCCGGGACTCGCGCAGACGCCGCTGGCCGGGCTGCCCGTTGGGGTCAAGGATATTCTCGATACGGTGGACTTTCCCACCGAGCGCGGCTCGAAACTCTTTGCCGGCTACCGACCCACAACCGATGCAGCCATTGTACGTATGGCGGCGCGGGCGGGCGGGCTCATAGCCGGCAAACTGGTGACGACGGAATTCGCCTTCCTGCAGCCGAGCGTTACCCGCAACCCGCGTCGCGTCACCCACACGCCGGGCGGCTCGTCCGCCGGATCGGCGGCGGCGGTGGCCGCGGGCATGCTGCCGGTGACGATTGGCACCCAGACCGGCGGCTCGATCATTCGGCCGGCCTCCTTTTGCGGCGTCACGGGCTACAAGCCGTCCTTCAAATTGCTGCCCGTGCTGGGGCTCAAGCCGTTTTCCTGGTCGCTCGACACGATCGGCCTGTTCGGCGCCCATGTCGCGGATGTCGCCTTCGCCGCCGGGGCACTGACCGGGCGCGACTTCGCGCTCACCGACGACATGCCGGCCCCGCGCATCGCCGTGGTGAAGACGGCGCGCGCGGCGCTGGCCGCGGCCGACGCCCATGCCGCGCTCGAGGCCGCCGCCGCTGCCGCCGGCAAGGCCGGTGCGCAGGTCACGGTGCTCGATCTGCCGGACGCGGTCGAGGCGGCGGACGAGGCGCATGGGGTGGTGCAGGGCTATGAGGCCGCGCTCGCTTTCGCCGACGAATGGGACCGCCACCGCGACGCGCTGTCGCCGACGCTTTCGACCTATCTGCAAGGCGCCGCCGCCCTCACCCCGGAGCAGTATGATTCCGCCCGGCGCACCGCCCGGCGCGGCCGTCACGCGCTCGCCGACCTCTACACCGACTATGACGCGCTGCTCACCTTCTCGGTGGCCGGCGAGGCACCAGAGGGCCTGGCCAGCACCGGCTCGCCGGCGTTCAACCGCCTGTGGACGCTGACCGGCAGCCCGTGCCTCAACATTACCGGCCTTACCGGCGCCACCGGACTGCCGATCGGCGTGCAGCTCGTCGGCCGCTTCGGCCGCGACCGCGAGCTGATGCAGATCGGCCGGTTCCTGGAGCGGGCCATCGTCGCCGCATGAGACCGGTTTCCGGCCCAAGCGCCTGCGGCCTGACAAAAAGTTGACGCCGTTTCTGTCGCAGAAAACGGTTTGTTAACGACACCGGCAGAGGCTTTGTTAAGTACGCAGGACTAGGTTGCCCCCATTCCATTTCCTTCGGGGGCGTTCCTCATGCGTATCAAGTCTCTCCTCCTCGGCACCGTCGCAGTGGCGGCTCTCGCCGCTCCGGCTCTCGCGGCCGACCTCTCCTACCCCGTCAAGGCGGCGCCCGTCGCCGCTTACGTGCCGGCCTTCACCTGGACCGGCGTCTATCTCGGCGGCAATGTCGGCTATGGCTGGGGCGATGGCTCCGCGCCGTGGAACAACTATCTGCTGTTCAACCACAGCGGCTATGATTCCATCGTCGCCAATGGCGGTTCCAACCCCACCGGCTGGTTCGGCGGCGCGCAGATCGGCTACAACTACCAGCTGGCGAACAATGTCGTTCTCGGCGGTGAAGCCGATTTCAACTTCGGTTCGATGAGTGACACGCTGAACTACACAGCCACCGACATCGGCACCCCGACTATACGGCAGTTCGGCTCGATCGACACCAAGATCGAGTCCTTCGGCACCGTGCGCGCCCGCGTCGGCTATTCCATGGACCGCTTCCTCCCCTATGTCACGGGCGGTCTCGCCTGGGGCAATGTGAAGGTCAGCGAAGGCTGGAACAGCTATAGCGACGGCAACCTCTCCGCGTTCGGCGGCAACTCGCGCAGCGACACGCTGTGGGGCTGGACGCTGGGCGGCGGCGTGGAATACGCCATCACCGACAACTGGACCGTGAAGGCCGAGTATCTCTACATCGACCTCGGCGACATCACCTGGGACGGCGCTTCGGGCACCAAGCTGGACATGTCCATGTCCACCCTCAAGGCCGGCGTGAACTACAAGTTCTGATCGCCGCAGCCCTGTCTGCCACAAGGCCCCGGACGGCAACGTCCGGGGCTTTTTGCATTATGGTTCGAGCGAAGCTGGACAGGTCATCCATTATTATATTAAATCTATATACTAATGGATATTTCGTTGATGTCCCGCATTTTTTCCCGTCGTTCCCTCATCCGCGTGGCCGGAGCGGCCGCCGCCGCCGTGACACTGGCCGCGACCCTGCCGGTCCACGCCCAATCGCCGGAAACGGTACGGATTGGCTATCAGCGCTCGTCGACGCTCATCGCCCTGCTCAAGGCGGATGGCTCGCTCGAGAAGGCATTGGCGCCGCTCGGCGTGAAAGTCAGCTGGCATGAATTCACCAGCGGGCTGCCGCTGCTGGAGGCGCTCAATCTCGGCAAGATCGACGTGACGGCCGATGTCGCCGACACGGTGCCGGTCTTCGCCCAGGCGGCGGGCGCCAAGCTGGTGTTCTTCGCCGAGGAGGCGCCCTCCCCGTCGGCGCAGGCCATTCTCGTGCCGGAGGGCTCGCCCATCGCGAGCCTCGCCGAGCTGAAGGGCAAGAAGATCGCCGTCACCAAGGGTGCCGGCAGCCACTATCTGCTGCTCGCCGCGCTGGCCAAGGGCGGTCTCACCTTCAAGGACATCGAGCCCGCCTATCTGACGCCGGCGGATGGCCGCGCCGCCTTTGTCGGCGGCAATGTGGACGCCTGGGTGGCGTGGGACCCCTTCCTCGCCACCACGCAGGCGCAGTCCAAGGCGCGCATTCTCGCCGACGGCACGAACGGGCTGGCGAGCTACAAGCGCTATTACCTCACCTCGGAAGAGTTCGCCGCCAAGGGCGCCCCGGTCATCGCCCTGCTGTTCGACCAGCTCAAGGCGAAGGGCGACTGGGTGAAGGCCAACCCGAAGGCGGCCGCCGCCGAACTCGCCACGCTGTGGGGCATCGATCCCGCCGCCGTCGAGGTCGCGAATGGGCGGCGCAGCTACAAGGTGGGGGCCGTCACCAAGAACGGGCTCGCCGAGCAGCAGAAGATCGCCGATGCCTTCCTCGCGGAAAAGCTGCTGCCCCGTGCCGTCGATACCAGCGCCGTGGTGATCTGGCAGCCCGCCAGCCAGTAGCCTGTCAGGCCGCAGCGCCGGAGCCGGCGACGATCCACCTCGTCGCCGGCACTTCTTCAGTCCACCCCGAGCAGCGACGCCGCCGCGCTCCACACCGCGTTTTTCACCCCGACGCCGGGCGGCGAGGCGACGATGGTGGGCGGGTTGGGGTTCTTCTCGCCATTGGTGGTCAGCCGGGCGAAGGTGACTTCCCCATCGGTATAGTAGCGGTCGCCGCCGCCATTGCGGCCGAACAAGGTGGGGCCGAGGCCGGTGACCTGATAGACCGTGCGCACCATACCGGCGGCCTTGAGGTCGTCGATCAGCAGGTCGCGCACCGCATCGACATTCGCGCCGATATGGTGGGTCACGGCGCCGGTGTAATGGCTGAGCCCGACGCCCTTGTCATAGGTGGCCGAGCCGAGCCACACCGGGGCGCCCTCCTTGCCGCTGTCCAGCACCTTCCAGAAGCGCACATGGTCGCGCCGGTCGGCGCTGCGGCCGACCTCCTTCTCGAAGGCGAGGTCTTCCACCCGCCCGTCATAATAGAGCGGGCTCACCGGCGCCTGCGGATCGGGCCGGCGCAGCAGCACCGAGCCGACAATGGCGAGGCTCGATTTCAGCGTGATCGGGTCCGCCGGCAGCCAGCCGGCCGCGTTCATGGCGTGGAGGATATCCTCCCTTGTGCCGACGAGCCCGACATCGATCGGGTCGCCGGGAATGCCCTGCTTGGTCTGCGTCACCATCGGCATGTGCTTGATGCCGGGCTGGTGCTCGTGATGCGTCCACAGCCGCGGCAGCATCACATAGGCGAGCGCGGCCCAGATGACGAGCGCGACCAGCGCCCACATCAGCACCTTGCGCGTCTCGCCATCCAGCACGCTCACCGCCCCTACTCCGCCGCCTGCGACCGCAGGCTGAGCGGGTCATAATTGAGCACCGGGGCCAGCCAGCGCTCGGCCTCCTCCACGCTCATGCCCTTGCGCGCGGCATAATCCTCGACCTGGTCGCGCTCGATGCGGCCGACGCCGAAATAGGCGGCCTCGGGATGGGCGAAATACAGCCCCGACACCGCCGCCCCCGGCCACATGGCGAAGCTTTCCGTCAACTCGACTCCGATCTCAGCCGTGGCGTCGAGCAAATTGAAAAGAATCGCCTTTTCCGTGTGGTCGGGTTGCGCGGGATAGCCCGGCGCGGGGCGGATGCCGCGATAGGCCTCCTGGATGAGGTTCTCATTCTCCAGCCGTTCATCCGGCGCATAGGCCCAGAATTCCGTGCGCACCCGCTCATGCATGCGCTCCGCAAACGCTTCGGCAAGACGGTCCGCCAAGGCCTTGAGAAGAATCGAGGAATAGTCGTCGTTCGCGGCCTTGAAGTCGTCGGAGCGCTCCTGCTCGCCAAAGCCGGTGGAAACGCAGAAACCGCCGATATAGTCGGGCACGCCGGTCGAGGTCGGGGCGATGAAATCGGCCAGCGCCAGATTGGTGCGGCCCTCGCGCTTGGCCATCTGCTGGCGCAGCGTGTGCAGCGTGGCGCGCTCGGCCGAGCGGCTGTCATCCGCGAACAGCACAATGTCGTCGCCCACCGCACCCGCCGGCCAGAATCCGACCACGGCGCGGGCGGTGAGCCATTTCTCCGTGACGATCCTGTCCAGCATCTTGCGCGCATCGTCATAGAGCGCGCGCGCGGCCACGCCGACCTTGGGGTCGTCGAGAATGGCGGGGTAGTGGCCGGCGAGTTCCCAGGACTGGAAGAACGGCGTCCAGTCGATATAGGGAACCAGTTCGGCGAGGTCGTAGTCGCTGAACACCTTTGTGCCGAGGAAGGTCGGCACCGGCGCCGTATAGCTGGCGAAGTCCAGCGCCAGCCGGTTGGCGCGGGCGTCCGCCAGCTTCACCCGCACCTTGTTGCGGTCGCTCTTGGCGTGGGCGTCGGCGACCTTGGCATATTCGGCACGCAGGTTGGCGACGTAGTCGGTGCGGGTGTTGTCGTTGAGCAAATTGGAGACGACGCCCACCGCGCGGCTGGCGTCGGTGACGTAGACCGCCTGCCCGCGCACATATTGCGGGGCAATCTTCACCGCCGTGTGCACGCGCGAGGTCGTGGCGCCGCCGATCAGCAGCGGCACCTCGAAGCCTTCGCGCTCCATCTCGGCGGCGACATGCACCATCTCGTCCAGCGAGGGGGTGATGAGGCCGGACAGGCCGATCACGTCCACCTTCTCGGCCTTGGCCACCTCAAGAATCCTTGCCGCCGGCACCATGACGCCGAGGTCGATCACCTCGTAATTGTTGCACTGCAGCACGACGCCGACGATGTTCTTGCCGATGTCGTGCACATCGCCCTTCACGGTCGCCATCAGCACCTTGCCGGCGGAGGAATCCCCGGTCGTGCCGTTGTCGATCTTCTCCTGCTCCATGAAGGGCATGAGATAGGCCACCGCCTGCTTCATCACCCGGGCGGACTTCACCACCTGCGGCAGGAACATCTTGCCGGAGCCGAACAGGTCGCCGACCACGTTCATGCCGGCCATCAGTGGGCCTTCGATGACGTGCAGCGGCCGGGCGACGGACTGGCGCGCCTCTTCGGTGTCCACCTCGACGAAATCGGTGATGCCGTTGACCAGCGCGTGCTCCAGCCGCTTCTCCACGGCCCATGTCCGCCACGTCAGATCGGCTTCCCTCTTCTCGCGCCCGCCGCCCTTGAAGCGCTCCGCCAGCGCCAGAAGACGCTCGGTGGCGTCTTCGCGGCGGTTGAGCACCACATCCTCGCAGGCCTCGCGCAGTTCCGGTTCGATCTCGGAATAGGGCGCGAGCTGGCCGGCATTGACGATGCCCATGTCCATGCCCGCCGCGATGGCGTGGTACAGGAACACGGCGTGCATCGCCTCGCGCACCTGCTCATTGCCGCGGAACGAAAAGGACAGGTTGGAGACGCCGCCGGAGATGTGGGCGTGCGGCAGCTGCTGGCGGATGGCGCGGGTCGCCTCGATAAAGGCGACGCCATAGCCCGCATGTTCCTCGATGCCCGTCGCCACCGCGAAGATGTTGGGATCGAAGATGATGTCCTCGGGCGGAAAGCCGACCTCGTCGACAAGGATGCGGTAGGCGCGCGAACAGATCTCGATCTTGCGCTCGAATGTGTCGGCCTGCCCCTTCTCGTCAAAGGCCATCACCACCACGGCCGCGCCATAGGCGCGCACGAGGCGCGCATGGTGGCGGAACGCCTCCTCGCCTTCCTTCATCGAGATGGAATTGACGATGCCCTTGCCCTGGATGCACTTCAGCCCGGCCTCGATGACGCTCCATTTGGAACTGTCGACCATGACCGGCACGCGGGCGATGTCCGGCTCGGCGGCGAGCAGGTTGAGGAAGGTCACCATCGCCTTCTCGGAATCGAGCAGGCCCTCATCCATGTTGATGTCGATGACCTGCGCGCCGTTCTCAACCTGGTCGCGCGCCACCGCCAGCGCGGCGGTGTAGTCGCCATTGGTGATCAGCTTGCGGAAGCGGGCCGAGCCGGTGACGTTGGTGCGCTCGCCGACATTGACGAAGGGGATGATCGGGGTCAGCTCGAACGGCTCCAGCCCCGACAGCCGCAGCATCGGCTCGATCTCAGGAACGACGCGCGGCGCGTGCGGCGCGACCGCCTCGGCAATGGCGCGGATATGGTCCGGCGTCGTGCCGCAGCAGCCGCCGACGATGTTGACGAGGCCGGAGGCGGCGAATTCGCCGACCAGCTTCGCCATCGCCGCCGGGCTCTCGTCATAGAGGCCGAATTCGTTGGGCAGGCCGGCATTGGGATAGGCGCAGACCAGCGTGTCGGCGAGGCGCGAGAGCTCGTCGATATGGGCGCGCATCTCCTTGGCGCCGAGCGCGCAGTTGAGCCCGATGGAGAAGGGCTGGGCGTGGCGCAGCGAGTTCCAGAACGCCGCCGGCGTCTGGCCCGACAGGGTGCGGCCCGAGAGGTCGGTGATGGTGCCGGAGATCATGACAGGCACGCGGATGCCGCGTTCCTGGAACAGCCGCTCGATGGCGAACACCGCCGCCTTGGCGTTCAGCGTGTCGAAAATGGTCTCGATCAGTAAGAGGTCCGCCCCGCCATCCAGCAGCGCGGCCGCCTGCTCGCCATAGGCGGTGGCGAGTTCGTCGAAGGAGGTGGCGCGAAAGCCGGGATCGTTCACGTCGGGCGAGATCGAGGCCGTGCGGTTGGTCGGGCCGATGGCGCCGGCGACAAAACGGCGGCGGCCATCCTTCGCTTGCGCGAGGCGGGCGGCGTCCTTGGCGAGCTTGGCGCCCTCGAAATTGATCTCGTAGACGAGGCTCTCCATGCCGTAATCGGCCATGGCGATGGTGGTGCCGGAGAAGGTGTTGGTCTCGACGATATCCGCCCCGGCCATGAAATAGGCGAGGTGGATGTCGCGCACCGCGTCGGGCGCGGTGAGGTTGAGCAGGTCGTTATTGCCCTTGAGGTCGCGGTTCCACGCCTTGAACCGCTCGCCGCGATAGCCCGCCTCATCCAGCTTCAATTGCTGGATCATCGTTCCCATGGCGCCGTCGAGCACAAGAATGCGCTCGCGCGCGGCCTGATGCAGGGCGTCGAGGGTGTCGGAGGTCAAGGTCGGGGCGTTGGCCATGACAGAGCACTTTCTACTCCCTCTCCCTGTCGGAGAGAGGGTTGGGGTGAGGGGTACCTGCGCGCATCGCGTCAACGATGGTCAGCAGGACACCGTCCATGTTTGTCAGCACGTCGTTATTCCAGAAACGGATGACCAGATAGCCACAGGCTTCGATCACCCGCGTCCTCGCCTCGTCGGTCGTGGCCGTATGCTGACCACCGTCGAGTTCGATTACCAGCTTCGCGTCGACGCAGAGGAAATCGACGATGTATTTATCAACCGGCGCCTGCCGGCGAAACTTCCATCCGTCGAGGCGGCGGTCGCGCAACCGCGACCAGAGGAGAGCTTCGGCGTCCGTGTGGTCTCGTCTCAGCCGCCGCGCTCTCGAAATGCTGCCATTCATCTCCCCTCACCCGGCGCTGCGCGCCGACCTCTCCCCAACGGGGAGAGGTTAAATCAGCTTTCGACCAACCTTCTACTCCCTCTCCCCGGCGGGGAGAGGGGTGGGGTGAGGGGCTGCGGCGCGAACCCATGGGGCCGATGCCATCACCCCGTCGCGTTGCAGGTCAATGACCTTTTTCGAGCTTTTCGAGACGCTTCTCGATGGCTTCGATACGGTCGTCAAACTCCGGAGGCGTAGCGGCCGAGCACGGATTCACCATGCATGGCCTGCTTGAGGCTTTCGATTTTTTTATCCAGACCCTCGAAGCGAAGATCGTGCTCCACCAGCTTGCGATCCACCCGCTCGAAGCCCTCTTTCATCTCCGCGCGGATCTCGCGCAGCAGCGTCAGGATGAAGTTGTCCGGCTCGCTCATCGACCGTCTCCGTGGAAGGCCCCTACTATAGGGCATCCCACAGCGAAATTCTCACGCCGCCGCCTGTCCCTTGCCGTCGCCCGCGCCATTGACCTCCTGCGGCGGGCGGATGCCCAGGAGGTGACACACGGCGTAGACGAGATCGGCGCGGTTGAGCGTATAGAAATGGAACTCGGTGACGCCGCGGTCGACCAGATCGAACACCTGCTCGGCCGCGACAGCGGCGGCGATCAGCTTGCGGGTCTCGGGGTCGTTGTCCAGCCCCTCGAAACGGGCGGCCAGCCAGTCCGGCATGAAGGTGCCGGTCTTCTCCGAGAAGTTCTTCGCCTGCTTGAAGTTCGAGACGGGCAGGATGCCCGGCACGATCGGTACATCAATGCCGCGCGCCCGCACCTTGTCGAGATAGGCGAAGTAGAGATCATTGTCGAAGAAGCACTGGGTGATGGCCCGCGTCGCCCCGGCCTCCACCTTGGCGGCGAGAATGTCGAGATCGGTGTCGAGCGAGGGGCTCTCCGGGTGCTTTTCGGGATAGGCCGAGACCGACACTTCGAAATTGGCGATGCGGCGAATGCCGGCAACCAGTTCCGCCGTGGTGCGGTAGCCGTCCGGGTGCGGCTCATAATGATGGCCGACCCCGCCCGGCGGATCGCCGCGCAGCGCCACGATGTGCCGGACCCCGGCGTCCCAATAGCCGCGCACCACCTCGTCGACCTCGCCCTTGGTGGCGGAGACGCAGGTGAGATGCGCCGCCGGCGCGAGGCGGGTTTCCTTGACGATGCGCTCCACCGTGGCGTGGGTGCGCTCGCGGGTGGAGCCGCCGGCGCCATAGGTCACCGAGACGAATTTCGGGGCCAGCGGCGCGAGGCGGGTGATGGAGTTCCACAGCGTGGTCTCCATCTCGGCCGTCTTCGGCGGGAAGAACTCGAACGACACCGAAATGGGCCGCCCGCCGGCGCGGCGGCTGCGGCGCTCGACATCCGACGACATCAGGCGACCTCCTTGTTGTGTTGGGCTTCCGCCCGCACGATGCGGGGATCGCGGGCGAGCCAGAGCGACACGGTGAGCCGGCCCTCCCCGGACGTTCCATGGTCCTTGGGGGCGAGCAGGCGATGGGATTGCGGCACGAGGCCGGCCTGGGCGAGCCAGCTCTCCATGATTTCCGGCGCGAAGCCGAGCCGGCGATGGGCGTGCTGCTCGCGCAGGAATTCGAGATCGTGCGGGTCGAAATCCACCACCAGCAGCCGCCCGCCGGGTCGCAGCACCCGCGCGGCTTCCTTGATCGCGCGCGGCGCGTCTTCGAGGAAATGCAGCACCTGATGCACGATCACCACGTCGAAGGCGTCGCGCGGCAAAGCGAGGCTGTAAATGTCGCCCTGGCGCACCGTGGCGTTGCGCACGCCGGCGCGGTCGAGATTGGCGCGCGCCACCGCGAGCATTTCGGCGGAGAGGTCGATGCCGACGCCGCGCTCCATCTCGCCCGCGAACAGTTCCAGAATGCGCCCGGTGCCGGTGCCGAGATCGAGCAGGCTGCCGATGCGTCCGCCCGCCAGCGCCTGCCGGATCGCGGCTTCCACCTGCGCCTCCGGCGCGTGCAGCCGGCGGATGGCGTCCCATTCATGGGCATGAGCGCGGAAATAAGCCTGCGCATGGGCGGCACGGGCGGCGCGCACCGCCTCCAGCCGCTCACGGTCGCGCAGCAGCACCTCGTCATCCGGCGCCATCAGTTCCAGCAGCGCATCGGTGAGCGCGGCACCGGGCGCGTCGACGGCGCGGCGGTAGAATACCCAGCTCGCCTCGCGGAAGCGCTCGACAAGCCCGGCCTCGGCCAGCAGCTTGAGATGGCGCGAGATTCGCGGCTGCGACTGGCCCAGAATCTCGGTAAGCTCGGAAACGGTCAGTTCGCCCTCGCCGATCAGCGCCAGCAGGCGCAGCCGCGTGTCCTCGCCGGCCGCCTTGAGGCCGTCGAGCAGCAACGCGAAACCGAGCGGGGAAGCGGACAAAGAGACCTCCAAGAAAGATATAAAGATATGTTTATGTCTTATCCCGACCCAACGCAAGGGGCCGCGCCGCATCATGAGCGTTGAGAATGACGACACCGCACCCGGGATGACCGGCACAGCCGGCGATTTCGGCGTGCGCCCCGGCGAGGTGACGGTGGACCTGCCGGCGCAGGCTGATGCCGGGCTCTATTTCATCGGCCGCATCCGCACCCCGTGGACGCAGCGCGCCGACTGCCCGAAAAATGCCGGCGAGGCGATGGCGCGGCAGCACGTGTGCACGGTGGAGATCGACCCGCCATTTCGCCCCGCGCTGCAGGGACTTGAGGGAACCACCCATCTCTGGCTGCTCTATTTCATGGATCAGGCGCCGCGCAACCTTGTGATGCAGGTGCCGCGGCGCTCCGGCACCGCCCATGGCACCTTCGCGCTGCGCAGCCCGGCCCGGCCCAACCCGATCGCGCTGAGCGCAGTGCGGCTGCTCGGGATCGACGGCGGCAGGCTCACCGTGATCGGCCCTGACTGCCTCGACGGCACGCCGCTGCTCGACATCAAGCCCTATTTCGCCTCCACCGACTGCCACCCCGACGCGACCGTCGGCTGGCGGCGCGCGCGCACGGACACGGCCGGCCCTGCCGCTGGGTGACCTGTGGCACCGCTGCATCAGCCCCGCGCTACGCGCATGGCAGGGCGGAACCCGCGTTTTCGTGAGGACTTATGGTCTTGAACCTGCCTTGATCCTGCGTCATGTCCCACGGCAGAACATTTCTGCGCATTTCCGCGCCGACAGATTCGATTAAGGCTTGATGATGGTCGTTCGCCTCGGTTTCGTTCCCGCTGTCGCCTTCACGGTACTGGCATCGGTCGGCACCGCCGCAGCCCAGTACTACCCCGTCGAAGGCCAGGACCCGGCCGCGCAGGGTGGGTCGGCCTATGACGCGGCAGGCAGCCGCGCGAATGAGAATGTCGAGGTGCCGGCCGCCTATGACCCCTATGGGGCGCAGGCCCCCGGCACGGCGGCGCCCTCGGGTGCCTATAGCCAGCCGCAGGCGGCCTATGGCACGCCTCCCGGCGTGCGCGATCCCTATGCCCCGGCGGCGCCCGGCGTCCCCGGCCAGCCGCAGGCGCCCGGCGTGCCGCCGGTGGCCAATGCGCCCTATTCGGACCCGTCGCGCCAGCCCTCCGGCTATCCCGCCGGCGCCTATTCCGGCCAGCCGCCGGCCGGCATGGCCTCGCCCTATGGCAACCAGGCCGCCGCGCCGCAGCCGGCCTACAGCCAGCCCAATTACGGCCAGCCGCCGGCCTATGGCCAGCCGCCGGCGCCGGTGAGCAATGGCGCCAACACCAATGGCGCCAACGGTTCCAGCGTCGCCATGCTGCCGCCTGAGGACCAGCCGGAAGAAGGCCCGCCCAAGGAGCTTCCCGCCAATCTGAAGCGCCAGGTGGTGGACTATGTGACCAAGGAGCCCCCGGGCACCATCGTCATCGACACCCCGAACACCTACCTCTATTACGTGCTGCCCGGCGGCAAGGCCGAGCGCTACGGCATCGGCGTCGGCCGCGAAGGCTTCACCTGGGCCGGCACGGAGAAGATCAGCCGCAAGGCGGAATGGGCCGATTGGCGCCCACCGGCGGAAATGATCGAGCGCCAGCCCTATCTGCCGCGCTTCATGGCCGGCGGCCCGGGTAACCCGCTCGGCGCCCGCACCATGTATCTCGGCGGCACGATCTACCGCATCCACGGCACCAATCAGCCCTCCACCATCGGCCAGTTCATGTCGTCGGGCTGCATCCGCATGCTGAACGAGGATGTGGAAGCGCTGTACGACAAGGTGAAGGTCGGCACCAAGGTGGTGGTGCTGCCGGGCAACTCGCCGGCCACCGCGAATGCCGGCGGCGTGCCGCCGACCGCCACAGCGCCCGTTGCCGAGACCGGCTTCGCCGTCCGCTGAGCGGACGCCGCGCACCACCATCCCGATGTTAAAATGGCCGGATCGCCCACGCGATCTGGCCATTGTCGTTTAGCCGCCCCAAAGGCGCTGGGGCGGAACGCGCAGGCTCACCTCGGTGCCGGCCGTGAGCGGGCCGGCGCGCTCGACCCAGGCGACCAGCCCGCGCAGTCCCTTCGCCACCTTGGCGAACTCCAGCTCCGCCGCGCTGTTCCCGGTCGCCGCCGCGATCGCCGCGCCGGCATGGCGGCAAGGCGCGTTCGCCCCCTCCACCACCAGCGCCGCGCCGCCCGTGAAATGCAGCCGCGTGCCCGGCGGCAGGCCGGTGAGATCCGGCACGCCCGCGATCACCAGATTGGCGCCGATCCATTCCGGCGCCACCGCCGGCACGCCGAGCCGGCGGGCGATCTCGGCGAGTTCGTCGGGCGCCACCAGCGACAGCTGCCGGCTGTTGCGGATCGGCGCCCCGCGCGGATACCAGGGCACGCGCGAATCCGCCCGGCGGGCAAAGCCGGCATGACGATCGCCTTCAATGCCCTCAAGCGTGACCGCGAATTCTGCCACCGCGCGGGTGGCGAAGCCCGGCCCGTCGGCAATCAGCGCCTGCGCGAGCTGCGCGGTAAGGCGGCGGCCGGGCCGCGCGAGGGGCGCGCCGAACAGGTCAGGCGCCGGCGGCGCGGGGGATCGGGAGGGCATCCGGTTCTTCCATGACGACAGGGCAGTGCCAGCCTATACGTTAGGGCGCTCGTTCAACACGAGTCGCTGGAACTCCGGGAGGCGGGATTGCGTTACCGCGCTGCCGGCGTGGCGGGCAAGAATGAGGATCGACCACATGTCTTCGCAATCGGGTTCCCTCTCGCCGACGCCGGGCGGCATGGTCGCCGGGCATCTTTCCGAACTGCGCGCCAAATGGGGCTGGTTTGTCGCGCTCGGCCTGCTCATGGTCATGGCCGGCGCCATCGCACTTGGCAATCTCGTGCTCAGCACCGTGGTCTCGGTGCTGTATATCGGCGTGATGATGGCCATTTCCGGCGGCGCGCAGGTCATCCACGCCTTCCAGGTCAAGACCTGGGGCGCCTTCGCCTTCTGGCTGCTCGACGGCCTGCTGTTCCTCGCCGCCGGCCTCGTCTGCATCTTCGTGCCGATGGTGGCGGCCGAGTTCCTCACCCTGTTCCTCGGCGTGTCGCTGATCGTCGGCGGCGTGTTCCGCCTGGTCGCCGCCTTCCGGCTGCGCCCGGCCGAGGGCTGGGGCTGGATCGCCTTTTCCGCCGTCATCGCCATTCTGCTCGGCATCGAGATCATCGCTGGCTGGCCGGTGAGCGGGCTGTGGGTGCTCGGCCTGCTGCTCGGCATCGACCTGGTGTTCAACGGCATCGCCGTGCTGTTCCTCGGCTTCGGCCTGAAGAAGTAGCGCGGAACGGTGCCTGCGCCCCTCGCCGCCACGGCGAACACGCACGCGGAGCCGGCCGACCGGCCGGCCCCGCCCCCGCCCGCCTCCGGGCGCGATCTGCGGCTCGACCTGTTCCGCGGGCTGGCGCTGTGGTTCATCTTCCTGAACCATGTGCCTAACAATGTCGGCAACTGGATCACCAACCGCAATTTCGGCTTCTCCGACGCCACTGAGATCTTCGTCTTCATCTCCGGCTACACCGCCGCCATGGTCTATGGGCGCCAGCTGGATTCCAGCGGCGTGATGGTGACCTCCGCGCGCATCCTGCGCCGGGCGTGGCAGCTCTATGTCGCCTTCATCTTCCTGTTCGTCATCTACCTCGCCGAAATCTCCTATGTCGTCGGCAGCTTCGAGAACCCGCTCTATGCCGAGGAGATGGGCGCGCTGCAGTTCCTGGCCGAGCCGGACGTGGCGCTGGTGCAGGCGCTGCTGTTGAAGTTCCGGCCGGCCAATATGGACGTGCTGCCGCTCTACATCGTGCTGCTGGCGACCTTTCCGCCGATCCTGTGGGCGCTGAAGCGCTGGCCCGACGCCACGCTGTTCGCCTCTTTCCTGCTCTGGCTCGCCGTGCAGTTCCTCGGCTTCAACCTGCCGGGCTATCCCGACGACCGGATGTGGTTCTTCAACCCCTTCGCCTGGCAGCTGATGTTCGTGTTCGGCGGGTGGTGTGGCCTCGGCGGCAGCGACCGGCTGTCCGTTCTGGTGCATTCGCGGCTCGTGCTGGCGCTGTCCGTGCTCTATCTCGCGCTGTCGCTGGCGGTGGTCACCAGCTGGTACTGGCCGCCGATGGAAGGTTTCGTACCTCCGGTCATCGGCGACATCATCTACCCCATCAGCAAGACCGATCTCTCCGTGCTGCGCTTCGTGCATTTTCTGGCGCTGGCGGTGGTGATCGTCAGGCTGATACCGGTGCACGCCGCCTTTCTGCGCTGGGATTTGCTGAAACCGCTCATCATGTGCGGCCAGCACTCACTTGAGGTGTTCTGTTTCGGCGTCTTCCTTTCTTTTGCCGCACATTTCGTGCTGAACGAGGTCTCCGGCACGGTGCTCATGCAATTGACCATGAGCGTGTCCGGCATCGCCTTAATGGTAGGTCTCTCGGCATTGCTGTCGTGGTATGCTCGCGCCGAGCGCGACCGTATGGCGCGCAAGAAGGCTGGCTAGCGCGGTTCGACGTGAAACGCTGGATTTTGGGTGTTGTCTTCGCAAGCGTCCTTGCCTGGGACGGCGGCCCCGTGGCCGCCGCCGAGACGGGGAAGGTGTGCGCGGCGCCATCCGCCCTCACCCGCGCCGGCTTTGCCCTGCCGCGCCTCGCGCGCTCGCTGGAGAAGAAGGAACCGACCACCATTCTGGTGGTCAACAGCGCCAGCACCGCCAAGCCGCCTTCCACCTCTGACGGCGGCAAGGCGGTCGCCCGCCGCAGCTTCCCGAGCTACATCGAGGAGACGCTGCGCGCCCGCTATCCCGATGGCGGCGTGGTGGTGACCACCCGTAGCCAGCCACGCGCCACCGCCGAGGCGATGCTCGCCGATCTGCCCGCCATGCTGGCGGAAACCAAGCCGGCGCTGATGATCTGGCAGACCGGCACCTACGACGCCATTCTCGGCGCCGAGACGTCCATGTTCTCCGACGCGGTCGGCACCGGCATCGGCTATGCCCGCGCGGCCGGCGCCGATGTCATTCTCGTCAGCCCGCAATACAGCCCGCGCACCGCCCTCGCCTTCGATATCGGCGCCTATACCAACGCCATGCGCTGGACCGCGCGGCTCGAAGGGGTGCCGTTCTTCGACCGCTACGCCATCATGCGGTTCTGGGAAGACGATGGCGTTTTCGATCTCGACACTGCCCGCCCCTCCCCCACGCTGTTCGACGATGTGCATAGTTGCATTGGCCGCCTGCTGGTGACCATGATCGTCGATGGCGTCGATCTGCGAACGCTCGGTTCCCGCTAAATGCTGCTGCGCCGTCTTCTCCCCCTCGCCCTTGCCGCCGCCGTCCTGGCGCCCGCCGCCTTGCCGGCCCGCGCCCAGACGGTGATCCCCGCCGGCTGCCCCAGCACAAAGACGCTGGCGAAGCTCAACGCCCCGCTCGCCCGCACCGCTGCGGCGCTGAGGGCGGGCGAGAAGGTGGTGATCGTCGCCATCGGCTCCTCCTCCACTGCCGGGGCCGGCGCCAGCAGCCAGGAGGCGAGCTATCCCGCCCGCCTGCAAGCCATGCTGCGCGAGCGCTTCCCCGCCGCGGACATCACCGTGCTCAATCGCGGCGTCAACGGGCAGGACGCACCGGAAATGCTGGCTCGGTTCGACAGCGATGTCGCCGCGCTGAAGCCCACGCTGGTGATCTGGCAATCGGGCGTGAACGCGCTGTTCCGCGAAGGCGGTCTCGCCTCCGCGGACGATCTGCTGCACGAAGCCATTGCCCGGGTGAAGGCGATCGGCGCCGATCTGGTGCTGGTCGATCCGCAATATGCGCCGCGCGTGCTCGCCGATGCCGATAGCGGGCCGATGGTCCGCCTCATCGACCAGGTGGGAGCGGAGGAAGGCGTGGCGGTCTATCACCGCTTCGCGCTGATGCGCGACTGGCACGAAAAGGCGTCGATGGGCTTCGATTCCTTCCTCTGGAAGGACAAGTTCCACATGAACGACTGGGGCTATAATTGCTTCGCGCGCGATCTCGGCCGCGCCGTGGTCGCCAATGTGGAATCGCAGCAGCGCTCGGCGGAAGTGGGCAATGCGGGCGGTGCGGCGGCGAAGTCCGCCGGGCTTCCGGCGGCGCCCGCCGCCCTGCCGGTGTCGGCCGCCGCTGCGCCCTGAACGGCGGCGATTGGCGGCGAGGGCTCGCGCTCAGTCGTCGCCCTTGCTCAGTCGTCGCCCTTGTCGGAGAAGGCGCCGCCGAAGCGCTTCATCACCGCTTCGCGCGCTTTCAGCACACGGCGCTCATAATCCTCCGCCATCGGCTCGGTGAGCACGCTTTCCAGCCCGGCGAGCAGCGCCCACAGCGCGGGAATCTCCGCCTCATCCTCGATGAACTCGGCCATCGCCTCGCCATCGGCATCGTCGACCGTGCGCGAGAGGAACTCGAACAGCACGACCGCGACGGCGCGGTCGATGACCAAGGTGATTTCGTCGTCCGGCGCCTCGGCCATTCCATGTCCCCTTGCGAGCCTGTCTCTTTCCTATCATCCCGTCACAGGGCGATGACAAGCCCCGCTTCGCGCGGCTGTCACGCCGCGATGACAAGCCCACAGCTTGCCACGCCGCGATGACAAGCCCACAGCTTGCATTCGGCGGCCTGCCGTGCTGACCCTTGGCGCGACAATGGGGAGAGGCATGATGACGGCGGCGGACGATCTGAAGACGGTCAGGGATTTCGTGCGCTACGCGGTGAGCCGCTTTGCCAAGGCCGGCATCGCCTTCGGCCATGGCACCAGCGAGCCGCTGGACGAGGCCGCCTTCATGGTGCTGGAAGGGCTGAACCTGCCGGTGGACGACCTTTCGCCCTGGCTCGACGCGCGCCTGACCCATGAGGAGCGCCTGCGCCTCGCCGATCTCATCGAGCGGCGCTGCACCACCCGCCAGCCCGCCGCCTATCTGCTCGGCCGCACCTATATTGGCGGCGTGCCGTTCCGCTCCGACAAGCGGGCCATCGTGCCGCGCTCCTTCATCGGCGAATTGATGGCGGGCGAACTCTTCACCGGCGGCGATTATTCGCTGGTGCCGCAGCCGGAGACGGTCGGCCGCGTGCTCGACCTGTGCACCGGCTCGGGCTGCCTCGCCATTCTCGCCGCCATGACCTTCCCCAATGCCGAGATCGACGCGGTGGACCTCTCCCCCGAGGCGCTGACTCTGGCGGCGGAGAATGTCGCCGAGCACGGGCTCGAAGACCGGGTGCGGCTGCTGGAGGGCGATCTGTTCGGTCCGCTCCAGAGCGAAGTCTACGACCTCATCATCACCAACCCGCCCTATGTCGATGAAGAGGCCATGGCGGCGCTGCCGGCGGAATACCGCCACGAGCCGAGCCTCGCCTTTGCCGGCGGGCCGGACGGGCTCGACATTGTGCGCCGCATCCTCGCCGAGGCACCGGCCCATCTCAGCCCCGGCGGCGGGCTCATCTGCGAATTCGGCACCGGCAAGGAAATCTTGCAGGCGGAATACCCGCATCTGCCCTTCCTCTGGCTCGATACGGAAGAAAGTGAAGGCGAGGTGTTCTGGCTCTCCGCCACCGATCTCAAGGTCAACGCGGATCTGCGCGTCATCAACCGCATGCCGCGCTGAGGTTCAGCCGCCCTTCTTCATATGCGCCAGCACGGCGGCGTCCGGCCAGCAGTCGAGCGGCAGACCGTTGGCCTTCTGATAGGCCCCGAGCGCGGCGCGGGTCTTCATCCCGGCCTTGCCGTCGATCTTCTCGGCGTAGAAGCCCTCGCGGGTCAGCACCTGCTGCATAAATTCGAGGTCGCGCGTCTTCACCAGCGCGATCTCCGCCCAGTCGCGGGCGAAGGGCCTGTCGTCCTCGATGCGGTCGGCGAGATGGCCGACATAGAGGACGTAGAGGTCGGCGAAATTGTAGCTCTTGAGCACGAAATAGTTGGCCGGCGTCAGGAAGGCCGGCCCATAGGGCCCTGCCGGCATGATGATCGACGCCTCGTCCTTCAGCGCGGAGGGCGGCACGCGGCGCCCGTCGGCAATCTTCACACCGCGCTTGAGCCATTCGCCGATCGGCAGCCGCGTCTCCGGCTCGGCCAGCGTGCAGTCGAAGCCTTGCGGCACCGTGATCTCATAGGCCCAGCGTTGGCCCGCCTGCCAGCCCTTCTCCTTCAAAAGGCTCGCTGTGGCAGCCAGCGCCTCCGGCACGTCGGTCCAGATATTGGCGGTGCCGTCGCCGTCGAGATCGACGCCATAGGCGAGATAGCCGGTGGGCATGAACTGGGTCAGCCCCATCGCCCCGGCCCAGGAGCTCTTCATCGCCGCGCGGCTGACATGGCCTTCGTCGAGGATTTTCAGCGCGGCGAGGAATTCGGCGCGGAACTCCTCCTTTCGCCGCCCGACATAGGCCTGCGTCGCCAGCACCCGCAGCGCGTCATGGTTCAGCTTGGCGCCGCCATAGGAGGTCTCGCGCGCCCAGATGGCGAGCAGGATCTCCCCCGGCACGCCGAACTGCCGCTCCAGCGCATCGAGCTGCGCGCGATACTGCGCCGCCAGCTTGCGCCCGCGCGCGGCATAGCTGGCGATCGCCTTGTCGGAGAGATAGGTCGCCGGGGTCTGCACGAATTCCGCCTGCCGGTCGGGCGCCTTCGGCTTGCCGGGAAGGGCGAGGTCGGGGAGCCCATAATCCGGCTCCAGCCCGGCGGTCTCGCGCTCGAAGGTGGCGCGGGAAATGCCCATGGCCTGCGCCGCCGGCCATTGCGCCGCCAGCCAGCGGTCAAAGCCGGCATCGGCGAAGGCCGGGCTGGCGAGGACGAGCAGCGAGAGAGCGGCGGCGACAAGGGGGCGGCGAAGCGCGTGCAACATCATGCCCCTCAAATAGCGCAGATCGCCCCCGCTGCGAATGACGGCCGCGCTCAGCGCACCGCCACAATGAACAGCCGGGGAAAGCGCAGCAGCACCCGGCCGTCGACGCGGGCGGGATAGGCCCGCGCCAGCCGCGCGGTGTAGTCGGCGAGGAAGGCGGCGCGCTCGGCCTCATCGAGCGGCGCAAGATAGGTTCGCAGGCCGGTGGAGCGGAACCAGTCGGCAATGGCCGCCGGCCCCGCCAGCGGGTGGTTGTACAGCGTGTGCCAGATATCGACCTGGCGAGCGAGCGGCGCGAGCCGGTCGTAATAGGCCCCCACCGCCGGCAGAACATCGCGCGCCGCGCCGGCGATGCGCGCGTGCCATGGCCCGGCGGCGGCGGCTTCCTCCATCAGCAGATGCGAGGGCTCGTTGACATTGTCCGGCATCTGCACCGCCAGCACGCCGCCCGGCGGCAGCTTGTCGAGCAGCCGCGCCAGCACGTCGAGATGGTCCGGCACCCACTGGAACACGGCATTGGCGAACAGCAGGTCGGTGCCTTCGGGCGGTGTCCAGGACGCGAGGTCCACCAGGTCGAAGCGCGCGCCCGGCAGGCGGGCGCGGGCCTGTTCCAGCATGGCGGGGGAATTGTCGACGCCGATCACGTCCGCCTGCGGCCAGCGCTGGGCCAGCAGCTCGGTCGAATTGCCCGGCCCGCAGCCGAGATCAATCACCCGGCGCGGACGGGCGAGCGGCACCCGCGCCAGCAGGTCGCGCGGCGGGCGGGTGCGCTCATCCTCGAAGGTGAGGTAGAGGGCGGGGTTCCAGTCTTCGGTCATCGCCGCCCTCCGTCCGGTCATGGCGTCAGCGCATCAGCTTCTTGTGCTTCATCCGGTGCGGGACGATCTCGTCGACGCCGAGGCGACGCTTCTTGTCTTCCTCATAGTCGTGGAAGTTGCCCTCGAACCACTCGACATGGCCCTCGCCCTCGAAGGCGAGCATGTGGGTGGCGATACGGTCGAGGAAGAAGCGGTCATGCGAGATGATGACCGCGCAGCCGGCGAAGTCTTCCAGCGCTTCTTCCAGCGCGCGCAGGGTTTCCACGTCGAGATCGTTGGTCGGTTCGTCCAGCAGCAGAACGTTGGCGCCCTGCTGCAGGATGCGGGCGAGATGCACGCGGTTGCGCTCACCGCCCGAGAGCATGCCGACCTTCTTCTGCTGGTCGCCGCCCTTGAAGTTGAAGGCGCCGCAATAGGCGCGCGAATTGATCTCGCGCTTGCCGAGATACAGCACCTCGTTGCCGCCGGAGATTTCCTCCCACACGGTCTTCTTGTCGTTCAGCGCGTCGCGGTTCTGGTCGACATAGCCGAGCTGGACGCTGTCGCCGACGGTGATCGAGCCGGCATCGGGCTTCTCCAGCCCGTTGATCATGCGGAACAGGGTGGTCTTGCCGGCGCCGTTCGGGCCGATGACGCCGACAATGCCGCCCGGCGGCAGCTTGAAGGACAGGTTGTCGATCAGCAGCTTGTCGCCGAACGACTTGCTGAGGCCGTTGAACTCGATGACGTTGTTGCCGAGCCGCTCCGACACCGGAATGACGATCTGCGCGGTGGTCGGCGCCTTTTCGGACGCCTTCTTCACCAGCTCGTCATAGCGCTGGATACGAGCCTTGTTCTTGGCCTGACGGGCCTTCGGGGAGGCCCCCATCCACTCCGCCTCGGAGGCGATCGCACGCTGGCGGGCCTCGTCCTCGCGGTTCTCCTGCGCCATGCGCTTGGCCTTCTGCGTCAGCCAGGAGGAATAGTTGCCCTCATAGGGAATGCCGCGGCCGCGATCGAGCTCGAGAATCCAGCCCGTCACATTGTCGAGGAAGTAGCGGTCATGGGTGACGATCAGGATCGCGCCGGGATAGTTGCGCAGATGCCCTTCCAGCCAGTTGGTGGTCTCGGCGTCGAGATGGTTGGTCGGCTCGTCCAGCAGCAGCAGTTCCGGCTGCGAGAGCAGCAGCTGGCACAGCGCCACGCGGCGGCGTTCACCGCCCGAGAGCTTGGAAACGTCCGAGCCCTCTTCCGGGCAGCCGAGCGCGTCCATCGCCTGGTCGATCTTGCTGTCGAGGTCCCACAGGCCCTGGCCTTCGATCTCGTCCTGGAGCGCGGTCATCTCGTCCGCCGTCTCCTCGGAGTAGTTCATGGCGAGTTCGTTGTAGCGGTCGAGGATCGCCTTCTGCTTGGCGACGCCGAGCATCACGTTCTCGCGCACGGAGAGGTTAGGGTCGAGCAGCGGCTCCTGCGGCAGGTAGCCGACGCGGGCGCCTTCCGCGACCCAGGCCTCGCCGGAGAAGTCCTTGTCCATGCCGGCCATGATCTTCAGCAGGGTGGACTTACCCGAGCCGTTGGGGCCGAGAATGCCGATCTTGGCGTCGGGGTAGAAGGACAGGTGCACATTGTCGAGCACCTTCTTGCCGCCCGGATAGGCCTTGGTCATGCCGTGCATGTGGTAGATGTATTGATAAGCCATGTCCAAATCCTGCGCGTGCGGGCGAGCCGGTAACATGCCGCGCTGCCGCGGCGTCATAAGGTGCGGGTTGGGCGCTATGTAAACCGCGCGCCGTTGAGCGGCAAGGCCGTCACGCGCCGGACGCCCGCCAACCGCCCCGCGAGAGGCGGGCTTTCGCGGCTTTTTCACCGAGGTATTGGAACGCCTCCGGCTCTCGCGCGTTGTTGGCAGCCGGCGACCGTGCCGGCGGCCTATGCCGCTCTTTCGACCTCACTATGCCGGACCCAGGCGGAATAAACGACAGCATGGCGACAGCACCCAGCGCATCCCTCCCCCTGCTTCCACGCCCCGACTGGGCTCTCTTCCTCGACATTGACGGTACCCTGATCGAGCATGCGGACCACCCCGAGGGCGTAAGCGTTCCCGACGACCTGCCCGACCTGCTGGCGCGGCTGCAAAGCGCGTTCGACGGCGCGGTGGCTCTGGTCTCCGGGCGCACCATTGACTGGATGGACCGCCGCTTCGCCCCCACCCGCCTCGCCGCCTCCGGCCAGCACGGGGCGGAGGTACGCCTGGCCCCGGACGCGCCGTCCGTGCCTATCCCCTTGCCGAAATGGCGCCGGCCGCTGGAACAGGCGCTGGACGAGGTGCTCGCCACCTGGCCCGGCGTGTTCGTCGAGCACAAGCCGCTGTCGCTGGCCGTGCATTTCCGCGCCGTACCCCAGTTCGGCGAGGCGATCATGGACCGGGTGATCGCGCTCGGCACCGGCATCGATGGCGGGGTCGAGTTTCTCAAGGGCAAATACGTCATCGAAGTCCGCCAGGCCGGTCGCAACAAGGGCACGGCGGTGGCGGAGCTGATGAACTCGGCGCTGTTCGCCGGCCGCCGGCCGGTGTTTCTCGGCGACGATGTGACGGATGAGGACGGCTTCCGCGCCGTCCGCGCCGCCGGCGGCCTTGCCCTCGCCGTCGGGTCCCGCCCGACCGATCAGGCCGATTACAAGCTCGCCTCGCCCACCGAGGTGCGGCGCTGGCTGACCGACCTTCCCACGGCACTGGAGCGCGTGAATTCGTGAGCACCCATCTCGACCTGGCCGCCATCGGCAACGGCACCATCGCCGCGCTGATCGACCGCAACGGGCGCATCGGCTGGTGCTGCTGGCCGCGCATCGACGGCGACCCGGTGTTCTCCTCGCTGCTCGGCGGCACCGAGCCGGAGGCGGGCTTCTTCGACGTGGTGCTGGAAGGACAGGTGAAGGCGACGCGCCGCTACCAGACCAACACCGCGATCATTGAGACCATTCTGGAGAACGACCAGGGCGCGAAGCTGCGCATCGTCGATTTCGCCCCGCGCTTCAAGCTGTATGACCGCATCTACCGCCCGGCCATGCTGGTGCGGCGGATCGAGCCGATCAGCGGCATGTGCCGTGTGACGCTGCGCCTGCGCCCGCATTTCAACTGGGGCGAACAGCGCCCGGCGCCGGTGCGCGGCTCCAACCATATGCGCTTTGCCGGCGACGACGTGACGCTGCGCGCCACCACCGACCTGCCCATCGTCTATGTGATGGAAGAGCGCCCCTTCGTGCTCAGCAAGGCGGCGACGCTGGTGCTGGGGCCGGACGAGCCCTTCCCCGCCAGCATCGCCGACACCACGCGCGGCTTCGAGGAGAAGACGCGCGACTATTGGCACGAATGGGTGCGCTACCTCTCCATTCCCTATGAGTGGCAGGACGCGGTGATCCGCGCCGCCATTTCGCTGAAACTCTGCGCCTTCGAGGAGACCGGCGGCATCGTCGCCGCGCTCACCACCTCGATTCCCGAGGCGCCGCATTCGATCCGCAACTGGGACTACCGCCACTGCTGGCTGCGCGATTCCTATTTCACCGTGCGGGCGCTGAACATGCTCGGCGCCACCCGCACCATGGAAGACTATATCCGCTACCTCACCACAGTGATCGCTTCCGAGCCTTCGGGGCGGCTAGCGCCCGTCTATTCCATCGTGCCGGGCACGCCGCTGGAGGAGCGCTTCGCTCCGGCGCTTTCCGGCTTCCAGGGCATGGGGCCGGTGCGCGTCGGCAACCAGGCCGGCGAGCAGGTGCAGAATGACGGCTATGGCCATGTCGTGCTGGCGGCGGCGCAGATGTTCTTCGACGAACGCCTGCCCAAGCGCGGCGACAAGGCGCTGTTCGAGCTGCTGGAAGGGGTCGGGGCGCGGGCGGTGGAATTCGCCTTCGAGCCGGACGCCGGCCTGTGGGAGCTGCGCGGCAAGCGGCGGCTGCACACCTTCTCCGCCGTGATGAGCTGGGCCGCCTGCGACCGGCTGGCCCGCATCGCCCGGGTGCTCGAACTGCCCGACCGCGCCGCGTTCTGGACCCAGCACGCCAACGAGATCCGCACCCGCATCCTCGCCTTCGCCTGGGACGAGGCGCGCGGCAGCTTTGTCGATGCGGAGGAGGACGGCCAGCTCGACGCCAGCCTGCTGCTGCTGGCGGAACTGGGCTTCGTGCGGCCGGACGATCCGCGTTACATCGCGACCGTGGAGACCATCGGCCGCGAGCTCAAGCGCAATGGCTACCTCATGCGCTATGCCGGCGAGGACGATTTCGGCCTGCCGGAGACCTCCTTCACCATCTGCTCGTTCTGGTACGCCGGCGCGCTCGACCTGATCGGCCGCCGCGACGAGGCGCGGGAGATGTTCACCAGCCTGCTCGCCCGGCGCAACCCGGCCGGGCTGCTGTCCGAAGACATCGACAACCAGACGCTGGAGCTGTGGGGCAATATTCCGCAGACCTATTCCATGGTCGGCCTGATCGACACCGCCATGCGTCTGTCGAAGACATGGGAGGAAGCCTTTTGGCGCGGCTCGTAATCGTCTCGAACCGGGTGGCGTCGCCCAAGGAGCGCGCGGCCAAGGCGGGCGGACTCGCGGTGGCCCTGCGCGAGGCGCTGAGCCAGCGCGGCGGGCTCTGGTTCGGCTGGAGCGGGGAAACCGAGGTCAACCCGCCGGACACGCCCAAGGTCTTCCGTTCCGGCCGCGTCACCTATGCCCTGCTCAACCTCGACCCGGAAGACCAGCGCGCCCATTATGCCGGCTATGCCAATGGCACGCTGTGGCCGCTGTGCCATTACCGGCTGGGCCTCCTCTCCTTCCGCAAGGCGGACTGGGAAGGCTATCGCCGGGTCAACGAGCATTTCGCCCGCGCGCTGATGCCGCTGCTGAAATCCGACGACATCGTCTGGGTGCATGACTACCATTTCATCCCGCTGGCGGCGGAACTGCGCAAGCTCGGCTTCGAGGGGCGGATCGGCTATTTCCACCACATTCCCTGGCCGACGCCGGAGGTCTATCTCAGCCTGCCCTCGCATGCGGCGCTGGTCGACGATCTCTCGCGCTACGATCTCGTCGGCCTGCAGACCGAGAACGATGTCCGCGCGCTGCTGACCTACATCTCCTCCGAAGTGCGCGGCTGGATCGCGCCGGGCGGCACGGTGGGGCTGAAAGACCGGCGCTTCCGCGTCGCCGCCTACCCCATCGGCATCGACGCCGACGCCTTCGTCAAGGACGCCAGGAAGTCGGTCGGCAGCGAGGACGAGCGGCGGCTGAACGAGAGCCTGGCAGGCCGTGCACTCGCCGTCGGCGTCGACCGGCTGGACTATTCCAAGGGACTGCCCGGCAAGTTCGCGGCCTTTGGCGAGCTGCTGCGCAGCTATCCCGAACATCGCTCCAAGGTGACGATGATGCAGGTGGCGCCGCTCTCGCGCAGCGAGGTGGCCGAGTATCAGGCACTGCGTCGCGAACTGGAGGAACTGGGCGGCGCGATCAATGGCGAGTTCGCCGAGTTCGACTGGGTGCCGCTGCGCTATCTCAACCGCCCGTTCCAGCGCGCCACGCTCGCCGCCATCTACCGTCGCGCGCGAGTCGGCGTGGTGACGCCGCTGCGGGACGGCATGAACCTCGTCGCCAAGGAATATGTCGCGGCGCAAGACCCGGAAGACCCCGGCGTGCTGGTGCTCTCGCGCTTCGCCGGCGCGGCGGACGAACTGAAAGGTTCGCTGCTGGTCAACCCCTATGACATCGAGGGCATGGCGGCGGCGATGGACCGGGCGCTGACCATGCCGCGCGAGGAACGTCAGGAGCGCTGGCGCACCAATATGGACACGGTGGAGACCAACACCATCCACCATTGGTGCCAACGCTTCATCGACGAACTGACTCATATCGGCGACACGTTCGGCGAGACGGCCGACCCGCGCGCCGGCGCCCGGCCGCTCTGACGGCGCGCCGCGCCCGGCATGTCGTGTCAGGGCGTGTTGGGATTGGGGATCGCCCCGCGCGCCTGCTTCAGGCGGGCGATCTCGGCGCGGATCGGGGCGAAGGGGCCGTAGCGGTGCTGCTCGGCCGGGAAGCTGTCGGCGAAAGGCGGATAGGCCGCGTCCACCGGCTTCAGCAGCAGATCGGGAAAATCCCGGTCGATGCCGGCCAGTTGTGGCCGCTTCTGCGACAGCACGAAGGCCGCCACGTCCCAGGCGTCTTGCGGCGCGAGCGTCGGCGCCACCCAGGAGGTGCCGTTGGGCATGTTGTCATGGACGAAATTGGCCAGCGTGATCAGCCGCGCCGTGCCCGCGCCGTCATTGAAACTGTCCGGCCCCCAGAGCGGCGGGAAGGCATACCCCATATCCGGCTGCGCCTCGTTGCGCCGCACGCCGAGCCCGTCGCGGCGGTGGCACTCCGCGCAATTGGCAGCATAGATCGGCGCGCCCCGCACCGGATCGGCCGCGCGGTCCAATTCGGGGATCGCCCCCGCCCCGGCGCCGACAATCGTCGCATCGGGCGGGATGTTGGTCGCGAGAACGTCGAGATAGGCGAGGATCGCCTGCATCGGCCGGTCGTCTTCTCCCATCGGCCGGCCGTTCATGCTGCGCTTCAGGCACTGGTTGACGCGGTCGAACAGCGAACTCACCGCGCCGGAGCGGCTGCTATAGGTGGGGTAGTCGGCGGAAGCGGCGACCAGCGGCAGGCCGAATTTCTTCAGGCCCGCCTGCAAATGGCAGTTCGCGCACGCCAGATTATTGCCGGCGAAGCGGGCGGCAGGATCGGCGACGGCCGGGCCGATATGGGCATAGGTCGCCTCGACGACCGAGCGGCCATAGCGGGCGAGCCGACCCTGTTCATCGTCCGGCAGGGCATTGAAGGCGGGAACGTCCCAGACGATGACGGGCCTGGGCGCCGAGGGCGGCGGCCCGGCCTGGGCAAGGACCGGCAGGATTAAGCCGGCCAGCGCTACGGCGAGACCGGCCAGGAGTTTGAGACGATAAAGGCCGTAACGCGCCATCTTCACCATCGAACCTTCGTGCGCGGCGATGGTCTCAGAACACCGTGCGGGAGGCAATGACGACGCGGGGGGCCCTCGTCCGGCAGCCGCTCCGCAGCCCGCAGAGGCGGCTGAGCGCGACGCATTGATGCCCTCAGCCGAGTATTTTCTCGTCATATGTGGTGAAGAAACAATGCATATAGAATAAAATTTCCATCATCATACGCATCGTAGAATGACATCTCTCCGTTTTTGACGTAAAGTCGCTTATCGTCATCACCAACGCTCGCTCTGAGTGCATACCAGATATTGTTTTTCTCAAGAAGACGGATCATATTTTCATAGGTTATACCCCTCCTAATTCTATATTTATCCGTAATAAACCACGGGAGGCGAAACTTTCCTCTTTGCCCCTTTCCATAAAATACAACGTAACATAACTTATCATTATCATCGTAAAATGTAATTTCAACATCATTGTATTGATAAAAAATGCTGCCAGATGCGAGATAGATATCTTGCGTATTCGGCTCTCCAAGTTCAGCTAATACTTTCTCACGGCTGTCATCGACGCTGATGCCAAGGAGGTTCTCCCCACGCAACAGGTCGAGCATCGAGACGGTCTTCCGGCCCGCTCCTCCCCGCATCGGCGCGCCGCGCATCGCTACCCCTCCACCTCATGCGAACCGATCAGCCGGCCGACATCGGGCAGCCAGCGGACCGACATGGCGAAGCGCTTGGTGGCGCCCGGCGCCAGCAGCGACAGGCCCGGCTTGTCGATGAATTCGGCCGGCCCCTCCTCGGGCGAGGCATAGCCGGCCCAGGGCTCGATGCACAGGAAGGGCGCGCCGGGCTTCGACCAGATGCCGAGATGCGGCATGTCCGGGAAGGCCACTTCCAGCCCCGGCTCGCCCGGCACGCCGAAGCGCACATGGTGCGAGCGCAGATCGAGGAGGATCAGCGCGTCGCGCGCGAACAGCGCATCGGTCGGCTCAAGGATCGCGTCCACCGCCGGATTCGGCTCGGTGGCGGCGGAGAGCAGCCCGCCCACCGGCCGGTGGATGGCTTCGGCTTCCGCCTTCTCGAACACCAGCCGGTGGTCGGCGCGCGTGCCGCCATAGGGCAGCGGCCAGCGGAAGGCCGGGTGGAAGCCGAAGCTCGCCGGCAAAACGCCCGCGCCCGTGTTCGCCACCTCGGCCTCGATGGTCAGCGTCGCCTCTTCCAGCCGGTAGGTGACGGTGAGCGAGAACGGGAACGGGTACTGCTTGCGCGTCTCCTCATCGTCATGCAGCGCCAGACGCACCGCCTGATCCGTCGCCTCCTCCAGCGTGAAGGCGCGGCGGCGGGCGAAGCCGTGCTGCGCCATCGGGTAGACCTTGCCGTCATGGACAAGCTGGTCGTTGGGCAGGCGCCCGACGATGGGAAACAGCAGCGGCGCGCGGCCGGTCCAGAAGGCCGGGTCGCCATTCCACAGCAGGTCATGCCCGTGCCGGTCCCTCAGCGCCACCATCTCCGCGCCCTGAGGCGAAATGTCCACTTCGAGGAAGTCCGACTTCAGCCGTACCGCACCGTCACTCATACCAATCCCCGTCTCGACTTCGCCAAAGATCAGGTCTAACCGGACCTTGCGGAACAAGGATTCCGCGCGCCCGCCACCCTCACCGTCCGGTTCCCATCATGGCCCAGACTCTCGGCCCTGTCGCCGCGCTCCTGCTCGGCGTGTTCTTTCTGGTAACCGGGAGCGGCCTGCAGAACACGCTTCTGCCGCTGCGCGGTGCCTTCGAGGGCTTCAGCGCCATCAATCTCGGCATATTGGGGTCGAGCTATTATCTCGGCTTCGTGGTCGGCTGCCTCGCCGTGCCGCATCTGGTGCGCCGCACCGGCCATATCCGAGCCTTCGCCGCCCTCACCTCGGGCGTGGTGGCGGCGATGATGGCGCATCCTTTGTTCATCGAGCCGTTCACCTGGTTCGGACTGCGCACCATCACCGGCTTCTGCTTCGCCGGGCTCTATCTGGTGATCGAAAGCTGGCTCAACGACCGCGCCACCAACCAGACGCGCGGCTTCGTCATGAGCGCCTATGTCATCGTCGACTATGCCGCGCTCACCGCCGGCCAGATGATGATCACGCTCTATCCCGTGCGGGCCTTCGATCTGTTCGCCATCGCCGCCATTCTGTTCTCGCTCGCGGTGCTGCCGGTGGCGATCGGCTCCAGCACCCAGCCGGCGCCGATCGAAACCGCCCGTATCCGCCTGCCGCGCCTGTTCAAGGCGGCGCCGGTGGCGATGGTCGGGTGCTTCGCCATCGGCCTCACCAATGGCTCGCTGTGGTCGCTGGGGCCGATCTTCGGCATCGGGCGCGGCCTCACCTCCGACGGCGCCGCGACCTTCATGAGCGCCGTGGTGGTGGCGGGGGCGCTGGCGCAGTGGCCGGTGGGCTATCTCTCGGACCGCATGGACCGCCGGCGCATCCTCGCCACGCTGCTGGTCGGGGCGCTACTCGCCGGGCTGGCGCTGGGCGCGCTGCCCTTCGACCTGCTCGGGCTCTGCCTGCTCGGCATGCTCTATGGCGGCCTGTCGTTGCCGGCCTATTCGCTGGCGGCGGCCCATGCCTATGACCGCACCGCGCCTTAGTAAAATTATTTTTCATATATGTAGTATTCAAGAATTAATTGGAGAAAAAACTAAAAAAAAAGGAGTAATAAGCTCATAAATTATGTGGGATTAAGTTAGAATAAGTTAAAAAGAGAAATTTAGTAGATATAATGACGAACAATTAAAAGAGGAAATATTTGAGTTAGATAAATTGCTTGATGAAAAATATGAATACACTTTATCCTATACTGCAGATGGAAAACGAAAGACAATATAAGTAAAATACGTTGATGTACTTAAATTAAACCCTCCAAACTATTTGAATGATAGTATCATAAACTTTTATTTAAAGTATTCATATCAAAAAAAATCAATATAGATTTCTCGAAAATGAGCTTATTAATCAAGAATTAAGAGAGAGAAAACATACATATTTAATACATACTTTATGGAAAAATTATGTCCACAAGATAAAGTCACAAATATTGATAAATCAGAAATAAATAGATTAACTGATCTATTTAATCATTGTTTTGAATAAATTAAGAAATGGGTCAAGGAAGATTTATTTGCTAAAGATTATTTATTGTTCCCGCTCAATTTACCTGAACATTGGTCATTAATTGTAAAAAAAATTAATTTATAATTTTATTTTTTAATTATTAGATAGTTTATAAACCAGGCAATGTTTTTAAGAAATAACCATGTTATATTATATATATGGATTCATTTGGGATTATTGATTAGAAAATTATATTAATGATAAAACTGTAAAAAGTATTATGATGATTTTAGGTATCTTCATAGAATGTGGTGTTAAAATTCATAAGAATAATCATCATTCTATGATTCCCCTATTAAAAATATTTAGGCATTTTAGCCATTAGTACCTAGATAAGTAAATTATGTGGATTGTGGTGTTTTTTTATTAGAATATGCAGAATCATTTTTAAATAATACTACTTATATTGTTGATAAGATTGAAGTATTATTTATGAATAACAAAGGAATATGATAGTATTGATAAACTTAGATTATTTCCAAGATGTTTAGTAAATAAGAAGAGATTTTTATTAAAATAATTATTGATAAACCTTATTCGTTTATCTAAGGAAGAAGCTATCTAAATATATAAATAAGAAAGAGGAAAAATAATAAATGATAATAGTAATATATTTATTTTTATGTTTTTTATTTTTTTTTTAGAAAATAACTAAGAAGAATATGATTAAATAAATTAAGAATACTTTCAATAATATTTAGCAATTAAATTGCCTACTGAAAGAACACAAGAATAAATGAGATAAATTCTTTTAGATTTTTATATGAATCCAAGCCTGAATTATTATCACACAGAAATAAATCAATAATGAATATATTATCAATTTAAATAGATAATCATACATGAAATATCATCAATACTAACATCATTACTTTTCCACATTTGTGTTGCCACTTCAACTATTAATTTTGGCGCTTTTTCATATTATTTTTATTGATAACATTGCCAAACTATATGAGCCACCTTACTATTAGATAAATATTGCCAAACTCCATCAGAACAAATAATAACAAATTTATCATTTGCTCTTACTTTGTGCTCAATAATTGCTATTTTTTGTTATTTTATTATAATTACTTGGTTCAGATATTACACCAACAGAATGACCCTATCTATCTCCAAAAGATCTCGACATAGCTAATCCAGGACCACTCATATCTTCTAACCATACTCTAGCTGGTCCAATTTTGCATCCTTTTTAATCTGTATAGGTATCAATTATTCCACCTTTTTATACAATGCGATTTCTTTCTTCCTAAATATCTGGCCGATGATCAAATGATAACTGAATTATTTAATAATTTAGATCGTTCTATGATTTTGACACCAAAATGGCTCTACTATCTCCAACATTAGCACAAAATATTGTAGAATACTTATCTTGATTTTACTAATCATTATAATCTTTAATGAACGTTTATTGAACTAATAGTACTAGATTGGCAGTAGAACCACTTCTGAAAATTGAGAAATTCTATTTCTCTAATTCTTAATCCACTTTTAAGAAAGTATTTCTAATCAAACTTTGATAGAGATGTGGATTAAATTATAACATAAATTGATTGCTAATTAGAGCTTAATTCATTTTTTCTCTTATATTTATTAAATTAATACCTACTAAACGTCGAGCAATATACTGCGATACAAGATGGCCATTTTATCCATGACCATCGCAGACATTGAACATTTAAAACTAATCCGTTTATTATAACAGTAGAGAGTCTTAATTCTGTTACTTTTTTATATTATTATGGCATCCTGTCTCAGTATGGAAATGTACAACAATCTTTGAAGGATCCAGTAAGATAGTCTCTTTATTAGGAGATCCTAAAAGTGGAGAATTCGATTCTGTTTTTATTTTAATTACAGGTTGGGATCCAAAATTTGACCCTATTCTCGATGTTCTAGAAATTTGGAGAGAGCTTTATTTTTGAAGATTAATATTTGGTAGTTTATGCAAACCAAATCGACTCATTGTGAGTGGAGCCTAGGGCATTGTTGAATTTAAGGTCTTAAACTTAGTATCTATTGATGATAATGTTAGCTTCCTCAAAGTATTTGAAGGAGCGGACTATTTTATATTCAATCCTCTCCTATGAGATCTAGATGGCAACATAATTTTCTAAATTTTTTTTGGTAATTATATAATCAGTAAAACACACAAATAAACAAAAAGGTCAAGAATTTAATTTAATGATTGTACATGAGATATCATCTATGTGGGTGCCTCTATCCTCCCATCTTAATCGAGCAAATTAAATAAGTTCTTATGAATTGTGATTATTCATAACAAATTAAGCAACTTCTTAATTAGTCATACAATCCCAAATACCATCACTAGCCTGTACAATAAACAAATCATTTCCTGTTAATCTTTATTCATATATCGCTATTGATGATTTAAATAAAAAAATTTACTTGGATCTGATATAATTCCAGCGTGCTAACCAAGTCTATCACCGAATGAACGAGTCATAGCCAAACCAGGTCCACATTTATCTTCAACCCATACTCTCAAAGGACCATTTTAGGGTATAGCTTCAATAATCCCACCTTTTGAAATAATTCTTCTTTTTTCATCTGAATCATCAGGTCTATGATCAATTGAAAGTTAAGTGATATTGAAATCGTCAAATTCTGAGTTTGAAATAAGTATTGATCTTGAATCACCAACATTCAGGCAATAGAGAACTGTTTCTTGCTCATCATCATCATTTTCACTAAGTATAGATTAATTTACAAGAACTACCATATTGCAAGTAGTTCCTGATCTATATGTTGGAATTGTTGACATTTCGAGAGATTTTGCAGCCTGTGCAAATGAATGACGCATTAGTGTTTTATATAAAAGCGTATGATATAGCAATAATTATGCATTATTAGTGAAAGCTCGATCCAAATATTCTTGATATAATGTTGAAAAGTATACATAAAATGGATTCTGAAACAAACTTTGATACCATATGTCCAAACTAGCCATGACCATCACAAACAATGTGAATTTGAAACATTTCCTAAATTAATGATGCCAAATAATCTTGATTTATCTATAAATATTTATGTAAGTATACCTTTTATTATGAATTCATCAATTTACCACACTCAGAATATTAGTTATAGTTTGTATTTTCGAGATTTAATTTTCTTTAAATTTGAACAACAATCCTTGAATCAAGATCTGTTGTACTAGGAAGTGTCATTTATTCAAGTGATGAAATACATGAACTCCTTGAAATCTATTTACTTATATTGTTAGAGCGCACTATACTGGGCAGGCTTACCCTACTAGATTTTGCATTCATTGAA
>NZ_CBDFNE010000019.1:0-34889 GCF_965249975.1 Ancylobacter sp. | reverse complement strand
TGCCGGCGGACAAGCACCGGCCGGGGCTGGTGCAGCATTCCTTCGGCTGGCCGCTCGACAACGCCACCGGCGGCGGCTCCTTCCTCTACCATATGGAGGACCGGCAGGTGATGGTGGGCTTCGTCGTCCACCTCAACTACGCCAACCCTTATCTCTCGCCCTTCGAGGAGTTCCAGCGCTTCAAGACGCACCCGCTGGTGCGCGAGACGCTGGAGGGCGGCAAGCGGATTTCCTATGGCGCCCGCGCCATCACCGAGGGCGGCTATCAATCGGTGCCCAAGCTGGTGTTCCCCGGCGGGGCGCTGATCGGCTGCGCCGCCGGCTTCGTCAATGTGCCGCGCATCAAGGGCAGCCACAACGCCGTGCATTCCGGCATGCTCGCCGCCGAAGCGGTGGTGAAGGCGCTCGGAGAGGGGCGCCAGCATGACGAACTCGCGGGCTATGAGGCCGGCTGGCGCCAATCCGCCATCGGGCGCGATTTGTGGAAGGTGCGCAACGCCAAGCCGCTGTGGTCGAAGCTCGGCACCGCCATCGGCATCGCGCTGGGCGGGGTCGATATGTGGCTGAACACGCTGCTCGGCGTCTCGCCCTTCGGCACGCTCGGCCATGGCAAGCCGGATTCGGCGACGCTGGTGCCGGCCGTCGCAGGCGAAGCGGATCGACTACCCCAAGCCGGACGGCGTCGTTTCCTTCGACCGGCTGTCCTCGGTGTTCCTGTCCAACACCAATCACGAGGAAGACCAGCCGATCCACCTCAAAGTCGCCGACATGGCGGTGCAGAAAGCCTCCGAGCACGATGTCTATGCCGGGCCTTCGGCGCGCTACTGCCCGGCGGGCGTCTATGAATGGGTGGAGGAGGGTGCGGGGGCGCGCTACGTGATCAACGCGCAGAACTGCGTCCACTGCAAGACCTGCGACATCAAGGACCCGAACCGCAACATCACCTGGGTGGCGCCGGAAGGCGGCGGCGGGCCGAACTATCCCAATATGTGAGGAACGACCATGCGGAGCCGTGTTCTCGCCGCCCTGGCGATCGGGGCCAGCCTGTTGATGGGGGCCGGCCTGCCGGCGCGGGCGCAGGAGAAGCCCGACTACGCGCCCTACCGGGAAGGGCTGTTCCTGCGCTACCTCAACGCCGAGCCGGGCGAGATCGACGGCGTGCCGCGCATCGGCCTCTCCTTCGGCGGCCGGCCGCTGCGGGCGGTGATCGATTCCGGCTCCACCGGCATCGTGGTGGCGTCCTCCTTCGTGCCGGGCTTCGAGACCATGCCGTCGCTGGGGCCGGCCAAGCTGACCTATTCCAGCTCCGGCCGGGTGATGCTGGGCCAGTGGGTGGTGATGCCGGTCACGCTTTCCGGCCGGGAGGGCGCGAGCGTCACCACCGATCCGCTGCCGGTGCTTGTGGTCACCGAGGTGCAGTGCCTCGACTATGCCCGTGTCTGCCAACCCACCACCTCGCCGCGCAACATCGCCATGGTCGGCGTCGGCTTCGCGCGTGAGGGCGACAGCCAGAGCCAGAGCACGCCGGACAAGAACCCGCTGCTGCATGTCACCGGCGGCGACCGGCGGCAGGGTTATATCCTCTCGCCCGAGGGCGTGCATGTGGGGCTCACCGCCGCCAATACGCGCGGCGCCTTCCGCTATGTGAAGCTCGCCCGCCGGCCCGATGGCACGGACTGGGCGCCGCTGCCCGCCTGCATTTCACTGAACGGCACCACCCCGCCGGCCTGCGGCACGGTGCTGGTCGATACCGGCGTCTCGGTGATGTACATGACCGTGCCGGAAGCGCAGGCGCAGGGGGCGCAAGGCACGCTGCCCCCGGGCACGCAGGTCGCCATCAGCATCGGCACGGAAGAGAGCGCCTTCCCGCTCTACAGCTTCAGCGCCGGCGATGGCGGGCCGGTGACGCCGAGCGCCATCCATCTGCGGGTGGCGGCGGACCGCACCTTCGTCAACACCAGCTACCACCTCTTGAACGGCTTCGACGTGCTGTTCGACGGCGAGGGCGGCTATGTAGGCTTTCGGCCGCGCTGAGGCGCGGCCCGGTCACTGCACCTTCAGAACAGGCTGAACAGGAACACGGCCAGCAGGATGGCGGCGGCCCAGAGGTCGGTCACCATGGCGACATTCTCGTGCATGGTGCGGTGCGGGCGCATCAGGTGATTGATGCCGGCGAGGCCGAGGAACAGCCCGCCGATAAAGGCCACCGGCAGCGCCCAGATCGAGAACAGGATCGACAGCAGACCGGCGAGGCCGAGGGAGACATTGGCAAAGCCGAGTTCCTGCACCACCACATGCGCGCCCGGCGCGTCGACGCCGAGAATGCCCTTGAGGGTGAAGCCGGGCTTGAGGATCTGCGACAGGCCCGCAAGCAGCAGCCGCACGCCCACCGCCCAGAAGGCGAACCATTTGGTGGCGATGACGATGAAGGCGCCGAGCCCGGTGATGTTGGGGTACTCGGCCGCGATGCTCATCAGCGGCGCCACAACCATCGTCACCGCGACCAACACGTAATACATGCGCCCATTCCCCCGTATGGCGGAAGAGCCTTCTCCCGCATCCCCGTTCCCCGGCGGCAGTTGGAGCCGGGGAACGGGGCGCTGTCAATCGCGGGCGGCGTTCATGGCGTGCCGAGCGGCAGCACCGCGCCGGCACGCGTGACCGCGGGCGGATTCCAGCGTCCGGTCAGTGCGTCGGTGCGCGGGGCGTAGAGGCGCATGGTGAGGTTGAACGGACCCTTCGGTGCCGGCAGCCAGTTCGATTCGCGGTCCGCTCCGGGGCTGTCGGGCTGGATGTAGAGCACCAGCGTGCCGTCCGGCTCGGTCTTCAGCGGCATCCAGCTCGACAGGGCGAAACGGTCGAGCGGGTTGGCAACCTGATAGCCGGCCGCGTCATAGAGCGTGACCGACCAGAACGCATCCGCCGGCGGAAGCTGACCGTGCGGGAAGCGCAGCGTGTAGCGGTGCGTCCCGTCCAGCGGGTGCCCGCCGGCATCGACGAAGTTGAGCGGGTAGATGGCGTCTTCCGGCAGGTTCGCGCCGAGGCCCTGCTGCGCGATGATGGCGCGCTTGAGGTAGTAATTGCCATACACGCCCATCGTGTCGACATTCATGCTCCAGCCGTTCACCACATCGGCGAGCGTCGGCACTTTCCACGCCATCAGTTCCTGTGCACGGGAGGGAGCGGCGTCGATGGCGGCCTTCACCGTCGGCGACTGCGCGCTCGCGTCGAAGGAGGCACCGGGCACGAGGCCGAGGCGCTTCATCTGGGCGACGATCGGCTGGTCGGTGAGATGCGGCGGGTGCAGCTTCAACAGCTCGGCCGCCTTGGCGAAGAAGGCGGGGCCGCTCATGCCGTCCACCTGCAGCTTGGGCGGGGTCTTCACATCGATGGCGGGGTCGATCTTCTGCACTGGCGGCGGCTCCGGCGCGCGGCCCCAGGCGGCGAGCGGGGTGACGCGAAACCCGGCCTGCACCTTGTGCACGGCGGCGTAGTCGGCCGGCCCGTCGGTCTTGGTGCGGCCGATGATCCAGACATAGGGCGTCGGCGCGGCGATGCGGGTGAGGCCGGCGGGCACCTCGCCGGTCCAGCCGGGCGGGGTGACGAGATAGTCGGCCGCCGCCGTGCCGGTGGTGCGCCAACCCGGCGAGGCGAACACGTCGGTCCACATATCCAGCATCGGCAGCAGGTAGTAGCGGCCCTGCGTGTCGGGGGCCGAGATCACCAACGGCCCGGCGGAGAGGTCGAGCCAGGCGGAGGAATAGAGCGTATCGAAATTGGGCCGCACCACCGTCTTCATCTCGGCGGTGGGAAAGCCCGGTACATTGACGAACACGTTCATCGGCCCGCCGAGGCCGGAGGACGGCGGCAGGTTGATGAGCTGCTGGCGCGTCACCTCCATGGTGACGAGCGGGTAGAGATAGATATAGGCGTCGCGCGCTATCGTCGCTTCATCCGGGCCTTCGCTGGCGCGGGCCGGGGGGGCAGCCACCAGAAACGCGGCCGTCAGCGCGGCGGCGAGCCTTCCAATCGCTTTCATTGCTTCCTCCTCGCAGCGCCTTGGCGGCGCTTGGCGGCGTTATTGTACCGCAGAGGCTGCGCGCCGTTTTGAGGCGGCGCAAGGCCCTGCCGCAACGGGATGGGGGCTGTCATGAAACTGTAATCGCGGTTTCATCCACCCGTCACCGGGGGCGACTACCCCAAGCCGGTCTTCAACAGGCCGGCGGAGCTCCGATGGCGGCAGCCCTTCAACTCGACCGAGTGAGCAAGACCTACGGGCAGATGCGTGCGGTGGAGAATGTCTCGCTCACCATTCAGCCCGGCGAGCGTGTCGCCCTCATCGGCGCCTCGGGCTCCGGCAAGTCGACGCTGATCCGTCTCGCTTCCGGCCTCATCCTGGCCGACCGCAACGGCGCCGGTTCCGGTGCCGTGCATTCCTTCGGCGTCAAGGTGCAGGAAGGCGGCAAGCTCAGCGGCGAGGTGCGCAGCGCCCGCCGCCATATCGGCCTCGTCTTCCAGCAATTCGCGCTGTCCGGCCGGCTTTCCGTGCTGACCAATGTTCTGGTCGGCGCGCTCGGGCGGATGAACGCGCTGCGCGGCACGCTCGGCCTGTTCAATGCCGATGAGCGCCGCACCGCCTATGCCGCGCTCGCCGAGGTCGGCATCGCCCAGCACGCCGCCAAGCGCGCCCGCGAGCTGTCCGGTGGCCAGCAGCAGCGCGTCGCCATCGCCCGCGCGCTGGTGCAGGGCGCCAAGCTGGTGCTTGCCGACGAGCCCATCGCCTCGCTCGACCCCAAGAGCGCCAAGCGGGTGATGGACACGCTGGTGACGATGAGCCGCGACCACGGCATCGCGCTGGTCGTCTCGCTGCATCAGGTGGACTACGCCACCGCCTATTTCGACCGCGTCGTGGCGATGAACGCCGGCAAGGTCGTGTTCGATGGGCCCGCCTCGCAGATCAACGCGGCCTTTTTGACCGAACTCTACGGCGCCAGCGCCGAGGAGCTGATCCTGCCCAGCCAGTTCGTGGTGCCGGCGCCCGCCGATGCCGCCCCCCAAACCCAGACCGTTTCCTGACAGGAGCAACCCCCATGAAGCGTCTCATCGCCGCCGGCCTCGCGCTGGCCGCTCTCGCGAGCACCCCGGTTCGCGCCGAAGAGATCAAGGAGCTGAACTTCGGCTTCATCTCCACCGAGTCCTCGGCCAACCTCGCCAAGAGCTTCGAGCCCCTGCTCAAGGACATGGAAAAGGCCATCGGCATTCCGGTGAAGCCGTTCTTCGTCGGTGACTATGCCGGCGTGATCGAAGGCATGCGCTTCAAGAAGGTCGATATCGGCTGGTTCGGCAACAAGTCGGCGATGGAAGCGGTGGACCGCGCCAATGGCGAAGTGTTCGTGAAGACCGCCAAGCCGGACGGTTCCTCGGGCTATTACGCCCTCATCGTCACCAATGCCGACCGCAAGGACCTGAACGAGCTCAAGGACGTGCTCGACTGCTCGAAGGGCTTCAACTTCGGCAATGGCGACCCGAACTCCACCTCGGGCTTCCTGGTCCCCAGCTACTACGTCTTCGCGCTCAACAATGTCGATCCGAACAAGTGCTACAAGCGCGTCGTGGCCGGCAACCATGAAGCGAACCTGCTCTCGGTCGCCAACAAGCAGGTCGACTTCGCCACCAACAACACCGAAAACATCACCCGCCTGCAGCTGACCCGTCCGGAAGAAGCCGCCAAGATCAAGGAAATCTGGCGCTCGCCGCTGATCGCCGGCGATCCGATCGTGTGGCGCAAGGACCTGCCGAACGATCTCAAGGCGAAGATCTACTACTTCTTCATGAGCTATGGCCGCCTCGGCACCGACGAGGAAGTCGCCCACGCCCGCGAAGTCCTCGCCAAGACCTCCGACGGCTGGGGTCCGTTCCTCGCTTCCTCCGACGCCCAGCTGCTGCCGATCCGTCAGCTCGAGCTGTTCAAGGCCAAGGTGAAGCTGCAGAACGACGACAAGCTCTCGGCCGACGAGAAGGCGAAGAAGATCAGCGAGATCGACGCCAAGCTCGCCGCGCTGGTGGAAGAGCAGAAGAAGTTCCCCGCCATGTGAGTGTGGCCCGTATCCCCTCATGGCCGGGCTTGACCCGGCCATCCCGATGCCGGGGCTGAACCCCTCGGCTTCTGGGTGCCCGGGTCGAGCCCGGGCATGAGGAGGGACGGGTCGTGAAACGTCTTATCCCCGGCATAAGGCCGGGGATTTTCACCCGGGGAACTCCGCCACATGTTTGCCGCCGCCGACGCCGCCCACCGCACCGCCACGCGCACCATGCCCGCCCCGCCGGTGACCCCGCTGGCCACCCGCCTGTTCCGTCTCGCGGTCGCGGCGCTCACCATCGTGGTGCTGGTTGCCGCCTGGTACGAGGCGGAGATGAACCCGGCGCAGCTCTGGCGCGATGCCGGCAACATGGCGACGCTCGGCGCCGACTTCCTGCGCCCCGATTTCACCGATTGGGATGTCTATGCCAACGCCATGCTGGAAACGCTGGCGATCGCCATCTGGGGCACGCTGCTCGCCGTCATCGCCGGCATTCCGCTCGGCATCCTCTCGGCGGAGAATGTCGCCCCGCACTGGCTGGCCTTCATCATCCGCCGGCTGATGGACGCCTGCCGCGCCATCAACGAACTCGTCTTCGCGCTGATCTTCATCGCCGCCGTCGGCCTCGGCCCCTTCGCCGGCGTGCTGGCGCTGTTCATCCACACCACCGGCGTCGTCGCCAAGCTGTTCTCCGAGGCGGTGGAGGCCATCGACCCCGCGCCGGTGGAGGGCATTCGCGGCACGGGCGGCACCTGGCTGCAGGAGATCATCTATGGCGTGCTGCCGCAGGTGCTGCCGCTGTGGATTTCCTATGCGCTGTACCGCTTCGAATCCAATGTTCGCTCCGCCACCGTGCTCGGCATTGTCGGCGGCGGCGGCATCGGCATGACCTTTAACGAGACCATGCGCGGCTTCCTTTATTCGCAGGCCTCGGCGATCCTGATCATCGTCATCATCACCGTGACGGTGCTCGACATGGTGAGCCAGCGCATCCGCAAGAAGTTCATCTGACCCGGCGCCTCCGGGCACTGCAACCCATCAAAAGCGCGGGCGCCCGGCGTCCGCGCTTTTGCCGTTTCGCACGCTAGAGTGCGATCCGAGCAGATTGAATCAATCTGCTCGGTAAATCGCCCTCTGACTCCAAGATAGAGAACGCGTTATCCGATCAGCTTGCGATGCAAGCTGATCGGCGCGTGCTCTAGGGGCGGCGGTACCCCTGCATGGTGCGCAAGCTCTCCAATCGGTAATGTGGCGGACACGGTCCCGCCAGCTTCGCCCGGCGTAGATGAGCGGATCGCGACCTCTGCCCGGAGTAGCCCCCTTGCGCGCCATTCGTTCCCTGCTCGCCGATGTCTGGCGGCTCTCCATCCCCTATTTCCGCGGCGAGGACCGCTGGCGCGGCGGCGCGCTGCTGGCGGCGATCATCGCGCTGGAGGTCGGCTGGGTCTATGTGATCGTGCTGATCAACGAGTGGAACGCGGTGTTCTACAACGCGATCCAGGAAAAGAACTACCCCGCCTTTGTCCACCAGCTCTGGATCTTCGCGCTCTATGCGGCGGTGGCCATCGCGGTGGCGGTGTACCAGATCTATCTGCGCCAGTGGCTGCAGATACGCTGGCGCACCTGGATGACGGAGAAATACCTCACCGCCTGGCTGGCGGACGAGACCCATTACCGCATGCGGCTGAAGGGTGATGAGGCGGACAACCCCGACCAGCGTATCGCCGAAGACATCAGCTCCTATGTCACCCAGACGCTCAGCCTGTTCCTCGGCGTGCTGAACGCGGTGATGACGCTCGCCTCCTTCGCCGTCATCCTGTGGGGGCTTTCCGGCGATTTCTCCTTCAACCTGTTCGGCGCCGACTGGAGAATTCCCGGCTATCTCGTCTGGGCCGCCTTCGCCTATGCGGCGCTCGGCACCTATCTCACCCATCTCATCGGCCGGGTGCTGATCAAGCTGAACTACGACCAGCAACGTTATGAGGCGAATTACCGCGTCGATCTGGTGCGGGTGCGGGAGAATGGCGAGCAGATCGCGCTGATGCAGGGCGGTCCGGTGGAGCGCACCCGCCTGCTCTCCCGCTTCGGCCATGTCGTGCATAATTACTGGGGCATCATGATCGCGCAGAAGCGGCTGACCTGGTTCACGTCAGGCTATGGCCAGCTCTCGGTCATCTTCCCCTTCATCGTCGTCGCCCCGGCCTATTTCACCGGCGCGATCCAGCTCGGCCAGCTGATGCAGACCTCTTCCGCCTTCGGCCAGGTGCAGGGCTCGTTCTCCTTCTTCATCAACGCCTATACGACGCTGGCGGAGTGGAAATCGGTGGTCGATCGGCTCGTCGGCTTTGAGCGCTCGGTGCAGGAGACGCAGGCCGAGGCGCTGCGCAGCGATTTCCGTCGTGTGCCGGCGCACGGGCCGGCACCGCTGTCGGCGCAGGCCATGGAGGTGCGGCTGCCGGACGGGCGGGCGCTCTTGGAAGTGGCGGCGCTGGATCTCGCGCGCGGCGAGCGGGTGCTGCTCACCGGCCCTTCGGGCAGTGGCAAGAGCACGCTCTTGCGCGCCATCGCCGGCATCTGGCCGTACGGCCATGGCGAGGTGGCGGTGGCGCCCGGCGCACGGGTGCTGACCCTGCCGCAGCGACCCTATCTCCCCTTCGGCACGCTGCGCGGCGCGCTCGCCTATCCGGACCCGCTGGAGAACTATGACGACGAGCGGCTGCGCGAGGCGCTCGAAGCGGTGGGCCTGCCGGCACTCGCCGCGCGGCTTGACGAGAGCGGGCCGTGGGCCTCGATCCTCTCCGGCGGCGAGCAGCAGCGTGTCGCCGTCGCCCGGGCGCTGCTGGTGGAACCGGACGTGCTGCTGCTCGACGAGGCGACCTCGGCGCTGGACGAGGCGAGCGAGGCGGCGCTCTACCGCCTGCTGCGGGCGCGGCTGCCGCAGACCGCGCTGCTCTCCATCGGCCACCGCTCGACGCTGATCGAGCAGCATGAGCGCCAGCTGGTGCTGACCCGCGAGGGCGAAGGGCCGGCGCGGCTGACCGATCTGCCGCCGGCACCGGCACCGGCGGCGGCGTGAGCGATCAGCGCGAGGCGGCGGCGCGGGCCTCCGCCTCGATGGCGAGGGTGCGCTCCAGCAGGATCTCGTAGATCGGCCGCCCGCCCAGCGCCAGAAACACCATATGGGCGAAGATGGCGGTGATCATGACCGGCACCAGCACCGCATAGGCGCTGGTGAGTTCCAGCACCAGCACCATGCCGACCAGCGGCGCGCCGATGGTGGCGGCGAACAGCCCGCCCATGGCGGCGATGGCGAAGGTGGTGTGCGCGAGGTCCGGCAGGGTGAAGAACAGGTCCAGCGTGGTGCCGTAGCACAGGCCGATGGTGGTCGCCAAAGCGAGGATCGGCGCGAAGATGCCGCCGGCGACGCCGGTGGAATAGCTCGCCATGGTCATGACGAAGCGCAGCAGCACCACGAACACCAGCATGGCCAGCGGCAGGTTCTCGCGGGTCAGCTGCACCGCCAGCAACTCCCCGCCCTGCGTCGCCTCCGGCCGCACGAACATCAGCACGCCGACGGTGAGGCCGACAAAGGCCGGGAAGATGTAGAAGGAGCTGCGCTGGCCGAGCCGGCGCACATGGTCGAGCGACCACACCAGCGTGCGGTTGAACACGAAGCCGGCGCCGCCGAGGATCACCCCCAGCACCGCGAAGGCGGGCAGCCAGACATAGGGGATGGTGGCGGCTTCCAGCAGCATGTAGGGCCGGCTGCCGGTGAGAAATTCGGTGACGATGGCGCTGGCGATGGAGGCCAGCACCACCGCGATATAGGAGCGCGAGGAATAGGGGAACTGCCGGCGCGTTTCCTCGATGACGAACAGCACCGCGGCGAGCGGCGCGTTGAAGGCGGCGGCAAGGCCGGCCGCGCCACCGGCGGCGAGCAGGGCGCGCATGTCCTCGCCCGACCATTTCATCAGGTCGGAGGCCGCCTTGGCGACTGAGGCGCCGATATGGATGGTCGGCCCCTCGCGCCCCAGCACCATGCCGGAAGAAAGTGAGAGCATGCCGGCGACGAACTTCACCGGCAGCACGCGACGCCAGCGCACCTCGCGCAGCCCTTCCATCGCGCCTTCGATCTCCGGCACGCCGGAGCCGCTGGCCTCCGGGGCGAAGGTGCGCACCAGCCAGAGCGAGACCAGCGTCATGGCGGCGGCGACCAGCGCGGCGGCGGCATAGAGCGGCAGGCCGTCGAGGCCGAGCCCGGTGTCGAGATAGGACGGCCAGGCGGCGGTGAGCTTTTCGACGCCGACATGAAAGGCCGAGCCGAGAACGCCGACGACCGCGCCCACGCCGATCGCCACGAGGTGATACGCCAGATTGCCCATGCCCGCCCTTCCGCGTCTCAACGGCCCCCGCATCGGTTAGCATCGCTGGGCGGCGACCGGAAGGCATGATGCGGGCGTCATGACCGGGGCGCGCCCGGCCATGACGGTGGGACGCCTCCGCCTCAGGGCAGAGCGGGGGTGTAGACGCTGGCCGGCTCGACCGTGTCGATCAGGCCATGGCTCTTCATGAATTCGCCGAAGCGGACATAGCGGCCCTCGTCCCGCGCCGCCGGCGCATGGGCGAAGCGGCGCAGCGTGTCGGTCCAGGCGGTGCGGTTCAGCTCGTCGTCGAGCTTGGGATTGGCCTTGACGAACACGCCCCAGGCCTCCTCGGGGTGGTTGAGGATGTAGATCGTCGCCTCCTCCACCGCCGCGAGGAAACGCTTGAGCCGCGGATCGGCGATCTTGTCCTTGTGGGTGACATAGATCAGCTCGTCGAAGACCGGCACACCATGCTCCTCGGGGAAGAAGGCGACGCCTTCCTTGCCCTCCAGCCGGATCTGGGTCAGCTCGAAATTGCGGTAGGCGCCGATCACCGCGTCGACCTTGCCGGCGACCAGCGCGGGGGAGAGGGCGAAATTGACGTTGATCATGGTCACGTCTGAGGGCTTCAGCCCCGCGCTCGCCAGCATGGTGCCGAGCAGCGCGTCCTCCAGCCCGGCGACGGAATAGCCGACCGTCTTGCCCTTGAGGTCGGCGAGCGACTTCACCGGGCCGTCCTTCAGCGCCACCAGCGCGGTGAGCGGGGTGGAAATGAGCGTGCCGAAGCGCACCAGCGGCAGGCCTTCCTTCACCTGCAGATAGAGGCTCGGCTGGTAGCTCACCGCGACATCCGCCTGGCCGGCGGCGACGAGGCGCGGCGGGGCGGCGGGATCGGCCGGGGCGACCAGCTCGACATCGAGGTCATGAGCTTTGAACAGCCCCTTTTCCTGCGCGATGATCAGCGGCGCGTGGTCGGGGTTCACATACCAGTCGAGCAGCACGGTGAGCTTGTCCGCCGCCGCGGCGGGCGCCAGCGAGAGCGACAGAGCGAGAATGAGGCCGCCGGTGCGGGCGGCGAGGTTCTTGAACATGGATCTCCTCCCAGTTGGAGACCCGGCGCGAGCTTTCGGGGGAAATCCGGCGCGGGAGTCACGCACCGCGTGAGGCCCCGCCGTCGCTCCGTCCCTTCGCCGGCATGACCCGGATCAGGTTCAAAGGGTCTGGCGGCTGCCATCTCAGCCCCTTGGCCTTTCGGCCGGCGGGACACCCCTCGGACGCGGGAAGGCTAGCAGAGCCGCCGGGCAGGGGCAAATGGGGGCGACATCACCGCTCCCTCATGCCCGGGCTTGACCCGGGCACCCAGTGACGGAGGCGCGGTGAAAGGTCTGGGTCCCCGGGTCAAGCCCTGGGATGAGGAGGAGCGAGGTGGGCACCCAGTGGCCGGGGCTGCGACAAGAAAGCTCTTGCGGTCGGTCACCGTCATCCTGAGGTGCCCGGCCGCAGGCCGGGCCTCGAAGGATGCCCATGGCGTGGGTGCATAACGAACCATCCTTCGAGGCTCGCTGCGCTCGCACCTCAGGATGACGCTGCACTTGATTGTGTCCGGGGAAAAGGAGGGGCGTCTCACTCGCCCCGCCAGCCCTCGGCATAGACGATGCGTTCCACCCCGGCGAAGCGGGCGTGGCGGGTGAGTTCTGCATCGAGTGCGTCGAGCCGCCCGGCGGAGGCGCGCACGCCCGGCTCCAGCCACAGCCGGCGCACATCGAGCGTGCCGGCCTTGCGGTCCGCCTTCATGTCGAGGCGCCCGACCATCCGGTCGCCTTCCAGGATCGGGAAGACGTAATAGCCATAGACGCGCTTTTCCGCCGGCACGAACACCTCGATGCGGTAGGAGAAGCCGAACAGCCGTTCCGCCCGGGCGCGGTCGCGCAGCAGCGGGTCGAACGGGCTCAGCACCCGCAGCCGCGCCGGCGGTGTCGGCAGCGAGGCGAACAGGGCGGCGCTGCCGGCGAAGGCGTGCGAGGCGCGGGGCTTGCCGTCCACCCCCTCGATCAGCACCGGCTCCAGCCGGTCGCGGTTCGTCTCCACCCATTCTTTCGCCTCGGCCGGCGTGACGAGGTCCCAGAAGGCGGCGATCTCGCCATGGGTGGCGAAGCCCAGCCGTTCCAGCGCCGACGCGCAGGCCCAGTCGATGAACGCGGCCTCATCGACCTCGGCGTCGCGATGCCGGGCCGGAATGACCCGCTCGGTGAGGTCATAGACCTTCTGGAAGCCCTCGCGCCCGGCAATGGCCAGCGCGCCGGTGCGCCAGTGATATTCCAGCGCGGTCTTCTCCGGGTGCCAGTTCCACCAGCCGCCGGGCGGGCGCTTCTCGGCCTCGAAGTGCCGCGCCATCAGCGGCCCTTCGCGGCGCACCCGTTCCAGCACATGGTCGACATAGGTCTCGAAGCCGTTCTCATGCCAAGAGCGCCAGCGTTCGGCGAGCGTTGCTTTCGCGCGGGCGAAGCGGTGCTTCCAATAGGGGAAGAAGGTGCTGGGGATGATGGCCGCGTCATGCGTCCAGTGCTCGAACAGCGCGTGGTCCTTCTCCAGCAGCGCCGTGAGATGCTCGCGCCTGTAGCTCGGGTTGCGGGCGAACAGAATGTGATGGTGCGCCCGCTCCACCGTGGCGATGCTGTCCACCTGCACGAAGCCGATGGCCTCGATCAGCTCCAGCAGCCCGGCCTTGCTCAGCGCCCCGCGCGGACGGCTGAGGCCCTGGGTGGCGAGGAAGACGCGGCGGGCATCGCTATTGGAGAGGCGAATCGTCATGGCTAGATCTTAGGACGCGGCGGGCGACGGGAACAGATGGAGTACGAAACGCGCGCGCTCGTGAGCCGGCGGCCGTTGCGGGACGCGGCGGCGCAAACTAAAAAGGTCGGCAACTGCACGCGGAGCGCGGTGCAGGCCGAGAGTGCCCGCCAGGCGGTCTCGGTGAACCGCGCGCGTGCACGTAAGCGTTAACGTCACTCAACGCGCATGATCGAACGGCCTTCGGGGCGTGATCGGCGCGGCTTTGTCCTGCCGGTGCGTCCACGGCCGGAGAGGACCTGAGATGAACGTTGCCAGCCCTGTTTTCCCCGCCGCCCCCACGCTGAACCGCCTGCGCTTCGAGCCGAAGCGGCGCCGCCTCACCGTGCTCTCGGCCGAGCGTGTCACACCCTCTATGCTGCGCCTTGTGCTCGGCGGCGACGATCTCGCCGATTTCGTCAGCGCCGCGCCGGACGACCATGTGAAGCTCGCCATCACCCGGCCGGACGGGTCGGAGGAGCGGCGCGACTACACGCCCCGGCGCTTCGATGCGGCGCGGCGCGAGCTTACCCTCGACTTCGCGCTGCACGAGGCCGGGCCGGCCACGCTTTGGGCGATAGCGGCCCGGCCGGGCGACCGGCTCGACGTGCTCGGGCCGCGCGGCTCCGCCGTGGTCGAGGACGCCGCGGTGGCGCACTGGCTGCTGATCGGCGACGAGACGGCGCTGCCGGCGATTGGCCGGCGCATCGAGGAGGCGGCTGGGGGCGCGCGCCTCACCAGTCTTGTCGCGGTGACGGGCGCCGCTGAGGAGCAGCGTTTCGCCACGGCGGCAACACTCGAATCGCTCTGGATCCATCGCCCGGCCAGCGCGGTGAGCGAGGCCGCACCGTTCATCGCCGCACTTGAGACGATGGAGCTGGCGCCGGCCACCTATGTCTGGCTCGCGGCCGAGGCGGCCGTGGCGCGGGCGGTGCGGGCCTATCTGACCGAGCGGCGGGGCGTCCCGCTCGGCTGGATCAAGGCGGCCGGCTACTGGGTGCTGGGCCAGGCCGACGCGCATGAGAAGATGGGGTGAAGCCGCAGATGGGGTGAGGCGCCCGTTCAGGCGGGCGCGTTCGCGCCGGTCGTCTCCGGCGCCCAGGGCAGCAGCCGCGCGAGCCCGCGATCCACCAGCGTGAACAGGATCAGCGCCATGGCGAGCAGCACGGCGAGCGCGGCGAACACCATGTCGGTCTGCATGCGGGCATTGGAATAGATCATGAGATAGCCGAGCCCGGCCGAGGCGCCGACCCATTCGCCCACCACCGCGCCGATGGGGGCGACGGCGGTGGCGACCTTCAGCCCGGAGGCGAGCGCCGGCAGCGCGGCGGGAATGCGGATGAAGCGCAGCGTCTTGAGGATGCCGGCGCCGTTCAGCCGGGCGAGATCGACCAGCCCGGCTTCGGTGCGGGCCAGCCCGTCATGAAAGGCCGAGGCGACGGGAAAGAAGATGATGAGGCTCGCCATCACGATCTTGGAGGCCAGGCCGAAGCCGAACCAGATGACCAGCAGCGGGGCGATGGCGAAGACCGGCAGCGCCTGCGCCACCAGCAGCACCGGCCGCATGGCGCGGCGGGCGAGCGGCGAGGCCGCCATGGCGAGCGCGCAGGCGATGCCGAGCAGCGAACCGCAGGCGAGGCCGAGCAGCATCTCGCCCAGCGTGATGCCGGCATTATGGGCGAGGATGCCGGCATTGTCCCACGCTGTCATGCCGATGCGAAGCGGGCCGGGCAGGATATAGGCGGGCACCGCGAGAAGACGCACCGCGCCTTCCCACAGGCCCAGCAGAACGAGAGTGACGGCGAGCGCGCGCCCGATGGCGGCCATGAGGCAAGTTCCTGCATTCGTTGCAGCCCTTATAGCCGCCGCCGGCCAAATGCGCGACGTTTAGGCTCGCGGGGAGAACGCAAGCAGCGCCGGCCGGCGCGGAAAGACTTGACGGCCGTCAATGCGACGTCACTTCTTTGAATGCAAAAAAGTCGTCACCGAAAGCGTGGAGGAAAGCAGATGATCAAGGATATTCTCGTCAGCCTGCGGGTGGCCGACGTTGGGGAAGATGTCGCCAGCGATTATGCGGTGTCTGCCGCCGCCGCGCTCGATGCCCATCTGACGGGCGTGGCCGTGAGCTACGAGATCGACGTGCCGCCGGTCTATACGGAAGCCTTCTCCACCGATTTCATCGAAGCGCAGCGCGAGGAAGCCCAGCGCTTGGCGCGCACCTCCGTCGAACGCTTCGGCGAGGCGGCGCGCTCGCTCGGCCTCACCGGCGAGGTTCGGCTGGTCGATGGCACGCCCGGCGGCGCCGCCGAGCAGATCGGCGTGATGGCGCGCCTCTATGACCTCACCATCGTCAACCAGGCCGACCCGGACAAGCTCGGCCCGGAAGATGTGGTGACCGAGGCGGTGCTGTTCGATTCCGGCCGGCCGGTGCTGGTGGTGCCGCGCAAGCAGCAGAAGCCGTTTTCGGCCAAGCGCATCATGGTCGCCTGGGACGGCAGCCGCACCTCGGCGCGCGCCGTGGCGGAAGCGCGGGCGCTGCTCGGCCATGCCCATCTGGTCGAGGCGGTGGTGGTCGATACCGGCAAGCCGCTGCGCAAGAAGGGCGTCGACCTGCCGGGCGCCGATCTCGCCCGCCATCTCGCGCGCCACGACAAGACGGTGGAACTGCGCACGCTGGTGCCGAGCGGGGATGAGAGCATCGCCGACGTGTTGCTCAAGGAAGTGGCGGCGCGCGACATCGACATCGTGGTCATGGGCGGCTACGGCCATTCGCGGCTGCGCGAATTCGTGCTCGGCGGCGTCACCCGCGACATGCTGGAACGGATGACGGTGCCGTTGTTCCTCGCCCATTGAGGCCGGCCCGCGCCCCCGCGACATCAAGGCCCGGCGTCCGCGCCGGGCTTTTTCGTTTCCGGCCCGCTTTCCTGTTTCCGGGCCGGCTTGGCCGTTGCGCAGCCCTGGCTGCCGGGCCGCCGGCCTCAACATGTGAAGGGACAGGCCTGCCGGATGAGGTTACCTGTGAGACGTGGGGCCGACGAAACAGACCCCGGAGGAAACACCATGAAAAGGCTGCTCGCGACCACGCTGGCGTTGCTCGCCACCGTCAACCTGTCTCTTGCCTGCACGGCGGTCGACATCGTCGCCAAGGACGGCACGGTCATTGCCGGGCGCACCATGGAATGGGCGTTCGACATGAAATGGCAGCTGGTGAGCCAGCCCAAGGGTACCGAACTGACGCTGGTCGCCCCCGCCGCGCTTAATCTGCCCGCCCACAAGGTGGCGACCAAATATGCGGTGGTCGGGGTGAATGCCGGCATCATCCCCGGCGGGGCGCTGCTGGACGGGCAGAATTCGGAAGGCCTGTCGATGAGCGGCAACTTCCTGCCGGGCTTCACCCAGTACCAGACGGTGACCAAGGACGACAAACAGTACCAGACCGTGCTGACCTTCGGCTCCTGGGCGCTGGGCAGCTTCGCCACGGTCGCCGAACTGCGGGCCGCGCTGCCGGCGATGAAGGTGTGGGCGGATGACACGCTGCCGAGCGGCCCGACGCCGCCGACCATCCATTTCGTCTTCGTCGACCGCAGTGGCGCGGGCATGGTGGTGGAATATGTCGGCGGCGAGGTGCGCATCCACGACAATGTCGCGCATGTGCTGACCAATGCGCCGACCTATGACTGGCACCTGACCAATATCCGCAACTATCTCAACCTCACCACGGTCGGCGTGCCGAGCCGGATGATCGGCAACGTCAACGTGACCGAAATCGGCCAGGGCGGCGGGTTGATCGGGCTTCCCGGCGACTACACCCCGCCCTCGCGCTTTGTCCGCGCCGCTCTGCTGCGCCACGGCGTGGTCCCGCCCCAGGATGCCGGCGAGGCGGCGCAGGCGGTCGCCCATATTCTCAACAATGTCGATATCCCGATCGGCATCGCCCAGTCGCGGCTGCCGGACGGGTCGACGGTCTCCGATTACACCCAGTGGGTGGTGGTGAAGGACCTGACCCATAACCGGCTGATGATCGCCGATTACGCCAACCGGCTGAACTATCTCACCATCGACCTCGCGCCGCTGTTCGCGCAGACGACGCCGGCGGCGCGGCTGGTGACCGAGCTGCCCTATCCGAAGACGAGCGCCGGCGCCGAGGTTCTGGCGCCCTGAGACCGGGCCGGCCGGCCCCCGCCCGGCTGGCCGGCGGCTTGCATGGCGCTTGTCCCCCCGTGAGGAGACCGCGCCGATGCTCTCCATGCCGCCGCCCACGCCGTCGCGCCCGATTCCGTCGCCCCAGCCGCTGACCGCCGAGCGGGTGCGTGCCGCCGAGGCGTTCGCTCTCGCCTATGCCCGCAAAAGGGGCGGGCGGGTGCGGGTGCGGCCGGATGTGTGGCTGGAATTGCGGGCGGCCGGGGCGGACATGTCGCTCTATATCTGCGACACGCGCTGAGCCGACGGCGGGCGGCCCGCGCCGTTCAGCTGCGCCCGAGCGCGGCCTTGAACTCGTCCGGCAGCAGCACGTTGTCGGACGCCTGCGCAAACATCGGCGCGATGTCGGCCGGGGTGTAGCCGGCATGGCCGCAGCCGATCGGCGTGAGCTGGAAGCTGAGATCCGGCCGCGCGGCGGCGAATTTCAGGAAGCGGCGGACATATTTCTGGATGTCGGCCAGCGGCAGCGTCTCGATGTCCCAGTCCTTGGTGGGAATGGCAAACGCGGTGCCGGTGAGGCCGAAGCCGACGCCCCATTCCGCGCCCCGGTTGTCATGCGCCCAGCGTGCCGCCCCGCCCGCATGGATGCCGGCGAGATTCGAGCCGAAGACGAAGATCGGGTTGCGCTCCATGCCGCCATTCCTTGCCTGTGCCGCTGCCGCCGGGCGCAGGCCAGGGAAGAGTCGTGGACAACGACTGCCGTCCGGCGCGCCAGGGCACCGGCGATAAGCGACGAAAATGACCGGGGCAAGGACGATTCTGGTACAGCTGGGTGGGCTCGAACCACCGACCTCCGGTTCCACAGACCGGCGCTCTAACCAACTGAGCTACAGCTGCGTGCCAGAACGGCGCGGAACCTACTTTGGTGGCCGGCGCTTTGCAAGGCCGCCGCGCACGCTTCCGCAAAGGAGGTGGACAACCTTTTTGCACCGCCCTTCCGAGACACGCACGCACGGCCCTCGCGTGGCACGCTTCCTGTATCATCGGCGGCAGAAAACAGGATGGAGGCGGCGATGCGGACAGAGGCGGACGGTGAGGGCGGGACACCCTGCGGAGCGCTGCTCGATGCAGGGCTCGCCGTGGCGCGCCTGCCACTAGAGCCGGAATTGCGGCCGCGCGTGCTGATGCATCTGGAAACCGCCACGGCGATGGCGGCGCTGGTGATGGAGTTCGCCCTGCCGGACGAGGCCGAGCCCGCCCCGGTGTACCGGCCATGAGCGCGCCTGTGTCCCCTGATGCCGCCGCCGCGACGCTTCTCGCCGGACCCGCCACCGACCTCGCCGCCGCCGTGCGCGACGGGCGGGTGAGCGCGCGCGCCGTCATTGAAGCGGCGCTGGCGCGGATCGACGCGGTCGACCCCGTGCTGAACGCCTTCACCGATGTCACGCGCGATCGCGCGCTGGCCGAGGCCGACGCGCTCGATGCCGCCCGTGCGCGCGGCGAAGCATTGGGCCCGCTCGCCGGCGTGCCGTTCGCGGCGAAGAACCTTTTCGATCTCAAGGGACTGCCGACGCGCGCAGGCTCGAAGATCAACCGTGACCGCAAACCGGCGCCGCGCGACGCGACGCTGGTGGAGCGGATGAACGCGGCGGGGGCGGTGTGCCTTGGCGGGCTGAACATGGGCGAATATGCCTATGACTTCACCGGCGAGAATCGGCATGACGGGCGTTCGGCCAACCCGCACGACCCGGCGCATATGTCCGGCGGCTCCTCCGGCGGCTCGGGTTCCGCAGTGGGCGGCAAGCTGGTGCCGCTGGCGCTCGGCTCCGATACCAACGGCTCGATCCGCGTGCCGTCCTCCTTTTGCGGCATTTTCGGGCTGAAGCCGACCTATGGGCGGCTGTCGCGGGCGCGCAGCTTTCCCTTCGTCGCCAGCCTGGACCATCTCGGCCCCTTCGCCCGCCATGTCGGCGATCTCGCCGCGACCTATGACGCACTGCAGGGTCCGGATGCCGACGACCCGGCGCTGGCCGACGCGCCCGTCGCGCCGACGCTTGCCCCCCTCGATTCGCCTGACGATCTCAAGGTCGCGGTGCTCGGCGGCTGGTTCGCCCGGCAGGGCACGCCCCAGGCCTATGCGGCGGTGGCGCGCGCGGCGAAGGCGCTGGGCGCGACGCGGACAGTGGAACTGCCGGAGGTGGAGCGGGCGCGGGCGGCGGCCTATCTCATCTCCATGGCGGAAGGGGCGGCGCTGCATGAGGGGCGGCTGCGCGCGCGGCCCGACGATTTCGACCCGGCGGTGCGCGAGCGCCTGCTGGCCGGGGCGGTGCTGCCGGCGATGTGGATCGCCCGGGCGCAGATCTTCCGCCGCTGGTTCCGCGAGCGGGCGCTGGAACTGTTCGCCGATTGCGACGTGCTGATCGCGCCCTCGACCCCGGTGCCGGCGCCGCGCGGCGGCCAGACGACCTTCGTGCTCGACGGGCGGGAAATGCTGGTGCGGCCGAATATCGGCATCTACACCCAGCCCATCTCCTTCATCGGCCTGCCGGTGGCCGCCGCGCCGATTCCGACCGACGACCCGCTTCCCATCGGCGTGCAGCTCATCGCCGCCCCGTGGCGGGAGGACAAGGCGCTGCAGGCGGCGCGGGTGCTGGAGCGAGCGGGCGTCGCCGTCGCCCCGGAGCCGGCGCTGTAACTCCGAGCCTCAGTCGCGGCGGAAGGCGATATTGGCGATGAAACCGACGGTGAGCGCCATCAGCGCGGTGGCGAGGCCGTAGAGCCAGGGATGGTTCTGCGCTGTCGTGGCGACGGTCTGCTCGAAATCGACCTTCGCCACTTCCAGCGGCAGCGTTCCCCGGCCGGCCAGGGCGCCGCCGCTGAAGGTCTTCACCACGACTTCATAGGTGCCGATGGGCGCGGTGCCGGGAATGGGGATGGTGGCGCGGAACACGTTCGGGGCGATGAACTCCACCCCTGCCGGGCGCTCGAAATACAGGCCCTGCGCCTGCTTGACCCGCAGAAAGGCCTGCCGGAACGGGTCCTGCGGCACCACATCGGCATAATCCGAGCCGATGCGCTGCAGCAGCCGGTTATTGTCGAGCCCCGCCTGTTCCCAGCGCAGCGTCTCCGCATCGGCCATGTCAGCCGGGGGGCGGTTGGCGAGCACCGCGAGATAGGAGGGGGCGGCGAGGAAGCTCCGGCCGTCCACATTCACCCACAGGCCGAAGCGGCGCTCCTTGCGCCAGGTGGTGAAGCTCTCGCTGGGTCCACGCACGGTGACGACGACATCGGGCGCCGCAGAGGGCGCTACAACGCCGGGATCGATGACGCCGAACAGCACCAGCGTGTCGCCGGTGAAGTTTGAGGTGATGGTGACGCGGGCCTTGGACAGCGACAGCACCAGATCCGCCCGCGCCGGTGTGCCGGCGAGGAGCGGGAGGAGGGCGAGAAGCGATGCGGCCATCCCCCTCATCGCGCCGCCTCATTGATGGAGACGGCGTAGAGGTCCGCCGGGGTGACGATCTGGTCCACCGCCACGCGCAGGCCGACGGCGAGCACCAGCAGGCCGAGCAGCAGGCGCAGCTTTTCCGCCCGCATCGCCTGCCCGGCGCGGGCGCCGAACTGCGCGCCGATGGTGCCGCCGACCATCAGCACCAGGCCCAGCACCGCATCGACCGTCTGGTTGAGCACGGCGTGCATGAGGATCGCGGCGGTCATCGTCACCAGCGTCAGCATCAGCGCGGTGGCGATGGAGGTGAGCGTCGGCACGCGCAGCAGATAGATCAGCGCCGGCACCAGCAGGAAGCCGCCGCCAATGCCCATCAGCGCGCCGAGAAAGCCGATGGCGAAGCCGATCGTCACCACGGGAATGACCGAGACATAGATGCGCGACTGGCGGAAGCGCACCTTGAACGGCATGCGCAGAAACCAGGGATGCGCTCCCGGCCGCTTCACCTGCGCCTTCTCTCCCCGCCATTCGCGCAGCAGCGCCCGCAGGCTTTCCGCCACCATGAGCGAGCCGATGGTGCCGAGCAGGACGATATAGGTGACGGCGATGACGAGATCGAGCTGGCCGAGCTGGCGCAGCAGCATGAAGCTGACGACGCCGGCCAGCGTGCCGGTGAGGCCGCCGGCCAGCAGCACAAGCCCCAGGCGGACATCCACCAGCCCCCGTCGCAAATAGGTGAGGGTGCCGGAAAAGGACGAGGCGGCCATGTGGGTGGACACGCTCGCCACCGCCACCGCCGGCGGCACGCCGAGGAAGATGAGCAGCGGCGTCATCAGGAAGCCGCCGCCGACGCCGAACATGCCGGAGATGAAGCCGACCGCGATCCCCAGCGCCAGCAGCGTGAAGATGTTCACCGGCAGTTCCGCTATCGGCAGATAGATGGTCACGGGCAGATCCGGCAGCGTCGGGGGCGCACAACGCCCATGCACAGCCCATAGCAGGATTCGGCCGGCATGGGTTTAACGCCGGCGGAAACCGGCGGTGGTCATGGGTCGCGTGGGGCGATTCTGTAATACATTATGTGCGATAATGCTTCATGTCAGACGGAAGAGACTGTAGTAGCGGGCTGTTGATCTGGTCTTCTTGGTAAAAAATTTTGGCCGCCAAGGTCATTTCGGGGGAGATGAGCCAGTATTGCTGACTTAACGTTTAGGGAGGTCGTGCTAGCGTGCCGCGGCAACGGACCCGAACGAGGTCCGGCATCCTAGGAGGAACCCCATGTCTCTTTTCCGGCGCGGTTCGCGGACCGCGGCGCTGCTCGCCACCACCATGTTCGCGGGCGCGGTGATGCTGTCGGCTTCGGCTCAGGCCCAGTCGACCGACAACATGCAGAAGCTCTCGAATTTCCAGCAGACCGGCGCCTCCATGGAAATGGAAACGGTGCCGCAGACCGGGCCGCGCGCCGAGGCGTTCAAGAAGACGCTGGCCGGCATCAAGCTGCCGGACGGCTTCAAGATCGCGCTTTACGCCATCGTGCCGGATGCGCGCGAAATGGCGGTGGGGCCGACCACCGGCGCCGTCTTCGTCGGCACCCGCAAGTCGAAAGTATGGGCGGTGACCGACCGCGACAAGGACCGCGTCGCTGATGAGGTGAAGGTCTTCGCGCCCTCGATCCAGTTCAAGCTGCCGAACGGCGTGTGCTTCTCCAAGGACGGATTCCTGTTCGTCGCCGAACAGAATCGCGTCCTGCTCTTCCCCGCCGCCGAATTCTTCTATGAGGGGCCGGATGTCGCCGCCTTCGAGGTGGTGAAGCAGGGCGAACTCATTCCGCCCTCTGAGGAATCCTACAACCACACCGCCCGTGTCTGCCGCATCGGGCCGGACGACAAGCTGTATATTACCCTCGGCCAGCCCTTCAACGTCTTCGCGCCGGAGAAATACGACCTCTACAAGAAGAACGGCATCGGCGGCATCGTGCGGATGGACCGCGACGGCAAGAACCGTGAAGTCTATGCGTGGGGTATCCGCAATTCGGTGGGCATGGACTTCAATCCGAAGGACAAGACCCTGTGGTTCACCGACAACCAGGTCGACGGCATGGGCGACACCATTCCGCCGGGTGAACTGAACCGTGCCACCAAGCCCGGCCAGACTTTCGGCTTCCCCTATTTCGGCGGCGGCAGTGTCCGTACCGTCGAATACAAGGACCAGACGCCCCCGGCCGATTCCGTGCCGCCCCAAGTGGAGATGGAAGCGCATGCCGCCGATCTCGGCATGACCTTCTACACCGGCAAGCAGTTCCCGGCGAAGTATCAGGGTGGTATCTTCTCGGTGCAGCACGGCTCGTGGAACCGCACCGATCCGGTCGGCGCGCGGGTGATGTTCACCACGCTGAACGACGACGGCACCGCCGCCAAGACCGAACCCTTCGCCGAGGGCTGGCTGGTGAATGGCGAATATCTCGGCCGTCCGGCCTCCGTGGCGCAGCTGAATGACGGCTCGCTGCTGGTGGCCGACGACACCTCGGGCGCGATCTACCGCATCTCCTACGAGAAGTAAGCGGCCGCGCCTCATCGCCCCTGCGCCGCAAGACCGGCGCAGGGGCCCTTGTCTCTTGCCGGGAATCGTCAATGAAACGCATGTACTGCGTGCCGCTGCTTCTGACGGCGGCACTCGGCGTCACCCCCGCCCTCGCGCAGGACGCCAAGGCGGGGCGCGCCAAGGCTTCGGCGCAATGCGCCGTCTGTCACGGCATGGACGGCATCGCCCAATTGCCGACGGCGGCCAATCTGGCGGGCCAGCAGGAAGTCTATCTCGCCAAGGCGCTGGAGGATTTCCGCGCCGGCCGCCGCGTCAACGAGATGATGACGGTGGTGTCCAAGGATCTGACCGACGCCGACATTGCCAATCTCGCGGCGTGGTACGGCTCTATCAAGATCACCGTGCAACTGCCGGAGCGTTGAGCGCCGGGTCGACCCGAGGGCGGATGCCGCGCGAGAGCGTTTTCGAGCGAAGTGGATACCGGTTCGCGTGAAGAAAACGCGAAAAACAAGGCATTAGATCCTTTCACTGTTTCCGTGAAACAGTGAAAGGATCTAGGCGGTGTCCGCCCTTTCTTTGTCTGTCGCTCAGACGCGCAGCCGGCTCTGCCGGAACTGCGCCAGCAGCGCGGCGAGTAGCGCTTCCAGCCCCCGCGCCAGCTGCGGCAGCGCGAGCCGGCCGGGGCGCGGCAGCGGCACATGCACGAACACCGCAAGCCGCGCGCCGCCATCGGCGGCAAGGCCGGCGCGCGCCCAGCCATAGGCGCGGAAGGCCAGCGCATTGCAGACATAGCGGCCGGCATGGCGCGAAAGATGGGCGGGGACGCCGGCCGCGCGCAGCGCCGCCAGCAGTGGGGCCGGGCGGGCAGCCAGCGCCCTCTGCGCCGGTGCGCCGGGCTCCAGCACATGCGAGGCCGGACGATGGCCGGCGGCATCGGGAAACGCGCCCGTCGCATTGCGCCCGACGATCTCGATCGACACAAGCCGGCGCCGGGCGGCGACGCCCAGCATGAGCAAGATATCCGGCCGGGTTTGCGCGAGCAGGGCAGGGAAGCCGGCGGCCTCGTCCCAGCGCGTGGCGAGCAGGCGCCGTTCGGTCCGTGCACCCCCGGCTGGGCGGCTGCGCGCGAGGTGACGGGCGAGCTGGGCGGACGGGTTGGCCGGCATGCCGGGAAAATGGCCGAAGCCGGTGATGAGCAGGCGCGGCCGAGCCGATGCCTTTGCCGGCCCGGCGCGCATCAGGCCGCGCGCGCCTCCAGCGCCCGCGCCAGAGCGCCCTCGAGATCGGCCAGCTGGAACGGCTTGTTCAGCACCGGGCACTTGCGCCAGGCGGCGTCGATGGCGCTGTCATTATAGCCGGTGGAGAAAACGATGGGGATGCCGTGGCGGGCGATCGCCTCGGCGATGTCGTAGCTGTGGCGCGTGCCGAGATTGAGGTCGAGCATGGCGACATCGATCTCTTCGTGGCGGGTGGCGACGAAATTCAGCGCATCGTCGAAGCGCGATTCATTGCCGACGACGGTGGCGCCCAGTTCCTCAAGCATGCCCTCGATCATCATCGCGACGAGCGTCTCGTCCTCGACCACGAAGACGCGCTGGCCCGACAGCGTGGGCTGATCCTGCATGATGATGTGTCACTCCTTCTGGTCGGGCTTGCCCGTTCGGTGCCGACCAGCAACCGCCGCCATTTTGATTATTCTTCCCTCATTTCGGCTTTTTTGCGAGTCCGGCCTCACAGATCCGGCCAGCCGAACAGATCGGCGATCCTCGCGGCGCCGAGCGTGGGGGAAAGCGCGCCCGCCGCCACGTCCTGTTCGATCGCCGGCAGTTGCGCGCGCAGCGCCGGCGCGCGGCGCAGCGCGTCGCGCACCCGCTCGTCGAACAGGGTCCACATCCATTTCACCTGCTGGCCGCTGCGGCGCGCGGTGAACGCGCCCGCCTGCGTCGCGCGGTCGCGATGCGCCACTACCGCCGCCCAAAGAGCCTCCACCCCCTCGCCGGTGAGGCCGGAATAGGTGAGCACCGGCACCGACCAGAACGGCTCGCGCCCGCCCAGCACATGCAGCGCCGCGCGGTATTCGCCCGCCGCCGCCTTGGCACGGGCGAGATTGGCGCCGTCCGCCTTGTTGACGGCGACGATGTCGGCCAGTTCGATGATGCCCTTCTTTATGCCCTGCAACTCATCGCCGGCGCCGGGCAGCATCAGCACGAGGAAGGTGTCGGTCATATCCGCCACCGCGGTTTCCGACTGGCCGACGCCGACCGTCTCCACCAGCACCACGTCATAGCCCGCCGCTTCGCACAGCAGCATGGTCTCGCGGGTGCGTGCCGCCACCCCGCCGAGCGTGCCGCCGGCCGGGGAGGGGCGGATGAAGGCGCGTTCCTCCAGCGACAGGCGGGCCATGCGCGTCTTGTCGCCGAGAATGGAGCCGCCGGTGCGGGTGGAGGAGGGGTCCACCGCCAGCACCGCCACCCGGTGCCTCTGGGCGATGAGATGGCTGCCGAGCGCGTCGATGGTGGTCGACTTGCCCACCCCCGGCACGCCGGTGATGCCGAGGCGCAGGGCCCCCCCGGTCTGCGGCAGCAGCGCCTGCAACAGCTCGCCCGCCAGCGCGCGATGCGCCGGCTTGCGCGATTCCACCAGCGTGATCGCCCGGGCGAGCGTGGCGCGGTGGCCGGAGCGAACGCCCTCGATGAGCGCGTCGAGTGCGGGCAGCGGGGCGGCGTGCGTCACCTCAGGAATGGGCGAACTCCCAGTAGACTTCGCGCGCGCGGCGATAGACCGGGCCGGGCTGGAGATCGCGCGCCTCGATCCGCGTCACCGGCGTCACCTTGGAATAATTGCCGGTCGAGAAGATCTCGTCGGCCTCCAGAAAGTCGCGCCAGGTGAGCGCGGCTTCCACCACCTCGATGCCCGCCTCCCGCAGCAAATTCGCCGTGCGGGTGCGGGTGATGCCGGCGAGGAAGGTGCCGTTCGGCGCCGGGGTGAAGGCGACGCCGTCCTTGGCGAGGAAGACATTGGCGGTGGCGAGCTCGGCGACATTGCCCAGCATGTCGCACAGCACGGCATTGTCGAAGCCGCGCGCATGCGCCTCGACCAGCGCGCGGGCATTGTTGGGGTAGAGGCAGCCGGCCTTGGCATCGGTGACGGCGCATTCGATGGTCGGGCGGCGGTAGCGCGACAGGGTGATCGCCGTGCCGTGGTCCGGGCTCGGCATGCCGGCCTCATAGAGGCTGAGGCACCAGCGGGTGGATTCCGGGTCGGCGTCGACCGTGCGTGCGCCGGGATATTCCGCCCAATACATCGGCCGGATGTAGAGCGCGGCGCCGGGTGCGAAGCGCTTCACGCCCTGATGCGCCAGCTCGACCCATTTCTCCACCGAGACCAGCGGCTTCAGCCCCATCGCGCGCGCCGAGCGGTTGACCCGCGCGCAGTGCAGGTCGAGGTCCGGCGTCACCCCTTCAAAGGCGCGGGCACCGTCGAACACCGAGGTGCCGAGCCAGGTGGCATGGCTGCGCACGCCCAGGATCGGGATATTGCCCTCCTGCCAACTGCCGTCGAAGAAGGTCCAGGTCTGCGTCCAGTGATGCGACATAACAGCTACTCCGCCAGCGCCGCGAGGATGCGGACCCAGCTGCGAATGCCCTTGTGGAAGGAGGTGAGGTCGTATTTCTCGTTGGGCGAATGGATGCGGTCATCGTCCAGCGCGAAGCCGACCAGCAGCGTGTCCTGTCCCAGCACTTTCTTGAACTGGCCGACCACGGGGATGGAACCGCCATCGCCATAGGTGACGGCCGGCGCGCCCCATTCCTCGCCGAGCGCGGCGGCAGCCTTGGCGAGCAGCGGGTTGTCATGGGCGACGGCCACCGCGCGGTTGCCCTCACCGCCGAGAAATTCCACCGTGCAGTCGGGCGGCAGTTTGGAGCGGATATAGGCGCGCACGCAATCGCGGACATGGGCGGGGTACTGGTCCGCCACCAGCCGGCAGGTGATCTTCGCGGTGGCGATGGAGGGGATGACGGTCTTGGCGCCCTCGCCGGTATAGCCGCCCCATAGGCCGTTGACCTCGAAGGTCGGGCGGGTCGAGACCATCTCGATCAGCAGCCGGTCCTTCTCGCCGATGGGATGGGAGAGGCCGATGGGGCCGAGGAAGTTCTCCGCCGTCAGGTCGAGCTTGGACCAGGATTCGCGCATATGCGCGGACGGCTCGACCACGTCGTCATAGAAGCCGGGAATGGTGATGCGCCCGCCCTCGCCATGCACGCCGCCGATGATCTTGGAGATCACATGCAGCGGGTTGACGGCCGCGCCGCCATAATAGCCGGAATGCAGGTCGCGGTCGGCGGCGCGCACGACGAACTCGTCATGCATCAGCCCGCGCAGCGAGAGGATGATGGCGGGGGTGTTCGCATCCCACATGCCGGTGTCGCAGACGAGGGCGAGATCGGCTTTCAGCTCGTTCTTATGCGCTTCCAGGAACGGGCCGATATTGGCCGAGCCGCTCTCCTCCTCGCCTTCGACCACGATCGCCACGTCGACCGGCAGGCGGCCGATGGTGCGCTGATAGGCGCGGCAGGCCTCGACGAAGGTCATCACCTGGCCCTTGTCGTCGGACGAACCACGGGCGACGATCCGCTTCACCCCGTCCGCCGTTTCGACGATGCGCGGCTCGAAGGGCGGGCTGTCCCACAGGTCCAGCGGATCGACCGGCTGCACGTCGTAATGGCCGTAGAATAGCACCCGCCGTTCCGCGCCCCCGGAAGACGTGCCGGTGACGATGGGATGGCCGGGCGTGTCGTTCAGCTTGGCGACGAGACCGAGCGTGGCGAGGTCGTCAGCCAGCCACTGGCCGGCGCGGCGGCAATCGGCGGCATAGGCGCGGTCGGTGGAAATGGAGGGGATGCGCAGGAAATCGAACAGACGCGCGAGCGAGGCATCGAGATCGGCATCGACGGCCGCGAGCACGCGGTCGAGGTCTGTCCTGGAAAGAGCGGCCATGGCCGGGAGTCCTTGTCGTTTCAAAGAGGCTTTTCCGCCTCATCCCCGGGCTTGACCCGGGGACCCACACACCTTGCGCCTCCGTCAAGGGCTGGTTGGCCGGGTCAAGCCCGGCCATGAGGGTCTTATCTATCTCTACCGCCGGCGGGCGCCGCCGAGCACGTTGCGCAGAATGGCCTTGGTCACCTCATTGGTGACCTGCCGCGTCACCTGGTTGACCACCCGCTCGCCCATGCTCATGCCGCCGCGCGGGCCGCGCCGGAACAGGCCGCCAAGCGTGTCCGCCAGCCAGCCGCCGCCGCTCTGCGCCTCCGCCTCGGCCGGCGTGGGCTCCGGCGCGGTGGCCTGCTCGGCGCGCTTGGCGAGGATTTCATAGGCGGATTCGCGGTCGAGGGTTTCGTCATAGGCGTGCCGCACAGGGCTTTGCGCCATCGCGACCTTGCGCAGTTCCGGGGTGATGGGCCCGACACGGGCGGCGGGCGGGGCGATGAGCGTGCGCTCGACCATGGACGGGGTGCCATTGCCCTCCAGCATCGAGACCAGCGCCTCGCCCTTGCCGAGCTGGGTGATGACCTCGGCCGTGTTCAGTTTCGGGTTGGGGCGGAAGGTGTCGGCCGCCGCATTCACCGCCTTCTGGTCGCGCGGGGTGAAGGCGCGCAGCGCGTGCTGCACCCGGTTGCCGAGTTGGGCGAGCACGCTGTCGGGGATGTCGAGCGGGTTCTGGGTGACGAAATACACGCCCACCCCCTTGGAGCGGATGAGCCGCACCACCTGTTCCACCTTCTGCAACAGCGCCTTGGGCGCTCCATCGAACAGAAGATGTGCCTCGTCGAAGAAGAACACCACGCGCGGCTTGTCGGGGTCGCCGACTTCGGGCAGCTCCTCGAACAGTTCGGACAGCAGCCACAGCAGGAAGGAGGCGTAGAGCCGGGGCGAGGCCATCAGCTTGTCGGCGGCGAGCAGCGAGATGGTGCCGTAGCCCGAGCGCGGCTCGACCCGCATCAGATCGGTGATCTTCAGCGCCGGCTCGCCGAAGAATTTGTCGGCGCCCTGATTTTCCAGCACCAGCAGCGCCCGCTGGATGGCGCCGACGGTGGCGGGCGAGACATTGCCATAGGTGGTGGTGAGCTTGCCCGCGTTCTCCGCGACGAAGGCCAGCATCGCCCGCAGATCCTTGAGGTCGAGCAGCAGCAGGCCCTGCTCGTCGGCAATGCGGAACACGACGTTCAGCACGCCTTCCTGCACCTCGTTGAGGTCCAGGAGCCGGGCCAGCAGCAGCGGCCCCATTTCCGAGACGGTGGCACGGACCGGGTGACCCTGTTCGCCGAACAGGTCCCAGAAGAGGACGGGAAATTCGTCCGGCACATAGTCGATGCCGATCTCAGCGCAGCGCTTGACGATCCAGTCCTGACCCTCGCCGGGCATGCCGATGCCGGAGAGGTCGCCCTTGATGTCGGCGGCGAAGACCGGGACGCCGGCACGGGAAAAGCCCTCCGCCAGCGTCTGCAGCGTCACCGTCTTGCCGGTGCCGGTGGCGCCGGTGGCGAGGCCGTGGCGGTTGGCGAGCTTCAGCGCGAGATATTCGGCCTTGCCGCCCGTCCCGCCGGTCGAGCTTCGCCCGACGAAGATCTGGCCCTCGGTGTCACCGGACATGGCTGCCTCCTGCGCACGCTCGCGTCCTCTCCTTTAGAGCGCAGCCGGGGGCGGTTCGGCAAGCCGGGCGAAAGCTCGGCGCGCGTGAATGAGGCCACCCTGCCGCGTCGGCGCTTGCCTTCGCGGCCCGCTCGCGCGATGTGAAAGCCAAACGCCAACCCTTGGGACGCCATGGCCGCTCTTGTTCCGCCCACCCAACGCCTGCTCGATGCGCGCGGCCGCCGGCTGGACTATGCCGGCCGCACGCTGGTGATGGGTATCCTCAATGTGACGCCCGATTCCTTCTCCGATGGCGGGCGCAGCGCGGCGCTCGACGACGCGGTGGCCAATGCCCACCGGCTGGTGGCGGAGGGAGCGGATATTCTCGACATTGGCGGGGAATCGACCCGTCCCGGCCATACGCCGGTGCCGGCGGAGGAAGAGCTGCGCCGCGTGCTGCCGGCGGTGGAGGCGCTGGCGAGCCTGCCGGTGCCGCTCTCCATCGACACGCAGAAGGCAGCGGTCGCGGAAGCGGCGCTGAAGGCGGGGGCGAGCCTTCTCAACGACATTTGGGGGCTGATGGGCGACCCGGACATGGCCCGCGTCGCCGCCGCCTATGACGCCGGTGTGGTGGCGATGCACAACCGCGCCACTGTCGACCCGGAAGTCGACATCGTCGCCGACATTCTCGGCTTTTTCGAACAGGCGCTGGAGCGGGCGGCGCGCGCCGGCATCCGCCCCGAGCGCATCGCCCTCGATCCCGGCATCGGCTTCGGCAAGACCTTCGAGCAGAACCTGAAGGCGCTCGCCTCACTGGAGACGTTCGGGCGGCTCGGATTCCCGCTCCTGCTCGGCACCTCGCGTAAATCGCTGATCGGCAAGGTGATCGAAACCACGCCGGCCGAGCGCCTGCCGGGCACCATCGCCTCCAATGTGCTGGGCATCCGCGCCGGCTGCGCCATCATCCGCGTGCATGACGTGGCCGCGCATGTGCAGGCCGCGCGGGTGACGGAGGCGATCCTCCATGCCCGCTAAGCCGACGCCCGATTTCTTCGTCCGCCGGCCGCGCAAGGTGGAGAAGGCGGTCGCCTATCTCTGCCTCGGCTCCAATCTCGGCGACCGCGCCGGCACCATGGCCAAGGCGGTCGGGCTCATCGCCCGCGCGGGGTTGAAGATCATCGCCCGCTCCTCGCTCTACGAGACCCCGCCCTGGGGCCCGGTGCCGCAGGGGCCCTATCTCAACATGGTGGTGGCGGTGGAAACGGAGCTTTCCGCGCGCGAGCTGCTCAACCTGCTGCTCGGCGTCGAGCACGCCTTCGGGCGCGACCGCACGCGCGAGGTGCGCTTCGGCCCGCGCAAGATCGACATCGACATATTGCTCTATGGCGAAGAGGTGATCGCCGAGCCCGACCTCGAAATCCCGCACCCGCGCATGATGGAGCGGGCATTCGCGCTGATCCCGCTCAGCGAGCTGGCGCCGGAGCTGAAGGTCGGCGGCGTGGCGGTAGCTGCGGCTCTTGCCGGACTCGACCGCAGCGGCATCGTCAAGGTCGAGCCGCAGCCGGCGAGCGAGTGACCGCAGGACCAGAACACGCGAAGGGCGGCGGATCGCTCCGCCGCCCGCTCGTCCGTCGCACCTTGGGAAAGGCGGGCGTGCTCTATCAATAGTTTAGAGGCTGATTCACCGATCAGGTTCTTTCAACCTGATCGGATCAGGCTCTAGCGGCACACCTCGACATCGCGGTAATAGGGCTGGCCCCAGCTGTTGTAGAGCGTGCGGGTCTCGGTCCAGCAGCTCGGGCGATAGTAGTTGTTGGCAGCGCCGGCCGCGATGGCGCCGACGGCAAGGCCACCGATGATGCCGGCGGCGATGGCGGCACCATTATTGTTGCGGCGCGGGCCGTAATAATAGCCGGGCGCACCCCAGCCGGGGCCACGCCAGCCGGGACCCGGGCGACCCCAGCCGGGGCCGCCATGGCGGTGACCGCCCCAGCCCGGCCCGCCCCAGCCCGGCCCGCCCCAGCCCGGGCCGCGCCAGCCATCGGCGGCGGCGGGAACGGTGGCGAGGAGGGTGGTGCCGGCGAGGGCGAGGGCGACGAGCTTGCTTGTCTTGGTGATGCCAGTCTTGGTGATGCCGGTCATGGCGGTATCCTCGGGTGCTCAGCGGGCCGGCTCGGCCCTTGATGAACACACCGTAGCCAGCGTCGGCCGAACCCAAGCTGAACCCGCTGTTGCAATAGGTTCATCAAACTGAACGCATTCCACTGCGGGCGTTCATCTGCCATTCATTCGGGAAACGCAGGAGCCAGCATTGCCCGATTACGACAAGGAAGGCCTCGTTTCCGCCTGGACCTTCGACGGTAATGGCGGAGCGCGGCGCATCGGCTGGGAGGACATCGCGCAGGGCGTTCCGTCCGGCGAACGCTTTCAGTGGATCAACCTTCAGCTTCTGGAGCATCGTCACGGCCGCAGCACGTGGCTCGACCTGCACAGCGGTGTCGATCCCTCCATCGTCGAATCCCTGGTGGCGGCGGAAACGCGGCCGCGCTGCGCCCTGTTCGACAATGGCGCCTTCCTCAACCTGCGCGGCATCAACCTGATGCCCTACTCACTGCCGGACGAGATGCACTCGATCCGCTTCTGGGTGGAGCCGCACCGCATCGTCTCGGTGCGGCGGCGGGCGCTGTCGGCGGTGGGCGATTTCGAGGACGCCATCCAGCGTGGGCGGGCGCCGCGCACGCCGGGCGAATTTGTCGCCGATCTTTCCATGCGCCTCGTCGACCGCATGGACACGGTGATCACCGCCCTGGCCGAGCAGGCGGACGAGCTGGAAGAGCAGGTGCTGAGCGCCACCTTGTCCAATCTCAGCCCCAAGGTTTCCGAGGTGCGGCGCGTCGCCATCATCCTGCGTCGCTACATCGCCCCGCAGCGGGAGGCGCTGAACCATTTCTCGCTGGAAGACGCCGAATGGCTCTCGCCACGCGACCGCAACCGGCTGCGCGAGGCCGCCGACCGGGTGACGCGCTTCGCCGAGGAACTGGATTCGGTGCGCGACCGCGCCGCCGTCATCTACGACCAGATGGTGGAAAGGCGGGCGGAGCAGATGAACCGTTCCATGCTGGTGCTGGCGGCGGTGACGGTGATCTTCGCGCCGCTGACGCTGATCACCGGCCTGATGGGCATGAATGTGGAAGGCATTCCCGGCGCGCAGGACCCGAACGGCTTCTGGGCCGTGACCGTGCTAGCCGCTGGGCTCGGCGTCGGCCTGGTGGCCTGGCTGCGGACGATCCGCTGGCTGTAGCCCCTTCCCGTGGACCGGCGGGGGCATAGAATGATGAGAGCGGGCCGCGATAGCGCGCGGCCGGGAGGAAAGTGCCATGCGCGGGAAATGGATTGCCTCAGTCGCGGTCGTCGCCGGGCTGATGCTGGGGGCGGCCGGCGGGCCGGCGGCGGCCTATGAATTCACCGGGACCTTTCCCGGCGGCGACTGCCGCAAGATGGCGGCGTCGACGCCCGGGGCGCAGCTCTGGTACGGCCATTTCACCGGTCGTCGGCAGGCGCCGTGGAACTTCGATTTCATCGAGGGCCGCACGGTCGATGGCTGCTTCCGCACCAAGGCGGAATGCGACAACTGGCTGTACCAGTGGCGCTCGGCCTGGCAGTTCAATTTCTGGAACGACTATTGCGTGAAGGGCTGGCCGCCCAAGGCGCGCCCGGCGGGCCCGCGCACGGAGGTTCCGTTCGGGCAGTGAGCGGCCGCCGGCCATGAAAAAGGGCGCCGTCGACCTGCGACGGCGCCCGATTTCGAGGTGAGGACCGGTCAGACGGCCTTGGAATACAGCTCGGCGACGTAGTCCCAGTTCACCAGGTTCTCGACGAACGCCTTCAGATAGTCGGGGCGACGGTTGCGGTAGTCAATGTAGTAGGAGTGCTCCCACACGTCGACGCCGAGGATCGGGGTCGCGCCCTTCACCAGCGGGCTCTCGCCATTCGCGGTCTTGTCGATGACGAGCTTGCCGTCCTTCACCGCGAGCCAGGCCCAGCCGGAACCGAACTGGGTGACGCCGGCCTGGATGAAGTCTTCCTTGAACTTCTCGACCGAGCCGAGGTCCTCGACGATCTTCTTCTCAAGCTCGCCGGGGATCGCGCCGCCGCCATTCGGCTTCATCCAGTTCCAGAAATGGAGGTGGTTGAAGTGCTGGCCGGCATTGTTGAACAGGCCGGCATTCTTGCCGAAGGAACCCTTGACGATCTCTTCCAGCGACTGGCCTTCCCACTCGGTGCCCTTCAGCAGATTGTTGCCGTTGTTCACATAGGCGAGGTGGTGCTTGTCGTGGTGATATTCGAGCGTCTCGCGCGACATATAGGGGGCGAGGGCATCGTAGGAGTAGGGAAGCTCGGGAAGCGTGGAAGGACATGGAATCTGTCTCCGCAGAAATGAAATCCGGCCGCGCCGCCTCGGCGCCCCTTGCGGGTGCGCAGGCACCGTGAAAGATCGGCTCCGACTAGATAGGGCGCCGCAGGCGGGCGACAACCAAAAGCATCGCGCGCGGCCGAATTCTTCCCCGCCGAAACCCCTCGGCGCCGCCGCGTCGGACAAGTGTGCTGCCGGCTTTCGTTAAAGCTGTACTGGACGTAAGGTCTCGTACAAGAAGGGCCGACGGCGAATCGGTCCGGCGGAGTTTCTTCATGGGTGCAGTAGTCATCGGAATCGGCGCGGCTCTGGCCGTGCTCGGCCTCGTCTTCGGCCTAATCGGGTTCGGCTCTGCGGAGACGACTTCCGGCGCGGGCCTGATGATGGTCGGTAGCTCTGTTTTTGTCGGCGGTCTTCTGATGGTCGCCCTCGGCTTCATTCTG
>NZ_CBDFNE010000018.1:0-1087734 GCF_965249975.1 Ancylobacter sp. | reverse complement strand
TCCACCGATCCGGGTTTTCGTGCAGCTTTCGCGCGGCCAGGACGCGGCCGAATGGGAGCGGAACCAGCGGAGCGGTACGCTCATCGGCATCAACGACCCCTCGCCCTATGGCTACCGGCGCGCCGAGCGCCAGGGCTGCGAGGTCCACTTCTCGTCCGCGGGTCGTGAGGGGCTGCTGGGGAAGGGCCTGCGCGGCGCGCTGCGGTTGGCGCTGGGCTTCGACCTCGTCCACGCCCTTCGCAACCGGGCGGAGATCTTCCGGGCCGATATCGTGTGGACGCACACCGAGGCCCAGTTTCTGGCGGTGGCGATGCTGCTCTCGCTGACGAGGCGTTCGTCCCGGCCCAAGCTCCTCGGCCAGTCGGTGTGGCTGATGGATGAGTGGCGGCGGGTGTCGCCGCTCCACCGTCCGCTCTACCGGTGGCTGCTCCGGCGGGTCGATGTGCTGACCTTCCATTCCCCGGAGAATCGGCGCCGCGCGCAGGAGGTGTTCGGCCGCCCCGATGCCGAACTGGTCCTGTTCGGCATTCCCAATGAGACCGTATTTCCCCCGCTGCGCGCGCCAGCGTGGCCGGTCAAGGTGCTCAGCGTCGGCAATGACCGCCACCGCGACTGGGCGACGCTGTTGGCGGCGCTGGGAAGCCAGGACGATGTCGAGCTCACCATCGTCTCGCGCAGCATTGACCCGCGCCTGACCCGGCCGCACGCCAATGTCCGGGTCGTCGCACCGGCCCATAATGACGAATTGCTGCGGCTCTACGCAGCGAGTTCAATCTTGGTGGTGCCGCTGAAGGCGAACCTGCACGCGAGCGGCATCACCGTGCTGCAGGAAGCGGCCCTGTGTGGTCTGGCGCTGGTCGCCACCCGCACCGGCGGGCTCGACGCCTATTTCGACGAGGCGGAGGCGACCTATGTGCCGGTGGGCGATGCCGCCGCGCTGCGGGCGGCGGTGCGCGAGCTGGCCGCCGATCCCGCCCGGCGCGACGCCCGCGCGGTCGCCGCCCAGCGCCGGATGATCGCCGGCGCGCTGGGCTGCGAGGCCTATATCAGCCGGCACGTCGCGCTCTCGCGCCGGGCTCTTGCGCGCCGCTGAGCCCCGCTTGCCGCCACTGTGCCGGACCACGCGACATTCCCCTCTTTCGCTGCGGCAGCCTGCGTGCTACACAAACTTAAGTGTGAAATAATTTTATTCACGTCATTTGTATGTATATGTGGCTGCGACGCCCCCGTCGCGCCCGTTCGTGGAGACTGCCCATGCGCCTCTCGCGCCGCCTGATCCTGACCGCGACCCTCGCCGCTGCGCTGGCGCCGTTCGCCCTCGCCGTGCCGCAGGCCCACGCGCAGGAGCCGAACCAGATCCTCAACGCCTCCTATGATGTCGCGCGCGAGCTGTTCGACGCCGAGAACAAGCAGTTCGAGCCGGCCTACAAGGCGAAGACCGGCAAGGAGATCAAGGTCAACCAGAGCCATGCCGGCACGTCGAAGCAGGCGCGCTCCATCGTCGAGGGTCTCGAGGCCGACGTGGTGACCTTCAACCAGATCACCGACATCACCTTCCTCGTCGACAAGGGCTTCGTCGCCAAGGACTGGCAGAGCCGCCTGCCCAACGGCTCCTCCCCCTGGTACTCCTTCCCGGCCTTCCTCGTGCGCGAGGGCAACCCGAAGAACGTGAAGAACTGGGACGACCTCGTCCGCGACGACGTGAAGCTGGTGTTCCCCAACCCGAAGACCTCGGGCAATGCGCGCTACACCTACCTCGCCGCCTATGCCTTCGCGCTGGAGAAGTTCAACGGCGACGTGGCCAAGGCCGATGCCTTCGCCAAGAAGCTGCTCTCCAACGTCGTGGTGTTCGACACCGGCGGGCGCGGCGCCACCACCTCCTTCGTCGAGCGCGAGCAGGGCGACGTGCTCATCACCTTCGAGGCCGAGGTGATCGGCGTGAAGGACGCCTACAAGGACAAGAAGTTCCAGGTCGTGGTGCCGGAGGTGAGCCTGCTCGCCGAATTCCCGGTCGCGGTGGTGGACAAGGTGGTCGACAAGCGCGGCTCGCGCCAGATCGCCACGGACTATCTCACCTATCTCTATTCGCCCGCGGGCCAGAAGGTCGCCGCCGAGTTCAACAACCGCGTCGTCGACCCCAAGGTCGCCGAGGAGTTCAAGGCCAAGTTCGTCCCCGTCCGCCTGCTCAAGGCCGAGGATGTGTTTGGCGGCTGGGCCAATGCGCAGAAGACCCACTTCGCCTCCGGCGGCAAGCTCGACGAGCTGTTCGTCGCCCCCTGAGGCGGGTACGTTAGCACGCCATGTTCATGTGAATAGCGGTTTCGTGCTGGACTTCTCCGTTGAACTGCGGCATGGCCGGGCTCGTCCCGGCCATTGCCTTTTCACCGCTGCCCGATCCCGTTCGGTGCCACCGTCGCAAGGAGCCGACCGTTGAACCGTGTCATACCGGGCTTCTCGCTCTCGCTCGGCATCACCGTGCTCTATCTCAGCCTGATCGTGCTGCTGCCGCTCGGCGCGCTGGTCTGGCAGGCGCTGGATGTCGGCTGGGACCGTTATCTCGCCATTATGAGCGGGGCGCGCACCCTGGCCGCCTTCCGCATCACCCTTTCCACCGCGGCGCTGGCGACCCTGTTCAACTGCGTCTACGGCCTCGCTCTCGCCTGGGTGCTGGTGCGCTACGAGTTTCCCGGCAAGCGCTATCTCGACGCGCTGGTCGATGTGCCCTTCGCCCTGCCCACCGCCGTGGCGGGCCTCGCCCTGTCCGCACTGTTCGTGAAGAATGGCTGGTTCGGCGGGCCGCTGGCGGCGCTCGGCATCGATGTCGCCTACACCCCGCTCGGCATCGCCATCGCCATGGCCTTCACCTCCATCCCCTTCGTGGTGCGCACGGTGCAGCCGGTGCTGGAGGATCTCGCCGCCGATGTCGAGGAGGCCGCGGCAACGCTCGGCGCCTCGGATCTGCGCATCTTCGCCCGCATCATCTTTCCTGCCATCCTGCCGGCCTTCCTCACCGGCGCCTCGCTCGGCTTCGCGCGGTCGCTGGGCGAATTCGGCGCCATCATCTTCATCGCCGGCAACCTGCCGCTGAAGACCGAGGTGGTGTCGCTGCTGACCTTCATCCGCATTGAGGAATATGACTACCCGGCCGCTGCCGCCATCGCCGCGACGCTGCTGGGTTTCGCTTTCGTCCTGCTGTTCCTGGTCAACATGCTCCAGCTCTGGCAGCAGCGCCGCGTCGGCACGGGGGATTGAGCATGGCTGTCGCACCGTCTCCCGGCCCCTCCCTGCCCCCCGCCACCGCGCCCACGCCGGGCCGCATCCGTGTCGGCGACGGGGCGGCGACGCGGCGCGTGCTGGTGGGCGGCGTGCTGCTCGTCACCGCGCTGGTGCTGGTGGCGCCGCTGCTGGCGATCTTTGTCGAGGCGTTCAAGCACGGCATGGCTGCCTATGCCGCCTCCTTCGCTGCGCCGGACACGCAATACGCCATCGGCCTGACCCTGTTCACCGCGCTGATCGTTGTGCCGGTCAATATCGGGTTCGGCATCGCGGCAGCCTGGTGCATCGCCAAGTTCCGATTCCCCGGCCGCAACCTGCTGGTGGCGCTGGTGGAACTGCCCTTTTCCATCTCGCCGATCATCGCCGGCGTCGCCTATCTCTTCGTCTATGGCGCGCAGGGGCTGCTGGGGCCGTGGCTGGGCGAGCACGACATCAAGATCATGTTCGCCGTGCCGGCGATCATCCTCGCCAGCCTGTTCGTCACCGCCCCCTTCGTCGCCCGCGAGCTGATCCCGCTGATGATCGCGCAAGGGTCGGAGGAGGAAGAGGCGGCCGTGACGCTGGGCGCGGGGGGCTGGCGCATCCTGCGCCTCGTCACTCTGCCCAATGTGCGCTTCGCCCTGCTCTATGGCGCGGCTTTGTGCAATGCGCGCGTGATGGGCGAATTCGGCGCGGTGTCGGTGGTGTCAGGCAATATTCGCGGCCAGACCAACACGCTGCCGCTGCAGATCGAGCTGCTCTACCAGGACAATAACGCCGTCGCCGCCTTCGCGGTGGCGACGCTGCTGACCCTGGTGGCGCTGGTGACGCTGGTGGCGAAGGCGATCATCGAGCGGCTCGACGCGGCGCGGGTGAAGGCGCAGGGCAAGCCGGGGCATTGAGCGGCGCGGGCTTGCTGCGGTGTGCGTGCTTCGAGGCCGCCCCTGCGGGCGGCGCCTCAGCATGACGGAGCTTCATGCACGACAAGGCGGCCCGTCATCCTGAGGTGCCCGGGCCCCGGCCCGGCCTCGAAGGACGCAGGCGGCCGATGCGGCGCCGGCTCCTCAGCCCTTCAGCGCCTTCCACACCAGCTCGGCGGCGGCGAGGTCCTCGATGGCGGTGCCGACCGATTTGAACAGGGTGATCTCGTCGGCGCTGCCGCGCCCCTTGGCGGTGCCGGCGGTCAGCTCGAACAGATCGCCCTGAATGTCCTCCGGCGCCAGCACGCCGCTCGCCAGCGGGATGACGATGTCGCCCGCCTCCTTGCCGGCTCCGGCGCGGGTGTCGACATAGACACGCGTCCGGCGGATCGCCGTGTCGTCGGCCTCGCGCATGATCGGGGTGAAGCCGCCGACGAGGTCGACATGCTGGCCGGGGCCGAGATAGCGCCCTTCCACCAGCGGCTGCGGCGAGAGCGTGGCTGACGTGACGATATCGGCCCCGGCAATGGCTGCGCCGCGATCGGCCTCGGCCGTGGCGTCGAAGCCCTCGGCACGTAGGGTTTCCGCCAGCGCTTCGGCCTTGGCGCGCGTGCGGTTCCAGATGGTGATGGTGCGGATCGGTCGCACGCTGGCATGGGCGCGGGCGAGATAGGGCGCGAGCGCCCCGGCGCCGATCACCGCCAGCCTTGTGGCATCTTCACGGGCGAGATAGCGGGCGGCGAGCGCGGAGGCGGCGGCAGTGCGCCACACGGTGAGGGTGCGCGCGTCCATCACCGCCAGCGGCTGGCCGGTGGCGCCGGAATTGAGCAGATAGAGCCCGGTGATGCTCTCGAGGCCCCGGGCACCGTTGCCGGGGAACACGGTCACCAGCTTGGTGCCGTAAACGTCGTCGTCCGTGCCCTCGCTGGTCCAGGCCGGCATCAGCAGCGCCGTGGCGTCGCCATCCGGGCGCGGCATGGTGTGGTGATGGCGCACCGGCACGGTGATGCGGCGGCGAAAGGCGGCCTCAAGCGCATCGATCAGCGCGGGAAAGGTCAGCAGCCCGGCGATCTCGCCGGACGACACGAAGCGCACATCGCTCATGGGAAGGTCCCGTCAGGCCGCGTCGCGACGATGGGCGAGCACCGGCCGCGTCACCGGGTCGCGATGGGCGGCGCGCAGTTCTTCCACTTCGGCATGGGCCGAGCGCGCCTCGCGGGCGGAGCGGCGGGCGGCCTTGCGGTAGCGGCCCTGGCTGAACCACGCCGCGACGCCGCCCAGCACCACGCCGACGATCATCGCGGCGAAGATGACGAGGAACAGCGGCGCTTCCACCGACCAGCCGCCGGCCCCGGTGAGCGGGTCGATCACCAGCGACACCGGATGGCGGTTGGCCACGGCGAGCATGACGAGCCCCACCGAGACCGGCAGGACGATGAGGATCAGCAGTAGACGACGCAGCACGACTTCTCCCTTCGGGTCAGCCTTATTCGAGGTCGACGCCATCGTTCAGGCGTTCGCGCATTTCCTTGCCCGTCTTGAAATAGGGCACGGCCTTGCCGTCGACATCCACATGCTCGCCCGTGCGCGGGTTGCGCCCGGTACGGGCCGGGCGCGCCTTCACGGAGAAGGCGCCGAAACCGCGCAGCTCGACACGGTCGCCGCGGCCGAGTGCCGCGACGATCTCGTCGAGTATGGCATTCACGATGTTCTCGACATCGCGTTGATAAAGATGCGGATTCGCCTCGGCGATCCGCTGCACCAATTCCGACTTGATCATCGACGCCCCGGCCCCTTTTCCGTTCGGCTCGTCGGTACTCCAAAAAATTTATATTTTGGAAGCTCTTGGCCCCGTCTAGCCACCGCGAGGGTGCCAGAGGGCCAGAAGACCGTCAAGGCGGGCCTGTTCCGCAGCCCCGCCCGCCGCATCTGCCACGAGACGGGCGATATCTTCAAGCCCGATCAACGACATCACACGCACCGTCACCGCGTGCAGCCAGCCGAATTCGTCGCCGGCGCGGTCGGTGTGCCAGTCGCGTATGGGAAGATCCTTGTCGATCCCCTTCTCGCGCGCCAGCCAGTCGCGGCCGGTGCGCTCGTCGCCGATCTCGTCGATGAGGCGCATGGGCAGCGCCTGATGGCCGGTGAACACCCGCCCGTCGGCGGCGAGGGCGAGCTTGTCGGCGTCGAGCAGCCGGCGCTCCGCCACCAGCCCCTTGAACCAGTCATAGCTGTCCGCCACCAGCGAGCGCACGGCAGCGCGGGCCTCCTCGGTCGGTGGATCGAACATGTTGGGCGCGGCCTTGAGCGGGCTCGACTTGATCTCCTCATAGGAGATGCCGACATTTTTCATCAGCTCGGCGAAGTTCGGGAATTGGAAGATCACCCCGATTGAACCGACCAGCGCGTTGCGCGGCGCGACGATGTGATCGGCGCCGAGCGCGGCGATGTAGGCGCCGGACGCGGCCATGCCGCCCACCACCGCGACGATCGGCTTCTTCTCCGCCAGCCGGCGCAGCGCGTCGTAGAGCGCAGCCGAGCCGACCACCGTGCCGCCTGGGCTGTCGATGGACAGGATCACCGCCTTGGCGCCGGACTTGCCGATGGCGTCCAGCATCTCGATCCGCTCGCGCTCATTGCGGATGACGCCGCCAATGGTGACGCGGGCGACATGGGCGGAGGCGCGCGGCAGCACCGCGCCGTCGCTCCACCAGGCAAAGGCGCCGAGCCCGCCGAAGAGAACCACCAGCAGCGCGAACACACGCCAGAAGGCGAGCTTGCGCCGCAGCCGGCGGCGGGCGAGCACCTCGTCGACATCAAGTGCGCTGGCGGCCATGGCGTTCTCCTGCGTTGCCGCCAAGGCGTAGCGGCGCGGCGCAGCCGGCGCAAGGGTGGGGAGGGTCGGGCGGGGCGGGGCTACCCGCCGTGCTTTTCCAGAAACGCCTCGATGGCGAGCGTGCGGAAATCCTCCAGCGCGGCGCGCAGGCGCGCATGGTCCCAGTCCCACCAGGCCAGCGCCTGCAGGCGGGCGGCGATGGCGGCGGGGAAGCGCTCGCGCACCGGCTTGGCCGGCACGCCGGCGACGATGGTGTAGGGCGCGACATCCTTGGTTACCACCGCGCCGGCCGCCACCACCGCGCCATCGCCGATGCGGCGGCCGGGCAGCACGATGGCGCCATGGCCGATCCAGACATCATGACCGATGGTCACCGGCTGGTCGCGGCGCCAGGCGAAGAAATCCGGCTCGTCCTGCGCATCGTCGAAATAGGCGGAGGCGCGGTAGGTGAAATGCGACTGGCTCGCCCGCTGCATCGGGTGGTTGCCCGGATTGATCCGGGTCATCGCCGCGATGGAGGTGAAGCGGCCGATGCGCGCATAGGCGATGTCGGAATCATTGACGACATAGGAATAGTCGCCGAGCTCGACTTCCAGCAGCTGGGTGCGCGGGCCGACCTCGGTGTAGCGCCCCAGCGTCGAGCGGGTGACCTCGGCGGTGGGATCGACGGTCGGCGCCGGGCCGAGCTTCTGTGCCATGGGGCGGACCTGCCTTCAGCTGCCGAAGGGAAAGCGGGCCACGAGGCGAAACGGCCCCGTCTCCTGCCGGTAAAGCGCGATTTCGCGCACGATGAGCGGCCCGTCGCCGCCGCTGGCGGCGAAATGCTCGGCCAGCTCCGCTTCCGCCAATGCCCGCTCCTCGTCTTCCAGCGGGCCGGTGAGCGTCATGTGGAAGCGGAAGTCGTCCAGCACATAGGGGTAGCCCCAGCGGTCGAGATATTCCCGCTGGCGCGGGGTGAGCGGGGCGCGCAGGCGCTTCTCGCGCTCGGCCTCGGTCATCGGTGCGCGGAATTCGTCCAGCGCGGCCACGGCGCCGGCGGCGAGCCGGTCCAGCGCGGCGCTGGGCGCGGCGAGGCGCAGAGCGAGGAAGCGGCCAATGCTGGCCAGCGTCACGCCCGGGCAGGCAAAGCCGGCGCGGTTGCCGGCAAAGCGGGCGCAGGCGGCGGTGAGTTCCGCTTCGCGCCGGCCGGGGGCGAGGCGGAACGGGGCTTTCAGCGTGGCGTGGAAGCCATAGCGGCGCGGCTCGGCGGTGATCTCCCTCCAGCGCGCGGCATCGAAGCGGCGCAGCGCCAGCGGCGGGGCCGGGGTGCCCGCTTCCGCGTCATAGCCGAGCACGGCGGAGCCGAAGCGCCAGAGCGGACTCTGCGCCGGCGGGGCGAAGTAGAGCGCGTAGCGCGGCGTCGCCGGGCGGGCGGCGGCCTCGACCGGCGACGTGGCGGGGTTCGGTTGCGCGGTCATGGGCGACCCCTTTTCAGAACACGCGCCGGCCGGCGACGAACACCTCGTCGATGCGGGGCGTATCCTCCGCGAGGCGGAAGCGCACGAGATCGGCGCGCAGCCCGGCTTCCAGCCGCCCGCGATCCTCCAGCCGGGCGAGCCGGGCCGGGGCGGCGGTGACAAGGGCGAGGGCGTCGGGCAGGGAGAGGTCGGCGGTGCGGGTCAGCGCCAGCGCCCCCTGCAGCAGGCTGGCCGGCACATAGTCTGAGGCGAGCGCGTCGAGCAGCCCTTCGCGGGCCACCTCGCGCATCGACACGCCGCCGGAATGCGAGCCGCCGCGCACCACATTCGGCGAGCCGCCAATGGTGGCGAGCCCGCCCTCGCGGGCGGCGCGCGCCGCCTCCAGCGTGGTGGGAAATTCGGAGATGGTGCAGCCGGCGGCCAGCGCCTCGTCGACATGGACCGGCGTGGTGTCGTCATGGCTCGCCAGCACGAGGCCCGAGGAGGCGAACAGCGCCACCATGCGCTGGTAGTTTTCCGCCACCGCGCCACGCGCGCGCTCGATCCGGTCGGCGACTTCGGCGTCGATGTCGCCGCCGCTCTTGCCGATGCCGGTGAGATAGACCTTGAGATGCTCGACATTGCGCCATTGCCGGGTGCCGGGCGTGTGGTCCATCAGCGAGGCGAGCGCCAACGTCGGCCGGCCGAGCGCGGCGTCGACCAGATCGGGCAGGGTGCGGTCGGTCAGCTCGCAGCGCAGATGGATGCGGTGGTCGACGCGGAACAGGTGGCGCTCGACGCCGGAATCGACCGCGTCCAGCATCACTTCATACAGCGCCCGGCGGTCGGCCTTGGCCTGGTCGAAGCCGCCGGCGCAGATGGCGTCATAGACGGTGGTGACGCCCGAGGCGGCCATCTGCGCGTCATGCGCCAGCGCGGCGGCGCGGGAATCCGGCCAGATCACCTTGGGGCGCGGCACGAAATGGCCTTCCAGCGCGTCGGTGTGCAGGTCGATCAGTCCCGGCGCGAGGAAGGCGCCTTCGCAGTCGATGGCGCCGGGAAGATGCGAGCGGCCTTCGTCGATCGCGCGGATGCGCCCTTCCCCATGGACCAGCGTGCCGTCGATCACGCGGTCTTCCAGAACAAGGCGGGCATTGGTGAGAATCACGTCCATGGCGGCGCGTCTCGCATGTTGTTGTGACCGTTCGATGAAGTCGCGGGGTGCTCACCCGCCGTCTCACACCCCGCCCGCGCCGCCTTCGCCGCGCGGATCATGCGCGGCTTCCAGCCCCGCCGTGCCGGGATGTCGCACGACCGCGCCGGCGCATCCCATCGCATCGGAAAATGGCACGTCGATGATCTCGACATCGTGACCGGCGGCGGCGAGCCGGTCGGCCACCTGCTCGTCAAACCCCGCCTCCAGAAGCAGCCGGTCGGCCCGCCGCCAGCGCGGCGCGGCAAGCGCGGCGCCGAGCGGGGCGCCGGCGAGGTAGCGGCTGAGCACGAGCGCCTCGGTCAGCGCCGGGCCGTCGCCGCCGCTGCCGAGGCCGATGACGCGCCCGTCCGCAAGCGACGCGAGGCCGGCACTCAGCGCCACTGGCGGGCGGCGACCGGGATGCAGCGGGGCGAGGGCGCGCGGATCGAGCGTGAAGGCGGCGCCGCTATTGTTCATCAGCACGCCGGTCGCCAGCAGCACCAGCCCGGATCCGAAGGGCGCATGCAGCGACTGCACGCAGGAGACCACCAGACCGTCTTGATCGGCCGCGCCGATCCACGCGCCGCCAATGTCTGGGGCCGCTCGGCGCTGGGCCGGCGCAGCGCGCCGGAGGTCGATCCCTGCCGCCGCGCGCGCCAGCGCTTCCGGGGCGAGGAGGTCGGCCGGGTCGGCGCTGAGCACGATGGAATCGGTGAGCGCCGGCGCGGCGATTTCCTGCGCCCGTCCGCCGGCCTCGATCAGGCCATGGACGGGCGCGAAGCCTTCGGCCTCGGTGATGCCGAGCCGGCTGAACAGCGCGAGGGTCAGCAGCGTCACCAGCCCCTGCATCGGCGGGGGCGGTGCCCACAGCGTCAGGCCTGGCAGCTTAAGGCTGAGTGCCGGCCGGGTGCGGGCGGTATAGGCGGTGAAGTCGGCGCGGGTGAGCGGGCTGCCGGCCCGTTGCAGATCCACCGCCATCTCGCGCGCGACATCGCCCCGGTAGAAGTCGTCGAGCCCGGCGAGGGTCAGATGTTCCAGCGTATCGGCCAGCCGCGCGCAGGGCTGATGCGTGCCGGCTTCCGGCACCGTGCCGTCCGCCGCGAGAAAGGCGGCGCGGAAGCCGGGTACGGCGTCGAGCGCGGCCCGTGCCCGGGTGGCGGCGCGGAACTGTCCGGGCGAGACCGTGCGCCCGGCGCGGGCCTGTTCCAGCGCCGCTTCCAGCAGCCGCCGCATCGGCATACGCCCGCCATGGGCGCGGGCGGCCTCCTGCGCCCGCATCCAGCCGCCAACCGTTCCGGGCACGGTGAGGGCGGCAAGCGGACCGCGCTGCGGAAGCTCGTCGAAGTCGCGCGCCCGGTAAAAGGCCACGTCGGCGCCCGCTCCCGCCGGGCCGGCGGCGTCGATCACGGTAACGCGCCCGGCGGGATTGCGAATCAACCACAGGCCGTCACCGCCCAGCCCGCCGAGATGCGGGCAGGCGACCGCCAGCGCGGCGGCGGCGGCGAGCGCGGCCTCCACCGCATTGCCGCCCTCTTCCAGCACGGCGCGGCCGGCCTCGGTCGCCTGCGGATGCGGGGTGGCAACCATGCCGGCGCCGGCACGCGCGCTCTCGTGAACCTGATCGTGAGCCATTCCGCACTCCACCTGCGCCCCTGCCGCCGCGCGGCGGCTTGACCCGCGCCGCCGGGCATAGCAGGTTGCGCCCCGCCGAAGTAGACGGATTGGGACGCGATGAGCACGGGCCGACGCATTCGCTGGGACAATGTCAGCACGGTGGCGAGCGCCGCCATCCTGCTGGGCGCCGAGCTGATCGGTGCCGGCCTTGCCGCCGGCTGGGCCCTCGCCGCCCTGTTCCAGGCGAGCCTGATGTGGGAACTCATCTTCGAGGGCGCCTTCGCCCTGCTCGCCGTCTACTGCATCTACCGCTTCGTGGTGAAGGCCAAGTCGGTCGAACCCTTCGTCGAAGGCTGACGCAAGCGGCATGCAAGCCCGGGGCAAGCCCCGCGCCGCCCTGCGATACCGCTTGCGGCGTGTGCATGCCGATATATCGGGCGCATGCGATAAAAATCGCAAAAGCCGCTTGCATATGACAGCGTAGAACCCTAAATCCCGTCCTGCCCAACATTCGCACGTGCCTGTGGTCGCGTGCCGATCGGCGGAAGTCCGGACAAGAGGCCGGAAAGTCGCCAGTCAGATCGGTAGCCGGAGGCGAAACCGGCGCACCTCGCTCTCAGCGGGGAACGTGACTTGAAGCAACGACGTACGGGCTTTTTTGGTCTCTGTCGGCCCTCCAAAGGTCGGGAAACTGAAGAGGCACTACTTCTTGCCGGGCGTGCGGTCGGGTCTCCCGTACCAAGCGAAGGCATTGGACGACGCTGGCGCTCTCCACATGCGCGCAGCGGCGCTTTGATGCCACGGCTCTATTCCGAACGGCCGAACGGCTCCTGCCGTGCGGCCGGCGGACGGATGCGCATTCCTGCCATCAACGCGGCCCATTGGCGCCGCTTGAGGGTGGTCGCATCCACATGTCCGCTTCATCTGGATCGAGGCTTCGGGTCTGTGGGAGAGCGCCATGACCGACCGTATTCGCGAATTTCTGCGCAACCGACGTGAGGACGGTCCTTGCGTCGTCGTCGATCTCGACGTGGTGCGCGCCAATTACTCTGCCTTTGCCCGGGCGCTGCCGGACACCCGCGTGTTCTACGCGGTGAAGGCGAACCCCGACGCGGCCATTCTCTCGGCGCTGGCCGAGATGGGCTCCTGCTTCGACTGCGCCTCGGTCGCCGAGATCATGATGGCGCTCGCCGCCGGTGCCTCGCCCGACCGCATCTCCTTCGGCAACACCATCAAGAAGGAGCGCGATGTGGCGCGCGCCTTCGAGCTGGGCGTGCGGCTGTTCGCGGTCGATTCCACCGAGGAAGTCGAGAAGATCGCCCGCGTCGCCGCCGGCTCCAAGGTGTTCTGCCGCATCCTGTGCGACGGCGCCGGCGCCGAATGGCCGCTGTCGCGCAAGTTCGGCTGCGAGCCGGACATGGCCGTTGACGTGCTGGAGCATGCCCACCGGCACGGGCTGGAGGCGCATGGCGTCTCCTTCCATGTCGGTTCGCAGCAGAAGAATGTCGAAGCCTGGGATTCCGCACTGGCCTCGGCCAGCGCGATCTTCCGCGAGTGCGCCCTGCGCGGCTTCTCGCTCAGCCTGGTCAATCTCGGCGGTGGTTTCCCGGCGAAGTACCTGCAGGACGTGCCGGCCGCCGAAGCTTATGGCGAGGCGATCTTCCGCGCCCTTTCCCGGCATTTCGGCAACGCCATCCCGCAGACCATCATCGAGCCGGGCCGTGGCATGGTCGGCGCTGCCGGCCTGATCGAGGCCGAAGTGGTGCTGATCTCGAAGAAGTCGGACAGCGATTCGGTGCGCTGGGTCTATCTCGACATCGGCAAGTTCGGCGGTCTCGCCGAGACGATGGACGAGGCGATCCGCTACCCGATCGTGACCCCGCGCGACGGCGATGCGGTGGAGCCCTGCGTGCTCGCCGGCCCGACCTGCGATTCGGCCGACGTGCTGTACGAGAAGACCCCGGTCCTGCTGCCGGTGTCGCTCGCCATCGGCGACAAGGTGCTGATCGAGGCCACCGGCGCCTACACCACCACCTATTCGGCGGTGGCGTTCAACGGCTTCGACCCGCTGCGATCCTATGTGATCTGAGCGGATTCCGACATCGGGTCGGATACCGCCTGCGTCCTTCGAGGCCCGCGCGTTGCGCGGGCACCTCAGGATGACGCGGGCTCTGCCTCCTCGTCATGCTGAGGTGCGGGCCTCCGGCCCGCCTCGAAGCACGCATGAGATCACCGCTTTTCCCTGTCCCTCTTTTGCCCGGTCCATCCCGGGTGTTGGAGGCCGTCATGTCCACCTCTTCGCTCGCCCGCACCACCCCGGCCATCTCGCTGGAAACCGCCGCCGATGTCGCCCAGCGCGAGGCGCTGCTCGACCTCGCCTTCGGCCGCGCCGCCCGCCTCGCCAAGACCAGCGAGCGCCTGCGCGAAGGCCGCAAGCCGGCCGAAGGCCTCGCCTTCGCTTCGCACGGCCCGGACGGGCGGGTGGTGGCGACGCTGCGCCTGTGGCACGTCACGGCCGGCCCCGGCCGCCCGGCGCTGCTGCTCGGCCCGCTGGCGGTGCATCCGTGGTTCCGCGACCGCGGCCTTGGCGGCGCGCTGATGAACACCGCCATCTGCGAGGCGACCCGGCTCGGCCATGGCGCCATCCTCCTGGTGGGTGACGCGCCCTATTATGCGCGCTTCGGCTTCGCCCCGGCGGTGACCGAGGGCCTGTGGCTGCCCGGCGCCTTCGACCGCAGCCGTTTCCTCGGGCTGGAACTGGTGCCCGGTGCGCTCGCCGGCGCGCGCGGCCTTGTCAGCCCCACCGGCGCGCCGGTGGAGCTGCCGAGCCTCGGCGAACTGGTGGCTCAGGGCGGCACGGGCGAGCTGCGCCGCACGGCATGAGGGCGCGCGCGGCGCCCCGCCGTCTCCAATCATCTGTCCAGACATGAAAATCCCCGGGCGAAGGCCCGGGGATGACATCTTTCGCGGGTGAGCGGCTCAGCCGACGCTGAGCTCGACCGGGATGTTGCCGCGCGTCGCCTTGGAATAGGGGCACATCTGGTGCGCGGCCTCCAGCACCTCCTGGGTCTGCTCGGGGGTCAGCGCCGGGGCCTTCAGCGAGAGCTTGGCGGCGAGGCTGTAGCCGTCATCGCCCTTCACCAGCGATACCGCAACGGTGACGGCGGCCCCGGACACGTCGAGCTTCTTCTGGTGGCCCACCGCCTCGACGGCGGAGCCGAAGCAGGCGGCATAGCCGGTGGCGAACAAATGCTCGGGCGTGGTCTTGCCGGAATCGAGCACGCCGTTCTTCGGCATGCCGAGATCGACCGAGACCGAGCCGTCGCTGGTCTGGGAATGGCCGTTGCGGCCGCCGATGGCGGTGGCGGTGCCGGTGAAGAGAACGGTGCCGGACATGCAAATCTCCCTGTGAATGATGGGGGCCGCGACCGGCCCGCACGCCTCAAGATGGGGCGCCCCGTGAGCCGGGCAACCGGGACGCGCCGGATTGACTGTCGCGGCCGCACGGCGGTGAGGATCTGTTCCCGTTTCGTTTCTTCAGGCTTGCCCGTCGGCGTCGCGCGTCGTACCTCTCGGGACAACCTGCCCGCCAGCCGGGCCCCTTTAAGTTCGGAGCGCGCCTCCATGCCGATCGCGATCCTGAAGGAACGCGCCGTCGCCCGCATCGCCGGGGCCGACGCCGCGCATTTCCTCGACAATCTGCTCACCGCCCGCACCCCCGCGCCCGGCGCGGCGCGCTATGCCGCGCTGCTCGCCCCGCAGGGCAAGATCGTCGCCGACATGATCGTGCTGGCGACGGAGGGTGGTTTCCGCCTCGATATCCCGCGCGCGGTCGCGCCCGATCTGCTCAAGCGGCTGCAGCTCTACCGGCTGCGGGCCAAGGTGGAGATCGGCCTGCTCGACGACCTCAACGTCGCGGTGGCCTGGGGCGGGGCGAGCCCGCTCATCGACACGCTTGCCTATGACGACCCGCGCCTGCCCGCGCTCGGCCGGCGCTTCCTGCTCCCCGCCGCCGAGGCGGCACAGATTTCCATGGTGCCGGAGGCGGAATGGCAGGCTCACCGCATCGCCCTCGGCGTGCCGGAGGGCGGGCAGGATTTTCTCTATGGCGATGCCTTCCCGCATGAGGCCGATATGGACCAGCTCGACGGGATCGATTTCGACAAGGGCTGCTATGTCGGGCAGGAAATCGTCAGCCGCATGCAGCATCGCGGCACCGCCCGCACCCGCATCATCCCCATGGCGCTGTGCGGCCCGCCGCCGGCCGAGGGCACGCCGATCACCGCGGGCGGCAAGAGCCTCGGCCGCATCGGTTCGGGAATTGACGGGCGCGCCCTCGCCCTGATCCGGCTCGACCGGCTGGAGGAGGCGCGCGCCGCCGGACAGATCGTGGAAGCCGACGGCGCGGCGCTGGTGCCCGAACGCCCGGCCTGGGCGCGCTTCCCCATTCCCGGCACGGAGGAGGGGGCGTGAAGGTCCATAGGCATGAAGATGGCGTGACGCGTTGCGCCTGGTGCGGCACCGATCCGCTCTATGTTGCCTATCACGACACGGAATGGGGCGTGCCGGAATATGACGACCGGGCGCTGTTCGAGAAGCTGATCCTCGATGGCTTCCAGGCCGGGCTCGCCTGGATCACCATTTTGCGCAAGCGCGACGGGTTTCGCGCGGCGTTTGACGGCTTCCAGCCGGAGATCATCGCCCGCTACACGCCGGACAAGGTGGAGGCGCTGATGCAGGACGCGGGCATTGTGCGCAATCGATCCAAGATCGAATCGACCATCCGCTCGGCGCAGGTCTGGCTCGACATTCAGGAGCGCGGGCCGGGTTTCTCCAAGCTGCTCTGGGACATCAACGGCCCGGTGCTCGACAATCGCCGCGCGCCCGGCGATCCGGCGCTGGTGACCTCGCCCGTGGCCATCGCCATGTCGAAGGAGCTGAAAAAGCGCGGGTTCAACTTCGTCGGGCCAACCATCGTCTACGCCTTCATGCAGGCCGTGGGCATGGTGGACGACCACGCCGTCACGTGCCACCGCCACGGGCTGGCGGCCCAAGATGCGCGGGCGTGAGGGCGGCGCGATGAGCCTTGCCGACACAAGGACGCCCGCAAAGAAGGTGGCGGCGGCCAGACCTGCGACGGCGAAACCCGTGCGCGCCTGGCAGCGCATGCTCTCGGGCCGGCGGCTCGACCTCATCAACCCCTCGCCGCTCGATATCGAGATCGAGGACATCGCCCATGGCCTCGCCCGCGTCGCCCGCTGGAACGGCCAGACGGCCGGCGAGCACATTTTCTCGGTGGCGCAGCATTCGGTGCTGGTGGAACTCATCGCCCGCCGGCAGGCGGCGGCGCGGGGCGCGGACATTGATCGTCGCTGGCGGCTCGCCATGCTGCTGCACGACGCGCCGGAATATGTGGTCGGCGACATGATCAGCCCGTTCAAGGCGGTGATCGGCGGCGACTATAAGGCGGTGGAGGCGCGTTTGCTGGCGGCGGTGAGCCTGCGCTTCGGCCTGCCGGCGCAGTGGCCGGCGACGCTGGTGGCCCGGGTGAAGGCGGCCGACCGCGCCAGCGCCTTTCTGGAAGCGACACGGCTCGCCGGCTTCGCCATCCCGGAGGCGCGGCGGCTGTTCGGCACACCCTGCCCGCTCGACAGCGCGTTGGAACGGGACTACCTCACCCCGTGGAGCGCGGGCGAGGCCAAGGCCCGCTTCCTCGCGCGCTTCGAGGAACTGGTCGCGGAGGCCCCATGATCCATGTCTGCCCGCTCTCGCGGCTGGAGGAAACCGTCGCCCGCACCCGCGCCGAGCATGTGCTCTCGGTGATCAATGTGGCGACGCCGGTGACGCTGCCGGCCACGGTGCGACCGGAGAACCATCTCTTTGTCGGCTTCAACGATATTCTCAGCCCGCAGGACGGGCTGATCCACCCCTCGCTCGACCATGTCGAGGCGATTCTCGGCTTCGCCCGCCGCTGGCCGCGTGAGGCGCCGCTGGTGGTGCATTGCTATCTCGGCGTGAGCCGCTCGACAGCCGCGGCCTATATCGCCGCCTGCGCGCTGGCGCCGGAACGCGACGAGGGCGAGATCGCGCAGGCGCTGCGCGCCGCCTCCCCCATCGCCACGCCGAACGCGCTGCTGGTGGAGATCGCCGATGGCGTGCTCGGCCGGCAGGGCCGCATGCGCGCCGCCATCGCCGCCATCGGCCGCGGCCGCGAGGCGATGGAGAACGAGCCGTTCGAGATCCGGCTGGGGTGAGCTGGGCCGGCTTGCCGGCCCTTCGCCGAGGCTGCGCGCAGACGCGATGCCCGGGCCTCGCCCGGGCATGCTCGGATCGTCCAGGCGGCCGGCTCAGCCGACCGGCGTGCCGGCGGCCGGCAGCACGACCACGCGGGTGCCGGTCGGCACGCGGCGGTAGAGGTCGATGATGTCCTGATTGATGAAGCGGATGCAGCCCGAGGACACCTGCGTGCCGATGGTCCAGGGCTCGGTGGTGCCGTGCAGCCGGTAATAGGTGTCGCGCCCGTCCTTGTAGAGATAGAGCGCGCGCGGCCCCAGCGGGTTGGTCGGGCCGCCGGGCAGGCCGCCGGCATAGGGGCCGTAGCGCTCCGGCTCGCGGGCGATCATCGCCTGGGTGGGCGTCCAGCGCGGCCATTCCGCCTTGCGGGCGACCACGCCCTCGCCGCGGAAATTGAAGCCTTCCTCGCGCCCCACGCCGACGCCGTAGCGCAGCGCCCGTCCATTGGCCATGACGAGATAAGCGAAGCGCTCATTGGGATCGACCACGATCGTGCCCGGCTGATAGCGGGTGGGATAGGCCACTTCCTGGCGCAGAAAGCGCGGATCGATCTGCGTCAGATCCACCGCCGGCACCGGGAACGGCTCGTCATTGATCGCCGCATACATGCGCAGATATTGCGGGTCCATGGCGGGGGGCAGGACGCGGCTCGCCACCGGCTCGCGCGTGGTGGCGCAGCCGGCGAGGGCGAGAGGCGAGGCGATCAGGAACAGGCGACGGTCGAGAAGCATGGGGGCGCACGCAGAGAGAAGGAGGTGGGGGAACGGCGAATGGGGCAATGACCCTCACCTACAGGCGAAGCGTGGCAAAGTTCGTGAACCGCGCGATCACGGGACCGTCACCCGCTTGAATTGCGGGCAGGTGTGGCGCGATGGCCTCATATTGCTGTAGTCCGGCACCGTCTGCCGGGTGCTTCGCACCTTTGATCGGTTTTGCTGATGCGTGTCCTGAAAACTATTTGTTTTCCAGCACGGCCCTCCCGGCGCTAGTTTTCGCCACAAAGGCGGCCGTGCCGCGCTGTGCCGAATCGAGGCCCCGATGTCCGCCACATCCGCCCCCCGCCCCGGCCTTGCGGCCCGCGCGCCGCTGCTCATCGTGCTGTGCGGCTGCCTTATCGCTATGCTGAGCTTCGGGCCGCGCGCCTCCTCGGGCATCTTCCTGCTGCCGATGACGGGCGAATATGGCTGGGGGCGCGACACGTTCGGCCTCGCCATCGCCATTCAGAACCTGCTCTGGGGCGTCGGCACGCCTTTCGCCGGCGCGGTGGCCGACCGTTTCGGCGTGACGCGGGTGCTGTGCCTCGGCGCCGCGCTCTATGCCGCCGGGCTTGTGCTGATGGCCTATTCGGCGACGCCGGGCATGCTGCATCTCTCCGCCGGCGTCTTGGTCGGCTTCGGCCTTTCCGGCTGTTCGTTCAACATCGTGCTCGCCGCCTTCGGCAAGATGCTGCCGGAAAAGTGGCGCCCGCTCTCCTTCGGTGCCGGCACGGCGGCCGGTTCCTTCGGCCAGTTCCTGTTTCCGCCGCTGGCGGCCGGGCTCAACACCACCATTGGCTGGCATCAGACCCTGCTGGTGTTCGGCCTCGCCATGCTGCTGATCATGCCGCTGGCGCTGGCGCTGTCCAGGGCGCCGGCCGCGCCCAAGGCCGGCGAGCGCCCGCAGTCGATCGGCGCCGCGCTGGGCGAGGCCTTCCGCCATCCCAGCTATGTGCTGCTCGTGCTCGGCTTCTTCACCTGCGGCTTCCAGCTCGCTTTCGTCACCACCCATCTGCCGGCCTATCTCATCGATCGCGGCCTCTCCATCACCGTGGGCGGCTGGACCCTGGCGGTGATCGGCCTCGCCAATATGGTCGGCTCGCTCGGCTCGGGCTGGCTGTCGAGCCGCATGCCGCGCCGTTATCTGCTGGCGGCGATCTATTTCGCCCGCGGCCTCGCCATCATCGCCTTCGTGCTGCTGCCGGCGAGCCCGGTGACGGCGATCGGCTTCGGCATCGTGCTCGGGCTGCTCTGGCTCTCCACCGTGCCGCCGACCTCCGGGCTGGTGATGCTGATGTTCGGCACGCGCTATCTCGCCATGCTCTACGGCTTCGCCTTCTTCAGCCACCAGGTCGGCGGCTTTCTTGGCGTGTGGCTCGGTGGGCTGCTCTATGAGAAGCTCGGCTCCTATGAGTTCGTCTGGTGGCTGTCGGTGGCGCTGAGCTTCGCCTCCGCCGCCATCAACCTGCCCATCGTCGAGAAGCCGGTGGCGCGCGGCGCGGTGCCGGCGGCGAGTTGAGGGATGGCGCGCATTTGCCAGCTGTTAACCGCGATCGTTCACCCTAGGGATCGTGGTACCGACAGCGTTGCGAGGGAGCCACACAAGGCCCGTTGCGTGCCCCGGCGAGAGGGGGTGATTCGCCGTGCGGCCTTGACAAGATGGGTCCATCGCAGCGCATCGTGAAAACTCCCGGAGCGATGGAAACCCTCATGCGTCTGTGTTCTGCCCTGCCGGCCGCCGCCCTTCTCGCTGCCACCGCCGCGCTGCCGATGTCCGCCTCGGCCGAGACGCTGACGGCGCAGGAGGCGCAGCGCTTCGTCATCGGGCAGACCTTCTCCTACACCTGCTATGAGGGCACGGTAGGAGCGGGGCGCATCCTCCCTGACGGTTCCGTCGCCGGCACCATCCAGATCCGTGGCAAGGGCAATACGCGCTATGTCACCCTGCCCGCCGGCACCATCATGGTGCGCGGGGAATCGGTATGCGCCAAGCTCAAGGGCGTCGCCTTCCAGCCCTGCTTCGAGCTGGAAAAGACCGACAAGGTCAGCTTCCGTGGCAATCTCGCCGGGGCCGACCGGCTGTGGTGCGAGTTCAAGCGCGGCGGCAGCGGCCGTACCCGCCTCGCCGAGCGCGCTGTGGCGCCCAAGGCGGCACCGACCCCGGCCAAGCTGGCCGAGGACAGCGCCGCCGCGCAGATGACCGCCGAGGTCGTTTCCGAGAAGTGATGCCGCCGGGCCTTTGCCGGCGAGGGCGCTGACGCCCCTGCGCGCGGCTGTCAATCGCTACGATATTGCGGATTTGCAAGATCGCTCCGGTATTGGCGGCTATCGTCTTGCGCCGAGCGTTGGGTTACCTCCGGGACATGACAGGCGCTGCCTGCTTCTCTCCTCAACGCTCCCGCGAGACCCGCCATGATCGATTCCCGTTCCGCGCCCTATGGCGCCTTCGTCCTCCGCGTCGCCCTCGGCCTGATGTGGGTGACCCACGCGCTGCTGAAATATGTCGTCTTCACCATTCCCGGCTTTGCCGGCTTCCTCGGCAGCCTCGGTCTGCCGGAAGCGCTGGCCTGGCCGGTGTTCCTCGCCGAACTCATCGGCGGCGTGCTGATCATCACCGGAATCTATGCCCGCCATGTCGCGCTGCTGCTCATCCCGGTCATGGCCGGAGCGATGAGCGTGCACATTCCCAATGGCTGGCTGTTCTCCGCCGCCGGCGGCGGCTGGGAATATCCCGGCTTCCTGATCGTCGCCTCCTTTGCGCTCTGGCTGATCGGCGACGGCGCCTTCGCCCTGCGCTCGCGCCCGCTGTTCTTCCTCGGCCGCCCCGCCACCGCCTGACCGGCGCTGGCCGTTATCAACGAAAAGGGGCGGGTCCCACCGGACCCGCCCCTCTTTTTATCCCGGCCGTGCGAAAGGCGGCGTCAGCCGCCATTGCCCGGCTTGGCGGCGTCCTGCGTCTTCTCCACCGCGGCCTTCTGCGGCTCGGGGGCGGGTGCCGCCTCGGTCTTCTGCGTCGCGTCCTTGCCGGCCTTGATGCGCTCGGCCTCGTCGAGACCCACCGCGATCTTGCGCTCGATATCGACCAGCTCGTCCGGTTCCGGCTTCAGGTCGCGGGCATGGTTCCACTTGAAGCGGGCTTCAAGCTTGCGGTCGACCTTCCAATAGGCGTCGCCGAGATGGTCGTTGATCACCGCCTCGTTCGGCTTGAGCTCGACCGCGCGCTCCAGTTCGCGGACCGCGTCGTCATAATGGCCGGTACGGTAATAGGCCCAGCCGAGGCTGTCGATGAAGAAGCCGTCATCCGGGCGCAGCTGAACCGCCTTGCGGATCATGTCGGTGCCGGCCTCGAGATTGATGCCCTGGTCGATCCAGCTATAGCCGAGATAGTTCAGCACATGCGGCTGGTCGGGGCTGAGCTGCAGCGCCTTCTTCAGGTCCGCCTCGGACTTGTCCCACTGCTTGGTCCGCTCATAGCAGGTGCCGCGGAAATAATAGAGCACCCAGTCCTTGGACTGCGGCGTGCCGAGCTGGTCGATGGCGGTGGTGTAGACGGCGGCGGCTTCGGCGAACTTCTCATTGGCGCGCAGCACGTCGCCCAGCGCCATGATCGAGCGCTGGTCCTTCACATCCGCCGCCACCACCTTCTTCAGCACGGCGAGCGCCTCGTCATGCTTGCCGACGGCGTCGAGGTTCAGCGCGCGCTGCACCTCAGCATTCATCTTGAACGGCGAGGAATCCGGCACGGAGGCGAAGAGGGCGATAGCGTCCTCATGCCGCTTCATCGTCTCGAACAGGTCGGCGAGGGTGATCGCCATCAAGGGCTGCGAGGGGTCGAGCCAGCGGCCGAGCTGGAGATAGACGAGGGCGAGATCCTCGCCGCCCTGGCGGCCGAGCGCGGCGCCGAGGCCATACAGCACTTCCGCCGCGCCGGCGGTGGGGGTGCTGACCAGCGGCGGCAGCGTCTTGCCCGCCTTCAGCTCCGCCAGCGCGCGCGCCACCAGCGGGTCGCCGGGCACCAGCTTGTCGAACGCCTCATAGGTGGCGATCGCTTCCGACTTGCCGGCATTGCGCGAGGCCCAGCGCGCATAGGCGTCGACGACGCGCAGCGTGCGCGGGTCGCGCTTGAGGGCGGCTTCCAGGCGCTGGCCGGCTTCCTTCTTCACGCCGGCGGCGTCGAGCATCAGCCCGGCGTGAAAATCCTTGAAGCCGTCATACCATTCCGGGCCCTGCAGCGCGTCGATGGCCTTGACGCCGGCGCGTGCGTCGCCGGAGCCGAACTGGCTCCAGGCGCTGAGCAGCGTGGCGTTCAGCTCGGCGATGGCGCCCTGGCCGGAGCGGCGCAGATTGCTGCGGGCGGTGACATATTGCTTGGCCTTGATGGCCTTCACGCCGAGAACCAGCCGCGCGAGCGTGTGTTCCGGGTCGATGCGCACCAGGCGCTGGGCGAGGTCCACCGCCTCGTCGATCGAGCCTTCCGCCAGCAAGGTGAGGAAGGCGCGTTCCTGCAGGTCGCGCTGGCGCGGGAACAGGCGGGCGAGTTCGCGGTAATAGGCCGCCGCCGCCGCCGTGTCGCGCTCATTGATGGCGAGGCGCGCGGCGAGGTAATTGCCGGCCGGCGAGGAACGCGCAATGAAGTCTGCCGGAGGGGCGTCGGCCCAGGCGGGCAGGGCGACGCCCAATGCCGTGAGCGTGGCGAGAATGGCCGCTCCCGGCCGCAGCGACAAACGTCGAAACGTCAAGTTAGAACCTCCTGCGGCAAACGGCACAGCCGGGTCCCCGTCAACGGGACGCCAGCCTCCGGCCTTCATGGCAGATTGGTCCTTTTTAGCTGCCCCTGCAATAACGGGAGCCTAATGCGGACCGGGCCCTTGCGAGCCCGGCGCCACATTTTCAGACGCGTCGGCCAAGAATAAGGCCGATAAGCGCCGCGCCCGCCGCAATTCCAAGCACGGTCTTCACACCGGCGGGAGGTACAGCCGGGCCCCCCGCGAGCGGTGCCGCCGGAGGAACGATGGGCGCCGCCGGCGGGGCGGCATAGCCACCATAGGCCCCGTACCCACCGAAGCCGACCGGGCGGCGTTGCCGCCGCGTCAGCGCCACCAGCAGGAAGATCACGCCGAGCGCCAGCAGGCCGCCGCCGATGATCAGTGCGGCGGTGAGCGCGTCATAGCGGTCCGCCAGCGCGATGAAGGAGGCGATGAGGAAAAAGACAGCCGACATCGCGACCAGCAGCCCGCCAATCGCGCAGAGCAGGGCCGTGCGTGCGGCCCTGCGCAGGGTGAGGCGGATTTCCGCCCCGAAGATCGCCAAGAGGAGGCGGAGCATCACTTGCCCCGCGACAGCAGGCCGAACAGGAAGCCGACGCCCAGCGCCGCGAGCACGGAGCCATAGGGGTTGCGTTCGATGGTGGCGCCGAGATCGCCGGAGAGCGCCTGCGCCCGCGTCCGTGCCTCCTGCAGCGCCGCATAGCCTTCCTCGGCGAGGCCGGAGGCGGCGGCTTCGGCGCGCGCGGCACCGGAGCGGATGCGGCCTGTGATGGCGTCCGCCGCCGCGCTGCCTTCCGAGCGGGCGAGGGCGGTCAGCGTTTCGGTGAGCTTTGCCACATCGCCCCGCAGGGTGGCGAGGTCGGCGGACAGCTTGGCGAAATCGTCCTGCGGGTTGGGCTGAGCCATCGAAAGTCTCCGGGTGAGGAACGTAACGGGGGACGTGCCGGTCAACGCGCGCGCCGGCCTCCAGGTTCCCACACTAGGCGGTAATTAGCGGCGCCGGAACTCGTAGTATCCCGGCCGCCGTCCCTCGCGCAGCGCCTTGGCCTCGTAGCGCGTGCCGGGCCAGCCGTCCCAGGCCAGGCGCCAGTCGTCGGCACGCTCCGCCGTCCAGTCGAAACGGGAATCGGCGAGGAACTGGCGCAGCGTCCACGCCGCATAATGCTCGATATCGGTGGCGAAGCGGAAATGCCCGCCAGGGGCGAGAAGTCGGGCGAAGCGGTCGATATTGTCCGCCTGCACGAAGCGACGCTTCCAGTGCCGGCGCTTGGGCCAGGGGTCGGGATAGAGCAGGTCGATCCGCTCCAGCGCGCCCGAGGGCAGGCGGTCGAGCAGCGGGATCACGTCGTCGCCATAGAGCCGCACATTGCTGAGGCCGCGTTCGGCCACAAGCGCCGTCGCCTTGGCGATGCCGTTGAGAAACGCCTCGGCGCCGATATAGCCGATATCGGGGTGGCGGGCCGCCTCGGAGACCAGATGCTCGCCGCCGCCGAAGCCGATTTCCAGCCGCACCGCGCGCACGGGATGCGGGAACAGCGCGGCGAGCGGGCCGGCGCCCGCCTCGTCGAGCGCGATGGACAGGCGCGGCAGGTCGGCGGCGAGATGAGCGGCCTGCGCCGTGCGCAGCTTCTTGCCCTTGCGCCGGCCATAGAAGGCGTGCTCGCGCGGGGGCTCGCCGGGGCGGCGGGAATCATCGTCGGCGGTCATGCGGACACTCGAAACGAAGGCGGGGCGGACCCGCAATGGACCGCCCCGCATAAGCACACTGAATCCCGCGCGCAATCGCGCGGGCGCAAACTTTAGCCGACGGCGGACTTCAGTGCCTCGACGAGATCGGTCCGCTCCCAGGAGAAGCCGCCATCGGCGTCCGGGGCGCGGCCGAAATGGCCATAGGCGGAGGTGCGGGCATAGATTGGCTTGTTGAGGCCGAGATGCTCGCGAATGCCGCGCGGGCGCAGATTCATCACCTCGCGCAGGGCGGTCTCCAGCTTGGCTTCCTCGACCCGACCGGTGCCGTAGAGATCGACATAGACCGCCAGCGGGTCGGAGACGCCGATCGCATAGGCGAGCTGGATGGTGCAGCGGTCGGCGAGATCGGCGGCGACCACGTTCTTGGCGAGGTAGCGCGCGGCATAAGCGGCCGAGCGGTCGACCTTAGTCGGGTCCTTGCCGGAGAAGGCGCCGCCGCCATGCGGGGCCGCGCCGCCATAGGTGTCGACGATGATCTTGCGGCCGGTGAGGCCGCAATCGCCGTCCGGTCCGCCAATGACGAACTTGCCGGTCGGGTTGACGTGCCACACGGTCGCCGGGGTGATCCAGCCATCGGGCAGCGCCTGGCGGATATAGGGCTCGACGATGCTCTGCACGTCGTGCGAGGACAGGTCGGCGTCAAGATGCTGGGTCGAGAGCACGATCTGCGTCACCTCGACCGGCTTGCCGCCCTCATAGCGCACCGTCACCTGGCTCTTGGCGTCCGGGCCGAGCACGGTGCTCTCGCCGGAATGGCGGGCCTCGGCGAGCAGCTTGAGGATTTTGTGCGCGTAGTAGATCGGCGCCGGCATCAGTTCGGGCGTCTCGCGGCAGGCATAGCCGAACATGATGCCCTGGTCGCCGGCACCCTCATCCTTGTTGCCGGCGGAATCGACGCCCTGGGCGATGTCGACGGACTGCGCGTGCAGATGCACGTCGATCGCCGCCTTCTCCCAGTGGAAGCCTTCCTGCTCGTAGCCGATATCCTTGATCGCGAGGCGCGCGATGTGGCTGAGGAAATCCTTGGTCAGCTGCGCCGGGCCGCGCGTCTCGCCGGCAATCACCACGCGGTTGGTGGTGGCGAGCGTTTCGGCGGCGACGCGCAGATGGCTCGGGTCCCAGCCGAACTCCGGGCCATGCTTGAAGAAGGCGTCGACGATCTCGTCGGAGATGCGGTCGCACACCTTGTCCGGGTGGCCTTCGGAAACGGATTCGCTGGTGAAGAGATAGGCTTGGCGGGACACGAGTCGGCTCCTCGATTGTCGACCGGCGCTTAAACCCGCGCCCGGCCGCGCATCTTTTGCAAGCGCGGTCGGGACGGTCAAGGTTTTAACGTCGGATTCGTTCGGAAAACAGAACGGAGCGCGTGCGCCGTTCAGGTCGCCGGCGTGGGTTCGGCCAGCGCCTCAACGAGGTCGACAATGCGGCGCCGGACCTTGGAATCCGCGATCTTGAGGAAGGCGCGGGTCAACGCCAGACCTTCCGAGGAGGCCAGGAAATCCGAGACATAGGCGGGCGAGGCGTCCTCGGCGAAGCCGCCGGCCTCAGCGTTCATCGAGGGCGCGCCCTCGAAGAAGAACGCCACCGGCACGGACAGCACCTGCGAGATATTCTGCAGGCGGCTGGCGCCGATGCGGTTGGTGCCTTTTTCGTATTTCTGGATCTGCTGGAAGGTGATGCCGAGGCTCTCGCCGAGCTTTTCCTGGCTCATCCCGACCATCATGCGTCGCATGCGGACCCGGCTGCCGACATGCTTGTCGACGGGATTGGGTGATTTCTTCGTCATCGGCTTCCCCGACTGCAAACAAAAAAATACCTCCCCCCCGCTGAGAGGGAGAGAAGCAGTACCCGAGCCCGCGAGCAGTCTAAGCGCAGTGCGTTCCGCCGTCGATCAATCTAAGCGTGTATCGCTCGCAGGCGCAGCATGAGCGCCCCGCAGAAGCAGCCCAGAAGCAGCAACCACGATAACACTCTGCCGTGTGTGGCATAAGCTGTAGCTGCCAAAGCTTGCGGGAGGCTGTCGTCGAGTACGCCCCGCACACCCAGGGGTAGAAGGGCTCTGATTCGTCCCAAAGGGTCCACCACGGCGGAGATACCGTTATTGGTGACCCGCACCAGCGGTAATCCCTGCTCGATCGCCCTCAGCCGCGACTGCTCGAAATGCTGGTAGGGGCCGGGGGTGAGGCCGAACCAGGCGTCGTTGGACAAATTGAGCAGGAAGCCCGGCCGCGGCGTCTCTTCGGCCGCGCCAGCGGGGGCGGGCATCACCTCGGTGGGAAAAATCGCCTCGTAGCAGATCAGCGGCACCGCTTCGGGCAGGCCGGGAATGGCGAGCAAGCTCCGCGCGGGGGCGGCGGCGAAGCCACCGCGCACCCGGGTCAGCGCTTCCAGCCCCACCGCTTCCAGCGTTTCCTGAAACGGCAGATATTCGCCAAACGGAACGAGGTGCACCTTGTCGGCATTGCCGCGAATCGTCCCGCTCGAATCGATCACCCGCACACTGTTGAACACATCCGGTCGGTCGCGGCCTGGCACGGGCTGATAGCGTGCCGCGCCGGTGACGAGCACCGTGCCGGGCGGCAACATGGCCACGATCCGCGCCAGCGCCTCCGGCTCGCGTTCGAGGAAGAAGGGGAAGGCCGATTCGGGCCAGAACAGATGGGTGACGCCCTTCAGCCCGCCCTGGCTCTCGCTGGTGGCGAGATAGAGGTCCATCACCGTGCGGCGGGCGTCGTAGCGGAATTTCTGGTCCTGCGGCAGGTCCGGCTGCATCAGCCGCAGCCGCACATCCGGCACGGTGGCGACCTCTGTGGTGGCGAGGCGCCATTGCCCACCGGCCCATAGGGCGGCGAGCAGCAGCACGGCGAGGGTGAGCGGCAGCGGGCGGGTGCGCGGTGAGCCCGCCGGCGAGAAAAGCGCGGCCGGGCTGGCGAGGCAGGCGAGCGTCGCGAGGCACAGCCCGGTGAGCCCGACGACGGAGGCGGCTTGCGCGAAGCGCAGATCGGTCGCCAGCGCATAGCCGAAATCGTTCCAGGGAAAACCGGTCAGCCACGCGCCGCGCGCGGTCTCCGCCAGGGTGAGGGCGGCGGCGAAGGCAAGGATCCGCCCCGGCCCACCCGTCCATAACAGCCGTGCCAGCACGCAGCCGAACCCGGTGTAGAGGGCGAGATAGGCCGGCAGGCCGAGCACCGCGAACGGCATCAGCCACAGGAAGGCGTCGGCCTGCACCAGGAAGGCCTCGCCGATCCACCACAGGCCGGCAACGAAATAGCCGAGGCCGAACAGCCAGCCGGCGAGGAAGCTCGCCGTCAGCGCCCGGCGCAGGGGTAGGCCGGCGGTGGCGTCGATCAGGAACACCAGCACCGGGAGCGTCAGCGCCAGCACCGGCCATAGGCCGAAGGGCGGCATGGCGAGCGCGGAGAGGCCGCCGGCCACCAGCGCGGCCAGGGCCCGCCAGCGGGCGGGGGCCGCCCGCAGACGGTCCGGGGTCAGCATCGGCTGGAAAAGGGCCGGGCGCCACCGGCCCCGGCCGTCGCGTCAGGCCGCATCGGTGTCGCGCGGCCGTTCGTTGCGGGAGGCGTCCCCGGCCTGCTGCGCCGGCGGCGGCAGGGCGCGCGCCCGGGAGACCGACCCGTCAGCGATGGCCGGGCGGCTGTCCGCCCCCGCCTCGCCGCGGCTCGCCGCGATGCGCAGCCGCTTGACCCGGCGCGGATCGGCGTCGAGCACCTCGATCTCGAAATCTCCCGGCCCCGAGACGATCTCGCCGCGCACCGGCACACGACCGGCGAGGGTGACGAGCAGGCCGCCGAGCGTGTCGACTTCCTCGGCCTCCTCGCCGAGCGCGAAGGCCGGATCGATCATCTCGGCCACGTCCTCAAGGCTGGCGCGGGCATCGGCGATGAAGCTGCCATCGGCCTGGCGGGCGATGGTGGGCGTTTCGTCTTCGTCGTGCTCGTCTTCGATGTCGCCGACGATCTCCTCGACGAGGTCTTCCATCGAGACGATGCCGTCCGTCCCGCCATATTCGTCGATGACGAGAGCGAGATGGATGCGGCTCGCCTGCATGCTGGCCAGCAGTTCGATGGACGGCATGGAGGGCGGCACGAATAGCAGGCGGCGGATCAGCTTGGCGCCGCTCAGCGAGTTGGACAGGTCGATGGCCTTCAGATTGAAGGACGGGCGTGCCGCCTTGCCGGCGGCGGGAGCCTCCGCCACGCTGGGACGCGGGCCGTTGCGCAGCGCCTCGGCGCGCGAGGCCGTCGCGCGGGGCGTCATGGCGCGCTGGGTGAGATAGGTCACGAGATCGCGGATATGGACCATGCCGACGGGGTCGTCGAGCGTGTCGTCATAGACGACGAGGCGGGAATGACCGGCCTCGGCGAAGACGGCGAGCAGCTCACCGAGCGAAATGTCCTTCTGCACGGCGACGATGTCCGCGCGCGGCACCATGAGGTCGCCGATGCGCAGCTCACGCAGGTCCAGGATGCTCTTGAGCATCGTCCGCTCGGTGGCGGTAAGGTCCGCCCCCGGCTCGGTGCTGGGCGCCGAGAGGGTGGCGGCGAGATCCGAGCGCAGCGAGCCGGTGGAGCGCCGCCCGCCAATGAGATGGCGAAGCCGGCCGAAAATGCCGGCGCGAGGCTCGCTGGAGCCTCCGCCGGCCCTGCTTCGCTGCCCGACGCTTGTCGCGGTGCCGCTGGTGGCGCCATTGCTGGCGCCGCTACTTGGGCCCTCGCTGCCCCGGGAGGCGGAGGACGGACTGGGAAGAGGATCGGACATTGGCCTTTTGGTCAGTTGATTCGGTCAGGGGTGAACGGGTTCGGTCTCGGCATAGGGGTCGGCGATGGCGAGGCCGGCAAGCACGTGCCGCTCCATCGCCTCCATCTCCTCCGCCTCTTCCGCGACCTCGTGATCATAGCCGAGCAGATGCAGCGTACCATGGACGGCGAGATGCGCGAGATGGTCGGCGATGGGTTTGCCCTCCGCTTCCGCCTCGCGCGCCAGCGTTTCATAGGCGATGGCGATGTCGCCGAGATGGGGATCGCCGCCCTCCCGCGCCACCTCGGGGGTGGGAAAGGACAGCACGTTGGTGGCGTAGTCCTTGCCGCGCCAGTCGCGGTTGAGCGCCTGCAGCGCCGCATCGTCCGTCAGCTTCACCGCGATCTCGGCGCCGTCGATGTCGATCTCGTATTCGGTGAGTGCGCCGGCGCAGGCGGCGTTGACCGCTCGCACCACGAGCGCTTCGGCGTCCGCGATCGAGGCCCAGGGCCCGGCCTCGACCAGAACGTCGACCTCGACCTGCGGCGCGGGACTGTCGCCTTCCCCATTCATGGCCGCGCGATCCCCGTCGGGGCCGCCGCCCGCGCCGCCGAATCCTTGCGGTCATAGGCAGCGACGATGCGCCCCACCAGCTCGTGCCGCACCACGTCGGCGGCGTTGAAGTGACACACGTCGACGCCTTCCACGTCCTTCAGCAGCCCCACAGCCTCGGCAAGGCCCGAGGTCTGGCCCGGCGGCAGGTCGATCTGGCTGGGATCGCCGGTGATGATCATGTGCGAGTTCTCGCCCAGGCGGGTGAGGAACATCTTCATCTGCATGGAGGTGGTGTTCTGCGCCTCGTCGAGGATGACGCAGGCATTGGCCAGCGTGCGCCCGCGCATGAAGGCCAGCGGGGCGATCTCGATCTCGCCGGACATCATCGCCCGCTCGACAAAGGCGCGGTCCATCAGATCATGCAGCGCGTCGTAGATCGGGCGCAGATAGGGATCGACCTTCTCCTTCATGTCGCCGGGCAGGAAGCCGAGCCGCTCGCCCGCCTCCACCGCCGGACGGGAGAGGATCAGCCGGTCGACCACGCGCCGTTCCAGCAGGTGGACGGCATAGGCGACCGCGAGCCAGGTCTTGCCGGTGCCGGCGGGGCCGACGCCGAACACCAGCGTCTGGCGCTTGAGCGCGCGGATATAGGCGTCCTGCGCGGCGGTGCGGGCGCGCACCGGCCGGCGGCGCAGCTGGATCTCGTCGAAGCTCTGCTTCTTGGTCGCGGGGTCGAACTCGAATAATTGCCCCTGCGCGGCGGCCTCGCGCAGCACGCCCTCGACATCGCCGGGCTGGAGTTCCCCGCCCTTCTTCAGCCGGGCATAGAGCGTTTCCAGCACATGGCGGGCCTGCTCGCAGGCCTCGCGCGGGCCTTCCAGCGTGACATGGTTGCCGCGCTGCTCGGCGACGATTTCCAGCCGCCGCTCGATGAGGGCGAGATTCTGCCCGTAATGGCCGAAGAGCTGGCTGGCGACGCGGTTGTCGTCGAAGGCGAGCACGATCTGCCCGGCGGAATCGTCGTCCGGCGTGTCGATCCAGCGCGGGGCCGCCGGAACGGCGCGCGGCGCCGCGCGCGGGGAGGTGAGGGTCCGTTCCGTCTCGCTACCAGATCCGCTACCAGGTCGACGCACGCTCACGCCTCCAGTTTTTCGCCCTGCCCGATGAAACGCGATTCGCGCGCCGGTCGTTCACCAAAAAACTCGCCGCCGCGTATGTCGCCCGAAAGACTCTTGGTGCTGACCTCGCGCACTTCCACCTCCGCCAGCGTGCCGATGGCCTCAAGCGGGGCCTCGACGACGACGGATTGCAGATAGGGCGAGCGGCCGATCAGCTGGCCGGGGAAGCGACCGGGCTTTTCCAGCAGAATGTCGAAGCGACGGCCGCGGCAGGCGGCGTCGAACGCCGCCTTCTGCCGGTCGAGCAGCGCCTGCAGCGCATGGATGCGCTCGGACTTCGCCGTTTCCGGCACCTGCTCGCCCATGCCCGCCGCCGGCGTGCCGGGGCGCGACGAATATTTGAACGAGAAGGCGGAGGCGAAGCCCACGCGCTCCACAAGGTCCATCGTGTCCGCGAAATCGGCCTCGGTCTCGCCGGGGAAGCCGACGATGAAATCCGAGGAGAAGGCGATATCCGGCCGGGCCGCGCGCACGCGGGCGACGATGTCGAAGAACAGTTCGCGGTCGTGCTTGCGGTTCATCGCCGCCAGCACCCGGTTGGAGCCGGACTGCACCGGCAGGTGCAGATAGGGCATCAGCGCGGGCAGCTCGCGATGGGCGGCGATCAGCTCGTCATCCATGTCGCGCGGGTGGCTGGTGGTGTAGCGCACGCGGGCGATGCCCGGCACCTCGGCGATGCGGCGCACCAGCTCGGGCAGGTTCGCGGTGCGGCCGGCGGCGTCGGCGCCGTGATAGGCGTTGACGTTCTGGCCGATCAGCGTCACCTCGCGCACCCCGGCCTCGGCGAGGCGGATCATCTCGTCGAGAATTTTGGGGAGCGGGCGCGAGACTTCCGCCCCGCGCGTATAGGGCACGACGCAGAAGGTGCAGAATTTGTCGCAACCTTCCTGCACCGTGACGAAGGCGGTGGGGCCGCGCTTGGCGATCGCCGCCGGAGTCGGCGGTGGCAGGAAATCGAACTTGTCCTCGACCGGAAACTCGGTCTCGACGATGCCGGCGCGCCGGTTATGGCCGCGCCGCTCGGCATCGGCCAGCAGTGCGGGCAGCTTGTGGTAGCTCTGCGGGCCGACGACGAGGTCGACGCCGCGCGCGCGCTTGAGGATTTCGCCGCCTTCCGCCTGCGCGACGCAGCCGGCGACCGCCACCATCTGCCGGCGGCCGGCTTCTTCCTGCGCCTTCTTCAGCCGGCCGAGCTCGGAATAGACCTTCTCGGCGGCCTTCTCGCGGATATGGCAGGTGTTGAGGATGACCAGATCGGCGTCGTCCGGGCTGTCGGTCTCGACATAGCCCTCTTTCGCCAGCGTGTCCGTCATGCGCTGGGCGTCATAGACGTTCATCTGGCAGCCGAAGGAGCGGACGTAGAGCTTGCGCGTATCACTCATTGCGTGTCGATCGACCCGTGCCGGTGGCCCACAGGGAGCCGCGCGGCGTCTTGCGTTGGAAAGCCGAGGGCGCGGTGGGCGCGTTCCCGCAAGGCGCCCTCGTTGCTCGCCGCTCGTTCCCACCTCGGTCGACTGCAGGTCGAGATCGTCCACGTCTCCGCGATTGACGCCTATGCCCCTGTGTAGCGGGATTTGCGCGAAAAGGAAATGCGCGGCAGGGGCGGCCGTAGGGGCAGGCGGCGTGAATTTCCGCCGTTTTCCTCAGCAATGGCGCCCGTTCAGCGCCTGCGCCAGCATGTGGCGCACCGCGCGCTCGGCCTCCTGCGCCGCCGCCTTGCGGCCGCTCGCGGCCAGCGGAGTGCCGAAGCGCAGCTCCACCTCGACGCCGCCGCGCCGCAGCACCTCCATTAGATGCGGCGCGAGGTCCATATCACCATACCAGGCGAGATGCGGGCGCCCGGCGCGGCCGACAGGCAGGCCGGAGAGGCCGATATAGGCGATGGCGAGCGGCTGGATGGCGGCCGCCGCGCCTTCCTCCTCGCCCATGCCCTGGCGGGCGGCGCCGATCAGCGCCGAGCGGAAGGGCAGCACCCGGTTGCCGTCGCTCGACGTGCCCTCGGCGAACAGCACCACCGGGTCGCCGTCATTCATCCGCGCGGCCATCTCCCCCGCCACCCGCCCCGTCGCCGTACGGGACGTGCGGTCGACGAAGATGGTGCGCTGGAGCTTCGCCAGCAGGCCGATGCCCGGCCAGCGCGCCACCTCGCTCTTGGCGACGAAGCACAGGGGCAGGCGCGAGCCCAGCACCAGAATGTCGAGCCAGGACACGTGGTTGGCAACGATGAGCAGCGGCCGCGCGGGCGCCGGCGCGCCGACCACCCGCACCCGCACGCCGATGAGCGCCAGCACGAGGCGATGGTAGAGCACGGGAATGGTCCGCCGCGTCGGCAGCCGAAGCGCCACCGAGAGCCATTGCAAGGGAATGCCGAGCAGCGTGACGAGCACGACCGGCACGATCACCAGCCACGCCCGCACGGCTTCAGTCCTTCTTGGGGTCGAGCGGCACGCCGTAAAGCTCCAGCCGGTGGCCGACGAGACGGTAGCCGAGCTTGCGGGCGATCTCTTCCTGCAGCTGCTCGATCTCCTCGGAGCGGAATTCCACCACCGTACCGTTGCGCAGATCGATGAGATGGTCGTGATGCTCGTCCGGCACCGGCTCGTAGCGCGAGCGGCCGTCGCGGAAATCATGACGGGCGATGATGCCGGCATCCTCGAACAGCTTCACCGTGCGGTAGACGGTGGAGATGGAGATGCGGTCGTCCACGGCGACGGCGCGCCGGTGCAGTTCCTCCACATCGGGATGGTCCTGCGCCTCGGCGATGATGCGGGCGATCACCCGGCGCTGGTCGGTCATCCGCAACCCCAGCGTCACGCAGGCTTCCTCGATCGCGGTCGGCTTGTCGTTCATTCCTCGGCCTGTTTCCTTCAGCCCGCAAGTGTCGGTGCATTCCCGCCCGCTCCGCCTTATGGCGCAGCGATGCGGGCGAGGGCAATGGTTTCCTCAGGCGATGTCCCGCCGCATGGTGAGCGCCGCCACCGGCGCGCCGGCGCCATTGCGATAATAGCCCGGGCGGCGGCCGATCTCGTGAAAGCCGGTGCGGGCATAGAGCTTCAGCGCCGCGGCATTGCCGTCCTCGACTTCGAGAAACACGGTGCGGTAGCCCTCCGCCGCCAGCGTGCCGAAGGCGGCTTCCACCAGCCGGCGGCCGAGCCCGGCGCCGCGCCGGCGGCTGTCGACCGCGACCGAGAGGATCTCCATCTCCGGCGCCACCCCGCTCAGCAGGATGAAGCCGACCGGCGTGCCGCCGGGGCCGTCGGTGGCCACCAATCCGCGCGTCAGCCGGTTGGCGATCAGCCGCTCGAACTCGGCCGCGTCCCAGCCGATGCGGAAGGATTGCGCGTGCAGCCGGGCCAGCGCCTCGGCATCGCCGGCCCGCATGGCGCGCAGCGTCGCCTCGCCGGGGCGGGCGCGGGTCATCCAGTCGAGCCAGGTCGGCAGCCGGCTCATCGCCGGGCGATCCGCCCGCCGGTCTGCGGCTTGGCGTCGGCGTCGCGCAGATAAAGCGGCTTGGGTTCGGAACGGGCGGGATCGGCGACGCTGGCGATCCGCGCCAGCCATACCGGGTCGGGCGTTGCGGTGGCGCGCACCTCCAGCGGCGGCTGCGCGCCCATCGGCCAGGCATCGACCAGGAGGCCGGCGCCAGAACCGACCAGCCGCACCGGCCCGTTGGCGACCGAGCGCGCCGCATCCTTGGCTGCCATGGCGCGCGGGCTCACCAGAACCCGGCCGGCGGGGCCGATCATCTGCAGATAGACATTGCCGTGGCGGGCATCGATGGCGGCGGCTACCGGAACTGCGTCGTCGCGCGCCAGCAGCGGGGCGGCGAGCACGGTCAGCGTCGGCAGGCCGAGCACCGGCTTGCCGGTGGCGAGGCCGAAGCCGCGCGCGGCCGACAGGCCCACCCGCAGGCCGGTGAAGCTCCCCGGTCCGACGGTGACGGCGAAAAGATCGATATCGGTGAAGGCCGCCCCGGCGGCGCTCATCACCCGCTCCACCATCGGGATCAGCGATTCGGCATGGCCGCGCGCCATGACGACATGCTCCATCGCCCGCGTCGCGTCGGTGTCCATGTCGTGCAGGGCCGCCGAACAGGCGTCGAGCGCGGTGTCGATGGCGAGAATCAGCATGGGCCAGAATCAGCAGGGTGGAGCGCGGTCATCGTTCCACCATGCACCTGCGCGCGCCCCTATGGAAAGGGCGCGCCCGTGCCGGTGTCAGACCGGGCGCACTTCCACCACGTCGGGAACGAAGTGGCGGAGCAGGTTCTCGATGCCGTTCTTCAGCGTCGCGGTGGAGGAGGGGCAGCCGGCGCAGGAGCCCTTCATGGCGAGGAACACCACGCCGTCCTTGTAGCCGCGGAAGGTGATGTCGCCGCCATCATTGGCCACCGCCGGGCGCACGCGGGTGTCGATCAGCTCGCGGATGGTGTCGACCAGCCCGGCATCCTTGGCCTCGAAGAAGGCGTCGTCGGCGGTGTGCGCGTGGTCCTCGGGCAGGATCGGCTGGCCGGAGACGAAATGCTCCATGATGGCGCCGAGAATGGCCGGCTTGAGATGCGCCCACTCGCCCTGCGCCTTGGTGACGGTGACGAAATCCGAGCCGAAAAACACGCCGGTGACGCCGGGCACCTCGAACAGGCGCACCGCCAGCGGCGAGCGGGCGGCCTCCTCGGCGTCGCGCGCCTCGAACGTGCCGTCGCCGAGCACGGAACGGCCGGGCAGGAACTTCAGCGTGGCGGGATTGGGGGTGGCTTCGGTCTGGATGAACATGTCGGTCTCCTTGCCAACCGGGGTTCAAGGCCGCGGCGACGGGGGAATGTGCACTTTAGATAAGCTCTCACGGGCGCGAGGGGAAGGGCGTCGCAGCGCCGCGCCCGCCTAGAGCCTGATCCGATCAGGTTGAATCAACCTGATCGGTGAATCATCCTCTAAACTATTGATAGAGAACGTTTTACCGATCGGATTGCGAGGCAGTCCGATCGGAACGTGCGCTAGGCCAGCGCGTCGATCTCGCTGTCGGAGAGCGCGCCCGGCACCAGGGTAACGGGCACCGGCAGGCTCGGCCACAGTCCCTTGGCCAGGGAGGCGATGAGCGGCCCCGGCCCTTCCTTTCCGGTGCCCGCGGCGAGCACGAGGATGGCGATGTCCTCATCCTCCTCGATGACGGCGAGGATCTGCTCGGCCACCACGCCTTCGCGCACCACCCGTTCGGTGGCGACGCCGGCAATGCCTTCCGCCCTGGCGGAAAGCAGATCGAGCCGCGCTTCGGCCTTGTCGGTCGCTTCCGCCCGCATCAGGTCGGCGACGCCGAGCCACTGGCTCGGCGCCTCTTCCAGCTGCAGCACGGCGAGCAGCACCACGGCGCCGCCGGTGCGCGCCGCGCGCCGCGCCGCGTAATAGAGCGCGCGGTCGCATTCCGGCGTGTCGTCCGCCAGCACGAGGAACTTCCGGCGGTGGCCGGGCTCATGGCTTTGGCGCCGGCGCGACATGGGCTCCCTCCGGGCGAATGGAACCGGCGAAGGCTAGCGCACGAAGCCGACGATGTCGCGCACGCTCGCCATGGTGGCATCCGCCAGCGCGCGGGCTCGGGCGGCGCCGTCGCGCAGGATGGCGTCGATATGGTCCGGCTCGGCCACCAAACGCTGCATCTCCGCCCCGATCGGCCCGAGCTTGGCCACAGCAAGATCGACCAGCGCCGCCTTAAAGGTGGAGAACTGCCCGCCGCCGAACTGGGCGAGCACCTCTTCCTTCGCGACATTGGCGAGGGCGGCATAGATGCCGACCAGATTCTCCGCCTCCGGCCGGCCCTTAAGCCCTTCCGCCTCGGAGGGCAGCGGCTCGGGATCGGTCTTGGCCTTGCGGATCTTCGAGGCGATCAGGTCGGCATCGTCGGTGAGGTTGATGCGCGAGAGATCGGATGGGTCCGACTTCGACATCTTCTTGGCGCCGTCGCGCAGGCTCATCACCCGCGCCGCCGGCCCGCCGATCAGCGGCTCGGGCAGCGGGAAGAACGCCTCGCCCAGCCCGTTGGCGGCGATGGAAGGGCCGAAATCATTATTGAACTTCTGCGCGATGTCGCGGGTCAGCTCCAGATGCTGCTTCTGGTCCTCGCCAACCGGCACATGGGTGGCGCGGTAGAGCAGAATGTCGGCGGCCATCAGGTTCGGGTAGGCGTAAAGGCCCACCGAGGCGTTCTCGCGGTCCTTGCCGGCCTTCTCCTTGAACTGGGTCATGCGGTTGAGCCAGCCGAGGCGCGCCACGCAGTTGAACACCCAGGCGAGTTCGGCATGGCCGGAGACCTGGCTCTGGTTGAACACGATGTGCTTGGTCGGGTCGATGCCGGCGGCGATGAAGGCGGCGGTGACCTCGCGGATCTGCCGCTTCAGGTCGGCCGGGTCCTGCCACACCGTGATCGCGTGCATGTCGACCACGCAATAAAGGCAGTCATGGCTGTCCTGCAGCGCGACGAAGCGCTGGATGGCGCCGAGATAATTGCCGAGATGCAGGTTTCCGGTCGGCTGGACGCCGGAAAACACGAGCGGCTTGAATTCCATGTCGGAGCGTCCTGTGGTCTGCGCCCTGCCGTGCCGCGGGAATGCCCCCGGCGCGGGGGCGCTATGGCACGCATGACCCGCAGGGGCAAGCATCTTCAACGCCCGCGCGTCTCTTGGACGATCAGCGGCGCAGGCCCGCCCGCAGCGCGGTCAGTTCGATACCGCCGAGCGCCAGCGCCAGCCCGGCATAGACCGCGCCGCCGAGCGCCACCAGCCCGGTCAGCGCCCCGGCGGCGGCGAGCCCGCCCTGCGTCAGCAGGCCCTCGCAGCCAAGGCGCGCCAGCATCACAGCCCCCGCCATGCCGAGCGCCGCGAGGCTGAGCCGGAGCAACTGCCGGCGGACGGGTTTCCCCAGCACCAACAGCCGCCGGCGGCCGAGGCCGATTCCAAGCCCGGCGAGCGCGACGACGCTGGACACCAGCACCCCCAGCGCCGGCCCCGCCATGCCGAGCGCCCCCACGCTGAAAAAGCCCGCCAGCGCACCCAGCGGCAGCGCGGCCAGGCTGGCGAGGGTGACAAGTCGCGGCAGCCCGCACGCGAAGGCAATGGCGATCAGCACCTTCTCCAGCGCCTGCGCCGGCAGGGTCAACGCCAGTAAGGTGAGGGCGGTGGCGGTGAGTTCGCTCGCCTGCGGATCGAAGGCGCCGCGCTGGAACAGCACCACCACGATGGGGTGGGCCAGCACGGCAAGGCCGAGCGCTGCCGGCAGCGAGAGCGCGAGCGCGGCGATGAGGCCGCCGGCCCCGAGCGCGGTCGGCCCGAAACCGGGTTCCTCCGCCGTGCCGCGCCCGTGTGCCAGCGCCGGCAGCAGCACCGCCCCGGCGCTGGCGCCGACCAGCCCGAGCGGCAATTCGACCAGCCGTGTGGCGTAGAACAGGGCGGCGACGCCGCCGCCAAGGCCGGAGGCCGCCGCCGCGGCGATGAGAAAGCGTAGCTGCGGCAGGGCGGCGGCCAGCAGCGGCGTCGCCGAACCGGCGAGCAGCGGTAGCGCCGCCTTGAGGTTCGCCGGCGCGAGGGTGAGGCGGACAAAGTCGCGCGGCAGGGCGGCGGCGTTCAGCACGACCTGCGTCAGCGCCCCCGCCACAACCCCGGCCGCCAGCCAGATGAGTGCGGCGGACGCGCTGATCGTGTGCGCGCCGGAGAGCCAAAGCAGCACGAGCAGGGCGATCACCGCGACATTGGCCGCCGCCGGCGCCATGGCCGGCCGGGCGAAGCGGCCGGCCGCGTTGGCGAAGGCGGCGAACACCCCGGCGAGCAAGGCGAGCGGCAGGCAGATCACGGTGAGCCGCCCGGCCAGCACGGCACCCGCCGCGCGCGGGCCGTCGCCGGCAAAGCCCGGCGCCAGCACGCTCACCACGGCCGGCATGAACAGGAACAGAAGCCCCGCGATCAGCAGTCCGGCGAGGGCGAACACCGCCACCACCGCCCCGGCCAGCGCCCGGCGCGCCGGCGCGTCCTCCGCCCGCGCCAGAGTCGGCAGCAGCGCGGCGTTCAGCGCCCCCTCGCCGAGCAGCCGGCGGGCGATCTGCGGCACGGCGAGGCCGGCGACGGAGGCTTCCGCCACCAGCCCGGTGCCGAACAGCGCCGCCACCCCAGCGTCGCGGGCGAAGCCGAGCACGCGCGAGGTCAGGGTGAGCAAAGCGACGGTGGAGGCGTGGCGGAGCAGGGCCATCGGCTAGCCATAGTCGGCCCGCGCCCGGAGGGGAAGCGGGCCGGGCTGTCGCGCGCCCTCGCCCGGCGGCAAGCGTTGCGGGACGGGCGCCCGTCTGCTACCGCGTGACCCGCCTTCATCCCCGGCAGACCCTTGCGGAGAAACGCCGTCCATGACCGTCCCCCAGCTCGATGTGATCGGCTTCGGCAACGCCATCGTCGACGTGATTTCCCGCACCGAGGACGGCTTCCTCGACCGCCACGGCATGCGCAAGGGCGGCATGACGCTGATCGACGAAGAGCGCGCGGAAGCGGTCTATGGCGCCATGGGGCCGGGGGTGGAGATTTCCGGCGGCTCGGCCGCCAATTCCATGGTCGGCATCGCCGCGCTCGGCGGCCGGGCCGGCTTCATCGGCAAGGTGCGCGACGATGAGCTGGGCGGCATCTTCGCCCATGACATCCGCGCCGCCGGCGTCGCCTATGCCACGCCCGCCGCGACCGCCGGCCCGGCCACGGCCCGCTGCCTCATTCTGGTGACGCCGGATGGCGAGCGCACCATGAACACCTATCTCGGCGCGGCGCAGGACCTGTCCCCCGCCGATGTCGATGCGGCCATGGTGGCGGGGGCGAAGGTCACCTATCTCGAAGGTTATCTCTGGGACCCGCCGCCGGCGAAGGAGGCCTTCCTCAAGGCCGCCGCCATCGCGCATGAGGCCGGGCGCACCGTGTCGCTCACCTTGTCCGACGCCTTCTGTGTCGGACGCTACCGGGCGGAGTTCCTGAATCTCCTGCGCGCCGGCACGGTCGATCTCGTCTTCGCCAATGAGGCGGAGCTGATGTCGCTCTACGAGACCGATTTCGACGCCGCCCTCGCCCAGCTGCGGCAGGAGGCGCGCCATGCCGTCGTCACCCGCAGCGAAAAGGGCGCGCTTGCGGTCATCGGCGGGGAGATGGTGTCGGTTCCGGCGTTTCCGGTGGCGAAGGTGGTGGACACGACCGGCGCGGGCGACCTGTTCGCCGCCGGCTATCTGCACGGCTTCGCCAAGGGCATGGCGGCGGGCGAGTGCCTCGCGCTCGGCGCGCTCTGCGCGGCCGAGATCATCAGCCATATCGGCGCCCGGCCGGAGCGTTCGCTGAAGGACTATGCCGCCGAGAACGGGCTGGGCGTGTAGAGCGTTTTCGAGCGAAGTGGATACCGGTTCGCGTGAAGAAAACGCGACAAAACAAAGAATTAGATCATTTCACTGCTTCCGTGAAACGGTGAAATGATCGAGCCGACAAAAAAGAACAGGCCGGTGAGGGGCCGGCCTGCTGGAAGTTGGGAAGTGTCCCCTGCCCTGCAGGGCAGGAGTCCGCTGGAACCCCGCCCGAAGGCGGGGGAACCTGTCAGAGGCGAAGGCGGGCGGCGGGTGAAGCACGCCGCCCGGCGCGCTCAGAATTCGTCGCCGCCGCCGAACCAGTCGCCGCCGCCAAAGAAGCCGCCATCATCCACGGCCCCGGCATCCTCGGCGCCGGTGTCCACCGGCTCGTCGGCCGCTGCCGGCTCCTCGGCCGGCGCTTCCGCCGGCGCTTCTGCCGCCTTGGCCTCGCTGCCGCCGAACATGCCTGCAATGGCGCTGCCGAGCAGCACGCCGCCGGCGACGCCCATCGCCGTCTGCGCCGCGCCGGCCAGGAAGCCGCCGCCACCGCCGCCGAAGCCCGGCCGGCCGAAACCGCCCGGCTGCGCGCCCGGGCCGCCGGGGGCGCCCGGCGCGCCCATGGGCTGGCCCGCCGCCGCGCCGGACTGCCAGGCCGGGGAGGCGCTGGCCGGAATGGCACTGCCGCCCTCATAGCCGGCCGCGCTGCGCGGCATGGAAGGCACGCCGCTGCGCCGCGCCGGGGGCTGGCTGGAGCCGAACAGCCCGCCGAAGAGGCCGCCGCCGCTGGCGGGCTGGGCCGCCGTCTCCTGCGCCTGCCGCTCCAGCTCCTCGATCCGCGCCTGCGCCTGCTGCAGGGCGTAGTCCTGCATCACGATGGTCTGCGCCATCAGATAGGGCGCGGCCGGCTGCTGCGCGATGCGCTGGGCGATGAAGCCCTCGGCCTGCGGGTCACGCGGGCCGGACTGGCGCTCGGCCTCGGCCAGCTTGGCGAAGAGGCCGTCAATGGCCTGGCGATCCTGGTCGTTCATGGGTGCGTTCCCTTGGCGAAAAGCCGCCTCACTCCCGCTCGCCGGTGAAATTCAGCAGAAGCTGGAAGATGTTGACGAAGTTGAGGTAGAGCGAGAAGGCGCCGAACACGGCGAGCTTCTGCTGCGACTCGGCGTCGAAATGGTCGGCGTACTGTTCCTTGATCGACTGGGTATCCCAGGCGGTCAGGCCGACGAAGACGAGGATGCCGACCACGGAGACGATGAACTGCAGCATCGTCGAGACGAAGAAGATGTTGACCACGCTGGCGATCACCACGCCGATCAGGCCCATGATCAGGAACGAGCCGAACTGCGAGAGATCGCGCTTGGTGGTGTAGCCGTAGAGGCTGGTGGCGCCGAACATCGTCGCGGCGATGAAGAAGGTGCGCGCGATCGAGGTGCCGGTGAACACCAGGAAAATCGAGGCCATGGACAGGCCCATCACCGCGCAGAACGCCCAGAACATGGTCTGCGCCGCGCTGCCCGACATCGACTGCATGCGGAACGAGAAGAACAGCACGAAGGCGAGCGGCGCCAGCATCACCACCCATTTCAGCGGGGTGGAGAAGATCGGCACATAGAGCGCCGGCGTGGTGCCGACGATGAAGGCCACGGCGCCGGTGAGCACGAGGCCGAGCGCCATGTAATTATAGACCCGCAGCATGTGGCGGCGCAGGCCCTCGTCATAGACGGCCTGGTCGACGCTGCCGGTGCGGGACCACTGGAAGCCGGAATTCGGCGTGTTCATGTTAGTCTCCTGATGCGGATCATCTGGGTTCAGTACAGCGTCCGGGCAAGGCGTGCGGCCGCCCGGTCGAGATCACGAATGTCGGCGGAGGGGCCCGCCTGCGCGACCAGCGCATAGGCGACCTCGCCCACCTGCCAATAGGCGGCGGTCAGGCCGTCGCGCGGCACGGTGGTCGCCGGCACCACGTCGAAGCCGCCCGGCCGCACCGCGAACAGCGAGGCGGTGCCGATCTCCCCGGCCTCGACGGTCATTTCCACGCTGGGGCCGAAGGTGGAGGGGAACACCTGCACATCCGCCACTTTCCACCCGTCCGGCAAAGCCGGCATGACGATGGCGGTGGCGGCGCGGATCTCCAGCGGGTCGTAATGGCTCGCGCCCGGCTGCGAGGGCATGTCGGCGCGCATCATCGCGGTGCGGTGGGCGCGCAGCGCGTCCTCGAGATAGGCCGGCGGCAGGCCGGAGGCGACGACGCGGCTGACGCCGAGATGGCCGAACTGGGCGTTGGCCATCCAGCCGGCGCCGACCAGCAGCGCCACCATGGCGGCGATGCGCAGCCGCCGGGTCCAGCGGGCGCGGGCGAGCGCGCCCTGCAGCCGCCGCGCCGCTTCCGCCGTCGCCAGTCGCGCCGTGGCGGTGGACGCGGCGCGCGGCGTCTCGGCCAGCGCGAGGCGCAGCTCGTCGCGGATGCGCAGATCGCCCATCACCCGCGAGGCGGCGGCGGGGTTGGCGCTGAGATAGGCCTCGACATCGATGCGCCGCGCCACGCTGAGCTGGTCGTCGACATAGGCCTGCAGATCGTCGCCGGAGACGGGATCAACGGGTTGGCTCATCCGTACCTCCTACGATGCGCAGGCGCGCCGGGCCTTCCCCCGCGCCGCCCTCTTCCATCGCCCGCAACGTCGCGCGGGCACGCGACAGGCGGGACATCAGCGTGCCCTGCGGAATGCCGAGCGTGGCGGCGGCTTCGGCATAGCCGAGCCCCTCGATGGCGACGAGGTGCAGCGCCGCGCGCTGTTCCTCCGGCAGGGCCATGAAGGCGTCGCGCACCTGGGCGAGGCGCAGCCGGTGCTCTTGCGCCGGCGCGGTGCTGGTCTCCGCGAGGTCGAGGCTGTCGGCCTCGCGGCGCGCTTCGGCGACGCGCGAACGGCGGCGGTCGATGAACACATTGTGCAGCACCGAGAGCAGCCAGCCGCGCAGCGCGGCCCCGCGCGGCGCCGGCCCGCGCTCCGTTTTGCCGGGGGCGGCGCGCTCGGCATCGAAGCTGCCGCGCCGCTCATAGGCGCGCACCAGCGCGTCATGCACCAGGTCCTCGGCCTCCACATCGTCGCGCGTCAGCGAACGCGCATAGCGCCGCATCACGCCGAGCTGGGCCGGCACGTCGAAGGAGGTCTCGTCGCGCTTCATGTCCCGTATACGGAGCCGTTCCTGGCTTTCATCCCGCCCCGTGCGGAAATTTTTGCGTTCGCCTCCGGCATAGCCCGTCATCAGGCGCCGGGCCGTTCACATCCACGCAAGCCCGGGCGGCCATGGGTGGCACTGCACCCATGCACAGGAAGGGGAGGCCCCCTTCCGCCCACGCGCTTGCGGTGGCGGGCGGGGCGGGCCTAACTGGCCGCCGCGCCGAGGGCCGGCGCTGCTTCGGCAGGGGATGGTGATGGTGCAGCAGGCGACAGGCGACGGCTTCGGCATCCTGCCCGACCTGGCCGATCAGGCGGACGAACTGAGCCAGTGGCGGCGCAGCCTGCACGCGATGCCGGAAACCGCCTTCGCGGAGCACCGCACCTCGGCCTTCGTGGCGGAGAAACTCGCGTGCTTCGGCCTGCCGGTACACCGCGGCCTTGCCGGCACCGGGCTGGTGGCGACGCTGAAGGGCCGCCTCGGCGACGGCCCCGCCATCGGCCTGCGCGCGGATATGGACGCGCTCGACATCCATGAGGCGACCAACCTGCCCTGGCGTTCCGACACGCCGGGCAAGATGCACGCCTGCGGCCATGACGGGCACATGACCATGCTGCTCGCCGCCGCGCGGCATCTCAGCCAGAAACCGGATTTCGCCGGCACGGTGCATTTCATCTTCCAGCCGGCGGAGGAGAATGAGGGCGGCGGAAAGGTGATGGTCGACGAAGGGCTGTTCGACCGCTTCCCGATGCAGGCGATATACGGCCTGCACAATTGGCCGAACGCGCCCTTCGGCACGTTTCTCGGCCGGCCCGGCGCCATGTTCGCGGCCTTCGACATTTTCGAGGTCCGGGTAATCGGGCGCGGCGCCCATGCGGCGATGCCTCAGCGCGGCATCGACCCCGTGCTCACCGCCGCCCATATCGTCACCCAGCTGCAGGCCATCGTCGCCCGCGCGGTCAACCCGCAGGAGGCGGCGGTCGTCAGCGTCACCCAGATCCATGGCGGCGATACTTGGAACGTCATTCCCGACGAGGTGGTGCTGCGCGGCACGGTGCGCAGCTTCGCCCCGGCGGTGCGCGATCTCGTGGAGGCGCGGCTGCGCGCGATCGTCGACGGCGTGTGCGCCGCGCAGGGCGCGCGGGCGGAGATCCGCTATGAGCGCCGCTATCCCCCGCTGGTGAATCACGATGCCCCGTTCGGCGACGCGCTGGAAGCGGCGCGGGCGACGGTGGGCGAGCAGGTCGACCCTGCCTTCGAGCCGATCATGGCGGCGGAGGATTTCGCCTACATGTTGGAAGCGGTGCCGGGCGCCTATCTCTGCCTCGCCAGCGGGCCGGGCCCGAACCTGCACAATGCCGCCTATGATTTCAACGACGCGCTGCTGCCGCTGGGCGCCAGTTACTGGGCGCATCTGGTGCGGCAGCGGCTCGCGCCGGCGGTGCGTGACGGGCGCGCGGGCGAGTGAGTTGAGAGTGCGCCTGTCGTGACCGCCGCTTCCCCCTCCGCCCCGCCTGATGGGCGAACGCCCTTCATCATCGGGCTCGGCATGGCCCAGCTCTGTTCCTGGGGCAGCCTCTATTACAGTTTCCCGCAGATCGCGCAGGCGATGGGGGCCGATCTCGGCTGGTCCAAGGCCGAACTTTACGGCGCGGCGACGCTCGGCCTCGCTTTTTCCGGCCTCGCCGCCTATCCCGCCGGCGCCGCCATCGACCGTGGCCATGGGCGGGCGGTGATGGCTGGCGCGTCGCTGGCGGCCGGGCTGCTGCTGGCACTGTGGTCGCAGGTGTCGAGCCTCGTTCTGTTCTATGTCGCGGTGGCCGGCATTGGCGCGATGCAGGCCGCGACGCTCTATGAGCCGGCCTTCGCCGTGGTGGCGCGGCGGGCGGGGCCGCTGCAGGCGCGCCCGGGCATCACCGCGCTCACGCTGTGGGGCGGCTTCGCCTCCACCGTCTTCATCCCGCTGGTCCAGCTGCTGCTCGACGGCCTCGGCTGGCGTGGCACGCTGCTGGTGCTGGCGGCGATCAATATCGGCCTGTGCGCGACGGCGAATTTTCTCTCCGCCGGAGCCGGGCGCGAACGGCCGCCGGTGCGTCCGCATCCCGCGGGCGCCCCGCGCTCGGTAATCGGCGAGGTGCTGCGCCAGAAGGTGTTCTGGGCGCTGGCGGTGGCCTTCACCGCCTATGCCGCCATGTTCTCCGGCTTCACCTTCCACATGTACCCGCTGCTGGTGGAGCGCGGCTTCGACACCGCCACCGTGGTGAGCGCCATCGCCTTCATCGGCCCGGCGCAGGTCGGCGGGCGCATTCTCGTCACCCTTCTGGCGCCGCGCGCGCCGGTGCGCGTGGTGGGCTCGGTTATCGTCGCGGTGTTCCCGCTCGCCTTTCTGGCGCTGGAACTGATGCCGCCGGATTTCATCTATGTCGCGCTGTTCGCCCTCGCCTATGGCTCGGTCAACGGCATCCTCACCATCGTGCGTGGGCTGGTGGTGCCGGAACTGCTGACCCGCCGTGCCTATGGCGCGGTGAACGGCGTGCTCTCCATGCCGGCCACCTTCTCCCGCGCGCTGGCGCCGGCGGGCATGGCGATGCTGTGGACCGCCACCGGTTCCTATGACGCGGTGCTGATGGGAGTGATCGCCCTTGCCGTGCTGCTGGCGCTTGGTTTCTGGAGCGCGGCGGCGCTGGCCCGTCCGTTGGATGAGACAGATTAGCCCGCGAGCATCCCTGTCGTACCGTCCCAGACGAGCTTCAGCGAGATGAGGAACAGCGCGGCCATCACCAGCCGGTAGAACAGCTTTTCCGGCAGGCGCCGTGTGAGCCAGACGCCGACGAAGGTCGCCGCCACCGCCACCGGCATCAGGAGCGCGGTGACGGTGAGATTGGCCGGGTTGAGCTGGCCGAGCGCGGCATAGGGAATGAGCTTGAGCGCATTTATGGCGGCGAAGGTCAGCGTCGTCGTGCCGGCATAGACCATTTTCGGCAGGCGCTGCGGCACCACATACATCTGGTATGGCGGGGCGCCGCCATGGCTGACGAAGCTGGTGAAGCCCGACACCGCGCCCCAGAACAGCCCGCGCGGCACATCCGCCTGCCGCGCCGCCGCCCCCGCCGCCCCGAGCCAGCGGATCAGGCAGAAGGCGAGGCCGATCAGCCCGACGATCAGCATCACCTCGGCATCGGTGACGAGGGAGGCGGTGGCCCAGCCAATGCCGATGCCGAGCGTGGCGGCGGGAATGAGGATGGCGAGGTTGCGGCCGGAGAATTCCCGCCGGTACGCCCAGACGCCGAACATGTCGCTGATGACATAGACCGGCAGCAGCAGGCCGGCGGCGGTCACCGGGGACATGAACAGCGCCAATGTGGGCACGGCGAGCGAGCCGATCATCGGCACCCCGCCCTTGCTCATGCCGACGAAGAAGGCCGCGAGGCCGGCGGCGAGGGCGAAACCGAGATCGGGCACGAACATGAAGGGAGACCGGCGCGGGGACGGGAGGAGGGGGCCTCCTCCCGTAGGAAAAGGGGAGAAGGGGCGCGCCCTCCTCCCAGCATTACGCGATCAGGCGGCCTTGGCGCCGTCGATCCGCTTGGCGACCAGGGCGCGCAGCGAATTGAGATCGCGCACGAACTGGCGGATGCCCTCGGAGAGCTTTTCCGTCGCCATCTGGTCCTCGTTGAGCCTTAAGCGGAAGCCGCGCTCGTCGAGATGCAGCCGCTCCGGCGCGCCCTCGGTATTGGCGGGGTCGAGCTTGCGCTCCAGCGTGCCTTCATCGGCGGCGAGCTGGTCGAGCAGCGCCGGGCCGATGGTCAGCCGGTCGCAACCCGCCAGAGCTTCGATCTCGCCGGTGTTGCGGAAGGAGGCGCCCATCACCACGGTCGGAATGCCGTGCTTCTTGTAGTAGGCGTAGATCTGGCGCACCGAGACGACGCCGGGGTCGGTCTCGGAGGTGAACGGGCCCTCGCCCGCCTTCACGTGCCAGTCGAGGATGCGGCCGACGAAGGGCGAAATGAGGAAGGCGCCGGCATCCGCCGCCGCCGCCGCCTGGGCCAGCGAGAACAGCAGGGTGAGATTGCAGTCGATGCCTTCCTTCTGCAGCACTTCCGCCGCGCGGATGCCTTCCCAGGTGGAGGCGATCTTGATGAGGATGCGCTCGCGGCCGACGCCGCGCGCCTCATAGGCCTTGATGAAGGAGCGGGCCTTGGCCAGCGTCGCTTCGGTGTCGAAGGACAGGTCGGCATCCACTTCGGTGGAGACGCGGCCGGGGACGATCTTTGACAGTTCGGCGCCGAAGTTCAGCGCCAGCCGGTCGCAGGTCGCGGAGACCACGGCGTCCGAGGTGCCGCCCTGCTTGGTGCCCCAGGCGAGCGCCTCGTCGACGAGGGAGGAATAGGCCGACATTTCCGCCGCCTTGAGCAGCAGGGTCGGGTTGGTGGTGCAGTCCTGCGGCTTCAGGCGGCGCACCGTCTCGATGTCGCCGGTGTCGGAAACGACAACGGTCATGGCACGCAGTTGGTCGAGCTTGGAGGGCATGGCGCTATCTCTCTTCTCGCGGGAAAGGACCCCGTGGTCCTGTCCGCAGGCACGGAGCGACGGATCGGCTTCGTTGGACCACATTTGGGGCGCTGTCTTCAAGCTGCGCAAGCGATGACGCGCATGTGACATTGCCATGCGAACGGCCTTGTCGCGGCGTCGGGACAGGCGTAAATCTCTCAACCCGGCGAGAGGCTTGGGCCAGCGGGACCTTCCATGGACGATATTCACTACCGCGAATACAAAATCCTGCTGCGCCCGGAGCGCTTTTTCGATCCGCATCAGTTCGAGGTCTACTGGCACAAGCTGGGACAGATCGCCCCCGAGTTCAAGGTTGGGGTGACCACGAACAAGGACGGCTTCAAGCGCCATGTGCGCGAGGTGCTGTTCTACGACACGCCGGATTACGATCTTTACCGAAACGCCTTCATCCTGCGCAAACGCACCTTCTACACTGATGGCTGGCCCGAGCCGGAACATGAGCTGACGCTGAAGTTCCGCCATCCCGAGCTCGCCGCTGCGGCGGCGGTGGATGTGGTGCCGCATCTTAGCGGCAAGGCCGACATCAAGTTCAAGGAAGAGCTGCTGCCGCTGAAGGACAGCCTCGGTGGCATGCGCTCGCTCTATTCGCACAATTGCGTGCTGCTGAGCCCCGGCATTGTGCTCGACGCCGGGCTGGAGCGCATCACCTCGGTGTTTCCGGAACTGGCGGAACATTGCCCGGCCGACAAGGCGGCGACCATCTCGCTGGTCAACAACCTCCCGGTCGAGGAGGTGCAGGTGAATGTCGGCTCGTTCGATTTCGGCCATGGGCTGGAGGCCAAGGCCACCATCGCGGTCTGGCGCGACCGCGCGACGGAGAGCTCGATCATCGGCGAGTTCGCCTTCCAGGCGAAGTTCGACCGCTACGACGCCCTGCATGCCAAGGCGCTGACGCGTTCGGAGGAATTCTTCCGCGCGGCGCAGACCCAGGCGCCGGAATGGGTCAAGCTCGGCGCCACCAAGACCGCCCTGGTGTATAATTTCGGCAAGCAGCTCGTCGCCAGCCACGAGGGCTGAACACGCCGCCGGCGCTCTCGGGAACCGCCCCGCATGACCTCCTCCACCCCGCCTGTGCCGGGCGCTGCCGAAGGCGAGCCGCCCGCCCCCTATGCGGTGCCGCGCGACGTGCCGCTGTGGGACATCTTCCTCACCTTCCTGTTCATCGGCGCCATCAGCTTCGGTGGCGGCGTGGTCGCCTATCTGCGCTCCAGCCTGGTGATCAAGAAGCGCTGGCTGGACGAGGACCATTTCCTCTCCGCGCTGGGAATCTCGCAGGCGCTGCCGGGCCTCAACGCCACCAATATGAGCATCATCGTCGGCGACCGGCTGCGCGGCCTGCCGGGCGCGCTCGTCGCCTTCACCGGCATGACGCTGCCCGGCGGCAGCATGGTGCTGGCGCTCGGCGTCGCCTACGCCGCCAATGCGCATAACCCCTATGTCAACGCCACTCTGATTGGGGTCGGCGCGGCGGCGGTGGGCATGCTCTCGGCGGTGACGCTGCAGATCGGCCGCAAGCAGCTTGGGCAGATGCTGAACGTCGCCATCATCGCCGCGACCGTGCTGATGGTCAGCGTGCTGCACATCTCGCTGATCTGGGTGCTGCTCACCGTCGGCCCTGTGGCCGTGTTCCTGTTCCGCCCCCGCAAGGGCGCCGAGGGGGCGGACGAGGCGGATGCGCGCGAGAGGAAGGCGCCATGAACGAGAATCTCTCAGTCCTCGGCGTCTTCTCCCTGCTCTCGGTTCTCGCGGTGGGCGGCGGCGCCGCCGTGCTGCCGGAAACCAAGGAACTCGTCGTCGGCACCTATCACTGGCTGAGCGACGACCAGTTCCGCGACATTTACGGCCTCGGGCAGGTGGTGCCGGGCCCCAACATGCTGATGGTCATCGTCATCGGCTACCACGTCACCGGCTTCATGGGCGCGCTGATGGCCTTTGTCGGCTTCTTCCTACCGGCGGGGGCGCTGTCCTGGGCGGCCTCGCGGGTGTGGGACCATTTCGAGGGGTCGCCCTGGCGCCGCTCTCTGCAAATGGGGCTGGCGCCGCTGGTGGTGGGGCTGATGGCCTCGGGCACCATTTCCATCGCCCGCACGGCGATCGACGGCAAGCTCACCATCATCATCGCCTTCGCCGTCTTCGCCGGGGTCTATTGCGTGAAGAAGGTGAACCCGGCGCTGCTGGTGCTGGGCGGCGGCCTGGTGGGCCTCGCCTTGCTCAGCTGAACCGGGGCCTCCGTGCCGCCGTCCTGACCTTTCCTGCGAGTCGGAGGCGAGGCTCAGCCCCGGCGTTCCGGCAGATAGGGGCTGACCGCATGGGCGAGGCCCGGCGCGGTCAGGCTCTGCAGCCACACCTTGCCGGGGCCGGACAGCCGCACGAGGAACAGCCCGTCGCCGCCGAACAGCGCGTTGCGCACGCCGCGCATCGTCGTCAGCTCGAAGGAGACGCTTTCCTCGAACAGCCCGACATGGCCGGGATGGACGAGCAGCTGCTGGCCGGCCTGAAGCTCATAGGTCACCAGTTCGCCGCTCAGTTCGACATAGGCGCTGGCCTGCCCCGCCAGCCGCTGCAGCACGAAGCCCTCGCCGCCGAACACCGCCCCGCCCAGCGTCTGCTGGAAGGCGGTCGTCACCTCGATGCCCGGCGTGCCGCAGACGAAGCCGTGGCGATGGGCGAGATAGGCACGGCCGGGCGCGATCTCGATTTCCACGAAATTGCCGGGCAGCTTGGCGGCGAAGGCGACATTGCCCGGCCCGCGCTCGGCGTGGAACTCGGTCATGAACAGGCCCCCGCCGGACACCGCGCGGCTCACCAGCCCGAGCAGGCCGCTCGCCCCGCCGCCGGCGGTGGAGGTGGTGAGAACGATGTCGCCCGACATCCAGGACAGCTGGTCCGGCACGCCGACGATGCGGTCGCCGGCGTCGAGCTGGAGTTCGAGCACGGGTAGCGTGGTGCCGATGATCTTCGAGCGCATGGGTGGCCTCCGAATGGCGCCGCCGCACGCGGCGCGGGATGCGGGCGCCGAGCTTAGGCGAAGCCGCGCCCGCTGTCGCCCGCAGGCGCGTCCGGCAGAGAAAATTTCCATGGACACATGGGGTTACGGCTGGTGCGGAGATAGTGGCGTGCTATCTTTGCGCGCTAACATCACCTTATCCCCTCGGGAGTGCTCTATGCGTTATCCCTCCTTCGCCTCCGCCGTCGCGCGGCTGCGCCGGGCGGCCTTTGCCGTTGCCCTTGCCGCCGCCGCCTTCACCGCCGCCGGCCTCGCCAGCGGCACCGCCGAAGCCGGCGTCGCCACGCCCGGCCTCGCCACCCCGTCGGCCGTCGCCGCCGACACGCTGGCCCCGTCCGCCGCGCTCACCGAGAATGTGGCCTGGGTCTGCGGCCCGTTCCGCTGCTTCTGGCGCCCGAACTATAACTGGTACGTGCCTCCCTATGCCCGTGGCTGGGGCGCGCCTGTGCGCCCGAACTGCTACTGGCGCCGTACCTGGGGTGGCGGCTGGGTGCATGTCTGCCCCTGAGGCCGTGCGGCCTGACACACGGGCCGTGTCGCTCCATGTTTCATGAACCGGAGAAAGGGCGCGTCTCCCGCGCCCTTTTTCATGCCGCGCCACGCCTGCCCTTGCCGTCGCGAAAGTCCTGAGACGCCCATGCCAGAGGGTTATCGCCCGCTTCTCTTCGCCACCTTCGCCACGCTGGTCGCCGGCTTCGTCGATGCCGTCGGCTACGCCCATCTCGGCGGGCTGTTTCTTTCCTTCATGAGCGGCAACAGCACCCGTCTCGGCATCCAGCTGGCCGAAGGTCATGGGGCCATGGCGCTGTTCACCGCCTCCGTAATAGCCGGCTTCGTTGCCGGCGCCTTTGTCGGCACGTTGATCACCGACGCGGTGGGGGAGTGGAAACTGGTCGCGGTGCTGGGCAGCGAGGTCGTGCTGTTCGCGCTGGCGGCGGTCCTCGCCGGCCTCGATGCCGGACGATTCTCGCTGCTGCCGGTGGCGCTCGCCATGGGCATGCAGAACAGTGTGCACCAGATCATCGCAGGGGCGGATATCGGCAAGAGCTTCGTCACCGGGGCGCTGTTCGGCCTCGGCCAGGCGCTGGCGCGCTGGATGAAGGGGCGCGGCGGGCCGGTGGAGGCGCTGGCCTATGCCGGGTCCTGGGCGTCTTTCGTCACTGGCGCCGGCATCGGCGCCCTGCTGCTGGCGGCGAGCGGGCTGGTGCCGTCGCTGGTCGCCGCCTGCCTGCTGCTGGCCGGCCTCACCGCGACCGCCTTCGCCTTTCACGGCCATCTGGTGCGGCCCATTGGCAAGGAAGGCGGCGACTGAGAGGAGCTGCGGGCCTCGGCGTCAGTCCCGCGCGCTCAGTTCCCGCTCGCCACGATGGACCGTGAGTTCGCCCGTCCGCCCGGCCCCGCGGCGGCGATAGACGCTCGGCCGGCGGTGCTTGAGCGCCCCGCGGCGTGCGCGGCGTGCGCGCATCTCGCCAATCACCAGCCGGCCGACCATCGCATAGGCGGGCTGGTGGCTGCCATCGGCCAGCGTCACCAGCATCGGCCGGCCGAGCGCCGCGCTCCAGCCGCGCCATTCCGCCACCACATCGTCGATATGCGGCGCGCTGTAGAGCGTCACCGACAGCGCCGGGTCCTCATGCACCAGCACGAGGACGACGCCGTCATCGTCGCCCTCCGGGTCGAGCAGCGCCACAGCCAGCCCGCGATAGGCGTCGAGCGGGCGCGCCGCCTTCATCGCCACCCCGGCGACGCGGCGGTAGATCACCACCCGGTCGAGGCCGAGCTCGATCTGCCGCACCCCGTCATCGGCCCCGTCATCGGCCGTCTCGAACCGTAGCGGCCAGCCCTCCGACGTGGCGGGCCGCGCCAGCGCCACATAGGGGGCCAGCGCCGCCGGCCGCCTCAACTGTGCTTCCATCATCCGTTGACGCATCACGCATCTCCCCGCCGATTTTCTGGCTCAGTGGCCTCGGTCGTGGGGACACCGTAGTCGCCGCCCTGTACCGGGCCGCTTAAGGGACATGGTTGAGAGTTTCTTCCCGGCCCCGAATGGCACCTATGCTTGACGAATGCTTGTCGGATTGGCTCGCAATGCCGATATCGCGTTTGCAATCCTCACCGCTCCCGCGTACGTCCCGAAAATGGAATCCATGCCGCCCCTTTCCCCCGAGCTGCCCGATCTTGATGCCGTCGCCGATCCTCTCGCCGATCCCGCCGTCGCAGCGCGGCATCTGGCGGAGGCGGTTGTGGCGGCCGGGGCGGTGGCGGTGGAGATGTTCCGCGCCGGGGTGAAGAGCTGGTCGAAGCACAATGATTCCCCCGTCACCGAGGCGGACCTCGCCGTCGACGTGATGCTGCGCGAGCGCCTGAGCCTCGTCGGCCCGGCCTATGGCTGGCTCTCGGAGGAAACGGTGGACGAACCCTCCCGCCTGTCGCGGCGCCGGGTATGGATCGTCGATCCCATTGACGGCACCCGCGCTTATATGGCCGGTCGCGCCGACTGGTGCGTGGAGGCGGCGCTGGTGGAGGATGGAAGGCCGATCGCCGGCGCCCTGTTCGCCCCCGTCACCGAGGAACTGTTCATCGCCGTGCGCGGCGGCGGGGCGACGCGCAACGGCCAGCCGATCCAGGTCTCCACCACGTCCGCGCTTGCCGGCGCGGTGATCGACGGGCCGGCGCCCTGGCTCGCCCATCTCGACCGGGCAGGCAGCTGGCGCCGGGTCGACCGCATCCGCTCGCTGGCGCTCCGCCTCGCCCGCGTCGCCACCGGCGAGCTCGATGCCGCGCTCGCCTCACCCAATGGAAATGATTGGGACCTTGCCGCCGCGGACCTTTTGGTGCACGAAGCAGGCGGACGGCTGACCACGCTCGACGGTCGTCCGCTCGCCTATAACGCGCCGGTGCCGCGGCATGGGGCGCTGGTTTCGGCCGGCAGCCAGCTCCATCCGGCGCTGATGGCTGTGGCGCGCTGATCGTTCCCGAGCACAGGACGCGACCGGATGCCCGAGACCACCAGTCCCCAGCTTCTGCACCTCGTCTTCGGCGGCGAGCTCGAAAAGATCGACGGCGTCACCTTCAAGGACCTCGACGCGCTCGACATCGTCGGCGTGTTCCCCAACTACGCCACCGCCCATGCGGCGTGGAAGGCCAAGGCGCAGCAGACCGTCGACCAGGCGCAGACGCGCTATTTCATCGTCCACCTTCATCGCCTGCTGGACCCGGACGCCAGCGCGAAGACCAGCTGAGCGCCGGCCCCTTCGCATGTGGCGTCGACTGCGCACCTCACCGACGGTCCGCACCGTTCTCGGGCGGAGCATGGCGTCCTATCTGCGCTTCGTCTGGCGCACCCAGCGCGTGGTGATGGAGCCGGCCAATCTCTATGAACTGGCCGACGCCCAGCTGCCGATGATTCTCACCTTCTGGCACGGCCAGCATTTTCTCACCCCCTTTCTGGTGCGGCCCTATCACCGCGCCAAGGTGATGATCTCGCGCAGCGCCGATGCGGATGTGAACGCCATCGCCGCCGAGGCGCTCGGCATCGGCGCGGTGCGCGGCTCCGGCGCGCAGGGGCGCGATTTCCGCACCAAGGGCGGCTTCAACGCCACGCTGGAGATGATCCGTCATCTCAGTGAGGGCACCAATGTCGCGATGACGGCGGATGTGCCGAAGATTTCGCGCGTCGCCGGCCTCGGCGTCGTCACCATCGCCAAACATTCGGGCCGGCCCATCTATCCCGTCGCCATCGCCACCTCGCGGCGCATCGTCGCCCGCAGCTGGGACAAGTCGGCGATCCATCTGCCCTTCGGCCGTGCCGCCGTTGTCGCCGGGGACGGCGTGCGTGTGCCGACCGATGCCGGGCCGGAGGAGCTGGAAGCGGCGCGGCGCGAGCTGCAGCGCCAGCTGGAGGTCGCCACCGCCCGCGCCGAGGAACTGGTCGGCCGCCCTGCCGAAGCGCGGGCGCTCGCCCGCAAGGCCGCCGCCGCGGCAAAATCCGCCGAGCCCGCCCCTTTGGAGCCCGCCCCCGCGCCGGCGCGCAACGGCTAGCGCGCCATGGCCAGCCCCCACTCCCCCTTTCTCGTCCGCTGCTACCGGGCGGCGACCTGGCTGGCGACGCCCTTCGTCCGCCTGCTGCTGGCGCGTCGGCTGAAACGGGGCAAGGAGGACGGCGCCCGGCTGACCGAGCGCTATGGCCGCGCCAGCGCCACCCGCCCGCGCGGGCCGCTGGTGTGGGTGCATGGCGCCAGCGTAGGCGAAATGATTGCCGTGCTGCCGCTGATCGAACGGCTGCGCGCGCGCGGCTTCCGCGTGCTGTTCACCTCGGGCACGGTCACCTCGGCGCGCCTCGCGCAGGCGCGGCTGCCGCCCGACGTGCCGCACCAGTTCGTGCCGCTGGATTCGCCGCTGTTCCTGCGCCGCTTCCTCAAGCACTGGCGGCCGGACCTGGTGCTGCTGGTCGAATCCGAGCTGTGGCCGAACCTCATTCTGGAAGTGAACGCCCGCGCGACGCCGCTGGTGCTGGTCAATGCGCGCATGTCGCCCTCGTCCTTCGCCAGCTGGGGCCGGGTGCCGGGCAGCGTCGCGGCGCTGCTATCGCGGGTGGATCTGTGCCTGGCGCAGGGGCCGGACGATGGCACGCGGCTGAAGCAGCTCGGCGCGCCGCGCGTCACCGTGACCGGCAATCTCAAATTCGACGCGCCGCCGCCCCCCGTCGACATCGCCGCCTTCGACACGCTGCGGCTGGCGACCACCGGGCGCATCGTCTTCGTCGCCGCCTCCACCCATCCCGGCGAGGAGGAGATCGTCATCGAGGCGCATCAGCGCCTGGCCAAGGAACTGCCGAACCTGCTCACCATTCTCGCCCCGCGCCATCCCGAGCGCGGCACGGCGGTGGTGCAGCTGGCCACCGCCGCCGGCTGCCCGGCGGTGCTGCGCAGCGACGGCTACCAGCCCGACAGGGGCACCGCGATCTATGTCGCCGACACGATCGGCGAGCTTGGCCTGTTCTACCGGCTCGGCCCGGTGGCGCTGCTCGGCGGCTCGCTGGTGCGCCGGGGCGGGCAGAACCCGATCGAGCCGATCAAGCTCGACACCGCGATCCTGCACGGCCCGCATGTGACCAATTTCAACGCGCTCTACGACCGGCTCGACGAGGCGGGCGGCGCGCTCGCCGTCACCGATGGCCGCACACTTGCAGCGGCGGCCTATCGGCTGCTGGCCGATCCCGCTTTCCGTGCGACGATGATCGCGGCCGGGCAGGCCACGGTGGACAGTTTCGGCGGCGCGCTGGAGCGCACGCTCGCCGCCATCGACCCCTATCTGGTGCAGATCCAGCTGGAGAGGCACTGAGGCCATGCAGGCACCGCATTTCTGGTGGCGACGGGAACAGAGCTGGCTGGCCAAGCTGCTGGCGCCGCTCGGCGCGCTGGTGGGCGGGGGTGACGCTGGCGCGCCTGCGCCGGCCGGGAACCGGGGTCGGCCTGCCGGTCGTCTGCGTCGGCAATCCCACGGTCGGCGGCGCCGGCAAGACGCCCACCGTGATCGAGATCGCCCGCCGCCTCGCTCTGCACGGCCACAAGCCGGCGGTGCTCACCCGCGGCTATGGCGGGCGGCTGAAAGGCCCGGTGCGGGTCGATCCGCTGCTGCACAGCGCCGAGGATGTGGGCGACGAGCCGCTGCTGCTGGCCCGCGCCGCGCCCACCTTCGTCGCCCGCGACCGGCTCGCCGGCGCGCAGGCGGCGGCGCAGGCCGGGGCGGACGTGCTCATCATGGATGACGGCTTCCAGAGCCCGGCGCTGGCGAAATCGCTCTCCATCCTCGTCATTGATGCCGGGGTGGGCATCGGCAACGGGCTGTGCCTGCCGGCCGGCCCGCTGCGCGCCCCGCTCGCCCCGCAGCTGGAACAGGCGCAGGCGCTGCTCGTCATCGGTGAGGGCGCGCCCGGCGAGCGCGCCGCCCGCGACGGCTATGCGGCCGGTGCCGTGGTGCTGCGCGGCCGGCTGGCGCCGGAGGCGCAGGCGGTGGCGCGGCTGTTCGGCAAGCGGGTGCTCGCCTATGCCGGCATCGGCCGGCCCGCCAAATTCTTCGAGACGTTGCGCACGCTTGGCGTGCTGCCCGTGGTGACGCGGGCCTTCCCGGATCACCATGTCTACACGGCGGCCGAGGTGGAAGAGCTGCGCGCCGAGGCGGAGAAGCTGGACCTTCTGCTCGTCACCACGGAAAAGGACGCGATGCGCCTCGCCGGCAGCGAGGTCGGCCAGCCCCTCATCGAGGTGTCGGACGTGCTGCCGGTGCGCATGGCGCTGGAACCGCAGAGCGCGCGGGCGCTGGAGCGCATGCTGGGCGGGCTGGAGGCCGGCCCGCGCGAGCCGTGAGCCGACCTAGATCATTTCACCGTTTAACGGAAACAGTGAAATGATCTAATTCTTTGATTTGTCGCGTTTTCTTCACGCGAACCGGTATCCACTTCCCTCGAAAACGCTCTAGCGGGGCTTGACCCGGTCTGGATGCAGCCGCGCCAGCACCGCTTCCGGCGTGGCATAGGCTTCCTGCAGATCCACGCTCCAATAGCGCAGCTCGTCGAGCGGAATGGCTTCGCCGGTGACGGCGCAGCGCACGAAGGTGCCGGGACGCACGACACGGAAGTCGCCGTCGAGATAACGCACTTCGGCTTCACCCGAGGTGGGGAATCGTTCGAAGCGGTTCATGGTCCCGCTCCTCCTGTCGGTTCGGTTTGGCGCGACAATAAAGACCCGGAGCCGGTTACGGCAAGCCCGGCGGGATCACCTCTTCGGCGCGGCGGGCTTCAGCTGTCGAACAAGGTGGGTTGGCGCGGCGGCTCCGGCAAGGGCGCGGGCCGCGTCTTCGCCGGCTTGCGCCCTGGGCGGGCGGGGGAGGGCGGCACCTCCGGCCCGGCGCCGGTGGCCGTCACCGCCACGCGGCCGTCGCGGAACTCGATTTCCAGCGCGTCGCCCGCGCCGATGCCGGCGGCCGCGTGGACCGGCGCGCCGGAGGCGTCGCGCACCAGGGCATAACCGCGTGCGAGCACGCCCTTATAGGAGAGGGCGGTCAGCAGCTTGGCGACGGCGTCGAGCCGCCCCGCGCGTTCCGCTGCCTGCTGGCGCCGGCAGCGGTGCAGCCGCACATGCAGTGCGTCGAGCCGGTCGCGCGCGCGCTCACGGCGGTCGCGCAGCGCCTGGGCGATGAGGCGCAGGCGCGATTCGTCGCGGGTGAGGCGCAGCCGGTGGCGGGCGGTGTTCGCCGTCAGCCCGCGCGGCAGCCGGGCCGCGAGGTCGCCGGCCCGCTCGCGCCGGCGGGCGAGAGCGCCGGCGAGCAGCTGCGGCGTGAGCCGGCCTTCGACGCGGGTGAGGCCGAGCCGGTGCGCGCCGGCATTGGCCTTGAGCGCGCGCGGCAGGCGCTGGCCGGCGAGGTCGAGGCGCTGGCGCGGCACGGCGAGCACGGCATCCGCGCTCGGCAGCAGGCGGGCGAGGGCGCGCAGATCGGTGCGGCGCCGCTCCAACCCGCGGGCGAAGCAGGCGCGCAGCCGCGCATGCAGCCCGGCGACTTCGGCGAGGAGATCGGCGCGCACCGGCACCGCCATCTCGGCGGCGGCGGTCGGTGTGGGCGCGCGCAGATCGGCGGCGAAGTCGATCAGCGTCACATCGGTCTCATGACCGACGGCGGAAATCAGCGGAATGGCGCTCTCCGCCGCAGCGCGCACCACGCTTTCCTCGGAAAAGCCGAGCAAATCTTCCAGCGAGCCGCCGCCGCGCGCGACGATGAGCACGTCCGGGCGCGGGATCGGACCTTCGGGAGCCAGCGCGTTGAAGCCGCGAATGGCGGTACTCACCTCGGCGCCGCAGGTGTCGCCCTGCACCCGCACCGGCCACACCAGCACATGACGCGGAAAGCGGTCGTTCAGCCGGTGGAGAATGTCGCGGATCACCGCGCCGGTGGGCGAGGTGACGACGCCGATAACGCGAGGCAGGAAGGGCGGGCGGCGCTTGCGCTCGGGCGCGAACAGGCCCTCGGCGGCGAGGCGGTTCTTGCGCTCCTCCAGCATCGCCATGATGGCGCCGGCGCCGGCGAATTCCAGCTGCTCGATGACGATCTGGTAGGAGGACTTGCCGGGAAAGGTGGTGATGCGGCCGATGGCGACCACTTCCAGCCCTTCCTCGGGCTTCAGGCGAAGCCGGCCGAAATTGCCCTTCCACACCACGGCGTCGAGCCGGGCATTCTGATCCTTCAGGCTGAAATAGGCATGGCCGGAGGAATGCGGCCCGCGATAGCCGGAGATTTCCCCGCGCACCCGCACATGGCCGAAGGAATCCTCCACCGTGCGCTTGAGCGCGCCGGAGAGTTCCGAGACGGTCCAGTCGGCGGCGTTGGAGACGGGCGATTCGGAGAGGCTGTCGGGCATGGGGCAGTGATAGTGGGTTTTGAGCGGGGCGGAAACGGGGGCCTGATCACCCCAAGAGCGCCGTCATCCTGAGGTGCGAGCGTAGCGAGCCTCGAAGGATGGTCGTCCGCGTTCTCTGGGATGAACATCCTTCGAGGCCCGGCCGCTGGCCGGGCACCTCATGATGACGTCGATCGGCTGATCAGGCGAGGTCGGCTCCCACCTTGATCCCCGCCCTTCCCCGGCCTAGGTTGCGCCGCCTTTTCAGCCAACCGCCGGCTTATCCATGATCGATCCCGCTCTGCCGCCGCATATGCGCCCCGACAAGTCGTTCCAGGGGCTCATCCTCGCGCTCCATGCCTTCTGGGCGGACAAGGGCTGCGTCGTGCTGCAGCCCTATGACATGGAAGTCGGCGCCGGCACTTTCCACCCCGCCACCACGCTGCGGGCACTGGGCCCGCTGCCGTGGAAGGCGGCCTATGTGCAGCCCTCGCGCCGGCCCAAGGACGGGCGCTACGGCAAGAACCCCAACCGGCTGCAGCATTATTACCAGTACCAGGTGATCCTGAAGCCCTCGCCCGCCGATCTGCAGGACCTCTACCTCGCCTCGCTCTCGGCCATCGGCATCGACCTCAAGCTGCACGATGTGCGTTTCGTCGAGGACGATTGGGAAAGCCCGACGCTCGGCGCCTGGGGGCTCGGCTGGGAGTGCTGGTGCGACGGCATGGAGGTGAGCCAGTTCACCTATTTCCAGCAGGTCGCCGGCTTTGAATGCGCGCCGGTGGCGGGCGAGCTGACCTATGGTCTGGAACGCCTCGCCATGTATGTGCAGGGGGTCGAGAACGTCTACGACCTCAATTTCAACGGCCGTGAGGGCGACGAGAAAGTCACCTATGGCGATGTGTTCCTGCAGGCGGAAGAGGAATATTCCCGGCACAATTTCGAGCATGCCGACACCGACATGCTGTTCGAGCAGTTCCGCATGGCCGAGAGCGCGGCGGCCAAATATCTCGAAGCGGGCTGGGAAGATGGCAGCAGGACGCGCCATTTGATGGCGCAGCCGGCCTATGACCAGTGCATCAAGGCCAGCCATGTGTTCAACCTGCTGGATGCGCGCGGGGTGATTTCCGTCACCGAGCGCCAGAGCTACATTCTGCGCGTGCGCGAACTCGCCAAGGCCTGCGGCGCCGCGTGGCTGGCAACTGCGGCAGGCGGCACACCGGCAGCCTGATTTCATCTCCACCACCGGCGCGGAGCGCGACCATGTCCAGCCTCGACATCGCGTTGCCCGGTGGCAGCCTTCCGGCTGAGGTCCCGGCCGGGCGGCGGGCGTTGCTGGCCGGCGCGCTGGGCAATGCGCTGGAATGGTACGATTTCGCCGCCTATGGCTTTCTCGCCGCCATCTTCGCCAAGAATTTCTTTCCCGACAGCGACGCCTTTGTCGGGCTGATCGCGGCCTTTGGCGTGTTTGCCGCCTCCTTCGTCATGCGGCCGGTGGGCGGGGTGGTGTTCGGCCATATTGGCGACCGCTATGGCCGCCGCCACGCGCTGTTCATTTCCGCCGCGATGATGACGGTCTCCACCGTCGCCATCGGCCTGTTGCCGACCTATGCCGCCATCGGCGCGGCGGCGCCGCTGCTGCTGCTCCTGCTGCGGCTGCTGCAGGGGCTTTCCATCGGCGGTGAATACACCACCTCCGCGATCTTCCTCGCCGAGAACGCGGCCCTGCGCCGGCGCGGGCTCATCGCCTCCTTCGCCGGCTGCGGCGCCTCGGGCGGCACGCTGCTCGGCTCCATGGTGGGTGCGGCCACCGCGACATTGATGAGCACGGACGACCTCGTCGCCTGGGGCTGGCGCATCCCCTTTCTGCTCGGCATCCTGCTCGGCGGCTTCACGCTCTATCTGCGCGGCTCGTCCGCGCATGGGAATGAGCCGCCGGCGCGGGCGCACCGGCCCGGCCGGCTGCCGCTGATCGAGGCCATGCGCTCGGACGGGCGGGAGATGATCCGCGCGGCTGTGCTGAACCTCACTTTGGGCGTCGGCTTCTACATGCTGTTCGTCTACCTCACGACCTATATGCAGCAGGTGGACGGGCTCGCGGAGCGCGTCTCGCTGCAGATCAACACCATCAGCATGGTCGCCGTGCTCGGGCTGGCGCCGGTGTTCGCCGCGCTGTCGGATCGCATCGGGCGCAAGCCGGTGGTGTGCGGCGGGCTGATCGGCCTCATCCTGTTGTCCTGGCCGCTGTTCCGCCTGCTCGATTCCGGCGATGCCGGCGCCGCGCTTGTGGGTCAGCTCGGCTTCGCCGTGCTGGTCGCCGCCTATGCCGGGCCGATGCCCTGCGTGCTGGTGGAGATGTTCCGCCCGGCGACGCGGTGCAGCGCACTCTCGCTCAGCTACAATCTTGCCCTCGGTCTTGCCGGCGGCACCGCGCCGATGGTGGCGGTGTATCTGGTGAACCGCGAGCAGTTCGACATGGGCCCGGCCGTCTATCTCATCGCGGTGGCGGCGGTGTCGCTCATCGCCGCACTGACGATGCGGGAAACCCGCGGCAGGGCGCTTTCCTGAACGAGACGCCTCCCCTCGCCGGGCGCGACGTGCTAGGGCGTCGGCCGACCTTCCCGCAACGGTGCGCGCCGCACGGCGCCGCCCGCCAGCCGACGTGACGCAGCGCCATGCCCGATCTCCTGCTCGAACTGTTCTGCGAAGAAATCCCCGCCCGCATGCAGGCCGGCGCGGCGGAGAGCCTGCGCAAGCTCGTCACCGATGCGCTGGTCGAGCGAGGTCTCGTCTATGAGGGCGCCAAGGCGTTCGTCACCCCGCGCCGGCTGGCGCTGGCCGTGCACGGCCTGCCCGCGCAGCAGCCCGACACGCATGAGGAGCGCAAGGGCCCGCGCGTCGGCGCGCCGCAGGGTGCGATCGACGGCTTCCTCAAAGCCGCCGGCCTCGCCTCCATCGAGCAGGCCAGCATCGAGAGCGACCCGAAGAAGGGCGAGTTCTACGTCGCCCGTATTCACAAACATGGCCGGCCGACGCCTGACGTGGTGGCCGAGATCGTGCCCGCCGTCATCCGCGCCTTCCCCTGGCCGAAGTCCATGCGCTGGGGCAAGGGCTCGACCAGCCCGAACGCGCTGCGCTGGGTGCGGCCGCTGCAATCGATCCTGTGCACCTTCGGCCCCGAGACCGAGGAGCCGGAGATCGTCGCCTTCGAGGTCGACGGCATCCGCGCCGGCGACACCACGCGCGGCCACCGCTTCCTGTCGGAGGGCACAATCCGCGTGCGCCGGCTGGAAGACTGGATGGCCAAGCTGGAGGCCGCCTTCGTGGTGGTGGACCGCGAGCGGCGCAAGGACATCATCCTCAACGACGCCAAGGACCTCGCCCTCGCGCAGGGGCTGGAGCTGGTGGAGGATGCCGGCCTGCTGGAGGAGATTTCCGGCCTGGTGGAATGGCCTGTCGTGCTGATGGGCGCGTTCGACCCGGCCTTTCTCGACGTGCCTGACGAGGTGGTGCGCGCCACCATCCGCATCAACCAGAAGTGCTTCGTGCTGAGGGACCCCGCCACCGGGCGCCTGGCCAACAAGTTCGTGCTGGTGTCGAACCTTGCCGCCAGCGACGGTGGCGCGGCGATCATCGCCGGCAATGAGCGCGTCATCCGCGCCCGTCTTTCGGACGCCAAGTTCTTCTGGGAGACCGACCAGAAGACCAACGCCTCGGTCTCGCTGGAAGACCGGCTGGCGAAGTTCGGCAATGTCACTTTCCACGAGAAGCTCGGCTCGCAGCTGGAGCGCATCCGCCGCATCGCGCGTCTTGCGCGGAAGCTCGCGCCTGTGGTCGGCGCCGACCCGGAGCTGGCCGAGCAGGCCGCGCGCTACGCCAAGAGCGATTTGCGCACGGAAGTGGTGGGCGAATTCCCTGAAGTACAGGGGCTGATGGGCCGCTATTACGCCCGGCTGGAAGGCCTGCCCGAGGAAATCGCGGCGGCCGCCGAAGAGCACTACAAGCCGCAAGGCCCGACCGACCGCGTGCCCACCGCCCCGGTCTCCATCGCCGTGGCGCTGGCAGACAAGCTCGACACGCTCACCGGCTTCTGGGCCATCGACGAGAAGCCGACCGGCTCAAAGGACCCCTACGCGCTGCGCCGCGCCGCGCTGGGCGTGGTGCGGATTATCCTGGAGAACGGGCTGACGGTGAAGCTTGGCGATGTCGCTGAACCCGACCTCCTTTCCTTCTTCGCCGACCGCCTGAAGGTCCATCTCCGCGAGGCCGGGGCGCGGCATGATCTGGTCGACGCGGTGTTCGCCCTTGGCCAAGAGGCGGGGAGCGCCGAAGGCGCGACAGGGAAGCAAGGCCTCCAGGACGACCTCCTGCTCGTGGTGAAGCGGGTTGAGGCGCTGGGGCGGTTCCTTTCCACCGAGGACGGCCGGAACCTGCTCGCCGGCACCAAGCGCGCGGCGAACATCCTGCGCATCGAGGAGAAGAAGGACGGCGTCGCTTACGAGGGCGGCGTCGATGTGGTTCTGCTGCACGAGCCGGAGGAACGCGCGCTGGCCGGGGCCATCGCCGCGCTCGGCCCGCAAATCGAACAGGCGCTGGCGCGTGAGGATTTCGAGGCCGCCATGGCGCTGATCGCGCAGCTGCGCGCGCCGGTCGACGCCTTCTTCGAGAAGGTGACGGTGAATGCGGACGACCCGGCGCTGCGGGTCAACCGCCTGCGCCTGCTCGCGGATATCCGCGCCGCGACCCGCTCCATCGCCGATTTCGAGCGCATCGAGGGCTAGGCGGGCGCTCCCTATCACCGTCATCCCGGAACGGCCGCAAGGCCGTCTCCGGGATCGCGTGGTGGCTTGCCTTCCCGCGCGCATCGCGCCATCGCGATCCCGGCTCTCCGGCTTCGCCTGCGGCCGGGATGACAGCGATCGGGCGTTCAGCCGCCGGACCGCTTGCGCAGACCCAAGGGCGGAACCATCCTGCCGGGGCGCGGCTTATGTCGCTACCACCCAGCGGAGTGTCCAATGGCCATCAATATCGTCGCCATCCAGCCGATCGTCGCGCTCATCGCCGGCATCCTCATCCTCGTGATGCCGCGGCTGCTCAACTTCATCGTCGCGATCTATCTGATCTTCATCGGCATTGTCGGCCTGCTCGGCACGGGCGGATTCGACAATATCGGCCAGCGCCTCGGCCTGTGAGCCCCAGCCTGTTGAACCTCAGCCTGTTAACGCGTGAGGCCCTGCCCGGAACGCCGGGCAGGGCTGACGGGCGTTCAGCCCCGCTCGCCGCCGCGCAGCGCGTCGACGCTCCACGGGCCAGGGCCGGCGAAGGTGAGATAGAAGAACACGAAGCTGTACAGCGCCGCCAGTTCGCCGCCATTGAGGATCGGGAAGAAGCTCTGCGGCGCGTGGACGAGGAAATAGGCCACCGCCGTCATGCCCGAGAGGATGAAGGCGACCGGGCGCGAGAACAGCCCGATGAGCAGCAGCGCGCCGCCGACCAGCTCGATGATGCCGGCAATGCCGGGCAGCGCGGTGAGGCTGATGCCGCTCATCTGCGTGGCGGGAAAGCCGAGCACCTTGGTGGTGCCGTGTTGGAGCAGCAGCAGCGCCGCGGCGATGCGCAGCAGGCTGAGAATGTGCGGGGCCAGTCGCGTCAAAGTCGTATTCATGGAAGTCGCCCTCGGGGCTTGGGGTTGCCGGCGGGCGGAGCGTGCCTGAACTGCGGGCAGGCGGCAATCGCCCGCGCGCGAGACCTTTGGCGCATGGCACAAAGTTCATGACGCAACTGCGAATGATGGATTGAAGGGAAGACCTCAAGACGCTAGACCATTTGTGGGAAAAGGCGCGGGACCTTTTGCGGGGCCGGTCTCAACCCGTTGGCGTTGCGTATATTTCAGCCAGGGCTGAATTTCCATCACGGCGTCGGGGACTTTGCGGCCCCACCCAACAGGGCATCCGAAATGACGAAATGGGTCTACACCTTCGGCGACGGGACGGCAGAGGGTGCGGCGGAGATGCGCAACCTGCTCGGCGGCAAGGGCGCGAATCTCGCGGAAATGTCGAATCTCGGCCTGCCGGTGCCTCCCGGCTTCACCATCTCGACCGAGGTGTGCACCTATTACTACGCCAACGGCAACGTCTATCCCGACAGCCTGAAGGGCGATGTCGACGCTGCGCTGGCCCATGTCGGGCAGCTTGCCGGCCGCACCTTCGGCGATCCCGCCAACCCGCTGCTCGTCTCCGTGCGCTCGGGCGCGCGTGCCTCCATGCCCGGCATGATGGACACGGTGCTCAATCTCGGGCTGAACGACGTGACCGTCGAGGCGCTGGCCGCCTCCTCCGGCGATGCGCGCTTCGCCTATGACAGCTATCGCCGCTTCATCCAGATGTACTCGAACGTGGTGCTGGACTTCCCGCATCATCATTTCGAGGAGGTGCTGGACGGCTTCAAGGGCGACCATGGCTACAGCCTCGACACCGATCTGTCGGCTGAGAACTGGAAGGAAATCGTCGCCCGCTACAAGGCGCTGGTGGCGCATGAGCTGGGCAAGCCCTTCCCGCAGGACCCGCACGACCAGCTCTGGGGCGCCATCGGCGCCGTGTTCGGCTCGTGGATGAACCAGCGCGCCATTGTCTATCGCCGCCTGCACCAGATCCCGGAGAGCTGGGGCACGGCGGTGAACGTGCAGGCCATGGTGTTCGGCAATATGGGCGAGACCTCCGCCACCGGCGTCGCCTTCACCCGCAACCCCTCCACCGGCGAGAACGCGCTCTATGGCGAGTTCCTCATCAACGCCCAGGGCGAGGATGTGGTGGCCGGCATCCGCACGCCGCAGAACATCACCGAAGTGGCGCGCATCGGCGCCGGTTCCGACAAGCCCTCCATGGAGAAGGCGCTGCCGGAGGTCTATACCGAGTTCGTCCGCATCGCCGGGGTGCTCGAAGGCCATTACCGCGACATGCAGGACCTCGAATTCACCGTCGAGCGCGGCAAGCTGTGGATGCTGCAGACCCGCTCCGGCAAGCGCACCGCCAAGGCCTCGCTGCGCATCGCGGTGGAACTCGCCAATGACGGCGTCATCACCCGCGAGGAGGCGATCGGCCGGGTCGATCCCGCCGCGCTCGACCAGCTGCTGCACCCGATGCTCGACCCCAAGGCCGACAAGAAGGTCATCGGCTCGGGCCTGCCGGCCTCGCCCGGCGCCGCTTCGGGCGAGATCGTGTTCTCGGCCGACGAGGCGGAACTGCTGAAGACTCAAGGCCGCAAGGTCATTCTGGTGCGCATCGAAACCTCGCCGGAAGACATTCACGGCATGCACGCGGCGCAGGGCATTCTCACCACGCGCGGCGGCATGACCTCGCACGCCGCCGTGGTGGCGCGCGGCATGGGCAAGCCCTGCGTCTGCGGCGCCGGCACCATCCGTGTCGACTACGCCGCCGGCACCCTCACCTCGGGCGGGGTGACGCTGAAGAAGGGCGACATCCTCACCATTGACGGCGCCACCGGCCAGGTGATCGCCGGCGCGGTGCCGACGCTGCAGCCGGAACTCTCCGGCGAGTTCGCCACGCTGATGGGCTGGGCCGACGGCGTGCGCCGGCTGAAGGTGCGGGCCAACGCGGAAACGCCGCTGGACGCCCGCACCGCGAAGAATTTCGGCGCCGAGGGCATCGGCCTCTCGCGCACCGAGCACATGTTCTTCGAGGGCGACCGCATCCGCTCCGTGCGCGAGATGATCCTTGCCGATGACGAAAAGGGCCGCCGCGCCGCGCTGGCCAAGCTGCTCGCCGCCCAGCGCTCGGACTTCCAGGAACTGTTCGAGATCATGGACGGGCTGCCGGTCACCATCCGCCTGCTCGACCCGCCGCTGCACGAATTCCTGCCCCACACCGAGGCGGACATCGCCGAGGTGGCGCAGGGGCTCGGGGTGAGCGCGGCCAAGCTCGCCGCGCGCAAGCGGGAGTTCGACGAGTTCAACCCGATGCTCGGCTTCCGCGGCTGCCGCCTCGCCATCGCCTTCCCGGAAATCGCCGAGATGCAGGCGCGCGCCATCTTCGAGGCGGCGGTGGCGGCGCAGAAGACGACGGGCAAGCCGGTGGTGCCGGAAATCATGGTGCCGCTCATCACCGGCAAGCGCGAGTTCGATCTCGTCAAGCACGACATCGACACGGTGGCCAAGCGCGTGGAAGCGGAGACCGGGGTAACGCTGGAGTATCAGGTCGGCACGATGATCGAGCTGCCCCGCGCGGCGCTGAAGGCGGGCGAGATCGCGGAGACGGCGGAGTTCTTCTCCTACGGCACCAACGACCTCACCCAGACCACCTATGGCATCTCGCGCGACGATGCCGGCACGTTCTTGGGCACCTATATCGCCAAGGGCATTTTCGAGGTGGATCCCTTCGTGTCCATCGACACCGAGGGCGTGGGCGAGCTGGTGAAGATCGCCACCGAGCGCGGCCGCGCGGTGCGCCCGAAGCTCAAGCTCGGCATCTGCGGCGAGCATGGCGGCGACCCCGCCTCGGTCGCCTTCTGCGAGGAAGTGGGTCTCGACTATGTGTCCTGCTCGCCCTTCCGCGTGCCGATCGCTCGCCTCGCCGCCGCCCAGGCGGCGTTGAAGACCAAGGCCGCCAGCCAGGCGTGACATGATCGGGGCGGCGCCTGCCGCCCCGCTTCTCCCCAGCGGGGGTGTTCATTTTCCCACGCTGCCGGCACGGGCATGACGGCCGGGACCGTTTCGGCTAGAACAGCCGCATGTCCGCTTCCCTGTCTTCCCATTCCGCGCTCACTGCCGCCCCTGTCGACTTCTCCCATGTCGACACCTGGGTGTTCGATCTCGACAACACGCTCTATCCGCCCGGGCTCGACCTGTGGCGGCAGATCGACATGAAGATGCGCGCCTATATCGCGAACTTCCTCGGCCTGACGCTGGACGAGGCCTTCGCGCTGCAGAAGGGCTATTACCGGAAATACGGCACCTCGCTGCGCGGTCTGATGATCGAGCACGCGATGGACCCGGACGCCTTCCTCGCCCATGTCCACGCCATTGATCTGACCAGTCTGGAGGCCGCCCCCGCACTCGGGGAGGCGCTCGGCGCACTGCCGGGGCGCAAGCTGGTCTACACCAATGGCTCGCGCGGCCATGCCGAGCAGATTCTGGCCAAGCTCGGCATTTCCGAGCATTTCGCCGATGTGCACGACATCGTCTCCTCGGAGTTCCACCCCAAGCCGCACGAGATCGCCTATCGCGGCTTCCTCGCCCGCTTCGACGTCGACCCCCGCCGCGCCGCCATGTTCGAGGACCTCGCGCGCAATCTCGAAGTGCCGGCGCAGCTCGGCATGCGCACCGTGCTGGTGGTGCCGCCGGGCCTCGCGGTGAACCCCGCCGACCGCGAGGCATGGGAACATGAGGGCCGCGACGGCGATCATATCGACGTGGTGACCGACGACCTGACCGCGTTCCTGAACGGCCTGCGGAGCGCCTGAGGCGACTCGGCCGTTGACAGAAGCGCCGCGCGACCGGACAAGACCCGCGAACAGCGGAGAATGACATGTCGAGCCAGCTTCAGAGCATCATCGAAACCGCCTTCGACAACCGGGCGGAGGTCAATTTCGAGACCGGCGGCGAGATCCGCCACGCGGTGAACGAGGCGCTGGCGCTGCTCGATGCCGGTAAGGCGCGCGTGGCCGAGCCGGGCGCCGACGGCAACTGGACCGTCAATCAGTGGCTCAAGAAGGCGGTTCTGCTCTCCTTCCGCCTCAACGACATGACCGCCATTCCCGGCGCCCCCGGCGGCGCGCATTGGTGGGACAAGGTGCCCTCCAAGTTCGAGGGCTGGGGCGAGGGCGAGTTCCGCGCCGCGGGCTTCCGCGCCGTGCCGGGCGCCATCGTCCGCCGCTCGGCCTTCATCGCCCCGAATGTGGTGCTGATGCCGTCCTTCGTGAATCTCGGTGCCCGCGTCGATTCCGGCTCCATGGTCGACACCTGGGCGACCGTCGGTTCCTGCGCGCAGATCGGCAAGAATGTGCATCTCTCCGGCGGCGTCGGCATTGGCGGCGTGCTGGAGCCGCTGCAGGCCGGCCCGGTCATCATCGAGGATGACTGCTTCATCGGCGCCCGTTCGGAAGTGGTCGAGGGCGTCATCGTCCGCCGCGGCTCGGTGCTCTCCATGGGCGTGTTCATCTCCGCCACCACCAAGATCGTCGACCGTGCCACCGGCGAGATCTTCGTCGGCGAGGTGCCGGCCTATTCCGTCGTGGTGCCCGGCGCGCTGCCCGGTAAGCCGCTCCCCAATGGCCAGCCCGGCCCCTCGCTCTATTGCGCGGTTATCGTCAAGCGCGTAGACGAGCAGACCCGCTCCAAGACCTCGATCAACGACCTGCTGCGCGACTGAGCGCCGGTTCCTCGCGCTCCCGCTTGACCGTCATCCCGGCCGAAGCGTAGCGAAGAGCCGGGATCGCGCGCGGCGGCCGGGGCATGCCGTCGGTGCGCGATCCCGGATCGGCCTGTGGCCGTCCGGGATGACGATGAGAGGAACCTGCATGACCGCCACCGCACCCTCCCAGCCGCCCGCCGACCCGGTCGACATCCTGCGCACGCTGATCCGCTGCCCTTCGGTGACCCCGGCGGAAGGCGGGGCGCTGGCCTATCTCGACGCGCTGCTCTCCAATGCGGGCTTTGCCACCCACCGGGTGACGCTGACCAGCCCGGGCACGCCGGATGTGGAGAATCTCTACGCCCGCTTCGGCACGCGCGGCCCCAATCTCTGCTTTGCCGGCCATACCGATGTGGTGCCGCCCGGCGATGCGGCGCAGTGGCGCTTTCCGCCTTTCGAGGGCGCGATCCATGAGGGCGTCATCTATGGGCGCGGCGCCGTCGACATGAAGGGAGGCGTGGCCGCCTTCATCGCCGCCGGGCTCGATTTTGCCGGCGCCCATGGCCATGACCCCAACCATGCGGAGCTGCCGGGCTCGCTCTCCTTCCTCATCACCGGCGACGAGGAAGGCCCGGCGATCAACGGCACAGAGAAGCTGCTGCGTTGGCTGGCCGACCGCGACGAGCGCATCGACCATTGCGTGCTCGGCGAGCCGACCTCGCGGGTGGAACTCGGCGACATGGTGAAGATCGGCCGGCGCGGTTCGCTCTCGGCCACGCTCACCGTGCTGGGCAAGCAGGGCCATGTCGGTTACCCCGCTCTCGCCGAGAACCCGATCCCCGGCATGGTGAAGCTGCTCGCCGCGCTGAAGGCCGAGCCGCTCGATGGCGGCAACGCGCATTTTCAGGCCTCGAACCTGGAAATCGTCTCGGTCGATGTCGGCAATCCCGCCTTCAACGTCATTCCCGCCGAGGCGCGCGCCCGCTTCAACATCCGCTTCAACGATTTGTGGACGCCGGAAACCCTGGCCGCCGAGATCGAGCGGCGGGTGCGGGCGGCGGCGGGCAACGAGGTGCGCTACGCCCTCGCCTTCGAGCCGCGCTCTTCCGACAGTTTCCTCACCTCGCCGGGCGAATTCGTCGATCTCGTCGTGGAGGCGATTGCGCGGACCACGGGAAGGCGGCCGGAACTCTCGACGACAGGCGGCACCTCGGATGCGCGCTTCATCAAGGATTTCTGCCCGGTGATCGAATTCGGGCTGGTCGGCACCTCGATGCATGCGGTGGACGAGGCGACGCCGGTCGAGGAGGTGGCGGCGCTCACGCGTGTCTTCGCGGAGGTGATCGCCCGCTATTTCACCGCGCGCGGACGCTGAGCGGCGGCGGCGTGCGCTTCGGCTGCGCCGCCTATTTGCTCTTGAGCCCCGGCGTCAGCGCGTCGACCCGGCCGCTGCTGTTGACATTGGTGTCATAGAAATCGGCCTGCACGCTACCGGTGATCTTCACGCAGGTGGAAGAGCCGGCCAGCCGGGTGAAGCCGGCGCCATAGGAGGCGCAGAGCGGGTCGCTCTTCGTGTCCGGCGCGGCGGGCTTATGACCGGGCGCGGTGGTCTGCGCGGCCGCCGGCAGGCTGGCGAGAAGCATCGCGCCGGCGAGCAGCAGGGCACCCGCGCCGAAATGTCCCGCATGCGCGCCGCGATCGGTCGTCCCGCTCATGATGTTCCCCGCTGCTTCCACGCTTTGCAGCTTCGGCTGCGATTGCGGCTCCTTTCGGGCGCGTGCCCTCGGGAAGGCGAGCAAAACCGGCTAGGATGAGCCGCGATTCCCCTGGCCGGAGGCCCGCTTATGACCGTTCCGATCCGTCCCGTACTCGCCGCCAGCGCCGCCGTCTTCCGCAAGGGGCGGGTGCTGCTGGCGCGGCGCGGCAACGCGCCGGCAAAGGGACTGTGGACGCTGCCCGGCGGACGGGTGGAGCCCGGCGAGACGCTGGCTGAGGCCGCCGCGCGCGAGGTGATGGAGGAGGTGGGCGTGAGCTGCGAGGTGCTCGGCGTCGCCGGCGCGCTCGATATCCTCCCGCGTGATGCGGCAGGCACGCTGACCGCCCATTTCGTCGTCGTCAGCCATGCCGCGCGCTGGGTGGCGGGCGAACCCTCTACCGGGCCGGAGGCGGCGGAAGTCGGCTGGTTCCTGCCGGCCGCCCTTCCCACGGAAACCACCGAAGGGCTGGCCGGCATCGTCGAGGCGGCTTTTCTGCTGGCGCAGGCGGACCATGTGCCGGAGGCGCAATAGCGGCGGCGGGGCTCTTGACGCCCGCGCGGCGGCGGCGCATCCCAACCTCATGCGACGCACCGCGCCCGGTTCTCTCCTGCTCGCCCTGCTGGCGTGCCTCGCCTTCGCCCCGCTGCCGGCGGCGGCGCAGGCGACGCAGGGCGGCGCGCCGCCCTATGAGGCGGACCTGCTGCATCTCGCGGAAATCCTCGGCGCGCTGCATTATCTGCGTCCGCTCTGCGGCGCGGCGGAAACCGCGCGCTGGCGCGACGAGATGCAGGGCCTGCTCGATGTGGAGGCGCCGTCGGGCGACCGGCGCGGCCAGCTCACCGCCGCTTTCAACAATGGCTATGAAAGCTATCGTCAGGTCTATCGGACCTGCACGCCCTCGGCGGAACTTGCCAGCCAGCGCTATCTCGAAACCGGCGCCAAGCTCGCCCGCGACGTGGCGACGCGCTACGGCAGCAACTGAGCCAGAACACCTCCACGGCCGTACGATTATGTCACAGCTGTCGCTTTTATGCCGCGGCAAATTAACCGTCCTTCAATTCTTGGGCGGACGTGCCGGCACGGCATGCTAAGGTTCGGGCGTTGCGTGCCCCGCGGGGCGGAAGACCGGCACGCGGAGGATTTGGTTTGTCTCAGCATCCTGAAACGCTCGACATCGACGACAAGGCCGACCAGGCCCATGAGGATGAGCGCCATGCCGCGCTCGCCTATCTCGATGAGGCGTGGAACGAAGCCGTCTATGACGGGCTGGACGAGGATTGTCTGGCGCAGGCGGCGCTGTTCACCGCCATTCGTTCCATGGTCGCTACCTATGGCGAGGAAGCCGCAGCCGGCTTCGCCGAGCGTCTGGCCGAGCGCATCCGCGCCGGGGAGTACACGATCCCCTATAACCGCCAGTAGGCGGCGCGGCGTTCAGCGGCGCGACCGGGCGAAAATCTCCAGCCCGTCGACATCGGACTCCACCAGCGCCCAGCCCCGCGCCGCATAATAGGGCGCCAGCGCCGGTTCCGCCGCGAGATAGACGTGCGCATGGCCGGCGGCGAAGGCCGCTTCCGCTGCCCGCGTCATCAGCGCCGCACCGACGCCCTGCCGGCGAGCCTCCGGCTCCACCCACAGCGCCGCCACCCAGGGCGCGAGCTCGGGGCGTTCCTCGACATCGCAGGCGATCAGCGCGACGCAGCCGAGAAAGCGGTCGCCGTCATGGGCGACGAAGGTGGAAGGCACCGGGTCCGTGGCGAAGCTCTCGTCCAGCCGGGCGCGCAGCTCGGTGAGCGTCACGCCCTTGTCCTCCCACCAGGCGCGCCAGACCCGATCGGCGACGACGGGCGCGAAGGCCGGAACCGCGCGCAGGTCCGAGAGGGTGGTCGGCACAGGGGTACTCAAAACGCGGACACTCCAACGCAAAAAGCGCGGCGACAGCCGTCACCGCGCTCGGGATGCGCTCAAAACGGGCGCCCCGCGAGGGGACGCGCCGCGTCGTCTCAGCGCGGGCCGCCGGGAACGACCTTGGGCTTGGAGGGCAGCAGGCCTTCGCGCTGGGCGCGCTTGCGGGCCAGCTTGCGCGCGCGGCGGACGGCCTCAGCCTCCTCGCGGGCGCGCTTCTCGGACGGCTTCTCGTAGTGCCCGCGCAGCTTCATCTCGCGGAAAATGCCCTCGCGCTGCATCTTCTTCTTCAGCGCCTTCAGGGCCTGGTCGACGTTGTTGTCCCGAACGAGAACCTGCACGTGTCTTCCTCTTTCGTGCTTCGCGTGTCGCGCATCGTTGAATTCTGGCGATTGACGCGGGTGTTCCGGAGCTCCGGGACGACGGGCAGCCAATCAGGGTGAGGGCACATAGCAGGACTCACCCGCCTTGTCCACCGGTGCGCGGCGCGGGGCGCGACAAAGCCGCGTGAGGTACTGAAACGGCTTCGTCAGACCCCGGCGATGGCGATCACTTCCGCCACTGCCGCCTTGCTGCGGAAGGCGAGGGCGGCCTGATATTCCGGCGAGTGATAGCAGGCGAGCGCGGTTGGCAGGTCCTTGAAAGCGACCAGAACATTGCGCGAGCGCGCGGTGCCGTGCACCCCTTCATGCCGGCCGCCGCGCACGACGAACCAGCCCTCATATTTGGCGATGGCGACCGCGTCGGCAGCGACATAGGATTTGTAGGTCTCCATGTCGTGCACGTCGATGCGCATCACCCAATAGCCGATGCCGGGCCCGTCCGCCGGGCCTTCGATCGTGCCGGACGCCGGCTGGTCACCCGTATAGCCCTCGATGATGAGGTGATCGCCGTCCGAGGAGGCGACGCGGCTGACATAAGCGGCCTGGTATTCCGGCGAATGGAAGCAGGCGAGCGCGGTGTCGTAATCTTTGAACTCCACCACGACATTGCGCGAGAGAGCGGTGCCTTCCAGGGCTTCGGGCGTGCCGCCGCGCACCAGGAAGCGCCCGCCAAAAGCGGCGATCGCCGGCTCCGCGCCCTGCAGATAGGGCTTGTAGCCCTCCGTATCGTGCACATTGAGGCGGCTGATCCAGTAGCCCTTGGCCATGGGGTCGGTCCTTTTGCGTCGGTTCAGGAAAGCGCGCGGGCGATCTCGGCCTGCACCGCGCGGGCAGCGGCGGCGGGATCGGGCGAGGCGACGATGGGGCGCCCGACCACGAGATGATCGGCCCCGGCGCGGATGGCGGCAAAGGGCGTGGCGATGCGCTTCTGATCGCCGACATCGCTGCCGTCCGGGCGCACGCCGGGGGTGACGATGGCGCCCTTGGCCCCCAGCGCGTCGCGCACGGAAGCGGCGTCGGTCGGCGCGCAGACGATGCCGTCAATGCCGATCTCGCGCGCCTGCGCCACCCGGCGGGCGACCGTCTCCGCGACGCCGGCACCGTAGCCGGCCTCGCCGAGGTCGGCCTCGTCATAGGAGGTGAGCACGGTGACGGCGAGGATGCGCAACGGGCTGGCGCCCTTGCCTTCCATCGCCGCGCGCATGGTCTGGGGATAGGCATGCACGGTGGCGAAGCTGGCGCCGAGCGCCGCGAGGCTGGCGACCCCGCGCGCCACCGTGTTGCCGATATCGTGCAGCTTGAAGTCGATGAACACTTTGCGCCCGTCGGCGATCAATTCGCGCGCGAGGCCGAGCCCGCCAGCGAAGCCGAGCTCATAGCCGATCTTGTAGAAATTCACGCTGTCGCCGAGCCGGGAAATCACGCTTTCCGCCGCCCCGACCGAGGGCAGGTCGAGCGCGACGATGAGCCGGTCACGCGGATCGGGAACAGGGGCGTGCATGCAGACGGTCTCCGCGCTCGCGCCTTCCAAGCGGAAGACGCCGTCTCGTTCAGGCGCGCAGACCCGCCCGCAGCGCCGCCTGCTCGATAAGCGCTGTCATCACCGCGCGCAACCTTTCGCGCGCCTTCTCGTCGGTGAAGTCGCCGCGTGCGTCGAAGGCGTGGGAGGCGCCGGCCACCATCACCTGCTCGGCGAGCACGAGGCAGCCGAGGCCCAGCGCCAGCGTCTGGCGCAGCATCATGGAGGCGCGGTAGCCCCCGAGCCCGCCGGGGGAGGATGAGCCGATGGCATAGACCGGGCCCTTGAACGCGTCACCCTCGCCGCCGTGCACGCGGCTGGCCCAGTCGAGCGCGTTCTTCAGCAGCGGCGGCAGGCCGGCATTGTATTCCGGCGTGGCGATGAACACGCCATCGGCGCGGGCGAGCTGGTCGCGCAGCTGCTTGGCCGCCGGCGGCACGCCCTCAGTGGCTTCGAGATCGCCGTCATAGATCGGCATCGGGTAGTCGGCGAGCGAGAGCAGCACCGGCTCGCATTCCATCTGCGCCAGTTCCTTGGCCGCCAGCGCGGCGAGGCTGGCGGAGAAGGAGCCGGTGCGGATGGAGCCGGCGAAAGTGAGGATACGCGGCGGGCGCATGAAGAACCTCCCGTGGTGGCGGCGCTTCCGGCCTCACGCGCTGATGGCGGCGAGCTCCGGCGCGGCGGCCTCGTGCTTGGTGGAACGATACACCCAGACACGCGCCGGCGGCAGGTTGGCCCAGATGCGCTGGCTGACATGAGCGTCGAACCGCTCCGGCGCCAGCGGCACCGGCGAGACGACGGCATAGGTGAACTGGATGAAGGGCGCGTGGGGGGCGCAGAGGCCGAAGGCCTGGTCCAGCAGCCCGTGGCGCTCCGGCGCCGGGCGGGTGAACAACGGCAGACTGGAAACCACAGCCGCCGCCGGACGATCGAGCTTGCCGTCGAGCGTGCGGGCCATGTTGTAGGCGTCGCCCTGAATGACGGTGGCGGCGGGGAAGCGCAGCCGCAGCAGCTTGCAGAATTCCGGATTGTACTCGATCAGCACCAGCCGCTCCGGCGCCACGCCGCGCGCGATGAGCGCGGCCGTCACCGGGCCGGTGCCGGGCCCGAGTTCGATCACCGGGCCATCCTGCGCGGGGTCGACATAGTTCGCCATGGTGCGGGCCAGCGCCCGGCCCGAGGGCGACACCGCCCCGGTGCGGAGCGGATTCTGCAGCCAGGACTGGAGGAAGCGAACTTCGTCGGGGCGCTCTTTCGGCGAGGGGACGGCAGAACGATGGAGCATGCGACTTCGATTCCGGTAAGCCGTGGCGGGAAGGCGCGGCACGCAGGAGCGCGCGGGGCGACAGGAGACCGAGAGCGACACTAAAGGCCGCAAGCCCTCCTGTTAAGGCCCCGCGATGACGCGCCGATTACGTTTTGCGGCTTAATCGGCGTCGCCGGCAAAGAAATCCTTCACCTTGGCAAAGAAGCCGCTGGATTCGGGATGCGTGTCCTTTGAACATTCTGCATCGAATTCGGCCAGAAGTTCACGCTGACGTCGCGTCAGGTTCTGTGGCGTTTCGACGACGACCTGCACATACATGTCGCCGCGCGTGCGGCTACGAAGTACCGGCATGCCCTTGCCGGACAGGCGGAAGCGCTTGCCGGACTGGGTGCCCTCAGGGATTTTCACCTTGGTGGTTTCGCCGTCGATGGTCGGCACCTCGCAGGTGCCCCCCAGCGCGGCGCTGACCATGGAGATCGGCGCGCGGCAGAACAGATCCGCCCCGTCGCGCTGGAAGAAATCGTGCGGCGCGAGCGAGAGGAAGATGTAGAGGTCGCCCGGCGGGCCGCCGCGCACACCGGCCTCGCCCTCATTGCCGAGGCGGATGCGGGTGCCGTCTTCCACGCCGGCGGGGATCGCCACTTCCAGCGTGCGCTCCTTGGTGGTGCGGCCGGCGCCGGCGCAGGCCGGGCACGGATCCTCGATCACCTGGCCACGGCCCTGGCAGGTCGGGCAGGTGCGCTCAAGGGTGAAGAAGCCCTGCGCCTGGCGGATGCGGCCGGAGCCGGAGCAGGTGCGGCAGGTGGTGGGCTGGGTGCCGGGCTTGGCGCCGCTGCCCGAGCAGCTCTCGCAGGTGATGGAGGTCGGCAGGCGGATGGTGGCATCCTTGCCGGCGAACGCTTCCTCCAGCGTGATTTCCATGTTGTAGCGCAGGTCCGCGCCGCGCTCGCGCCCGCCGCGCCCACCGCCACCCCCGCCGCCGCGCCGGCCGCCGGACATGCCGAACAGATCGTCGAAAATATCGGAGAAGGTCGAGGCGAAGTCGGAGCCGAAGCCGGGGCCGCCCCCGCCACCCATGCCGTTCTCGAACGCCTGATGGCCGAAGCGGTCATAGGCGGCGCGCTTCTGCGGGTCTTTCAGAACGTCATAGGCCTCGCTGATCTCCTTGAAGCGCAGCTCGGCATCGCTGTTGCCCGGGTTCTTGTCCGGGTGCCATTTCATGGCGAGCTTGCGGTAGGAGCTTTTCAACTCCCCGTCGCTGCAGGTCCGGGTAACTTCGAGGAGTTCGTAATAGTCGCGTTTGGACATGGGTCGCTGTGCCGTCGCATCCTTGGCCGCCGCCGGCGCGTTCTGCGGCGGGCGGTTCGGGCCGCCATGCAGGAAGCTTGCCGGGAAAGGCCCGGGTGCTGCGCCTGCGTGAAGGGCTTAACGCCACCCGCGGCGGCGCGCCACCGGCGGCGCGGCCACGGAAAGAAATCCGCCCCCGGAACGAGGTCCGGGGGCGGCGCTCAGAGAGGGATCAGGCCGACTTCTTCTTGTCGTCGTCGACCTCGGTGAACTCGGCGTCCACCACATCGTCCTTCGGCGCCTCGGCGCTGCCGGCATCGCCCTGCTGCGAGGCGTACATGGCTTCGCCCAGCTTGAGGGAGGCCTGCGCCAGCGTGTTGGTCTTGGCGGCGATGGCCTCGCCGTCATTGCCTTCCATCGCCGATTTGAGATCGGCCAGCGCCGTCTCGATCGCCGCCTTCTCGGCCGCGCCGACCTTGTCGCCATATTCGGCCAGCGACTTCTCGGTCGAGTGGATCAGCGCCTCGGCGTGGTTCTTCGCCTCGACGGCAGCGCGCCGCTTCTTGTCTTCCTCGGCATGCGCCTCGGCGTCCTTCACCATCTTGTCGATGTCGGCGTCCGAGAGGCCGCCCGAGGCCTGGATGCGGATCTGCTGTTCCTTGCCGGTGCCCTTGTCCTTGGCCGAGACATTGACCAGGCCGTTGGCGTCGATGTCGAAGGCGACTTCCACCTGCGGCACGCCGCGCGGCGCCGGGGGAATGCCGACGAGGTCGAACTGGCCGAGCAGCTTGTTGTCGGCCGCCATTTCGCGCTCGCCCTGGAACACGCGGATGGTCACCGCGGTCTGGCCGTCCTCGGCGGTGGAGAACACCTGGCTCTTCTTGGTCGGGATGGTGGTGTTGCGGTCGATCAGGCGCGTGAACACGCCGCCCAGCGTCTCGATGCCGAGCGAGAGCGGGGTCACGTCGAGCAGCAGCACGTCCTTCACGTCGCCCGCGAGCACGCCCGCCTGGATCGCGGCGCCGATGGCGACCACTTCATCCGGGTTGACGCCCTTGTGGGGCTCCTTGCCGAAGAACTGCTTCACCATCTCCTGCACCTTGGGCATGCGGGTCATGCCGCCGACGAGCACGACCTCGTCGATCTGCCCGGCGGTGAGGCCGGCATCCTTGAGCGCCTTCTTGCAGGGCTCCATGGTGCGCTGGATCAGGTCGTCCACCAGCGCCTCGAACTTGGCGCGGGTGAGCTTCATGGTCAGATGCTTCGGGCCCGAGGCGTCCGCCGTGATGAAGGGCAGGTTTATCTCGGTCTGCGAGGCGCTCGACAGCTCGATCTTGGCCTTTTCGGCGGCTTCCTTCAGCCGCTGCAGGGCGAGCTTGTCGTTGCGCAGGTCGATGCCCTGCTCCTTCTTGAACTCGTCGGCGAGATAGGTGACGAGGCGCATGTCGAAGTCTTCGCCGCCCAGGAACGTGTCACCGTTCGTGGACTTCACCTCGAACACGCCGTCGCCGATCTCCAGCACCGACACGTCGAACGTGCCGCCGCCGAGGTCATAGACCGCGATCGTGCCGGCCGACTTCTTGTCGAGGCCATAGGCGAGCGCGGCGGCGGTGGGCTCGTTGATGATGCGCAGCACTTCAAGGCCGGCGATGCGGCCGGCGTCCTTGGTGGCCTGGCGCTGGGCGTCGTTGAAATAGGCCGGGACGGTGATGACCGCCTTGTCGACCTTGGCACCGAGATAGGCCTCGGCCGTCTCCTTCATCTTCTGCAGGGTGAAGGCGGAGATCTGTGAGGGCGAATACTTCTTGCCGTCCGCTTCCAGCCACGCATCGCCATTGTCGGCGCGCACGATTTGGTAGGGGACGAGCTTCTTGTCCTTCTCGACCATCGGGTCTTCGTAGCGGCGGCCGATGAGGCGCTTGACCGCGAAGAAGGTGCGCTCGGGGTTCGTCACCGCCTGGCGCTTGGCCGGCTGGCCGACGAGGCGTTCGCCATCCTCGGTAAAGGCGACGATGGACGGCGTGGTGCGCGCGCCTTCCGCGTTCTCGATCACCTTCGGGGTCGAGCCTTCCATGACCGCGACGCAGCTATTGGTCGTGCCGAGATCGATGCCGATGACTTTAGACATGTGTTTCTCCTTCCGGCAGGCCGGCCGGACCTTCTTGAAGCACCCGGGGAGGTACGGTCAGATGTGCCGCGCCCCCGGACCGGCCCCCAAACAATCGGGTACGACGCTATCCGCGCCGTTCCGGGCCGATATAGGGGGCGGCTGTTTCCGCCGCAAGAAGCAGCGTGCGCGGAAAAGATGCGCGCGGCGAAAGCCTCGCCCGGCAAAGGGATGGCGCGCGCCCGGGAGCGCTCACGCTGCCGACGTTACCGCCGCCTGAAAGCGCCCGGCCAGCGCCCGCAATACGGGCACCTGGTCGCTCAGTTCGCGCCAGTGGCGGGGGTTGAGTTCGAGGATGGCGACAGCGCCGGCGGGCGGGCGCACCATCTGCACCACCGCGTCCCAGTCGATGCCGCCCCAGCCGATCGGCAGGTGCAGGTCGCCCTCGCCGAAGGCCACCGCCTCGGCCGGGTCGTAGTACCACACATCGCCCGGCCGGCGTTCATTGGGGCGGCCGAAGGAATCGTGCAGGTGGAAATGCGCGATATGCGGCGCCAAAGCCGCCATCTCGGCGATGGGGTCGAGCCGCGCATCGGTGCAGCGAATATAGGCGTGGCTCACATCCAGCGTCGCCTTGACCGCGGGATGGTCGATCGCCGCCAACTCGCCGGCGAGCTTGGCCGGGGTCGCGGTCTCGCGCGCATGGATGAAGCGGAAGATGTTCTCCACGCACAGCGTCACCCCCTTCGCGGCCGCGAGGTCCCCGGCGCGGGCGAGGGCGTCGCGCTGGCGGGAATAGGCGACTTCCAGATCGTCGTCGGGGTCGCGCACAAAGCCGGAATGCATGACGAGATGCGGCGCGCCGATGGCGGCGGCGATCTCGATATGGGCGGCCAGCACCTGCTCATGGCGCGGCAGGCGCTCGGGCAGGTCCATCAGATTGACCGCGAGCGCGCCATGCACGCTGTAGCCAAGCCGCCGGCCCTCCAGCGCCCGGACGAGGTCTTTCAACCGGTTGTCGAGGATGCGCCCGTTCACCACCAGGTGCCAGGCGTAGACGGGAAGTTCCACGAGATCGACGCCCAGCGCTTCCGCCTCGTCGAGCCCGGCTCCCACATCGTCGAATTCGGGGCTCCCTTCACGAAGGGAGAAGCCGCAGGCGCGAATGGCGGGAACCGGGATGTGAAACTGCATCGTGGCGATCTTCCCCTTGGGGCAGGCGTGAACGAAATGGGCGGCGGCGAGGCGCCGGCCCGTTCATATTACGGCACATATATGGCACGTCCGTAACGGATCGACCGAATCATTTGAAGTTACGGTAGGTTAGTCAGCGCAGGCGTCTGGCGGCCTGTCACATTTTCGGTGTCATCCAGCCCGCCACCGCCCCTTGTGAATCGCAAACGATGGCGATGCGGCCGACCCCCGCCACGTCGAACGGAGGGCGCAGCACTCTGCCGCCGGCGGCAAGGGCGCGCTCGCAGCGCGCATCGACATCGTCGACCGCGATATAGGGCAGCCAGTGCTCGGGAATGCCGTCGAATTCCGGCCCTTCCAGCGGGAAGATGCCGCCGATCCGGGCCTCGCCCTGGCGGATGATCCAGTAGTCCGGCCCGCCCTCGATCGGCATGGGCTCGAACGTCCACCCCATGGTCGCCGCATAGAACGCCTTGGCGGCGGGAACGTCACGGCTGTTGAGTTCGTTCCAGATGAAGATGCCGTGCGGACGCGCGGTCTCCGCCGTCGTTTCCATGGTGCTTCTCCCTGCCCCGTTAACGCTTCGCACACCATAACCCGAAAAGCCCGGCCGGGTTCGTCGCCCGGCACAGCCGCACCCGCCTTGTTCACGCCGCGATGGCTTGCGATGAGCCGCGATCCCTTCTAGACCGATTTCAGGCGCCGCCCGCCCACGGTCCGCGACAACCCTCCCGGAACATGCAGCTTTATCACCACCCCTTCTGCGCCCATTCGCGACTCGTGCGTCTCGCCCTCAGCGAGATGGGCATCGAGCCCGAACTGATCGAAGAGAGGGTGTGGGAGCGCCGTCCGGAGTTTCTCATGCTCGATCCCGCCGGCGCGACGCCGGTGCTGGTGGAGGATGACGGCTTTGTGGTGCCGGGCATCGACCCCATCACCGAATATCTCGACGAGACGCGCGGCAGCGCGCTCGGGGCGCGGCGTCTGCTGCCGGTGCATATTGGCGAGCGGGTGGAGGTGCGCCGGCTCGCCTCCTGGTTCAACCACAAATTCTTCGCCGAAGTCTCCGAGCCGCTGGTGCGCGAGAAGGTGTACAAGCGCTACACCCCGCGCGAACTCGGCGGCGGCCCGCCTGATATGGCCACCATCCGCGCGGCGCGCTCCAATATCCGCTATCATCTGCAGTATATCGGCTGGCTGCTGAAGGCGCGGAACTGGCTCGCCGGCGACCGCATGACCTATGCCGATCTCGCCGCCGCCGCGCATATTTCCAGCGTCGACTATCTCGGCGACGTGCCCTGGGACGAAGATGAGGGAGCGAAGATCTGGTACGCCCGCATCAAGTCGCGTCCGTCGTTCCGGCCCCTGCTGGCGCTGACCATGGCCGGCATGCCGCCGGCGCCGTGCTACGCGGATCTGGATTTCTGACGCCGGAAGCGGCCAGGGACCACCTGTTCGCGCTGGCCCGCGCGGAAGGCTTCGACGCCATGGGCATCGCCGCCGCGAACGCCATCCCCCATGCCGGGCCGCGCCTCCATGAGTGGATCACGGAGGGCGCGCATGGCGAGATGGCGTGGATGCCGGAGACGGCCGAGCGTCGCGCTGCTCCGGCCAATATGTGGCCGGAGGTCGTCTCGCTGCTGATGCTGGGGCTGAATTACGGGCCGGACGAGGACCCGCGCGCCATCCTTTCCGCCCGCACGCGCGGGGCGATTTCCGTCTATGCCCGCGGCGACGATTATCACGAGCTGATCAAGGGCAAGCTCAAGCGCATCGCCTCGCGCTTCGTGCCCCGCGCCGGCGCGCCGGGCACGGTCGCCGTCAAGGTATTCGTCGACACCGCGCCGCTGATGGAAAAGCCGCTGGCGCAGGCGGCCGGGCTCGGCTGGCAGGGCAAGCACACCAATCTCGTCTCGCGCGACAAGGGCTCCTGGCTGTTCCTCGGCGCCATCGCCACCAATCTCGCGCTTCCCACTGACGCGCCGGAGGTCGACCATTGCGGTTCCTGCCGCGCCTGCCTCGACGCCTGCCCGACCCGCGCCTTTCCCGCGCCCTACCGCATCGATGCGCGCCGCTGCATCTCCTATCTCACCATCGAGCTGAAGGGCGCCATCCCGCGCGAATTGCGGCCGCTGGTCGGCAACCGCATCTATGGCTGCGACGATTGCCTCGCCGCCTGCCCGTGGAACAAATTCGCCGCGCTCGGCCGCGAAACGCGCCTCGCCGCGCGGGAGGAAAACCGCGCCCCAGCGCTGGCCGAACTGGCGCGGCTTGACGATGCGGCCTTCCGGGCGCGCTTCTCCAAGAGCCCGGTCAAGCGCATCGGCCGCGCCCGCTTCCTGCGCAACGTGCTGGTGGCGATCGGCAATTCCGGCGATGGGACCCTCGCGCCCGAAGCCGAGCGGCATCTTGGTGATAGCGATCCGCTGGTGCGCGGCGCGGCGGTGTGGGCCCTCGCCCGGCTGCTGCCGGCCGCCGCCTTCGCCGCCCTCAGCGCTGCCCATGCAGGTGAGGCGGACGCCGAGGTGCGGGCGGAATGGCAACTGGCCTTGATCGATTCAGCGGGAGAGCACGCATGACCCACACCCTGCTCTGTCTCGGGCATGGCTATTGTGCCCAGCGCTTTGTCGCCCTGCACGGCGCCTCCTTCGCCCGCCGCATCGGCACCAGCCGCACGGGCGACCCCTCCGCAGGGATGGAAATGCTGCGCTTCGACGGTGACGCCGCGCCGGCCTTGCTCGCCGCCGCCCGCGCGGCGGATGCGGTGCTGGTCTCCGCCGCGCCGGGGGAGGCGGGCGACCCGTTCCTCGGCCCGCTCGGCGCCGCGCTGGCAGAGGGGCAGGGGCCGCTGGTCTATCTCTCCACCATCGGCGTCTATGGCGATTCCGGCGGGGCGTGGATCGACGAGAGCGCCGCCACTGCCGCCGCCGCCCCGCGCGCCCGCCGCCGCATTGAAGCGGAAGCTGGCTGGCAGGCTCTCGGCCGCCGTGCCGGGCGCCCGGTGGCGGTGCTGCGGCTCGGCGGCATCTATGGTCCCGGCCGCAACGCACTGATCGACGTGGCGGACGGCACCGCGCGCTGCATCGAGCGTGAGGGCCAGGTGTTCAACCGCATCCATGTCGACGACATCGCCGGCGCCATCGCCGCCGCCGTGGCGCAGCGCTTCGACGGGGTGGTGAATGTGGTGGACGACGAACCCTCTCCCTCCTGCGCCCCGGTGCGCCAGGCCGCGCAGCTGCTCGGCGTCGCACCACCCGTGCCCGAGCGCTTCGAGGAGGCGTCCGCGCGCATGTCGCCGATGGCGCTGTCCTTCTGGGCCGATAACCGGCGGGTGCGCAATGAGCGGCTGCACGCCCTGCTCGGCGGGGCGCTGCGTTACCCGACCTATCGCGAGGGACTGTCGGCGCTAGCGACGACGGTGCCTGCCGGAGGGTAGGGTGCGAGGCGCGGGCCGGCGAAGGCGGCGAGGAACGACCCCACCATGTGGTTCACCACCTGAGCGGTGGCCGCCTCGTCCGGGCGGGAAGGGTCGCCGAACACCATCGGCATGATCAGCTTGCCCTGGCAGCCCAGCACGAACTGCCACGCCGCCATCTCCACATCGGCGATCGCGAGCTCGCCCTGCGCCATCTTCGCCCGCAGCCAGCCGGACAGCCGCAGCACGCCGGCTTCCTGCCCCGCTTCCAGATAGGCACGGCCGATGATCGGCAGTTTTTCGGCGACGCCGATCACCATCCGCACCGTGCGGATATGGGCGGGCTCGAGCATGGCCTCGATATAGCGGGAGGCGAGGGCGCGCAGCGTGGCTTCCGTGGGAGCATCGGGGTCGAGCTCGAAGCAGGCTTCCGCCGTGCGGCTGCATTCCTCCGTCACCAGCGCGGCGAACAGGTCTTCCTTGGACGCGAAATAGACATAGAGCGTGCCTTTGGAGACGCCGGCGACGCGGGCGATCTCGCCCATGCTGGCCCCGTCATAGCCGGAGGCGAGAAACACCTCGCGCGCGCCCCGCAGAATTTGCTCCCGTTTCGGCGCGGGGTGGGCGGATGCCGCTCCACCACCACCGGGCCCGACCGGCGTTCGGCCGGCGGCAGGCTGGGCACTCGTCTGGTGGGCGAAGTCCGGTAAGGCAGCCATGAACAATCAGTTCGGAGGAGCAATGAGGCGCGGTGTCTGCCGTACTGTGCGCGGCATAGACCCAGGCAGGCAAGCGATCCTAACACCGGCGACCGGTTGAAATCCACAATTGACCGAACGGTTCGGTCCGATATTGATCTAGCGGGTCGAACCGCTTAAGGATCGACGCGCCAGCCGCGCTGGTCCGAAGGAACCCGCAAGCCTTTGGACATGTCAGTTCCGCTGGTAGAGGGAGGAGGAATCAACCGCCCCCAGAATCCTCCTCCCTCGCCTTGGACCTCTACCGCCCGCGCTGAGTCACATTCGTGTGTGAACATGCAATGCGCGGCCCGACATGGGGGCCTGACGCCGCCCTGAAGGTGTTCACACAGCGCTTGGCGGCGATGGCGCGGCGGGGTATTGCTGCGGTGCCCCCGATGCCTCGGCATTGTTCTGCGTGAATCGGCCTTCATGCCCCGTTCCTTCGCCTCGCCTCCCGCGCCTATGCTCTCTGCCCGCCGCCGCATCGGTGAACGGCGAGACCCTGCCGTCTGTGCCGGCCGCGAGCATCACGGCCGCCGCGAAGGGGCGTTGCATGGCTGAGCGCCGCTCCGCCGGGCGCCGGGCGATCCCCTTCACCGCTGAGTTGGCAGCGCTCGGCGTCGTCTTCGGCGATATCGGCACCAGCCCGCTCTATGCCTTCAAGCAGGGGCTGAATGCGGTGGGTGGCCCTGCTGTGTCGGATGCCGACGTGCTGGGCCTGCTCTCGCTCATCAGCTGGGCGATCATTCTCTCCGTCACCCTCAAATACGTCATGCTGGTGCTGCGGGCCGACAATGACGGCGAAGGCGGCATATTGGCCCTCGTCACCCTGCTGGACCTGCACCGCTCCGCCACCGGCAAGCGCCTGTTCCTGCTCATCGCCGGCCTCGTCGGCGCGGCCATGCTCATCGGCGACGGCGTGCTCACCCCGGCGATTTCGGTTTTGTCGGCGATGGAGGGGCTGGAGGTGATCGCCCCCGAGCTCGACCATTGGATCGTCGCCGTCACCGTGCTGGTCATTCTGCTGGTCTTCATCTCCCAGCGCGCCGGCACCGAGCGCATCGGCGCGTTTTACGGCCCAGTGATGCTGACCTGGTTCCTGTCGCTGGCGGCGCTCGGCATTCACGGCATCGTCGAGGCGCCGCAGGTGCTGGCGGCGCTGGATCCGCGCCATGGCATCCTGCTGCTCGCCGACAATCCGATGCTCTCCGGGCTCATTCTCGGCGCCACCTTCCTGGCCGTTACCGGCGGCGAGGCGCTCTATGCCGATCTCGGCCATTTCGGCCGGCCGGTCATCACCCGCGCCTGGCTGTTCGTCGCCATGCCGTCCCTGCTGCTCAACTATTACGGCCAGGGCGCCCATGTGCTGGTGCACCGCGAATCCGTGCGCAACCCGTTCTACGATCTGGCGCCCGAAATGTTCGAGGTACCGCTGCTGATCCTCGCCGCGCTGGCGACGATCATCGCCTCGCAGGCCATCATCACCGGCGTGTTCTCGCTCGCCAAGCAGGCCATCGAGCTTGGCTACCTGCCGCCGATGCGCATCCGCTACACCAGCGAGCACAATGACCAGCACATCTATGTCGGCCGGCTGAACTGGATCATGATGGCGGCCTGCGCGGCCATCGTCGTCTCCTTCGGCTCCTCTGACCGTCTCGCCTCCGCCTATGGCATCGCCGTGGCGATGGCGATGGTCTCCACCACCTTCCTGTTCGTCGCCTATGTCCGCCGCCGCTGGCAATGGCCCTGGCCGGCCCTGGTGGCGCTCGCTGGCGGGCTGGGGGTGATCGACCTGTCCTTCGCCACCGCCAACCTCACCAAGCTGCATGATGGCGGCTGGCTGCCGGTCACCATCGCCGCGGTGGTGCTGGTGGTCATGGTGTCGTGGCGGCGCGGCATGGAAGGGGTGGGGCTGCAGCAGCGCCGCTTCACCGAGCCGCTGGACGATTTCGTCGCCAAGGGCCGCCCGGCGGGCTGCGCGGTGAGCCCGCGCACCGCCATTTTCCTCTCGCGCGGCGGCGCGATGACGCCGGTGGCGCTGGGGCGCCTGTCGGAACTGCTCAACGTGCAGTTCACCCGCGCCGTCATCGTCTCGGTGTGGGTCGCCTCGCGCCCGCGCGTGCCGGTGGACGAGCGGGTGCGTGTGCTGCCGCTCGACTCTGCCCATCTGCGCATCGATGTGCGCTTCGGCTATATGCAGCAGATCGACGTGCCGGCCGTGCTTGGCCCGGCGCTCTATGCCCAAGGCGTCGATCCCGACGACGCGGTCTATGTCATCGGTCACGAGCGTGTGATGCCGCCCGACGATATTCTGGGCGTGCGCGACGTGCTCGCCCATATCTTCGCCTTCCTCGCCCGCAATGCCGAACGCTCGGTCGACCGCTTCGGCCTGCCGCGCCCGCGTACCATCGAGATCGGCTATCCGGTTCGGCTGTGAACGGGTGGGGACGGGGCGTCACGGCCCGCGCGTCACGGCCGCGTCACATGTCCGGCGTCCTGTGGCGCCTGCCGGCGGGATGCGCTAATGCGACGCTTGGTCGACCGTGTTTCACAAGGCCGCCGGGTCTGCTAGGGCTGGCCGGCACACTGGCATAACAGCAGGGACGGAGACGCGATGAAGGGACTGAAGGCGATCGCCGGCTGGCTGCGTGCGCGGCTTGGCTGGCACACGCTCGGTCTGGTCGCGAGCCTCGTCATCATCGGCATCGCCGTCTTCGTGCTTTACCGGATGCTGCGCAACATCCGGCCCGCCGAGGTGCTGGAGGCGATCTCGGGCACGGACCCGTGGCGTATCGGGGTGGCGGCGCTGCTCGTGGCGGGGGCCTATTTCACCCTGACCTTCTATGACTGGTTCGCCCTGCGCACCATCGGCAAGCCGCATGTGCCCTATCGGGTCGCGGCGCTGGCCTCGTTCACCTCCTATTCCATCGGCCACAATATCGGTTTCTCCGCCTTCACCGGCGGCACGGTGCGCTACCGCATCTATTCCGCCCACGGGCTGGGCGCGGTGGACGTGGCCAAGCTCTGCTTCATCACCGGCCTCACCTTCTGGCTCGGCAACATCGCCATTCTCGGCCTCGGCGTCTCGGTCGAGCCTTGGGCGGCGAGCGCGGTGGACCACCTGCCGCCCTGGGTCAACCGGCTGATCGGCCTCTCTTTGCTCGCCGGCCTCGCCGCCTATGTCACCTGGGTGGGGCTCAAGCCGCGCCGCATCGGGGTCGGCAAGGGGCACTGGACGGTCACCCTGCCGGGGTGGAAGCTCACCCTGCTGCAGATCATCATCGGCATCATCGATCTCTCCTTCTGCGCCGCGGCCATGTATGTGCTGATGCCGGAAGAGCCCTTCATCGATCCGATCGCGCTCGGCGTGGTGTTCATCTCCGCCACGCTGCTCGGCTTCGCCAGCCATGCGCCCGGCGGGCTCGGCGTGTTCGACGCGGCGATGCTGGTGGCGCTGCCGCAATTCGAGACCGAGCCGCTGCTCGGCGCGCTGCTGCTGCTGCGGCTGCTCTATTACGTCACGCCCTTCGCCATCGCGCTGATCCTGATGGGCGCGCGCGAACTGATGATGAGCCGGCGCCGGCTCAATGCCACCAAGGGCATCTCGCCCGATCCGCTCGCCGCCCTGCCGGTGATCGAACCGGACGCCACGCCGGACGAGCCGTCCAAGCCGGAACGCCGCCGCGCCGCCGGCTGAGGGCGGTTAGCGGCCGAGCCCGGGCAGCAGGGCACGCATGCTGGGTGGAATCTTGCTCGGCTTCATGCCCTTCGGCAGGGCGAACGCCGCCGGGTCCTGGGGCGTGCGGGAGAGCTCGGTCACTTCGAACAGTACGACCGGCTTGCTGTTCATCTGCGTGGTGGTGCGCAGCACGATGCCATCGGCCGTGATGCAGCTTTCCACCGGCTGGTTCAGCGACGGCACTGGGAACCGCCACAGGTCGCACGCCTCGCCCAGCGCCTCACCCTTCCCCGCGCGCGTGCCCTGGCGCTTGGCGTCGGAAAAGGCGAAGCCGGGCGGCATGTCCGTCTCCACGGCGATGCGGTCCATGCCGGGCACGTCCACCATCACGATCACGCTGCTGGTGGGCAGATCAATGAGGCTGACCATGCCATTGGGCTGGCTGCCGCGCTCCACCTCGACCCGCACCTTGCCCTGGTGATGCGCCACGCTGAGTTCCACACCGGGCAGCGCACGCGCACGGGCGTGGTAATCCGCCGCGGGGGCGGGCATCGGGTCGGCGCTCGCGCCGCTGAGGTCGATGGACAGGCCGATGCCCAGCACGAGGCTGGCGATCCCATAATGGCGCATCAGGCGTCCTTCACACGGTCTTCGGCAGGCGATTCAGGATGAATGGCGCGCCAGAAAGGCGCGGCCGTCGAGCACGATGGCGGGATCGGGAATCCCGACAACGCCATCATCCCTGCCCTCATACGGAATTTGGGCGAGGATTTGACGAATAACGCCCAACCGTGCCCGCATTTTGTCGTTGCCCAGTACCACCGCCCACGGCACCGGGGAATGGCTTGCCGCGATCATGGCGTCGCGCGCCGCCGAGATCGCGTCCCAGCGCGCCGGGGCGGCGAGATCGACGGGGGAGAGCTTCCAGCGCTTGAGCGGGTCCTGGTGGCGCTCATGCAGGCGCAGCAGCTGCATTTCCCGCCCGATGTCGAGCCAGATCTTGAACAGGCGGATTCCGTCATCCACCAGCATCTTCTCGAAGGTGGGCACCTGTTCAAGGAAATGCGCGGTCTCCTGCGGCGTGCAGAAGCCCATGACGGGCTCGACCACGGCGCGGTTGTACCAGGAGCGGTCGAAGATCGCGATGTCGCCCCGGCGCGGCAGATGGGCGATGTAGCGCTGGAAATACCATTGCCCGGCTTCCGCTTCGGTTGGCTTGTCCAGTGCCACCACATGCACGAAGCGCGGGTTGAGATGCTGGGTCAGGCGGTGAATGGTGCCGCCCTTGCCCGCCGCGTCACGCCCCTCAAACACGATGACGATGCGTTCGCGCTGCGCCTTCACCCATTCCTGCAGTTTCAGCAGCTCGATCTGCAGCGCGTGCAACTCGGCCTCATAGGTCTTGCGCTTGGGCCGGTCGGTGTAGGGATAATCACCGCTGCCATAGGCATGCTCGGCGATAAGCGGCGGCAGTTCCGCCGCCTCCACCGAAAACCCCGCCACGGCGGCCGCGAGTTCCGCCTCTTCGCTCCCGGGTTTCAGCGCCTTGGGGGCGGCGGGCCGCTTCGTCATATGGAAGCCTTTCAACATGATCATAAGGGCAACGTGCCGAACTGCGGAAGGTTCGGGCCGGCGAGTCGCGATCATCGTCGGCCACGGCCGATTCGCCTTCCGATGCCGGCTCAGAAAGCATATCAGGAAAGCGCGGCGCGCCTTAAAGAGGGCGAACGCCGCGCCTTAACATGGGGCAGGAAGCGCGGGCATGGCCGTCAACGAGACGCGGCAACTGGCGGAAGAAACGCTGCGGGAACGCCTCGTCAGCGCCCGCTGGGTGCTTGCGGCGGCCGCGTTCGGCCTCGCCGGGGCGATCTGGGCCGGGACGATGACGCCGGGAGCCGGTCTCACCATCGGCCTGCTGGTCGCCTTCGCGGCCCTGCTGCCGACGCGCAAGCGCCCGGTGGCGGCGGCGCTCGCCCGTTTCGGTGGCGAGCCTCGGCCCTCGCCACGCGCCGAGGAACGGCTGCCGGCGCTGGTGCGTGCCCTGCCGGAAGCCGCGCTGCTGCTCGATGCGCGCGGCACCGTGCTGGCCGCCAACACCGCCGCGGTCGGCCTGCTGGCCAGCGTGCGCGTCGGCGACCCCGTCTCCTTCGCCGTGCGGGTGCCGGAGGTGCTGGAAGCGCTGCGGGCCTCGGTGGCCGACGGTACGGCCCGCCGCATCGAATTTGCCGAGCGCGTGCCGCTCGACCGCTGGCTGCGCGCCGATATCGTGCCGATCCGGCCCGGCCTGCTGCGCGACGGCGCGCCCATCGAGGCGGTGCTGCTCAGCTTCGTCGATCTCACGCCGCAGCGCCGGGTGGAGCAGATGCGGGTCGATTTCGTCGCCAATGCCAGCCATGAGCTGCGCACGCCGCTGGCCTCGCTGTCGGGCTTCATCGAGACGCTTCAGGGGCCGGCGCGCAACGACGCCAATGCCCGCGAGCGTTTTCTCAAGATCATGAACGAGCAGGCGCGGCGCATGTCGCGGCTGATCGATGACCTGCTGTCGCTCTCGCGCATCGAGCTGAACGCGCATCTGCGGCCGGAGGCGGCGGTGGATCTCGCGGCCGTGGTCGGCCATGTGCGCGAGGCGCTCGCCCCGCTCGGCCGCGAACGCGGCGTGGACATCCTGTTCACCCCGCCGGCCGAGCCGGTGGAGGTGCGCGGCGACCGTGACGAGCTGATCCGGGTGTTCGAGAACCTGGTGGAGAACGCGCTGAAATATGGCGGCACCGGCGGGCGGGTCGAGATCACCCTCGCGCGCGAGGGCACGGATGCGGTGGCGACGGTGCGCGATTACGGCCCCGGCATCGCCCCCGAGCATGTGCCGCGCCTGACCGAGCGCTTCTACCGCGTCGACACCGCCCATTCGCGCGAGCAGGGCGGCACCGGGCTTGGCCTTGCCATCGTCAAGCACATCGTCGCCCGCCATCGCGGCAAGATGGGCATCGAGAGCACCCCGGGCGTCGGCTCGACATTCTCCGTGCGTTTGTCGACGGCGTCGGCGCCGAAGCGATAAGTTCAATATTTTCAGTAATTTGAACTGTCATCAAGGCTTCATCGAAGGGTCATAGAACCTTGGTGCCCGGGCGGTAAGACTCCCGAGTGAACTGTCCACCGCCCTTCGGCCAATCGGGCAGGCCGGCGTCGTTCGGCCAGGCTGCCCATCTCCCGACCTAAGGAGAAGACCCTTGAAATTCACCCATCTGCTCGGCGCTGCTGCGCTGTCGTTCGGCGCTCTGGTTTCCGGCGCCGCCTTCGCCGCTGACATCAACGGCGCCGGCGCCTCCTTCCCGGCTCCGGTCTATCAGGCCTGGGCTGCGGCCTATAAGGAGAAGACGGGCACCGGCCTCAACTATCAGTCGATCGGTTCCGGCGGTGGTCAGAACCAGATCGTCAACCGCACCGTCGATTTCGGCGCCTCCGACGCGCCGATGAAGGACGACAAGCTCGAATCCGCCAACCTGCTGCAGTTCCCGACCGTGATCGGCTCGGTGGTCGCCATCGTCAATCTCGGCGACGACCATGCTCTGACCCTCGACGGCGCCACCATCGCCGACATCTACCAGGGCAAGATCACCAAGTGGAACGACCCGAAGATCGCCGCCCTGAACAAGGGTGCGACGCTTCCCGACATCGCCGTCGTGCCGGTCTATCGTTCGGACTCCTCGGGCACGTCCTTCGTGTTCACCTCCTACCTCGCCGCCACCAATGCCGACTGGAAGTCGAACATCGGCGCGGCGACCTCGGTCCAGTGGCCGGTCGGCGCGGGCGCCAAGGGCAATGAAGGCGTTGCCGGCACCGTGAAGAACACCAAGGGCGCCATCGGCTACGTCGAGTTCATCTACGCCGCCGCCAACAAGCTCGCCACCACCGACCTCGTCAACAAGGCCGGCAAGGTCGTGAAGCCCGAGACCAAGGCGTTCGTCGAAGCCGCCGCTGCCGCCGACTGGAAGGGCGCGAAGAACTTCGCCGCCTCGATGATCGACACCGCTGGCGAAGGCGCCTGGCCGATCACCTCCGCCACCTTCATCCTGCTGCCGAAGAACCCGACCAATGCTGCGCAGTCGGCGGAAGTCATCAAGTTCTTCGACTGGGCCTATGGTGCGGAAGGCGACGCCATCGCCGAGAAGCTCCACTACATCCCGCTCCCGGACGCCGTCGTCACCGACATCAAGAAGGCCTGGGCGAGCGACGTGAAGGCCGACGGCAAGGCCGTCTGGACCAACTGATCCTGAACCGCACTTGGAAGAGGCGGCCCCTGGCCGCCTCTTCTCGTCTGCTCCGGCCAGCGGTACTCTGCCGCGTCGACACCTGTTCCGTCCCAGTAGTCCGCCGCCCCTCCGCCGATCGCGGCTCAGGGTGACAAGGCGCTCCAAGGATCACACGACATGGATGCCACTCTCAGCGGAAGGCAGGCGGAGGCCGGCCTGATCGCGGCGCATAAGCCGACGGGCCGCGTAAGCGACCCGGTTTTCGTCGGCATTCTCTGGGCCAGCGGCATTCTCGTGCTGCTGCTGCTCGGCCTCATCATCGCGATGCTGTTCAAGGGCGGCCTGCCGGCCCTGCAGGAATTCGGCATCTCCTTCCTGTGGTCGACCAAATGGAACCCGGTGACCGAGGTGTTCGGCGCGGGCGTGATGGTGTTCGGCACCGTCTTCAGCGCGGTCATCGCGGTGATCATCGCCCTGCCGCTGTCCTTCGGCATCGCCTTCTTCCTCACCGAGATCGCCCCCGGCCCGCTGCGCCGGCCGATCGGTGTCGCGATCCAGCTGCTCGCCGCGATCCCGTCGATCATCTACGGCATGTGGGGCTTCTTCGTCATCGTGCCGCTGATGGCCGCCTATGTTCAGCCGCCGCTGATCGAATGGCTCGGCCCGCTGCCGGTGATCGGCGCGCTGTTCCAGGGCCCGCCGCTCGGCGCGGGCATGCTCACCGCCGGCCTGATCATGGCGATCATGATCCTGCCCTTCATCACCGCCATGTTCGTCGAGGTGCTGGAATCGGTGCCGCCGATGATCAAGGAATCCGCCTACGGCGTCGGCGCCACCACTTATGAGGTCTACCGCAACGTCTCGGTGCCCTATGGCCGCACCGCCATGGTCGGCGCCGTCATGCTCGGCCTCGGCCGCGCGCTGGGCGAGACCATGGCCGTGACCTTCGTCATCGGCAACGCCACGCGCATGTCGGCCTCGCTCTTCGCCCCCGGCGCCACCATCGCCTCCACCATCGCCAACGAGTTTCCCGAAGCCTCCACCGGCTCGCTGAAACTCCAGTCGCTGCTGGAACTGGGCTTCATCCTGTTCGTGATTTCGTTCATCGTGCTCGCGCTTTCGCGCCTGCTCGTCCGGTCCCGGCTCAAGGGCTGAGGGAGAGACACACATGGCATCCCTCGCCCGCCGCCGCGCGACCGACTACACGGTCAAGCTCATCAGCACCGGCTTCGCCGTGCTCTCGCTCATCCTGCTCGCCTGGATCCTGTGGACCCTGGTGATCCGCGGCCTGCCCGCGCTCGGCCCGCACGTCTTCACCAAGATCACCGCGCCGCCCGGCGCCGGGGGCGGCCTGCTCAACGCCATCGTCGGCTCGCTGATCCAGATCAGCGTCGCGCTCATCATCGGCACCCCCATCGGCCTGATGTGCGGCACCTTCCTCGCCGAAAACGGCCGCGGAACCCAGGTCGCTAACGCGGTGCGCTTCGTCAATGACGTGCTGCTCTCGGCGCCGTCGATCCTCATCGGCCTGTTCGTCTACCAGCTGCTGGTGGTGCCGTTCGGCGGCTTCTCCGGCTGGGCGGGCTCCATCGCCCTGGCAATCATCATCATTCCGGTCGTGGTGCGCACCACGGAGGACATGCTGAACCTGGTGCCGATCGGCCTGCGCGAAGCGGCCTTCGCCCTCGGCGCGCCGCAGTGGAAGGTGGTCACCTTCGTCACCTGGCGCGCGGCCCGGGCGGGCATCGTCACCGGCATCCTACTCGCCGTCGCCCGCGCCGCCGGCGAGACCGCGCCGCTGCTGTTCACCTCGCTCGGCAATAATGGCTGGTCGATCAGCCTGAACGCGCCGATGGCCAGCCTGCCGATCGCCATCTATCAATATGCCGCCAGCCCGTTCGAGGACTGGGTCGCGCTGGCCTGGGCGGGCGCCCTGCTCATCACCGTCGGGGTTCTGACCCTGAACATCCTTTCCCGCCTCGTCCTGGCGAAGATGAAGTGAGACGGACCATGAATTTCGCACCTGAAACGTCGATCGACATCGCCTCCGCCGTCAACCGCGCCACTGCGCCGTCGGCCGAACCCAAGATCAAGGTCGAGAAGCTGAACTTCTTCTACGGCGACAATCACGCGCTGAAGAACATCAATTTCGAGATCCCGGAAAAGCGCGTCACCGCGATGATCGGGCCTTCCGGCTGCGGCAAGTCCACGCTGCTGCGCATCTTCAACCGTATGTACCAGCTCTATCCGGGCCAGCGCGCGGAAGGGAAGATCCTGTTCGACGGCGCCGACCTGCTGAGCAAGGATCTCGATTCCACCGTCGTGCGCTCGCGCATCGGCATGGTGTTCCAGAAGCCGACGCCGTTCCCGATGTCGATCTATGACAACATCGCTTTCGGCGTGAAGCTGCATGAGCGCCTGTCCAAGGCGCAGATGGACGAGCGCGTCGAATGGTGCCTGCGCAAGGCGGCGATCTGGGAAGAGACCAAGGACCGCCTGCACACCTCGGCGCTCGGCATGTCGGGCGGCCAGCAGCAGCGCCTGTGCATCGCCCGCACCATCGCCGTGCGGCCGGAAGTGATCCTGCTCGACGAGCCCACCTCGGCGCTCGACCCGATCTCGACCTCGAAGATCGAGGACCTGATCGACGAGCTGAAGCAGGAATTCACCATCGTCATCGTGACGCACAACATGCAGCAGGCGGCGCGCTGCGCCGACATCACCTCCTTCTTCTATCTCGGCGAGCTCATCGAGGTCGCCGCCTCGAACGAGATCTTCACCAACCCGCGCGAAGCCCGCACCCGCGACTACATCACCGGCCGCTTCGGCTGAGCCCGCGACGAGAGAGGCCTGCCCCATGACCGAACATATCGTCTCGTCATTCGATACCGACCTGAAGGAACTCGGCCGCCGTGTGGTCGAAATGGGCGGACAGTCGGAGCGCCTGGTCGCCGATTCCGTGCAGGCGCTGGTCAAGCGCGACACCGAGCTGGCGCAGAAGGTGATCGTGCTCGACGGGCCGGTCGATCTGCTGCAGCGGGAGATCGAGGAAAAGGCGGTGCTCATCATCGCCCGTCGCCAGCCGCTCGCCGGCGATCTGCGCGAGATCGTCGCCGCCATGCGCATCGCCAACGATCTTGAGCGCATCGGCGACCTTGCCAAGAACACCGCCAAGCGCGTGCTCGCCCTCACCGGCGAATTTCACCCGCAGAAGCTGGTGCGCGGCGTGGAGCACATGTCCACCATCGTGCTCGAACAGCTGAAAGTGGTGCTCGATGCCTATGCCACGCGCGATCAGGCGCGGGCGCTGGAAGTCTGGCAGCGCGATGGCGAGGTCGATGTGCTCTACACCTCGCTGTTCCGCGAGCTCCTCACCTATATGATGGAGGACCCGCGCAACATCTCGCTATGCACGCATCTGTTGTTCTGCGCCAAGAACATCGAGCGCATCGGCGACCACGCCACCAACGTGGCCGAAACCATTCATTATCTTGTCACCGGCCAACTGCTCACCGAGGAGCGGCCGAAGCAGGATACCAGCAGCCTGACCAGCGTCGCGTTCCCGGCCTGACGCCAGCGACCCGCGAACGCTCGGGGACGACATCATGCCCACCAACATACTGATCGTGGAGGATGAGGAGCCCCTCACCCTCCTGCTCCGCTACAATCTCGAATCCGAAGGCTATTCGGTCGATAATGTCGGGCGGGGCGACGAGGCGGAAACCCGGCTGCGCGAGAGCGTGCCGGACCTCCTGATCCTCGACTGGATGCTGCCGGGCCTTTCCGGCATCGAGCTGTGCCGGCGCCTGCGCGCCCGGCCGGAAACCGAGCGCATGCCGATCCTCATGCTCACCGCCCGCGGCGAGGAGACCGAGCGCGTGCGCGGGCTCGCCACTGGCGCGGACGACTATGTGGTGAAGCCCTTCTCGGTGCCGGAGCTGGTGGCGCGGGTACGGGCGCTGCTGCGCCGGGCCAAGCCCGAGCACATCTCCACCCTGCTGCGGGCCGGCGACATCGAGCTCGACCGCGAAACCAAGCGCGTCCACCGCGCCGGCCGCGAGCTGCATCTCGGCCCCACCGAGTTCCGGCTGCTGGAATTCCTCATGCAGTCGCCGGGCCGCGTCTATTCGCGCGAACAGCTGCTCGACGGCGTGTGGGGGCAGGATGTCTATATCGACGAGCGCACGGTCGACGTGCATGTCGGCCGCCTGCGCAAGGCGCTGAACCGCCCGCGCCAGCCGGACCCGATCCGCACCGTGCGCGGCTCCGGCTATTCCTTCAACGAGATGTTCGCCCGCGCGCATTGAGCGCGCGGAACACCCGCCGCGTCACCCCGCCGCTGCGGCGGGCGTCCGGTAATGGCTCTCGATTTCCAGCAGGCGCTGCTTGCGCCACAGCCCGCCGCCATAGCCGGTGAGGGCGCCATCGGTGCCGATGACGCGGTGGCAGGGAATGATCAGCGCCAGCTGGTTGGCGCCATTGGCCCGGGCCACGGCGCGGATCGCCGTCGGCGCGCCGATCCGCCGGGCGATGTCGGCATAGCTCGCCGTCGCCCCGGCCGGTATGCGCCGCAGCTCCGCCCAGACGGCGCGGGTGAAGGCGCTGCCGTCGAGCGCGACAGGCGTGGCAAACGCCGCCGACCGGCCGGCGAAATAGGCGCTGAGTTCGCGGCGGATGCTCTCTGTCGGCGGGTGGCTGCCGATCCCAAGCTCCCCCTTCACCCCCTTGCGCAGCCGGGCGATCTCCGCCGGCAGGCCGCGGCGCTCGACGAACTCCAGTAGATGCAGATGGGTGGTGCTGGAAATGGCGATCATGTCGCCGAGCGGCGTGCCGATCCAGTCGGCGAGCAGCCGGCCCTCGCCGGCGATCTCGCCCGGCGCGCAGCCGATCAGCCGGGCGAAGGCGGCGCGGAAGGCGCTGGCCGACTGAAAGCCGGCCTCCTGCTGCGCGGCGATGACCGATCCGCCGAGCGCCAGCGTCTCGAAGCCCTCGCGCAGCCGGCGGTGGCGCGCCATGTCGAGGAACGTCATGCCGAAATGCCGCTTGAAGGCGCGGCGGACGGTGGAGAGGTCATAGCCCATGCGGGTGATGTCCTCCTCGCCGAAGCGATAGGCCGGGCGCGCGTCCAGCGCGGCGAGCAGCGCGGCGATCATCGGCTCCGCCTCGGCGGCCGGCCGCAGCGGATGGCAGCGCTTGCAGGGGCGGAAGCCGGCTTCGATGCAGGCGCCGATGGTCGGGCGAAAGCTGCAATTTTCGATCAGCGGCTTGCGCGCCGGACAGGTGAGCCGGCAAAATATGCCAGTCGTGGCGACGCAGACATAGGCGCGCCCTTCATAGCGCGCGTCGCGCGCGAGCAGCGCCTCATACAGCGTGGCCGCATCCGGCAAGGTTAGGTCGAACGGATCGTGGGTGGCATCGGTCAGCATGGGCCGACGCTAGCATCGCGCCGCCTCCCGTGCCGCCGGAAAACGGGCGCTTATTCTCCGCCCGTCCCGCTGCCGCCCTCGGGCCGGTTGTGGCCCTTTTTCGGCCAGTTGTGCGAGAGCACGAAATCGGAAATGCGCGGGGCGATTTCGGCACGGAAGCGCGAGCCGTTGAACACCCCGTAATGGCCGACGGTCGGCTGGAGGTAATGCGCCTTCATGTCGTCCGGCAGGCCGGAACACAGCGTCTGCGCCGCGCGGGTCTGGCCGATGCCGGAAATGTCGTCATTCTCGCCTTCGACGGTGAGCAGGGCGACATTGCGGATCTTCGACGGGTCGACCCTGGCGCCGCGATGGGTCATCCGCCCGCGCGGCAGCGCGTGGTCGATGAACACGGTCTGCAGTGTCTGCAGGTAATATTCCGCCGGCAAATCCATGACCGAGAGATATTCGTCGTAGAACTCGCGGTGCTTGGCGGCGGAATCGCCGTCGCCCTTGACGAGATGGCCGAACATGTCGGCATGCGCCTTCAGATGGCGCTCCAGATTCATCGCCATAAAGCCGTGCAACTGCAGGAAGCCGGGATAGACCTGCCGCATCACCCCGGCATTGGGCCAGGGCACGGTGGTGATGACATTGCGCTGGAACCAGTCGATGCCGCGCTCCTCGGCGAAATGGTTCACCGCCGTCGGGCTCTCGCGCGTGTCGATCGGCCCGCCCATCAGCACCATGGAGGCGGGGACATCCGGGTCGCCCAGTTCCTCCATCCGCGCCACGGCGGCCAGCACCGGCACCGCCGGCTGACAGACGGCGAGCGCATGCACCCCGCCGCCGAGATGGTGGAAGATGTCGATGACGTAGTCGATATAGTCGTCGAGGCTGAACGGCCCCTCCGACACCGGTACATTGCGCGCATCGACCCAGTCGGTGATGTAGACATCGTGATTGGTCAGCAGCGTCTGCACCGTGCCGCGCAGCAGCGTCGCGTAATGGCCGGACAGCGGCGCGACGATCACCATGCGCGGCTGCGGGCGGCGCGGCTTGTGCGCGAAGTCGCGGCGGAAATGCAGCAGCTTGCAGAAGGGCCGCTCCCACACCGTCTCGATGGTGACGGGAACGCTGACGCCGCCAACGTTGACCTCGTCAATGCCCCATTCCGGCTTGCCGTAGCGCCGGGTCGTGCGCTCGAACATTTCCAGCGAGGCCGACATGGTCTTGCCGAAGCCGGTATGGCTGAGCGGATTGGCCGGGTTGCGGTAGAACAGCCGTCCGGCATCGGCCATGATGCGCAGCGGGTCGAGCGCCGCGTGGCCGAGTTCGAACATCCAGTACATAGGCCGCGTCAGCGCCGAGGCGGCTTCCAGCGTCACCTCGGGCGAGGCCACCGCTTCCGTCGCATCAGGCACATCGCCGAAAACGCCGATTGCCATGCTGTCCTCCGTCGTCCGCGCCTGTTTGGTACCGTCCCCGTGATCGGTCCTGGCCGGCCGTTCTTGTGCATTGCAGCATAAATAGGCTCTTTCACGCCCGCGTCAACGCGGCTCCACTCTCGCATGACAGCTTCACGAAAGGTTATAGAAAGTCGCGTCCCTCCGCGAAGGGGGCGCGAAGGGGCCTTTTCATGTCGCTTTCCCTCGATCATCCCATCGGCGAACGCTTTTTCGGCCTGCGGCTGGATACGCTGATCCGCCTGCGCTGGCTGGCGATTTCCGGCCAGACGGTCGCCATCGTCGTGGTGCAGTGGCTGCTCGGCTTCTCGCTGCCGATCGGCGCCAGCCTCGCCGTGGTGGCGCTGTCCGCCTGGCTCAATCTGGCGCTGAGGCTGCGCAATCCCGGCGCCCGGCGCCTGTCGGATGTCGAGGCGGCCTGGCTGCTCGCCTATGACATTCTGCAACTCGCCGCCCTGCTGTTCCTCACCGGCGGGCTGTCCAATCCCTTCGCGCTACTGTTTCTCGCCCCGGTTCTGATTTCGGCGACGGCGCTGTCGCCGCGCACCACCATCTTGCTCGGCGTGCTGGCGGCGGCCTGCGCCGGGCTGGTCGGCTTCTGGCACATGCCGCTGCCCTGGGCCGCGAATGGCGCGCTCGGCGAGGTACCGGAACTGCCGACGCTCTATCTCGTCGGCATCTGGCTGGGGCTCGCCATCGCCATCGCCTTCATGGGCGTGCATGCCTGGCGGGTGGCGGAGGAAACGCGCGAACTCTCCGAGGCGCTGGCAGCGACCGAGCTGGTGCTGGCACGCGAGCAGCACCTCTCCGCGCTCGACGGACTGGCGGCGGCGGCGGCGCATGAGCTTGGCACGCCGCTCGCCACCATCACCGTGGTGGCGAAGGAACTGGCACGTTCGCTGCCGCCCGACAGCCCGCTGAGCGAGGACATCAAGCTGGTAAGCGAGCAGGCGGAACGCTGCCGCGCCATTCTGCGCCGGCTGACCACGCTCGATTCCGGCGAGGCGCCGTTCGACCGCATGCCGATCTCGCACCTGCTGGAAGATGTGGTGGCGCCGCACCGCAATTTCGGCATCACCATCGCCGTCACCCTGCCCAATGGCGCGCCGGGCGAGCCGATCATCGCCCGCAATCCCGGCCTGCTCTATGGCCTCGGCAACATCGTCGAGAACGCCGTCGATTTCGCCGAGAGCCGCGTCAACATCGTCGCCAGCTGGAGCGAGGACGAGGTGACGATCTCCGTCACCGATGACGGGCCGGGCTTTCCCATCGAATTGCTGGACAGCATCGGCGCCCCCTATGTCACCAGCCGCGGCCGCAACCGCTGGAAACGCGGCACGGAAAGCGATGGCGAGGACCAGAACGGCCTCGGCCTCGGCGTGTTCATCGCCAAGACGCTGCTGGAGCGCACCGGCGCCGCCCTCACCTTCGTCAACCGGCCGCCACCGGCGCATGGCGCCTCCGTCGGCGTGCGCTGGCCGCGCGGGTTGATCGACATATCAGGCGATCGTGAAGTCGAGGGTGAGACCGGGGTACCCGCCCGCCCGTAGAAGGGGTTGCGACATTTTGATCTCGCTGCCCATGGGGTATAAGCTCGATCAAAAGTCGAATTGGCGACGCAGCGCCGCGCGGGTTCGCCCGCGCGTGATGGGGCCGCAGCCGGCACAATGGAAAGCGTTGAGATGCTCGATACCGCCATGGAACCGCAGGACCGCACGCTGCTCATCGTCGATGACGACCGGCCGTTTCTGCAGCGCCTCGCGCGGGCGATGGAAACCCGCGGCTTCATGGTGACCACGGCCGAGACCGTGGCCGACGGCCTCGCCAGCGTCGAAGGCAGCGCGCCCGCCTATGCCGTGGTCGACATGCGGCTCGGCGACGGCAACGGCCTCGACGTGATTTCCGCCCTGAAGCGCCGGCGGCCGGAAGCGCGCGGCATCATCCTCACCGGCTATGGCAACATCGCCACCGCCGTGAACGCGGTGAAGATCGGCGCCGTCGATTATCTCGCCAAGCCGGCCGATGCCGACGATATCTGCGCCGCCCTCAACGCCCAGGGCGACTACAAGCCCCAGCTGCCGGAAAACCCGATGTCCGCGGACCGGGTGCGCTGGGAGCACATTCAGCGCGTCTATGAGCTGTGCGGCCGCAATGTCTCGGAAACCGCCCGGCGTCTGTCAATGCACCGCCGCACGCTCCAGCGCATCCTCGCCAAACGCGCGCCGCGCTGACGCGGGCCATCGCGGCGGTCTACGCAAAACTGCGCTAGGCCGGGGGGAGGGGTGCTTTTAGGTTCGGGCTAACGCAACGTCAGCGAGCGCCCCCGACCGATGAACGATCCCGCGTCCCGCCCGTCCGCCCCGCCCGCCACCGAGTGGCATGCGCTGCCCCATGAGGAGGTGGCCGGCCGGCTCGGTGTCACCAGCGCCGGGCTGACGCCGGAAGAGGCGCAGGCCCGGCTCAGGGCGCATGGGCCGAACGCGCTGCCCGAGCCGCCCGGCCGCCCGCCGCTGCTGCGCTTTCTCGCCCAGTTCAACAATGCGCTGATCTATTTCCTGCTCGCCGGTGCGGCGGCGGCGCTGGCGCTCGGCCATTATGTCGATGCCGGCGTCATCGTCGCGGTGGTGCTGGTCAATGCGCTGGTCGGCTTCATCCAGGAAGGCAAGGCGGAACAGGCGCTGCGGGCCATCCGCAACATGATCTCGCCCCACGCCCATGTGGTGCGCGCCAGCCGCCGCCAGAGCGTGCAGGCCCGCGACCTCGTCCCCGGCGATCTGGTGCTGCTGGAAGCCGGCGACCGGGTGCCGGCGGACACACGGCTCATCCGCGCGCGCGGCATGCGGGTGGATGAGGCGATCCTCACCGGCGAATCCGTCGCCGCACTCAAGAACGAGGCCGCCGCGCCGGCGGAAGCGGCGCTGGGCGACCGGCACTCCATGGCGTTTTCCGGCACCACCATCGCCGCCGGGCAGGGGGCCGGCATCGTCGTCTCCACCGGCCCGCACACGGAAATCGGCCGCATCGGCCGCCTCATCGCCGAGGTGGAGCCGCTGGCGACCCCGCTGCTGCGGCAGGTGGACGCCTTCGCCCGCCGCTTCACCACCGTGGCGCTGGTCAGCGCGGCGGCGCTGTTCCTGTTCGCGGTGGCGGTGCGGGACTATGGCTGGAGCGAGGCGCTGATCGCCGTGGTGGCGCTGGCGGTGGGCGTGGTGCCGGAAGGTCTGCCGGCGGTCATCACCATCACGCTCGCCATTGGCGTGCGGCGCATGGCGCGCCAGCACGCGGTCATCCGCCAGCTGCCGGCGGTGGAAACGCTGGGGGCGACTTCGGTGATCTGCTCCGACAAGACCGGCACGCTCACCCGCAACGAGATGGCCGCCTGCCGGCTGGTGATCGCCCAGGACGACCTCGCCGAGATCGCCGTCTCCGGCATCGGCTACGACCCCGCCGGCGCGCTCGGCTGGATGGAGCCGGGCGGGCAGGGCGACCCGGCCGGGGCGGCGGCGGCGCTGCTGCGTGCGGGGTTGTTGTGCAACGACGCGCATCTGCACGCTGAGAACGGCGCCTGGCGGGCGGAGGGCGACCCGATGGAGGGAGCGCTCGTCACGCTTGCCGTCAAGGCGGGGCGCGACGCCGCCGCCGAACGGGCCGCCTGGGCGCGGCTCGACGAGATCCCGTTCGACGCCGCCTATCGCTTCATGGCGAGCCTTCATCGTAGCCCGGAGGGCGAGGCCGTGCTCTTCGTCAAGGGCGCGCCGGAGGAGGTGCTGCGCCTTGCCGGCGCTCCGGGCGGCGGCGCCTGGGAAGCGGCGATCGCCCGTGCGGCGGCGGCGGGCGAGCGCGTGCTAGGCTTCGCCATGAAGCGACTCCCCGTGGCGCCGGCGCGCCTCTGCTTCGAGGATGTGCGCGAGGGGTTCAGCTTTCTCGGCCTCGTCGGCTTCATCGACCCGCCGCGCCCGGAGGCGGTGACCGCCATTGCCGAATGCCGCAGCGCCGGCATCGGGGTGAAGATGATCACCGGCGACCATGCCGCGACCGCCGGGGCCATCGCCCGCCAGCTCGGCCTCGCCGCGACGCCGGTGGTGGCCACCGGGGCGGAGGTGGACGCGGTGAGCGACGACGACCTCGTCGCCCTTGCCGCCCGCACCGATGTGTTCGCCCGCACCAGCCCGGAGAACAAGCTGCGTATCGTCCGCGCGCTGCAATCCACCGGCGCGGTGGTGGCGATGACCGGCGACGGGGTGAATGACGCGCCTTCGCTGCGCCAGGCCGATGTCGGCATCGCCATGGGCGGCAAGGGCACGGAGGCGGCGAAGCAGGCGGCGGATGTGGTGCTGCTGGACGACAATTTCGCCACCATCGTCGCGGCGGTGAAGGAGGGGCGCACCGTCTACGACAATATCCGCAAGATGATCGCCTGGACGCTGCCGACCAATGGGGGCGAGGTGCTGGCGGTGATCGCCGCGATTTTGCTCGGCCTCACCATGCCGATGTCGCCGGCGCAGATCCTGTGGATCAACCTCATCCTCTCCGCCACGCTCGGCCTCGCCCTCGCCTTCGAGCCGACCGAGCCCGGCATCATGGCGCGCCCGCCGCGTCCGGCCAAGGCGGGGCTGATGAGCCGCTTCATGCTCTGGCGGGTGGTGCTGGTGTCGGTGCTGTTCACCCTCATCGCCTTCGCCGTGTTCTTCCACTCCCTGTGGCGCGGACAGGAGGTGGAAATGGCCCGGACGCTGGTGGTCAACACGCTGGTGGTGCTGGAGATCTTCTATCTGTTCAATGTCCGCTTCTTGCACATGCGCTCGCTCAGCTGGCGCGGGGTTCTGGGCACGCCGGCGGTATTGCTGGCGCTCGCGGCTGTCGTGGCCGGCCAGTTCGCCTTCACCTATCTGCCGGTCATGCAGGCGATCTTCGACACGCGGCCGGTGGCGCTGCTCGACGGGGTGATGATCATCGCCATCGGCGTCGCGTTGATGGTCGTGCTGGAGGGCGAGAAGCTGCTGCTGCGGCGCCTCGGCCTCTTCGCGGCGGGAGAGATGTAGCGGCCCCCGCTATCGCGCAGGTGCGTCGCGGTGCTCGATGCGGGCGGCGAGCGCCGGCGAAAGCCCGGTGGTCGGCTTGGCCGGCGGGCGGCTGAAGCGGCCGCGCACCGGCTTGCGCGGGGCAAGGGTCACCAGCCCTTCCGCCATCTTCACCGCAGCGACGATGGGATCGACCACCGGCACGGGCACCTGCGCCCGCAGGCGCGGCGCCATGCCGGCGAGCGGCGCCCCGCCGAGGATCACCACATCCGCCCCATCCTCCTCCACCGCCGCGCAGGCGAGCGCGACGATGGCCTGTTCCATCTCCGCCTGCACGTTCTCGATCGCCGAGAACGGCAGGCTGCGGGCGCGGATGCCGGCGCAGCGGCCGGAGAGGCGGTAGGCATCCACCGTGTCCTGGTACCAGTTGGCCATGGTGGTGGTGAAAGTGACGATGCTGAACCGCTGGCCCAGCGTGCAGGCGGTCAGCATCGCCGCCTCCGCCATGCCGAGCACGGGCAGATCGAACAATTCGCGCGCCGGCAGCAGGCCGGGATCGCCGAAGGCGGCGATGATGGCGGCGTCATGCTCGCCCTGGTGCTCGGCCAGCATTTCCAGCGTCAGCGCCCCGGCAAGCTGCGCCTCGCTGCGCGAGGCGATGTAGGGCACGCCGCGCGGGGCGGTGAGGCCGGTGAGTACCGTGCCCGGGGCAACAGCGGGGCGGGCGGCGGCGAGCAGCATCTGCGTCACCGCGTCGGTGGTGTTGGGGTTGAGCACGAGAAGGCGCACGGGGTGAATCCTTAGAGCGTTTTCGAGCGAAGTGGATACCGGTTCGCGTGAAGAAAACGCGATAAAACAAAGAATTAGATCATTTCACCGTTTCCGTGAAACGGTGAAATGATCTAGGCAGCGGCCCCGGCGGTGGCGGCAAGCCGCGCCAGCACGCCGGTGCTCGTGTGCATGACATGGGCGGCGAGCAGCCGGCCGGCGGTGTCGGACTGGCGCGCCTCAAGCGCGGCGAGAATGGCGCGGTGTTCCTCGATGGATTCGGCCCAGCGCGCATGGGTGCCGAGCGCGAAATAGCGGGCCCGTTCGGCGCGGGCGAACAGCCAGCCATGCATCTCGACCAGCGTGGCGTTGTGGGCGCCGGCGAGAATGGCGCTGTGAATGGCCTGGTTGACCGCGAAATAGGCGGCGAGGTCGCCGGCGCGGTAATGCGCCTCCATCGTCTCCTGCAGATCGCTGAGATGGCCGAGTTCGCGCGCGCTCAGGCGCTCGGCGGCATATTCGGCGGCGATCCGCTCGACATTGCTCAGCGCCTCGAACAGCTCGGTAATGTGGGTGGCGTCGAAGGGGGCGATGCGGGCGCTGCGGTTGGGGCGCAGCTCCACCAGCCCCTGCGCCGCCAGCATTTTCACCGCCTCGCGCAGCGGCGTGCGGGAAATGCCGAGCCGCGCGCACAGATCCGCCTCGACGATCGGTGCGCCCGGCGCCAGCGCGCCGGTGACGATCATCTCCCGCAACTGGCGGCCGGCCTGCGCGTGCAGCCCGGCGCGGCTAAGCCGTTCCGTCGCCGAAGCTTCGACCGGGCGCAGCTTGCGCGGGCGCCCTCGCTTGCGTGGTGTGTCCATCCGTTCCGTCCCCCCGCCGATCCTAGCACGCAGGCGCGCCGCGATAAGCCGCTCCGACGCTGCAATTATAGTCACATTATGATGTAGGAATAGGCGCTTGGAGTAAATTGTATTCAGCATACAAAAAATCATTGCGCGGACGCTCCGCCCGTCTTTTACTTCCCGGCAGGCGCGGTTCGGCTGCCGCTTCGCAGGAAGAGACAGCCCGGTGCCGCAGGCCGTCCGGAGCGGGGATCCGCTCCGGCGGGAATGGGCAGGCGCAAGGGGGAGTGAGCGTGTTCAGCTCATTTCTTGGTCAGAAACGAAGGTTTTCTGGCGCTTATTTGCGCTTGGCCGCCTGTATTGGCCTCGTATAGTGCGGATGTTTTCGCCGCACCTGTGGTGTAGCGCAGGGCGAAAATGCTCTTTCGGGTTGGCGTGCCCATCATCGTGATCCCGTCTGCGGGTTCCGTTGCTGCGGCATGCAACCGTAGCGGCGTGATCTACAGTTCGACAACGAACGGGCTGTAAGGCGGGGTCGTATCGGTTCTCAAGATCCGGAGGGGATCATGTGTGATCGTGACGGCACCTTCTATCGTAACTTCTCGCGCCGCAGCTTCCTGAAGACCTCGGTCGCCGGCGCGGCGGCCACCATCGCGCTGCCGGCCGGGCTGGCGAGCCTGCTGGCGCCGAACGCGGCGCGCGCCGCCGGCACCACCATCAAGGCGACGCACGGCTCCGGCTTCTGCAATATGGGCATCTTCCTCGCCAAGGAGCGGGAACTGACCAAGGCGGACGGCGTCGATCTCGAATTCGTGGTGACCCCGTCCAATACCGAGATCACCACCATGTTCGGCGCGGGCCTCGTCGACATGTCGATGATCCCCTATTCCAACTTCATGACGCTCTACGATGCCGGTGCGCCGGTGAAGATCGTCGCCGGCGGCGGCGTCGAAGGCTGCATCATCGTCGCCAAGGAGGGCATCACCTCCGCCGCCGACCTCAAGGGCAAGACCTTCGGCACCTTCCAGGCCGACACGCTGGAAGTGCTGCCCTATGATTACCTGAAGAAGGCCGGGCTTTCCTTCAACGACGTGCAGATCAAATATCTCGACACCTCGCCGGAACTCGCCCAGGCCTTCATGGCCGGCGCCATCGACGCCATCTGCCATATCGAACCCTATGCCTCGCAATGCGTGCTCGGCCGCAAGGGCGCGACCGTGCTGTCGAACGGCACCGACGTCTATGGCAAGGGCTATTCCGACTGCGTGCTCGCCGTGCGCACCCCGCTCCTGGAGAGCAACCCGGCGGCGGTGAAGGCGGTGATCAAGGCGCTGATGGTCGCCCAGTCGCAGGCCGAGGCCGACAAGCAGGCCGCGCTCAAGGACACGGTCGGCAAATACTACAAGACCAGCATGGAAGCGGCCGAGGACGCCTCCACCAAGCAGCCCATCGTCGTCGACCAGCGCAACCAGACCCAGTTCATCATCGATCGCGGCCAGTCGATGATGGAACTCGGCTACGTCAAGAAGCTGCCCGACCAGGGCGCCTTCGACTGGAGCCTCTTGGAAGCGGTGATCGCCGCCAACAAGCCGCTCTATGACGGCCTCAAGCTGAAATCGGCCTGAGCCCGGCGGCCCTCTGCCCATGGGGGAGGGGGCCGAGGCGGGGCGAGCTGAGACGGGGTTCTGCCGCCGTCCTGCGGCGACCCCGTCCCCTGCTGAGCCTTCCACGGGCGCACCGCGCGGCCCGTGGGCGTGCCATCCGGGGTCCGGTCTCCGCCCGGCCCCGCTTCACTGGAAGGACGCCATGACGATGACCGCAGATGCCGGGCAGACGCACCTCGGCGAGGCCGGGGCCGGGCGCCCGGCACCGAAGACCAAGCCGCCGCTCCTCTCGCCCGCCCTGCGCCGGCGGCTTGCCGCCATCGGCTGGGGGCTGGTCTCGCTCAGCCTGTTCGCCGGCCTGTGGGAGGCGCTGTGGTTCTTCGGCATGCTGAACCCGCTGCTGCTGCCGCCGCCGCACCTCTTCCTCTCCGATATTCCCGGCACGCTGAAATTCTTCGACCGTTCCAACCGCATCGGCTCGGTGGCGAGCGGGGTCGGCGTGTGGCCGCTGCTGTTCACCATGGGCTCGACCACGCTGCGCGTGCTGGTCGGCCTCACCCTCGGCTTCACCTGCGGCGTCGCGGTGGGCGCGGCGATCCATTATGTGAAGCTCCTGCGCAACCTCCTGCTGCCGACCATCCTCCTGCTGGCGCCGATCTCGCCGGTGGCGTGGCTGCCGGTCGCCATCTTCGTCTTCGGCATTGGCGATGTGCCGGCGATCTTCCTGGTCTTCATCACCGTGTTCTTCGCCATCGTGCTCTCGACGGGAGCGCAGATTGAAAGCGTGCCGAAGAACTACATCCATGTCGCCCGCATCATGGGTGCCAGCCAGCGCCAGACCTTCTGGAAGGTCATTCTGCCCGCCATCCTGCCCAGCCTGTTCATGACGCTGCGGCTGAATCTGTTCGCCGCCTGGATGGTGGTGCTGATCGCCGAGACGGTCGGCGTGGGCACCGGCCTCGGCCAGATCACCTCGATGGCGCGCTCCACCTTCAACGCCAAGCTGGTCTTCTTCACCATGGCGATCATCGGCCTGCTCGGCTTCCTCTCGGACTTTGCCCTGCGGCAGGTGCAGACCAAGATGCTGTGGTGGATCGCCCCCAACCAGGGAGCCGCCCGATGAGCCGCCCCGCCGTTTCCATCCAGTCCGTCTCCAAGCGCTGGACCCCCGAGGGCCGCGCCCCGGTGCTGGCGCTCGACAACCTCACCTTCGATGTCGCGCCGGGCGAATTCATTGTCCTGCTCGGCCCCTCCGGCTGCGGCAAGTCCACCTTGCTCTACATGATCGCGGGTCTGGAAGAGGTCTCCGGCGGCACCATCGCCTGCGATGGCGAGCCGGTCACCGAGCCTTCCGCCGAGCGCGGGCTGATCTTCCAGGAAGCCTCGCTGTTCCCCTGGCTCACCATCGCCGACAATGTCGCCTTCGGCCTCGCCGTGCAGCATGTGCAGCCAGTGAAGCGGCGGGAGATCGCGGTGGAGACGCTGAAGCGCGTCGGCCTCGGCGACATGCTGGACAAGAAGCCGGACGAGCTTTCCGGCGGCATGCGCCAGCGCGCCGCCTGCGCGCGGGCGCTCGCCATGCGCCCCAAAGTGCTGATGATGGACGAGCCCTTCGCCGCGCTCGACGTGCAGACCCGCGCCCGCATGCAGGACTTCCTGCTGCAGATCTGGCGCGACAGCGGCGCGTCCATCCTGCTCGTCACCCATTCCATCGACGAGGCGATCTCGCTGGCCGACCGGGTGGTGGTGTTCACCTCGCGCCCCGGCCGGGTGAAGACCATTGTCCCCATCGACCTGCCGCGCCCGCGTGAATCGCGCGATCCGCGCTACCACGCCTATCGCGACCTGTTCACCGAATTGCTGGCGGACGAGGTGGACCGCGCCTTCGCCGAGCAGGAGGCGGTGTAGGCGCCATGGCTGCCCCGTTCCTCGCCGCCGCCCTGCCGATCGGCCCGGCGGGCCGCGATCCCGCGCCGCTCTGGCGCGAGGCCGAGGCCGGCATTGCCGCCGCCGCGGCCGCGGGCGCCGGTCTCGTCGTGCTGCCCGAACTGTTCGCCCTTCCCTATGTCGCGGCGGAAGCGCCCGGCGACTGGGCCGGGCTGGCGGAGGCCCTCGACGGGCCGACCGTCACGACCGTGCGGGCAGCGGCGATGGTGAGCGGGACGGCTGTGCTGTTCGGCATGGCGCTGACGAATGACAGCGGGCGACCCTTCAACGCCGCGATTCTCGCCCGTCCCAATGGGAAGGTGGAGACGCTGGCGCACAAGATCCACCTGCCGCCCACCGACCCCGGCACGCCCTATGGCGAGGCCGATCATTTCACTCCCGGCGAACCGGTCATCCGCAGTGTCGAGGTCGGCCCGCTGCGGGCGGCGGTCCTCATCTGCTACGACCGCCGCTTCCCGGAATGCTGGCGTGCCGCCGCGCAGGCGGGCGCGGAGCTGGTGGCGGTGCTGGTCGGCGGGCCGGCCCCCTCCGATCCGGAAGGGCTCTTTGCCGCCGAACTGCAGGCGAGTGCCCGCGCCAATGCCGTCTACGCGCTGGCAGCGGCGCGCTACGGCACGGAAACCGTCACCGGCCGCCCGGTGCGCCATGATGGCGAAACCCTCGCCTTCGGTCCCGACGGCGCGCGGCTCGCCCGCGCCGCGCGTGGCGACCGCCGGCCGCTGCTCGTCGCCATTCATTCCGAACGTCTCGCGAAGGCGCGAGAGACCAACGCCACGGCGGCGCGCCTGCGCCTGCCCCGTCAGTTTGAGGTAGCATCATGTCTGAATTGATCGTCCAGGCCCGCTGGGTCGTTACCGGCATCCGCGACCGCTTCACCCCCGAGGTGATCGAGGAGGGCGCGGTGCTCTCGCGCGACGGCGTCATCGTCGCCGCCGGGACGCTGGACGACATGCAGAAGCTGGCGCCGACGGCCGAGGTGCGGAAGTATCCCGACCACGCCATGCTGCCCGGCTTCGTCAACAGCCACCACCATGTCGGCATGACGCCGCTGCAGCTCGGCTCGCCCGACCACGCGCTGGAACTGTGGTTCGCCAGCCGCATGCCGGCGCGCCGGCTCGACCTGACGCTCGACACGCTCTACTCGGCCTTCGAGATGATCGCCTCCGGCGTCACCACGGTGCAGCACATCCATGGCTGGATGCCGGGCGGCTATGACGCCATCCACGGCGCCGCCACCAAGGTGCTGAACGCCTACCGTTCGCTCGGCATGCGCGCCTCCTATTGCTACGCCGTGCGTGAGCAGAACCGGCTGGTCTATGAGGCGGACGAAGCCTTCTGCGCCCGGCTGCCGGCCGATCTCGGCGAGACGCTGGCCAAGCACCTGAAGTCGCAGGCCATGCCCTTCGACGATTTCCTCAAGCTGTTCGACCAGCTCACGGGGGAGAATGCGGGCAAGGACCTGACCCGCATCCAGCTGGCCCCGGCGAACCTGCACTGGTGCACGGATGAGGGCCTGCAGGCGCTCGACGCCAAGGCCAAGGCGGCCGGCGTGCCGATGCACATGCACCTCTTAGAGACCATCTACCAGAAGGAATATGCCCGCCGCCGCACCGGCAAGACCGCGCTGCGCCACCTTCATGACCTCGGCGTGCTCGGTCCGCATATGACGCTCGGCCATGGCGTGTGGCTGAACGAGGAAGACATCGACATTGTCGCCGAGACCGGCACCTGCATCTGCCACAATTGCTCGTCGAATTTCCGCCTGCGCTCCGGCCTCGCCCCGCTCAACCGCTGGGAAGCCAAGGGCATCAATGTCGGCATGGGTCTCGATGAGGCCGGCATCAATGACGACCGCGACATGCTCTCCGAATTGCGCCTCGCCCTGCGCGTCCACCGTGAGCCGGGCATGGACGAGGAAGACGTGCCGACCTGCCCGCAGGTGGTGAAGATGGCGACCGAAGCCGGCGCCATGACCACGGCGTTCGGCGCCAGCATCGGCCGGCTGGATGCGGGCCGGTTCTTCGACGCGGTGCTGATCAACTGGACCAAGGCGACCTATCCCTATCAGGACCCCGATATCCCGATGCTCGACGCGCTGGTGCAGCGCGCCAAGATGGGCGCGGTGGACGCCGTGTTCATCCATGGCGAGCGTGTCTATGAGGACGGGCGCTTCACCAAAATCGACCGCGAGGCGGTGCTGGCGGAGATCGCCGAGACGCTGGGCAAGCCGCGCAGCGCGGACGAGGTGGCCCGCCGCGAGCTCGGCCGCGCCGTGTTCCCCTATGTGAAGAAGTTCTACGAGGGCTATCTGCCCGAGGCCGAGCCGACGCCGTTCTACGCCGCTTCGGCGCGCATCTAACCCCCCGACCCTGTGCGCTGAGAGAAGGGCGCCCCGCGTGGGCGCCCTTTTTCGTGCGTGGAGCGTTTTCGAGCGACGTGGATACCGGTTCGCGTGAAGAAAGCGCGCCAAAAGAAAGAGTTAGAGCCTTCTCAGCGCCGGCGCTCCAGCGTGGCGAAGAACAGCACGGTGAGGCCAAGCACGATCAGCAGCAGAACGAAGGCCGCCGCCGCGCCTTCATTCAGGTGAAGGCCGAGAAAAGCGCGGCGATAGGCGAAGAAGCTCAGCACCTCGGTGGAATTGCCCGGCCCACCCTTGGTGAGGATGTAGGGCAGGTCATAGGTGCGGAATTCGTTGATCAGCTGGATGATGACCGCGATCGCCGCCACCGGGCGCAGCATCGGCAAGGTGATGTACCAGAACTGCTGCAGCGGCGTGGCCCCATCGACTTCCGCCGCCTCATAGGGGTCGCGCGGCAGCGAGGCGAGGCCGGCGGCCAGAATCAGGATGACGAAAGAGGTCTGCTGCCAGATGTCGATCGCCGCCATGGTCCATAGCGCGAAATCGGCATTGCCGAGCCAGTCGAGCCGGGGCAGGCCGAGGCTTTCCATCACCTGGTTGGCAATGCCGAGATTGGGCTGCAGCAGCATGCGCCAGATCAGCGCCACGCTCACCGGCGACATCGCCATGGGAATGGTGAGGATGGCGAAGTAAACCGGCTTCATCGTCACCGCGCGGTTCAGCATCAGGGCGACGCCGAGCCCGAGCACGAATTCGCCCGCCACCGTGACCACGGAATATTTGATGGTCAGCCACAGCGCGTCCCAGAATAGCGGGTCGCTCATCACGATGGTGAAGTTCCTGAGGCCCGTAAAGGGCTGCAGCATGGGCTTCAGCAAGGTGAGCGAGGAGACCGAGATCAGCGCCGCATAGACGAGCGGCAGGCCCATGACGATGGCCAGCGTGAGAAGGCCCGGTGCCGCGAAGGCCCAGCCGGTGCGCCAGTCCCGATCCGCCAGTGCCGCAAAGCGCATGCGCGTCGTCCGTTGCTTCAGGAGCGTCGAAAAGAGAGACCGGCGCGCCAGCCGACGAGGGGGAAGGCTGGCGCGCCGTATCGCCGGGAGCCTGCGGGGCTCACGCAGGGTTCCCGGCGGATGGGGTTACTTGGCGAGCAGCTGGGTCAGGCCGTCAGCGGCGGCCTTCAGCGCGTCCTCGGGCTTGGCCTGCCCGCCGGCGGCGAGCGAGAGCTGGGCGCCGAGCACGTCCTCATACTGCGCGGAATAGGCGAAGATGGGGAACGACTTGCCGGAGGCGACGACCTCGAGGCCGGTCTTGTAGAACGGGTACTTCTTCAGCACCGCCGCGTCCTCGAACACGTCCGAGCGCACCGGCGCGTGGCCTTCCAGGGCGCGGGCGACGGAGATCTTCTTGCCCTGCACCCATTCGATGAACTTCCAGGCCGCGGCCTTCGATTCATCCGAGGTATTCTTCGGGATGCCCCAGCCCCAGCCGCCGCTCTCGCCATGGCCACCGGGCATGACGGAAAGCGCCAGCTTGCCGGCGACCTTCGGGCACTTCTCGGCATTGTCGAGCTGCGGCAGCATCCACCAATAGGTGACCATGCTGAAGGCTTCGCCGGCGCACATCAGCCGCATCGTGTCGTCGAGCGTGGCGGAGAGGGCGCCCTGCTGCGCGCCCTTCTGCACGTTCTCGGCATAGAGCTTCAGCGCGGTCAGGCCCTCGGGGCTGTTGAGCACCACCTTGCGGCTGGCATCGAGATAGGCGCCGCCGGCGGAGAACAGGTAGTTGGAGAATTCCATCGAATTCGGGTCGCCGCGCTGGCCCTGCATGGCGGCGCCGACGACCGGCGTGTTGGCCTTGAAGAAGGCGGAGAGCGCAACGTAATCGGCGAGCGAAGCCGGCAAAGCGAGGTCCTTGCCGGTCTTGGCCTTGTAGTCCGCCTTGATCTTGGCGTCGGCCAGCAGGTCGGTGCGGTAGATCAGGCCCATGGAGTAATTGTACATGGGCAGGATCGGCGTCGCGTCCTTGGTCTGGCCGAGCAGGTCCAGCATGGACGGGATGAACGGCTTCAGGTCGAAGCCGGACTTGGCGATATAGGGGTTGAGGTCTTCCAGCCAGCCGGCGGCGGGGAATTCGCCCGCCCACAGGAAGTCGACTTCGAGCAGGTTGTAGTAGCTCTCCGGCGAGACGAGCTGGGCGACCAGCTTGTCGTGCATGTCGCCATAGCCGATCTTCTCGAATTCGACCTTGATGCCGGTCTCCTTCTCGAATTCCGGCAGCAGCTTCTCGATGATCTGCGTCTCCGGCACGTCTTCCATCAGCGCGCGCAGGGTCACGTTCTGCGCCTGCGCCGCGCCGGCCGTCGCGAGCAGGGTGGCGCCGAGCAGCGCCGCCTTGAGGCTACACCTAAACTGCATCTCGTTCTCCTGTTCCTCTGGAGCGGGCTTTGCCCGCCTCGTTGGCGCGCGCCCGAATGGGCGCGGCGGAAGGCACGCTCACTTCACGCTACCGAAGGTCAGGCCCTGGACGATGAAGCGCTGGATGAAGCGCGAGGCGATCACCAGCGGCAGCACGGCCAGCACCACGCCGGCGGAAACCTTGGCGATCTGCACGCCGTTGGAGGTCTGGAGCGCGGCCAGCGCCACCGGCACCGTCGCGGTCTGTGGACCGCTCAGCACCAGCGCGAACAGGAACTCGTTCCAGGTGAGGATGAAGCCGAGCACGCCGGCGGCGGCGATGCCGGGCAGCGAGACCGGCAGCACGATGCGCCAGAACGCGCCCCAGGCGGTGGCGCCGTCGGTCTGCGCCGCCCATTCGAGATCCACCGGAATGCCCTCGAAGAACCCCATCAGGATCCAGATCAGGAAGGGCAGGTTGACCGCGGCATAGACGATGATGAGGCCGGTGAGCGAATTGGTGAGCCCCACCGTGCGCAGAAGCGCGAAGGCCGGCAGCACGATGGCGACGGGGGGCAGCATCTGCGTCGCCAGCACGGCGAAGCGCCCGGCCCGGCCGCCGGTTTTGAACCGGGCGAAGGCATAGCCGGTCATCGCCGCGAAGGGCAGCGCCACCACCACCGAGCCGAAGGCGACGATCAGGCTGTTGAGATAGGACTGGCCGTAACGGGTGGAGGTGAACAGGGCGACGTAATTGTCGAGCGTCACCGCCGGCATCAGCTCCGGCGAATAGGACAGGTGCTCGGGCAGCAGGCTGGTGCGGATGACCCAGAGCAGGGGCACGAGGATGACGGCGCAGGCGAAGAGAAGTCCGATGTGAAGTCCGATGCGCCGCATTCTGCCCCCTCCCTCAGTTCTGACCGAGGCGGAGGCTGGGGCGGGGGAAGGCCCGCGTCGTCTCCTTGTCGAACAGGTGCATGGGGCGCGGATCGAGATAGAGCGGCACGCGCGCGCCCACCGGCGCCGTGAAATGACGCGACAGCCGCGCGGAGATTTCCTGCGGCTTACCCGCGCCGACACCCGTCCCGATCTGCCCGACCAGAATATTCTCGACGCCGAGCGCTTCCATGGCCACGACGCTCACCTCGATGGGCGCGCAGCCGGGCTGCGGCGCCTCGTGCAGGTCTTCCGGGCGCAGGCCGAAGATCACCTCGCGCCCGGCGACGGGCGCATAGGCGGCGCGGTGGCGCTCCGGCACCTCGACATCGAAGCCGTCGCCGACCACCACGAGCGTGTCGCCGCGCGCCTCCAGCCGGGCGGGCAGCAGGTTCATCGGCGGGGTGGCGAGGAAGCGGGCGACGAACGTGTCCACCGGGTCGGCATAGACATCGAGCGGCCGGCCGACCTGGATCATCCGGCCGTCGCGCATGATGCAGATGCGGTCGCCCATGGTCATCGCCTCGACCTGGTCGTGGGTGACGTGAACGATGGTGCGCCCCAGCCGGCGGTGCAGCTTCACCAGTTCGAGCCGCATCTCCGCCCGCAGCTGGGCGTCGAGATTGGACAGCGGCTCATCCAGCAGGAAGGCGACGGGATCGCGCACAATGGCGCGGCCGAGCGCGACGCGCTGGCGCTGGCCGCCGGAGAGGGCGGCGGGCTTGCGGTCGAGATAGGGGGTAAGGCCGAGCAGCCCCGCCGCCTCGCGGATCTTCTCGTCGATGACCGGGCGGGCGACGCCGCGCATCTTGAGGCCGAAGCCCATATTCTCGCGCACGCTCATATGCGGGTAGAGCGCGTAGGACTGGAACACGACCGCGATGTTGCGGTCGCGCGGGGGCACGTTGTTGACGCTGCGCCCGGCGATGCGCAGATCGCCCGAGGTGATGCTCTCCAACCCGGCGATCATGCGCAGTGTCGTCGATTTCCCGCAGCCCGAGGGGCCGAGAAAAATCACGAACTCGCCTTCTCCAATGGAAAGATCCACGTCGCGGACGCCATAGGCGCCGTTGGCGTAGAGCTTGGAGACATGATCGAGTTCGATCGACGACATCAGCGATCCTTTGCCCATCGGGGCCGGGCCCCGGCCTCGGGTGCGGGGGAGGAGGAAAACTCCGCCCGGTGCGCCGTCGGCCGGCGGAGTGTAATCGGACAAAAACGAACACCGCAAGTGCTAATTCAAACGCGGCTGCATGAAAATCGATCACGCCGCGCTACGGGGCGCTCAGGTCGTGTAGACGCCGCCGGTGACGTTGACGCCCTGTCCGGTCATGAACCGCGCCTGTTCCGAGGCGAGGAACACCACGACATCGGCCACGTCTTCCGGCACTTCCAGCCGGCCGAGCGGGGTCTGGGCGATATAGTCGTCGATCACGCGCTGCGGGCTCACGCCGCGCAGGCTGGCTTCCCATTCCACCTCGCGCGACTGCATGCCGGTCGCCACGAAGCCGGGGCAGACGGCATTGACGCGGATGCCCTTGGCCGCGAGTTCGCGCGCCAGCGCCTGCGTCCAGCCGAGCACGGCGAATTTCGAGGCGGAGTAGTGCGCCAACAGCGGGGCGCCGACCTTGGCGGCGAGCGAGGCGGTGTTGACGATGCAGCCCTTGCCCTGCGCCACGAAGTGGCGGGCGGCGATCTGGTTGGTGAGGAAGACGCCGCGCGTGTTGACGTCGAAATTGAAGTCCCATTCCTCGTCGGTCAGGTCCAGCGCGCTGCGCATGGTGGAGACGCCCGCATTGGCGACCAGCAGGTCGCACCCACCCAGCCCTTCCAGCACCTGCGCGAAGGCCGTCTCGACCGAGGCGCGCTTGCGCACATCCACCTCGACCGCGATGGCGCCTTCGCCGAGCGCGGCCACCGTCTCCTGCGCCGCTGCGAGGTTGATGTCGCCGATGGCGACCCGCACGCCCTGCCTGGCCAGCGCGACGGCAATGGCCCGCCCGATGCCGGTGGCGCCGCCGGTTACGAAGGCAAGGCGGCCCTTGAGCTCGTAATAGGCCGGGGCAGGGGCGGAAAGCGCGGGCGGGTTCATGCGGGGCTCCTCGTGTTCGCGGGGTAGCTTATATGAACATAAGCGCACAGCAAGTGTGTTGTTGTGTTTGATATTGTGCGATTGATGGGTTAAACAGGATTGGCCGACCGGCCGCGAATCCGCTCCTCTGCGAGGGAACCGCGATCAGGCAGGGGTAAGCGATGGCCGACGATGTGTCCTACCGAGAGAGTGTCCTGGCCGAGCCGCAGGCCGGCGAGGACCGTCCGCGCCCGCTCTCGCATGTACGCCACGCCCGGATTCTGGATCATCTCGCCGCCGCCGGCTCCGTCGGCGTCGCGGCTCTCGCGACCGAACTCGGCGTGTCCGACATGACCATCCGCCGCGATCTGCTGGAGCTGGAGCGCGACGGGCGGCTGCTGCGCGTGCATGGCGGGGCGGTGCTGGCGGAGACGCCGGCCAGCAGCGTCGCCATGGACAGCGAGGAGCCGCGTTTTGAGGCCCGCCTGCGCCGCGGCAGCGAGGCCAAGTCCGCCATCGCCGCCTGCGCCGCCAGCATTGTTAGCGGCTACCGCACCTGCGCCATCGATGTCGGCACCACCACGTTTCTGATGGCTGGCCATCTGCGCGAGGCGGACCATCTCAAGGTCTTCACCAACAGCCTGCGCGTCTCGGCCCATCTCGATGGCGGGGCGCCGGAAGTCTATGTCGCCGGCGGCCGGGTGCGGCCGGAGGAGATGTCGGTCTGGGGCCCCACCGCCGTCGCCCAGTTCGAGAAGCTGTGGTTCGATGTCGCCGTGCTCGGCACCTCGGGCATCACTGCGGAAGGTTTCTTCGACTATTCCTTCGAGGACACCGACATGAAGCGCGTCTATCTGCGCCGGTCGGGGTTCAAGATCCTTCTGTGCGACAGCGCCAAGTTCCAGCGCATGTCGCTGGTTCAGGTCGGCACGCTTGCCGACATCAACCTGCTCGTCACCGACGCCGAGCCGCCCCCGCGCATCGCCGCCGCCCTCGCCGCGGCGCGTGTCGAGGTGCGGCTCGCGCCGCCCGTCGCCGGACAGTGAGGCGCCGCGCGCGCCGTCCCCTCAAGGAGAGTTGCAATGGTTTTCGAGTGTTTCGGCGCCAAGAAGAAGGTCGTCATCGCCATGGCCCATATCGGCGCCCTGCCCGGTGCGCCGCTCTATGATGCCGATGGCGGCCTCGACAAGCTGATCGAGGGCGTGCTCGCCGATGTCGAGAAGCTGCAGGCCGGCGGCGTCGACGCCATCATGTTCGGCAATGAGAACGACCGCCCCTACGTGTTCAAGGGGTCGCCCGCTTCCATCGCCGCCATGTCGGCCATCGTGCAGGCGGTGAAGCCGAGCCTGAAGGTGCCGTTCGGCGTCAACTATCTCTGGGACCCCGTCGCCACCGTCGCCATCGGCGCCGTCACCGGCGCCAGCTTCGTGCGCGAGATCTTCACCGGCCTGTTCGCCTCCGACATGGGCCTGTGGGAGCCGAACTGCGCCGAGGCGGCGCGGCTGCGCCACGATCTCAAGCGCGACGACATGAAGATGCTGTTCAACATCAATGCCGAGTTCGCCCATTCGCTCGACCAGCGGCCGATCGAGCTGCGCGCCAAGAGCGCGGTGTTCTCCTCGCTCGCCGATGCCATCCTCGTCTCCGGCCCGATCACCGGCCAGCCGGCCGACCAGTCGCACCTGAAGAAGGTGGCCGAGACGGTGAAGGACGTGCCGATCTTCGCCAATACCGGCGTCAACATCGACAATATCCGCGACATCTTCTCGGTGGCCTCGGGTGTCGTCATCGGCACGCATTTCAAGGTCGACGGCAACACCTGGAACGCGGTGGAGCAGGCGCGCGTGTCGCGCTTCATGGATGTGGTGAATTCCATCCGCTGACCGTCCGCCATCATCCCGGCCCGGCGGCGTCGCCGCCGTCCGGGGTGAGTTCTTTCTCTGCCTAGACTTGCCCACCGCCCCAAGAGGCTTCCCACGATGAGCTGCGTCCTCGGCCTCGATATCGGCACCACCTCCGCCATCGGCCTGCTGCTGCGGCTGCCGGGGGAGATTCTGGCTGTCGCCTCGCGGCCGGTGACGCTGACCTCCCGGCACGCCGGCTGGGCGGAAGAAGATCCCGCCGAATGGTGGGCCAATGTCTGCGCGCTCACCCGCGAACTCATCGCGCGCGCCGGCATCGACGCGGCCGAGATTTCCGCCGTCGGCGTCACCGGCATGCTGCCGGCGGTGGTGCTGCTGGACGAGGCGGGCACCCTCCTGCGCCCCTCCATCCAGCAGAGCGACGGGCGCTGCGGGGCGGAAGTGGCGGAACTGCGGGCCGAGCGCGACGAGGCCGCCTTCATCGCCAAGGCCGGCAACGGCATCAACCAGCAGCTCGTCACCGCCAAGCTGCGCTGGATCGCCCGCCACGAGCCGGACGTGTTCGCGCGCATCGCCACCGTGTTCGGCTCCTATGATTACGTGAATTGGCGCCTCACCGGCGAACGGACGGTGGAGCAGAACTGGGCGCTGGAGGCCGGCTTCGTCGATGTCTCCCGCCACGCCATCGACGACGATCTCGTCGCCTGGGCCCGCCTTCCCCGCAGCGCCATCCCGCGCAAGACCGCCTCGCATGAGGTGATGGGCCATGTCTCGCCCGAGGGCGCGGCGGCCACCGGCCTTGCGGTCGGCACGCCGGTCATCGGCGGCGCGGCGGACATGATCGCCTCGGCGCTGGGCGCCGGCGTCACCCAGCGCGGCGACATCCTGTTGAAGTTCGGCGGCGCCATCGACGTGCTGGTGGCCACCGACCAGGTGAAGCCCGACCCCCGGCTCTATCTCGATTATCATCTCATTCCCGGCCTCTATATGCCCAATGGCTGCATGGCGACCGGCGGTTCCGGGCTGAACTGGTTCGTGCGCAACTTCGCCGGCGGCGAGGCGGCAGCCGCGGAGAAAGCCGGGCTCAGCCTGCACCAGCATCTCGACACGCTCGCCGAGGCGCGCCCGGCCGGCGCGGATGGCCTGACCGTGCTGCCCTATTTCCTCGGCGAGAAAACCCCGATCCACGATCCCGCCGCGCGCGGGGTCATCGACGGGCTCACCCTCTCGCACGATATCGGCCATGTCTGGCGGGCGCTGTTGGAAGGCTATGCCTATGCCTGCGCCCACCATGTCGAGGTGCTGCGCGATATGGGCCACAGCGCCGGCCGCGTGCTGGTTTCCGATGGCGGCTCGAATTCGCGCGTGTGGATGCAGATCGTCGCCGATGTGCTGCAGCAGCCGGTGCACCGGCTGAAAGGCCATCCCGGCTCCTCGCTCGGCGCGGCGTGGACGGCGGCGGTTGGCATCGGCGCGGCGGAGTGGGGCGGCATTTCCCGCTTTGTCGCGCAGGACGAGACCTTGCAGCCCAACCCCGCTTCCGCCGCGATTTATGCGGCCGGCTATGCCCGCTACCGCGATCTCTACCGCCGCCTCGAAGGGCGTCCCTCGTGAGCGCGCCGCGCTTCAGGGCGGTGGCGTGGGACATTGACGGCACGCTGATCGACAGCGAGCCGCTGCACCACCGCGCGCTGCTCGCCGCCTGCCGGGCGCTCGGCAGTGATCTCTCGGACCTGCCCGACCAGGCGTTTCGCGGCATCCATATGGGCGATGTGTGGAAGCTCGTCTCCCCGCGCCTCGCCGCCGGGGTGGCGCAGGCCGAATGGGCGGCGCTGATCGACACGCACTACACCGAGAACCGCGCCAGCCTCATTGCCCTTCCGGGCGCCGTCGCTACCATTCGCGCGCTGGAGAAGCGCGGCGTGGCGCAGGCCTGCGTCTCCAATTCCAGCCGCTCGGTGGTGGACGCCAACATCGCCGCGCTCGGCATCACTGACGCCATCGCCTTCTCGCTCAGCCTCAACGATGTGACGGCGGGCAAGCCGGACCCCGAACCCTATCGCCGCGCCTGCGCCCGGCTCGACCTGCCAGCCGAGAGCGTAGTGGCGGTGGAGGACAGCCGCTCCGGCGCGCTTTCCGCCCGCGCGGCCGGGCTCTATGTCGTCGGCTACACCCCGAGCGGCGGCGGCTTCGGCGAGGTCGATCGCGAGATCGACCGGCTGGAGGATTTGCTGGCGCTGTTCGCATAGCGCACGCGCCGCTCAGCGAGCGGCAGCTAGGCCAGCAACTCCTCCAGCGCGTCGACCAGAAGGTCGGCATGCGCCGTGGTCACGCACAGCGGCGGGCGGATCTTCAGCACATTGCCATAGCGGCCGGCGGCGCCGATGAGGATGCCGTGGTCGCGCAGCCCGTTGATCAGCCGCTTGGCGAGGTCGGGTGCCGGCCCCTTTTCGGTGCCGAACTCGATGCCGAGATAAAGCCCCGCCCCGCGCACGGCGGTGATGGGCGCGCGCGCCTGCAGCCGGGTCAGCCGCGCGGTGAGGTGCCGCCCGACCCGCGCCGCATTGGCGATGAGGTCGTCCTCCTCGATTGCCTCCAGCACCGCGAGGCCCGCCGCGCAGGCCGCCGGGCTGCCGGCGAAGGTGTTGAAATAGCCGAAATCGGCGCAGAAGGCGTCGAGGATCTCCGGTCGGGTGACGAGGCCGGCGATGGGGTAGCCATTGCCCATCGGCTTGCCCATGGTGACGATATCAGGCACCAGCCCGTGGCGGGAAAAGCCCCACATGCCGGCGCCGGTGCGCCCGAAGCCCGGCTGCACCTCATCGGCGATGAACAGCCCGCCGGCGGCGCGCGCCACCTCCACCGCCGCCTTCAGGAAGCCCGGCGGGTCGGCATAGACGCCATCGGAAGAGAAGATGGTGTCGACCAGCAGCCCGGCGAAGCCGATGCCGTCCGCCTTGAGCGCGGCGATTTCCGCCTTCACCGCGTCGGCAAAGCCCTGCGCCACGTCATTGCCGAACAGCGCCGGGTCGGGTGGGGGCACCGTGCGGACATGGCGCGGCGGCGCGCCGGTCTTGTAGGAGGAGGGTGAGACCTCGGTGACGGTGGCGGTGTTGCCGTGATAGGCGGCGCGGGTGACGATGATTCCCTCGGCGCCGCTCGCCTTGCGGGCGAGCCGCAGCGCCAGATCGTTGCTCTCGCTCCCCGTGCAGGTCAGCACCACATTGCTCAGCGCCGCCGGGAAGGTGGCGAGCAGCTTTTCCGCGTAGTCATGCGCCACATCGAACAGATAGCGCGAATGGGTGTTGAAGGTGCCGATCTGCGCCCGCACCGCCTCCACCACCTTGGGGTGGCAATGCCCGACGCTGGGGACGTTATTGTAGAAATCGAGATAGGCCCGCCCGTCGGACGCATGAATATAGGCGCCTTCCGCCCGCAGGATGCGCAGCGGCTCGTCATAGAACAGCACCGAGCCGGAACCGAAGGCGCGGCGGCGCCGCTCCACCAGCGCGGCGACATCGGGCGCCATGGCGCCGGTGGCACCGGAGAAGGCGTTGAGATCGAGAATCTGCCGTTCCGGCTGCGCGTTCGCCCGCGTCATGATGCGGCCCTCCCGGCCACGGCCTGTGGGGGACGGGCGTCATAGGTGGCGAGAAAGGCGCGGGCGAGGTCCACCGTGCCATGTGTGTAGCCTTCGCCCAGTGCCTGCGCGGTCGGGGTTTCCGCATGCGAGGCGATCCAGGCGGTGAGCAGCAGCCGGCGCAGCATGATGAACACCGGCAGCAGGGCGCACTCCTCCTCGGCGAGCGGCGCGACGGTGCGATAGCCTTCGATCCACGCCGCCTGCAGCGTCGGGATATAGGGCTCGTGCTCGCTGAAGCTGACGGCGGAGGCGAAGTCGTAGAGATACCAGCTGAAGCCGCAATCGTCGAAGTCGATCACCGAGAGCGTGTCGCCCTCCACCAGCAGATTGGCGAGGCGCATATCGGCATGGACGAGGCCGAAACGCTCTTCGCCCGTGCCGTAATCGTCCAGCAGGTCGCACAGCACCGCGTCGGTGCGCTCCAGCACGGCGCGGCCCTCAGGCGTCAGGCCCGGCGCGGCGCGCCAGTCGCCCCACAGCTTCACCTTGCCCAGCATGGCGTCATAGTCCCAGCGCTTGCGGGTGAAGCCTTCGGGGCGCTGCCAGGCCCGGGCGTGAAGGTGCAGCCGGGCATTGATGGCGCCGAGTTCGCGGTACCAGCGGGCGAGGTCGTCGCCCTCGGCCGGCTCGCGCCCCGGCAGCAGCTCGAACGCCACGGCATGGCGGCGGGTGCCGTCCTCGTCGAGATCGGCGATCAGCCCGCCCTCGACCTGCGGCACCGGGGTCAGCGTCGCCACCACGCCCGCGCGTCCCAGCGCGGTGAGCCAGGCGAGTTCGGATTCGATCTCCGCGCGGCTGTGATAGCCCGGCCGGTGGATGCGGAACACCAGCGCGCGTCCCGTCGCCGGGTCCTCGGCGCGGAAGGTGGCGTTCTCGGAGATGGTGAGCAGCCGCAATTCGCTCGCGTCGGAGAGGGCCCAGCGCGGCAGGGCGGCGCGCAGGGCGTTCTCGATTCGGCGGAGGAAGGCGGCGTCATAGATCGGCTGGGTCATGGCTTTACGTCTCGGCAATAGTGATCTCGACCCGCGCCCGTCCCAGCGCCCGCGCCACCGCGCCTTCGGGCGCGCGGTCGGTGACGAGGTGCTGGATGTCGGGAATGCGGGCCCAGATGGCCAGCGAGGGCACGTCGAATTTCTGGTGGTCGGAGACGATGATGGTCTGCGCCGCCCGGTTCATCATGGCGCGGTAGACATAGGCGGCATCGGGCTCGGCGTCGGCGAGGCCGTCGGTGGTGATGCCGGATATGCCGAGAATGGCGCGGTTCACATTGTAGTTCTGCAGGAACTCGCCGGTTTCTACCCCCACCATCATGCCCTCGCGCGCATTATAGCGGCCGGGGCACATGATGACCTCGATGGTCGGGTTGGCGGACACCACCGTCGCCACCGAGAAGGAATGGGTGATGACGGTGAGGTCGCGGCAGGCGGCGGCCATGCGGCGGGCGACATGGGTGGTGGTGGCGCCGGCGCCGATGGCGATCACCTCCTTCGGCGCGATCAGCTTCACCGTGGCGGCGGCGATGGCCTCGCGCTGCGCCACCATCAGCCCGTGCCGCTCGGTGACGGAGGGTTCGGAGGCCAGGGGGCGCACCGCGCCACCGTAGGTGCGGTTGATCAGCCCTTTCTCGCCCAGCTCGAACAGGTCGCGGCGGATCGTTTCAGTGGAGACGTTCAGCTCGGTGGCGAGGTCGCCGACGCGCGCGGAGGCCGAGGCGCGCATCTCGGCGAGGATGCGGGCCTGCCGTGCCGCCTTGTCGAGGCGCGGCGGACGGCGCCCGGCGGGCGCACCGGCTTCGTCCCTGTCCTTCGGTGCGGCGCCGTTCATACCGCCGCCCGCCGCCGCAGCAGGATGCCGATCAGCCCCCCGGCCAGCAGCAGGCAGGCCGCGCCCAGCGTCGCCATGGTGCCCAGCGCCGGCACCATCGGCGTGTAGCCTGCCACCATCTTGGCGTAGAGCCATTCGGGAATCGTCGAGTCGGCACCCGTTGTGTAGAGCGAGAGCGGGAAATTGCTCCAGGACAGCAGGAAGGCGAACAGCATGCCGGACCAGATGCCCGGCCACAGCAGCGGCAGCGTCACCTCGCGGAACACCTGGGTGCGCGAGCAGCCGAGATCATAGGCCGCCTCTTCCAGCGACGGGTCGAAGCCATAGACCTGGATGGCGATGACCAGCGTCACGACAGGCACGATCCAGATCATGTGGGCGAACACCGCCGTCATCCAGCTGGTCTGGATGCCCACGGCGTTGAAGCCGAGCAGCATGGCCAGCCCCAGCACCGGCTGGGGGAAGAAGATCGGCAGCAGGATCAGCTTCTGGTAGAGCTTGCGGCCCTTCCACTCGTAGCGGGCGAAGGCGAGCGCGCCGAACGTGGCGATGACGACGGAGAACACGGTCACCAGGAGTGCGATCGCGATCGAGGTCTTCACGATCATGCCGATCTCGATCGAATCCAGCGTCTTCTGCCACCATTCGGTCGAGTAGGTCTTGATCGGAAAGCCGAAATACCGGCTCTTGTTGAAGCTCGCCAGCGCCCCGCAAATGATGGGCAGGTAGATCGCGACGAGGACGAACGCCGTCCACGCCCAGATCGCGGCATTGGTGCGCCTGTGGCCCATGGCTCAGCGCCTCCCCAGCATGCGGTCGAGATCGAGCTTCGACAAAGCGAACAGGGTCAGCGCACCGATGAAGAAGGTGACGACCACTGCCAGCGCCGAGCCGAGCGGCCAGTTCTGCGAATAGGTGAAGGCGATCTCGATGTCGTGCGAGATGACGATGATCGACTGGCCGCCGAGGATCTTCGCTTCCGCCGTGGCACCGATGGCGAGCACGAAGGTGAGCAGCATGCCGATCAATATGCCCGGCATGGCCAGCGGCAATTCGATCTCGCGCCAGATGAACAGCCGCCCGGCCCCGAGGTCGCGTGCCGCGTCCACGAGGTCGCGCGGCACGAGGGCGAGGCCGAGCGTCATCGGAAACAGCATGAAGGGCAGATAGGTGTAGACCATGCCGAACAGGGTGACGCCCGGCGTGTACAGCACTTCTGGCCCGCCGGAGAGGCCGAGCCATTTCAGCGTGCCGTCGAGCACGCCGTTCTTGATGAAGAACAGCACCCAGCCATAGAGCCGCACATTCTCCGAGACGAAGAGCGGGAACACGAACAGCACGCTGATCAGTGCCGACCAGCGCCCGAACACCATGTTGAGCCCATAGGCGATGGGGTAGGCGATGACGGCGAGGATCGCCACGGTGAGCAGCGCCAGCCCGCAGGACCACAGGAAGGACAGCCACACCGTGTTGGAGAGATCGAACAGCGTGGCGAAATTGGCCAGGGTGAAGCTGGTGAACACATCGAAGCTGCGCGGCGTGGCGAAGGCATAGCCGAAGATCGCCACCAGCGGCGCGAGGAAGCCGATGCCGAGCAGGATCGCCACTGGGAGCGCGCAGCGCGCGCCGACCGACAGCATCCGCGCATGGCGCAGCTGGCGGGCGCTTTCGGCGGCGGCCCCCGGCGCGGGGGCGAGGGCGAGGTCGGCCATGCTCAGCCCTCCAGCGTGAAGGCGTCGGCGGCGTCCCAGCCGAGCGTCACCTGGCGGTCGAGGCTGGCGGGCAAAGCGCGCCCGCGGGACAGCTCGACCAGCATCACCTTGGCCCCGACGCGCACCTGATACTGGATGCGCGAGCCGAGCGAATATTCGTTGTAGACCACGCCGCCCAGCCGGTTGTCGGCGCTCTCGCCCGGCCCGAGAATGCGCATGAATTCCGGGCGCACCACGACGAAGGCTTCGTCCAGCACCGCGCCGCTGCGCGGGGGCGCGAGCGTGAAGGTGCCCGGCACGTCGACGCCCTGCCAGCTGCCATCCGCCGCGCGCTTCACCTTCAGCGTGTTCACCTCGCCGACGAATTCGCAGACGAAGCGGTCGACCGGCGCGCCGTAGATTTCTTCCGGCGTGCCCACCTGCACCAGCCGGCCGGCGCGCATCACGCCGATGCGGTCACTCATCACCATCGCCTCTTCCAGCGAATGGGTGATGTAGATGAAGGTCTTGCCGGTTTCCCGGTGCAGGTCCTTCAGCTCCTTTTCCAGCGTCTTCTTCAGCTTGTAGTCGATGGCGGAGAGCGGCTCGTCGAAGAACAGCACTTCCGGGTCATAGGCCAGCGCCCGGGCCAGGGCGACGCGCTGACGCTCGCCGCCCGAGCACTTCATCACGTTCTTGTCGAAATAGCTCTCCGGCAGGCGGACGATGCGCATCAGCTCCAGCGCCCGCGCCTTGCGGGCGGCCGCATCCACGCCCTTCACCTTGAGCGGGAAAGCGATGTTCTCGCCCACGCTCTTGTGCGGGAACAGCGCCAGCGACTGGAAGACGAGGCAGGTCGGCCGCTTGTTCGGCGGCACATCATTGATGAGCTTGCCGTGCAGCGTGATGTTGCCCTCGCTCGGCGTGTCCATGCCGGCGAGCATGCGCAACAGCGTGGTCTTGCCCGAGCCCGAGGGGCCGACAATGGTGAGGAACTCGCCCTCGCGCACATCGAGATCGATGTTCTCGACGGCGGTGAAGGCGCCGAAGGTCTTGCGGATGCCGACCAGCTGGAGGATCGGCTTCGGCAATTCGGCGCTCAGGGCGTCGGCCGGCAGGGTCTGGAGCATCAGGTCTTCCGTCATGGGCCGGTGGCGGGCGATCGCCGCCGGGAAAAGCGATGGAGACACGCGGGCGGGTGCCGTGTGCGTCCTTCGAGGCCCGGCGCTGAGCGCCGGGCACCTCAGGATGATGAGGGTCTATCGCGACCCGTCATGCTAAGGTGCGGGGCAAAGCCCCGCCTCGAAGCACGCGAAAGGGCGCCACCTTCACGGCGGAACGATCTAGCCCCGCAGGCGCTTGGCGGCGTTCATCAGGTCGAGCGCCTTGTCGTAATCCGGCACGATGTCGTACTCGACCGAGCGCGCCATTTCCTCGTCCAGGCTGTCCCACTGGATGGCGTCGAGCTCGTCCTTGGTGAACAGGTCGAAGCAGGCTTTGTTGCCCATCTGCGCCACCGGGTTGAACGTGCCCTCGGCGAAGGCGACGGTGTGGGCGACATCGGGCGCCTGCACATATTTCAGGAACTCGAGCGCCAGCGGCGACAGGTTCGGGTTGTTCACCGTCGAGGTGATCTCGATCCAGGCGATGCCGCCCTTGCCGCCGGGCAGCGGGCCCTTCAGCGGGGTGATGCCGCGCAGGTTGGGGTGGCCGTCGGCGCGGGCGGGGGAGACCGAATAGGTGCCGCCGGTCATGTGCAGGTCGATCTCGCCGGAGATCAGGGCCTGGTTCATCGAGGCGATGTCGCCGATCAGCTTGGCGCCCTTGAAGACGCGCTTGGCGGTTTCCTCGAACTTGGCGAACTCGTCCGGCGTGTGGGTCTTGAACGGGTCGATGCCGGCGATGATGAAGATGTTGAAGACGTTCCAGTCGTCGGATTCGAGAATGCCGTATTTTCCGGCCAGAGCGGGGTCGTTGAACAGGTCCCAGCCGGTATCTTCCGCCGTCTTGCGTGAGATCTTGTCGGTGTTGACCACATAGCTGTAGGGCCCGAAGCGCTGGGCCATGCCGATCAGTTCGCTGCCATCGGCGCTCATCGCCCATTTATAGGGCGGCTTGAACATCGGCAGCATCTTGTCGAAATAGGGCTCGAACGCGGCCTTGGGCAGCGGCTTGATCAGCTTTTCGGGCAGCATCACCTTGCGTGCCCAGGGATTGTTGACGTTGATCAGGTCCCAGGTGTTGATCTCGCCGGCGCGCAGCCGGTTGATCATGGTGGGGTCGTTGGTCAGGCTTTCCGCCTTCACCGTCGCCCCGGTCTTGGAGCGGAACGGGTCCAGCACCTGAGCGGAGTTGTAGCCCTCCCAGCACAGGATGTTCAGCTCCTTCTCCCGCGCCGCGAACGCCTTGTTGGCGTTGAACAGCGGCCCGGCGGCGGCGAGCGCACCGAAGCCCGCCCCCATGCCTTTGAGTACCGACCTTCTCGAAACAGGCGCCATCTCGAAGTCCCCTGGATTGTTGGCGCGGAACGTCGAGCGGCCGCGCATGCGTTCGGCATTCGTCTTGCGGCATCCGTGTTGGGCGGATGTGGTAGATATGTTGGACTGTGTGTGATCCTAAACATCTGGATTTGGGCTTTACAACACCAAATTTGCGGCTCAACCTGATGAAAAGGAGGGCAGCCTGTTTTGCAGGCATGCCAGCCGACGGCATTGTCATTTGCCGGATAACAAACTCCAGAGAAGCATCGGGACCCGCCGCATCATGTTTACCTCGCTTGAAGGCAAGACCGTCATCGTCACCGGGGCCAGCAAGGGGATCGGGCGCGGCCTCGCGCTGCGCTTCGGCCAGGCCGGGCTGAACGTGCTGGTGGTCAGCCGTTCGCTCGCCGAGGCCGAGAAGGTCGCCGCCGAGATCGGCCCCAAGGCCTCCGGCTTCGCCGCCGACGTGACCAAGGCCGAGGACATGGCGGCGATGGCCGCGGCGGCGCTCGACCGCTACGGCGCCATTGACGTGCTGTGCGCCAATGCCGGCATCTTCCCCGCTGCCAAGCTCGGCGAGATGACGGGCGAGGATTTCGACCATGTCATGGGCACCAATCTCAAGGGCACCTTTCTCTCCGTCTCCGCCGTGCTGCCGGCGATGAAGGCGGCGAAGAAGGGCCGCATCATCATCACCTCCTCCATCACCGGGCCGATCACCGGCTTCCCCGGCTGGACCCATTACGGTGCCTCCAAGGCCGGGCAGATGGGCTTCATGCGCACGGCGGCGATCGAGCTGGCGCCGTGGAACATCACGGTCAACGCCGTCATGCCCGGCAACATCCTCACCGAGGGCATGGAAGGCATGGGCGAGGCCTATATCGCCTCCACCGCCGCCTGCGTGCCGATGAAGAAGCTCGGCAGCGTGTTCGACATCGCCAATGCGGCGCTGTTCTTCGCCAGCGAGGAAGCCGGCTACATCACCGGGCAGGGCATGGTGATCGATGGCGGCCAGGTGCTGCCGGAATCGCCGATGGCGCTGGACGAGATGGGCGCCGCCTGAGGCGCTCCCCGCTCAAAAGGTGGCGGCGAACATCAGCATCAGCTGGCTGGCGGCCTGGTCCGCCAGCGGCAAGCCCTGCGCGGCGGGCCGGAAGCCGTCCGCGCGGTAGAGATTGTAGTCATATTGCAGCGTGGCGGTGAACGGCCCGACCGGGCTCCAGCTGATATTGGCGCCGACGTTCCAGTTGCCGATGCCTGACGCGCCATAGGTGATCTGCGCCAGCGGGTCGTCGATATCGAACCGGCCATAGCCGCCGAAGAAGGCCGAGTTCCACCGGTCGTTCCAGTTGTGCAGATACTGGCCGACCGCGCTCCAGCCGCGCACCCTGAGCAATGAGCCGTCCAGCCGCTGGAACGCGTCGGGCGCGCTGAGGCGCCCGCTGGGGTCGATGAGGCCGAGATAGGAGGTCGCCCCGTCGGCATAGGCGGCCTGGAGATAGAGCGTGTCGCCGGTGCCCAGCGCCGGCAGGTTGAACATCACCCCCGCCTGCAGCGCATAGCCCCAGTCGTTGGTGGCGGCGCCGGTGCGCTCGCTCACCGGCGCCTGGGCGATCTGGTGCAGCGCGGCGGAAAGCTGGAAATTGCCCCAGTCGCCGGTCTGGCCGAAGGTGGCGACGATTTCCGGCACGCGTACGGCGCCAGTCGCCGTGGGGTCATCCGGCAGCAGAGTCGCCGTCTCCGCCACCACGGGCAGGATGCCATTGTCGCGCTCGGTAGAGCCCTCCAGCGCCAGTTGGGCGGAGAAGCCATCCGCCAGCTGCCAGGTGTAGCCAAGCACCGGAGTATGCGTCTGGTCGCCGATGGTCGCCGGGTCGGTGCCCAGCACATTGGCGTTGGCGTAGAAGTCGAAGAAGGACTGGTGATAGCCGAGGGTGAAACCGGCGAATTCGATGCGCATGTCTTGGGGTTCGAAGTCGAACCCGTCAGCCAGCCCCGGCCCCCAGGGGTCGGCGGTGCGCCAGGTCAGGCGCACATCGGTGAAGGAGCGCAGCGGGCCATAATCGGTCTGGCTCCGCGCATCGGTGACGAAGCCGAAGGTCGACACCGAGTAGGAGCGAGCATTGGCGCCGGGATAATCGGTGTAGCTGTTGGCATAGGTTTGCGCCCAGAGATAGCCGCCGATCCGCAGGCAGGTGCCGGTTTCCGGGACGAGGACGAAGCCCGGCCCTTCCGCCGTGCAGGCGCGCAGAAGGCGGGCGGAGACGGAGGACGGCACATCGGCGCGGGCTGCCGGCGCGAGGGCGCAAAGCGTGGCGAGCATCACGGCCGCCCACCCGCCCACGCCGCGCCATGCGGTGGCACCGCCGCGCGGAGGGCACGTCGGGTTGTGTGGCGGGCGTCGCCGTGCGGCTTTTGCTGGTTCACAGCGCATGAGACGTTAAATATCAGCGGATCATTGCATTGGTGAGGGCGTAATGGCCGATTCGCACTGTCTCTACCGCCACGGCTTCCTGCGCCTCGGCACCGCCGTGCCGCGCGGGCGGGTGGCGGATGTCGGTTTCGCCCTCGCCGAACATCTCGCTCTGGCGCGCGACGCGCAGGCGCGCGGCATCGGCGTGCTGCTCTACCCCGAACTCGGCCTGTCCTCCTACGCCATTGACGACCTGCTGTTTCAGGACGCGCTGCTCGACCGGGTGGAGGCGGCGATCGCCGAGATGGTGGCCGCCTCGCGCGATCTGTTTCCGGTGCTGGTGGTCGGCGCGCCGCTGCGTCGCGAGGGCCAGCTGTTCAACACGGCGGTGGTGATCCATCGCGGCGCGATCCTCGGCGTGGTGCCGAAGTGCTACCCGCCGAACTACCGCGAATTCTACGAGCGCCGGCACTTCGCCCCCGGCCTCGGCACGACGGGCAGCATCGCGGTGGCGGGAATGGAGGTGCCCTTCGGCACCGACCTGCTGTTCCGCTCCGGCGGCGCGGTGCCCTTCACCTTCCATGTCGAGATCTGCGAGGATCTGTGGGTGCCGCTGCCGCCCTCCACGCACGGCGCGCTGGCGGGGGCGGAAGTGCTGCTCAACCTGTCCGCCAGCAACATCACCATCGGCAAGGCGCGCCACCGCCGGCTGCTCTGCGCTGGCCATTCCGCCCGCTGCCTCGCCGCCTATGCCTATTCCGCCGCCGGGCCGGGCGAATCCACCACCGACCTCGCCTGGGACGGGCAGGCGGCGATCTTCGAGAATGGCGACTGCCTCGGCGAGAGCGAGCGCTTTCCCGAAGGGCCGACGCTGCTCGCCGCCGATGTCGATCTCGAGCGCCTGCGCCAGGAGCGCCTGCGCATGAACACGTTCGGCGAGAACATGCGCGAGGAGGGCGCAGCGGATTTCCGCCGCATCGGCTTCGCGCTCGAAACCCCGCCGGCCCCGGCGCCGCTGCAGCGGATCTTCGAGCGCTTCCCCTATGTGCCTGATGACCCGGAACGCCTCGCCGAGGATTGCTACGAGGCCTACAACATCCAGGTGCAGGGCCTCGCCCAGCGCCTCGCCTCGTCAGGCGTCCGCCGCGCGGTGATCGGCGTCTCCGGCGGGCTCGATTCGACGCAGGCGCTGCTGGTGGCGGTGCGAGCGATGGACCGGCTCGGCCGGCCGCGCAGCGACATTCTCGCCTATACGCTGCCGGGCTTCGCCACGTCGGATGCCACCCGCGCCAATGCGCAGGCGCTGATCGAGACGCTTGGCGTCACCGGCGGCGAGATCGACATCCGCCCGGCGGCACGGCAGATGCTGGCCGATCTCGGCCACCCCTTCGCCGGGGGCGAGCCGGTTTATGACGTGACCTTCGAGAATGTGCAGGCGGGGCTGCGCACCGACTATTTGTTCCGCCTCGCCAACCAGCAGGGCGGGCTGGTGGTCGGCACCGGCGACCTCTCGGAGCTGGGGCTCGGCTGGTGCACCTATGGCGTCGGCGACCACATGTCCCATTACAACGTCAACGCCTCGGTGCCGAAGACGCTGATCCAGCACCTCATCCGTTTCGTCGCCGCCTCGGGCGACGTGTCGGCGGCAACCGCGCGGGCGCTGGAAGCGGTGCTCGCCACCGAAATCTCGCCGGAGCTGGTGCCGGCGGAAGCGGGCGCCACCATCCAGTCGACGCAGCAGGTGGTCGGGCCCTACGCCTTGCAGGACTTCAACCTCTACTACCTCACCCGCTACGGCTTCCGCCCCTCGCGCATCGCCTATCTCGCCTTGCATGCCTGGGGCGATGCCGCACGCGGCGCCTGGCCGGCAAATGTGCCGGCGGAGGACCGGCGCGCCTATTGCCGGGCCGAGATCCGCCACTGGCTGCGCCTGTTCCTCAAGCGCTTCTTCGCCAACCAGTTCAAGCGCTCGGCCCTGCCGAACGGGCCGAAGATCAGCTCGGGCGGCTCGCTCTCGCCGCGCGGCGACTGGCGCGCGCCGTCCGATGCCAGCGCGCAGCTCTGGCTCGACGAGCTCGACGCGAACTTCCCCGAGGACGCCTGAGAACGCCAGCCCGCAGGAATGAGGAGCCGCGCGGCCGGCCGCGCGGGCATGACCCGATGACGGACGACACCACCCCGCACAGCTACCGCCTCGCGGCTCTGGATCAGGATTTCATCCTCGGTGATTCCATGCGCGGCGTGCGCTTCCTGCTGGAATATGCCAAGCCGGAGGAAGAGCTGCGGCGCTGGCGCATCCGCTCCACCCTCGTCGTGTTCGGCTCCGCCCGCGTGCGCGCGGACGGGCCGGGCCGCCAGCCCTTCCTCTATGAGCAGGCGCGCGCCTTCGGCCGCCTCGCCTCCCAGCGCGGCGGCGCGCTCGATGTGGCGGAAGGCGGCTACCGCGACAATGTCATCGCCACCGGCGGTGGGCCGGGAATCATGGAAGCCGCCAATCGCGGTGCCTATGAGGTGGCGGCGCCGAGCATCGGCTTCAACATCTCCCTGCCGCATGAGCAGGTGCCGAACCCGTACACCACGCCGCAGCTCACCTTCCGCTTCCACTATTTCGCCATGCGCAAGATGCACCTCGCCATGCGCGCCAATGCGCTGGTGGTGTTTCCCGGCGGCTTCGGCACGCTGGACGAGCTGTTCGAGATCCTCAATCTGCAGATCACCGGCAAGGCCCCGGCCGTGACGGTGGTCCTGTTCGACGAAGCCTATTGGCGCTCCGTGGTCAATTTCCAGGTGCTGATCGACGAGGGCATGGTGAGCGCGGCGGAAGTGGCGAGCCTGCGCTTTGCCGACACGGCGGAAGACATCTGGACCCAGCTTGTTGAGGGCGGGCTGAAGCTTCCCGCCCGCTGACGGCGCTCAGGCGCGGGCGGCGATCCAGGCCGCGATGAGCGGCCACACCTGCCGGTGCGCCTGCCGCCCGGCGAGAATGGCGAGGTGCTGCAACCCGACGCCGATCTCGGCCGGGTGCTCGATGATCTCCGTGCTGCCCGCCGCCATACGGGCGAAAAACGGTGCCACCGCCGCGCGCGGGCCGATTTCGTCGGCTCGGCTCACCGCCGCCAGCGCCGGCAGGCGCAGCGTCTGCGGGCCGATGACCCGGCCGCCCATCTCCAGCCGCCCGGCGGTGAAGCGGTCCTCACGGTAGAGCCATTCGACCAATTCATGCACGAGCTTGCCGGCCAGCGGCACCTCGTCGAGCGCCCAGCGGGTGAGGCGCAGATGCAGGGCGAGCGCCGCCGGATCGCCGAGGCTCAGCGCCCCATCCAGCCAGCGGTGCCAGACAAAGGTGCCGGGCGCGAGCAGGGCGCAGGCCTGCCCCAGCTGCGCCCCGGGCACAAGGCCGTCTTCCGGCGTGCGGTCCTCCCGCGCTGCCACCGCGTCGCGAAAGGCGCTGGAGCCCGGCGCGAAGCTCAGCGGCGCGGCGAGCAGCACCAGCGCGCGGAACTGCGCCGGTTCCAGCGCCGCCGCCAGTGCCGCCAGCGTGCCGCCAAGCGAATGGCCGAGCACCACCGGCGCCCCCGCGCCGCGCGCCGCCACCGCTTCCGCCGCCGCCCGCACGGCGCGGGCATAGTCTTCCAGCCCGTGCGGCGCCCCGCCGGCCACGGGCGGTCGCCATTCCACGAGATGTACGTCGAGCCCATGGGCGAGGCCCGTGCCGACGACGCTCATCTGCGGCGCGAGGTCCCAGACATAGGCGCGCTTGATCGGCGCGGGCACCATCAGCGCCGGCGGGCCTTGGGGTGCGGTGTCGCTGGTGTAGTGCCGCAGCCGCCAGAGCGGGGTCTCCGCCACGATCTCATAGGGGTGCTCGGCGAGGCCGTAGCCGAGCAGGTCGAGCGTGCGGGCCTGTGCCGCGCGCCAGCTCTCCTGCGCCGCGCGCTGCGTCGCCCGGGCGAAGGCGAGCGGGTCGGGGAACGGCGCATCGGGCATGGCGTCCTCCATCACCGGTGTCGGCACCGCCGACCGGTTGCACCAGCCTAGCACGGGAGGGGCCGTTCGCCTTGATGCGGGTCAGTCGGTCGCGGCGAGCACCGTGGCGAGCGGCAGCGGCGGCGGGCGCTGGAAGCCGGGCGCGCCGGCCAAGACCCGTCCGGCGATCTCGATGCCCCGCCGCGCCGCGGCCGCCCCCGGCGAACCGGCGAGCCAGCCATCGATGAAGCCGGCGGCGAAGGCGTCGCCCGCCCCGGTCGTCTCAGCGGGCGCGGCCAGCGCAGGCACCGGGAGCGTCGTGCGCCGCTCCGCCTCGCACAGCAGCACCGGCCCCGCGCCCTGCGTCACCACCAGCGACCGGAGGTGGTCGCCGCCGATCGCCCGCGCCTGTTGAAAGGCATCCGCGCCGGTGAACAGCGCATGGTCGGCGCTGGAGGCGATGAGCACCTGAGCCGGCCGGCTTTCCGTGCGCTCCAGCGGCACCTGCGCCACCACCGGCAGGCGCGCGGCCAGCGACTCCAGCAGTCCCGGCACGGCACGGCGGAGATTGACATAGGCGAGGTCGGCCTCAAGCGCGGGCAGGCTTGTGAGCCGGCGCGCCTCCGTGCTGGCCGGCGCGATGATGGTGCGTTCGCCCTCCGGCCCGATGAGAATATCGAGCGGGACGGTGGGCGCGTCGGTGTCGCGCAGATAGCGCAGATCGAACCCCATCGCTTCCAACTGGCTCCGGCACGCGCGGCCGGCGGCATCGGTGGAGAGCGTCGCCACCAGCGTCACGCGGTGGCCGAGCGCGCGCAGCGCCGCGCCGGTGTTGAAGCCGCCGCCACCACAGCGCAGCGTGATCTCGCCCCGCGTCAGCCGCTCGCCGGCGCGCAGCGGGGCGGTGAGGCGCCAGAGGCGATCGACATTGACGCTTCCGATCACCAGCACATGCGCCATGGGGTTCCTCCGGGGCGGTTCGCGCCCGCCGCCTCGGCGCGAGCGATAGGGGCGAGCGCGGGGTTTGACAAGCGCCCGCCGGCCGCCGCGCGCCTCGACGCCGCCGCGCTTTGCCGCTACCTCTAGGCGGCGCCGGGCTTTGCAGCACCGGCGGTGACGGGCACAGGGAGACGGGCCGATGAAGCTGGTGCGCTATGGCGAGAGCGGGCGCGAGCGCCCCGGCCTGATCGACGCGGATGGCGTGCTGCGCGATCTCTCCACGCTGGTGGCCGATATCGAGGGCAAAGTGCTGGTGCCGGAAAGTCTCGCCCGGCTGCGCGACCTCGACACGTCGGAGCTCCCCGTGGTCGAAGGCGCCCCACGCCTCGGGCCGTGCGTCGGGGCGGTCGGCAAGTTCGTCTGCATCGGTCTCAATTATCTCGACCATGCCGAAGAGGCCGGGATGCCGATCCCCGCCGAGCCGGTGATCTTCCTCAAGCCCACCAGCTGCATTGTCGGGCCGAACGACGCGGTGGAGATTCCGCGCGGCGCCACCAAGACCGATTGGGAAATCGAGCTGGGCATCGTCATCGGCAAGCCGGCTAAATATGTGGCTGTCGAGGACGCCTATGACCATGTCGCGGGCTATTGCATCGTCAATGACGTGTCCGAGCGCTCCTTCCAGCTGGAGCGCGGCGGCACCTGGGACAAGGGCAAGGGCTGCGACACCTTCGGCCCCATCGGTCCCTGGCTGGTGACCACGGACGAGATTCCCGATCCGCAGGCGCTCGACATGTGGCTGGAGGTGGATGGGGTGCGCCGGCAGACCGGCTCCACCCGCACCATGATCTTCGATGTGCCGACGGTGGTGTCCTATGTCAGCCAGTTCATGAGCCTGCAGCCGGGCGACATCATCTCCACCGGCACGCCGCCGGGCGTCGGCCTCGGCATGAAGCCGCCGGTCTACCTCGCCCCCGGCCAGACGATGCATCTGTCCATCACCGGGCTCGGCGAGCAGCGCCAGACCACCGTCGCGGCGGGTTGAAGCCGGGCCGGTTGCGGCAGATCAAGGCGCCGCGCGCGCCGCTGTGCTGATCTTTTCCCGTTCACGTCCGCCTGTGGTCGACGTGGGAGGGTGCCATGCCGGATGCCGAGCTTAACCGCCGCCTGCGCGACGCCGTGGAGCGCATTCTGAGCGATGCCGAGGTCGAAGTCGGCATCTGCCGCGACAAGCGCATCATCACCCTGACCGGGCGCGTGCCGACGCGCGGCCTGCAGATCAGCATCGAGGATGCGGTCGGCCGCCTCGCCGGCGGGTTCACCATCGTCAACCAGGTGAAGGTCGAGCCGCCGCTCTATTGCCGGACCGTGCGGCTGCATTGAGCGCGTGCGGCGCCGATTGGCGCGCTCCCCTTGAAGCGTTGAGACCTTGATCGACAGGCGTTCCCGGGCAAGGCGACGCAGACCATCTCCTTTTATGTCGATCGCCGCGGATTCCGCTTTCTCGACATCGGACAGGCGGCCGTCTTCTCCTTTATCCTGCTCATCGTCGTCACCATCCTGACGCTGGTCCTGTTACGGGCCATGAGGGAGGTCTGAGCATGACCGATATGCCGCCGAAAGCTGAACCCCAAAGCTCCAATCGCTGGCGCCGCTTCGCGGAATGGGACGAGCGCCCGCTGCGTTATGACCTGTTCGCGGCGGAAAACCCGGAAGCCGGCTTCTCCGTGTTTCGCAGCCCCTATGACCCCGCGCCCTCGCTCAGCGTCGAGGGCGGCCGGGTGACGGTCATGGATGGCAAGGCGGAAGCCGATTTCGACATTCTGGACGCCTTCATCGCCGCCCATCACATCGACCCCGTCATGGCCGAGACGGCGATGGCGATGGACCCGGGCGAGATCGCCCGCAGGCTGGTGGATATCAATGTGCCGCGACAGGAGCTTGAGGCGCTGGCGCGGGGGCTGACCCCGGCGCGCCTCGCGGAAGTCGTCGGCCGTTTGTCCGCGCTGGAAATCGCCTTCGCCTATTCCAAGATGCGCCAGCGCCAGACCCCCGGCAATCAGGCCCATGTGACCAACGCCAAGGACGACCCGCTGCAGCTCGCCGCCGATGCCGCCGTCGCGGTGGCGCTGGGTTTCGACGAGATCGAGACCACGATGCGCGTCTCCTCCAATAGCTGGGCCAATGCACTGGCCTGTACGGTGGGGGCGGCGGTGGGGCGCGGCGGGGTGCTGTTCCAGTGCTCCATCGAGGAGGCGGAGGAGCTGCAGATCGGCCTCGCCGGGCTCGCCTCCTATGCCGAGACGGTGTCCGTCTACGGCACCGAGCGCGCCTTCATCGATGGCGACGACACGCCGTGGTCAAAGGCGTTGCTGACCGCCGCCTATGCCTCGCGCGGCATCAAGGCGCGCTGCACCTCCGGCGCGGCGGCGGAACTTCTGATGGGCTTTCACGAGCAGCGCTCGCTGCTTTATCTCGAAGCGCGCTGCCTGTGCCTGCAGCGGGCGATGGGCGTGCAGGGCACGCAGAATGGCGGCATTGACGGCGCCCCGCTCACCGCCTCCATGGCCGGCGGCGTGCGCGAATTGATGGCGGAAAATCTCATCGCCGTCTGGCTCGGGCTTGAATGCGCCTCCGGCAATGATTGCCGTACCAGCGAGTCGGAAATCCGCGTCGGCGCCAAGATCACGCCCTATCTGCTGGCCGGCTCCGACCTCATCTGTTCCGGCTTCGGCTCGATCAAGAAATACGACAATTCGTTCAACCCCTCGCTGTTCAATGGCGAGGAAATCGAGGACTATCTGCTGCTCCAGCGCGATTTCCAGACCGATGGCGGCCTCACCCCGGTGGAGGAGGACCAGGTGCTGGGCCTGCGCGTGCGGGCGGTGGAAGCGCTGGCGGCGGTCATGGAGGAGCTCGACCTCGGCACCGTGCCGCGGGCGCGGATGATGTCCGTCGTGTTCGCCTCCGGCTCGGAGGAGACGCAGAGCTACAGCGCCGGCGAAGTGACGCCGATCAGCGCCGCCATCAAGGCGCGCGGCATTACCGCGCTCGATGTGGTGCGGGCGCTGGGGAGGCGCGGCTACACCGAGGAGGCGGAAAACCTGCTTCTCATGCTGCGCCAGCGCATTTCCGGCGACTATCTTCAGACCTCCGCCCTGGTGCGCGACGGGCGGGTGCTGAGCGCCATCAACGACCCCAACGACTATCGCGGCCCCGGCACCGGCTACCGCATGCCGGAGCCGCGCTGGCAGGCCGTGCAGGGCATCCGCAACGTGCTCACCCGCGAACGCGTGCTGGCGGCAGAGAATGTCGTCGGCGAGGCGGTGGGCCAGGCGGCGGGCGAGGCGGACTGGCTGGTGCCGGCCGGCGTCGCGGCGAAGGGCAGCGATCCGCATGAGGTGGTGATCGGCGTCAGCCCGGCCTTCGCCCGGCAGCTGCACCAGACCACCGCCGGCCATGCGCTCTCCGACGTGGTGGCGGCGCTGGTCGACGGCATCGAGGCGGGAGGCGGCACGGCGCGGCTGGTGCGGATGATGCACACCGCCGACACCTCCTTCCTCGGCCTCGCCGCCGCGAGGCTGTCGGGCTCCGGCTTCGGTATCGGCATACAGGCCAAGGGCACGACGGTGCTGCACCAGGCCGACCGCATGCCGCACATGAATCTCGAACTGTTTTCCAATGCCCCGCTGACCGGGTTGGAACATTACCGCGCCCTCGGCCGCAACGCCGCCCGCCACACCTACGGCGAGGCGCCCGAGCCGGTGATGGTGCCCACCCATGGCGAGGCGCTCGGCGCGCGCTTCCATGTGCGGGTGGCGCTGCTCTACGCCATCGAGACCGGTCTGATCGATCTCACTGTCCACCCCATCGAACTCACCTACCGCCCCGCCCGGCCGGTGACGGAGGCTGCCCAATGAGCGCGAAACCCATGAGCGATCTCGACCTCTACCCCGTCGCCGAAAAGGCCCCGGAACGGGTGGCGACCCCCACCGGCAAGCCGCTGTCCGCCCTCACCCTGGACGCGGTTCTTTCTGGCGAGGTCGGCAATGAGGACATCGCCATCACCCCGGAGGCCTTGATATTGCAGGCGAATATCGCCCGGGCGGCGGGGCGCGCGACGCTGGCGGAGAATTTCGAGCGCGCCGCCGATCTGGTACGCGTGCCACAGGACCTCATCCTCGACACCTATGAGCTGCTGCGCCCCGGCCGCGCCCGTGATGCCCAGCAGCTTCTCGACCGGGCGGCGCTTCTGCGCCGCGACTACGGCGCCACCCGCGTCGCCGCCCTTATCGAAGAGGCCGCCGCCGTCTATACCAGGCGCGGCCTCTTCGTGAAGAGATACTGAGTGATAACAATGACTTGAAAGGTGTGCCGCCTCAGGGCAGGGTGAGGCGGCGCACGGCATCGCGCCAGCCGGCGAGCTTGGACTCGCGCGTCTCGGCCGGCATGACCGGATCGAAGCGGTGGTCGAGCCGCCAGGAATCGGCGAAGCGCCCCGGCGCCGGCATGATGCCGGCCTGGTGCCCGGCGAGATAGGCGGCGCCGAGTGCCGTCGTTTCGCGGATCACCGGCCGGTCGACCGGCGCGGCGAGGAGATCGGCCAGGCGCTGCATAGCGAAGTTGGAGGCCACCATCCCGCCATCGACACGCAGCACCGGCGTGCGATGGCCCGTGGCGCCGGAGCGCGCCCAGTCGGCATTCATCGCCTCGATCAGGTCGGCGGTCTGGTAGCAGACGCTTTCCAGTGCCGCGAGGCAGAATTCGGCGGGCCCGGAATTGCGGGTGAGGCCGAACATCGCCCCGCGGACATCTGGGTTCCAATGCGGCGCGCCGAGGCCAACAAAGGCCGGCACGAGATAGACCTGCTGGGCCGGATCGGCGGCATCGGCGAGCGCTTCGCTCTCCGCCGAGTTCTTGATGATGCCGAGCCCGTCGCGCAGCCACTGCACCGCCGCGCCGGCGACGAAGATTGACCCTTCCAGCGCATAGGTCCGCTTCCCGCGGAGCTGATAGGCGATGGTGGTGAGCAGCCGGTTCTCCGAGACGACGGCGGTCGCCCCTGTATTGAGCAGGGCGAAGCAGCCGGTGCCGTAGGTTGATTTGATCATGCCTGGCTGGAAGCAGGCCTGGCCGACCGTCGCGGCCTGCTGGTCGCCGGCGATGCCGCCAATGGCGATGGCCCCGCCGAGCAAGCGAGGAGCCGTGGTGCCGAAATCGGCGGCGCAGTCCTTCACCTGCGGCAACATCGAGCGCGGCACGCGCAGAAGGGCGAGCAGATCATCGTCCCAGGTGCCGTTATGGATGTTGAACAGCAAGGTGCGGGCGGCATTGGTGGCGTCGGTGGCATGCACCGCACCGTCCGTGAGTTTCCACAGCAGCCAGCTGTCCACCGTGCCGAAGGCGAGCTCTCCGCGCTCGGCGCGGGCGCGTGCGCCGGGGACATGGTCGAGAATCCAGCCGATCTTGGTGCCGGAGAAATAGGGATCGAGGATCAGCCCGGTGCGCTCGCGCACCAGTGCCTCATGCCCTTCCGCCTTCAGTTTCGCGCAGAGTTCGGCGGTGCGGCGGTCCTGCCAGACGATGGCGCGATGGATGGCCGCGCCGGTCTTGCGATCCCACACGATGGTGGTCTCGCGCTGATTGGTGATGCCGATGGCGGCGATGTCGGCGGCGGTGAGGCCAGCCTGTTCCATCACCGCGCGGCAGGTGGCGAGCGTCGTCTGCCACAGATCCTCCGCCTCATGTTCGACCCAGCCGGAAGCGGGGAAATGCTGCGGGAATTCCTGCTGCGCCTGTGCCGCGATGGAGGTGTCCGGCCGGAACAGGATGGCACGCGAGGAGGTCGTCCCCTGGTCGATGGCGAGAAGATGGGTCACGAGGCGCTCCGCGAAAAGGCGTCATCCCGGCGAGGGCGGCGCGTGCAAGGTGCCACCTCTGCGGAACGTGGTCTATGTCGGGCGTCCTGCCGTCCGCGACGGACAGCGGGCGAGACAACGTCCCGGACGGCGGGGGCGTCCGGGACGCAGGGGCCGGGCACCCTTTCGGGTGCTCCGGCATTGGATCGATGGACCCGCGTCAGTTCTTCTTCGGCGGGGTGGCCGGCCAGGAGTTGATCAGCGTGTCGTAGTCGATGGTCTCGCCCTGCGGCTTCTCATTCGCGAGCTTGGGCTGCGGGGCGAGGTTGCCGGATTCCTTGGCGAGCTTCACCCAGTATTCCATCGGGTGCTTCTCGTTCAGCTTCGGGCCGCATTCGCCCTGCACGCCGGACTTTTCGAGGCGCGCCATCACCGATTCCTGGGCTTCGGCAAGGGCGGTCATCGCTTCTTGCGGGGTCTTGGCGCCGGAAGAGGCGTCACCGATGTTCTGCCACCACAGCTGGGCGAGCTTCGGGTAGTCCGGCACGTTCGCGCCTGTGGGCGACCACTGCACGCGGGCCGGCGAGCGGTAGAACTCGATCAGGCCGCCGAGCTTGGGCGCGCGCTCGGTGAAGCTCTTGTCCCAGATGTCGCTTTCGCGGATGAAGGTGAGGCCGACATGGCTCTTCTTCAGCGAGACGGTCTTGGAGGTGACGAACTGGGCGTAGAGCCAGGCGGCCTTGCGGCGGTCGACCGGGGTCGACTTCAGCAGGGTCCAGGAGCCGACGTCCTGATAGCCGAGCTTCATGCCGTCCTTCCAGTAGGCGCCCTTGGGGCTCGGGGCCATGCGCCACTTCGGCGTGCCGTCGGCGTTCATGACCGGCAGGCCTTCCTTCACCATGTCGGCGGTGAAGGCGGTGTACCAGAACATCTGCTGGGCGATGTTGCCCTGGGCCGGCACCGGGCCGGCTTCGGAGAAGGTCATGCCGAGCGCCTGCGGCGGCGTGTACTTCTTCAGCCACTCGATATACTTGGTGATGGAGTAGACGGCGGCCGGGCCGTTGGTGTCGCCGCCGCGCTCGACCGTCGAGCCGGTGGGGCGGCAGCCTTCCATGCGGATGCCCCATTCGTCGACCGGCTTGCCATTGGGCAGGCCGCGATCGCCGTTGCCGGCCATGGAGAGCCACGCATCGGTGAAGCGCCAGCCGAGCGAGGGATCCTTCTTGCCGTAGTCCATGTTGCCATAGACCTTGACGCCGTTGATCTCCTTCACGTCGTTGGTGAAGAAGTCGGCGATGTCCTCATAGGCCGACCAGTTCAGCGGTACACCGAGATCGTAACCGAACTTCGCCTTGAACTTGGCCTTGATGTCCGGATTGGTGAACCAGTCGTAGCGGAACCAGTAAAGGTTGGCGAACTGCTGGTCGGGAAGCTGGTAGAGCTTGCCATCTGGCGCAGTGGTGAAGGAGATGCCGATGAAGTCCGGCAGGTCGAGGGTCGGAGAGGTAACGTCCTTGCCCTCGCCGACGATCCAGTCGCTCAGCGGAATGGCCTGCTTGTAGCGGAAATGCGTGCCGATGAGGTCGGAATCGTTCACCCACGCATCGTAGATGTTCTTGCCCGACTGCATCTGGGTCTGGATCTTCTCGACCACGTCACCTTCCTGGATGAGGTCGTGGGTGAGCTTGATCCCGGTGATCTCGGAGAAGGCCTTGGCGAGAACCTTCGCCTCATATTCATGGGTGGTGATGGTTTCGGAGACGACGTTGATCTCCATGCCCTTGAACGGTTCGGCAGCCTTGATGAACCATTCCATCTCCTTCATCTGCTCGTCCTTGGAGAGCGTGGAGGGCTGGAATTCGCTGTCGATCCACTTCTTGGCGGCGGCCTCGTCCGCGCGCACGGGCGCGGCGAAGGCGATCAGCGCCATGGCGCTGGCGGCCAGCAGAAGCCGGCCTCGGCTCATTGTCGGCAACATGGGTCTTTCCTCCCGTTCATTCCCAGAAATCACGCGGCTTTCTGCCGCTTAGGCGACTTCACACGAGGCGGAACACCGCCAGCGCGTAGACAAGGCAGAGCGCGAGCGCCCAACCGAGATTAGGTCCCACCAGGGCGAGCCAGGCGAGGTTGATGAAGGCGCTGCCGAGCAGCGTGATGAACAGCCGGTCGCCGCGCGTGGTGGGAATGCCGAGCACGCCGACCCGGGCGCGCTCCGGCCGCCACAGCGCCAGCACGGTGAAGATGGCGAGCAGGGCGGCGATGCTGGCGAAGAAGGCCGCCGTCGGCCAGGTCCACGCCATCCAGGCCGTGTTCTCGGCGAGCCGTTCCATGAAGGGCGACGAAGCGTTTTCCATGCCGTCCTTCCTCACACCCGCCCGAGGGCGAAGCCCTTGGCGATGTAGTTGCGCACGAACCAGATGACGAGCGCGCCGGGGATGATGGTGAGCACGCCGGCGGCGGCGAGCAGGCCCCAATCCATGCCGGCGGCCGAGACCGTGCGGGTCATCGTCACCGCGATCGGCTTGGCGTTGGTGGCGGTCAGCGTGCGCGCCAGCAGCAGTTCCACCCAGGAGAACATGAAGCAGAAGAAGGCCGCGACGCCGATGCCGCTCGCGATCAGCGGCATGAAGATCTTCACGAAGAAGCGCGGGAAGGAATAGCCGTCGATGGCCGCCGTCTCGTCGATCTCGCGCGGCACGCCGGACATGAAACCTTCGAGAATCCACACGGCGAGTGGCACATTGAACAGGCAGTGCGCCAGCGCCACGGCCCAGGGCGTGTCGAACAGGCCGATGGCCGAATAGAGATTGAAGAAGGGCAGGGCGAACACGGCTGGCGGGGCCATGCGGTTCGACAGCAGCCAGAAGAAAAGGTGCTTCTCGCCCACGAAGCTGTAACGCGAGAAGGCATAGGCGGCCGGTAGCGCCAGCGTGATCGAGATCACCGTATTCAGCGCCACATAGGTCAGCGAGTTGATGTAGCCGGAGTACCAGCTCGAATCGGTGAAGATCTTGATATAGTGCTCGAATGTAATGTCATTCGGCCACAGGGTGACGCCGGAATTGATCTCGAAATTCGTCTTCAGGCTCATATTCACGAGCCAGTAGATCGGCAGGATCAGGAAGGCGAGATACAGCGCCATGACCAGGGTACTGCCGCGCGAGGAGGCGTGGGACGAGGCGCTCATGCCGGGTTCTCCTCCTGCCGGCGCTCGGTCCCGGCATGCGTCATCACGGTGTAGAAGACCCAGCACAGGGCGAGCACGATGAGGTTGTAGACGAGGCTCATGGCCGCCGCCTTGCCGAGATCGAACTGGCCGAGAGCGATCTTCACGAGGTCGATGGACAGGAAGGTGGTGGCGTTGCCAGGCCCGCCGCCGGTGAGCACGAAGGGCTCGGTGTAGATCATGAAGCTGTCCATGAAGCGCAGCAGAACCGCGATCAGCAGCACCCGCTTCATCTTCGGCAATTGGATGGTGGTGAAGATCGCCCAGCGCGAGGCGCCGTCGATCCGTGCGGCCTGGTAATAGGCGTCGGGGATCGACTTGAGACCGGCATAGCACAGGAGCGCGACCAGGCTCGTCCAGTGCCACACATCCATCACCACGATGGTGATCCAGGCCGCGAGCGGGTCGCCCGTGTAGTTGTACTCAATGCCGAGCGCGTTGATCGCCCAGCCCGCAAGGCCGATATCGCCGCGCGCGAAGACCTGCCAGATGGTGCCGACCACGTTCCACGGGATCAGCAGCGGCAGCGCCATGATGACGAGCGTGGCGGCCACCTTCCAGCCTTCACGCGGCATGGACAGTGCGACGAGGATGCCGAGAGGCACCTCGATGGCAAGGATGATGGCCGAGAACAGTAGGTTCCGCACCAGCGCATCGAGGAATCGCCCACCGAACTCGGTCGAGGGATCCAGCAGTTCCTGGAACCAGCCAAGGCCGTTCCAGAAGAACTGGTTGTTGCCGAAGGTGTCCTGCACCGAATAGTTCACCACCGTCATGATCGGCAGGATGGCCGAGAAGGCGACGATGAGGAAAACGGGGGCGACCAGCAGCCAGGCGCGGTTGTTGACGGGCTTGTCCATCACAGGGCTTCCTCGCGGCCGGCAGGCGCGCCGGGCACCAGCACGCCATTGGCGTAGATGTGGATCTGCCGGGGATCGAGCGTCAGGCCGGCGCTATCGCCGTCGAGCGACAACTCCTCCGGGACCATGGCCGCCGCCGGGTTGCCTGATATCTCGATGCGGGCGATGCGGGCGCGCCCGATATCCTCGATACGCGTCACCTTCACGGGCAGGCCGTGGCCCGGCTTCGCCAGCGTGGCGAATTCCGGCCGCACGCCGAGTTCGATCCGTTCCCCCGCCGGCAGGGCGGGATAGGCCCGCTCCAGCGCGATGGCGACGCCACCCACATGGGCGGTGCGCCCCTCGACCTTTGCCGGCAGCACATTCATGCCCGGCGAGCCGATGAAATGGCCGACGAAGGTGTGCGCAGGGCGCTCGAACAGCTCTTCCGGCGTGCCGGTCTGCACCACCGCGCCGTCATGCATGACGACGACGGTGTCGGCGAAGGTCAGCGCCTCGGTCTGGTCATGCGTCACATAGATCATGGTCAGGTCGAGCGCGCGGTGGAGTTCCTTCAGCGACGAGCGCAACTGCCATTTGAGATGCGGGTCGATGACGGTGAGCGGCTCGTCGAACAGGATGGCGGCGACATCCTCGCGCACCAGCCCGCGGCCGAGCGAGATCTTCTGCTTGGCGTCGGCGGTGAGGTTGGAAGCCTTGCGGTCGAGCACCGAGCTCATGTCGAGCCGGCTGGCGATCTCCTCGACGCGGCGGGCGATGGCCTCGCGCGGCATCTTGCGGTTCTTCAGCGGGAAGGCGAGGTTCTCGCGCACCGTCATCGTGTCGTAAACGACGGGGAACTGGAAAACCTGGGCGATGTTGCGCGCCTCGGTCGGCAGCCGCGTCACATCGCGATCGTCGAACAGGATGCGCCCGCGTGTCGGGATGACGAGGCCCGAAATGATGTTCAGTAGCGTGGTCTTGCCGCAGCCCGACGGTCCCAGCAGCGCATAGGCGCCGCCCTGCCGCCAGACATGGTTGATCTCTTTCAGCGCGTAGTCCTGCGGGCCGCGCGGGTCGGGCCGGTAGGCATGGGCGAGACCGTCGAGGGTGATGCTGGCCATGGTGCTCTCCCTCAGGCCGCCGCCGCATCGCGGACGGGCGCGACGCTCCGGCCCTCGGCGTCGAACAGCAGGATGTGGCGGGGGTCGATCAGCACTTCCACCGGCGCGTCGGGTTCGAGGCGCCGCACGCCGGGAACCAGCGCGGTGAGCCGTTCCGCGCCCATATCCATGTGCAGGAAGCTCTCCGAGCCGGTAACCTCGGTCACCGCGATGGTGGCGCCGAGCCGGATGAGGCCATCGCCGGCGATACGCTCGGCCGTGGCAACATCTTCCACTTCGAGATGGTGGGCGCGCACGCCGATCGTGTAGGCGCCGTTCGGGATCTGCGCCAGCGGCCCATGCGCCGGCAGTACGGTGCCGTTCTCCATCAGCACCGTGTGCCCCTGCTTGGTCACGCGCAGCGCGTTGAGCGGCGGATCGGAAAAGACGCGAGCCGTGGCGAGATTGGCGGGCCGGCGATAGACCTCGGCGGTGGGGCCGAACTGGGTCATCGCGCCTTCCAGCAGCGTGGCGGTATGCCCGCCGAGCAGCAGCGCCTCGGTCGGCTCGGTGGTGGCATAGACAAACACCGCGCCGGTCGAGGCGAAGATGCGCGGCAGTTCCTCGCGCAGTTCTTCGCGCAGCTTGTAGTCGAGATTGGCCAGCGGCTCGTCGAGCAGCACGAGATCGGCGCGCTTCACCAGCGCCCGTGCGATGGCGGTGCGCTGCTGCTGGCCGCCCGACAGCGCCAGCGGCGTGCGCTGGAGATAGGGGTCGAGCTTCAGCAGCTTCGCGGCGGAGATCACCCGCTCCTCGATCTCCGCGCGCGGCAGACCGGCCACCCGCAGCGGCGAGGCGATGTTCTCATAGACGGTGAGCGCGGGATAATTGATGAACTGCTGGTAGACCATGGCGACGCTGCGCTTCTTCACCGACAGCCCCGTCACGTCGCGTCCGTCCACCAGCACGCGGCCGGAGGTCGGGGCGTCGAGGCCGGCCATCAGCCGCATGAGGCTGGTCTTGCCCGCGAGCGTGGCTCCGAGCAGCACGTTCAGGCTGCCGCGCTCCAGCCGCAGCGACACGTCGCGAATGAAGGGAACGCCGCGCACGCTGCGCGAGACGTGGGCGAGTTCGAGTGTCATTGCGCAACCCCCCGCAGCGAGGCCGGCGCCGCGCCGGACACTGCGCATTCGGCCATGAAAGCATCGAGCGCGGCCGTCTCCTCAGCGGAGAAGCGCAGACCCAGCTTTGAACGCCGCCATAGCACATCCTCGGCGGTACGTGCCCACTCCTCCCGCATCAGGTAGCGCACCTCTGCCTCGGTCAGGTTGGCGCCGAACACGCGCCCGAGATCGCCAGCCGACCGCGTGCCGTCGAGGATGCGCATGGCGCGCGTACCATAGGCGACGACCAGCCGGCGGGCGAGGCGTTCATCGAGCCAGGGATGCGCGCGCATCAACTGGACGACGACGCGCGGTTGGTCATGCACGCCGAAATCCCCGCCCGGCAGCGGCGCGGTGCCGGTCCAGGAGGTCTTGGAGGCACCCGGCAGATAGGGGATCAGCTTTTCGATGGCGTGCTCGGCGAGGCGGCGATAGGTGGTGATCTTGCCGCCGAAGACGGACAGAACCGGCACCCGCCCGTCCTGATCGTCCAGTTCCAGCACATAATCGCGCGTGGCTTCCTGTGCCTTGGACGCGCCGTCGTCATAAAGCGGCCGGACGCCGGAATAGGTCCAGACCACGTCGCCAGGCGTCACGGGGCGGCTGAAATACTCGCTCGCAGCGGCGCAGAGATAGGCGATCTCCTCCTCGCTGGCGACCGGCCGGCTCGGCGTGCTGCCGAAATCGCGGTCGGTGGTGCCGATGAGGGTGAAGTCCTGCTCATAGGGGATGGCGAAGATGATACGGCCGTCCGCATTCTGGAAAATGTAGGCCCGGTCATGGTCGTAGAGCCGGGGCACGACGATGTGGCTGCCCTGCACGAGGCGGACATTGGCGGGCGAATTGGCACGCAGCACATGCGCCAGCACGTCATGCACCCAGGGGCCGGCGGCATTGACCAGCGCGCGCGCATTGACCACCTGGCGTGTGCCGCCTTCCTCGAACTCGATGCGCCAGAAATCCGGCTCGCGGCTGGCGGAGACGACGCGGGTGCTCCGGCGTATGTCGGCGCCGCGCTCGGCCGCGTCGAGTGCGTTCAGCACCACCAGTCGGCTATCCTCCACCCAGCAGTCGGAATACTCGAAGGCGCGGCGATAGCCCTCGCGCAGCGGCCGGCCGGCAGGGTCGCGCGCCAGATCGAGCGAGCGCGTGGCCGGCAGAAGCTTGCGCCCGCCGAGATGGTCGTAGAGGAACAGTCCAAGCCGGAGCAGCCAGGCGGGGCGCAGGCCGGCGTGGTGCGGAAGCACGAAGCGCAGCGGCCAGATGATGTGCGGGGCAATCGCCCACAGCACCTCGCGTTCGGCCAGCGCCTCATGCACCAGCCGGAACTCGTAGTGTTCGAGATAGCGCAGCCCACCATGGATCAGCTTGGTGGAAGCTGAAGAGGTCGCGCCGGCGAAGTCGCCCTGTTCCAGCAGGACGACGGAGACGCCGCGCCCGGCGGCGTCGCGGGCGATGCCGCAGCCATTCACGCCCCCGCCAATGATCGCAAGGTCGTAAATCTTGTCCCGAGTGCGAGCGTTCAAAGGCGTGTCTCCCGGTGCGCTGCTTTAGGTCAGTAGCGCTTTCGTTTTTATCTTCATATCGACGCTATACGAAAGTGTTTTTGGTCGCAATAGCGTCAAATCGAAAGAAGCGAACCTTCGAATGGGTGCATTGCAGCAATTCCGTGGCATCCCGCTGGCATGCCAGCCGCACCGCTTGTCGACTCCGGCGACGCTGCGCACCGGCGGCGGCGTGATGGCCCTGCCGTGAGGCGTCTGCCGGCCTGTGGGAGCGCCGTTCCGCCATCGTAAGCGCGGCCACGCCGCGTCGGCGACATCGGCTGTGCGGTCTTCCGGCACCGCTGCGCTGCAGCAACGATTTGCTCTTGTCATGTTGAGCGATCGGCGCATAACTAAACACAAAGCTAAATCGTTCCGGCGCGCCTTGCGCCACGGTGAGCCATGAAAGGGGCAAAAAGCCCCTCGTTCTCTGGGAGGAGAGCATGCTGAAGCAGTGGATACCCCTTCTTGGGGCGACGGCCGTTTGCGCGCTGATGTCCGTGCCGCAGGCGGCGAAGGCCGAGCAGCTCACGCTGTGCTGGGCGGCCTGGGACCCGGCCAATGCGCTGGTGGAGCTGTCCAAGGACTTCACCACCAAGACCGGCATCGACATGAAGTTCGAGTTCGTTCCCTGGACCAGCTATGCCGACCGCTTCCTCAATGAACTGAATTCGCGCGGCAAGCTGTGCGACCTCATCATCGGCGACAGCCAGTGGGTCGGCGGCGCGGCGGAGAACGGGCATTATGTGAAGCTGAACGACTTCTTCGCGAAGGAAGGCATCAAGATGGATGACTTCGTTCCCGCGACCGTCGTCGGCTATTCCGAATGGCCGAAGAACACGCCGAACTACTGGGCCCTGCCGGCGATGGGCGACGTGGTGGGCTGGACCTACCGCAAGGACTGGTTCACGCGTCCGGAGATTCAGAAGGAATTCAAGGCGAAGTACGGCTGGGACCTCGACGCGCCGAAGACCTATGACCAGCTCAAGCAGATCGCCGAGTTCTTCCAGAAGCGGCAGATCGACGGCAAGACCGTCTATGGTGCCTCGATCTACACCGAGCGTGGTTCGGAAGGCATCACGATGGGCGTGACCAACGTCCTGTATGATTGGGGCTTCATGTATGACAACCCCAAGAAGCCCTATGACATGCAGGGCTATGTGAACTCGCCTGATGCCATCAAGGGCCTCGAATTCTACAAGGCGCTTTACGATTGCTGCACCCCGCCCGGCGCGTCCAACGTCTACATGGTGGAATCGGCCGACGCCTTCAAATCCGGGCAGGTGGCGATGCAGATGAACTTCGCCTTCACCTGGCCCGGCCTCTACAAGGACGAGAAGGTCGGTGGCGACCGCATCGGCTTCTTCCCCAACCCGGCGCAGAAGTATCATTATGCCCAGCTGGGCGGGCAGGGCATCTCGGTGGTGTCCTACTCGGACAAGCGCGACGCCGCCCTTCAGTACATCAAATGGTTCGCCCAGCCGCAGGTGCAGGCCAAGTGGTGGCAACTCGGGGGCTATTCCTGCCTGAAGGCGGTGGTCGACGCTCCCGACTTCAAGACCAGCCAGCCCTATGCGCCCGCCTTCCTGGAATCGATGGCGATCGTGAAGGATTTCTGGGCCGAGCCGTCTTACGCCGAACTGCTGCAGGCGATGCAGAAGCGGGTGCATGACTATGTCGTCGCCGGCAAGGGCACGGCAAAGGAGGCTCTCGACGGTCTCGAAAAGGACTGGACCGAGATCTTCAAGGAAGACGGCAAGATCTGAGAACGCGACCATCTGATCCTCTCCCGTCCGGGAGAGGGGCCCGCCAAGCGGGTCGGTGAGGGGTGATGCGCGCGTTGAGCGCCCCACGCCCCTCGCCCCATCCTCTCCCCGGCGGGGAGAGGGAGTAGGCTCCGCTTCCTCCCGCGGGCGATCCGGCTCATCCCGAGACCCACCGGATCGCCCCTTTTCCGCCGACGCCAGCGAGGGCGCGCGTGACGACATCCCCACACACCTATGCCGACAAGGCCGCCGAAGCGGCGGTGCGGGCAACCCCGGAACCTCTCGTGAGGCGGGTACGGGCGCTTTCGGACAAGGCCATTGCCTGGCTGTTCATCGCGCCCACCATCGCGCTGCTGCTCGCGATCAACATCTTCCCGCTGTTCTGGGCGATCTACCTCTCCTTCACCAACTACCGCGCCAACCGCCCCAATGCGGAGGTCAAGAATGTCGGCCTCGGCAATTATTCGCGCGTGCTGAACGACCCCGATATCTGGGCCTCGATGCAGACCACGGCGCATTTCGTGTTCTGGACCATCCTTCTCCAGACGGTGATCGGCTTCGCGCTGGCCTATCTCATCGACCGCAAGTTCCGTGGCCACGCCTTCTGGACGACGCTCATCCTTATTCCAATGATGCTGTCGCCCGCCGTGGTCGGCAATTTCTGGCGGTTCCTCTATGAGCCGCAGATCGGCCTGTTCGCCTATGCCGTTTCGTTCCTCACCGGCATCCCCACCTCGGAGATCCAGATGCTCGGCAGCGTCAACCTGGCGCCCTGGGCGATCATCATCGTCGATACCTGGATGTGGACGCCCTATGTGATGCTGATCTGCCTCGCCGGGCTGCGCTCCATTCCCGACTACATCTATGAAGCGGCGGAAGTCGATCGCGCGTCGAACTGGCGGCAGTTCTGGTCGATCACCGTGCCGATGGCGCTGCCCTTCATCATGCTGGCGGTGCTGTTCCGTGGCATCGAGAACTTCAAGATGTTCGACATGGTCAACCTGCTGACTGGCGGTGGGCCGGGCTCGACCACCGAGGTCGCCTCCATCGCGCTGAAGCGCGACGCCTTCGAGGCGTGGGCGACCGGGCGCTCGTCGGCCTTTGCCATCGTTCTCTTCGTCGCGGTGTTCGGCCTCGCCAACATCTACGTCAAGGCGCTCAACAGGGTGAAACAGCGATGAGCTCGGCAAACACCGCCCATTCGGTCGTCGAGCCGAGCGCCCGTTCCAAGCGCATCGCCGCGACGCTGGTGATCCTCTACGCGGTCATCACCATGATTCCGCTGGTGTGGATTTTCCTCACCTCGATCAAGTCGCCGCCGGACTCGATTTCCTATCCGCCGAAAATCCTGTTCACGCCGTCGCTGGAAGGCTACTGCAACCTCTTCACCACGCGCACGCGGCAGACCCCGGAGTACATCGCGTCCCTTCCGCCGCCGGAGAACCTGTGCGACGCGGTCACGCGCGAGCGCAACATGGTGATCGCCGGTCCGTCCAACTTCCTGCCGCGCTTCACCAATTCGCTGATCATCGCCTTCGGTTCCACCTTCCTGGCGGTCGGGCTCGGCACGCTGGCGGCCTATGGTTTCTCGCGCTTCAAGGTGCCGCTGGCGGATGATCTGCTGTTCTTCATCCTTTCCACCCGGATGATGCCGCCCATCGCGGTCGCGATCCCGATCTACCTCATGTACCGGCAGCTCGGCCTTTCCGACACCGCACTGGGGATGATGCTGCTCTACACGGCGGTGAATGTCTCGCTGGCCGTGTGGCTGCTCAAGGGCTTCATCGACGAGATCCCGCGCGAGTATGAAGAGGCGGCGATGATCGACGGCTATTCGCGGCTGCAGGCGTTCCGCAAGGTGGTGCTGCCGCAGGCGACCACCGGCATCGCCGCTACCGCGATCTTCTGCCTGATCTTCGCCTGGAACGAATACGCCTTCGCCTCGCTGCTCACCTCCGGCAGCGCCCAGACCGCGCCGCCCTTCATCCCCACCATCATCGGCGAGGGCGGGCAGGACTGGCCGGCGGTGGCGGCGGGCACCACCATCTTCCTGGTGCCGATCCTCGTCTTCACCATTCTGCTGCGCAAGCAGCTGCTTCGCGGCATCACTTTCGGCGCGGTGCGCAAATGAGCGATCCCGTCCTCGCCCCCCAAAAAACCTCGCCAGTGAGGCCCCGCCGCCCCTTCTTCCTGCGGCGCGGGCCGATGGAGGCGGTTGCCGTCACCATCATCGCTCTCGGCTTTCTCATGCTGTTCCAGCCCTTCGCGCTGGTGCTCTACACCTATTCCCTCGTCACCCTTCTCGCCGGCACGTTCATGTTCATGATCGTGTCCAAGTTCCCGGAGTAGCGGCATGGCCGAGATCAGGGTCGAGAATCTGCGCAAGGCTTTCGGCGAGTTCGTCGCCGTGCAGGATTCGAGTTTCACCGTCGAGAATGGCGAGTTCCTCGCCCTTCTCGGTCCTTCCGGCTGCGGCAAGACCACAACGCTGCGCATGATCGCGGGGCTGGAGCTGCCGACGGGAGGGACCATCCGCCTGGGCGGAGAAGACGTAACCTATAAGCGCGCCAGCGAGCGCGACATCGCCTTCGTCTTCCAGCTCTTCGCGCTCTACCCGCATATGAATGTGCGCAAGAATATCGGCTTCCCGCTCCTCGCGCAGGGCGTGCCGAAGGCGGAGATCAAGGCGCGCGTCGAGGAGACGGCGCGCCTGCTCCAGATCGACCATATTCTCGACCGCCCCGTTTCCGGGCTCGCCGGTGGCGATCGCCAGCGTGTGGCGCTGGGGCGGGCCATCGTCCGCCGCCCGATGTGCTTCCTCATGGACGAGCCGCTCGGTACGCTCGACGCCGAGTTCCGCGAGGTGATGGTGCGCGAACTGCGCGAGTTGCATAACCGCATCCACGCCACCACCGTCTATGTCACCCATGACCAGATCGAGGCCATGGCGATGGCCGACAAGATCGCGGTGATGAACCATGGCGTGATCGAGCAGTTCGGGACGCCGCAGGAAATCTACGACCGGCCGGCCTCCATGTACGTCGCCGACTTCATCGGCTCGCCGCCGATGAACTTCATCCGCTTCACCGGCGGGCTGGCGCGGGGCGCGCGCACGGCGCGGATCGGCGCGGCGGAGGTGGCAATGCCGGAGCTGCGCGCAGACGTCGCCCCGGGGCCCTTGGCGCTGGGTGTGCGTCCCGAACATGTGCGTTTCTCGGATGCCTCGCCCCTGCGCGGCGCGGTCTATGGCAGCGAATATCTCGGCACCAACCAGATCGTGACGGTGGAGACCGAGGGCGGGCTGGTGCGCGCCCGGCTTGCCGCCGAGCAGAACTACTGCATCGGCGAGCCGGTCGGGCTCACCTTCAAGAGCGACCGGCTGTCGTTGTTCGATGCCGGCTCCGGCCGCGTCATTCCTTCCGCCCTGCACGAGGGCGCGTTGCGCCGGGAGGCCCGCCATGGCTGACGTGACGCTCAAGGGCATTAGCAAAAGTTTCGGCAAGGGCGGGGGCAAGCGGGCGGTCGACGATATCGACCTGCATATCGCCGACGGCGAATTCGTCGTCCTCCTCGGCCCCACCGGCGCGGGAAAGACGACGACGCTGCGCCTCATCGCCGGGCTGGAGACGCCGGATGCCGGTTCGGTGAGCATCGGCGGGCGGCCGATGGCGGGGCTCGCGCCGGCAAGCCGCGATGTCGCCTTCGTCTTTCAGCAATATTCGCTCTATCCCCATCTCACCGTTTACGAGAACCTGGCCTTTCCGCTGCGGTCCCCGGCACGGCGCATGGACGGCACTGCCATCGACGCGCGGGTGCGCGAGGTGGCCAAGATGGTGCGCATCGACCATAAGCTGGAGAACCGCTCCACCCGCCTCTCCGGCGGCGAGATGCAGCGCGTGGCGATCGGCCGGGCGCTGGTGCGCCGGCCGTCCATCTACCTCATGGACGAGCCGCTTTCCTCGCTGGACGCCAAGTTGCGCGGCGAATTACGGCTGGAACTGAAGCGCATTCAGAAGGAGCTCGGCGCGACGCTGCTCTACGTCACCCATGACCAGATCGAGGCCATGACCATGGCCGACCGCATCGGCATTCTCGCCGAGGGACGGCTGGTGCAGATCGGCACGCCCCGCGAGATCTATGCCAGCCCGGCCAATCTGCATGTCGCCGCCCGGCTCGGCCAGCCGCACATCAATCTTCTTCCCGTCGGCCTCGTCCCGGATGTGCCGATGCCGCCGGGCACCCGCACCATCGGCGCGCGGACGGAGCACATCGTCCTCTTTCCCGGAGAGGGCGGCAATGCGCGGGTGGACTGGATCGAACATCTCGGCGACCAGAATCATCTGCATATCCGTCTTGGCGCGCACAAGCTGGTTACCCTCGCCGATCCCGACATGGCGGTGGCTCCCGGCGACAGCATCAACCTGACCTTGAAGAATCCACTCTATTTCGGCCCGGACGGCCAAAGGCTCATCTAAGCAGACAACGTGGGTTGAGGGCGGAAGGCACCCGTGCCAGATGCCGCGTCGAACGAGGGGAAGGCAGTCATGAAACATTTCTTCAACCGTCGGGAAAGTATCGTCACCGAGGCGCTTGACGGGCTTCTGCGTACGACGCCCCCCGGTCGGCTGGCCCGGCTCGACACCTATCCCGACATCAAGGTCGTGCTGCGCGCGGACTGGGACAAGTCCAAGGTTGCCGTCATCTCCGGCGGTGGCGCGGGCCACGAGCCGTCGCATGCCGGCTTCGTCGGCCGCGGGCTGCTCACCGCCGCTGTCTCCGGCGAGATCTTCGCCTCACCAAGTGTCGAGGCCGTGCTCACCGCCATCCGTGCCGTCACCGGCGCGCCGGGTTGCCTCCTCGTCGTCAAGAACTACACGGGTGACCGGCTGAATTTCGGCCTCGCCGCCGAGCGCGCCCGCACGGAAGGCTACAAGGTCGAAATGGCGATCGTGGCCGACGACATCGCACTGCCGGACATTCCGCAGCCGCGCGGGGTGGCCGGAACGCTGTTCGTGCACAAGATCGCCGGCCATCTCGCCGAGACGGGGGCGGACCTGGCGGCCGTCGCGACCGCCGCCCGTGCGGCAGCCGCCGACATCGCCTCGCTCGGCGTCTCGCTGTCCTCCTGCTCGATTCCCGGTCAGCCTTTCGAGGGGCGGCTGGGGGCTGAGGAAGGCGAACTCGGCCTCGGCATCCATGGCGAGCCCGGCGTGGAACGCATTCCGCTTCTGCCGGCGAGCGACATCGTCGCGCTTATGCATGAACGCCTCGGCGCCCGCCTCGATCCCGCTGCCGCCTATGCGCTGCTGATCAACAATCTCGGTTCCGTGCCGCCTCTGGAGATGAGCCTGATCGCCGAGGCGCTGCTCGCCTCCGATCTGGGGCGCGGGGTGAAGCTGGTCATCGGGCCGGCGCCGCTGATGACCGCCTTGAACATGAACGGCTTTTCGCTGTCCTACCTCAAGCTCGACCCGGCGCGCGAGGCGGCGCTCACCGCGGCGGCCGAGCCGCTGGCGTGGCGGCCGGCGGTGATCCCCGGCACCGTGGCGATTGAGGCGGCGCCGACCGCGCCGCGCGCGGCAGACGTTGCCGCCAGCGCCGACGCGGCCACCGAGGCGGTGATCCGCCGCGTCTGCACGACGCTTGTCGGGCTGGAGGAGGAGTTGAACCGGCTCGACGCCCGCGCCGGCGACGGCGACACCGGCAGCACCGTCGCGACCGGCGCCCGTTCCGTTCTAAACGACCTCGCCCATCTGCCGCTGGCCGATGCGGCTGCCACGCTGAAGGCCATTGGCGCCGGGCTTGGCACGGCCATGGGCGGATCGAGCGGCGTCCTGCTTTCCATCTTCTTCACCGCCGCCGGGCAGGCGCGGGGGGAAGGAAAGGATCTGGCGGCCGCCCTGCTTGCCGGCCTTGATCGCGTGGTGTTTTACGGGGGAGCGGTGCCGGGCGATCGCACCATGATCGACGCGCTCGATCCCGCGCTGAAAGCACTGGCCGCCGGCGATCTCGCGGCCGCAGCTGCTGCCGCAACGGCCGGCGCGGAGGCGACCCGTACCATGGCGCGGGCGCGGGCCGGGCGGGCGGCCTATGTCGCCGCGCGCGAGCTGGAGGGATCGCCCGATCCCGGTGCGGTGGCGGTGGCACGGGTGTTCGAGGCGCTGGCCGCAGCCGGCTGAAGGGCCGGGCGAGGGATGAGAACGATGCCGCTCGACGCTTCCGATCTCTCCCAGCTCATTGCTCTGTGCCGCGCGCAGATCGAGCGGCATTGCGAGCATCTCGGGCGGCTCGACAGCGCTATCGGCGATGGCGACCACGGCACCAACATGCAGCGGGGGCTCGAGGCGGTGTATGGCGAGCGGGCGGAAATCGCTTCCCTGCCGCTGCCGGCGGCACTGGAACGCATGGGGCTGGTGCTCGTGATGACGATCGGCGGCGCCGCCGGCCCGCTCTACGGCACGCTGCTGATGGAACTGGGGCGGGCTCTGGCCGAGGATGACGGGCGTGCCGATTTCGCCGGCAGCCTGGCGCGAGCGATCGCGGCGGTGGCCCGGCGCGGTCGTTCCGGGCCCGGCGACAAGACGCTGCTCGACGTGCTCTACCCCGTGCAGGCGGAGATCGCGCGGCATTCTGCGCCCGACCGCATCGCCGCCTGCGCCCGCACAGCCGCGCAGGCGACGGAAATGATGCTGGCGCGGCGCGGCCGGGCGTCCTATCTCGGCGCACGCTCGGTTGGTCACGAGGACCCCGGCGCGTCCAGCTGTGCCCTGCTTGCCATGACAATCTGTCAGTATTTTCAGGAGCATACCCCATCATGACCCCCGCGCGCGGCGCCAATGTGGGCATCGTGATCGTGTCGCATTCGCCCCTCGTCGCCCAGGGTGCGGCTGACATGGTGCGCCAGATGGTGGGGGGGTGCGTGCCTCTCGCTTGGACCGGCGGCAATGGCGAGGGCGGTCTGGGGACGCATGTTGACGGTATCCTGATCGCTATCGAGGCAGCGTGGTCGGAGGCCGGCGTGGCCATTTTCGTCGATCTCGGCGGGGCGGAGACCAATAGCGAGATGGCGGTGGAGATGCTGGAGCCGGCGCGCGCCGCCAAGGTCGTCATCTGCAACGCGCCGCTGGTGGAGGGCGCGGTGGTGGCGGCGGCGGAGGCCTCCGGCGGCTCGTCGCTGGCGCGGGTGGTTGCCACGGCGGAAGAGCTGTCCGCGTGATGGCCGAACCTGTCCCCCTTATCGGGCGGCCTTCCGCCCATCGCTGTCAGGCCGAAGTCGAGGTTACGCACGGAGTCGGTCTGCACGCCCGTCCCTCCGTCGCCTTCACCCGGCTGGCCAAGAGCTTTCCCTGCACGGTGGAAGTGGCGCTCGACGGATCGGGCGATTGGCTGAATGGCAAGAGCATCGTCAAGATCATCGGTGCCCGCATACGGCGCGGAACGAAAATGAGAATTCGCGCCGAAGGGGCGCGGGCGCAGGAGGCGGTGGCGGCGCTCAGCGAGCTGGTGCGGCGCAATTTCGACGAGGATCGCAAGCCCGGGCGCGCCGATGGCCGCCCGGTGTGAACGGCGCGGTCAGCCCGCTTCGCCGGGCCGGGCGGTTGGTCCGCTGTACCGCGCGGGGGAGCCGCCGGCACCCTCCGGGCTGGTCGGTAGCGGGGGCGAACCGGGCGCGGCGTTGGCGGCGGCGGTGGAGCGCGCCATTGCCGAATTGCGCGCGCTGACCGCCGAAGCCGATGCCGACAGCGCCGGAATCCTCGATTTCCAGATCGAACTCCTGCTCGATGGCGAGCTGCTCGCCCCCGCTTTGGCCCGTATCGAACGCGGCGAAGGCGCGGCTTTGGCCTTTGCCGCAGCGATGAACGAGCGGATCGATGAGATGGGTGGTGAGGCCGATGAGGCCGACAGTGAGACCGACGAGACCGACGAGACCGAGCCCGATCCCTTCGCCCTGCGCGCCGCCGACCTGATGGACCTTCAGCACCGCGTGCTCGACGCGCTCGCCGGCCGCACCCGCGCCGATTTTCCGCCCGGCGCGGTCTATGTCGGGCGCGACATGCCGCCGAGCGTCTTCCTCGCCCATGACTGGTCGGCGGGCGGCGCCATCGCTCTTGGTGCCGGCAGCGCGGCAAGCCATGTCGCCCTGCTGGCCCGGGCGCGCGGCGTGCCCATGGTGGTTGGCCTCGGCGCCGTGCCGGGGGAGACGGGCGATCCGCTGCTGGTGGACGGCACGCGCGGCCTCGTCTGCCTCCACCCGGATGGCGGGGAGATGGCGGTTGCCCCGGCCCCGTCGCCGGAAAGCGCCCCCGTGCCGGCTTCTGTGCCGGTGCCCCCCGCTGCCGGCCGGCCCGGATTGTTCGCCACCATCGACACGCTGGCCGATCTCGACGGGCTCGATCCCGCGCGCGTGGACGGCGTCGGGCTGGTGCGGACCGAGTTCCTCTTCGCCCATGCCGCCGAGGCGCTGAGCGAGGAGCGGCATTTTGCCGGCTATCGCCGCCTCCTCGAGACGCTCGGCGGCAAGCCGGTGACGCTGCGGATGCTCGATCTCGGCGGCGACAAGGCGCTCCCCGGCCTTGCCGAGGGCGATCCCGCCGCCGTGCTCGGCCTGCGCGGGGTGCGCTTCCTGCTCGCCCATCCCGATCTCGCCCGCATCCAGGCGCGGGCGCTGATGCGGGCGGCGGCGCTGGGGCCGCTCTCCGTGCTGCTGCCCATGGTGACGGTGCCGGCGGAGTTCGCGGCGATGGCGCTGCTGTTCGAGGAGGAGGCCGCCCGGCTGGCGCGGCAGGGCGTGGAGGCCCGTCTCCCGCCGCTCGGCATCATGGTGGAAGTGCCGGCGGCGGCGCTGACGCTGGACCTGTTCCCGCAGGCGGCGTTCTTTTCCGTGGGCACCAATGACCTGATGCAGTATCTCGCAGCGGCGGCGCGCGACAATCCGGCGGTGGCGCCGCTCTGTGCGGGAGCGGAGACGGCCTTGTTCCGGTTGCTGGACCATATCTGCGCGAGCGCCCGGGCGCTGGGCCGGCCGGTGTCGCTGTGCGGCGATCTCGCGGCCCGCCCCGAGGCGGCCGGCCGGCTGCGGGCGCTGGGCTTCGACGGGCTTTCCGTGCCGCCGGCCCAGATCGAGGCGGTGCGCGCGGCGCTGGCGGCCGCCGCGGCCCATCCCCCATCGGGGCGGGACTAGCCATGGCGCGCGAGACCAGCGACGAGGCGGTGATCGCCTACAAGACGCTCCTGTCCGGCATTCTCGACAACCGGCCCTCCGGCACGCGCCAGCGTCTGGCGGCGGCGCTGGGCAAGCACCGCAGCTTCGTCACCCAGGTGACCAGCCCGGCCTATGACACGCCCTTGCCGGCCCGGCATCTGCCGACCATCCTGCGGGTGTGCCATTTCAGCCCGGCGGAGCAGGAACGCTTTCTTGCCGCCTATGAGGCCGCCCATCCCGGCCGCCTGCCGGATGTGGGCGGGGGATCTTCCATGCGGACGCTGGCGCTGATGGTGCCGGATTTCGGCGATGACCGGAAGAATCGCAGCTTCGACGATGCCGTCGCCGACTTCGTCGCTAAGATGGCGGTGCTGGTGAATGGGAGCGAGTGAATGCAGGCGAGGACGGGCCGCGCACCCGGCCCGCAACGGGCGGGCTGAGCCGGTGCGGCAGCGGGCGGCAGAGACGGCACATAGCGCGCCAGAAGGCGCGAGGGCGCGATGACGCGGCTTCCCGGCACGGCGCAGACGCTGGTGGCGGACAGCCTCGCCGGCTTCGTCGCCGCGCATGAGGATCTCGTCGCCTTCGGCCGTGACGCCAAGTTCGTGCGCCGCCGCCGGCTCACGCCCGGCAAGGTGGTGGTGATTTCCGGCGGCGGGGCGGGGCACGAGCCGCTGCATTGCGGCTTCATCGGCGCCGGCATGCTGGACGCCGCCTGCACCGGCCATGTCTTCACCTCGCCGACGCCCGACCAGATTCTCGCCGCCATGGACGAAACCGATTCCGGTGCCGGCTGCCTGCTGGTGGTGAAGAACTATGATGGCGACGTGATGAATTTCGAGATGGCGGCGGAAATGGCCGCCGGGCGGCACCGCGTGGAGACGGTGATCGTCGAGGACGATGCCGCCACCGGGCCTTCCGTCCGCAGCCGGGGCCGGCGCGGCGTGGCCGGCACGGTGGTGGTGGAAAAGATTCTCGGCGCGGCCGCCGAGCGCGGCGACGACCTTGCCACCCTCAAGGCGCTTGGCGACGGGCTGTCGGGGCGGCTGCGCAGCATGGGCGTGGCCCTGCGCGGGGTGTCGCTGCCGGACACGGCGCGCGACACCTTCGCCCTCGGGCCGGACGAGATGGAGATCGGCGTCGGCATTCATGGCGAGCCGGGGCTGTACCGCACCCGCCGTGCCGGGGCAGAAGAGATCGTGCGCCTGCTGTGCGAGCCGGTGCTGGCGCAGCTTCCCCCGCTCGCCGAGGCGCACCCGCTGCTGATCGTCAACGGCTTTGGCGGCACCCCGCCGATCGAGCTCAACCGCGCCCATGCGCTCGCCCGTGCCGTGCTGGGCGAGAGGGGCCTCGTGCCGGCCCGGGCGCTGGTCGGCACCTTCGTCACCTCGCTCGACATGGCGGGGCTCTCGCTGACGGTGGCGCTGCTCACCCCGGCCGAATTCGCGCTGTGGTGCGCGCCGGTGCGCACGGCCGCGCTGGTGTGGTAAGCTCGCCATTGCGCCTCCGAGCGGCGTGTTGCTAGGTTCGCCGCGATTTCGGGCGCGTCCCGCGCCGGCCCGCCGGTGTTTCCCCCGACGCGTTGGAGCGCCATGACCCCCGCCGGCACCGCCTTCCCGGATGTGTGGAATTGGCTGCGCGCCGCCGTGCCGGTCGATCTCGGCTGGCGCAACATCGTGTTTTCGCTGCGCACCGCCGCGGCAGCGGTGATGGCGCTGGGCACCGCCTATTGGCTTCAGCTCGACGACCCGCAATGGGCGGCGCTCACCGTCTATCTGCTGGCACAGCCCACCGCCGGCGCCGCCGTGGCCAAGGGCGCCTTCCGCGTCGCCGGCACGCTGATGGGCGCGGCGGCGGGGCTGGTGATTCTCGCCTTGTGGTCGCAGGCGCCGCTGCCGCTGGTCGGCTCGCTCGCGCTGTGGCTCGGCTTCTGCTTCACCCAGGCGGGGCTTTCGCGCAACTACACCTCCTACAGCTTCCTGCTTGCCGGCTACACCGCGCTGCTGGTGGGGCTGGAAGGGGCCTCCGCGCCGGCGGACGCCTGGCACCTTGCCGTCGACCGCACGGCGGAAATCATCCTCGGCATTGTCTTCGTCACGGCGATGAGCGTGCTGGTGTTCCCGGTCTATGCCGGCGACGTGCTGCGCGGCCAGCTGGCGGTGCTGTTCGGGCGGCTGTGCCACTATGGCGCGGTGGCGCTGCAGCCGGTTACCCCCATCACCGCTTTCGCGCCGCTGCGCCGCCAGATGGTGGAAGCGGTGGTGAAGTTCGACGCGCTGCGTTCCTACACCCTGTTCGAGGCGCCGGAGATGCGCGCCAGCGATGCCGGCCTGCGCCGGATGACGCGCGAATTCCTGCGCGTGCTGGCGGTGGCGCGTGGGCTGTATCTGCGGCTCGACGCGTTCGCGGTGGAAGGGGCGGAGCCGGTGGCCGACCGGCTGCGCCCGGCCATGGCGGACGTGGCGGCGCTGCTGGAGCGGCTGGCGGCCGATCCTTCCGCCTTCGCCGACACACGACGGGTGCGCGCGCAGCTGCTGGCCGCGCGCGTCGCGCTCAACGCCGCCGGCGCGGAACTGGAAGCGATGGCCGGGCAGGTGCCGTTCCTGCCGCTCGCCAATGGCGTGCTGATCCTGCGGCGCGCCGGCGATCTGCTGCACGGGCTTTCCATGGTGATGGTGAGCCAGGCGGCGAGCCTGCGCCCCACCGGCCCCTTCGCCCTGCGCGGCGTGACGACTCCGGGATCGCCCAGCGCCGCGCGCCCGCCTCCGGTGATGGCGCCGGCGCAGCGCCGGGAGGCCCGGCTCGCCGGGCTGCGCGCGGGGCTGCTCTTGCTGGCGATGTGCGGCTTCTGGGCGGCGACGGAATGGACCAGCGGCTTCAACGCTGCCGCCGGCCTCGCCGTGCTGCTGTTCTTCGCCGTCAACCAGGACCGGCCGGGAGCGCTGGGCCTGTCCTTCCTGATCTTCGCCGGTCTCGGCATGGCGGCGGCCTATGGCGCCATGGTGTTCGTGCTGCCGCGCATCGAAGGGTTCGACGCGCTGGCGCTGTTCCTCATGGTGGCGCTGTTCCCGGCCGGGCTGATGGCGGGAACGCCGGCGCTCGCCTTGGCGGGCATGGCCTTCGGCGCCTATTTCGTCGCCGAGCTCGGCACCGGCAATGTGTTCCGCCCGGACGAGGTGGGTTTCCTCAACGCCTCCCTCGCCACCCTGTTCGGCATGGGGCTGGCGCTGGTGCTGCTGAACCTGTTTCCCGTCACCTCGCGCGCCTCGCGCCGGCAGCTGTGGAACACGACGCTCGGCACCCGCCTGCCGGAAGCGGCGCGGGGCGTGCGGCACGAGCGGGCGATCCTGCGCGAGATCGTCGGCGCGCTGGCCGATCTGCTGCCGCGCCTCGCGCTCGCCCGGCCGGGGGAGGACGAATATCTGCGCGGCACGCTGGGCGCGGCCTCGACCGCGCTGGAACTCGGCCGCCTGCGCCGGCTGCTGGGCGCGCCGGAACTGGCGGAGGAGACGCGGGTCCTTGTCGCCGGCTTCCTGGAGCGCTTCGCCGCCGAACTCGCCCGCTTTCCCGAGGCGGGGGGAGCGCTGCCGGCGCGGGTGGCGGTGGCGGAGGCGCTGGCGCACGAGACGCTGGCGGGGCTGGCCGGGCTCGCTCTCCCGCCCGGCACGAAGGCGGCGGGGCTGAACCTGCGCGCCGGGGCGTCGCTGCGCTTCATCGTCGACCGTTTCGACATCGACCGCGCCTATCTGCTGCACGCCTTCGGGGAGGGCTGAGATGCACACCGCCTGGCCCTTCTTCACCCCTGAGGCTTTCGGCATCTACTTCCCGCCGGTGCTGATCTGGGCGGCCGTCGCGCTGGCGCCTTACCTGCTGCTGCGCTGGGGGCTGGCGCGGGCGGGGTTCTACCGCTTCGTCTGGCACCGGCCGCTGTTCGACGCGGCGCTCTACATCATCCTGTTCGGCATGTTCATTCTGCTGCTGCCGTCGTTGCTGGAGGTTCTGCGATGAAGATGGGCTCCGCCCTGCGCGTGGGCGTCACCTTGCTGGCAACAGTGGCGGCGGTCTTCATTGGCTGGCGGCTGTGGCTCTACTACACGGTCGCGCCCTGGACCCGCGACGCGCGGGTGCTGGCGCAGGTGGTGGCAATCGCGCCGGATGTCTCCGGCCTCGTCGATTCCGTGAATGTGCGCGACAACCAGTTCGTCCAGAAGGGCGAGATCCTTTTCGTCATCGACCAGCAGCGCTTCACCGCCGCGCTGCGGCAGGCGCAGGCGGATGTGGAACTGAAGCAGCAGGCGCTGCGCTATGCCGGCGATACCGCCCGGCGCGACGCCCGGCTGGAACAGGCCGATGCCGACGCGATCTCGGCGCAGACGGTCGAACTCACCGCCGCCAACGCCGCCGAGGCGCAGGCCGAGCTCGACGCCGCCCAGGCGGCGCTGACCACGGCGCAGATCAATCTGGAGCGCTCGCGCGTGCGCGCCCCGACCGATGGCTACATCACCAATTTCAATGTCGATGCCGGTGATTACGCCCGGGTCGGCGAGCCCATACTGGCGCTGGTCGACAGCCATTCCTTCTATGTCTACGCCTATTTCATGGAAACCAAGCTGCCTTCCATCCGCGACGGCGACCCCGCGCGGGTGGAGCTGATGGCCGGCGGCGTGGTCATTGACGGCGAGGTGGAGGGGCTGAGCCGCGCCATCGCCAATCCCGGCCAGGGGCTGCTGGCGCAGGTGGACCCGAATTTCGACTGGATCCGCCTCGCCCAGCGCATTCCGGTGCGGATCAAGCTCGGCCCGGTGCCGCCGGAGGTGCGGCTGGTGGCGGGGCTGACCGCCACCGTCGTCGTCCAGCCGAAGAGGCGCTGAACGCGTCCGCGCATCTTGCGGTTGACAGGGCGGCCGGGCCGGCGATCCTTTCATACCACCTGGGGAGTCGCCGTGCTCGATATCGAACCGATCCGCCGCCGCCGCATCTATGAGGATGTGGCCGAGCGCCTGCAGCAGCTGATGCTCGACGGCACGCTGGGGGAGGGCGACGCGCTGCCGTCCGAGCGCGAGCTGATGGAGCAGTTCAAGGTCGGCCGCCCGGCGATCCGCGAGGCGCTGATGTCGCTGCAGAAGGCCGGTCTGGTGTCGATCGCCAATGGCGAGCGGGCGCGGGTGGTGCGGCCGGACCCCAAGCATTTCATCCACGAGCTGTCGGCCTCGGTACGGGCCTATCTGGCCCAGCCGGCCGGCATGGCGCATTTCCAGAATGCGCGGCTGCATCTCGAACTCGCGCTGACCCGGCATGCGGCGCGGGAGGCGAGCCCGGCGGACCTTGTCCGCATCGGCGATGCGCTGGCCCGCAACCGGCGCGACCTCGGCGACAGGGCGGCGTTCGAGGCGTCCGACATCGCCTTCCATTACGAGATCGTGCTGGTGGCGCAGAACCCGCTGTTCAACGGCCTGCATCAGGCGGTGGTGCAGTGGCTGTCGCAGCAGCGCAAGGTGACGCTGCAGGTGGCGGAGGCGAAGGAACTCGCCCTCGCCTACCATGAGCGCATCTATGACGGCATCGCCGCCCATGACGCGGACGCCGCCGAAGCGGCGATGCGGGCGCATCTCGAAGCGGTGGAAGACTTCTACTGGGAACGCGAGCGCCCGGCGGGCTGAACCCGCCCGCTGCCGGCGCGGCTCAGGCCGGCGTCGCTCAGGCCGGCGCGCCGGCCAGCAGCCGGCGCAGCACGGCTTCCATGTCCGCCAGGTCGCTATAGGTGATGGCGTAGCGCGGCAGGCGCTCCAGCGTGTCGAAGAAAGCGTCGAGTTCGGCGGCGCCGGCGGGCTCGGCGAGCCCGAATTCGGCGTCCATCAGTTCCAGCAGCGCCCGCGCCGGCCCGATCGCCTCGACCCGCGTCGGCGATCCCGGCGCGAAGCGGGGAAAGACCAGGCAGGCGAGGCGGTTTTCCGGCCCGTGCGGCGGCATGTGCCGCTCCAGCGGCACCGGCAGATAACAGCCGAGTTTCTCGCCGCTGCCGATGCGCGGCCGCTCCTTGAGGCCGGGATAGAACGGCGCCAGCGCGTCAAGGCTGCCGGGCTTGAGACTGATTGCCCCCGGGCAGGGCAGCACCCGTGCTTCGCCGCCGGAAAAGGCGATGGCCGGGGAATCGTCCGTGCCGAAACGCCAGCCCTGCGCCACGAGATAGGCCGACAGCGTGCTCTTTCCCGCACCGGAGACACCCGCCATCATCAGCGCGCCATCGGCGGTGGACAGCACGGCGGCATGGACGAAGACGGCAGGCGGCGGGTCGCGATAGACGAGATCGAGCAGCCAGAGATGCGACTTGCCGACCGCATGCGACGCCTCCTCGGTGAAGAGCTGGCGGGTGATCGCCCCGCCGCTGATGCAGCGCAGGGTGAAGCCCTCTTCCTCGACAATGACATCGAGCGTGGCGAGCGGCAGGTGATGGGCAGGATCGGGATCGAGAAAGCCGCTGAAGAACCCCATCAGCCTTTCGCCCGTGGCGATGCGTATCGCAAGGCAGGCGGGGGGCGTGGCTTCCCCGCCCCGGCGCCCGGTGGCGAGCAGCCGTAGCGCCACGGAGGTGCCGGCGAGCCGGACCTGGAGCTGCTGCAGCAACTCCGCCGGGCGGCTCTCCGCCTTCGGCGGGCGGCCCAGCGCGGGTGCCGCATCCCGTTGCGAGGGGCGCAGCCGCACCTGGCCGGCCGCATCGCGCTCGATCCAGCCGAGATCCTCCCAGGCGCCGAAGCAGGCCGCGAGATCGTCGGCCGCGTCCACCGCCGCCTCCGCGCCGAGGGTGGCGGCGGGCCGGAAGCTGTCGGAAAGCGCGAGGAACAGACGCGCGGCCGGCGCATTCAACGCGTGCGCCATTTCGCGGTGCTGGTCGAAGACGAAGAGCACGTCGTCGAGCACACGATAATAGAAGCGCGGTTCGGCCGAAGGGGTCATGGGGGGGCGTCGCCAGTTCGAAGCGGGACGTGCGCCGCGCGGGCGGCGCGCGCCGGCCCGGGCCTTGCGGGACAGTCCTGGTATGTGAAGCTGTTGTCCAGTGCCGACACGGTGAACGCAACGTCACCGGACCCGCTCTAACGCACGGATCTCAGGCAATTCCTGGCACAAACCGCCAGGAGCCTTTGCGGGAGTGACTCTAGCTGTCGGCGGCAGCGCGGCGGATCGCCATGAGGCTCAGCGTTGCCGGCGCGGCATAGGTCACTGCCTTGCCGAGTCTGCGCAGCGCGGCGCGGCGCCGCTCATCGGGCGGCTCCGGGGGGCTTTCGGCGGGGCGGGGGGGATTGTCGGTGGCCATTTGGGTCTCCGGCCAACCGGCAGCCCTTCGGGGCCGGCCGGTGGTTCGGCGCGTCATTGTCGGGGGTTGTCAGGAGTTTGCCCCCCAGCCGTGGGCTGTGAGGCCGGCTTCAACTCGCGCGGGCGGCGCGCGGCATCATCATCAGGCCGAGCGTGGCGGGAACGACATAGGCGGCGCCACGACCCAGCTTCGTCAGCGCGGCGCGCCGGCGCACGTCGGTACCCGACGGCGTAGCGGACGTGGCGGGCAGTTCCTGTTCGGTTTCCGATGGACGATCCGTCGCCATGCCTGTTCCCTGACTCGTAGAGCCGAAGCCTGAATAGTCAGAGGTAAAAATGCACCGCTCGGGCCGTTCCGTCAACTGATGGCAGCGGCGCGGTTGACGGTCATGATGGACAGCGTGGCCGGCAGCGCATAGACGGCGCCACGACCGAGCCGCCGCAGCGCTTCGCGGCGGCGGGCGTCGGTGGGTGGCATGGCTGCCGCTTCCTCGCCGGGTACGCTCGCGGACGAACCCGTCTGCGGCTTCGGGAAGCTCATGTCGGGGGGCTCGCGGCGGAGGCGCGGCGCAGGGACATCAGCGCCAAGGTCGTCGGTACGGCATAGGCGGCACCGCGACCGAGGCGGCGCAGGGTCTCACGGCGGCGCTCATCGGTGGGCGGTGTCTTTTCGGGCTCGGGCAAGGAAGGGGTTTGGGGCATGGATCGACTCGCACCTGGGTGAGAAACGCGACGACATGAAGAACCGCGTTGCATGGTACCTCCTGCGGTCTTATGGCACCAGACGAAAAGCACCCATGGGCATTGGCTTGCCTGCCGCCCGCAGACGTGCGTAGCGTTGCCACGGCGCTGCGGGCGCCACATTCGAGGACCCCATGCCGCGCAGCCACTCCTCGCTCGACGGCCTGCGCCTGCTCTGCGCGCTGGTGTCGCCCTTCTCCACCCGCGCGGCGCTGCGGACCGCCGCCGCGGCCGACCCGCCCTGGGCGGTCGTCCTCGCCCAGGCCGATACGCACCGGCTGATCCCGGCGCTGTCTGTCGTGCTGGCCCGTCATGAACTGGGCGATCTCGTCGACGACGAACTCGCGGACATTCTGGCGGCGGTGGCGGACTGGAACACCGCGCGCAATGAAGGCTTCCGGCGGCAGATGCGGACCGTGACCGCCGCCTTCAATGCCGCGGGGCTCGAACCTGTCTGGCTCAAGGGGGCGCTCACCCTGCTGCCGTCCGATGGCCCAGCCGCCGGGCGGCAGATGATGGACCTCGATGTCTGGCTGCCGGGGGAGAGCGCGCAGAGGGCGGCGATGGAGGTGCTGCGCGGCCTCGGCTACGGCTTCCAGGAGGGCCTCGGCGAATGCGTGCGGCATTACCCGCCCTTCTTCCACCCCGACGAGATGGCGCGGATCGAACTGCACCACACCATTGTCGATCCCGACGACCCGCTGCTGCCGCCCGATGTTGCCGCCGCCGGGGTGGACCGCCTCGACTGGGAGGGGCTGCGGATCGGCCGGCTGGACCCGTTGTCGCGGGCCCTGTGTTCGCTGGCGCAGTGCACCAGTCGCCAGCCGGACCGGCTGGCGACGGCCGAGGTGCCGTTGATGAAGGCGCTCGATTTCGTCACCTGCATCCATGACGCGTTCGGCGGCGCGGTGCCGCCCACGCTGATCGCGCGCGTGCAGGCGGCGGGCTGGGGGCCGTCGACCCAGCGTTTTCTCACCCTGACCGAGGCCTTGTTCGGATTGCCGAGCCCGCTTGCCGCCGACCGCGCGCTGGTGCGCAGGCTGGAGCGCTTCACCCGGTGGCCGCGCTGGCATTTGACGCTGAAGGCGTTTCAGTCACTGTTCGGTGCCGGGGGGCGGCAGGTGCTGCGCGATCCCCGGTGGGCGCCGGCGCTGGTGTCGTATTATGTGACGCGGATGATCTCGCCAGGCGCACCGGGCAAGCTCTGACGGAACCCGAGACCGCTATGGGCCTGACCCTTCTCATCTTTTTCCTCGTCTATGTCGCCATGGGCTTCGGCAAGCTGCCGGGCTTCATGGTGGACCGCACCGGCGCCGCGCTGATTGGGGCGCTGGCGGTGATGGTGGCGGGCGGCATCAGCCCCAAGGCGGCGTGGGAGTCGATCGATTATGCCAGCGTCGGCATGTTGTTCGGGCTGATGGTGGTGTCCGCCGCCTTCGTCGTCTCCGGCTTCTATGCCTGGACCGCCGAGCGCGTGGCGCTGCTGCCGGTGAGCGCGCCGGTGCTGCTGGCGGTGCTGGTCGGCGTCGGAGGCCTGCTCTCGGCACTGCTGACCAATGACGTCGTGGTGGTGGCGATGACGCCGCTCTTGGTCTCGCTCACCCTGGCGCGGGGGCTGAACCCGGTGCCGTTCCTGCTCGCCTTCTGCTTCGCCGCCAATACCGGCTCGGCCGGCACGCTGATCGGCTCGCCGCAGAACATGATCGCCGCGCAGCAGCTCGGACTGTCCTTTACCGGCTTCCTCGCTGTGGCCGGCCTGCCGGCGCTGGCCTCGCTGCCGCTGGTGTGGGGGATCGTGGCGCTGATCTATCGCGGCCGCTGGACTCTGCCGCCGGGCGCGGGCGCGCTGGAAGACCCGCCGGCCGCGCCGCCAGTGACGCTCGACCGTGTGGAGACGGCGAAGGCGGGGCTGGTCACGGCGCTCGTGGTGGTGGCCTTCATCTTCAGCGACTGGCCGCGCGAACTGATCGCGCTCGCCGCCGCCGGCGTGCTGCTGATCAACCGGCAGATCGCCTCGCGCGATCTTCTGGCGCAGGTCGATGGCGACCTGCTCGTGCTGATCATGGGGCTGTTCGTGGTCAATGCGGCGATGGCGGCGACCGGCCTGCCGCAGCAGCTGCTGGGCGGGCTGCGGGCCACCGGGCTCAGCCTCGATGATCCGCTGGCGCTCTATCTCGTGGGCGGAATGCTGAGCAATGTCGTCGGCAACAGCCCCGCCGTGATGCTGCTCGTGCCCTTCCTCACGCCCGGCGGCGACGCCGAGGCGCTGGGCGCGGCGCTGGCGCTCGGCACCGGCTTCTCCAGCAATCTTATCGTCTTCGGCAGCCTCGCTGGCATCATCGTGGTGGAACAGGCGGCGGACCGCGGGGTGAAGATCTCGTTCCGTGAATTCGCCCGCGCCGGCGTGCCGGTCAGCCTCGCCTGCATGGCTATGGCAGCCGCCTGGATCGCGCTCATCGGCACCTGAAGGGGCGCCCGCCCGAACGGGGAGCCGCTCCCCGCCTGGAAGGCCGGCCGTCGCTGACCACCCGGCATGCGCCTTTGCGGCGGCATAGGCTACTTTTTACTTCTCGCATTTCGGAAGACCACCCGAGCCGGGTGTTCCGGCCACGCAATAGGTTCATTCCCAACGATTATTTCGAATTCTGCCTTAAAATCAGACCCCTCTATCGCCTCTATTTGGGTCATTATGTCTTCTACTTCTTCTCTGTCGTCTTCATCTTCATGGTCGAGATAGAATTTAAATATCCAAACGCCGCTCTCTCGCGTAAAGGCGACCATTCTGAAGTTATCATTCAGGCCAAGCGTGGCCTGGTTCAGATTAACGTGCATCCCGTTCATCTCGTGCAGGTCAAAATCTGACATAATCCGCCACACCAGATTGGATTGGTCGAAACAGTCCGGGAACCGCTCCGGTGAACTCACATTCACCGGAAAGGCTCTAACTTTCTGATTGTACGTAGTTCCTATCGCAAAATCGCTACGCTCTTTTGCGGGAATTGCTCTAGGGTCTGTACCTGATCAGCTCTTTGAATTTGTGCTCGAACATGATTCCCTCCGCATGCTTGGAGGAGTGTCATGGCAAACGAGTTCTGGCTGAGTGATGCTCAATGGCATGCGATCGTGGCTCATCTCCCACACAACCAGCCCGGCGCGCGCCGGGTCGATGATCGGCGGGTGATCAGCGGGATTGTCCATGTGTTGCGGTCAGGGTGCCGCTGGCGTGATTGTCCCGCTGTCTACGGACCCTACACAACGATCTACAACCGCTGGAACCGGTGGTCTCGCCGCCGGTTCTGGCAGGGCCTGTTCGAAGCCCTGCGTCAGGCATCGCCCGACGACGACTTTCACGCGATCGATTCCACCACCGCCAAGGCCCACCGCTCGGCCGCTGGTGGAAAAGGGGGGCGGAAGAGCAGGCCATCGGCCGCTCCCGTGGTGGCCGCACCACCAAGATCCACGCGCTCTGCGATCCGCTCGGGCGACCGCTCGCCATCGAGGTGACGCAAGGCCAACTCGGCGACCTGCGGGCTGCTCTCGTCCTGCTCGCGCAGGTCCCCAGGGCTCGGTCCTGTGCAGCCGATTGTGCCTACGATGCGCGTGGCCTGCGCCAATGGCTGATCGACCGTGGCACCACGCCCGTCATCCCGAACAACCCCACGCGCAAACAGCCGAGCCCGTTCGATCGAGAAGCCTATAAGCGCCGAAACCTCATCGAGCGCATGTTCTGCCGCCTCAAGGACTTCCGACGCATCGCAACACGCTACGACAAGCTCGCGAGAAACTACGCCTCCGCCGTCGCTCTCGCCGCAATTGTCATCTGGTGGTGCTGATCGAGTCCGAAGCCTAGCGCCGCTTCAGCGCATCCATCAGCGCGGCGCCGAGCGCGCCTTGCGGCGCCTTTTGCGGCTCGCGCGCTGGCGGACGCGGGCCACGTGGCGGCGGGGAGGAATCGCGCGGGCCGCGCTCGCCCTGCGGCTTCGCCCCGCCGCCGGCATCGCGGCGCATGGAGAGCGAGATGCGCTTGCGCTTGAGATCGACCTCCAGCACCCGCACCTTCACCACATCGCCGACCTTCACCACCTCATGCGCGTCCTTGATGAAGCGGTCGGCGAGCTGGGAGACGTGCACCAGCCCGTCCTGATGCACGCCGATATCCACGAAGGCGCCGAAGGCGGCGACATTGGTGACCGTGCCTTCCAGCTCCATGCCGGGCTTCAGGTCCTTCATGTCGTCGATGCCGTCCGTGAAGGTGGCGGTCTTGAAGGCGGGGCGCGGGTCGCGGCCGGGCTTGTCCAATTCGGCGATGATGTCGCGCACGGTCGGCAGGCCGAAGCGCTCATCGACGAAGGCGGCGGGGTTGAGCCCGGACAGCGCGGCGCTGTCGCCCATCAGGCTACGCAGATCGCGGCCGCAGGCGCTCACGATCTTGCGCGCCACGCCATAGGCTTCCGGGTGGACGGCGGAAGCGTCGAGCGGCTCAGCGCCGTCGCGGATGCGCAAAAATCCCGCGCATTGCTCGAAGGTGCGCGGCCCGAGGCGCGGCACGTCTTTCAGCTGCTTGCGGCTGGCGAAGGGGCCATTGGCGTCGCGATGGGCGACGATGGCCTCGGCCAGCGAGGAGCCGAGCCCGGAGACGCGCGCGAGCAGCGAGGCGGAAGCGGTGTTGAGATCGACGCCGACCGCGTTCACCGCGTCCTCCACCACCGCGTCGAGCGCGCGGGCGAGGTGGTACTGGTCGACATCGTGCTGGTACTGGCCGACGCCGATCGACTTCGGATCGATCTTCACCAGCTCCGCCAGCGGGTCCTGCAGCCGGCGGGCGATGGAGACGGCGCCGCGCAGCGACACGTCGAGGCCGGGGAATTCCGCCGCCGCCAGTTCCGAGGCGGAATAGACCGAGGCACCGGCTTCCGACACAACCACTTTCAGCGGCTTCGAGCCCGAGGCGGAAGGGGGAAGGGCGGCGAGGAGTTCCGCCACCAGCTTCTCCGTCTCGCGGCTGCCAGTGCCGTTGCCGATGGCGATGAGATCGACATTATGCGCGCGGATGAGGCGGGCGAGCTCGGCTTGCGTGCCGCGCACATCGTTCTTCGGCTGGAAGGGGTAGACGGTGGAGGTGGCGAGCAGCTTGCCGGTGCCGTCCACCACCGCGACCTTGACGCCGGTGCGGATGCCGGGATCGAGCCCCATCGTGGTGCGCGAGCCGGCCGGGGCGGTGAGCAGCAGGTCCTTGAGATTGCGGGCGAAAACGTCGATGGCTTCCTTCTCCGCCCGCGCCCGCAGTTCGGTCATCAGATCGAGCGAGAGATGCAGCGAGAGCTTGACCCGCCAGGTCCAGCCGGCGATCTCCATCAGCCAGACATCGCCGGGCAGCTTCTCGCCGATGGCATAGGCGTCCGCGATCATCCGCACCACCGGCTTGATCGGGCGCGGGTCTTCGGCGTCGACCTCGATTTCCAGCGCCAGCACGTCCTCGTTGCGCCCGCGCAGCATGGCGAGCGCGCGGTGGCTCGGCACGCCGGACCAGCGCTCCACATGGTCGAAATAGTCGGAGAACTTGGCGCCTTCCTCCTGCTTGCCCTCCACCAGCCGGGCGCGCAGGAAGGCATTGGCGTGGAGATAGGACCGCAGCCGGCCGATCAGCTCGGCATTCTGCGCGAACTGCTCGGAGAGGATGTCGCGCGCGCCTTCCAGCGCCGCCTTCACATCCGCCACCTCCGGCGTGACATAGCCGGCCGCCAGCTCCGCCGGCACCAGTGCGCGGTCGGCGAGGATGGCGTCGGCCAGCGGGCCGAGCCCGCGCTCGCGGGCGATTTCCGCCCGGTTGCGGCGCTTGGGCTTGAAGGGGAGATAGATGTCTTCCAGCTCCGCCTTGGTGGTGGCGGCGGCGAGCGCGGCTTCCAGCTCCGGGGTCAGCTTTTCCTGCTGGCGGATCGAGTCGAGGATCGCCGCGCGGCGTGATTCCAGCTCGCGCAGATAGACCAGCCGCTCATCCAGCCGGCGCAGCTGCGTATCGTCCAGCCCGCCCGTCACTTCCTTGCGGTAGCGCGCGATGAAGGGAACGGTCGCGCCCTCGTCCAGCAGGGCGATGGCGGCTTCCGCCTGCTGCGGGCGGGCGCCGATCTCCTGCGCGATTTGCTGCGCGATCTGCCGGGCGGTGGCGGTGGCGAGGCTGTCGGTCATGCGGAACACGGAAATCGCGTGAAGGGAGGCGCGACCATATTCACTCAGGACGCCGAAGGCCACGCCGCGCGGGTGGCGGCGGCGTGGCTTGTGGATGAACTCGCCGTGTTCAGCCGATGAGCGGGAGGTAGTGATGCGGCTGGCGCATCGTCACCAAATCCTTTCGCCGCACCACATTGGTCGGGTAGGGCGTGTCGAGATTGCTGGTGTCGATCTCCGCCACCGCGACGCCTTCGCCGCCGCTGAGGATCGCCTCGCGGCGGGGGAATTCGAACGTGTCCGGCCCGAACACGCCGCTCTTGCCGCCATAGCCGGCGGCCTCGTCCAGCACATTGGCGAAGGCGAGATGGACATTGTTCTCGCCGGCCCGCGCCCGCATCAGGTGCCAGTGATGCGGATCGGCGCCGGTGGGGATGGGGTAGTTCTGGGAAATCGCCGTGCCGGCATGGGCGGAAGTGAGGCTTCCACGCAGCGCCGCCGGGCAGAGCACGAGATCGCAGCCGCGCAGCGCCAGCACGCGCCCGGCCTCGGGGAAGGCGGCGTCATGGCCGATGAGCAGGCCGATGCGGCCGAACTTGGTGTCGAACACGCCCCACTCATTGCCGGGCGTCGCCCAATTATGGTCGGAGGCATCGAGATGGGTCTTGCGGTAGCGCCCGATCACCCCCTGCGGGCCGACCAGCACGGCGCTGTTATAGAGCGTGCCGCCCTCCTCCTCGGCGATGCCGGCGGCGAGGTGCAGGCCATGGCGGGTGGCGATGGCGATGAGCCGGGCCACCGCCTCGCCGCTGAGCGGCACGGCGGCGGGGGCGTCGAGGCCGGTGACGGCGCGCTCGGGGAAGACGACGAGTTCGGCCCCGGCCGCACGGGCCTCGATGGCGAGCTGCTCAATGCGGTCGAGATTGGCACTGACGTCGCCGGTGGGGGCGAACTGCGCCACCGCCACCTGCGAGCGCCTTCCCTTGGGCAGCGGGCGGTGGCCGTACAGGCTGAAGAAGTCGAGCGGGTTCCAGGTGAAGGTGTTGGTGGGCAGCTCCATATAGAGCTCCGGCCGGCGCTGCTCGAACACGGCTTCGCCCAGCATGCGGCGGGCGCGGGCGCGCTCCAGGTCGATGTCGACGCAGGCGACGCCGTCGCCGGTATCGATCACCGCCTCGATGGCGCCGTCCGGGCCGATGACGCAGCTGCCGCCGGAGAACTGCACCGTGCGCTCCAGCCCCCAGCGGTTGGATTCGATGAGGTAGCAGCTGTTCTCCACCGCGCGGGTGATCCAGTAGGGCGCGGGGGTGCGCTCGGCCAGCCAGTTGGAGATGTGGCAGATGATGTCCGCCCCGGCGAGGCCGACGAGGCGCGCGGTCTCGATGAAATGGATATCCATGCACACCAGGAGGGCGATGCGGCCGATGGGCGTGTCGAACACGGCATGGCCGCTATTCCCCGGCGCCGACCATTTCGGCTCGGCGATATAGGGGTGGGTCTTGCGGTGGGTGCCGACCACGCCCTCCGGCCCGATGAGCACGGCGGAATTGTAATAGAGGTTGGTGGTGGCATCGACCTCCGGCATGCCGACGACGATATAGCAGTCCTGCGCGCGGGCGATGGTGGCGAAACGCTCCGTGGTCGGGCCGGGGATCGGCTCGACAAAGGGCGCGACTTCAGTGCGGTCGAACCAGCAATAGCCGGTCGTGCCCATTTCCGGCGTGACGATGAGCTTCGCGCCCGCGCCGGCGGCCTCGCCGACCAGCGCTTCCAGCCGGGCGATGTTGCGCTCCTTCTCGAACATGGTCGGCTCGAACTGGACGGTCGCGACCTTCAGCGTGGCGGTCATGGCAGGTCTCCGGGCATGGAGGAGCGTTCGGCGCCCGGCCGGTTGCGGCGGCGGGTCCGGGAATGTCGCTCGGATGGCGGGTGTTGCGGTGTCAGGCGCTCATGGCCGGGCTGGCCCGGCCATGAGGGTGGGCGGCGCTCAGGCCGTGAGGTAGGACTTCAGGATCGAGGCACCCATCGTGTATTTCGGGTCGACCATGTTGCCGAGGCGGACGCGGCCGCACTGGGTGAGCAGCATGTAGGCCTCGATCTCGTCGAAGCCGTAATCGGACGCCATCCAGCGGATGAGGTCGCGATAGGCCATGCGGGTGGCGTCTTCCATCGGCCGGGTCGAGCCGATGGACATGATGAACTCTGCCGTCTCCAGCCGTGGCGTGTGGATGGTCCAGCCCTTGATCAGGTCGATCTGGATGGTGGTGACGGTGGGGTGTTCAAGCGCCACGCCGCACAGTTCACCATCGCCCTGGGTGGCGTGGCAGTCGCCGAGATAGAGCAGGCCGCCGGCAATGTTGACGGGGAGATAGATCACCGCGCCGACGCCGACATCCGGGAGGTCCATGTTGCCGCCGTAATAATCCGGCTGCAGCGAGGTGATGGCCTCGATTTCCGGCGAGGTGCCGATGGTGCCGATGAACGGCACATAGGGCAGGGTGATCTTGTCGCTCCACTTGGTGCCGGTTTCGGCATCGACATGCAGCTTCTTGACCTTGATCGGCAGCGGCGCGTTCAGCATCGCCGTGTCCTTGGTCGGCACCAGCCCGCCGAAATCCGGCATGATCAGCGTGGTGCCGACCGGCTGGGGCCCGCGCGGGACGATGGACTTGATGTAGACCGCCAGCGTGTCGCCCTTTTCCGCGCCATTGACGTAGATCGGGCCGTTCTGCGGGTTGAGATAGGGGAAGTTCAGGATTTCCAGCGGGTTGTCGGTCTCGTGCTTGATCGCGCCCTCGAAGGCGTCATGCGTTTCCGCCGCCACCACCGCGCCGGGATCGACCTTCAGGACGGGGTCGACATAGGGGCCGTAGACATAGTGGTACTTGCCCTGCTCCGCCTCGGTGAGGGAGTGGGTGGCGCCCGCCTGGCCCTTGGCGAGGCCTTTGCGAGCCATGAGGGAGTTTTCGAGCCAGGACATGGGGTTCTCCTTGATTTCTGGCTGTACGATCAGACGGCGAGATGGCGGCGCATCGCCTCGCCATCGGCGAGGTCCTCGCGGGTGAGTTCGGCGACGACGCGGCCCTTGTCCATGACATAGCAGCGCTGGGCCATGGCCCGGATCATGTCGATGTTCTGCTCCACCAGCACGACGGTGACGCCGGTATCGGCGTTGAGCTGCACCATGATGCGGGCGATATCCTGCACGATGTTGGGCTGGATGCCTTCCGAGGGCTCGTCGAGCAGGATGAGCTGCGGATTGGCCACCAGCACCCGGCCAATGGCGAGCTGCTGCTGCTGGCCGCCGGACATGGTGCCGGCGCGCTGGCTCCAGCGCTCGCGCAGGATGGGGAAATAGCCGAGCACCCGCTCGCGGTCGGCCTCGCTGACGCGGCCCGCGCGCATGCCGCCGACCGCGATGTTCTCGCCCACGGTGAGGCGGGGAAACACGTCGCGGCCCTGCGGCACATAGCCGATGCCGAGCCGCGCCCGCTTGAAGGCGGAGAGGTGTTCCACCGGCTTGTCACCGAAGACGATCGAGCCTTCCATCGCCGGCACGAGGCCGATGAGGCTCTTCATCAAGGTGGACTTGCCAACGCCGTTGCGGCCGATGACGGCGACGATCTCGCCCTGGCGCACCTCGATGTCGAGGCCCTGCAGCACCGGCTTGCCACCATAGCCGGCGCGCAGGCCGAGGGTGGACAGCATCACTTCCTTACGCATGGGCGGCCTCGTGAGCGGTTTCGTGCGCCGTGGTCTGGCCGAGATAGATGGCGGCGACATCCTCATTGGCGACGATCTCGTCGATCGAGCCCTGGGCGAAGACGCGGCCGAGATGCAGCACCGTGACCTTGTGGGCGACCTGGCGGACGAAGGCCATGTCGTGTTCCACCGCCAGCACGGTCATGCCCTCGGCATTGAGGCGCTTGACCATTTCGCCGGTGGCGTGGGTCTCCTCCGGCGACATGCCGGCGGTGGGCTCGTCGAGCAGCAGAAGGCGCGGCTTGAGGCTGACCGCCATGCCGATTTCCAGCCACTGCTTCTGGCCGTGCGAGAGATTGCCGGCGAGGCGGCCGGCATCGGCGGTGAGGTTCAGGAAGGCGAGCAGCTTGTCGATCTCCTCGGCCAGCACCGAGGGATCGTAATGGTGCTGCATCGCGATTTCGAGGTTCTGCCGCACGCTCAGCGCCTTGAAGATGCCGGGCACCTGGAACTTCACGCTCATGCCGCGACGGATGCGCTGGAACGGCTTGAGGCTGGTGATGTCCTCGCCGCCGAACAGGATGGTGCCGCTGCTCGGCAGATGCTCGCCGAGAACCAGCCGGAACAGGGTCGATTTGCCGGCGCCGTTCGGCCCGATGAGGCAATGCACCTCCCCGGCTTCCAGCGTCAGGTCGACATTGTTGGTGACGTGCAGACCGCCGAAGCGCTTGTTGAGGCCTATCGTCTGGAGCATCGGCATCAGGCGTCTCCCGGCTGCCGCTTGGAGAAGGGACGGGCGATGAGCCGGGCCAGCGCATAGATGAGGCCGCGCGGCGCCAGCAGCACGGTGAGCACCAGCATGACGCCCATCACCACAAGCGCGTACTGGCTGCCATGAATGGTGAGCGCCTGGAACACGGCGAGCACGGTGAGCGTGCCGACCAGCGTGGTGGTGAGGTCCGAGCGCCCGCCGACCGCGACCCAGACGATGGGCAAGGCGGCGGCGGTCATACCCATGGAGGAGGGCGTGATGTACTGGCCCCAGCTGGTGTAGAGCACGCCCGACAGGCCGGCGAGCGCGGCGCCGATGACGAAGGTGCCGAGCTGGTATTTGCGGATGTCGTAACCGAGCATCTCCGCCCGCTCGGGGTTCTCGCGGATGGCGACGAGCACATTGCCGAAGGGCGAGTTCACCAGGATGCGCAGGCCGAGATAGACCAGCACCAGCATGCCGAGCACGACGTAATAGAGCTGCACGTCGGGGAACAGCACGATGTCGCCGCCGGGCCAGGGCACGGTGAGCGGGGGCATGTTGCTCATGCCATTGAAGCCGTTCAGCCGGGCGGCGCCGATCTTCCATTCCGGCCCCGCCGTCTGCGCCATGAAGCGTTCCAGCACCAGCGTTACCGAGAGGGTGACGATGCCGAGGAACACGCCGGAGATGCGGCCGAAGAACAGGAAATAGCCGAGCAGTGCCGCGAACAGCGCGGCGATCGCCACCGCGAACAGCAGCGCGACGAAGGTGAAGCCGTAGGCGGCGCCGAAATTGATGGTGAGGATGCCATAGGCATAGCCGGCAATGCCGAAAAAGGCGGTCTGGCCGAAGCTGAGCGCGCCGCCATAGCCCCAGATGAGCGAGAGGCCGAGCGCCATGAAGATCCAGGTGAAGAAATACACGGTGTTGCCGACGGTGTAGCCGTCGGAGAACAGCGGGTAGGCGCAGGCGCCGGCGAGCACGACAAGGAAGCCGAGCCAGAAGCCGGGGCCCCGGCCCAGCGTCTGCGGGCCTTCGAGGCGGGAGAAGAAGCGGGAGAGCGCGTTCATGGCTGTGTCTCGTGTCCGGGTCAGGCGCGCTCGCGCAGAAGGAAGCCGGAAATGCCGCGCGGCAGCACCCGGATGACGACGATGACGGCGATCAGCAGGCCGATCTGGCCGGCGAGCTGGCCGTACCAGGAGGTCATGGTCGCCTTCACCACGGCGAGCACGGCCGCCGCCGGGGCGGTGCCGAGGAACACGTCGGCGCCGCCGACAACCACGGTGACGAAGGCTTCCATGATGAAGGTGGTGCCCATGGTCGGCACCAGCGTCATGGTCGGGGCGTAGAGCCCGCCCGCCAGCCCGGCGAGGCCGGCGCCGAGCGCGAAGGTGAGGCTGTAGACGAGGCGGGTGTCGATGCCGAGCGCGGCCGCCATGTGCGGCACCTGGATGGTGGCGCGGGCCATGACGCCGAAGCGCGTCCAGTTGAACAGCGCGTAGAGCCCGGCAATGACCAGCACCGCCATGCCGCACAGCACGAGGCGGTAGAGCGAATAGGAATAATCGCCGACGGTGAAGCTGCCGAAGGGCGTGCCGACGCCGGCCATGGTGGAGCCGAGCACGATCAGCGTGCCCTGGGTGAAGATGAGGCTGAGGCCCCAGGTGGCGACGATGGTGTCGAGCGGGCGGTCATAGAGATGGCGGATGACCAATATTTCCACCAGCGCGCCCACGGCGGCGGAGACCAGCGCGCCGATGAGGATGGCGAGCGGCAGCGGCACGCCGGCATGGGCGGCGGAGACGGTGACATAGGCGCCGCACATGATGAATTCGCCATGCGCCAGATTGATCACGCCCATCATGCCGAAGATGACGGCGAGGCCGCAGGCGGACAGAACCAGAAAGGCGAAGGCGTCGCCGAACTGGTAGAGCGCGGAGAAGGCGAGGGTTCCGACATCCATGTGCGGTGGGGCCTTTGATCTTTCGCTTCGAGGGAACAACCTTGTCACGCACCGCGCGGGAACCGTGCGGTGAGGGAGGGTTGTCCGGGTGAGCCTCCTTCGAGGCCGGCCAGTCGGCCGGCACCTCAGGATGACGCCGTTCTTGCAGGACGTCTTTACTGAAACCGTCTTCAGCGATCAGGCGATCGCCCCGGCCAAAGCTGGGGGGTCGGGCCGGGGCGATGCCTTCGGGAGCCGCCGAGGGGGGACAGGGCGGCCGCCCGGATGGGCGAGATGCGCGGCGCGCGCTTTATCAGGCCGTCATCCTGAGGTGCGAGCGAAGCGAGCCTCGAAGGATGGTCGTCCGAGCATCCTCTTGCTGCAGCATCCTTCAAGGCCCGGCCCGCGGGCCGGGCACCTCAGGATGACGTGGCACTGAGTGCGCGAGGGCCTCGCCCTCAGTTCTTCGGCGGCGGGTTGGAGGGCGTGTACTGCGCGCTCGGGTCGTTCTTGGTCAGGTCGCAGCCGGCTTCGCCCAGCCAGTAGGGCTTGATGTCCTGCCACACCTTGGGGAAGGTGATCGAGTGATCGGCGCCCACCTTGGCGAGATAGATGGTGTGCGACATGTGCTGGCTCTTCGGGTCGAGGCAGACCTTGCCCTCAGGCGCGTCCATGCAGACATCGCCCTTGGCGATTTCCTTGCGCAGGTCGTCCCGCTTGGTCGACTTCGCCCGCTCCACCATCTGCTTGTAGAGATAGACCGCGAGATAGGAGTTCTCGGCTTCCTGGTTCACATAGGGCTCATCCGGGAACTTCGCCTTGAACTTGGCGAAGAAGTCCTTCGAGGCCGGGGTGTCGACTTCCTCGATGTAGTTGGTGGTGACGTACATGTCCTTGAGCGATGGCGGCTTGAAGCGCTTGTGCTCATAGCCCTGGCCGACGTTCACGGAAGACGCCATTGGCAGGTTGACGTTGGCGGCGGCGGCCTGCTCGTAATAGGAGGCCTGGGCGGTGCCGACCAGCAGCGTCACCACGAAGTCGGGCTTGGCCTTCTGGATGTTCTGGATGTTCTGCGAGAACTGCGACACGCCGAGCGGGATGAAATCCTCGCCGACCATTTCGCCGCCATTCTCCTTGACGATGTTGCGCACCCATTCGGCCGAGATCTGGCCGAAATTATAGTCGGCGGCGAGCGTGTAGACCTTCTTGCCGTACTTCTCCATGAGGTACGGGATGAGGGTGGAGAACTGCTGCTCCGGCACGGCGCCGGTGACGATCATGTTGGCGTCGCAGACGCCGCCCTCATACTGGTTGTTGTAGAAGGCGAGGCCGTCGAACTGGTTGACGATCGGCCGGTAGGCTTCGCGCGAGGCGGAGGAGAAGCCGGCGAACACCACGTCCACCTTGTCGCGCTGCAGCACGCGGCGCATGAACTCCTGGTAGCGGGTGTTGTCGGACTGGGTGTCGTAGATCACCAGTTCGAGCGGGCGGCCATTGATGCCGCCGGCCTTGTTGATCTCCTCGGCGGCGAGCTGGATGGCGTGCACCTTGCCGATGGTGGCGGCGGCGAAGTCGCCGGACTGGTCTTCCAGCACGCCGAGCTTGATCGGATCGGCGGCGAAAGCGTTCGCGGCGCTGAGCAAAAGCGTTCCCGTGAGGGCTGCGGCACGCAGCCCCCGCATGGTCTTCCCGTTCATCTTACTCTCCTGTGAAAGGTTATCTTTTTCCCGCGCTGGGCTCCGCCGGGCGGAACTGCACGGGTTCATCGAGGGGGCCAGCCCTCGCCGTCACGAACGCTTCGCAATAGGCCTCGAGGGTCTGCCGCGAGCGCATGCTTTCGCGCCGAAGCCATTCATAGGCCTCGTCGTCATCCACGCCCGCCTCGGTCATGCGGGCGATGATGGCCTTGACCACCGCGCGGCGACCCCGCCGGCGGCGATCCATGTCGTCGAGGCGGGCCCGGAGGTCGCCCCGCAACAGGAACTGGTTGATGCCGAGGAACAGCGCGGTGTAGACCGCGCCGCCCTGCACCGGCTTGCGCAGGAAGGCGGAGGCGCCGATCTGCACCAGGTGCTTGAGCCGGCTCGGCGCCTCGACGCCGACAAGGCCGATCACCGGAACGGGGGGATGATGCGCCCCCGCATCGGTGTCGAGCGCCACCGGATTGTCGAGATCGCCGTCGATGAACAGTATGTCGCGCTCGGGCTGCAGCGCCGCGAGGTCGATCTGCGCCCGCCCGTCGACCAGCGCGGGATAGACGGTGGCGACGCCGAGCTTGCCCAGCGTCTTTTCCAGCGCTTCCACCGCGGTAAGGCTGGACGTGACGATGTGCGCCCGCCCGCCATTGAAGTTCTGCAGCAGCCGAGGTGCCATCACTTCACCACTCTCAGTGTCGCGTTGCGGGCAGCGACCGCGTAACGCGGCGAGGACTGGACGAGATAGGGGTCGGGCCGGACCGGGCCGGGCTCTTCGACCAGAATGTCGAAGCGCGCCTGCGCATTGGAAATGCCGATTCGTGGCGTGAGATAGGCGTGCAGCGTCTGCGGGTCGATCCGCACCTCGCCCTGCGGCGCGAGCAGATGCTGGCGGGTGGCGGCCTCCTTCACCGTTTCCACATCGTCCGTGCCGCTCTCCGCCAGCGAGAGGATGAGCAGCTTCATCGCGATATAGGAGGCTTCCGCGTCGGCTGAGGTGGTGGGCCCTTCCGGAAAGGTCTCGCCATAGAAGCGGGTGAAGGCGGCATTGGCGGGGGAGGCGAGGGAGGAGAAATAGACCGAGGAGGACAGGTGCCCGTCCACCGCTTCCTGGCCGATCTCTTCCAGTTCCGGCTCGGACAGGGTGCAGGAGACCACCGGGAAGGTCGTGCGCTGGTCGATGCCGCGCGCGGCGCAGGCGGCGCGGAAGGCGCGGAAGAAGGCGTAATTGCTGGTGCCGATGAGATTGTTGAACACGAAGGCCGGCCGCGCTTCGAGAATGGCCTCGACCACCTGGTCGATCTCGGTGTCGCCCACCGGCACATAGCGTTCCGCCAGCACGCGGGCGCCGCGCGCGGTCATCGCCTCGCGGAAGATGCGGGTGTTCTCCCACGCCCAGATATAGTTGGAGCCGACGCAGAAGGCGGACGTGCCGAGAGTCGCCAGCGCGTGATCGACCAGCGGCAGCACATGCTGGTTGGGCGAGGCGCCGGTGTAGATGACATTGCCGGAGCTCTCGAAGCCCTCATAATGCGAGGGGTACCAGAGCAGCCCGTCATGCTTCTCGAAACAGGGAATGACTTCCTTGCGGCTCGACGAGGTGTAGCACCCCACGACATGGCGGATGCCGTCATGCAGCAATTCGCGGCTGAGCGCGGCATAGCGGCCAAGCTCGCCGCCGGGATTGACCACGACGGGCTCGATGGTGATTCCGGGCGCCGGGCGCTCCGCCACCGCCAGCAGGGCGCCGTTCAGCATCGAGCGCGCGACCACATTGTAGGGCCCCGTGGTCGAGAACATGACGCCGATGCGGAAGTGCTTCGCCACGTATCGCTCCAATGCCGGGCCGAAGCCCAAAACAAAAAACGCCCGCCGGCCGTCAGGCCGTGGGCGTCGTTGCCACCAACCAGCCAGCGTTGACACGCCGTCGTTGGAAATGTTGACCGAAAGTGCCGCGACAATGGGCATCCTTGCCCGCCGCTCGTTTTCTAGGCTCGCGTGATCTTACCTACTTGTCAAGAACCTTTTTAGCGCCCGCGCGTGAGCGGCGGGTCCGGCAGCGGCGCCGCCTGCGCCTCGCGCAGGATCCAGTCGATGAGGTCGCGGGCGGGATCGGACAGAGTGGGGCCGGGCACCAGCCAATAGCCGGTCTCGCCGCGCGCCAGCGGCGGCCCGACCGCCACCAGCGTGCCGTCGGCCAGGGCGCCGTCGATCAGCCCGGCCCAGCCGAGCGCGACGCCCTGGTCCGCCATCGCCGCCTGCACCACGAGGCCATAGGTGTTGAGGCTGAGATCGCTCGCCGCCGGGCCGCGCGCCAGCCCCATCGCCGCGAACCAGTCGCCCCAGCCGAACCAGCGCGGGTGCGGCGTGCTTTCCAGATGCAGCAGCGGCAAATTGCCGATGCGCGCCGGATCGCCGCCGAGGCTGTGCCGGGCGGCGAAGGCCGGGCTGCACACCGGCCAGATGCGCTCTTCCACCAGCTGCACGCTCTCGGGCGGGAAGTCGCGCCGGGCGCCGAACAGCACGGCGACATCCTCCGCCCCGTCGAGCCCGGGATCGGCGCTGGTGGAGGCGATGATGTGGACATCCGTTTCCGGCCGCACCTGCCGGAAGGCGGCGACACGCGGCATCATCCAGAACGAGGCGAAGCCGTAATCGGTGAACAGCCGCACGACGGGGCGGCGGCTGAGCCGGCGCACCGCGCGGGTGGCGCCGTCGATTTCCGCCACCGCCGCCGCGCTCGCCCGGTGCAGCACCTCGCCGGCGGGGGAGAGCGTGCTGCCGCGATGACCGCGCAGCAGAAGCGGCGTGCCGAGCTGGGTTTCCAGCTCGCGCACCACATAGCTCACCGCCGGTTGCGACAGGCCGAGCGCGCGCGCCGCGGCGGTGAGCGAGCCGAGCCGCCCCACCGCCTCGAACACGCGCATCCAGCCGAGGTCGAGAGGCCGCTCAGACATAGATGGGGCTTATGTCAAACATCGAAAATATCGGGCTTCACAGGTTCCCACATTTAACCGCCTGATATCCCTCAGGCAAGGAAAGCCGCCGCTCGACAAGGCGGGCCCTTGAGCATCTCACCTGTCTCGCCGCTTCCAGAGGTGACCCTCATGACCCGTATGACGCTGGCCGCTTCGGCCGTTTCCCTTCTGCTCCTCGCCGGCCCCGCTTTCGCGGCCGACGCGCCTTCCTGCAAGACCATCCGCATGTCGGACCCCGGCTGGACCGACATCACCTCCACCAACGCCATTGCCGGCGTGCTGCTGGAGGGGCTCGGCTATGCCCAGGACGTGAAGACGCTGTCGGTGCCGATCGGCTACGAGTCGATGAAGAACGGCAATATCGACGTGTTCCTCGGCAACTGGATGCCGGCGCAGCAGAAATTCATCGACGCGCTGAACGAGGCGAAAGCGGTGGACGTGCTGGCCACCAATCTCGAAGGCGCCAAGTTCACCCTCGCCGTGCCGACCTATGTCGCCGAGGCGGGGGTGAAGGACTTCAAGGACCTTGCCGCCCATGCCGACAAGTTCGACGGCAAGATCTACGGCATCGAGCCCGGCGCGCCGGCCAACCAGAACATCCTCAAGATGGTCGACGCCAATGATTTCGGCCTGAAGGGCTGGAAGGTGGTGGAGTCGGGCGAGCAGGCCATGCTGGCGCAGGTGAAGCGCGCGCAGAACGGCAAGGGCTGGATCGTTTTCCTCGCCTGGGCGCCGCACCCGATGAACGAGACCTTCGACCTCACCTATCTCTCCGGCGGCGACGCCTATTTCGGCGCCAATTTCGGCGGCGCCGATGTTCGCACCCTCGCGCGCGCCGGCTGGGCGGGCAACTGCCCCAACGCAGCGACGCTGTTCAAGCAGCTGAAATTCGACCTCGCCATGGAGAACACCATGATGGGCAAGATCCTCGATGACGGGCAGGACCCCAAGGCCGCCGCCAAGGCGCTGCTGAAGGCCAAGCCCGATGTGCTCGGCCCGTGGCTTTCGGGCGTGACCACCTTCGACGGCAAGCCGAGCCTGCCGGCGGTGAAGGCCTCGCTCGGCCTGTGAACTCTCGCGGGGGCCGGCGGCGGTGCTGCCGGCCCTCCCTCCGCCCCAGCCTGCCGCGTGGACCGTGCCATGACCGCGACGCCGATCGCTTCGCCCGCCCGCCCGAACATCCTCATCCTGATGGTCGACCAGCTGAACGGCACGTTCTTCCCCGACGGGCCGGCGGACTTCCTGCACGCGCCGCATCTGAAGGCGCTGGCGGCCCGTTCCGCCCGCTTCGCCAACACCTACACGGCGAGCCCGCTCTGCGCGCCGGCGCGCGCTTCCTTCATGTCCGGGCAGTTGCCGAGCCGGACGCGGGTCTATGACAATGCCGCCGAGTTCACCTCGGATATCCCGACCTTCGCCCATCACCTGCGCCGCGCCGGCTATCACACGGCGCTGTCGGGCAAGATGCACTTTGTCGGGCCGGACCAGCTGCACGGCTTCGAGGAGCGACTGACCACCGACATCTACCCCGCCGATTTCGGCTGGACGCCGGACTACACCAAACCGGGCGAGCGGATCGACTGGTGGTACCACAATCTCGGCTCGGTGACCGGCGCCGGGGTGGCGGAGATCACCAACCAGCTCGAATATGACGACGAGGTGGCCTATCACGCCGCCCGCAAGCTCTATGACCTCGCGCGCGGGCACGATTCCCGGCCCTGGTGCCTCACGGTGAGCTTCACCCACCCGCACGACCCCTATGTCGCCCGCAAGCGCTTCTGGGACCTGTATGAGGACTGCCCGGCGCTCGACCCCGTGGTGGCGCCGATCCCGTTCGCACAGCAGGACCCGCACGCGCAGCGGCTGATGCTGGCGAGCGACCATGCCGCCAGCCATGTGACGGACGAGGATGTGCGCCGCTCGCGCCGCGCCTATTTCGCCAACATTTCCTATGTCGACGAAAAGATCGGCGAACTGCTCGACGTGCTAGAGCGTTGCCGGCTAAGCGATGACACGATCATCGTCTTCGTCTCCGACCATGGCGACATGCTCGGCGAGCGCGGGCTGTGGTTCAAGATGAACTTCCTGGAGGGCTCGGCCCGGGTGCCGCTTGTCATCGCCGCCCCCGGCCTGCCTGCCGGCCGCGTTGCGCGCGCGGCGTCCACCCTCGACGTGCTGCCCACACTGGCGGAACTTGTCGGGCTCGATCTCGGCGGGGTGCTGCCCTGGACCGATGGCGAGAGCCTGGTCGGGGCGGCGCGGGGGGAGGGGGAGCGCTCCCCGGTGCCGATGGAATATGCGGCGGAAGGCTCCTATGCCCCGCTGGTGGCTCTGCGCGACGGGCCGTGGAAGCTCATCCTGTGCGAACTCGACCCGCCGATCCTCACCCATCTCGACGAGGACCCGCAGGAGCTGGTCAACCGGGCGGCGGACCCGGCCTGCGCCGGGGTGATGGCGGCGATGACGGCGGCGATGCGGGCGCGCTGGGACCTCGCCCGCTTCGATGCCGAGGTGCGCGCCAGCCAGGCGCGGCGGCATGTGGTGTATGAGGCGCTGCGCAACGGCGCCTATTACCCCTGGGATTTCCAGCCGCTGCAAAAGGCCTCGGAGCGCTATATGCGCAACCATATGGACCTGAACGTTCTGGAAGAGAACCAGCGCTTTCCGCGCGGGGAATGACGGCGCGCCTGACCGGCAGGGCGGGCCGCCCTTGCCGCGCTGCCGCACAGCTGAGTTGCGTCGCATCACGCGCTTGCGATCTCGCATCCTGAAACAATCATCGCTGACCTACGTTGTACCAGCAGATTCACCGGCCGGGCCAAGAGGCGCCAGCGAGTGAATGCGTGTTGAAGCTGATGATGCGACGCTCTTGACGCCGATTATCGTGTCGAAATGTCGCGTTTCTTAGAGGATGTTGATGATGAAGAAGACTCTTTCGCTTCCGGTTCTGGGTGCTGTTCTTGCCGCTGCTTTCGCCGGCCCTGCTCTTGCCCAGACCTACAATTCCACCACGGGTGCGCCCTCCGGCTGGTCGCAGAACCATAATGCGACGCAGCAGGGCGGCTGGTCGCAGCGCGGCACCGTGACCGAGGGCCGCAACGCCGCCACCATGTATGAGGGTGGCATGTATGAGGGTGGCATGTATGACAGCCGCATGCGTGGCCCGAACACCCAGGGCGTCGAGCCCTATATCGCCAACCAGATCGAGCAGAACGCGCGCAGCACCGACTGAGTGCGGCCTTAAGACAGCGTTTCTCGATGCGACTTTGCGGCGGCTCCTTCCGGGGCCGCCGCTTTTTCAGGTTAAGCGGCGGCTTCCACCCCCACCGGGACGGTCCGGCGGGGCGAGCGCCAGCATCGAGGTGACGCCTTCCGGTGCCGGCCCGGCGGCAATGCCGCGCCTTGGCATGCCCGCGACAAACGGCACCAGTTGAAGCCGGGCGATTTCCAGCACCCGCCGCAGCTCGGTAACGGGCTGGGCGTGCTCGTCCACCCGCAGGTCGAGGGCGCAATAGTCCTCGTCACCCTGCACCCGAAGGCTGGCGGATTGTCGCCCGCGCTTGTCGCCGCCGGCGGCGTCGCCGGCCTCCAGCGCCCGCATCAGCCGTTCGTCCAGCGCGGCACCGCCGCTGGCACGGTAGGCGGCCGCCATGGCGTCGATCACCTCGGGGCCGGTGAGCATGTTGCCCTGCACGGCGAAACCGTCGCCGATTTCCTGCCCGCACCAGGGCGTGCAGTCGGCGCCGGTGAAGGCCGCCGCCTCGCCCGCGTGATCCACCACCCCGATCTGGCGCAGCTCCCGCGCCTCATCCTCCGCCAGTGCCGCTTGAAGCGCGGCGCGGGCGCCTTGCCCCCGAGCAATCGCTTCCAGCACGCCCAGCGGCAGATAAGGGTTCACCCAGGACTGGGTCGAGGCGGCGCCGACCTTCGCCCGTGCGAACGGGCACATGGAACCGACCGCCGGCACGGCGGTGGCGACCGCGACGCCGAACAGGCCGGTGGACGGGCAGCGGGCGACGATGGAAAACGTCATTACCTCACCTCACACGCTTAAGTGTTTCAGCACCCTGGCGCGGGAATCCGGCTCGGAAGTGGCGCCGGTCTCGGCGATCTCGCCGCGGTCCAGCACCGCCCAGCGGTCGGCCACCGCCAAGGCGAAGGGCAGATGCTGCTCCACCAGAAGCATGGTGGTGCCGTGGCGCTCGCGCGCGCTGCGGATGACGCCGGCCAGCCGGTCGATGACCGAGGGCTGCAAGCCTTCGGTGATCTCGTCGACCAGCAAGAGCTTCGCTCCCGTCGCCAGCGAACGGGCCATGAGCAGCATTTTCTGCTCGCCGCCGGACAGCGTGCCGGCGCGTTGCTTCAGCCGTTGCAGCAGGAAGGGGAAGGAGGCTTCCACCTCGGCGAGTGCGGCCTCGAAATCCGGACGGCGCACGGCGAGGCGGAGATTTTCCTCCACGCTCATATCCTGGAACAGCGCCTTCTCCTGCGCGACATAGCCGACCCCCAGCCGCGCCACGCGGTGCGGGGCGAGGCGCGTCGCCTCCGCGCCGGCAATGGCCACGGTGCCGGTCATTTTCGGCAGGAAGCCCATAACCGCTTTGAGCAGGGTGGATTTGCCCATGCCGTTCTTGCCGAGCACGGCGAGGATCTCGCCCGGCGCGATGGACAGGCTCACCTCGCGCAGCACCACCGCGCCGGCATAGCCGCTGGAGAGATGATCGACGGCGAGGAGGCTCATGCCGGCATCTCCTTGGGCGCGGGGGCGGTTTCATGGTCTATGCCGGCATGGCCGGAGCCGGCATAGACCTGTTTGACGAGTTCGGAGGCGACCACTTCCTCCACCGAGCCGTCGAGCACGATATGGCCCTGATGCAGGACGATGACACGGGAGGAGATCTCGCGCACGAAATCGAGATCGTGCTCCACCAGCAGCACGCACAGGCCCTGCTTCCTGGTCAGCTCGATGAGGATGGCGCCGATCTGCATGCGCTCGGTCTTGGTGAGGCCGGCGGTGGGCTCGTCCAGCAGCAGCACGCGCGGTTCCAGCGCCAGCACCATGGCGAGTTCCAGCGCCTGCTTCATGCCATGCGAGAGCAGATGCGCCGGGGTGGAAAGCTGCTTGTCCAGTCCCGTGGTGGCGATGACATGCATCGCCGCCTCGGGGAGCGGCAGGACCTCGGCGCGGCGCCACAGTGAGGGCCGGGCATGGCGCACGCGGGCGATCTGCAGGCACTGGGCGACGGTGAGCGTTTCGAACACATTCGCCATCTGGAACTTGCGGCCGACGCCGAGGGCGACGCAGGCTTCCGGCGGCTTGCGGCCGATGTCGTAGCCATTGACGGCGATGCTGCCGGCGGAACGTTCCGCGCCGTCGGCGATGCAGCGCATCAGCGTGGTCTTGCCGGCGCCATTGGGGCCGACAAGGCTGACGAGTTCGCCGGCACGCGCCTCGAAGTCGATGGCTTCCAGCACGGTGAGGCTGCCGAAGCGCTTGGCGACGCCGGCCACGGCGAGCGCCGGCCCCTCGCCGGGCTCGACGCCCTGCGTTTCCGCCGCGTCGAGGGTGGAAAGCCGCACGCTGGCCGCCGGGGCGGCGCGGCGCGGGCGGAGGAGGCCGATGAGCTTGCGCGGCAGGTCGAACACCACGGGCAGCAGGCCGCGCGGGAAGGCGACGATGACCAGCACGAACAGCACGCCGATGATGAGCTGCCAGACGAAGGGATAGTCCCCGGCGAGCTGCGCGCTCTCATAATCGACGATCAGCGCGCCGAACACCGGGCCGAGCAGCGTGCCGCGCCCGCCGAGCGCGGTCCAGATGACGAGTTCGGTGCCGAAGACGAAGCCGGCGAGTTCCGGCGCCACCACCATCGCATAGCCGGCATAGATATAGCCGGCGATGGCAGCGATGGCGGCGCAGGCGAGATAGACGAGGATCTTCAGCCGCGAGGTGTCGAGGCCGAGATATTTGCAGCGCTGCTCGTTCTCGCGCACCGCCACCAGCAGCTTGCCGGCATCGCTCTTGACGAAGATGTAGGCGGCCGTGGTCACCACGACGAGGAAGCTGCCGGCCAGCCAGAACCAGGCTTCCATCGACAGGTCGAAGCTCATGAAGCCGGAGAGGCCGCTCGACGAGCCGGTGAAGGTGCCGCCGGAATAGAGCAGCTGCGTCGCCACGATGGGCAGAACCAGCGTGATGACCGAGGCATAAAGCGCCGAGGCGCCGTGCCAGAAGGCGAGCCAGCCGACGATGGCTGCCACCAGCAGCGCCCCGCCGACGCCGAGGACGAGGGCGAGCACGGCATTGCCGGTGGAGAAGTCGAGATGGGTGAACACCAGCCCCGCCGCATAGGCGCCGCAGGCGAAGAACACCGACTGGCCGAAGGTGAGGATGCCGAGGAAGCCCCACAGCAGATCGACGGTGAGCGCCACCGCCGCATAGAGCAGCGAGCGGGTGAGCACATTCACCGAATAGGTGTCGAGCACCAGGGGCCCGGCGACGATCGCCGCCAGCGCGAGAAGGGCGACGGCGAGGATGAGGGAGAGGCGGCGCGCTTCAGTCACGGGCGAACCCCTGCGGACGCAGGCGCAGAATGATGGCGGCAAGCACGGCGATGGTCAGGCCTCCGAGAACCGGGCTGAAATGAGTGGCGACCAGCACCTGCGCCCCGCCCAGCACCAGGCAGGCGAACAGCAGGCTGACCAGCGAGGCGCCGGAGACCAGCACCAGCATGAAGGCGTTCACCAGCCAGGGCACGCCCATGGCGGGATCGACGCTCGACAGGGGCGTGATCAGTGCGCCGGCAATGCCGGCCAGCGCCGAGCCGAGGGTGAAGGTGAGGAAGCGCACCAGCCCGCTATTGATGCCGAGCCCGCGCGCGAGGTCCTCGTTCATGATCACCGCCCGCGTCTCCAGCCCCAGCCTCGTGCCCTGCAGCAGGGCGGTGAGGGCAAGGCCGAGCAGGGCGGCGATGCCGACAAGGGCGAGGCGGTAGGCGGAATAGCCCTCGCCGAGAATGTCGATGGTGCCGCTGAGCGGCGACTGGGTGAACTGCACGCCGCGCCCGAAGGCGAGGGTGATGAGCTGGCCGATGATGATCGACAGTCCCCAGGTGGCGAGGATGGCGTCGAGCGGGCGCGAATAGAGCGGGCGCACCACGAAGCGCTCGATGGCCATGCCGACCACGCCGCCGAACAGCGCGGCGAGCGGGATGGCGAGCCAGGGATTGAGCCCGGCCTGGGTGGTGACGAGCGCGGCATAGCCGCCCAGCGTCATCAGTCCACCATGGGCGAAATTGATGATCTTCATGACGCCGAACACGAGCAGCAGCCCGGTCGCCACCGCATAGAGGATGGCGGCGGTCGTCACGATGTCCAGCGTCTGGGCGATCATGCGAAGTCCTTTGGGGTTGGAGGCACGGCGGGTGGGGAAAGGCCGCGTCGTAACAACGTCATCCTGAGGTGCGCGCCCACGGGTCTTGCCTCTGGCAAGCCCGAGGACAGGCTCCGCGCCTCGAAGGATGCCGGAAAAGAACTGGTCTTACGGGGGCATCCCTCAAAGCCCGGCTTTGCCGGGCACCTCAGGATGACGTCGCAAGGCAGCTCGCAAGGATCGCGCCATCGGTGACGGGCAAGCCCTCTCCCCGACGGGGAGAGGGTTGGGGTGAGGGCCCCCGATGGGGAGAGGCGCGAGCGCGTCGCTCACTTCAGCTTCGGGCACTGCTCGCCGGGGTCCACGTCCTTGAAGGTGGAGATGATGCCGACCGAGCCATCGCCCTTCACCTGGCCGAGATACATGGTCAGCGGGGCGTGGCGCTGCTTGTTCATGACGATGGTGCCGCGCGGGCCTTCCACCGCGACTTCCGCCAGCGCCGGGATCAACTTGGCGGCGTCGGTCGTGCCGGCCTTCTCCACCGCCGCCTTATAGGCGTAGACCGCCTCATATTCCGGCACGGAGAGGTCGTTCGGGGTCTTCAGGTCCTTGCCGAACTTCTTTTCCATCGCGGTGAGGAACGCCTTGTTGGCGGGGGTGTCGATATTGGTGAAGTAGGAGCCAGCGATGTAGATGCCTTCGGCATCCGGGCCCATGGCCTTGGCAGTGCCCTCATCAACGGCGAGGTTGCCATAGAGTGACTTGATGCCCGCCGCGCGCAGCTGCTTGGTCAGCGTCACATTCGGCGCGCCGCCGGCGGTGGAGGTGATGATGGCGTCGGGGTTGGCCGCCTTCACCTTGGAGAGGATGGCGGTCCAGTCGGTGGCGTCCATCGGGGCGTATTCGTCGCCCACCACCTTGCCGCCCGTCTTTTCGATATAGGCCTTGGTGAAGGCCAGCATGCCGCGGCCGAAGGCGTAGTCCGAGCCGATGAGGAAATAGGTCTTGGCGCCTTCCTTGTTGAAGAAGTCGACAATGGGGGCGACCTGCTGGTCCGGCACCCAGGCATTCACATACATATAGGGGCTGCAGGAGCGGCCCTCATAGAACGAGGTGTAAATGTAGGGCACCTTGCCGCGATTGACGATCGGCAGGCCGGCATTGCGCGCCGCCGAGGTCTCCATCGAGATCAGCACGTCGACCTTCTTCTGGAAGATCAGCGAATCGAAGGCCTTCTGCGCGCCGGCCGCGCCGGAGGCGTCGTCGGCGACCTCGAGCACCACCTTCTTGCCGAGGATGCCGCCCTTGGCGTTGATCTCCTCCACCGCCAGCTCGGCGGACTGGACGACGGAGGGCGCGACCACGGAATTGGCGCCGGACAGGCCGACGGGAATGCCGATGGTGATGGTGTCGGCGGCGAGCGCCGGCCCAGTGAGAAGGCCGGCGGCAAACACGCCGGCCATCAGCAGCGAGAGACGGGACATAGGCTTTCTCCGGAAGGTTATGGGTTTTTGGCAGCGGTGGAGAGAAGCGGGGCTCTAGTACCAGCCCCGGGAAATCGACGCGCCGAGCATCTCGGCATAGACATCGGTGCGGCGGTCGCGCAGCACCTGGTTGAAGTCGTTCCAGTTGCGGGCGCGGCGGGCGGCGCCGAGGTCGATCTCGGCGGAGACGATTTCCTCGCCGTCGCGGCTCGCCGGGCCGGCGGCGGGCCAGCCGGTGTAGCTGAGGATCAGGCTCTGGCCCTCGAAGGGCTGGCCGCGCTCGGTGCCGATGCGGTCGGCGCAGGCGATGTAGAGCGAGTTGGAATGGGCGGCGGCCATGGCGAGGATGTTGGCCATCGCCTCGCGCCCCTCGGCCTGGCCGGGGATCGGCACCCAGTTGGTGGGCACGCAGACGATATCCGCGCCCTGCAGCGCCTGCAGCCGGTAGGTCTCGGGGAACCAGCCATCGTAGCAGATGGCGACGCCGATGCGGCCGAGCGCGGTGTGGAACACCGGGAAGCCGTTGTTGCCGGGCTCGAAGAACAGGTTCTCGTTGCCCCACAGATGCATCTTGCGATAGGTGCCGATATGGCCCTCCGGCCCGATCACGACCGCGCTGTTGTAGAGCGCCGTGCCCTCGCGCTCGGTGATGCCGGCGACGATGTGCAGACCGCGCTCATTGGCGATCTTCGCCCAGGCCTGGCAGCTCGGCCCGTCTGGAATGGTCTCGGCGAGGCCGAAGGCTTCCTCGCGGGTCTCGAACACGTAGCCGGTATTGGCGAGCTCGGGCAGCACGATCAGCTTGGCGCCGCCGTCGGCCGCGCGGGCGATGAGGCCGAGCGAATGCGCGACATTGGCGCTGGTGTCGCCGAAGCGCGGCTCCATCTGGATGCAGGCGACGCGGACAAGGCTTGAGACGGGCATGAAGGCGCACCTCTGCGATCGCCGCGGGGCGCCGCGGCGTGAAAACAAAAAGCCCCCGGCAGTGCCTTCCGGCACCATCGAGGGCTGCATAGCCTGGATGTAGAGCGGCAACGCTGCCGCCACGCTCACGAAGCGATGGGCTTAGCAAAGCGCAGGCGGCGGGGCCTGTCAAGCGCAAATGCCGAGGATAAAGGCAGGGAGTAAGATGCCTATGAGTTAGGCAATCTGCCTCACTTCTCCGGCTCGCCCTCGCGGTCGAGCTCGGCCAGCATGGCATGGGCGTTGATGATCGAGCCGGCGATGGTGCCGATCGGCACCCGCTTGGCCGTCGCCTGCTTGCGCAGGAACTGGTAGGCGTCGTCCTCCGAAAGGTTGCGCAGGCTCATCAAGAGCCGCGTCGCCTTCTCCACGTCGCGACGGGTGCGCAGCGTGTCCTCCAGCTTGCCGATCTTGGCCAGCAGCCGCCCCTCATAGCCGCGCTGCGACAGCGCCAGCACGAGGCTGGACAGCACGCCGGAGGCGCGGATGGGGCGCACCAGCACGCCATGGGCGCTGGAATCCAGCAGCGCCTTCAGCACGGTGGGGTTCTCGTAATCGACGATGGCGATATGGGCGATGGCAAGATCGGCCATCCGCCATGGCATCGAGCTTTTCGTGTCGCGGTCGAGCAGGAAGAACACCGCGTCGAGCGGCAGCGGCAATTGCGCCGGCGGCGGCCACACCACCTGCACCTGGCAGCCGATGCGCTGCAGCTGGCGCACGAGGTCCTCGCCGTCCTGGTCGCGCGGATGCACCACGGCGACGCGCATGTTGCGCAGGTTCTGGATCAGCTGCGAGGCGCTCATGCGTCGCGCCTCTTCGCGTCCGGCCGAGCCTCACGCATGGTCGTAAATATGGTCGACGAGATAAGGGTCGGGCTTCACCGGCGCCTTCGCTTCCCACACCACGTCGAAATCGCCATGCTCGTTCACCATGCCGATGCGCGGCAGCAGATAGGTGTGGTTGTTGTCGGGGTCGATGCGGATGCGGCCCTGCGGCGCGTCGAACTCGGTGCCGAGCGCGGCATCGACGAGGCGCTGCGTGTCGAGCGACTTCGCCCGCCGGAGCGCGTCGGCGAAGAGGTGGATCTGGAAATAGGCGGCTTCCGCATACATCGTCACCGCCGCGTCGCGGCCGAATCGGGCGCGGTAGGCGGCGACGAAGCGGCGATTGGCCGGGGTGTCGACGGTGGAGAAATAGGGCGCCGAGGTGATGTGGCCGATGCACAGCTCCGGCCCGATGGCGCGGATCTCGCCCTCCGACATGGTGAGGCTGGCGATGGGCATGCTGCGCGGATCGAGCCCCGCTTCGCGGAAGATGCGGTAGAGCAGATGCGCGCCCTCGCCGACCACGGTGGAGAAAACCACCGAGGGCGCGCGGCGGCGGATATCTTCCACCACGCGGCGGATCTGGTCGGCGTGCGGCTGTTCCGGCACATAGGTTTCCGCCACCACCTCGCCGCCCTCGCGCGAGACGAGATCGCGCATGATGCGGTTGGATTCGTGCGGATAAATGTAGTCCGAGCCGACGAGATAGAAGCGCGGCCCGAAGCGCGACAGCAGATGGCGGGCGAGCTGCAGGCTGTTCTGGTTCGGCGCCGCGCCGGTATAGATGACGTTGGGCGAATATTCGAAGCCCTCATAGAGCGAGGGGTACCAGAGCAGGGCGTTGCGCCGCTCCACCGTGGCGAGGATCGCCTTGCGGCAGGAGGAGGTGCAGCAACCGAAAATGGTGCTGATGCCGTCCTCGGTCAGCAGCCGCTCGGCGTAGCGGCGGTAGAGTTCCGGGCTGGATTCGGGGTCGTAGCACACCGGCTCGATCGGGCGGCCGAGTACGCCGCCCGCGAGGTTGATCTCCTCGATGGCGAGGGCCGTGCCGCGGAAATGCTCGGTTTCCGGCTCGCGCATATGCCCCTTGCGCGAGAACAGCACGCCAACCCGCCAAACGGCGCCCGAGCCCTGTTCCGCGCTGCCGAAATTCGCCACCGGCGCCTGCCTGTCTCACCTGTTGCCGCGCCGGCCGCCCCGTGTGCGCCGGCCGGGCTCCGCTGAGCCCTTCCGCCGTTTTGGCGCGGCCGCGCCCGGCTGGTCAAGTCGCGCCCGCGGCCGATGGGTCAGCGCGCCGTGCCGGTCGCGGCGGGGAAGGGCAGGACATTGCCGTCGCGCCGCGCCAGCCGTCCCGCCACCTCGACCAGTTGCTGCGGGATGAACGGCTTGCTTACCACCGGCGCTTGGGCGAAGGCGGCCGGCAGGTTCTCGCGGCCATAGCCGCTGACGAAGGCGAAGGGAATGCCGCGCCGGGTCAGCGCCGCCGCGACGGCGTCCACCGGCTTGCCGTGCAGATTTCCGTCGAGCAGGGCGGCATCGAACGCGCCGGTCTCGATGGCTTCCAGCGCCTCCTCGACTGTGCGGGCCGGCCCGTGAACGGCAGCGCCGGCATCCTCCAGCACGGCGATGAGCTCGAGCGCCACCAGCGCCTCGTCCTCCACCACGAGCAGGCGGCGACCGTCCAGCGCCGGCACCTCGCGCGCCGGCTCCAGCGGCGCCGGGGTGACGGGGCGGGCGGCGATGTCGGCCATCGGGTCCGGGGTACGGTCGAGCGGCATCACCAGCTCCCACACCACGCCGTCATTGCGGTAGGAGACGGAGGCGGTGCCGCCATCCGACTTCATGCTGCTGTCGATGAGGGTGGAGCCGAAGCCGCGCTTGACCGGCGTCTGCACCGGCGGGCCGCCGCTTTCCTGCCAGCGCAGCTGCAGCCGGTCGTCCTCCACCGACCATTCCAGCACGACGCGGCCGGCGGGGCGGGAGAAGGCGCCGTATTTAAGCGCATTGGTCGCCAGCTCGTGCAGGATCAGCGCGAGGCGCAGCGCCGGCTGCGGCAGCAGCTGCACGCGCGGGCCGCTGGCCTGTAGCCGCGCGGGATCGACGGTGCCGAGCCGCAGCTGGTCGTGCACGAGGTCCATCAGGTCCGCACCCTGCCAGGTGCGGTCGCTCAGCATGCCATGAGCGCGCGCCAGCGCCTGGATGCGGCCGGAGAAGGTGGCGGAGAACTGGTCGGGGCTGCGTGTGTAGCGCAGCGTCTGGGTGGCGATGGCCTGCACGCTGGCGAGCGTGTTCTTCACCCGGTGGTTCAGCTCGCCAATGAGCAGGGTCTGGGTTTCCTCGGCGCGGCGGCGGTCGGTGATGTCGAGGATCTGCACGCTGAGCGACACGGCTGTCCGTTGGGCCGGCGCAGCACGGAGCTGTACCATTCGCAGTCCAGCACCGCGCCCTCGCGCGTGCGGCAGCGCACCGTGTGATGGCCGCGCTGGTGCGCCGCGTCCGCCAGCGAGCCGGAGACCATTTCCGCAAGTTCGCCGATGCTGCTGTCGCAGAGCCAGCCGAGTTCTCCGCCGCGAAAGCCCGGTCACTTCGGGCGCGCGTCCAGCCGAACATGCGCTCCGCGCCCTTGGACCAGCCGATGCATCCGCATGCCTCCGCGTCGAACTCGACCACGGCCAGCGGTGAATTGTCGATATGCGCGTGTGAGCCGGGCGAGCGCGCCTTTCGGCATCGGCGGTCGGCGCTGGCGAGCGCAAGTCCTTCTGCCGGGCCAGCTGCTCGTGCTGAACAGGCGATCGAGAAGAACACTTCCACCTTGTTGCTTGCACGATCTGCGGTTATCGATCGGGCTTGTAGCATGATAATCGACCGCGCCCCGCCTCGAATCCCCGGAAGCGGCGGCGTTCGTCGGTGGAAGACGGCAGTCAGGAAGATGATCGGCACGCGCGCGCGTCCGCTCGGTGCCGCGCATCAGTCTCGGCCAGCTCGAACCCGTCCATGCCCGGCATCTGCACGTCGAGCAGCGCCAGCGCGACATCGTTGCTCGAGCAGCAGCTCCAGCGCCTCCTCGCCCGATGCCGGCCTTGTAGCAGGGTCCAGCCCGTCGCGGCTTCAGCAACGCTTCCAGCGCGACGCAGGTTTTCCTCGGGCACATCGTCCACCAGCCAGGAACTGGTGACCGGATCAGGCGACAGCATGGATCGGGCCTCCCGCAGCGTTGCACGTCGCCATTGCCGCCGGTAGATGCTTCTCGTCCGAATCGAAATCGGCGAAGGCGGTCCGAAATGGTCGGAGAAGCGCAGGCTTTCGCGCGCGCCCAGCCCCAGGAAGCCGCCGCGCACCAGCGAATCCCCGAACAGGCCGCAGCGCGCGATCCTGCAGCGCGCGAGTCGAAATAGATGAGCACGTTGCGGCTGGAGACGAGCTGCACCTCGCTGAAAACACCGCATCGGTCGCCAGGCTGTGCTCGGCGAACACCGCCCGCGCGCGCAGCGACCGGTCGAACACCGCCCCGATCCATAGCCCGTGGTGTAATAATCGGAGAGCGAGGCCCTGCCCGCCCGAGCTTGCGATGATTTTCGGTGAACTGCGGCGATGCGGTCGAGCCCGTAGATCCCGAGTTCCGCCCGCGCCAGCGCCACCGGGTTGATCTCGGTAGCGTAGAACATCGTGCGGGATTCCAGCCCCTCCTCGCGGAACAGGATGGCGAGCGAATAGAGTTCCTCGCCGGCGCTGCACCCGGCGACCCATACTTTGAGCGAGGGGAAGGTGCGCAGATGCGGGATCACCTCCTCGCGCAGGGTGCGGAAATAGTCGGGGTCGCGGAACATCTCGCTCACCTGCACGGTGAGGCAGTCGATCATCAGCGGCAGCAGTTCGGGCTCGCGCAGCAGCCGCGCCTGCACATGCGAGAGCGTCTCGCAATGCAGCCGCTGGCGCAGCAGATCGGCCCGGCGGGCCAGCGAGGCGCGGGAATAGGAGCGGAAATCATAGTGGTAGCGGCGGTGGATCGCCTCGACCAGCAGATCGAGCTCGATCTTCTCGCTGACGCTGACGCTGACGCTGACGGTCCCGGTCATCGCGACATCCACACCCGGGCAAGGGACAGCAGCTTGTCGACATCCAGCGGCTTGGCGAGATAATCATTGGCGCCGGCCGCCAGGCACTGCTCCTGGTCGTCCGCCATCGCCTTGGCGGTGAGCATGATGATGGGCAGGCCGTGCCAGGCCTCGCGACGGCGGATTTCGCGCGTGGCGGTGAGGCCGTCCATTTCCGGCATCATCACATCCATCAGCACCAGATCGACCGGCTGGGTGCCGTGCGTCTTCTCCAGCAGCTCCAGCGCCTCGCGGCCATTGCGGGCGATCTGCACCTTGGCGCCATGCGGCTCGAAGATGGAGGTGAGGGCGAAGACGTTGCGCACATCGTCCTCCACCACCAGGATCTGCCGGCCTTCCAGCCGCGCATCGCGGTTGAGCGAGGTGGCGAGCAGCTTCTGCTGCTGCGCCGGCAGGTCGGACACCACCTGGTGCAGGAACAGCGTCACCTCGTCGATCAGCCGCTCCGGCGACTTCGCGCCCTTGATGATGATCGACTTGGAGTAGCGGCGCAGCCGCAGCTCCTCGGCCTCGGTGAGTTCGCGCGCGGTGTAGACGATGACCGGCGGGAAGGCGGCGGCCTCGTTATCGTCGAGCCGGCTCAGCAGATCGAAGCCGGTGGCGTCCGGCAGCGTCATGTCGAGCACCATGCAGTCGAAGGTCTCCGCTTCCAGCCGCTTGAGGGCCTCGGCGGCGGAATGGCGCAGCCGACCGTCTCCACCTCCTTGGCGGCGAGAAGTTCGCTCAAGCCCCGCAGCTGGGCGGGGTCGTCCTCGACGATGAGGATGCGGCGCAGCTGGCGCGCCATGCGGAATTCCAGCCGTTCCAGCGTCTGCACCAGCTCATCGCGCCGGATCGGCTTCATCATGTAGCCGGCGGCGCCATAGGCGAGCGCGGTCTGCTCGTAATCGCTGGCGGAGACGACATGCACCGCAATGTGGCGGGTGCGGGGGTCGTGCTTCAGCCGGTCCAGCACGGTGAGGCCGGAATGGTCCGGCAGCCCCATGTCGAGGATGACCGCATGCGGCAGATATTGCCGCGCCGCCAGCACCCCGTCATCGGCGGTCGTGGTGACGATGCACTGGAAGCCGAGCTCATGGGCGAGATCGAGCAGGATGCGGGCGAAGGCGAGGTCGTCCTCCACCACGAGGATCAGCCGCGCGCCGGCGGTGAGGCGGGAGCGGTCGTCGTCGATGCCGGCCGGCGCGGGCCGCACGGGAGCGTCGGCCGCGACCGGGGCGGGCGGAGCCGGGCGCGAGGCCGGGCTGCGGCGCGGGGCGCGCAGCGGCTGGGTGGCGGCCGCGCCGGCGCTGTCGACCACCACGCCGCTGAAGCGCGTCGGCACGATGAGGCTGAAGGTGCTGCCTTCGCCGAGCCGGCTCTCCAGCTGGATCTCGCCGCCGAGAAGGTTGGTCAGCTCGCGCGAGATCGACAGGCCGAGGCCGGTGCCGCCATAGCGCCGGTCGATGGTGCCGTCGGCCTGGCGGAACGCCTCGAAGATCGCGTCCTGCTGCTCCTCGGCGATACCGATGCCGGAATCCGACACGGCGAAAACGAGCCGGCCATCGGCCTGGGTGCGCACGTCCAGCACCACCTCGCCCTGCGCGGTGAACTTGATGGCGTTGGACAGGAAGTTCTTCAGCACCTGTTCCAGCCGCTGCGGATCGCTTTCCAGCACCGGCGACACGTCGGGCGCGATCTGCGCGCGCAGGGTGACGCCCTTCTCCTCCGCCTGCGGGGCGAAGCTGCGCACCAGCTTTTCCGCCAGCGCGGCGACTTCCACCTGCTGCGGCCGCAGTTCCAGCTTGCCGGCCTCGATCTTGGACAGGTCGAGAATGTCGTTGATGAGGGTGAGCAGGTCGTTGCCCGAGGTCTCGATCATCTGGGCGTAGCTGATCTGGTCCTCGGTCAGATTGCCGAAGCGGTTCTCGCCGAGCAGGCGCGCCATGATGAGCAGCGCGTTCAGCGGCGTGCGCAGCTCATGCGACATGTTGGCGAGGAATTCCGACTTGTAGCGGCTGGCGGCGGCGAGATCATTGGCCTGCTGCTTCAGCGCGCCCTGGGTGCGGGCGAGATCGTCGCGCTGGGCTTCCAGCAGCTGCGTCTGCTCTTCCAGCTGGGCGTTGGATTCCTCCAGCTCGGCCTGCTGCCGCTCCAGCCGGTGCTGCGAATCCTGCAGTGCCTGGCTCTGCTCCTGCAGCTCCTCGTTCGCCGCCGTCAGCTCCTCGCCATGGGCGCGCAGCTCCTCGGCCTGCCGGCGGGTTTCCTCCAGCAGCTCTTCCAGCCGGGTGCGGTACTGCGCCGAGCGCAGGGCGACGCCGACCGCGCTCGCGGTGCGCTCCAGGAATTCCAGCGCCTCGGGGCGGGGCTTGCGGGCGAAGCCGAGCTCGATGACGCCGTTGACCTCGTCATCCTCGAAGGTCGGGGTGAGCAGCAGCCAGTCCGGCTTGCCCTTGCCGAGCCCGGAGCCGAAATAGAGATAGTTCTCGGGCACGGAATCGACGGCGAAGCTGCGCTTGTCGGCGATCACCTGTCCCACCAGCCCGTCGCTGCGGCGAATGCGGGCCGGCACCGGCGCATCGGCCGGCACGCCATAGCCGGCGGCGCGGGCGAACGCATCCTGGTCGCGGACATAGAACAGGGCGGCGCGGGCGCCGAGGCGCTCGGCAAGGAAGGTCAGCACCCGCTCGCCGAGCTCGGCGCTGGAGAGATCGCCCATCATCCGGCGCGAGAGGTCGACCTGCGCGGTGCGGATCCATTCCTCGCGCCGCACCGCCAGCTTGTTGCGGATGAAGAAGAAGCCGGTGGCCGCCAGCACCCACACGGTGACCGTGCCCATGGAGCGATTGAGCAGGGCGAGGCTGGGGTCGATGCCCGGCCGGTCCACCAGGAAGCCGGCGGCGATCACCACGGTAACGGCCGCGGCGGTGGCGAGCGGCACATAGGTGCGCCAGGCGAGATAGGCCAGCACCAGCGGAATGAGATAGGTCACCCAGACGGCGACGCCGAGCGGCACCGACAGATCGATGAGGAACACCAGCGCGGTGAACACCGCGAGGATGACATAGAGAAGGGCTGGCTTCTCTTCGAACGCCTTGAGCTGCACGCCGCCGCTACTCCCCGGAAAGGCGACACGATGAAAGCCGGGGCACGCGCCGACAGAGGGCAGGCGCGCATGTCGCAATCCCCGGCGCTCCTAAACCGCCGAGGGGCCGGAAGGTTCCGTGCGTTGCGGAAAAAAACGGTGCGGCGCTTTTTCTAGGCCGGAATGCGCTCCGGCTCGCTGAACTGGGTGCGCACCATGCGGGCATAGATGCCGCCGCGCGCCACCAGTTCGGCATGGTTGCCCTGTTCGGCGATGCCCTCGCGGGTGACGACGACGATGCGGTCGACCGTGCGGATGGTGGAGAGCCGGTGGGCGATGATCAGCGTGGTGCGCCCGACCGAGAGCGCCGCCAGCGCGCGCTGGATTTCCCACTCGGTCTCGCTGTCCAGCGCCGAGGTCGCCTCGTCGAGGATGAGGATCGGCGGGTCCTTCAGGAACATGCGGGCGATGGCGAGCCGCTGCTTCTGCCCGCCGGAGAGCTTCACCCCGCGCTCGCCGATCACCGTGTCGAGCCCGAGCGGCAGGCCGGCGAGGAGATCGTCGAGCTGCGCCCGGCGCGCCGCCTCGCGGATCGCCTCCTCGTCGGCGTCCAGCCGGCCATAGGCGATGTTCTCGCGAATGGTGCCGCCGAACAGGAACACGTCCTGCTGCACGATGCCGATGTTCCGCCGCAGCGAGGCGAGCTGCACGTCGCGAATGTCGTGCCCGTCAATACTGATGCGCCCGCCCGCGACATCGTAGAAGCGCGGCAGCAGCGAGCACAGCGTGGTCTTGCCCGCACCGGACGGGCCGACGAAGGCGACGCTCTCGCCGGCGCGTATGTCGAGATCGATGCCGTTCAGCACCGGCGCGGCCTTGCCATAAGCGAAGCGCACGCCCTCATAGCGGATGGCGCCCTTCACCTCGGCGAGCGCGAGCGCGCCCGGCTTGTCGGCGACATCCGGGCGGGTGGCGAGGAAGTCGAGATAGGAGCGCAGCCCGGCAATGCCCTTGGGGTAGACTTCCATGACCGCCGCGATCTTCTCCAGCGGCCGGAAGAACACGCCGACCAGCAGCAGGAAGCCGACAAAGCCGCCATTGCTGAGTTCGCCGCGCAGCACGAACCAGGTGCCGGCCAGCATGATGATGACCTGGGTGAGGCGCATGCCGAGATAGGACAGCGAGGCATTGGCCGCCAGCAGGCGGTAGGCTTCCAGCTTGGTGGTGCGGTAATGCGCATTCTCCACCGCGAACAGCTGGGTTTCGTGCTCCTCATTGGCGAAGGACTGCACCACGCGGATGCCGCCGATATTCTCCTCGATGCGGGCGTTGAAGGCGCCGACCCGGCCGAACAGGGCACGGAAATTCTCCGTCATCCGCCGCCCGTAGCGGGTGGTGATGAGCGCGCTGGCAGGCACGATCACGGCGGTGAGCAGCGCGAGCGGGACATTGACGCTCAGCATCACCAGGAAGGCGCCGACAAAGGTCATGAGCGCGATGAACACGTCTTCCGGGCCGTGATGGGCGACTTCGCCGATTTCTTCGAGGTCCTTGGTCAGCCGGGCGACGAGATGGCCGGTCTTGTGGTTGTCGAAATAGGAGAAGGACAGTTTCTGCACATGGTCGAAGGCGCGGCGGCGCATCTCGGTCTCGATATTGATACCGAGCATGTGCCCCCAATAGGTGACGACCGCCATCAGCGCCGCATTGAGCAGATACACCACGAGCAGCCCCACTGCCGCCCAGACGATGAGGTGCCAGTCCTGCCCCGGCAGCAGATGATCGATGAACAGCTTCACCGCGACGGGAAAGCCGAGCTCCAGCAGGCCGGAGACGACCGCGCAGGAAAAATCGAGCATGAACAGCCCCTTATAGGGGGCGTAATAGGACAGGAAGGGCCGGATGAGCTGCATGATGGATCGCTTATAGCGGCCTCAATCGGCCAGATCGACTCCCGCATGGCCGCGCCGCCAATAGGCGGCGATGGCGCAGCGGGACTTGGGGAGGCCGCGTTCCTGGGTGAGGTGGCGGCGCAGGGCCCGCGCGGTCCGCTGCTCGCAGCCGGCGAAGATATACAGGTCCTCAGGGTCGGCGGGCAGGTCGAGCGCGCGCACCGCCCGCTCCAGAAGGTCGCCGGTGCCGGCGGGGGCGCCGTCGCGGAGGAGCCATTCCACGTCGAGCCGGGCGGGCGAGGGAAGGGGCTGGCGCTCGCCCGCATCCGCCACTTCCAGCCGCACCACCGCCTGCGCCTGCGCCGGCAGTTCCGCCAGCATGCGCGCGATGACGGGCAGGGCGGTCTCGTCGCCGGCGAGCAGATACCAGCCGGCCGGCGGCAGGCCGGCGCCACCGGGGCCGAGCAGCCCCACGGGATTTCCGGGCCGTGCGTCGCGGGCGAAATCCGACCCCGGCGTGGCCGCGCCGGGGTGCAGCACCATGTCGAGCGTCAGCGTGCCTGCCGCCGCATCGACCTCCCGCACGGTGTAGACGCGGGGTATGACCGCGTCCGCCCCCGCCGGCCAGACGATGCGCCCGTCCGGGGCCGCGTGCGGCCAGACCGGGGTGCGGCCGGCAGGCGGAATGAGCAGCCGCACATGCAGCCCGCCGCTGGCGAAATGCGCGGCGTCGCCTTCCAGCACCACGCGGCGCATGCGCGGCGTGAGCGGGTGGGCGGCGGCGACACGCATGGCGCGGAAATAGGGCAGGTCCGGCTTGCCGGCGCCATGGCCTTCCCAGGCGAAGGCGGGGGCGGCACCGTCCATGGCGGCGTGGAGATGCTCGGCCAGCTGCATGCGCAGCACGGAAAGCCGGTCCTCGCGGTCGCTGCGCGCCTCAAGCAACAGCCGGCCGGCGGCATCGATGGACAGCGCCGCCTCGCCGCACCAGTTCTCCAGCCGCGCCGCATGCGGCGTGCGCTCGCGCAGCGTCTCCGGCTCCAGCCGGGCGCAGAGGCGGGCGAGGATTTCCGCCGCGCCGGTGCAGCCGATGCGCGCCTGCGCGGTGAAGGGTTCACCCATGCCGGTCTCCGCGTTGCAGCAGCCAGATCAGATACGGCCCGCCGACCAGCGCCGCGAGCAGGCCGGTGGGCAGCTGGTAGGGAAAGGCGACCATGCGGGCCAGCCAGTCCGCCAGCAGCAGCACCAGCGCGCCGATCAGCGCCGAGGCGAAGACGAAGAGGGCGCCGCGGTTCAGGCCGAGCTGGCGGGCGAGGTGCGGGCCGATCAGCCCGACAAGGCTGAGCGGGCCGACGAAGAAAGCCGCCACCCCGGTCATCGCCGCCGCCAGCAGCGTGAGCAGCAGCTGGCTCGCGGCCACCCTCAGGCCGAGCGAGCCAGCGACCCCCGCGCCGAGCGGCAGAAGGGCCAACCAGCGGCCGACGAGCGCGACGGGGAGGAGCAGGAGCAGCGCGCAGGCGGCGAGAATGCCGGCCTGCATCAGGTCGACCCGGTCGGTGGTGCCGGCCAGCCAGGCCAGCAGCAGGAAGCTGCCCGGTCCGCCGGCGGCGAAGACGGCGGAGAGGATCGCGAGCCCCATGCAGCCGATCGCAATGCCGGCGAGCAGCAGCTTCTCCGCCCCGAAGCCGGTCGCCGCGGCGATGGCCAGCACCAGCAGCAGCGCGCCCAGCGCTCCGCCGGCACTGGCGGCGAGCAGCAGGCCCGGACCCGCATCCGGCACGAGCATCAGCGCGGCGGCGAGGCCGACTCCGGCGCCGGCGCTGACGCCCAGCACTTCCGGCCCGGCGAGCGGATTGCCGGTGAGCTTCTGCATGATCGCCCCCGCCGCGCCGAGCAGCCCGCCGGCGGCGGCCGCCGCGACGACGCGCGGGGCGCGGAACGCCAGAAGCTCCGTCAGCAGCGGCCCGGTGGCGATGGTCCAGCCCTCAAGATCGCGCCCGGCGACCAGAGCGAACAGCCCGACCAGAAGAGCCGCAACAGCCAGCCCGGCCAGCGCGCGGCGCGGGTGACGCCAGCGGCGGCGGGGCGTCGCGGGGGCAGAGAGCGGCGGGGCGGCGGCGCGCAGGCGCGGCAGCAGCCACAGCAGCAGCGGCCCGCCGAGCAGACCGACCGCCGCGCCGGTCGGAATGAGGTCGCCGCCACTGCCGGCGGTGAGCTGCACCAGGCTGTCGGTGATCCAGAGCAGCAGCGCGCCGATCAGCGGCGCGGCGAGCAGCACCGCGCCCGGCCGCCTTGCGCCAGCGACGCGGGCCAGCGCCGGGGCGGCGAGGCCGACAAAGCCGATCACCCCGACCTCGGACACCACGCTCGCCGCCAGCGCCACCGCCACCGCGATGACGGCGAGCCGCATGCCCTGCACCGCCATGCCAAGGCTGCGCGCGCCGGCATCGTCCAGCGCCATGAGGCCGAGCGGGCGGCGCAGCAGGAAGGTGGCGCCGGCCGCCAGCGCCAGCCGCGTACCGATGACAAGCGCCGGCTCCCAGTTCTGCTGGTGCAGCGAGCCGGCGCCCCAGATGAACAGGGCGAACACATAATCGCCGCGCGCGAGGATGAGCGCCGCGCTGAGCGCCCCCGCCATCAGCGACAGCGTCATGCCGGCGACGACCAGCGTCACCGGCTCGAAGCCGCGCCGGGCGCTCAGCGCCAGCACCAGCGCCACCGCCGCCACCCCGCCGGCAAAGGCGGTGCCCTCCCGGGAGAAGGCGAGCAGCGCCGGGGCGAAGGCGAGCGCCAGCGTCAGTGCCAGCTGCGCGCCGGCGGCGATGCCGAGCGTGGAGGGATCGGCAATCGGGTTGCGCAGCACCCGTTGCAGCAGCGCGCCGGAAAGCCCCAGCGCCGCCCCCGCGAGCAGCGCGGTCGCCGCGCGCGGCAAGAGGCTGTGCCAGAGCAGCAGTTCGTCGAGGTCGAACGCCGCGCCCGGCATGTCCGGCCGGCGCAGCAGCACCAGCGCGAACAGGCCGAGGCCGAGCGCGGCGAGGGCGAGCCCGAAAGGCAGCGGCCGCAGGCCGGCGGAGCGGGGCAAGGCGAGCTCAGCCAAGGCCGCCTCCGCTCGTCGGTCCGCCCTCCAGCAGCGCCGCCGTGAGCAAGCGGGCGAAGCGGGCGGCGGTGGGCAGACCGCCAAATGGATCGACGCTGTCCAGCACGGCGAAGCGATGGGCACGGATATTGGGCAGGGCGTTCCACAGCGCGCTGGTGGCGAGCACCCGCGCCGCATCCGGCGGGACGGGGCGCAGGATGACGAGGAAGGCGTCGGGAAAGCGCGCCAGCGCCTCCAGCCCGAGCGGGGCGGAGGCGGCGTAGAAGGTGCGCTCGCCCCAGGCATTGGTCAGGCCGAGGCGCGCGATCACCTCGCCGAACAGGCTGTCGGCACCGAAGACGCGGAAATGCCTGGAATCGCCGAGATTGAGCACCAGCAGCGGCCGGCCGGCCTGCGCGGCGAGGCGCTGCCGGCTGGCGTCGATCTGCCCGGCGACGGTGTCGATCAGCGCTCGGGCCGCGTCCTCGCGCCCGGTCAGGGCGCCGATCGCCATTGCCGCCGCCTCGGCTTCGCCATAGGGCGGGCGACCGGTCCGGTAGATGGACAGCGTCTCGACCGGGGCGATGAGGCGCAGCTTCGGCTCCATCCAGCCATAGAAGTTGGAACTGAGGATGAGGCTGGGGTGGGTCAGCCGCAGCGCCTCGAAATTCACCGCGCCGCGCAGGCCGATATCGACCACCGAAGCCGGCACGGGCGGCTCCACCGCCACCTCGCGAAACAGCACCAGTTCGGCCGCCGCCACCGGCGTGAGGCCCATGCCCAGCAGGATTTCCAGCAGCGCCCAGTCGACCGTGGCGAGGCGAAGATCCGGAGCGTGCGCCCGCGCCGGTGTGCCGCGCAGCGCCAGCGCCGCCACTCCGGCGGCGAGCAGGGCACGGCGGTGGAGGTGCGGGGCGGCGCTCACAGCACGTAGCTCATCGGCGCGCCGCTGACGGGATGCGCCATCACGCCCATGTCGAGCCCGTAAATGGCGCGCAGGTGCTCCGGCTGCATGATCTCGCCGCTCGGGCCCTGGGCGATGAGCCGCCCGCCGCGCAGGGCGAGCAGGCCGTCGCAGGTTCGGGCGGCGAGGTTGATATCGTGCAGGATGACGATCACCGTCATCGCGCCGGCTTGCGCGCCTGCCCCGGCCTCGTCTCCCAGCTCGCGCAGAATGGCGAGCACCTCCATCTGGTGGGCGATGTCGAGCGCCGAGGTCGGCTCGTCCAACAGCAGGCAGCGCGCGCCCTGCGCCAGCATCAGCGCCAGCCAGGCGCGCTGGCGCTCGCCGCCGGAAAGGCTGTCCACCGCCCGGTCGCGAAAGGCGGAAAGGCCGGTGCGCTTTATCGCCGCCTCCACCCGTGCCTCGTCCTCGGCGGTGAAGCGGCCGAGCGCGCCGTGCCAGGGATAGCGGCCGAGGCCGACCAGTTCGCGCACATTCATGCCGTCGGAAGCGGGCATGAATTGCGGCATATAGGCGACCTCGCGGGCGAAGGCGCGCCCGGTCCAGCCCGTGAGCGGGCGGCCGTCGAAGCTGATCGCGCCGCCGGTCGGGGCGATCTGGCGGGCGAGCATCTTCAGCAGGGTGCTCTTGCCGGAGCCGTTGGGCCCGATCAGCCCATAGACGCGCCCCGCCGGCAGATCGAGCGTCAGCGGGCTGAGGATTGCCCGGTCGCCGGCCGTGAAGGCCGCCTCGCGCAGCGACCAGAGCGCGCCCGCCGGCGCCGGAGGAGCAGGCTCTACCATTTGTAGGACAGGGTTCCCAGCACGGTGCGGCCATTGCCATAGAAGCAGCCGAAGAAGCCGCAGCCGGCGACATAGGTCTCGTCGGCGATGTTGTTGACGTTGAGCTGGGCCTTGAACGGGCCCTTCTCGTAATGCAGGGCGGCATCGAACAGCGTGTTGGAGGACAGGAAGATGCTGTTGTCGTCGAGAGCGTAGCGATCACCGACGAAGCGTACGCCGCCGCCGACCCCGAAGCCCGCCCACGCCCCCGACGGGACGGTGTAGTCGAGCCAGAGGTTGGCCATGTTCTCCGGCACATTGGCCGGGCGGTTGCCGGCATATTGGCCCTGGGTGATCTCGGCGTTCATATAGGTGTAGTTGGCGATCAGGTTGAGCCCGTCCGCGAGCCCGGCCACGGCGGTGAACTCGAAGCCCTTCACCCGCACCTCGCCGATCTGCGTCTGGTAGCTCACCCCGTCGATGAGCTGCGAGGACAGCACATTGGACTGGGTGAGGTCGTAGACGGCGGCGGTGAAGAAGCCGTTCCAGCCCACCGGCTGATACTTCACGCCGAGTTCGACCTGCTCGCCCTCCATCGGCTGGAAGGCGCCGCCGCCGAGCTGCGTCGGCATGTTGCCGATGACCGGCTCGAAGGAGGTGGAATAGTTGAAATAGGGGGCGATGCCGTTGTCGAAGAGATAGGTGAGGCCGACGCGGCCGGTGAAGGCGCTGTCGTCCTGGTTCTGCGTGGTGTCGCCGAAATTGGTCAGGTTGGTGGAATCGGTCGTCGCCCAGTCATGGCGCAGGCCGACGGTGAGCAGCCAGTTCTGCAGCTTCACCTGGTCCTGCGCATAGACGCCCGTCTGCGAGATCGTGCCGTTCACATCCGACGTGTACCAGGGCGTGCCGCCGACCGGCTGGTTGTAGATCGGGAACAGGATGTTGATCGGCGAGGCGGTGCCAAAGGCGGTGGTGTTGGATTCGCTGTAGCGGCGATAATCGACGCCGACCAGCACCTCATGGCTCAGCGCCCCGGTGTCGAATTTGCCGAGCATCTGGCTGTCGAGGTTGAAGGTCTGCTGCGATTCGGAATTTTCCGATGAGCCGCGATTGGCGACGAGCGGATTGGTCGGGCTCAGCGCGCTGTAATAGAGGCTGTTATAGTCCCAGGCGAGCACGGCGTAGCGGGCGTTCTGGCGGAATTCCCAGGTCTCGTTGAAGCGGTGCTTGAACTCGTAGCCGACGCTGCCGAAAGTGCGGTTGGAATTGTCGTAGTCGGGATCGCCGAGGAACAGGTTGCGCGGCAGGCGCAGGCCGCCATCGGCATTCACCGTGTACTGCACCGGAAGGCCGACCGGGGTGCCGGTCTGGTCGTACTGGATATTGGCCAGCACGGTGAGCTCGGTGTCGGTCGAAGGCCGCCAGGTCAGCGCCGGGGCGAAGAACAGGCGGTTGTCATCGATATAGTCGGTCTGGGTGTCGCTCTCGCGGGCGAGGCCGGTGAGGCGGTAGGAGATGTCGGCATTGTCCGGCAGCACGCCGCCAATGTCGAAGCGGCCGACATAGCGGTCGAAGCTGCCGGCCTCGACCTGCACCTCGCCGAAATTGGTGAAGGTCGGGCGCTTGGAGATGAAGTCGAGCAGGCCGCCGGGATTGCCCTGTCCATAGAGCACCGAGGCGGGGCCGCGCACCACGTCGATGCGCTCCAGCCCATAGGGGTCGATGGCATTGGTGCCGGCCTCGCGCATCAGCTTCAGGCCGTTCAGATACATGCTGTTGTCGGCGGCGAAGCCGCGGATGATCGGGTAGTCGAACCGCGGATCGGCGCCGAAGGGCTGGGAGACGACGCCGGCGGTGTAGTCGAGGGCCTGCCCGACGCTCTGCACGCCGCGCGCGTCCATCTGGTCGCGGGTGACGACGGAGATGGACTGCGGCACCTCGATCAGCGGCGTGTCCGTCTTGGTGCCGGCGGTGCTGGTGCGGGCGACATAGCCCTGGGTGTCGTCCGTGCGCTGGCCCTGGATGTCGATCTGTTCCAGCTCGATGGCCGCCGCGCCCTGCTGCGCCCGTGCCGCCGGGGCCGAGACAAGGATCGCCGTGCTGCCCATCAGCAGCGACATCGTTGAGAGGGCCAGCCCTTTGCGCATCACGGTACCCGTTTTCAGCAGTTGAGATGAATTATAAAGAAGCGTTCCCCTCCGGCCCTGGGAAACACCGCTTCATATCAATCAACATTCCGCCGTTCTTGTCGCATCCTCTTGTGTTTTGAACGATCGTGTTCTCTATTGCCCCCTGATCCAACGGATTTGGCGCGAGATCAAGGCGAGAGTGTTACTTCATATTGATTCTAATCTATGAAGTGCCGCGCTGATCTTGACGAGTGGCACGCTGAATGAGCTTTCAACCGCGCATGACCTCCACCGTGGAGGGCATCACCCTTCTGGACGAGCTGCACTGGCGCAGCTGGAACGGCATCATCGCCGATGTCTGGCATGTCGCCTGCGCGGCGGGGGCGGGCGGGCATTATGTCTCGCGCGACGCCCGGCTGTTCGTAGTGCTGGAGCGCGAGGGCGGACGCTCGGATGTGCAGCTCTCGGTGGACGGCCGTCCGCGCCGGGTGCAGCGGGCTCCGCACCGCATGAGCTTCGTGCCCGCCGACCTGCCGATCTGGTCCCATGTCGACGAGCCGGTGCGGGTGCGCCACCTCGACCTGCATTTCCACGCCCCGACGCTCAGCGAGCGCCTCGGCGAGGATCTTGACGATGAGCGGTTGGCGACGCCGCGGCTCGATTTTCTCGACCCGCGCCTGTTCACCCTGGCGCAGCTGATCGCGGAGGAATGTACCGGCCCCGAGCGGCGCCACGACCTCTATGGCGACGGCCTGACCCTCGCTCTGTTCATCGACCTCTTGAAGCTCGGCCGTGCGCCGAGCGCGGCGGCGCGGGGCCCCGCACTCTCCCCGCGCCAGCTGCGGCGGGTAACGGATTTCATCGAGGCCCATTGCGCCCGCAATATCCGCCTGCAGGAACTGGCGGAGCTGACCGGCCTGTCGCAATCCTATTTCAGCCATGCCTTCAAGGCGGCGACCGGGGTGCCGCCCTATCAGTGGCATCTCAAGGCCCGGCTGCGGCGGGTGCAGGCGCTGCTGACCGACACGGAACTGCCGCTCACCGAAATCGCCTCCGCCACCGGCTTCACCGATCAGGCGCACCTGACCCGCAGCTTCCGCCGGCTTATCGGCGCGACCCCGGCGGCGTGGCGGCGGGCGCAGGGGCGCTGAGGCCGGCAAAGGTCGGCGTGGCGAAGAGCGAGCCGAAGCCGGCGAGCGGTGCGGTGGGAAGGTCGAGCGCGCGCAGGCAGCCCCACAGCGTCGCAGCGACGGAATCGATGATGGGAACCCCGAGCGCGCGCTCGATCTCCGCGCCAACCCGCGCGCCGCGCATATTGGTGCAGACAATGGCGATGGCGTCGGGTTTTGCCGCCGCGACCTCCGCGCACATATGGCCGACCTGGTCGTCGGCGATGTCGGCGAAGGAAAAATTGTCGGACAGGCCGGCATGCAGACCCTCCACCACCTCGACGCCATGCGCGGCGTAATTGGCGGCGATGCGGGCGCCGACATCGGCGGTGTAGGGGGTGACGAGGCCGAGCCGCCTCACCCCGCCCTCCGCGAGCAGCCGGTTCAGGCCGAGAATGCAGCTGGTGGCCTTCACCCCCGTTCGCGCCTCGATCTCCGCGCAGAGCCGCGCATCGGTGTCGAAGCCGAGCCAGCTCGCCGATGTGCCGTTCCAGGCGATGATGTCGGTGCGGGCGTCGGCAAGCAGCTCCGCCGCCGCCAGGATCGGCTCCTGGCGGAACTGGTTGGAGGCGCTGTCGTCGAGCGCGATCCGCGTCACCCGGAAGCGGGCGAAATGCGCGGTGACGGCGGGAAACAGCGGCTCTAGCATCCGCGCCGTATAGGGCTCGAGCACCGTGTTGGAAGACGGCGTCAGCATGCCGATCCGATGCCGGCGGGGGAGGGGCTCATCGTGCATGGCGCTGTTCCGACAGGAGAGGGGAAGGCGGGCCTGCCGCGAGGGCTCAGAACCCCATGGCGCAGCCATCCTTGCGCGGGTCGGAGCCGGCCAGAAGGAAGCCGCTCGCGGGATCGCGCAGGATGATCTGCGCCCCACCGAGCGGCTCGATGGCAGCCGTCACCTTGTGGCCGCGCGCTTCCAGCTCGGCGCGCAGGCTGTCGGGCCAGGTCGGCTCGATTTCCAGCACGCCGTCATGGGCGAAGGCGCGCGGCGCGTCCACTGCCGTCTGCACGTCGAGATGACGGTCGAACAGGCCGGAGAGCAGCGCTGCCTGGCCCGAGGCCTGATATTGTCCGCCCATGACGCCGAACACGCCCAGCGCCTCGCCGTCCTTGCGCAGCAGGCCGGGAATGATGGTGTGCATCGGCCGCTTGCCGCCGGCGATGGCGTTGGGGTGGCCTTCGATCAGCCGGAACGACGCACCGCGCGAATGCAGCAGCACGCCGGTGTGCGGGTCGATGCGGGTCGACCCATAGCCGTGGAACAGCGAGTTGATGAACGACACCATGTTGCCGTCGCGGTCGACGACGCTGATGTAGACGGTGTCCTTGTGCTCCGGCTCATCCCACAGCGCTGGCGGCAGCGCGCGGCCCATGTCGATGCGTGCCGCCAGCCGGCGGGCGGTGTCGCGGGAGAGCAGCGTTTCCACCGGCACCGTCATCGCGGCGGGGTCGGCGAGCAGGGCGTCGCGGTTGAAATAGGCGAGCTTGCCGGCCTCGGCATGCAGATGCACCCGGTCGGCCAGCGACAGGCCCTCGCCGAGATCGAATTCGCGCAGGATGTTGAGCAGCATCAGCGCTGCGAGGCCCTGGCCGTTCGGCGGGCACTCTTCCACGGTATAGCCGCGATACTCGGTGGCGATCGGCGTGGTGTAGAAGGCGCCGTTGGTCATCGCCGCGAAGTCTTCCTCGGTGTGCAGGCCGCCGAGGCTGTTGAGATAGCGCACCAGTGATTGCGCCGTCGTCCCCTCATAAAAGGCTACCGCGCCATGGGCGGCGATGTCGCGCAGGCGCTGGCCGAGCAGGGGCTGCGCGTGGCGATCACCCGCCACCAATGGCTTGCCGTCCTTGAGGAAGAAGGCGCTGGCATTCGCGTCCTGCGCCAGCAGCGGCGCGTCGTCGGCCCAGTCGAAGGCGACGCGCTGGGCGATGGGATAGCCGTTCTCGGCATAGTCGATGGCGCGGGCGAACAGCCGGTCGAGCGGCAGGGTGGCGTAATCCGCGTGCAGACGCGTCCAGGCGGAAATCGCGCCCGGCACGGTGATGGCATGCGAGCTAGTGCGGGGAATCTCCGTGGTGAGGCCGGCAGCCTTCAGCGCCGCGACGCTGGCGGCCATCGGCGCCCGCCCGCTGCCGTTCAGCGCCACGGTGGGCTTGCCTTTGGGGGCGTAGAGCACGAAGCAGTCGCCGCCAATGCCGGTCATCGCGGGCTCGACCACGCATTGCGCCGCCACCGCCGCCAAGGCCGCGTCCATGGCGTTGCCGCCGGCCTGCAGCACCTCCAGCCCCGCCGCCGTGGCCAGCGGGTGCGAAGTGGCGATCGCCGCGTCGCGGGCGAACAGAGTGGGGCGGGACGGGCCGAAAAAGGTGGAGCGGTGGGTGGTGATCACGGGAGGCGTTCCTGCTCGGGCGGTACTGCGGGGAAGCCATACAGCGCCGCCGCATTGTCTGTCATGATTTTAGCGGCAAGGGCGTCGCTGCCGCACCAATCGCGGAACAGGTCGACCAGCGCCGCGTCGTCCGGCGGGTTGCCGGGCTTGGAGGGGTGCGGCCAGTTGGTGGCGAACAGGCAGCGCTCCGGCGCATGGGCGATCAGCGCGCGGGCGAGCGCGGCGACATCGCCGTAGGAGGGCGGACCGAGGCGCGAGGTCTCATAGACGCCCGAGGTCTTCACATAGGTGCGACCATTATCGAGGAGCCGTTGCAGTGCCCGGAAGCCGGGATGATCGAGCCCGACGGGTTCCAGGAACTTGCCGTTATGGTCGATGACCAATCGGCCCGGCAGGCGGGCGAGGCGGTCGGCTTCCTCGTCCAGAAGCCGCCCGTCCATCTGCATCTGCACGTGCCAGCCGAAAGCCGCGGTCTTCGCCGCCAGCGTTTCCAGATCGCCCCAGCCGAGCGCGCCGCCGCCGATCATGAAGAAGCGGATGCCGCGTATGCCGAGCCCGGTGAGCCGCTCCAACTCCGCCTCGCTCACCTCGGGCGGCACCACGGCGACGCCGCGGGCGTCTTCCCCGAGGATCGCCATCGCGTCCAAGGTGGCGCGGTTGTCGAAGCTATAAACCGAGGGTTGCACGACGACGGCGCGCGAGAGGCCGAGCGTGGCGCGCACCTGCAGATAGGCGGCGATATCGCCCCCCGCGACCGGCGGAAACGGCGAGGCGGGTGCCGGCGGATAGGTCTCCGCCGGGCCATAGATGTGCATGTGGCAGTCGCACGCGCCCGGCGGCGGCGTGAAGGCCGGCGCCCGCGTGGGCAGCAGCGCGTTCATCGCGACCGCCAGTTGGACAGGCGGTGCGGGTTCTTGGCGTGGATCGGCAGCCGACCCTCCAGCATCGCCTTGACCTGCTCCACCGTCTCCATCGCCTGGAATTCGGAGGGCTCGATCATCAGCGCCGCCGAATGCGGCGTGGCGACGACATTGGGCAGGCGGGCGAGGCGCAGCGAGGGCTGCTGGTCGCGCCCGTCGCCGACATCGAGCCCGGCGCCGGCGATGGTACCCGAGGTGAGCGCCGCCTCCAGCGCGTCCTCATCCACGAGAATGCCGCGCGCGATGTTGATGAAGAAGGCGTCGCGCCGCATCTTGCCGAAAGCATCCGCATTCATCATCCGCTCCGTCTCCGGCGTCGCATAGGCGGCGCAGACGACGAAATCGGGCTGGGACAGCACCTCGTCGAGGCCGACCGGGATGACCGCGCCATTGTCGAAGCGCGCATAGGGATCGTAGACCGTCACCTTCATCTTGAAGGCCAAGGCGAGTTCGACGATGCGCCGGCCGATCGAGCCATAGCCGATGACGCCGACATGGGCGCCGGCCATCTGCCGGCCGAACACCATGGGGTGGGAAGCATCGCCGGCATGGTAGCGCTCGGCATCCCGCGTGATGTTGCGGGCGAGATCGAGCATGAGGGCAAGCGTGTGCTCGGCCACCGCATCCGCATAGCCGGAGGAGCAGTTGCACACGAGGATGCCGGCCTCGGACGCCGCGTCCACATCGATGTTGCGCATGTCGACGGCGCAGCGGGTGAACAGCTTCACGTCCTTCAGACGCTGCATCACCTCGCGCGGGCCGGCTGCGAGGCGGTCTGAAATGACCACCTCGCAGCCCTCCGCCGCCTTCACGAGGGTGTCTCCCGACAGGGGCTCATGACTGTCGTTCATCACCAGCTCGATCGGCAGTGCCTTCAGGGCGTCGACGGCCCTGTAGCCGTAGAAATGTTTGAGCAGGTCGCGGTTATGGGTGAGCAGTACACGCATAGGTTTCATTCGGTGCCCTCAGCCATGCCGGCGACGATGTCCGCCGGCAGCTGCGCCATCACCCAGCGGTTCATCGCCAGCACCATGTCGTCGCGCCAGGAGAGCGGGCCGGGGCGGGCGAGGCAGGAGGACAGGCCGATCTGCTGCTTCTGCAGGATGTCGACATCCTCCATCGCCACCGCTTCCCAGCGCTTGTAATAAGGCGCCGCGCGCTCCTCGAAATCGGGCAGCTCGGTATAGGCCTTCGGGAAGCAGCCGCCGACGGAAAGCACGGAGCGATCAACGGAAATCGGCCGCACCGCCAGCCACCAGGCGCAGTCCTGGGCGTAGACGAACTGCACGGTCGGCTCGATCACGGTGAAGAAGGTGCCCTTGCGCGCCTGCTCGGACAGGCCCTCGATCGGCGGGAAGGGCGGCTCCTGCCCGAGCACGGCGATGGAGCGGTTCGCCTGCACCTGGATGACGTGCCAGTTGCCCTGGGTGGGGAAACTCACCGAGCGCTGGGCGCCGACGGTGGCGGCGTGGACGATGCCGGTGTGGTAGGTTTCCATGGCGTTTTCGAGCAGCAGCTTCCAGTTGCACCGCGTCTCGATCTCCATGTGCCAGGTCTTGACCATGCCGCCGAGCCGGTGGCTGCCGACCAGCTCCGGCATGTTGCCGAGATGGGTCATCAGGCCGGGGGCGCTGTCGTCGTAATTCAGGAACACCGAGCCTTCCCACACCTCCATGCGGATGGGGATGAGGCCATGCGGCGGCTTCTCGAATTTCGGCACTTCGCGCATGCCCGGCGCGCCGGCCAGCGTGCCGTCCAGCCGGTAGTTCCAGGCGTGGTAGGGGCAGGTGAGGTTCTTCGCGTTGCCGCAGCCTTCCATAATGATGGAGGCGCGGTGGCGGCAGACATTGGCGAAGGCGCGCAGCACCTCGTCCTCGCCGCGCACCAGCAGCACCGGGCCGCCGACGCTGTCGAGCGCCTTGAAGTCGCCGGGCTTGGCCACTTCTTCCACCCGGCCGGCGAAGAACCAGCTCTTCATGTGGATGTGGTCCACCTCGGCCTTGAACACGGCGGGGTCGGTGTAGAAGCGGGTCGGCGCGCTCTTGGCGTCGCCGAGCGGCGGCTCGGACCAGACATAGGGTTCGGGAACCAGCGTCGTTTCCAGGCTCATGACCGGGGCCTTTCGTTCAGCGATGCCCGGCATTCAGGCGGTGTTCCGCCTGGCCGAGCTGGACGAGATGAAGGGCGATGACGGCGACATGGCCGGCCAGCATGGCCGACATGCCCTGCACGTCATGGGGCGGGCTCAGCGTGTTGATGTCGACGCCGACGAGGTCCAACCCCTTGAGTCCGTGCAGAAGATCGAACACCTCCGCCACCGGCGGGCCGCCCCAGGTGGGGGTGGCGACACCCGGCGCGGCGGAGGGGTCGAAATAATCCATGTCGAAGGACAGATGCACGGGCCGCGTGCCGACCACGTCGCGCACCTCGGCGGCAATGGCCTCCGGGCCGCGCCGGCGCACCTCGTCACCCGGGATCAGCCGGTAGCCGAGGCCGCGCGTGTAGTCATAGGCGCCGCCGACCAGCATGGTGCCGCGCGCGCCGATGTGGAAGGAGCGCTTGGTGTCGATCAGCCCTTCCTGCGCCGCCAGGGTGAAGGTGGTGCCGGTGTTGAGCTCCTCGCCGGGATAGGCGTCGGTATGGGCATCGATATGGATCAGCACCAGCTCGGGGTAACGCTTTGCGAGAGCACGCAAAACCGGCAACGTCACCGTGCCGTCGCCGCCGACGCAGAGCGGCACCGCGTCCGCCGTCACCACCTCCTGCACCACGGCTTCCATCGCCGCCATGGACGGGCCGATATCGGAGGCGACGACATCGACGTCGCCGAGATCCACCACCCGTTCCCCTTCGCGCGGGTCGCTATCCGCCAGCGGGGGATAGAACGGGCGCACCTCGCTCGACATGGCGCGGAACGACGCCGGTCCCTGACGCGAGCCGATGCGGGTGGCGTGGGTGCCGCAGTCGAAGGGCAGGCCGATGACGGCGATCTGCCCGGCACGGACGGATGTTGCCGGGGGCACACCGAGGAAGGTTCCGAGCCGCATGCGCGGAGCTCCTGAAGTATCGGTCATGCATCGGCTCCAAGATAGAAAGATTTCACGCGCTCCGGATCGATATTGGCACCGCTGTCCTCATGGACGATACGGCCGAGGCGCATGATGTAGACGTGATCGGAGAGGCGCATGGCCTCCACCGCGTTCTGTTCGACCAGCAGGATGGTGGTGCCCTGCTTGCGGATCTCCAGCAAGGTGTCGAGGATGAGGTCGATCATCTGTGGGGCGAGGCCCATGGTGGGCTCGTCCATGATCAGCAGGGAGGGGCGCGACATGAGGCCCCGCGCGATGGCGAGCATCTGCTGCTCGCCGCCGGACATGGTGCCGGCCTGCTGCGCCATGCGCTCGCCGAGGCGCGGGAACAGCGCCACCATGCGCTCGACATCGCTTGCGATATCAACGGCATCGCCGCGCGCATAGGCGCCGAGCACCAGATTCTCGCGCACGGTCATGCCGGCGAAGACGCGGCGCCGTTCCGGCACATGGGCGATGCCGCGCGCCACCCGCAGCTCCGGCGCCAGCGCGGTAATGTCTTCTCCGGCAAAGCGAATTCGCCCGGAGGCGAGCGGCAACAGGCCGGACAGCGCCATCAGCGTCGTGGTCTTGCCGGCGCCGTTGGAGCCGACCAGCGAGACGATGCGGCCGGGCTCGACATGGAGATTGACGCCGTCCACGGCGCGGATGCGGCCATAGGAGACGGCCAGGTTTTCAACCTGGAGTAGCGGCGGCGTGGCCGCATCGGCGTGACCGGTCGGTGCGGTGTGGTGGACGATGTGTCCAGTCTGGCTCATCGCGCTCACCTCGCCCGGCCGAGATAGGCGGCCTGCACCGCCGGGTCGGCCAGCACCTCTTCCGGCGCGCCGTCCGCCAGCTTGCGGCCGTATTCCAGTACGGTGAGGTGGTCGCACAGCCGGCGCACCACCTGCATGTCGTGCTCGATCAGCAGCACGGCGATGCCCTGCGCCCGCACCTGCCGCACGAGATCGGCGATCTCGGCCTTCTCCACCGCGTTCATGCCGGCGAGCGGCTCGTCGAGCAGCAGCAGTTTTGGCGAGGAGATGAGGGCGCGGGCGATCTCGACCCGGCGCTGATGGCCATAGGAGAGGGTGGTGGCGACGCGGTCGGCCACATCCGCCCCCAGCCCGACAAAGGCGAGCAGTTCATAGGCGCGGGCGATCATCGCCTCTTCCGCCTCGCGCGCGGCGCGCCGTCCGAAGACGAGCGACAGCGCGTTGGCGGAAAAGCGCTGATGCGCCCCGACCAGCACGCTCTCCAGCACCGTCATGGCGCCGAACAGCCGGATGTTCTGAAAGGTGCGGGCAAGGCCGCGCCGGGCGAAGCCGTTGACGCCCAGCCCGCCGATCTCCGCGCCGTCGAACAGCAATTCGCCCTCGGTCGGGCGGACGAAGCCGGTGAGCACGTTCAGCACCGTGGTCTTGCCGGCGCCATTGGGGCCGATCAGCCCGTGAATGGAATCGCGGCCGATGGCCATGTCGAGGTCGCCGACGGCTTGCAGCCCGCCGAAGCGCACGGTGATGGCGCGGGCTTCCAGCAGCGGCGTGGGGGTGGGCGCTCTCATGCGACCTCCTTCACGCGCCGGGCACCGGGTCGCGTTCCTGGCATGGTGAGCGCTACCCGGGCGCTGGCGGCGAGCCCCTGCGGGCGGAACACCATCAGCACGATGAGCACGATGCCAAGCAAAGCGAAGCGGGTTTCCGGATAGGCCTGCACGAAGGGCAGGTCGAGCGCCAGCTGCAGGAACACGATCCAGATCAGCGCGCCGACGAACGGCCCGATGAAGGTGCCGAGCCCGCCCAGCACCACGAGCATCAGCAGCAGGATGTTCTCGAACAGCGAGAAGTTCAGCGGGCTGATATATTGCTGGGTGTGGGCGTAGAACACGCCGACAAAGCCGCCAATGAAGCCGCTCGCGGCATAGGCATAGAGCTTGTAGCGCGCGGTGGGCACGCCCATCGCCTCCGCCGCCTCCTCATCCTCGCGGATCGCCACCCAGGCGCGCCCGACATAGGAGCGCACCAGCCGGGCGATGGCGAAGACCACGACGACCGCCAGCGCCAGCGCGAAGAAGAACTGCGCCCGCGGCGAGCCGAGCGCGATGCCGAACAGGTTCGGCGCGGGAATGCCGCGAATGCCCATCGGCCCGTTGGTGAGGTCCATCCAGTTGATGGCGACCACGCGGACGATCTCGCCGAAGCCCAGCGTCATGATGGCGAGATAGTCGCCGCGCAGCCGCAGGGTCGGGGTGCCGAGCAGCACCGCGAAGCCGGCGGCGAGCAGGCCGGCCAGCGGCAGATTGAGATAGAGCAGCCACCAGATCGTCGCCGGCTCGACGCCGAACTGGTCCTTCAGGACCAGCACGAACAGGATCGAGGTGAGATAGGCGCCGACCGCCCAGAAGGCGACGAAGCCGAGATCCAGCAGGCCGGCAAAGCCGACAATGACGTTGAGCCCGCTCGCCAGCATGCCGTAGATCACCACGAGGGTGAGGATGCGCAGCCAGTAATCGGACGGCACCAGCGCGCCGACGACCAGCGCCAGCGCCAGCAGGCCGAGCGCGGCCGGCGTGCCGGCGGACGCGGCGCGCGCGAGCCAGCCGTCGAGCTTGCCGAAGGCGGCGCGCAGCCACACGGCGCCGAATTCCGAGGCGCCGCCGAGCAGGCTGCCGCGCCCTGCGGAATTCAGCTCCGGCTTGCCGAGCAGGCCCTGCGGACGCAGATAAAGCAGGCCGACCAGCAGCACGAAGCTGATCGCGTCCTTCCAGGCGGTGCCATTGGGCAGATAGCCCGACCCCAGCGCCTCGACGAGGCCGAGGATGAGCCCGCCCAACGCCGCGCCGGGAATGGAGCCGATGCCGCCGAGCACGGCGGCGGTGAGCGCCTTCAGCCCGGGCAGGAAACCCATGCTGGAATGGGCGAAGCCATAGGTCTGCGCATAGAGCAGCCCGGCCAGCGCCGCGAAGCCCGAGCCGATGGCGAAGGCGGCGGCCACCACCCGGTTGACCGGGATGCCGACCAGCGTCGCCGCCATCTGGTCTTCCGCGCTCGCCCGCATCGCCCGGCCGAGCGAGGAGCGGGCGATGAAGGCGGAAAGCCCGAGCATGGCGGCCAGCGCGGTCGCCATGACCACGAGGTCCATCACCGAGAGATAGATGGAATCGAACAGCACCACCGGCGGCAGGGTGGCGAGGGCGAATTCCGGGAAGCGCAGCTCCTCCGCGCCCCAGATGGTCTGGGCGAGGCTTTGCAGCACCACGGAGACGGCGATGGAGGTGATGAGCGGCGCAAGGCGCGGGGCGTTGCGCAGCGGGCGATAGGCGATGCGGTCCACCAGCACGCCGAGCGCGGCGGTGAGCGCGATCGCCCCCGCCGCCGCGACGGGCAGCGAGAAACCCGGCATCGGCACGATGGTGCCGAGCAGGCGCACCTCGGGCAGCATCAGCGACGCGGTGAGGAAGGCGCCGAGCATGAACAGTTCGCCAAAGGCGAAGTTCACCAGGCGCACGACGCCGTACACCAGGGTGAAGGCGACGGCGGCGAGGGCGTAGATCGCCCCCAGCACCAATCCGTTCGCCAGCAACTGTCCGAGATAATCCATCGCCTGCCTGCGTTGCCTTTAGGGGCTTCCCTTCGCGGCCAGGGCGGTCGCGAAGGGGTGTGGTTCTGCGCGGAGCGCGGGTTTTCCCTCTCCCCGGTGGGGAGAGGTGGCCCGCGTCAGCGGGTCGGTGAGGGGGCGGGCGGGAGGCCGGGCTTCCCCCTCACCCCAACCCTCTCCCCGCCGGGGAGAGGGAGCGCGGTGCGCCTGCTCCTATCTTCCCTCTCCCCCATGGGGAGAGGGGGCGTGGCGCGTGGCTTACGGCTGCTTGGGGGCGAGGCCGAACTTGCCGTCCTTCACTTCGAGGAAGTACAGGGCGCCGGCGCGGTCGCCCGAGGGGTCGAAGCTGGTGGGGCCGGTGACGCCGGGCACGTCCTTCAGCTTGCCGAAGGCGGCGTTGAGGCTCTCGCGCGTCACCGGGCCGTCCTTGGCGGCGAGGTCGACCGCCGCGCCGAGCGCCATGCCGGCGTCATAGCCCAGCGCCGCCCAGGCGCTCGGGTCTTCCTTGTAGGCGGCCTTGTAGGCGGTGAGGAAGCTCTCGGTCGCCGGGGTGGCGACCGCCGGATCGAACATGCCGTAGACGATCATGCCTTCCACGGCGTTGCGGCCGAGCTTCATCAGCTCGACATTGAGCGCGCCGTCGGTGGAGAGAAGCTGCGCCTTGATGCCGAGCGCGCGGGCCTGCTCGGCGATCTTCGCCGCCTCGGTGTAGAAGCCGCCGATGAAGATGGCGTCGGGCTTGGCGGCGCGCACCTTGGTCAGCAGCGTGCGGAAATCCTTGGAGCCGAGCAGATAGGATTCGGTGCCGAGGATCTTGGCGCCGTCCTTCTCCGCGGCGGCGGAGAACGCCTTGGCGACGCCGATGCCGTAATCATCCTGCTGGTTCAGCACATAGATCGACTTGAGGCCGAGCGTCTTGGCCGCATAGTCGCCCATCATCGTGCCCTGCACCGCGTCGGTGAGCACGTTGCGGCGGAAATAGGGGCTGACATTGGTCAGCGCCGGGCTGGTGACGGCGGAGGCCAGAACCGGGAGCTTGCACTCGTTGAAAACAGGCACGGCGGCCAGCGCGATGGAGGAGAAGGAATAGCCCATCACCACATCGACCTTCTTGTCGGAGCAGAAGCGCTGGGCGATCAGCACGCCCTCGCGCGCCTCGCCGCGATCATCCACCGCATCGATCGTGTAGGTGTTGCCGCCCTTCTTGTTCAGCGCGTCCACCGCGAGGTCGAGGCCCTTGCGCATGTTGAGGCCGAAGGCGGCGAAATCGCCGGAAAGCGCGGCGGTGAAGCCGATGGTGATCTCCTCGGCCCGGGCGAGGCCGGGGGAGGCGAGAAGGCCGATGCCGAGCACGGCAGCGGCAAGGCGATGGGTCGTCATGCGAAGTCTCCTCTGGAAGAGATGAGCCGTGCGGCCTGCTGCGGAAGGTTCCGGCCTTCTGGCCGTGTGGTTGGTTGGGTCGGCGTCGGGTTCAGTGGAGTTCCACCGTCACCCAGGTTTCGAAACAGTAATCGTCGGCCAGCGACATCACCCCGATGGAGGCGCGCCCGCCGACCCCGATCTCCGGGCCGAACACCTGCTCGAACAGGTCGGTGAGCCCGCTCGCCACCAGATGCGGCTGGGTGAAGGAGGGGTCGCAGGCGATGAAATTGAGCGAGCGCACCAGCCCCTTCACCCGGTCGAGATCGCCGACGGCGTCCTTGATGCAGGACAGGCAGTTGAGCCCGGTGAGGCGGGCGGCCTCATAGCCTTGTTCCACGGTGACATCGCGCCCCAGCCGGCCGGGGAACAGCACCTTGCCCTCGCCATCGACACCCGCCGTCTGGCCGGAGAGGAAGAGCAGCTTGTCGCTGAGATAATGCGGCTTCATCTTGCCGTAGCGCGTGCCGTAATAGCCGGCCCCGCCGCCGGCGCCGGGAAGCACGAGGCCGAGTTCCTCGATCCGCTTCGTCGCCGAGAGGCTCATCGCCGATGTGCTCATATGCGTCTTCCCTGCGCAGGCTGTTCCTGCCCTGATTTCCTGTCGATTTCGCGTCGGCGTCAAACAGGAATTAGCGGGAAGTCCATAAGGCAAAGTTATACACTCGGCCGCGCCCGCTACCGCTGCCCGAAGTTTGAGCGCGGGGCGGGGCTTTCAGCGCGGGGCGGCGAGGTCCGGCGCGACAGTGCGGCGGAAACGCTCCATGAAGGCGACGGAAATGCGCGAGGGCGGGCGCGTGCTGGGCCGGAACATGCCGAAGCGGTAGGGCACGAGCGGGCGGAACGGGACCGCCACCAGCCCCATGGCGGCGAAGAAGCGGGCGGTGGCGGGATCGACCAGCGTCACCGCGCCGAGCTGCTGCACCAGCACGCAGGCGGTGCCGAAAAATTCCACCTCCGCCACCACGTTCCAGTGCGCCTGCGCCTCGAAGAAGGCCTCCGCCGCGGCGATATGGGTGATGTGCTCGGGAAACAGCGTGACGAAGGGCACGGCGTCGAGCTGTTCCGGCCCGATGCAGCGCTCCCCCGCCAGCGGATGGTCGGCGCGCATCACGCACATGCACGCCACCTCGAAAAGTTCGAGCGAGGCGACATGGATGTCGATGGGCAGCTCCGCGAACCCCACATCGAAGGCGCCGATGGTGCCGAGATCGCGCACCGCATAGGAGGAGCGGGTGATGAAGCGGGCGGTGGCCCCCGCATTCTCCTTCAGCACATCGGCGATGATCGGCGGCAACAGATAGGTGGCGAGGCCCGGCGGGCTGGCGATGAGCAGCGTCGCCGAGGACAGGCTCTTCAGGTTGCGGGAGATGGCCAGCGTGCGGTCCATCGCGTCGAGCGTGCGCACGATGGCGGCGAAGAAGGTTTCCGCCTCCGGGGTCGGCTCCAGCCGGCCATGGGCGCGGTGGAACAGCCGCACCCCGATCTCATCCTCCAGCCGGGCGATGAGATTGCTGATCGCCGGCTGCGACTTGCCCAGCAGCACGGCGGCGGCGCTCATCGAGCCGTTCTCATAGACGGCGCGGAAGGCTTCGAGATGGCGGGTGTCCATCGCTGACGCTCACTCCCTCGGCGCCCGGCCCCGCCGCGCGATTCGCCTTCATTGTCGGGGGCGGTCCCCGCCGGCGCAATGGCGGGCGTGGCGAGCCTGCCGGTCGCGGCTCACACGGCCGGTGGGCGCGGGGGAAAGCTTGCCAGCGCCAGCGCGGCGACGGCTTCCAGCTTTTCGCGCCTGAACCCGGCCTTGGCCTGCACGCCGATGCCGTGCAGCACCGCCATGAGAAAGGCGGCCAGTGCCTCGGGCCGGGCGTCCGGGGGGAGGTCGCCCTCCGCTTTCGCCCGCGCGAAGCGCTGGCACAGCGCCGCTTCGCCATCGGCGCGGGCGGCGATCAGCGCCTGCCGCACCGGCTCTGCCGCGTCCGACCCGGCGAGCACGCCATTGAGGTAGAGGCACCCGGTATGGTCGGGGCAGCGCGTGTTCAGCTCCACCGCGCGGGCGAGCATATGCGCCGCGACCTCCCGCGCCGTGGGCAAAGCGAGGGCTTCGGGCACATAGGCGAGCTCGCGTTCGGTGTAGCGGGCGAGGACGCGGCGAAACAGCGCCTCCTTGTTGCCGAAGGCGGCATAGAGCGCCGGGCGCTCCACCCCCACCGCCGCGGTGAGGTCGGCATAGGAGGTGCCCTCATAGCCCTTGCGCCAGAACACGGCGAGCGCCGCGTCCAGCGCCTCTTCCACATCGAAGCCGCGCGGGCGTCCCATCAGGCGGGTTCCTTGGTTTCCATAACGAGCATTATAAAACGCCTTGACAGGCGGCGTCCATATTTCATACCTCTCGTTACATAACGAACGTTACAGAACGCTGCCCTCTGGCCGGCGCCTGCGCGCGCCGCGAAAGGACCCTTCATGTCGAAACCTCTCACCGGCAAGGTCGCCCTCGTCACCGGCGGGTCGCGCGGGCTGGGCGCCGCCATCGCCACCACCCTGGCCGCGCAGGGCGCCGATGTCGCCCTCACCTATGTCGCCTCGGCGGCAAAGCCGCTGGTCGCGGCGGTGCTGGCGCATTTCGGGCGGCTCGACATTCTCGTCAACAACGCCGCCATCGCCGTGCAGGGCCGCACGGTCGACGATCCGCAGCTCGACACCGCCGGTCTCGACCGGCAGTGGCAGGTCAATGTGCTCGGCGCCGTGGCGACCACGCGGGCGGCGGCGCCGGTGCTGTCCGATGGCGGGCGCATCCTCTTCATCGGCTCGCTGATGGGCAGCCGCGTGCCCTTCGCCGCCGCGGCCGACTATGCCGGCAGCAAGGCGGCGATCGCCGGCTATGCCCGAGGTGTCGCCCGCGATCTCGGCCCGCGCAACATCACCGTCAATGTTGTGCAGCCCGGCATCATGCCGACCGATATGGCGGTGGACGCGCTGGGCGAGGACGGTCCGCCGGCGGCGCTGATGGACCAGCACCCGATCCGCCGCATCGCGACGCTGGAGGAGGTGGCCGCGCTGGTGGGCTTCCTCGCCGGGCCGCAGGCGGGCTACATGACCGGCAGCAGCTTCGACGTGGCGGGTGGGCTGCAGACCTGACCGAGCCGGGCCGGCGGTGTCGCCCCGCCCGTTCCGCTACGGCGCGGCGGGCTCGGCGGCGTCGCCGGTCTGGGCGGGGGTGGCGCTGGCGGTGCGGATCAGCGAATCCAGCATCTGCTTGCGCTTGGCCTCGTAATAATAGCCGCGCGCATAGAGCATCACCGCCCGCTTCTCGTCGCGCCCGGCCACCCGGTAGGCATTGGCGAGATAGGCGACGGCGTAGGTGAGGTTGGTGTCGGCGTCGAGCAGGTCCTTCGGCGCGCCACGGAAGCCGAGGGCGCGGGCGGTGTCGACGCGGATCTGCATCAGCCCCCAATAGGGGCCGTTGCGGCGGCTCGGCTCGAACTTGCTCTCGCGCCAGGCGACGCGGCGCACCAGCCACACCGGCACGTCGAAGCGCTGGGCGTGGCGCTCCAGCAGCGCCTCGATGGCCTCGGGCGCGCGGTCGGCGGTGGCGCGGGTCGCCACCGGCTCGGGCGCGTCGTCGATGGGGCGCGCGGCGTCTTCCCCCTCGGGCAGCGGCTCTACCTCCGCCTCGGCCACCGCTTCGGCGGGTACCTTGGCGGACGCGGCCGCCTTGGCCTGTGCGGCCGGGAAGGCGTGGGAGTCGGCCGCTGGCGGCGCGGCGAAGGCGAGCGCGTCGCTGGGTCGGCTCGGCGGCAGCGGCACCAGCGAGGCGAGCACGATTCCGCGCTTTTCCGCCAGGCGCTTGGGCGGCACGGGAATGGTCGGGGGCGCGGCAGCGGGGGCAGCGGATTCAGCCGGGGCGGCAGCCGACGCCGGGGGCGCGGCGGGTTCGTTCGGCGCGGCTGGGGCCGGCGCGCGGGCGACCGGCGCGGTTTCGCTCGGCGTCACCGGGACAAGGGCGACCGCTTCGGTGTGCACCACCAGCCGCTCGCCGGTGAGCGCGCCGCGCGCGGGGTCGGTGATCCACGCACTGTAGGAAGGGGCGACGAGATCGGCCGGGCAGCGCGGCACCGGCGCCAGAACCGGCGGGGGCACGACGCGGGAGAGCGTGACGGCCACCACGCGCACGGTGCGCACATGGGTCGCCTTCTTGGTCGCGGCCGCCTTGGTCGTGGCCGCGCTGGTCGTTGCCGAGTTGGACGTTGCCGAATTGGTGGTGGCCGAGGCCGGGGCCGCCACGAGCATGCCGCCCGCCAGCAGCGCGAGGCTGGCGACGGTCAGCGGCGTCAAGGCCGGTGCGGGTCGTGTTTTCACTCGTTTCACGCCCGATGGCCTAGCATATTTATTAACGGGCTGAAAATCCCGGCCGGGCGGTGGGGGCCGGGCTGCGCCTTTACGGACGCGGCGGGCGGGAGCTTTGCCGGCTCAGTGCCCGGCGCGTGCCCGTGTCAGGCGTCCCGCCTCAGCGTCCCATGGCGCGTAGTTCGGCGATTTCGGCCTCGCTGAGGTAGCGGATCTTCTCGCCGCGCAGGATGAAGGCGAGGCGCGCCGTCTCTTCCAGCTCCTCGGCATTGTTGACCGCGTCTTCCAGATCCTTGCCCAGCACCACCACGCCATGCGAGGCGAGCAGGAAGGCGTTGACCGGGTGCGCCTTCGCCGCCACCGCGAGATCGCGGGCGATTTCCGGCGCGCCGGGGCGGTAATAGGGAATGACCGGCATATAGCCGGCGCGCATCACATAATAGGGCGTGAAGGGGCGCAGGGCGTTGTCGGTCGGCAGGTCTTCCAGGCAGGAGAGGGCGGTGAGATAGGTGGAGTGCAGATGCACGATCGCTCCCACCTCCGGCCGCGCCTCGAACAGAGCGAGATGGAAGGCGAATTCCTTCGACGGCTTGGGCCCCGGCACCGGCCGGCCCTCGCCATCGATCCGCGCCAGCGCGTCGGGGGAGAGCCGCCCGAGGCTGCCGCCGGTGGGGGTGACGAGGAAGCCGCCTTCCTCCAGCCGCACCGACACATTGCCGGCGCCGCCGACGCTGTAGCCCCGGTCGAACAGGCTCTTGCACAGGGCGCACAAAAGCTCGGCCCGCTCATTCCCGCTCATCGTTCCGTCTCCAGTGGCCGGGATCGGAGAGGCCGGCACCGCAGGGGCGCCGGCCGCCGCAACTTACTTGGTCAGCGCCCAGCTGGTGAAGCCGGGCACATAGGTGACGAGCGCCAGCACCGCCAGCATGATGCCGATGAAGGGCAGCATGGCGCGCGAGAGCTTCAGGACCGGCACGCCGGAAATGCTGCTGGCGAGGTAGAGCGCCGTGCCCACCGGGGGCGTCAGCAGGCCGATGGTGAGGTTGATCACCATGACGAGGCCGAACTGCACGGGATCCACGCCGAGATGCGCCGCCACCGGGCCGAGGATGGGCGTCATCAACAGGATCGCCGGGCCGCTGTCGAGGAACATGCCGACCACGAGCAGCATGAGGTTGATCAGCAGCAGCAGCAGGATCTTGTTCTCGGTGAGCCCGAGAATGGCGCCGGCAATGGTCTGCGGCAGGCGGGCATTGGTGAGCAGCCAGCCGAACAGCGAGGTGGCGGCGATGATGGCGGCGATCACCGCCGTGGCGATGGCCGCTTCCATGCAGATCTTCGGAATGTCGGCGAGGGTGAATTCCTTGTAGACGAACAGCCCGACCAGGAAGGCATAGACCGCCACCACCGCGCCACCCTCGGTGGGCGTGAACACGCCCATGCGGATGCCGCCGATGATGATGACCGGCATCATCAGCGCCCAGCTCGCCTCCTTGAAGCGCTGCCACTTCTCCGCGCCGCTCACCCGGCCCTCGGTGGGATAGCCGTGCCGCACCGCATAGACATAGGAAAAGAGCGCGAAGCCGAGCCCGATAAGGATGCCCGGGGCGATGGCGGCGAGGAACAGGTCGCCGATCGAGGCCTGGTTGGACACGCCATAGATGATGATGGCGATGCTCGGCGGCAGGATCAGCGCCAGGCTGCCGGAGGAGGCGACGAGCGCGGCGGAGAAGCCGGCGTCGTAATTGCGCTTCTTCATCTCCGGGATCATCACCGAGCCGAGCGCGGCGACATCCGCCACCCCCGAGCCGGAGACGCCGCCCATGATGACGCCGCTCGTCGTGACGACATGGGCGAGGCTGCCGCGGATATTGCCGACCAGCGCCAGCGCCAGATTGATGATGCGCCGTGTGATGCCGCCATGGCCCATCAGCGAGCCGGCCAGCATGAACAGCGGGATCGCCATCAGCGGGAAGGAATCCACCGAGGTGAACAGCCGCTGGCCGAACAGCGCCATCGGGTAGCCCTGGTAGAGGATCGCCCCCAGCGAGGTGAGGGCGATGCCGAAGGCGACCGGCACGCCGAGGATGAGGAACAGCGCGAAGCCGCCGAAGAGGAGGAAGGCGATCATGGCGTGACCTCACGCGCGGTGGCGCGCTGCCAGGCGGCGCGCAGGGCGAAATAGAGCAGGGCGGCGCCGCTGAACGGGATCACCGAATAGACGTAATACATGGGCAGGCCGAGGGCGGCGCTGCGCTGGTTCAGCCCGAACTTGATGAGCGAGCCGCCGCCCACCACCAGCGCCACGCCGACCAGCGCGACGAGCAGCGCGTTGACGACGTTGAGCGCGCGCGAGGGCTTGGCCGGCAGCAGCGTCAGCAGGAAGTCGAGCGCGATATGCGCCTTCGACTGGAACGCCGCGGCCATGCCGAGGAAGGTGATCCAGACGAAGATGTAGCGGCCGAGTTCCTCGGACCAGCTGAGTGAATTTGCCAGGGCGTAGCGCGAGACCACCTGGGCGAAGGTGACGCCCATCATGGCGAACATCAGCGCGGCGATGGCCCAGAGAAGGAAGTGGTGTATCAGCCGATCCAGCTTGTCCAAGCTCGTGTCTCCCTCAGGCGGCGCGCCTGTCGCCACGCCCCGGAACGGCGTCGATCGCTGTTCCGGGGCGGGCGGGCGCGGGCCGCGCAGGCGGTGTGCTACCGCCCGAGTTCCTGCTTGATGCGGTTGTAGAGGTCCGGGTTGACCTTCGCGCCGAAGGCGTCGTGCGCGGACTGCGCGGCGGCGGCGATGGGCGCGGTGTCGGGATGGCTGACCTTGAGGCCGGCGGCCTCCATCTTCTTCAGCATCTCGTCGGTCTTGGTGCGGACCAGCTCGTTCTCATAGGCGGTGGCGGCATCGGCCGCCTCGGCCACGATCTTCTGCTGCTCGGGGGTGAGCTGGTTCCAGCGCATGTCGCTGATGACCAGCGTCACATATTCATATTTGTGGTTGGTGAAGGCGAGGTGGGACTGCACCTCGTTGATGCGCCCGCCATAGATGAAGGGGATCGGGTTTTCCTGCGCCTCGATGACGCGCTGTTCGAGGCCGGTATAGACCTCGCTCCACGCCATGGGGGTCGGGTTGGCGCCGATGGCGCGCCAGGTGGTGACCATGGCGGGAATTTCCGGCACGCGGATCTTCAGGCCCTTGAGGTCGTCAAGCCCGTTGATCGGCTTGTTTGCCGTCACCTGCCGCGAGCCGCGCTCCCACCAGTCGAGGATGCGGACATTGGCGCTGGAGAGCACATTGCCGGCGATCTCCTCGCCGATCTTGCCCTTCACCACCTTGTTGAACTCGTCCTGCGACTTGAAGAGATAAGGCAGTTCCAGCAGCTGGATCGAGGGCGCGAAATTGCCGAGCACGCCGGCGATGAGGCCGAAATCGACCGTGCCCATCTGCATGCCCTCGACGAGGTCGCGGTCGCCGCCGAGCGTCGAGTTCGGGTAGATGGTGAGCGTGATGGTGCCGTTGGAGCGCTTTTCCAGCTCTTCCTTGAACTTCTGCGCGCCGAGATGCCACAGATCCTGCTCGGACTGGATGTGGCCGAGCTTGAGGTTCAGCACGTCCTGGGCGAGGGCGGGCGCCGGCGCAGCCGCAAGGGCGAGGGCGGAAGCGGCGGAAAAGACCGCCAGCTTCAGCATCTTCACGGTGGTGTTCAACAAGTCACGTCCTCCTTTTGATCTTATGATTGTGCCGCCCGCGCCCTTCTGCGCCGGCGGCGGCGTCAGTGGCCGCGCAGAACGGCATCGGCCTCGGCGAAGAAATCCACGCCGCCGAAATTTCCGGACTTGAGCGCCAGCGCCAGCGGCTGGCCGCCGGCGGGAACCGTGCGCAAAGCGGGCGCGCCGGGGGCGATTTCCGGCCCGATCTCCAGCGAGGTCAGGCCCAGCCCCTCGACCACGGCGCCCGAGGTCTCGCCGCCGGCCACGACGAGACGCCCAACGCCGCCCGCGACGAGGGCTCGGGCGATGGCGGCGAAGAGCGTCTCGATGGCCGCCGCGACAGTTTCGCGGCCATGGGTGTTCTGGGCGCGCCGCACTTCTTCTGGGTCGGCGGAGGAGAAGACGAGCGGGCGCGCGCCCTGCGCCAGCGCCCAGGCGGCGATGGCCTGCGGGTCGAGCCGCCCGGCCACGGCATCGTCGGCATTGATCTCGAGTAGCGGCAGGCCGGCCTCGCGGTGGCGGGCGACCTGGCCGCGCGTGGCGGTGGAGCAGGAGCCGGAGAGCACGACGCACGGGCCTTCCACCCCCTGCCAGGCGCTGCCTTCGCCCGACAACAGGCCCTTGCGGCGGAAATTCGCCGGCAGGCCCATGGCGATGCCGGAACCGCCGGTGACGAGCGGGGCGCCGTCGAGCGCCGCGCCGATCTCCATCAGATCGGCGTCGGAGAGCGCGTCGACCACGATCAGCCGCGCCCCTTCCGCATCGGCGCGGGTGAGCGCTTGCGCGATGGCGTCCGCTCCCTGGCGCACGGCGGCGAAGCCGACATGACCGACCTTCATGTCGGTCTGCCGCGCCAGAAAGCGGCGGATATCGGCATCCGTCATCGGGTTGAGCGGGTGGTGCTCCATGCCGCTCTCGTTCAGCAGCCGGTCCTGCACGAAGAGATGGCCCTGATAGAGCGTGCGGCCGGCGCCGGGAAACACCGGGCAGACCACGACCTTGCGGGCCTTCAGCGCCTCCGCCAGCGCCGCCGCCACCGGGCCGATATTGCCCTCCGGCGTGCTGTCGAAGGTCGAGCAATATTTGAACAGGAACTGCGTGCAGCCCTGCGCCTTCAACCAGTCCAGCGCCGCCAGCGACTGGGCGATGGCGTCCTTGGCCGGGATGCTGCGGGACTTCAGTGCCACCACGCCGGCCTCGACGCCGGCGTCGGCCGGGCCTGTCGGCACGCCGGAATACTGAGTCACCCGCATGCCCTGCTTGGACAGGGTGTTGGCGAGATCGCTGGAGCCGGTGAAGTCGTCGCCAATGCAGCCGAGAAGCATGTTCGGAGCCTTTGCAAAAAGACGGAGCGGACGGGCGTTGCGCTTGGAGCGTTTTCGAGCGAAGTGGATGCCAGTTCGCGTGAAGAAAACGCGAAAAAACAAAGAATTAGATCATTTCACTGTTTCCGTGACACGGTGAAATGATCTAGGCGGGGTCGGGGGTCTGGGCGCGCATGTCCCAATAGGTCTTGATCACCGTTTCGAGGTGTTCGCGCATCGCCGCTTCCGCCCGGTCGGCGTCGCGGTCGCGGATGGCCTCGAAAATGTGCCGGTGCGCCGCCATCGCCTTGCCGAGGCCGTCGGGATGGCTGAGCGAGAAGCGGCGCTGTTCTTCCAGCAGTTCGAGAACGACGTGGTAGAGCGCGTCGAGCAGCGGGTCGTCGGCGATGCGGGCGATGCGGTGGTGGAACGCATCGTCGCTGGCGGAGAAGGCCGGAATGTCGCCGGCGCTGGCCTCATTGACCCGCAGCAGCGCTTCGAGCTCGGCGATGTCCTGCTCGGTCGCCAGCCGCACCGCCTCGCGCGCCAGCGCCACCTCGACGAAGATGCGGGTGTGCTGGAACTGGCGGATGCCTTCCGGCCGGGCGACGAGCATGCGCGCCGCCCCGGTGAGAAGCTGCAGCATATCGCGCGGGTCGGGCTCGGTGACGCGGGTGCGGTCACCATTGGAGACGGACAGCATCCCGGTCTTGCTGAGCCACAGCAGCGCCTCGCGCACGGCGGGGCGGCCGACGCCGTAATGCGCCATCAGCTCCCGCTCGGAGGGCAGCGTGTCGCCGACGCTCAATTCGCCCGACAGCACCCGCGCCTCGATGTCCTTGGCGATCTTGTCGGACAGCCGGTCGCGGCGCAGATGGGCCGGGGTGCCGAAACCGCTCATGCGCCGAGCTTGCCCGCGATCTCGCGCTTGGCGGCGACGATGCCGGCGAGGAAGCTGTCGCGCCATTTCCGGCGGGCCGGCAGGCCTTCCGCGGGCACCTGCGCGCGCATCTTCGCCTCGATGGCGGCGACGAGTTCCGGCGTCCATTCGCGCGGGTCGGCCTGCTCCTTGGCGAGGCCGTAATACATCGGCCCGAGATTGGCGCAGTATTCCGACACGCCCTTGGCGGCGTTGAGATCGATGGTGGCGAAGGGCCCCATGAAGCACCAGCGCAGGCCGAGGCCGTCCGCCACCGCCGCATCGACCTCGGCCGGGGTGCAGATGCCGTCCTCGACCAGCCGGAAGGCTTCGCCCAGCAGCGCGCTCTGCAGGCGGTTGACCACGAAGCCGTTGATCTCGCGGGTGAGGGTGATCGGGCTCTGGCCGACCTCCGCCATCAGCGCGCGGGTGAAATCGAGCGTCTCGGTCGCGGTCCAGGGGGCGGGGATCAGCTCCACCAGCGGGATGAGGTGCGGCGGGTTGATCGGGTGCGCCACCAGGCAGCGGGCGGCATTGGCGAGGCCTTCGGTGAAGACGGAGGCCGGGAAGCCGGAGGTGGAGCTGCCGATAATGGTGGTGGGCGCCACCAGCGCGTCCATCTCGCGGTAGAGTTCCTGCTTGATCGGCAGCCGCTCCGGCGCGCTTTCCTGCACATAGTCGGCACCGGCCAGCGCGTCGGCGAGGCTGTCGGCGATGCGGCAGCGGGCGGCCAGGGCGGGATCGGCCGCGCGCACGAAGTCCAGCGCCGCCTCGGCGGCGGCCGGGGTGCGGTCGTAAATGGCGAGTTCATGCCCGGCGCGGGCGAACACCAGGGACCAGGACGAGCCCACCACGCCGCAGCCGACGATCGCAATCTTCATGTTCACTGCCCTCTCAACACACGCGGCGGCGGCCCTGTCCGGCGTCGCTTCCTCCCGACCCTGGGGCCGGGGCGCGAACAATCGTTCCGCCGTCTGATCACATGGTCTGGTATGACAGGTTGAGAGACTGATCGTCAACCTGTCGTGAGACTCAAATTTTCGCCGCCGCGAGACCCGCCGCTGCCGGCAGGCAGGCGAGGGAAGGGGGGAGGGAGGCCGCCCCAAAAAGAAACCGCCGCCCGGCGGGTGCGGAGCGGCGGCGAAGCGGTTGGCGATAAGGGCAGGCGCGGGGCTCAGGCCGTGCCGGGCCCGAGCCAGAGGGCGGAAGCCACGGGTATGTCGACCCAGACGCGGTCGCCGATCTCATAGGGCGCGCGCAGGCCGGGCTGGAACACCTCGTCGACGGTGATCTCCTGCCCGCCGACCTCGATGCCGAAGCGGATCACGCTGCCGAGGAATTCGCGCCGGGTGATCGCGCCCTCGAAGGCGCAGGCTCCGGCCGGCTTTTCCGTCGCCAGGCGGGCGACCTGCGGACGGAACACCAGCCGCGCATCCGCCGGCACCTCGGCCTCCGCCGCGATCGGCAGGCGCAGGCCGCCGAGGGTTTCGAACTGCCGCGCCGCGCCGGTGCCCACCACCTTGCCTTCCAGCACATTCGCCGTGCCGAGGAAGGTGGCGACGAACAGATTGGCCGGGCGCTCATACAGCTCCACCGGCGTGCCGACCTGCTGCACCACGCCCTCATTCATCACGGCGATGCGGTCGCAGACCGTGTTGGCCTCTTCCTGATCATGGGTGACGAAGATGGTGGTGAGGCCGAGCCGCTGCTGCAGGTCGCGCAATTCGCGGCGCACCTGCACCCGCATCTTGGCGTCGAGATTGGACAGCGGCTCGTCGAGCAGCAGCACCTTGGGCTCGATGACCACGGTGCGCGCCAGGGCGACGCGCTGCTGCTGGCCGCCGGAGAGCTGGGAGGGCCGGCGCTCGGCGAGATGGGCGAGCCCGACGATGTCAAGCGCCGCCGCCACCCGGCGCTGGATCTCGGCACGCGGCACGCCGCGCTCCTCCAGCCCGAAGGCGACGTTCTTCGCCACCGTCATATGCGGCCACAGCGCGTAGCTCTGGAACACCAGCCCGACATCGCGCTTCCACGGCGGCAGGGTGCTGATGTCGCGCCCGCCCACCACCACGCGCCCGGTATCGGCGGTGTTGAAGCCGGCGATGAGGCGCAGAAGCGTGGTCTTGCCGCAGCCGGACGGCCCGAGAAAGGCGAAGAACTCGCCCGGCTTGATGTCGAGATTGACGTTCTTCAGCACATGGTTGCTGCCATAGGAGAGATTCACCCCCTCAATGTGCAGGTCGAGCGCCGCCGTGTTGAGGACGGCCGCGGCGCTGGCGTCGATGGCGTGAGCGTTCATCGGGCGGCCCCCGTGGTCTTCTGGTTGCGGTCAATGATGTAGTGGGAGATCAGCGTGCAGGCGGCGACCAGCAGCACGGCGATGACGCCGAGCGCCGCGCCGGGCCCGCGGCCGGCGGCGGACTGCATGAACACATACAGGCCATAGGCCAGCGGGGCGTCGGCGTTGGACTGCACCAGCATCAGCGTGGCGGAGAGTTCCACCGCCGCCGTGGCGAAGCTGGTGACGAAGCCGGCGAGGATGCCGCCGGTCATCAGCGGCACCACGACGCGCATCACCGTGCGCGACTTGGTGGCGCCGAGATTTTCCGCCGCCTCCTCCAGCGATACGGAAATCTGCTGCAGCGCGGCGTAGCAGGCGCGCAGCGCATAGGGCAGGCGGCGGATCGCCAGCGCGATGACCAGCACGATCCACATTGTCGCCAGCGGCGTGCCGTCGGGCAGGCGGATATCGTAGAAGGTGCGCAGATAGCCGATGCCGAGCACCACGCCCGGCACGGCGAGCGCGGCCGTGGCCGCCCAGTCCAGCCAGTGGCGGCCGATCAGCTTGGTGCGCAGCACCAGATAGGCGATGGCGGTGCCGACCACCACGTCGATGCCGCCGGCGATGGAGGCATAGATCAGCGTGTTCTTGATATAGACCGAGCTTTCCCCGAACACCCGGCCGTAATGGGCGAGGGTGAAGCCGTCCGGCAGCGGGCTGAACGACCAGATGGTGGCGAAGGACAGCAGCAGCAAGCCGAGATGCGGCGCCAGAACCAGCGCCAGGATGAGGCCGACGACGCCATAGGCGACCACCTGCTCCCACGGGCGCATGCGGCGCTTGGCGAGCCCGCCGCCGCCGCGCTGGGTGGTGGCGTAGTCGCGGCCGCGCAGCGCCAGCGCCGACACCCACATGGCGAACACCGACACCACGATCAGCACCACCGCGATGACATAGCCCATGGGATCGGTGATGCCGATGGAGGTGACGCGCAGATAGGCCTGCGGCGCCAGCATGTCCTTGACGTTCAGCAGCAGCGGCGTGGCGAGGTCGTCGAACACCTTGACGAAGACCAGCGAGGCGCCGGCGACATAGCCCGGCATGGCGAGCGGCAGCACGATGCGCCGGAACATCCGCATGCCAGACGAGCCGAGATTCTGCGCCGCCTCTTCCATCGAGCGGTCGATGTTGCGCAGCGCCGCCGAGAGGTTGATCAGGATGAAGGGGAAATAGTGGATGGCCTGGACGAAGATGACGCCGTTCAGCCCTTCCATGAAGGGGATGCGGAAGCCGAAATACTCGTTCAGCAGCAGGTTGACCGAGCCATTGCGGCCGAACAGCAGCTGCATCGCCACCGCGCCGACGAAGGGCGGCATGATCAGCGGCACGAAGCCCAGCGTCTGGATGATCAGCGCGCCGCGAAACTCGAAGCGGGTGGTGATGTAGGCCAGCGGCAGCGCGAACAGCGAGGCCAGCCCCACCGTCATCGCCGAGACGTAGAACGAGTTCCAGAACGACCGCATGAACAGGTCGGTGCGGAAGAAGTCGACGAAATTGATCAGGGTGAAGCCGCCGCTGCCCTTCTCGGTGAAGGCGACATAGATCACGGACCCGACCGGCACCAGAAGGAAGGCCAGCAGAAAGGCCGTCAGCCCCAGCGCCAGGGCGATCTGGCCGGGGGTTCCGGGCAGCCGCCAGCGGCGCGCCGGGGCCTGGGTGAAGGCGAGCGACATGCAACACGCTCCAGCTATGGCGTGAGAGGGGGACGCGGCGCCGCCGCCGCGTCCTATGGGCGTGGAAGGAGGGGACGCGGCGTCGTCGCCGCGTCCTATGCCGAGAAGGTTCGGCGGGCGCGGCTCAGTTGGCGAGCTTGGCGGCTTCCGCGACCTTGGCCTTCGCCTTGGCGTAGTGCTCCTTGGCGAAGCCGGCCCATTGCTGCTCGATCTCAGCCTGGCGGGCGCCCTTTTCCTTGCCGCCGCTGAACGCCGCCAGCACTTCCTTGCTCGACGCCTGCTCCTCGTTGACCGGCATGGCGCCGATCAGCGCGCGCGCTTCCTTGATCAGGGCGCGGGCCTGCGGGTTGTCCTTGGCCGCGAGCTTGGCCTCGACCTCATGGATCGACTTGGTGACGGCCTTCAGGTCGTTCAGCTGGAAGGAGATGAGCTGGTCGAACAGCGTGTCGACCACGGCGGTGCGCTGGCCGGACTTGTCGACGTCGAACATCGTCATCGACTTGAAGCGCGGGTCGGTGAAGGGGTTGGGGTAGCCCTCCGGCGCCTTGGCATAGACGGCCGGGTTCACCGGCAGGCGGCGGATGCTGGGTTCGAGCAGCACTTCCTGGCCGGCGGGCGAAAGCAGGAAGTTGACGAATTTCTGCGCGTTGGCGGCGTTCGGCGCGTTGGCGACGATGCCGACATTGGCCGGCACCACGGTGGTGACGGTGGGATAGACGAACTTCACCGGAAAGCCCGAGCCCTGGGCGGAGAAGGCGAAGAAATCGATGACGATGCCATAGCCGACCTGGCCGGAATTCACCGCCTCCGGCACGCCGAAGGAGCGCTCGGTGATGGTCTGGAAGTTGCCGGCCATGTCCTTGATGGTCTGCCAGCCCTTGTCCCAGCCCTCACCCTGCAGGATCGTCTCGATCGTCAGATGCGTGGTGCCGGAGCGCGCCGGCGAGGCGATGGCGACATGGTCGTAATAGGGCGCGGCGGCGAGGTCGTTCCACTCCTTCGGCTCGGGCAGCTCATTGGCCCCGACATAGCGGGTGTTCCACATGATGCCGTAGCCCGAGGCCGCGAAGCCGAAATAATAGCCCTCGGGGTCGTTGATGGGATAGGCGCCGATCTTCTCGGGGATGCCTTCCGCCGATGGGGTGAACTTCTGCAGCAGCTGCTTAGATTTGAGCACCTCGAAGGCGTCCGGCGCCGAGGCCCAGAACAGGTCCGCCTGCGGGTTGGAGCGGGTTTCGTCGAGATATTTCACGCCCGCATTGGTGTTGCGGTTCTGCACGTCGAGCGAGATGCCGGGATTGGCCTTCTCGAACGCGGCCTTGATCGGGTCGGTGACATCCTTGGAGAAGGAGGTGACGACGGTGACCTTGCCGGACTGCGCCAGCGCCGCCGGGGCGGCAGCGAAGGAGGCGAGCGCAAGGGTGGCCGCGGCGGCGGCGAAACGGATCATGGCGTATCTCCCAAAAGTCTGTTTGGCGGCCCGAAGGCTGCGCGAGCCTCTCCGCAACCCGCGTGCCAAGGCGCGCGTGATGGATAAAGGCTAGACCTATCAAACGTTTATGCGGAGTTGGCCGGCGCCGCCGGACGCGAATGGGTCAGCGCGGTAACAGCGCGCGTCGCCCGCATGGGTCATTCAGGTAACATCGCGGCGGCGTTTTCAGCCTCGGTGCTCAGTCCTCCACCGCGTCGCGCTCCAGCCCGTGCTTGCGCATCTTCAGGTAGAGCGTCTTGCGCGAGATGCCGAGCGCTTCCGCGCATTGCCCGACCCGCCCGCCGTGCCGGGCCAGCGCCTCGGCGATGAGCTGGCGCTCGGCGGCGTCCATCATCGCTTCGAGGCTCGTCCCGCCCGCCGGGATTGGGGCAGGCGGCGGGGGGAAGGCCTCCGGCGCGCCCGCGTCCTCGAGCCCCAGCACATGGCGCTCGGCGGCGTTGCGCAATTCGCGCACATTGCCCGGCCAGGGCCGGCGCATCAGCTCAGCGAGCGCGGCCGGCTCCACCGGGCGGGCCGGCACGCCGTCGCGCGCGGCCACGGCCTCGACGAAATGGCGGAACAGGGCCGGAATGTCCTCGCGCCGGTCGCGCAGCGGAGGCAGGCGGACGGTGACCGTGTTGAGCCGGTAGACCAGATCCTCGCGGAAGCGTCCTTCGCCCGCCAGCGCCAGCAGGTCCACCTTGGTGGCGGCGATCACGCGGATATCGACCTTGATCTCCGCATTGGAGCCCAGCCGTTCCAGGCTGCGCTCCTGCAGCGCGCGCAGCAGCCGCGTCTGCGCCGCCAGCGGCATGGATTCGATCTCATCAAGGAACAGCGTGCCCTTGTGCGCGTGCTCGATCTTGCCGATGCGACGCTCGCGCGCGCCGGTGAAAGCGCCCGCCTCATGGCCGAAAAGCTCGCTCTCGATCATGTTCTCGGGGATGGCGGCGCAGTTGACGGCGACGAAGCGCCCGGCGCGGCGGCGGCCGAAATCGTGCAGGGCGCGCGCGGCCATCTCCTTGCCGGTGCCGGTCTCGCCGAAGATCAGCACATCGGTGCGGGTGTCGGCGAGCACGGCGAGGGTGCGGCGCAGGCGCTGCATCGCCTCGGAACGGCCGATGAGCCGGGCGGCCCATGCGTCCTGCGCCAGCGCGTCGTCGCGGGCGGCCTCCTCGCGCAGCGCGCGGTTTTCCAGCACCAGGCGGCGCTGTTCCAGCGCGCGCCGCACCGTCTCCACCAGCAGCACCGGGTCCGCCGGCTTCTCGATGAAATCCCACGCCCCGGCCCGCAGGGCGCGCAGCGCCATCGGCACATCGCCATGGCCGGTGATCAGCAGCACGGGAATATCGGCGTCGAGCCGGCGCACCGCGTCGAGAAAGGCGAAGCCGTCCATGCCGGGCATGCGCACATCCGACACCACGACGCCCTCGAAGCCGGGCGACAGCGCCTTGAGCGCCGCCGCCGCGCCGGCGGCCGGCAGCACGGCGAGGCCGTCGAGTTCCAGCGTCTGGCCATAGGCGTGGCGGACCTCGGCGTCGTCGTCCACCAGCACGATGTCGGGCGCCCCGCTCATGCCGCCTCGCTCAGTTCGATGGCGAAGATGCTCCCGGCGGGCGAGCTCTGCCTCAGCAGCAGCCGGCCGCCGAAATCGCGGATGATGTTGAAGGACAGCGACAGGCCGAGGCCAAGGCCGGAGCCGGGCGGCTTGGTGGTGAAGAACGGGTCGAAAATGTCCGAGCGCTGCGCGTCCGCAATTCCCGTACCGCTGTCGACGATCTCGATGCTCACATGCTCTCCCTCGCGGCGGGCGCGGACCTCGATCCGGCGCGCGGCCGCGTCGTGAACCGCGTCCATCGCATTGGCGATGAGATTGACCAGCACCTGTTCGAGCCGCACCTCCTCGGCACGGACCCGCAGCCCCGGCGGCACCGCCCGTAGCACCTCGATGCGCTCATCGGCAATGCGCTGGGCGAACAGGGACAGCGCGCCCTCGACCACATGGTCCAGATCGACCGCACTGAGGGTAGGCTCCGGCCGGCGGGCGAAGCGCTTGAGATGGGCGATGCTCTGCGCCATGCGGACGGTGAGTCCTTCGATGCGGGCGAGGCTTTCCGCCGCGTCATCGCCGCGCCCGCGCTTCAGCAGCACGGCGCCGTTATGCGCGTGCGAGCGGATGGCGGCGAGCGGCTGGTTCAGCTCGTGCCCGATGCCCGCCGCCATCTGTCCGAGCGCGGCGAGCTTGGCGGACTGCACCAGCTCGTCGCGCGTCTGGCGGAAGATGACGAGGGCGCGGGCGAGTTCGTCGAGCTCGTCGGCGCCGAAATAGCCCTGCGGCTTGGGCGCCGGCAGCGCCACCGCGCCGCCGCCGGCAATGGCCCCGGCGGCGAGGGTGAGCCGTTCCAGCCGGGCGATGAGGCTGCGCCGGACATAGAACCAGCCCACCAGCACCGCGACGCCAAGCGAAAGCCCGGCAATGGCGAGCAGCAGGCCGCGCCCGATGACGATGGCTTCCGCCGCGCGGGCGGCGGCGGCGCGGGCCTCGGTCTCGATCTGCCGCGCCACGGAGCCGATGCTGCCGCCGAGTTCGGCGGCGAGATCGCGGCTGGTGGCGAGCCGCGCCTGACCTTCCTCCGACGCGGCGATCTCTGCCATGCGCAGCCCCGGCAGGCCGCTTTCCGCCTCGGCGAGCGCGGCGAGGCGGCCGACGATCTGGCGCACGGTGATGCTGTCCGCCCAGCCCTGCAGCCGCTTGGCCTCGACCACCAGCTCGTCCACCGCCTCGCCGAGGAAATGCCCGGTCTGGCGCAGGTCCTCGGTCACGCGCACGCTCGCCACCTGGCCGAGAAGGCCGATGGCGAGATGCGCCTGCGCACTCAGGGCGAGGATGGCCTCGGTCTTCGAGGTTTCGTCGCGCAGGATGCGCTGGGCCGCCTGCCCGGCCTCGCCCGCCTGTCCCGCCTGGGCCAGGGCGGCGTTGATGTTGAAGCGTGCGTCCTCGACCAGCGGCTCGACCTCGTCGACGAGATCGGCCTGCAGCCAGCGCAGTTCCTCGACAATGGCGCGGGTGCGGGCCTCGATGTCGAAACGGCGGCGGGCGGCGGCGTCCACCGCGTCGAGCGTGGTGCCGAGCGCTTCCACCAGCCGGCGCAGCGCGGCGAAGCCCTGCGCGCCCTCGCGCGACGGCGCGGTCTCCAGCAATTGGCCGAGCGCGCCGAGCCGCTCGCGCGCCCGCTCCATGGCGCGGTCATGGTCGTCGCGCCGCTCGGCGGTGGCGAGCTCGGTGGCGGCGGCGGTGAGGCGCCCGCCCGCCTGCGAAAGCTGGGCGGCGAAGACCAGCGCCGGCACATGGCCGCGCGCGGTGGAATCGAGTTCCGACGACAGCCGGGCATAGGACAGCCAGCCGACCAGGCAGGCGATGACCGCCAGCCCGCCGACGCCGATGAAGGCGAGCAGCAGCCGCCCGCCAATGCCGAAACGGGTGCGCTCCCCGCTCATGGCGTGCCGCGTCCCGCGCGCAGCGCCGGCAGCCGCCCATCCTCCACCAAGAGGCGCCGGGCCGTCTCGGCGGCGGCGCGCGCCTCGGCGAGATTGGCGGCGGCCCAGCGCTGGATGCGGGCGGTGAGCGCGGCCTGTTCCGGCGCGGCGGGCAGGCCGCGCGGCACGCGCATCAGCTTCACCCCGGCGGCCAGGCGCGTGGCTTCCGCTTCATCGAACGGCATCTGCCGCAACAGCGCCCGCGCCCGCGTCACCTCGCGCGCGGCCTCCGCGTGCGGCGTGGGCAGCAGGGCGGCTTCCACCTCATAGACGGTGCGCCAGATGTCGGTGGCATCGCTGAGCGGGAAGGTGATCAGCTCGTCGAACAGGATGTTGATCAGCTCATAGCGCTGCGCCGAGCGGCCGGCATCGAAGCTCCAGGTCGCCGCCTCGTCATTCTGCGCGAAGGGGTTGGGCCCGACGGTCGCGCCCTCGGCATAGAATTCCGGGCGGATCGGCTGGCGGTCGATGCGGGGGTCGAGCAGCAGGCGCTGGCCGGGCACAGACAGCAGGAAATCGACGAAGGCGTTCGCCGCCTCGCGGTTCACCGCGTCCTTGAGCAGGGCGATGCTGGCGGGGGTGAACACTTTCTGATCGGGAAAGCTGAAGCGCACCGGCCCGGCGTCGAGTTCGCCCGGCCGCGCCAGGAAATCGATGGTGATGCCGACCCCGAACCGCCCGCGCGACACCCCCGCCGCCACGCCGAAGCTGCGGGCGGTGACGGTGGCGAGATTGCCGCCGACCTGCCGCCACACCGCCCAGCCCTCATCCCAGCCCTGCGACTGCAGCAGCGCCTCGACCATGAGATGGGTGGTGCCGGACCGTGAGGGCGAGGAAAGGCCGACATGGCCGTGATAGACCGGCGCCGTGAGATCGCGCCAGCGCTGCGGCACGCCGAGCCGGTGGCGCTCCAGATAGGCCTCGTTCCACACCACGCCATAGCCCGACAGCGCGAAGCCGAGATAGAGGCCCGACGGATCGTTGACGGGATAGCCCGCCACCACCGGCGGGGTGCCGGTGTCGCGCGGGGCCAGCGGGGCGAGCCGGCCTTCCAGCTTCAGCAGCTCGAACGCATCGGGCGCCGAGGCCCAGAACAGATCGGCGTCGAGCCGCTCGCCGCCGGTGATCAGCGCCACGGCGGCGGTGGTCTTGCGCTGCACGAACTCGACCTCGATGTCCGGCCGCGCCTGCCGGAACGCCGTGCGGTAGAGCTCGATCATCGACGGCGGGAACGAGGTGACGATGCGCAGGGGGCGCGCATGCGCTGCGGTCGCCGGCGCCAGCAGCAGGCACAGGGTGGTGAGGACGAAAGCGGCGGCGCGGAACCTCAACAGCTTCTCCGGCGAAGGGACGAACCGCGCCACCATCGCCGCAGCGCCGGCGCACCGCAACCTCGGGCAGCGGGGCGCGCGCGATCAGCCGGGGACGGAGAGGGCGCGCGCCACCAGCGAGGCCGCCAGCGTCAGCATGACGACGCCCACTCCGGCGTCGAGCACCCGCCACGCCGCCGGCCGGGCGAAAAGCGGGCGCAGCAGCCTGGCGCCATAGCCGAGCGCGGCGAACCAGAGGAAGCTCGCCAGCGCCGCGCCGGCGACGAAGACCGGGCGCGCCGCCTCCGGCTGGGCGGCGCCGGCCGCGCCCATCAGCAGCACCGTGTCGAGATAGACATGCGGGTTCAGCAGAGTGAAGCCGGCGGTGGCGAGCAGCGCGCGGGCCAGCGTCGTGCCGGCCGACGCGTCGACCGTCATCGCGTCCGTCGCCGCCATGCGCCGCAGCGCCTGCACCCCATACCAGCCGAGAAAGCCGGCGCCGCCCAGGGCCAGCGCCGTGGCGAGCTGGGGAAGGGCGTTAAGGAAGGCGCCGAGCCCGGCGACGCCCGCGCCGATGAGCAGCGCGTCGGCGGTGCCGCAGAACAGCACGATCGGCCCGACATGTTCACGCCGCAGCCCCTGGCGCAGCACGAACAGGTTCTGCGCGCCGATGGCGATGATCAGGGCGGCGGAGAGCAGAAAGCCGGTGACGAAGGGGAGGAGGGCGGGCGCGAGCGGCTGTGTCATGCCGCCTTGGTGGCGCGCGGCGGGTGCGAAGTAAAACTTGTTCTGCTTCATCGGATGAAGCAAAACTTCATCATGCTGGATTACCCCTCGCTTGCCGCCGTCGCCGCCGTGGTGCGGGAAGGCACGTTCGAGCGCGCCGCCGCCGCACTCGGCATCACCCCCTCGGCGGTGTCGCAGCGCGTGCGCGGGCTGGAGGAACGGCTCGGCGCCATCCTCATCGTCCGCGGCCAGCCCTGCACGCCGACCCCGCTCGGGCGCACGCTGTGCGCCCATTTTGACCGGGTGCGGCTGCTGGAGCACGACCTCGCGCCGGCGCTCGGCCCCGCCGTCGCGGCCGGCGAGCGCCTCACTCTCCCGGTGGCGGTGAATGCCGACAGCCTCGCCACCTGGTTTCCGGCCGCGGCGGCCGCCTTCGCCCGCGCGACGCAGGCGACGCTCGACATTGCGCTCGACGACGAGGCGCACACCGCCGCGCGGCTGCGCTCGGGCGAGGTGCTGGCCGCCGTGACCGCCGAGCGCGAGCCGGTGCCGGGCTGCCGGACGCTGCCGCTCGGGGCGCTGGCCTATGCCGCCTGCGCCAGCCCGGACTTTTACGCGCGACATTTCCCCGACGGCGTCACCGCGAAGGCGCTACAGGCCGCGCCCTGCCTGCGCTTCGACCGGCGGGACTTCCTGCAGGCGCGCTGGGCGCAGGCGGCGCTGGGCGTGGAGCGGCTCGGCCCGGTGCATTGGGTGCCGTCCACCCATGGCTTTCTCGACCTTACGCGGCTGGGGCTCGGCTGGGGCCTGCACCCCGTGGTGATGGTCGAGGCGGAAATCGACGCCGGCCGCCTCATCGAACTCGTGCCGGGCCAGCGCAGCGTGGTGCCCCTGTACTGGACCGTGACCCGCCTGCACGCCGGGGCGCTGAGCCAGCTGACACGCGCGGTGCGGGTGGCGGCGGGCGCCGTGCTGCGCCGCTGAGGGGCGGGCGGAAGGCGTGCCGCCATCAGCCTCGCGCAAGCAAGCCGACCTTTAGTGGAGGCTGACTTAACCTTACGAGATGCCGCCATGCGCTTCGCCAATTGGTCCATACTTGGGAAAATCTCCCTCGTGGTCGCTCTGCTCGGTCTGTGCTCGACCGGATGTACGCTGTTCGCCGGCCGCCGGATGGCGGAAATGCAGGACGATTACACGGCGCTGCTGGAGGGCGATGCACGAGGGGCCGTCGCTCTGGCGCGCATGAACCGGCAGGTTGTCTGGTCGGAACGCTCGATCTTCCAGGCGCTCGCTTCCACCAGTCCTGAGGAGGGCCGCGAGGCGCAGACGCAGCTATCGCATGGGCTTGAGGAACTGCATCGTTTCGCGGCCGAGGCCCAGAAGGCGCTTCCCGATGACGCGGAGGCCATCCAGACCCTGGTGAACCGCTTTGACGCGCAGGTGAAGAGCGCCTGCGCCGCCACCGTCCAGACGGCGGTTGCGGCCACGACACCCGACGAGAAACACCGCGCGAACCAGATGATGATGGCGGAGTGCGAGCCGGCACTGGACAAGGTGCGGGCGGAGTTGGTCAGTCTCGTTTCCTCCCTGCAGGACGAGATGCACCAGCGCGAGGAGGAACTGCACGCGCGGGCCGACGCTACTCAGGTCGAGCTCTATGTCGGCACGGCGACGGCGATCCTGTTCTGTCTCGTGCTCGCCTTCCTGATCGCCACGCGGGGGATCGTGCGCCCGATCGGCCGTATCGTGGGTGTGATGGAGGCATTGACCTCCGGGCGCTTCGAGACGGAGGTCGGAGAGACCGAACGCCGCGACGAGGTGGGGCGGCTCGCGCGCGGGCTGGCGCGCTTCCGGCAGGAGCTGATCGCCAATGCCGATCTGCGCGAGCAGGCCGCGATCGAGGAGCAGCGCTCGGCGGAGAGGCTGCGTCAGCAGAAGGAGGAGATCGCCGCCACCTTCGAGAGCCGTATGGGCAGGCTTGCGGAATCGTTCACCAGCTCCTCCACGGAAGTGGCGCAGGCCGCGACCAGCCTTTCCGCCGCGGCGGAGCAGACCACCCGCCAGGCCCGCGCCGTGAGCGAGGCGGCGACGGAAGCCTCCGCCAGCGTGCAGACGGTGGCCGCGTCCACGGAGGAGATGTCGGCCTCGGTGCGCGAGATCGCCGAACAGGTGGTCCGCGCCGCGAGCATCGCCGACGGCGCCTCCAACGATTCGACCCGCATCCAGAGCGAGATCGCCGAGCTGACCCAGGCGGCGAGCCAGATCGGCGCGGTCATCGATCTCATCACCAGCATCGCCGGGCAGACCAATCTGCTGGCGCTCAATGCCACCATCGAGGCCGCCCGCGCCGGCGAGGCGGGCCGGGGCTTCGCCGTGGTGGCGCAGGAGGTGAAGGACCTCGCCAGCCAGACCGCGCAGGCGACCGACGAGATTTCCGCCAAGGTGACGGAAATCCAGAGCGCGACGGAACGATCCGTGGCGTCGATCGCGCGGATTGCCACCACCATCAATGACATCCGCACCGCCTCGGCGGCGATTTCCGCCGCCATCGAGGAGCAGGGGGCCGCGACGCGCGAAATCGCCTACAGCACCCAGCAGGCCGCCGAGGGCGCCCAGGTCGTCAATGGCAGCATCCACGGCGTCGGCGAGGCGGCGGAGACCACGGGCGCTGCTTCGGTGCAGCTGAAGGGTCTTTCGGAACAGCTCTCCAGCCAGGCGGTGCAGCTCAACACCGAGGTCCGCAGCTTCGTGACCACCCTCCGCGCGGCCTGAGCCGCGCCACACAATGCGAGAAGATGCGCCCGGCGGTGGCAACGCCGGGCGTCGCCTTTCAGGCGCCTTCCCCGTCCGCCGCGTCATGGCCCTCGGTTCCGCGGTTGATTGTCCGGCAACGAACCGCCAGAGTGAGCGTTATTCAACGGTGCCAACAGGGCACGTTGCTCCACTAGGGAAGGTTATCGCCGATGAAACTCCTGTCGGTACTACGGGTCGGGCTCCTCGCCCTGGCAGCGCTCATCGGCGGCATCTCGCTGGCCAGCGCCGCGGACGGCACCATCACCATCCGCATCGTGAAGGCCGGGTTCATCGTCGGCGGTTCCGCCGGCGAGGGCGTGCTGACCTTCCAGGGCCGGAAATATCCGCTCTCGGTCGGCGGGCTGAGCTATGGCTTCACCTTCGGCGCTTCCGAGACGCGCCTGCACGGCAAGGTGCGCAATATCCAGCGTGCGTCCGACGTGTCGGGCGTCTATGCCCAGGGCGGTGCCGGCGCCGCCTTCGTGAAGGGCGCGCAGGTAGTCGTGCTGACCAACCAGAACGGCGCCGTTCTGGAACTCAGCGGCGAGCAGAAGGGCGTGATCGTCAGCCTCGATCTGAGCGGGCTGGCTCTCTCGCTGAAGTGAGACATGCGGCGGGGGCGGCGCCGATGGATGCCGCCCCCGCCGTTCTCCTCCGCCCGGCGCGGTGGCCGTGGGCTGGCTGATTGCCGGTATGTGCGGAGGTGCCCCACCGTCGGCCCGTGCTCCCAGCGCGCCTCTTTCCTTCTCCTGTCCCGCGATCGCGCGGGCTTGCCGCGCGCGTCGCTCCGGCATGGGACGGCAGGGCGGAGAACGACAGTCGCGCGGCCATGCCATCGCCCAAGCGACGCGCCGGCGCGGGCTGCTCGAGTACGGCTTCACGCAGCCGCCTGGCCGGGGGCCGCGACATGTCCCGCGCCTTCCGACATGTCCCGTCATGAGAGGCGGGCAAGCGGCGTCATGTGCCTGAAAGGGGCCGGGGAAATCCGGGGCTTTACCGATGGCGACATTTTTCTGTTGCAGGCGCCTGGGACGTTCCAGCGAACCAGCCTCATCGGCGTCATTGCCGGATCGAAATTTTCTGAGGAACATTTTTAGATGAATATAGACCAATCAAATCATGGAAGAGGAGATTCATTTCTGTCGGAGTCGCTGGGTGGGAAAATTTTTATAGCTTTTAGCTTTTCTGTATTCATTCTTTTTTCGTGTCTTTATGCAATCTATACATGGAATGTATCTTACGATGTGTTTTATGAGGCAGATTTTCTGCACATTCCATTTATCGCGGGCCTCATAGATGGACGTATGAGTGTACGAGACTTCATGACGGTTTTCGACGAACACTTGTTTCCTGGTTATAATTTGATATTGTTTGTCAATTATATATTATTCAAAATATCTGGGAATTTTACAGTTGTTCTATCCGCCGTTTCTGTAGTAATAAGCGCGATTATCGTTGTCGTATTTGTCATCCGAAACTGGAGCTCTCATTACGTAGGTTTATATTTCACTACGTTTGGATGTAGCTTTGTTTTGCTGTCGCCGACGAACAATGCTTTCTGGGGTATGGCCCTTGCGGCGCAGGTCGGCACGCTCATCGTGCTCCTGGTCATCTTCGCTTTCTGCCATGCTGTGTGCGACAATCGAGGCTTCGTTTTTCCTCTCTTCCTTGTACCTGTCGCCTTCATATTCTTTCTGGGCGGGTATTCCGCAGGGTTCATGGCGGTCGGTGTCGTGGGTTTTTCCTTGATGTTTCGGTCAAGGCCGCTGCGCTCATGTGCGATTTATACTCTAGCGACTTTCATAGGCTCCGTTATTTTGTACAGTTTTCTCGTGTATAAATACGGCGCGCTGTTTTCAAACGTGCCAAGCGAAGCCTCGTTCAGTCTGCTCATTCTGATCAAGTTCGCCTTGGTCATGTCGGCTGCCAGCGTTCTCGGCAGTACACTCATTGAGCAAATGGGGCGGCCAGACGTCTATTTTTACGTTGGCGCTCTCTTGCTTATGGTCACGGCGCTGGCCGTGGCCGATGTCTCGCGTCGCATCCTCCGCCGTAATGCGCGTAAATTGGATGTATTCGTTCTCCTGCTCATTACCTATTCCATTATCACGATTCTTTTTGTCTCGTTTTTCCGCTTTAGAAATGGGGTGGAGGGGGGTACGGGACAGTGGTACGCCACGCATATCAAGTTCTTGCCGGTCGCCATCTTTATCTGGCTGGGCGTCAAGATCGACCGTGGAAGGGCGGGGGGCTGGCGGACGCTTTTGGCGATGATCGGGTTCGTTGCGCTCACCGCGAGCGTTCTCGTCGGTTTCCGAGGTGACTGGATCAAGTCCTTTTATGTTCGGGAGTGGAAGGCCGGCGTCGCTTCCTATGCGCTGGATATCCTGGCGACGCCCGAGGATCAGCTGCCGCCGCAAGGTCCTGCCACGCTTCTATGGGACCCTGTTCAGGTAAAGCGCGGTCTCGAACTGTTCTATCGGAACAATCTTTGGGTCTTCCGTTCGCGCGACATCAAAGTGAAAGGACTGCAGGAGGGGCGCTTTCTTTCCGCGACGCAGCCCGCGTTTGTCGCCTGCCCTGTGGGGACGACGTCGTTGACCTTTACCGTCACGGGAGCGCCGGGAGACGGCCTGTTGAAGGTCTCATCCGCCGCGGCCCTGCAAGAGATCCCACTCGGTCAGAGCGTCGTGTTCGCCTTCCCCACCATCGATGCGGTTGCACGCCTGTCCCTTGAGGCCGCAAAAAAGGCCGGCGAGGGCGCTGATGCCGCGGATGGCGGCCCCTCCGCCGCGATCGAGATCAGGGACCTGGAATGTCACCTCAGGGGGCTGTGACGCGCTTTCCGCAATAACGTCCTGAATCGGATCGCATCCCGGAAACGAGGCCATGCGGCAGGGCTATGGCTATATGTGGTGGACGCTTCCGGCGGACATTTGCGGGAAGAATGCCTTCTACGCGTCCGGCTATGGCGGCCAGATCATCGCCATCGTGCCGGCCAAACGGCTGGTTGTCGTGCAGACCGTTGATCTCAAGCAGAATCCGAAGGGCATCCGCACGAGCGCCTTCCTCGAGCTTTTAAAGCAGATCGTCTCCGCTTCGCCGTAAAGCCCCAGGCCGCAACGCACGAACGGGCACCCCTAGGACCGGAAGAGAGCGGCCCAAGCGACGGGCTTTCAATGGTCGATCGGGGCGCGCAGCAATTCAAAAGTGTGGGGTAAAATGAGGGGGCCGGGCTCAAAGAGCCATGTAAGCCCTTTTAAATCAACGTTTTGAGCTGAAAATCTGGCGGAGGGAGCGGGATTCGAACCCGCGATACGGTTTCCCGTATACACACTTTCCAGGCGTGCGCCTTCAACCACTCGGCCACCCCTCCGTCGCCGGCCCTGGGGCCGGATGTCTGCGCAGGGTGCGGGCGTGCCCGCGAACCAGCGAAGAGGCGCGGAATATAGCGAAGCCCGCTTCCGTGGCAAGCGCCGCGCGACGGGATCGACACGCAATCGTCACCGGCTGTTGAAAAGCGCTGATTTCACCATGCCAGCAGGGGACGCGATCACCGCGCAGAGGTGGATCGGGCGACGGCGCGGCCGCTTGCCGCCCGCGCCCCGCCCCTCGCGCGCCTCAGTCGAGCGGCTCAGTCGAGCGGCTTGCCGACGGAGGTCATGGCGCAGCTGGCGGCATCGGCCTGGGGGCCCATCAGATGCACCTGATCCTGCCCCTTCGCGCCGGCGACGATGTTGTAGATGGTGGTGCTGGCCGATCCCGCCGCCTTGCCCTTGACGGTGAAGCTGCAGCTGACGCCGACCGAACCCACCGTCGCGGCGGTGTTGTTAGTGACGGCGACGCCGATCACCGTTCCCACGTCATTGGTGAAGATGTCGCCTTGGGAGAGCGCAAGCCCGGCGAAGCGGGCATCGCCGCTCTGCGCCTGGGCGCCCGGCGCGCCCGCCGGCAGGGACAGCGCGGCCACCAGGAGCGCCGCCAGCGACGGGGCGAGGCGACGGGCGCGGCGGGATGAAAGAAGAAGCGACATGAAGGGCCTCGCGGTCGGCTGCGGCGTTCGGACCGGCGGCGGGGAGAGCGCCCCGTCGCGCCGCCGCAGCCTAGTCGATGCGCGGTAAAAGTCGAGCCGGACCGCACAAAGCGGGCGGCTCGCGGGCGGCGGGAGAACCCGTGCCGGAGGGCGGGCAAGGGGCGCTCGGTTAGGCGTGCGGAAAGATCTGCCGTGACACGATTTGACCGTTCATACGGTCTTCACGCCCATGGTGCCCAGGTGCCGCGCGAAGAACGGGTGAGCCGAACTATTGCCTGTGCGCTCACGCGACGAATAGGCGGCCGGCGGCGGATTCGGCCAGCTTGGCGCATCGTGAAATGGCAAGAAAACATAGGTATATTTCGCTTGCCTCTATTTCTGTGGCGTTTGTTTTTATTGAATACGTGAAGATCGGCGTAACTAGACAAGGGGGCCGCCAGCGGTATAGTCCGGTGGCGGAAATGGCGCCACGGGAGAGTGGGATGGGTCCGAGCGTGAGTAAGGCCGGTTGGCGGCGTGCGGGAGCCGGCTGGCTCGGCGTCGGCATGGTGGCCGTGATGCTGGCGGCGTGCTCGGAAGAGAACAAATATGTCGCTCCCCCGCCGCCGCAGGTGACGGTCGCCGCGCCCGTGCAGCAGGCGGTGACGCAGTATCTCCAATTCACCGGCAACACCGCGTCCATCAACTCGGTCGATCTCGTCGCCCGTGTCGAAGGCTTCCTGATGTCGATCGACTACAAGGACGGTGCGGTGATGAAGAAGGGCGACCGGCTCTTCCTCATCCAGCAGGACACCTATCAGGCCGATCTCGACCAGGCGAAGGCGCAACTGGCCTCGGCCCAGGCCCAGCTCACCAACAGCCAGGCCGAATATCAGCGGCAGGCCACGCTCGGCCAGCAGGACTTCTCATCGCAGGCGACCGTCGACAAGGCGCGTGCGGCGCGGGACGAGGCGATCGCTGCGGTGGACGCGGCCAAGGCCAATGTCGAGATCGCCACCATCAATCTCGGCTACACCACGGTGACCGCGCCCTTCGACGGCATCGTCACCCGCCATCTCGCCGATGTCGGCCAGCTTGTGGGCCACAGCCAGCCGACCACGCTCGCCACCATCGTCGAGATGGACCCGATCTACGCCTATTTCAACATTGGCGAGAACGAGGTGCTGCGCATCAAGCAGGCGCTGGCGGCGCAGGGGCGGACCATCGAGGACGTGAAGCAGATCGAGATCGATCTCGGCCTGCAGAACGAGGGCGACGACTACCCGCACAAGGGCCGGCTCGACTATGTGTCGCCCGAGGTCGATCCCGCCACCGGCACGCTGCTGGTGCGCGGCATGTTCGACAACCCGAAGCTGGCGCTGCTGCCGGGCCTGTTCGTGCGCGTGCGCATTCCCGCCAAGCAGATTCCCAACGCCTTCCTCGTCGCCGATACGGCGATCGGCACCGCCCAGCAGGGCAAGTATGTGCTGGTCGTCAACAAGGACAATGTGGTCGAGCAGAAGATCGTCACCGTGGGCCAGCAGATCGGCGAAAACCGGGTGATCGAATCCGGCCTCACCGCCGACGACCGGGTGGTGGTGGGCGGCATCCAGCGCGCGACCCCGGGCACCAAGGTGGCGCCGGTGGAGGCGAAGACGGCGAGCGCCGCCGCGCCCGCCGCAGCGACCCCCGGGACCAAGACCGACGCAGCGAAAGCCGACGCGGCCCCTGCGGCCAAGCCGGCGAACTGACCGACCGGCGCCGGCCGCCCGCCGGCAGCCGGGCCCATCCGAGACGCCGAACGACTGCCACCGGCCCCGCGACTTCCGCTCCGGCCCGCTTGAACCGAAGGCCCGTCACATGATCTCCCGCTTCTTCATCGAACGGCCGGTCCTTGCCAACGTTCTCGCGCTGGTCTTCGTGCTGATCGGCGCCGTGGCGCTCTATTCGCTGCCCGTGGCGCAATATCCCAACGTCGTGCCGCCGACCATCCAGGTGACGACGCTCTATCCCGGCGCCAGCGCGCGCACGCTGGTCGACACCGTGGCGCTGCCGATCGAGCAGCAGGTGAACGGCGTCGAGGACATGCTGTACATGCAGTCCACCAGCGCCAGCGACGGCACCTATACGCTGACCGTGACCTTCGCCATCGGCACCGATCCCAACATGGCGCAGGTGCTGGTGCAGAACCGCGTCGCCATCGCGCTCGCCTCGCTGCCGCAGGCGGTGCAGGTGCAGGGCGTGACCACGCAGATCAAGTCGACGGCGATCCTGCAATTCGTCACGCTCTATTCGCCGGACGGGCGCTATGACAGCCTGTTCCTGGCCAATTACGGCGTCATCAACCTGCAGAACGAAATCGCGCGCCTCGACGGCGTCGGCAATGTCGCGGTGTTCGGCGCCGGCCAGTATGCGATGCGCGTCTGGCTGAACCCGGACGAATTGCAGGCCCGCCAGCTCACCCCGCAGGATGTGATCAACGCCATCCAGCAGCAGAGCCAGGAAGTCGCCTCCGGCGTGGTCGGCATGCCGCCGGTGCCGAAGGGGCAGAACTTCCAGTTCTCGCTGCTGATGGACGGCCGGCTCAACGATGTCGCCGACTATGAGAACATCATCGTCAAGGTGTCGAACGCCGATGGCGGCCGCATCACCCGCCTGCGCGACGTGGCGCGGGTGGAGATCGGCGCGCAGACCTACAGCCAGGTCTTCACCTTCAACGACAAGCCGGCGGCGGCGCTCGGCATCTACCAGCTGCCCGAGGCCAACTCGCTGCAGGTGGCGACCGAGGTCCGGGCGAAGATGGACCAGCTCGCCAAGAACTTCCCGCCCGGCCTCACCTATGCCGTGCCCTTCGACACCACCGTCTTCGTCAACGCCTCGGTGACGGAGGTCTACAAGACCCTGTTCGAAGCCGGCATCCTCGTGCTCATCGTCATCCTGGTCTTCCTGCAGGACTGGCGGGCGACCCTGGTGCCCGCCACCACCGTGCCGGTGACGATCATCGGCACCTTCGCCGCCATGGCGGCGATGGGCTTCACGGTGAACCTCTCCACCCTGTTCGCCATCGTGCTCGCCATCGGCATCGTCGTCGACGACGCCATCGTCATCGTCGAAGGCGTGGCGCGGCACATCGAGCGCGGGCTGCCGGGCCGCGAGGCGGCGGAAAAGGCGATGGACGAGCTGCTCGGCCCGATCATCGGCATCACGCTGGTGCTGATGGCGGTGTTCCTGCCGGCGGCGTTCATGCCCGGCCTCACCGGCCAGATGTACAAGCAGTTCGCCCTCGTCATCGCCGCCACCGCCTTCATCTCGGCGATCAACGCGATGACGCTGAAGCCGACCCAGTGCGCGCTGTGGCTGCGCAAGCCGGTGCCGGAGGATCAGCGCAACTTCTTCTACCGTGGCTTCAACGCCGTCTATAACCGCGCCGAGCACTGGTATGCCGGCCTGATCCACCACATGGTCAAGGCGAGCGCGGTGGTGGTCACCGTCGGGCTGGTGCTGATCGGCCTCGCCATCTGGGGCATCACCCGCGTGCCCACCGGCTTCCTGCCGACCGAAGACCAAGGCTATGTGCTCATCGGCGCCCAGCTGCCGGACGCGGCCTCGCTGGAGCGCACCAATGAGGTGATGGACCAGATTTCCAAGATCGCCGGCGCCACGCCGGGTGTGAAGGATGTCATCGCCATTTCCGGCGTCTCGGTGCTCGACAACAACGCTACCCTGCCCAATGGCGGCGTCGCCTATGTCATGCTCGACCCCTGGGACGAGCGCGACAAGGCCGGCCACGGGCTGCGCTTCATCTACGACACGCTGAACAAGGAACTGCAGCAGGTCGACAAGGCCTTCACCTTCGTGCTGGTGCCGCCGGCGATCCAGGGCGTCGGCAACGCCTCCGGCTTCACCATGATGGTGCAGCAGAAGGACGGCAGCTTCGACTTCGCCGAACTGCAGGCGGTGACCCAGCAGGTGCTGGCCAACGCCTCCACCCAGTCGGCGCTGCAGCGCCTCTCCACCTCGTTCCGCGCCAACGTTCCGCAACTGCTGCTCAAGATCAACCGCATCAAGGCGGAGACGCTGGGCGTGACGGTGGGCCAGGTGTTCTCGACCGTGCAGGGCTATGTCGGGTCGAGCTACGTCACCCAGTTCAACGAGTTCGGCCAGACCTTCCAGGCCTATATTCAGGCGGAGCCGGATTTCCGCCGCACGCCGGAGGAAATCCTCAACCTGAAGATCCGCACGCCCGAAGGAGTGATGGTGCCGCTCGGCACGCTGGCGGAAGTGGAGCCGGCCTTCGGTCCGCCGTTGATCACCCTGTACAATCTCTACCCCGCCACCACCATCCAGGGTGGGCCGGCGCCCGGCTTCTCCTCCGGCCAGGCGTTGCAGATCATGGACCAGATCGCGGATTCGACCCTGCCACCGGGCACGGGCTTCGACTGGACGGCCATGTCGTACCAGGAAGTGGTGGTCGGCAATGAGGTCTATTTCGTCTTCGGCCTTGCCATCCTGCTGGTCTATTTCGTGCTCGCCGGCCAGTATGAAAGCTGGGTGCTGCCCTTCGCGGTGCTGCTCGCCGTCCCGCTGGCGCTGCTCGGCACGGTTGCCGCCCTCACCGGGCTCGGCTTCGCCAATAATCTCTACACCCAGATCGGCCTCATCCTGCTGATCGCCCTATCGGCGAAGAACGCGATCCTGATCGTGGAATTCGCGCGCGAGAAACGGGCGGAGGGCATGGAGATCATCGAGGCGGCGACGGAGGCGGCACGGCTGCGATTCCGGCCGATCCTGATGACCTCCTTCGCCTTCATCCTCGGCGTGCTGCCGCTGGTGCTGGCCACCGGCGCCGGCGCGGCTTCGCGCAAGTCGATCGGCATCGCGGTGTTCTCCGGCATGCTCGCCTCCACCTGCCTCGCCGTCCTGTTCGTGCCGTCGTTCTACGCGGTGCTGCAGCGCTTTGAGGAATGGCGCGCGCGTGGCAAGACGCCCGCAGGAACCACGCCCGCCGGCCCGGAGGGCGCGCCGCAATCGGCGGCGTGAGGATGGCGCTGTCGCCTCAACTATCGGCAGCCGGGTGACGCTTCGGTGGGCGCCCGGCTATTCCGGCCGGACGCCCGGCGCGCCCGTTCCGACGCCTCGCAATAGCGGCTGCGCGAGGCCAGCTCTCTTGATGCCATGCTGGCGCCCAGCGTTGTGCCCGGTCGTTGCGGTTCATCTTCGCGGCCCAACTTGGCGCGCATCTCGGTGCCCCATCTCGGCACCCCACCTTGCCGGCCATTGCCCTGCGGCACGATTCCTGCGTTCATCGTGGCCTATGCACCGCGCCCCGCCGTCCCGGGCGTGGGCGCCGTGTTCCCTGTTGGTCAGTGGGTGCCTATGACAATCTTCGCCAGCCTGCATCACGTCACGGCCTACCGCTATGACCGCCCGGTCACCCTCGGCCCGCAGATCATCCGGCTACGCCCGGCACCGCATTGCCGGACCCCGGTGAAGAGCTACGCGCTCAAGGTCACGCCCTCGAACCATTTCGTGAACTGGCAGCAGGACCCGTTCGGCAACTGGATGGCCCGCTTCGTCTTTCCGGAGAAGGTCACGGAGTTCCGGGTCGAAGTCGACCTCATCGCCGACATGACGGTGTACAACCCGTTCGACTTCTTCATCGAGGAATATGCCGAGACGCTGCCCTTCGCCTACCCGACCGCGCTGGCCAAGGAGCTGATCCCCTATCTCGAGCGCGAGGAGGGCGGGCCGATGCTCGACGCCTTCGTCGAGGAGGTGCGCCCGGACGACGGCGCGATGACCGTCGATTATCTCGTCGCGCTCAACCAGAAGGTCCAGGGCCGCGTCGGCTATCTCATCCGCATGGAGCCGGGCGTGCAGACGCCGGACGAGACGCTGGCGCTCGCCTCAGGTTCCTGCCGCGATTCCGGCTGGCTGCTGGTGCAGGTGTTGCGCCGGCTCGGTCTCGCCGCGCGCTTCGTCTCCGGCTACCTCATCCAGCTCAAGCCCGACGTGAAGGCGCTGGATGGGCCGACCGGCACCGAGGTCGATTTCACCGACCTGCACGCCTGGTGTGAGGTCTATCTGCCCGGCGCCGGCTGGATCGGCCTCGACCCCACCTCCGGCCTGCTGTGCGGCGAGAGTCATCTGCCGCTGTGCGCCACGCCGAGCCCGTCCTCGGCCGCGCCGATCACCGGCGGCTTCTCCGCCGAGGAAGGCACCAAGACCGAGTTCGAGTTCGACATGCGGGTTACCCGCGTCGCCGAGAAGCCGCGGGTGACGCTGCCCTTCTCCGACGAGGCCTGGGCCGCGCTCGACGCGCTGGGCGACCGGGTGGATGCGGACCTCGCGGCGCAGGATGTGCGCCTGACCATGGGCGGCGAGCCCACCTTCATCTCCATCGACGATTATCAGGGCGCGGAGTGGAACACCTCGGCCGTCGGGCCGACCAAGCGCGCGCGGGCGGACGAACTGATCCGCCGCTTGCGTACGCGCTTCGCCCCCGGCGGCATGCTGCATTACGGGCAGGGCAAGTGGTATCCCGGCGAGAGTCTGCCGCGCTGGACCTTCTCGCTCTATTGGCGCAAGGACGGCAAACCGATCTGGCGCGACCCTGCGCTTGTCGCCGTCGAGACGCAGAAGGGTGCGACCATCGACGAGGCGCAGCGCTTCATCGCCACGCTGGCCGACAGCCTCGGCGTCGGCGCCGCCTATGCCGAGCCGGCCTATGAGGACGCTGCCCACTGGCTGCTGAAGGAGGGCGACCTCCCGGAGAATGCCGATCCATTCGACACCAAGCTGGAGGATGCCGAGGCGCGGGCGCGCTTCGCCCGGGTGTTCGAGCGCGGTCTGGGCAAGCCCAGCGGCTATGTGCTGCCGATCCAGCGCTGGCAGGCGCGCGGCGTGCGCGGCTGGGTCAGCGAGAAATGGCGCTTCCGCCGGGGGCGGCTGCTGCTGGTGCCGGGCGATTCCCCGCTCGGCTTCCGCCTGCCGCTGGCGAGCCTGCCGTGGGTGCCGCCGGCCGCCTACCCCTATGTGAACCCCGCCGACCCGATGGCGATCTCCGGCGACCTGCCGGATGCGGAAACCCTGCACCAGCTCTACCGCCGTTCCGCGCGCGAGGAGCCCTCGCAGGACCAGGTCGACCAGGTGCTCACCGGCACCGGTGCGGTGCGCACCGCGCTCTCCATCGAACCGCGCGATGGACGCCTCTGCGTGTTCATGCCGCCGACCGAGCGGCTGGAGGACTATCTCGAACTGCTCGCCGCCATCGAGGTGACGGCAGAGGAACTCGGCCTGCCCGTCCATGTCGAGGGCTACACGCCGCCGGTCGATCCGCGGCTCAACGTCATTCGCGTGGCGCCCGATCCCGGCGTCATCGAGGTGAATGTCCACCCGGCCGCCAATTGGCAGACCTGCGTCGAGATCACCCGCGATCTCTATGAGGAGGCGCGGCTCACCCGCCTCGGCACCGAGAAGTTCATGGTCGACGGCCGCCACACCGGCACCGGCGGCGGCAACCATGTGGTGGTGGGCGGCGCCACCCCGGCGGACAGCCCGTTCCTGCGCCGGCCGGACCTGCTGAAAAGCCTCGTCACCTATTGGCAGCGCCATCCCGCGCTGTCCTATCTGTTCTCCGGCCTGTTCATCGGCCCGACCAGCCAGGCGCCGCGCGTCGACGAGGCGCGCCATGACAGCCTGTATGAGCTGGAAATCGCCATGGCGCAGGTGCCCACGCCGGGAAGGGGGCTCGTGCCGCCGCCCTGGCTGGTGGACCGGCTGTTCCGCAATCTGCTCACCGATGTCACCGGCAACACCCACCGTTCCGAGATCTGCATCGACAAGCTGTTCTCGCCGGACGGGCCGACGGGGCGGCTCGGCCTTGTCGAGTTCCGCTCGTTCGAAATGCCGCCGGACTGGCGCATGTCGCTCGCGCAGCAATTGCTGCTCCGCGCGCTCATCGCCTGGTTCTGGCGCACGCCGCAGGAAGGCCCGCTGGTGCGCTGGGGCACGGCGCTGGCCGACCGCTTCATGCTGCCGCATTTCGTCTGGGCCAATTTCCAGGACGTGCTGGGCGATCTCGCCCGCGCCGGCTACCGCGTCGATCCGCTGTGGTTCGAGGCGCAGCGCGAGTTCCGCTTCCCCTATTTCGGGCAGGTGGAGCATGGCGGGGTGACGCTGGAACTGCGGCAGGCGCTGGAGCCGTGGCATGTGATGGGCGAGGAAGGCGCGGTCGGCGGCACGGTGCGTTTCGTCGATTCCTCGGTGGAGCGGCTGCAGGTGCGGGTGGAGGGGCTCAACCCGGCCCGCCATGTCGTCGCCTGCAATGGCCGGCGCCTGCCGCTGATGCCGACGGGCCGCTTCGGCGAATATGTCGCCGGGGTGCGCTTCAAGGCGTGGCAGCCGGCCTCCGGCCTGCACCCGACCATTCCCGTGCAGGCGCCGCTCACCTTCGACATCGTCGATCTGTGGTCGAACCGCTCGCTGGGCGGCTGCGTCTACCATGTCGCCCATCCCGGCGGGCGCAACTACGAGACCTTCCCGGTCAATTCCTATGAGGCGCAGGCCCGCCGGCTGGCGCGCTTCCAGGATCATGGGCACACGCCGGGCTATCTCTTCATCCCGGCGGAGGAGCCGTCCACCGAATTCCCGGCGACGCTGGATCTGCGCCGTCCGGCGCGGATCTGACGGCGCGCCATGACGGTTGGGACGGGCTCCTTATCCCCACGCCGACGCCCCGTCGGGCGCGGCGGCGGGCATTCGGCGGGGAAGGGACGTGCGGCGGCGGCGCGGGGATGGTATGCCCATCCTTTGCCGGGCTGAGAGGGAGCCATGCCCAGTCGCACGGAGCCGCAGGCGCGCACGCGCCGCTTCGAGGAAGCGGCCGTTGAGGCGCTGCTGGCGCAGTACAAGCCGCTGCCCGGCGTCCACGATGAACTCGTGGACGGCGAGGGGCGCCCGCGCGCGCACTGGACCTCGCTTCTGGCCGCCCTCGCCGAAATGGGCGTGGAGGAGGTCAATCGCCGCTTCCGCGCCGCCGACCGGCATCTCTACCGCTCGGGCGTGTTCTACCGCGTCTATGACGACCCCAATGGCGGCGAGCGGCCCTGGCCGATCTCGCATCTGCCGCTCGTCATCGACGCGGCGGAATGGCGCGCGCTGGAGCGCGGGTTGATCCAGCGCGCGCAGATGCTGGAAGGGCTGCTGTCCGACCTCTACGGCGAGGGCCAGCTGGTGCGGGCGGGCGCACTCCCGGCGGCGGTGGTGGCGGGCAATCCCGATTTCCTGCGCCCCATGGTCGGGGTCGACCCACATGGCGGCAGCTTCCTCAAGATCTACGCCGCCGATCTCGGCCGGGGGCCGGACGGGCGCTGGTGGGTGCTCTCCGACCGCACCCAGTCGCCCTCGGGCGCGGGCTATGCGCTGGAGAACCGCATCGCCATCGCCCGCGCGCTGCCGGACCTCGCCCGCTCGCTCAACGTCATGCGGCTGGCCGGCTATTTCCAGGGGCTGCGTGCCGGGCTGACCAAGCTCGACCGTTCCGGCGAGGGGCGGGTGGGGCTGCTCACCCCCGGTCCGCTGAATGAGACCTATTTCGAGCACGCCTATCTCGCCCGCTATCTCGGCTTCGTGCTGCTGGAAGGCGACGACCTCACCGTTCGCGACAATGTGGTCTATGTCCGCACCGTGGCCGGGCTGAAGCGGGTGGACGTGCTGCTGCGCCGCCTCGACGCCGATTACGCCGACCCGCTGGAGCTCAACCCCTCATCCCATCTCGGCGTGCCCGGGCTGATGCAGGCGATCCGCGCCGGCGGCGTGGCGGTGGCGAACGCGCTCGGCGCCGGCGTGGTGGAGGCGCCAGCGATGATGGGCTTCCTGCCGCGTCTCGGCCAGCAGGTGCTGGGCGAGGCGCCGATCCTGCCCAATATCGCGACCTGGTGGTGCGGCCAGCCGGCCGAGCGCGAAAGGGTGCTCGACAGCCTCGACGATCTCGTCATCTCGCCCGCCTTCCGCCGGCCGGTGCCGGGGGCGCTGGAGAACGGGCCGGTGATCGGCGCCGATCTCGATCCCGCCCAGCGCGCGGCGGTGGAACGCGCCATCCGCACCCGCGGCATCGACATTGTCGGGCAGGAGGCGGTGCGCCTTTCCACCATGCCGGTGTGGAGCAATGGCCGGCTGGAGCCGCGCCCCTTCATCCTGCGCATCTTCGTCGCCGCCACCGAGAACGGCTGGACCGTGATGCCCGGCGGCTTCTGCCGCGTCTCCGACACGCTCGATTCCCGCGCCGTGTCGATGCAGGGTGGTGGCCGTTCGGCCGATGTGTGGGTGCTGGACGCCGCGCCGGTGGAACAGACCACGCTGCTGCCGGCGCCCGACACGGTGGAGGTGAAGCGCCAGACCGGGCCGCTGCCGAGCCGTGCGGCCGATAATTTCTTCTGGCTCGGGCGCTATGTCGAGCGCGCCGAATGCACGCTGCGCCTGCTGCGCACGCTGGCCGGGCGGCTCTCCTCCACCGCCGATGGCGGTGGCGGTTCGGTGCCCGCGCTGCTCGACCTGCTGCAATCCTGGGGGGCGGTGCCGGACGAGCTGACGCGCGCGCGCCCGATCCGCCATGTGCTGGCGGCGCTGGCCGGGCGCGAGCGGCCGGGCGCCCTTCCCAATCTCATCGACAGCGCCCGCCACACCGCCTCGGTGATCCGCGACCGGCTCTCCCCCGATGCCTGGCGCACTTTGGCCGATCTCGGCCTGACCCTGGACGAGCCGGTGCCGCCGGGCAGCGCCGAGCCGGACGCCTATGAGCGCGCCGACCGGGCGCTGCGCGCGCTCGCCGCCTTTTCCGGCCTTGCCTCGGAGAACATGAACCGGCTCGCCGGCTGGCGCTTCCTCGATCTCGGCCGCCGCATCGAACGCGGCATCGCCGTCTGCCGCTTCGCCCGCGCGCTGGTGGGCGAGACGCCGAGCGCCAGCACGCTCGACGTGCTGCTGGAGCTGTGCGACAGCCAGATCACCTATCGCTCGCGCTATGTGATGGTGGAAAGCCGCGCGCCCGTGCTCGATCTCGTGCTGCTGGACCCGGTGAACCCGCGCTCGCTCGCCTTCCAGATCGCCGCCATCAGCGACCATCTCGACGTGCTGCCCGGTCATGCCGGCGACGCGCTGCCCCCGCCGGAGGAGCGCCTTGTCGCCCGGCTGTCCGCAAGCATGAAGGCATTCGACGCGGTGGAGTTCGACGATGCACGCCTCGCCAAGGTCGAGGCCCAGCTGATGGAGCTCTCCAACGACGTGGCGGAGCGCTATTTCATCCACCGCCAGCCGGTGGAAACGCCATGGGACCTCCAGGCATGAAATACGACATCCACCAGGCCACCACCTATTCCTATGCCTCCTCCGTGCCGGTGGCGCGCCATGTGGTGCGGATGGTGCCGGTGGAGCGGCCGAACCAGCGCGTCGTCGCCAGCCATTTCGCCGTCGAGCCCGAGCCGGCGGAATGGACCGAGACCCGCGATTTCTTCGGCAACAAGGTGGTGCATATCCGCATCGAGACGCCGCATCGCAGTTTCGTCGTCAAGACGCGGGCGCGGGTGGAGGTGGACGCGCCGCCCGACATCGCGGCCGATTCCGGGCCCTCCTGGGAGGAGACGCGCGCGGCGGCGAATGCGAGCCTTGATCTCTCCGGCCGCTCGCCAGCGCATTTCCTGTTTCCCAGCCCGGCCGTGCCGCTGAGCCCGGCGATCACCGAATGGGTGGCCGCAAGCTTCCCGCCGGACCGGCCGATGCTCGCCGCCTGCATCGAGGTGATGAACCGCATCCATGCGGAGTTCACCTATGACCCGCGCGCCACCGATGTCTCGACCCCGCCGCTGGAGGCGTTCGAGATGCGGGCCGGGGTGTGCCAGGACTTCGCCCATATCATGATCGCCGGCCTGCGCGGGCTCGGCCTGCCGGCGGCCTATGTTTCCGGCTTCCTGCGCACCGAGCCGCCGCCCGGCAAGGAGCGGCTGCAGGGCGCCGACGCCACCCATGCCTGGGTGGCAGTGTGGTGCGGGGACGCGATCGGCTGGCAGGGACTCGACCCGACCAACGCGCTCACCGTCGCCACCGATCACGTCGTGCTGGCGGTGGGGCGGGACTACACCGATGTCGCCCCCATTGGCGGCGTGGTGTTCGGCTCGGGGCGGCAGAAGCTCAAGGTCGAGGTGGACGTGATCCCGATGCCGGAGGAGCCGCCGCGCAAGGGCTCGGCCGCACCGCCGGCCTGACACGGTGCTGGCGCGGTAGCGCGCGGTCGTGCGGAGGTAGGTGCGGAGGTAAGAATGGTTGTCGCGCCCCGGCCGATCGGGTAATTCCGGCGGGTCGACACGGCCCCTCTCGCCGAAGGCCGGGAGGTGTCTGGCGTCGCCGGACGCACCCGTCTGACAGGGCCGTCCCTCGCTCCGCTTCGCGAAAGGTCCTGCCATGACGAAAACGCCCTCAAAAGCGCCCAAGGCCCGCAAGACGAGTGCCGCCGCTGCGGCCCCGCTGCCCCTGTTCTACCGGCAGCCGACGCTGCTGCGCTTCCAGAACCATGCACGGCTCAGCCTCCGGCGCGCGGTGGATTTCCGCTTCGCGGCCGGCGCGACGTCGCTTCCGCTGGTGGCCGGCGAATTCGCGGCGGCCGGGCGCGACTATCCCATCGTCTTCGCCAGCGACGAGGGCGCGATGCCGCTGGCGGTGACGGGCGTTGCCGCCGAGCAGAATCTGTTCGTCGAGGCGGACGGGCGCTGGCGCGCCGGCAGCTACATTCCCGGCTATGTCCGACGCTACCCCTTCATCGGCATCACTGCCGAGAATGACGGGTCCACCATGCTCGGCGTCGACCTCGCTAGCGACCGGCTGGCGGACGAGGGCGAGAAGGAGGCCGACATGCTGTTCGACCTCAGGGGCGCGGCCACCCGGGCCGCCCAGTCGGCGATGGCGCTTTGCGAGGCCTATGCCACCGAACACGCCCGCACCCTGGCCTTCGTCCAGGCGCTGAAGGACAAGCGCCTGCTGGTGCCGCGCACCGCGCAGGTCAATTATGCCGATGCCGGCCGGGCCGTGGTGCAGGGCTTTCAGCTGGTCGACGAAGCGGCGTTCCGGGCGCTGCCCGCCGCCGCGGTGGTCGAGTTTCACGCCAAAGGCTGGCTTGATCTCATCGTGCTCCACCTCGCCTCGCAGCAGCGCTGGCGCGAACTGGTGGATATGTCCGCCAAGACCCGCGCCGACGCCGCACACTGAGGCGCGGCGCCTGCGGATCGCCTTGGCGATTCAATCCGCCGCCAAAGCGCTTTAGAGATAGGCGGGACGCAGCCCGAATCGCGCGCCGGCGCGCCCGCCATCGAGACCGCTGACCATGACCGACACCGCCCGTACCGAACCCGCCCGCGACGAGGACGGCTTTCTCGCCAGCCTCGCGGTCTATCTGCGCCGGCGCGTGCTCATCGTGGTGCTGCTGGGCTTTTCCTCCGGCCTGCCGCTGGCGCTTTCCGGCGCCACGCTCACCATCTGGATGGCTGAGGCACAGGTGAACCTCACCACGATCGGCCTCTTCGCGCTGGTCGGGGTGCCCTATAATTTCAAGTTCATCTGGGCGCCGCTGGTCGATGCGCTGGATGTGCCGCTGCTTGGGCGCTGGCTGGGACGGCGGCGCGGCTGGCTGGTGTTCACCCAGCTGCTGCTGATCCTCGCCGTCGCCTGGCTGGGGTTTCAGGACCCGGTGAACGCACCCTGGCATGTCGCGCTGGGCGCGCTTCTGGTCGCCACCGCCTCGGCGACGCAGGACATCGTGGTCGATGCCTTCCGCGTCGAAAGCCTGGAGGTGCGCGAACAGGCCGCCGGCATGGCCGGCTATGTCGCCGCCTACCGCGTCGGCATGCTGGCCTCCGGCGCCGGCGTGGTGCTGCTGGTGGCGTGGTTCGAGGTGCTGGGCGTGCCGCGCGCCGATGTGTGGGCGTGGGGCTATCTCGCCGCGGCGGCCATGGTCGGCGTCGGCCTGCTGGCGGCGCTGCTGGCGAAGGAGCCGGCCGGGGCGCCGGCGATCCGGCATGACGAAAACGTCTTCCGCCGCATCGGCGCGACGGCGGTGGGCGCCTTCGCCGAGTTCCTCACCCGCAACAGCGCCGTCGCCATCCTGCTGTTCGTGGTGCTGTTCAAGTTCTGCGATGCCTTTGCCGGGGCGCTGACCGGAGCGTTCGTCATCAATATCGGCTTCGACAAGGCGACCTATGCCGGGGTGGTGAAGGGCGTGGGCTTCGCGGCGGCGCTGCTCGGCGGCTTCGCCGGCGGGGTGATCGCCCGCGCTTTGCCGCTCGCCACCGCTTTGTGGGTGGCGGGCCTGTTGCAGATGCTCTCCAACCTCGCCTTTTCCTGGCAGGCCTGGGTGGGGGTGAATGTGCCGGCGCTGACCGCGACCATCGTGGTCGAGAACTTCACCGGCGCCATCGGCACGGTAATCTTCGTCGCCTATATCTCGGCGCTGTGCGGCAACCGGGCCCATACCGCGACCCAATACGCGCTGCTGACCGCGCTGGCGGCGGTGGGGCGGACCTTCCTCGCCTCCTCCGCCGGCTTCGTCGCCGAGGCGACGGGGTGGATGGTGTTCTTCGCCATCACCGCGCTCGCCGCCCTGCCGGGGCTGGCGCTGCTCGCCTATCTGCAGGCGCGCGGCCATTTCCGCGAACTGGCGGCGGCGAGGGGTTGAGAGCGCGGCGCCTCAGGAGCTCGTGCGCGCCCGGATCGCCGCCGAGAGCGTGCCCTCGTCGAGATAATCGAGCTCGCCGCCCACCGGCACGCCATGGGCAAGGCGGGTGACCTTCACCGGCGTCTCGCGCAGAAGCTCGGTGATGTAATGGGCGGTGGTCTGCCCGTCGACCGTGGCGCCGAGCGCCAGCAGCACCTCGCTCACCGCGCCGCCCTGCACCCGCGCCACCAGCGTGGCGAGGTTGAGCTCCTCCGGGCCGATGCCGTCGAGCGGGGAGAGCGTGCCGCCGAGCACATGGTAGCGGGCATTCAGCGCCGCGGCGCGCTCCAGCGCCCAGAGGTCGGCGACATCGGCGACCACCACCAGCAGCGTCGGGTCGCGGGTGTCGTCGCAGCAGATCGAGCAGGGGTCGCGCACATCGATAGTGCCGCAGACGCGGCAGGTGCAGATCTTGCCCAGCACTTCGCCAAAGGCGCTGGCGAGCGGGCTCATCAGCTGTTCGCGCTTCTTGATCAGGTGCAGCGCCGCGCGGCGGGCGGAACGCGGCCCGAGGCCCGGCACGCGGGCAAGCAGCTGGATCAGGCGTTCGATCTCGGGGCCGGCGACGGCGCGGGGCATGGCATCCTCATCGCCGGTCGGGGGGGGCCGGCCGGCTTTGTCTAGAGCCCGCAAGGGCACTAGCCTATTGTCTGAACGCAGTTTCTTTACGCGAACCGGAAACCGCTTCGCGCAAAAATGCTCTAGCGCAGGCGGGCGCGGGCCGCAAAGGGGCGGTTGGGGTCCGGCGCGGGTGCGTTGTCGGAGCCCGTTATATAGGTAGGTCCTTCGGTTTTGCTCGACACCCGGCGAGGGGGTTGCTAACCCCGACCCCAGCGACGCCAGCCGACCGGGGAAGAAGATGACGACGACGAAAGCCGCCGCCCGCGCCCTTGCATGCCTTGCCGCGTCCTGTGCTCCCGCCCTGCTGGCGATGGGTGGCCCTGCCCAGGCTGCCGAGGGCATGGGCATTGACGGGGCGAGCCTGCCGCTGCTCTGGGGCCTGCCCTTTGTCGGCATGCTGCTGTCCATCGCCATCATCCCGCTGGTCGCGGGCGCGTTCTGGCACCATCATTACGGCAAGGTGGCGCTGTTCTGGGCGCTGGCCTTCCTGGTGCCCTTCGTCGCCACCCATGGCGCCGGGCTTGCCACTTATGAGGTGGCGCATGCGGCGCTGCTGGAATACATCCCCTTCATCATCCTGCTGTTCGCACTGTTCACCATTTCCGGCGGCATCCTGCTCACCGGCAATCTGCACGGCAGCCCGGGGGTGAACACGGCGCTGCTTGCCATCGGCACGGTGCTGGCGAGCCTGATCGGCACCACCGGCGCCTCCATGGTGCTGATCCGCCCGCTGCTGCGCGCCAATGACGACCGCCGCCATAACGTCCACACCGTGGTGTTCTTCATTTTCCTCGTCTCGAACATCGGCGGCTCGCTGACCCCGCTCGGCGACCCGCCGCTGTTTCTCGGCTTCCTCAAGGGTGTCGATTTCTTCTGGACCACCCAGCACCTGTTTCACGACACGGCGCTGGTGGCGGCGCTGCTGCTTGGGGCGTTCTATCTGCTCGACCGCTATTTTTATGCCCGCGAGGAGAAACTGCCGCCAAAGCCCGATCCCACGCCGGACACGGAGCGGCTTGGCCTGCGGGGCCTGCGCAACCTGCCGCTGCTCGCCGGTGTCATCGGCGCCATCCTGATGAGCGCGCTGTGGAAGCCGGGCATCGAGTTTAACATTCTCGGCACCCATGTGCCGCTTCCCTCCATCGCCCGCGATCTGAGCCTTTTGGTGCTGGCGGGGATTTCCATCGCCATCACGCCGGCCTTCATCCGCGAGCGCAACGGCTTCGACTGGGAGCCGATCCGCGAAGTGGCGAAGCTGTTTGCCGCGATCTTCCTCACCATCATCCCGGTCATCGCTATCCTTAAGGCCGGTGCGAATGGCGCGCTTTCCCCGCTGGTGGCCCTGGTGACGGACGCGGCCGGCGGGCCGGTGAATGCCGGCTATTTCTGGATGACCGGCCTGCTCTCCGGCTTCCTCGACAACGCGCCGACCTATCTCGTCTTCTTCAACCTCGCCGGGGGCGACGCGCAGGAGCTGATGACGCGCTTTCCGGTGACGCTGGAGGCGATCTCGGCCGGCGCCGTGTTCATGGGGGCGCTGACCTATATCGGCAACGCCCCCAATTTCATGGTGCTGGCCATTGCCAAGGGGCGCGGCGTCGCCATGCCGAGCTTCTTCGGCTACATGGCGTGGTCGGGCGTGTTTCTGCTGCCCTGCTTCGCGCTGCTCACCTGGCTGTATTTCCTCTGACGCCGGGCGGCGGCGCTACTCCGCCGCCACCGCCATTCCCGGCGTCGCGTCCGTGCTGGAAGCGGTCTCGCTTTCGGCAAGCGGGGCGGTGAGGCGCTGCCTCCAGCGGCGGGCGGCGGCGAGATAATCGCCACGGTTCGCCCATCCCTTGCCGGGATCGAGCAATGCGGGGTCGATGCCCTCCACAGCGGCGGGCACGTCGAGGCCGAGCTCCCGGTCCGTGCGCCACGCGCCCGACGCCAACTCACCCGTCTGCGCCGCGGCGACGAGCCGCCGGCTGATCTCCAGCGGCACGCGGCGCTCGCCGCCATCGCCGATCCGGCCCGTATTCACCAGCCAGCAGACCGGCGCGTGGCGCTCCAGCAGCGCGTGCAGGCGTGCGAGGTGCGGCGCGGCAAGGCCGGTGGACTCACGGAAAGCACCAAGCGTCTGCGCGGGGCTTAGCCGGGCGAGGGCGGGCAGGACGCCCTCTTCATCCTGCACCAGCAGGAACAGATGCTCCGGCGCGCCGAGAGGTTGCGCGTGCGCGGTGGTGGTGGGGAGGATGATCCGTGCGCCGGTGCCCGTCGCGTCAAGGCCCGGCACCCGGCTCGCCGGGTCGAGCGGCACATTCTCCAAGACGGTGCCGAAGCGGGCCGCGTCCGGCGTCCGGGCAAGGTCCGCCGGCTGCGCATAGCTGCCGGCTTCCAGGGCGATGAGCCCGTCATCGCCCCAGCCGAGGGCGCCGTCGATGCGTCGCGTCGCGTCATCGTCCTCTGCAGCACCCTGCGCCAGCGGGCCGTTGCCCAAGGCGCCGAGCAGCAGGGAGATCGCGCCGTCCGCCCCGGTGCGGACCGCGCCTTCGAGCGGCAGCACACCGGCCGCCAGCAGCGGTTCGGCGAGGAGATCGGCGAGCGCCGCGCGCAGCGTCTCGCTGCGGCCGGTGCCGGCGATGAGCGCAAGGCCGTTGGCGAGGTCCAGCGCGAGTACGCCCTCGGCCGGGACGCCATGGGTCTCCGGCGTGGGGCGGAAGCCCGGCGCGCACAGCACGGTGAGGCGCGGCGCGTCTGCGTCCGCCGCCGTCGCGCGCGGGCGCAGGAGATGACGGGCGACCAGGGCGTGCCAGGCCTGATCCGACAGGATCCGCACCGCGATGCCGCCGGCGGGGCCAGCCTCCACGCTGACATCCTGACCGAACAGGGTGCGGCGGGCGACATAGGCGAGCAGGTCGGCCTTCAGCGCCTCGAACTGCGCGCGGGAGAGCGTCGCATCGTCCGTCGCGCCGGCCGGCTCCCCGCCCTCCGTCGCGTCATTGACGCGGGCAATCGCGAGGGGCTGCTCGGCCGGGCCGGTGGTGACGACCAGCGCGCCGGTATGAGACAGCCGCACCTCGCCGCGCGCCACGGCCCGCTCGCACAGGCAGGCGCTGCCCAGATTCCAGAACACCCGCCCGGTGCCGGCGGGATCGAGCCCCTCAAGGCCGGAATGGTCGCTCTGCGTGCCGGTTCGCTTCACGGTCGGCTCCTCCTACGCATGACAGGAGGCGGGACCATGGGAGGCCAAAGGGGCGTTTTGCGCGAAATTCCGGGTCGATTATGTGGCCAAACCGGGGATTATGCGCCTTTCAAGGTATCACTGAACCGCCGAAGCGCGCGCGGCGTTGGCACGCTCGACCAGCGCGGCGCGCATTTCCTGCGCATTGGTCACGCGCTGGCCGAAGTCGAGCCGGCGTACCTGGGTGCCGTCCATCAGGTCGCAGCCCTCGGGGTCCAGCCCGACCAGCTTCCAGTGCCCGGGGCCGGTGCCGATGAGATGGAGCGCGTAGAGCTGGATGGCGTCGGCATGATCGGCATTCATATGTGCCACCGCGCCCTCCTCGGCCGCCAGCACGCCGGCGGCGTCATCGATGCGGGTGACGAGCGCCGCCCCGTCCACATCCTTGATGCGGCCGAAGCCGGCGACGAGATGGGCGCTCTCCACCTCCAGCCGGTAGAAGGCGAAGTCGCTGAAGCCGGCAAAGCCCGCCGCGTCCGGATGGCGGGCGAGATAGCGCCGGCGCGCGCTGGCGATGGCCTCCGGCTCGGTCAGCGCCGCGATGCGCCCCTTCAGCCCGGCGCGGGCGCCCTGCAGCTCGTCGCCGGTGCGGTGCTCGTCGACCAGCAGCGAGACGCGGGAATCGCGCTGCAGATTGACCGTATGGCGGGCCAGCTGGGAAAGCAGCAGCAGCGGCGCGCCATCCGGCAAGGTGGCGAGTTGCACCAGCGAGGCATAGGGCGCGCCATCGGCATCGAGCGTGGCGAGCGCCCCCGTCTGGCTCTCGCGGACGAGCCGCTTGACGGCGCGGGCCGCGTCGAAGGTGTCGGGCGTGGTCGAGGTCGCTGGCATGGGAAAGCTCCGCCTGTCGGGTCTCAAGAGGTGTGCGCGGCGGCGCCCGCCGTCAACCCGGCGGTGTGGATTGGCGGGCGGGCACGAAACGCGCTAATTTCCGTTGAATCAGTTTGCGTGTCACATTGTGGCCACGCCGGCGGGGTTCACCGCTTCGTGTACCGCCGCCGAACAGGAAAGTGCGCAGATGCCGACCATCGCTCTCGTCGACGACGATCGCAACATTCTTACCTCCGTATCCATCGCCCTAGAGTCGGAGGGCTATCGTATCCAGACGTACACTGACGGCGCCACCGCCCTGGACGGCTTCAAGACCAACCCGCCCGACCTCGCCATCTTCGATATCAAGATGCCGCGCATGGACGGCATGGAGCTGCTGCGCCGCCTGCGCCAGAAGAGCGACATGCCGGTGATCTTCCTCACCTCCAAGGATGACGAGATCGACGAATTGTTCGGCCTCAAGATGGGCGCCGACGACTTCATCAAGAAGCCGTTCTCCCAGCGCCTGCTGGTGGAGCGGGTGAAGGCGGTGCTGCGCCGCTTCGCGCCCAAGGACGGCGCCCTGCCGCGCGAGACCGACAGCGCCAAGGTGCTGGAGCGCGGCCTGCTGCGCATGGACCCGGAGCGCCACACCTGCACCTGGAAGGGCGAGAACGTCACCCTCACCGTCACCGAGTTCCTCATCCTGCAGGCGCTGGCCACCCGCCCCGGCGTGGTGAAGAGCCGCAACGCGCTGATGGATGCGGCCTATGACGATCAGGTCTATGTCGACGACCGCACCATCGACAGCCACATCAAGCGGCTGCGCAAGAAGTTCAAGGTGGCGGACGACAATTTCGAGATGATCGAGACGCTGTACGGCGTCGGCTATCGCTTCAAGGAGTAGCGAGCCCTTGCTCGATCCGGAACTGACCCGGAACGGCGCCGCCCCGGCGGCGGCCGAGGACGGGGACATGGGGGACGCCTCGCGCTCTGCCGAGCGGGCGGGGCTTCTCGGCGCCTTGCGCCGGGCGCGCAACTTCGTCGCCTTCAAGAGCTTTTCCAGCCTCACCCGCCGGATCGTGCTGCTCAACCTCGCCGGCATGTGCGTGCTGGTGTCGGGCATTCTCTACCTCTCCGAGTTCCGTGCCGGGCTCATCGACGCGCGGGTGCAGAGCCTGCTGGTGCAGGGTGAGATCATCGCCAGCGCCATCGCCGCCTCGGCGCAGGTGGAAACCAACGCCATCACCATCGACCCCGACCGGCTGCTGGAGCTGAAGGCGGGCGAGAGCTATGGCCCGGGCGAGGAGGGCTTCGCCCCACTGGAATTCCCGATCAATCCCGAGCGCATCGCCCCGGTGCTGAAGCGCCTGGTCGAGCCCACCGGCACGCGCGCGCGCATCTATGACCGCGACGGCGCCCTGCTGGTGGATTCCCGCTCGCTCTATGCGCGCGGCGAAATCCTGCGCTTCGATATGCCCGCCCCCACCACGCCCAAGCCGAACTGGATGGAGCGCGGCTGGAACAGCATGAAGTTCTGGTTCGAGCGCGGCGACCTGCCGCTCTATCGCGAGTTGGGCCCGAACAATGGCAAGGGCTACCCAGCGGTGATGGAGGCACTGCAGGGCAAGAAGGCGAGCGCGGTGCAGGTGAATGAGCGCGGCCAGGTGATCGTCTCGGTCGCCGTGCCGGTGCAGCGCTTCCGCGCCATTCTCGGCGCGCTGCTGCTCTCCACCCAGGGCGGCGAGATCGACGAGGCGGTGGCGGCCGAGCGACTTGTCATCGTGCGGGTGTTCCTCGTCGCCATGGCGGTCATGGTCGTGCTGTCGCTGCTGCTCGCCAGCACCATTGCCGGCCCGGTGCGCAAGCTCGCCGACGCCGCCGAGCGCGTGCGCCGGCGCACACGCTCGCGGGTGGAGATTCCCGATTTCACCAGCCGCTCCGACGAGATCGGCCATCTCTCCGGCGCGCTGCGCGACATGACGGACGCGCTCTATTCGCGCATCGAGGCGATCGAGAGCTTCGCCGCCGATGTCTCGCATGAACTGAAGAACCCGCTCACCTCGCTGCGTTCGGCGGTGGAGACGCTGCCGCTGGCGAAGTCCGACAATTCGCGCGGCCGGCTGCTGGAAGTGATCCAGCACGATGTGAAGCGGCTCGATCGGCTGATCACCGATATTTCCGACGCCTCGCGCCTTGATGCCGAATTGCAGCGGCAGGAATCCGAGCCGGTGGACCTGGTGCGCCTGCTCAACACCGTCACGGGCGTGCAGAATGACGTGGTGCGCGGCGACGGCGTGCGGGTGAGCCTTGCCTTCGAGCCGCCGCCGGGCACGGGGGCGGCCTATGTCATTTCCGGCCATGATTCGCGGCTGGGCCAGGTGATCAACAATCTGATCGACAATGCCCGCTCCTTCTCCGCCAAGGGCGGGGAGGTGCGCGTGACCTGCCGGCGCCACCGCGACACGGTGGAGATCCTCGTCGACGATGACGGGCCGGGCATTCCGCCGCATGCGCTGAGCCGGATTTTCGAGCGCTTCTATACCGACCGGCCGGAGGAGCAGGGCTTCGGCCAGAATTCCGGCCTCGGCCTGTCGATCTCGCGCCAGATCGTCGAGGCGCATGGCGGCCGCATCTGGGCGGAAAACCGTCCGGCGGAGGCGCGCCCGCCCGAGCCGGCGCCGAAGAAGCCGCGTGCTTCGCGTGCCAAGGCCAAGGCGGTGGTTACGGAGGAGGCGCACGGGACGGACGAGACGGTGCCGCCCGCCCCGAAGCCCTTTGGCGGCGCCCGCTTCATCGTCCGCCTGCCGGCCAATTGAGGCGCGCCATGGCAGCGGCGGACGGCGCGGCGGACGCCCTTCAACCCACGGTGCACGCGTCCTGCGTGCGGGTCGGGGATCGGGGCGTGCTGATCCGGGGAGCGTCGGGGGCGGGCAAGTCGCGCCTCGCCTTCGCGCTCATCCTTGCCGGGCGTGGCGGACTGGTGCCGCCGGTGGAACTGGTGGCGGATGACCGTGTGCTTCTGACGCGACGCGGGAGCACGCTGTTCGCCGCCGCACCGCACGCGCTTGCCGGGCTGATCGAGGTACGCGGGGTCGGGCTGCGGCGTCTGCCATTTGCGGGGGAGGCGAGGGTCGACCTCGTGGTCGATCTCGGCGCCGCCGATGCGGCCCGCCTGCCGGAACCGGTGGCGCGGCGGGTGGTGATCGAGGGGGTGGAAATCGAGCGCCTGCCGCTGTTTGCCGGCGGCGATGGGGTGCAGCAGGTGCTGGCGCTGCTGCTCACCGCGCCGGTACCCGATTAGCACACCGTCAACGGTAATTTTAAGCGGATGCGGGGCCGTGCGGATTTTCCCCAGCGGTACTTGCCATTCATGTGCAGCGCAACGATGATGTGCGCCCCGCAAAGGGGGCGGCGGGCGATCCTATCGGGGTGCCTCCGGCAGTAAGCATTGCAGTCGCGCCGGACCGGCGTGCGGCGGAGCAAGATGATAGGTCTCGTACTCGTAACGCACGGACGCCTTGCCAGCGAATTCCGCGCCGCGCTCGAACATGTGATGGGGAAGCAATCCCAGATCGAAGCGATCACTATCGAGCCGGATGATGACATCGAGCGGCGGCGGCAGGACATTGTCGACGCGGTGGCGACGGTCAACACCGGCGGCGGTGTGGTGATCCTCACCGACATGTTCGGCGGCACGCCCTCCAACCTCGCCATCTCTGTCATGACCTCCCCGGATATCGAGGTGGTCGCGGGCATCAACCTGCCCATGCTGGTCAAGCTTGCCACGGTGCGGGGCGAGGTGCCGATGGAAGAGGCGGTGGTGCAGGCACAGGATGCCGGCCGCAAATACATCAACATCGCCAGCAGGGTGCTCGCGGGCAAATGATGGACACCTCGGTCGTCCTTACCCGCGAATTGCCCATCGTCAACAAGCGCGGCCTGCACGCCCGCGCCTCCGCCAAATTCGTGCAGACCGTGGAGCGCTTCGACGCCGATGTGCGCGTCACGCGTTGCGGCGAGACGGTGGGCGGCACGTCCATCATGGGCCTTATGATGCTGGCCGCCGCGCCCGGCACCACCATCGAGGTCGCTGCCTCCGGCCGGGAAGCCCAGGCCGTGCTGGACGCCCTCACCCGCCTCATCGCCGAGCGGTTCGGCGAGGACGAGTAGGCGGCGGCGGAGCGCTGGCGCCCGCACGTCATCTGGCCGCACATCCCGCAATTGGCTCCGGACTGGAAGCGTCTCGCATGGCGCTGGCCTCGGCGTGCCGGTAAAACCGCCTCGAGCTCCGGGTTGGGCACGCGACATAAAGACATCTTTATGTCGTTATTGCTGTGTCAGGCTGTAGCTGCTAAACCGCGTGCCGAACCCGTCACACCCGTCAGGAAGACTTTCATGGCCATCGCCACCGACTACATCGTTAGGGACATCGGCCTCGCTGATTTCGGCCGCAAGGAAATCGACCTCGCCGAAACCGAAATGCCCGGCCTCATGGCCATCCGCGCCGAATATGGCCCGGCGCAGCCGCTCAAGGGCGCGCGCATCGCCGGCTCGCTGCACATGACCATCCAGACGGCGGTGCTGATCGAGACGCTGAAGGCGCTCGGCGCGGATGTGCGCTGGGTCTCCTGCAACATCTTCTCCACCCAGGACCACGCCGCCGCCGCCATCGCCGCCGGCGGCACGCCGGTCTTCGCCTTCAAGGGCGAGACGCTGACCGAGTACTGGGACTTCACCGCCAAGCTGTTCGACTGGCACGGCGGCGGCGTTCCGAACCTGATTCTCGACGATGGCGGCGACGCCACCATGCTGGTGCATTACGGCCTGCGCGCCGAGCAGGGCGACACGGCCTTCCTCGACCAGCCGGGTTCGGAAGAGGAAGAGATCTTCTTCGCCCTGATCAAGAAGCTGCTGGCGGAGAAGCCGAAGGGCTGGTTCGCCGAAGTCGCGGCCTCGATCAAGGGCGTGTCGGAAGAAACCACCACGGGCGTTCACCGCCTGTACAAGCTGGCCGAGCAGGGCAAGCTGCTGTTCCCGGCGATCAACGTCAATGACAGCGTCACCAAGTCGAAGTTCGACAATCTCTATGGCTGCCGTGAATCGCTGGTTGACGCCATCCGCCGCGGCACCGATGTGATGCTGGCCGGCAAGGTCGCCTTCGTCGCCGGCTTCGGCGATGTCGGCAAGGGCTCGGCCGCCTCGCTGCGCCAGGCCGGCGCGCGCGTCATCGTCTCGGAAGTTGATCCGATCTGCGCCCTGCAGGCGTCGATGGAGGGCTATGAGGTGGCGACCATCGAGGACGCCTTCTCCCGCGCCGATATCTATGTCACCGCGACGGGCAACAAGGACATCATCACCGTCGACCATATGCGGCAGATGAAGGACCGGGCCATCGTCTGCAATATCGGCCATTTCGACAATGAGATTCAGGTCGCCGGCCTGAAGAACTTCAAGTGGACGAACATCAAGCCGCAGGTGGACGAGATCGAGTTCCCCGCCGGCAACCGCATCATCCTGCTCTCGGAAGGCCGGCTGGTGAATCTCGGCAATGCGATGGGCCATCCCTCCTTCGTGATGTCGTCGTCCTTCTCCAACCAGACGCTGGCGCAGATCGAACTCTGGGCGAATGTCGGGAAGTACGACAAGAAGGTCTACACCCTGCCGAAGGTGCTCGACGAGAAGGTGGCGGCGCTGCATCTGGAAAAGCTGGGCGCGAAGCTGACCAAGCTGCGCCCCGAGCAGGCCGACTATATCGGCGTGCCGGTGGAAGGCCCCTTCAAGCCGGACCATTACCGCTACTGATCACCTGCCTCCCGTCATCCCGGATCGGCCTTGCGGCCGTCCGGGATGACGGCGTGGGTCCGCGGCATTGGTCGCGCGTCACAGCTCCTTCTGCACGAAGACGAGATCCAGCCGCCGGCCGAACTTGGTGCCGATGCCGGGCATGCGGCCGGTCTCGACGAAGCCGAGCCGGGCGTGCAGGGCGAGGGACGCCTCGTTTCCGCCGGTGATGCCGCCGATCATCACCTTCTTGCCGAGCGCACGCGCCGGGGCGAACAGCGCTTCCACCAGCGCCCGCCCGAGCCCGCGCCCGCGCGCGGCCTCGGCGACATAGACCGAGTGCTCGACGCTGATGCGGAAGCCTTCGAAAGGGCGGAAATCGCCGAAGCTGGCATAGCCCAGCACCTCGTCGCTCTCCACCGCGACGATGACGGGATAGCCGCGCCCCTGCCGGTCGCGCAGCCAGGCGCGGCGCGCGGCAAGATCGGCGGGCGTGTCGTTCCAGATGGCGGTCGAGTTCAGCACGGCATGATTATAGATGGCGAGGATGCCGGAGAGGTCGTCTTCCACTGCGTCGCGTAGCATCATGTTCCCCGTTGCGCCGGTCCGGGCCGGCGAACGTCATTGAAGGGCGATCGCGCTTCCGTGTCATCGAAATTACACGGACGGCGCTGGCATGCCGCGCGCCGGCTCCCCATATCGCCGAGATGCGGGGAGACCGCGCCAGGAGGAAAGACCTAAAGGATGAGCTCGACCGACCCGTTCGATCGCGTGCGTTTCACCGTCCGAAAAGTGAGCTGGTGGCAGGTGGCGCTCGTCGTCGCCGTCGCGCTGGCGCTCGGCACGGCTCTGGCCCTTGTGGCGGCCAGCGTGTTCCTCGTGGTCTTTCCCATCATCGTCATCGCCGGCCTCGCCTACCGCCTGTTCGGCGGGCGTCGGCGCGCGACGGGCACGTCCGGCCCCGAGATCATCGAGGCGGAATACCGCGTGCTGTCGCCGGAAGAGGCGGCGCGCGCCGACCGTGACCGCTGGGACGCGGACCGTCGGGTGCGCTGAGGCGCGGCGGCCGGTGCGGCCGCCGGCCCTTGTTTCAGGCCCTTACTTCTCGACGAAGGCCTTCTCGATCACGAAGTCGCCCGGCTCCGTGGTCGAGCCTTCCTCGAAGCCCTTCTCCTTCAGGATCACGCGCATGTCGTCGAGCAGCTGCGGGCTGCCGCACAGCATCACGCGGTCGTCTTCCTTGTCGAGCGGGGGCAGGTCGAGATCGGTGAACAGCTTGCCCGAGGTGATGAGATCGGTGATGCGGCCCTGGTTGCGATAGGGCTCGCGCGTCACCGTGGGGTAATAGACCAGCTTCTCGCGCACCAGCTCGCCGAAAAACTCATTGTCCGGCAGCTCGTTCTCGATGAAATCCTGATAGGCGAGCTCACCCACCGTGCGCACGCCGTGCACAAGGATCACCTTTTCATAGGCCTCATAGGTCTCCGGGTCCTTGATGAGGCTCATGAAAGGGGCGAGGCCGGTGCCGGTGGAGAGCAGATAAAGCCGGCGGCCGGGCACGAGATAGTCCACCAGCAGCGTGCCGGTCGGCTTGCGCCCCACGATCACCTCGTCGCCGACCTTCAGATGCTGCAGGCGCGAGGTCAGCGGGCCATTCGCGACCTTGATGGAGAAGAACTCCAGCGTTTCCTCGTAATTCGCGCTGGCGATGGAATAGGCGCGCAGGAGCGGCTTGCCCTCGACCTGAAGGCCGATCATCACGAACTGGCCGTTCTTGAACCGCAGCGCCGGGTCGCGCGTTGTGGTGAAGGTGAACAGATTGTCGGTCCAGTGGTGGACCGACAGCACGCGCTCGGTGTGGAGATTGCTCATTTACAATCCATACAAGTGAAAACTTCCGAACAAACTGGAAGCTGATGTAATTCTCGGCCCCGGTTTACTGCGCATTCGCGCCGGTGTCGACCCTCTCGCGCACGAGGAAACGGCAATGACGGCTTGCGCGAAACGGGCCTAGGGACAACCATCGCCCGCCGGCCGGGCGGTGCCATGCGTAGGATCAAGGAGACCCCATGTTCAGCCACATCATTCTTGGCGCCCGCGATCTCGACCGGCTGACCGCGTTTTATGACGCCGTGCTGCTGCCGCTCGGTCTGGTGCGGGTGGACGAGCCCTCCGATGGTGGCCCGGCCGGCTCCATGTGGGTGATGCCGGGGCGGCGCTGGCCGCAATTCTTTGTCCAGTTGCCGTTCAACGGACTTCCCGCCAGCTGGGGCAACGGCACCCAGGTCAGCTTCGCCGCCCCCTCGCCGGCGGCGGTGGATGCCGCGTGGCGCGCGCTGGTCGACCATGGCGGGATCGACGAAGGCGCGCCGGGCCTGCGGCCGAATTACGCGCCCGATTATTACGGCGCCTATGGCCGCGACCCCGAGGGCAACAAGCTGTGCTTCGTCCATCTCGCCGAACTGGAAGACCTGACCGTGCGCGGCGGCGCCTGAGCCATGTCTGGCCGCACGCGCCGCAGCGGCGTCAGAGGCCGAGATCGGAAGGCTGCCGATCGGCCTCGCGGGCGGCTTCGGCCCGGCGCACCACGGCTTCCAGCCTTTCGCCGGGCGCGCTGGTGGCGAGGCCGAGCGACAGGCTGAGCGTGGTGGCGGAATAGAACTGGTTGTTCAGCACGGCCAGCTCGCGGATGTTCTCCATCACCGCATTACCCACTTCCGTATCGGTGCCCGGCAGCAGCACGGCGAATTCATTGCCGGCAATGCGGGCGGCGCAATGCTGCGGGTCCACCGCCTTGGCGATGATCTCGCCGGCGCGGCGCAGCAGCATGTCGCCGGCCGCCTGGCCGAGCTGCTCGTTCACCCGTCGCAGGCCGTTGAGGTGAATGGAGATGAGCGTGACCGGGAACGGCCCCCGCCGCTCCAGCCGGTTCAGCTCATCGACATAGAAGCTGCGGTTATAGAGCTTGGTCAGCACATCGTGCTTGCCGAGATATTCGAGATAGGCCTCGGCCTTCTTGCGGGCGGTGATGTCGGTCAGCGCCACCTGCACCAGCGACCAATCGTCCTCGTGCCCCGGCAGCACCGAGAACTGCAGATGCACATGCAGCGTCTCGCCGGAGAGCGTGTAGTTTACCACCTCGCGGGTGTGGAACAGCCGGCCGTTCCAGAGCTCGATCAGCTGTTCGCGGAAATGCCGGTGCGTGTCGTCGCGGAAAATCTCGGCGGTGTTTTCGACAAGCTCAGCGGTGCTGGAGGCGCCGAACATGTCCAGCGTGTGCCGGTTCACCTCGATCACGCGGATCTCGCTGAGGCAGCGCTCGACGAATTCCGGGTGCACATCGGTGAACACTCGGAAATCCTCGATGCCGCGTGCGCGCAGGTCGTCCATCAGCTGCTTGATGGTGGAGAAATCCTCCACCCACAGCGACACCGGCGAGTGCTGGAACAGGCCGGTGGCGTAGCGTTCGGCATTGGCGGCCTGGCGGCGGGCGGTCTCGCGCGCCGTCACATCCTCGGCCGAGAGCAGAATGCGCCCCAAGCTTTCCTCATAGCCGGGAAGCACCGTGCCCTTGAGCTGGATATCGAGGCGCTGGCCGCCCAGCGTGTAGTTCACCGCCTGGCTGGAGAAGCTGGTGTGTCCGTCCCAGAGCTGGGAAAGCTCCTCGATATGGGTGACGAGCATGTCGTCGCGAAACACCTTGTCGAGATTGGCGACGAGATGCGACAGGCTGCTGGCCTCGAACAGGCTCAGCGTGCGCTGGTTGACCTTGAGCACCTCGATGCGCGCCGAGCATTCCGCGACCCGTTCGGGATGGCCCCGCAGATGTTCGCGCAGCGAGGTCACCCCCTCCGCCCGCCAGCGGTCGAACAGCGCACGCACCGCGCTGAAATCCTCCAGCCACAGCGAGATGGGGGCCAGTTCGAACATGGATTCATGCTCGCTCGGCTCCGCCCGCGCGGCGATGCGGGGCCCCAGCGGCGATACGCTCGACTTGTTCGGCTTCATCGCGGCATACCGACCATGGTCACGAGGAGAGGTTGAGGCGGTCATCTGTACCCTGACCCATTCCCATCACGGCGCGACGGTAGCATAGGGCCGCTCACTATGAATTAGGCCGGATTAAGTGAGATTCGTCGCGCCTGCAACCCGTGATCAGCTCCCGCAGTGCCGGGGCTGTACGCGGCAATGGTATCTTATATCTTCCCCTCCCGCGCGGGGACCCCTCCGTGAAACCGGTGCAGGTGTGGTATGAGCGATATTGTCTGTATTTCGCCGATCGACGGCTCGGAACTGGCGCGCCGCCCGGCGGCCTCGGAGGCGGCGATCGCGCGGGCGGTGGCCGACGCGCGTGTGGCCCAGCGGGAGTGGCGGCAGGTTCCTATCGCGGAGCGCGCTACCCATGTGCTGCGCTTCCTCGATGCCATGCTGGCGATGAGCCAGGAAATCGTGCCCGAACTCGCCCAGCAGATGGGCCGGCCGGTGCGCTATGGCGGCGAGTTCGGCGGCTTCGAGGAGCGGGTGCGCTATGTCGTCGACATGGCGGAGGAGGCGCTGGCCCCGGTCATTCCGCACGACGCCCGCCCCGGCTTCACCCGCTACATCAAGCGCGACCCGCTCGGCCTCGTCCTCGTCGTTGCGCCGTGGAACTACCCCTATCTCACCGCGGTGAACACCATCGCCCCGGCGCTGATCGCCGGCAATGCGGTGCTGCTCAAGCATGCCGCGCAGACCATTCTCGTCGGGGAGCGGTTTCAGGCGGCGATGGACCGCGCCGGCCTTCCGGCGGGGCTGTTCGCCAATCTCGTGCTGACTCACGACCAAACCTCGCGGCTGATCGGTTCGGGCGCGGTCGACTTCGTCAATTTCACCGGCTCGGTGGAAGGCGGGCGCGCCATCGAGCGGGCGGCGGCGGGTACGTTCACCCCGCTGGGGCTGGAACTTGGCGGCAAGGACCCCGCCTATGTGCGCGCCGACGCCGATCTCGACTTCGCCGTGGGCAATCTGGTCGACGGCGCCTTCTACAATTCCGGCCAGTGCTGCTGCGGCATCGAGCGCATCTATGTGCATGAGAGCCTCTATGACCGTTTCGTCGACGGCTTCGTTGACCTGACCTCGCGCTATGTGCTGGGCAACCCGCTGGACGAGGCGACGACGCTGGGCCCGATGGCGCAGAAGCGCTTCGCCGACCTCATTCGCGGCCAGATCCGCGAGGCGGTGGACAAGGGTGCGACGGCCCATATCGACGCCGCCGGCTTCCCGGCGGACAAGGAGGGCACGCCCTATCTCGCCCCGCAGGTGCTCACCGGCGTCGACCACACCATGTCGGTCATGCGCGAGGAGAGCTTCGGCCCGGTGGTCGGCATCATGAAGGTGCGCGGCGACGAAGAGGCGCTGGCGCTGATGAATGACAGCATTTACGGGCTCACCGCCTCGGTCTGGACAAAGGACCTGGCCGCCGCCGAGCGGCTGGGCGGCGAGATCGAGACCGGCACCGTGTTCATGAACCGCTGCGACTATCTCGACCCCGGCCTCGCCTGGACCGGGGTGAAGGACACCGGGCGCGGGGCCTCGCTCTCGCGCATCGGCTTCGAGATGCTCACGCGGCCGAAATCGTTCCATCTGCGCCACGGCTGAGCGAGCCGTAGCGTCGGGCGGCCTCGATGGCGAGGCCGGTGCCGACCGAGCCGAACGTGTCACCTTCCACCACCCGCGCCTGCGGCACGGCGGCCCGGATGGCGGCACGCACATGGGCAAGCCGCGTCGAGCCGCCGGTGAGGAACAGCGCATCGATGTCGCCCGCGCCCAGCCCCGCCTGTTCGAGGCAGAGGCCGACGCGTCGGGCGATGCGCTCGGCGAGGCCCTGCGTGTGGGCGACAAGTTCCGCCGGCGTCAGCCCGACGGAAAGGCCCGCTTCCAGCCAGCCGAGATCGACCCGCGCCTCCGCTTCCTCGGCCAGCGCGATCTTGGCGGCTTCCGCCTCCATGGCGAGCGTATGGCCGCGCTGCTCCTCGATCACCCGGATCAGCCGCTCCACCCGATGCGGCTCGGCCGCTTCGCGCCGCACCTCGTTGAGCTCGCGCAGGGTCTTCTGTGTGTAGAGCCGGTTGATGCTCGACCAGGTCGCCAGCTCGTGAAAATAGCCGCTCGGCACGTCGCGGCCGGGGCGCTTCATCGGGCTGCGGAAGCCGAGCAGCGGCATCAGCGTGCCGAGGCTGAGCGTACGGTCGAAATCAGTGCCACCGATGCGCACGCCGTCATTGGCGAGAATGTCGCCGCTGCGGTCCGCCCGCGCCCGGCGGGCGGGGCCGAGCCGGACGATGGAGAAATCCGAGGTGCCGCCACCAATGTCGGCGATCAGCGCGATTTCTTCCGCGCGCGTCTGCTGTTCATAGTCGAGCGCGGCGGCGATGGGCTCGAACTGGGTCGACACGTCAGCAAAGCCGATCTCCGCCGCGATGGCGCGCAGCGTGTCTTCTGCCTTGGCATTGGCGGCCGCGTCCTCATCGACGAAGAACACCGGCCGGCCGAGCACGACGCGGCTGAGCGCCATGCCGGCATCCGCTTCGGCCCGCGCCTTCACCGCCCGGAGATAATCGGCGATCACGTCGCGGAAGCCGATGGCGCGCTTGCCGATCTGGGTCTTTTCCTCGATCAGCGCGCTGCCCAGCACCGCCTTGAGCGAGCGCATCAGCCGCCCGTCCTCGCCCCCGACATAGCAGGCCATGGCCGCGCGGCCGATGGTGAGGTGGCCCTGCCGGTCATAGAACACGGCGCTCGGCACGGTGGTCTTGTCCGCCTCCAGCGCCGCCAGCACCGGGGCGCCGTCGCGCCAGAAGGCGAGAGTGGTGTTGGACGTGCCGAAGTCGAGGCCGCAAAAACTCATTGGAAGGCTCCCGCCGGAAGGGGCGCCTTCCTAAAGGCTTCGCTGACGCTGTTCAACTGACATGATGTTGACGCCGCCGGCTGGAGAGGCCACTTCTGGACGATAATTCGTGGGGGAAACGCCGTGACGCTGCATAATTGGACGATGAAGCACTCGATCGCCGTGGTCGTGATCACCCTGGTGGCCGTCGGCGCCTTCCTGTTCAGCTGGACCTGACAGGTCGGCCGGGCCCGGTCCGCCGGTCGCTTCTCCGCGCTGTTCTGGCTAACGTCACATTCCGTCCCTATGTGAAGGCAAGGTCCCGCTGCGGGCCTGATCCGGAGTGCCGGTTCGCCTCGTCCGGCGGAAGGCACGCTCCCCGGTCTCATGGTTCCCGGGAGGAGTGTCGCCCGCCGTGCTGTCCCCGCCGCCCACCGACGAAAGTGCCGATGCCCGGCCGCGCGCCGAGCCGGATGCGACGCTTCGCCTCTCCGAGGTGCTGAGCGCCATTGCCGCCGATGAGACGCGCGAGCGCATCGCCGTGGGTGACCTGCTGAAGGTGATGCGGGAAAGGGCCTTCGGGCCGCTGATGCTGATCTTCGCCCTGCCGAATGTGCTGCCGACCCCGCCCGGCACGTCCTCGGTGCTCGGGGCGCCGCTGGTGTTCCTGACCGCTCAGCTCGCCCTCGGCTGGTCGCCCTGGCTGCCGCCGCTCATCGCCCGGCGTTCCATTGCCCGGAAGGACTTCGCCGCGTTTGTCAGCAAGGCGACGCCCTGGCTCGCCCGCGCGGAGAAGCTGCTGCGCCCGCGCCTCGGCGGGCTGGCGCACCCGCCGGCCGAGAACATCGTCGGGGTGATGTGCTTCGTGCTGGCGCTGATCCTGGTGCTGCCGATCCCGCTCGGCAACATGCTGCCGGCGCTGGCCATCAGCGTGCTGGCGCTCGGCATATTGGAGCGCGACGGGGTGTGGATCCTCGCCGGCATGGCGATCGCCGTGGCGTCGCTCGGCGTCGTCTCCGGCGTTGTCTGGGCCTTCATCAAGGCCGGCCTGTACCTACTGCACCAGCTGATCGGCTGAAGCGGCGGCACGCTCGCGGGCGCTGCCGCGTCAGCCCTGGGCGCGGGCGTTTTCCAGCGCGCGGGTCAGCATGTCGAGGCATTCATGCGCCTGTTCCTGGCCGCTCACGTCGCCGCGCAGGCGAAGCGCGATGTCACGCAGGTCGCGGATGGCGACATCGACGGCGGTGATGAGGTCGATGTCGAAATCGCTTTCGCTCTCAGGGGCGACGACGCGGACGGGGAACGGAACAACGTTACTCATGCGACTTCAGGACTCGGGTTTGGGCGAATCGCCTTGGCGTTTATCCCCGGAAACATGCCCGGAATTGGTTAATGACCCGCTCCCATTACCGGCTCGGCGTCGACGGCGTCGGGGCGGTGCGGAGAGTGTCAAAATGCAGTCAATATACATACAATGTGAGATTGTATTGACATTGAATGCGGACTGATTATTTCTTGACTGCAACGTCGCGTGCGTATGGTGCGCTGGCGTGCAGGAGTGCCGCCATGTCGGTCCGTTCTTCTACCGTCCGTTCTTCCGCTGCCGGTTCATCGAGTGCCCGCCCCTCGACCGTGGCGCTGCAGTCCGTCCGCCTGCCCTCCGTGCCGGTGGCCGACCGCCATTACCCCAAGCTTTCGCCCTTTGAATGCGGCATGCGGGGCTGCTGCCCACGCTGCGGACAGGGCCGGCTGTTCGACGGCTTCCTCAAGCTGGCGCCGCGCTGCGAATCCTGCGGGCTCGATTATTCCTTCGCCGATCCCGCCGACGGGCCGGCCTTCTTCGTCATCTGCTTCGTCTGCGTGCCGGCGGTGATCTTCGGCCTCTGGCTGGAGGTGGCGTTCCAGGCGCCCTATTGGGTGCATCTGGTCACCACCCTGCCGGTGCTGCTGCTCACCTGCATTCCGCCGCTGCGCCCGCTCAAGGGCTGGCTGGTGGCGAGCCAATATTACTACAAGGCCGAGGAGGGACGCCTCGTCACCGGCGACACCCCGGAGGCCGGCTCAGCCACGCGCGACTGAAGCCGGCGCCGGCGCGGTCTCGTGGAAGCGGGCCGGCCGGACACCGGCGCCCGCCAGATCTTCCTCGCAGGCTTCGGAGCGGAAATAGGCGAGTTCGCGCTCGCGCGGTTCCAGCAGCGGGTCGAGCCGGCGCAGTTCATCGTCGACAATGCCGGGATGGCAATGCACCAGCACCCGCGTGCCCGGCCCGCTGAGGCTCGCACGGAATACGGCGCGATAGGGCGGATCGGCGGTGAAGCCGTAGAGACCGCGAAAACTGTCATTGGTGTCAATGCCGGCCTTGGCCGCCTGCGGTGCGCTGCCGGCTGCGAGCGTGCCGACGATAAGCGCCTTGCGCAGCCCGAGCTTGCGCTGGCGCGCCCATGCGGCGGGTTCCGTGCAGTTGCGCAGCCAAGGCAGGCGTGCGCCGTAGCGCGCCGTCAGCTCGGCGATGAGGATGGCGCGGATGCCTGGCAGAGCGTGGGCATGCTGGTGGCCGTCGATGAAATCCGGCGGCGCGCCCCATTCATCCTCGAACGCGTCGAGCTGGGCGCGCAACTCGTCCCGCAACGCGGCGCGCGGCAAGGCGCCGGCGAGCGCACGCAGCACCAGCGGACCTATCTCCGGCAGGCGGCCATCCCGGGCGAGGCCCCGTGCCGGTGAGAGCGCGCGCTGGCCGGTGAGGGTAAAGTGCAAGCCGATATCGGCGGGGTGGCGCGCCACCAGTGCCTTTAGCCCGGCCGCCCGCCGCTTCCAGCCGGGCATCCCGGTCATGGCTCCGGTGGCCGAGAGCCGGCCACGTTCGATAAGCTCCTCGATCGCGGCGCTGACGCCGTCGCTCAAGCCGTAATCATCGGCACAGATGACAATTGGTTTCAGAATTTTGCCCCTGTCTCGGCCGACAAACAAAGTTCACAATCGGCGCCTACTTCAGTGCAAGCTTCGCGAAAGCGGGCGCGTGTTTACTATAGGGAAGAATGTCTTACCTGACGTAAACATCGCCGCTGGCGGGTCCGCAATCAAGTAAAATCAGCTTGAAAACATGATGACAGCTTCTCCTAGGTGGCCGGGCCTGATCTCGATCGTGGTGCCTGTGTATAATGAGGCGCGGTGCCTGGCGGCGCTGCATGCGCGCCTGTGCGCGGTGCTCGATGCCTATCCCGGCCTGCAGCGGGAGTTCGTCTTCGTCGACGACGGCAGCCGCGACGGCAGCTTCGAGCTGCTGGCGGCGCTGGGCGCGCAGGACCCCGCCATCAAGGCGCTGCGCTTCGCCCGGAACTTCGGCAAAGAGTCGGCGATGGCCGCCGGGTTGCGGGCGGCGGTGGGCGACATTGTGGTGCTGATGGATTCCGACCTGCAGCACCCGCCGGAGGTCATCCCCGAGATGATCGAACGCTGGCGCGGTGGCGCCCAGATGGTGACGGCGGTGCGCCGCTCGCGCCGCACCGATCCCTTGGGGCGCCGGCTGTTCTCGCGCGGCTTCTATCATTTCTTCCACGCGCTGTGTGAGGTCGAGATTCCCGAGGGAGCGGGCGATTTCCGCCTGTTCGACCGCCGGGTGGTCGACGCCATCAACGCCCTGCCCGAGCGCAACCGCTTCATGAAGGGCATCACCAGCTGGGTGGGCTTCCGCCAGGAAGAGGTCGAGTTCGAGGTCGCCGAGCGCGCCGGCGGGGTGAGCTCGTTCAACACGCTGCGCCTGCTGCGCTATGCTGTCGACGGCCTCTCCTCCTTCTCCATGGTGCCGCTGCGGGTCTGGTCGCTCGCGGGCGTCATCCTCGCCGGGCTGTCGGGACTTTACGGGCTGTATCTGCTGGGTGAGGCGCTGGTCTTCGGCGTGCGCACCCCCGGCTTCCCCACCATCATGGTCAGCATGCTCTTCGTCTCTGGCGTGCAGCTCATCAGCCTCGGCGTCATCGGCGAATATGTCGGGCGTATCTTCACCGAGGTGAAGCGTCGTCCGCTCTATCTCATCGCCGACGAGATCGGCTTCGCCCCACCCGCGGCGCTGCCGGCCGCGTCGCTGCATGCCGAAGTCCGGACCGCGCCGGCGCTGGTTCCCGAGGGCTTCGCCTCGTGACCTTCTTCTCCTCGTCCGATCTCCGCGTCGCCCCGTCCACCGGACTGGGCTCCCTCCCGCTGGCCCGCCTTGCTACGCTCGCTGTCTTCGCGGCGGTGGCGGCCTTCATCGTCCTGACCTTCCGCGATTACGGCATCAGCAATGACGAGCCGGTGCAGCATACCTATGGCCAGCTGCTGCTGGCCTGGTATGCGAGCGGCTTCACCGATGACCGGGCGTTCCACTACATCAACCTCTATCTCTATGGCGGGCTGTTCGATCTGATCGCGGCCGGCCTTGAGCCCTATGTGCCGCTGCCGCTCTATGAGTGGCGCCATCTGCTGTCGGCCGGCTTCGGCTTTGTCGGCCTCATCGGCACATGGCGGCTGGCGACACGCCTTGGCGGCGAGGGGGCCGGGGTGGTGGCGGTGCTGCTGCTTGCCGTCACCGGCATGTATGGCGGGGCGATGTTCACCCACACCAAGGACGTGCCCTTCGCTGCCGCCATGGTGTGGAGCCTGTATTTCATCACCGCCTTCGCGGGTGAGATGCCGGCCGTGCCGCGCTGGCGCACCATGCTCGGCCTCGGCGTGGCGATCGGCTGCGCGCTGGGGCTGCGGGTTGGCGGGGTGTTCGCGGTTCTCTATCTCGCCGTGACCCTCGGCGCGGCGCTGCTGCTGCTGCGGGATGCACGCCTGTTCGTGCGGCTGCTGCCGCGCCTTATGGTCGCGGGCCTTGTCGCGCTCGCCATCATGGCGGTGACCTGGCCCTGGTCGCTGCTGCCGCCGACCAATCTCTTCAAGGCGTTGGGCGCGTTCAGCCATTTCAGCTTCGATCTGAAGACGCTGATCAATGGTCGGCTGCTGCCGATCGATCATCTGCCGGCGACCTATATGCCGGAATATCTCGTCATCAAGCTGCCGGAGGTGACGCTGTTCGGCCTGCTCGCCGGGCTTGGGCTGGCCCTCTGGGGGCTGGTGGAGCGCCTGCGCGCCGCCCGTACCGGCGCAGGTCTGGCCGGCGCAGGTGTGTCGGCCGAGCGCCTGCTTCTCGCTGTGCCGCTGGCGCTGGCGATCCTGGTGCCGGTGGCCGTCGCCGTACTGACCGATCCGCCGCTCTACAACGGCATCCGGCATTTCCTCTTCGTGCTGCCGCCGGTAACGGTGCTGGCCTCGCTCGGACTGGTCGGCGCCTTCCACGCGCTGAGCCGGCAGGCGCGGCTGGCCGGGGCGACGTTCGCCCTGGCGGCGCTGGGGCTGTTCCTGTTCAACGCGTCGGTGCTGTGGCGCCTGCACCCTTACGAATATGTCGCCTATAACCAGCTCGTCGGCGGCACGCCGGGGGCGTGGGGACGTTTCGAGGGCGATTACTGGTCGTCGAGCCTGCGTGAGGCGGCGCTGGCGCTGCGCCACGGCATGGAGCGCGAGAAACCGCCGGCGCATCCCTATAAGGTTTCGGTCTGCGCCGAGGACGTGCAGGCGCTGACCTATCTCGGTCCGCGTTTCGAAGCGGTGGAGGACTGGGAGGACGCCGATTTCATCCTCACCGCCCGCCATGTTGGCTGCGATGCGGCGCCGGGCCTGCCCTACGCAACGGTGAGGCGTATGGGCCTCGCTTTCGCCTCGGTGCGGGACCAGCGCCTGCGCCACACCCCGGTGGAGGTGCCGCAGCAGGACGAGGACGGGCCGGACCTCGACGCCCCCGATGTCGATGCGCCTGTCGTCTCGCAGAATGGCGCGCAGGGGGCGGGGCCGCAGGTTGCCAAGGCCAAGCCGTGAACAAATCCAGCATGAGGCATCGTTCCACACGGAGCCCGGCATGAGCGAGGTGGCCATGGGCCGGAAGGCCGCGCTTCTCGCGCGGCTGCGCCATCTGCTGCTGTTCGCCGCGCTCGGCGGCGTCGGTACGCTGGCGCAATATGCCGTGCTCATTTCTCTGGTGCAGAGCGGCCTGGCCGGGCCAGTGGCCGGTTCCTGCGCCGGCTTCGTTGTCGGTGGACTGGTGAACTACCAGCTCGGTCGGCGGCTGGTGTTTCGCTCATCCAAGCCGCATGGCGAGGCCATGGCGAAGTTCTTCACCGTCGCCGGGATCGGTCTGGCACTGAACGCGCTGTTGATGACGCTGCTCACCGGTCCTCTTTCCGCGCCCTATCTGCCGGCGCAAATCCTTGTCACCGGGCTTCTGGTGCTCTGGCACTATGCCGGCAATGCCTTGTGGACATTCCGGGCGGCGCACACGGCGCAGCCTCCGACGCAGCGGTGAGTCTTTTCAAGACGGCTTGACTCTCGGCGCGGATGGAGTCGTTTTAGAAGGAACAAAACATGAACACATGAGCGCCCCATGGACCCGATCCGCGATGTGGCGGCGCTGCGGCAGATGCTCGCCGGGCTGGAGGCGGAGCGTCTGCCCGGCGTCGAACAGTTCTTCTCCCTTGGCGCCGCCGGGCCGGAGGAGGGCGGCGTGCGCCTCGCCCGTGGCGCCCTGCACGAGGTGCAGGCACTGGCCAGCGCCGACATGCCGGCCGCCACCGGCTTCGCGCTGGCGCTGGCGCTGCGGGCGCTGCGCCGCGACGGCGCGGGGGAGGGGCGGCCGTTGCTTTGGGTACGCCAGGACATGGCGGACACCGAATTCGGCCGGCTCGACGCGCCCGGCCTTGCCGCGCTCGGACTTGACCCGGCCCGCCTCATCCTGGTGCGGGCGCGCGACGGCGCGGAGGCGCTGCGCGCGGCCGGGGATGCGGTGCGCTGTGCCGGGCTTGGCGGGCTGCTGATCGAAATCTGGGGCACGCCCAAGGTGCTGGATCTCACCGCGACGCGCCGCCTCGGGCTGCGGGCGGCGTCTTCCGGGGTGACGAGCTTTCTGCTGCATCGGGCGGCGCAGGTCATGCCGACGGCAGTAGCGACGCGCTGGCAGGTGGCGCCGGCGGCCTCCTTTCCGCTGGAGGGCGACGCGCCGGGCGCCCCGGCCTTCCACGCCACCTTGCTGCGCCATCGCGGTGGCGAGGGCGGCCGGCCGGTGGAGGGCGGCGACTGGAAACTGGAGTGGGACCATGAGGCCTGTACCTTCCGCGACCTCGACCCGCTATCTCGCGCTATGGTTCCCGTTCCTACCGGCCGACCGGATCGAGCGGCTGCGCCGGAAACGCGGCGGGGCGAGGTTGTCGCGCTGCGCCGCGCCGGCTGATGCCGGGCGAACCGGTGCTCCGGCAGACCCTCTGGCTCCTGCGCCGCTGGTCTTCGTCGAGAAGGTGCACAACGCGCTGCGCCTCGCCGCGCTCGACCGTGCCGCGCGCCGCGCCGGGCTCGCGCCCGGGCTGACATTGGCGGATGCGCGCGCGCGTGTGCCGGATCTCGCCGTGCTCGACCACGACCCCGCCGCCGATGCCGCTTTTCTAGAAGAGGTGGCGGATGATTGCGACCGCTGGACGCCGCTGGTGGCGCTCGACACGCCCGACGGCGTGCCGGATGGGCTGATGCTCGACATCACCGGCTGCGCGCATCTGTTCGGCGGCGAGGCGGCGCTACGCGCGCGGCTTCTCACCCATCTCCAACGCCATGGTCTCGGGGCGCTCGCCGTCATCGCCGGCACGCCGGATGCCGCGCGGGCACTCGCCCGTTCCGGCAAGGGCGGGGTGGTGCCGCCGGGCGGGGAGGCGCAGGCGGTGGCCGGCCTGCCCGTCGCCCGTCTGGGGATCGGTGCGGAGATCGTCACCGGGCTGTCCCGTGCCGGGCTCAAGACCATTGGCGACCTTGCCGCCCGCCCTGGCACGCCGCTCGCCGCCCGCTTCGGCATGGACCTGCTCACCCGTCTGGCGCGCACACTCGGGCGCGAGGATGTGCGGCTGGTGCCGCGCCGCCCGCTGCCGGAATGCATTGCCGAGCGGCGCTTCGCCGAGCCCATCGCCCGCACCGCCGATATCGAGGCAACGCTCGCTTTGCTGGTGGACGACCTCGCTTTGATGCTGGAGGCGCGCGGCATGGGCGGGCGGGCCTTCGAGGCCGGCTTCTTCCGCACGGATGGTGCCGTGCGGCGGCTGCGGATCGAGACCGCGCGACCGCTGCGCGACGGGGCGGCGCTCGCGCGGCTGTGGCGCGAGCGGATCGAGGCGCTGGCCGACCCGCTCGACCCCGGCTTCGGCTTCGATCTCGTGCGGCTCGGCGTGCTGCGGGCCGAACCGCTCAACCCGGCGCAGGTGAGCCTCGACGGCCGCGCGGTGGAGGAAGAGGAGGTCACCGCGCTGATCGACCGGCTTAGCGTGCGGCTGGGCCGCGAGCGGGTGCTGCGCTTCCTTCAGCGCGACACCCATGACCCCGACCGTGCCAGCACGCTGGTGCCGGCGGGCGGCTCGCCCGCGCCATCGCCTGCGCCGACCTTGCCGGAGTTGCCGGCACGCCCGCTCACTTTGTTCGACCCGCCCCAGCCGGTGGAGGCGCTGGCCGAGGTGCCGGACGGACCCCCCTTGCGCTTCCGCTGGCGACGGGTGGTGCATGAGGTTGCCCGCGCCGAGGGGCCGGAGCGGCTCGCCCCGGAATGGTGGCGCCAGCCGGCGGCTGCGCCGACACGCGACTATTACCGGGTGGAAAACCGCGAGGGCCGGCGTTTCTGGCTGTTCCGCGCCGGGCTTTACGGCCGCGAGGCGGCGGGGCCTACCGGCCAGCCGCGCTGGTTCTTGCACGGCCTGTTTCCGTGAGGCGGGGCATGAGCGCGCCGTTTTATGCCGAACTCGTCGCCGCCTCGAACTTCTCCTTCCTGCGCGGCGCCTCAGCCGCTGGCGATCTGGTGGCGCAGGCGCTGCTGCTCGGCCATGCCGGGCTCGGCCTCGCCGACCGCAACACCGTCGCCGGCGTGGTGCGGGCGCATGCGGCGGTGAAGGAATGCGCCGAGCGCTACGCTGCCTTCTGGACCGCGCGGCGAAACGGGCACCCGCCCCCCGCGCCAGCAGGGGTGGAGGAAGACGATCTCCTCACCCGCGTGTTGCGCCACCGGGCGGAGGCGGCGGCCGATGCCGGGCGCGCGGCGGCGCTGCCCTTCACCCTCGCCGTGGGCGCGCGGCTGGTCTTTGCCGACGGCACGCCCGATATCGTCGCCCATGCGCGCTCGCGCGCCGGCTGGGCGAGGCTGTGCCGGCTGCTCACCCAAGGCAATCTGCGGATGGGCAAGGGGGAGTGCCGGCTGTTCCTCGAGGACCTGCTGGCCGATGCCGGCGGACTCTCGCTCATTGTGATGCCACCGGATGATATGCCGACTAACAAACTGGCGGACCTCACGCCCGTTCTGGCCCGGCTGAGGCAAGCGGCGCCCGGCGCGCTGTGGCTCGGCGCCACCATGCGCCGGCGGGGCGACGACCGGCGCCGGCTGGCGGGGCTCAAAGCGCTGGCGGCCAAGGCGGGCGCGCCGCTCCTCGCCACCAATGACGTGCTCTACCATCATCCCGATGAGCGCGATTTGCAGGACGTGCTCACCTGCATCCGCGCAGGCGTCACCGTCGAGACCGCCGGTCGGCTTCTGGAGGCCAATGCGGAGCGTCATCTGAAAGGTCCGGGCGAGATGGCACGGCTGTTCCGCGCGGCGCCGGAGGCGGTGGAGGAAATTGCCGCCTATCTCGCCTGCCTCGATTTCTCCCTCGGGGAGCTGAAATATGAATATCCCGCCGAACCCGTCCCGCCCGGCTACACGCCTCAGCAGCGGCTGGAGGAACTGACCTTCCAGCGCGCCGCCATCCGTTATCCCGACGGCGTGCCGAAAAAGGTGGAGGACCAGCTTAAGACCGAGCTGAATCTGATCGGCGAGCTCGGTTACGCGCCCTATTTCCTCACCATTCGCGACATCGTCGATTTCGCGGAGAGGCGGGGCATTCTCTGCCAGGGGCGCGGTTCGGCGGCCAATTCCGCCGTGTGCTACGTGCTCGGCATCACCGCTGTCGACCCCGCCACCAGCAACCTGCTGTTCTCCCGCTTCATCGCCCGCGAGCGCAACGAGCCGCCCGATATCGATGTCGATTTCGAGCATGAGCGGCGCGAGGAGGTGATGCAGTACATCTATGCGCGCTATGGGCGGGAGCGGGCCGGCATCGTCGCCACCGTCATCTCCTACCGCCCGAAGAGCGCGATCCGCGATGTCGGCAAGGCGCTCGGCCTCACCGAGGACATCACCGCCCGCCTCGCCGGCACGGTGTGGGGCAGCTGGGGCAAGGAGATCGACGAGCGTCAGGCGCGCGAGGCGGGGCTCGACCCCGGCAACCCGATGGTGGCGCGGGCCATCGGCCTCGCCACGCGCCTGCTCGGCTTTCCCCGCCACCTCTCCCAGCATGTCGGCGGCTTCGTGCTGACCCAGCACCGGCTCGACGAGACGGTGCCGATCGGCAATGCCGCCATGAAGGACCGCACCTTCATCGAATGGGACAAGGACGATATCGACACGCTCGGCCTGCTCAAAGTCGACGTGCTGGCGCTCGGCATGCTCACCTGCATCCGCAAGTCGCTCGATCTGCTGCGCGCGCATGAGGAAATCGACTGGGGTCTCGCCGAGGTGCCGCGCGAGCAGCCGGATGTCTATGACATGCTGGGCAAGGGCGATTCCATCGGCGTGTTCCAGGTGGAAAGCCGGGCGCAGATCAACATGCTGCCGCGCCTCAAGCCGCGCCGGCTTTACGATCTCGTCATCCAGGTGGCCATCGTCCGTCCCGGCCCGATTCAGGGCGATATGGTGCACCCCTATCTGCGTCGGCGCGACGGGCTGGAAACGGTGGACTATCCCTCGCCGGCTCCGCCGAACCCGCCGGGCGAACTGCGCGAGGTGCTGGAGCGAACACTCGGCGTGCCGCTGTTCCAGGAACAGGCGATGCACCTCGCCATGGTGGCGGCGAAATTCACCGATGCAGAAGCGAACCGGCTGCGCCGTGCCATGGCCACTTTCCGCCATAACGGCACCATCGGCACCTTCCAGAAGCTGCTGGTCGAGCGCATGAGCGCGCGCGGCTACGACCCCGCCTTCGCCGCCCGCTGCTTCGAGCAGATCAAGGGTTTTGGCGAGTATGGCTTTCCGGAAAGCCACGCCGCTTCCTTCGCCAAGCTGGTCTACATCTCCGCCTTCCTCAAATGCCGCTATCCCGCGATCTTCGCCTGCGCGCTGCTCAATTCCCAGCCCATGGGCTTCTATGCCCCGGCGCAGATCGTGCGTGATGCGCAAGAGCACGGGGTGGAGATCCGTGGCCCGGACGTGAATTTCAGCTTCCACGACAATACGCTGGAGCGTGACGCGCCCGGCGTACCGTTGGCGCTGCGGCTCGGCCTGCGCCAGCTCGACGGCTTCAAGGAGGAATGGAGCGAGCAACTGGTTGAGGCGCGGGCGCGCGGCTTCCTGCACGATGTCGAGACGCTCGCCCACCGCTCCCGCCTGCCGGCGGCGGCGCTCGCCAAGCTGGCGGACGCCGATGCCTGCCGCTCCATGGGGCTCGATCGGCGCGAGGCCGCCTGGGCCATGCGCCGCCTGCCGGACGATGCGCCATTGCCCTTGTTCGCCGCGGTCGAGGCGCGCGAACTCGGCAGCGATACGGAGGCGCATCTGCCGCTGATGCCGCTGCCCGAGCAGATCGCGGTGGATTACCAGACCACGCGTCTGTCGTTGAAGGGTCATCCCATGGGCATGCTGCGTGCGGTGTTCGCCGCTGAGGGCGTGGCCTCCAGCGCCGAGGTTGCGGCGGCGCGGGACGGGGTGCGGCTGCGCGCGGCCGGAATCGTGCTGGTGCGCCAGCGACCGGGCAAGGGCAACGCCATCTTCATGACGCTGGAGGACGAGACCGGCATCGTCAACGTGCTGCTGTGGACCCGCCAGTTCGAGCGCTACCGGGCGGAGGTGATGGGCGCCCGGCTCGTCGTGGTGGAGGGACGGGTGCAGAAGAGCAAGGAAGGGGTCGTGCATGTGATGGGCGAGCGGGTGTTCGACCGCACGGCCGAACTCGCCCGCCTGTTCGACGATGTGCGTGCCATGCCCTCGCCGCAGGCCGACCCCGGCGAGGATGTGCGGGGGCAGGGAAAACCCTCGCCGCCGGGGCATCTGCTCGCCGGACGCCGTTCCGGGCAGGGCCATCCGCGCCAGGTGCGGGTGCTGCCGAAATCGCGGGATTTCCATTGAAGGCACCGGCAACCCGGCCTGTCGCGTGCGGCCGGTTCGGTGCTAGACGGGGAGCGGCATAACGAGGAGACACCGATGGCGCAGCGCTTCGACGATTGGGAGAAGGACGACAAGGGGCATCTGAAGGTGTGGCCGATGTTGGCCTTCACCACCGCCCTTTTCGGCACCGACAAGGTGGGCCTTCGGTTGGAGATCGGCACCCAGCAGCCCAAGCCCGGCGAGCCGGTGCCCGCGCTGCAGCTGGTGCTCGATCCCGCCCAGGTGCGGCAGCTGGCCGAAGCGCTGGCCGAGGCCGAGGCGCGCCTCGCCGATGCCCGCTTCACCAATCTCGCGACCTCACGCCCCGGCAACGCCTGAGGCGCGGGCCTTTCACCGCCCGATCCCGTCGCGGCCCTGCAGGCCGGCCGGTGATGTGACCTTCGCCAGCCCCGCTATGCCGCGAGGAACTGTGCGTCGGTCTGGTCGAGGCGGCGGCGGATCTGGGTGACGATAAGCTGCTCGTCGGGCAGGCAATTGTCATAGGTCAGCCGCTCGCCGGCCTTCACCGGCTTCAGCACCCGCGCCCGTTCGGCAAGGCCGAGCGGCAGGGCGAAGCTGTCGCGCGCATCGCGCCAACTCATCGTGTAGCCGCGATAATCATATTCGCCGATCTTGCCGAGGACGTCCCCCGGCTTGAGGTCGCGCTTGGCCACCGCCGTGCATTCGGCGACGGGATGGTCCAGCACCTCCATGTCGCGCGTGCCGTGCATCACCGCGCGCACCGCCGAGAGCGGCACTTCCAGGCTGGTGAGGTGGTAGGGTCGGATCAGCGCGAAGCAGGGGCCGGGGCCGACCTTGAGGTCGGCCATGCGCTCGGTCACCCGGTCATGGCGCGGCTTGACGATGCAGAACACGCCGGGCGCCACACCCTTGCCGAGGGTGAAGTCGACCACGCCGGAACGCGAGAGGATGCCGCCATCCTCTTTGGTGCACAGTACCTGCGCCAGCACGTCGCGGTCGGCATGCGGGCCATGCATCCCGGGCACGTCCGGCACCAGGCCGGTGGCGTTGGCGAGTGCCGTCATCTCCACCATGGTCTTGGAGCCGTCGACGAATTCCACCAGCATACGCGGGTTCATGTTGCGCGCCCGCGCCTCCTCCTCGAACTCGTCGGGGATGGCGTCCGGCTTGAAGGCGTTGTTCTTGGCCTTGCCGGCGCAGACGATGTCGAAGCCCAGCGCCTGGGCGAAGCCGATCAGCTCGATGGTGGCGGCCGGCTCGTCGCCCGCCGCGCCGGTGAGCACCACGCCCGCCGCGCGCGCCTCCTGCTTGAGATAGCGGCCGATGGTGATGTCGGCCTCCACGCTCAGCAGCACCACATGCTTGCCGTTGCGGATGGCCTCCAGCGAGACGAGCGTGCCGATGTTCGGGCTGCCGGTGGCGTCGATCACCACGTCGATATGGCCGGAAGCGCACATGGCACGGTAGTCGTCGGTGATGACGAAATGACCGGCTTCGATCGCGCGGTCGATGGCGGAGGTGTTCGAGGCGCTGACGATGTCCTCGCGGCGGTGCCCGGCCATGAGCGCGGCGTCGATCGCCGCCTGCGCGTTCAGCTCGGTCACGGCGCCGATGCGCACGCCCGGCATCAGCGCCGCCTGTACGATAAGGTCGGTGCCCATCTGGCCGGCGCCGGCGAGGCCGATCGTTACCGGTCCATGCTTGGCGGTCCACTGTTCCAGTTCGGCGGCCATCCCCGTCCGCACGATCCCGCCAGCACCGAACCTGTTTGCACCGAGCATACGCCCAACCCTTCCCTGAGGCGCGCCTGCGGCTTTCGGCGCAAGCGTCATTGTTCTTCGGTACTCGACATTTGTTCCGAGGCAAAGAGCGCGTGCGACCGCATCCCGCGCTTCCACGTTTCAATAGGCGGCGCCGGCCTCTTCAAGTGCCGCCGCAGCGGTGATCTCGTCGGTGATGAACACGGTGGGACGCAGCATGCGCAGTGCGGCAAGCACCGCCTTGGCCTTGCCCGGCCCGCCGGACGTGAGGATGCGTTCCGGTGTCGCCTGCAGCGTCTCGATCGGGATCGACATGACCCGCGTGTTGATGGGGTGGTCGACCGGCCGGCCCTCAATGTCGATGAAGTTATAGACGACATCGCCGACCGCGCCGGCGGCGATCAGCGAGGCCCAGTCGGCCTCGGAGAAGAAGCCGAAGCGCAGCGAGGTGCTTTCCGAGTCCATCTCGCCGACGCTCAGCACCACCGCGTCCATCTCGCGGGCAAGGTTGTAGACCGTGCCGAGGCCGCAGCGCTCGATCAGCGCCTGCTTGGTGGCGATGCTGTCGACGATGGCAGGGGCGGCGATGAGGTGGCAGTCGGCCTGGAAAAGGCGCGAGAGCTGCCAGGCAAATTCCGACGGGTTGTACTGCTTGGCCTTGGTGATGCCGCCCAGCAGCGAGATCACCTGCAGGTTGGAGACCGTCTTCTCGTCGATAAAGCCGAGGGCGCGCATCAGCGTGCGGCCCCAGCCGAAGCCGATCTTCATGTCGGATCGGATGAGGTCGGAGATGAACAGCCCGGTCGCGGCGCCGATGGCGCTGGTGGCGTCGGCGAACGGGCCGGAGACGGGGGCGACCACCGCCTCGCGCAGGCCGAACGCTTTCTGCAGCCCCATTTCCAGCCGGGGCAACTCGGCGATCTCGCGTGAAAGCGAGATCTTCACCTCGTTGAGCTGGCGGGCATCGGCGAGCAGGCGAACCACGGTGACACGGCCAATGTCCAGCGCCTCGGCGATGGCGCTCTGGGTCATGCCCTCGACATAATACATCCAGGCCGCGCGCAGCCGCAGCCGCGCCGAGCGCCGTCCGGTCGGGCTGAGATCGGCGAGCGAGGGCGTCTCGCTCAGGCTGCCCGGCCTGGTCGTCGCAGCTCCACCCGACATGAGCACCTCACCCCCCGACGAAAGTATCCCGGTTGCTATAGAGGAGCCGGGCGCCATCTTCAAACCAGGCGCCTCGGCCACGCGGGGAAATGGGCTGCCGTTACGCAAAAACCCGCTTGTCCGCGGTCCCTGGCGGGCGCACGGTGCCAGCTCGGGGTACGCATGGTTGCACGATGTCCAGCACTGACGACACGCTTCAGCTCAAGGATTTTCTCTGCTTCGCGGTCTATTCCGCCAATCACGCGTTCAACCGCGTCTACAAGCCGATGTTGGACCGGCTGGGCCTGACCTATCCGCAATACATCGCCATGGTGACGCTGTGGTCGGAGGAGGGGCTCACCGTCGGCCAGATCGGCGACCGGGTGCTGCTGGAGACCAACACGCTGACCCCGCTGCTCAAGCGGCTGGAAGGGGCCGGGCTGGTGCGGCGGCTGCGCGACGCGGCCGATGAGCGGCAGGTGCGGGTCTATCTCACCGACAAGGGGCGGGCCCTGCGGCACGAGGCCGAGCGCGTCCCCGGAGAGATGGGCGTCTGCCTCAATCATGATTCCGAGGAACTGCGCGCCCTCACCGACGACCTCAGCCGGCTGCGCGACCGGCTGCTGACGAGGCTCAAGCCGTAGCGGCGGACGGCGCGTCCGGGACCGGCAATGCTTCCGCTTCCAGTTCGATCTGACCCTCGATGAACCGGCGATGCCGGGCGATCTCCCCGGCGAGGAAATCGAGAAAGGCGCGCACGCGCGGCGAGTGCCGCAGGTCGGGATGCGTCAGCAGCCAAAGATCGGCGGCATAGTCATCATCCGGCGGGCCGAGCCGCACCAGCGAGGGCCGGGCATCGCCGATGAAGCAGGGAATATGCGCGATGCCGATTCCTGCCTCCACCGCCTCGGCGAGGCCGAGCACGCTGTTGATCTTGTAAGCGACCTTGTCGGCGGCGACGTTCTCTTGGACGAACTTCACCGTCTTCAGCGAACCGAGGCTGTCGCCCAGCGACACCCAGTTGGATGTTTCCAGCTGCTCCGGCGTAACCGCGCGCGGTTCGGGGAAATCGGCGGCACGCCCATACAGGGCCCAGGCGATGCGGGCGACGCGCCGGCCGACGAGGTTTTCCGGCGGATTGTCGGTGGCGCGGATGGCGACATCGGCATCGCGCTTGGAGAGATTGAGCGGCTGATTGCTGAGCACGATGTCGAGCCGCACCTCCGGGTAGCGGTCGCGGAAGGTGGCGAGCATCGGCATCAACAGATGGATCAGCAGCGAATCCGGGGTGGTCACCCGGAGTTCGCCGGAGGGTGCAGGCTCACGGCCGGCGAGCTTGCGGCCGACAGCGGTGATCTCCTCGTCGAGCCGGTTGGCGAGCGCCACCATCTCTTCGCCGGCGGGAGTGAGGGCGTAGCCGGTGCGATGGCGCTCGAACAGCACCGTGCCGAGCTGTTCTTCGATCTGCTTGAGCCGGCGGAACACGGTGGAATGGTTGACCCCCAGCGTCATCGCCGCCGCCGGCAGGCCCTTGGCATCCGCCACCGCCTTAATCAGCCGGAAATCGTCCCATCCGAGATTTTTGAACGGTTCAGCCATGCTGCTCCCCGAATGTGGCGACGACGGATGGCGCCGCACGTGCGCCTCTCAGGCCCGCCTGCGACACGAAAACGATAGCAGCACAGATGAGATTGCGTCAACGCAATTGATAAGGTCTGGCATTGCGCGGGTGCCGGGTTATCTCTTGTCGCAACGGAGCGCGGTTGGCGCTCACAGGAGGGCAAGATCATGAACCGCAATGGCATCCATCATGTGACGGCGATCGCCGGCAATGCGCGCCGCAACGTTGAATTCTACACGAAGACACTTGGCCTTCGGCTGGTGAAGAAGACCGTCAATTTCGACGATCCCGGCACCTATCACTTCTATTATGGTGACGAGGCCGGCTCGCCCGGCACCATCCTCACCTTCTTCCCCTGGGATCACGTTGCGCCGGGGCGCATCGGCATCGGCGAGACGCAGGAGACTGCGTTCCGCGTGCCGGCCGGCTCCATCGGCTACTGGACGCAGCGCTTTGTCGAGAAGGGCGTGGCGCACAGCGCGCCGGTGAAGCGCTTCGGCGAGACCGTGCTGGCGTTCAAGGACCCGCACGGCACCCGTCTGGCACTGGTCGGCGTCGCCGGAGCCGAGAATGAGCCGGCCTGGCTGGGCACCGAGGTTCCCGCCGAGAACGCCCTTCGCGGCTTTCACAGCGTGAATCTGCTGCTGGCCGAGGCGGCTCCCACCGGGGCGATCCTCACCGACGTGTTCGGCTTCACGGAGATCGGCCGCGAGGGCTCGCTGGTGCGCTTCAAGGCCGAAGGCACGGAGATCGGCGGCATTGTCGATATCCATGAGGCCGGCGGCTTCCTGCCCGCCCGCATGGGCGGCGGCTCGGTGCACCATATCGCGTTCCGCGCCGCGGACGACGCGGCCGAGTTCGCCATGGTGAAGAAGCTGAACGAGAACCATGGCATCGCCACCACGGAGCAGAAGGACCGGAACTATTTCCGGTCCGTCTATTTCCGCGAGCCCGGCCATGTCCTGTTCGAGATCGCTACCGACATCCCCGGCTTCGCTGCCGATGAGCCGGCGGCGAGCCTGGGCGAGGCGCTGAAGCTGCCCGGCTTCCTTGAGAGCCGCCGCAGCCAGATCGAGGCCGTACTGCCCGAGATCGCCTGAACGACGCGGCGCCGCCCCGCTGGGCGGCGCCCCCCTTCCATCCCTGACGAGGAGGCCGTCATGACCGACGCCGCGCTTTCCTTCGTGCATCGTTATGAGCCCGCCCGCGAGGCGGGTGTCGCCCCGCTTCTGCTGCTCCACGGGACCGGCGGCGACGAGAACGACCTTGTCTCTCTCGGTGGCATGATCGCGCCGGGTGCCGCCTTGCTGTCTCCGCGCGGCAAGGTGCTGGAAGGCGGCATGCCGCGCTTCTTCCGTCGCCTGCGCGAGGGGGTGTTCGACGAGGACGATGTGCGCGCCCGCGCCGCCGAACTCGCCGGCTTCATCGCGGAAGCGCGCGCCGCCTATGGGCTCGCCGCGCCTGTCGCGGTCGGCTTTTCCAACGGCGCCAACATCGCCGCCGCGCTGCTGCTGACCCAGCCGGAAGTGCTGGCGGGGGCCGTGTTGATGCGCGCCATGGTACCCCTGGCCGTGCCGCCGCCGGCCGATCTCGCCGGTCGGCCCGTGCTCCTGCTCTCCGGGGCGATGGACCCGATCGTGCCGGAAGAGAACGCTGCCCGCCTCGCCGGCCAGCTGCGCGCGGCGGGCGCGGCGCTCGACCACCGCACCCTCCCGGCCGGGCACGGGCTCTCTCAGGCTGACTTGACGCTTGCCCGCGACTTTCTGCGGGCTCCGGCGCGAACGGCTGCCTGACGGTCCCACATCCGGCGGAACCGGATGCCTCCCGGCGCATTGCTGCCACGGCACAGGTGTTTCACACTCGTGCTGTGGCGCTGCCGTGCGGGAGGTGAGGATGCGTTGGGAGGATTTCCGCCGGAGCGGCAATGTCGAGGACCGGCGCGGCGGAGGTTTTGGTGGCGGCGGCGGCATGGGCCGTGGCGGGCTCGGCATTGGCGGGCTGATCATTGTCGGCCTCATCGCCTGGGCCACCGGCATCAACCCGGCCGTGCTGATCGGTGGCGCCGAGATTCTGCTCGGCGACGGCAGTCCGTCCAGCCAGACCTCCCCGCAGCGCCAGAGCGCGCCCCCGCGCAACCTCAGCGCCGAGGACCAGAAGCTCGGCGATTTCGCCGCCGTGGTGCTCGCACAGACCGAGGATGTGTGGAAACCGATCTTCAAGGGCGAGGGGGCGACCTATCGCGAGCCCGGCATGGTGCTGTTCACCGGCGCCACCCGTTCGGCCTGCGGCGCCGCAGATGCCGCCGTAGGCCCGTTTTATTGCCCGCGCGACCAGAAGGTCTATCTCGACACCTCCTTCTTCAAGGATCTGAAGCGGCGCTTCAACGCGCCGGGCGATTTCGCCGCTGCCTATGTCATCGCCCATGAGGTCGGTCATCACGTTGAGAACCAGATCGGTCTCTTGGAAAAAGTGCAGGCCCGCCAGCGCCAGGCCTCGCGGTCGGAGGCCAATGCCCTGTCCGTCCGGGTCGAACTGATGGCCGATTGTCTCGCCGGCGTGTGGGCGCACCATGCCGATGCGCAGTGGCGCATTCTGGAAGACGGCGATATCGAAGAAGCGATGAACGCCGCCGCCGCCATTGGCGACGACCGGCTGCAGAAGCAGGCGCAGGGCTATGTCGTGCCCGACAGCTTCACCCATGGCACCTCCGCCCAGCGGGTGAAATGGTTTCGGCAGGGCCTCGCCAAAGGCTCGCTGGCCCAGTGCAACACCTTCAAGGGCTCGATCTGAGAGAGACGATGACCGACCAGACGCCGTTCGTGCCGCTTGCCATCGCGGTGCTCACCATTTCCGACACCCGCACGCTGGCCGAGGACCGCTCCGGCAACACCCTTGTCGAGCGGGTGGAGACGGCCGGCCACCGCCTCGCCGACCGCGCCATCGTGCCGGACGATGTGGAGACGATCCGCGCGAAGGTGGCAGGCTGGATTGCCGATCCCGCCATCGATGTCGTCATCACCACCGGCGGCACCGGCTTCACGGGCCGCGACGTGACGCCGGAAGCGGTGGAGCCCCTGTTCGAGAAGCGGATGGAAGGCTTCTCGACCGTGTTCCACATGGTCTCCTTCAGCAAGATCGGCACCTCCACCCTGCAGAGCCGCGCCACCGCCGGTGTCGCCAATTCCACCTATGTGTTCTGCCTGCCGGGCTCCCCTGGCGCGTGCCGCGATGGCTGGGACGAGATTCTGGTCCACCAGCTCGACATCCGACACAAGCCCTGCAACTTCGTCGAGATTCTCCCGCGTCTCGATGAACATTTGAAGCGCGGCAAGCTGCGCGCCCCAGTAGGTCCGACGGGCTGAGTTTTCAGCCTTCTTCCGGCAGCAGGATCTGCGAGCGCAGCAGCACCAGCCGCTTGCGGCCCACCCGGGAAAGCAGACGGCGATTGGCGTTGGGTCCCGGCGTGTGCCCGCCCAGGGTCTCGTAGAGACGGCGGTGCAGCAGCAAACCCTGTTCCGGGCGTGGGCGCCCGGTGAGCGCGTGGCGCAGCATGGCCGCCGCCTCCCTCACCCGTGGCGAGACGCCGAAACCGTCCAGCGCCAGCCGGAAGGTGGCCGCCCGCCTCTCTGCAGCGCCGGTGCGCTCGATCTGGTCGGTGAAGTTGCGCACCTCGCGCGCCCAACCTTCCTGCAACAGGCCGCTCGGTTCGAGAAACAGCAGCCAGGAGGCCCGCGCGGCCGCCGCGCCTTGGCGCAGCCTTGCGCCGGTGTCGGCCGGGCCGGCGAGATATTCGCAGCCGGCGGCGTCGGCGATTTCCGCCACATCCGGCGCATTGCCCGAATCGACCAGCAGCACCTCGCGCACCAGCCCCGCGGCCGCGCCTGGCACCAGCGAGGAAAGGGTGGGAATCAGCCGCTTGGCGCCCGCACTTGTGGGAATGACGACCGAGATCACGCCGTGGCCACCCTTGAAGGATCCGGGTCTGGAGAACGGCCGGGAAGGCGTCCCGAGCCTGAGGGAATAGCTCTTCCTGCCTATCCCACGGTTCGGCGCCCGTACAGTCCGGCGGTCGCAATTCGGTCAATGTTCTTGATATGTTCTAGGTGCTGGCGTAAAGAACAGTCTCCGCGAGAGGCCCCGACATGCAACGCTCCGTCCCCGATCGCTCTTCTGCCCCGACCGCACCGCCCGCCACTCCGCGCCATCTGGGGCGCTTGGCGCAGCAGCGTCGCGATGCTCGCGCTCAGGAGCGGGCGGAGGCGGCGCGCGACCTCACCGGCCTGTCCGACATGGACGCCGTGGCCCCCCCGCCAATGCCGGACTGGCTGGTGGAGGGCGAGCGACGGCGCGGGCGGGGGGCACTCTCCAATCCGGCCGGGCGCTTTGAGCCGCACAGTCGCCAGCGCTTCGACGATGGCTGGCAGGAGTTGGACGACCTGCCGGCCTTCCGCACCAGCGTGACGGTGGAGAAGCCGCGCACCATCATCAACCGCAACGATTCGCCAGATGTCGGGTTCGATCGCTCGATCAACCCTTATCGCGGTTGCGAACATGGCTGTGTCTATTGTTTCGCCCGGCCGACCCACGCCTATCAGGGCCTGTCCGCCGGGCTCGACTTCGAGACAAAGCTGTTCGCCAAGCCCGACGCGCCGGAGCTTCTGGCCAAGGAACTGGCGAAGCCCGGCTATGAGCCGCGCACCATCGCGCTCGGCATCAACACCGACGGCTACCAGCCGATCGAGCGCGAGTGGCGGTTGACCCGCCGTATTCTCGAAGTGCTGCGCGATTTCGGCCATCCCGTCGGCATCGTCACCAAATCGGCGCTGGTGGTGCGCGATCTCGATATTCTGGGGCCGATGGCGGAGAAGGGGCTGGCGAAGGTGGCGCTCTCCATCACCACGCTCGACGCCAAGTTGGCGCGGCTGATGGAGCCGCGCGCGGCGACGCCGTCACGGCGTCTGGACACGCTGCGCCGGCTTTCCGACGCCGGCGTGCCGACCGCCGTGCTGGTGGCGCCGGTGATACCTGCCGTCACCGATGCCGAGATGGAGCGCATTCTCGACGCGGCGGCGGCGGCCGGCGCGTCGGAAGCCGGCTATGTCATGCTGCGTGTGCCGCTGGAGATTCGCGACCTGTTCCGCGAATGGCTGCTCACCCATTTCCCCGACCGCTATCGCCATGTGCTGTCGCTGCTGAAGGAACTGCATGGCGGGCGGGAATATGATTCCACCTTCGGCCAGCGCATGACCGGTACCGGCCCCTATGCCTGGACGCTGGCCCGCCGCTTCGAGATCGCGGTGGAGAGGCTGGGTCTGAACCGTCGCCCGACACGCCTCTCGACCCGTCATTTCACCCGCCCGCCGCAGAAGGGCGAGCAATTGTCACTGTTCGGAGAAGGTGCATGAGCGGGAACACGGGGATGAGGTCGGACGTGAGGGGCGCGCCTGCGGCGGTCGACAGCGCTCCGGTGTCCGAGCCGAAAGGCACGGCGCGCGCCATGCCGCCGCTGCAGCTCTCGCTGGTGACACTGGGTGTCGCGGATCTGAAGCGCGCGGTCACCTTCTATGAGGCGCTGGGCCTTGTGCGACGGGTGAAGGAGGCCACCGGCGCGGCCTTTTTCGAGGCCGGCGGCGTGGTGTTGTCGCTCTATCCCCGCGTCGAGCTCGCCGCCGATGCTGGGGTAATCGCCGGGCGCCCGGGGGCGTTCGGCGGCATCGCGCTCGCCTGCAATCGGGCGAGCCGTTCGGAGGTGGACACGACGCTGATCCGCGCCGTGGCGGCAGGCGGGCGGCCGCTGCGTCCGGCACAGCCGACCTTCTGGGGTGGCTATTCCGGCTATGTCGCCGATCCCGACGGCCACCCCTGGGAGATCGCCCACAATCCCGGCTTTCCCTTCGATGCGGCGGGCCGCATCGTTCTGCCGGACTGAGCCGGCAGTGCGCACGTGTCGGGTCCGGATCGACGCGTGCGGCCGGAGCGTCGATCCGGCGGCCAAGCCGGGAAAGGGCTGGGCAGGCTACCGCCCGTGAGGCTCAGTTGCCGCCGAGCAGCGGGGCGAGTTCCTTGTCGAGCTGCTCCGGGCTCATCGCGCCCGACACCTTCTTGCCGTTGATGAAGAAGGTGGGGGTCGAATCGATGCCGAGCTCGGCACCGCGCTTGGCGACTTCGTCGATCTGGCCGGCCAGCTTGGTGTCGTTGAGGCAGGTGTTGAACTGTTCTTCCGTCATGCCGCTCTGCTTGGCGATGGCGAGCAGTGCCTGCGCCGGATTGTTCGAGAATGCCCAGTTCTTCTGGGTCTCGAACAGCGTGTCGGTCATCGGGTAATATTTACCCTCGCCGCCGCAGCGCGCCAGCATGAACGCGGCCTTGGCGACGATGTCGAGCGGGAATTCGCGCAGGATGAAGCGCACCTTGCCGGTGTCGATGTATTTCTCCTTGAGCACCGGATAGGTCGTCTCATGGAAATGCGCGCAATGACCACAGGTCATCGAGGCATATTCGACGATGGTCACCGGCGCGTCGGCCTTGCCCAGCACCTGGTCGGGCAGCGCCCCGGGCGCCATCAGCTTGGCCGTGTCGACCGTCTGCGCTTCGGCGCGCCCGATCAAGCTTCCGGCGAGCGTACCGAAGGCGGCAAGGGAGAGGGCGAGGGTGCCAACACCTTCGAGGAAGCGACGGCGGTCGATCATTGTCGGTCTCCAGAAGCGGCCGGACATGTCTACCGGCCGGAATGCCTAAGCCTAGGTCCGCGCCTTGCGCCCCTTACTAGCGCGTACAGCCCGGGCGGCGTCATGGCAACGGGGGGCTATCGGCGCACGCCTCACCGCTGCGTGAAGCCTCGTCCCTTGCCCCGCTTCTCCCGGGTCACCAGCGCGCCGAGCCGGGCGAGGGCGGTGGCGAGCGCGTCGTCCTCGAAACTGCCGGCGGTTGCGGCGATTCGCTGCCGGGCGGCACCGCATTCGGCCGCGTCCGGTTCTTGGAAGCGAAAGCGCGGACGTGGGCGCGGCACCGGACCCTGCTTCAGTGCCAGCCGGCCGATGCAGCGCCAGCCGAAATAGCGGTTGACCCTGTCGATGACGATCGGCGCGTCGTGCTGCAATTCGATGGCGAAGCCGCCCTCCACGCGCACATGCAGCACGCCGGGCTCGCCGCTGTCCGGTCGTGATGGCCAGGCGAGCTTGATCGGCACCGCCCGTGCCGCCAGCGCGTCGCCAACAATATCGGCCCAACGGGTCACGATCTCCACCGAGGCGAGGCCACGCCGGCGGCAGCATTCGGCAATGGCACCGTCAATCAAGTCGGCAAGTGGGCGGGTGTGGGAGCGCGGGGCCATGTCAACTCACGACTTGCCCGGCGCGAACGAAGCGGCCACGGTGCGGGCGTTGTGCCTGAGGATCGCATGCAAGCCGCCGCCAATCCAGTCGCCCCCTCCGCCGCGTCCGCCGCTGCCCTTGCCGCTCCCGATCCGGGCGCGCTGCTCGCCTGGTATGACCGGCATCGCCGGCGCCTTCCCTGGCGCGCGGCGCCGGGAAGGCGGCAGGACCCCTACCGGGTGTTTCTCTCCGAAATCATGCTGCAGCAGACGACGGTCGTGACGGTCGCGCCCTATTACGAGAACTTCCTGCGCCGCTGGCCCACGGTCGCCGCGCTGGCGGCGGCGCCACTGGAGGAGGTGCTCTCGGCCTGGGCGGGGCTCGGCTATTACGCCCGAGCCCGCAACCTCCATGCCTGCGCCAAGGCGGTCGTGGAGGACCATGGCGGAGAGTTCCCGTCGGAGGAGGCGGCGCTCCTGGAGTTGCCGGGCATCGGCCCCTACACGGCGGCGGCGATTGCCGCCATCGCCTTCGAGCGCCGCGCTGCGCCGGTCGACGGCAATTGGGAGCGGGTGGTTTCCCGGCTCTTCGCGGTGGAAGAGTCGCTGCCCAAGGCGCGCGCCCGGCTGCGCGCGCTCGCGCTCACCCTTCTACCGAAAGCGCGCCACGGCGATTTCGCCCAGGCGATGATGGATCTCGGCGCCACGATCTGCACGCCGCGAAAGCCGGCCTGCGCGCTCTGCCCATGGCAGGGACCCTGTGCCGCCCGCGCGAGCGGGGCGCCGGAGCGCTATCCCGTCAAGGCCGCTAAGGCGATGCGGCCAACCCGCCAGGGGGTGGCCTTCCTCGCCGTGCGGACGGATGGCGCGGTGCTGGTGCGCTCGCGGCCGCCAAAGGGTCTGCTCGGCGGAATGAGCGAGGTGCCGTCGACGCCGTGGGAGCCCGGCGGCGTCGCCCATCCCGCCGCGCATGCTCCGCTCACGGCGTCCTGGACGGTGCTCAACGCCACCGTCACCCATGTGTTCAGCCATTTCGCGCTGCAACTGCAGGTCTGGCGGGCGGAACTGCCGGCAAACCAGCCCGCGCCGGCAGGCCATCGCTGGGTTGCGCCGCAGGGTTTCGATACCGAGGCGTTTCCGTCGGTCATGCGCAAGGTTCTGGCCCATGCCGGACCCCCCACTCCCGCAGCGCGCTAGGATTACGTCTGTGTGCAGGATTACGTCTGTGTGAATGAACCTTTGCGCACCGGGATCGTTGTTCCTGCAAGCCGCACGAGCGGATCAAAACAGGAGATGACGACCATGGGTAGCACGATGGACAAGGCCAAGGGCATGGGCAACGAAGCTATTGGCAACGTCAAGCAGGGCGTTGGCAAGGCCACCGGCTCCGAGCGTCTTCAGGCCGAAGGCAAGGTGCAGGAGCTCAAGGGCGAAGCCCAGCAGGCCAAGGGCGAGATCAAGGAATCGGTGAAGAAGGCCGGCAACCTCTGAGCCGCCGCCTCCGCTAATGACAAGGCCGCCCCGTTGGGGCGGCCTTTTTCGCGTCCACACACGAGGTTTGCCGGCTTACTCCGCCGCCATCGCCATTTCCGAACGGACGACCGCGCGCAGGGAATCGATGGGGCGCAGCCCTTCGCGGGTGGCAATGTGCCAGTAGGTCCAGCCATTGCAGGCCTCAATCCCCTGCGCGATCGCACCCGCACGGTGGATGGAGCCGATCTGCCCCAGCCCCGGCGCTGTCTCCAGCGACAGCGTACCGTCGGCGCGTACCAGTGCGCGCACCTTCGCCTTGGCATCGGTAAGCAACGTGCCAGGCGCAAGCAGGCCCCGTTCCACGAGCGCGTTGAAAGCGATACGCGGCGCCTCGCGCGCCGTCGGTGCCGGTACCAGAGCGAGATCGGGGAGCGGCTCCACCGCATCGATGCGCGCCTGCGCGGCGTCGGCATAGGTGGCATCGCGCTCGATTCCGACAAAATGCCGGCCCAGCCGCTTGGCTACCGCCGCCGTCGTGCCCGAGCCCAGGAAGGGATCGAGCACCACATCGCCGGGCTTGGATGCCGAGAGAATAACGCGGGCGAGCAGCGCCTCCGGCTTCTGCGTCGGATGAACCTTGTGGCCGGTCTCATCCTTCAGCCGCTCATGGCCCGAGCAGATCGGGAACAGCCAGTCGGAGCGCATCTGCACATCCTCATTGGCCGCCTTCAGCGCCTCGTAATTGAAGGTGTAGCCCTTGGCGCCCGGCTCGCGCGCCGCCCAGATCAGCGTCTCATGCGCATTCGTGAAGCGCCGGCCGCGAAAATTCGGCATCGGGTTGGTCTTGCGCCAGACGATGTCGTTGAGAATCCAGAAATCGAGGTCCTGCAGCAGCGAGCCGACGCGGAAGATATTGTGATAGGAGCCGATCACCCACAGCGTGCCGGTGGGCTTGAGCACCCGGCGCACCGCCAGCAGCCAGGCGCGGGTGAAGGCGTCATAGGCCTCGAAACTGTCGAACTTGTCCCAGGCATCATCGACCGCGTCGACCCGGCTGTCGTCGGGCCGCTTCAACTCGCCCTGAAGCTGGAGATTATAGGGCGGATCGGCGAAGACGAGATCGACCGATGCGGCAGGAAGCCGTGACAAAGCGGCGACGCAATCGCCGCGGATGATGCTGTCGAGGGGCAACTGGGAGGGCAGGCCAGCGGAACGGGCAATGCCGGATCGGGGAGCCCTTTGGGCCTCCCCGTTGCGAACGACCTTCATGAACGCTCTACCCTACTCGTACAGGACGCAACGGAACTCGTGTATCCACAATCTCCGCCGGACAGGGTAAAGACCGGGTAAAGCGATGCCGCCAAAAGTGCATTCATCGAAGCCGGGCGCCGGAGCATCCACGGCGGCGGCCTCGCATCCCATCGGCGCGACCCCGCTGCGCTGGCATGGCGATGGCCTGCCTGGCCGTTCGCTGCGCTTCACCGCCACGGTCATGGCGCCGATGGCGGCGGGGCTGGCGCTGCACCAGAATTACTGGGTCGGCTACGCGCTTCTCACCTGCATTCTCGGCTTCACGCTGGATACGGGCGGCTCGGCCCGCCACCGCGCCGTGCTGTTCGCCGTGGCCGGGGCCGTGATACTCGCCGGCGCTACGCTCGGTAGTGGCGTCGCGGGCCATGTCTGGTTGACGGCGACCGCCTTGGTGGTCACCGCCGCGCTCTATGCGCTGGTGGAGGCGGTGCATCCGAGCGCGGCTTTCGCGGCGCGGTTCTTCTGCCTTGCCACTGCGATTGCGGCGCTCGACGTACCGTTCCAGCCCGGCGATGTCGGCGTGGTGGCCGTGTTCGCGTTCTATGCGTGGCTGGTCTCGGTGGGATGGGACGTGATGACCGGTCTGTGGCGGCCCTCCACCGCGCCGACGCTGGCCGCGATCCTCGCCCATGTCAGGGACACGCAGCAGGAGCGGCTGCTTTTCGCCGGCATCGTCGCGCTGGCCGTGGCGCTCGCCTTCATGACGGGGCGGCTGCTCGGTCTGCCGCATCCGCACTGGGCGGTGTTCGCGGTGGTGATTGTACTGCGCGACGACACCCAGTTCAGCCGCCGCATGATGATCGATCTGGTGCTGGGCACGGTGCTCGGCGCGGGGGCCGCGGTTGTCTATGGCGGGCTGGTCACCTCGCCCGCCGGGCTGATGGCCGGCCTGACCCTCGCCGCGCTGGTGCGCTGGCCGGGGCAGCGCGTGCATGGCGCTCTCGGCATGGCGGCGATGGCGGCGTTCATCATTCTGCTGCTGCAGCTGGTGGGCACATTGATGCATGTACCCATGCACGCGGCGGGGGATCGTGTGGCCGATATAACCCTCGGCTGCGCCTTCGCGCTGGCGGCGTTGATGGTCAATGCGCGCCTGCGTCGCTGGTTCGGCTGGGATGAGGCCTGACCGCAGCCGACGCCGCGCCGGTCGGAGGCGCGGAATGGCACTCAAACCGCAACATGTCGTGGATCGGGTGCGCGCCGCCACTTGAACTTGTAGCTGTCGGGCGGCACCCTACACCGATGAAATTCACCCGCCTACGTCTTACCGGCTTCAAGACCTTTGTCGAGCCGACCGAAATGCTGATCGAGCCCGGCCTTACCGGCATTGTGGGCCCGAATGGCTGCGGCAAGTCGAATCTCGTCGAGGCCATGCGCTGGGTGATGGGCGAGAGCTCCTACAAGGCGATGCGTGCCGAAGGGATGGACGACGTCATCTTCGGCGGCTCCACTACCCGTCCGGCGCGCAACACCGCGGAGGTGGTGCTGGTGGTCGATAATGGCGACCGCTCGGCCCCGGCCGTGTTCAACGACGCGGACATGCTGGAAATTTCCCGCCGCATCGAACGCGAGGCGGGTTCCTCCTACCGGATCAACGGTCGTGAGGCGCGTGCCCGCGACGTGCAGATCCTGTTCGCCGACGCCTCGTCCGGCTCGCGTTCGCCTTCCATGGTGCGGCAGGGGCAGATCGGCGAAATCGTCGGCGCAAAGCCCACCGCCCGGCGCCGCCTGCTGGAAGAAGCCGCCGGCGTCGCCGGCCTGCACGCGCGCCGGCACGAGGCGGAAATGCGCCTGCGGGCGGCAGAAACCAACCTGACGCGGCTTGAGGATGTCATCGGCCAGATTTCCGGCCAGCTCGACGCCCTGCGCCGCCAGTCGCGGCAGGCCTCGCGCTACCGGGTGCTCTCCGCCGATATACGCAAGGCCGAAGCCGCGCTGCTGTGGCTGCGCTGGCTGGAGGCGGAGGCAGGGCTCGGGGAAGCGAGCCGGGCGCTTGATCTCGCCGTGCGCGAGGTTGCCGCCCGCACCTTGCAGCAGGGCGAGGCCGCCCGCGCCGCCGCCGTGGCCGCGCACGGTATTCCCGCTTTGCGCGAGGCCGATGCCGCCGCCGCCGCCGCGCTTCAGCGGCTGACCCTCGCTCGCGGCGAATTGGACCGCGAGGAGGCGCGCGCGGGGGCTCGCCGCGAGGAGCTTGACCGCCGGCTTGCCCAGCTCGGCGGTGATATGGAGCGTGAGCGGGCGCTGGAGAAAGACGCCGGCGAGATGCTGGAGCGCCTCACCCAGGAGGCCGAGGAACTCGCCATCGCCCAGGAACAGGCGGCGCAGCTGGAAGACGAGGCGCTGGCCCGCAATGGCGAGGCGGTGGGGCGCCTCGCCGACTCCGAGCGCGCCTTTGCCGATGCCACCGCCGCCAATGCCGAGGCGACCGCAAGGCGCGGGGCGATGGAACGGGCGCTGCGCGAGGCGGGCGAGCGCCTGTCGCGGCTCGATCGCGATGTGGACGTGCTGGCGGGCCAGAGGAGCCAATTGGCATCGAATGTGGATGCCGCTCGTCTCGATGAGCGTCGTGAGCGTGCCGAAGCGGCGCAGGAATCCTTCGCGGCGGCCGAGACTGCGGCGCAGGAGGCCGAGAACGCCCATGCGGTGGCCCGCGCCGCGCTCGACCACGCCCGCCGTCCGTTGACCGAGGCGGAACGGGCGGCCCAACGGCTCGACACGGAAGCGCGCACCCTCGCCAAGCTGCTCGATGTCGGCACGCCGCGCCGCTGGTCGCCGGTGCTCGACTTCATCGAGGTGGCGCGCGGCTATGAGGCCGCGCTTGGCGCCGCGCTCGGCGACGATCTCGATGCGCCCTCCGACAGCGAAGCGCCGGTGCACTGGACGCTGGTCGCCCCTCTCGGCGACGCACCGCTGCCCGAGGGCACTGAGCCACTTGCCGCCCATGTGGTCGCGCCCAAGGTTTTGGCCCGCCGGCTCAGCCAGATCGGCGTCGTTGATCGCATTGACGGCCCGCGCCTCGCCGCCCAGCTTAAGGCCGGACAACGCCTCGTCTCTCGCGAGGGCGACCTGTGGCGCTGGGATGGTTTTGTCGCCGCCGCCGACGCGCCCACCGCCGCGGCCCGGCGCCTAGCGGAGCGCAATCGCCTCGCCGACATAGAAGCGCAGCTCGAAGGCGCCCGGCTTGAAGTGACACGGCATCGCCGGGGCCTGGAGGCGGCGGAGGCTGCGCTGCGCGCCGCCGGTGCCCGCGAGAATGCCGCCCGCGAAGCCCGCCGCGCCAGCCTGCGGGCGATGGAGGCGGCACGGGACGAGCTTGCCCGTGCCGAACGCGCTGCCGCCGAGCAATCCGCCCGCCTCGCCGCTCTCGGCGCCAATCTGGCGCGTCTGCAGGAAGAACGGGAAATCGCGGCAATCGCGCTGGAGGAAGCGCGCGCCGACATGGCCGACCAGCCGCCGCCGGCGCAGGGGGAAGCGCAATTGGCGGAAATTCGCGCCCGCGTCGCCCAGGACCGCGCCGTTTTGGCGGAGACCCGCGTCCGCGCTGATGCGATGGTGCGCGAGCGCGACCAGCGCCTGCGGCGCCTCGCGCTCATCGCCCAGGAGCGCGCCTCCTGGGAGGCGCGGGCCGGCGGCACGGGCGCGCGCGTCGCCGCGCTCGAGGCGCGCCTCGCAGAAGCTGCCCATGAGCGCGAAGAACTGGATGACGCGCCCGTGCGCTTCGCCGCTCGCCGGCGCGCTCTGCTCGACGAGATCGCCCGCGCGGAGGCGGCGCGCCGCGAGGCGGCCGACCGGCTGGCGAGCGCCGAATCGTTGCAGGTGGAGGGCGATAAGCTCGCCCGCGCCACGCTCGACGCGCTGGCCGCTGCGCGTGAGGAAAGCGCCCGCGCCGAGGCCCGGGTGGAAGCCGCGCGCCAGCGTCGCGAGGTGCTTGCGCGCGAGATGGCGGAGGCGCTCGACGGCCCGCCGGAGACCGCCCGCGAGATCGCCGGCTTTACGCCGGACAGCCCGATGCCGGTGCTGGCGGAGCTGGAAGCCGAACTTGGCCGGCTGAAGGCGGACCGCGAGCGGCTCGGCGCGGTGAATCTGCGTGCCGAAGAGGAGCTTGCCGAGATCGAGACCCAGCAAAAGGGCCTCACCGGCGAGCGTGACGACCTCACCGAAGCGATCAAGAGGTTGCGCCAGGGCATTTACAGTCTCAACCGCGAGGCGCGCGAGCGGCTGCAGGCCAGCTTCAATGTTGTTGACGGCCATTTCCGCCAGCTCTTCACCACGCTTTTCGGCGGCGGCGAGGCGCAATTGGTGCTGACCGATTCGGACGATCCGCTGGAAGCCGGGCTCGACATCATCGCCAAGCCGCCGGGCAAGAAGCCGCAATCGCTCTCGCTGCTGTCTGGCGGCGAACAGGCGCTGACCGCCATGGCGCTGATCTTCGCCGTGTTCCTCACCAATCCGGCGCCGATCTGCGTGCTGGACGAAGTGGATGCGCCGCTGGACGATTCCAACGTGGAGCGCTTCTGCAATTTGCTCGACGAGATGCGCCGTCTCACCGAGACGCGCTTCGTCACCATCACCCACAACCCTATCACCATGAGCCGGATGAACCGGCTGTTCGGCGTCACCATGGCCGAGCGCGGGGTCTCCAAGCTGGTCTCCGTCGACCTTGCGACCGCAGAGCGCTTCCTCGAGGCGAGCTGATCGCGCCATACGCGGCGCGACGGTACGGGTATTTTCGGATGCACAGCTGGCATGCCAAAAACATGGCTGCCCCCTTCCCTTGGTGCGGGAAGCGATCGAAACGCCTGCGACAGAGCGTCCACAATTTGCTTTTGTCATTGTTTTGCAATGACTTAAAAGATGCGATCACATCCTTGACACCCCTAGGGGCGAACACTATGGTGCGCCCGTCTTCGGGGTCGGGAAATCCTTCTCCGGTCAGGCTTGAGTGCGGATCAATGGACGACCGAGACAAGACGGACGGCCATAACCCCTCAAGGCGGCCGGATGTTTCCGACGCCGAGCTATCCGGCCGGTTGCGCGGGCTGGGCAGTGCGCTGGACAAGGTGCAGGCCGAGCGGCAAGCCGAAGAGAAGGCTTCTGCCGGCGCTGACAGGACATCCTCTTCGGCCGGCATGGCGCTGGCGTTTCGGCTCGGTGCCGAATTCGTCGCGGGTGTGCTGGTCGGTGCCGGTCTGGGTTGGGCGATTGATCGTTTTCTCGGCGTCGCGCCGTGGGGAATGATCGTGTTCATTCTGCTCGGTTTCGGCGCGGGCATTGTGAACATGATGCGCGCGGCCGGAGAGTTCGGTCGTAAGGGTCCGCCGCAAGGTGGCGACTGAGAGATTTCGGTGCCGGCCTGTGCTGGGTGCCAAAGAACAAGACGGTGCCGCCTCGGCGGTGCTTGAGATGGGGGCGGGCGCCGATGGCGCCGCGTGTTGAGGGCAGCGACGGGCGATGGCCAGCGGCAACGTGATCGATCCGATCCATCAGTTCCAGATCCACAAGATCGTGGAATTGGGGCAGCCTGGCGGCGTCGAGCTCGCCTTTACCAATTCCGCCGCCTTCATGTTCGGCATCGTGGCGCTGGTATTCTTCTTCCTCACCTTCGCCACCCGCGGCCGCACACTGGTTCCCGGCCGGCTGCAGTCGATGGCGGAACTCTCCTACGAGTTCGTCGCCTCCACCGTGCGCGGCTCGGCCGGCAATGAGGGGATGAAGTTCTTCCCCCTTGTCTTCTCGCTCTTCATCTTCGTGCTGACCGCCAACATGGTCGGTATGATCCCCTATTCCTTCACCGTCACCAGCCATCTGATCGTCACCGCCGCGCTGGCGCTGCTCGTCATCCTGACGGTCATCATCTACGGCTTCGTGCGCCACGGCACCCATTTCCTCCACCTCTTCGTGCCGTCGGGCGTGCCGGCTTTCCTGCTGCCCTTCATGGTCGTGATCGAGGTCATTTCCTTCCTCTCCCGGCCTATCAGCCTTTCGCTGCGTCTCTTCGCCAACATGCTCGCCGGCCACATCGCGATGAAGGTGTTCGCCGGCTTCATCGTGATGATGACGGCCTCCGGCGTGGTCGGTTGGTTTGGCGCCGTGCTGCCGCTGTTCATGGTGGTGGCGCTGACGGCCCTCGAATTCCTGGTCGCCGCCCTGCAGGCCTATGTGTTCGCGGTGCTGACCTGCATCTATCTCAACGACGCGCTGCACCCCGGTCACTGAGCCGCGCGTCGCGGGACACCCATCCAGCCTTTCAACCAATCTGACTATTCCAACAGGAGAAGATCATGGAAGCGGAAGCCGCCAAGTTCCTCGGCGCCGGTCTCGCCACGCTCGGCATGGGTCTCGCCGCCATCGGCGTCGGCACCATTTTCGGCAATTTCCTCTCGGGCGCCCTGCGCAACCCGTCGGCGGCTGACGGCCAGTTCGCCCGCGCCTTCATCGGCGCGGCGCTCGCCGAAGGTCTGGGCATCTTCTCGCTCGTCGTCGCCCTCGTCCTCCTCTTCGTGGTCTGATGCCTCTCCCCCGCCTGCGCGGGCCCCGCGGGCTCCGCGCAGGCGGGACGAGACGTCATCAGCCCTGATCGAGGAAGTCTGAACCCATGTCCGAGCCCAACGGTCCGGCCGCTATCATTGTCGCCCAGGCGTCGCCCGGCACCCTGCCGGCCGCGAGTGGTGTGGAGATTGCCGTGCCCGCAGCAGAAGCACACGGTAGCAACTTCCCTCCCTTCGACGTTCATACCTTTCCTTCGCAGCTCCTCTGGCTGGTGATCGCGTTCGCCGCGCTCTACCTGCTGATGAGCCGCATCGCCCTGCCGCGCATCGCCACGATCCTCGAAGAGCGGCATGACCGCATCGCCGACGATATCGAGGAAGCGGGCAAGCTGAAGGCGGAAAGCGAAGCGGCGGCCGAAGCCTATGAGAAGGCGCTGGCCAGCGCCCGCAACAAGGCCCACGGCATTGCCACGGAGACCCGCGACACGCTGGCGGCGGATGCCGAAGCGCGCCGCAAGGCGCTGGAAGCCGAGCTGAACGTTAAGCTCGCTGCTGCCGAAGTGCAGATCGCCGCCACCAAGACCTCGGCCATGGCCAATGTCCGCGGCATCGCGGTCGACGCGGCCGGCGCCATCGTCAACACGCTGATCGGCACCACGCCCGCGCCGAGCGCGGTCGAGGAGGCGGTCGACACCGCCATAAAGGGCTGAGGAGCGCACCATGGGTAGCGATACTTTCTGGGTCGCCGTCGCCTTCGTCATCTTCTTCCTCCTGGTCGCCCGGGCAGGGGCCTTCTCCGGCATTGCCGCCAAGCTCGATTCTCGCGGCGATCGCATCCGCCATGAGCTCGAAGAGGCGCGCCGGCTGAAGGAAGAGGCGCAGAAGCTCGTCGCCGAGTATAAGCGCCGCCAGCGCGAGGCCGAGGAAGAGGCCGAGGCGATCGTCACCACGGCCAAGGCCGAGGCCGAGCGTCTCGCTTCGGAGGCCAAGCAGAAGCTTGAGGATCTGATCCTGCGCCGCACTAAGATGGCCGAGCAGAAGATCGCTCAGGCCGAGGCGCAGGCCCTTGCCGAAGTGAAGGCGGCTGCCGCCGATGCGGCTGTGAAGGCTTCTGAGATCCTTCTGGCCGCGCAGCTCACCGGCAACGCCGCCGACCGTGTTCTCGATGCGGCGGTGGCCGAGGTAAAGTCGAAGCTCAACTGAGCCTTCGAGACTGTTGAATAGTGAAAGCCCGGCTTCGCGCCGGGCTTTTTCTTGTCGCAAGAGTGGTGCTATATTGCCACTAAGAATGGGTGCTGGATTAAGGGATGGCCGATTTTTGGGTCTATGAAAACCGGACACACAGTTACGTCCGTGTCCATCGCCGGAACTGCTGTATGTGCAATAATGGGCGCGGCCTAAAGGCTAGCGCGCCGGATCCCAATGCACGCTGGCACGCCGTCGAGACCCGCGAAGAGGCGGCGCTGCTGGCGCGGCGTCTCGGTCAGGCTGTTATCGCGCAATGCGCCACCTGCGGTGAATGATCGGCGTGGCGGGCGGCGCTGCCGCTGGGACGGCGCCGCCTCGCATGTCAGCTGCCCATAAAGGTGACGTCGCCCGTAGCCAGATCGTAAACGCCACCCGCTATTCGCACCTTGCCTTCCGACACGGCGCTGGAAACCAACGAGCGCTCCTTCGCCAGCCGCTCCATTGAATAGACGACGTTCTGCCGTATGGCGGCGGCCACGGGGTCGGCAGGAGCCGCGGCAAGGGCGGTGCGGACCGGCACGCTCAGATGCTCGATCAGCGTCGGCAGATGACCGGGAAGGGTCTCGTGCTTCTGCTCGACGGCAACTGCCGCGGTGAGGGCTCCGCAGCTCGAGTGGCCGAGCACGACGATGACCGGCACGCCGAGATGCTCGACCGCGTACTCCATGCTGGCGAGGCCCTCCTCATCGACGAAATTGCCGGCGACGCGGATGATGAACAGGCGACCCGGTGCCTGGTCGAACACATATTCCGGGGCGACGCGCGAATCGGCACAGGCGAGCACGATAGCGACCGGGTGCTGGCCCTTGGCCAGTGCCGCGCGGTTGGCGAGAAAATCCGTGCAGGTCTGCACGCCGCGCACATGGCGGGCATTGCCGGCCGCCAGATCTTTCATCACCTGATCGGGCGATGGTGCAGGCGAGGTGTTGGTCGTGGCGGCGGCTTGGCCGGCCCAAGACAAGGCACTGGCGGAGAGAGCGACGGAGGTCGCGCCACGCAGGAGTGTCCGGCGCGAGAGGGTGGTTCGGGTCAGGCATTCTTGGCACATGGCATGGCGTCCTTGACGCCGGCCCTGCTGGAGGCGGCGCGACTGAGGGTTGGCGCGAACGGCGGTGCCGATCCCAACTCGTCAGGTCGCGCCGCCGTAGCGGCCAAGATGCGCGGCGAGGCTTCCCCCAGGCTGACTTCCGCGCAGAGTGGCGACTCAGCTGGTCCACCGCCGGGGGCGGTAGAAGGTGTGCTCGCCAATGCGATCAAGCTTGCGCATTTCGCGGATCCAGTTCGGCCGCACCGAGCGCGCATGGTAATGCGTGGCGCGGCCCACCTTTTCATCCCACACCCGTCCGTCCAGCATGTCGCTGGCGATTTCTTTCGCCTGGTCCCAAAGCGCCGGCTCCGTGACCACGTCTCGAACATTATCGCAGGCGAAGGTGAACTGGCAGGCGAAGCGACGATGGGCGTTCTGGTAGACGGCCCGGCAGATGTCGGCGGGATAATAGCCGGAAAAGACGCGGTTCATCACCACCTGCGCCACCGCCACCTGACCGCGATAGGGCTCGCCCCGACTCTCAAAATAGACCGCTTCGGCCAGACATTTCTCCGCCCGCACGCGGCGTTTGCCAGCGAGGCCGAGCCGTTCGGCCGGAGTCGGTCCGAGCATGCTGCGCGAAAGGTTGTCCTCCGCCTTCTGCGCCTCGGTTGTGCCGGCATCCCCGCCGGGCAGTGCGGTCATGTGCAGGAAAGGCTGCGGCGGCAGGGCATTCTCCATGAGGCCGAAGATGAAGGCCCTTTGGCGATAGAGCGGCAGCGCCGGATCGGTCTCATCGGCCGAAGATGAAGCGGGCGCAGGACCGTCGAGCGCAGCGGCGACCGCACCGTCAGAGGGCAGCGACACTGTTGCGTCGTCCGCGGCGCTGAGGACCGCGGCGTCCTGTTCCAGCTGGGCGGGATCGCCCGTGGGGTCGCCGGCCGGTACGGCGTAGAATTCCTCGTCATCGGCTGCCGCCAGCGTGCCAGCGTCTTCCGCGTCGAGCGGATCGGTGCCGGTGCCGGCAAATCCGGCTGGCTCCGTACCGATGCTGGTACCGGTGGCGGTGAAGCCGGCGCCCTCGGAGGGTGTCGCGGTGCCCGCTCCGGCGAGACTCGCCGGCGTCGCCACGCCGGAGACTGCGAGCGGATCAACATCGAGCGGCGCCATCGGCGTGAGCGCCAGTCGGTCGGTCTTACCGGCGCGATTAATGTCGATGGCCAGGGACGCCAGCGGCGGTGAGGCGATTTCGGTGGGGGCCAGCAAGGCAGCGCGGCTGGGCCAGGCAAAGGTCGAGGCCTTCAGCAGCCGGACGGGCTCGCCGAGGACCGAAATACGGGCGCGTTCGGCAACGCCGGGCTGATGAGTTAGTCGGCTTAATATGTCTTGGTGGCCAATGCCCGTCGCGCCCCCGACGAAGAGAGCCAGCGCCCATGCACCGGTAACTCCCATCCTGTGAACGCGCGCTGAAAATCGCATGTCCGCCCGCCGCCTTAACGCCACTCGACCCGTCGGAAGCCTCCGCGTGCCCGCTTTGCCACAGGCAAGGGCGGGTGCGTCCGGCCACTTAGTTGTCGCGCATTAACCTTGCCCGACCGTTAATGGCGCTTGGCAAACGCAGGCGTGTGGCAGTCAGCGGTGGCGTGGTGCGGCCGCGCGGCGCAGGCGGTCGGTGATCGCTTCGCCGAGTCCGTGGCGAGGCAGAGGCACCACGGCGATGCCGCGCGCGCCCACACGGTCGAGATCGCGCATGAAGGCGAAGAGATTGGCCGCCGCCTCCACGAGGTCTCCGGCCGGGCTGAGATCGCGCACCAAGGCCGCTCTCTCGCTACCCGAGGGGCGCGCGCCGGCGAAAGTGAGCAGGTTTTCGCCCGGCAGCACCTCCTGCGCGCCCAGCCGCACCGGTACGGAAGGGGCGTAATGCGAGGCCAGCATGCCGGGGGCAAGCGGAGCATCGTCATTGGCCGCAGCCTCGGCGGCACGCTCGGTGAGGGGGCCGGCAAGCACCGCTTCAATCGCCTCGCGCGGCAGGCCGCCGGGCCGCAGCATCACGGGTCTCTCCCCGGTGCAGTCGAGAATGGTGGATTCCACCCCGACGGCGCAGCCGCTGGCGTCGAGGATCAGATCGATGCGTCCGTTGAGATCGGCATAAACATGCGCGGCCGTGGTGGGGGACACATGGCCGGAGCGGTTGGCGCTGGGGGCGGCGATGGGGCGACCGGCGGCCGCCAGCACCGCCTGCGCGACCGGGTGCGCAGGCACGCGCAAGGCGACGCTGGCGAGGCCGGCGCGGGCGAGAGCGCAGGTGGCCTCCTCCAGCGCCGGGACGACCAGCGTCAGCGGGCCCGGCCAGAAATGGAGGGCGAGCGTCTCCGCTGCGGAGGTAAGGAGCCCGACATGACGTGCCGCCGCAAGGTCTGGCACATGGGCGATCAGCGGGTTGAAGCTCGGTCGCCCTTTGGCGGCATAGAGGTTGGCGACAGCGTGGGGATCCGTCGCGTCGCAGGCAAGGCCGTACACGGTCTCCGTCGGCAGTGCCACCAGCCCGCCGTTGCGAAGCAGGCGCGCGGCTTCGGCGATGCCGGCGGCGTCCGCCGGCATGACCCGCGTCGCCCGCATCGGTGCATCCACCACGTCGCTGGTTTTCTCGGCCACCGCTTGCATCTCCCGCTCAGGCGCGCTCCGATAGGACGTCCCGCCGGGTCGGTCAACGGCGGGGCCGGTTCGCTCCCGCGCGCCGGGCCATTGGGGAATCGGCCGCCGCGAGGCTGGCCCCACACGGCGCCGTGGCATATCGTCCACCAGCCGCCGGGCCTGAACAATGAACGGCCGGAACGACCTAGGACGCCAAAGGAACGCCATGACCACGCTGCTGATCGCCCACGACGCCTGCCTCGACCATCTCACGCCCTCCGGTCATCCCGAGCGGCCGGATCGGGTGCGCGTGCTGAATCGGGTGTTCGAGGGCGAGCAGTTCGCCACACTGGCGCGCGAACAGGCGCCGGTGGCGGCGCGCGAGGACATTGTGCGCGTGCATCCCGAAGATTATGTCGCGGCGCTGGAAGAGGCGATGCCGGATGAGGGCATGGTGCGGATCGACGGCGACACGGTGATGTCGCCCGGCACCGGCGAGGCGATCTGGCGCGGTGTTGGCGGTGCCGTGCTCGGCGTCGACGAGGTTCTGTCCGGAAAGGTGAGTAATGCCTTCGTCTCGATGCGGCCGCCCGGCCACCACGCCGAGACGCGGACCCCAATGGGCTTCTGCCTGTTCAACAATGTCGCCATCGCTGCTCGCCACGCCCAGAAAGTGCACGGCATCGGCCGCGTCGCCATCGTCGATTTCGACGTGCATCACGGCAATGGCACGCAGGAGATCTTCTTCTCTGATCCGAGTGTGATGTACGCCTCGACCCACCAGATGCCGCTATTCCCCGGCACCGGCGCGGTCGGAGAGCGCGGCACCACCGACAACATCGTCAACGCCCCGCTGCGCTCCGGCGACGATGGCGTGCATTTCCGCGAAGCCTTCGAAACCCGCATCCTGCCGCGCCTGCAGGCCTTCGGCCCGGAACTGCTCATCATCTCCGCCGGCTTCGACGCGCATACGCGCGATCCGCTGGGCAACATCAACCTGCTGGAAGACGATTATACCTGGGTGACGAAGAAGCTAATGGACATTGCCGACAAGCATTGCGGCGGCAAGATCGTCTCGGTGCTGGAGGGCGGCTACGACCTCGAAGGGCTGGCGCGCTCCGCCTCCGCCCATGTCATGGCATTGATGCGCGGCTGACCGCGAGGGGGTGAGTGCGGCGCGCTCGCCCTGTATAAGGAACGCGACTCATCTCAAGGAGAACGCGATGACCGACGCGGCGGACGTGAACGCGCTGAGCTTTGAAAAGGCGCTCGCCGAGCTGGAGACCATCGTCGCCAAGCTCGAGGGCGGCAATGTCCCGCTGGAGGAGTCGATCGCGCTCTATGCCCGCGGCGAGGCGCTCAAGGCCCGCTGCGATGCGCTGCTCAAGGACGCCGAGGCGAGGGTCGAGAAGATCACCCTCGGCGCCGATGGCCGCCCGTCCGGCACCCAGCCGCTGGACGGGGAGTAAGTCGAACTCTCGGCTCGAGGCACCGGCCGTGGCTGTGCGCCTGCGCGCCCATCATCTGCTCTGTATGCTGACCTTTGTCGGCAGAGGATATACGCCCGCCTTCAGCGCCAATTACGTGCGTATCATTGCCCGACTGAATGCGGGAGAGCCGGCCGAGCTGGTGGAGGGGCCGGATGACATCTGCGCACCGATGCTCAAGGAGCAGGGCTTCCATTGCCGTACTGAGAGCGTGGTGCAGCGTGATGCGAAGGCCATTGCCGAACTCGCGCAACGGCTGGGCCTGGTGCTGGAACGGGGCCGACGGATCGTCCTGACCGCCGAGACGCTGGCGCAGATGCGCGCGGCCTATGCCGAAGGCGCGGTGCGAGCCGCCTGCACCGGCTGCGAGTGGGCGCCGTTCTGCACAGACATCGCCGGGCAGGAGTTTGCGGGAACGCGGCTTTCTGGCGTGCGGATCAGCCCGCCTGCCGGCTCTGGCAGTCCGGATTGAACACCCGCACGGGTGAGGCCGGGTGGCGGGCCAGCGCCGCCGGCGGGCGCACCGGCCGGCGCACCAGCTCGCCCGCACAGTTCGGGCAAATGCCGCCCAGCACCGCACCGGCGCAGGTGGCGCAGAAGGTGCACTCGAAGGTGCAGATCATCGCCTCACGCGACTCCGGCGGAAGATCCCGGTCACAGCATTCGCAGCCTGGCCGAAGCTCCAGCATGAGCAGGTCCCTTTCTTCAGTAGACGCCTGGGATCAGCCGTGCCGTGCGGGCGCTGTAGGCGCGGTATTCATCGCCGAACGTATCCAGCATCATCTTTTCTTCGCGGCCGATGCGGAAGGCGTAGAGGATGCCGAAGCCGATGAACCCCGCCGGGCCGGCGACCCAGTTCGGGATCAGGATCAACTGCGCCAGCGCCCACAGGAAGAAGGCGGAATACATGGGATGGCGCACATGCCGGTAGACGCCGCCGGTGACCAGCTTGTGCGCGTCCTTGATCTCGAGCGTCACCGACCAGTTCTTGCCGAGGTCGCGATGGGTGCGGCGGAACAGCCACAAGGCCAGCACGAAGGTCAACGTGCCGAGCGCGAACTGGAGGGCCGAATAGGGATAGTTGGCGAAATCGAACACCCGCGAGGTCGCCCACAGCAGTGGCACGATGCCGAGGCCAGCGGTGGAGCAGGAGAGCAGAATGAGCTCGCGCAGCCGGTCACGGGCGTCGACGACGCGCTCGCGCTTCACCTTGCGTTCGAAGGGCAGGCGGATGACGTACCAGCCGATACAGCCGGCGGCCCACACGATCTTGGCGGCGAGGAGAAGGTTCATGAAGCGTCCGTTGGTTCAGGCGATCAGGGAGCCATCCGCCGCGAAGCGACCGACCGGGCCTTCCGGGCGTGAGGACAGGTCGGCGAAGGCAAGCGGGCCGAGGGCGAACATAAAATAGTCGTAGGGCGCCTTCTGCTCGTTCGCCAGCAGGAACTGGTAATGCAGCCGCATGGCGTGCCAGCGTAGCCGCCTCAGCTTGGCGTGGGTGAGCATTTCCTTGATGTTGGCGTTGCGCAGCAGGGGCTGGCTGGCTTCCGGCTGGTCGAAGCTGGTGCGGCGCAGCGTCACCGGATGGAATTTGTAGAAATTGATCGCGTCATGCCGCGCCTGATATTCGACCCAGGTGAGGCCCGGGGTCTGCGCCACACGGGCGGCCTGCCGGCGCACCTTGCCGCCCTTGGCGTGCAGGGCGAGTTTCGGAATCGTGGCGCCGCAGGTGAGCAGGTTCACCCGCGTCCGCCCCTCCGCCAGCCCGGGATGGCGGTCGAGCGCACGGTCGATTACGCCGAGCATGAGCGTCGCCCCGAGGCTGTGGCCGACGAGGATGACCTCGTCCTGATCGCCGGCGCGTACCGCCTCCACCAGCACCTCCGCGAAGCGGTCAAGCCGTGCATCGACCGCAGGCGTGGCATCGTGAAGGTAGTCGCGGGCAAGGTCCCAGTCGTCGAGCGCCTGATGCAAGCGCCAGTCGCGGCCCGGCCGGCGGAAGAGGCCGAAGAAGGTGGCGATGCCGGCGGCGAGCGCAGCGCCCCAGGCGAGCGGGGTCGGCAGGACGAGGCCGGCCCCCCACAGCACGAGCCCGCCGGCTGCGAGCCCCGCGGTGAGAAACAGCGCGGCGATGAGATAGGGAAAGAAGAAGAAAGCGCCGTAGCGGGGGCTGGCGCGGAAATAGCCGCGCGCCGCGCCTCCGCGCAGAAAATCCCAGAGCCCGCCGAAGCCACGCCACAGCCGCACCGGGTCGGACCGGGCATCGAGCGTCTGGATGATGTCCTCCCAGCGCAGGATCCGGTAGTCGGTTCGGGTCGACCAGTTAGGACCGCTGGCGTCGATTTCCCAGCGGGCATAGGACTGGGCGCCATCATCGAGACGGGGCGATACCTTCACCTTGACCGACCACAGTGCGCCGAAGCGCTCGGCCTGATTGGCGAAGCGGCCGTGGTGATAGTCCATTTCGGTCGGGTCATGGCCGGGGAAGAATAGCATCAGCCGGCGGAAGGTCCGGCCGGCCTGTGGGGCGGCGCCGGGCGCTACGACAACCTGATTGACGGGAGCATCGGGCCCGGCGCCCGCTGTGGCCGCCTTCGGTCCGTCATTCCTGTCCGTCGCGGTGACTCGTGCTTCCATGCCGCTTTTCTAGAGTAAGCCGGGGCGTGAGGCCAATGTCGTCTGGGCGTGTCCGCCCTGTCTCCACATGCGGTTGTGTGGCGGACCGGCCTTTGCGGTCGCGCGGGCGTGCGTTGCGCCCCTCGCTGTCCTTGTGTATGCCGTTGAACTTCGCTCGGCGGCGCGCGCCCCTGTGCGCGCCTCGGCGGATGTGTTTTCGGAGCCGTTCTTGACCCGTCCCTCCACGCCGCTACTCGACACGATCCGCGAGCCGGCCGATTTGCGCCGCCTGCCGGAGGAGCAGTTGCCGCAGATCGCGGCGGAACTGCGCGAGGAGATGATTGACGCGGTTTCCGTAACCGGCGGTCACCTCGGCGCCGGGCTGGGTGTGGTCGAGCTGACCGTGGCGCTCCATCACGTCTTCGACACGCCCAGTGACCGGCTGATCTGGGATGTCGGGCACCAGTGCTACCCGCACAAAATTCTCACGGGCCGACGCGACCGTATGCGCACGCTGCGCCAGGGCGGGGGGCTCTCTGGTTTCACCAACCGGGCCGAGAGCGAATACGACCCTTTCGGTGCCGGCCATTCCTCCACCTCGATCTCCGCCGGGCTCGGGATGGCGGTGGCCCGCGACCTCGCGGGTGACGCTCGCAACGTGGTCTGCGTGATCGGCGACGGCGCGATGTCGGCCGGTATGGCCTATGAGGCCATGAACAATGCCGGGGCGATGGATTCGCGCCTCATCGTCATTCTCAACGACAACGACATGTCGATCGCCCCGCCTGTTGGCGCGATGTCGGCCTATCTGGCGCGGCTTCTCTCCGGCCGCACCTACCGCTCGCTGCGCGAGACCGCGAAGCAGCTCGCAGGCAGCCTGCCGAAGTTCTTCGGCCGTCAGGCGGCGCGGGCGGAAGAGTTCGCGCGCGGGTTCTGGACCGGCGGTACGCTGTTCGAAGAACTGGGCTTCTATTATGTCGGGCCGATCGATGGGCATAATCTGAGCCATCTCCTTCCCATTCTGCGCAATGTCCGCGACGCCGAGACCGGTCCGGTGCTGGTCCACGTCGTGACCCAGAAGGGCAAGGGTTATCCGCCCGCCGAAGCCTCGGCCGACAAATATCACGGCGTTCAGCGCTTTGATGTCGCCACCGGGGCGCAGAAGAAAGCGGCGTCCAATGCGCCGAGCTATACCCGCGTTTTCGCCGACAGCCTGATCGAGGAAGCCCGCCACGACGACAAGATCGTCGCCATCAACGCCGCCATGCCGGCCGGAACTGGGCTCGACCTGTTCGGCGAGGCCTTTCCCACCCGCACGTTCGATGTGGGCATCGCCGAGCAGCACGCCGTGACCTTCGCCGCCGGGCTGGCGACTGAAGGATACAAGCCGTTCTGCGCTATCTATTCCACCTTCCTGCAGCGCGCCTACGACCAAATCGTCCATGATGTGGCGATCCAGCGCCTGCCGGTGCGCTTCGCCATCGACCGTGCCGGCCTCGTCGGGGCGGACGGTGCCACCCATGTCGGCGCCTTCGATGTGCCGATGCTCGCTACCCTGCCCGGCATGGTGGTGATGGCGGCCGCGGATGAGGCGGAACTCGTCCACATGGTCGCTACCGCTGCGGCCTTTGACGAGGGGCCGATCGCCTTTCGCTATCCCCGAGGCGAGGGCGTGGGCGTGGAGCGCCCGGCCCGCGGCACGCCGCTGGAGATCGGGCGCGGGCGGGTCGTCCGCGAGGGCTCGAAGATCGCCCTGCTGTCGCTCGGCACCCGGCTCGCCGCCTGTCTCGGCGCCGCCGATCAACTCGCCGGCTTTGGCCTGTCGACAACCGTCGCCGACGCGCGCTTCGCCAAGCCGGTCGACCGTGATCTGGTGCTGCGTCTGGCGCGCGAGCATGAAGTGCTCGTCGTGGTCGAGGAAGGAGCGGTCGGCGGCTTTGGCAGCCATGTGCTGACTCTGCTGGCCGAAGCCGGCGCTCTGGACCGTGGGCTCAAGGTGCGCACGCTCGCCTTGCCGGACCGTTTTATCGAGCAGGATTCCCCGGCCAGCCAGATGCACGAGGCTGGCCTCGATGCGGAAGGCGTCGTGCGCGGTGTCTTCAATGCTCTGGGCCGCGAGGAAGAAGCCGCGCTCGCGCTGCTGCGCGGCTGATCCGGCCGCGCGCCCGGCATGGTGTCGCCCCCTTACCCTCCCGCCGGCCGGGGCCGCGCCGACCGCGTGCTGGTGGCGCGAGGCTTCTTCGACAGCCGCGCCCGGGCGCAGGCGGCCATTGCTGCCGGACTCGTGACCGCCGCCGGCAAGCAGGTCGCCAAGGCTTCGGAAACCATCGCCGCCGACGCCGCGATCGAGGCGCGCGAAGCCTATGAATGGGTGTCGCGGGCGGGGCTGAAGCTGGAGGCGGCGCTGGACGCGGCGGGGCTTTCCGTCGACGGCGTGGAGGCGCTCGATGTTGGGGCATCGACCGGCGGCTTCACCCAGGTGCTTCTCGCGCGTGGCGCGGCGCGTGTGCATGCGGTGGATGTCGGCCATGGGCAATTGCACCCGCGACTGCGGGACGACGCCCGGGTGGTGTCGCTGGAAGGCACCGACATACGTGGCCTCTCTCCCGGAGCGGTCCCGCCCGCGCGGATGATCACCATCGACGTGTCGTTCATCTCCTTGCATCAGGTTCTGCCGGCGGTGCTGCGGCATGCAGCCCCGGCCGCGCGTCTGGTCGTACTGGTGAAGCCGCAGTTCGAGGTGGGCCGCGACAAGCTGTCTAAGGGCGGAATCGTGAGGGATGCCGGTGCCCGCAGCGACGCGGTCGAACGGGTCGTCGCAGTGTTGCAGGATCACGGCTGGCAGGTGTTGCACCGTCTGCCATCGCCCATTCTCGGCGGCGACGGCAATGAGGAATATCTGCTCGTGGCGGCGCGGGCGGCGTGAAACCGTCCGCGCCTCACCCCGGGGAGCGCTACCGCTCAGGCCCGGCGCGTCTGGCCGCCGCTGGCGACCAGCATCCCGGCAAGTTTCTCCGAGACATAGCCGAAGGCGGCGCCGACGATCATCGACAGCACGATGGTCGCCAGCGGGTTGGCGAGGCCGGCGGCCGTGAGGTTGGCAAGCCCGTCGGTAGTGAGCAGCGCGTAGCCTGCCGTCGCAGCGAAGCCGTAGACCATTGCCGGAATGGCGGCGAAGGCCGGGAGATGGCCGAGCAGGATCATCACCAGCACGCCGACGCCGACGCAAAGGCCGGCCCAGACCGGCAGGCCAAGCGTCTCGCCAAGCCCGCCGCGGCTGACGGCCAGAAGCGTCAGCCAAGCCATGACGGCGCCAGCGATGTTCGCCAGCACCGTTGCCTTAAGCCCGGCTTCCTTGCCCCCACAATGGAAGTAGCAGGCCCAGGCGATGAAGGCAGCCCAGATTTGCAGACCCCCGGCCAGCGGGCCGAGAAACAGCCAAGTGGCGACGCCCCCAAGGACGCCGACACTGATAGCCAGAGCCGAAACAAGCGACATACGTTTCCCCTTTTCCTGGATTTGGATACTTATTATTATGTGCATGTGCTAAGTAAAAAGGACTGTCCATCTGAAGTGATGGAATCAGCCGCGGCTAAAATACATGAGTCTCTTTGCGAAACCATGAGCGGTGGATGGTTTTGATCATCTTTGTCGCGAGATACAGACTAAATACATAATAACCTATGATGCATGATGGAGCTGCTTCCCGCATGAACGTCGTCACACTGGACATCGACCGCCTGGGTCACCGTGGTGACGGTATTGCCGACACGCCAGAGGGGCCGGTTTTCGTGCCGCTGACCTTGCCCGGCGAAAGGGTGGAGGTGGTGCGCGAGCACGAGCGTGCGCGGCTGCTGGCTATCCGCACACCGAGCCCGGGGCGCGTGGAGCCGATTTGCCCGCATGTCGGTCTGTGCGGCGGCTGCGCGCTCCAGCACTGGGCGCCGGCGCCCTATGAAACCTGGAAACGCGGCCTCGTGGTCGAGGCGCTGGCGCGGGCGGGGATTTCCACCGAGGTGACGCCGCTGCTCCCCGCGCATGGCGAAGGGCGTCGCCGGGCGACCTTCCACGCGCGAGGCACGGGCGGCAGCGCGCCGAAAGGGCGTGACACGCTGGCGGTCGGCTTTGCCGGACGGCGCAGCCACGCGGTGGTGGCCATCGACGCCTGCCCCATTCTGGCGCCGGGTCTCGACGGCGCGCTGGCGGCGGCGTGGGCGGTGGCGCAGGAACTGGTGCCGCTGGCCAAGCCGCTCGACATTCAGGTGACCGCGACCGAAACCGGGCTGGACATGGATGTGCGCGGCAGCGGCCCGCTGAAGCCGGACCGCGTCGCCGCTCTGGCGCAGATCGCCGGCGCGCACCGGCTGGCGCGCCTTACCCGCCATGGCGAACTGGTGCTGCAGCGGGAGCCGCCACTGCTCACCATGGGCCGGGCGCGGGTGGCCCTGCCGCCGGGGTCCTTCCTGCAGGCGACGGCGGCGGGCGAGGCGGCGCTGGCGCAGTTGGTCCTGGAAGCCGTCGGTAGCGCGCGCGGCGCGGCGCGGGCGGTGGACCTGTTCTCCGGTGTCGGCACCTTCGCCCTGCGGCTGGCCGAGCGGGTGCGGGTGACCGCCTATGAATCCTCCGCCCCCGCCATCGAGGCGCTGAACAAAGCCGTGCGCGGGGCCGCCGGGCTCAAACCGCTGGCCGGCGAGGTGCGGGACCTGTTCCGCCGGCCGCTGCTGGCGCAGGAGATGAAAGGCGTGGATGTCGCGGTGTTCGATCCCCCGCGCCAGGGGGCGGAGGCGCAGGCGCGCCAGCTGGCGGCGAGCGCGGTGCCGCTGGTGATCGGCGTGTCCTGCGACACGACCACCTTCGCGCGCGACGCACAGATCCTTGCCGAAGGCGGCTACCGGCTGGAGCGCGTCACCCCGGTCGACCAGTTCCTCTATTCCGCGCATGTGGAGCTGGTGGGGGTTTTTCGGCGCTGAACGGCGTCAATTACCCCAGCGCTCCATCCACATGCGCTCGCCGATCGAGCAGGACACGCGCGGCTCGGCGGCGGAGGCGTGCCGCAAAAGCGGCGCGGGGGGCGGGCGGACGCCGGCGATTTCCAGCACCAGCTTGGTCTTGATGGCGTCGGCGAACTCGTGCGTGCCGCGCACGGGAATGACAAAAGCGCCCGGCCCGCCGATCACGCAGTCCTCGTAATAGATATCGAGGTCGCCAATATCGAGCAGCGAGCCGCTGGCTTCCTTCAGCATCAGCGGCAGGCCGTTAATGGTGATGCCGCGCGCCACCACCGCGTCGCGGGTGACATCCACCAGCGGCCCCTGATTATTGGTGCCGTCGCCGGAAATGTCGATCACCCGCCGCAGGCCGCGAATGTTGTTGCCCTCCATCAGGTCGGCACCGAAGGTCATGGCGCTGGAAATGGAGGTGCGGTAGACGCGCCGCAACGGCGCCCGACGGATCGCGTCCGCGAAGGCGCGGGCCTCGCTGGGGCTGCCGATCAGCGTCCAGTCCACCACCAGCTTCTGCTCATCCGCCCCCGCCCATTCGACATAGGCGATGGCGACGCGGCCATGCGGGCCGAGCCGCAGCGCATTGAGGAATTCCGGCGAGGTGACGGCGGCGATATAGCCCTCGCGCTGCAGAGCGAGTTCGTCGAGGTCCATGGAGTAGGACACGTCGACCGCCAGCACCAGCTCGACATCCACCATCGTGTCGGCGCGGGCGAGGACCGGCGCGCTCACACCGAACAGCGCCGCGACCAGGGCGGCAAAGGCACGCATGCACGCCATCGCGACCTCCGTCCTTGACGGGTCTCGACGTGTCAGAGACGCGTCGTCACGATGGTGACACGAGCCTTTCCCGGCCAGAAGCCGAAAGTGCAGGCAGAAGCGCCCGGGCGATGCCGTTCGCGTGAGCGTTCGCTACCGGGGTAGCGGCCGCCGCCGCCGTCAACCGTCCAGCATCTCCGTGCCCAGGATCTCGATGCCGAAGCCGGCGACGCCGACATAGGTGCGCGCGCGCGACGCCAGCAGGCGGATGGACGAGATGCCGAGATCGCGCAGGATCTGCGCGCCGAGGCCGACCTCGCGCCAGTTCTGGTCGCGCAGCTTGGCGGTTTCGATTTTGTCCTCGCCGCCGACGGTGGACACCGGCACGCCTGTCGTGCCGTCGCGCAGATAGACCAGCACGCCGCGCCCTTCCGCCTTGATGCGCTCCAGCGAGGCGCGCAGCGCCTTGCCGCCGGTGAACACGTCGCCGATCGGGTCGGCCCGGTGCAGCCGCACCAGCACGTCGCGCCCGTCGCCGATCTTGCCGTAGACGAGCGCGATGTGGTTCACCGGCTCGAAGGGCGTGACATAGGAAATGGCGTGCATCTCGCCGACGATGGTGGGGGCGGCGAATTCGGCGGTGCGGCTCACCAGCTTCTCGCGCAGCTGGCGATAGGCGATGAGATCGGCCACCGAGATGCGGGTGAGCTTGTGCGCGGCGGCGAAGTCGGTGACCTTCGGCCCGCGCATCACCGTGCCGTCGTCATTGACCAGCTCGCAGATAACGCCGACCGGCTCCAGCCCGGCGAGGCGGCACAGATCCACCGCCGCCTCGGTATGGCCGGAGCGCATGAGCACGCCGCCTTCCTTGGCGATGAGCGGGAAGATGTGGCCGGGCCGCACGAAATCCACCGCGCCGGCATTGGGATTGGCGAGGCCGCGCACGGTGGCGGTGCGGTCCTCGGCGGAAATGCCTGTCGTGGTGCCGTGGCGGTAATCCACCGAGATGGTGAAGGCGGTGGCGTGCGGGGCGTCGTTGTCCGTCACCATCGGGTTGAGCCGCAGCCGCTTGGCGTGCTCGGCGGTGAGCGGGGTGCAGACGATGCCCGAGGTGTGGCGCACGATGAAGGCGAGCTTTTCCGCCGTCGCGAACTGGGCGGCGACGATAAGGTCGCCTTCGTTTTCGCGGTCGTCGTCGTCGGTGACGACGAGCATCTCGCCACGGGCAAAGGCTTCGATGGCCGCTTCGACGCGGGCCTGCAGATTATCCGTCATGAAGATCGCTTCCACGCTCGCCAGCCCGAGGAAATCGTTCGGCGTCACCGCGCCGCCGGTGGCGGCGGCGATGCGCGCGCCCGCTTCCCGGGAAATCCAGGCCGTTTCGTCCTTGCACAGCGCGGTGATGCTGGCCGGCGACAGGCCGACGGCGCGCGCGAAGGCGCTCTTGGTCGTGCCTGAGGTGGTGAGCCAGTCCGCGAGTTTCATGGCCCGACGATACGGCTGAGAATATTCACTGGCAATGAAAATTGTAGAGCACTTCAGTCATACTGAAATCCACCCCGCGCGCGGGCAGCCGAAAGCGCCCCGTCGCCCGTTCGGGCGCGGAGATCAGGGCCGGCACGTCACCTGCCGCCCCGACAAGGGGCGTGCGGGGCGCCGGGGCGGAAACCCCGGCGGTCGCCTGCACCGTGTGTGAAAGGTGGTGCAAGCAGGTCTTCAACCGTCCGACGCGCCGCCTCCGGCGCCCCGCAACGCGGTGTTTCTAGGCTTGCTCCATGCGCGCCCGGGAGGACTGTCGCTTTCTATCCTCCCCTGTGGGGTGCTTGACGCGCCGGCGCGCCCTTGCGGACGGTCGGCGCGCGTCGCCCCGTGGCCGGTGGGAAGACCGACCGGGGACGCATGGCTTGGGCCGCCGGGCCTTGGGGTGCGTTATCCCCGCCGCCCGGCCACCGCCGCCCATCCCGCGCGAGCCGGCCGCTCCGGTTGCGCCCCCTTCGTCGGGATGAGGTGGGGCAAGGATGGCAGAGAAAATGGGACGTGTCTAGGATTTTATTCCTTGATGAGATCGAGCGTGGAGGCCGTGGCCGCCTCCTGTTCCCGCGCCGTCATCCCGGACGGCCGTCAGGCCGATCCGGGATCGTACCGACATCGTGCAGACATTGGGGAGCGATCCCGGCTCTTCGCTGCGCTCCGGCCGGGATGACGGCGTGGGTATGAAGGGAGGGGGCGATCCCAGCTCTCCGCTGCGCTCCGGCCGGGATGACGGCGTGGGTATGAGGGGGAGGCAATCCCGGCTCTCCACCGCTCCGGCCGGGATGACGACCTTGGTCACACGCCTGAACCTTCGGCTTTCCGGCAATGATGATCGCCGCGGCTGAAGACCTTCTGAAGGCTAGCGGCGTGAACGTAGGGTTGAGAGCGATATCAGAAAATAAACGAAAAATGCCGGGAATATCCCCAGAATGGCCAAGCCTTCAAGTGCCAGAAGATATTCACGCTCCGCTTCCTGCATGTCGTCGTAGATCTCTTCAAAGGTCTTTCCCGTGCTGCTCCTGTCGGCACGGGCATCGATCATCTGGTAGCGCTCCTCCCAGAGATCTTGATATCTGTCCCGGAAGAAGGAAAACTTGACGATAAATGCAACAAGAACAATCCAGCCGAGGGGAAGCAGCAGGGCAATCAGCTTGAGGAGCCTTCGCATGGGTCGATCCTCCCAGAGGCCACCGCTTTAGGGTCGCAGCCGCAACCCGGCACCGTCGCAGTGTCGGCGAGCAACGCGACCTCTGCAACCTCCAGCTTCAACCCTTCTGTGGCGTCGTGAGGGCGCCGCCGCGCCGGCCGGACGTTCCAGCCTCAGCGCGGGAACGGCCAGGCCGGCGGGGTGCCCACCTGGCCGCGATGGCGCAGGAGATGGTCGGCGAGCACGCAGGCCACCATCGCCTCGCCCACCGGCACGGCGCGGATGCCGACGCAGGGGTCGTGCCGGCCCTTGGTGACGATCTCCGCATCCTCGCCATGGCGCGTCACCGTGCGGCGCGGGGTGAGGATGGAGGAGGTGGGCTTGACCGCGAAGCGCACCACCACCGGCTGGCCGGTGGAAATGCCGCCGAGCACGCCGCCGGCATGGTTGGCGAGGAAGACCGGGCGGCCGTCATTGCCCATGCGCATCTCGTCGGCATTGTCCTCGCCGGTCAGCGTGGCGCTGGCGAAGCCCTCGCCGATCTCCACGCCCTTCACCGCGTTGATGCTCATCAGCGCCGCCGCGAGGTCGGCGTCGAGCTTGCCATAGAGCGGGGCGCCGAGGCCGGCGGGCACGCCCTCTGCCACCACCTCGATCACCGCGCCGACCGAGGAGCCGGATTTGCGGATGCCGTCGAGATAGTCCGCCATGCGCGCGGCCGCCTGCGCGTCCGGGCAGAAGAACGGGTTGCGGCCGATCTCGGCGCTGTCCCAGTTCGCCCGGTCGATGCCGATCTCGCCCATCTGCACCAGCGCGCCGGTGATGGTCACGCCAGGCAGCACCTTGGCGGCGATGGCGCCGGCGGCGACACGCACCGCCGTCTCGCGCGCGGAGGAGCGCCCGCCGCCGCGATGGTCGCGCAGGCCGTATTTCACGTCATAGGCATAATCGGCATGGCCGGGGCGGTAGCTCTCGGAAATCGCCGAATAATCCTTGGAGCGCTGGTCGACATTCTCGATCAGGAAGGCGATCGGCGTGCCGGTGGAAATGAGCGTGCCGTCCTCCTCGGCCAGCGTGCCGGAGAGGATGCGCACCTCGTCCGGCTCGCGCCGCTGGGTGGTGAAGCGCGACTGGCCGGGCCGGCGGCGGTCGAGCGCGGCCTGCACCTCCTCCAGCCGGAAGCGGATGCCGGGCGGGCAGCCGTCGATCACCCCGCCAATGGCCGGCCCATGGCTCTCGCCAAAGGTGGTGACACGGAAGAGATGGCCGAAACTGTTGAAGGACATAGCGGTTCCGCCGGCGGCAGGGGAGGGGTCACGGCGCTTCTAGGCGCCCGCGCGGCGGGCGTCAAACAGCGCGTAGCGCGCATCCGAGAGGCCGGCGCATGGCGCCCTCTTGGCGCCTACATGGCGAAAGGCGGCGTTCGTGCTACATCTCTCCCATTCGTGATTGCCAAACCGAGCCGATGCCCCTTTTTGAAATCGCCGTTGTCGTCCTGCTCGTCCTGATCAATGGCGTGCTCGCCATGGCCGAGCTTTCCGTCGTTTCCGCCCGCCCGGCGCGCCTGCGCTCCATGGCCGATAATGGCTCGCGCGGCGCCCGCATGGCGCTGCAGCTGGCCGCCGACCCCGGCCGCTTCCTCTCCACCGTGCAGATCGGCATTACGCTGATCGGCATTCTCGCCGGTGCCTTTTCGGGCGCCACGCTCGGCACCATGCTGGGCGAATGGCTGCAGGCACAGGGCATGTCGCCCGGCCTTGCCGGCGGCCTCGGCTATTCGCTCGTGGTGGCGGCGATCACCTATGTCTCGCTGATCATCGGCGAACTCATCCCCAAGCGCCTCGCCTTGCAGAGCCCGGAAAAGCTCGCGAGCCTGGTGGCGCCCGGCATGGTGATGCTGGCCCGCATCGGCGCGCCGGCGGTGTGGCTGCTCGACATTTCCTCCCGCCTCGTGCTGCGCCTGCTCGGCGAGCACGGCAAGGGCGAGGAGAACAACGTCACCGACGAGGAAATCCGCGCCATCGTGATGGAGGCGGAGACGGCGGGCGTCATCGACCCCGACGAGCGCAAGATGATCGCGGGCGTGATGCGCCTCGCCGACCGGCCGGTGCGCGCGGTGATGACGCCGCGCACCGATGTCGACTGGATCGACCTCACCGACGACCCCGACGCCGTGCGCCAGACCATCCGCGAGACCCGCCACACCCGCATGCCGGCCTGCGAGGGCACGCCGGAGGAGAGCGTCGGCGTCATCGACATTCGCGATCTGCTCGAAGCCTATCTCAATGGCGAGACGCCGGACCCGCGCAGCCTGGTGAAGCCCGCCGCCGTGCTGGTGGAGACCGCCGGCGCGCTCGACGCGATGAAGGTGCTGCGCCACGCGGAATCGCCGCTGGCGCTGGTGGTGGACGAATACGGTTCGATGGTCGGCATTCTCACCCCGGCCGATCTGCTCGACGCCATCGCCGGCACGGTGGTGCTGGACGAGGCCGGCCTTGCCAAGCCCGATGTGGTGGAACGCGCCGATGGCAGCTATCTCGTCGCCGGCTCGACCCCGGTGGACGAACTCGCCGAGGTGCTCGGCATCCAGCTGCCGCAGGACGCCGGCTTCCACACCGCCGCCGGCCTGGTGCTGCATGAGCTGAAGGCGCTGCCGCAGGAGGGCGCCGCCTTCGAATCCATGGGCTGGCGCTTCGAGGTGGTCGACATGGACGGACGGCGCGTCGACAAGCTGCTGGTGCAGCGCGCCGTGGTGCCCCGCCGACGGGCGCCGCTGCTGGGCTAGAGCCTGATACGATCAGGTTGAAACACCTGATCGGTGAATCAGCCTCTGAATTATAGATATAGAGCACGTTCCGATCTAATTGCCTGCAATCAGATCGGAACGTGCTCTAAGGCGCCTCAGCGCACCATGACATCGACCGAGACCGCCGACGTGGCTGTCGGCAGCCCGCCATAGCGGGTGCCGACGCCGACGACGACGGTGACGATGGCGACCGCGAGCGCGGCGGCGATCAGGCCATATTCAAGGCCTGTGCCCTGGGGGCGGCGTGCGACGGCGGTGCGACGGCGCGATACCATCGACTGCCCGACCATTTCCCGTTCCACCATTTCGCGCATGGGCCTGTCTCTGCTTGAAATCATCCACGTGACATCTGTCTTGGGACAGATTTTGTTGTGAGGTCAGCTTGCGCCTCACACCTTGATCACGCGTTAAAGCCAGCCTTGCGCGCTCATCCTCTTGGTCTGTGGTTAATGTTTGCCGGAATGGCATGGTTAATACTTCGTCGCGGCGAGGAACTTAGAGCCTGATCCGATCAGGTTGAATCAACCTGATCGGATCAGGCTCTAAAATATTGATAGAGAACGTTTTACCGATCGGATTGCGATGCAATCAGATCGGAACGTGCTCTAGCCGCGCGGCTTCGCCCGCCTTGTCGGCTCGGCCTGCGCCGGGTCTTCCGGCCAGGGGTGGCGCGGGTAGCGCCCGCGCATGTCGGCGCGCACGTCCCGCCAGGAGCCGGCCCAGAAGGCCGGCAGGTCGCGGGTGAGCTGGATCGGCCGGTGCGCGGGGGAGAGCAGCGACAGGATCAGCGGCACCCGCCCGCCGGCGATGCTGGGGTGGGTGGTGAGGCCGAACAGTTCCTGCACCCGCACATGCAGCGTCGGTCCGCCCTCGGCGGCGTAGTCGATGGGCAGGCGCGAGCCGGTCGGCACCTCGTAATGGGTGGGCGCCGCCGCCTCCATGCCGCGCGACAGCTCCCACGGCAGCAGGCCGGACAGCGCGCGGCCGAGCCGGTCGGCATCAAGCGCGCCGAGGCTGGTGATGTCGTCCAGCACCGGGGCCAGCCAGTCCTCGACGCTCGCCGCCAGCGCCTCCCAGCCGAGATCCGGCCAGAGATCGGGCGCGCTGGCGTAGAGGAAGCGCGCACGGTCCAGCCATTGCCGCTGCGCCTCGGACCAGCTGAGCCGCTCCAGCCCGCGCGCGACGGCGGCATGGGCCAGCGCCCGCGCGGTCTCCGGCCCGGGTTTGAGCGGCGCGGTGCGCTCGGCCAGCGCCAGCGCGCCGAGCCGGCGGATGTGGCGCGCGCGCAGCGCGCCGGAGGCGGCATCAAAGGCCGTCTCTACCCCCTCGGTGATGGCGTCACCGAATTCGGCCTCGATCTCCGCCTCGGTGAGTTCAGCGGCGAGCAGGATGCGGGCCTCGTCCGCCGTGCCGGTGAGTTCGGCGATGGCGAGGAAGCGGGCGCGGGCGAGGGAGGTGGCGGGGTCGATGGCCGCGCCGCGGCCATTCGCCAGCACGAAGCGCCGCCCGTCGCCGCGCCCGCGCGCCACCCGGTCGGGAAAGGCCAGCGCCAGCAGCACGGCGGGGGAGGGAGCCTCGCCCGCCGCCCGCGTCCCGGCCCCGCGCGTCCCCGCCACTTGCCGTTCCGCCTCGTCGGCCCAGCGCTCCGCCAGACGGCGCGCCTCTTCCGCCCGGCGCGTGCGGTCGCGGGAAAAATCCATCAGCCGGTGCGCGAGGTCGGGGGCATCGCCGCCGAGCCCGCGCTCGGAAACGAGGGCGGCGATGCGCGCCGCCTCTTCCCCCACGCCGCGCCGCGCGCCCTCGATCACCATGCGCGCGAGGCGCGGTTCCAGCGGCAGCCGGGCCATGGCGCGGCCGAGTGCGCTCACCTGCCCGTCGGCGTCAAAGGCGCCCAGCGCCGTCAGCAGCGCCTTCGCCTCCTTCACGGCCGGGGCGGGCGGCGGGTCGAGAAAGGCGAGGCTGGCGGGATCGCGCACGCCCCACACCGCGAGGTCGAGCACGAGGCGGGAGAGGTCGGCGGCGAGAATCTCCGGCGTGGCGAAGGCCGGCAGGCTGGCGGTTTCCGGTTCGCTCCACAGCCGCAGGCAGACGCCGGGCTCGGTGCGCCCGGCGCGGCCGCGCCGCTGGTCGGCGGCGGCGCGCGACACACGCACCGTTTCCAGCCGGGTGAGGCCGACGCCGGGCTCGAAGCGGGGCACCCGGGCGAGGCCGCTGTCGATGACGACGCGCACGCCCTCGATGGTGAGGCTGGTCTCGGCGATGGAGGTGGCGAGCACCACCTTTCGCCGGGCTTTGGGCGCCGGGGCGATGGCGCGGTCCTGCTCGGCCGGGGGGAGAGCGCCGTAGAGCGGGGCGATGTCGAGCGCGGGGTCGTGCACCGTCTCGCGTAGAAAACGCTCGGTGCGGCGGATCTCAGACGCGCCAGGCAGGAAGGCGAGCAGCGAGCCGGTCTCCTCGCGCAGCGCCCGGGCGATGAGATCGGCCATCTGCCGCTCGATGGGCGCGCCGGGCAGGCGCCCGGCATAGCGGGTTGCCACCGGGAAGGCGCGGCCGAGGCTCTCGATGACCGGCGCGCCGGCGAGCAGCCGGGCGACGCGGGCGCCGTCGAGCGTGGCGGACATCACCAGGAGCCGCAAATCCTCGCGCAGCGCGCCCTGCGCGTCGAGCGCCAGGGCGAGGCCGAGATCGGCGTCGAGGCTGCGCTCATGGAACTCGTCGAACAGCACGGCGGCGACCTCGGAAAGCTCCGGGTCGTCCAGCATCATGCGGGTGAAGATGCCCTCTGTGATGACCTCGATGCGGGTGGCGCGCCCGATTTTCGAGCCGAAGCGGGCGCGGTAGCCCACCGTCTGCCCAGCCTCCTCGCCCAGCGTCTGCGCCATGCGGGTGGCGGCGGCGCGGGCGGCGAGGCGGCGCGGCTCCAGCACAAGGATTTTCCGCCCCGCCACCCAGGGCTCGCCGAGCAGCGCCAGCGGCACCCGCGTGGTCTTGCCCGCGCCGGGCGGGGCGACGAGCACCGCGGACGCGCCCGCGCGCAGGGCGGCGGTGAGTTCCGGCAGGGCGTCGTCGATGGGGAGGGGATTTGGCAGCATCGCCGCTGCTTAGCAAATCGAGGGTTCGCGTGCGATCCCGGCCGTCGGTTCACGCGCGTGGAAGAAGCTCGGCACTGGCCGCGTGCACTCTGATCGTCGCGCGCGCGCCTTTGCCAGTCTCACCGATAAAGACCATGTGCTGTCCCGGCTCCGGCGTCTCTCCCACCGGCAGATCGTCGTAGCCGCGCTCTGCCGCATCCATGAAGACGACCTCATGAACACAGAAGTCGGTCAAATCGGCCGGTGCATCAGTGATTTCGAGGGTGTCGACCTCGGTGAACCTGATATCAAAGCCCTTCGGCCCAGTTGGAAGGAGATATTTGTTCCCCGCAAAGGTCATACGGAAAACGCGGCCATGTGAGCTCAACTCATAGGAGGCGAGGTCATAGGCATTGTGGATGTCGATCTCTCCGAGATCGCCACACAACAGGATTGAAATCTCTGACCGTAAAGTTGCAGCGCATCTCGTTCTCACCGGCCTTGAGCCATGGGAGCGATGATGGACGGCGACGCGGAGGGCGGCAAATTGGAAGCGTCGCAGGCAGGGCGATCCGGCCGGCGGGCCGATTGCGGAACCGTCCGGCGGGTGCGTCTCGGCGCGCCGTCATCCCAAGGTGCCGCCATAGGCGGCCTCGAAGGATGGTCCTTTCGGTGCGCGCCGGCGAGTCTCCTTCGAGGCCCGGCCGCTGGCCGGGCACCTCAGGATGACGTTGTGTGCGTTGGAGGCGCGAGGCCGTTCCCGTGCAGCGGCCCGATCTCCCTCTCCCCGACGGGGAGAGGGGTGGGGTGAGGGGTCTTCGACGCTCCGCGCGCGTGCCCCCTCACCGACCCGCTTCGCGGGCCACCTCTCCCCCAAGGGGAGAGGAAAGTTACGTCAGTTCGCTGCTCAGAAAATCCGGTCGAGCGTGCGGCCGATCTTCTCGACGATCTCGCCCATCTGGCTCTCGCTGACGATGAGCGGCGGGCTGACGGCGAAGGTGTCGCCAGCGGTGCGCACCAGCATGCCCTCGTCGTGGAACAGCCGCTCCATGCCTTCATAGGCGCGGCGGCCGACACCGTCCTCGCGCGAGGCGAAGTCGATGGCGCCGACGAAGCCGAGGGTGCGGATGTCGAGCACGCCGGGCTTGGAGCGCAGCGAGTGGAAGGCGTCCGCCCACACCGGCTCCAGCGCCCGCACCCGCTCGAACAAGCCTTCCTCGCGGTAGAGATCCAGCGTCGCCAGCGAGGCGGCGCAGGCCAGCGGATGGGCCGAATAGGTGTAGCCGTGGAACAGGTCGATGACCGGCGCGTCGCTCTTCACGAAGGCATCGTAAATGTGCTTGCGCACCAGCACGCCGCCCATCGGCACCGCGCCCGAGGTGACGCCCTTGGCGAAGGTGATCATGTCAGGCACCACGCCGTAGCGTTCGGCGGCGAAGGCATAGCCGAGGCGGCCGAAGCCGGTGATGACCTCGTCGAAGATCAGCAGGATGCCGTATTTGTCGCAGATCTCGCGCAGGCGCTTGAGATAGCCGACCGGCGGGGGAAGGGCGCCGGTGGAGCCGGCCATCGGCTCGACGATGACGGCGGCGATGGTGGAGGCGTCGTGCAGGGCGACGATGTTCTCCAGCGCGTCGGCGCGCTCGGCGCCCCACTCCGGCTCGCCCTTGGAGAAGGCCTGCTTCTCGCGGTTATAGGTGTGCGGCAGATGGTCGACGCCCGGCAGCAGCGAGCCGAACATCTTGCGGTTGGGCGACATGCCGCCGACCGAGATCCCGCCGAAGCCGACGCCGTGATAGCCGCGCTCGCGGCCGATGAGGCGGGTGCGCGTCGCGTTGCCGGTGGTGGCGTGGTAGGCGAGCGCGATCTTCAGCGCGCTGTCGCCGGCCTCGGAGCCGGAATTGCACAGGAACACATGGTCGAGATCGCCCGGCGCCAGCGCGGCGATGCGGGCGGAAACGGCGAACGCCTTGGGGTGGCCGTACTGGAAGGGCGGGGCGAAATCCATCTCCGCCGCCTGGTTCTGGATCGCCTCGACGATGGGATCGCGGTTGTGGCCGGCATTGGCGCACCACAGACCGGCGGTGGCATCCAGCACGCCGCGCCCGTCGGGCGTGTAGTAGTGCATGTCTTTCGCGCGGGACAGCAGCCGCGGCCGCGCCTTGAACGCCCGGTTGGGCGTGAAGGGCATGAAGAACGCCTCAAGGTCGTTCGGGCTGGCAATGGCGGACGAAGAGGAGGGCATGGAAAACTCCGTCAGGGGACGACGATCAGGGCAGGCCGCGCTTTTTTATTCATGTATAATATCTATGCAGGATCTGCTCACGAGAAATAATCATGATGTGATCACTTTCCTTTCTGCCGCCTGCCGGACCTTGACCCCGCCGCCTCATCGCGGCCATCAAGGCGCGGCAGAGGGAAAGTGGTCACGTTGCGTCATGCGGTGCGCAACGCACTTTCCGTGGAGCGTTTCGGCCGTTGCGGGAGGGGGGACCCCGGAGCGGCGCAGGATAGGACGTTGCAGTGCCGGAGAGCACGACAATCGACACGCCTGACGCCGGCGCCGCCACCCCGGAAGCGGTGCGGCACGCGCTGGCGCTCGTGCTCGGCTCCGACGAGCTGCGCTCCTCGCCGCAGCTCGGCAACATCCTGCGCTTCGTCGTCGAAGCCACATTGGAGGGCCGGCGCGAGGCGATCAAGGGCTACACCATCGCCGTCGAGGCGCTGGGCCGCGACGCCTCCTTCGACCCGCAGGCCGATCCGATCGTGCGGGTGGAAGCCACCCGCCTGCGCCGGGCGCTGGAGCGCTATTATGCCGGCGCCGGGGCCGGCGACGAGATCGAAATCGCCATTCCGCGCGGCAGCTATGTGCCGCAGTTCCTGCCGCGCCTCGCGGCCGGGGAGGGCGAGGACGAGGCATTCGTCGAGGGCGACGCCGAGGCGGGCGCCCCCGCGAACGCCGCTGCCGGCGCCTCGCTGCCCGACGCACCGGCGCCTGCGCCCGCCGCCCTGCCGCCGCCGACCCGGCCGCGCCTCGGCCGCGTCCTCGCGCTCGCTCTGCTGCTGCTGGCCTGCGGTGTCGTCGTGGCCGGCCTCGCCACCGGCAGCCATGACCCTCTGGCCCTGCGCAGCCTGCTCGCCGGTTCCACCTGGCAACCGCTGGAGCGCACCAACCGGCTCGGCATCCCGATGATCGAGGTGCGGGCCTTCGAGACCACCGGCGGCGCGGCCAAGGCGCCCGGTGCCGCCAGCAGCGGCGATTTCACCGCCGAGGGGATCGAGGTGCGGGTGCGCGACGCGCTGGCCCGGTTCGACCTGCTCGACGTGCTGGCAAGCCCGGATGCGCGGCCGGCGCTGCGCTGTTCCGGCGAGGGCGCTGCCGCCAGCTCCGCCTTCGCGCTGGGCGGGCTGGTGGAGAACCATGACGACGGCACGCTCTCCGTGCTGCTGCGGCTTTCCGACCTGTGCGACGGCACCATCGTCTGGTCGCGCGAGTTCGACAGCCTCAAGCGCGGCGGCGACGCCACGGCGCTGGAAATCGGCCTGGTGCGCGACATCATGGCGGCGATCGCCGAGCCCTATGGCGTTATCCAGGCGCGGGCGCGGGCGCGCGTCACCGCCGCCGGCGGCCCGGCGATGGCGGGGCCTTATGGCTGCGTGCTCATGGCCTATTCCTATTGGCGCTCCTATCTCCCGGCCGAGCATGAGGCGGCGCAGGCCTGCCTGGAAAAGGCGGTGGCGGACGACCGCACCTTCGCCCTTGGCTATGCGCTGCTGGCCGAACTCTCGCTCGACGAGATCCGCGCCGGTGCCCCGATGCGCGCCGCCACCCCGACACTCAACCGCGCCCTCGCCGCCGCCGAGCAGGCGGTGGAACTGGCGCCCACCAGCGCCTTCGCCCGGCGCGTGCTGATGGATGTGCATTTCTTCCGTGGCGAACGCGCGGCGACGCTCGCGGCCGGCACCGCCGCGCTGGAGCTGAACCCCTATGATGTCGACATCATCGCCGATTTCGGCGGGCGGCTGATCGCGCTGGGGGAAACCGCGCGGGGCGAGGCGATGCTGGCGCAGGCCGCGCAGGCGGCGCCGGGCATGCCGCCCTGGGTGGAATATCACCGCGTCATCGCCGCCTATATAAGGGGCGACGCGGTAGCCGCAATGGCGGCGGCGGATCATCTCATGGGCGAGGGCTACGCCCCGGGGCTGCTGGCGCGGGCGCTGGCCAGCCATCTCGCTGGCGAGGATGAGGAGGCGCGGGCCGATCTGTCGAAGCTCGTCGCGCTCGCCCCCGCCTGGGGCAACGACCCCGACACCATGATCGCCCGCTTCTTCCCCGATGCCGGCGTCGCCCGCAAGGTGCGGGCCGATCTCGCCGATCTCGGCCTCAAGCGGTCGAATTCCGCCGCCGCGAACTGATGGCTGCCAGCGCACAGGAACGCGTGGCAGGACGGGCCGGGAGGCGCTATAGGCTTTGTCCGCCCGGATCACCCCTTCCACGCGGACCCCTCTCATGTCGGACAGTTTCGATCTCGCCATTGTCGGTGCGGGCGTCGTCGGCCTCGGCCATGCCCTTGCCGCCCGCCGTCGCGGGCTGAAGGTGGTCGTCATCGACCGCGACGCGCAGGCCAATGGCGCTTCGGTGCGCAATTTCGGCTTCGTCACCGTCACCGGCCAGCAGCGCGGCGAATGCTGGCGCCGCGCCATGCGCTCGCGCGACATCTGGGCCGAGGTGGCGCCGAAGGCCGGCATCGCGGTGGAGCATCGCGGCCTGCTGGTGGCCGTGCGCCGGCCGGAGGCGATGCCGGTGCTGGAAGCCTTCCGCGCCACCGAGATGGGCGAGGGCTGCGAACTGCTCACGCCCGAGGCGGCGCGCGAACGGTTGCCGGCGCTCACCGGCCCGCTTTCCGGCGGGCTGTGGAGCCCGCACGACATGCGGGTGGAATCGCGTGACGCCATTCCCCGCCTCGCCGCCTGGCTGGCACGCGAGGGCGTGGCGTTCCGCCGCGAGAGCGCGGTGACCGCCGTGGAGCCGGGCCGCGTCGTCACCTCCTCCGGCCCAATTTCGGCCGCGCGCATCGTGGTGGCGCCGGGCGACGATTTCCACACGCTGTTCGAGGACCGTTTCAAGGCCTATGGCGTCACCCGCTGCAAGCTGCACATGCTGCGCGTGACCGACCCCGCGCTCGGCCGGCTGCCGGGCTCGGTCATGACCGACCTGTCGCTCGGGCGCTATCTCGGCTATGCCGAACTGCCCGAGGCGGAGGCGCTGAAGCGCGTGCTGGAAGCCGAGCAGGCCGAGTATCTGAAACACGGGGTGCATCTCATCGTGGTGCAGTCGGCCGACGGTTCGCTCGTGGTCGGCGACAGCCATCATTACGCCGCGACGCCGGACCCCTTCGCACCGGATTTCGTCGATGAGCTGATCCTCGACGAATATGCCGCCCTTTTCGGCCGCCGGCCTGCCGTCACCGAGCGCTGGATCGGCACCTATGCCTCCGCTGCCGACCGGCTCGCCTTCATCGACCGGCCGCATGAGCATATCCGCCTCGTGGTGGTGACGAGCGGCACCGGCGCCTCCACCGGCTTCGCCATTGCCGAGGAAGCGGTGGCGGAGCTGTTCGACTGAGCGGGCGGCATTGCCTCCAAGCCATTGCCTCCAAGCCATTGCCGCACGTCGCCCCATCCTCTAAACCCGCGCCGTACTTCGAGAAGGACGGCGCCCATGGCCAAGGACAAACCCACCAAGCTTCGCGCCCGCATGCCGCGCGGCTTCGCCGATCGCGGCCCGGGCGACCTCGCGCCGACGCGGGCGATGCTGGAGACGATCCGGCGGGTCTATGAGCTCTATGGCTTCGAGGCGCTGGAAACGCCCTTCATCGAATATACCGACGCGCTGGGGAAGTTCCTGCCGGACCAGGACCGGCCGAATGAGGGCGTGTTCTCCTTCCAGGACGATGACGAGCAGTGGCTGTCGCTGCGCTACGACCTCACCGCGCCGCTCGCCCGCCATGTGGCGGAGAATTTCGACAAGCTGCCGAAGCCCTTCCGCAGCTACCGCGCCGGCTGGGTGTTTCGCAACGAGAAGCCCGGCCCCGGCCGCTTCCGTCAGTTCATGCAGTTCGACGCCGACACGGTGGGCGCCCCGACCGTCGCGGCGGACGCCGAGATCTGCATGATGATGGCGGACACGCTGGAGGCGCTGGGGCTGGCCGGCAAATTCGTCATCAAGGTGAACAACCGCAAGGTGCTCGACGGCGTGCTGGAGGCGATCGGCCTCGGCGGCGACGAGAATGCCGGCCGCCGGCTCACCGTGCTGCGGGCATTGGATAAACTCGACAAGGTTGGCCCTGCGGGTGTTCGCGATCTGCTTGGCCCGGGGCGTTGGGAGAATCCTGAAGCCAAGAGCGGCGATTTCACCAAGGGTGCAGGGCTGGAGCCGGCGCAGATCGCAGTTGTCTTGCATGCGGTGGAAGTTGCCTACGACGAGGACGCAACCTTCGGGGACCCTCGGGCAAAGTTGGAAGCCTCCGCTCAGTGGCAGGAAGGCATTGCCGAACTGGATGAAATCCAGAACCTATTTGTAAAAGCTGGTTATGGAGATGGCCGCGTTAAGCTGGATTTCTCCGTCGTGCGTGGTCTCGAATATTACACCGGCCCGGTCTTCGAGGCCGAGCTGACCTTCGAGGTGAAGGACGAGAAGGGCCGCCCGGTGCGCTTCGGCTCGGTCGGTGGCGGCGGGCGCTATGACGGGCTGGTGGGGCGCTTCCGGGGTGAAGCGGTGCCGGCGACGGGTTTCTCCATCGGCGTCTCGCGGCTGGCTTCCGCGCTCTCCTACCTCAAGACCGACGCCGCGCCGGAGTTCGGCCCCGTGGTGGTGGTGGTGATGGACCGTGACCAGACCGCGCATTATATGGGCCTCGTCGCCACGCTGCGGCAGGCGGGCATCCGCGCTGAGATGTATCTCGGCAATCCGAAGAATCTCGGCAACCAGTTCAAATATGCCGACCGCCGCAATTCGCCTTGCGTGGTCATCCAGGGCTCGGACGAGCGGGCAAACGGGCAGGTGCAGATCAAGGATTTGATCGAGGGCGCCAAGGCCGCCGCCGCCATCACCGACAATGCCGAGTGGCGCGAGAGCCGCCCGGCGCAGTTCGCCTGCGGTGAGGCCGAACTGGTGGAGAAGGTGCGCGAGCTGCTCGACCATCACGGCGTGCCGCACGGGGCGGCGCTGGGCGACCAGCGGGGGTAGCCTCGTCATCCCGGACGGCCGGAGGCCGATCCGGGATCGCTTTCCGCTGTCAGGCGATCCCGGCTCTCCGCTGCGCTTCGGCCGGGATGACGGCGGGTGGGCTTGCAGCCGGGATCGCGGTGCATAGGCCATGACGTCATCCCGGACGCGCCGCATGGCGCGATCCGGGATCGCTGGCCGAGCCCCTTCACCCGGCGATCTCGTCGAAGAGGTCGCGCCATGCGGGATTGCTCTCTTCGATCAAGGCTATCTTCCACGCGCGCCGCCAGCGCTTGATGCGCTTTTCCCGCGCGATGGCACTCTCCGCGTTTTCATGCGCTTCGAACCACACCAAGCGATCGACATTATAGCGGGCCGTGAAGCCCGGCACGGCATGCGTGCGATGTTCAAAAGCGCGCTTGGGCAGGTCGCTGGTCACGCCGACATAGAGCGGCCCCTCCTTCCGGGTCGCCAGCATGTAGACGAAGAAGCGCTTCATATCCCAGAGCCCCCGCGATCCCGGCTCTCCGCTGCGCTTCGGCCGGGATGACGGATGAAACGTAACGGGCAGTCGCCCGCCCGGAAACCATCTCGCCGCCCGCGCATGGACCCGCGCGCGGGGCTTTGCTAGAAGCGCGCAGCTTCTCGCCGCCCCGTTTCCCGCACACCGGACCCGCCCATGCCCGCCGACCAAAGCCACGCCGAGGAACTGCTCGCGCTCTATGCGCGCGCCGGTTTCACGCGCGTCGAGCCGCCGGTGCTCCAGCCCGCCGATGCCTTTCTCGACCTGTCGGGCGAGGAGATGCGGCGCACCATGTTCATCACCATGGACCCGGACGGGCGCGAACTGTGCCTGCGGCCGGACCTCACTCTGCCGGTGTGCCGCCATTACATCGCCGAGGGCGCCGCTCAGCCGCGCGACTTCGCCTATCTCGGCCCGGTGTTCCGCTCCGATGTGGCGGGCGGCGAGCTGCTGCAGGCCGGCGTCGAATCCCTCGGCCGGCATGACCGCGAGGCGGCCGATGCCGATGTGCTGGCGCTGGGGCTGGAGACGGCGGCGCTGTGGGGGGTGATCGACCCCACCATCCGGCTCGGCGATGCCGGCCTGTTCGCCACGCTGCTCGACGCGCTGAACCTGCCCCCCGTCTGGCGGCGGCGGCTGATCAAGGATTTCGCCCGCTCCGGCGATCTCGGCGCCGATCTGGCGCTGCTGAAGCACCGGCCCGAGGCCGGCGGCGTCACCGCCCATGCCGGCGTGCTCTCGGCGCTGGCGGGCTCCGACCCGGCGGCGGCGCGGGCGCTGGTGACGGATTTGCTCTCCATCGCCGGCATTTCCACCGTCGGCGGGCGTTCCGTGTCGGAAATCGCCGAGCGCTTTCTCGAACAGGCCGCGCCCGGCGATGCCGAAGGGCTGTCGGCGGAGAAGGTCATGGTGATCGAGCGCTATCTCGCCATTGCCGGCACGCCCGATGAGGCGGCGGCGCGGCTGCGGGCGCTGGCGGGCGAGGCGGGGCTGGAGCTGGACGGGGCGCTGGACGCCTTCGAGACCCGCACCCATTTCATCGCCGCGCAGGGCATCGAGCCCGAGCGCCTCTCCTTCGCCACCGCCTTCGGCCGGCCGCTCGACTATTACAGCGGCATGGTGTTCGAGCTGCACGAGAATGGGGCGGGTGCGCCGCTGGTCGCCGGCGGGCGCTATGACGGGCTGCTTGGCCGGCTCGGCGCCGGGGAACCCATTCCCGCCGTCGGCTTCGCCGTCTGGCTCGGCCGGCTCGATGCCGTGGAGGCCCGTCTATGAGCGCGCTGATCGTCGCCGTGCCCTCCAAGGGCCGGCTGCAGGAAAACGCCACCGGCTTCTTCGCCCGCGCCGGCATGTCGCTCAACCAGTCGCGCGGCGCGCGCGACTATCGCGGCACGCTGAGCGGGGTGGAAGGGGTGGAGGTGGCCTATCTCTCGGCCTCCGAGATCGCCAGCCAGCTGGCGGCGGGCGCGGTGCATCTCGGCGTCACCGGCGAGGATCTGGTGCGCGAGAGCATCCCCGACGCCGATTCCAAGGTGCTGCTGGTGGAAGGGCTCGGCTTCGGCCACGCCAATGTGGTGGTGGCGGTGCCGCAGGCCTGGATCGACGTGCGCACCATGCGCGACCTCGACGATGTCGCCACGCATTTCCACGCCACGCGCGGGCGGCGGGTGCGGGTGGCGACCAAATATCTCAACCTCACGCGCGGCTTCTTCGCCCGCCACGGCATCGTCGATTACCGCATCGTGGAAAGCCTGGGCGCCACCGAGGGCACGCCGGCGGCGGGCACGGCGGAGCTGATCGTCGACATCACCACGACCGGCTCGACGCTGGCGGCGAACGCGCTGAAGGTGATCGAGGACGGCGTCATCCTGCGCTCCGAGGCTAATCTCGTCGCCTCGCTGCACGCGGACTGGAACCCGGCGGCGAAGGCGGCGGCGCGGGCGCTGCTTGACCGGGTGACGGCGGCCAAGCGCGCCGCCACCATGCGCGAGGTGAAGACGCGCTTTGCCGCCTGCGATGCCGGCGTGGTGCAGGAAGCGGTGCGCCGTTTCCGCGCCGTGGCGCCCTTCGGCGCGCCGACCTCCTCGGGCATGGTGACGCTGCACTGCCCGCCGGACACGCTGCACCCGCTGGCGGTGTTCCTGCGCGAGCAGGGCGCGGCCACCGTCTCGGTCGGCCCGCTCGACTATGTGTTCGCCGCCGAGAACCCGCTTTACGAAAAGCTGGAAGAGCGGATCGGGTAGGGCTTCGCGGCGCGGGCCCGGGTGCCGGGCCCGGGTGCCGGGCCTGCGTGCTTCGAGGCTCGCTGACGCTCGCGCCTCAGCATGACGGCGTGTGGCTTTGAGGAAGGCACGTCATCCTGAGGTGCCCGGGCGCAGCCCGGGCCTCGAAGGACGCAGACGGCCACTTGTCCCGCGCCCCACTCAAGACAGGGGTCCCCGGGTCAAGCCCGGGGATGAGGGAGGGATAGTCCCGTCATCCCGGCCGAGCGGAGCGAGAGCCGGGATCGCTCGTCCTTCGGGTGACGATCCCGGATCGGCCTTTGGCCGTCCGGGATGACGGCGATGGAGAGCGCCGGGAACGGGGTGTCAGCCCTGCGCGGCGTGGGCCTTTTCCGCCTCTTCGGCGACCTCGCGCGGCAGGGCGAACGCTGACGCCTCCCCAATCGCGTGGCCGAACAGGACGAGGCACGGGCCGGTGGCGCCATCCGCCACCGCCGCTTCCAGCGCCGCCTGCAGCGTGGCGACGGTGGCGGGGATTTGCCGTTCTTCCGGCCGTGTGGCGGAGAACAGCGCGATGGCCGGCGTCGCCGGATCGAGGCCCGCCGCTATCGCCTTGCCCGCCAGTTCGCCCCAGGTGCGCTGGGGCATGTAGACCACCGTGGTGGCGGCGGGATCGGCCAGCGCCTGCCAGTCGAGATCGCGCGGCAGCTTGCCGTCGCGCGCATGCGCGGTGACGAATTGCAGCCGGCGCGCATGGTCGCGATGGGTGAGCGAGGTGGTAAGCCGGCTCGCCGCTCCCTGCGCCGCAGTGATGCCGGGCACGACTTCCACCGGCAGGCCGGCATTGCGCGCGGCGGTGATCTCCTCGCCGGCGCGGCCGAACACCATGGGGTCGCCGCCCTTTAGCCGCACCACCCGCTTGCCCTGCTTGGCCAGCGAGACCATCAGCGCGTTGATGTCGTCCTGCTTGCAGGAGGCCTTGTAGCCGGTCTTGCCGACCAGCATCTTGCGGGCCTCGCGGCGGGCGACATCGAGCACCGCCGGGGCGACGAGATCGTCATACAGCACCACATCGGCGGATTGCAGCACGCGCACCGCCTTCAGGGTGAGCAGTTCCGGGTCGCCCGGGCCGGCGCCGACCAGCGCGACGGAACCCTGGGGCGTGTCGCTGCGCTCGACCTCGGCACGGCCGAGCAGGCTCTCGCGCAAGGCCTCCGTCGGTTCGGCTTCCGGCGTCTCCAGCGCGGCGCGGGTGAAGCGCTCCCAGAAGCCGCGGCGGCCCTGATAGGACAGCGCGAGGGCGGACACCGCCGGGCGCCAGCTGCGCGCCGCTTCCGCCCAGCGCTTGAAGCCCTGCGGGATCACCGCCTCGATCTTGGCCCGCACCGCCTGCCCGAACACCGGCGCGGCGCCGTCGGTGGAAATGCCGACCACCAGCGGCGAGCGGTTGACGATGGCGCCGAAGGCGAAATCGCAGAAGGCGGGCTTGTCCACCACATTGACCGGCACGCCGGCGTGCCGCGCGGCCTCAGCGAAACGCGCGCACTCCTCGTCCTCCTCGATCGCGCCGATGGCGAGCGCCGCGCCGTCAAGATCGGCCGGGGTCCAGTCGCGGGCGATGAGCAGCAGCGGGCCGTCGGGCGGGGCGGCGGCGAGTTCGACAAGATCCTCGCAGAAGGCGGGGGCGATCACCTCCACCCGCGCCCCGGCGGCGGAGAGCAGCTCCGCCTTCCACGCCGCCGCCTCCGAGCCGCCGGCCAGCACGACGCGGCGTCCGGCCAGGGCGAAGAACACCGGCAGACGGGCGAGCGGGTCCATGCGCCCGGAAGCGCGGCGGGCCCGGCGCTCGCCGGGCGGGGTGGGGGAGGCGGAATCGGTCATCGCGGCGGTCGTCCGAGAAGGGGTAGCGGACTTATCACACAAAATTCCCGTCGATTGAAGTCAATGGACGGGATTTTTGCGGAAAATGTCAGTGCGCCTTTTCCGACAGCTTGTCGGTCCAGGCCAGCACCACGCCCGACAGCACGAACACCACATGGATGATGACGAGCCACATCAGCTGCTTCTCGTCGACGCCGCGGTCGAGATTCATGAAGGCTTTCAGCAGCGCGATGGCGGAAATCGCGACGATGGAAGCGAGCAGCTTCTGCTTGAGGCCGGCGAAATCGACCTTGGTCATCCATTCCGGCCAGTCGGAATGGCCGGACGCGTCGATCTTGGAGACGAAATTCTCATAGCCGGAGAAGATGACGATGATGACCAGCGAGCCGGTGAAGGTGAGGTCGATCAGCGCCAGGATGCCGAGAATGGTGTCGGCTTCGTCGAACTCATTGGCGTGGGTGACGAAATGCAGGAGTTCGACGCCGAACTTGTACAGCAGCACCGCAAGCGCGATCACCAGCCCGAGATAGAACGGCGCCATGATCCAGCGGCTGACGAAGATGAAGCGTTCGATGACCTTTTCCATGCGTCCGTCGCCTTGAGCTGACCCCGCCTCTCGCGGGTGCGAGAGGGGTGCCACGACGCGGCGACGGCGGCAATAGGCTCAATGAAGGGGGCGCGAGGGGGGCGCGCGGGGCGTCGCGCACCCCTCGCTGGGCGACGGCGTGCTAGAGCACGTTCCAATCTGTTTGCATCGCAATCAGATTGGAAAAACGTTCTCTATCAATAATCGAGAGACTGATTCACCGATCAGCTTGATTCAAGCTGATCGGATCAGGCTCTAGTTCGCCGTCACTTTCTGATAGGTGTTCTTCAGCTCGTCCTGAATGACGATGGCGGTGCCCTTGGCGTCGAGCAGCAGGTCCTGCTGCGGCGTGCGGGTGCTGTAGCTCCAGCCCGCCGGCGGCTTCAGCCGGCTGCCGAGGCCGGCGAGGTCGGCATAGCTGAGCGTCGGGTCGACGATCTGGGCGTAGGACTGCATCACATAAACCGCGCCGTTCGGGGCGGTGAGCTGGAACACCGGCTTGCCGGCGTCAAAGCGATAGGTGGTCTCGCGGTCGATGGTCTGCTCGGTATAGCTTGGCCCCATCGCCTGATGGAGCGACAGCGACACTTCCGCCCGCTTGGCCATGACGATGCCGCCCACGGTGATGACCTCGCCGGTCTTGGTGCTGCCGGTGGCGGTGATGCCGTCCATAATGAAATGGCGCGGGCCGTTCATGACCACGGCGAGCGTGTCGAACTCCCGGAGCAGGTCGCGCCGGGTCAGCGCGTCCCATTTGTCGGCGGGGCAGTCATCGAAGCCGAGCGTGTTGAACACCGAGGCCTTGAGGCCATCAATGGTGAGATGCACCGCCACCAGCTCGCAATAGCGCGCGTCGCGCAGCACCGCCGGCAGCTTCGGCATGACATCCGGCGTCGGCTGCTGCGCCAGCGCCGCCGTTGCGCACAGCGGCAGCAGGGCGAGAAGAGCGGAGCGGGTGAGCGTGGGGAGCCGGGCGAACATGGGCAGCATCCTCGGTCGGGGCAGGTGGCGGGAAGCTACCCCCACACCGGCGCCGGGCGGAAGACGCGCCCGGCGATGCGACCAAGAATAGACAGGCACATAGAGAGGTACATGCCGCCGACGGGCGGCGAGGCGCGGCGGAAACCCCGCCGCGCCGGGTGTCGTCAGGCGGTGACGCCGGTGCCGATGGGGCAGGAGACGCCGGTGCCGCCGAGCCCGCAATAGCCGTTCGGGTTCTTGGCGAGGTATTGCTGGTGGTAGTCCTCGGCGAAGTAGAACACCGGGGCGTCGACGATCTCGGTGGTGATATCAGGGAAGCCCTTGGCCTTCAGCGCCGGCTCATAGGCCGCCTTGCTCACCTCGGCCTCCGCCCGCTGCTGGGCTGAGGTGACATAGATGCCGGAACGGTAGGTGGTGCCGACATCATTGCCCTGCCGCATGCCCTGGGTCGGGTCGTGGCTCTCCCAGAACAGCTTGAGCAGCTGCGCGTAGCTGACCTTCGCGGGGTCGAACACGACCAGCACCGCCTCGGCATGGCCGGTGAGCCCGGTGCAGGTCTCCTCATAGGTCGGGTTCGGGGTGATGCCGTTGATGTAGCCGACGGCGGTCACATAGACGCCTGGCGTCTGCCAGAATTTGCGCTCCGCGCCCCAGAAGCAGCCCAGCCCGAAAATCGCGGTCTCGAAACCCTCGGGATAGGGGCCCTTCAGCTTGTGGCCGTTGACGAAATGGGTCTCGGCGGTGGGCAGCGGGCGGGCGCGGCCGGGCAGCGCCTGCGCGGGGGTCGGCAGGTCGATACTCTTCTTGAAGAAGAACATGGGGCAAATCCCTTGCTGGAATGGCGCCAATATGGGGATTGCGCCCGCTTTGCGCGAGGGCGGAGCCGGGCCGCGCTGTTCACGCGCGCGGCATCACGCCGCCGGGCGGCGGCCGATCAAGAGCAGCAGCGCGCCGATGACGCCGAGCACGAGAAACAGCGGGGCGCCGAGCACCGGCACGACGAGATAATCCCACACCGTGGCGGAGAGGGTGCGGGTGACGAAGGCCTGGAAGCGGGTCAGCGAGTCCGGTCCCACGGCGAGCCAGGTGACGCCAAGCGGGGTGGTGACGATCTCCGCCGAGGCGATGGAGCGCACGCCGTCCAGCACCAGCGCCACGAAGGCCCCGGCCAGAACCCACAGGCCGACGAAGCGGAAGAGAAAGCGGATCATGAAATTGCCGAGCCTCCTGACCGTGCCGCGTGAGCCGGGCGCACCGTCTTAGACGCCATCACGGAATGGCCGCAAGGGCGCAGGTCAGGTGAGGGGCGCCCTCCGCCCCTCCTCCCGGACGGCCGCCGGCCAATCCGGGACCGTTTCCCGAGGGGAGAGCGATCCCGGCTCTCCGCTCCGCTCCGGCCGGGATGACGGGGGCGCGGTCCGGCTCCGCCGGGCGGGGGCGTGGCAAAACCCTGTGCGCGCGGCATTGCGCCGCCGGTCTCGCGCGTCCGTGAAGACCCTTAGCCTTGATGTGGATCAAGGTTGTCGCTCGCCCGCGGCGCGAAAGCTCCCTCCACATCATGGAGTCGTTCCAGATCGGCCGATCGGAACGTGGAGGGTCGAATGACGCAGCTACAAAGCTCCGCTGGACGCGGCTCGGGTGCCACCGAGCCGGGCGTCGATCAGAGCGGAAAGAAGATGACCTTCGGCGAGGGCGGCCTCGCCTTCGTCTTCGCGGTCCTGGCGCTGTCCTGCATCACCGTCGCGGCAAAGACGCACGATGCCGCCTATGCCTTCCACGCCTATCTCTCGGCCTTCGCCAGTCTGGCGGCGGTGTTCGTCATCCTCAACCGTTATGTGGACCGCCCGGCGGCCCTGCCGGCGCGCGAGATCGACGGCAAGCCGAACTACAACTTCGCCCCGGTGAAGTTCGCCACCGTGGCGGCGATGTTCTGGGGCATCGCCGGCTTCCTGGTCGGCGTCATCATCGCCTTCCAGCTCGCCTTCCCCGCGCTGAACTTCGACCTGCCCTGGACCGCCTTCGGCCGGCTGCGCCCGCTGCACACCTCGGCGGTGATCTTCGCCTTTGGCGGCAACGTGCTCATCGCCACCTCGTTCTATGTGGTGCAGCGCACCTCGCGCGCCCGCCTCGTCGGCTATCTCGCGCCGTGGTTCGTGGTGCTGGGCTATAATTTCTTCATCGTCATCGCCGGCACGGGCTATCTGCTGGGCATCACCCAGGGCAAGGAATATGCCGAGCCGGAATGGTACGCCGATCTGTGGCTGACCGTGGTGTGGGTGACCTATCTGCTCGTGTTCCTCGCCACGCTGTGGCGCCGCAAGGAACCGCACATCTACGTCGCCAACTGGTTCTACCTCGCCTTCATCGTCACCATCGCGATGCTGCATCTCGGCAATAATGCCAGCATCCCGGTCTCGGTGTTCTCGCCCAAATCCTACATCGTCTGGGCGGGCGTGCAGGATGCGATGGTGCAGTGGTGGTACGGCCATAACGCGGTCGGCTTCTTCCTGACCGCCGGCTTCCTCGCCATCATGTACTACTTCATCCCCAAGCGGGCCGACCGGCCGGTCTATTCCTACCGGCTGTCGATCATCCACTTCTGGGCGCTGATCTTCATCTATATCTGGGCCGGCCCGCACCATCTGCACTACACCGCGCTGCCGGACTGGGCGCAGACGCTGGGCATGACCTTCTCCATCATCCTGTGGATGCCCTCCTGGGGCGGCATGATCAACGGCCTGATGACGCTCTCGGGCGCCTGGGACAAGCTGCGCACCGACCCGGTGCTGCGTCTCATGGTGGTGTCGGTCGCCTTCTACGGCATGGCCACCTTCGAGGGTCCGATGATGTCGGTGAAGGCGGTGAACTCGCTTTCCCACTACACCGACTGGACCATCGGCCATGTGCATGCCGGCGCGCTCGGCTGGGTCGCCTACATCTCCTTTGGCGCCATCTACTGCCTGGTGCCGTGGCTGTGGCATAAGCGCGAGCTGTATTCCCTGCGTCTCGTGAACTGGCACTTCTGGATCTCGACCATCGGCATCGTCTTCTACATCTCGGCGATGTGGGTGTCGGGCATCCTGCAGGGGCTGATGTGGCGCGCCTACACCTCGCTCGGCTTCCTCGAATACTCGTTCATCGAGACCGTCGAGGCGATGCACCCCTTCTACATCATCCGCGCCGTCGGCGGGGTGCTGTTCCTGGTCGGTGCGCTGATCATGGCGTTCAACGTCTTCATGACGATCCGCCAGCCGGATCTGGCGGAAGCCGACACCGGCGTCCCCAACCCGTCCCTCGTGCCGGCCGAGTGAGGAAGCAAGATCATGGCTGAAGCCGTCGCTCCGAAGAAATCCCTCTGGGCCAAGCACGCCTTTCTCGAGAAGAACTCGATCTGGCTGCTGATCGGCATCCTGCTCGTGGTCGCCATTGGCGGCCTCGTGGAGATCGTGCCGCTGTTCTACCTCAAGAGCACCATCGAGAAGGTTTCCGGCGTGCGTCCCTGGACGCCGCTGGAACTCGCGGGCCGCAACATCTATGTCCGCGAGGGCTGCTACAACTGCCACTCGCAGATGATCCGCCCGCTGCGCGACGAGGTGGAACGCTACGGCCACTACTCGCTGGCGGCCGAGAGCATGTATGACCGCCCGTTCCAGTGGGGCTCCAAGCGCACCGGGCCGGACCTCGCCCGCGTCGGCAACAAATATTCCGACGAATGGCAGCGTCAGCACCTCGCCGATCCGCGCTCGGTGGTGCCGGGCTCGATCATGCCCGGCTACCCCTTCCTGGCGCAGACCCCGCTCAAGACCTACGAGATCGCCGACGACATGAAGGTCAATGGCGTGCTCGGCGTGCCCTATTCCGAGACGATGATCGCCGAGGCACTGGCGGACCTGCGGGCGCAGGCCAACCCGGATGCCGATGCCGACGGGCTGAAGGAACGCTATCCCGGCGCGCAGCAGCGCGACTTCGACGGCAATCCCAAGATGTTGTCGGAAGCGGATGCGCTGATCGCCTATCTCCAGGCGCTCGGCACCATGGTCGACTTCAAGCTTTACGACGACAAGGCAAACATCCGCTGAGGAGGCTGGGATGAACGAGACCTATCGCGCCCTCGCCGAATTCGCTCAGACCTGGGGGCTTCTCTACTTCGTCGGCATCTTCCTCTGCGTGCTCGCCTATGCGCTCTCGCCGCGGCGCAAGGCGCAGTTCGAGGACGCTGCCCGCATGCCGCTGCGCGAGGATTGATCATGGCCGAGCATCACAAGAACGAAGTCGACGCCGTCACCGGCGTCTCGACGACCGGCCACGAGTGGGACGGCATTCGCGAACTGAACAACCCGCTGCCGCGCTGGTGGCTGTGGACCTTCTATGCCTGCATCGTCTGGGCGGTGGTCTACTGGATCGCCTACCCGGCCTGGCCGCTCGTCTCCGGCTACACGTCCGGCGTGCTCGGCTGGAAGTCGCGCGAGGCGGTGCAGGTGCAGCTCGCGGACCTGCGGGCGCAGCGCGGCGCCTTCGCCGAGAAGCTGGAAGCCGCCTCGCTCGAACAGATCGAGGCCAATCCCGAGCTGCTGGCCTTCGCCCGCGCCCAGGGCCGGGCCGCTTTCGGCGACAATTGCGCCCCGTGCCATGGCTCGGGTGCCGCCGGCTCCAAGGGCTATCCGAACCTGAACGACGACGACTGGATGTGGGGCGGCTCGCTGGCGCAGATCCAGCAGACCATCCTGCACGGCATCCGCTCCACCGATGCCGACGCCCATGTCGGCGACATGCCGGCCTTCGGCCGCGACGGCATGCTGCAGCGCCCGGAAATCGTGGCGGTGGCGGATTATGTGCGCTCGCTCTCCAACCTGCCGGTGCCGCAGGGCGTGACGCCCGACCTCGCCAAGGGCAAGGAAGTGTTCGCGGCCAATTGCGCCGCCTGCCACGGCGCCGACGGCAAGGGCAATATCGAGCTTGGCGCGCCCAATCTCACCGACGGCATCTGGCTCTACGGTTCGGACCGCGACACCATCATCGCCACCCTGACCAATGGCCGCGCCGGCATCATGCCGGCCTGGGCGGGGCGTCTCGACCCGACCACCATCAAGGCCCTCACCGTCTATGTGCATGCGCTCGGTGGGGGAAAGTAGCGCGCGCACCCTGACGGGTTGAGGCCATGCGGCGGGGCGTCTCAGCGGCGTCCCGCCGCATAAGCATTTTTCCGCCCGGCAAGCCCCGGATCAACGCTCCCCGCCCGGCGGTCTAGAAAGCCTCCATGTAGGCGCACAGCGCACGCTTCGGGGACCGACATGAACATGGCGACCAAGGTGGAACGGCTCGAAGAGCCGGAATATGACGACGATGCCCCGCTTTACGAGGCCCGGCGCAAGATCTACCCCATCGCCGTCCACGGCACGTTCCGCAAGATCAAGTGGGCGCTGCTGATCGTCACCCTCGGCATCTATTATCTGCTGCCCTTCCTGCGCTGGGGCCGCGGGCCGAACGCCCCCTCGCAGGCGGTGCTGGTCGATCTCGCCAATGGCCGGTTCTATTTCTTCTTCATCGAGATCTGGCCGCAGGAAATCTACTACGTCACCGGTCTCTTGATCCTCGCCGCCCTCGTGCTGTTCCTGATGAACGCGGTGGCCGGCCGGCTATGGTGCGGCTATCTCTGCCCGCAGACCGTGTGGACCGACCTGTTCCAGGCCATTGAGCGCATGGTGGAAGGCGACCCGCGCGAGCGGCGCGAGAAGCTCAAGACCGCCTCGCGCGGCCGGCGCGCCTTCGAGGCGGCGTCCAAGCACACGCTGTGGCTGATGGTGGCGTGGTGGACCGGCGGCGCCTGGGTGCTGTATTTCGCCGACGCGCCGACGCTGGTGTGGCAGCTGTTCACCGGCACCGCGCCGATGGTGGCCTATCTCTGGATCGCCATTCTGACCTTCACCACCTATGTGCTCGCCGGGCATATGCGCGAGCAGGTGTGCACCTATATGTGCCCCTGGCCGCGCATCCAGGCCGCGCTCACCGACGAATACGCCTTCAACGTCACCTATCGCTATGATCGCGGCGAACCGCGCGGCTCGTTCAAGAAGAGCGAGGCGCTGCGCGCGGCGGGCGTGCCGGCGGGCGACTGCATCGACTGCAAGCAATGCGTCGCCGCCTGCCCGACGGGCGTTGATATCCGGCTCGGCAGCCAGCTCGCCTGCATCCAGTGCGGCCTGTGCATCGACGCCTGCGACACGGTCATGGGCAAGGTGGGCCGCCCCACCGGGCTGATCGCCTACGACACCGAGATGAATGTCGAACGCCGCATGAAGGGGCTGGCACCCGTTACCAAGGTGCTGCGCGCCCGCACGGTGCTCTATGCCGGGCTGATCGTCATCGTCGGCGGCATCATGGTGGCGACGCTGGCGATGCGCGGCTCGGAGGGCGTCTCCGTCATCCATGACCGCAACCCGCTGTTCGTGCGGCTCTCCGACGGCTCACTGCGCAATGCCTACACGCTGCGCATCGTCAACAAGCAGTCGCTGCCGCGCCGCTTCGCCATCGCGGTGGAGGGCGTGCCGGAGGCGCGGCTGGAAGTGGTGGGCGGCATTTCCGAGACCGAAAACGGCCATCCCGTGGTCGAGGTCGGGCCGGACCAGACCTATGAGCTGCGGGCGCTGATCTCCACCTCCGCCAAGCTGCCGGCCAATGCCTCGCTGCCGGTCACCTTCTCCGTCACCGACGTGATCGGCGGCGAGACCACGACCGCTCCCGACCATTTCAAGGGCCCCTGAGCCCCGACCGGAGAACCCGCATGGCCACGCTCATGACCGCGCGCGACGAACACAAGGTCCGGCCACTCACCGGCCGGACGGTGCTGATCTGCTTCATCGCCTTTTTCGGCGTGGTGTTCACCGCCAATTTCTTCCTGGTGCGGGCGGCGCTCACCACCTTTGGCGGGGTGGAGACGGAAAGCTCCTACAAGGCCGGGCTCGCCTTCAAGGCCGAGAGCGAGGCCGCCGCCGCGCAGGCCGCGCGCCACTGGCAGGTCGACGCCCATGTCGAGCCGGGCCGGCTCGATGTCGCCGCCCGCGACGCCGCCGGCCGCCCGCTCACCGATGTCGCGCTCAGCGCCACGCTGCGCCACCCCACCGACCGCCGCTTCGACGTGACGCTCGATCCCGTCACGGTCGGCGCCGGCCAGTGGCGGGCGAGCGACACCGTCACCGCCGGCCAGTGGGAACTCGTCATCGAACTCTCCCGCGATGGCGAGCGGCTGTTCCGCTCCACCAACCGCGTCGTCATCCGTTAGGTCGCTTCACTGTTTCGCGGAAACAGTGAAACGATCTCATTCTTTGTTTTGTCGCGTTTTCTTCACGCGAACCGGTATCCACTTCGCTCGAAAACGCTCCAGGCCAGAGGCATTCCATGGGCGCGCAGGCTCTTTCTCTCCCGGCGACCGCCTCTCTGCCCGCCACCCCGGCGGCGCAGGACTATTCGCTGTTCCTGCGCCGCGACCCGGCAGGGCAGGCGGAAATGGCCTTCGCGGTGGAGGGCATCGACTGCGCCGCCTGCATCGACGAGATCGAGGATGGCTGCGAGGCGCTGCCCGGAATCGCCCGGGCGCGCCTGAACTACACCACCCACCGCCTCACCATAGGCTGGGAGGCGAAGGCCGAGCCCGCCCCGGCGCGGGTGCTGGAGGCGCTGGCGAAAGCGGGCTACCGCGCCTATCCCTTCGAGGCCGACCGGCTGGAGGAGATCGACAACGCCACCTCGCGGCACCTGCTGCGCTGCCTCGGCGTCGCCGGCTTCGCGGCGATGAACATCATGCTGCTCTCAGTGTCGGTGTGGTCTGGCAATGTCACCGACATCACCCCCGAGACGCGCGATTTCTTCCATTGGCTCTCGGCGCTGATCGCGCTGCCCGCCGCCGCCTATGCCGGCCAGCCCTTCTTCCAGAGCGCGCTGCGGGCGTTGAGGGCGCGCTCGCTCAACATGGACGTGCCGATCACGCTCGGCGTGCTGCTGGCGCTCAGCGTCTCGGTGTTCGAGACGCTGCACCATGCCGAGCACGCCTATTTCGACTCGGCTGTCATGCTGCTGTTCTTCCTGCTGGCGGGCCGCTATCTCGACCACGCCATGCGCCGGCGCACGCGGGCGGAGGCCGGCAATCTCGCGGCGCTGAAGGCGGTGAGCGCCAACCGCATCGAGCCGGACGGGCGGCTCGTCACCGTGCCCGCCGCCGCGGTGAAGCCGGGCGACGAGGTGATGCTGCGGGCGGGCGAGCGCGCCCCCGTGGACGGCATCGTGCTGTCCGGTACGGCGGCGGTGGATGAGAGCCTCGTCACCGGCGAGACCCTGCCGCGCAGCCTCAGCGTCGGCGCCACGGTGCATGCCGGCAGCCTCATCCATGACGGCGTGCTGCGGCTGAAGACCGTCGCGGCCGGGGAAGACACGTTTCTCGACGAGATCGAGCGGCTGCTCGACAAGGCCTCGACCGCGCGCGGTCGCTATATCCGCCTCGCCGACCGCGCCGCCCGGCTCTACGCGCCGATGGTGCACACCACGGCGCTGCTGGCGCTGGTCGGCTGGCTGATCGCCGGCGCCTCGCTGCACCAGGCGGTGCTGATCGCGGTGGCGGTGCTCATCATCACCTGCCCCTGCGCGCTGGCGCTGGCCGTGCCGGCGGTGCAGGTGGTGGCGGCCGGCACGCTGATGCGGGCCGGCGTGCTGCTGCATTCCGGCGACACGTTCGAGCGCCTCGCCGAGATCGACACCGTCGCCTTCGACAAGACCGGCACGCTGACCCTGCCGGAGCCGAGCCTTGCCGACGCCGGTGATGTGCCGGCGCCGCTGCTCGCCGCGGCGGCGCGGCTGGCGCTGGCCAGCACTCACCCGCTGGCGCGGGCGATCGCCGCCGCGCATCCCGACGCACGGCCGCTCGACAATGTCCGCGAGGTGCCTGGCGCGGGGGTGGAGGCGGAGATCGACGGGGTGCCGGCGCGGCTCGGCAGCCCGGCCTTTTGCGGCTGCGAAAAGCTGGCGGCCGAACGCGCCGCCCTCGCGCCCGAGGCGTCGCTGGTCGCGGTGCGGCTGGGGGAGGCTTGCGCCGTGCTCGACATTCGCCAGGCGCTGCGCCGCGATGCCAGGGCGGTGATCGACGAATTGCGCGCCGCCGGGCTCAAGGTTGTGCTGCTCTCGGGCGACCGGCGCGCGGCGGTGGCGGCGGTGGCGGGCGAACTCGGCGTCACCGACTGGTGGGCGCAGATGCGGCCGGGCGACAAGATCGCCGTGCTGGAAAGCCTCGATGCCAAGGGGCATGGCGTGCTGATGGTGGGCGACGGCATCAATGACGCGCCCTCGCTCGCCAGCGCCCATGTCTCGCTCTCCCCGATCAGCGCCGCCGATGTGACGCGGGCGCAGGCGGACGCGGTGTTCCTCGGCGACCGGCTGGCGCCTGTCGTCCTCGCGCTGAAAGTGGCGCGGCGGGCCCGGCACCTGATGCGGCAGAATTTGATGATCGCGGTGATCTACAATCTCATCGCCGTACCGCTGGCGGTGGCCGGCTATGTGACGCCCCTGGTGGCGGCGCTCGCCATGTCGGGCTCGTCGGTCATCGTCACGCTGAACGCGCTGCGCGCGCGGCAGGGCGGCTTTGCGGCCGGGGAAAAGGAGGCGGCATGAGCGTGCTTCTCTATCTGGTACCGGCGGCGCTGAGCCTCGGCCTGCTCGGGCTGGTGGCCTTCCTCTGGTCGCTGCGCAGCGGCCAGTATGACGATATTGATGGCGCGGCGGTGCGCGTGCTGTCCGATGACGATCTGCGCGAGACCGCGCCTGTGCGCCCCGACCGCAACGCGCTGACCGGCGAGCCGCGGGCATGAGCGCGAGCGAGTATTTCGACGCCGAGGCGGAAGCCGCCCGCGCCGGTCGGCTCGGCTGCGCCTGCCCGGAAGACGCGCCGCGCGCGCTGCGCCGCTCGCTCGGCATCGGGCGGCTGGCCGGCGGCTTCGCCCTCGTGGTGCTGGCGCAGGCGCTGACGCTGGGCGCGCTGCCGCTCGCCGGGGCGATGCTGGCCCCGCGCCCGGAACTTGCCACCCTGCCGCTCGGCGCGCTGCTGCTCGGCGCGGCGCTGGCGAGCTTGCCCGCCAGCTTCCTGCTCGACACGTTCGGCCGGCGCGCCGCCTTCGCGCTCGGCGCCAGCCTCGGCGTCGCCGGCGGGCTGATGGCCGCCTATGCGATGGCGCTCGGCGCCTTCCCGATGCTGGTGCTGGGCGCCGCCTGGCTCGGCGCGGCGCAGGGCTTCGGCATGTTCTACCGCCATGCGGCGGCGTTCGGCGCGGCGACTGGGGCCCGGGCGGGCATGGTGGCGCGGCTCATCGGCGCCGGGGCGCTGGCCGGCCTCGCCGGGCCGCTGCTGGCGGGGGCGGCGGAAGCGGCGTTCGCGCCCTACACCTTCGCCGGCACGCTGCTGCTCGCCGCCGTGGCGCAGCTCGGCGCGCTGGCCTTCGCCGTGCTGCTGCCCGAGGCGCGCTTTTCCCATGCCGATCTCACGGTGGAGGCGTTGGCCGCGCCGCAGGAACGCCCCGCGCCACTGGCCTGGCGGGCGCTGGTGGCCCCGACGCTGATCGGCGCGCTGGCCTGGGGGGCGATGACCTCAGCCATGGCCGGCGCGCCGCTGTCGCTGGCCGGCTGCGGGGTCGGCGTGCCGCTGATCTCGGGAATCGTCGCCTGGCATGTGGTGGCGATGTACGCGCCGGCGCTGGCCGGCGGGGTGCTGGTGCGCCGGATCGGCGCGACGCCGCTGGCGCTGCTCGCCCTCGCGCTGTGCCTCGGCGCGACTGTGGCGGTGACGCAGGCGAGCGAGGCGGTGACGATCAGCCTGGCCTTTCTCACCGTGGGCGCCGGCTGGGCGCTGGCGAGCCTTGCCACCACGCTGATGCTGCATGGCGCCGGCACGCCCAACCGGCTGCAACTCGCCGCCCATGACGGCCTGCTGCTCGGCGCCGCGCTGCTCGGCGTGCTGATCTAGCCCTCACATCCCCCATCATCCCGGACAGCGCCGGCCGATCCGGAATCGCGAGCCGTAGAGCGGACGCCGATCCCGGCCCGCGCTTCGCGCCGCCGGATACGGCCCTCTGTGCGATATTGACGCCCGCGACGGTTTATGTAAGTGATCGTTCACTGACATTGCGGTGAGGGATCAGGCATGTTCACGCGGCTGATGACGGCACGGCGCTTCGCGCCGCTGTTCTGGTGCCAGTTTTTTGCGGCGTTCAACGACAATTTCGTGAAGAACGCCATGGCGCTGCTGATCCTTTACGGCATCGCCCATGTGAATGGCGGCGCACTGGTGACGCTGGCGGGCGGCGTGTTCATCCTGCCCTTCTTCCTGTTCTCCTCGCTCGGCGGCCAGCTGGCCGACCGCTACGACAAGGCGCTGATCGCCCGGCGGGTGAAGTTCGCCGAAATCTGGATCGTGCTCATCGCCAGCGCCGGCTTCGTCATCCAGTCGATCCCGCTGCTGTTCATCGGCCTGTTCCTCATGGGCACGCTGAGCGCGCTGTTCGGGCCGGTGAAATACGGCATCCTGCCCGATCACCTCGCCAAGGATGAACTCGTTTCCGGCAATGCGCTGATCGAGATGGCAACCTTCGCCGCCATTCTCGGCGGCACGGTGGGCGGGGCGCTGGCCTTCACCCATACCGGCGAATGGGCGGTGGCCGGCTTCACCTTCGTGCTCGCCGTCATCGCCTGGCTGTCCGCCCGCGCCATTCCCTCCACGCTGCCCGGCGCGCCGGACCTCGTGATCGACCGCAACATCTGGCGCAGCACCATGACGCTGCTCGCCGATATCCGCGCCGAGCGGCCGATCTGGCGCGGGGCGCTGATCGTGTCCTGGTTCTGGCTGGTCGGCGGCGTGGTGCTCTCGCTGCTGCCGACGCTGGTGAAGGACAATATTGGCGGGCTGGAAAGCGTCGTCACCCTGTTCCTGGTGCTGTTCACCATCGGCGTCGCCATCGGCTCGACGCTGGCGGCGAAACTGTCGGAAGGGCGCATCCTGCTGGCGCTGGTGCCGGCGGCGGGGCTGTTGATGGGCGTGTTCGCGCTCGATCTGGCGCTGCTCATGGGCACGCTCGCCCCGGCGGCCCAGCCGATCGGCTGGTATGACTTCCTCACCTCCGGCGCCGGCGTGCATGCCGCCATCGGGCTGATCGGCCTTGCGGCGGCCGGCGGCGCCTTCGTGGTGCCGACCTTCGCCTTCGTGCAGGCGGCCGCGGGCGAGGACCGGCGCGCCCGGGTGATCGCCGGCAACAATGTGCTCAACGCCGCCTTTATGGTCGCCGGCGCGGTCATCGTCGCCGCGCTGCAATTCGCCGGCTTCACCGCCCCGGCGCTGCTCGGGCTGATCGGCGCGGCGAGCCTGATCGTCGCCATTCTCGCCGGCCGCGCCTTCCAGGGCCAGGTGCTGCGCGACCTGATCAAGCTGGTGTTCCGGGTGCTGTTCCGCGTCGAGGTGACGGGGGCGGAGCATCTGAAAGCCGCCGGTCCCGGCTCGGTGATCGCCATCAACCATGTCAGCTTCCTCGACGCGCCGCTGATCATGGCGCTGCTCGACAATGACCCGGTCTTCGCCGTCGACCGCGCCATCGCCGAGGCGTGGTGGGTGAAGCCCTTCCTCAAGCTGGTGCGCGCCTTCCCGCTCGACCCGACCAAGCCGATGGCGACCCGCGACCTGATCCGCCAGGTGCAGCAGGGCGAGCAATTGGTGATCTTTCCCGAGGGGCGCATCACCGTCACCGGCTCGATCATGAAGATCTATGACGGCTCGGCGCTGATCGCCGACAAGGCGGACGCGCCTGTGGTGCCGGTGCGCATCGAAGGGCTGGAGCAGACCTATTTCTCCCGCCTCGACGGCCACCAGACGCGCAAGCGCCTGTTCCCCAAGGTGCGCGTCACCATCCTGCCGCCGCGCAAGCTGAAGGTCGACAAGGAGCTGTTCGGCCGCAAGCGCCGCCGCGCGGCGGGCGCGGCGCTCTATGACGTGATGAGCGATCTCGTCTTCGAGACCAGCCACACCAATGTCACCGTCTATCAGGCGGTGGAGGACGCGGCGGTGCGGCTCGGCATGAAGCGCATCGTGCTGGAGGACCCGCTCGGCACCATCCTGTCCTATCGCAAGCTGCTGCTGGGGGCGAAGATCCTCGGCGACAAGCTGGCGAAGGAGACCGCGCCCGGCGAGAAGGTCGGCGTGCTGCTGCCCAATGCCGCCGGCATCGCCGTGGTGCTGATGGGCCTCTCCCGCCATGGCCGCGTGCCGGTCATGCTCAACTACACCGCCGGCGCCACCAATCTCGTCCTCGCCTGCAAGGCGGCGGAGGTGAAGCTGGTGGTCGCCTCGCGCGCCTTTATCGAGAAGGCGCGGCTGGAGGCGGAAGTCGCGGAACTGGAAAAGCATGTGCGGGTGCTGATGAGCGAGGACATCCGCGCCTCCGTCACCACGCCGGACAAGATAAGGGCGATGCTGCCGCTGCCTAGCCCGAAGCCCGCCCATCCTGATGACCCGGCCTTCGTGCTGTTCACCTCGGGATCGGAAGGCACGCCCAAGGGCGTCGTGCTCTCCCACCGCAACATTCTCACCAATGTGGCGCAGGTGGCGGCGCGGATCGATTTCTCCCCCGCCGACATCATGTTCAACGTGCTGCCCGTGTTCCATTCCTTCGGGCTCACCGGCGGGCTGGTGCTGCCGATGGTGTCGGGGCTGAAGACCTATCTCTACCCCTCGCCGCTGCACTACCGGATCATCCCGGAACTGGTCTACGCCACCAACGCCACCGCCATTGTCGGCACCGACACCTTCCTCATGGGCTATGCCCGCACCGCCAACCCCTATGATTTCCGCTCGCTGCGCTTCGTGGTGGCGGGGGCCGAGCCGGTGAAGGCGGAAACGCGGCGGGTGTGGATGGAAAAGTTCGGCCACCGCATTCTGGAAGGCTATGGCGTCACCGAATGCGCGCCGGTGCTGGCGGTGAACACGCCGATGTTCAACCGCGTCGGCACGGTGGGCCGCATGCTGCCGGGCATCCACCACCGGCTGGAGACCATGACCGGCATCGAGGAAGGCGGCCGGCTGCAGGTGCGCGGGCCGAATGTGATGCTCGGCTATCTCCGCGCGGAGAAGCCCGGCGTGATCGAGCCGCCGGAGCAGGGCTGGTACGACACGGGCGACATCGTAAGCTTCGACGAGGAAGGCTTCGTCGCCATTCGCGGCCGGGTGAAGCGCTTCGCCAAGATCGCCGGCGAGATGATCTCGCTCGCCGCCATCGACGCCATGGTGGCGACGCTGCGGCCCGATGCCGAGCATGTCGCCGTGGCGGTGCCGGATGCGCGGCGCGGCGAGCGCATCATCCTGATGACCACCGCGCCGGACCTCACCCGCGCCGCGCTTCAGGCCTATGGCCGCGAACGGGCGGTGACCGAATTGATGATCCCGGCGGACATCCTGCGCATGGACGCGCTGCCGCTGCTGGGTTCGGGCAAGGTGGACTTCACCAAGGCGCGCGGCATCGCGCTGGAAATGCTCGCCGCCCGCGCGCCGGCCGGAGACGGGGCATGAGGCCGGCGCCCGCCCGGCGCGGGCGCGAGGGCGGGGCGGCGCGGGCGCGCGGGCCCGATCCGCGGGCGCGGGGGGCGGATACGCGCGCGCGCATCGAGGCGGTGGCGCTGGAACTCTTCGCGCAGAAAGGCGTCGCCGGCACCTCGGTGCGCGACATCGCGCTCGGCGTGGGCGTGAGCGAGGGGGCGCTCTACCGGCATTTCCCCTCCAAGGAGCAATTGGCGCGCGAGCTTTTTCTCACCCGCTATGCCGGGCTGGCGGCGCAGATCTGCCAGCTCGACGCCGCCGAGCCGGAACTGGAGCCCAAGCTGCGGGCGGTGGTGCGGCTGGCCTGCGGCCTGTTCGACGCCGAGCCGGCGCTGTTCGCCTATTTGCTCATCCACCAGCACGAACATCTGGGCGGCGTGCCGGAGGCGCCGGACGCGAATGTGGTGGAAGCGGTGGCGCAGATGCTGCGCGGCGCCGGTGTGCCGCCGGCGCGGGTGACGCTGGCGAGCGCGCTGGCGCTGGGCTGCGTGGTGCAGCCGGCGGTGTTCGCGCTCTATGGCCGGATCGAAGGCCCGCTGGCGGCGCAGGCGGAGGCCATCGCGGCGGCGGTGCTGGGCGTGGTGGAACGGGCGAAGGCGGGATAGGGCGGCGCGAGGCCCTGCCGTTCTTCACCTCTCCCCGTGGGGAGAGGTCGCCGCGCAGCGGCGGGTGAGGGGGCGGGGTGTTTTCGACGCCGCAGCGAAGCCCCTCACCCCGACCCTCTCCCCGTGGGGGAGAGGGAGAGCGGGAGCCGGCCGTCCTCAGAACAGCTTCATGCCGGGCGGGATCGGCAGGCCGGCGGTGATCGCCTGGGTCTTTTCCTGCACGATGCGCTCGCCCTTGGCGCGGGCATCGGCATGGGCGGCGACGATCAGGTCTTCCAGAATCTCCGCCTCGTCCGGGTTGAGCAGGCTCGGGTCGATATGGATCGCCTTGAGCGCGCCCTTGGCCGAGACCCGCACCGTGACCATGCCGCCGCCGGCGGCGCCGTCGACTTCGATGGCTTCCAGCTCCGCCTGGAGTTGCTCCATCTTCGACTGCATCTCCTTCACCTTCGACATGATGCCGAGAAGGTCTTTCATCGGGAAACTCCTCTAATCAGAATTCGATCTCGTCATCCGCGCCCGGCCCGTCGTCGCGGGCGGCCATCAGATCGGCGTCGGTCATGTCGGCATCGCCGGTGAAGCCGGCGGGTTCCTCCGGGGCGAGGGAGCGCACATCGACGATGGTGGCGCCGGGAAAACGCGCCAGCGCCGCCGCCACCAAGGGGTCGGCGCGCACGCCGGTCATCATCGCGTCGCGCTGGGCGGCGGCCTTCTCGGCCAGCGTCGGCTCGCCCTCTTCGCGCGAAAGCGCGACCAGCCAGCGCCGGCCGGTCCATTCCGACAGCTTGGACTGCAGTTCCTGAATGAGGTTCGGCGCGCCGCCGGGGGCGAGCGCCACTTCCATCTGCCCATCCTCGAAGGCGACGAGGCGCACGCTGTTCTCCAGCGCGAATTTCAGCTTGAGGTCGCGCCGGGCGGCGGCGAGGGCGACAAGGTCCTCGAAGCTCGCCACGGCGAGGCCGGGCGTGGGCGTGGGCGCCGGTGCGGCCGGGCGCGGCGTGGCGCGCGAGGCGACGGAGAGGTGGCTTGCGGCGGTCGGCGCCGCCGAGGGGGCGCTCGTTGGCGCGGGGAAGCTGCGCGGCGCGGTCGCCGCCATCGCCGAACCGCCACCACCGGACCCGCCGCCCATCGGCGCGCCGCCGCCACCGGAAGGCCGGCCGGCCGGTGCCTCCGGCGCGCCGTCGCGCAGGCGCCGCAGCGCCTCGTCCGGGGTCGGCAGGTCGGCGGCATAGGCGAGGCGCACCAGCACCATCTCCGCCGCCTGCATGGGCTTGGCCGCCTGCTGCACCTCGCCGAGGCCCTTGGTGAGCATCTGCCAGGCGCGCGAGAGCACCCGCATGGACAGGCCACGGGCGAACTCCCGCCCGCGCAGGCGCTCGGCTTCCACCAGCGCCGCGTCGTCCGCCGTCTCGGGCAGGATCTTCATGCGGGTGACGAGATGGGTGAATTCGGCGAGATCGGCGATCACGACCGCCGGGTCGGCGCCGGAATCATATTGCTCGCGCAGTTCGGTCAGCGCCTGCGCGATGTCGCCCTTCATCAGCGCCTCGAACAGGTCGATGACCCGCCCGCGATCGGCGAGGCCGAGCAGCGCCCGCACCTGCTCGCCATGCACCATGCCCCCCGTCGCCTGGCCGCCGGAATGGGCGATGGCCTGATCGAGCAGAGAGAGCGCGTCGCGCACCGAGCCTTCCGCCGCGCGGGCGATGAGGCTCAGCGCCTCGGCGTCGATGCCCACCCCTTCCGCCGTACAGATGCCCTGGAGATGGCGCGCCAGCGTGCCGGCCTCGACCCGGCGCAGATCGAAGCGCTGGGTGCGCGAGAGCACCGTGACCGGCACCTTGCGGATTTCCGTGGTGGCGAAAATGAACTTCACATGCTCGGGCGGCTCTTCCAGCGTCTTCAGCAGGCCGTTGAAGGCCGCCGTGGAGAGCATGTGCACTTCGTCGATGATGAACACCTTGTAGCGCGCCAGCACCGGCTTGTAGCGCGCCGCCTCGATGATCTCGCGGATGTCGCCAATGCCGGTATTGGACGCGGCGTCCATTTCCTGCACGTCGACATGCCGGCTTTCGATGATGTCGCGGCAGTGGCGGCCGAGCACGGGCATGTCCAGCGTCGGCGCGCCGCCGCCCACCGGGCCGTCGGCCGGCTCGTAATTGAGCGCGCGGGCGAGGATGCGGGCGGTGGTGGTCTTGCCGACGCCGCGCACGCCGGTGAGGATATAGGCCTGCGCGATGCGCCCGGAAGCGAAGGCGTTGCCCAGCGTGCGCACCATCGCCTCCTGGCCGATCAGATCGGCGAAGGTCTGCGGGCGGTATTTGCGCGCCAGCACGCGATAGGGCGCGGGGGGCGCCGCCGGGGCCACGGCCGGCACGCTCGGCAGCGGGCCGAGATCGAAGCCCGGCCCGTCATCGCCGGGGTGCGTCAGATCGGACATGTCGGGGGTGTCGGCGCTCATGGCCCCTTCATAGCATCGCGGGCGGTGCCGGGCACAACGGCGCAGTGACGCGCGGGGGAAATTTCCGGGGATGAGAGCGAAGGGCAGCGCCCGTGCTGCCTTTGGCGCAGGATCCGCGCGGGGCGGTCGGTGCACAGCGCGGGAAAGGGTGGGAGGCTGGACAGAGACCCGATCCGGGCTCGTTGGGGCTGCTTCCTTCCGGACCTGACCCGGTTGGCGAGTGGCTCGTCCACCGCCAACCTCCCGCCGCCTATATCGTCCAGATGCGCGGGGGATGCAAGGGGGCCTGGCCTTGGGCGCCGTGGCGGAGCCGGAGCGGCGCGCCTAGGGCGTTGCTGCGCTGCGGAAAGCCCCGGCTCAAAGCGTTGTGACCGTTGCGGCGTCAAGGTTAATTGAGTGGTCGCGATGAAGATCGAATGTTACCAAGCGTAAGGTCTCAATAAGAGTCGATTGAGCAAGTATCAACCGAAGGAGAGGTAAGTTGCTACGGGCATTCGACGAAAATTCATCTGATTGTCATCAATCACCGCACGTCGCCGATTCATCACTCATCGGTGCGTCGCAACGTCCCAAGCGCAAGGCGCGGCGGAGATACGGCGCCAGCGCTGGCCTCGCCGCGCTTCTCGCCGCCGGCGCGCTCACACTGGCCGGCCCGGCCACGGCGCAGACGGCACCGCCGGTGAACTCCCCGCCCGAGGTCACGACCTCGGCCGAGGAAGCCTATGCGCCGCAATCCGGCCAGCCCGGCAAGGATGTGGTGTGGGTGCCGACGCCCGACACGCTGGTCGAGCGCATGCTCGACATGGCGGAAGTGAGCCCGCGGGATCACCTCATCGATCTCGGCTCCGGCGACGGGCGCACGGTGATCGCCGCCGCCCAGCGCGGCCTCAGGGCCCATGGCATCGAGTATAATCCCGAACTGGTCGAGCTCGCCAAGCGCCGCGCCGAGGCCGCCGGCGTCGCCGACCGCGCCAGTTTCGAGCAGGCCGACATCTTCGAGACCGATTTCACCAAGGCGCAGGTGCTGACCCTGTTCCTGCTGCCGGAGCTGAACGAGCGGCTGCGGCCGCAGATCCTCGAACTCGAACCCGGCACCCGCGTCGTCTCCAACAGCTTCGACATGGGGGACTGGGAGGCCGACCGCATCGACCGGCTCAGCGACAATTGCACCCAGTGGTGCACGGCGCTGATGTGGATCGTGCCGGCCAAGGTGGAAGGCGAATGGCGGCTCGGCGAGCAGCCGCTGCGGCTCAACCAGAGCTATCAGAAGATCACCGGCGAGCTCGGCGGCAAGCCGATCGAGCAGGGCCGCGTCGTCGGCAAGGAGCTGCGCTTCAGCGTCGATGGCGTCGACTATGTCGGCGCGGTGGTCGGCAACAGCCTGTCCGGCACCGCCTCGGACGGGCCGGTGAAGAACTGGACCGCCGTCCGCAGCTAACGCCTCCGCGCCCCGCCCGTGCCGCCCCGGCCCGCTTCGCCGGCCGGGGTGCCGCGCCCGTGCGCGCCAGCCCCTTCCCGACATGGAGAGCCCCGTGAAGCACCTCGCGATCGCGCGCGATTCCGCTGTGGCCGTCGATCCTGCCCGGGTGCAGGGGACGCCGAAACCGGCCCTTTCCGCGCTCGACGGCATCGCCATGCTGGTCGGCATCGTGGTGGGCATCGGCATTTTCCGTACCCCGCAGATCGTCGCGCTCAACGTGTCGAGCGAATGGGCCTTTGTCGGCTTCTGGGTGATCGGCGGTCTCGTCACTCTCATCGGCGCCTTCGTCTATGCCGAACTCGGCTCCGCCTATCCGCATGCGGGGGGCGAATATCATTATCTGCGCCGCGCGCTGGGGCGGCATGTGGCGCTGCTCTTTGCCTGGGCCCGGCTGACCGTGATCCAGACCGGCGCCATCGCGGCGGTGGCCTTCGTGTTCGGCGATTACGCGCAGGGAATCCTGCCATTGGGACCCTGGGGGCCGGCACTCTATGCCGTCGGGGCGATCCTGCTGTTTACCGCCATCAACCTGACCAGCTCGCGCCAGAGCCGGCGGCTGCAGCTCATCTTCACCATCCTCACCATCCTCGCCGTGCTGGCCATCGCCGGCTTCGGCCTCGCGCTCGGCAGCGCCACCACCCTGCCGCCGGTGCCGGAAGCGGGTTCGGCGAGCGGGGCGTTCGGCCTCGCCATGGTGCTGATCCTGCTCACCTATGGCGGCTGGAACGAGGTCGCCTATCTCTCCGGCGAGATGAAGGATGTGCGTCGCAACATGCCGCGTGTGCTGGTGATCAGCGTCGCGGTCATCACCGGGCTCTATTTCCTCGTCAACCTCGCCTATCTCAATGTGCTCGGCCTGGAGGGGCTGCGCGCCAGCGACGTGGTCGCGGCCGACACGCTGCAGCGTCTGTTCGGTCCCGGCGCCTCGCTGGCGGTGGCGCTGCTGGTGTGTTTCGCGGCGCTGAGCACGATGAACGCCACCATCTTCACCGGCGCCCGGCTGTATTATTCGCTGGGGCGCGAACTCCCGGTGCTCGGCCGCATCGGCCTGTGGGAGGAGCGCAGCAATATGCCGGTCAACGCCATTCTGGCGCAGAGCGCCATCGCGCTGGCGCTGGTGATCTTCGGCGCCGGCACCCGCGTCGGCTTCCAGGCCATGGTGGAATATACCGCGCCGGTGTTCTGGTTCTTCCTGCTGCTGGTCGGGGTGTCGTTCTTCCTGCTGCGCCGGGGCGAGGGCGGGAGGGAGGGGGCGTTCCGCGCCCCGCTCTACCCGCTGACCCCGGCGCTGTTCTGTCTCACCTGCGCCTATCTGCTCTATGCCAGCATCGCCTATACCGGCTATGGCGCGCTGGTCGGGGTGGCCGTGCTGCTGGCGGGCGTGCCCTTCATCCGCTGGGGCGGCGCGCCGGCACGGGCGGCGTGAGCGGGTGCGTCAGCCGGCGCGGCCGAGCAGGCCCTCCACCAGCGCATAGACCGCCTTCACCCGCTCCTCATTGGGGTAGTAGCGGTTGGCCAGCACGACGATACCGAGCTTTTCCGCCGGCAGCATCACCACATAGCTGCCGAAGCCGTTGGTCGAGCCGGTCTTGTTGATGAAGCTCGCCGGCGCTGGCGGGGAGGGCGGATCGAGCTTCTTGATCGGCTGCGGCTTCAGCGCCATGTCCGGCCCATTGCCGGCCAGCAGCCGGTCGCGCGTCACCGGCCAGGGATAGCGCTCCCACACCATCTCCTGCACATAGTTCGAGGTCTCGTAATAGCCGGTATGGGTGCGGGCCAGCGCCCGCGCCAGGTCCGGCGCCACCTTGCCGACACCCATATTGGCGTCGAGGAAGGTGAGCATGTCGAGCGCGGTGGACTTCACCCCATAGGCTTCCGGCGCCAGCACGCCCGGCGTCACCCGGGTCGGCTTGTCCGCGGCGGTATAGCCCATGGCGTAGCGCGTCATGGCGTCTTCCGGCACGTCGATAAAGGTGCTGCTGAGGCCGAGCGCCGGAAACAGGTCGTTCTCCGCCGCGCGGGGAAAGCTGGTACCGAGCGCGGTGGCGGTGACGAGGCCGAGCACGCCGATGCTGATGTTGGAATAGGCGCGGCGCGTCGCCGGGGGCGCGGCCGGCTTCCAGGCGGCGAGCCACTCCACCAGTTCCTTCTCGTTGCGCACGCTGTCGGGCACCTGCAGCGGCATGCCGCCCGTGGCATGAGTGGCGAGATCGAGCGGGGTGAGGGCGCCGAAAGCGGTGCCGGTGAGCCGCTGCGCCACCTTGTCGAGCGGCGCGTTGAGATCGAGCCGCCCGCGCTCCGCCGCCAGTGCCGCCAGCGTCACGTTGAAGGTCTTGCTGACCGAGCCGAGCTCGAACAGCGTGTCGCCATCCACCGGCTTGCCGTCGGTGCGCGCGGTCTGGCCGATGGCGAGGATTTCGTGCTGGCCGTTGCGGGTGATCCCGACCACGAGGCCGGGAATGCCGTGGGTCTTGGCCAGCGCGCTGAAGAGGGGCGCCGCCACCTTGCCGAAATCGGCCGGGGCGGCGGCGGTCTGGGCGCGGGCCGGCGCGACGGCGGCGCCGAGCGGCAGCAGGGCCGAGGCGAGCAATGCGCGGCGGGACAGCTGGATCATGGAAGGCTCCTTGGCACGGACACCCCCGCCCTAACGGGCGAATGTGTCCGTGGCGCGGATGAGCCGGTCGAGAATGCCGGGCTCGGAATAGGCGTGGCCGGCGCCCTCGATCAGATACAGCTCGGCGTCGGTCCAGATCTTCGCCAGTTCCCAGGCATAGCGCGCCGGGCAGGGCATGTCGTAGCGCCCATGCACGATGACGCCGGGAATGCCCCGGAGCTTATGCGCGTCGTCGAGCAACTGGCGCTCGCGCAGCCAGGCCTTGTGGAAGAAATAATGGTTCTCGATGCGGGCGAAGGCGAGGGCGAAATGCCCGTCGCTGAAATCGGCGGAATAGCCGGCATGCGGCAGCAGGGTGATGGTTTCGCCTTCCCAGGTCGACCACGCCTTGGCGGCTTCCAGCTTCAACGCCTCGTCCGTGCCGGTGAGCAGGGCGCGATAGGCCGTCACCGGGTCGGCCCGCTCCTCCGGCGTCTTCAGCACGCCAAGGAAACGCTCCCATTTGTCCGGGAACATCTCGGAGACGCCGAAGCGGTAGTACCAGTCGAGTTCGGCCTGGGTGAGGGTGTAGACGCCGCGCAGGATCAGCTCGCTGACGCGCTCGGGATGGGTTTCGGCGTAGGCGAGCGCCAGCGTCGAGCCCCAGGACCCGCCGAAGACCTGCCATTTCTCGAAGCCGAAGGTCTCGCGCAGCCGCTCGATATCCGCCACCAGATCCCAGGTCGTGTTGTGCTCCAGCTCGGCATAGGGCGTGGAGCGCCCGCAGCCGCGCTGGTCGAACAGCACCACCTCATAGCGGGTCGGGTCGAACAGCGAGCGGTGCGCGGGCGAGATGCCGCCGCCCGGCCCGCCATGCAGGAACACGGCGGGCTTGCCGCCCTTCGTCCCCACGCGCTCCCAATAGATGGAATGGCCATTGCCGACATCGAGCATGCCGGTCTCGAACGGTTCGATCGGCGGGTAGAGGGTGCGCAGTTCGCTCATGGGGGCCGTGCTTGTTGGGTTAGGGGCGCCGGCGCGGCGCCGACTCACCCGCTACTCTACTCCGATGACGGGCGGCGGCGCTCCCTCCCTGAATTGAGAGGTGGCCTCGCCGTGATCGGGGACGTTCGGGCACGGGCCGGGGCCTGTGCGGCGTTAACCCTGGGAGGAAACGCCCTCCCCATGCCCCACTCTCTCCCCTTAACCCCCGCTTAAAAGCCCTGATTTAGGGTTCGTTTACCGGCTCAAACAGGTGCCCTGCGGGGCGGAGGTTCATGTTCGGACGACGCGGCGACAGGGAGAGGCGCGAGCCGGTGCTGGGCACGCCCGGCTTCGATGGCGATCTGCGCCTCAGCGCCGACGACCGGCCGACGATTCCGCCCGCGCCGCTGGAACGCGCGTCCGCCCGCAACCGCAAGGCGCCGCCGAAGGCGCTGCCGCCGCCGCGCGTCAACCGCCGCCGCCATGACGAATGGGAGGAGGCCGAGGAAGCCGATTGGGAGGACGAGCCGCGCGTGGCGAGGAAAAGCCGGAACCGCCGACAGGATGAGGAGCGCGTACGGGAACGCGGCCGTGGCGGCGGGCGCCGCCGCCCGCCCAAGCGCGGCCTGTTCGGCCGGCTGGTCTATTGGGGCCTCGTGCTCGGCCTGTGGGGGACGATCGGCCTTGCCGGGCTGATCTTCTATGAGGCGAGCCAGCTGCCGCCGATCCAGAACCTTGCCATTCCCGACCGCCCGCCCACCGTCATTATCCAGGGCGCGGACGGGCAGGCGATTGCCACGCGCGGCGAGATGGGCGGCACCAATGTGCCGCTGCGCGCGCTGCCGCCCTATCTGCCGCAGGCTTTCGTGGCCATCGAGGACCGGCGCTTCTACGCGCATTTCGGCCTCGATCCGATGGGCCTCGCCCGCGCGGTGGTGGTCAACCTGACCAAGGGAAGGCTGCGCGAGGGCGGCTCGACGCTGACCCAGCAATTGGCCAAGAACCTGTTCCTCACCCAGGAGCGCACCCTGTCGCGCAAGGTGCAGGAACTGATCCTCTCGATCTGGCTGGAGACCAAATACTCCAAGAACGAGATTCTCGAACTCTATATGAACCGCGTCTATTTCGGCGCCGGCGCCTATGGGGTGGAAGCCGCCGCGCAGCGCTATTTCGGCAAGTCGGCGCGGCAGGTCACGCTGTCGGAAGCGGCGATGCTGGCGGGACTGGTGAAATCGCCCTCCGCCCTCGCCCCCACGCGCAACCTGGAGGGCGCGCAGGCCCGAGCCGAAATCGTGCTGGCGGCGATGCAGGAGGCCGGCTTCATCACGCCAGAAATGCGCCAGACCGCGCTCGCCCGCCCCGCCACCGTGGCCAAGGCGCAGGGACCGGATTCCTATGGCTATGTCGCCGACTGGGTGCTGGAGCAGGTGAAGACGCTGGTCGGCCCGGTGACGCAGGACCTCGTGGTGCAAACCACCATCGACCCCGCCGTGCAGACCGCCGCCGACAAGGCGCTGAAGGACGCGCTGGCGAAATCCGGCAAGAAGCTCGGCGTCGAGCAGGGCGCACTTGTGGTGATGGACACGGGCGGCGGCGTGCGGGCGCTGGTCGGCGGGCGCTCCTATGAGGAGAGCCAGTACAACCGCGCGGTGACGGCGCGGCGCCAGCCCGGCTCCTCCTTCAAACCCTTCGTCTATCTCACCGCCATGGAGCGCGGGCTGACGCCGGAGAGCGTGCGCGCCGACGCGCCGATCCAGCTCAAGGGCTGGAAGCCGGAGAACTTCTCCCGCGAGTATCGCGGCGCGGTGGATTTGAAGACCGCGCTGGCGCTGTCGCTCAATACCGTGTCGGTGCGGCTCGCGCTGGAAGTGGGTCCGGACGAGGTGGTGAAGACCGCACACCGGCTCGGCATCAATTCCAAGCTGGAGCCCAATGCCTCCATTGCGCTCGGCACGTCGGAAGTCTCGGTGCTGGAAATGGCGAGCGCCTATGCGCCCTTCGCCAATGGCGGCGTCGGCGTCACCCCGCACATCATCGAGCGGGTGCGCGACAAGGCGGGAACCATTCTCTACGCCTATGCCGAGGCCGGGCGCGGCATGGTGATGGCGCCGCCGCATGTGGCGATGATGAACCGGATGATGCAGGAGGTGCTCGTCACCGGCACGGCGCGGCGCGCCGACCTGCCGGGCTGGCCCGCCGCCGGCAAGACCGGCACGAGCCAGGATTACCGCGATGCCTGGTTCGTCGGCTATACCGGCCGCTTCATCACCAGCGTCTGGCTCGGCAATGACGATTCCTCGCCGACCAAGAAGGCCGGCGGCTCCGGCCTGCCGGTGGACATCTGGAGCCAGGTGATGAAGGTGGCGCACAAGGACCAGCCTGTGGTGCCGCTGCCCGGCACCGAGGCGCCGGCCATTGCCGGCGGGGCAGGCCAGTTGCCCCCGGGCGACGTGCCGGAGGAGCCGGTGGTGACCGGCGGTCCGCAGCGCGCCCCCGCCGCCCCGCGCCCGGGTCTCGACAATTGGCTGCTCGACAAGCTGTTCGGCAGCGGCTGACGGTGGACGCGGCCTGCCGGCCGCGCCCGCGTTCTTCTACGCGGCTCAGGGCGCCTGGAAATAGCCGATCATGTAGCTTTCCGAGCCGACCTGCGTGACGCGGCCCGCCACCTTGTTGGTCGCGAGGTCGATGATCCAGACCATGCTGGAATTGTGCCCGCCCTTCGGCGGCGCGCCGGTGATGGCGGCGTAGCGCCCGTCTGGCGTGAAGGCGACCCCGCGCGGGCGCGACGGGTCGTTCGAGCCGGTGGAGAGCGGGATGCGGGCGAGCGTCGCCTTCTCCCCGGCCAGCGCCTTCTTCACGTCGAAGATATCAATGTTGTTGGTGCGGAAATTGGTCGACACGATCTTCGTGCCGTCGGGCGTGAACGCGGCGACGAAGGGCCGCGACGGCTCGTTGGCGTCGTCGGTGCCGACCAGCACGCGCGCGACCTCAGCCTTCGCCGGGTCCGTGGCGGCCTTCTCGACATCGATCAGCGAGATGGTGTTGCCTTCCTTGCCGTCCTGGGCGTTCTCGCGCGAGGCCTGGGCCACCAGCTTGCCGTCCGGCGAGGTGGCGATGCCGAAGCCGCCGGCCTGCACCGGGATGCGGCCGATCTCCGCGTCCGTCTCCCCCGCCAGCGCCTTGGCGATGTCGATCACCGAGACATCGTTGGTGCCGCCATTGGCGGTGAAGATCAGGCCCTTGGGGCCGCCGAGCGACGAGACCGTCACGCCGTTGGAATCCGGGTAGCAGCCGAAACGCGGATCCGGGGCGCTCTTCGGCAGTTCCGGCGGCGGGCAGGCATGGCCGGGTTTGCCGAGCGCCTGCTCGACCTTGCGCACGACCTTGCCCTGCTTGAGATCGACGATGTTGATGTGGTAGCCGCCATCCTCGATGCCCTTGCCCTCGGCATGGGCGAGCGCGGCATGCGCGCCGTCCGGCAGCAGCGCGAAGCCCGTCGCGCCGAAGCCCTCGCTGTCGATCCAGCCCTCAACCGCAAAGGTGCTGTCGGCGACCTTGGGATCGAACACCTTTGTGAGGTCCAGCACCGTCACCGAGCCGGGATGGCCGTGCTGGAACGCCGTGGCGAGCTTCGCCGGGGTTCGGCCGGAATGATTGGAGATATAGGCTTTGCGGTAATCCGGCGCGATCGCGACGATGATCGGCTGGCCGCTGGCGATTTCCTTGGTGCCGTCGACCTCGATGTCGGGCGTCGAGCGCACGCGGCTGACCACGGCATTGGCCGTGCCATCATTGGCCGGGTCGATCGCCTTCTGCAGATCGATCACCAGCATCACATTGTCCCACCGTCCGGTGGCGAGGAAATAGTCCTTCGCAGACACAGGCGTCACCAGCGCCGTCGCTGCAAGCAGCGCGGCGGTCATCATTTTCATCATGGCGTTTCCTCCGTTGCCCCCGGTTCTTTGCGGGGTCTGCACACCGGCGTGCGCCGGCACCTTCGCCGCCGCGCTTGTCGCCGCGCGGTCGGTATTTCCTAGGCTTTCGCTGGGTCCTGACCTGCGGCAATCGTCCGGCTCATGGCCCAGCGACGGCACCGGTCTGACCTTGCGTCAATGTGCATTCATAATTCAGTTTCGGCAAGGGCTCTCGTTTGCCCGCAAGCGATCACGCTCCGCTGCGCTTGGCAGCCGGCAGCTAGGCTCGGTCAGGAGAGTGCGCGGAAGATCCTGCCGTTTTAGGTGGCGCCCGGCGGGGGACAGGGCGCGGCGTCAGTCGCTGGCGCCGTAGCGGTGGAGGCTCGCGCCGTGCTTCTTCAGCCAGGCTTCGGCCGCGTGCCGCTCGGGAAAAAGCCGGTCCACCGTCGCCCAGAAGTGCGGGCCATGGTTCATCTCTCGCCGATGCGCCACCTCATGCGCGGCGAGATAGTCCAGCACCGAGGGCGGGGCGAGGATCAGACGCCAGGAAAAGGACAGCGCGCCGGTGCTGGAGCAGGAGCCCCAGCGGCTCGCCGTGTCGCGCAGGGTGACGCGGGTGATGGAAACGCCGAGCGCGCCGGCATGGCGCCGCGCCGCCTCCAGAAGATCGCGGCGGGCCTCGCGCTTGAGAAAATCGCTGACCCGCCGCGCCACATGCGCGCTGTCGCCGGCGACGAACAGCGCGGCCTCGTCGTCTTCCGTGCCGGTCCACACCGTGCCGCGCATCTCCGGCCGATGGACGATGCGGTGCGGGGTGCCGCGCAGCGGCACGGTGGCGCCGGGGGTGAAGGCGACGACCTCCGGCAGCCGCGAGAGCCGCAATTCCACCCAGCCGGCATGGCGGCGGGCGAAATCCAGCGCTTCATTGAGCGTGCCACGGGCGGGAAGGGTGAGCACCACGTCGCGCGTCGCCGCCCGCACGCGCAGCGTGTAGCGCCGGGCGCGCGGATTGCGGCGGAGCTGGACGACGACCTCCTCCGCCGTCAGCCGCAGCCGGAAATGGCTGGGCTCCGGCGCGGCCGGGGTCTTGCGTCGGGCAGAGGCGAGGGCGCGGAAGAGCATGGAACGACCGGGCCGGGAAAAGGCGCCCCAATTATGGCACCCGCTGGCGCGGCTGCGCCAGACGGGGAACGTGCCGGCCGGTTTCGCCGCGTGCGGCGGCGCTTAGCGGGCGACGCGGCGGCGGTTGCGGTCCTGCACCGGCTGATAGGCGATGCGCGCGTGATAGGCGCAATAGGGCAGGCCGGTCTTGGAGCGGCTGCCGCAATAGTGGAAATCGCCCTTGCCGGGGTCGCCCACCGGCCAGCGGCAGGTGAATTCGGTGAGGTCGAGAATGGTGCAGCGCTCACCCATCGGGATCACCTTGGCGGCGACCTCGGGGACGACCTCGGGCTCCGGCTCGGCGACCGGCGCCATCACCGGGGCGAGGGCGGTGTTGCCCTGCACCATCGGCCGCACGACCTGGGCGGCCGGCGCGGGGCGCGGCTTGCGCGGGCGGGGTGCCGGGGCGGCGGGCGCCTTGGCGCGGCCGGAAAGGCCCAGACGGTGCACCTTGCCGATGACCGCGTTGCGGGTGACGCCGCCGAGTTCGGCCGCGATCTGGCTCGCCGAGAGGCCTTCCGACCAGAGTTTCTTGAGAAGCTCGACGCGTTCGTCGGTCCAGTTCATCGCTTGGCCTCCTTCGTGCTGACCGGGAAGCGGAATCCCTCAACGCTCCGGCAGGTCGAACCTGCCGAACCCAACGCCCGCAAACGCAACAGGGAATTGCCGCCGCACGAGATGTCGTATCTCACTGGGGGGAGGCTACAATATGCGCGGACTCGGAGCGAGTAGGTTCAGAGCCGAAACGATCGTTTTCCCCAGCTAGAGTCCGCACTGCAACACTCGCGGGCGAAGCGGAGTCGGATCAAGTACTTGGCCGCGCCGGCTAAGCGGGCGTCGGGCGGATGGCTCTCATTTCGGTGCAGATCAGCCATGCGCGCGCCTGGGAACTCAACGCATTTCTGCCGGTTTGGACGGAATGCGCGACCGTTCCGTTTCGCTGCGGCGGGAGGGGAGGGGCGCATCCCACACGCAGTGGAGATGCCAATGAAACGGCTTGCCCGCGCCTTCCCCTGCCTTGTTCTCCTCGGGGCCCTCGCCACCCCCGCCATGGCCACCCCCGCCGCGCCGCACGCGCCGCTTGCGCTCGCGGGGGACGCAGGCGCCCGCCTCACGCCGGTCGCGCAGGGCTGCGGCCCTGGCGCCTGGCGCGGCCCATGGGGCGGATGCCGCGACACGCCCTATACCGGGCCGCTGCCCGGGGGTGGCTATGCCGGCCCGCCCGGCGCGCCGGTGTATTACGGCAATGGCTGCCCGCCCGGCTTCTGGCGCGGGCCTTGGGGTCATTGCCGCGACACGCCCTATCACGGCCCGCTGCCCGGTGGCGGCTGGAAGCCCTGAAGCCCTTGCGCGCACGGAGACAGATAATGACCTCTTTCCTCAGACTGGCGACGCTCGCCACCGTGCTTGCGATGGGCGGTGTCGCGCAGGCGCAGAGCCCGGCACCCGCCGCCCCGCCGCCCTCAGCCGAGGCGGCGCAGCCGCTGGTCGACCTCTACAGCGCGGAGGACGCGCAGGCGACGCTCGACGCCCGGCTGGTGGCGCTCAAGACCGTGATCCGCCTGACCCCGGAGCAGGAAAAGCTCTGGCCGCCGGTGGAGGAGGCGATCCGGCAGGCGGCGAAGAGCGCCGCCGGGCGCGCGGCGGACCGCGCGGAAGCGGAGCCGGCTCAGGACTTCCTCGACGTGCTGGAGCGGCTTGCCGGGGCCGAGGCGGCACGCGCCGCCGACCTCAACGCCGTGATCGCGGCGCTGAAGCCGCTGGTCGCGACGCTGAGTGTGGAACAGAAGCGCCGCATCCCGGCCTTTCTCGACATGACCGACCATGCCGGGCGTCCGCAGCCGACACTTGAACTGTGGATCTTCGAGGCCGAGCAGGAATAGCGACGCCAAGGCGCGTGGCCCGGCGGCAATTCGCGTCCGCCGGGCCGGCGAATATTGACCCCACGTCGCCATTCGCTAGAATTGCCGCCATCGGGTGCCGCCCCCGCAAGGGCGGCACGTTTCGTTTTGGGCGGGCGTTGACCCTGCGGGCGCGCTGCATGTTGAGAGAGGGAGGGGCGAGGTGATCACCCCCATCCTGCCGACCTATAACCGTGTTGACCTCGTTTTCGAGCGGGGCGAGGGCGCCTGGCTGTTCACCAAGGACGGCGAGCGATATCTCGACTTCACCGCCGGCATCGCGGTGAACGTGCTCGGCCACGCCCATCCCCATCTCGTCGCCGCGCTCACCGCGCAGGCCGGCAAGCTCTGGCACCTCTCCAACCTGTTCCGCATCGAAGGCGGCGAGCGCCTCGCCGCGCGCCTCACCGCGGCGACCTTCGCCGACACCATGTTCTTCACCAATTCCGGCGCCGAGGCGCTGGAATGCACGATCAAGATGGCGCGCAAATACCATTCCGCCAGCGGTCAGCCCGAGCGCGCCCGCATCATCACTTTCGAGGGCGCCTTCCACGGCCGCACGCTGGCGACCATCGCCGCCGGCGGCAATGCGAAATATCTCGAAGGCTTCGGCCCGGCCATGCCCGGCTTCGACCAGGTGCCGTTCGGCGATCTCGACGCGGTGAAAGCGGCGATCGGCCCGGAAACCGGTGCCATCCTCATCGAGCCGGTGCAGGGCGAGGGCGGCGTGCGCACCGCGCCCTGGGCGTTCCTGCGCGAATTGCGGGCGCTGTGCGACGCGCACGGGCTGCTGCTCATCCTCGACGAGGTGCAGTGCGGCGTCGGGCGCACCGGCAAGTTCTTCGCCCATGAATGGGCCGGCATCACGCCGGATATCATGGCTGTGGCCAAGGGCATTGGCGGCGGCTTCCCCGTCGGGGCCTGCCTCGCCACCGAGAACGCCGCCAAGGGCATGACCGCCGGCACCCATGGCTCGACCTATGGCGGCAACCCGCTGGCCATGAGCGTCGCCAATGCGGTGCTCGACGTGGTGCTGGAGGAGGGCTTCTTCGAGCAGGTGCTCGCCACCTCCGCCCGGCTGCGCCAGCGTCTCGCCGAGCTGAAGGACCGCCACCCCGCGGTGATCGCGGAAGTGCGCGGCGAAGGTCTGCTGCTCGGCCTGCGCACCGTGGTGCCGAACACCGATCTCATCGCCGCCATGCGGGCGGAAGGCATGCTCGCGCCCTCGGCGGCGGACAATGTCGTGCGCCTGCTGCCGCCGCTGACCATTGGCGACGCCGAAATCGACGCGGCATTCGCCAAGCTCGACGCCGCCTGCACGCGGATCGAGGCGACGCTGAAGGCGGATGCCGCCAAGGGAGCCGCGGCATGAACGCGCATAATCCGGGTGCGGTGAAGCACTTTCTCGACCTAGACCAGATGCCGGCGGACGAACTCCGCGCGGTGATGGAACTGTCGAAGAGCCTGAAGAGCCGCCGGCGCGAAGTGGCGGCGGAGAAGCCCTTTGCCGGCAAAGTGCTGGCCATGGTGTTCGACCAGCCGTCTACGCGGACGCGCATTTCCTTCGATCTCGCCATGCGCCAACTCGGCGGCGACACGCTGATGCTGACCGGCGCGGAGATGCAACTCGGGCGCGGCGAAACCATCGCCGACACTGCCCGCGTGCTCTCGCGCTATGTCGATGCCATCATGATCCGCATTCTCGACCATGCGGCGCTGGCCGAGCTGGCCGAATACGCCACCGTGCCGGTCATCAACGGGCTGACGCGCGATTCCCATCCCTGCCAGATCATGGCCGATGTGCTGACCTTCGAGGAGCACCGCGGGCCGATCGCCGGGCGCACCGTCGCCTGGACCGGCGACGCCAACAATGTCCTGGTGTCCTGGGTGCATGCCGCCCAGCGGTTCGACTTCGCGCTCAATGTCGCCACCCCGCCCGAGCTCGCCCCGCGTCCGGCGCTGTTGAACTGGGTGCGCGAGACCGGCGCCCGTGTCACCTTCGGCCATGAGGCCGAGGCGGCGGTGGAAGGCGCGGATTGCGTCGTCACCGACACCTGGGTGTCGATGGGCGATGCGGAGGCCGAACGCCGGCACAACCTGCTCAAGCCCTTCCAGGTGAATGGCGCGCTGATGCGGCGGGCGGCGAAAGATGCGCTGTTCATGCACTGCCTGCCGGCGCATCGCGGCGAGGAAGTCACCGACGAGGTGATGGACGGCCCGCAATCCGTGGTGTTCGACGAGGCGGAAAACCGGCTGCACGCGCAGAAGGGCATCCTCGCCTGGTGCCTCGAAGGCGCGGTCTGACGGCGCGTGCCGCCCCCGCCCGGGGGCTGGCTGATACGGTGCCCGTTACCGGCGGGCGGGCCCTCGCGCCTGCCCCTCGCACATTCCCGGCGGCGCTCCTATATGGGCGGGCGACATGACAACACACAGCGCTTCTCCCTCCCCGGCCTCTCGTGGGCCCGATCCCCGCGCGGTCGACGACCGCGTGACCCCGTTCCACATTGACGGGCTCGATGTGCGCGGGCGCGTCGTGCGTCTGGGCACCAGCCTCGACGCCGTGCTCGCGCATCACGACTATCCCGCCGCGGTCAAGCGCCTGCTCGGCGAGGCCGTGGCGCTCACCGTGCTGCTCGGCTCGACGCTGAAAATCCAGGGCCGCTTCATTCTGCAGACCCGCACCGACGGGCCGGTCGACCTGCTCGTGGTGGATTTCGCCGCTCCGCAGGATGTGCGCGCCTATGCCCGCTTCGATCTGGAGCGGCTGGAGGCGATGCAGGCGGCGCTGCCGGCCGGCGCCGGCTTCGACAGCGGCGCGCTGCTCGGCCATGGCCATCTCGCCATGACCATCGACCAGGGGCTGAGCGTCAACCGCTACCAGGGCGTGGTGGCGCTGGCGGGCGAGGGGCTGGAAGCCGCCGCGCACCAGTATTTCACCCAGTCGGAACAGATCCCCACCCGCGTGCGCCTCGCCGTGGCGGAGGAGATGCACCCGGGCGGCGCGCCGTCCTCCTGGCGGGCCGGCGGGCTGATGGTGCAGTTCCTGCCGACCGAGGGCGGGCGGGTGCGCCCGGTGGACCTGCATCCCGGCGACGCGCCGGAGGGCACGGACCTCCCCGAGACGGACGAGGACGACGCCTGGGTCGAGACGCTCTCCATCATGGGCACGGTGGAGGATGTGGAACTGGTCGACGCCGACCTGTCCAGCGAGCGGCTGCTGTTCCGCCTGTTCCACGAGCGCGGCGTGCGGGTGTTCGACACCGAGGCCGTGGTCGCCAAGTGCTCCTGCTCGCGCGAGCGGGTGATGAACGTGCTCTCCAGCTTCACGGCGGAAGAGCGCGGCAGCCTGGTGGAGGACGGCAAGATCGCCGTCACCTGCGAGTTCTGCGGCCGCACCTATGACTTCAAGGCCGAGGAAGTCGTCGAGGGCGGCGAAGCGGACGAAAGCGCCGCGCAGGGCTGAGCCGGCCGCCGGATGTCCTGAAGCTTTCCCCGGGCACCGCCCGGGGAATGACGCGCAACGTGCCTCTTATTCCGCGCATTCCGCGATCAGCCCGGCGAGAAACCGCTCGCAGGCGCGCAGCTGGCTGATCTCGATATATTCGTCCGGCTTGTGCGCCTGGTCGATCGAGCCCGGCCCGCAGATGATGGTCGGGATGCCCTGGGCCTGGAAATGCCCGCCTTCGGTGCCGTAGGACACGGTATAGGTGCGGTTCTGCCCGGCGAGGCGCAGCGCCAGCGTCTCGGCCGGCGAGCCGGTCTGGGGCGCGAGCGGCGGCACCTTGTAGATGAAATCCGTGGTGATGGCGGCTTCCGGCGCGGTCTCGCGCAGCTTCGGCAGCACCACCTCCGCGCCGAAACGGGAGAAGCGCTCCAGCAGCGCGTCCTCGTCGAAGCCCGGCAGGCCGCGCACATTCCAGCGAATGGCGCATTCGCGCGGCACGATGTTGCCGGCGGTGCCGCCGCCGACCACCGTCACCTGCAGCGTGGTGCTGGGTGGGTCGAAGCGGCCGGAGGGGTCGCCCGCCGCCACCAGTTCGGCGCGGATGCGGTCGAGCTCGCCGATCAGCGCGGCGGCGGCGAAGATGGCGTTGGCCCCGAGCTGCGGCATGGAGGAATGCGCCTCCCGCCCGGTGACCGTGGTGACATAGGCGATGCCGGATTTATGTGCGTCCACCACCCGCATCGAGGTCGGCTCGCCGACGATGCAGGCGCGGGGTAAGGGCAGGTCGACGCCCAGCCGGCGCACCGCCGGCACCACGCCGGTGCAGCCGATCTCCTCGTCATAGGACACCAGAAGATGGATCGGCGTCGCCAGCGGCCGCGCCACCATGTCCGGCACCATGGCGAGGCAGCAGGCGAGAAAGCCCTTCATGTCGCAGGAACCGCGCCCATAGACCTTGTCGTCGACGGGGGTGAGGGTGAACGGGTCGGTGCTCCAGGGTTGGCCGTCCACCGGCACCACGTCGGAATGGCCGGAGAGGCAGACGCCGCCGACGCCGGACGGCCCGATAGTGGCGAACAGGCTCGCCTTGTCGCCGGCCTCGCTCGGGATGATCGTGCTCTCGATGCCGAAGGCGGCGAGGTAGTCGCGCACGAAGGCGATGAGATCGAGATTGGAATTGCGGCTCGTCGTGTCGAAGGCGACCAGATAGGCCAGCAATTCCTCGGTCGTCGTCCGTACGGCAAGCATGGAGAATCCTCGTCGCGAAGTGAGCGCCAGCATACCGGCTTATGCTGCGGTGCCCAACTAGCGCCTGATCCGATCAGGTTGAATCGACCTGATCGGTGAATCAGTCGCTAATTGATTGATAGAGAACGTTTTACCGATCCGATGGCGATGCAATCAGACCGGAACGTGCTCTAGCGCCGCCAGAAACTCGGCAGGAACAGCACCAGCACGGTGAACAATTCCAGCCGACCCGCCAGCATGCCGAAGGACAGCAGCCAGATCACATGATCGGGCAGGGCGGCGAAATTCTGCGCCGGGCCGACCACCGGGCCGAGACCGGGGCCGACATTGGCCACCGCGGTGATCGAGGCGGAGAAGGCCGTCACCAGATCGAAGCCGAGTATGTTGATGGCGATAGCGATCAGCATGAAGCTGGTGAGATAGAGAAAGGCGAAGGACAGCACCGAGGCCACCACATCATCGCCGATCGGCTTGCCGCCATAGACCACCGGGAACACGCCATTGGGGTAGATGACGCGCTTGAGGTGCTGCTTGAGCGCCGAGCCGAGAACGGCGATGCGGAAGGCTTTCATGCCGCCGGCGGTGGAGCCGGTGCAGGCGCCGAGAAACAGCAGGATGAAATAGAGCGCGTCCGTCGGCGGGCCCCAGTTCGTGTAGTCGTCGGCGACAAAGCCGGTGGTGGACATGATCGAGACGACATTGAACAGCGCGTTACGCAGCGCGGTCTCGCCCTGGTTGATGCCGCCGCTGACCTGCTGCACGGTCGAGACGACGGTGAACAGCGCCACCAGCGTCAGGAACAGCCGCACCTCGGCATTGGCGAACAGCCGGCTGAAATCGCCCGCCAGCACTCGCACATACAGCACGAAGGGCAGCGAGCCGGACAGCATGAAGAAGATGGCGGCGTATTCGATGGCGGGGCTGTTGAAATAGCCGATCGAGGCGTCGTGGGTGGAGAAGCCGCCGGTGGAGATGGTCGCCATGGCGTGGGCGACGGCGTCGAACACGCTCATGCCGCAAAAGGCATAGGTGAGGGCGCAGGCGAAGGTGAGGAAGATGTAGGAGGCGAGAATGCCCTTGGCCATCTGCGCCGCGCGCGGCAGCAGCTTTTCCGACTTGTCGGAGGATTCGGCGCGGAACAGCTGCATGCCGCCGATCTGCATCATCGGCAACAGGGCGATGGCCAGCACGATGATGCCGATGCCGCCATACCAGTGCAGGAAGGCGCGCCAGATGAGCAGGCCCGGCGGGCGATGGTCGAGGCCGCTGATGACCGTGGCGCCTGTCGTGGTGAGCCCGCTCATCGCCTCGAAATAGGCATCGGCGAAGGAGAGGTTCGATTCCGCCCACATGAAGGGGACGGCGGCGAAGGCCGAGAGCAGCAGCCAGCTCAGGGTGGTGAGCACGAAGGCCTGGCGCAGCGACAGGCGCTGCACCTCGCTGGAACGGCCTGCCAGCCACAGCGACAGGCCGACGAACACGGTGATGACGGAGGAGGCGGCATAGGCGAGGAAGTCGCCCCGGCCAGCGACGAGGTCGACCATCGCCGGAATCATCATCGTCGTGCCGAGAACGGCGAGGAGGACGCCGAGAATGGCGGCGATCGGGCGAAAATCGATCACGGGATATGGAAACCGTTCGGCGCGGCGGGAGGCCCACGGAGGAAAGCTGCCGCCACCATAGCCGCTTCCCAGCAGGGCCGGAAGCCGTCCGCGCCGGTCATCCCGTCAGTTCAGCGTCCGCGCTTCGCCGGGCACATCCAGCGAGAAGGCCGGCACTTCGGCCTCGAAGGTCTCGCCGGTGGCGGTCTCCAGGCTGTAGCGGCCTTCCATGATGCCGGTGGAGGTCGGCAGCGGCACGCCGCTGGTATATTCGAAATGCCCGCCCGGCGGCAGCACCGGCTGCTCGCCGACCACGCCGGCGCCGCGCACTTCCTGCACGCGGCCCAGCGCGTCGGTGATGACCCAGTGGCGGGACTTGAGCTGCACCGTGTCGACGCCGAGATTGATGATCTCGATCGTGTAGGCCCAGAAATACTGGCTACGCTCGGGATCGGAGCGTTCGGGTGCGAAGCGCGGTGTCACCGTCACCTGCACGCCTTTCGTCGTCGCCCGATACATGCCCGCTCTCCCGCGCCCCCCGAATCGCCCAAGTATGTCTACTGAAAGGCTTTTGGCGCCGCAGGGCAAGCGGCGGCGGGTCACGCCTGCGTTTGCGCGCCGCCGCCGGGTACCGTGTCCCGTGCCTTCCTCACACCGCTTTCAGCGCGCGGGCGACATCGTCGGTGAGGTCGTCGACATGCTCCAGCCCCACGGACAGCCGCACCATGCCGTCGAAAATGCCCATCTCGGCGCGGGCTTCCGGGGTGAAGCGCTGATGCGTCGTGGTGGCGGGATGGGTGACGAGGCTCTTAGCGTCGCCGAGATTGTTGGAGATGCGCACCACCTTCAACGCGTTGAGGAAACGGAACGCGCCGGCCTTGCCGCCCTCCACCTCGAAGGTCACCAGCGTGCCGCCGCCGCGCATCTGGCGTTTTGCCAGTTCGTGCTGGGGATGGTCGGCGCGGAAGGGATAGATGACGCGGGTGACGCCGGGCAGGGCGGCGAGGCGGTCGGCCAGCGCCGTCGCGCTCGCCTGCGCACGCTCCACGCGCAGCGGCAGCGTCTCCAGCCCCTTCAGCATCACCCAGGCATTGAAGGGCGAGACGGAGGGGCCGGTCTGGCGCAGGAAGGTCTGCAGATGGTCGGTGAGGAATTTCTCCGAACACAGCACCACGCCGGCGAGGCAGCGGCCCTGGCCGTCAATATGCTTGGTGGCGGAATACACCACCACGTCGGCCCCCAGGCTAAGCGGGCTCTGCAGCATCGGCGTGGCGAACACATTGTCGACGATGAGGCAGGCGCCGGCCGCCTTGGAAATCTCGGCCACCGCCGCGATGTCGACCAGTTCCAGCGTCGGGTTGGTCGGGCTTTCCAGGAAGAACACGCGGGTTTCCGGCCGCACCGCCGCCTTCCACGCGGCGAGATCGGTGCCGTCGACCAGCGTCGAGGCAATGCCGAAGCGCGGCAGCAATTCCTCGATCACATAGCGGCAGGAGCCGAACAGCGCCCGCGCCGCCACCACATGGTCGCCGGCCTTCAGCTGGCACAGCAGCGAGGCGGTGACGGCGGCCATGCCGGAGGCGGTGGCGCGGGCGACTTCCGCCCCTTCAAGCAGCGCGAGGCGGGTCTCGAACATCGCCGCCGTCGGGTTGGAATAGCGGGTGTAGATGAAGCCGGGGTCCTCGCCCTTGAAGCGGGCTTCGGCCTGCTCGGCGCTCTCATAGACATAGCCCTGGGTGAGGTAGAGCGCCTCCGCCGTCTCGCCGAAGGGCGAGCGCAGGATGCCGCCCTGCACGAGGCGGGTCTCGGGGCGGAGCCCGGCGATTTCGGCAGGGGAAAGCTTGGGCGTGTCGGACATTCGCGGCTCCGGTCTCTCGCATTGAACCGGGGTCGCTCGCGCTGTCGCGCGGCCCCGGCCTGTTTAGCAACCTTGTTTAGCGTGGCGGCAAGCCGGCCGGCTCAAATGACCACGTCGATCTCTTTCGCTTACTCCCGTGCCGGGCGGGGCGTCAAGCGGACTTCTGCCAACCCGCACTTGGCCAACCAGCACTTGGCGTCGTCGGATGCCTCCGCTAAAGCCATGGCACGGTTGGCGCGCAGCGACGGAGCGGCAGAGTGGCGGAGTCAGGTCTGAGCGGCGAGGGCATTCTGCCCGGCCACGCCATCGAGGCGCTGGCCGCGGGCGGCGCCATTCGCAGCACCCGCCCGTTCGATGCCGACCAGGTGCAGCCGGCCAGCCTCGACCTGCGGCTCGGCCCGGTCGCCTGGCGCATCCGCGCCAGCTTCCTGCCCGGCCCCGGCGAGACGGTGGCGGACCGCCTGACCCGGCTCGGCCTGCACCAGCTCGACCTCACCGGCGGCGAGGTGCTGGAGACCGGCTGCGTCTATCTCGTCGAGCTGGAAGAAGCGCTTTCGCTGCCCGCCGACATCGCCGCCTCGGCCAACCCGAAAAGCTCCACTGGCCGGCTCGACGTGTTCACCCGCGTCATCGCCGACCGTTCGCGCGCCTTCGACATCGTGCCCGCCGGCTATGCCGGCAAGCTCTATCTGGAAATCAGCCCGCGCACCTTCCCCATTCTGGTGCGGCAGGGCTCGCGCCTGTCGCAGATCCGCTTCCGCCGCGGCGACGCGCGGCTGGATGAGCCGGGCATCGCCGCCCTCAACGCCGCCGAGCGGCTGGTCGACAGCCCCGAAGCTGACGTTGCTGGCGGCGGCATCGCGGTGAGCGTCGATCTCTCCGGCGAGGGCTTTGGCGGCCTGCTCGGCTTCCGCGCCAAGCGCCATACCGGGGTGATCGATGTCGACCGCCGCGCCGCCTGCGAGGTCGAGGATTTCTGGGAGCCGCTGGTGACGCGCGGCCGGCGCGAACTGGTGCTGGACCCTGACGCCTTCTACATTCTCGCCTCCAAGGAAGCCGTGCATGTGCCGCCCGGCCATGCGGCGGAGATGGTGCCGTTCGACCCGCTGGTGGGCGAGTTCCGCGTGCACTATGCCGGCTTCTTCGATCCTGGCTTCGGCCATGACGCCGCCGGTGGGCGAGGGGCCCGCGCCGTGCTGGAAGTGCGCTCGCGCGAGGTGCCGTTCATTCTCGAAGACGGGCAGATCGTCGGCCGGCTGGTCTATGAGACCATGCTGGAGCGCCCCCGCACCCTCTATGGCGAGGGCCTCGGCTCCAATTATCAGGCGCAGGGGCTCAAACTCTCCAAGCATTTCAAGGCCTGGACGCGGGACTGAGCGCCGTCAGGCCGGGCGCGCGGCAAACACCTCACGGGCGGCGAACAGCCCGTTGAGCGCGGCGGGGAAGCCGGCATAGACGGCCATCTGCATGAGGATTTCGATGATCTCCTCGCGGCTGAGGCCGACATTCAGCCCGGCCTCGATATGCACCTTCAGCTGCGGCGTAGCATTGCCCAGCGCGGCGAGCGCGGCGATGGTCGCCACCTCGCGCAGGCGCAGGTCGAGCCCCGGGCGGGTGTAGATGTCGCCGAAGGGGAATTCGATCAGCAGCCGGCCGAAATCCGGGGCGATGTCGCTGAGTTGCTCCACCACCCGCGTGCCGGCCTCGCCGTCGATCCGCGCCAGCGCCGCCCATCCGGCCGCGTAGCGGGCATTGGTGTCACCGGCGGTGTTAGGTGTCGTGTGCGGGGCCGGGGCGTTGATCGTCGGCGTCATGGTTCACGTCCTCACGGGTGGTGCCGGCATAGCCGGCGATCTTGGTGTCGAGGACAGCCAGGCAGGCGTGAAGTTCGTCGACATGCGCCTGCACCGCGTCGCGGTGCTGCCGGAGCAGGGCGCCGCGCTCGGCGGCCGTTTCCTCCCCCTGCGCCCGCAGCGCGGCATAGCGAACCATGTCGCGGATCGGCATTCCCGTGGTTTTCAGCCGCCGGAGAAAAGCGATCCAGGTGAGGATGGACGGGTCATAGTCGCGCTGGCGCGCCGCGTTCCGGTCGGCAGGCGGGAGCAGGCCGATACGCTCATAGTAGCGGATCGTGTCGAGGCTCAATCCCGTGCGCCGGGCCAATTCGCCGATCTTCATCTCTGTCCTGAAAGTTGCGACGCACACGGGTCTAGGTGCTGGAGCGCACTCCAGGTCAAGCGCTTTCTCGCCCGCGCGCATTCCACGACCGTCCCGCGCCGACGCGCGGGACGGTCGTGGAACGGGCGCGGCCGGTTCATCCCGCCGGCGGGTCGCGCCCTTCCACGAAAGCCCGCAGCAGATGATGGGCGATAGCCATGCGCGGCGGGGCGATCAGCCCCTCCGGATGGGTGCGGGTGAGCAGCAGCCGCGCTTCCTCGCGCGAGAACCAGCGCGCGGCTTCCAGCTCGTTCGGGTCGATCGCGATCTCCCGTGACGCCGCCTGCGCGTGGAAGCCGGTCATGATCGACATCGGGAATGGCCAGGGCTGCGCGCAGAGATAGCGCACCGCGCCGGTGGCGATGCCGGCCTCTTCCAGTGTCTCGCGCCGCACCGCGTCCTCGAAGGTCTCGCCCGGCTCGACGAAGCCGGCGAGGCAGGACCACATACCGGGCGCGAAGCGGGCGGAGCGGCCGAGCAAACACTCATCGCCATCGACGGTGAGCATGATGACGACCGGATCGGTGCGCGGAAAATGCTGCGCGCCGCAACTCGGGCAGTCACGCCGCCAGCCGGCCTCGGCCATGGCGAGCCGCCCGCCGCAATTGGAGCAGAAGCTGCGCCGCGCATGCCAGGCGAGCATCGCCTTGGCGGTGGCGAGCTGGCCGGTCTCCTCGACGCTGGTGAGTTCGCGCACCGCGATGGCGCGCAGATCGATGACGAAGAGGTCCGGTCGTGCCTCGGGCCGCTCGGTGAGGGCGCCGAGCGCGGGGGCGGGAAGCGGCAGCACGAGATGCGGCACGTCGCCGTCGAGCCCGAGCAGGCAGGCCTCATCCAGCCGCCCGCCCAGCGCCACCGCCTCTTCCAGCGCAAACAGCGCGGTGCAGGAGCCCGGCCCCTCTTCCATGCCGGCGATGAAGCCGGGCAGGCGGCGCAGCACGACGCTCTCGCCGGAAATCAGGCAGGCGCGGGCGCGAGGATCGGCGCGGAAGCGCTCCATTTCGCCGCGTCGCAGCCCGGCCCGGTCGAGCCGGGAGCCGGTATAGCCGAGATGCGGCCACAGGCCGAGCGCGTGATCGGCGGGCATGGGGCTGTTCATGCCGCCAGCGCCTCGCGCAGCCGCGCCGCCAGCATCAATGCCTGCGGTGCCGCATAGGTCTGGCGCTCGCCGCCCGCGCCCCACACCGCGCCGGGCCAGGCCGCGTCGGTTTCGAAGCGGGCAATGACATGAATGTGCAGCTGGCGCACCATATTGCCGAGCGCGGCGACATTGAGCTTGTCGCAGGTCGTGAGCGCCTTCAGCGCCCGGCTCACCGCGTCGATCTCGCCCCACAGCGTGGCGCGGGCGGCGTCGTCGAGGTCGATCAGCTCGGCGAGGCCGGGGCGGCGCGGCACCAGGATGACCCATGGAAACCGCGCATCGTCCATCAGCCGCACGCTGGCGAGGGCGAGGTCGAGTACGGGGAAGCTGTCGCCCTCAAGGCGCGGGTCGAGAACGAAGGTCGAGGCGTCGCTCATGCGGGCGCTAAGCTCCCCATGCCCGCCGGCTGCGGGCGCGGGAAAGCTATAGCCGTCACCGGCCCGCCTTTCCATCGCCGCGCGCGCAAGGCGATGGCGACCTGCCCCGCGCCAACAGCATTTGTCGTGCGCGTCACTTTGTCCTAGAGAGAAGGCCACGATCCCCCCGCCGAAGCAGCGTGCCATGTCCCTCTCCGTGCCGGCCGATTCCCTGCGCCGCACCGCCATGCCGGTGCTGGTGGCGCTGAGCGCCGCCCATTTCCTCAACGACATGATCCAGTCGCTGATCCCGGCGATCTACCCGCTGATCAAGAACGCCTATGCGCTCGATTTCGGCCAGATCGGCATCATCACCCTGACCTTCCAGATTTCCGCCTCGCTGCTGCAGCCGCTGATCGGGCTCTATACCGACCGGCACCCGCTGCCCTATTCCACCGTGGCGGGGATGGCGTTCACGCTCCTCGGCCTCATCGGCCTCGCCCATGCCGGCACCTACCCGCTGCTGCTGGTGTCGGCGGCCTTTGTCGGCATCGGCTCGTCGATCTTCCACCCGGAGGCGACGCGCATGGCGCGCAAGGCCTCGGGCGGGCGGCACGGCTTCGCGCAGGGGCTGTTCCAGGTCGGCGGACAAACCGGTGGCGCCATCGGGCCGCTGCTGGCGGCGTTCATCATCGTGCCGAACGGCCAGTCGAGCCTCGCCTGGTTCTGCGCCGCCGCGCTCCTCGCCATGCCGTTGCTCACCTGGACCGCCCGCCACAGCGCGCTCGCCGTGCCGGGGCGGCCGGCCGGGCACCGGGGCGAGCCGGAAGTGGCGCACCGCCCGTTCCGCGAGGTCGCCTTCCCCTTGGCGGTGCTGATCGTGCTGCTGTGCTCGAAGACCGCCTATACCGCGAGTTTCACTTCTTTCTACACCTTCTACCTGATCGAGCGTTTCGGCGTGTCGGTGCAGGCCTCGCAGCTGATGCTGTTCCTGTTCCTCGTCTCCTCGGCGGCGGGAGTGCTGTTCGGCGGCATGCTGGGCGACCGGATTGGGCGCAACAAGATCATCTGGTTCTCGATCCTCGGCGCGCTGCCGTTCACGCTGGCGTTGCCCTATGCGGGGCTCGCCGGCACGGCGGTGCTGACCATTGTCATCAACCTCATCATGTCGAGCGCCTTCGCCGCCATCCTCGTCTACGCCATCGACCTGATGCCGCACCGCATCGGGCTGGTGGGCGGGTTCTTCTACGGGCTGGTGTTCGGCCTTGGCGGGCTGGCGGCGGCGGCGCTGGGCGTGTTCGCCGACCGCTACGGTATCGACGCGGTGTATCAGGCCTGCGCCTTCCTGCCCGCCTTCGGCCTGCTGGCCTTCCTGCTGCCGAGCCTGCGCGGCGCGCGGGTGTCCTGACCCCGCGCGCCCCAATGAGCGCCGCCCAATAAGCGCCGGCGCGCCGCCTCAGGCGGCGTTGGCCTCGTCATCGGCGTCGAGCACCTGCAACAGCGCGCGGCGGATGGCGGAATGGCGCGCCGCGCCCATGATCTTCGCCCCCATCAGGTCGGTGACGTAGAACACGTCCACCGCCCGCTCGCCGAAAGTGGCGATGTGCGCCGAGGCGATGTTGAGGTTGAGCCGCGACAGCGTCTGGGTGAGGCCGTAGAGCAGGCCCGGCCGGTCGAGCCCGGACACTTCGATCACGGTGTGGCGGTTCGACCAGGAATTGTTGAGCGTGACCTCGGGCTCCACGGTGAAGGCGCGGGGCCGCCTCGGGATGCGGCGGGCGACCACTTCCGGCAGCCGGATCTCGCCGGCCAGCGACTTCTCGATGGCGGAAGCGATGCGATCGGCGCGACGCATCTCGTCCTCGTCCTGCTCGAAGGCGCGGGTGAGTGAGATGGTGTCGAGCGCCCGCCCGTCCGTGGTGGTGCTGATCTGCGCGTCGACGATGTGCGCCCCGGCGCTGGCGCAGGCGCCGGCGATCACCGCCAGCAGCTTCGGGTGATCGGGCGCGAAGACGGTGAGCTCGGTAATGCCGCGCTTGGGGTCGGTGATGGCGCGGGTGGCAAGCGCCTTGCCCTGTGCCTCGGTCTCGCGGATGAAGCGGGCATGCTCCATCTGGTGCTGGCGGTCGGTCTGCAGCCAGTAGGTGGGGTAGTGGCGGCCCATATAGGCGTCGAGGTCGGCAGCGTCCCACTCGGCGAGGGCGCCGCGCAGTTCCGCCTGGGCGCGGGCGACGCGCTGATTGCGGTTGCTCTCGGAGAAGCCGCCGGTGATGACCGGCTCGGTCTCGTGATAGAGCGTGCGCAGAAGCTGCGACTTCCAGTTGTTCCACACGCCCGGCCCCACGGCGCGGATATCGGCGGTGGTGAGGATGAGCAGCAGCTTCATCCGCTCCAGATTCTGCACCACGGCGGCGAAATTCTCGATCGTCTTGCGGTCGGAGAGGTCGCGCGACTGGGCGATGGTGGACATGGTGAGGTGCTGTTCGATCAGCCACGCAACCGTGTCGGTGTCCACAGGGCTGAGGCCGAAGCGCGGGCACAGGCGGCGGGCGACGCGGGCACCGGCGATGGAATGGTCCTCCGGCCGGCCCTTGGCGATGTCGTGCAGCAGCACCGCGATATAGAGCAGCTGCCGGTTCTTGATCGTCGGCATCAGCTCATTGGCGAGGCCGTAATCGGGCCGGTCGCCGCGCTCGATGCGCGAGAGCGCGCCGATGGAGCGGATGAGGTGCTCGTCCACCGTGTAGGAATGATACATGTTGAACTGCATCATCGCGACGATGCGGCCGAATTCCGGGATGAAGCGGCCGAGCACGCCGGTCTCGTTCATCCGCCGCAGCACGATCTCCGGCGTCTCCTTCGAGGTGAGGATCTCGACGAACAGCCGGTTGGCTTCCGGGTTCTCGCGCAGATTGTGGTCGATGAGCTTGAGCGAGCGCGTGGCGAGACGCATCGCGTCGGGGTGGAAATTCAGCCCGTGCTTGCCGGCGAGATGGAAGATGCGGATGAGGTTGAGCGGGTCGCGGCCGAAGGCGCTCGCATCGGCGACATTGATGCGGTCATTGTCGACGATGAAATCCGCGCTTTCCTTCAGCGTGCGCCGGCCGGAGCGGCGCAGCCGCGCGATCATCCGGTCGAGCCGCGGCACCGGCTTGTCGTGGCGCTCTTCCAGCGCGGCCGAGACGATGGCGGTGAGATCGCCGACATCCTTGGCCACGAGGAAATAGTGCTTCATGAAGCGCTCCACATCCTTCAGCCCGGGATGGGAGACATAGCCGAGCCGCTCGGCCATTTCGCGCTGCAGGTCGAAGGAGAGGCGCTCCTCCGGCTTGCCGGCGAGGAAATGCAGGTGGCAGCGCACCGACCAGAGGAAATTCTCGCAGCGGCGGAAGATCTTGGCTTCCTCCGCCGTGAACACGCCCTTGGCCACGAGTTCGCGCGTCTCATGCACCCGGTAGACGTATTTGGCGATCCAGAACAGCGTGTGCAGGTCGCGCAGACCGCCCTTGCCGTCCTTCACATTCGGCTCAACGACATAGCGCGACTGGCCGGCCCGCTTCAGCCTCTCTTCGCGTTCGCTGAGCTTGGCGGCGACGAATTCCGCCGCCGTGCCCTGCACCACTTCCTTGTCGAAGCGGGCGGTCAGTTCCTCGAACAGCGTCTTCTCGCCGATCAGCAGCCGGGCTTCGAGCAGCGCGGTGCGGATGGTCATGTCGCCGCGCGCCTGGCGGATGCACTCATCGACCGAGCGGGTGGAATGGCCGACCTTCAGCCCCATGTCCCACAGCACGTAGAGAATGGCCTCAGCGACGCTCTCGCCCCAGGCGGTCTGCTTGTAGGGGAGCAGGAACAGAATGTCGGTGTCCGAGCCGGGCGCCATCAGGCCGCGCCCATAACCGCCGACGGCGACGATCGCCATGCGCTCGGAGGTGGAGGGGTTGTCCGAGGGGTAGAGCGTCTTCACCGCCAGCTCATGGACCAGCGCGATGATCTCGTCCTGGAGGCGTGAGAGCCGCTCGGCGCAGCGACGGCCGGAACCTTCCACCATCAGCCAGCGCTCGGCGACCTTGTGCCCGTGCTGATAGGCGGCCTTGAGGCGACGCGCCATCTGCGTGCGCAGTTCGATCTCGCGGCCGGACTTGCTGGTGCCGAGCACCTCGCGCGCCAGCGCAGCGAGTTCGACGCGCATGGCGTCGATGTCGAACAGTTCCTTGAAGGGATGGTCGGGGCGGCGGCGGGGTTCGGTCATGGCGGGGTCCGGCTGGTCGGATATCCGCTTTACCTGATCCGCCGGCCGCCGTCATCGTGCGCTGCCGCGCGGGAAGGCGCCTGCGACCCGTTAAGGCTCGCCAACGCTGGGCAAAAACGCACGAGGGCGGCCAAGGCTCTCAAACGAGACATGCCCGCCACGAGGGCGGGCAAAGCTTTCAAAACGAGACATGCCCGCCACGAGGGCGGGCAAAGCTTTCAAAACGAGACATGCCCGCCACGAGGGCGGGCATGTCCATCCTGACGGCACGGCGGACGCCGGCGGTCGCTAGGTGAGGGCCGCGCGCGCGGCCGAACCGTAAGGCGTGGATCAGTTGGTCGTGGTGGTGGTGGCGCCGGTTTTCGGGGTCTCCGAACGCGCCTGCTCCAGGCTCTTGAACTCGGGAGCCGAATTCAGCTCTTCCTTGGTCATCGAGACCACGACCTTCTCGCCATTGTCGGTGGGGGTGGCGGTCAGCGAATCGAAGGACACCGCGACCGGCTTGGCGCCGATGCCGAGGAAGCCGCCGACATCGATCACCACCGCGATGATCTCGCCTTCGCGCTCGACGATCACGTCGCTGATCGAGCCGAGCTTCTCGTCATTGGCGGTCACCACCTCGGTGCCCATCAGGTCGGAGCCGAGCCACTGGCCGGCGCTCTGGGCGCTGATGAATTTCGGCGTCGCCGGGGTCGCGGTCGCGGAAGCGGCCGGAGCGGCGCTGTCGGTGGAACCGGCCGTGCCGGGGGTCGGCGTGGTCGCCGGCATCTGCGACGCGGGCGCCTGCGGGTTGCCGGCATCCGGCTGAACCGGGCTGGCGGCCGGCGGTGTCGTGGTCTGAGGCGCCGGGCTCTGGGCGAAGGCGACCGCGGGGGCGAGCGCCAGGGCAGCGGCGGCGGTGAGTGTCGCAAGCTTGCTGGTCATCGTCTTCTCCGTGTTCGGTAATTTCGAAATCAGACCGATCGTTCGATCCTCTGTGGTAGAAACGAAATAGAACCGGATGGGTTCCCCAACGTAGCGACTTTTCGACGGCGGTATTTATTTAGGAAAGTCTCAACCGCGGCCGATCAGCGAAGCGTCGGCGACGCAAACCGTCAACTCTTCGGTCGATAGACTTGATTTCGTCACGCCCAGTGCGGAAAGGCAGCCCTTGGGGGTGCGGGTGGCGCGGCTCGGCGCCAGCGGGGCGGGCTCCGGCTGGCTGTTGACGATGACGGGCGCGGGGGCCGTGGCCGGAACCGGCGCCGTCGCGGCAGGTGTCGGCTGCGGCATCGCGTCGAGACGCGCCCCCTTGCCGGCACGATTGACGAGGTGTGCCTGCCGTGCAGCCGTTTCCGGCCCGAAGGCGTCGATGGCGATCGCCTGCGGGGCGGCGCGGGTGAGCGAGCCGGTGGCAAGGGCGCCGGCGGTGAGCGGCACCATGAAGGCGACGCCGGTGATCGCGCCGAGAAGATAGGCGGAGCCCTTAAAGACGCTGTCGGTGCCCTTCATCACTGCTTCCCCTTCCGTCCGGACCTGCGGGCAGCCACGCGCGGTCGCGCGACGTGGAGCACGTCGCCGCCGGAGCTTTTCCGCAGACGATGGTTTCGATGAATTGGTCCGGCGAAGGCAGTCGCCGTGATCGCAGGGTTAACGCGCGTAAACCGTAACGCGTTCCCGTTCAGGATCACGTTTTCGCGCGTTGCCTGTGCGTCACTGGAAGGACGAAAAGCCCGGCGCGGTCAGCGCTCGGGCGTCAAATGGCTCTCGGGCACGCTCACGGTGCAGACGAGGCCGGAGGGGGCGAAGTCGAGTTCCACCTTGCCGTCGAGCGCGCGGGCGAGGTTGCGCTCGATTACCAGCGAGCCGAAGCCGCGCCCTTCCGGCTTCGCAACCGCCGGGCCGCCGCGCTCCCGCCAGGAAAGCTCGAAGCCGCCGCCGGCTTCCGGCGTGCGCCGGGCCCAGATGATATCGACATGGCCGGTCGGCACCGACAGCGCGCCATATTTGGCGGCGTTGGTCGACAGTTCGTGAATGGCGAGGCCGATATTCTGCGCTGCTTCCGGCTTCAGGAACAGGCTCGGCCCCTCAATGGTGAACTGGCTGTTCTCGCGGTCGAGGTGATGGCCGAGCTGCGAGCGCACCATGTCGTTCAGCGAGGCGCCGTACCAGCTCTCCTGCACCAGTAGGTCATGCGACTTGGACAGAGCTTGGAGACGGGCGCTGAAGATTTCGACGAAATTGTCGATCGAGCCGGCATGGCGGGCGGTCTGCCGCGCCATGGCCTGGATCACCGCCAGCAGGTTCTTCGAGCGGTGGGTGAGTTCGCGCATCAACAGGCGCAGATGCTGCTCATTCTCCTTGCGCTCGGTGACGTCCACCGCCGCGCCGGTGAGGCCCACCGTAGTGCCGGCGAGATCGCGCAGCGGGTCGATATGGATGTCGTACCAGCATTTGCGCCCGCCTTCCTCAATCTCGATCTCCCCCTTGCGCGAGGTGGAGGAGGCGAGGGCGTCGCGCTTGAGCAGGGTGAGCGCCTGTGCCTGCGCCTCGCCGAGCAGATCGGCATCGCTGGAGCCGAGCACCTGCTCCACGGGGAAACCGAACAGCGGCTTGCTGACCGAGGTGTAGCGCAGGTCGCGGTCCTGGGTGAAGATCGCGACATTGGAACCGCGCAGCGCCATCTCGTAGCGCTGCAGGGCGGTGGCGAGTTCCAACGTTAGCCGCCGCTGCTCGCTCACCGCATGGCGCGGTGTCGGCATGTCGATCAGCGCGGCGAAGTTCGACCACAGGGCGACGGCGCCGATGAGGTTGAGCAAAGCGATGCCGATACGCACGGCCATCGGCAGCAACGGATAGGTGCTGCCGAAATCGAAGATCACCAGCAGCGAGAGCACGCCGAACGACAGCACGAGGGTCGCCAGCAGCAGACCCAGAAGCCGTGTGCGGATCGACAGGTTGCGGCGCAGGAACAGAAGCCGCACCAAGGCCACGAAGATGGCCAGCGACGACAGGACCGTGATCCAGCGCGCCGCGTTGTCGACAAGGGCTATGTCGGGCATTTAGGGGTGCTCAGGCGGTGGCGCGCTGCTCCCGCGGACGGGCGCGTCGCTCGAAGAACAGCGCCTGGCTGATGACGGCGGCGACGGTCGAGGGCTGGAAAGGCTTGGCGATCAGGAAGGCCGGCTCCGGCCGCACGCCGGTGAGGAAGCGCTCGGGATAGGCCGTGATGAAGATGACCGGCACTTCGGTCTTCTCGATCAGCTCATTCACCGCGTCGAGGCCAGAGGAACCATCCGCCAGCTGGATGTCGGCGAGGATGAGGCCAGGCGCCTTGCGGCGGGCGAGATCCACCGCTTCCGTATGGGTGCGGGCGATGCCGGTGACGCGATGGCCGAGGCCTTCCACCAGCCCTTCAAGATCGAGCGCGATAAAGGGCTCGTCCTCGATGATCAGCACGTCGGTGGCGATTTCCGCCGCCAGTTCGCGCCCGGCATCGGCGACCAGATTGCGCAGGGTCGGTACGTCGATGGAGAGGATGCTCGCGGCCTCCTCTTCGGTGAAGCCTTCCAACGACACCAGAAGGAACGCCTGGCGCACCACCGGGGTGATGTGGCCGAGCCGCCGCTCGCCCTGCAGCGGGGCGGGTGGGGCGTCGAGCTGGGCGTTCAGCGTGACGGAATCCCACAGTCGCGTGAGCAGGGTGTAAAGCGCCACGCGGGGATCGATCGAACGGTCGAGCGTCGAGGGATCGGCGATGAGCGTCTCCAGCATGGCCGTAACATAGGCGTCGCCGGCCGACTGGCTGCCACTGAGCGCGCGCGCATAGCGGCGCAGAAAGGGCAGGTGCTGCGCGACAAGTTGAGAAGTGCTCACTCGCGTCTCCCCGAAGCTGCAAATTGTGAAGCGGCTGTTAACGCGCGATGGACCGCGTGGTTCCGGAGTAGGTCAAAAATTTTAGCGATGCACTAGAATTCCCGGAACCGTTTCGCCTTTGGCTCGTTGTGACCTCGTATGCAGCGACGGAGCCGTCTTCCCTCTCGACCTTTCGGGGGCTCAATGTCGGGAAAGAAAATGATGAGTGACGATCATTCGGAGGGTGCGGCCGCTGCGGCGGATGGCATGTCCTCCTCGCCTCTGGGCGGCGGCAAAGAAACCGCTCTCGGCAGCGAGATACAGGCCAAGATCGGCCAGCACCTGCGCGCCATGTATGACGACGTGGTGCGCCAAGGCGTGCCCGACCGTTTCATGGACCTGCTGTCTAAACTCGATAAAGCGGACAACGCGTCCGGCGAGGGCGGAGGGCGCAAGTGAGCCGGTTCGACCCGACTTTGCGCGACGAGATCATCGCCGCCATTCCCAATCTGCGGGCCTTCGCCATCTCGCTTTCGGGCAGCGTCGACCGCGCCGACGATCTGGTGCAGGAAACGCTGCTGCGTGCCTTCGCCAATATTTCGAGCTTCCGTCCGGGTACCAATCTGCCGGCCTGGCTGTTCACCATTCTGCGTAACCTGTTCCGCTCCGAATACCGCAAGCGGCGCCGCGAGGTTCCTGATTCGGACGGTGCCTTTGCCGCGACGCTGACCAGCAATCCCGACCAGAACACCCATCTGGATTTCGAGGATTTCCGCGCTGCGCTCGACCAGCTGCCGCCGGACCAGCGCGAGGCGCTGGTGCTCGTGGGCGCCTCCGGCTTTTCCTATGAGGAAGCCGCCGATATCTGCCAATGCGCGGTGGGCACCATCAAGAGCCGGGTGAACCGGGCGCGCAAGCGGCTCGGCGAGATGCTGGCGCTGGACGATGTCAGCGATTTCGGCCCCGACAAGACCACGCGCGCGGTTCTGGCCGCCGAGCGCACCTGAGCGGCAGTCCCGCCGCCGCACGATCCCGCCTCCTCGTAAGACAGCTTCTCCCAAAGAACGGTCCTGTTGCACTCGCGTGTTCAACGCGAGAACGCCCCCGGCTTGCGTCGGGGGCGTTTGCATGGCTGCGGCAAAGCCGTTCGGCTTCCGGGCCGCGGGCCCGGAAGCCGGGGCCTCAAGGCGCGCGGCCGCGCCGCATGAAGCCGAACACCGCCGACACCAGAAACAGGATGATGGCGACGAAAAAGATGATCTTGGCGATTTCGATGGCGGTTCCGGCAATGCCGCCGAAACCAAGAACGGCGGCGATCAGAGCCACCACGAGAAAGGTCAGCGCCCAACCCAGCATGCAAGCCTCCACTTTGCGAGACGGCCGTGGCCGTGTGGCGGGACAACAAATGAGGCGGCTCAGGGTTCCGCGGTTACCGCTTGGGCCTCAGATCCGCGTCGCCAGCGAGGGGGCGACGGCGCGGGCTTCCGCCAGCAGCGCGGTGACGATCGGCGTCATCGGCTCGCGGTCGAGCACGACGAGGCCCATCTGGTGCAGCACTTCCGGCCCCTCGATCGGGATGGAGCGGATGCTGGCGGGAAAGGCGAACACATCCGCCAGCGTGTTGGCCACCACGCTCGCCCATTTGCCGGTGCGCACATGCGAGAGCAGGGCAAGCGTCGAATTGGCCTCCAGCATCGGCACCACCGCGTGGCCGGCCTCCGCGAGTTGCTTGTCGACGATGCGGCGGTTCTGCATGTCGGGGGTCAGCAGGCACAGCGGTACCCGGCCGATTTCCTCCCAGGTCACCTTGGCCTTGTCGCCGAGCGGCGAGTCGGCGGAGGTGAGGAAGCGATAGCCTTCCTTGTAGAGCGGCACGGTCTGCACCCGCCCGAGCGGGTCGTTGTCGAGATAGGTGATGCCGGCATCCGCCTCCAGATTCTCGATCAGCCGCAGCACCTCATTGGAGGAGGCGGAAATCAGCGTGAAGCGTACATCGGCGTGCTTGGCATGGAACGGCGTGGTGAGCTCGGAGAGCATCGGCATGGCGGTGGGGATGGCGGCGATGCGCAGATGGCCGGAGAGTCCCTTGCGCATGCCGGCGATTTCCTGGCGCATGGCGCGCACATCGCCGATGACCCGCCGCGCCCATTGCAGCGCCCGCTCCCCTTCCGGGGTGAAGCCGATGAAGCGCGAGCCGCGCTCCACCAGCCGGACGCCGAGCTGTTCTTCCAACTGCTTGAGGCCGGCCGAGAGCGTGGGCTGGGTCACCCCGCAGGATTCGGCGGCACGGCCGAAATGTCGCTCCTTGGCGAGGGCGAGCAGGAGTTCAAAACGGTCGATCACGCGGGACGTTTCCTGACACAGACGATAGAAACATTCTATCAAACTATCAGAAAAGCTTCATCCTGCGAATTGGACGGATTAAAGACGCCGCTCCCGTCGCCCTCGCTCACTCGGCCGCCCCCCGCAGCGGCGGTGTGGGCAGCGTATCCGCCGCAAAGAGATCCGACGGCGCGGACGTGCGCGCCGGGCCGTCGGCCTCGAATTCCAGCTGTTCGATGCGCGCGCCGCGCTTGGCGATCTTGTCGGCGGAGGTCAGCGCCTGCGCCACGTCGTCGGTCATCTGGCCGAAGTGCTTTTGCAGATTGCCGACGCGATCGCGCAGGCGGATCACATCGGCGACCAGCTTGCCGCATTCCGTGCGGATGAGGTCGGCCTGCTCGCGCATGCGCGCATCCTTGCAGATGGCCTGCACCACCTGCACCGCGAGCATCAGCAGCGAGGGCGAGACGAGGATGACGCGGGCGCGGAACGCCTGCTGGATGAGGTCGTCGAAATGCTCATGCAACTCGCCATAGACGGATTCGGAGGGCACGAACATCAGCGCCACGTCCTGCGTCTCGCCGCTGACGAGATAGCGCTCGGAAATGTCCTTCACATGCCGGCCGACATCGGCCTTCAGCCGCGCTTCCGCTGGCTTGCGCGCCTCCGGCGTCGGCGCCTCGCGAAAGGCGGTGATCGATTCCAGCGGAAATTTTGAATCGACCAGCAGCGGGCGGGTGTCGCCGGGCAGGAAGATGGCGCAGTCGGCGCGGCGGCCATTGCTCAGCGTGTGCTGGAAGGCGAAGCTGTCGCGCGGCAGGGCGTCGGCGATAATGGCCTGCAGCCGCCCTTCGCCGAAGGCGCCGCGCGCCTGCTTGTTGGCCAGCGTCTCGCGCAGGCTCATCACCTGGCCGGAGAGTTCGCCCAGGCTCGCCCGCGCCTGATCGACAAGGGCGAGGCGCTCGTTCAGCCGCACGAGGTTTTCGTGCGTGGCTTCGCTCGCCCGCGCCAGACTTTCTCCCATGCGGTGGGAGGACGCGTCGAGCCGCTCGGCCACGGCGCGGGCGAGATCGCCCTGGCGCTGGGCCAGCACCTCCGTCATGGACTGCACCCGGCCGATGGTTTCCGCCTGGGTGCGGGCGAGATCGGCGAGCCGCTCTTCCAGCTCGTCGGCGCGGCGGGCCTGCTCGTCCGCCTCAAGCGCGTTCTGCCGGGCGCTGCGCGAGACCGCGCGCAGAACCGCAAGCAGCAGCAGAAAGGCGAGCGCGCCGGCAGACGCGAGCGTCTGCGCCAGCGTGACCGGCTGGGTGCCGAGCGTGAACACGATCTGATCCATCGCCGTCTTCTAGCAGATTCTGGTGTTGGCGCGAACGGAGAGTGAACATCCGTCGCTGTCAGGGTAAACCCCGCGTTGACGGAATTCGGCGCGGCGCTTATCTGGACGGCATGTCGATACGTCCGCTCGTGATCCTCCCCGATACCCGCCTGCGCCAGCTCTCCGATCCCGTGCTGCGCGTGGATGCGCGCGTGCGCGCCATCGTCGAGGACATGTTCGAGACCATGTATGACGCTCCCGGCATCGGGCTGGCGGCGATCCAGGTCGGCATTCCCGAGCGCATCGTCACCGTCGATGTCGGCCCGCGCCAGGCGCAGGCGGACGGCGCGGAGGACGAGGAGGCGGAGCGCGAGAAGCACCCGCTGGCGCTGATCAATCCCGAGATCATCGCCTCGTCCGAGGAAATGTCGGTCTATGCCGAGGGCTGCCTGTCGATCCCGGAATATTACGCTGATGTCGAGCGCCCGGCGCGGGTGCGCGTCCGCTATATGGACCTCAATGGCGAGACGCAGGAAATGGACGCCGACGGCCTGCTCGCCACCTGCGTGCAGCATGAGATCGACCATCTCAACGGCGTTCTGTTCATCGACCACATCTCCAAGCTCAAGCGCGACCGGGTGATCACCAAGTTCACCAAGCTGGCGAAGAAGGAGCGGGCCTGACCCCGCCGCGCACGCGCCGCTTCGTTTCCACCTTCCAGCGGAGAGCCGCATGCGCATCGTCTTCATGGGCACGCCCGATTTCGCGGTTTCCACGCTGGTGGAGATCGTCGGCGCCGGCCACGAGGTGGTGGCGGCCTATACGCGCGCCCCGGCGCCGGCCGGGCGGCGCGGGCTCGATCTCGTGCCCTCGCCGGTGCATCGCGCGGCGGAACGGCTGGGCATTCCCGTGCTGACGCCGTCGACCCTGCGCACCGAGGGCGCGACAGCAAGCTTCGCCGCGCATGAGGCCGACGCCGCCGTGGTGGTGGCCTATGGGCGCCTTCTCCCGCAGGCGATCCTCGATCTTCCCCCGCTCGGCTGCCTCAATCTCCACGCCTCGCTGCTGCCGCGCTGGCGCGGCGCGGCGCCGATCCAGCGCGCCATCATGGCCGGCGACAGCGAAACAGGCGTCGCGGTCATGAAGATGGAAGCCGGGCTCGACACCGGGCCGGTGGGGCTGGTCGAGCGCGTCACCATCGGCCCGGACATGACGGCGGGCGAGTTGCACGACCGGCTGATGATCGTCGGCGGCGACCTGATGGCGCGGGCGCTGGCGGCGCTGGAGCGTGGGGCGCTGGGCTTCACGCCGCAGCCGGAAGACGGTGTGACCTACGCCGCCAAGATCGACAAGAACGAGACCCGCATCGACTGGACCCGGCCGGCGCAGGCGGTGCACGACCATATTCGCGGCCTCTCGCCCTTTCCCGGCGCCTGGTTCGAGCTCGACGGCGCGCGGGTGAAAGTGCTGCGCTCGACGCTCGGCGCGGGTTCCGGCGCACCCGGTATGGTGCTGGACGATGCGCTCACCATCGCCTGCGGAGCTGGCGCGGTGCGGCTCGTCGAAGTGCAGAAGGCCGGCAGCCGGGCGATGCCGGCGGACGAGTTTTTGCGCGGCGCGGCGTTGGAAAAGGGCAGGGTGGTGACATGACGGACATACGCGCTCTCACGGCCGAGGATCACGCGCGGTGGCTGCCGCTCTGGCAGGCCTATCTCACCTTCTATGAGGCGGAACTGCCGGACGAGGTGACGGCGACCACCTGGCAGCGCCTGCTCGACCCCGCCGAGCCGGTGCATGGCGCCCTGGCGTTCGATGCCGCCGGGCAGGCGGTCGGGCTGGTGCACTGGCTGTTTCACCGCTCCACCTGGTCGGTGGGCAATGTGTGCTACCTCAACGACCTCTATGTAGACGCCAGCCAGCGCGGGCAGGGCCTCGGCCGCCGCCTGATCGACCATGTCGCGGCGGACGCGGCGGCCAAGGGCAGCCCGAAGGTCTATTGGCTGACGCACGAGACCAACCAGACGGCGCAGCGGCTGTATAACAGCCTCGCCGAGCGCACCGGCTTCATCCAGTACCGCAAGAAGCTCGACTGAGAGAAGCGCGGCCGATCGGCCGGGTGTCGCCCGTCAGAGCGCGGCGAGCGCCGGAGCGTTGGCGGCGAGCCAATCCGCGAAGCGGCGCGGCTGGCGGCCGGTGAGCCGGAAGAAGTCGTCCGTCACCTCGGCGACGCGGCCGGCGGCGGTGTTGCTGTCGAAGGAGGCGAAGACGCGGGCCAGCGGCTCCGGCAGGCCGGCGTGGATCATGCCCTGCACCAGGCCTTCGAGCGGCACCTGCACCACCGCGATCGGCTTGCCGATGGCGGCGCTTACCGCGCTGGCGATTTCCGCCTTGGTCAGCGCCTGCGGGCCAGAGAGCGTGTAGGTTGCCTTGCCGCTTTCGGGGCCTGCCAGCACCGTGGCGGCGGCGAAGGCGAGGTCGTCGCGGGCGATATCGGCGCTGCCCTGGCCTTCATCCGCCGTGTACCAGCTGCCCGACGCGATTGCCGGCGGCAGGAAGGCGAACAGGTTCTCGAAGTACCAATGGTTGCGCAGCACGGTCCAGCCCGGCAGGCTGCTGGCGGCGAGCGCCTTTTCCGTGCCCTCATGGTCGGGGGCGAGCAGCAGCGGCGAATTCTCCGGCTTGGGCGCCGAGATGTAGACGACATGGCCGACGCCCGCCGCTTCCAGCCCGGCGATGGCCGCCTGATGCTGGGCAAGGCGGCGGCCCGGCCGGTCGAGCGCATCGGTGCTGATCAGCAAGGCGCGGCCGACGCCGGCGAAGCCGGAGCCGAAGGTGCTGGCGTCATCGAAATCCAACGCGCGAACCTGCACGCCCTTGGCGGCCCAGTCGGCGAGCTTGGCGGGATCGCGCGTGCCGGCGACGATGCGGGAGGGGGCGATGCCGAGTGCGGTCGTCAGATGGCCGAGAACGAGCCGGCCGAATTGGCCGGAGGCGCCGGTTACCAGAATGAGATCAGTCATGTCAGCCTCCGCGGAGTGAATGTGATGCCGGCACGCTAGCCCCCACACTTTCCAATGGAAAGTACGCACCTTTCGGTTAGTATGCGTGGCACGGTGGAGAGGCGGATGCGATGGCGGCGGGTATGGACCGGGAGACGTTCAAGGAACTGGTGCGGCGTGGCGAGTTGCGCGCCGCCGATTGTCCTTCGCGCGAGGTGCTGAAAAATGTCAGCAGCCTGTGGGGCACACTCTGCCTGCTCATCCTGCGCGAGGGCACGATGCGCTTCAGCGAGCTGCGCCGCGCGGCGACGGGGGTGAGCGAGAAGATGCTGGCGCAGACGTTGCGTCGGCTGGAAGAGGATGGGTTCGTTGAGCGCCGTTCCTTTCCCGTCGTGCCGCCGCATGTCGAATACAGCCTGACGCCGATGGGGCAGGAACTGGCCGAGCATCTCGGCACGCTGACCGGCTGGATCGAAAGCAACGTCCCCCGCATCCTGCAGCACCGCCAGATGGCGGAGGTGGCCGGGGACCAGCCCCGGCCGTGAGGGCGAAAAGCCACGGTCTATCCGGGCTGTCCTATTTCCCCGGCTGCGGCACCACGCGCAGATAAGGCTTCAGCGTCTTCCAGCCGCCGGGAAACTTCTCCTTCGCCGCCTCGTCGCTGACCGAGGGGACGATGATGACATCCTCGCCGTCCTTCCAGTTCGCCGGCGTCGCCACCGCATGCTGGGCGGTGAGCTGGAGGGAGTCGATCACCCGCAGGATCTCGTCGAAATTGCGCCCGGCGCTGGCGGGGTAGGTGAGGGAGAGCTTCAGTTTCTTGTCCGGCCCGACGATGAATACCGAGCGCACGGTCAGCGTGTCGGAGGCGTTGGGGTGGATCATGTCGTAGAGGCCGGAGACGGTGCGCTCCGGATCGGCGATCAGCGGGAAATTCGGGGCGTAGCCCTGCGTCTCCGCAATGTCCTCGGCCCATTTCGCATGCGCGTCGAGCGGGTCGACGGAGAGGCCGATCACCTTGACGTTGCGGCGGTCGAATTCCGGCTTCAGCCGCGCCACCTGGCCGAGCTCGGTGGTGCAGACCGGGGTGAAGTTCTTCGGGTGCGAGAACAGCACGCCCCAGGAATCGCCCAGCCATTCATGGAAGCGGATCGGGCCTTCGGTGGTCTCGGCGTCGAAATCGGGAACGACGTCCCCGAGGCGGATGGTCATGGCGAACTCCCGTCAAGAAATCTAGTGTTTTGGTAGCATACTCCGCGCGGCGGCGGGTGCAAGCCGTCATGCTAAGCCGTCATCCTATCCCGCGCCTGTGACAGTGGAACCTGCGGGCGAAGCGCACGTTACCGGATGGGCGCCGCCGCCACATGGGGGCCGGGCGCCTTCGACATCAGGAATCGCCGTCACGGTCTGCCGGGCAGGTCCGGCATGCTCAAAAGGAGAGGGATCATGCTCAAGATCGTTGTGCTTTCGCTGGCCACGCTCAGCATCGCCGCCTGCACCACCACGGAACGCCGCGCCGCGGGCGGCGCCCTCATCGGCGGCGGCACCGGCGCGGTGATTGGCGGCATCGCCGGCGGCGGCACGGGTGCGGCGATCGGCGCGGGCGTCGGCGCGGGCACCGGCGCGCTGATCGGCGCGGCCACCTCGCCGGGCGACTGCTGGGCCTATGACCGCTATGGCCGCCGCGTGGCGGTGCGCTGCTGACCGCAGCGCCTCACACACTCACAGAACGAGGCGGCCCCCCAGCGGGGCCGTTTTCGCGTTCAGCTACTGGCTCGCCCACAGCACGCGGGCGATCCAGGCGATGTCCGCTTCCTGCAGCAGGCGGTCGGGATGCTCGGGGTTGAGCGAGCGCAGTTCCACCGTGCGGTTGGTCTGGCGCTTCAGCTCCTTGGCCAGCACCTCGCCCTCGCGCGTCTTCACCACCACCCGGTCGCCGCGCCGGATCGGCGCCGAGGGCGAGACCACGACGACATCCCCGTCGCGGTAGAGCGGCAGCATGGAATCGCCGGAGATTTCCAGCGCATAGGCGTGTTCGTCGCCGACATTGGGAAAGGCGATCTCGTCCCAGGCGCCGCCGACGGGAAAGCCGGCATCGTCGAAATAGCCGCCTTCGCCCGCCTGCGCGAAGCCGATGAGGGGGATGGCGCGGCGCCCGCCGGTGCCGCCATTCACCAGCCCCATGAAATCGTCGAGGCTGGTGCCGGTGGCGGCCAGCACCTTGGCGATGCTCTCGGTGGACGGCCAGCGCGGCCGCCCGTCCGCCGCCTCGCGCTTGGAGCGGTTGAAGGTGGTGGCGTCCAGCCCGGCGCGGCGGGCGAGGGCGGAGGGGCTGAGGTCCAGCCGTTCCGCCAGCCTGTCCAAAGCGCGCCAGATCTGGGCATGGCTGAGCATGATTCGTGCCCGGATTTCTGTCAGATGTGTAGGAATTATACCCTAATCTCGCCATTGTCCAGCCGCGTTGCGGCGGCTTTGGTGGCGCTGCCGCCCGGCGCTGGACAGGGCGCGCGCCCTGCCTAGGATGGCCGCCCTTTCGGGCAGGGGCCAGCATGCGCATGGACGAGACGCCACAGGACGAGACGCCACAGGACGAGACCGGGGCCCTGCTGCTGGCGGCAGCGCGCCGGGCCATCGCCTACCGCGCGGACCCCACGTCGCACCCGCCAGCGACGGATTATGCCGCCTGCCTCGCCGCCTTTGACGGCCCGCTGCCCGAGGCCGGCGTGCCGGGCGCGGACGTGCTCGACGCGCTGGTGGCGCGGGCCGAGCCGGGGCTGCGGGCTTCCGTCGGGCCGCGCTTTTTCGGCTGGGTGATCGGCAATTCCCACCCGGTCGGCGTCGCTGCCGACTGGCTGACCGCCGCTTGGGGGCAGAACACCGCCAACCACTTCGCCGCGCCCGCCGCCGCCGCCGCCGAGACGGTCGCGGCGCGCTGGCTGCTGGAGGTGCTGCGCCTGCCGGCGGAGAGCGGGGTCGGCTTCGTCACCGGCGCCACCATGGCAAGCTTCGTCGCCCTCGCTGCCGCGCGCGGCGAGGTGCTGCGCCGGGCGGGATGGGATGTGGAGGCGCTGGGCCTGTTCGGCGCCCCGCCGGTGCGGGTGCTGATCGGGGAGGAGGCCCATGCCAGCGTGTTCTCGGCGCTGCATTATCTCGGCTTCGGCAAGGCGAGCCTGATCCGCGTGCCGGCCGACGCGCAGGGGGTGATGCGGCCCGACGCTTTCGAGGATTTGCTGGCGCGGGCCGTGCCCGAAGGCGCGCCGCTGATCGTGGTGACGCAGGCCGGGCATATCCATAGCGGCGCCAGCGACGACCATGCGCGGCTCGTCCCGCTCGTCCGGGCGCGGGGCGGCTGGGTGCATGTGGACGGCGCCTTCGGCCTGTGGGCGCGCGCCTGCCCGACGCACGCGCACCTCGCCGCCGGTATTGAGGCGGCCGATTCCTGGGCGACGGACGGGCACAAATGGCTGCAGACGCCGTTCGACTGCGGCTATGCCATCGTGCGGGATGCCGACGCCCACCGCCGGGCGATGACCATCGCGGCGAGCTATCTGCCGCCGGTGAGCGAGCATGAGCGCGACCCCTCGCATTACGTGCCGGAGCTGTCGCGCCGCGCCCGGGGCTTCGCCAGCTGGGCGCTGCTGCGCCATTTCGGCCGGGCCGGCATCGCCGCGATGGTGGAGCGCCATTGCGTGCAGGCCCGGCTTCTGGCGGAACGTCTCGCCGCCGAGCCGGGGGTGACGGTGCTGAACGAGGTGGTACTGAATCAGGTCGCCGTGCGCTTCGGCGGCGTGGAGGCGGGGGCGGGGGCGGCAGGCGACGCGCTGACCCGCGCCACCATCGCGGCGGTGCAGGAAGACGGCCTTTGCTTCGCCGCCGGCGCGGCGTGGCGCGGGCGCTGGATCATGCGGCTCTCGGTAATCGGCGCCTCCACCACCGAGGCGGATATCCATCTCTCCGCTGACGCCATCATCCGCGCCTGGCGCCGCGTTGCCTCAGCGGCCGGGGCCCTGTAGGACGGGTCGAACGGCACGAGGCGGGAAACGGACATGGCGGCGGCGCAGGCGAGGCTCATCTACAAGATCGCGCCGCGCGCGCTGTGGCAGGCGGCGGAAGCCGCCGGGCGGTTCGACGGCGCGCCGGTGGATGTGGCCGACGGCTTCATCCATTTCTCCACCGCCGGGCAGGTGGCGGAAACGGCGGCGAAGCATTTCGCCGGGCAGGACGACCTGCTGCTGGTGGCGGTGCGGGTCGAGCACCTTCCTCCGGATCGGCTGCGCTGGGAGCCCTCGCGCGGGGGCGACCTTTTTCCCCATCTCTACGGCCCGCTCGCGCTTGAGGCGGTGGCCTATGTGCGCGAATTGCCGCTCGGCCCGCATGGGCGGCATCTGTTCCCGGCGCTGGAGGGCTGACCGATGAGCCGCCTGCTCGACCTCGCCCTTCCCTTCGCCCGGCTGATGGATCCCGAGACCGCGCATGGCCTCTCCATCCGCGCGCTCGCCTGCCTGCCGCCGCGCGCCGCGCCGGTGGACGATTCCCGCCTCAAGGTGTCGGCCTTCGGCCTCGCCTTTCCCAATCCGGTGGGGCTGGCGGCGGGGTTCGACAAGGAGGCGGAGGTGCCCGACGCGATGCTGGGCGCCGGCTTCGGCTTCGTCGAGGTCGGCACCATCACGCCGCGCCCGCAGCCCGGCAATCCGCGCCCGCGCAATTTCCGCCTCGTCGAGGACCGGGCGGTGATCAACCGCTACGGTTTCAACAGCGGCGGCCATGGCCCGGCGCTGGCGCGGCTTTCCGCCCGCAGAAAGCGCCGGGCGCCCGGCTTTGTCGGGGTGAATGTCGGGGCCAACAAGGACAGCACCGACCGCGCCGCCGATTACGTCGCCGGCATCCGCGCCTTCGCCGGGGTGGCGAGCTATTTCACCGCCAATGTCTCCTCGCCCAACACACCCGGCCTGCGCGACCTGCAGGAGGAACGCGCGCTGGACGAACTGCTGGCGCGGGTGATCGAGGCGCGCGACGCGGCCGCGCCTGGCGTGCCGCTTCTGCTGAAGATCGCGCCCGATCTCGCTCTGCCGCATCTCGATGGGGTTGTGAGCGTGGCGCGCCGGCGGCGGATCGATGGGCTGATCGTCTCCAACACCACCCTTTCCCGCCCGCCCAGCCTGCGCTCGCCACACAAGAGCGAGACCGGCGGCCTTTCCGGCCGGCCGCTCTTCGCCCTCTCCACCCGCATGTTGGCGGAAACGTTTGTGCGGGCGGAAGGCGCCTTCCCGCTGATCGGAGTGGGCGGCATCGACAGCCCCGCCGCCGCGCTGGCCAAGATCGAGGCCGGGGCGAGCCTCGTCCAGCTCTATTCCGCTCTCGTCTATGAGGGGCTGGGGCTGGTGGATAAGATCAAGCAGGGGCTCACCGCGCAGTTGGCGCGGGAGAACACGACGCTCGCCGCGCTCACCGGACGGCGCGCGCGCGAAATGGTGGCAGCGCCCTTTCCGGCCTAGCCGAAGGTGCCGCGCTCCAGCGCCGGCAGCCGCAGCGCGAGGAACACGCCGCGCCCGGCGATGAAGGCGAGATAGGCAAGCCAAAGGCCGGTATTGCCGAGAGGCAGGGTCAGCCACCAGGCGAGGAAGAACAGCGCCACCGCCGGCAGCATCATGTTGCGCATGTCGCGTGCCCAGGTCGAGCCGCCATAGATGCCGTCATAGGCGAAGGCGGCGACGCCGAGCAGCGGGGTCAGCGCCGCCAGCGGCAGGAAGGCGCGGCCGACTTCCCGCACCTGCTCGTTCGCCGACAGAAGATCGATCAGCGGCCCGCCGCCCACCAGCAGCAGCGCACTGGCCGGCGCGGCAAAGCCAAAGCCCCAGGCCAGCACCAGCCGCACCGCGCGGCGGAAACCCGCCTTGTCCTTCGCGCCGACGCTCTGGCCGCAAATCTGCTCGGCGGCGGTGGAGAAGCCATCGAGGAAGAAGGCCGAGACCATGACGATGTTGTAGAGCACCGCATTGGCCGCGAGCGTGACATCGTCCTGCCGCGCCCCCTGCGCGGTGAAGAACAGCAGCACGCTCATCAGGAGCGCGGTGCGGATCATGATGTCGCGATTGACCGCCACCGTCTCGATCAGCGGGGCGCGGGCGATGACCGTGCGCCACGGCACCCGCCAGTCCCGCCCCACCAGCCGCGCGGCGGCAATGAGTCCGAACAGCGTGCCGGCGATTTCCGCCAGCACATTGGCGCTCGCGGCGCCGGCAATGCCGAAATCCCACCACAGCACCAGAGCGACCGTGGCGAGCGCGTTCACCCCGGCGATGAGGATTTGCAGGCCGAGGCCGATATCGGTTCGGGCAATGCCGACCAGCCAGCCGAGCAGGGCGAAATTGGCGATGGCGAAGGGCGCGGAGAGGATGCGCACGGAGAAATACAGCGTCGCCGCCGCGTGAACGCCCTCGCTGGCGCCCATGGCGAGAAAGGCGAGATCGGCGAGCGGCCCGTGCAGCGCGATGAGCGCAAGGCCGATGACGGCGGCGATCAGCAAAGCGCGGATCAGCACCGCCCGCAGTTCCACGCTCTCGCCGCGCCCGAGCGCCTGCGCGGTCAGGCCGGCCGTGCCCATGCGGATCGACCCGAAGATCCAGAAGGCGAAATCGAACAGCAGCGCGCCCACCGCCACCGCGCCGAGCAGCGCCGCGTCGCCGAGCCGGCCGATGGCGCCGGTCGCCACCAGCCCCAATATCGGGGTCGTCATCTGCGCCAGCGTCGCCGGCAAGGCGAGGACGAGGAAGCGCCGGGAGGTGACCTCCACCCGGCCGGCCGCTGCGAGGCTCACGGGATCAGCGTCCGCGGTTGGCGATGCGCAGGATGAGCCAGAGCGGGATGACGATCACCGCGCCGAGCACGAAATAGCGCCACAGCCGCTCGATCGCCTCGAAGCTGAAATTGAACAGATGCCGCAGCAGGCTCTCAATGCTGGCGAGGATGTTGAGCGGGTCGAGACCCAGCGCGGCGAGGATGACGCCCACCACCACCGAGAGCAGCACGAGCCGCATGAGGACCCAGAAGGGCGAACCGCCCATCCAGCGGGCAAGCTGATTATCGGCCATGACTACATTTCCCCGGCAGGCGAACGCTGCTTCCCTAGCACGGCGGCGGGCCGGCGGGGAGCGTGGCTTTCGTCCTCCCCGATCATCGCCTCCAGCGTTTCCAGCCGGTCGGCCTCGCCGGGCGGCTTGTCCCAGCGCAGCCTGGCGATGCGGGGAAAGCGCATGGCGAGGCCGGAGCGGTGGCGGGTGGAGCGGGCCAGCCCTTCAAAGGCGACTTCCATTACCAGCCCCTCGGTCGGCGTGTGAACCACCTCGCGCACCGGGCCGAAGCGGTTCACCGTGTGGCGGCGCACGAAGCGGTCGATCTCGATCAGCTCGGCATCGGTGAAGCCGAAATAGGCCTTGCCGACCGGCACCAGCTCGCCCGCTTCGGTCCACACCCCGAAGGTGTAGTCGGAATAATAGGAGGAGCGCTTGCCGTGGCCGCGCTGGGCATACATCAGCACCGCGTCGACGCTGTGCGGGTCGCGCTTCCATTTCCACCACGGCCCCTTCGGGCGGCCGGGCAGGTAGGGGCTGTCGGCGCGCTTGAGCATCACCCCTTCCACCGCTTCCGCATCCTCCCCCGCGCCATGGGCGGCGGGGTCGGCACGGGCCGCAGTCAGCGCCTCCCAGCTGGGAAAGGGCACGAGCGGGGAAAGGTCGAGCCGTCCCTCCGTGGGATGGGCTTTTATCAGCGCCTTCAGCCGCGCACGGCGGGCGTCGAAGGGCAGATCGCGCAAATCCTCGCCCGCCGCCATCAAGAGGTCGTAGGCGCGGATATGGGCGGGGAACTCCATCAAGAGCTTGGATGACACTGTCTTCCGGTTGAGCCGCTGCTGCAGCACGTTGAAGGACTGCACCCGCCCCTCGCGCAGGATCAGCAATTCGCCGTCCACCACCCCATCAAAGGCCAGCGCTTCCGCCAAATCGGGGAAGGCGCCGGAAATATCCTCGCCGGTGCGGCTGTAGAGCCTTGTGACATGCCGCCCGTCCGGCCCGGCGGCGCGGGCCGCCTGCACACGGATGCCATCCCATTTCCATTCGGCGCGGAAATCGGCGGGGTCGAGCTTTGCGACATCCGCCTCTTCCAGCGGATGCGAGAGCATCACCGGCCGGAACGGCGCGGGGTCCTCGGTTTCCGGCTTCGGCCCGCGCCCCTCGGCCCAGGCGAACAGCTCTTCATAGGGCGGCGTGAGCCCCGGCCAGACCAGTTCGATCGCGTCCGGCGCATGCTCGCCTAGCGCCGCCACGGCGGTCTTGGCAAGGCGGGCGGAAACGCCGATGCGCAGCCCGCCGGTGATGAGCTTCAACAGCGCCCAGCGGCCGGTCTCGTCCAGCCGGTCGAGCAGCGCGGCGAGCACCGCCGGCATCTCGGCGCGGCCCATATGGGTGAAGGCGTGGACGATGGCTTCCAGCGAGGGCGGCTCGGTGTCGTTGAGCCCGTGCGGCGCCGGCCACATCAGCGCGACCGTCTCCGAGAGATCGCCGACATAGTCATAGGAAAGGGCGAACAGCACCGGGTCGGTGCGCTCGCCGATCAGCTGGCGGATGAGGCCGGGCTTGGCGTTGCGGAAGGACAGCGCGCCGGTGAGCGCCGCCAGCGCCCAGCCGCGCTCCGGGTCCGGCGTGTGGCGGAAATAGTCGGCGATGAGCCTTATCTTGCCGTTGCGGCGCGGCTCATAGGCGAGGCGGTCGAGCAAGGCGGCGAAGCGGTTCACGGCGCCACCTCCGGTGCCGGCGGCGCCTCGGGCGCGGGTGTGTCGGGCGCGGGGGCATCGGGCGCGGCGCCCTCGCCCTCCTCCTCGCCATAGCCGACCATGTGCAGCGGCCGGGCGCGCAGCCCCGCTTGCGTCGCCCAGTGCACCAGCGCGTCCTCTTGCCCGTGCGTGACCCAGAGTTCCTCGCAGCCGGTGGCGCGGATGGCGACCTGCAACTCGTCCCAATCCGCATGGTCGGAGAGGATGAGCGGCAGTTCGACGCCGTTCTGCCGGGCGCGGGCGCGGATGCGCATCCAGCCCGAGGCGAAGGCGGTGACGGGATCGGGGAAGCGGCGCGACCAGACATCGGTGAGCGCGCCCGGCGGGCACAGCACCACGGCACCCGCCCGCTCGGCCGGGGTCGCGTCGCGGGCAGGGCGCGTTTCGCCGAGGTCGATGCCCTGCGCGCGGTAATAGGCGGTCAGCTTCTCCATGGCGCCGTGCAGCAGGATCGGCCGCTCATGGCCGGCGGCGCGCAGCAGCGCCATCACCCGCTGCGCCTTGCCGAGCGCATAGGCGCCGACGAGATGCGCGCGCTCGGGAAACAGCGCCAGCGAATCCATCAGCTTGGCGATCTCCGCCGCGGGCGCGGGATGGCGGAACACCGGCAGGCCGAAGGTCGCCTCCGAGATGAAGACATGGCAGGGCACCGGCGCGAAGGGCAAAGCGGTGGGGTCGGCGCCGGGCTTGTAGTCGCCGGAGGCGACGATGGTGCAGCCGCGCCAGTCGAGCGCGATCTGCGCGCTGCCGAGAATATGCCCGGCGGGGTGGAAGGTGACGCCGACGCCGTTCACCTCGATGCGCGCGCCATAGTCGGCCGCCTGGGTGCTGCCGGCGAATGCCTCGCCATAGCGGATGGCCATGATGTCGAGCGTCTGCCGCGTCGCCAGCACCGCGCCATGGCCGGCGCGGGCATGGTCGGAATGGCCATGGGTGACCAGCGCCCGCGCCACCGGCCGCGTCGGGTCGATGAAGAAGTCGCCGGCCGGCGAATAAAGCCCCTGTGGGGTGGTGTGGAGAAGCTCTTCCGGGCGCATCGTGAAACCTATATAGGGCGCGCCTCCTCTTTTTTCGCGAGACCCCGCCATGGCCGACGGCCGGCTCATTCTCTCCTCCGGCGACCCGACGGTCGATCGCCGGATCGACTGGGCGCGCGCGCTGATGGAGGAGGGCAACGCCGCCGACGCGGCGGAGCTTCTCGCCGAGGCGGTGGCCCGCGCCGGACACTATGCGCCGGGCTGGTTCCTGCTCGGCGAGGCCCGCGAGGCGGCGGGCGATGCGCCGGGGGCGGGCGAGGCCTTCGCGCAGGCGCGGGCGCTCGATCCCGCCGACACGCTCGGCGCCACGCTGCGTCTCGCCCGGCTGGAAGGCGAGGTGGCCGGCATGAGCCCGGCCTATGTGCGCGCGCTGTTCGACCAATATGCCGACCGTTTCGACGCGGCGCTGGCGCGGCTCGATTATCGCGGCCCGGAGGTGATCGAAGCGGGGCTGGCGCAGGTCTGCGAAAGGCTGGCGCGCCCTTTCGCTTTCGCCCATGGGCTGGATCTCGGCTGCGGCACAGGGCTGGTCGGCGCCCGGCTGGTCGACCGCATCGGCACGATGGAGGGCGTGGACCTCTCGCCCAACATGGTCGCCCATGCGCGGCGGCGGAAGGTCTATGACGCGCTCGCCGCCGGGGAGATGGTGGCCTTCCTCAAGGCGCGCCCGGCGCGCGAGGTGGATCTGATCTTCGCCGGCGACGCCTTCTGCTATCTCGACGACCTCACCCCCATTCTCACCGAGAGCCGGCGGGTGCTGGAGCCGGGCGGGCTGCTCGCCTTCACCACCGAGACCCATGGCGGCGAGGGCGTGCTGCTGCGTGACACGCTGCGCTTCGCCCATGCGGCGGACTATGTGCGCGCCGAACTCGCCGCCGCCGGCCTTGCGCCGCTCACCCTCGATCCGGTGTCGGTGCGCAAGGAAAAGGAGCAGCCGGTCGCCGGCCTCCTCGTGCTGGCGCTGCGCGAGGGGTGAGGGCTCGCATTTCCCGCCCGAGTCACTAGCTTCTCGCGGTGACGATCATGGATGCTGCGCCCGACGATCTTTTGCCCGAGCCGTTCCGACGCTGGTTTGCCGGCAGGGGCTGGGCGCCGCGCGCGCATCAGCTGGAACTGCTGGCGCAGGCGCGCGAGGGCCGCTCCACCCTGCTCATCGCCCCCACCGGCGCCGGCAAGACACTGGCGGGCTTTCTGCCGAGCCTGGTCGAACTCGCCGGCCGGCCGGCCGCGCGCAACAACCCGCGCCCGCTCGGGCTGCACACGCTCTACATCTCGCCGCTGAAGGCGCTCGCCGTCGATGTCGCCCGCAATCTGGAGCGGCCGGCGCAGGAGATGGGCTTGGGCGTCCGCATCGAGACGCGCACCGGCGACACGCCTGCCTCGCGCCGCCAGCGCCAGCGCCGCGACCCGCCCGACATCCTGCTCACCACGCCGGAGCAGATCGCGCTGCTGCTCGCCTCCGCCGATGCCGAGCCGCTCTTCGCGGACCTCAAGCGCATCGTGCTGGACGAGCTTCACGCGCTCGCCGGCTCCAAGCGCGGCGATCTGCTGAGCCTCGGCCTCGCCCGGCTGCGGCGCCTCGCCCCGGGCGTGCAGACGGTCGGGCTTTCCGCCACGGTGGCCGACCCCGACACGTTGCGCCGCTGGCTGGTGCCGCAGACCGGAGAGGGCGAGAAGGGTGGGCTGGTGGTGGCGGACCCCGGCGCGGCGCCCGACCTTTCCATGCTCGACAGCGCCGCCCATGTGCCCTGGGCCGGGCACACGGCGCGCCATTCGCTGAAAGAGATTTACCGGCTAATCGAGCGGCACACGACCACGCTCGTTTTCGTCAATACCCGCATGCAGGCGGAACTGCTGTTCCAGGAACTCTGGCACATCAACGACGCCAATCTGCCGATCGCGCTGCATCACGGCTCGCTCGACGTGTCGCAGCGCCGGCGGGTGGAGGCGGCGATGGGCGAGGGGAGGTTGAAGGCGGTGGTGTGTACCTCCTCGCTCGACCTCGGCATCGATTGGGGGGCGGTGGACCTTGTGGTCAATGTCGGCGCGCCCAAGGGCTCCTCGCGTCTGATGCAGCGCATCGGCCGGGCCAATCACCGGCTGGACGAGCCTTCCCGCGCGGTGCTCGTGCCGGCCAACCGTTTCGAGGTGCTGGAATGCCGCGCTGCGCTGGAAGCAGTGCGGGCGGGGGCGCAGGACAGCGCGGTGATCCGCACCGGGGCGCTCGACGTGCTGGCGCAGCATGTGCTCGGCATGGCCTGCGCCGGGCCGTTCGAGGCCGACGATCTCTACGCGGAAATCACCTCCGCCGAGCCCTATGCCGACCTCGCCCGCGCGGATTTCGACGATGTGGTCGCGTTCAATGCTACCGGCGGCTACGCGCTGCGCGCCTATGAGCGCTTCGCTCGCATAAGGCAGAGGAAGGACGGACGCTGGCGCGTCGCCAATCCGCAGGTGGCGCAGCAATACCGGCTCAATGTCGGCACCATCGTCGAATCCACCATGCTCAAAGTGCGGCTCGCCAGCGCCAAATCGCGCTATGGCGGGCGGGTGCTGGGCGAGGTGGAGGAGTATTTCGTCGAGACGATGAGCCCCGGGGACACCTTCGTCTTCGCCGGCGAGGTGCTGGAATATCTGACTATCCATGAAAACGAGGTGCGCGTCGCCCGCACCAGCGCCAAGGAGCCGCGCGTTCCCTCCTATGCCGGCGGCAAGTTTCCGCTCTCCACCTTCCTCGCCGCACGGGTGCGGGCGCTGCTCTCCGAGCCGGAACGGTGGCAGAGCCTGCCGGGCCAAGTGCGCGACTGGCTGGAGCTGCAGAAGCTTCGCTCCCGTCTGCCGGGGCGCGAGGATTTGCTGGTCGAGACCTTTCCGCGCGGCGACCGCTACCATCTCGTCGCCTATCCGTTCGAGGGGAGGCTCGCCCACCAGACGCTCGGCATGCTGCTGACCCGCCGGCTCGACCGCGCCGGGCTGCACCCGCTCGGCTTCATGGCCAATGATTATGCGCTGGTGATCTATGGCGTGCGCGACATGTCGCTGGCCATCGCGCAGGGACGGCTGTCGCTCGACGCGCTGTTCGACGCCGACATGCTCGGCGACGATCTGGAGGAATGGCTGGCGGAATCGGCGCTGATGAAGCGCACCTTCCGCCAATGCGCGGTCATTGCCGGGCTGATCGAGCGGCGCTTCCCCGGCAAGGAGAAGAATTCCCGCCAGGTGACCATGTCCACCGATCTCGTCTATGACGTGCTGCGCCGGCACGAGCCGGGCCATGTGCTGCTGCGCGCGGCGCGGGCGGATGCGGCGACGGGGCTGCTGGACATTCGCCGGCTCTCGGACATGCTCGCCCGTATCCGGGGCCGAATCGACCATGTCGCCCTGTCGCGGGTCTCGCCGCTGGCGGTGCCGGTCATGCTGGAGATCGGCCGGGAAATGGTGGCGGGCGGGGCGTCGGAGGCACTGCTGGCCGAGGCCGAGGACGAACTGATCCGGGAGGCGATGGACGGTGCAGGCGAGGGAAGCGGTTGAGGCGCAGCAGGCGGCGCAGGACGCGGTGCCGGACGGCACGGCGGTGACGCTGGCCGGCGCGACGCTGGTGCTCGACGCCGCCGGGGCGCTGTGGTGGCCGGCCGAGCGGATGCTGATCGTCGCTGACCTGCATCTGGAAAAAGGCTCCGCCTTCGCCGTGCGCGGCGTGCCGCTTCCGCCCTATGACAGCCGGGCGACGCTCGATCTGCTGGCCCGCCTCGTCGCGCGCCGCCGCCCGCGCGTGCTGGTGGCGCTGGGCGACAGTTTTCATGATCGCGGCGGCGCGGCGCGGCTCGGCCCGGACGAGCGCGCCAGCCTCGCGGAACTCGCGCGCGGGCGCGATCTGGTGTGGATCGCCGGCAATCACGATCCCGCGCCGATGCCGGGCCTCGCCGGTGACGCCGCCGACGAGCTGCGCGTGGGCCCGCTCACGCTAAGACATGAGCCCGCAGCCGGCGCGGAAGAGGGGGAGATCGCGGGGCATTTCCATCCCGTCGCGCGGGTGGTGGTGCGCGGGCGCAGCCTGCGCCGGCGCTGCTTCGCCACCGATGGAAGGCGCCTCGTTCTGCCGGCGCTCGGCGCCTATGCCGGCGGGCTGAACATCCGCCATGAGGCGGTGGCGGGCCTGTTCGGCGGGGCCTATGACGCGCATCTCGTCGGCGCGGCGCGCACCTACCGCATCGCCCACCACGCCTGCCTGCCGGACCGCTGAGCGGCGCGAGCTTTCAGCGCGAGAAGATCAGGCTGGAGGGCGGGGCCGGGGCGCGCGGGGCACCATTGCCGACCGAGCCGGTGATGTCCTCCGGGCCCGGCACGGTGGCGGGGCCGGCGGCGCGCAGCTGTTCCTGCCGGAACTGCGCCAGAAGCTGCCAGGACCCATAGGCCAGCGCCGAGCCGCAGACCGCGATCACCAGCATGGCGCGGATGCGCGCCAGCCAGCGGCCGGGCGCCGGGGCCGGGCGGGCGCCGATATGGCGGCGCGGTTCCGCCGGTGCGGCGGGGGCGGGCCGGGGCGCGGCCGGCCGCGGCTCCGCCGGGCTGGCGGCGCGGCGGGCCTGCGCGATCAGCGTCGCCCGGCTGGTGGCAGCGTCGTTCGCCGCCACGGGAGAGAGAGGCGCCGGGGCGGCTTCGGCTGGAGTCGGGCTGGCGGCAGGTGCGCGGCGGGTGGCAGCCGCGGTGCGGCTGAGCGCTTCCAGCGCGGCGCGCATCAGCTGCGGCTCGAAGGCTTTCGGTATGGAGGCCGGGGCCGGCGTGAACACGACTTCGGCGGGCGCAGGAGGGGCCGCTTCCGGCTCCGGCGTCACGGTTTCGGGCGCTGCCGTCGGCGATGCGGCGGTGAGGCTGGCGAGTTCGGCCGCGACCGCGGCTTCCGCCGCCGCCATGACGGCGGCGCGCTCCGACGACTTTTCAGCGCTCCGCCGGCTCTCCAGCGCGGCGATTTCGCGGCGGATGAGGGCGGTGATGTTTTCGGGATCGCCGCCGGGGCCGGCGGGCGGGCGTGGCTGGGAGGCGGCGAGCAGGGTGGCGCGCGTCTCCTCCATCTGGATGAACAGGTCGTTGACCGCGCGCTCGATGCCGGCGAGCTGGACCGCGAACTGACCGGCGAGATGACCGGAAAGCTGGCTGGCGAGCTCGCCAGCCATGTCGCTGCCGCCGGACCCGACGCGCTGCGCCAGCGCCTCGATCTGCCGGCCGAGCGCCTCGAAGCGGGGGCCGTCATCGACCGGCGGCGCGATCTGTTCCAGCCGTTCGGAAAGCCGCTTGAACAGCGCCTCGACACCGGCGGGCACCTCGCCTCGCGTGCTGGCAAGATCGGCCTGGATGGCGTCGAGACGGGCGAGCACATCGTCGAGCGGCAGGGGAGCCGGCGCGGCCATCGTCTCGGACAGCGTGCCGAGCCGGCGCTCCAGCGCGCCGAAGGCGGCGGAGATGGTCTCGTTCTCGCTGGCGGCCATTTCCGCCACGCGGGTGGCGAGCAGCGACACCTGCTCAGCCAGCAGCCACAGGGAATCCGAGGAGAGGGCACGGGCCTGCAGGTCGCGAATCTCGCCGATCTGCGCCTGCAGCCGGGCGACGGTCGCGCCGTCGACCACCTTGGCATTGACGATATCGATCTTGCGTTCCAGCGCCGCGAGGCGTCCGAGCAGGACGTCCGGCGGCTCCGGCAGGCGCAGCCCGCCGATCATCTCGCGCAGTGCGGCGAGGCTGGCGCGCAGGCTTTCGTCACGCGTTTCGGAGCGCTCCACCCGCTCGACCAGCAGCTCGACCACGCGCTGCAACTCATCGACCGAACGGCGCGGGGCAAGGCCGGCGATGGACTGCCGCAGGCCTGCAAGTTCTTCCTGCAGCGCGGCGAGCGCCTCGGACGGGAGCGGCGCGGGGGCCGCAGGCGGTGGCACGGTTTCGCGCGCCACGCCGGCGCCGAACAGGTCGCGCGGCGGCGCCGGGCGTGCGGGGGCTTCCGGCATGGGGCTTTCCAGCGCCGGCGCCTCGGCGGCCTCCGGCATTGGCGCGGCAACCTCGCGTCGGGCGGGCGCCGCCGCAAGCGGCCGGCGCGGGGTGATCTCGCGGTCGAGCTCGCTCTGGCGCGCGGCGATTTCGGCCACGGCGGCCTCGATGGCGGCGGGGCTGGGGGCGGCTTCCGGCGTCGCGGCGCGGCGGCGGGAAAGCTGCAGCGCGGCCAGCCGATGGTCGATTTCGCGCATGGCGGCGGCGAGGCGGTCATTGGAAGAGGTCGCCGCAGCGGCGACGGCCTCGCGCGGCGCCGGTATGTCGACGGGCTGCATCGCGATGGGCTGCGGCTCGATGTCCGCGCGCTCGGCCGGGGTGGCGGCCTCGATGCGGCCGATCTGGCCGGCAAGTTCCTCGATGCGGCGACGCAGCTCGGCAAGGTTGTTGAGGCTCTCCAGCCCCGGCGGGGTGACACTGGCGGCTGGACCCATGAGCTGGGCGCGCAGCCACTGGTCGAGCGGAAGGCCGTCCCGGCGGGCGGCCTCATCCAGGGCGCGCCACGCCTCGGGGGCGATCGTTCCGGTCGTCGAAGGGGCCTCTTGCCTCACCTGGGGTCTCCGTCGTCCGGCACGATTGGCGGCAGGAATCATCGCGGCGACCGCGGAAGGCTGCCTGCCGCAACTGTTACGAATCTTGGTAAAGGGCTGGTTAATGACGGGGCAGGCGATGGGCCTTTCCCGGCCTTTGGCGGGGTGCACGGCCCACCGATTCCGGTTACCGCTGCGCCCCCCGCGGGGCGCTTTCGCGGCTTGCGCCGGCCTTCCCCCGCGCTTTACCCCGGAGCGACGCGCGGGTGAGGAGTCGGATTTAAATTAACAAAAACAAAGGGGTGGCTTTCCATTTAACAGTAAGTTTCCCTAACGGAGGGTGTGACTTTCTCCCCTTGCGGCAACCTCTCTGCGACAGTGGGTCAACAGCGCTGACGCGTGACCTGTCCCTTCCCCCCGGAGCTGCCCAGATGGATTTCACCTCCTACGAGGCCGAACGCACCCTCGACGTCGCCCACACCACGTCGGGCGAAGCCGGTTTCTTCACCATTGGCGATCTCGCCCGCGAATTCGGCGTCACGCTGCGCGCGCTGCGCTTCTATGAGGACAAGGGCCTCCTGGCGCCCCGCCGCGAGGGGCTCACCCGCCTCTATAGCGCCGCCGAGCGCTCGCGCCTCGCCATCATTCTGAAGGGCAAGAAGCTTGGCTTCACCCTCGCCGAGATCAAGGCGATGGTCGCTCTGCGCGAAGGCAGCGCGGTGCCGGCCGGCGGCCTCGCCCTCACCGCCGAGAAGTGCACCGAGCAGCTTGGTCTGCTGGAGCAGCAGAAGGTGGAGATCGAGGAAGCCATCGGCGAGCTGCGCCAGATGGTTGCCGCCTTCTCCACCCGCAGCGCGGCCTGACGCCTTCTCCATCCGACACGTTCTGAACGGCGCCCCGGTGGGCGCCGTTTGCTTTTCGGCGCGGCGCGGGGTCGGGCTTGCCCACGGGCGGCAAAAATCGGTTAGCGTGGGCGGCAAGGTCCGGATCACCCCGTTCAGCCGAGTGCCGCCATGTCGCGTTCCATCGACTATTATTTCTCCGTCATCAGCCCCTGGGCCTTCATCGGCCATGCTCGCTTTCTCGATCTGGCGCGGCGCCACGGGGTGCGGGTGAATTTCCGCCCGGTGCAGCTTGGCGATCTGTTCGCCGAGACCGGCGGACTGCCGCTGGCCAAGCGTCACCCCGCCCGCCAGCGCTACCGGACCGTGGAACTGAAGCGCTGGCGCGAGGCGCGGGGTATCGACCTGCACGTCAAGCCGGCCCACTGGCCGTTCGATCCGAAGCAGGCCGACCGGCTGATCATCGCCGCGCAGATCGCCGGCCATGATGTCGGCCCGCTGGCGCAGCGGCTGATGGCGGGGGTGTGGCAGCGCGAGGAGAACCTTGCCGACCCCGCGACGCTTGCCGCTCTTCTGGCGGAGCTCGGCTTGCCGGCGAACCTGCTTGAGGCCGCCGCGCAGGACCGCACCGCCACCATCTACCAGGCCAATCACGATGCCGCCATCGAGGCGGACGTTTTCGGCTCGCCCGCCTATGTGCTGGATGGCGAGGTGTTCTGGGGCCAGGACCGGATTGAACTCCTCGACGCGGCGTTGTCGAGCGGGCGGGCGCCGTTCACGCCGTAACACCCACGCGCCCGCGTCTGGCTGAGGAGGCCGAGCATGCGGCTGAGCACGGGAATGACGACACGCCTTGGCCGCGCGGGCCTTATCGCCGGCGCGGTGCTGATGGCGGCGGGCGCGCAGGCGCAACCGGCGCCGGGAGCCGGCGCTCCCCCGCCGGAGGCGACCGGCTTCACCATGCAGCCGGTGGAGGGCGGGCTGATGCGGCTCGACACCCGCACCGGCGCGATGTCGTTCTGCGCCCAGCGCGCCGGTGGCTGGACCTGCGAGGCGGTGCCCGATGACCGGGCGGCGCTGGAAGCGGAGATCGGCCGGCTGCAGGCGCGGCTCGCGGCGCTGGAGAAGCGGGCCGCCGCCGGTGGTGCGGGCGTTCCCGACATCATGGCGCCACCGGAGTCGACGCCGCCGAAGGATGCGCCGCCTGCGGCCGCCCCGCCTGCGGGAGCGACGCCCGACACCGAGGGCGAATTGCCGGCACAGGCCCGCCAGCGTCTCGACCAGGCGATGGACCTTGCCGAGCATGCGTTCCGCCGCTTCGTCGAAATGGTCGAGCGCCTGCGCAAGGACCTGCCGCCGGATGCCGCGCCGCCTGCCCCGCCGCCGAAGGGCGAGGGGCTGTAGAGCCCCGTCGCTCCGGTCAGCAGGTGCCGATAAAGGCGTGGATGCGGGTCAGCGCCTGGTCGGCCAGCGAGCCGGGGAAGCCAATGAAGACATGGCAGCCGCCGGGATAGACGGCGAGTTCCGCTCCGTTTCCGGCGGCGAGCCAGCGCGGCGCCATGAACAGCGTGTCGTCCAGCAGCGCGTCGCGCGTGCCGATGGTGAACAGCGCGGGCGGCAGGCCCCTGAGGTCGGCATGCAGCGGCGAGATATCCGTCGCGCCAACCTCGCCGCCCTCGCGCAGATAGTGGCCGACGAAGACGTTGATATCGCGCGTGTTCAGCACCAGCGGCTCGTCGCCCCAGTTGCGGGCGCTCGGCGTCAGGCCGAGATCATAGGCGCCGGCATTGAGATTGGCGGCGCGGAACGGGGTGAGCCCGTGCCGGTCGCGCAGGCGCAGCAATGTCGCGACCGAGAGATTGGCGCCGGCGGATTCCCCGCCAATGGCGAAGCGGTCGGTGCCGAAGCGCGCCGGCCCCTCGCGCAGCAGCCACAGCGCGGCGGCTTCGCAATCGTCCGGACCGGCGGGATAGGGATGCTCCGGCGCCAGCCGGTAATCGACCGAGACCACGGCGAAGCCGGTACGCTCGACGAAGCGGTGGTTGAGCCCGTCATTCTCGCGCGCCGAGCCGAGGCACCAGCCGCCGCCATGGAGATGCAGATACACGCCCTTGGCCGGCGTTGGCGGGGTGAGAATGCGCAGCGGGATGGGGCCGCCCGGGCCCTCGATCTCGATCAGCTTGGCATAGGGGCTTTCCGGCGAGAGCGGGAACGGGCCCTTTCCCTCCAGCCGCAGCTTGCGCAGCATGGCCATGGGGAACACCCAGCGGTCCGGCACGGCGCCGAGCGCCTTGATAATGCTGGCGTTCACCGCCCGCGTGTCGGGCGCGATGGCCGAGGGGTCGAACAGGGCGGGATCAACCACCAGCGGGGTGGCGGCGCGCGCGGGCGCCGGGGAAGGCATCGAACTCATAGGCAAGCGACACTCCGAAGAACGGGGGTGGCGAAGGACCTGTCATCAGGGGCTGATCGGGTCTATCCAAGCCTAGCTGGCGCGCGACGTCCAGCGCGCAAGGGGGGCAGGAGGCATGCCGATGGCGCGGATCCGGCAAAGCGAGGTGCGCGAAAGCGCGGTGACGCGGCGGTTCACCACCCTTCTCACCGTCGACACGCCGGGCCGGGGTTTTGTTGAGATCACCGCGCCGGTGGCGGCGTTCCTTAGGGATATCGGCGCCGGCGAGGGTGAGGTGTCGGTGTTCTGCCGGCACACCTCCGCCTCGCTCACCTTGCAGGAAAACGCCGACCCGGATGTGAAGACGGACCTGCTCACCGCGCTGGAGCAGCTGGCGCCCGAGCATGCGGGCTGGGTGCACGATCTCGAAGGGCCGGACGACATGCCCGCCCATATCAAGGCGGTGCTCACCGGCGTGCATCTCGCCGTGCCGGTTCTTGGCGGGCGCATGGCGCTTGGCACCTGGCAGGGGCTGTATCTCGTCGAGCACCGCGTGCGGGCGCACCGGCGCGAATTGGTTGTAGCCTTTGTCGGCGAGGCCCACTAAAGGTCGCGTAACGACCTGCGGTCAGGCCCGCGGCGGGCCCGCCGGCCGCGCGGCTTGCGGTGGCGGTCCGTCCGCACCATGATCGCGGCACGGGCCCGCGGCGAGAACGGGTCGGTGCAGGTGGAGGGGGCCGCTGCGCGTGGATAGGACGACGAGTTTCCGGCTGGTGATCGCCGACGATCATCCGCTGTTCCGGGGCGCGCTGCGCGAGGCGCTGTCCCGCCAGTTTCCCGAGGCGGAACTGTTCGAGGCCGGCGGCTTCGAGGATCTTCAGGCGTTGCTGGAGCGCGAGAGCGACCTCGACCTGATCCTGCTCGATCTCACCATGCCCGGGGTGCGCGGCTTTTCCGGGCTGATGTATCTGCGTGCGCAATATCCCGGCATTCCGGTCGTGGTGGTGTCCGCCAATGAAGAAGCCGGCGTCATCCGCAACTGCATGGAATTCGGCGCCTCCGGCTTCATCCCCAAGACCAGCGCGGCCGAGACCATGCGCGAGGCCATCGCCGCCGTGCTGGAGGGCCGCACCTGGACGCCGCGCGATGTTGATCTCTCCGGCGGTTCCGACAAGGAGACGCAGGCCCTCGTCGCCCGCCTCGCCACGCTAACCCCGCAACAGGTGCGGGTGCTGATGATGCTGTCCGAGGGGCTGCTCAACAAGCAGATCGCCTATGAACTCGGCGTCTCCGAAGCGACGGTGAAGGCGCATGTCTCCGCCATATTGCAGAAGCTCGGCGTGGAGAGCCGCACCCAGGCGGTGATCGCGGCGTCGAAGATTGAGGGCGGCACCTGGGCGCAGGGATCGCAGCCGGCGGGGTGAGCAGGTGAGCTAACGACGCAAGCCATAAGGGTCGAGAAAGTGCTCAATAACTGACATGACCACATGCCGCGACTGTGTCGTCGAGACAAGCGAGACAGGAATATATTTAAGTCGGCGGCTAAATGTCATTTCTACGTAAGAAAATAGAGAAATTGTCCAGTTTGCACTAAGCGGAATTTTATCAATATTCCCATCTTTAAGATATATCTGTAATCCAGCTGGCATTGATTCAAAATTAATATCTGGGCGGACGGTGTCAATTTTCTTTATCGATTCCCACGTGAAGGGTTCCTTTCGGATGCGGGAATCAATGATGCCTTGCTCGTCTATTATAATGATTGGATCTGTTGATAGATATTGTTTAATAATGAAAATCATTGAAAATAGTACATAAAATAGAGCATAAAGAAACAAAATCGTTGCTGTAAATGTCATTGAATATTCAAATAATAAAATCGCTTTGCTTTCAGGAATTTTACTGCGTCCCATTGTAAATAAAACTATATATCTTATCAAAAATATTGATGATATTAAATAAATAAATAATCTAATATAAACTGAAGATGAGCGCTTTGATCTTATGATAACAGGCAGTTCGACTCGGCTTTTGGGAAGGTCTTTGGTCTTCCAAAGGGTGGGTGAATCTGAGATGTCGACATAATTCTTGCTCATCGCCCCCTCACTCCGCCGCCGCCCGCGCGGCGCGGCACTGGGCCAGCAAGGCCCGCAGCGCCGCCGGGCGCACCGGCTTGTTCAACACTTCCATCTCCGTCGCCTTCGCCCCGTCGCGCACGCGCTTCGAACGGTCGGCGGTGATCAGCACCGCCGGCAGGCTCTGGCCGAGCTTCCAGCGCAGTTTCTTGGTCGCCTCGATGCCGTCGCCGGCATCGAGATGGTAGTCGATCAGCAGCACGTCGGGCGGGGCGCGCCGCTCGCGCAGCATGGCGAGCGCCTCCTCGACGCCCGGCGCTTTCAGCACCTCGCAGCCCCAGCCATGGAGCAGCGTCTCCATGCCGTCGAGAATGGCCGGGTCGTTGTCGATGCACAGCACGCTGAGGCCCTGAAGCGTCGCCAGCGGCGCCGCCGCGCGCGGCGAAGGCGTCTCGCGGGCGGGCAGGGCCGGGGCGGCGGGCAGTTCGACGGAGAACACCGAGCCCTTGCCGGGCGCGGAAGCCAGGGTGATGCTGTGGCCGAGCACGCGGGCGATACGCTCGACGATGGAGAGGCCGAGACCCAGCCCGCGCGCCACCCGCGCGCCTTCGTCGAGGCGCTGGAACTCCTTGAAGATGATCTTCTGCTTGGCCTGCGGCACGCCGACACCGGTGTCCAGCACCTCGATGCGCAGCTTTCCGCGCCGCCGGCGTACGCCCACCAGCACCCGGCCGCGCGGCGTGTATTTGATGGCGTTGGAAACGAGGTTCTGCAGCAGCCGGCGCAGCAGCCGCCGGTCCGAACGCACAGCGGCCGAACTCGGCACGAAGGTGAGGCGCAGCCCCTTCTCGGTCGCCATTGGGGCGAATTCGACATCGAGCTGGCGAAAAATCTCATCAAGGCGCAGCGCGGCGAATTCCGGCTTGTGGGCGCCGGCATCAAGGCGGGAAATGTCGAGCAGGGCGCCGAGAATTTCCTCCACCGCTTCCAGCGAGGCATCGACATTGCGGGCGAGGCGGGCATCGTCGCCGCCCTCGGCGCGCTCCACCAGGCTGGTAGCGTAGAGCCGGGCGGCGTTCAGCGGCTGCAGAATGTCGTGGCTGGCGGCGGCGAGGAAGCGGGTCTTGGAGATGTTGGCCTCGTCCGCCTCGGATTTCGCCTGCGCCAGCTGGGCGTTGAGGTTCTCCAGCGCCTTGGTGCGCTCGCGCACGCGCCGTTCCAGCGTCTCATTGGCGCGCTCCAGCGCCTCGGCGGCCTCCACGCTGGGGGTGATGTCGGTGAAGGTCAGCACCACCCCGCCGTCCGGCATGGTGCTGACGCGCACCTCCATCACCACCCCGCGCGGGGCGAGCCGTTCCTGAAAGGCGACATTGCGCCGGGCATAGCGCGAGAGCTTCTCGCGCACGATCTCCTCCACCGGGCCGGGGCCGAACTGGCCGGCGACGGCGTTGAACCGGATGATCTGGTCGATACCGACCCCGATGCGCAGGATTTCCGGCGGCAGGTCCAGCATCTCGCCGAATTGGCGGTTCCAGGTGACGAGCCGCAGGTCGCGGTCGAACACCGCGATGCCCTGGCGCACATGGTCGAGCGCGGTCTGCAGGATCTCGCGGTTGTACTGGATGGCGGCGGAGGCGTCGTCGAGCAGCTTCAGCGCCGCCTTGGTGGAGACGGTGCGCTTGCGCAGCATCAGCGACAGCACGAGCCGTGAGGAGGCGGCGCCGATGGCCGAGGCGAGCAGGTGCTCGGCATAGCGGATGAGCTGGAAATCCGCCTCGCGCCCCGGCTCCAGCGACACGCCGCGCATCGCCGCCACGCTTTCGAACGAGGCGCGGGTGCGCTCTTCGCCGAGATAGCGGGCGACGGTGGCGATGAGCTCGCCCACCGTCACCGGCGAACGCCACAGGCGGAAGCTCGGCGCGGAGGGGGCGTGCTCGCTCTGCACGAAGACGCTCGCTTGCAGCCGCTCGATCGGAGTCGGCCGGCGGATCATCGAGGCGGCGAAGAACACCAGCACATTGACCGTAAGGCTCCACAGCACGCCATGCACGAGCGGGCTCGCCTGGACGCCGAGCAACGCCTGCGGCCGCAGCAAGGCGAGGCCGAACGGACCCTCGCTCACCAGCGCCGGGCTGAACAGGCCGGCATCGACGAGGTTGGGCAGCAGCAGCGTATAGGCCCACAGCGCGATGCCGGCGGCGATGCCGGCCAGCGCGCCCAGCCCGGTGCCCCGCCGCCAGACGAGGCCGATCAGCAGCGCCGGCCCGAACTGGGCGACGGCGGCAAAGGACAAGAGGCCGATCTGCGCCAGCTGCGCCTCGCCGGTGACGCGGTAATAGAGATAGGCCAGCAGCAGGATGGCGAAGATGGCGATGCGGCGAACGGTGAGCAGCCGGTGGCCCATATCCACATGGTCCGGTGGGGCGCCCGCGCGCCCCGCCTCGTCGCCCTCGCGCAGCCGGCGGCCGCGCACCATCAGCGGCATGAAGATGTCGTTCGACACCATGACGGCGAGCGCCACCGTCTCGACGATCACCATGGCGGTGGCGGCGGAGAGGCCGCCGACAAAGGCCACCAGCGACATGATCTGCGCCCCCGCCGAGAGCGGCAGGGTGACGACATACATGTCGCCATCGATGAAGCCGGGCGGAAAGGCGACGAGGCCGGCCACCGCGATGGGGATGACGAACAGGTTGATGAGCACGAGATAGAGCGGGAACAGCCAGCGCGCGGTGCGGATCTCGCTTTCCGAGGTGTTCTCCACCACGGCGACATGGAACTGGCGCGGCAGCAGCAGGATGGCGAGCGCCGAGAGCAGGGTCATCGCCGCCCAGCTGCCGAGGCTGAAGCCGTCGGTCAGCACCGGCAACACGCCCTTCTCGGCGGCCTTGTCGAACAGGTCCCACGGGCCGGCGAACATGCCGAAGACCACGAACAGGCCGACCGCGAGAAAACTCACCAGCTTGACGATGGATTCCGTCGCCACCGCCAGCATCAGCCCTTCCTGATGCTCGGTGGCGTCGATGTGGCGGGTGCCGAACAGCACCGCGAACACCGCCATCGCCACCGCGACGGTGAGCGCGAGATCGCCCACCAGCGGATAATGCAGCCCCAGCCCCTCGAAATCGCCGAGCATGGCGAGCAGGGCGGCCGACACGGCTTTCAGCTGCAGCGCGATGTAGGGCAGCGAGCCGACAATGGCGACGCCCGCCACCAGCGCCGCCACGCCCTGGCTCTTGCCATAGCGGGCGGCGACGAAATCGGCGATCGAGGTGATGTTCTGCCCCTTGGCGAGCCGCACCAGCCGCAGCAGGAACGGTGTGCCGAGCGCGAAGATAAGGATCGGGCCGATATAGATGGTGAGGAAGTTGATGCCCTGGGTGGTGGCAAGGCCCACCGAGCCGAAGAAGGTCCAGGAGGTGCAGTAGACCGCCAGCGAGAGCGAATAGATATAGGGCCGGCCCTCGCGTCCGCGCCGCGGCAGGCGCCGGTCGCCGAAGCTCGCCACGGCGAAGAGGAAGCCGATATAGACGAGCGCGACGGCGATGATCGACCATGCCTGAAGCATGCACTCTCCCGGCGGCGAGGGGCCTTCGTCTTTATGCGCCGGGCCCGCCCGCGCCGGCAAGATGGGCGCGCGGCGGCACCTGTCCACCGCATGGGGGTGCGGCAAGGGTTGCCGGGACCTGCGGCGCGTATCACAGTGGCGCGGTCGGTCGGCAGGGCATCGGAGGTCGCATGAGCAAGGTTCTCACCGAATTCCGCGAATTCGCGGTGAAGGGCAATGTGGTCGATCTCGCCATCGGCGTGATCATCGGCGCCGCCTTCGGGCAGATCGTCTCGTCCATCGTCACCGACCTGTTCATGCCGGTGGTCGGCGCGGTGTTCGGCGGGCTCGACTTCTCCAACTATTTCGTCGGGCTCTCCCCCAATGTCACGGCCACCTCGCTTGCCGCCGCCCGCGAGCAGGGCGCGGTGTTCGCCTATGGCCACTTCCTCACCGTGGTGATCAACTTCCTGATCATCGCCTGGATCCTGTTCCTGGTGGTGAAGGGCATCAACCGGCTGCGCCGCAACGCCGCCAAGGAACCGCCGGCGCCCGCGCCGCCGACCAAGGAAGAGGTGCTGCTCACCGAAATTCGCGACCTTCTGGCGAAGAAGGTTTGAACCGCCCGCCGGCGTCTGCGGCCTTGGGAGGGCTGTGACGCGGGCGCGAGACCGGGTAGAAGCGCGCAATTACGACGAGTACCGAGCCCTATGACGACCTTCACCCGCCTTGCCATCGCCGATGTCGTTCTCGTCCAGCCGGTCCGCCACGGCGACGATCGCGGCTATTTTTGCGAAACCTACAAGAAGCCGCAATTCGACGCCTTCGGCCTCGACATCGCCTTCGTGCAGGACAATGAATCGCTCTCGCGCGAGGTTGGCGTGGTGCGCGGCCTGCATTTCCAGACCCCGCCCATGGCACAGGCCAAGCTGGTGCGGGCGGTGCGCGGCGCCATCTTCGACGTGGCGGTGGATATCAGGAAAGGTTCGCCCAGCTATGGGCGCTGGGTGGCGGCGACGCTGACGGCTGAAAAGGGCGAGCAATTGCTGGTGCCGCACGGCTTCGCCCATGGTTTCTGCACGTTGGAGCCCGACACGATCGTCGCCTACAAGGTCGATGCGCCTTATTCGCCGCCGCACGATGCCGGCATTCGCTGGGACGACCCGGACCTTGCCATCGACTGGCCGCTGGCGGCCGGGGCGGCGATCCTCTCGGGCAAGGACCGGACGGCACCGCTGCTGCGCGACTATGCGAGCCCCTTCACCTTCCAGCCGGCGGGAGCGTGAGAGCATGAGCGCTTCTCTCCACGGCGTTCCCGCCCAGCGCGTCCTCGTCACCGGCGGCGCCGGCTTCATCGGCTCGGCGGTGGTGCGCCGGCTGGTGCGGCAGGGCCGGCAGGTGCTGACCTATGACAAGCTGACCTATGCCGGCAATCTCGCCTCGCTGGGCGAGGTGCACAACCTGCCCGGCCACAGTTTCCTTCAGGCCGATATCTGCGACGGCCTCGCGTTCCGCGCCGCGCTGGCGGAGTTCCGGCCCGATCTGGTGATGCACCTCGCCGCCGAGTCGCATGTCGACCGCTCCATCGACGGGCCGGGCGACTTCATCCGCACCAATATCGTCGGCACCTACACGCTGCTGGAAGAGACGCTGGCCTATTGGCGCGGGCTCGACGGCGCGGCGCGGGAGCGCTTCCGCTTCCACCACATCTCCACCGACGAGGTCTATGGCACGCTGGGCGCGGAAGGGCTGTTCCGCGAGGACACGGCCTATCAGCCCAATTCCCCGTACTCGGCTTCGAAAGCCTCCTCCGACCATCTGGTGCGGGCCTGGTTCCACACCTATGGGCTGCCGGTGGTGATGTCGAACTGCTCGAACAATTACGGGCCTTATCACTTCCCGGAAAAGCTGATCCCGCTGACCATCCTCAACGCGCTGGAAGGCGCGCCGCTGCCGGTGTACGGCAAGGGCGAGAATGTGCGCGACTGGCTCTATGTCGACGACCACGCGGCGGCGCTCGACCTCATCGCCACGCGCGGGCGGCTCGGCGAGAGCTACAATGTCGGCGGCAATAATGAGCGGCGCAATATCGACGTGGTGCGCACCATCTGCGCCATCATGGACCGCGTGGTGCCGGATGCGAAAATCGGCCCGCGCGAAGGGCTCATCCGCTTCGTCACCGACCGCCCCGGCCATGATGCGCGCTACGCCATCGACGCCAGCAAACTGACCACCGAACTCGGCTGGGTGCCGGCGGAAACCTTCGAGAGCGGCATCGAGAAGACGGTGCGCTGGTATCTCGACAATCCCGGCTGGTGGGAGCCGCTGAAGGCGCGCTACGCCCGCCAGCGCATCGGGCTCGCCACATGACCCGTCTTCTGCTCCTCGGCGCCGGCGGGCAGGTCGGCCGCGAAATCGCGTCGCAGGCGGCGGGCGCCGGCCATGAGCTGGTGGCGCTCGATCATGCCGGGCTCGACATCACGGACGCCGCCGCGCTCACGCGGGCGCTGGCGACGGCGCGGCCGGAGGTGGTGATCAACGCCGCCGCCTATACGGCGGTGGACCGCGCCGAAAGCGAGCCGGAGCGGGCGCATCTCATCAATGCGGTGGCCCCGGGACTGATTGCGCGGGCCTGCGCGGAACAGGGCGCCGCGCTGATCCATCTCTCCACCGACTATGTGTTCGACGGCAGCAAGCACGGCGCCTATGTCGAGACCGATCCCGTCGCCCCGCTCGGCGTCTATGGCGCCTCGAAGGAAGAGGGCGAGCGCGCGGTGCGCGCCGCGCTGGCGCGCCACCTCATCATTCGGACCTCCTGGGTCTATGGCGTCCATGGCGCCAATTTCCTCAAGACCATGCTGCGGCTCGCCGCCGAGCGCGACCGGCTGACCATCGTCGCCGACCAGCGCGGCTGCCCGACCGCCACGCGCGATATCGCCGACGGCCTGCTGGCCGCCGCGCCCCTTCTCGCCGCCGGAACGCTCGCCCCGGGCACCTATCATCTTGCCGGCAGCGGGGCGACGAGCTGGTTCGACTTCGCCACCGCCATCGTCGAGCGGGCGGGCCTGCATACCGGCCGCCATCCCGAAATCGTGCCGATCACGACAGCGGACTACCCCACCCCGGCGCGCCGCCCGGCCAATTCGGAGCTCTCCAGCGCGGCGTTCGCGCAGGCCAGCGGCTTCCACGCCGCGCCGTGGCAGGACCGGGTGGTCGAGGTGGTCGACGCGCTTCTCGCTTCGCCAGCCGGCTGATTGCACAGGACACGCACGCATATGAAGGGCATCATCCTCGCCGGCGGTTCCGGCACGCGGCTCCACCCGATCACGCTCGTGGTGTCGAAGCAGTTGCTGCCGGTCTACGACAAGCCGATGATCTATTATCCCCTCACCACGCTGATGATGGCGGGGATCCGGGACATTCTGGTCATCACCACGCCGCATGACAGCCCGCTGTTCCAGAAGCTGCTGGGCGACGGCGCTCAATTCGGCCTGCGGCTCAGCTACGCCGTACAGGACAGCCCGCGCGGGTTGGCGGACGCCTTCATCGTCGGGCGCGACTTCATCGGCGACGATCCCGTGGCGCTGGTGCTGGGCGACAATCTGTTCTTCGGCCACGGCCTGCCGGAACTGCTCGGCAAGGCGGCCGCGCGTGAGACCGGCGCCACCGTGTTTGGCTACCCCGTCAAGGACCCCGAGCGCTACGGCGTGGTGGAGATGGGGCCGGGCGGCAAGGTGATCTCGATCGAGGAAAAGCCCGCCGTCCCACGCTCCAACCTCGCCGTGACCGGCCTGTATTTCTACGACAACCGCGTGGTGGAGATCGCCGCCGGGCTGAAACCCTCGCCGCGCGGTGAGATCGAGATCACCGATGTGAACCGCGCCTATATGGAGCGCGGCGAACTCGACGTGCTGATGATGGGCCGGGGCTTTGCTTGGCTCGACACCGGCACGCCGGAATCGCTGATCGAGGCGGCGCAGTTCGTGCAGATTCTCGAAAGCCGGCAGGGCCTGCGCATCGCGTCGCCGGAGGAGGTCGCCTTCCGCGCCGGCTTCATCGATGTCGCGCAGCTGCGCGCGCTCGGCGAGGCGCAGAAGAAATCGGCCTATGGCGCCTATCTGCTGCGCGTCGCGGAGGAAGCCGGCTGAGCGGGCGGCACGATCCATCGCTTTTCGTCATCGCCGCTTCACCTCTTTGAATGAGGGCGCATCCGGCACCGGTTGTAGACTGGCCGCCCGCCCTCTCCCAGGTTTCCCTCATGTCCGCCGACGCCGCACCCTTCCTTCCCGCGCCCTCGCTGCTCGATCACATCCGCCCGCAGGCGCTGTCCCTGCCGGAAAGCGGCATTGTCGAGGTGATGAATTACGGCCGCCGCAAAGAGGGGTTGATCCCGCTCTGGGCCGGGGAGGGCGACCTGCCGACACCGGCCTTCATCAGCGAGGCGGCGACGCGGTCGCTGGCGGCGGGCGAGACCTTCTACACCTGGCAGCGCGGCATACCGGAGCTGCGCGCGGCGATTGCCGGCTACATGCACCGGCTCTACGGCGTGGCCGACGATCCCGAGCGCTATTACGTCACCGGCTCCGGCATGCAGGCGATCCAGGTGGCGCTGGCGCTCACGCTGTCGGCGGGCGAGGAAATCCTCATTCCCTCGCCCTCCTGGCCCAATGCGGCGGCGGCGGCCGAGGTGGTGGGGGCGCGGCCGGTCTTCGTGCCCTTCTCCTTCGACGAGACGCGCGGATTCTGGCTCGATCTCGACCGGCTGGAGAGCGCGGTGACGCCGCGCACGCGGGTGATCTTCATCAACTCCCCGGCCAACCCGACCGGCTTCGTCGCGTCAGTGGACACGCTGCGCGGCGTGCTCGACATCGCCCGCCGGCACGGTCTGTGGATCGTCGCCGACGAGATCTATGGCCGCTTCTTCTACGACGCGGAAGAAGGCGGCCCGGCGCTGGCGCCCTCCTTCCACGACGTGATGGCGGAGGACGACCGTATCCTCTTCGTGCAAACCTTCTCCAAGAACTGGGCGATGACCGGCTGGCGGCTCGGCTGGATCGAGGCGCATCCCTCGCTCGGCCCGGTGCTGGAGAACCTGATCCAGTACTCGACCTCCGGCGTCGCCGCCTTCATGCAGCGCGCCGGCGTCGCGGCGCTGGAGCGCGGCGAGAGCTTCGTCGCCCACCAGATCGAACGGGCGCGGCGCGGGCGCGACATCGTGGCGAAGGGCCTCGCCTCCTCCAACCGCGTGCGCTTCGCCACGCCGCCGGGGGCGTTCTACATGTTCTTCGGTGTCGAGGGCGAGCCGGACATGCGGAACCTCGCGCTGAAGCTGGTGGATGAGGCGGGCATCGGCCTCGCCCCCGGCACGGCCTTCGGGCCCGGCGGAGAGAACTATATTCGCCTGTGCTTCGCCCGCGGCGAGGCGCAGATGACGGAGGCGACCGACCGGCTCGTGCGCTGGCTGCAGAAATGAGTTGTCCGCGCCGCCGGCGCCGGCGAAATCACGCAACGGCCGGTTGCGGCGCGCGGGTGGCGGGAGCACACTGAAATCATGAAGGATTTCGCCTCCCCGCCGGCGCCGCCCTCCGCTTCGCCCGAAACCCCGGCGCATCCGCCGACCGTGTCGGAGGCGCGGCTGCTGTCGGTGCTGGACACGGCGGCCGACGGCATCATCGTCATCGACGAGCATGCGCGCATCCTGATCTTCAACAAGGCCTGCGAGAAGATGTTCGGCATCGCCGCCGCCGAGGCGGTGGGCCAGAACGTCAAGCTGGTGATGCCGAGCGAATATGCGCGCCAGCACGACGCCTATGTCGGCAGCTATATCCGCACCGGGGTGAAGAAGATCATCGGCATTGGCCGCGAGGTGCAGGGCCGGCATGCCGACGGCACGGTGTTTCCGCTGGAACTGTCGGTCGGCGAGGCGGCGACGCCGGACGGGCGGCAGTTCATCGGCATTCTGCGCGATCTGCGCCCGCGCAAGGAAAGCGAGCAGCGCCTCGCTGATTTGCAGAGCGAACTCGTTCACCTCGCCCGTGTGTCCGCCATCGACGAGATGGGCGCCGCCATCGCCCATGAGCTGAACCAGCCGCTCACCGCGCTGATGCTCTATCTGCAGGCGATCCGCCGCGCCCATAGCCGCGGCGTCGATATCGTCACCGTCGTGGGGGATATTCTCGACAAGGCGGCGAATGAGGCCGAGCGGGCCGGCCACATCATCCAGCGCATGCGTCAATTCGTGGAGAAGCGCGACCCCGAGCGCCATGCGCGCGCGCTCGATCCGCTGATCGACGAGGCGATCGACCTAACCCTGCTCGGCCAGCGCCACCGCATCCGCATCGAGCGCGAGCCGGGGCAGAACCTGCCGCCGGTCTCGGTCGACCCAGTGCAGGTGCAGCAGATCGTGGTCAATCTGGTGCGCAACGCGATCGAGGCCGCCGCCGGCGCGCCCGATCCGGCGATCCGCATCCGCACCCTGGCCAGCGATGGCAGCGTGCGGCTGGAGGTACAGGACAACGGCCCCGGCATCGCGCCCGAGGCGCTGCCCAAGCTGTTCGAGGCCTTCGCTAGTTCAAAACGTCGCGGTATGGGGCTCGGCCTTGCGATTTCGCGGACGATCGCCCAGAACCACGGGGGAGACCTGCTGGTCGATCCCGGCGGCAATGGCAGGGGCGCGTGCTTCACGCTGGTGCTGCCGGCGGCGCCGGTGCCGGACGAGGTCGGGTGAGGAGAGCCGTGAATGGCACATCTGGGTGAGGTCTTCATCGTCGACGACGATCCGGCAGTGCGCGATGCGCTTTCTCTCGTGCTCAGCTTAGAGGGCTACCATGTGCGCGGCTTCTCCGACGGCGCGGCCTTTCTCGCGGTGGCGCGCGGCCATGTTCCGTCCTGCATCGTGCTGGACGTTCACATGCCCGGCCGCTCCGGGCTCGACATTCTGAAAGAGCTGGAAGCCGACCGCTACCCGGCGCCGATCTTCATCATTTCCGGCCAGGGCGACATTCCCATGGCGGTGGACGCCATCCGCCACGGGGCGCTCGACTTCATCGAAAAGCCGTTCGACGCCGACACCGTGCTGGAGCGGGTGCGCGACGCCATCGCCGCGCATGGAAGGCGCGCCTCGGCCGAGCCGGGCGACCTGCTCACCGCGCATTTCCCCGGCCACGACCTGCTCACCCCGCGCGAGCGTGAGGTGCTGGTGCAGATCGCCTCCGGCGCCTCCAACAAGGAGGCGGGCCGCACGCTGGGCATCTCGCCGCGCACCATCGAGGTGCACCGCGCCCGCATCATGGAAAAGCTCGGCGCCAAGAACGCAGCCGATCTCGTGCGCATCGTGCTCAAGGACATGCGCGACTGAGGCTGCGCCCGCCTCGTCGCGCCCGTGCACGACGCGGCCGTCTACGCATCCCTACGAATTGCTGATGCCGGCGCTCTTTCACACTGTCAGCGAAAACCGTGGGAGAGAGCCCTTGCGTGTTCATGTGGTCGAGGATGATGCCGGTGTGAGCGATTCGCTCGCCCTCATCCTGCGCAATATCGGCCACGACGTGGTCTCCCATCGCGACGCCGAAGGCCTGTTCAAGGGGCCGGTGCCGGAGGCAGGCGATACCGTGATCGTCGATCTCAGCCTGCCCGGCATACCGGGCGCGCAGCTCGTGCGCTGGCTGCTGAACCTCGCCGCGCCGCCGCGCGTGGTTGTCATCACCGGCCAGTCGCAGGGCTTCATCGATCATCAGCTGCGCGGCCTGGTGCCGGACGGGGTGATGCGCAAGCCGCTCGATGTCGACGCCATCGCCCGGGTGCTGCCGCACGCCTGAGGCGTGAGAATCGGCGTGCTTTCCAAACGTTTGTGCGCGCGCTTCCGGAAAGTCACTTACGCAGCCCACCGAACTGTGCCGCCGCTCTTTGCCCTTTAGCCTTGCGCAAGATCAAAGGGGTGGAGCGAGACAGATGCGACAGATCATCGACGAACGCACCGGCGGCACCGTGCGCCCGCCCCATGGCACCGAAGCGCATTGCCCGACCATGCGGGTCGCCGCCCATGTCACCGTGCTGCATGAGGGCGATCCCGCCCGCCGCATCATGGAAGTGGTCGATGGCGCGGTGATGCTGAGCAAGCTGCTGCCCGACGGGCGCCGTCAGGTGGTGGAGCTGCTCGGCCCCGGCGACGTGTTCGGCCTCGCCCACAGCGATCTCTATGCCTGCTCGGCCGAGACGCTGACCCCCGCGACCATCAACACCCATGACCGCAGCGCGCTGGAGCGCGACCCGGTGCTCGCCGCCCGGCTGCTGCGGCGCTTTGAGGCGCAGCTTTGCGTCATGCATTCCCACGCGCTGGTGCTGGGCCGCATGTCGGCGCTGGAGCGCGTCGCCTTCTTCCTGCTGCGGCTGATGCCCGAAGGCATGGTCGGCGGCACGCTGCACCTCTCGATGACGCGGCAGGAAATCGCCGATTTCCTCGGCCTGACGCTGGAGACGGTGAGCCGGGCCTTTTCCGAACTCAAGCGGCGCGGCCTCGTGGTGCTGCAGCGGGCCGACGAGGTCCGCATCCAGGATCGCGGCAGCATGCGCCGCCTCGCCGGGGCGCTGTAGCCTTCGGACTTTCCAGCGGGCCGCCCTTCCAAGGGCGGTAACGCCCTCCAGCAACTGGGCGCCCTTCGCAGGGCGCCCATTTTTTGTCGACTTTAGGTACCCCTCCCGGAGCACCTTTCTGTTTGTGGCTCTTGGCGCCCTTCGCAGGGCGCAACAAGAGAGGAAGATCACACAGCGGCGGAATGGCGCGCGGTGGTCTGGCTCTGCAGCCGGTGGTCCAGCGCCGCCGCCGCGAGGCGCACAAAGGGCCGCCCGCCGGGGGTCATGGCGATGCGCCCGCCTTCCAGCGTCAGCAGCCCGTCGGCGGCGAGGCCGGCAAGGCGCGGGGCGGCCTCGGCCAGGGTCGAGGGATCGAGATCGACTTCGAGGTCGCACATCAGCCGCTCGATCAGCGCGCCGCGCTGGCGGTCCTCCGGGGTGAAGGCGATGCCGCGCACCGTAGCGAAGCCGCCCTCGTCGATGGCGCGCATATAGGAGCCCGCATCGGGCGCGTTCTGGGTGAAACCCTGCGGGAAGCGGCTGATCGCCGAAGCGCCCATGCCGATGAGCACGTCCGCCTGGTCGGCGGTGTAGCCCTGGAAGTTCCGCCGCAGCTGGCCGGACGCCGCCGCGCGCGCCAGCGCATCGTCGGCGCGGGCGAAATGATCGAGCCCCACGGCGACATAGCCATTGGCCAGCAGCACCTCGCGCGCCGCCTCGGACTGGTCGAGCCGCTCGGCGGCGCCGGGCAGGGCGGCCTCGTCGATCATCTTCTGGTTGGTGCGCATCCACGGCACATGGGCATAGCCGAACAAAGCGAGCCGTTCGGGCGCCAGCACCGTGGCCAGCTGGGTGGTGCGGCGAATGTCGCGCTCGCTCTGGTGCGGCAGGCCGTACATCAGGTCGAGATTGATCGAGGAGATGCCGGCGTCGCGCAGCAGGCGCATGGCGCGCTCCACCGTGGCGAAGGGCTGGATGCGGCCGATTGCCTTCTGCACATGGACGCTGAAATCCTGCACGCCAAGGCTTACGCGGTCGACGCCCATGGCGGCGAGCGCATCGGCGAGCGGCTCGTCGGTCTCGCGCGGGTCGAGCTCGAAGGCGTATTCGGCGAGGTGATCGAATTCGAATCGCTCCGCGAGCTTTTCGCCGAGCCGGCGCAGCCGCTCGGGCCCCAGCAGGCTGGGCGTGCCGCCACCCCAGGCGATGTGGGTGACGCGGCGCCCGCCGATGCGGTCGGCAACGAGGTCGATCTCGCGCTCCAGCCGGTCCGCATAGGCCGCCACCGGCTCGGGCCGCCGCGTCGCCTTGGTGGTGCAGCCGCAATAGAAGCACAGCGCCGGGCAGAACGGCACATGCAGGTACAGCGAGACGCTCGCCTGAGCCGGCAGGACGGCGAGCCAGTCGGCATGCGCGCCGGCCCGTATCGCGCCGGTAAAATGCGGCGCGGTAGGGTAGGAGGTGTAGCGGGGCACGGCCCGCTCTGCATGGATGAGCGTTGCGTTATGCATGGAGAGGATTTGACCCGATCCGGCATTCGTCGCATTGATCCGCCGCAAATGTCGCCGCGTCGCGGGCTCTTGCGCAGGCCCTGCGGGCGTGCCCGGGGGCTCCCGTTCCCTGGTTCTGCCCGATGCCGCTTCCCGCCTTCGTGAAATCCCCCACCGTCCGCCGCCACGCCTGGTATGTCGGCACGCTCGCCCTTGCTCTGGCCGGCGGCGGCTTCTTCGCCTGGCTCGCCATGCCGGCGGGCTGGCTTTCCGGTGCGCTGGTGGCGACCGCGCTGGCCGCGCTGCTCGGCGCGCCGGTTGGGGTGGAGAAGAACACAAGGCTCGGCGTCTATATGATCCTCGGCACCTCCATGGGCTCGGCCATCACGCCGGAGACGCTGCGCGGCATCACCACCTGGCCGGTGACGATGGGCGTGCTGGTGGCCTCCGTGCCGGTCATGATGGTGGCGGTGATGTTCTATCTGGAGAGGGTCGCCGGCTGGGACCGGCGCAGCGCCTTCTTCGCCGCCGCGCCCGGCGCGCTCTCCACCGTGCTGGTCATGGCGGAAAGCTCCGGGGCCGACACGCGGCGGGTGGTGTTCGGCCAGTCGCTGCGGCTGTTCGTGCTGGTGGCGCTGCTGCCGGCGGCGATCGGCGGGCTGGGGCACGAGCCCTCCGGCACGCTGCCCATCACCCCCGTGGTGCCCGACATGACGAGCTTCCTCACCTCGCTCGGCGTCGGCATTTTCGGCGGGCTGCTCGCCGAGCGCAGCCGCTTTCCCGGCGGGGCCATGGTCGGAGCGATGCTGGCGAGCGCGCTGGTGCACGGCTTCGGCCTGATCGAGGGCCGGCTGCCGGACATCTTCCTTATCATCGGCTTCGTGGTGCTCGGCGCCAATACCGGCAGCCGCTTCGCCGGCACACGCGTGGCGACGCTGCGCCACTTTCTGGTGGATTCGCTCGCGGCGCTGGCGATCGCCACGGCGATCGCGCTGGCCTTCGCCGTGCTCGGCGCCTGGCTCTCCGGCGAACCGCTGCCCAAGGTGCTGGTGTCCTATGTGCCCGGCGCGCTGGAGGCGATGACCATCATGGCCTTCGTGCTCGGCATGGACCCGGCCTTCGTCGCCGCGCACCATCTGATGCGCTTCCTTGGCCTTGCCCTGGCGATCCCGGTGATCGCAAGGCTGTTCTTCGGCCGGGCGGAAATCCCCTCCGAGAATGTCGAGATCGACACCACCGAGCCGAAGGACTGAGCGGAGCCGATTCTCCGCCGGAGCTTGCCCCTTCGCGGCGGATGACTCCGCCGGAGCTTTGCCTTTCGTGGCGGATTACTCCGCCGGGTTTGTGTGTCTTGCGGCGGATTACTCCGCCGCTTGCGCCCGCTTAACGAAGCCGAGCCCGAGCCGGCTCCACACATCGCTCAGCGCATGGGCGAGATGGGCGATCAGCGCATCGTCATGGAACGGGCCGGGGGTGATGCGCAGCCGCTCCGTGCCGCGCGGCACGGTGGGGTAGTTGATCGGCTGGATATAAATGCCGTGGTCCTGAAGCAGCATGTCGCTCGCCGCCTTGCAGGCCTCGGCGTCGCCGACCATGATCGGCACGATATGGGTGTCGGTCACCATCTGCGGCAGGCCGGCCAGGTCAAGCGCCCGCTTCACCTTGGCGACCTGCGCCTGCTGGCGGGTCCGCTCATGGGCCGAGGCCTTGAGGTGGCGCACCGACGCGGCGGCGGCCGCCGCCACCGCCGGGGGCAGGGCGGTGGTGAAAATGAAGCCCGGCGCATAGGAGCGCACCGCGTCCATTACCGCGCGCGTGCCGGTGATGTAGCCGCCGACCACGCCAAAGGCCTTGCCCAGCGTGCCCTCGATCACATCGACCCGGTGCATGACGCCGTCGCGCTCGGCGACACCGGCGCCGCGCGGGCCATACATGCCGACCGCGTGCACCTCGTCGAGATAGGTCATGGCGCCGTAGTGCTCGGCGAGATCGCAGATGGCGCCGATGGGGGCGACATCGCCATCCATGGAATAGATGCTCTCGAACACGACGAGCTTCGGCCGGTCGCCGGCGGCACGCAGCAGCTCTTCGAGATGGGCGAGGTCGTTATGGCGGAACACCGCCTTGTCGCGCCCGGCCTGGCGCACGCCCTCGATCATCGAATTGTGGTTGAGCGCGTCGGAGAGGATGAGGCAATTGGGGATCAGCTTCGCCAGCGTGGCAATGCCGGTTTGGTTCGACACATAGCCGGAGGTGAAGACGAGGCCGGCTTCCTTGCCGTGCAGATCGGCGAGTTCCGCCTCAAGCTCCACGACGGCATGGCTGTTGCCGGAAATATTGCGGGTGCCGCCGGCGCCGGCGCCGGACTGGCGGGCGGTGGCGCACATCGCTTCCACCACATCGGGGTGGCAGCCCATGCCGAGATAGTCGTTGGAGCACCAGATGACGATGTCGCGCTCGCCCTGCGGCGTGTGCCAGATGGCGTGCGGGAAGCGCGCGGTGTCGCGTTCGATTTCGGCGAAGGTGCGGTAGCGGCGCTCATTTTTGAGCGTGTCGACGGCATCCTGGAAGAAACGAGCGTAGTCCATGGCGCATCCCAACTGGGCGTCGCCGGCGAGCCAGCGAGGCACTGTGTCGGCAACATGAACTTTGGAGCGGTTCCGATCAACCCGGCAAAGTCCGGACGCGGCGATCGGGCGCGCCTATTGGAAAAGCGCCGCGCTCACGTCTGCGCGAGGGCGCGCACCTCTGCCAAGGTAAGCGGCAACGTCCCCGAACCGTCGAAATAGACGAAGCGCAGCGTGCGCCGGCGCGAGGTCATGGCCGCCGGCAGCGGGTCGTAGCGGAAGCTGCCGCCGCCGAGATGCGGCATCACCGTGCCAACATCGGTGGTCTCCCCGGTCTCGACCCGCAGCAGGCTGACGCGCGTGCCTTCCGCTGTCGCCGCATCGAACGGAATACGGGCGAGGCGCAGGAAGCTGGTGGGGTCGCTGGCGGTGGCGAAGCCCTCAACGAAGGCCTTTTCCACGAGATCGAGATCGGCTTCGGGCTGTGAGTGTTCCTCCGGCTCTGGCCCGTGCGGCAGATGCGGCGTCTGCCACTGCGCCGCCGGGCGGGGCGTGTGGCCGTGATTATGGCCATGAGAATGGGAGTGGGAATGCGCCTCGGCATGGGAATGGCTGTGCCCGCCGGCGCCGTGGTCATGGGTGTGATGGTCGTGGCCGCGATGCATGGTGGTGCCTCCTGCAGCAGTCCTGCGTGCTTCGAGGCCGCCTGCGGCGGCACGTCAGCATGACGATGTCGGTGCCGCGTACATAGTCATCCTGAGGTGCCCGGGCATCGCCCGGGCCTCGAAGGATGCTCGTCCGGGAGCCGATCAGAAACTCACCGGCTTGTCGATGATGTGCTTGTGCGCGCCGAGCTTGCCATGGGCGATCATCGAGCCGAGCGCCTCCACCACCACGCGGGTGGCGAACAGGGCGGTGATGTCGGAGGTGTCGTAGGGCGGGGAGACCTCCACCACCTCCAGCCCGCACAGCCCTTCCGCCGCCACCAGGCCGAGGATCTTCAGCGCCTCGCGCGGCAGGAAGCCGCCGGGCTCCGGCCAGCCGGTGCCAGGGACGAAGCCGCAGTCGATGCTGTCCACGTCGAAGGAGATATAGACCGCGTCGGCATCCTTCCAGGCGAGTTCGAGCGCGATCTCGGCCGCCTTTTCCAGCCCGATCTTCTCGATATCGTCGATGGTCAGCACATTGGTGCCGCGCTTCCTCGCCTCCTGCACGCCGTAGCGCGGGACCTGCCAGCCGCCAATGCCGAGCTGGACGAGATTCTTCGGCGAGACATTCGGCAGGTTGGTCGCCCAGTACCAGGGCGTGGTGTGCATGCGCTCGTCGAGATCCTTTTCCTGGATGTCGATATGCCGGTCGAAATGGATGATGCCGATGCGCTTGGAGGTGCATTCGGCGATGCCGCGCACGCAGGGAAAGCCGATGGAATGGTCGCCGCCCAGCATCACCGGCAGCGCGCCGGAGGAGAAGACGTGGCTCACCCCCTTGGAGATCTGGTCGAAGCTCTTTTCGAGGTTCGCCGGAATGGTGAACACGTCGCCCGCGTCGCACAGCGTCATCTGCTCGCGCAGGTCGACGCCCAGCTCGTAATTATAGGGGGTGTAGAGCGCGGAGATGCGGCGGATTCCCTGCGGCCCGAAGCGTGTGCCCGGGCGGTAGGTGGTGCCAGAGTCGAAGGGGATGCCGAGCACCGCCGCGTCGTATTTGCCGACATCGCGGACATTCTCGACATAAGGCGCCTTCATGAAGGTGTTGATGCCGGCGAAATGCGGTAACTCGCCACGCGCGAAGGTCGGGATCGACTTGTCGGTGATGGAATCCGCGCCGGGCAGGCCCATGTCGAGCGCCCATTGCTGCTCCTTGCGCCAGCCATCTTCGGAGAGCTTTTCCTCCGCTTCCAGCGCCTTCCAGCCCTGCATGCCCCGGATTTCGAAATTGGGGTGGTGAAGGCGCTGGCGCTGCGGCGCGGGGGCGAGGCCGGCAAAGCGGCGGGAACGGGTGGGTGAGAGGCGCATGTCGTGTCTCCGTGCGTCGAAGGGCCTGACGGCCTTCGCGGGAGACCCCGGCGCAGATGCGAGAGGGTCTTCGCCGCGAACGCCGCCGCGCGAGCCTCCCGGGCTTTTGTCCCGCCGTGGACCGGGCACTGACGGCGCGCCCGGCTGCCCCTCTCGGACCAGCGCGCCGCACCCAGGCGGCGCCGGAACCCTAGGGACATTTGCCCGAAGGGTAGAACGGTCCGCCGTCCCGTCAAAGCCCGTATGGCAGGCAGTTGCACGGGCGCGGTGCCGAGATTTTCGGCGCTGCGGCGCCGTCGCCTACGCTATTTGGTGCCGAAAATGCGGTCGCCGGCGTCGCCGATGCCGGGCACGATATAGCCGTGGTCATTGAGGTGGCTGTCCACCGCTGCCGTGTAGACCGGCACGTCGGGATGGGCGTCGTGCAGCGTCTTCAGCCCCTCCGGCGCGGCGATGAGGCAGACGAACTTCACCGACTGGCAACCGGCCGCCTTCACCTCCGACACCGCCGCCGCCGCCGAATTGCCGGTGGCGAGCATCGGGTCGAGCACGATGGCGGTGCGCTCGGAAATGTCGCGCGGCAGTTTCAGATAATATTCCACCGCCGCCAGCGAGACCGGGTCGCGGTAGAGCCCGACATGGCCGACGCGCGCGGCGGGCAGGATTTCCAGCATGCCCTCCAGAATGCCGCCGCCGGCGCGCAGCACGGAGACGAGGCACAGCTTCTTGCCGGCGAGGATCGGCGCCTGCATCGTGGTGAGCGGCGTCTCGATCTCGATCGTCTCGGTCGGCATGTCGCGCGTCACCTCATAGGCGAGCAGCATGCTGATCTCGCGCAGCAGCAGCCGGAACTCGTTCGCCGGGGTGCGCGAGCGGCGCATCAGCGTGAGCTTGTGCTGGATCAGCGGGTGATCGACGACGACAGTGTTGGACGGCACGGCGGCTTTCGGGCTGGTGGGGGCGTTCATCTCGGCGTCGTCCTCGCATGGTCATCAGGCGCGGCACGGTGCGCGCCCCCGTCACGGAACTCACAATAACGCGAAATCCGATTCAAGAAACGGACCATCCCGTCCGTTTTTTCGCGGCCAGCCGCGCCGTCCCCCTTGCGGAAGCGGCGTTTTCACGCTCACATGCGTTGCTTCCAGGACGCCGGCGATGTCCGCCGGACTTGAAGCGAGCCCCCTATGTCCGTCAATGCCAGTGCAGGCGGTCGTTCCCGCAACCACATCGTCCTCACCTCCCATGGCGCGCCTACCGGCGTCGCGGCCGATGGCCCGGCGCTGAACTGGGGCGCGCCCGATCCGGCCCTGCGCGGGCCCGTGGTCGCCACCCTCACCGATCCCAAGCGGCGCAACGCCATCGGCACCCATGCCGGCGGCTATTCGGTCTATCGCGCGCTCGCCATCGCCGCCGGCGCGCTGCCGGCCGATTTCAAGGCGGACCTCACCAATACCGCGCCCTCCGACATCATCGGCCCACACCCGCAATGGGGTGATGCGAAAAAGATCGTCTCGCTCGACCCGTTCGGTCACATGATCGGCGAAGCCTTCGGCACCGAGGTCGCGGCCGGGCTCGATGTGCGCCCGAGCATCGCCATCACCCGCGCCCATATCGACATGCCGGAAATCCGCGACGCGCTGCGCGCCGGACGACTGAGCATCGACGGCGACATTATCGGGCCGAAGGGCGATGTGCGCGTGACCAAGGCGGCGATCGAGCCGGTGTGGTACTTGCCGGGCATCGCCGAGCGCTTCGGTGTTTCCGAGGGCGCGCTGCGCCGGGCTCTGTTCGAGCACACGGGCGGCATGTTCCCGGAACTCGTCACCCGCGGCGACCTCAAGGTGTTCCTGCCCCCTATCGGCGGCATGACGCTCTATCTGTTCGGCGACCCGTCGAAGATCGGCGACGGCGTCACCCCGCTCGCCTGCCGGGTGCATGACGAGTGCAACGGTTCGGACGTGTTCTCCTCCGATATCTGCACCTGCCGGCCCTATCTCGCCCATGGCATCGAAATGTGCGTGGAGATGGCGCAGAAGGGCGGCACCGGCCTCGTGGTCTATAACCGCAAGGAAGGGCGCGCACTGGGCGAAGTCACCAAGTTCCTCGTCTACAATGCCCGAAAGCGGCAGGAGGGTGGCGACCTGCCCGAGACCTATTTCAAGCGCACCGAATGCGTGGCCGGCGTGCAGGACATGCGCTTCCAGGAGCTGATGCCGGACGTGTTCCACTGGCTCGGCATTGCGAAGATCGACCGCTTCGCCTCGATGAGCGACATGAAGTTCAACGCGCTGGCCCGCGCCGGCATCGAGGTGGTGGAGCGCGTGCCGATCCCCGCCGAGCTGATCCCTCCCGATGCCCGCGTCGAGATGGAGGCGAAGGTCTCTGCCGGCTATTACGGCGTCGGCTTCGACAGCCGGTTCGAGGAGACGCAGGGCCGGGGGCTGGAGGAGTAGGCCAGCCGGAACTCGGTCTCTTGCGAAACCGCGGGCGCTCTGGGGCAACGCTTCCGTTCATTTCGGGCGTGTCCCGCGCAGAAGCTCCTTGAGCCGGCCGCGAAGGCTCTTCTTGCGCTTTAACTTGTAGAAAAAACTCGAACTTTTGAATGGTTCGGAGTCACGCTGGTGGCCTAGAAGGAACCTGTCGACATTATATTTGGTGCTGAAATGCTCCACCTCCTTTAACTTGTCTATGTCTCCGCAGAAATGGAGGGCGAAAAATTCATCGAAGTGGGAACGGACGTGATAAGGCCGGGCGTTAAATGTATGAAAGTCAGTGATTTTTACTCTGTCCTTGGCGATGGGGTTGTTCTGAAACTGATAGAAGAGCCGGTCCTGATCGCCGCTGGTGAAGAGTCCATATTCGGGGAGCCACCATTTTCTGACCTGTTCGATGTCGGTATTTAGTGAGTTGTCTATAAGAGTGAATGACGTATCGCAGTTTCGTATAAGCATCGCTCCTGAATTTATTAATGTCATTTGGCCTTTTTTATTCACGGGGCTGTTGCAGATCAGTATGTCGAATCCGACGCATTGGTCGATGAGGAAGTCCAGGTTGCGTGCGTGTTGAGTGAAGAAAACGTCGTCATCGACCCAGAGAAGCCATTCCGCTGCCCTTAGGTTGTTTTTTATTGAGAACAGTTTCTGGTCGTAGGCGGAGTTGATGGGATAGGGCGTGGCGTCGAAAAGGTATCGATATCCATGCCTCTGGCAGTAGGCGGCGTGATTAATCGGGGCGTTGGAGCGTGGGTTCGAATGCGAACTGAGAATGAGGATGTCGAAGTTGTTTTTGTGCATGGAACGACCGGATCGGGCTTAAATCGATGAGGGATTAACCTCCAGCCTGAAAGTCGAGCGCCTTTCGACCTGACGGAACTCCGGTCGGGAAGGTGAAACGGTCTGTCGCGGCGGGGCGGGACTTATAATACCACAATGCCGAGCCGTGCCCGAAGCTGCTGAATGCCTGCATGAGAGAAGAAGCATGATCCCCCCCGAACTCGCCGCCCTGCGCTCGCCTGCCGCCGTGCGGGCCCGCAGCCATCAGGTGCTCGACCATGTGCGGGAGGGCCGCTCGCCGCATTTCACCGTCAATCTCGCCGCGCTCGACGCGGTGGCCGACTATGTGGCCGACGTGACGCGGCAGGACTATCCCAGCCTCGACATTCCCTATCACAGCCGTTGGCGGCACTTCGATGCCGGTGGGGTGGCGCGCTGGGAGGCGCTCGCCCCGCGCCTTGAGGGCATGGACGCCGCCGAGCGGGCCCGCACCATGATCGACCTTGCCGTGGTCAGCGTGCTGCTCGACGCCGGGGCCGGGGACGCCTGGCGTTATCATGAAGCGGCGACGGGGCTTGCCATCGGCCGCTCGGAAGGGCTGGCGGTGGCGAGCCTCGACATGTTCGCGGCGGGCGGCTTCTCGGCCGATCCCGACCTGCCTTTGCGCGCGGATGCCTCCACGCTGATCGGCCTCGAAGCGGCGACGCTCGGCCGGTTCTTTCAGGTGTCGGAGCAAAATCCGCTCGTGGGTCTCATCGGCCGGGCGGCTCTGCTGAACCGGCTCGGCGCGGCGGTGGCGGCGCGGCCGGACATTTTCGGCCCGAGCGGACGGCCCGGTGGCCTCTACGACACGCTCGCCCCGCAGGCACGGATCGGCCGGCTACCGGCTGAAGCGATCCTCAAGGCGCTGCTCGACGGGCTTTCCGTCATCTGGCCGTCCGGGCTGAACGTGGCGGGGGTGGCACTGGGCGATGTCGGGCGTCATCCGGCGGTGCGGGTGGCGGATCGCTCCGACCAGCTCGTGCCGTTCCACAAGCTGTCGCAATGGCTGACCTATTCGCTGCTGGAGCCGTTCGAGGCCTCTGGCCTCGCCGTCACCGATCTCGACGCGCTGACAGCGCTCCCCGAATACCGCAACGGTGGTCTGCTGATCGACCTTGGCGCGATCGTGTCGCGCGCACCGCTCAACCCCGCGCACAAGCACGAGGTGTCGTCGGAGCTCGTGGTCGAGTGGCGAGCCCTGACCGTGGCGCTGATGGATCTGCTCGCCGACCGGGTGCGCGAGCGGCTGGGGCTCGACGCCGCGCAATTCCCGCTCGCCAAGCTGCTGCAGGGTGGCACATGGATGGCGGGGCGCCGTATCGCCGCGGAACGGCGGCCGCCCGCCGGCCCGCCGCCGCTCGCCATCGACGCCGACGGCACGGTGTTCTGAGCCTTCGTCATCCCGGACGGCCGAAGGCCGATCCGGGATCGTGCGCCGAAGGGGGCGCGATCCCGGCTCTGCGCTGCGCTTCGGCCGGGATGACGCCCTTGTCAGGGGGGCTCAATCCAGCTGCGCGCCGGACGCCTTCACGATCGGCGCCCATTTGGCGATTTCCTTCTTCACATGCGCGCCCAGTTCCTCCGGTGTCGAGCCGACCGAGACGGCGCTGAAATCGGCGAGGCGCGCCTGCACCTTCGGGTCGGCCAGCGCCTTGTTGGCGGCGGCGTTGAGCTTGGCGACGACCTCCGGCGGGGTGCCGGCGGGGGCGAAGACGGCGTTCCAGGTGTAGGTCTCATAGCCCGGCACGGCTTCGGCGATGGCCGGCACGTCGGGGAAGGAGGGCGCGCGCTTGGCCGTGGTCACGCCGAGCGCCCGCAGCTTGCCGGATTTGATGTGGCTGGTGGAGGAGGGGAGGTTGTCGAACATGATCGGCACCTGGCCGGAGAGCACGTCTACCAGCGCCGGCCCGGCGCCCTGATAGGGGATATGCTGCATGTCGACATCGGCCATGCTCTTGAACAGCTCGCCGGAGAGATGCAGCGGCGTGCCGTTGCCGGAGGAGGCGTAGGAATACTTGCCCGGGTCCTTCTTCAGCAGGGCGATCAGTTCCTCGGTGGTCTTGGCCGGGAAATCCGGGTTCACCACCAGTACGTTCGGCACCACCACCAGCAGCGACACCGGCGCGAAGCTGGTGACGGGGTCATAGGGCATCTTCTTGTACAGCGCCGGGTTCAGCGCATGGGTGGCGACCGTGCCCATGAGGATGGTGTAGCCGTCCGGGCTCGCCTTGGCGACCTGCGCCGCGCCGAGATTGCCGCCGGCCCCGCCCTTGTTCTCCACCACCACGGGCTGTCCCAGCTCCGCCGCCATGCGCTCGGCGATCAGCCGGCCGACCAGATCGGTGGAGCCACCGGCGGCGAAGGGAATGACCAGCGTCACCGGGCGGGTGGGGAAATCCTGCGCGGCGACCGGGCCGGCCGGGGCCAGTGCGGCGGCTAGCGTGGCGATGGCGGCGGCGAAAAGCGTGCGTTTCATGCGGCGTGTCCTCCTTCAGCGCGCCCCATGCGCGCGATGGGCCTCTGCGGACCCTTGGTGGGAGATAGAGTGCGATATCCCCACGTCACGCTCAATCCGCCATCTGGCTGAGGGATTGCGCGCGGGCGGACGCTAACTTGGGCATGGGACGGGCGGTCTGCCTGTTGTCTAGGCAGAGGTACCGATCGTGCGGTAACGGGTTCCGCGTCCTGTCCTCGCGGCGTGGGCGCGAGCGCGACGCGCCGGGATTCGCGGCAGGGTTGCCCCGGCTGGCATATCGCTTGCGTGACGAGCCGCCTGTTCGCAGCCGCAGGGGGCCAGGCCGACCACATGAGCAAGGGCGCCGAGATCGAACTCATCGACGTGACCAAGCGCTATGGGCAGGCCATGGCGGTGGACCACGTCTCGCTGAAGATTCCGGCGGGCACCTATTGCTGCCTGCTCGGTCCTTCCGGCTGCGGCAAGACCACGACGCTGCGCATGATCGCCGGCCATGAGAGCGTCACTGAAGGCGACATCCGCCTCGGCCCCACCGTGGTCACGGACCTGCCACCGGCCAAGCGCGGCACGGCGATGATGTTCCAGAGCTACGCGCTCTTTCCGCATCTCGACATCGTCGACAATGTCGCCTTCTCCATGAAGATGAAGGGCGTCGACAAGCCGACCCGCCGGGCCAAGGCGATGGAGATGCTGAAGCTGGTGCAGATGGAGCATCTGGCTGAGCGTCGCCCCGCCCAGCTCTCGGGCGGCCAGCAGCAGCGCGTGGCGCTTGCCCGCGCCCTGATCACCGATCCGCAGGCGCTGCTGCTCGACGAGCCGCTTTCCGCGCTCGACCCCTTCCTCAAGATCAAGGTGCGGCAGGAGCTGAAGAAGTTGCAGCTTCAGCTCGGCATTTCCTTCATCCACGTCACCCACAGCCAGGAAGAGGCGATGGCGCTTTCCGACCTCGTGGTGGTGATGAATGGCGGACGGATCGAGCAGGCGGGCACGCCGCGCGAAGTGTTCAACCGCCCCGCCACCGCCTTCGTCGCCCGCTTCATGGGCGACCACAATGTGATCGCCGGCCGGGTGACGCAGCTCGGCGGCGAAGAGGTGACGTTCGAAGTCCCGGGCGGCGCTTCCTTCCGCGCTCCCACCGCGCCGGGGCTGGAGCCGGGCGCGCCGGTGGAGATCGCGGTGCGCACCGACCGAGTGCAGCTCGGCGCCGGGGCGATGCCGGGGTGCGGCCTCACCGGCCTCGTGCAGAACATCGAATATCACGGGCAGAAGGTGCAGGTGGCGCTGGCCGCGCCTGGCGTATCGGAATTCTCGGTTCAGGTGCCGGAAACCGCCTTCTTCGCCGCCCCGCTCAGCATCGGCGATGCCGTGCCGCTCGGCTGGACGCCGCAGGACGTTCACATCCTTCAGCCCTCGCCTTCCGCCTGACACCAGACACATCGGCGGCTCACCCCGCCGCACAACGCTCGGGAGACTGCAATGAGAAAGAAGACCACTGATCGCACCGGAACCGCCGCCAAGGGCGTCAGCCGCCGCGGTCTGCTGAAGGGCGCGGCGGCGCTGGGTGGCCTCGCCGTCGGCGGGCAGGCGGTCACCGGCTTCCCCACCATCTGGGCGCAGAACCCGATCACGCTGCGCCAGTTCGGCACCGGCGTGTCGAACCTCAACGCCATCGCCGAGAAGTGCAAGGCGGATCTCGGCATCACCCTGCAGATGACGGCGCTCGATTCCGACGCGGTGTCGCAGCGCGTGGTGACGCAGGCCAACTCCTTCGACATTGCCGATATCGAATACTGGATCTGCAAGAAGGTGTTCGCCGCCGGCACGCTGCAGCCGATGGATGTGAACAAGATCAAATATTACGACCAGATCGTGCCGATCTTCACCACCGGCAAGCTCACCCCGGAATCGAAGATCGCGCAGGGCACGGCGCCCAACACGGTCGGCTTCGTCGAAGGACCGGATTCCAAGAAGTTCGCCGCCGCGCCGACCCAGTGGATGACGCTGATCCCGACCATCTACAACGCCGACACGCTGGGCATCCGTCCCGACCTTGTCGGCCGGCCGATCAAGAACTGGAAGGACATTCTCGACCCCGCCTTCAAGGGCAAGACCTCGATCATCAACATTCCGTCCATCGGCATCATGGACGCGGCGATGATCTGCGAGAGCGCCGGCATCATCAAATATGGCGACAAGGGCAACATGACCAAGGCGGAGATCGACACCACGATCGATTTCCTGATCAAGACCAAGAAAGCCGGGCAGTTCCGCGCCTTCTGGAAGACCTTCGACGAGAGCGTGAACCTCATGGCCTCCGGTGAGGTGGTGATCCAGTCCATGTGGTCGCCAGCGGTGGCGGCCGTGCGCTCCAAGGGCGTTGCCTGCGTCTACCAGCCGCTGGAAGAAGGCTATCGCGCCTGGGGCGGCGGCCTCGGCATCGCCAAGCACCTGAAGGGCGCGCAGCTCGACGCCGCCTATGAGTACATCAACTGGTATCTCTCCGGCTGGGTCGGCGCCTATCTCAACCGGCAGGGCTATTACTCCGCCGTGCTCTCCACCGCCGAGAAGAACATGACGCCGGACGAATGGGCGTTCTGGATGCTCGGCCAGCCGGCCAAGGCCGACATCCTCTCGCCGGAGGGCAAGGTGATGTACACCGCCGGCGCGGTGCGCGACGGCGGCTCCTTCCAGGAACGCATGGGCGCAGTGGCGTGCTGGAACTCGGTGATGGACGAGGACCGCTACATGGTTCGCCGCTGGAACGAGTTCATCGCCGCGTGAGGATGCGGCGCCGTCATGGCCGGGCTTGACCCGGCCATCCCAGCCTTTGTCGGGGCGGGCCTGCGTGCCTTAACGCTCGCTTCGCTCGCTCCTCAGCATGACGAAGGGAAGATGCCCGCCAGCTTCCCCTCGCAGACGTCATCCTGAGGTGCCGGGCGAAGCCCGCCTCGAGGATGTTCGCGAATGCCGACCTTGACCGGAAACCCCGCATGACCCTCTCCCGGATCGCGCCCTATCTGCAGGCCACGCCGCTGACGCTGATCCTCGCGGCGTTCCTGGTGTTGCCGATCGCCACCATCGTGATGGTGAGCTTCTGGGACTATGATTCGATCCAGATCTTCCCGGCTTTCGTCTTCACCAATTACGAGGAGACGATCACCTCGCCGGTGACCTGGAGCACTTATCTCAACACGCTGAAATACACCGTCATCGTCTGGGCGGTGACGCTCCTTGTCGGCTTCTGGGTCGCCTATTACCTCGCCTTCCACATCCGCTCGGCGACCATGCAGATGGTGCTGTTCCTCATCTGCACCATCCCGTTCCTGACCTCGAACATCATCCGCATGATCTCGTGGATTCCCTTCCTCGGCCGCAACGGGCTCCTCAACCAGTCGCTGATGTCGATGGGCGTGATCGACCAGCCGCTGGAATTCCTGCTGTTCTCGGATTTCGCCGTCGTGCTGGCCATGGTGCATCTCTACACGCTGTTCATGGTCACCCCGATCTTCAACACGCTGATGCGCATCGACCGGGCGCTGATCGAGGCGGCGCGGGATGCCGGGGCCAGCGCCTTCCAGATCCTCACCAATGTGATCATCCCGCTCGCCAAGCCCGGCATCGCCATCGGCTCGATCTTCGTGGTGACGCTGGTCATGGGCGATTTCATCACCGTGCGCTTCATGTCCGGCGGCCAGTCGGCCTCGGTGGGGCTGATGATGGCGAACCAGATCGCGCTGCTGCAATACCCGGCGGCGGCGGCGAATGCGGTGATCCTCTTGGTGCTTGTGCTGCTGCTGGTCGCCGCCATCCTGCGCATCGTCAACATCCGCAAGGAGCTGTGAGCGATGAACTCGGACAAGCGCGGCCCCGGCTTCTACGTGCTCACCGCTTTCTTCATCCTGTTCGTGCTGTTCCTGTACGGGCCGCTCTCCACCATCTTCATCCTCTCCTTTCAGGGGCCGAATGGCGGGCTCACCTTCCCGATGAACGGGGTGTCGCTGCGCTGGTTCGAGAATCTGTTGTTCGAGCAGCAGGCGGTGGGCGATTTCGGCGGCGCCTTCTCGCGCTCGCTCCTTCTCGGCCTGATGACCATGCTGACCACGGTGGTGGTCTCGCTGCTGGCCGGCCTCGCCTTCCGCCGCCGCTTCCTCGGCAGCGGGCCGCTGTTCTACCTCACCATCGCCAGCCTGATCGTGCCCTCGATCCTCATCTCGCTCGGCATTGGCCTTGCCTTCAACGTGTTCGGGCTGGAGCCGGCCTGGTACTCCTCCGGCTTCGGCGCGCATCTCACCTGGACGCTGCCCTTCGGCCTGCTGATCATGTTCGCGGTGTTCAACCGCTTCAACCCGGCCTATGAGGAAGCGGCGCGCGACCTTGGCGCCAGCCCGTGGCAGACCTTCGCCCATGTGGTGCTGCCGATCATCCTGCCGAGCCTCATCGGCGTCGGCCTGTTCGGCTTTACCCTCTCCTATGACGAATTCGCCCGCACGCTTATGACCTCCGGCAGCTTCAACACGCTGCCGCTGGAGATCTACGGCATGACCACCAATGTCACGACCCCGGTGCTCTATGCGCTGGGCACGGTGACGACGGTGTTCTCGCTGGCGGTGATCCTCCTTGCGCTGGTGACCATCGCCGTTCTGCGCAAGCGCCGCGCCCGCCGGCTGGCGGGGTGACGCCGGGTCTCACGCAATCTCGCGCGAGCGTGTGCGCAGGGCGGCGGACGCGGTTTCCAGATGATGCGCCGAGGCGGCGATGGCATCCATGCTGCGGGTGATCGTTCCCACGCTCTTTGCCGCTTCCTGCATGCTCAGCGACATATCCCGGGCCACCGCCGACTGTTCCTCCACCGCGCCGGCGATGCCGGTGGAGATCGCATCGATGTCACCGATGCGCCGGCCGATGGCGGCGAGCGCCTGCGCGGTCTGCCGCGTGCAGTCCTGAATGGCGGCGATCTGCGCCGTGATCTGGCCGGTGGCGTCCGCTGTCTGGCCAGCGAGTTCCTTCACTTCCGTCGCCACCACCGAGAAGCCGCGCCCGGCCTCGCCCGCCCGTGCGGCCTCGATGGTGGCGTTGAGGGCGAGCAGATTGGTCTGGCCGGCGATCTTGGTGATCAGATCGATGACGAGGCCGATGCGCTGGGCGGTATCGGTGAGGGCGGAGACGACCTCATGCGCGCGCGTGTTCTCCGCCACAGCGCCGCGTGAGTTGTCCAGCGCCACCGCGACCTGCCGGCTGATCTCGCTGATCGAGGCGGAGAGTTCTTCGGCGCCGGAGGCCACGGCATTGATGCCGACCGAGGTCTGTTCGGTCGCCTGCGAGGCGGTGGCGGCCTGATGGCTGGTGTCGCCGATCTCGCGTGTGATGCGCTCAATGTCCGCGCCGATCAGGCTCTGCAACGCTTCACGATGCTGCCGCCGCACCACGTCGGCGGTCGTGTCGGTGGCGAATTTCACCACCTTGGTCATGGTTCCGCTGGCATCGAACACCGGATTGTAGCTGGCCTGGATCCACACATCCCGCCCATCCTTGGCGATGCGGTGGAACTCGCCGGCCTGGAACGTTCCCCGCCTCAGCTCGGCCCAGAAGCTGCGATAAGCGGGCGTGTCGCGCTCCTGCGCCGGTACGAAGAGTGAGTGGTGCCGGCCACGGATCTCGTCGAGCGTGTAGCCGAGCGCGTTGAGGAAGTTCGCGTTGGCGTCCAGCACATGGCCGTCCGGCGTAAAATAGATGAGGGCCTGCGAGGTGTTGGCGGCGCGTATCAGGCTCTCATACTCAGCCTCGCGCGCCTTCTGCGCCGAGACATCGGAGGCGAACTTGATGACCTTGACCACTTTGCCGCGGACGACGATGGGGTTGTAGGTCGCCTGAATGAAGACAGAGCGGCCGTCTTTGGTCACGCGGTGGAATTCGGCCGATTTGAACACGCCACGGCGCAGATCGTCCCAGAACGCGGCATAGGCCTCGCTCGCGCGCTCGTCCGGACGAACGAACAGCGTGTGCGGCTTCCCCGCGATCTCCGCCAACTCATAGCCCATGAGCGTCAGAAAATTGGTATTGGCGGTGATAACCCGCCCATCCGGGGTGAATTCGACGACGGCGAGCGCGCGGTCGAGGGCTTCCAGGGTCGCAAGGGCATGGCGGTTCGACAGCAGGTGCATTCAGCGCTCTCCACATCCCCGCCCGCGTGCGGCGATACGTTTCGCTAAAAGGCGAGGCTTGCTTCAGGATTGCGCGCGGTGGCCCTCACGCGACTTTGCCTATCCCTCAATGGCCGATTTGCTAGGATGACGCTGCGGCTCCCAAGAGCCGTTCGCCGGGCCTATGGGTGCGCGGCGATGTGCTTTCGGGAGCCCCCAATGCGAAGCGTTCTCTTTCTCTCTGCCGCGCTCGTTCTCGGCATTGCCTCGGCGCAGGCGCAGGAAAACCCGCGCTCGACCACGATGAGCTGCGCGCAGGTGAACGCGCTGGTGCAGCAGCGCGGCCAGGTGGTGTTCGACACGGGCGGCGGCAATCTCAGCCGCGTCGTCTCCAATCCGAGCCTGTGCATGGCCTCCGACGATGGCGCGCCGAGCTGGATTCCCTCGCAGGACCAGAGCCAGTGTCTTGCCGGTTATCATTGCCAGGAGCGCGAGGGCCACGGCAACTGAGGCCGCGCGTCAGCGCGCGTGCCGGGTGAGCGCGCGCTGCGCCTCGCCCAGCGCGAGGTCGACGGTGACGGCGAACAGCGCCACCAGCACCGTGCCCTGCAGCACATAGGCGGGGTTGCCGCCTGACAGTCCGTCAATGATCGGCGAGCCCAGCGTCAGCGCGCCGACGGTCGAGCCGATGGTGGCGGTGCCGATGCCGATGGTCACCGAGGTGCGGATGCCGGCGAACAGGATCGGCGCGGCCAGCGGCAGCTCGATCCGCCACAGCCGCCCGGCGGGGGAGAAGCCGCTGCCATCGGCCGCCTCCAGCACCGGCGCCGGCACGCTGCGCAGCCCCGCCATCCCCGCCCCCATCACCGGCAGCACGCCATAGAGCACCAGCGCGAAGGCGGTGGGCAGCGCGCCATAGCCGAGGCTCGGCACGGCAAGTGCCAGCACGGCGACGGGCGGAAAGGTTTGGGCGAGCGCGCCCAGCCGGTCCAGCGTCCCCGCATAGGCCTGGCCCAGCGGCCGGGTGGCGAAAAGAGCGGCGGCGATGCCGAGTGTGATGGCGACAAGGCTCGCCGCGCCGGTCAGCAGCGCATGCGCGGCGACAAGCTCGGGGAAGCTGGCGCGGCGGTAGACGAGACGCGTGCCCGGCGGAAACAGAAAGCCGAGATGCGGCGCCAGCGCGTCCATGCCAAAGGTGAGGGCAAGGAACGCCGCCCCGACCCACAGCACCGGCCGGCGGGCGACCTGCGCCGCCACCCCCGTCGCGCGTCGAAGCTTCATGGCCGGACCAGATCGGCAAGGGCGAGCACGCCCATGCGCCCGTCCGCCGCGCGCCGCACCGGCAGCTGCGTGCGGCCTTCCGCCACCATGCGGGCCAATGCCTCCTCCAGCGTCGCCTCGGCGGCGACCGGCGCGCCGTCGAGGGGTGGCGGGGGGGCGGCGAAATCCGCGCGATCGGCGACGCGCAGCGCTTTCAACCGGTTCAGCCCCAGCAGCGGCCCGCCGAAGAAGCGCGCCACCTCCTCGCTTGCGGGGTGGGCCAGCACCTGCGCCGGCGTGCCGGTTTGCAGCAGGCGCCCCTGGTGCAGCACGGCGAGCGTGCCGCCGAGGCGGATCGCTTCTTCCACGTCATGGGTGACGAGCAGGATGGTGGTTCCGGTGCGCCGCTGGATGTCGCGCAGGCTGTCCTGGAGACCGCGCCGGGTCGGCGGGTCGACGGCGCCGAACGGCTCGTCCATCAGCAGCACCTCAGGATCGCCGGCCAGCGCCCGGGCGACGCCGACGCGCTGCTGCTGCCCACCGGACAGTTCGTCCGGGTAGCGTTGGGCATGGTGCTCGTGAGGCAGGCCGACGAGAGCGAGCAACTCGGCCACCCTGTCGCGGATCCGTGCTGCCGGCCAGCCGAGCAGCGTCGGCACGGTGGCGACGTTGCGCGCCACGGTCCAATGCGGGAAAAGTCCAACGGACTGAATGACATAGCCCATGCGCCGGCGCAGCGCGACCGGGGGGAGGGTGGCGATGTCGGTGCCGTCGACGAGGATGCGCCCGGCATCGGCCTCCAGCAGCCGGTTGGCGAGGCGCAGCAGGGTCGACTTGCCGGAACCGGACGTGCCGACCAGCGCGCAGAGCGTGCCGCGCGGCACGTTCAGCGTCACCTCGTCCAGGGCGGCCACCGCGCCGAAGTGCTTGGAAACGCTCTCGAATCGGATCATCGCTGCGGCCTCCGCACGAGGAAAAGTGCGAGGCCGCGCAAGGCGGTATCGGCGATCAGCGCGAGGGCGATGGCCGAGAGCGCGCCGAGCAGCACGAGGTCGGCCGCCGTCTGCCCCAGCCCCTGGAAGATGAAGGTGCCGAGCCCGCCGGCGCCGATCAGCGCCGCCAGCACGGCGAGGCCGATGAGCTGCACCAACGTCAGCCGCAGCGTCTGCAGCAGCGTCGGCAAAGCGAGCGGAATCAAGGTGTTACGCACGATCTGCCCCTGCGTCATGCCCATGCCGCGCGCCGCATTCACCACATCGGGCGGCACACTGGAAAGCGCGGCGTGGGTGCCGCGCGCGACTGGGAGCAGGCCATACAGCCCCAGCGCGAGGATGGCCGGGGTCGCCCCGATGCCGGAAATGCCGAGCTGGCGCAGGCCCGGCACGAGTTCGATGAGGAGGACGATGGGACCGATGAGGAGGGCGAAGAGTGCGAGTGAGGGAATGGTCTGGACGATGTTGAGCACGGCGAACACCGGCGCGGCCCGACCCGGCCGGCGATAGGCCATCAGCCCGATGGCCCCGCCGGCGAGGAGGGCGAGCGCCAGACCCGCCCCGGTGAGCTGGAGATGGCGCAGCACTTCGTCGAGATAAGCCTGCTGGCGCACCGCATATTCGCGCGCGAGCGAGAGCGGGGAGAGGGTGCCGCCGGCGAGCAGCGCGGCGAGGCCGGCCAGGGTGGCGAGGGGCGGCGCGGCTTTGCCGGCGCGGCCCGGCGCCCGCTCGGTGCTGTCGGCGAGCAGCAGCAGCCCCGCCGTGAACACAACCCAGAAGCCGGTGCCGAGCGACACGCGGGTGAGCGGCCCGGCGGCGACGGCCTGTTCCCCCGCCGCGCGCCCCGCCAGCGCCAGCGCCGTCAGCATCAGCGCGCCGGCACACAGGCCGAGCAGGGCCGGCTGGGCGGGGAGGGCGGGGCGCAGCGCCAGCGCGGCGATCCCTGCGAGCAGCGCCAGCACGGCAAGGCTCGGTCCGAGCCCGGCCGCCTGCCACAGCGGCAGCGGGGTTCCCGACAGCAGCCGGTTGGGCGCCACCACGACGAAGCCGCACGCGAGCAGCGCCACCAGCGCGACGGCGGCGAGCAGCAGGGGCAGGGCCTCGATCCCGGCCGCCGGGCGCGACAGGGACGCCGGCGCGCGGCCGGCGAGGCGTCTCACCCGAGCAGCCCCTGCGCCTTCAGATAGGCTTCGGCGACGGCACGGGCGTCGCGCCCTTCGAGCTGCACCTGCGCGTTCAGCTGCTGCAGCGTCGGCAGGTCGAGGCCGGCAAAGGCCGGCGCGAGCTTGGCGGCGATCTCCGGATGGGCGTCGAGCACGCCTTTGCGGATCACCGGCGCCGGCTGATAGACCGGCTGCACCTGCTTGGTGTCGGCCATCACCTTGAGATTGAGCGCGGCGATGGCGCCGTCCGTGCCATAGACCATGGCGGCATTGACCCCGGAGGTGCCTTCCGCCGCCGCCTTGATGGTGGCGGCGGTGTCGCCGCCCGAGAGCACCAGCAGCTGGTTGCCCGACAGCTTGAAGCCATAAGCCTGCTGGAAGGCGGGCAGCGCCGCCGCGCTTTCTGCGAATTCGGCCGAGGCGGCGAGCTTCACCTTGCCGTCCTTGGTCCAGCGGGCGAAATCCTCCAGCGTCGCCAGCTTCTCGCGCGTCGCAACATCGCCGCGCACGGCGATGCCCCAGGTGTTGTCCGCCGGCGCCGGGGCGAGCCAGATGAGGCCGTTGGCGGCGTCGAGATCGCGGGCCTTCTCATAGGCGGCGGTGGCGTTCTTCCACACCGGATCGTCCGCCATGGCGAAGAAGAAGCCGGCATTGCCGGTATATTCGGGATAGAGGTCGATCTCCCCCGCCAGCAGCGCGGTGCGCACGATCTTGGTGGGGCCGAGCTGAAGCCGCCGCGTCACCGGAATGCCGGCATGTTCGAGCACCAGCGCGATGATGTTGCCGAGCACCGCGCCTTCCGTGTCGATCTTGGACGCGACCACGACCGGCGCGGCGGCGCGGGCGGCGGTGCCCGGCAGGAGTGACGCCGCCGCGAGGGTGGCCAGAAGGCCGCGCCGGCTGATGGATGTGACCATGAAATCCCCCGCTGTGACTGGTGTCGAGATGCTGCCGACAAAAGCCGGCGCGGGCACGATAGTTCCACCCCTGCGGCGAGGGCGGCGCTGAAAAGCGCTCAGCTCTTCATCTTCTGCAGCGCCTGGGCGCAGCCGACCGACATTTCCTTGCTGTGCGCCTTCAGGCACTGCATCACCCGGCCGCCACCCGGCTGCACGGTGGGGCACAGCCGCTTGATGTCGGCCTGGCAGTATTTGGCGAGATCGTTCTGCTGCGCCTGCGCGGCGGTGCCGGCGGCAAGGGCGGTGAACAGCGACATTGTGAGAATGACGGCGCGCATGGGGTTCCCTTCCCTGGCTGATCGTCTTGCGCGATCCCCCTCACTGTAGAGCGGAAGCGCGCCGCATTGAATGGCGAAATTGGGCGGAGCGCCGGCCGCGCGGGCGGCGCGGCACCGCGGGAGGAAACACTTGGCCGGCTGAGGCGTTCTCCTCCACCCCGTGCGCAACGCCGCGCCCCCTCCCGCCCTTTCGGATCGGCTCCATGACCACCGCGCCCGACGCCCGCCTTCGCATCGGCTACCACGCCTCGCATGAGCAGTTTGCGCCCAGCGAGCTGCTGGGTTGCGTGCGCGCCGCCGAACAGGCCGGTTTCGAGGCCGCCATGTGCTCGGATCATTTCGCGCCGTGGAGCGCGCGCCAGCCGCATTCCGGCTTCGCCTGGAGCTGGCTCGGCGCGGCGTTGGCCACCACCTCGCTGTCCTTCGGCGTGGTGACGACGCCGATCGGCCGCCGCTACCACCCCGCGCTCACCGCCCAGGCGGCGGCGACGCTGGCGGAGATGTTCCCCGAGCGGTTCTGGATGGCGCTCGGCTCCGGCGAGGCGCTGAACGAGCGCGTGACCGGCCAGCGCTGGCCGGCCAAGGCGGAGCGCGACGCGCGGCTGCGCGAGTCGGTGGAGATCATGCGCGCTTTGTTCGCCGGCGAAACGGTGAGCCGGCGCGGCGGGCTGATCGATGTCGAGGAGGCCCGGCTCTACACGCGGCCGAAGCTGCCGCCGGCCTTCATCGCCGCCGCGCTGACGCCGGAAACCGCACGCCGCGCGGGAGCTTGGGCGGATGGGCTCGTGACCATCAACCAGCCCATGGAGCGGCTGCGCGTCCTCCTCGACGCTTTCCGCGAGGGCGGCGGCGAGGGCCGCCGGCTGGTGCTGCAGGTGCACGTCTCCTACGCGCCGACGCGGGAGGAGGCGCGCGCCAACGCCCATGACCAGTGGCGCTTCAACACGCTGTCTTCCGCTGTCGCGGCGGAACTGAAGCTGCCGGAACAGTTCGACGCCGCCACGCGGCTGGTGCGGCCGGAGGACCTCGACGAGAGCATCCTCATTTCCGACGATCCCGGCTGGCACGCGGCACGGCTGGCGGAATTCGCCGAACTCGGCTTCCACGACATCTACCTTCACAATGTCGGGCTAAACCAGTCGGCGTTCATCGAGACGTTTGGCGCCCGCGTGCTGCCGCAGGTGCGGCGCGGGGCCTGACCAAACCTGACCAAGCCCAAGGGAGGCGCGGATGGCGCAGACACGCTGGTGGCAGCGCGGGATTTTCTATCAGGTCTATCCCCGCTCGTTTCAGGACAGCAATGCCGACGGCATTGGCGACCTCGACGGCATCCGCGCCCGGCTCGACCATCTCGTGGCGCTGGGCGTGGACGCGGTGTGGATCTCGCCCATCTTCCCCTCGCCCATGGCCGATTTCGGCTATGACGTGGCCGATTATTGCGGCATCGACCCGATGTTCGGCGATCTCGACGCCTTCGACCGGCTGGTGGCGGAGGTGCATGGGCGCGGGCTGAAGATCGTGCTCGACTTCGTGCCCAACCACACGTCCGACCAGCATCCCTGGTTCGCCGAGAGCCGGGCCTCGCGCGACAGCCCGAAGCGCGACTGGTACATCTGGCGCGACCCCGCGCCCGATGGCGGACCACCCAATAATTGGATGAGCAATTTCGGCGGGCCGGCCTGGACGCTCGATCCCGCCAGCGGCCAGTATTACTACCACGCCTTCCTCACCCAGCAGCCGGACCTCAACTGGCGCAACCCGGCCGTGCGGGCGGCGATGCACGACGTGCTGCGCTTCTGGATGGCGCGCGGGGTCGATGGCTTCCGCGTCGACGTGATCTGGCACCTGATGAAGGACGCGGAATTCCGCGACAACCCGCCCAACCCCGAATACGCGCCCGGCGACGGCGACATCCGCCGCTTCCTTCAGACGCGCTCCACCGACCAGCCGGACGTGCACGCCATCATCGCCGAACTGCGCGCGGTGATCGACGAGTTCGAGGACCGGGTGCTGATTGGCGAAATCTACCTGCCGATCGACCGGCTGGTGGCCTATTACGGCGAAAATCTCGAAGGCGCGCATCTGCCGTTCAACTTCCAGCTCATCCATGCCAGCTGGACCGCCCCGCAGCTCGCCGCGCTGATCGCCGAATATGACGCGGCGGTGCCGGAGGGCGGCTGGCCGAACTGGGTGCTGGGCAATCACGACCAGCCGCGCATCGCCTCGCGCATCGGCGCGGCGCGCACACGGGTGGCGGCGATGCTGCTCTTGACCCTGCGCGGCACGCCGACGCTGTATTATGGCGACGAGATCGGCATGGAGAATGTGCCGATCCCGACCGATGAGGCGCAGGACCCGTGGGAGAAGAACGAGCCGGGCCTCGGCCTCGGCCGCGACCCCGAGCGCACGCCGATGCAGTGGGACGCCTCGCCCCATGCCGGCTTCACCAATGGCCGCCCCTGGTTGCCGCTGGCGGCCGACTTCGCCACCCGCAATGTCGCGGTGCAGATGCAGCAGCCCACCTCGCTGCTGAACCTCTACCGCGACCTCATCGCGCTGCGCCGCGCCCATCCGGTGCTGCATGCCGGCACTTACCGCAAGATCACCGCGCTGGGGGATGTGCTGGTGTTCCTGCGCGAGAGCGCGGCGGAATGCGTGCTGGTGGCGCTCAACCTCGCCGGCAATGCGCAGGAGGACATTCCGCTGCCGCCCGGCACGCAGGGGCGGGTGCTGCTCTCCACCGAGCCGGGCCGGGCGGAGCGGGTGGAGGGCCGCCTCTCCCTGCGGCCCTATGAGGGCGTCATCGTCGGGCTGGACGCGCGGGTCTAGGTCACATACCCATAAACGGGATTCCCTGCGGGCTGGTGTTCTGATTCACTTATCTCAGCCTTGGAGGTTGAGATGGCCCGCTTTGATCTGACGGATTTCGAGTGGTCGGTGATCGAGCCGCTTCTGCCGACGAAGGTGCGTGGGGTCGCGCGGGTAGATGACCGGCGCGTTCTGAATGGCATTTTCTGGCGCCTGCGCACTGGGGCGCCTTGGGCCGATATCCCGGCGCGCTATGGCCCGCATACGACGTGCGTCAACCGCTTCAACCGATGGCGCAAGGCGGGCCATTGGGCGCGCATTCTGCAAGCCGTCTCAGCCGCTTACGATGGCGATATCCAGATGATCGACGCCTCGTCGATCCGCGTTCACCAGCATGCCGCCAACGGCCAAAAAAAGATGGGCGATCCCGTTGCATGGGTCGCTCGCGTGGCGGCCTGACCACCAAGATCCACGCCCTTGTCGATGCTGAAGGCCGACCGATCCGCCTCAAGCTGACCGAAGGCCAGGCTCACGACGGGCGCTCGGCCGCCGACATGCTGGGCACGCTCGAGCCGGGAAACATCCTTCTCGCCGATAGGGCTTACGACAGCGACGCCTTGCGCAAAGAGATGAACCGGCGCGGAGCATGGGCCAATGTCCGCGCCATGCCCAACAGGGTCAAAACCTTCGCCTTCAGCGCCTGGGTCTACCGCCAACGCAACGCCGTCGAGCGGTTCTTCAACAAACTCAAACATTTCAGGGCCGTCGCCACCCGCTACGACAAGCGAGATGACAACTTTCTCGCGTCAGTCCAACTCGCTTCAATCCGCATATGGCTGCGAAGTTATGAGTCGGTCACCTAGAGCACGCGCCGATCAGCTGGCATCGCAAGCTGATCGGATAACGCGTTCTCTATCTTAGAGTTAGAGGGCGATTTACCGATCAGATTGTTTCAATCTGATCGGATCGCACTCTAGAGCTCCGTGCGCCGGTAGGCATAGTCGAGCCCGCCCATGCGGAACCAGCGATAGCCATAGGGCTCCAGCGTCAGTTCGTAGCGGCCCTTGGCGTCGCCCTGGGAGTGATCCTCGGACAGCAGGTTGACGAGCCGGTTCGGCTCGCCTTCCGGCGCCGCCAGGGTGAAGCGGACGCTGACCCCCTCGGGGTGGAAATTGTGCAGGAACACGGCGACGTTGTTGCGCCACTCATAGCGCAGGCACAGCACGGCGTCGTGGCCGACATCGACCACCTCGAACGCGCCCCAGCCGATTTCCTGCGTCTCCTGCCGGGTGCGGATCATCCGCTCCATCCAGTTGAGGAAGGAGTCCGGGTCGCGCCGCTGGTCGGCGACATTGACCTTTTCCCAGCCATAGGCCCCCTCGGAAATGACAGGCAGATAGGTCTTTTCCGCCGAGCTGAAGCCGCCCTGCTTCTCGTTCGACCATTGCATGGGCGTGCGGGCGCAGTAGCGTTCGGGAAGGCTGAGGTCGTCGCCCATGCCGATCTCGTCGCCATAGCGCAGCACCGGCGTGCCGGGCAGCGAGAGCATGAGGCTGTAGGCGAGCTCCATCATCCGGCGATCGCCCTTCAGCATCGGCGCCAGCCGGCGGCGGATGCCGCGGTCATAGAGCTGCATCGACTTGTCCGGCCCGAAGGCGGCGAACACCTCTTCGCGCTGCGCCTTGGTCAGCCGGCCGAGATCGAGCTCGTCATGGTTGCGCAGGAACAGGCCCCATTGCGCTGTCGCATAGTCTGGCCGCGTGGCGTTGAGCGCTTTGACCAGCGGCTTCATGTCGGCGCTGGCGAGCGCGTAGAACAGCGACTGGTTGACCTGGAAATTGAACATCATGTGCATGCGGTCGCCGTCCTCGCCGAAGTACTTCTTGTCGTCTTCGGGAAGGATGTTGGCCTCTGCGAGAATGATGGCGTCGCCGCGCCGCCACTGCAGGAATTCGCGGAAGGTGCGCAGCATGTTGAAATGCTCGACCGGCGTGCCGCCGACCTCCGCCCCCTTCTCCGCGATGACGAACGGCACCGCGTCCATGCGGAAGCCGGAGACGCCGAGCTGCAGCCAGAAGCCCATGATGCGCAGGATTTCCGCTTGCACGTCGGGATTGGCGGTGTTGAGGTCGGGCTGGAAATCGTAGAAGCGGTGGAAATAATATTCCTTAGCCACCTTGTCATAGGTCCAGGTGGTCTTCTGCACGCCGGGAAAGACCATGCCCTCATTGGCGTTTTTCGGCTTCTTCTTCGACCACACATACCAGTCGCGATAGGGCGAGTTCGGGTCCGAGCGGGCGGATTTGAACCAGGGGTGCTGGTTGGAGGTGTGGTTGACCACGAGGTCGATCAGCACCCGCATGCCGCGCTGCTTGGCGGCGTGGGTGAACTCGACGAAATCGCCCAGCGTGCCGTAGCGGGGATCGATGCCGTAATAATCGGCGACATCATAGCCATCGTCGCCGCCGGGCGAGACCTGGAACGGCATCAGCCAGATGGCGGTGACGCCGAGGCCGTGAAGATAATCCAGCCGCCGCATCAGGCCGCGGAAATCGCCGACGCCATCGCCGTTCGAATCCATGAAGCCTTCGACGGAGAGACAATAGACGATGGCGTTCTTGTACCAGAGGTCGGTGATCACGCGCGGCGCTCCCGGTGAGAAAGTCCCGGGGCGCAACGCTTCACGCGGTGCAAGCGTTCCTCGCCGTGTTACCGCGCCGGCCTCTCCCCGGAGGCCGGCGCGCCGTCAGGGCATCATGCGCATGTGCTGGTCGTAGAGAATCCAGATCGTGCCGGACACCATGATGAGCAGGATCAGCACCGTGAACAGGATGAGCAGGAGGTCGTCGCGGTGCGAGCGCTGAAGGTCGATGTGCAGAAAATAGCGCAGATGCACCACCGCCTGCACCACGGCGAGCAGCCCCAAAGCGGCGAGCGCGGCGGCGCCGCTGAACAGATCGAACCACACCACCGCGAAGGCGCCGGTGGTCAGCACCAGCGCCAGCACGAGGCCGATCACATAGGAGCGGCGCTCATGGCCTTCGTCCTCGATGTCGCTGGCGGGCCTATTGGCGGGCGAATCGGCGGGAAAGCGGTTGCTCATGACACCACCCCGTAGAGGTAGACGAAGGTGAAGATGCCGATCCAGACCACGTCGAGCATGTGCCAGAACAGCGCGAGACGCATCAGCCGCAGCTTCACCGGGGAGTTCAGGCCGAACACCACCACCTGCACCGCCATGACCGCCATCCACACCAGCCCGGAGGAGACATGCAGCGCATGGGTGCCGGTGAGCAGGTAATAGGCCGAGAGGAAGCCGCTGGCCTGCGGCGTGGCGCCGTGGGCGGTGATCATCACATAGTAGTCGTGCAGTTCCATGCCGACGAAGCCGGCGCCGAGCAGGCCGGTGACGAGCAGCCAGCCGAGCATGCCGCGCCGGTTTTCGCGGTACTTCATCTCCAGCATGGCGAAGCCGAAGGCGAAGCTCGAGAACAGCAGCAGCAGCGTCTCCAGGAAGGCGGCGGTGAGGTCGAACACCTCGGCGGGCCGGGGGCCTTCGGCGATGCCCTGCACGCTCATCGCGGCATAGGTGGCGAACAGCACTGCGAACAGCACCAGATCGCTCATCAGGAAGATCCAGAAGCCGAACAGCACCTCTTCGGCGGCTTCGTGGCTTTCGGGATCGGTTCCGGCGAGGTTGATGCCGGGATGGAGGCGTTCGGAAAGGCTCATCGCGTCACCTCCACGGCCGCACGGGCGGCAAAGGCGCCGGTGCTTGCTTCCAGGCTTTCCGGGATGGCGCGGCCCCGGTTCGCCGCCGTCATTTCCTGATCGCGGGTCACGCCCGGCGTGGCGCGCACGGCGGCGAGGAAGGCCTCGTTCGCCGCCTTCACCGCCGCCGCCGGCACGATCTCTTCCGTGTGCGTGGCGAAGGAGCGGGCGATCACCACCGCCCAGAGGAGCACGAAGGAGACGATCACCAGCCACCAGATGTGCCAGACGAGGCCGAAGGCCCAGGCGCAGGCGAACAGGCCGATGAGCGGCGCCGTCGCGGTGTTGCGCGGCAGCTCAATGTCCTCATAGGCCGCCGGCGAGCGATAGGCGGTGCCGTCCTTCTTGGCTTCATAGAAGGCGTCGCGCGCCGTCACTTGAGGCAACACGGCGAAGTTCCAGGCCGGGGGCGGGGAAGGGATCGACCATTCCAGCGCCCGCCCGTCCCAGGGGTCGCCCAGCGGCGCCGCGAGCTCGGCCCGCCGGCGCACCGATACGACGATCTGCGCCACCATGAAGGCGAAGCCGGCGAGGATCAGCGCCGCGCCAAGCATGGCGAGGGCGAACCAGGGCAGATAGTCCGGGTTCGACCAGGTGAAGGTGCGCCGCGTCGCGCCCATCATCCCGAGCCAGTAGAGCGGGAAGAAGGCCAGCAGGAAGCCGGGGGCGAAGCACCAGAACGAGGCGCGGCCCAGCCCTTCATGCAGCCGGAAGCCGAACGCCTTGGGGAACCAGAACTGCACCGCCGCGAACATGCCGAACAGCACGCCGGGGATGATCATGTTGTGGAAATGCGCCACCAGGAACAGCGTGTTGTGGACCTGGAAGTCGATGCCGGGATTGGCCAGCAGCACCCCGGTCATGCCGCCGAGGATGAAGGTGAGCAGGAAGTTGATGTGGAACAGCATGGCGGTGGTGAGGCGGATGCGCCCGCCCACCATGGTGAGCAGCCAGTCATAGACCTTCACCCCCGTCGGCACGCCGATGATCATCGTGGCGATGCCGAAAATGGCGTTCACATTGGCGCTCTGGCCCATGGTGAAGAAGTGATGCAGCCACACCGCGAAGGACAGCACGGCGATGCACATGGTGGCGTAGACCAGCGAGGTGTAGCCATAGATGCGCTTGCTGGAATAGGTGGCCACCACTTCCGACCACACGCCGAAGGCCGGCAGGATGAGGATGTAGACCTCGGGGTGGCCGAACAGCCAGAACAGATTGGCGTAGTTCATCATGTTGCCGCCGTCGCCATTGGTGAAGAAATGGAAGCCGGCATAGCGGTCGAGGGCGAGCATGATGGTGGCGGCGGTCAGCGGCGCCATGGCGAAGATCATCAGGATCGACGTGCACAACGTCGTCCAGGTGAACAGCGGCATGCGGAACAGCGACATGCCGGGGCAGCGCTTCTTGTAGATGGTGACGGCGAAGTTGAGACCCGTGAGCGTCGAGCCGATGGAGCCGAGCGACACCGCCCAGATCCAGTAATCCACCCCCTCGCCGGGGCTGAAGTCGATGCCGGTGAAGGGCGGATAGGCGCTCCAGCCGCCGGTGGAGAACTGGCCCACCACCAGCGAGACCATGATCAGGATCGCGCCCGCCATGGTCAGCATCAGCGAGATGGCGTTGAGCAGCGGGAAGGACACGTCGCGCGCGCCGATCTGCAGCGGCATGACATAGTTCATCAGCCCGGTGATGAACGGCATGGCGACGAAGAAGATCATGATCGTGCCATGGGTGCTGAACAGCTGGCCGAAATGATCCGCCGAGAGGAAGCCGCCGCCATCGGTGGCGGCGAGCTGCTGGGCGCGCATCAGCGCCGCCTCGATCACCGCGCGGGCGAACATCACCAGAGCGAGGACGATGTACATGATGCCGACCTTCTTATGGTCGACGCTGGTGAGCCAGTCGCGCCACAGCGGCACCCACCAGCCCTTCACGGTGAGCAGGACGACGCACGCCACCGCACCCAGCACGGCGATGGACCCGGCGCCCGAGGCGATGGCCTCGCTGAGCGAGGGATGCTCGATCATCCCGGCGAAGACGAAGGAGGTCCACTTGATCTGGCCGAATATGAGCTCCCAGTTCATTGCGCGGCCTCCGGCGTGTGTGCGTCATGCTGATGGGCGGCGGCCGGAGCGGCGAAGGCGGCGGGCGTGCCCGTTCCCGCCGGCGCTCCGTGGCCCTGATGGCCTCCGGCCATGCCGGGGGCGAAGCTGGCGATGATCTGGTCGAACAGGCCCGGCGTGAACCGGCCATAAATGACGGGTTCGTTCACCACGGAAGGCGGCAGCAGCTTGGCATAGGCGGCGGCATCGAGACCGGCCGGCTGCGCCTTGGCGCTTGTCACCCAGGCGGCGAAGTCCTCCGCGCTCACCACGCGGGTGGTGAAGGACTGGGTGGCGAAGCCGAGGCCGTTATACTGGGTGTTGCGCCCGGTGAAGTCGCCGGTCGTGTCGGCGATGAGGTTGAGCTGGGTCTGCATGCCGGCCATGGCGTAGATCTGGCCGGCGAGGCGCGGAACGATGAAGGACTGCATCACCGTGCCGCTGGTCAGCTTCAGCGTCACCGGCCGGCCCTGCGGCAGCACCAGCAAATCGAGCGTCGCCACGCCCTGTTCGGGGTAAAGGAACAGGAACTTCCAGTCGAGCGCGACCACCTCCACCACCAGCGGCGACGGCCCCAGCGGGCGATAGGGATCGTTCTTCAGCGTGTGATTCCACAGCGCCGTGCCGAGCGCGGCCACAAGCGCGACCGGAATGCCCCAGATGAGCAGTTCCAGCCCCCAGTTGAACTCCCAGTCCGGTCGGTAGGTGCCCTTGCCGCCGCGCCGGTAGCGCAGCAGTACGAGCGGCAGGGCGACGAACATCGGCACGATGACGATGAGCATCAGCGCGCTGATCGTGCCGAAATGCGAGAGCTGCGCCGCCGCCACCGGCCCGGCGGGTTCGAGAAAGCCCGCGGCGGAGGCCGCGCATGGCATGGCCAGGGCCGGCAGCCCGGCCATCAATCCCCTCAACCTCAACACTGCCCCCTTGCGACTAGTCGCGCGCCTCTCATGTGAAGACATCGACCCGTTCCCCGCTTGCAGGAAAGCACGAAAGCCGACGGAATTCACCGTCCCGCGCTGTGCAGATTGCGGAAAACGCGTGACCGCTGCATGGCGGCAGCGTGGCCGAGGGGTAGCTTGCTCCCTCTGGCGGGAGGAGAGGAAGGCTGTTCATTCAGGGCAGGATGGCTATAATCGCGCGACGCAGCGTCACGTTGAAGGCAGGTTCTAGGTGCGACTTAGTCACTCTTTGCCGCGTGACAATAGACCCGGATTTCTACTGAATCCGAACTGGCGCACTCTTCTTTTCTCTTCGCGCCTTGCGGTGGCGGCCATCGTCGCGCTCGCCCTTGCTTACTGGCTTGAGCTTCAGGAGCCGCAATGGGCGATCCTGACGGTCTATCTGCTCACCCAGTCCTCGACCGGGGCGGCGCTGGCCAAAGGCGCGTTCCGCTTTCTCGGTACGATCCTCGCCGCGCTGTATGGCCTCACGGCCGTCAAGCTGTTCTCGCAGGACCCGTTGCTCCTCGTCGGCAGCGCGATGGGCTGGACCTTCCTGTGCTATTACGGCGCGGCGCGGGCGCGCAATTTCACCGCCTATGGCTTCATGCTGGCGGGCTTCACCGGGCTGCTGGTGACCTTTCAGGGCGCGGCCGCGCCCGATTCGGCCTGGCTGGTAGCGCTGGACCGGGTGAGCGAGATCAGCATCGGCATTGCCTGCGCAACGCTCGCCGGCGCGCTGGTGATGCCGGACCATGCCGGCACGCAGCTGCGCGGGCTGATGGCCACATCGCGCCGCGCCCTTGCCGCCCATTGCGCCCTCGTCCTGCGCGGGGCGAGCCCCGGCGCGCGGGTGATCGACGACCGCAACGCCCTGCTGCCGCTGCTGGTGAAGTTCGACGCGCTCCGCTCCTATAGCCGGTTCGAGGCGGCGGAGATGCGCGCCGACCCTGCCCGCATGGACGCGGTCACGGTGCGCTTTCTCGACGTGCTGGCGCAGGCGCGCCTGCTGCATCTGCAACTCGCCGCGGGCGGCCTGGGCGACACGCCGGAACTTGCCCCGGTGCGGGCGGCGCTGGAGCGGGCGGCGGCGGTGCTGGCGCGCGGCGCGGCGGAGCCTGCCCTGCCGGAGAGCCGCGCGCGCTGCGCCGAACTGTCCCGGCTGCGCCGCGACCTCGCCGCCCTCGCCCGCCGGTTCGCGCAGACGGAACACGATCTGCCCCTCGAGGCGCGGGCGCAGGCCGTGCTGATCTGCCGGCAGGCGGCGGAGATGATCCGCGGCCTCGCGCTGCTGTTCGCGGCCGAGCGCGCGGTGTTCCGGCCGCACCCCGCCCGCCCCGCGCCGCGAGGGGAGGCGCATCACGCCGCCCACGCCTCCGCCCTGTTGCAGGGGGCAAGGGCCGCCCTGGCGTTGCTGGTGTTCTGCGCCATCTGGTACGCGACGCAATGGGATCAGGGCCTTGCCGGCATCACCGGGCTCGCGCTGATGAATTATCAATGCGTGAACAATGACGATCCGGTGAAGCTCGGCTGGCCCTATTTGCGGGCGGTGGCGGCCGCGTGCCTCGCCGCCTATGCCACGATGGGCTTCATCTATCCCTGGCTCGAAGGCTTCGAGGCGCTGGCGCTGTTCCTGCTGGCGGTGCTGGTGCCGGCGGGGCTCCTCATCGGCACCCCGCGCTATGCCCGCGCGGCGGGCACTTTCACCATCTTCTATGTCGCGGCGGCGGCGACGGGGAACGTCTTCACCCCCGATCCGCTGGCCTTGGCCAATTTCTGCTTCGCCCTCGCCTTCGGCATGTTCGTCTGCCTCATGGTGGCGCGCCTCGTGCCGGTGACGGCGGAGGGCGCCCGCCACCGCGTGGTGGCGCGCACGCGGGCTGTGCTGCTGCCCGAGGTGGCGCGCGGCCTGCGGCCCGCCGCGCCGGCGTCGCGCGAGATGCTGGAATCGCTCGGCGCGCTGCTGCCGCAGATGTCGCTGGCGCGTCCCACCCATGACGTGCTGGCGCGGGGCCTGCTGGCCTGTGCCGCCAGTGCGCGGGAACTCGGCAGGTTCAAGCGGATCGCCCACAGCCCGGCTCTGCCGGTGCGGCTGCGCGGGACACTGCGCGACGGGCTTGCCAGTTTCGCCACCGCTGCCGGCGGGCCGCCCCGGGCGGCTGAGGAGGCTCTGGCGCGAATAAGGTCCGGGCTGGCGGGGGAGATGCGGCCGGAAGGCCCGGCGTCGCCGCTGCTGGTGGAGGCGGCGGCTGGCCTGCGCTTTCTGGAGGACCGGTTGAGCCGCGACCACGCCTTCCGCGCCTTGGTCTTTGGCGAGGAACGCGCATGACGTGGAATCCGCTGTTTCACACTCTCGATCTCTTCGGCTTCTACCTGCCGCCGGTGCTGCTCTGGGCGCTGGTGGCCCTGCTGCCCTTCTTCGCCCTGAGCCGGCTGGCGCAGGCATGCGGGCTCTACGCCTTCGTCTGGCATCGTCCGCTGTTCGATGCCGCACTCTATGTAATCGTTCTGGTGGCCCTCACCCTCGGGCTGCCGCTTCTGACAGGAGGGCCGGCATGAGCGGGCGCAGCGTGATCCGTGTCGCGGTAACGGTCGCCACCGTCGCCGTCGCCGCCTTCGCGGGGTGGCAGTTCTGGACCTACTACCTGCTCTCGCCCTGGACCCGCGACGCGCGGGTGCTGGCCGATGTGCTGCGCGTGGCGCCCGATGTGTCGGGCCTCATCAGCACCATCCATGTGCGCGATAACCAGACCGTGCAGAAGGGCGACCTTCTGTTCGAGATCGACCCGGAGAGGTTTCAGGCCGCGCTGAATCTCGCCCGCGCCGATGTGGCGATGAAGGCGGAGGCGGCGGCGCTGGCGCAGGAAAATGCCCGCCGCTTCCAGACCCTGCAGCGCGAGGACAGCCCCGGCTTTTCCATCGAGGCCGGCGAGAGCATGCAGACCCGTGCGGCCGAAGCGGCGGCGGCGCTGCGGGTGGCGCAGGCTGAACTCACCATCGCGGAGATCAATATGCGCCGCAGCCGCGTGCATGCGGCGGTGGGCGGCTATGTCACCAATCTGACCGCCGTCGCTGGCGACTTCGCCACGGCGGGGCAGGGTGTGCTGGCGATCGTCGATTCCAGCTCCTTCTATGTCTATGGCTACTTCATGGAAACCAAGGTGCCGCAGATCCGGGTGGGTGCCCCGGCCAAGGTGGAACTGATGGCGGGAAATATGGTGCTCGACGGCGTGGTGGAAGGCATGGCGCGCGCCATCGCCAATCCCGACGACGCGGCCGGCCTGCTGGCGCGGGTCGATCCGCAGTTCAGCTGGATTCGCCTTGCCCAGCGCCTTCCGGTGCGGATCAAGCTGGAAACGCTGCCGCCCGATGTGCGCCTCGCCGCCGGCATGTCGGCGACCGTGGTGATAAAGCCGGCGGGGGAGGCGCCGTAGCCTCTCGAACGGTATGTTGAGCAGGACACGTCCGGGCGGCCCGGCACTGACCGCCGCGCCGTGACGTTGCTGCGGCGGCAGCGCGGCGGCCCCGCGTTGAACAACCGTGCATCGCTTGTCGCATTTCCGGTGGAGTGTTACCGTACTAACGAAGCGATTGTGGGCGCTTCAGCTCGGTGGGCTTGGGACTGGGATGCGGCATCGCCCGCGCCATCGACGTCGTCGGCCCTGCGCCTCCGGCGTCGATGACGTTCCCCTGGCTCGTCCGTGGTTTCCAGTGTATCCGTGGTCGGGCAGGGGCGATGGGCAGCAGTTCCTGGGATTTCGTTACGTTCGTCAGGCAATATCTGAGATATGATCTTCGCCGGGAGCTCATCGCCTGGTGGAAGATCGCGAAATTCTACCTGCCCATCGGGCTTGTCGTCGCGGTCCTTGCGCTGGCGGTGCTGGTCTATATCGAGCCCTTTCCGAGAAGCGCCACGGTTCTGGCTATCGGCCAGCGCGGCACGCTCAGCCGCGATCTCGGCGACGCCTTCCAGTCCTATTTCGAGCGCCATGGGCTGACCCTCGACATCCGCAGCCGAGCCGGTCTCGACGCCGTTGAAAAGGACATTCACGACCCCGGCTCGGACATCAATGCCAGCTTCGTCGTATCCGGGGCGGGGTCGGCGGCGGACTATCCCGACCTCGTCTCGCTCGGCAATGTGGCGATCGCGCCGGCCTGGCTGTTCTATCGCGGCGACACGGTGAAGGTCGACGATCCCTTCCAGTATTACCGCGACAAGCCGATCGCCGTCGGCGCGCCGGGCACGGTGAGCGCGCGGCTGTTCGCCACCCTGATGGACCTCAACAATCCCGGCACGGGGGACCTGCCGAACTTCCTCAAGTTGCCGAACCAGGAGGCGGTCGCGCAGCTGCGCGCCGGCACCATCGACGCGCTGTTCATCGTCGATGGCTTCGCCTCGCCGGTGATCCAGCAATTGCTGCGCGATCCCGCCATCAAGCTGATGAACTTTCCGCTTGTCGATGCCTATGTCCGGCGCCTGCCTTTCCTGCGCAAGGTGACGGTGCCGCGGGGCGCCATCGACATTGGAGATGTGCGGCCGGAGAGCGACATTGCCCTGCTCGCCTCCTCGGTGAATCTGCTGGTGGAGAAGGACACCCACCCCGCGGTGCAGTGGGCCTTTCTCCTCGCGACGCGCGAAATCGCCCTGAAGTCGGATAATTTCTTCCCGGTCGCCGATAACCTTCCGCAATATCGCGACCGGTCCTTTCCGCTGAGCCCGATCGCCACCCGCTTCTATACCAGCGGCGTCCCTGGAATCTTCAGCTATCTCCCGCTCTGGCTCGCGGCGCTTCTGGAGAATGTCTGGATCGTCTTGCTCGCCTTGCTGCTGCTCGGGTTGCCGCTCTTCAACAAGATCATCGGCTATCGCGGCTTCGCCTCGCAGAAACTGCTCTGGCTGCATTTCTGGGAGCTGCGCTACCTCGAGGACGAGCTTGTGGCGGCGCGGACCGTGGGCGAGGTGGGCGCGGTGATGGAACGCCTCACCCAGCTCGACACCAAGACGACCGAGACCTGGGTGCAGGACGACCAGATGCGGCACTATTTCACGCTCCGCCGCAACATCAGCAGCATGCTTCAGGACGCGCAGAAAAAGATCAATCTCTTGCAGAAATCCTGAACGCGACGACCAGCCGGGGGGCGTTGATCCATGTATCTTTCCGTTCTTCAATACATGACGGACACGCAGCTGCTGGTGCTGATGCCGGCGCTTTCCTGTCTCGCCTTGCTGCTTGTCGCCCTTGGCGTGCGCTATATCAACGCGAAGTGGGGCTGGCTCGACTATGACAGCGACATCGTCGATACCGCGACCCAGAACACCATGTCGGGCGCCTATGTGGTGCTCGGCTTCGTCCTCGCGCTGGTCATGACCACGGCGTCCGGTCTCGACGACAAGGTCTCGCAGGAGGCGCAGGCCATCAAGAGCCTGAACGGGCTGCTCATCCTCGATGGCAGCCCGCCGGCGCTGGAGGCGCGCGCGGCGCTGCTGGCCTATACGAAATCCATCGTCACCGACGAATGGACCGTGCTGCGGGACGGCCATGGCAGCCCCGCGACCTCGAAGGCGCTGACCGACCTGTTCCGGCAGATCGACCGCATCGAGCCGCAATCGCCGAAGAGCGTCGTCATCTTCTCCAAGACGCTGGAGGCGGCCGATCGCATCGCGCAGATCCGCAATGATCGCATATTGAGCGTGACCAGCGCCTTGCCCGACATCTTCTATACGGTGAGCCTGCTCAGCATTCTCGGCGTGATCATCATCTGCGGCCTCCGGTTGATCGAGGCGACGCCGGTCCGGGCGATCACGCTGGTGGTCCAGCTGGTCATGCTGACGCTGATGCTGGGCGCCATCGCCATCATCGACCTGCCCTATCTCGGCGATACCGCGACCTCGGCCGAGAACCTGCAGGATGTCTATCACGCGCTGGAACGGCAGGATCCCGGTCTGCTGGGGAAACCCTGACCATGGCGGCGAAGGCGCTGGAACACCTTCCCGAGGCCATCACCGGCACGCAGCGTCTGGTGGCGGGCGTCACCTATGTCGTGACGACGGATGTGCGGGTGCGGGACGGCGCTAAACTGATCGTCGAGGACGGGGTGACGATCCTCATCCGCAACGGCCTCGTGCCGGCGAGCCCCATCGGCCATGCGGCGCTGATCTTCGAACAGGGCTCGGCGCTCGACGCCCAAAGGATCTCCATTCGCGCCTGCAATGCGCGCTTGCGTCCGGTGAAGACCGCCGACAATGGCGGCGTCTGGTTCTTCGGCGGCTACCGCAGCGCGGAGAAGGACGGGCTGGCGGTCGCGGTCGCCCGGCCGCACGCGGCGTCTTCCTTCGAGGCCGCCGTGATCGCGGCCTATTATCTCGGCCATGGCGACCCCGTTGCGCCGAGCGACGACCCGATGCTGGACGACCGGGACGGCTTTTCGCTCATGGGGGTGGGGCCGCAGGAATGGCGGGTGGCCGAGGTCCGCAGCTTCCATTCCGGCGATGACGGGCTCGATCTCACCAATTCGCAGATCCGGCTGGAGCGGCTCCGCGTGGTGGCGCCGGCCGAAGATGGGATCAATCTCAGCAGCAGCCGGCTGGAGGTGGCGCGCAGCCTGTTCGTCGACGTGGCGATGACGGAGACTGCCGACCGCGACATCTTCGATTTCGAGGTGGATGATGGCCCGAGTTCTGTCGAGATCGCCCAGCACTGCCATGTCGATATCAGCGGCGTGTTCGGCGACCAGCTGCATCTCATCAGCCCGGACATGCCCGTTGCCACCGAGGCGGAGGATGTGCCCTACCGCTTCAAGGGCTTCCTGCGCCAATCCCCCGCGCTGGTCTATTCACTGAACGAGGATTGACATGCGCGTCGGTGGCAGCGGTGAGCGCCTGCGCTACCTGCGTCTCCTGCTCGGGCTGACCCTCACGCTCGCCGCCGGGACAGGCGCGGTGGCGGAGCCGAGGGTTCAGGCCTGCCCGTCCAATCCGTCCGCGACGACGGGCCAGGTGCAGTGGACCTCGCCGCCTGAGGCCAACCAGCACGACAAGGCCCCAAAGCCCTGCGCGCCCTGCACCGACCCTGCCAACCGCGCTACCAAGACCTGCGCCGTGTTCCGCTTTCTCACCTCCGAGGCCTGCGCCAGCGGTCGCTGCGCGGATGCGGAAGGGGAGTTCGTGCGCCGCAGCCATGGCGGAGACGCGTTCTTCCTGCAATACGACACCCGCCACCGTGACCCTGCGCGGCACCCGCGCGCCCGCGCCGAGAATTGCCGCTTCGTGCTGTGGGCCGTCGCGCCGGTCATCGGCATCGAGGACGTGGCCGGCTATGCCGGGCGGAACTATTGGCAGGACGCCTATGTCGCCTCGCAGACCATGGTCGAGCCGCCTTTTGCGAGGAATGATCTCGCCTTCGCCATTCAGCCCCCTACGGTGCGGGGCCAGCACCAGTTTCACATCCACATCGGCACGCTGGCGCCGGTCTATAGTGCGGCGCTGGCCGGCCTGGCGCGCACGGCCGCGCGGGTCCGCATCAACAGCCTCGATTTCCACGCCCGGTTCATCGCCGTCCCGGCCGGGAGCGATCCCTTTGCCGGCCTCGATGTCTCGGGTCTCGTACAGGCCATGCTGCCGGGGGGCGCGGCGGATCTTCCGTTCTATGGCGTGATGGCGGTGGTGACGGATGACGGGCGGGGGCTCTGGATCCTCGCCGCGAAAGGATTCGAGCGGGCCGAGCTGAATTTCATCGGCCCCACGGCGTGCCGCCTGCGCTGAGCGCGGGACGGGGCCGTCGTGACCCGCGCCTCTGTCGGCGGCGATGGCGCCTGCGTTTGGGCTCGGACGATCCACGGGCGGCGGGTCAGCGTGCCCGAATGTACACCAGCGTGCCGGCCCGGCGCGTCGGCTTGCCGGTGTCGCTGGTGTGATTGATGCCGTCCATGACCGGCACCTCGGGGAAATCGAAGGGGCTGACGCCGTCGAGGCAGGCGACGTTGACCGCGTAAAGGCTCTGGTCGGAGCGGCGCTGGTGGTGGGTGTAGATCCCGCAGCGGGAACAGAAGAAGTGCTGCGCGGCGCCGCTGTGGAATCGGTAGCTGGTCAGCAGCTCCTGCCCCTCGAGGATCGCGATCCCGCCCATTTCGGCCATGGCAACCACGGCGCCGCGCATGCGGCAATAGGAGCAGGTGCAGCGGCGGATGGAGTTGAAGCCGTCGCTGAGCGTCACCGCAAAGCGCACCGCCCCGCAATGGCACTGGCCCGATCGCGTGGTCGTATCGCCTGTCATGTCGTTGCCTGTCGATGCCTTCCTCGGCATGGGTGTGTGCCGCCCGACCATCGCCGCTCACCGTCGGGCCAATCGCGGCCCCAGGGCAAGGGCGAGCGGCAGATTGACGAGGGCGGCGATGGCGGTTCCGAGCGTCGCGATGACGGGGCCGGCCTGGTCGCCCACCGCGCCGAACAGCAGCGGCGCCAGCGCCCCCGAACCGATCACCCCGGTGTAGAAGATGGCGAAGGCCCGTTCCGTGCGGTCGGCCGGCGCCAGTTCCGGCACCGTGCCATAGAGCACCGAGGAGGTGCCGTTCAGCGTGAGGCCGAGCAGAGGCAGGACCACCAGCAGCGGCGCCAGGGGAAGCAAGACGGCGAGCGCGATCATCAGCGCCGTCAGCGCTTCGGTGCCGAGGGTGACCCCGACGATGCCCCAGCGCTGGGCGAGCCAGCCGCAGACGAGCTTGCCCGCCGCGCCGCCAAGGAAGACCAGCGCCAGCGCCGTGCCGATCAACGGCTGCGAGGCGCCCTTCAGCTGCAGCAGGAAGGGCAGGAAGGTGAGGAAGCCCATGCGCACGCCGGTATCGATCACGCCGATGGCCAGCAGCAGCGGGAAGCCGTTGCCGCCGCGCGATGACCCGGAACGCGTGGCGGGGGAGGGCGGCGCGGGCGCGATCTTCGGCATGGACAGGGCGATCAGGCCGGCGACCGCGATCCCCGCTAGCGCCAGCAGCCAGAGCGAGGGCCGCCACGGCGCGAAGGACAGCCCGAAGGACAGCGCCGCCGGAAGAGCCGCCTTGCCGAGGTCGCCGCTGAAATTATAGGTGCCGAGCGGCCCGCGCGCGGCCGTTCCATACGCGCGGGACACGGCGCTGGAGGCGATGGGATGCTGGACGCTGGAGCCGGCGCCGGCGAGGAACAGCGCCGCGCAGAGCCCCAGCGCGCCGCCGCTGAACCCGGCCAGCCCATAGCCCGCAGCGGCGATCAGCGTGCCGAGGATCAGCACCGCGCGCCCACCCATGTGGTCGGCGAGCCAGCTTGCCGGCACCTGCAGCGCGGCCATGGCGCCGGCATAGAGCCCGCGCAGCAGGGCGAGGGCGACATAGTCGAGCCCGAACTCGGCCCGCCAGACGGGCAGCAGCACATAGATCGCGTCGGTGTAGCCGTCATGCAGCGCATGGGCGAGGCCGGAGAGCACCAGCGTGCGCCGGCGGGTGTCCGGCGGGGAAGACAGCACCGGCGACGCGGCGGAAGGGGTCAGGCTTGATGTTTTTGTCACCTCACCGGTATGCGCTCGCTGGACGGCCGGCCGCAAACGACTAATTTCACCCGATGATGTCAGATAAACTCACATGACGGCGCCCTCGAAAGATCGTCCATTGCCGCCGCTCAACGCCGTGCGGGCCTTCGAGGCGGCCGCGCGTCGGTCGAGTTTCAAGGACGCCGCGGCGGAACTCGGCGTCACCCATGGCGCGGTCAGCCGGCAGATAAGGCTGCTGGAGGAATGGCTCGGCCCGCCGGCGCTGTTCCGGCGGCTGAGCCACGGCGTGGCCCTCACCGCCGAGGGGCGGGCGCTGCTGGCCGAGATTCAGCCCGCGCTGGAGCGCATCGCGCGGGCGGCGGCGGGGCATGGCAGCACGCCTAGCGGCGCGGTGGTGCTGAAGGTCCATGCGCTCGCCACCTTCAGCCTGCGCTGGCTGGTGCCGAAGCTCGGCCAGCTGCGCGCGGCGCATCCCGACATCGAGATCGAGCTGACGACCGGCAGCGAGCCGGTGGACGGGCTGGCCGGTGAGTACGACCTGATTATCCGTGGCGGGCCGGACGCCTTTGACGGCTTCGAGGCCCGCCTGCTGCTCCCGGAGCGACGGCTGCCCGCCTGCAGCCCGGCGCTGTTGCAACGCCAACCGCTGGACGCGGTGGGCGACCTCGCGGGGCACACGCTTTTGCAGGTCGCCAGCATGCCTCGGCTGTGGCGCGACTGGCTGGCGAAGGCCGGGCATGGCGCGCTGCAACCGGCGGCGACGCTGATGCTCGACCATTTCTATCTGTCGATCCAGGCGGCTATTGACGGGCTGGGCGTCGCGATGGCGCCGTCCACCTTGATCGCGGACGATGTGCGCGCCGGCCGGCTGGTGACGCCCTTTCCGCACATCTTTCTGCCCTCGCGCAGCTATTACGCCTACATCCCCATCGGCTCGCCGCTGCGCGCCGCCAGCGCGCGGGTCTGCGCCTGGATCGAGGCGGTCGACGGCGCATCCGCCACGCAGAGCGCCGAGCGGTAGCTATACCGCCACCTCAGCGAGCTGCTGTCGTTCCGTTCAGGAACACACGGATGCACTCCCGGACATAGGCCCGCCGGCGTTCACTTCCGTCCCAGGCGATCCGCCCGTCGGGACCGCGCGTGACGGAACCCGCCACCATGTCCATCAGCATGCACGCCGCGTCTTTCGGATCGGGGACATGGAGGCGCCCGCGACGGCATTCGTGAGCGATCCAGTCGCCGAGCAACTGCAAGACGACGCCTTTGCCGTGCGTCGCCGATATGTGATCGAACTCGGGGTGCTGAACCGCTTCGACGAATATCAGCTGCAGCAAGGCAAAGCGCTCGCGGTCGGCCTCCTCATCGATATCGTTGCCGAAGATCAGGTCCAGCGCGCGCTCGAGCGGGACATCATCGTAATCCGCCGGCAGCCGGATCATGCGCGCGCGATGCTGGTCGATGATCGCCGTCAACAGCGCCGCTTTGCTGGGAAACAGCTGATAGAGCGTGCGCTTCGAGATACGGCAACGGGCCGCCACCGCGTCTGTGGTCAGCCGCGCATAACCCGCCTCCTGAAACATCTGGGTTGCCACGGCAACGATTTCGTCACGACGGGCGGCCGGGGGCACCAGCCTCGGGCGTCCCCGAGAGCGGGGGGCAGTGGCGGGCTTCGTTTCTTCGCAGGGCACAGCAACGCTTCCAGCAGGCGACAATCGGTGTGGCAGACCTAACACAATTGACAATCCGGCCGCTTGAGAAATATGGGTACTGATACGTACCATAAATCAGATCGGCTCCGATGTCACTTCTCAACGGCCGTTTGGCTCAAATCGCAGTGCTTGTTCTCGTCGCGGTGGCGCTGGCGGCGTGCGACGGGAAGGACAAGGCGGGCGGGCCCGTTCCGGGCGCGCAGGGGCGCCCGCAGGTTGGCGTCGTCACCGTGCATCCGCAGTCGGTGGCGATCACCGCCGAGTTGCCGGGGCGCACCTCGGCCTCGCTGGTGGCCGAAGTCCGGCCGCAGGTCGGCGGGCTTATCAAGGAGCGGCTTTTCCAGGAGGGTGGTGAGGTCAAGGCCGGCGACCCGCTCTACCAGATCGAGCCGGCGAGCTATCAGGCCGCCTATGACAGCGCCGTCGCCAGCCTGCAGAAGGCCGAGGCGGCGGTGCCGAGCGCCGAGGCCAAGGTCGAGCGCTATGCCGGGCTGATCAAGCAGAATGCGGTAAGCAAGCAGGACAATGACGACGCCGTCGCCTCGCTGGCGCAGGCCAAGGCCGAGGTCGCGGCCGCGCGCGCCAGCGTCGACACCGCGCGGATCAATCTCGACTACACCCGCATCACCGCGCCGATCGGCGGACGGATCGACAAGTCGGCGCTCACCCCCGGCGCGCTGGTGACCGCGAGCCAGGATACGGCGCTCACCACCATCCGCACGCTCGATCCGATCAATGTCGACGTGACCCAGTCGAGCACCAACCTGCTCAATCTGCGGCAGGCGATCCGCGAGGGGCGCATCAAGATCAGCGGCGACAGGGTGCAGGTGCGGCTGAAGCTGGATAACGGCCAGTTCTACCCGCTGCCGGGTACGCTGGAATTCACCTCCGCCTATGTCGACACCACCACCGGCACCTATGGCGTGCGCGCGCAGTTCCCCAACCCGGACCGGCTGCTGCTGCCCGGCATGTATGTGCGCGCCATCATCGAGGAAGGCGTTGCCCCAAACAGCTATCTCGTTCCCCAGCGCGGCGTGACCCGCAACACCAAGGGCGAGCCGGTGGCGCTGGTCGTCAACGCCGACAACAAGGTCGAGCAGCGCGTGCTCAGCCTCGAACGCAGCGTCGGCAATAGCTGGCTGGTCGAGGCTGGCGTCAAGGACGGCGACCGCGTCATCGTCGAGGGTAGCCAGTTCACCCGCCCCGGCCAGGACGTGACCCCGGTCGACGTGGTGGTGGACGAGACCACCGGCGAGGTGCGCGAGCGCGGCCAGCAGAGCACAGCCCCGGCGGCGAGCGCGGCCGTTGCCCAAGGCGCGGCCCACGTGGACGCCGCCGGCATCTCCACGGCGAACTGAAGGCGCGTTCCATGTCCCGCTACTTCATCGACCGCCCGGTCTTCGCCTGGGTCATCGCGCTGCTGATCATGCTCGGTGGCGTCCTGGCGCTGAACACCCTGCCGATCGCGCAATATCCCCAGATCGCCCCGACAACGGTGAGCGTCAGCGCCTCCTATCCCGGCGCCGACGCGCAGACGGTCGAGAATTCGGTGACCAAGATCATCGAGCAGGGCATGACCGGCATCGACAATCTCGACTACATGTCGGCCACCTCGACCTCGACCGGCCAGGCGACGATCACCCTCACCTTCACCACCGCGGCCGACCCCGACATCGCCCAGATGCAGGTGCAGAACAAGCTGCAGCTCGTCCAGGCGCAGCTGCCGAGCGTGGTGCAGACCAATGGCATCTCGGTCGAAAAGGCCTCGGACGGCTTCCTGCTGGTCATCGGCTTCGTCTCGACCGATGGGCGCCTGTCGTCCACCGACGTGTCAGACTATGTCGACTCGACCCTCAACGACACGCTGAAGCGCATCGAGGGCGTGGGTTCCACCACGCTGTTCGGCTCCTCCTACGCCATGCGCATCTGGCTCGACCCGGAGAAGCTGTCCAAGTACCAGCTCATGCCGAGCGACGTGACGAGTGCGATCGGGGCGCAGAACACGCAGGTTTCCGCCGGCCAGCTTGGCGGCCTGCCGGCCCGCACCGGCCAGCAACTCAACGCCACGGTCACCGCGCGCTCGCGCCTGCAGACGCCCGAGCAGTTCCGAAACATCATCCTCAAGAGCACCACGGATGGCTCGTTGGTGCGCATCAACGATGTCGCCACCGTCGAGCTGGCGGCGGAGAGCTTCACCACCGCCTCGCGCTACAACGGCAAGCCGGCGGGTGGCCTCGCCATCAATCTCGGCACGGGCGCGAACGCCATCGCGACCGCCGAACGCGTCAAGGCGGCGCTGGAGCGGATGAAGCCGACCTTTCCGGAAGGGGTCGAGGTTGTCTATCCCTACGACACCACGCCCTTCGTCGTGCTCTCCATCGAGGAGGTGGTGCGCACGCTGGCCGAGGCCATCGTCCTCGTCTTCATCGTGATGTTCGTCTTCCTGCAGAGCTTCCGGGCGACGCTCATTCCCTCGCTGGCCGTGCCGGTGGTCCTGCTCGGCACCTTCGGCGTGCTCGCGCTGTTCGGCTACTCCGTCAACACGCTCACCATGTTCGCCATGGTGCTGGCCATCGGCCTCCTGGTCGACGACGCCATCGTCGTGGTGGAAAATGTCGAGCGCGTGATGGAGGAGGAAGGGCTCTCCCCCAAGGAGGCCACCCGCAAGTCGATGGGGGAGATCACCGGCGCGCTGATCGGCATCGCCACCGTGCTCTCTGCCGTGTTCATCCCGATGGCCTTTTTCGGCGGGTCGGTGGGCGTGATCTACCGCCAGTTCTCCGTCACCATCGTCTCGGCGATGATCCTGTCGGTGCTGGTGGCGCTGATCCTCACCCCGGCGCTCTGCGCCACGCTGCTGCGCCCGGTGCGGCACGGGGCCAAGCAGGCCGGCTGGGCCGGTTGGTTCAACCGCAATTTCGAGCGCGGCACGCGGGCCTACCGTACTGGCACGGCCGGTGTTCTGGCGCGCAGCGGGCGCTTCCTCGCCATCTTCCTCGCCATCGCCGTGGCGTTGGGCTGGATGTTCGTGCGCCTGCCCTCCTCCTTCCTGCCGGAAGAGGACCAGGGCATCCTCATCACCATGGTGCAGCTCCCCGCGGGCGCCACATCGGACCGCACCGAGGCCGTGCTGGACAACGTCCGCCGCCACTTCCTCGAAGATGAAAAGGAGGCGGTCGAAGGCGTGTTCAGTGTCAACGGCTTTGGCTTCAGCGGCCAGGGTCAGAATCTCGGCATTGCCTTCGTTCGGCTGAAGCCGTTCGACGAGCGCAAGTCTCCTGCCTTGTCCTCGCAGGCGGTGGCCGGCCGCGCCATGGCGAAGCTGCATGTGCGCGACGCCATGGTGTTCACCCTCATGCCGCCGGCCATTCAGGGCATGGGCAATAGCGGCGGCTTCAGCGTCTATCTCCAGGACATCAGCGGGGCCGGCCATGAGAAGCTGATGGCCGCGCGCAACCAGGTGCTGGGCATGGCCGCGCAGGACCCCCGCCTCGTCGCCACCCGCCCGAACGGGCTGGAGGACGAGCCGCAATTCGTCGTCGACATCGACCAGGAAAAAGCGAGCGCGCTCGGCGTCTCGCTGGCCGACATCAACGACACGCTCTCCACGGCCTGGGGCAGCAGCTATGTGAACGACTTCCTCGACCGCGGGCGCGTGAAGAAGGTCTATCTCCAGTCGGCGGCCGATTTCCGCATGCAGCCGGAAGACCTCGCCAAGTGGGAGGTGCGCAACTCCGCTGGAACTATGGTGCCGTTCTCCTCCTTCGCGTCGACCCACTGGACCTATGGCTCGCCGCGGCTGGAGCGCTTCAATGGCTCCTCGGCGTTGGAGATCCAGGGCCAGGCCGCGCCGGGCGTCTCATCTGGCGACGCCATGACGGCGATGGACGAGATCATCGGCAGGCTGCCGGCGGGCTATGGCCATGAGTGGACCGGCCTGTCGCATCAGGAGCGGCTCTCCGCCAATCAGGCGACGGCGCTTTACGTCATCTCGCTGCTGGTCGTGTTCCTCTGCCTCGCCGCGCTCTACGAGAGCTGGTCGATCCCCTTCGCGGTGCTGCTGTCGGTGCCGATCGGCGTGTTCGGCGCGCTGCTCGCCGCCACGATGTTCGGCCAGAGCAACGACGTCTATTTCAAGGTCGGCCTCCTCACCACGATCGGCCTCGCGGCGAAGAACGCCATCCTCATCGTCGAGTTCGCCATCGAGCGGCAGGCGCACGGCATGGGGCTCGTTGAGGCGACGCTGGATGCGGCACGCCAGCGGCTGCGCCCTATCCTGATGACCTCGCTCGCCTTCATTCTCGGCGTAACGCCTCTCGCCATCGCCACCGGGGCCGGCTCGGGCGCGCAGAACGCCATCGGCATCGGCGTGATGGGCGGCATGATCGCGGCCACCGTGCTCGGCGTGTTTTTCATACCGCTGCTTTTCGTAACGGTGCGGCGGGTGTTCGCAGGCCATGCCACGCCGCGCGGCGCTTCGGAACCTGCCGTTCAGGTGGAGAGCGCCGATGCCCGCTAACCGCTTCTCCGGGGCTGCCCGGCATTCTGACGCGACCGGTGAACTCATGCCCCCCTCCCAGCTGCGGCCGCTCTGGCACGTCTCGCTTGTCCTCATCGCCGGCCTTGTGAGCGGTTGCGCCGTCGGCCCTGACTACACCGCCCCCGGCATGCAGATCCCCACCGCCTGGGGCAGCGGCAAAACGGCCAGCCTCACGGCGGACGATGCCACCCGTCTGCCGCCGGACCTTGCCCGTTGGTGGGAGCAGCTCGACGACCAGACGCTGAACCGCCTTGTCGAGCAGGCGGTCGCGGGCAATCTCGATGTCGCGACGGCCAAGGCACGGGTGCGCCAGGCGCGGGCCACGCGACGCCAGGCACTGGCCGCGCTCGCCCCGACCCTGACCGGCTCCGGCAGCTACACCCGTGCCGACAATGGCAGCAATGTCTCTGACAGCGGGGATGTGACGGTGTCCGGTCCGTTCGACACCTTCAACCTCGGCGCCAATGCGAGTTGGGAGCTCGACCTGTTCGGCGAGAACCGCCGCGCCGCCGAAGCCGCGAAATATGGGCTCGACGCTTCCGAGGAGAGCCTGCGCAACACGCTGCTGGTGCTCATCGGCGATGTGACCACAAGCTATGTCGAGGCGCGCGGCTATCAGGCCCGCATCGCGCTGGCACGCCGCACGGCAACCTCGCAGCGCGAGACGGCGGCGCTGACGCGCACCAAGCTGGAGGCGGGCTCTGCCTCCGCCGTCGACGCGGCCAATGCCGAAGGGCAGGCGGCCAGCACGGAAGCCGATATTCCGCAGCTTGAATCTTCTTATCAGCAGTCGGTGCACCAGATCGCCATCCTGCTGGGCCAACCGCCCTCCGCGCTGAACGACGCCATGAAGCGCAGCGCTCCCATTCCCGCGCCGGGCCGCCCCGTGCCGGAGGGCGTGCCGGCCGATGTGCTGCTGTCACGCCCGGATGTGCGGCTCGCCGAACGCCAGCTCGCGCAATACACCGCGCAGATCGGTCAGGCCGAGGCCGCGCGCTATCCCGATGTCAGCCTGGCCGGCGAGGTGTCGACCTCGGCGACCAAGCTTGGCGGTCTTGGAAAGAGTTCATCTATCAGCTGGAGTTTTGGCCCGAGCGTGAGCGTGCCGCTGTTCAATGCCGGGCAATTGGAAGCCGCGGTCGAGTACGCTCAGGCCGAGCGCGACGTGTATTTCGTCGCCTATCGCACGGCCGTGCTGACGGCGCTGCAGGATGTCGAGAATGCCAGCGTGGCGCTGAGGCAGGAGCAGCGGCGCATCCGGAGCCTCGACGCGTCCGTGCGGTCCTACCGGCAGGCGGCCTCGTTGGCGCGCACGCTGTATCAAAGCGGCAGCAGCAGCTTCCTCGATGTGCTCGATGCGGAACGCTCGCTCTATTCAGCGGAAGACGCCCAATTGCAGAGCCGCGTGGCGATCACGACGGACTACATCGCACTGAACAAGGCGCTGGGCGGCGGCTGGTCGGGCGTCGTCGACACGCGCACACCGGAAGTGACCGACCAGATGGCCCCCCGCTTTGTTCGCACGGACTGGGCGCAGAAATTCGCGATGTCTGAACGCAACTGAACGGGTTGCTATCGGGGGCGTGCGTTCCGGCGCTCCTGGCGCGGGGCTGAGGGTCAGCAGGTGGCTGATCCTGATGCGGAACCATTCCTGGATCGCCGGAAGCTGGAGCTTCCGGCCTGCGTCACGGCGGTGGCTCGGTCTGCGGCCTTCACGGGCCGTTTCTGCCGCCCCCCTGTGGACCATGGCGATGAGGAAAGCCTGCCGCGCACGAGCCGCGCGGCTTGCCCTGCCGCCGGGCCGTGCGCTCACTGTCCTGCCGGGGCCGTCGGGGCCGTCACCGCTTGCAGAAGGCGCACAGGCTGGGCACAAGGCGCCGCCTCAGCCGAGATGATGAATCCATAAGGCTGCAATCAGCAAGCAGATGATCGATGTCGGGACACCTGCGCGGGCGAATTCGACGAAGCCGAGCGCGATGCCGCGCTTGCGGCATTCCTCGGCGACGATGATCCCGACGAGGCTGCCGAAGACCACCGCACTCGACGAGAAGCCGGTGCCAAGGACGATGGCGGCACCCAGTGCCTCCGGTTCGTGGCTGCCGGAGATGAAGGGGGCCACCAGCATGACCGCCGGGTTGTTGCCGACAATGTTGCTCAGAACCGCCATGATGAGCAGCATGGACGGCGGATCATGGAGATCGAGCCCGCTGTCGCGCAACCTCGCCAGCATCTGTTCCGGCAGACCGGTGGCGGTGAACGCCGCATTGACCACGAACAGACCGAACAGCAGCAGCAGCAGATCGGCATTGACGTGGTGCAGGAGGTTGCTCGACGCAATTCGCCGGCTGACGAGGAGCACGCTGGCGCCCATCAACGCGATCAGCATATGGGGAACGTCGGTAAAAATGAACGCCGCGACGACGGCGAGGGCAACCACGCCGGCCTTGATCGTCTCGCCCCGGCTGAACGTCACCTGCGCATCGGGGGCGATCGCGGCCACGCTTCCACCCGCCGGCCGGGCCGCATCGGGCAGTGACCAGCGGCCGCGATAGCACATTACGATCACGACCCAGATCAGCGGCAGGCTAAGTGCGGCCGGCGGTGCCGCCGCCTCCATGAAGCCGACGAACGATAGGTTCAACGTCTCGGCGACAATCATGTTTTGGGGACTGCCGAGAAGGGTCGCCGTCGAACCGAAATTGGCTGCGAAGCAGAAGCCGAGCAGGAAGGGGAGGGGATTGAGCTGCCGCCCCAGGCAGATGGAGCACAAGATCGGCGCCATCGCGACGGCCACGACATCCTTGTTCAGGAGGGCGGACATGAGGCCGGAAACGGCGATGAGGATAGCCAACAGGCCCTTGGGGCCGACAAGGAGGTGACCGATCTTGTTGGCGATCCAGTCATAGAAGCCGGCGACCATGAAGGCCGCCGACACCGTCATCAGGCCGAAGAGAAGGCCGATGACTCGGTAGTCAACCGCGGCCCAGGCGGCGGCGGGTGAGATCTCTCCCGACGCTATAAGCAGCATCGCCCCGACGGTGGCAGCCCCGGTCCTGTCGAGGCGAAAGCCCGGCAAATGGCCAACGCCCATGGCGACGTAAACCAGTACGAAGATCGTGAGCGTCAGGTCCATGTCACCCACTCTTCCCCGCTGAACCGGATACGCGGCGGGCATTCCCAGGCAAGGGCGACGGCCGGGCGTTCGTCATGAGCGGACGGAGAGCGGCAGTCGGCCGCTCCCCTTGCCGGCGATTACTTCGGATTACCGCGGTCCATGTTCCAGAGATTATAGGCGCTCTCGCCATAGAGCGGCCGGTCGAGCCCCTCTACCTGGATGACATCCGGCACGCGCAGTACACCCATCGCATCAAGCACTTTGAGAAGGACATAGGTGACGATGCCGGCATAGGCGGCGACGACGGCGACCGCGAGTAGCTGGACACCGAGCTGGTGCATACCGGCCGCCACTTGATTGATGTGCGAGCTTGCCAGCACGCCGATCAGGAGAGCACCTGTCATGCCGCCGACGCCGTGCGCCCGCCACACCTCCAGGGAGTCGTCAATCTTCAGCCAGGCCTGCACATGCTTGGCGTGGTAGCAGGCGGTAGCGCCGATGGCACCGATAAGCAGTGCCGACATGGGTTCGACGTAGCCTGAGGCCGGCGTGATGGTCGCAAGCCCTGCGACCGCCCCGACCAGCACGCCGGAGAACGAAGGCCGGCCGGTCTTGAGCCATTCCCAGAACATCCACACGAGCATGGCGATGGAGCCGGCGAGCATGGTGTTGGTGAAGGCATAGGCGGCGAGCGCATCGGCGGCGTAGGCACCGCCCGCATTGAAGCCGAACCACCCGAACCACAGCAGGCCCGCACCGAGGGCCACCAGCGGCAGGCTTGCGGGTTCGGATTCGCTCTCGCCGGGGGCGAGCTTGCGCTTGCCGAGATAGGCCGCCGTCACCAGCGCGGAAAAACCCGCCGACGTATGGATGACGATGCCGCCCGCGAAATCGACGACGCCAAGCTTAGCCAGGAAGCCGCCGCCCCAGATCCAGTGGGCTGCCGGCAAATAGACCAGGATGGTCCAAAAGGCGATGAAGAAGAGATAGGCGCCGAAACGGAGCCGCCCGACAAACGCGCCTGTCATCAGCGCCGGCGTGATGATGGCGAACATCATCTGATAGGCGAACACCATGATGAACGGGATGTTCGGCCCATAGGTCGGATTGGGCGCGATGCCGACATGGTACATGCCGAAATAGGGAACGATGCTACCGATAACGCCGCCTATATCGGGACCGAAGACGAGGCTGAAGCCACCGAATACCCAGATCAGCCCGACGACGCCCATGCAGACGAAGTTCTGGATCATGATCGAGAGCATGTCGCGCTGCTTGACGAGCCCGCCATAGAAGAGCGCCAGGGCGGGGGTCATCATGCACACCAAGGCGGTGCACAGGAGAATGAAGGCGGTATCGCCCGCATTTATTGCTTGCATCCCATTTCCCCTTCTTCAAGGCGCCCGTCGGGCCCAATGGCCGACCGCGCGAAACCGGAAATTCAGTGGGTTAGCAGCCGCCTTGGCGTGTGAGGCGTGCCCAGAGGCCGTACTGTCCGCGTCATCACATCGCCCTCGTGGATGGGGGCGCCTCGCCGTGCTCACGGCCGATCATATGGTCGGCCACAGGCCGGTGCGGATGCGGAGCAAGAAGTTTCTTCGGCGCAATGAAGAGATACATCGTCAAGACGTAGGGGGCCGTGAACGAGGGAATGCCGGCCGGCGCGACGATCACGTCGAGCGCTCCCTGCACGAAAACGGTCGTCACGGTCGCCAGCAGCGCATAGGCGGCCACTTTGGGCGACGTCTGCAGGAAGATGACGCCGACAGCGAGTGCGGTGAGCACAGGGCTGAAGCCGTATAGCCCCTGGCTGACGACCGCCGGATCGGCGCCCATGCCGATAGCGACCGCCAGCGCCACCAGCGAGCCGGCAGCGGCGGCGATACCAGCCGGCACCGAGGCGATGAAGATGCCGACCAGGATGAGCGCGCCGGAGATTTCACTGCCGAGCAGGAAGACCTGGCCGATGTTACGGAAGAAGATCTGAACCAGCTCCAGCGGCTGGGGAAGGGGCGCCAGCCCTTGCACATAGTCCGTGGCAAGCTTCGGGGCGTCGCCGATGACCTGAAGGCCGCCAAAGGAGTGGGCGCCGGCAACCATCAGCCAGCCGGTCAGCACAAAAGGTCCGGTCGAGCCGGGGATGCCCCACTTGGCCGTGAGGGTTGCGCTGAAGGCCGCGGTAACCACGGTGCTCGTGGCGGCACCGATCACCACATAGGCCCAAAGCTGCGGCGTGACGGCGATGAAGGTCGGCAGCGCCGCGCCGACAAGGACACCGTTGAAGCCGAAAAGGCCCGAGGCAACCGATTTTTCGTCGCAATCCAGCAGCCGGGCCGTCAGCGTCGCAACCACAACGCCGATCAGCGCTCCGATCGTGGTCGCCCAGACACCGGATACGTAGGACGCATAAGCTATAGCGACCCAAAAGAAGATTCCTGTCAGCGCATTCTCCAGAAAGAAAACCTGGCTAGTCCCCTTGAGAAGATCGGCTCCGATATTTCTGTTCTGGCTGTCCATGAGGCGGTCTTTCTTTCAGCGCCAAAGAAATTCCTGCGGAAGTGTCCGGCCGCGCGCCTCCTCGCGAACGATTTGCCAGAACCGGCGCACCTCGTTTCGAACGTCATAGGTCTCCATGCCCACCGCACGCAGCATGATCCCGGCCTCGTTGGGCAGGCGGCAGACACCGGAAATGCTGCGCGGCGCCCCGGCGGGAAAATGGGTCTCGAACCGCTCCTTGATGCGGGTCGCCACGGGCGGCGGGGTGAGGCACATAATGTTGGCGAAGGCGTCGAAGCCCCCCATCACCGCGGGATAGTCGACGGTGGGTTCGTCCTTCTCGATCAGGATCTTCTCGGCGAAGATCTTGCGGCCGTCCGGCCGACGCACTGCGACGGCGAGGGACAGGAGATCAAGTCCGAACCGCTCGTCGACATGGTGGTGCTTGCGGCCAGCGAGGACCATCTCGCCATGCAGCAGCGTCGCGTCTTCCGCGACGACGATGTCGGTCTGGTTGATGAAGCGAGAGCCGCGATAGGGGATGGTGAAATCGGGCAGATACTCCAGATAGGCACCGCTCTCGAGCGTCACGGCCTGATGCTGAGAGGCGTAGTTCGCATCCATCTGGTGCACGCGATTGGCGCTCTGCGTCGTCACATGGGCGCACGCGCCCTCGCCGACGGAGATGTCGATCCTGTACCGGTCGCCCTGAAGGATTCCGCCTCCGATCGCGATGATCGAGCAGATCGGCAATTCCGGCATCGCCTCGTCCCAGTAAAGCGCCTGCTGCACGAGCAGCGGCGTCACACGGTAGAGGTCGTGCAGGATCGAGCGCCCCTCACGTAGCGAAAAGCCCAGGCGCAGTTCGCCGACCTTGCCCGGGGCAGCGGCGCGCATCTGGGCGGGCTCGGTCTGGAAGCCGACCAGTTCGCGCGCCGTGTCGAGTTGCCCCAGTCTCGCATTGAGTCCCATGTGTCAGGCATCCACCGGAACGGGCGACGTCACCTTCACATCGAACAGCGCCATATCGAGGATGAGGCGAATGAGATCGTCGATGCCTTCGCCTGTCTTGCAATTGGTGAACAGGAACGGTTTCGTGCCGCGCATCAGCCGGGAGTCGCGGTCCATCACATCCAGGCTCGCCCCGACATAGGGAGCGAGGTCCTTTTTGTTGATCACGAGAATGTCCGACTGGCAGACACCCGCGCCGTTCTTGCGCGGGATCTTGTCGCCCGCAGCGACGTCGATCACATAGATGTAGAAGTCGGCCAGAGCCGGGCTGAAGGTCAGGGTGAGATTGTCACCCCCGGACTCGATAAGGATCACGTCGCTATCGGGGTATTGCTCCTCGAGTTCCTCCACCGCAGCGATGTTCATCGAGGGGTCTTCGCGCACGGCGGTGTGCGGGCAGGCTCCCGTCTCGACCCCGACGATCTTCTCCTCGATGAGAATGCCCCTCAGCGTGCGGCGCACCTGCTTGGCATCTTCGGTCGTCACCACGTCGTTGGTGATGATCAACGGCTTGATGCCAAGATCGATCAGCCGCGGGGTAATCGCCTCGATGACCGCGGTCTTGCCCGATCCAACCGGGCCGCCAATGCCGATACGGGTGATTTTCTTCATGAGCCGCTCCTTTGCCGATGGCGCGTCAGTTCATGAACAGACGGACATGGGTGGTCGTGTGATGCGCGACGAGGACGTCGAAGACCGGCGCGAAGGAGGCCATCTCGTCGAGCGAGAGCTCACGCACGGCCTGGTAATCGCCTTCGACGCGCCCTTGCGCCGCGAACAGAATGCGCTGGGTTTCGATGTGATCGATGCGCATCAGCCGCAGCGCCGCGCTGAGGATCATGGAGGCGATACCGTATTGATGCATGACGAAGGCTTCGCCCTCATCAACCCCCATATTGGCAAGCGCAATCGCCTGGCCGATGGGAAGGCAACCCGGCGCTTCGTTGGCGCGGATGGCGTCGAGCCAGCGTTGAAGCAACGGGGAAGGCATGATCTTGAGCACCAGTTCCCCGAATTTCTTGCCGACGCGGGTCAGCATCAATTGCTGCTCTTCGCCGACACGCCGGCAGAACAACTCGCGATCCGCGAGCAGCACTTCCCCATAATCGTCCGCTAGCGCGGCGCGGTGCACGTGCAGCAGCGCGATGCCATCCATGCGCGCCGTCTGCCGCAGAACGAGGTCGACATAGCGCAGCAGACTGTCGGGATCGGAGACGACGCCGGTCTGCAGCGCCGATTCAAGCCCGTTGGAAAAGGCGAAGGACCCGATCGGCAGCGTGGAATCCGAGAACTGCAGCAGGCGCGCCAGATGCGCCATACCGGAGGAACAGCCGCTCTTGGGAGACACTGCGTCCATCGTCAGGTCACCGGTGTGTGCGAATGGTCGTGGCCATGGTGATGGCCGTCGCTGTGACGATGGCCATGCGAATGACGGTGAGGCTGCGTCTCGGCGGAAACATCGTGATGATGATGGGGCGTCGCGTCGGCTCCGGCGAAGAGCAGGCGCACTTCCCGTGCATCCAGCTTGGCGGCGATCTCCTCACCGGGCGCGAAATACGTCTTCACATGATCGAAGGCATGGGTGCGCATGACCGATGCCATGACTTTCTGATCGACGGATAGCGGGACATAGACCGTGGAATCCTTGATCACGGCCGGCCAGTGCTGGTTGCCGAGGCCATGGCCCAACTCGAAGCAGGTGCGCAGGATTTCGCCGGGCGACAGCTTCTCGAGCCCTTCGAGTTCGATGACCAGAACGTCCTTGAGGGCGATCCGCGCCGCGACGATCAACTTCGCTTCCGCGTCATAGTGGAGGATGTCGCCATCGTGCAGGTGCTCGGAGCGCGGCAGCGAAATGGCGATCTCCACTCCGCTCCCTGTCGTCTTGCGCAGTCGGCTCTTCGGCGCCTCCCACTGCTCCAGCACCAGAAGATCAACGGCCGCGCTGCGGGCGCGTTGCTGCCAGAGGGTGTCGCGGAGATTACCGAGCGTGCTCTCGACGAGAATCATGCGTGTCTCCATGGAAACCCGGCGTCAGGCGGGACGCGACGCGAAGGCCGAGCCACGTCACGCTGTAGCCGACGACGAGACTGGCGATGATGTAGAGAAGTGAGAGGCCGAGTTGGCCGGGGGACGTCATCTCCGAGTAGGCTCCGAAGATGAATGTCGAAAACGTGGACATTCCCCCACAGAAGCCGGTCGACATCAGGAGCGTGACATTCTTCGACATCCTACCGGCCCGACTAAGTCCAAAGATAAAACCGAGCAGGAAGGACGCGAGGACATTGGCGACGAAAACATCGAACGGAAAGGCCGTGCTGTAGCGTCCCAGCGTGAGCATGGAGAACTCGCGGGCGATCGCCCCCAGCCCCCCGCCCACGAACACATTGAAAACTGGCCACCACATCGTCGCGCCCTATGCTTTCGCCAGCGCCACGCCGATGGCGGCGGCAAGCAGGCCCGTTGCCACGGAAGTGACGAGATAAATCAGCGCGAGCCCATGCCGCCGCGCCTCTGCCATCTGAACGGCATCGAGTTGCATCGTGCTGAAGGTGGTGTAGCCGCCGAGCGCCCCTGTCAGCACAAGCGACGAGATGACGTCGCCATAACGATGATCCCATGTCACCGCCAGCAATGTCGCGAGATAGGCGATGACGAAGGCGCCGGTGACATTGATGACGAAGGTGCCCACCTTGAACGGGTGGCTGACGTGTCCGTCGATGAGGCGGCCAATCTGCCAGCGCAGCAGAGAGCCGATCCCGCCTCCCAACCCCACCCACACGATGTCGATTGCGTGCATCGGCTGTCTGCCATCGAGTTGAGGCGGAGGGGCGATGCCCCTCCATCGTCCGGTGCAGGGGTCAGCTGAAGAAGTAGAGCTGACTCAAGGGAAGGCGCGTTGCCGGCTCGATCGTGGCGTGCGTGCCGTCGACTGTTACCGCAAAGGTCTCGGGATTGACCTCGATCACCGGCAGGGCGGTGTTCCGCACCATGGAGTTCTTCGTGATCGTGCGCGTGCCGTAGACCGGAACCACCTGCGACTTCAGCTCGTAGCGATCCACTATGCCGGCCTCATAGGCCGCGTGCGAGGTGAAGGTCACCCGGGTCTTGGGCAGTGCCGAGCCCATCGCGCCGAACATGGGCCGATACATCACCGGCTGGGGGGTGGGCAGCGAGGCGTTCGGATCGCCCATCAGCGCCCAGGAGATCATGCCACCCTTGATGACCATTTTCGGCTTGGCACCGAAAAAGGCGGGCTCCCAGAGTACAAGGTCGGCCATCTTGCCGATCTCGACAGAACCGATGACGTGGGAAACCCCCTGTGCAATGGCCGGGTTGATCGTGACCTTGGCGACGAAGCGCAGGACCCGCTCATTGTCGTTGCCGGACGTGTCCCCCTTGTAGGCGCCCATGCGCTGCTTCAGGAGATCGGCGGTCTGCAGAGTGCGCACCCAGTTTTCCCCGACCCGTCCCATGGCCTGGCTGTCGCTGGACAGGATCGAGATGGCGCCGAGATCGTGCAGCACATTCTCGGCGGCGATGGTCTCGGCGCGGACGCGGCTTTCGGCGAAGGCGACATCGGTCGGAATCTTCGGGCTGAGATTGTGACAGATCATGGTCATGTCGAACAATTCGGCCTGGGAGTTGATCCCGTAGGGAAGGGTGGGGTTGGTCGAGCTGGGGATGACATTCGACAGGCCGGCGACCCGAATGATATCCGGCGCATGGCCGCCGCCGGCACCTTCCGTATGGTAGGTGTGAATGGTGCGCCCCTCGAAGGCAGCGATCGTGCTCTCAACGAAGCCGGCTTCGTTGAGCGTGTCGGTGTGAATACACACCTGAATATCGTAATTGTCCGCAACGGTCAGAGCATTGCGGATCGCCGCCGGTGTACTGCCCCAGTCCTCGTGGATTTTCAGGCCCATCGCGCCGGCACGGATCTGCTCCTCGATCGGAAGCGGGGCCGAGCCATTGCCTTTGCCGAGCACGCCCGCATTCACCGGCCAGGCATCGAACGACCGGAGCACCATTTCGATGTTCCACGTGCCCGGCGTGATGGTCGTGCCGTTGGTCCCGTCGCTCGGCCCGATGCCACCCCCGAACAAGGTCGTGACACCGTTGGAGAGCGCGGCTTGGGCCTGCTGCGGAGAGATGAAGTGGACGTGTGCGTCGATGCCGCCCGCCGTCAGGATGAGGTGCTCGCCCGAAATCGCGTCCGTGCCTGGCCCGAGCGCAAGGCCCGGCGTGACACCCGACATGATGGAAGGGTTTCCGGCCTTGCCGATGCCGCAGATGAGGCCGTTCTTGATCCCGACATCGGCTTTGATCACCCCCAGCACGGCATCGACGATGGTGACATTCGTGATGACGAGGTCGGGCGCCCCGGCGGCGCTGGTCAGCTCATTGTCATAGCCCATGCCATCGCGAAGCGTCTTGCCGCCGCCATAGACGGCTTCTTCGCCATAGACACGCAGATCCTTCTCGATCTCGATGTAGAGGTCGGTATCCCCAAGCCGGACCTTGTCACCTGTCGTGGGGCCATAAAGGTCCGAATATTGCTGCCTCGAGATCTTCGCCATCTCAGAGCTCCATTGCGTGCCTGTGTCGGCTTGTCACGATCTGCTTTTGAACCCGTAGCGCTGCGCACGCTCCAGAGCATCGGTCAGACGCGGGCGATAATCGTCGTAGTTCTCGTCGCCGACCCAGCCATTGACGAGACCGTTGAAACCCAGAACGCGCTGCTTGCCCTGAAAAGGCACGAGCACGACCTCTTTCTCATCGCCCGGCTCGAAGCGCAGAGCGGTCGTCGCGGGAATGTTGAGCCGCTTACCAAAGGCCTGTTCGCGGTCAAACTCCAGGAAGGCGTTGACCTCAAAGAAATGAAAGTGTGACCCAACCTGAACCGGTCGATCCCCGGTGTTGCGGACCTTCAGAGACGTGGTTGGATAGCCGGCATTGATCTCGATATCTCCCTTGCCGAAAACAAGTCCGCCGACTGGCGCCTTCTTCTGATCATTGCCCATGATGCCAATCCTCGCCCCTCTACTTGATGGGATTGTGGACGGTGACGAGCCGACTGCCATCTGTGAAGACCGCTTCGACCTGAACGTAGGGGATCATCTCCGCGACGCCGTCCATGACGTCCGCGCGGGTGATTGCTTTGCCGGCGAGTTCCATCACCTCTTCGACAGTCTTGCCGGCACGCGCACCGTTCAGGGCCGCGATGGATATAAGTGACACTGTCTCGGGATGATTGAGCTTCAGGCCCTGATCCTTACGCTGCTGTGCAACGTTAGCGAGCGTGTAAATCAGCAGCTTATCGATTTCCCTAGGCGTGAAATGCATGACTGACGTCCTCGACGATCATGGCCCACGAATTTTATGCGGCGACCTGAGACCAATCTGGTCAATGTCTGACATCTCCCGCCGGGACGGGAAATAATCGTAGCGTAAAGCGAAAAGTTCCCGCTCCCGGAACTGATTTCGCCTCTCGTTTTCCTAAGTGCTACACCCCTTCCTCGGCGTGGGCACCATAAGAAGCAAAGAAGTCCTGCCGTCGATATCGCGAACAGGCGAAACGGATAACTGACTTCATTCAAACCCAAATTTTCGCATGTGTCACCAAGATAATTGTCAAAATCCCTCTCGAATCATGCTTTGAGAACTCGTCTCAGTTTGGCAGTTCTCCGATAGGGCTTACATTCAGTCGGGATTGTCTTATGCTCAAAAATATGGAAATTATGGCACCCTAATACCATTTCTAAACTAAGCCGCTGGAAGCTGAACTTTATACGTTATGCCAGACGACGAATAATCGGCCTTGATGCACTCAAAAGAGTGATGCGCTTGCTGCGGCGAGGAGGGGACGTCATCACCTCTGAAGGGTGGCGGTCCACGTAAGTTGGAGCCACGGCAAGGCGGGCTCGTGCCCAGCCAGTCGGCCACAAGATTTGTCGCCTGGCCAAACTTGCTTTGATCAGTCAGACGCTTGAGAGGAGCGGCCCGATGACGTGGATAACGGGAGCAAAAGGCTGTGCGACGGTCGCCTTCTTGCTGGCCAATCCGCTGACAGAACGCGCAATGGCGGAATCCAATCTCTTGCCAAGCCGGGAGATCTGCCCCTCCGAGGGCTCGAAACAGGTCTGGATTGAGGGCCTGAGGACCTGTGTCGAGGCTGGTGGCTACCTGTGGGCGGAGGGCTATTACAATACCTATTCAAACTATCCCGCGAAGGACAAGGAATTCTACAGCATTGGAACGGTTGCCATCACGGCGAACACGACGACGGAGATGCCTTTCCTGGGGCCTCTGCGGGGCGTCGCGGATGTCCGCTTCCAGTATCGCACCTCAGATCCCTGGTCAGATGGGCCGTCAGAGTTCCAGATCAAACCGCAGACCTTGTATCTCGAATGGGCGGGCATAACGTTCGGCGTGCGGAATTCGTTCTTCGATTTTTACGAGAATGAAGACGTACTCGGTACTGACCCCGGTATTGTGGGGGATGACACCAAGCTACCCGTCCTGGGCTACACCCTCGCTTTGGCGCGGGACATCTCACTCACGCTCGCCCTCGAGCAAGGCAGGTATCGCGATAGCGGCATCAAGCCGGCGGACGCGGCTTCCGCGGTGATGCTCGCCCAAAACGACAAGGCACCGGATTTTGTCGTCGCGCTCGGCCAGACGACGGCTTGGGGGTCGTATCAGTTTTCGGGCGCGCTGCACCGCATCGCGCTGGAAGGGGACCTGCCGCAAACCGCTTCATCCCCAACCTCCTGGGGCTATGCCTTTCAGGCGGGCGTGATGGTCAATTTGCCGATGCTGGCGAAGGGCGATTCCCTCTACCTGCAGACGGCCTATGTCGATGGAGCGACGAGTTATCTCGGCTTGATCGATCCGAGCGGCGATTTCTCACCACCCGATGCCTATTGGGACATGAACGACGGCTTCTCGCGCGTGACCGGCTGGAACATAACGGCGCAGTATCTGCACAACTGGTCTCCGGTCCTAAATTCAGCGTTCTACGCGGCGTATGGCCGCTTCGACCTCAACGATGCCAATGCCGTCTTGAGCTACGGCGCCTCTGGCGGCCAGAATTTCAACGCGGGGGGGAACCTCGTCTGGTCCGCGACTGAAAATCTCTCCTTTGTCGCGCAATACGTCTTCAATTATTATGCGGCGCGCGACTATGTAAAAACGTCTTACGGACTTTCTCAGAGCTCACAGAGCGCCCATCAGATTTTGCTGATGGCGCGCTATGATTTTTAGGTCGACCCGGAGTTGCGCTGGTCGTCGTTCGCGCAACCTTTCTCCGGCGGCCGTTGAGGCGCGGCTCAACCACCCTGTGAACCGGCTTTCGTTCGGTGCTGCGACGCTGCGCCTACCTCTGAAGCGACAAGTGACGGGTCTCATGCCCGTCGGGACGAAACTTCGGGTGCGCCCATGACCCTACTGCGCTCTGTTGTCCGGCGATTTGCGGCTCTGGCCCACGCAATCAGCGCCGGGATCGCGACGGTGTCGCTGCTTTCGGCACCGTCCGCCGCGCAAACGGCTCCTCTTTCAGCGCAACAGTCTGATCCTGAAATCATGGGCTGGATGAAGGGGTTTCCGCCTCCCCGCGCCCGGATCATCACGCAGCCTGACTCGGTTTATTTCAGTTTTCCAAAGCTGCGCTGGTCGGTCTGCCATTTGCGCGAGTTGCTGCCGACGGAGGAGATCAGTCGCGGGCTCGGCGCGCCCCGTCCTCTCGAATATCCACCGCCTTATCAGTTTGCCAACGATCGGCAGGCGATCGACGCGCTGACGTTCACGCCGATCGGCAGCGACAAGATGATGACGTGGGAGGAGTCCCTCTCCGCCAACTATACAGATGGCCTGCTGATAATTCACAAGGGCCGCGTCGTCTATGAACGCTATTTCGGCTGCTTGAACCCGGGCGGTAAACACGCCGCCATGTCGATGACAAAATCTCTGACAGGACTTCTCGCTTCGATCTTGGTCGCCGAAGGCAAGTTGAACGAGTCCGCGCCCGTATCTGACATCATCCCCGAGGTCAAAGGAAAGGCATATGGATCGGCAACGGTCCGTCAGGTGATGGACATGACGACTGGGCTCGAATTCTCAGAAGACTATTCCGATCCCAACGCGGACATTTGGCGGTATTCCGCAGCGGTAAACCCGCTGTCGAAACCAGAGCCCGGTCAAATGCCTTCGGGGTACTTTGACTATCTACCAACCGTGGAGGCGCAGGGCGAACATGGCGCCGCGTTCCATTACAAGACGATCGACGCCGACATGCTGGGTTGGATCGTGTCGCGCGTCTCGGGAAAGTCCGTAACCGAATTGGCATCTGAGCGACTGTGGCAGCCGATGGGGGCCGAACAGGACGCCTATATGACGGTCGACGGCACAGGCGTGCCATTCGCAGGGGGCGGGCTCAGTGCGGGTCTGCGTGACCTGGGGCGCCTCGGGCTGCTCATGGTCAACGAAGGTGTGATCGGGGGCGAACGGCTGTTTCCGGCTGAGGCCGTCCGGAGCATCCGCGAAGGCGGCGACGCGAGCAAGTTTGGCAGCAACTATCCGGCGCTGCTGGGTGGCCGCTACAGCAGCATGTGGTGGATGTACCCCGGCCATGAGGGCGTTTTCGCGGCCAGAGGCGTCCATGGGCAGACAATCTACGTGGACCCTTCGGCCGACATGGTGCTTGTGCGTTATGCATCCTACCCGCGGGCGGAAAATCCTCTCATCGATCCGACCTCGCTGCCCGCGTTTCGCGCCGTGGCCGCGTATTTGAAATCGCACCAGAACTGACTGAACGTCTCCAACGGAGCTTTTCAATGCCAGGTCAAGGGCTTTTCCGATTGGATGGCGAAGTCGCACTGGTCACCGGCGCGGCCGCTGGGATCGGACGTTCTATCGCGCTGACCTTCGCGGCCGCCGGCGCGGCGGTAGCGGTGAGCGACATTGACGGCGGCGGGGCCGGGGGCGTTGCTTCGGAAATCATCAAGGCAGGGGGGCGTGCGACCGCCATCGCGTGCGACGTCACCGACGATGACAATCTGAAGGCCGCCGTGCAGGCAGCGGTAAGCTCGTTCGGCAGCTTAACAGTGTTGGTCAATAATGCGGGCGGCGGGGGACCGAAGCCCTTTGACATGCCGATGGACGATTTCCGGCGAGCCTTCGCGCTTAATGTTTTCTCGCTGTTCCGGCTGTCACAGCTGGCCGCACCGCATATGACCGAGGCCGGCCACGGCGCTATCTTGAATATTTCCTCGATGGCGGGAGAGAACAGGAACGCGCGAATGACCTCGTACGGCTCGTCGAAAGCTGCGGTGAATCATTTGACGAGGAACATGGCCTTCGACCTTGGCCCCCGAGGAATTCGCGTCAACGCTATTGCGCCCGGCGCTGTGAGAACGGAGGCGCTGGCGAAAGTCCTCACCCCAGAGATAGAGATGGCGATGCTGCGACACACGCCACTCGGGCGCTTAGGCCAGCCCGAAGATATCGCCAATGCCGCGCTCTTCCTCTGCGCCCCCGCATCGAACTGGATCAGCGGTCAAGTGCTCACCGTATCGGGCGGCGGCGTTCAGGAGTTGGAATGAGTGAGGGGTGAGAAAAGCGTCCTAAGATACGCGTAACGTGACCTCCGGATACCCGCGCGAACACGAGCTACCGTTGTTTCCCATCGAAGCGGTAGGCCAGCCGTCAGAGCTTGCCACTCGTACGAGTGACGAGAAGATGGGGGGGGCGCCTCCATCCGACAGTTTGAACGGCTTCTCCGTGGCCGCAACTGGCGGTTAGCGATGTCTGTCAATGGTATCGGAGGCGCCCTTTGTTAGCATCGCGATTTTTGGCATCCGCGAATGCCAACGAGCCCCGGAGAGCCGCTGCGACCTCGAATTCAGCTAAGCTGAGGAAATTTCCCGCTTTTTGAGCTTTCCAGAGCCACCTAAAGCGGGGAAATGGTGCCAGGGACGGAATGCAAGTAACAGAATAACTATTTGAAATAAATAACATATGTAAAATTATTTTTACAACGAAGTCAAAAATAATTTCAACTCTCATATGCCGCACCGGATGCGATTTCCATCTCTTTTATAAGCTTCAACTCGCCACGTCAATTTTACTACTATTCTTCCGTAACCACGTTGTTCATTTCAGCCCGAATGAAGGCGAGCTAATCCTACCGCCTGTCGTAGCGGGTTTAGCGCGGCGCTGGCGTCGTCATGGCAAGCCTAGCAAGGAGGACGAGCGACGTTACCGCTCATAATCGGCCTTCCGCGATGGTCAGCCCTGCCGGTCCGCCGTGGCTGGGTCAAGGCCGGAGCCGCACGAGCGGTGGCGCGAAGCGCCAGCCTTGACGCGGTCGCGGCGGACCGGCCTACTGGTTCTTCGCGGCAGCTCCTTTCCTGTGAATTGGGACGGTCGTCCAACCGCCCACCATCCCAATCTGGAGACCCCGCCAACGCGTGCCAGCCCGACCTAAAGCCCCAGGCCCCGGTTGCGGCCGAGGCTCCACTCGACGCCGCCGTCGTCGCGGGAGACACCGGAGATGTGCCGGCCGATCTGTTTCTCCAGCACGGGCTGCCAGGGCACGAGCTGGAAGCCGAGACCGTCGTCGATCATGGCGAAACGCCCGCTGACGAGATTGACCGAGCCCGTGAGCCGGCCTGAAACATACTCGCCCGGCTGGCTCGGGGTGTAGGCAAGCCCGCGCTCTGCCGCCATAGCGCGTCCGACCCGCTCCACCTCGACGGCCTCGAGGCGGGCAAGGATGTCGCGCGGCGCACGGACATTGCCGTTTTCCAGTCGAACAGCATGGCCGTGGTCGACAAGGCTCTGGCGGCGCCGCTCCATAGCGTCGCTCACCTCACGGCCAAAGCCGACGTCGGATAGCTCCGTGCGCTGGCGGGAGGCCAGTTCCCGATCAAGCCAGGTGGCGCCATCACTGGCGACCTGCTGGTCGAGATCGAAGGTGGAGAGCGTGCGGACCGCGAAGTCCTTCCGCTCGGTTCGCGCATCATGTGCGATGCCGCGCTCGGCAAGATCGTCCGGGATCTTCCAATGGTCGGCGTCGATGCGCTCGACATGGCCGGCGCGGCGTAGCGATTCCAGCCGGCGCACATGAGCTCGGATGAAGGCATCCGGATCGCCGCGCTGCTGCTCGATCGCCGGGCGCGCCACTTCCAGATGCTCGCTGGGCCGGTAGGTGCCACTGTTCGCCTCGGCCATGGTGGCGATGTTCAGGTCGGCCGGACGTGGATCGGACTTTGTCGGTAGCGGGTCTAGCGCGACGATGTGGCCGCGCTTGATGTCTTCCAGCCGGGAGGCGTTGCTGGTCTCGACATGATGGGTGCGCCCGTCCACGCCATCGATGACCAGATAGAACCGCTCGCCCATCTCATCCCCCGCCAATCCCTTGTCGAGCACGCGTCCGACGAGGGCATGAGAAATGCGGTTGCCATGGGTGACGTATTGCGCGGCGCCGCGCTCCTCCGCGAGCCCGTGATCGGCCAGCGCGCGGTGCATGGTGCGCAGGATGTCCTCGCGCTCGCCCATCGCCCGGAGCGTGCTCTCGGCGCGCTCGGCTATGCTCCAGCGCCCCGGCTCTATCTCCTCGGCAACACCAAAGCTCTCCAGCCGCTTCACCCGGTCGATCAGAACATGCCGGTTGGTCCTCACGAGGTAGCTTTCGCCAGCGTCCGGCCGCAGATCGAGGACACCATGTTCGCGCTGCTCGGCGATCATCATCCGGTCGAGCCGGGTGAGGCGATCCGCGTCCACCTCGTGGCGCAGCTTGTTCTGCAGATCGACCTCGGTCTGCGGGCCGAGCTCCAGCGTCATCAGCTCGCTCGCCCGATGACGAATGCCATGGGCGATGTAGTCACCGGCGATGTTGAGGATGCGTCCATCATCCAGCACGCCACGTATGAGGATGTGGCTGTGCGGGTGGCCGGTGTTGTGATGATCGACGGCGATCCAGTCGAGCTTCGTCCCGAGGTCACTCTCCATGTGCCGCATCAGGTCACGGGTGAAGCGCTTCAGGTCACCGAGCTCGACGGCATCCTCCGGCGCGACGATGAAGCGGAACTGGTGGCGATCCCCGCCGCTGCGCTCGACAAAGGCTCTGGCGTCGACCTCGTCACCGAGGGCTGAGTAGGCGCGCCCCTTTTCACCGTCGCGGGTGACGCCGTCACGTTCGAGGTTGATCCGAGACCATTTTCTGGACCGCCGGAAGCTGGAGTTTCCGGCCTGCTTCACGGCGGTGGGCTGGCTACGCCGCCGGGGTTCTGCAACGCGATCGGGGGCTTGTGGCCGATGGCCCCGTGCGGCCGATCCTCGTTGTAGTATCTGAGCCAAGTCTCCATCTTTTCGGCCGCGTCCGCAAGCGTCAGGAACCAGTGCGTGTTCAGGCACTCGCTTCGGAAGCGGCCGTTGAATGCCTCGATGAAGGCGTTGTCGGTGGGCTTTCCCGGCCGGGAGAAGTCCAGCGTCACCCCCTTCGCATAGGCCCACAGATCGAGGTCGCGGGAGATGAACTCCGAGCCCTGGTCGACACGGATCGTGCGTGGATAGCCCACCTTGGCGCAGACCCTTTCGAGGGTCGCGACCACGTGCTCGGCCCGATAGCTGAAGCGCGGATCGACCACCGGCGAGAAGCGCGAGAAGGTGTCGACGACCGTCAGCACGCGGATCTTGCGGCCGGTGGCGAGCTGGTCATGGACAAAGTCCATGGCCCAGACATCGTTCGGCCGGGTGGCCGGTGCCCGGTCCTCTCTCAGCTTCGCCTTGACCCGATGCTTGGGCGTCTTGTTGCGCAGCTTTAGGCCTAACTCATTATAGATCCTACGGGTTCGCTTCTGGTTGATCATCCAGCCCTCCCGGCGCAGCAGCACCTGCACGCGCCGATAGCCATAGCGGACACGGGTTTCGCAGATCGTCTTGATGCGGGCCGCCAACGGGGCCTGGTCGGGCCGGCAGGATCTATAGTGGTAGGTGGACGTGTCGAACTCCAGGGCCGCACAGGCCCGGCGGATCGACACCTGCCACTCGCCACACATCATGCCGACGAGCTCGCGCTTGCGACCAGGCCTCAGATTTTTCGGCGGACGATATCCTGCAACATCTCCCGGTCGAGCGAGAGGTCGGCGACGAGCTTGCGCAGCTTCGTGTTCTCATCCTCGAGCTGCTTCAGCCGCCTCATCTCGAGCGGGGCGAGCCCCTCGTATTTTTTCTTCCAGTTGAAGTAGGTCGCCTGGCTGATCCCGGCCCGCCGGCAGATATCCGCCACCGGCACGCCGTCTGCTCCCTGCTTCAGGATGAACGCCTTCTGCGCGTCCGAAAACTTCGATGCCTTCATCGTCTTCCGCTCCTCCCAGCCAGGGGATTTTGACGCGGAAAACTCCACCTTCAAACGGTCCAGTTTTCGGGGATCAGATCAAGGTAGCGCAGATGCGCGCCCACCGCACCAGCCGCGACTGCGCCGCGCATCTTCGGGCCGCGCGCGCTTTTCCCCTTCCCGGCAAGCTTCACCACCCGCGCCTTGACCACGACGCGGCGGGAACGGAACCGGCCTGACGAACCCGACTGCCAGCCGCCGCTGTCGCGCGGCAGCGACGCCATCACCTTCGCGCCACGTCCCCGCGCATTGAACCGACCGCTGCCACCTCCTTCTCGGGCGAAGCCACCACCGATCTCCGCGCCACCGCCGGCATGGCGCGAGGCGATCAGAGCCTGCTGGACGAAGGGCAGTTCGTGCGTCTTCAGCCGCGTGCCCCGGCTTCGCGGACGGCCTGGCTTGATGCGGAAATCGTTCTCGTCGCGGCGTGTCATGACCGCAGGTTTGGCCGTGCCAATGGCTCCCGCAAGTCGAAAATCACTAGATCAAAGTATAGCGTGCAAACGTCGGCTTTGGCGCAGGCGCGGCTGGGTGCACATTGCGCATGCACACGAAAACTAACAATATATCAATTTATTAAACGATCGCCACGCAGATCCGCACCTTCCGCGAGGCCACTTAGATCCGTTTTCCGGAATGGAAAACAACGTTCAGACAAACTTCTGCGGGCGTGGCCCGCGCGGATTGAAAATCCGCTTTATCTTGCCCTCAATTTCATCTGCTTCACTGTCTATCATCTAATTCTGGCAACACCCGCCGAATATACTATCAGGTAATGACCGAAAAGGCCACATTCTGGCCAGCGGGAGCCGCTGACACGCTGCCGGCGCCGAGGCTACCACGACCGCCGCAGGACGCGAGATCAGCGACGCGGTGGATTAGCGGTCAAATGCCGTCCAAGCAGCAGCCCAACCAGCGTCGAGTCTGCACTGGTGATGTCAATGGATGTCCATCGCCGTTCAGAAACCTTGCAGCGAAACTGCCGCCGATCTGCACAGAGGCCGCAGTTTCTGTGCACATGAGCAGCAATGCACGGAAGCTGGACGTGCTAGCGGTTGATCGTAGAAGTCGCCGATCTCGGTATCATTTGCCGCGCTTAGGCTGGGCGACCTCTTCCGATGTTTTGGCGACGGAGATGCCGCGACGCTCGGCGTATTCGAGCAAGGCAACTTCAATCAAAGCCGTAATAGATCGCCGCTCGGCGTCAGCGAGCTGGCGCGCCAGCGCGAGTACGTCAGCATCAATGCGGGTAGTGAAGGGCTGTTTCGTCATCGGCCTTATTGCTTGCGATCCAGCGTAGTTCGAGGCAGAGTCATGCACGTGCATTGCACGTACAGCGGCCGGGGTGAGTGCGCGAACACCCAACCCGGCCTGACCACAACCAAGCTGTTTGGAGCTCGGATCATGGCTGATTCTGAGATTAGCACGAGTTTGTCCCGGCCATCCCGGAGGGACGTTCTCTCGGCCGCTCTGCTGTCGGTCGGCGTCACATCCTTCAACAGTTCGGCTGCAGCCGTGCCGCAGGACGACCGCGCAACGGATGCGGCTGTCCTTGCATGGAAGGCGTGGCGCGCCGCGCATCGGCGCACACTAGCTCTGTGCCGGAAACAGCAACGTCTGGAGTCCGAACTCGCGCGGACGATCGGCTTTCCGCAGGCGGTTCTGGCTGCAGCCGAGCTGCCGTCGCCTGTGCGGGTCAGCTCTCTAATGCAGTTCGATGAGCTTGCGGCCGATCTGCCGTCGCTACGCACGCGACGCGCCAAAGTCGCGGCCACGCTGCGCGCACATCAGCAGCGTTGGGACGACGCGGATCGCGTCATCGGCTACTCCGTCGCTCGACAGCAAGAGGAGGCGGCTTCCGACGAAGAAGAGCGCCTGATGAAGGGAGTTCTTGCAACGGAAGCCACGTCTCTGCGCGGCATCTCCACGAAGCTCGACGTGCTGCTTGCCGTCGGCGCGGATGGCGCCGAGGGGCGACATTTCCCGTGGCCGGAACTGCGGCGCATTCGCAAAGATGTTGTACAATTGATACAGTTGCAGCATAACGATGCAGTCGGCATCACTGTTTGAAGTAGTGCTCGCGATGCCAGCGCAGGAAGTGGGAATGGGGACGCTCGAACGCCCATTGCGCAGCAATGGCGCGTCTGCTCCGAGAGCGGGCTCATACATGAGACGGTTTATGTGCAAGGAGCCTCGATTTGAGCACCGCCCCAAGTGTCCCGCAGCCAGATGATGACGATGTTATCCAGTTGCTCGAGTTGCACGGGCTGCTCGGCACGCCAATGTACATTCCATATCACCATTTTGGTTACGCTGCGCGGAACTGCCATATCTCGGCAAAACATCGCGCACTAACGGCTGGAGGCCGGTGCGTGCACGGGCGCGCTCTTTGGCGTTGGGGCGTCCCCGGTGGCGTCCCCGGCCAAACGATAATCTTCGCGGAGCACCACAGTGTTTGGGAAGACCCGAATGGAGCGCTCATCGATGTAACGCCGCCACCCGGAGGCGCACAAGCGGTGCTATTCATCCGCGATGACAACGCCGCCATCATCAAAGATGGTGACGACTTTCTCATTCTAACCGATCTGACCAATCGGCCGGACCTGCCCCGGGCTCTTCGCGGCGCCCCCACCGAAGATCACGTCTGGCGCCTCAGCTCTACTGATCCCAACGCAAACGCATATGCATCGAGCTTGGAATTCAAACTAGAAAGAATCGCTACAGACGATTTCGACGAATAGACAGCATCGAAGAGGCATCTGTCGAAATTTGTTAATTATTGCACCACGCGACGGATTTATGATCAAATATTGCCTCAAATCATTGGAATCTCTCTTTTGGTAAAGCTCGCGCACAAATCCTCAAAGGCTAAATCGGCAGGCTCCGGAACGAAGTCGCGAGCCGAGAGGAGAGTGGCAGGCGGTGCCGCGACGGGAGGAGGTATCAATTTCCAGGCAGCCGTCACTGCCATCGCGTTCGCCTATACGTTACGTGGACAACGTCTGGGGTGGCTGGACGGGCTGCAGGACGACGTCCCCGTTTCCGTAGCCGCCGAAACGGGCGGCGGTGGCGATGACATTCGCTTGCAGTTACGCAGCGGGAAGATCTGCGATATCCAAGCCAAACGTGGGCTGCGCCGAGGGAGCGATCTTTGGGACGCGCTGTTGACGATGTGCGCGGCTGTTGCCGAGGGTAAGATAGACTTTGCGGTTCTAGCTGTCTCCTCGAGCAGCAGCGGAAGCGTTCGTGAAGATCTGGCGAACGCGATCCCCAGGATTGGCGACGGTCGCATCGACAATTTGCCCGCAATCGCCGAGCTGTTTCTTGCCAAGCTCGCTGCGGCGGGTTGGGCGGCCGAACCTCTCTGCCGTGCATTGCGCATTGTCACCGTATCGGCAGCGACGCACGATGCTGCGTCGACCGCGGCCGCCCGGGCGGAGCTTGGCCATCTGTGCCGCGACGCCTCAAAAATCGGCGATATATGGAACATCTTGTATCGCGACGCGATCGAACTGATTGACCGTCGTGGCCGACGGGAGCCGTCCTCGCTCGTTCAGTTGTTGAAGGCTAACGGCATCAACTTATCCGACAACACTGCGTCTCCCGCTACGTTACTCTTCCATTTGGCGGAATGGACAATCAATACAAATGCGACTTTTTCTATCCTTGGTGTCAAGAAACCGCTACGGTTGAGCAGGGCATGGATACCACTCCAGGCGATGGTACGCGAGGAGCAGGCGCCTCAAACCGATCTTATGGCAGCGCTTGCCGCGTACCAGTCCTGGCACAATCGCGAGTACCCGCGCGAAGCGGTGACCGTCAATCCGGAGACACTGGGACGGTTCATCAAGCTCGGCGTTTTGGTGGCCGGCCCGGGTATGGGTAAGACGACGCTGCTGAGCCGGATAGCCCATGCGTATGCCAAAGATGGCATCCCGGTTCTTAGGGTCAGGCTCGCTTCGGTCGCGGCCCGCATGCGAGCCGGCGAGACATTTGAGGAGTCGATTTTAGCGCTCGGCCTAGCAGGAAGCACGATTTCGCCTAGCGCTGCAAAGTCAGCGGGCATCCGCAATTGGGTCGTGCTGTGTGACGGCCTCGACGAAACGGGAGCCGCTCAGTCAGAGATCGCGTCGGCGGCAGAGCGTTTCGCAACGGGGCACCCTGAGTGCCGGATAATCGTCACAACCCGGCCGATTGGCTACCATGCCAGCGATTTCGCCGCTTGGCGCCACTACGACATTGTCCCCCTCGATCGATACTCTGCCCATGATGACCTGGCGCGACTGCTCGAGGAGATCGGAGGCCAGGACTCTGAACTGCAACGCAAAGCTGATAAAATCGCCAAGATAGAATTGGAGGAGGACGCCATTGCCACTGCGGTCGTACGATCGCCTCTTCTTATGGCGCTTGGCGCATCGGTAATCGCGCGAGGCGGGTCGATCGCCACGAGCCGAAATCGCCTGTACGATCAGCTGTTCACACTTGTCGACGAAGCGCCGAACACCAGGATACCCGTGCCGCCGGCTGAACCCGCCATACTTCGTCGGTTTCTGGATATCCTCGGCTGGCAAATCGTCGCTCATCCGATCGCCTCAATCGACGTCGTGATCTGCAAATGTGCGGAGATCATCGCTGACGAACTTGGGATGAGGATGCTGGTGGCGCTTGGGGCCGCTCAGTCCTATCTGCGATATTGGCAGGATGTCGGGCTTGTGGAGCGTATCGGCCTGCAAGGGGCAGAGGCCGTTACTTTCCTACACAAGACATTCGGGGAGTTCGCCGCCGCGCGCTTCCTGGTGGCGATGCCGGCAGCGCAGAGAAACGTCACACTAGCATCGATTCGGGATGATTCCAGCTGGAGCGAAACGCTGGATTTCGCTGCCCGATCCGGCATCGGAGAGGAGGTTTGCACGGTGCTGATGGACGGGATAGCGTTCGATGCATCTGGAGTCGCCCGAGCGGTTCGTTCCCTCGAGATTTGCGGCGAAGCGGAGCCTGCACCGAGCGAGCAGGTTCGAGCTAAATTTCTCAAGTACGCGGTAGCAATGATGCGGTCACCGCGTAGACGGTGGGTGGCAGAAATCGGAATAGCGATGCTTCCTTTCGCGCGACGCTTTCCAGACGAGATCGCACCCCACTGCGTCGCGCTGGTCTCCCATCCGCAATCCTGGACGCGATTGGCCGCCTGGGCCTCGTTGACTGCAGCTGGCCCCTCCGATCTCGACTACGATCGGTTGCTAACTGTCATTTGTGAGGAGCCGCTTTTGACCGCACCTGGTATGTGGTCGGGACACGGTGGTGGCTTGGTGATTGACCGGAGCAACGAGCGCGAACTGGCACAAGTCTTCGTGCTGACAGGCGCCCGCCGATTGTTGGAACATTTTCCCGGACAGGCGACTGATGTGGCAGTCGCTGCTGCGTGTCGTATCGAAGGCCTGAGTAGTATCAGTTTCGTCCAACGAGCCTCGCGGTTGCTCAAGGAGTTCGGAAAGCCTGACGATTTGTGGTCTAGAGGTTCCAGAAGCGCTCTGGATTTGCTTTCACCTGCGGAGGGGTTTCTCGATGCACAGCGAAAGGCGCATGCCGCGCTGTTTGACGCCATCGATGTTAGCGGCGCAATCATCGCCACCACGTCACCCCCGCCGGAGAAGCTATTGAACCTGAGCGCGTTTCTCAGTGCTACGGGATATATGAAACTTCCTATATCCGATATCTGGTGCTGGCAGGAGCCATTCGATCGCGAATCTGTTCGCGAGACAATTCGCGCTGCTGTCGAAGCGTCGGGGCTTCCTGAAGATATCCTCGAGCATGAGGTTCGTATAGCGCGCGGCTCCCTTCACGAAGACGATACCCTAATGGGGATGTTCAAATTCATCACCGATGTTGATGTGCCTCCAATCGACTGGAAAGCGGCCATCGCGTGTAAGCCGGATCTCGTAAAGATCGAAGCGGCGCTCTATCACCGTTCCCAATGGGTGATCTGGATCGCAGCCCATCTCATCGAGTCACTCTCGGGAAAGACTGATCTGGAAAGCATAACCCGGCGAGCCATCGCTGGCGGGCGCGGTGACACTCTATGGGCAGCGGCGAGCCTGGCCACTGAACTGAACCAAGAGGAGATGACGACCGCTATCTATAATCGTCTAAACAAAGAGACGACACGTGGTTGCGAGCATTTGCTGTTTGCACTTCCCGAATTGAAGGCGCCAGTGGATGCGCGGTTGCTCGCGGCGTTTCGGCAGGCGTTTCTTCGTGGCACGACCGAGACCGCGATGGCGGCTGGCAAAATAGCTGCGGAATATGCGTCGTCTGCAACTCCAGAGTTGCTGCCGGTTCTCGAAGAGGCTGCCGCATACTGGAAAGTCCACGAAGAACCCTATCCAACTAAGGGCGGCGTCATTCCCGATAGCCCCCGCGCCAAAATTGCCGAAGCCAGCGCGGCGATACAAACTCCGACCTACGAGACTTTGAAAATCTACGCGACTGATAGCCGGTCGGATGTGCGCGAACTGGGGACAAAGACCATGGTGGTTCGATTAGGCGAAGAGCCGCAATTGGCCGCGACATTCCTCGCGGACATAGAGCTTGGCGAGTTGCCTCCCACGATTTTGGACAAGGTGCTGACAAACGGCGTATCTTGGGACACGGATCGCTTCATTCATGTGAAGGAATTCTTGAACTCCCCGCAGGACAACCTGCGCTACGCCGCGATGTCTATCCTGCAACAGAACTGCTGCGCGGAGGATTTCATCCGGGAGGTGGCCACGCGGATGACCAACGATCCTGACCGGCAAATCAAAGAGCGCGCCTACCGCATTCTCGATACGCTTGAGCAATAGGCTAACGTTATCAGCGGTGTTGGAGGCATTATCTCTGGGCGCTCGATCCTTCCGCCGTACATCCTAACTAACGTTGTCCCAGTTTCTAACCAGTTGTGAGCTCGCGCTGACGGTTGGATTCGCCCTCGCGGGCGGGCTGGACGCGGTGCCATTCATAGAGCATAGCGTTGTATCCAGCCGCGGGTATCCACCTGACAATCATGCCTTACATTGAGGATATCGCGTTTCCGGCGCTCGCAAAGTCTGGTTACCAGCCCCTCTTTCCCCACATGGAAGGAGCTGCCTTCTGGTCCGAAGAACTCGGATTGCCACGAGCCCCATCTGCTATGGCAAGCATGTTTGGGGAGGTGCTGAGCCTTGCCAGCGAACCTGGAGCGATGGATCAAAAACTGCTCGGCCATGAGAATCGTCCCGAAGAAGAGATTATTTCCCTCCTGGGCTTTGAGGTCGCGTTCACAAGAAGACACAAGGATCTGACCCAACATCTTAATGCTTCGGACCCAGATCTGCAATCGGATGCATTCGAAGTTATCGCGCATCTGCGAACCGTGGATGTTGATTTCGCCGCAGTAGCGCAGGCTGAAATTGGCGGAACTTCTAAAAATACTTCCAAGACAGCGGGGTATGCGTCTCTGCTTCTGATGTCAGCTGAGATCGGCGACATGTCCATCGACGGGCAAACTGTAAAACTTGTTCACACGAACAATTCCGAGTAGGCCGTCAATGATCAAGAGTAACAACAGGGACGACTTTTCTCAGGCGACAAAGAACCGCCTTGCAAAGCAAGCCCGGTATCATTGCAGCAATCCAAGCTGCAGAAAATTGACATCAGCGCCGACGAGCGACGGTATAAAGGAAGTTAACATTGGAGTTGCCGCCCATATCTGTGCTGCAGCCCCCGGATCTGGCGCGCGTCGCTATCGCGCCGATATGACGGCCGAGCAACGAAAATCGCATGAGAACGGAATTTGGCTTTGCCAAGACTGCGCCAAAGCGATCGATTCGGCTGATCCCTCTTTTTCCGAGTCGTTCTTGCAAGACTGGAAAAAGAAGCACTCGGAGGACATGTGGCGCAGCGTAATTGACAAGGTCGCTTTTGGCCCGTCAATGCCGCTGACTGTTGGAGAAATCAGCGCTCGCCTGCGAGTCGCCGCCGCCGCCGACTTGGCCGTGTTCCGCCGAACACCGAAATGGCCGGGCACAAACGTGGCGCTCACGCTGACATTGAAGGTGAAGCATGTGGATGAGGCGCTGAGCACTCGCGCGCTCGCTAACGCCGTAACCACATTGGACGACCTGATGCTTGTCGCGGCGCCTGGAATGGGAAAGACGACGACACTCTTTCAGATCGCTGAAGGAGTGTTGGAGATCGGCAACTGCACACCGCTTATCGTACCTTTGGGCGATTGGGCCACCGGTGCCGACACGCTGCTGGTATCCATCCTGAAACGTCCTGCATTCCACGACATTTCGGAAAAGGATTTCCGCGCCGTCGCGACGAAGCCTGGCGTCGTGCTGCTTCTTGACGGCTGGAACGAACTGGATGCCGCCGCACGCGAACGCGCGCGCGTGCAAATCACGGCCCTCAAGACTGAATTGCCGGAACTCGGTCTTGTCATTTCGACGCGCAGGCAGGCCCTCGACATTCCTTTCGGTGGGACGCGGGTCGATTTGTTGCCGCTTGACGACGAGCAGCAAATGGAGATTGCGCGCGCCATGCGCGGCGAGGCTGGCGCACAGCTCATCGATCAGGCGTGGCGGACAGCGGGTGTCCGCGAACTCGTCACAATCCCTCTCTATCTCACGGCACTGCTGTCGTTGCCAGATGGCGCGCCTTTTCCGACCACAAAGGAAGAGGTACTACGGCGCTTCGTTGCCGCGCATGAACAGGAAGCCCGCCGTGCGGCGGCGCTTTATGCCGTGGTCCTCGGCTTTCAGCAGGACTATTTGGATAATCTCGCCGTGTTCGCCACGACAACGGCTAACACGGCGATTACGGACAGCAACGCGCGCAAAGCGGTTGCCGAGACCGCGCGGGTCCTGATGGCCGATGGGCAGATGACCATCACCACACAGCCCGACACGCTGCTCGACACGCTTGTCAGCAATCACGTTCTGACGCGCTCCGGCGACACGCCGGGCTATTCGTTCCAGCACCAGCAGTTTCAGGAATGGTACGCCTCGCACTACGTCGAACGACTGATGCTACAAGCCGTCAGCGATCCGGCAGCACGCGAGAAACTGAATGTCGACGTGCTCGATCAGCGCCCGTGGGAGGAAGCAGTCCTATTCGCCGTCGAACGGAGCGCGCGCGGCGACACCGCGCATAAGGCCGCATGCAGCGCCGCCATTCGCACAGCTTTTGACGTCGATCCCGTCCTCGCGGCCGACATGATCTTCCGCGCCACCGACGAGGTATGGGCGCCGATCGGCGCCGAAATGCGGAGCCTCGCTGAGCAGTGGCACGCGCCCGGCAAGGTGGATCGCGCGGTGCGTTTCATGATCGCGTCCGGCAGGCCGGAATTCGGCGATCTTCTTTGGCCGCTTATTTCGCACGCGAACACCCAAGTACACTTGCCCGCCCTCCGGGCGGCGAAGCGATTTCGCCCATCTGTGCTTGGTAACGATGCCTTGGCGCGCATCGCAGCACTGCCACCGGAAATTCGCAAGAACGTGCTGCATGAAATCGCATCGCATGGCGAGTAGACGGGCTCGACCTTGCGACCGCAATCGCGAAGACTGACAACGACCCGGACGCGAAGGCGACGGTGGTCGACGCGCTCTCATTTCGACGGGCGGATCGCCACATTGCCAACTTGCTCGCTGACGCGGGCAACGCGACCTACGACATCCTCGCCGAAAAGGGTCATCTCGAAGACATTGCGGTTCAAGCCGTCCAGCGGGAACTCCAGCGCGCGCACGAACGGCGCAAAGCCACGGGCATTTCGCACTTCCAGCGCCTGCGCACGCTCGTCTACGCGCGCGGCGGAGATGATCACGATGCCGAAGTTGCTGAGATTATCGCCGAAATGGAGATCGACCGGAAACGCGATGGCGAAATGCGCCTGCTGTACGAAGTGCGAAAGCGCTATCCGGGGGCTCTCGCTAACGGGCTGATATGCCGCGTGCGCGAGGACCGCGAACTCTTCTACGGCGCGGACAATATTCTTGCCGCCGCCGGATTTGCCCTTGAGGACGACGCGCTGCTCGGGATCGCCCTCGAAGAGACAGGCCGCCACGACGTTCGCGCCGAGGCCGCCGCATCGGTGCTGGGACCAAACGCTGTTGGTCGGCTGATCGACGGGTATCTTGCCGCGGGGAAAGTCGTGCGCGACGCCAGCGGGAAGTACAACCAGACGGCGGGTGATCGCTATCACGATCTGCGCGCCCGTCTCGGCCAAACGCCGGGCGCAAGTTTGGTGGGCGCCGTTCAGGCGCGGGCGGCAAATGCCGACAATGAGGAACTTGCCCAACTGGCCGAACTGTTTTCCCGTGAGATCGATAGCGACGATGAGCGGGCGCGCCCCTTCAATGAGGAAGGCTTGGCCACAATAGGAGCGCTGGCACGTGAATGGGCCGAGCGCATGCTCGCCGCTGGGGATGAGAAGCGCAGGCGAGTAGCTACCATTGCAACGACGATGAGCCAGGCACCGTCCGTCGCGCATCTTCCACTCTTGAAGAGATTGCTCGACGATAACTTGCGTCGCTACCGGGCTTTCCGCGAACGAGCGAGTGCGAGCGGCTGGAACGATCGCGACGCCGTACACGAAGCGCAAAACCCGCACATACACGAGTATCAACGCGCGTTTTTGGCGATTAATGCGCCTGAGACTGCCGCGCTAATGGGAGAATATCTGACCGATGAACATTTTGGCGAACTGGCGGCGCGAGTGCTGCTCGTCCAGTGGATCAAGGCGAACGAACCCAAGGATGACAAAAATTTCCACAGCGGCGTAGATTTCTCGCACGTGCAGGCACGCCGCGAGGCCCGCGCCGCCGATCCAGCCGCGACATCAATCGAGGCGGAAGCCTACGCGCCGTTTCATAACGGCCTCGCAGCTCGACTTTGCGCAGCACAGCCAAGACCTCTATTGGCTTTATGTCGGCAATTGGCCGCTCACCAATGTCGACGCGTGCCAGATCGAGGAGCCAGCGGGTCTTTTCCATCGTCGCGTCGGCTCGACGTTCTCGAGCCATTTTGGCGAGATATTCGTCCGCGACCATATTGAAGGTGTTCGCGGCAACGATGCTTTTGGTGAGCTTCGTCAATCGGGCCTCAACCCTTGGGTCCTGTCCCGCTGCTAACAATCTTTTAGCTGCGTCCCGCCGCTCCCTAGCCTCAGTAAGGGAGACGACGGGATAGGATCCGAAGGTCACCATCTTCTGCTTGCCTTCGAAGCGATACTGAAGGCGCCAGTGGCGACTGCCGGTTGGCGTGACGAGGAGGTGCAATCCTCCGCCATCGGAGAGCTTGCGCGGCTTCGCGCTCGGCTTGGCATTGCGGACGGCGGCATCTGACAGGGGCATTTTGTTGGTACCCGGTCTGTGAGTTGGTACCGAACGATGCCAACAAACGTTCCAAAATGCCAACGGGCCCGGCGATACGCGCCAATGCGACGATCGCCGAAAGCTTTTTGATTATAGTAGTTTAGCGCACTTCCGGTTACCCCTGGCGGGGGGTAGATGGTGCCCAGGGACGGAGTCGAACCGCCGACACTGCGATTTTCAGGCGGCTGACATCTGAGGTTTTTCTTGGGCTAGGCGCTGACGCGTCTGTCAAACCTGATATCGAAATTCAAGCACTTAGAACGAATTTGTCAAACCATAGCCAGGACGACCTTGGCGCTGGCACCGACCTCACTGCCCGCTTTGAAGCCGCGATATGGGTCGTGCGCCCCGAACAGCTTGACGATCTGCATCGCCAGGTTTCCGCGCATTATGGCGCGGGACGACTTAGCGACGACGAAGCCTCCACCCTTTACGCTTTGGTCCAGGCGCGCCGAGGGCGGGGAACGATGGTTCAGCATGCGACGGCGAATGTTCCTTCGCTGCGAAACCGGCACGGCTTCACGCCTCGTCGTCCCCAGCGGTCACCGGATAAGCAAGCATCCCTACGCCGTCGTCGCACTTTGGGTGGCTCAGGCGTTCTGCCGGAAAAGCTGCGCAGTCGGTTCACAGAGGGACAGCGCGCTGCTCTTGCGATCATCGCCGGCGAGGTGAAGCATCGCGGTCGGTGCGCTCTGCCAATCGACCAAATCGCCGCCCTCGCCGGCTGCGGCCGCACCACGGTACAGAACGCCGTCCATGAGGCAGATCGGCTCGGCCTGATCAAGGTTCAAAGGCGCCCCCAGCGTGGTCGCAAAAGCCTGACGAACCTCATCACGATCATCTCAATTGAGTGGTTGGTTTGGATTAAACGCGGTCCATCAGCTCACCGGCCGATAGGGTCCAAAACGTTAGCGACGTCCAAAATATTGAACCCCACGAAGAACATAGAAAAAATAAGATTGTCTCAAGACGGTTTTAGGACGCCACATAGGAACGCTCTTAGCGAGCAGGCAGTGATCAACCACAACAAGTCCGGCCTCTTTTTGAATTCGAGATGAGAAGCGGTGCGAAGAGTCCGTCGTGGGATCGGCGGTTTTGCTCGTCTGTGCCATGGAGCATGGGTGGCACGGTGCGCAATGCTATCGGTACCTTTCGCGCCAGATGAGCTCTGTTTGATCCCGGGCTTTGATGGCGCAGTCTTTTTGCGGGAGTGGATGGAGGCACTATGGGTCGAGTTCTACCCGGGAGAGCCACGACGACTGAGGAAGTCCGTCGAGCGACACAGCATAGTCAAGAGAGCCTGAGGGCGCTGGCGAGGCGTTACAGATCAATCAGAAGACCGTCGCCAAGTGGAAGAAGCGGACCTTGGTTGCTGATCTGCCGACCGGCCCGAGGGCGCCGACATCGACAGTTCTGTCGATCGAGGAAGAGGCGATCATCATTGCCTTCCGCCGGCATACGTTACAGCCACTCGACAACTGCCTCTATGCCCTGCAGGCGACGAGCCCCCACCTGACCCGCTGAACCCTGCGCCGCTGCCTTCCCGCCGCGCTATGCCGACGGGCCGACAGCCCGCTCCATCACCCATATGTTCGATATGCGATGCCGCGAGAACGGCATCGAGCACCGCCTGACCAAGGTGAGGCACCCCTGGACCAATGGCCAGGTCGAGCGGATGAACCGGACCATCAAGGAAGCGACCGTCAAGCGCTTGCACTACGACGATCACCACCCGTTCGAAACGCATCTCGCCGACTTCGTCGCCGCCTACAATTTCGGCCGGCGCCTGAAGACCCTCAGGGGGCTCACGCCCTACGAGTTCATCTGCAAATGCTGGACTTCAGAGCCGGAGAAATTCATCCTCGATCCAATCCATCAAATGCCGGGACTGAAAACCTAGATGGAAACCAGGCCGTTGGCGCAGACAGATATGCAGAGCTCCGCGACCGCGTCCTAACCTTGGTTTCGTGGCGCTCGGCCTTGCGGCATGGGCCGTTGATGAGACCGTTCGTTAGCCAGGCCGCCGCGCTCGCGCTTCGATCCAAGCGCCCCGTCGGATTAAATAAAGTATCGGCGTGACCGCCAGGACCATCCAGGCCTTTCCTAAAGATTGCCCCAGTAGCAAGTCGGCGCTCCCGAACGCCACCCACACGAAGATCAAACTGTCGAGCAGAAGGCCAGCTATGCTGCTAGTGAGGGAAGCGACGAAAAATCCGCGCCCACGCAGGGCAGTGTAGATCAAGAGATCCACGAACTCTGCCACCACGAACGCGCAAGCTGAGGCAACAGCGAGCTGGGGCGTCGCCACCACGGCGGCGATGATCGCACCGGCGATGACCGCGGCGAGCGCCCATCTGACGCCCACTTCCTCCTGCACAAGATCAAGCAGTACGAGGGAGAGCCCTGCCAACGCCACTCCCGAGGGGGCCATCACACCGTGCCACACGGGGATCAGGCATGGCCCATCGGGTACACAGGTGCTTCCCACATTTAGTACCATCCAGTTTGCGGCGGGGACGGTGAGCACGAAAGCCGCGATGGCCATTGCGCCGACGGGCCTAAATGCCTTGCAACGCTTGCGTTCCGATGCAATCGACATCGTTTTTTGGCTTTCACTGCGACGACGCTGGCCGAGCAGCGGGTGTGATGGGCGCCTCGCTGCATGGAGATATGCCGCTGAACCGCGACCGCTGTTCGGCTGTTGTATCGTCGCGAGCACAAGTCATATCGGCTTGAACATGCTCTCGGCGGCGTCAGAATTGAGGCGTGCCCAGAATTCCATCGCGTACCTGTCTGTCATGCCGGCCACGAAGTCGCATACCTCGCGTGCCTTAACGCTCACATTGGGCGCCTCTCGTATGCGCCCCCGAACGTCGGCGGGCATCAATAGATCACCGCGGTCACCCATCAGGGCCTTGAAGATGTCGGTGACGAGGTCGTAGCCCCTGTATTCACCCAGCTTCACGCGCGGCGCATAGATTGCAGCCACAAACGTATACTGCTTCAACGCTTCCTTGCGGAGCATGAGCTTCTCAGGAAGGTATACCTTGCTGAGCGATGGGCACTCTTTGTGGACTTTGAGTTCGACCCCCGAGATGAACTGGTGTACAAGCTCCGATGAGAACTCGGTCCTCTTATAGCCATCCTCACTCATGACTTTGGACGTGCGGTAGGCCTCGGCAAATCTCAGCAGGCTCTCGTCACGCTTCGCTTGTTGGGCAATGTCGTCTTCGATCACGATGCCGTCGAGCGGCGAATCCGCATCCTCCGCCGGCTGCTCTATTATATCGGAGAAAATCTCCATGAAGACGGCCTGTATCTCATTGATGGTCACCATCCGCTTCATCGCCTTCGATGCCCGCTTCGCTACCGCGCCGAGCAAGGCGTCGTCCGACGCCAGCATCTCCGCGGGGGTCAGGAACCCGACTTTGAAGCAGTCCTCGAGGTCGTAGACCGAGTAGGCGATGTCGTCCGCCAGATCCATAATGCTGCATTCGATCGTGCCGAACTTCTCCTCAGGACCGAGGACATAGCCGTTGAGCACCGATGCCTTGACCCGGTCGATTATGACTTTCTCCGAGCTGTAGTAGCCTTTGACGAAGCTGTCCGACGCCTTCCGGATGGCCGGTATTTCGTTGTCGTACTTCAGAGTGGCCGCGATTGTCCGATGGCAGAGATTGAGCCCCGCCCTGTCGTCCCCAACCAAAGGTTCGGCGTACCGCAACTTCTTCTCGAGGCGCGTCAGGATTCGCAGGGTTTGCGCGTTCCCCTCGAAGCCACCGTGGCGTTGCATGGCCTTGTCGAGCGCACTCTCGCCGTTGTGGCCGAACGGCGGGTGACCGATGTCATGCACGAGCCCGGCGGTCGCGCACAGCCTTGGGTCGATCTTGCCGCCGAGATCTTTTTCGTGATCGTAATTGATGCGTTCGGCGATGCCCTGAGCGATCTGCGCCACTTCCAGAGAGTGGGTAAGCCGATTGCGGAAAAAATCAGACTCCCTGCTTGGGAAGACCTGGGTCTTGCCTTGCTGTCTGCGGAAGCTTGCGGAATGGATTATCCGCCCGTAGTCGCGGCTGAACTCATCGCGCCACTGCTTCTCGTGGCCGTCCCTCTCGAGGACTACTTCTCGCTTGCGGTCCGCATCGGTGTACATGGTCTAGGCCGGTTGCTTAACGCGGCCGTGCTGCTGGCCATCTTTGGCAGCATCCTGTGCCTTCTTCTCCTGCGCACGCTGCTCGGCTCGGATGCGTACCGTCTCCCGCAGAGTGCTCAGTTCCCGCTTCGCATCCTGCCTTGCGTGCACGACAGCCTGGAAGTTCGCCATTTTAGTTCTCCGCTTGGTTGAAGAGCCAGGCTGGACCCTGGATGTTCCCATTATGTTCTAGCTCGACGGCCTTGGCTATGCCTTGTCCGCCCGGATCATGCGCGTCGGCGCCCCGGCCTTTCGGGCGACGTCGGCCACGTGGCTCGTCAAGCCGACTTCGCCCCGCAGCAGGAGCCCGTGGCCGGTCGGAAGCGACTGTACCCGCAGCCGCAACGCCTCGAGACCCTCCGACACGTCGAATACCGCCCATTCGCTCGCCTCGCCGGGAACTATGATCGAGCCGACCGAACGGCTGGCCCCACGGTGCAATTGCATAACCCATACCTGATGGCCGTCGAACGCCCACTCAAAGCGGACGTCGCCAACCGCGGCGACGAGACGGGCGTGCGTGGCGCGGACGGTCGCCACTACCGCGTCCGGAAGCGCCATCGGCGGCGTGGCGCCTTGCATGAAGTCCACGCCAGTGCCACTGGTGCCTTCCACATAGAGCATGCCGTCGGCCCCCTGCACCGCCGCGCCCGACCAGACGGCCGGCACGGCCTCCTGGGCCAGCACCGATACGATCGTGGAGCCCTCGGGATCTTCCCTAGAGAGTAAGGAGAATGGGTCCAACCATCCTCGTGCAGTTGTGAACTTGCCCGGCACCTGTTCCACCGGACAAGTCCTGGTCCAAATCTCCTTAGACCCGGTCGGCGTGCCGAAAACGAATGGGGCCAAGCGCCGGCCAATTACCGTGCTCCGCGGAACCCGAAAACCAGCCAAGTGCGCGATGAGCAGGCCAAACGCCTTGTCGCCCATCATTCGTGAAAAATCGTTTGGCCACCGAATGTCCACCCGATTGCCGGGCAGGGTCTCGTGGGCACCAAGCTCCCAATAGAGCACGTGAGACTGCCGATATCCACGCGGGGCGGGGTGAAGGCTGAACTCGAGGCGAGCCGCCTCGCCATGGACTACTTCGGGCCCGAAGCCAAAGACGGCGTGGAAGGCGGCGTCCGCCCATGCGGCGGGTAGGGAGGCAAAACCCTCCCGCTCGACGCCACGGGGCGTCGCGTCGGGACGGAACTCCACGACGCCGTCGAGGATTACGCCAGAGACGCCGCCATCGGACACGTCGATGGTCTCGTTAACTATCGCGAAGCTTCCCTCCGAGGCGAAGCGGGCGAGCGCCATCAGGACAGTCTGTGAGTCCTTGAGTGCGTAAAGGAACTCGCGGCTCTGCGAAGAGGCTTCGCTGAAGGTGCGGATATTGACCGTGCCTTCCGCGCTGCGTTCGAACAGCGCCTGCACCGCTTGCGAGGGACTGGCGAACCGATGGTTGGCCGGCAACCCTGCTAGCCGACAGTATTCCTGCCGCGGACCCGAGGCGGAAGGCGAGAAACTCACGAATTGGGCGACGTTGAACCTCTCCGCCAGTCTGTCCAGCGTGGCGTCCTTCCGGAAGTCAGGCGGGGCGAGTTGAGGCAGGGTTCCGGAATGGATCATTGGTGCTTGCGATCCAACATGGTCTTCAGGTCTCGCCGGTCATTGATTTCACGTCTGGGACGGTAACCATTCCCTTGGCGATTGACAAACCGACCGCCGTCTTTTGCACGTGCAAAAGACGGCCCTGCGACGGCCTGGCGTCTTGCGGCGCCGCCCCGCTGATCGTAGGGGCAACGATTCTCGTAACCCAAAGTCGTCGCGCGCGCCTCGATCATACAAGCGCCGAGAGGCTCGTGAGAATATGTAAAATATGCATTCGTTGCTCTTCCGGTGCGTTCCGGAGACGGGCCATGGCCTCTTCCAACCCTGAGTTGGCCGGTGGCGCTGGCGTGCTCGATCTCGCGAGCCAGTCCGCTAGGTCGGCCTCAAGGCCGGCGGAGGGAGATACCTTGCGCGAAAGAACCTTGCTCACGTGCCCCTGAGTCACGTGGCAGAACTGCGCCAACTCGCGCTGTCGAGTGCGAGTGGTCCTTAGGGCGGCCTTCACGCCATCGATGATATCCGTCTCTTGCATTGACCTGTGTTTCACGGGACGCATACAATGCATAAATATCTGGAACATTTTATGCAACACGTCATCTCCCTTTACAATGGCACTCCCGTGAGACGCCTCCTCCCCGATCCGGCGGAGGCTGTGCTGCCGGGAGTGGCTTGGGGCCGATTTGACGAAGCGCTGACCCCCGCGTTCTGGGCCGCCCAGGCCTGGATGCAGGAATTGGCCGGGGGCGAGGCGTTCGGCCTCGGGAATACGCTGGCGGAAGAAGTGGCTGCCTGTCTGCTCGGCGGGCATGGTGCACCCGCCGAAGTCGGTCTCGCAGCATATGGGAGGGTACGGCAGGCGATGCGCGGCACTGCCGGCGTGAATGGTGGCGCCATTGAGTCGATGCTAACGACCCCTCTGAAGGTAGGTGACAGGTTGGTACGGTATCGCTTCGCTAAGCAAAGGTCGCGGCAGCTGGGGGAGTGCCTCGCAAGGATCGCGGATTTCGACGAGGCGGCTTTGGACGATATCTCGCTCAGGGATGCACTGACACTGCTACCGGGGATCGGCCCCAAAACGGCATCCTGGATCGTCCGGAACCGTAGGGCGAGCGACGAGGTCGCGATACTCGATGTCCATATTGTGCGGGCGTGCATCCATATGGGGATATTCGGCGCCGGCGCGACACCGGCGAGGGACTATGCGAAGCTCGAATCCCGCTTCATCGCGTTCTGCCGGGCGGCCGGCACTCGCGCTTCCTTGCTCGATGCACTGATGTGGCGAACGATGCGATCGATCGGCCCGTCGCTCGCGGGCTTGCGGCCAGCGTCGAATCCGAGTTCTATCGGGGACGCACGATGGGGAAGAGAGCATGTCCGGGGGAGGTGGATCGAGCAGGGACGATCTAAGTCCTAGTATCGGAGGGGGGCCGGACTCTTGCGGCCAGACGTACAACGCCCCCATCAACAGCCCCAAGCCTTCCGTGCTGGGGCCTGTCTTTATTGGTATGGTTCTTGCGGTCGACGTTATCCCCACTGGCTCGACCAGCACGCTTGTCGTTCGTGACGCGATGGGGCGCATCGGCGGTTCCCTGACGTTTCTGGGCTATACGCAAGTCATCAACTGCATCGTCCAGCGTGGCGTGGTCTACACGGCGAAGGTGTTAGCCATAACTGGCGGCGTCTACACCGTCGAGGTGGCACCCGCCTGATGCGTGGCCTTTCGGTGGTCGGCGGCATTTACCGCGAGCGCGCGCTGCAACCGACCTGGGATGCAGTCTTGGGATCCGCCGGTCGCGCCGCCCAGGCACTCTGCACCGTCAAAGCTTCGCGGAAGCGGTTGCACGCCTATATGGGCGAGCGGGCTCGGAGTGAAGTAGAGCTGCTCGCCGAGCTCGCTGACTTCGAGCTGGTAGCCACAAATCTGCCTTTCCTGGTGTCGTTTGACTACGCCCACACACTGAGCGACCCGGTCATATCGCCACCGATTGGTTTTATGGGCTTGCGACCGCCGCTCGCTGTTAACGACGAGGTGGTCCTCCGCTACGGCATGCTTGAGGGCGATGCCGTCGTCGCCGCCGACATCGCTGTATACGATCCGCAATCCGCCTTCGACGCTGCTGCCTTTACTGCCAACGGCTCGTCGGCCAACAGGCTGGCGGTGGTTCTCAACAAGCTCGAGATGCGCACAATCACCGGCGAGGACAATCCTCACGCTGGCGCCGACTGGCTGTTCAAGAATGACGGCGCCGAGGTGGTTGTGCTGAAGATGGGCGCGTTGGGCGCACGAGTGATCACTCCGGATCAGACATGGGAAATCCCCCTCTATCGATCGGAGCGCGTCTGGAAGTTGGGATCTGGCGACGTGTTCTCGGCGACGTTCGCTGCGATGTGGGCCCTGGCGGGATTGGCGCCCGAAACCGCGGCGGACGTCGCGTCGCGGGCCACCGCATGGTACTGTGGGAATCGCGCTCTTCCCACACCAGACGCCGCTACACTCGCCACGATGCCGTTCGAGCAGGTGCGCCCGGGGGCGGGTCGAATATACTTAGCGGCGCCGTTCTTCGACCTCGGGCAGCGTTGGCTGGTGGAGGAGGTCAGGCGTGCCCTGCTGCAAGCAGGTGCCCAGGTATTCTCGCCCATCCACGAGGTCGGGCCCGGTTCCGCCGAAATTGTTGCTCCGGCGGATCTCGCCGGCATCGAGAACAGCGATGTGCTGCTGGCGATCCTCAACGGCATGGACCCCGGGACCGTCTTCGAGGCGGGCTATGCCATCCGCAGGGGCATCCCGGTCGTCGCGTTGGCCGAGAATGCTCGGGAGGAGGATCTCAAGATGTTCGTCGGGTCGGGGGCGACCGTGACGAGCGACTTCGCGACCGCCATCTACCAGGCCGTCTGGAGGCTGCCAAGTTGACGACCGCATTACTCCTGTCCGGCGGCATGGACTCCATTAGCATTGCCTGGTGGCTCCGGCCCGAGGTCGCATTAACAATCGACTACGGCCAGAAGCCGGCCGAAGCCGAGATCGTCGCTGCCGCCCACGTGACACAACTGCTCGGCATCTCGCACGAGGTGATCCGCGTCGACTGCTCATCCCTGGGTTCGGGCGACATGGCCGGTACCGCGCCCGACGCCGCGGCGCCGGTGTCGGAATGGTGGCCCTTCAGGAACCAACTGCTTGTCACGCTAGCCGGAATGGCGGCGGTGCGCAGGGGCGTGTCGCGGCTGCTGATTGGCGCTCTGGCCACCGATGGCGCCCACGCCGACGGTCGGCCCGCGTTCGTGGAATTGGCCTCGCAGCTCATGGCCATGCAGGAGGGCGGGATAGTCGTCGAGGCTCCCGCCATCAAATTCGATGCGGTCGAATTGGTACGTCGATCTGGTATCGACCAAGGCACACTTGCCTGGGCGCATTCCTGCCATACCGGCAACTTCGCCTGCGGCAGGTGTCGCGGCTGCACCAAGCACTTCAACACGTGGCAGGCCCTTGGCTGGACTCCTCACTGACGATCCTCGACCACTGACCCCACCGGGCGAATGGGTCGCGTGGCTCCCGCCCGACTGCACACTTTCGGTGCTGGAACCGCCAGCGGTGGCGCATGAGCACAGATTTCTGGGAGTGCTCCAGGCCCGCCGATCAAGCGTCGGCGGGCCTCTCGCCTGGTCCGATATTGAGTCGCTGCTCTGGTATTCGGCCAGGACCATGGCGACCGATGGTATAGGACGGGCAGGTATCGAGATTGAACGGCGAGCGTCGCCATCGGCGGGGGGGCTTCATTGCATCCAAGTAGTCTGCCAGATGTGCGAGGATGACGGCCCGCCGAAGCTATACCTACCCAGGCATGCATTCGCTGTGCTCAACAATCGCGGGAGTTCCGCAGGTCGAAACCTAGCGGACGTGGTCCGCCTGCTTCCACAGGCTGCAGGTTGCACGCTTAGGTTCGTGGCCGACATGGATAAGGCCGAAGCAGCCTACTCTAATCCAGAGAGCCTAGTGTGGCGGGACTCGGGCGCCCTCGCCAGCACTATGGGCCTCGTGGCCGAGTGGCTCGGCCTATCGGCGAACATTCTTGGTTTCTCCGGCGGTGAGTACATGCGGTCCATCGGATTTCCTGGCAACCGCTTCCTCTCGGTTGGCGGGATCCAGGTTTCGTCGCGATCGCGTTAACCAGCAACTGCCGCAGTCGACCCACCAGCCCATAGCAGACGCGATTCTAAGTTGATGTCGTTATCGCCCCTCATAAGAACGCCGTTAGCGATCAACAGGTGATCGATGACGACAAAGATGTCGTTTTTTCTCAAATTACGCCGATCAGATGTGGAAATCGCACTTCGGCGGAAAGAAAGAGGTAATCTAATAACTAACCTTTTTCGCGGCAGCGCTGACGCCGCATGGCGACAGCAACCACTTGAGATCCTGCTAAGCCGGGCAAATCGCCGCCCGTCGCTCTTAACGCGACGGCGCTTACCAACATATAAAGGAACCACACGGACCGAGCAGCTTGCGTACTGAGGGGCGTCTATTTTGACGAAGATCAAGACCGCCTCGGGCGCCGCCCGGGCCAATAATCATGCCGAGCTGCGTCAACTCTGGTCAATGGAGGAGCCGAGACGGTCCGCGGGGGGCTGGTGGTCGTTGAGCGGTTTCTCAATCCAGGCGACGGTCGCATTTGAGCGTTTCGTCCGACGGTCCGTGATCGAGGGAAGGGCAGACGCCTTTTCCGTGGAGACGATCAGCGATTTGTCCGAGGTCGGCGCCAAGATCCGGCTAACGCAAGTAAAGCGCACCCTGACGCGCGCAACGCTCGCGAGCGCAGTTGCCGAGGCCTGCAAGATCATAGCCCTCTGCTCGCCGACCCTCGCGGATACGCTTGAGTTTCAGGTGATCTGCGAGTGCGACGACGCCGGCCTGACGCCAGCCGACTTGACCGCCCGTGATGTATTTGGGATCGAGCCCCACGCCCTTGATGACCTGAATATGGTCCTCGCTCGATTCAACTCGGACCATCCGGTGAAGGTCGTCGGCAATCCGGGCCTTACACTCCGACGAACCCTACTGGAGGCTGGGGTCGGCGATCCAGACAAGGTCGCAAGGGACATCCTTGGGACCCTATTCGATGCGTTCGACGGACGGGACAGGGATGGAGTGGAATACGCGCTGCACAAGGCGCTATCCGACATCCGGGCGCTGGCACGCCCGGATGACAAAGCGACCGGTCGCCTCCTAACCCCAAACCTGTTTGCGCACCGAAAGGCCGACAAGCCCGCGCTCTTCATCGGAGCTAGGCCTCGTCTGAACGAACTCGTCGATGGCCGATTCCTATCGCGTCCTGGAACACTGGCGCCGCTAATAGCCGCGACGGACACTTGGTTGTCAAACCTTGAAAAGAGCTTCGAGGCGGATGAGCGTCGGCTCCCAATCCTCTGGCTCGAGGGCCGATCCGGCGACGGAAAATCGATCCTTACCCTACAATTGCTGGAAGCCCTTATCGCTGTTCGCGGACGTCTTGCGTCGGTCACTGAGCTTAAGCCCAGAGGCGAGCTCTCGACTTGGCTAGAAACAGCGAGCCCATGGTCGACGGACACTCCCAACCAGGCAGAGATCGGCTTCCTTGACGACCTAGGCTCGTCGCTGGATGTCGCAGAACTCGACTCGCTCATTGACAATGCCTTCTACCGCGGATCGAACTACGTCGGGCTGATCACCTGCGGCACGCCTGAGCGAGGGCGCGCGTTCAGCCACGGTCGCCATATCGCTCTGACCGGGGTCCCTATCAGCCCCCCCGAGCGCGCGGACTTCGACGCGTTGAGGCAATGGGCCGAGCAAAGATTGGACCGCCCCTTTCCGGTTTCCGTTCAGGCTGGCACGACGCTGTCGGAATATGTTGGAAAACTGACATTGGCTAGCTCGGACGCGCATCCGCGCTCTGCCGCGATGTCGAGAAACCTGAGGGCAGCCTTCGCAGTCAATGCCTTGGGGCTTCCGGCGCCCAGCTCTCTCGTCAGCCACGCCGACCTACGCGACTTCACCCGAGATCACCCCGACATTGACCTTTCGCCGATTGAGGGAGAAGACGGCATCTTGCTGGCGCACGCAGAAGCGACGTGGTCGCTCTACGTGGATGGGCTGGACGGTACCGGTTTAGCCCAAACTTGGGGCCGTGATCTCGGCCGGGTTATGGCGATCCGATTGGACGCGGGAGACCATATCGCCGTCCGGACGATCCTCGGCGAAGTTATGAACGCCCGATCAATAAAGGCTCGCCTAGATCGCAGCGGCGACGGCGCGACTGAGGTGGTGCTTTTCGACACGATCTACCGGTCCTTCGAGCAGGCCTGTCCTTTCGAGAAACGAGCGCACCTATTTCGACAATGGCTGGTCACGGCGCTCAACCGGCGATTAACCGTGCTGACGCTTGCCGATCTGCGGGAGGCCGGCCGGCAGTTCCTAGCGTGTCAGAGTATCGCCACTGACATAAGGTCGGAAGTCGCTGTTGCACTTCTCACTATTGGCAAAAGAACGGACGATGGAGCGTCGCGCGAAGCCGCTAAACACCTACGTAACGCGGGACCGGATATCGCGGCGGTAAAGTTCGCCATCGGTGTTCTGTCGCGGGGGTTTCGAGGCGAAAGCGCCAACATCGCCCTTGCGTGGCTCGCGCGAAACTCGACCCGTCGCGAAGCGGGAGAGGTGCTTGCGAGGGTTCTGAACGAGAACGCGCCTTCTTGGGTGCGGGCAATCGCCATCGAGTTCGTCAAGAGCTTCCTCAGCGATCCCGTTAGCGGCCCCGTGCTTGGCAAACTCGCGAGTTTCCATCGCACCAGAGCTTTCTACCAGCTTCAAGACCAATGGCTGGAGCACTGCTCAGACCCGCTCTGCGCGGCTGGAATCTACCGTGATCAACTCAACGGCTCGCGATGGTGGCTGTATGCTGAGCGCGCGTTGGCGCTGATACAACAGCATCCGGGATTGAGAGGCGGGCAGGAAGTCCTATCCCCACTGCTCAAGAGAAAGAGCGATGATACAAGGGTGGTCGAGGCTGCGGCCGTTTGGTTGGATCGGCACGTCGGCGAGGGCTCGGCGACGCCGTTGTTGATTGATCTCGTGCAGCTGCAGCCGCTTCGAGCCGACGACCTCGCGCGAGCCTTACGCCATATCGCGCAGGGCGCGCCGGGCGCGACGAACCTCTTCGCTACCGTAGCCATTGTGCTCGGCGTGCTCGCCGCGCAACAGCGAGCTTCGCTGCGCCGGGCGCTGCCGCCTAGCGTCGTGCACGGCTTCGACCACGCCGTGAACTGGAAGCCTAAGCTCGAAGGTCGCCTTCTGGCGCTGCACAACCGCCTTAGGGAGCAGGCCGGGGGCTTAGGAGGGCGGGTTCACTAGTCGCCGGCAGTGCAAACCGCTTTCCAATCACGCCATTTCGAAATAATTGAGCATTCTCAAAATCCGATCCTATGCGGGAAAGCCAACTGGCCGTTGCGGGACCGCGGTGGCGTCTGCGGACCTTTTTTCCTAGCTGGCGGCTAGTTGCCGAGCCCCTTGATCTCTTGATCGATGGAGCGGAACCTGTCGCGAATGTCTTCCCCAGCGTAGAAGCTCATTAGGTCCTGCTTCGACAATGTCCCGTCCTTCATGAACTTGGCCAGGTAGCGGCCGTTGAACTCCATCAGGAGCATGCCCTTCTCGAGCCGCGCCAGGATTGCCTTGGCGTTGTCGATATTCGCCATGACTAGCGTTCGGATGGCGGCGGCGTCCGTGAGATCCTTCATGGTACGTGCAACGATGATTGAGAGGATATCGACATCGACGCTCGCATCAGTTGGGCGAAGGACCAGATCCCGCGCCAGTGCGTAAGCGATCGCGAGGTTGCGGTAGTCGCCGCGGGCGGTGTCCACGATAACGATAAAGCCGACGCCCGGGACAAAGCGAAGGTCGTTCACCTCGGCGAGCACGGAACTGTCGGCGAGGGCGACATCCAGAACGATGATGCCGGCCTGCGCCTCGCGGTTGGCCTGGGCCTCGATCAACTGACTCCAGCAGGTGTCGGAGGACTTCGCGAAAACATCCTTTGTGCGGATGTCTCCGAGGCGAATTCCCTTGTCGAATTTGCATTCGATTGCGATCCGGACATCCGATCGTCCGCTTATCTCGCAGAGAATGTCGCCGGTCTTGTTTCGTGGGAGCAGCCCGGACGTGCTGCCGGTCAGATAGACACTGTCGTCATAGCGCCGCGATTTGACGAGTTCGCCAAGAAACTCGGCGATCTCCACCTCCGCATGAGCACCCTTGACTGCGCTCTTGTAGAACAGCTCCTGCTTCATGTCGAAGATTAGCTTCAGGCTTTCCAGCTCCGCGCCGAGGCCATTGGCAGTTTGGGAGAGGAAGGTCGAAAGCCGATCCTCCATCAGGGCGAGCACCCCAATGTAGATAGCACGATGAAGCTTCTCGTCACGCTCGGCGGCCGGGAGCCGATCAAAGAAGGCGAAGACTACGTCGTTCGAGAGTTCAAACGACGAGACCGCGACCCGACGGCGCTGCTGATCGAGGGATATGGTCGCCATGGTTAGTCCCTCACGAATCAGACCCGGCTGTAGCGATACAGCCCTTTGATATGAGCAGCGAGGAAGGTTCCTTTCGAGGCGGCGCGCTCGAACTCGTCGGCCACGCGCGAGGGAACGCTGTAGTATTCGTAGATGCCGCCGTTGAGGAAGCTGACCCGAAGGGTTGAGCTGTCCGCGTCGTATGCGATCGACCGGATGTTGGACGAGGTGAAGGACGAAAACTCTCGGAAGGCCATGGCTCAGGTCTCGACAGGGGGCTTGAGAGAAGGGTTCTGTTGCCTCCACACTCGGACGAAGTCCTCGTAGGAGGCGTCAGCGTTGAGGCGAATGTTCCATCCTCCGGGGGATTGGGATTCTTCGGGCGAAAGAACATCGCACACCAGTGGATCCTCGCTGTCGGGCCGGCGATTCTTCGGTGGCGGGTGGATCGAGGCGCGCATGGGCATGGTGACGGCCTCGCCAAGAATGATCGCTTCGCCGGTTCGCAGGATCGGCAGCATGTTGGTCAAGCCCTCTAAGTTATCCGACAGGGTGCTTGTGACATGGGACCGGTCAGTCGAGTTGCTGAGACGCAGCGCAAAGAAGGTGCCGCATTGAGACAGGATCGTCGGATCGATCTCAGCTGGTCGCTGGCTGACGATCATGGCTCCGATGCCGTACTTGCGGCCCTCCTTAACAATCCGCTTCACGATGCTCGCCGCCAGACCGTCGCCCGTGCCGCCGAGGTAGTTGTGAGCCTCTTCCATGACGATCAGCAGAGGGCGTTCTCGTCCGCCTTCGGACAGCTGACGTGCCCAGAAGAGGGCGTCGTACAGCACCCGCAGCACAACACCGATGATGTCGTTGGTCATCGATGAGGGAATGCCCGAGAGGTCGATGATGCTGGTCGTGTTGGCGCCGCCGATCCACTGCTTGATAAGCTCCGGCAGATCCTTCTCGACTTTGCCGTCGAGTGCGGGGTGCCAGTCCCCAGCCTTCAAAAGGAAGTCGAACCGAGAGACCCGGAGTTTGGACCCAAGGTTCTCGACTGCGTTGGCGATATTGAGGGAATCCGGAAGATAGCGGATCTTCTCGTCGTCGCCGCGCACATCCTTGATCCGCCGGAAGCGGGGTGGAATACCCTTCATCGCGTCGCCGACCATGTCGGACCCGTCAGAGGCTTTCTCATAGGTCCAGCTGGCTGGATTGATCGGGTCGCCGAGTGCCGGATTGTAGGTGCCGAACTCGGTGCAATAGAGGTCGTACCAGAGCTTGTTCAGGGAGAAGGGAACAGGGCTGTCGCCACCGACGGTCGCCTCATCGATACCGGGTATGGGGTGGGCCTTGAGGAAGGCGACCTTAGCCGCGATCACCCGCTCCAGGATGAGATTGCGAGCCTTGCCGTCCGCCGGCAGTATGCCGAATGTAAGGCGCAGCATCTCATCGAAGTTCAGCGCCCAGTATGGGATGCGCAACGCGATCTCATTATCGACTGCGGCGTCGGGATTGATCCGGAAAACATTCGCGCGATCGCCAAGCGCCTTGCCGTACTCGCCGTGCAGGTCGAGCACCACGATACGGGCAGATGGAAACCGTTGGGGATCGGAGAGCGCGGAGAGAACGCCGGCTACGGTAGTCGATTTGCCTGAACCCGTGGTGCCGACCACGGCGGAATGTCGGGTGACAAGCTTGTTGATGTCGACAAGGGCGTCGATCGACTCGCTACCGGTGATGTGGCCGACCTTCACATAGTTGTTGGTCGCCCCGACGCGGCCATAGATCGCCTGGAGGTCAGATTCTGCGACGAGATGCACCTCGTCGTCGATAGTCGGGTACTGCGAAATGCCCCGTTGAAACCTCTCGGATTTTCGACCTTCTCCGATCAGTTGCACCGTCATCCATGGATAGCTGCTGAGTTCGCCGCTGGTCCGGGAGGCTGGAACGGCGCTGGCTCCGACTTGGCTGACGATCCCGAACAACTCGGTGTAGCCCACTGGAATTTTTACGAAGCTGCCGATCTGGCCGATACGGTAGCCCTGACCATTCACAAAGGTCAGACCGGACTGCTGGCCGGAGCCGAGCGTCACGCTGACGGTAGTACCGCTCACATCTTGCACCGTGCCAATCACGGTCGGAAGTGTTGATTCAAGCTGCGGCATCGTCTGCCGCCTCGCCGGTCAGGTATCGGATCAAGGTGCCGAATTTAGCGAAATCTCCGAGGCCGACCTGAGTCCGCCCATCCGCATGTTTGCCCAAAGTCCCCGGGGGCATTGACGCCGGGGGATCGTCGGCCAAGGCTTTCCACGGACCCTCCACGCGACCGATGATGGCCGAGAACTCTCCCAAAACGCTGAGGTTCGGCGTGCCGCAGCCGCAGGCCCGCGCTTTGTCATACCGTGCATTCGCTAGGTCGCCGTGGATGAATGCAAACAGCTGCGCGGTGGGGTTGGCCTCAAGTGAGCGACAGATGATGTCGTTGATATGCTCGTCGCTGAAGGAGTAGCCCGACAGGAAAAGGATGGCGCTGGGCTGGAGAAGGAAGGCCTTAAGCCGGTCGAGCATCGCGAGATAGGGCATCTTGCGGCTCTGGTCGTATTTCAGGTGCGACGGGTAGATCAGATAGGAGGTTGTCTTGTCCAAAGCCTCGGATGATCTCACAACACGTTTGCCGTTGTCTGTGAGCCGCCAATTGAGGGAGCCGTGGATCTTCCAGAGGCGAGCCCACCGCGGAGGGAGCAGGTCCTCGTCTTCGACAGCGGCAAGGTCGAAGAATGCTTTGCGGGTGCCAATGAACCCATCGAAATAGGGCGCGGCCGTTTCCTCGAACGCCTGTTCAATCAAAAGGTCGTAGTTCGTCGTAAAGATGTGGACGGGCTTCGCTCGCCTGATCGATCGCGCCCAGATTGCCAGATTGTGATAGGCGGAGGTCTGATCCGGAAGAGCCTTGTCTACCTCGGCGCTGATGACCGAGCAGATCTCATTGTCGATGTCGGCCAGTGTTTGGCGCGTAAGCCCGCGAACGCCCGACGGGCCGGCCACCGCGCACAATTGCCGGATAAAACTCAGGACGAACTCGATATTGTCAACTTGCCCTGCGTCTTCGATGACGGCCTTCAGCAAGGTTGCCCAGGCGTCCTTCAAAGCGCCGCTCGTGAGGCGCTCGCCGATGATGGCAGTCAGGCCGGCCACATCCGGAATCAACGGCTTTCCACCGGCTCGGATGGAGAGCGGGCAGCCAGCGCCGATGAAGAAGCCGACTGGCCGCTTATTCTGAGCCAAAGCCTGTTGGACGTAGTGAATCTGGCGACCAGCTTCGTGTTCCAAGAGCTCCCCCGTCGCGCATTGGCGATGTGACGTCAGGGTATCGGCATCCTCCCCAAAGTTGCAACGCTTCACTGACGTTGCTCGGATGGCTGTCCGCAGCGTAAACAGGCCTATGGCCTTAGGGGGGTGATGGTGATGACGGAATTAGGCAGAGCTGAATCTCCGATCACAATCGTGGTTCCCGATGTTGACCAGTTGTCCGACGATGAGCTTGCTGAGGTCGCTTTCAGACGTGACGGGCGTTGGAGCGAGCAGACTAAGGCGCTTCTGCTCCAGTTCGGGGTCTCTAAGCTTGACCTCAATCGCGGCTGGGCCGCAACGTGGACGGGTTGGAATTGCCCCTGCTGTGGACGGTCAAAGCAGCACATAGCGCGAAAGACCTCCGCAGAGCTATTGCTCTGCCGCCTTGAGGTCCACCACGATCACCTAGCGGATCACGTCAAAGCACACTTCCGAACAAAAATTCCTCGGGGAGAAGACCGCTACATCAATATCGGGAACGATCGAGCCGGCGCCGCGCTCGTTGAACTAGTGGAGAGGTTTGAGCGCGCGCTTATCTGCATCGATTGCAATCTCGCCGAAGGGCGGGCCAAATTGGGACTATCCAGCGAGATCCCTGCTGCGTTCAGCTTTTCGCCTTCCGAGATCGCGTCATTCATCGAAGTTTCAGCTCATCAGACGCACACGGTGGATATCGATAAAGCGCGCCAGACGTGGCTTAGCATCCAATCCGACTTTGAGCACCGGCTCGACTTCGCCCGTCGCATGACCGAGTGCATCGCTAAAGGGCGCCATCGCCGCGAGATCACGTCGTTTGATCGGAATCTGGGGCCGATTGACGATAACCAGTTCATCCACGGACTATTTATGCAGGCAGCGCCGAGAGAGCTCCGCTATATCGGCATGCGGGTTGAACTGCGGAATCCGGAGCAAGGCGACCAGCGGTTCCACGGGAAGGCGACCACTGAATCCACGGCAATCCGACCACCCGTTCCACGGGATCGCGACCATCGATTCCGGTGGAAGGCGACCACCTCGACAGACGCGCGACCGGTCCGATTGGGCATGGCGGCTAACCTCCTCCTCGACGCCCCGAGCGGAGAGGAGAGGCGATGCCGGCCGAGAGAATCGCGATGCGCAAGATCAGAGAAGTCCTACGCCTGCACTTCGCCTGCGGGCTGAGTAAGCGCCGGATCGCGCCGTTGGTGGGCGTCGGCCCCACGTCGGTCAGGGAGTACATCGGCCGGGCGACGACGGCCGGGCTCGGCTGGCCGCTGCCGGAGGCGCTCGACGACGAGGCGCTCGAGCGCTGCCTGTTCCCGCCGCAGTCGGAACTGCCCGACGACCGGCCGACGCCGGACTGGTCGGCGGTGGCCAAGGAGCTGCGGCACAAGGGCGTGACGCTGCGGCTCCTGTGGGAGGACTATCGCGCGGTTCACCCCGACGGTTATGGCTATTCCTGGTTCTGTGATTGCTTCCGGGAGTGGAGCGGCCGGCTGTCGCCGACGATGCGGCAGTCGCACCGTGCCGGCGAACGGCTGTTCGTCGACTATGCCGGCCAGACCGTGCCGATCGTCGACGCGCAGACCGGCGAGGTCAGGGAAGCGCAGATCTTCATCGCCGTGCTCGGCGCGTCGAACTTCACCTTCGCCTACCCGAGCTGGTCGCAGAAGCTACCGGACTGGATCGCCGCCCACGTCGCCGCCTTCGAAGCCCTCGGCGGCGTGCCGGAACTGGTGGTATGCGACAACCTGAAGGCCGGGGTGACCAAGGCTTCGCGGGTCGAGCCGACGATCAACGCGACCTACCGGGAGATGGCCGAGCACTACGGCGTCGCCGTGCTGCCGACCCGGCCAAGGAAGCCGCGCGACAAGGCCAAGGTCGAGGTCGGCGTCCAGATCGTCGAGCGTTGGATCCTGGCCCGGCTGCGCCACCGGACCTTCTTCGGCCTCGACGAACTGGCGACGGAGATCGAACGGTTGACCGGCGACCTCAACGCCCGCGTCATGCGCCACCTCGGGGTGAGCCGACGCGAGCTGTTCGAGAAGACCGATCGGCCGGCGCTGCGGCCGCTTCCGGCACTGCGGTACGAATACGCCGAGTGGCGCCGCGCCCGCGTCGGCATCGACTACCACGTCGAGGTCGACGCACGCTTCTACTCCGTGCCCTATCGGCTGCTGAAGGAAGAGGTCGACGTCCGCGTCACGGCGCGCACGATCGAGGTGTTCCACCGGCATCGCCGCGTCGCCTCCCATGCCAGGGTCGGCGCTCCGCATGCCCACGTCACCGTCGCCGACCACATGCCCAGCCATCACCGGCAGTTCCACGACTGGACCCATGGGCGCGTCCTGAAGGAGGCCGCCGGCGTCGGCGACAACGCCCGCGCCCTCGTCGAGGTGATCCTGCGCTCGCGCCGACACCCCGAGCAGGGCTTCCGATCCTGCGTAGGCATTCTGCGCCTCGCCAAGACCTTCGGTACCGATCGGCTCGAAGCCGCTTGCGGTCGCGCCCTCGAGATCGGCGCCCATTCCTGGTCCAGCGTCAAATCCATCCTGCAGAACGGCCTCGATCGAGCGGCACGGCGACCGGCGTCGTCGACCCACGTCAATCCCGACCACGGCAACGTCCGCGGCCCAGGCTACTACCATTGAAAGGACCCATTCGATGTTGCGACATCCCACCGCCGCCCGCCTCGAAGCCCTCGGCTTCCACGGCATGGCCGGTGCCTTCGACGAACAGATCACCGACGCCGCCATGGCCAACCTCGGCTTCGAGGATCGCTTCGCTCTCCTGGTCGATCGGGAGAGTGCCTGGCGCGACACCAAGCGCCTCCAGGCTCGCCTGCGTCATGCCAAGCTCCGCGTTCAGGCCGCGATCGAGGACATCGACTTCAGGACCCCGCGCGGCCTCGATCGTGCCCTCGTCCTCCAACTGGCCGAAAGCCGATGGATCGCCGACCACGTCAACCTGATCATCACCGGCCCGACCGGATCGGGAAAGACCTGGCTCTCCTGCGCCTTCGGCCACCGCGCTGCCCGCGACGATCACTCTGTCCTCTACGCCCGGACGCCGCGACTGCTCGAGGACCTCGCCGTCGCCCGTGCCGACGGTCGCTACCCTCGACTGCTCGCCTCGCTCGCCAAGGTTCGGCTCCTGATCCTCGACGACTGGGCGATCACGCCCATGACTGCCGACCAACGCCGCGATCTGCTCGAGGTCGTCGAGGATCGGTGCGGACGGGCCTCCACCCTTGTCGCAACCCAGATCCCGGTCACCGAATGGCACGCCGCTATCGGTGACGCCACGCTCGCCGACGCCATCCTCGACCGCCTCGTCCACTCCTCCCACCGCATCGAGATCAGAGGCGAGTCCATGCGAAAGAGGCTCGCCGAAAAAACCCTCGGGGCTTGATCAAGACACCACGAAACGTCACCCTCCAAAAACGCCCCGCTCGGCGTCTGCGAGGTGGTCGCCTTCCTCCGGATCAGGTGGTCGCCTTCGCGTGGATCAAGCGGTCGGCTTCGCCGGATTCCCCAGGTTGAACAACGCTCGGTGTCGAACGACAGCGCCGGCACAGCGCCAAAGGTCAAATTGACGGCCTCTGCTCTGACGGAAGAGGAATTTGCGGCGGTCGACGCCGCCATGCAATCGAGCAAGCCATGGGTTGAGGCCGGCCCCGACTGGATATGCCCATGCTGCGCCCGTTCGAAGCGCGCAATTTGCCGCAAATCCAACAAAGGCCGCTGGACGGCTCGCATTCATCGAATGTTGGACTACGAACCGGAGAGCAATCAGGAGAGTCTGCTTCGGCGCTATCCCAATGCCTCGAGCCAGATCATCATCGGCTCCCACCGACATCTTTTGATATGCCAGGACTGCCGCAATGTTCCGGCCGAAGTTAAACGTCGGCAACCTTCGCTCTCAGGAGAAAGCCTTTCCATCAGCGATCTGCGCGATCTGGTCCCCAAGCCTGTCCCGCATGCCGCACACGGTGTCGATTATCAGCGCGCCATTGAAATCGGGCTCGCAGCGATGCCGCTTGCCCGTGCAATTGAGGACTATCGGGATCATTGCGCGGTAGCGAGCCGCACCGAGCTACATTTTAGGCTTTTGATGAAGCTGCCAAGCTGGTCCAAACAAGAAGCCATTGATTATCTTGGCTTTACGATAGCAAAAGAAAACGACTGGGACTTCGACGAAGGCGATGCGCACGCCGTGTGGCTTATCGCTGAAGGCGCGCGCATTCGTCGCCTTGATGCATTGTCCTAATTCCAGAGAGCTATATTTGTTTTGCTCCGTGCGGGATAGGGCATACGGAACGACGATGATTTACCGCGGTCTTTTTGTACGCGACTGTTCTTGTGCGGCTGTGCATCCGGTGGCCCGCTGCTTGTTCGGAAAATTGGTGAACGTTCGGCCACGCTCAACTACATCTACCTGCAACGTCCGGTCTGGCGGCTCAAAGCAGCCGTAGCTGCAAGGACGCCTGGGTGCGGCTATCGGTCAATGTCCACGATCCTCCGAGCCAACTTTCGACTCTTGCTCATGAATATCAATATTGATATTAAAATCAATATTGATATTGGTCCGCATGGAGTTGTCGATGTACGTGATATCCTTCGCAAACCCCAAGGGCGGGACCGGGAAAACAACGGCCGCCCTACTCCTTGCAGAGCAGCTTTCAAAAGCGGGCGCACGGGTTGCGATGCTCGATTGCGATCCGAACCAGAACCTTGTCACATGGCGGAGCGAGCGAGCCAGAGCCGACCTTGCGACGCCCTTCGACGTTATACCTCGCCCTCCAGAGGATCAGGTTGTCGAGACGCTCGACGCACTGGATGGGGCAGTCGATTACGTCATCGTCGATCTTGAAGGCACCGCGGCGCAAATCGTGACTTTCGTTCTATCCCGCACAGATCTGGCGGTTATTCCTTTTGAGCCAACCCCGATGGAGGCCCGCCAGGCAGCTCGGGCAGTGAGTTTGATCAAGAGCACGGCGCGAATGATACGCCGACCCATTCCCTTTACGCTCCTGTTCACTCGGACAAATGCTGCATTCGCAACCTCGGATGAGCGCGATGTCCGCGCCGAAACGACTGGCCTGCCGGTTCTGCCCATCGCCCTTGTCCGGCGCGCGGCCTTTACCCGCATCTTCCGTGAAAGCCTCCTACTGTCGGAGCTAAAGCCAGGAGAGGTGTCCAATCTCAAGTCGGCACAGGCAAATGCTCGCGAATATGCCCAGGCCGTCGCAAACGCGCTTGATTTCAAGGAGGAGACCCAATGAGCAAGTATGGTTTCCCCGACGACGAGGGTGAAGCGCCTCCTATCATCTCCCTTCCAAATCCGAAGCCCAAAGCTCAAAAGCCGGAGCCCGCCCTCGTCGCTGAAGCGGTCAAGGCAGGCCAGGAGCTAGGATTCGTGCCGCGAGAGCTGCCAGCAGCGGAACGTTCCGTGAAGGCCCCTCGACGACCGGGACGTCGTAGGGTCGAGCCCCAGGACAAGCTTTTGGTGACTGGGCCTGCGCGAGTCATCGAGGCGTTCAGAGAATTTTGCGAACAGGAGAACGCTTCCAGCTATTGGGTGGCGTTGGAGATGCTTCTGAACCGATTTGAAGGACAAAATAAGCCTTGAGAAAGAGCGGGATGTCATCAACTTTTGGATGAACCGTTCAATCCCATGGAGCTCAGAATGGCAAAATCGAAGCAGCATTCTTCAGGGTCAAAGCGAGATATTCCGCTCCACCCACATGTGTTGAATGAGGCGCCCGTTAAAGACGCTGCTGAATCGTCTAAAACAAGTACGATAATGCGCCTGACTAAACGACCTTCTATCGGAGAACCTACTACAAATCTCAATCTTCGACCACCTATATCGCTCTCAAATCGCTTCGTTTCCTTTAGTATTGAACAGCGTATGACTTACAATGAAGCGCTAGCTGATTTAATGGATCGGGCAGGCGTTGATGAAAATGGGAATGTGGCTGATCGCAGGGGCGCTGAATAGGAATTTCCGCTGAAATCGCCGCGCACTTTATTGAATTAGAGAAAGACCCGGAGCAACTGATTGGCTGCACCGGGCCTTGTTCTTCATCGAAGATTTGGAAATTAGCAAAAGCCGCTTCCTCCACTCCGGTATGAGAGTGCAGGCGGCTGGCACGCCCCACTCCAGGTCCACTTCTTCATCTTCTCGCAAAACGAGGGCGAACGTAGTTCCGCCTCCCCGACCTCGACCACAATGGGCCATCCAAATTGTAGCGCAACGCCGATCCGGGTTGAAGAGCTATGGGGACCCTCGCGCTCGGCAAACCCAGCGAGTGACCGCTCTGCCGCCATTTGCCATCATATCCTTCTGGACGATGATCAGAAGCGCTTCCACTGGAAGGTAGTGACCGGCACGATCGAAGCGTTTGTTTTTGGTGGCTAGCCTGGGACGTCTCGTAGCGGGACATGGCCAAGCACTCCGGCCAAGCCTGTCATCCATCCGATCAGACATGCGGCCTATCTCGGAGCAAAGCGATTGGCCTCGGTGCGTGCCACCATGTCCGGGCGCCGGAAATAGATCGCACGCCCGCAGCGCAGCGGCCGCTGCCCGGCCTTGATGATGATCTGATCGTCGCGGCGCATGTCCTGCAGGATTTCATGCGGCAGGATCAGCGCGCGGCGCTGATGGTTGACGCTCTCAGTCGCGCGGGCGGAACTGGCGAGCAGACCCGCCTGCCGCGAACTCGATCCGACCTCGATCGTCATCTCGCCGCACAGGTCGGAAAGGCGCCTTGCCGTCTCGTGCGTTCCGACCGCGGCATAGGAGGTGAGCGCAGCGCTCTCGAACCAGGCCTGCGCGCCTGCGCGCCCAAAATGCCCCTCTATCTGTCCGACCGACTGATAGAACAGCATGAGGCTGATGCCGTATTTGCGGCCACGATCGCGCGCCTCCTCCAACAGCTTCATGTAGCCGAGCAGCGAGGCTTCATCGATCAGGAACAGCACGCGGCGGCCGGAGCGTCCGTCCGCCTGGATCATCGCATTGAGCAGGGCGCCGATGAGGACGCGGCCAATCCCGGGATAGCTCTTCAGCGTGTCCATGCGCAGATTGAGAAACAGATCAATCCTGCCCTCCGCGAGATCCGCGGTTCGGAACGAGCTGCCACATACAAGCGAGGCGTAATTGCCTAGCGACAGCCATTGCGTGTCCTTCGAGGTCGTCGAATAGACGCCGGAGAAGGTCTGTTCCGTCATGTCGGTAAAGACGCCCAGCGTCTGCCGAACGAACGCCGGTTCGTTCTCATCCTTCACAATTGCGCGCAGCTGCGCCAGGAAAGATGACTCAGGCAAGCTCACCATGGCACGCAGATCGCGCAGCGTTTTCTCGCCCGCGAAATTCGGCGAGAGCAGGATATGGGCGAGGATGCCCGTCAGCAGATTGTGCGCCTGGTTCTGGAAATAGCTGCCGGTCGAGCTTTCGATCTTCCCGCTCTCCGCGAGCAGCATGTGCGCGACGGCCGCGATATCCTCTTCCTTGCGAGAGGACGTCTCGATCCAGTCGAGAACATTGAAACCGATGGTCGGATCGGTCGGGTCCAGAACGTAAATCTCGCGGCCCCTGTTCATCGCCCGACGCGCTTCCGCGATCATCGGAGCGATCTCGATCGAGGGGTCGAAACAGACGATCGGCTCGCGATAGGTCAGCCCGGTCGGGATGACGTTCGCCGTGGTCTTGAAGCCGCCCGATCCGGCGAAGAACAGCAGATGGCCGGAGTCGTTGCCATAGCGATAGCAGAGGAGAGGCGCGGTGCCGCCCCGGCCCCAACTGGCCCGGTCGCCCGCCTCGAAATCGATCTCGGCGACCACATCCTTGTCAACGCGATACGCCTCTCCGAGGACAATCTCGCCATCGGCCGGAAAGAGCTTTTGCGCCTTGCCGAGATCCATCCAGTCGGCATCACCGATCATGCCGCCCTTCACGCGCCTGACCCTATCGGGCACATGCGTGGAGAGCCGCGCGCCGAATCCGGCAATCCCGAAGGCGACGACACCGCCGCCGATCACAAAGGCGCTGATGTAGCCGCTCAACTCGTTGATGCTCATGCCCTGTTCGGCATAGGGCGCGAGACGCGCATATTCGCGCCAGGCATAGGCAAGCCCGACGCCGACGACGAGCAGCAGGTTGATGAGCGCGAGCGGCATCCGCTTGTGGCGCGGCAGCAGCGCCACGACCGCGAGGCCGAACAGCGGCGGCAGTATGAAGTTCACCAGCGGCGAGGCGCGCATGAACCAATAGTGCGGCTGGCCGGTGAGACCGGCGGCCAGATCAGGCCACATCGTGTCCGTCACGAAGATGCAGATGGCGAGCACCGACGCGGGCAGAAGCGCCCACGCGAGCGTGGGGTCTTTCCAGTTGATGTTGTGCATGTCGTTCCTCGAAAACGCACCCGGCGGGACCGGTGCTGCGACGTCCATCGCGCAGCGCCGGCCGGCCTCGATCAGCTCAGCAGTGGTGATGACGCCGGCGACGGTTCGTCCCCATCGGCGGCCGGTGACGTGTCCGCGAAGGCGGCGCCGCCCAGGGCGCGCAGTTCGCGCCAGCGGGGTTCGTCCGGTTTGAGCCGCGCTGCGCTTATCAGCGCACCCAGGATGAAGGCGGGATCGGCGCCGGCCAGCCCGGCCTTCACGACCAGACCGCCGAGCATGATCTTTTCTCGGGTCTGTCGTCGCCGTTCATCATCGGCGATCGTTCTCCGAATGCTCCAAAGGCGATGAATGGCCTGATCGACTTTCCGCAAATAGTTCGGCTGGGGTCGTGGTGGCGGCAAGTTCGGGTGTAATGGCCGAGGGGCGAAATCGCGCCGCCACCTCCGAGAAGGCGGCTTTGATGGCCTCGTCGGACAGGTTCAAATCGCCCAGGCCTGTGGACATGGCGAGCCGCCCCAGACGTTCGGCCCTTTGCGCCTGCAGCTCCTTCCGTTTCCTTTGCAGCTCCTGAATCTGAGTATCAACCTCATCAATGCTGGTCATTCTACTGGCAGAACGAATGCGGCTCATAAGCGTGACTTCCCTTTCCTTGTTGAAGGCAACGGGAACAACGGTAAATGAGCGATTGCCGCTCTCCAAACAATCGGGAGAGCTATACAGGATTTAGATCAACTATTTTTTCAGGGGCGCCTTTAGGGCGCCATCGCCGGCAGCGTTGCCGGCTCTTGAGCGGAGTTGGCTGTGCCAACGGAGTGATAAGCGCAATATGTGTCGCGTTGCGACGTTGCGGCCCTCGGTGCTAGGGTGGGCCATGGCGATCGGATACGCACGTTTCACATTCATAGGCAGGAAAAGCGGCGGCAGCGCCGTTGCGGCCGCCGCCTATCGTCATCGCACCAGCATGCTCGATAAGATCAAGGGCGATACCTTCTCCTTCACCCACAAGGCCCGCGACCTCGATCATGAAGAGATCGGCCTGCCCGCTGATGCCCCGGAATGGATCCGGGCGATCGTCGAGGGGCGCAGTGTCGCGCAGGCCAGCGAGGCGATCTGGAATATTGCACAGGAAATCGAGATCCGCGGTGACGCGCAGCTTGCGCGCGAGGTGTTGCTGGCCCTGCCCGCGGAACTGTCGCTCGATGAGAACATCGCGCTGATGCGCGAGTTCGTCGAAACGCACCTTACGTCAAAGGGCATTGTCGCGGATTGGGTGATCCACGGTGCCAGGGACAACCCGCATGTGCATTTGCTGCATACGCTCCGTCCCCTCACCGTTGAAGGGTTCGGCCCGAAGGTCAGCGCAGTTCTGGGCGAAGATGGCAAGCCGTTGCGGGTGGCGACGACGGCGCGACCCGAAGGGCAGATCTTTTATCGCCCGTTTGTCGGTGAGCGTTCGGTCGACCGGGCGTGGAAACTCGGATGGGCGGAAATAGTGAACCGCCATCTGGCGCTTGCCGGCCACGACATCCAGATCGATATGCGCTCGTATGTGGAACGTGGGCTCGACCTCAAGCCGCAGCGCCATCTTGGCGCGTCCTTGGCGGCCATGGTGCGCGAGGGCAAGGCTACCCAGTTCGCGCCGTCGCGCGAGGCCGAACGCCAGCAGACCGCCGACCGTCTGGCAGCTGATCCGTCCCAGCTGATCACCCTGATAAGCGACCAGCAGTCGACGTTCACAGAGCAGGATATCGCCCGCGCCCTGCAACGCCATGTCGACGACATCGCGGTTTTCCAGAACATCAAGGCCGCCGTACTGCAAAGCCCCGAGCTGTGCCTGTTGCGCCCAGCCGTGCCGGCGGACAAGCTGAGTGGCCGCAAGGCCGAGCCCGCCATCTACACCACGCGCGAGATGATGAAGGTGGAGCACGGCATGGCGGAAGCCGCCGACCGGCTCGCCGCCCCTCGCCGCTTCGGCTTCAGCGACAAGGTGGTGATGAGGGCGGTTCGCGCCGTCGAGACTAAGGACGCTTCGCGCCCCTTCCGCTTCGACGACGAACAGGTTGAGGCCGTGCGTCACGTCACCGGCAACAGCGCGATTGCCGCCGTCGTCGGTTATGCCGGCGCGGGTAAATCGACCCTGCTGGAAGCTGCCCGGGTGGCGTGGACGGATGAGGGGCGCCGCGTGTTTGGCGCGGCCCTGTCCGGCAAGGCGGCGGAAGGACTGACGGAAAGCTCCGGCATCGCCTCGCGCACGCTCGCGGCGTGGGAGCTTGCGTGGAAGAACGGCAACGCGCCGCTGCAGAAGGGCGACGTTTTCGTGATCGACGAGGCCGGCATGGTGTCGTCGCGCCAGCTCGCGCGTTTCGTCACCGCCGTGGAAGAGGCAGGCGCGAAGCTGGTGCTTGTGGGCGATGCCCAGCAGCTCCAGCCGATACAGGCCGGCGCGGCGTTCCGGGCAATTATCGACCGCGTCGGGGCGAAGCACCTTGTCGGCGTGCGCCGTCAGCGCGAGGACTGGATGCAGGAGGCGTCCCGCAACTTCGCGAGCGGCAATGCGGAGAAGTTCGGCCAGGCGCTCGCCGCCTATAATGCGCGCGGCGCGATCCAGCAGGCGGACACTCAGGACACGGCGCGGGCCGCGCTGGTGGCGGACTGGACGCAGCGGCGGGCCGAGGTGAAGGCGCAGAAGGAGGCGAAGGGCGAGGCGCTACGCGGCGACGAGCTGATCGTGCTGGCGCACACCAATGCCAATGTGCGCGCGCTTAATGACAGCCTGCGTGGCGTGCTGCAGCAGGCCGGCGAACTGTCAGAGGCGCGGACCTTCACCACGCAGGCGGGCGCTCGTGAGTTCGCCGCCGGCGACCGTATGCTGTTCCTGGAGAATGCGAGCTTTGTTGAGCCGACCGCCCCACAGTTGGAGCGCCAGAGCGTCAAGAACGGCATGCTCGGAACGGTCATTGCCACCACGGACGAGGCGGGCAATCCGCGCCTGACGGTCCGCCTCGATGCCGGTCGCGAGGTGACGTTCACAACCGACACCTATCGCAACATCGACCATGGCTACGCGACGACGATTCACAAATCGCAGGGCGCGACCGTCGATCATGCCTTCGTGCTGGCGTCCTCGATGATGGACCAGCATCTGACCTATGTGGCAATGAGCCGTCATCGCCATAGCGTCACGATGTATGCGGCGCAGGACGAGTTCTCCAACCCGCGTGCCGGCCGTCTGGTCGCGCACGGGCCGGCGCCCTATGAGCACGAGCCGTCGAACAAGATGAGCTACTTCGTGACGCTGGAGAACGACAAGGGCGTGCGCAACACAGTGTGGGGTGTCGACCTTGAGCGCGCCTTGGCGGCGAGCGGCGCGGAGGCCGGCGCGAAGATCGAGCTTCAGTATATGGGTTTCCAGCCCGTCACCCTGCCCGATGGCACGCTCTCCCATCGCAATGAGTGGCAGGTACGCGATGCGGCCAGCGTGACCTTCGAGCAGATCGAAAAGCAGCTCTCGCGCTCTGGCGCCAAGACGACGACGCTCGATTTTGAGAATGAGCCGCTGTACCGCGATCACGCGAACGCCTTCCTTGAGCGTCGCGGCTTCGAGGTGTTGCGCGACATCGGGCCGGCGCTTGCGGCCGTTGTCGAGAAGCAGGCGGCGCGGCTTGCCCAGCATCGCGAAGCGCTCGCGGATTTGTGGAGCCGCGCCGAGCACGCATTCCAGCGGATCGGCATCGGCCGTGCGGCGGATGCCGCCCCCGCCATCGCGGCCGACGGTCACAAGATCAGCACCGAGGACCGGATCGGGCCGGAGCGCCCCGCCCTCATTGCGAGTGTGAAGGAGCACGCCGAGCCACTGGTTGACGCGGCCCGGGCGCGCTTCCTGCAGAGTGCCGAGGCAAGGAACAATGACGCCGAGCTGACCGCCCGTCTGGCGCAGATCTACCGCAACCCCGAGGGCGCGCGGCAGGCCATCACGGGCGCGGCGTTGCGCCTGCAGGGTGACACGGCCCGCCTGTCCGAACAGGTTGTGCAGCGCCCGCAGAGCTTTGGCGGGCTGCGCGGGTCGAGCCGTCTCATTGACGGCCGCGCTGCCCGTTCGCAGCGGGAGGACGCCATGCTTGCGGTTCCCGAGGTGGCGACGCTCGCACGCATGCAGGCGATTGCCTGGCGCAACACCGAGACTCGCCATGTCGCGGCCGAAGAGCGCCGGCGCGAGGCGATGAGCGTCGCCATCCCGGCGCTGTCACAGAGTGCCGGCCAGCAGCTCGATACGCTGCGCTCACTGCGCCAGCAGGGCGGCGACGAGGCGTGGCGCAAGGGCGTGGACATGCTGCGCCAGGACGCCGGCCTCATGTCGGAAATCCGCGCCGTGAACAACGCGCTGAATGCCCGGTACGGGTTTGCCGCGTTCACAGACAAGGCTGACGAGCTGGCCGCGCGCACGATTGAGGAACGCACGCCGGCCGAGGGATGGAAGGCGCTTGCCGAGGAAGGCCCGCGCCTGTCCGAGGTGCGCGCGGTATCGGCCGCGCTGCACTATGGCGAGAAGCGCGAACAGGCTCAGATGGCGAAGGTCGACCAGCTGCCGGCGGTCATCAACACCCCGGCCTCCACGGCGCCAGCGGAGAAGCCCGCGCCCATGTTCGCGGCCGTCGCCAGCTTCAGCGAGAGCGTGGAGGCGGTTGCGGCCCGGCGCGCCTGGGCGCATCCGCAGGTGACGCAAACGCTCGACGAGCTGGCCGCCAAGGCCCGCACGGTCTGGGTCGATCCCGCACGCGCCGCCGCCGCGATACGGGCGCGTATTGAAGGCGGAGCACACAAGACCCTGCGCGATGAAATTCTCAAAGCGCCCGAGGCTTTCGGCGAGCTGCGCGGATCGGGGCGTATGCTGGACCGTTTCAGCGCCGCCGGCGCCGAGCGCAAAGCCGCGCTCGATGCCGTTGCCTCAGTCGACATTGCCGTGGGCCGACTGGAGCGCACCGTGACCAACAACCTCGCGGTCGAGGGTAAGGCCGAAGCCGCTAACCGCTCGCGCATGGCGATCGAGGTGCCGGGCCTGTCGCCGGCATCTGTGAAGGCCATCGAGCAGGTACACGCGACAAAGGGCTATGCCGCTCGACAGGCCGTCGTCGCGGGCTTGAGCCATGAGGTTCGCGCCGAGATCGCCCAACTCGACAAGGCGCTTCGCGCGCGGTTCGGCAATTACGATAGTGCAAGCGAACAGGAGCTGGCGCGGCGTGTTCCCGCCCAGCAGCAGGAGCACCTTGCCGCTCTCCGGCCACGCATGGTCGCGACGAACGCGACGATCACCGCTGGCCACAATCTGCAGCATGAGCAGGAGCGGCTGCAGCGTGGTCAGACTCGTGGCATCACGCCGAGCATGTAGCCGCGACGGATCGAGAGAGGACCGACGTGATCGAGCCGTCATACACCATCGCCCCGTCTCTCATGGCGCCCGAAAAGTTGCCGGACCTTGCCGAGGTCGAGATCGCGCGGCGGGCGCGGGAGACGCCCCGCGCTCAAGGCGCGCGGGTTGAGGCGGAGTGGCTGAGCGAGATCGCGTATCGGAACCGGACGGCGATACAGGCGACGCTCGACACCATCGCGGCGGCCGACAATCCTGCCGACACGGCGTGGGTGCTCGCCAGATCCATCGAGAGCAATCCTAAAGCCCTCGGTCGCCTGCCGGGTCGCGCCGCCACCTTCTGGCGTAGGGAAGACGAGGAGCGGCGCGAAGCCAGGGGCGCCGTCGTCGGCCTTGGAATGGCCGTCGAGAAATATGGCGATGCCCTCGCCTATGAGCGTTCAGAAATCCTGCGCGCGCACCGCGACGAACAAATCCGGCTCGCGACCGCGATTCCGGCGCCGTCGCGGGAATTGGCGGGCCTGCTCACCCAGCCTGTCGGCAAGGCGGTCGAGACTTTGCAGCATGATCGAACGCTCGCTGACGAGCTGGTGAAGATCGTCGAGGCCGGCCGCCGGCGCCTCAGGGCGGACGATCTACGCGAACCCGGGCGCGTGCCCTATACCTACCGGCATGCGGCGATGCTGCGCGATATGCACCAACAGCATGCGCGTCAGCAGGCCCGGGGCCGCGCGATAGGGCCGATTCCCAAACGGTAGGGCGGCTGTTCAGGCCGGCCTGCGTGGTCAGCGTCGCGCACGGCCACCAGGTAAAGGGCGTAGCAGGCCCCGAGCAGACGGATAGGTGCGACAAACCACGCCACTGCTGCAACATTCATGGCGTCACTCGTGCTTTCCGTCGTGTTCGTTGAGACGCATGGCCGCGTAGCCCATGCCCACAACGACGGCGGGGAGCACAACGTTGGCGAAGACCCAGATGCCCATCATTCCGCTGATCCTGGCTGTCGCCTACGACCCGTTGTCGCCAAAAGGATGGCGGCAATCATAAGCCCGCCAACAGGCGCGATCATCAGAAGCAAGAAATTGCCCAGCGACATAGCCTATTCACCGTTGGGAAAGTGCTGACCGTATTTCCTGTCAAACTGGCGAGCGCTATAACGCAGAACCAGATATCCTGTCAGGGCGAGGCTCAGCGTCAGTGCCGGTACGCCGTAGGTGATCCAGTTACTCATTGCTCCACCGGTCAAGAGTGCGGCTTCCGATCAGTCGTCGCAAACAGAACAGCGGCGATCACAAGCGCGCCCACCGGCATGATCATCAGAAGCAGGAAATTGTCCAGCGACACGGCTATTCCCCGGGCGGAAGACACTGACCGTACTTCTTGTCGAAGGAATGCGCGCTATGGCGCAGATAGAGCAGGCTCGCCGCTGCGAAGAGCAAGCCACCTACCGGTACGCCGTAAACGATCCACGCGCTCATTGAATTCCTCGCTTCGCAGGAATACGAAGGCGACGTGTGTCAATAAATGTAGGCGCCGCCGAAGGGAATGCAAATCACGGAAACGGTTGCGAGGCGGCGCTCCTCGGAGGCTTCCGTGACGCCTCAAGCATTTGGCGAAGCAATTATCGTCGAGGCGGCTATGGTTCTTTGAGTTGAACCTGGTCGACGTCATCCTCGTACGAACCTGACATCGCATTATAATTGCCAAGGAACTCGATCACCTGCATAGCAAGAGCGCTGGTGTTGTCCTCTTCACGGGCTAATTGGCCCATCAAGTTCATACTCTTATCGAGCAAAGCGACGTAGCGCTCCACACGCAATCCTCTCGCCGCGAGGATCCGAATGGCTTCTGGTCTCGTGGGAATTGGCCGTTGGGCCGCTCGCCATTCCTCAATCTTTGCGAGGACGCTCCGCGGTATGCGTACGTTAACCGCTTCCGTATCGGCGGGCGGACGGCCTTTTTTTGGTTTTTTGACGCTATCAATTGACGACATGATTTAATGGTGCCATAAAATCAGAAGGCCGAGAAGAGGTGCCACCTCTGCACCGATCCTAACTCATCCCAATCGGAGGCAACCGATGGAAGAGCCAGCGCCCCGCGACGGCGGAGGCCAGGTTGGATGACCCGTGGCTATGACACTCTCGAGGGGGGCCGTGAAGCCATTCTCGATGCTTGAAAATGTTGTGTAGCCGGACATTTGGGAACGCTTCCGTGGATCACATCCATTTCACGAAAAATAGTGGCGTCGCGCCTATCTGGCCAGCTTAATAAATTTTGTCTGAATCCTGTATAGCCTCCCCGACTCTCTTGGAGGCACCAGGAAATGCGCGTTATCGTACCTAGCGCCGCATTGAGAACCGAGAAGAGTATAAGCCGTATATAGGTCTGATAACATTCTACTAGTCTGCCTAACTCTCTATGCCGCACAATGGACGTTCGAATCGCCCTGCAACCTTCCGGTCGCAGCGCAACAGCAGCTCATAGGAGAATAAACGGCTAAAAGGAAAAAAGGCTTCGATGCTATCAACATCAAAGCCTTCTGTTCATAGGGGATAAGTTCGCTAACGCGGAACTTGGCAGCCACAATCACCAACTGTGGTCGAGTTTCGCCAAGGCATCAGTCAATGTCAAGCGAAAACGCCTCCCCGGCGAACGTCCTCCTTTTGCCGTTTTCAGGAGAAAACGGTGACAAATAAAACAAGAATTTGCGCGTCATCTTCTTTCGGGTGCTGCACATGCACCTCGAGAAGATTGCTCTCTGCCTGCAGCCATCTGAAATCGATCCGCATGGCTGCCCGATCCGACGCACGAGATTTGGCGAAATCGAAGGCGAGGGTTAGAAAATGTCTGACGCAACTGAAGTATCGTGGCGCTGGCGGCGATAAACCAGGTGGCGCCGACCAGTCTTTCGGGCCTCCTGCCGCCATGCGTGGCGTAGACGACCAAAGCGCCCAAACTCAGTTCCAGATTACTTTGGAGACAATTCTGAAGACGACTGAAGTCGTCTCCGGCAGAACGAGGGTGTGAGAGATGGCAAAAGCTGTCCTCTCTCTTCAGGTTCAGCCCTACCGTATGCTGAAGAAGGCCGACGCGGCAGCCTATTGCGGGCTGCCGGCGGCGCGCTTCGAGATGCTCTGCCCCGTGCCGGCCGTCGCCTATCCCGACGGCTCGCGCCTGTGGGACGTGCGCGACCTCGATTCATGGGTGGACAGCCTCAAGACCGGCGCCGCCGACAGCGACGACGCCATTCTCGAAAAGCTGGGCTAGCCATGACCGTGGTGCACGTCAAAGGCTTCCAGATCTTCAAGGACCGGCACGGGAAGATGCGGTGCTATCACCGCGCTTCCCGCATGCCGGTTGATCTTGTGAAGGCCCCGATCGGCACCGCTGCATTTCTGGCGGAGTGCGCCCGTATCACGGCCCTGCAGGAGCGCGCCGCCACGACGCGCCCCGGCACGCTCGGCGCCCTCATCAAGGAATACCGTGGCAGCAAGGATTTCCTCGAACGCCTGACCCGCACGACGCGGGCCGGCTACCAGCGGGTGTTCGACTATCTCAAGCCGATCGAGGACACGCCGCTTACCCGCTTCACCTCGCCCTTCGTGGTGAAGCTGCGCGACAAGGCCGAGGCCAAGCACAAGCGCTGGTTCGCGAACTATCTCAAGACCGTCCTGTCCCTGCTCTTCGCCTGGGGCAAGGAGCGCGGCCACATGAAGGACAACCCGGCGGAGGGCATCCGCAGCATCCGCCGCCCCAAGGGCCTGCCGAAGCAGAATCGCCGCTGGACCGATGAGGAGCGCCACGCGGTGCTCGATGCGGCCCCGGCGCACATGCTGCCGGCGCTGGCCCTGATGATGTTTACCGGGCTGGGGCCGAAGGATGCGCTAACCCTGCCCCGCACGGCCTATGCCGGCGGCCGGATCAACACCAGCCGGTCCAAGACCGAGGAAGGCGTCATCTGGCCCGTCATCGACCCGCTGCGCGAGATTCTCGCGGCGGCGCCAGCGCATTCGGCCATCACCCTCTGCGCCAACTCGCGCGGCCGGCCGTGGACCGTCTCCGGCTTCAACTCGTCATGGATGAAGCTGCAGCACACGCTGGAGAAGGCCGGCGCCATCGGCGAGGGCCTGACGCTCTACGGCCTGCGTCACACGGTGGCGGCGATTCTGCGCGAGAGCGGCGCCGACCTGCGCACCATCGCCGACGCGCTCGGCCAGAAGACCGAAGCCATGGCGCAGATGTACGCGCAGGGCTCGGACCTGTCGAAAAAGATGGATGAGGTGGCCGGCCGCTTCGGCCACGAAGTGAACAGCCGCAGAACAAAGGCTGTCAAACCGGGTCAGAAAATATGACAAACTGGCTGAAAAACACCGCCCCCTGCGCTGAAAAGTCTAGCGATATCAAGGGAGTAGATGGTGCCCAGGGACGGAGTCGAACCGCCGACACTGCGATTTTCAGTCGCATGCTCTACCAACTGAGCTACCTGGGCGTAGCCGGCAACGGCTGCAAGCCGTGCGGAGCGGGCGGGTTATAGAGTCTCGGCTGCGGCCTGTCCATATGTCATGAAACGGAAATTCAGCCTTTCCCCAGCCGTGTCACCGATGGTCGGCTCGCCCCGCACCGTCGCGCTAGGCGCCGTTTCGGATGGAGTGTCGTTCGCCGGTCGTCGCCCGCGGGCATTCGGCAAAGCCAGAGAGGTGGGCGTGGGGCCGGCTGCACGTGCATCGAGCCGTGCCGCACCAGAGCGGTATCGGGCCCGGACGCCGCCCGAAAGCCCCCTTCAGCCCTCGCGCGGCGGCTTGGGGGCGAGGGAAGGTTCCTCGCCGTCCTCGTCGTCATTTTCCGTGACGGGGATCGCATAGGCCCCGGTCAGCCAGCGGTTGAGATCGACATCGGCGCAGCGGGCCGAGCAGAAGGGGCGGTATTTTTCAACCATGGGCTTGCCGCAGATCGGGCACGGCTTGCCGCCGGCGGCACTGGCGGCGCTCATTCCGGATGGCCCCAGCGCTTGAACACCGGGAAGCGCTCGCCCCCCAGCAGAGCCACTGTCTCCGCCAGCGGCAGGCCCACCACATTGGTGTAGGAGCCGACCAGCTTGACCACGAACACGCCGGCGAGGCCCTGAATGGCGTAGCCGCCGGCCTTGCCCTCCCATTCGCGCGAGGCGACATAGGCGTCCATCTCTTCGCGCGACAGGCGCTTGAAGCGCACCCTTGTCTCGACAAGGCGGGTGCGCACGCCGCCCTTCGGCGTCATCAGCGCGAGGCCGGTATAGACGCGGTGGGCGCGGCCGGAGAGCAGGCGCAGGCAGTCCGCCGCCTCTTCGGCAATGTCCGGCTTGGGCAGGATGCGGCGGCCCACCGCCACCACCGTGTCGGCGGCGAGCAGGAAGGCGCCCTCGTGCTCGTCCATGGCGCGGCGGCGCGCATCGGCGGCGTCCAGCTTCTCGCGGGCCAGCCGCAGCGCCAGGCGGCGGGGCAGTTCGCCACGCTCCGGCGTCTCGTCAATATCGGCGGGCAGAAGGGCGTCGGGTTCGATTCCGGCCTGGGCCAGCAGCGCCAGGCGGCGCGGCGAACCCGAGGCCAGCACCAGTGTCGGGCGGGCGCTCACGCGGTCACTCCTTTGCGCCGGCGGGCCGGCGGGGCAATCGGCCGGCAAGCTAGAGCATGTGCGGGGAAAACGGAACGGCCTTGCCGACGCCGGCTCATTTCGGGCGGAAACGGGCGCGTATCCGCCGTTCCAGCTCGTCGCGAACCTCGCGATAGGCGTCCAGCCGCTGTTCGCGGTTGCCGCTGGCGAGCGTCGGGTCCGGCGTTGGCCAGTATTCCACGTCGATGGCGTTGGTGCGGGTCAGCTCCAGCGCGCGGTGATGGGCGTCGGGCGAAAGGGTGATGACGAGATCGAAGCCAAGGCCCTCATTCTCCTCCAGTTCCTCCAGCGTCTGCGGCCGGTGGCGCGAGAGGTCCAGCCCCACCTCGTCGATGGCGGCGGTGACGAAGGGATCGGTCTCGCCCTTCATCACCCCGGCGGAGCCGACATAGAGCGAGCGCCCGAACAGATGGCGCGCCAGCACCGCCGCCATGGGCGAGCGCACGCAGTTCTGCCCGCACATGAACAGAACCGATTGCGGCCGCTCGCGGCGTGCGGCCGGCGCGGGGCCGGGGGAGGCGTCGGCGGAGCCGGGCGGCGCCACGCTCAGCCTTTCCAGTGCAGCGCGCAGACCAGCGTGAACAGGCGCCGGGCCGTGCCGAAATCGAGGGCGATCTTGTCCTTCAGCCGCTCGCGCAGCAATTCGGAGGCCTCGTTGTGCAGGCCGCGCCGGCCCATGTCGATGGCCTCGATCTGCGACGGGCTGGCGGTGCGGATGGCGGAATAGTAGCTCTCGCAAACCATGAAGTAATCGCGCACCACGCGCCGCAGCGGGCTGAGCGAGAGCTGATGCTGCACGACCGGTGCGCCGTCCTCGCGGGTGACATCGAGCACCAGGCGGCCTTCGCTCAGCGCGATGGCGAGGCGGTAGGGGCCGGGGGCGGTGTCGCCGAGCGGGGCGAAGCTGTTTTCCGCCAGCAGATCATAGATGGCGACGGCCCGCTCATGCTCGACATCGACATTGGAACGGCCGATGGAAGCGCCGTCCAGCGTCACCGCCGACAGGCGGCGGGTCTCGGCATGGGGATCCGCGTCGCCCATGGCCGCCCCGTCACAGGTTGAGGCGGATCGCCACCGAGCGGGCGTGGGCGCCGAGCCCTTCCGCCTCGCCGAGCGCGATCGCCGCCGGGCCGAGCGCGCGCAGCTGCTCCGGCCCGCATTTGAGGATCGAGGTGCGCTTCATGAAGTCGAGCACGCCGAGGCCGGAGGAGAAGCGGGCCGAGCGCGCGGTCGGCAACACATGGTTGGAGCCGCCGACATAGTCGCCAATCGCTTCCGGCGTGTGGGCGCCGAGGAAGATCGCGCCGGCATGGTGGATCGCCTCTGCCAGCGCCTCGGCGTCCGCCGCCATGATTTCGAGATGCTCGGGGGCGATGCGGTTGGCCAGCGCCGGCGCCTCATCGAGGCTGCCGAGAAGGATGACCGCGCCGAACTCGTCCCAGCTCTTCGCCGCGATGGCGCGCCGGGGCAGGGTGGCGAGCTGGCGCTCCACCGCCGCCACCACGGCATCGGCCAGCGCGGCGTCGTTCGTCATCAGGATCGACTGGGCGGCGGTGTCGTGCTCGGCCTGGGCCAGCAGGTCGGCGGCGATCCAGTCCGGGTTCTGCTCGCCATCGGCGATGACCAGCACCTCGGAAGGGCCCGCCACCATGTCGATGCCCACCGTGCCGAAGACATGGCGCTTGGCGGCGGCGACATAGGCGTTGCCCGGCCCGACGATCTTGGCGACGGGGGCGATGGTTTGCGTGCCATAGGCCAGCGCGGCGATCGCCTGCGCCCCGCCCACGCGGTAGACCTCGTCGACCCCGGCAAGCTCGGCGGCGGCGAGCACCAGCGGGTTCAGCACGCCATCGGGCGCCGGCACCACCATGGCGAGGCGGGCGACGCCCGCCACCTTGGCCGGCACCGCGTTCATCAGCACGGAGGAGGGGTAGGCCGCCGTGCCGCCGGGCACATAGAGCCCGACCGCGTCCACCGGTGTCCAGCGGTGGCCGAGCTCGACGCCGGCAGCGTCGACATAGCGCCCGCTTGTCGGCAGCTGGCGCGCGTGATGGGCGCGGATGCGCTCATGGGCGAAGCTCAGCGCCTCGAGCGTCGCGGCATCGCAGGCGCGGCGGGCGGCGGCGATCTCGTCCGCCGTCACCCTTATGCCCAGCGTGCCGAGGTCCACCCGGTCGAAGGTCTTGGAAAAGGCGATCAGCGCCTCGTCGCCGCGCTGGCGCACGGCATCGATGATCTGCGCCACGGCCTCCGCCACATCGGCCGACACTTCACGCTTGGTGCCGAGAAAGGCGCGGAAGCGCTCGGAGAAATCGGGCGAGCGTGTGTCGAGGCGAAGCGGCATGGCGGGGTCCTACGGGTCGGCAAGCGGCACGTCGGCAGCAGCCTCACTTGCCGGCCGTCGACCCGACGCCGCAGGGGGCGTCAGGTCGCGCGGGGCGCCGCTGCCTGTTCCCCTGTCCTATCGCAACCGGGCTTGCCGAAGACAAGGACATTCGCAAGGGAAGCGCGCGCGGAAGGCTGCCGCGCGCTCACGCCTCGTGGCAGGGCGTGCCCTTGGCGTCCCAGGCGGGGCCGAGATCTTCCAGCCCGGCTTCCATGCACTCGACATCGAGCTGCACCTCGCCACCGCCCGAGAACAGGAAGGTGACGATGCCGGAGGGGGCGTCGATTTCCTGGAAAGTGACCGCCAGCAGGTTGAGCACGCCCTGTTTCTTCTTGAGGTCGATGCCGCGCACCCGGGCGCCCAGCACCCGCTCGAAGCGCAGCCCTGCCCGGCGGCGCACGCAGGGGCCGGCGGCGGCCGCCGCCGCGCCGATGGGGGCGTCGGCATCGGCCATCGCCTCGGCCTGGATCGCCTTTTCCCAGTCGAACCGGTTGGCGAGCAGCACGAAGCGCCGCTCCTTCGGCAGGAAGGTCATGTCGCCGATCGCGACCACCGCGTCCTGCAGATGCACCGAGAGGACCGCGAGATCCTCGGTGTCCAGCGCCACCAGCTTCAAACCGGCCATGTCGTTCTCTCCGCCGCCTCACTCGCGGCACAGATGGCGCCGCAACCCCGTTGCGGCAAGGGGCTGAGGACGACCAAGCGGCCGCGGAAGACTGCGTAGCCGGGCTCAGCCCGCCAGACGCTCGATTTCGGCGCCGCAGGCGGAGAGCTTCTCCTCCAGCCGCTCGAAACCGCGATCGAGGTGATAGACGCGGTGGATCATGCTCTCGCCCTCGGCGGCGAGCGCGCCGATGACCAGCGACACCGAGGCGCGCAGATCCGTGGCCATGACCGGGGCGCCCTTCAGCCGTTCCACTCCCTCGATGGTGGCGGTTTCGCCGTCGAGATGAATGCGGGCGCCGAGCCGGGCGAGCTCCTGCACATGCATGAAGCGGTTCTCGAAGATCGTCTCGGTGATGTGCGAGGTGCCGCGTGCCCGGGTGGTCAGCGCCATCAGCTGCGCCTGAAGGTCGGTGGGGAAGCCGGGGAAAGGCTCGGTCGTCACCGTCACCGGGGAGATGCCGGCGCCGTTGCGCTTCACCCGCAGCCCTTCATTGGAAACGGAAATCTCCGCCCCCGCCTCGCGCAGCGTGTCGAGCGCCGTCTCCAGCAAATCGGCGCGCGCGCCGGCGAGCAGCACGTCGCCCCCGGTCATCGCCACCGCCATGGCATAGGTGCCGGTCTCGATACGGTCGGGCAGCACGCTGTGGCGCGCGCCGCGCAGCCGCGGCACGCCGGTGATGCGGATGGTGGAGGTGCCCTGTCCCTCGATGCGCCCGCCCATGGCGTTGATGCAGTCGGCGACATCGACGATTTCCGGCTCGCGCGCGGCGTTCTCGATCACCGTCTCGCCGTCGGCGAGGCTCGCCGCCATCAGCGCGGTATGGGTGGCGCCGACCGTCACCTTCGGGAAGACGATGCGCCCGCCCTTCAGCCCCTTCGGCGCGCGGGCCAGCACATAGCCCGCGTCGATCTCGATCTCGGCGCCCAGCGCTTCCAGCGCCGCGATGTGCAGGTCGACGGGACGCGTGCCGATGGCGCAGCCGCCGGGCAGCGAGACCTTGGCCTCGCCCATGCGCGCCAGCAGCGGGCCGATGACCCAGAAGCTCGCCCGCATCTTGGACACCAGCTCATAGGGCGCCGTGGTGTCGACGATCACCCGCGCGTCGATCTCCAGCGTCTGCCCGGCATTGGCGTCGTCGCCGCGCCGCTTGCCGTTCACCGTGATGTCGATGCCATGATTGCCGAGAATGCGCTGCAGCTGCGAGACATCGGCGAGACGCGGGACATTCTCCAGAATGAGCTTCTCGTCGGTGAGCAGGCCGGCGACCATCAGCGGCAGGGCGGCGTTCTTGGCGCCGGAGATCGGGATCGTCCCGTTGAGCGGATTGCCGCCGACGATGCGGATGCGGTCCATGAGGTCAGGTACTCCTTCAGCGCGCGACAGCGGTCGCGACCCGCGCGATCCGGTCGCGTCCGGCGCCTGTCGGCAGCGGCATGTCTGGGCGATGGGGCCGATTCGTGGCGCCCCATCCTTGTTCCCGTCATCTTTAGCGCGGGGCGCGGCCTGCGACAACGCGCGCTCAACCCTCGCCGTCGGGGCTGCCTGGCGTCTGCGGCCGCGTCCCGGCGTGCGGCGGTTCGGAGGGGGCGGGCGCCTCGGTCGCCGGCGGACTCTCCCTGCGCCCGCGCGCCTGCTGCTTGCGCCGGGCGAGATTGGCGCGCAGCGCGGCGGCGAGCCGCTCGGCCCGCTCGACTTCTCCCTCGCCACTCATTCCCGCCGCCTCCGCGTTCAGCTTCGCCACCGGCGCGCCTCGTCCGCCGGTGATCCGAACTTCTACTGCGGCCCGCCTACGTGCGGAAGGGCCGACCCGACCGGCGGGTGAGGGGCCTTGCAGGCACCGTGGCACGCCGGCTTGTCCACGGCATGCACAGGCTTGGGGATTGGCTTTGGCGATTTGCACGGCGGACGCTTGCGCCGACCGGCGCACTGTGGCAAACGTCCCCGCGCCTTGGTGGCCCTGCCCACCAACAGCCGGCGCTGCGGTAGCTCAGTGGTAGAGCACTCCCTTGGTAAGGGAGAGGTCGAGAGTTCAATCCTCTCTCGCAGCACCATTTTTCCCAAGGAAAATCAACATTTAAGCGCGAAGCCTGTCCCTGCTCCCCCATGCGTCGGAGCGTAAAAACCCGTGTCTGTTGCATCGAGACTGGGAGAGAATCCGGGGCGTTGGTTCCCGGGCCGTCCGGCGTGCACGCGCGAATGAGGGTGGAACCGCCTGACCCCCAAAAAGCAAACCCCGCCAAGCGCGGCAACGCTGGCGGGGGAATCCATAGTGGTATCATCGCTCGTTGCGCCAACGCCGGCGGCCGACCCGCCGTCCACCCACGCCCGCCTTATGACTGCGGTGGAATCCAGGGCGGCGAGATGCTGATTCCGGCATCCTTCTGGGTCAGCACCACATCGAGATAGATCGAATGTGCCCTGACATCGGCGCAATCCGCTACGAGCTCGGAAATCGGCCCCAGCATTGCGTTCCGATCCTCCTCGCGCGTCGGCATGGCATGGCGCGACGTGTCAAAGTCACGGGACAGCTTGGCAAAATAGTCTCTCAGTTCAGGTAGGCTGTATTCTTTCCAGTGGTGGCCATATGTCCCGGTCGCCAGGATGTCGTTCACGGTGATTCCAAAGCCGCCGCGGCCCGACAGAAGACGGTTCATCTGCGTATCGATCGATCGGTGATAAAAAGCATTTGGCGTGGTGATAACAATCCGTCCGCCTGGGCGAAGAATGCGGTAGATTTCCTTCCAGAACGGAATTGGGTTGAAGGCAATATTTTCGATGATCTCGCAAAAAAGCACGAGATCAATGCTGTTGTCCGCAAGCGCCCGCAGGCCATCACCGGTTTCCATGCGGCGCATGGGCAGCAGCCTGGCCGCCATGCGCTCAGCCGCCGCGATGACGCTCGCATGCTCAACCAGAGCCGATCCATCGATGCAGGTTAATCTGTGGCCCGCTCGCGCATAAAGAAGTGCGTTGTGCAGCCAGTGGCATCCGACATCCAGTACATCGAGTCTGGCCCTCTTATCGACCGGGGCCATGGCAAATTCATAAGTCGATTGAAATCGGCTCCAGTGCGCCAGTAGATAGCCGGCGTCGGTGTCTCCACATTCTTCGAACCATTTGAGAGCTTCTTCCGCCGAAAAATCAGTGGGAGAAAAATCATAGGACATGCGATCAAGCCCGACTTACGATTTAAAATGAAAATTCCAGATCCGTGATGTCACGCAAGGTCGTCCTGCAAGGACGTACCCTGCGCCGGGGTTTCCCCTGAGAGACGACATGCGTGGCCGATTCCGAGCCTCTGCGCGCCAAATTGCATTCGACAGACCCGATCTTCCGACCAAGTGACCAGAGCTTACGCGATCTTCAGCGTTATCTTCCAAAGCCCGTCATCCTAACAGGCTCGGCGCCGCTCACGCGGAGGCTACTGTCGGCATGGCGCTTTCCCCACAGCATTTTCCGCCGGAATCTTATCGGGAACGGACACCCTGGTTTGATGACAAGCGTTTCCGAGCGCAAAGCGGCTCGTAGCTGTGGCGGTTTCTGCTGACCTTGTCGCAATTTCTATCCAGCCGTGCGTTCGCCCGGACGGTTGGGGTCGTCTCTCTCGGACATCCGGAACGGTGCGGGTGGACGCGGCGCTGTCGATGGAGCGGAACGTCTGATCTCGCCACGCGAGGGGGCGGCTGGGGACGTGGCTAAGGTGGCGACGGCCCGTGTTCGCGTGCGGCGCTACCCTTCCCTCGGCTTCCGGGGTTTGACTTTGGGGCAGACCGCCCCCAATTTCCAGTTATGACGATCGCGCGCGCACAGCATCGACACTTTCGGGTGTGTCCCATCGCGGGACACTAGCCCCCGGCTGGGCCGCTCTGCGCCCTAGCACCGGGGCGCGTGGTCTCAGGCTGTAGGCCGCGAAGCCGCCTTGGGCGGCACAATCCACATCATCTGACCAACGACACGCGAAGCGCGCGCCGCGCTCTGCGTCCATTTCAATTGGAGATTTCAATGGCACTCGCCAGCCGCAAGCCGGCCATCCTCATCACAAGCGACGACCACGCACGCCTGACGAAGCTGGCGGACGGCTATGCGTCCCGCCATCCCGATCTTGCCGAGGAGCTTTACACCGAGCTGGACCGGGCGCGGGTTGTCGCCGTGGAGAAGCCCGGCTCCCCGTTCGTGCGCCTCGGCTCGCGGTTCAGGTTCACCACGGATGACGGGGACGACCGCACCGTCACGCTCGTTCTCCCCGGAGAGGCCGATATTCTGGCGGGGAAGGTGTCCGTGATGACGCCCATGGGGGTCGCGTTGATCGGGCTTTCAGGGGGGCAGTCGATGAAGTGGACGGCTCGTGACGGCACGGTCCATACGCTCACGGTCGTCAGCGTGGAAGCGGACGAGGAGGCTGTCAGCGGCGATTTGGCTGGCGTCGGCTCCTGAGGGAGCCGGCCTCATCCGACAGGCGGTCCACCGATCAAGGACGCCCTTGCCGAACAGGCGCAGGCGTCGGCGGTGTGGGGGCTCTGAGGTGGGGCAGGCTGCCGAGGCGCTCATTGTAGTGCCGGCGCCCGTAGCTGATGGCACGGGCCGCTATGGTTCCCATGAGCAGACCGGTAACCGCCCCACCACCGCTCATGAGAAAGTCGCTCCATGTCGTCGAACGGCCGGGCGAGAGCTGCTGGAGCACCTCCATGAGCCCGCCAAGGCCGACCAGGGCAAGGCCCGCAAGCGCCAGCACGGCGCCCCTGCCCCGGAAGGCGAGCGCCATCAGGCCGCCGGTGCCCCAATAGGCGATGAAGTGGTCGGTGCCGTCGGGAATGCCCGTGCGCGGCATCTCCTCCGCGGGAAGCAGGGAGAGGATCACGATGATGAGGACGCAGGCGAACGCCGCTCCATAAAGCAGGCGATTCACGGCGGGCGGCACGGGTGCAGCTTTGTTCATGCCTGCGGCCTACGGCAAAGCTGTAGCGATTATAGGGCATGGCGGATCAAAAGGCTGGAGCCGCCGTGCGAGGGTGAGCGCGGATCGCGACGGCACGGGCGAGGGCTCTCGCGCCGGGCTCAGCTCCCGGTTCTAGAGAGTTTTGGCAATCGCGGTCATGCGGGCAAGGCCGGCCGCGAAGCTGTGATGTTCCTCCGCACGGCGCAGTCCATCGGACGAAAGCTGCTGCCACAATGGCTCGTCGCGATAGGCGCGAACCACCAGCGCGGCGAAGTCATCGGGGGCGTCGGCGACGAGAATACCTCCGTCGTCATCCAGCTGCATCCCCTCGGCGGCGATCGAGGTGCAGATGCAGGGCACGCCGTGGGTCAGGCTGGAGAGCACCTTGCCCTTCGCACCGGCGCCATAGCGCAGGGGCGCCACGGTCAGCCGCATGTCTTCGAAGGCGGCGCGCAAATCCGGCACATGGCCCACGATCACCAGGCCGGGATCTGTCCGAGCGCTTAGGCAATCGGGCATATCGGCCCCCATGAGGTGGAACTGCGCCTCCGGCAGTTCAGCGAGGATGCGGGGCCATATCGCTTCGAGAAAATGCTGGACGGCGTCGATATTGGGCTGATGCTTGTAGCCGCCGATGAAGCCGATATGCCGCCGCGCGGCAAAATCGGCGCCCCGGCCGGCAATGTCGCGGATCAGCGGGAAGGCGTGCACGCGGGCTTCCGGCGCCTCTTTGCGCAGCAGCGTCAGTTCCTCCTCCGAGACGACGAGGGTTGCGTCCGCGTGGCGCACCAAGTGCAGTTCTCTCTCGCGGGTCGCGCGTGCGGCGTCGATCTTGCTCTTGTTACCTTCGAGACAGCCTTCCCGGCCTTCCCGCACATAATGCAGGTCTACCGAGTTGAAGAGGATCCGTGCGTCTGGGGCGTGCGCGCGCACCGTCTCATAGAATTGCCCGCCGGCATGCACGCGGGACAGAAAGAAGAGATCGAACAGGAAGCCATTGGCGCGGATGAGATCCTTGATGCTGCGCGCATAGACATCGTCCATAACGATCGCGCCCATGCGCTGAAGCTGCGCCCTGGCAGCTCTCTGAGCGGGGCTCAGTGCGCCGGAGCTGAAACTGCCGGTGGTACTGAAATAGACGCTGTATCCGAGCTTCCTGAAGATACGTACGAAATAGACCGCGTCGATGGAGCCGGAGTCCCGGTCGGGCGTGGGATACGCGCCATCGATGAGGAGCACCCGGCGGCGGCCCTCAATGATCGGGATTCCGGCGGGCGGGCGTTCCGACCGCACGGCTGAGGCTCCGTCCGGGACGCGGAGAGCACGGGTGCGGGGTATGGCGACTGGAGGAAGACCGAAGGCCTTGGGCAAGGCCCGGTAGGCGTCGCTGCGCATCCAGGGGTGAAGGGGGCGGGGCGGCGCACCATGGCGCATGAGCCAGCGACGCAGCAGGCGGCGCGGCTTGCCGCTGGTGTGGAACAGCAGGCGGCGCAGGGCCAGCCTCGGCGTGCCGTCACCTTGAAACAGCATTTTGAGGAAAAGCGCGGGGTGGGGAGGGGGGGCAAGCGCTTTCGCGGGCGGCTGACGACCGAGCGAGGCCGCCACGATGCTGTCGAACAGCCGCTGCTGATCCGTCGCGAAGCGGGCGAGGGCCTCGGTGTCCTCCACCGGGTCGGTGGGCCCCCCGGCGGGCGGGTTTTCACGATACCATCGAAGGACCGCGGCGAGCCCCGAGGCCCGGACCAGCAGCGGCGCACGCAGCAGGCTCGGCCGCATGTCCGGCAGCCGGATCGCGGGCGCGATGGCCTCGGCATAATGGCGCCGACCCTCGTCGATATGGGAAACGAAGACGCAGGGCATGCTGAGCGACAGCGCCGCATCCCGCCATTTGAACGGCAGGTCGATGCTCCTTCCGCTCCAGAAGGCGAAGGGCCGCCGATAGGCCGCGGCGACCAGACAGGCATGCATGGCCGAAGCGAGCACGAAGTCGGCGGAGAAGATCGCGTCGATGACATCGGTCAGTGCCTTCTCGGACGGCGCGATCGTGCTGCGCACCACCACATCGCAGCCCGAGGCGGCGCGAAGAGCGTCATCGTCGCGCGTGTCATGGAAATGCGGGATGCAAAGGGTCTTTCCACGCAGCGCCTCCAGCTTTCGCGGGCGGTAAAGCGCGGGAAGGAGAAACGCCGGGTCGCCTTGCGGCACATCGGCGCCGAGGTCGAGTTCGGCGGCGCTCAACGGGCCCCGCACGGCGCGAATCTCGGTGGACGGCCAGTTTGCCCGCGACAAACCTCCGGGTTCGCGCACGCCGCATCCCCAGAACACGACAGGGCGTTCCCTCCCGGCCTGCGGCGGGACGAAGATGTCGTCGATCACGCTGCCGATGATGTGGATGCCGGACGTGCCGGGCCGATGGTCGAAGAAGAGGTATGATGTTAAGTATTCAGAAATATAATCGCCGAAATTCTGCGTATTCTCGCCGACAAGCCAATAGCGGACACGAGAGTCATCGATCGACATTGCGCAAGATGAGCCTTTTGGGCGCAGAGAAAAATCAGCGAGGTGAAGGAGTGTCGATAATGCGAAATATTATAATCTACAATTCGTAGGTCACGTGCTTGCGACCGTCAACCGAGGGCGCCAGTTTTCCCCTCGTGAACGATTGCCGGATGACGGAGAGGGAGGCGATGAGCGCATCGCCTCCCGAATGTGTTCTCGAGCTTTGCGGCCCGCCTTGCCGCCGGCCCCGTAGATGGCGGGGTCAGGCGTTGAAGCCGCCATCCACGGTGAGGGCGGTGCCGCTGATCTGCCGTGCTGCGGGGCTGGCGAGGAAGGCGACCGCGGCGGCGATGTCGTCCGGGCTGCCGTAGCGACCGAGCGGGGTGAGCGACCGCATCCCGTCCGCCTGCTCGCCATGGGCGGGGTTCATGTCGGTGTCGGTGGCGCCGGGCTGGACCACATTCACCGTGATGTCGGACGGGCCGAGCTCGCGGGCGAGGCCGCGCGTGAAGGACAGCAGTGCCGATTTGGTCATCGAGTAGACCGTCACGCCGCCAAAGGGCACGCGCTCGCCAAGGCAGGAGCCTATGGAGATGATGCGGCCGCCGGCCTTCAGATGCGGGATCGCCGCCTGCGAGGCCAGCACCACCGCGCGAACATTGACGTTCAGGAGCGCGTCGAGATCGGCGAGGCTGATCTCCGCCACCGGGCCCTGGCGGGCGATGCCGGCATTGTTGACGAGAATGTCGAGCCCGCCGAGTCCCGCCACCGCCTCGTCGACCGAGCGCCGCACCGCTTCGGGGTCCGCGCTGTCGGCCTGGATCGCCAGCCCGCGCCGGCCGAGAGCCTCGATGCGGCTTACCACGTCTCCCGCGCGCTCCGCCGAGCGCTCATAGGTGAGAGCGACATCCGCGCCCTTTTCCGCCAGTGCCAGGGCAATGGCCGCCCCGATGCCGCGCGAGGCGCCCGTCACCAAGGCGCGCTTTCCGGTGAGTTCACTCATGTTCGATCAATTTATATAGTGATTGATACATAAATGGCTAAAGCGATTGATCGGAGCGGTCAAGCCTTTATATATCGAGCGATGCAGAATTCAGACGGCCCCGCCCCGAACCGTCCCGCCGGCCCGGCCCGCCACCGGGGGCGCCCGCGCGCCTTCGATCGGGAGGCGGCTCTGGCGCAGGCGATGCGGCTGTTCTGGACCAAGGGTTATGAGGCGACCTCTGTCGCCGATCTCACCGCCGCCATGGGCATCGGTGCCCCCAGCCTCTATGCCGCCTTCGGCTGCAAGGAGGCGCTTTATGTCGAGGCTCTCGGTCATTACGGGCAGAGCTATGAGGGGTTGGTCTGGGCCGGCTTCCAGGCGGCGCCAACGGCGCGCGAGGCGATTGCCGCGCTGCTGTTCGATTCCGCCGCGGCGTTGACCGGCTGCCGCGCCGACATTCCCCATGGCTGCATGGTGGCGCTCGCGGCGGTGGACGGCGAGGCGCATCCCGCCCTGTGCGACCGTCTGCGCACCGCCCGCGGATCGACGCTGGAGCGCCTGACCGCGCGGCTGGCGCGTGGCGTGGCGGAAGGCGAATTGCCCGTCGGCCTCGATGCCCACGGCCTCGCCCGCTTCCTCCAGACCGTGCAGGGCGGGATGTCGCTTCTCGCCCGCGACGGCGTCGGCCGGGCGGATCTGGAAGCGGTGGCCGAGGTGGCGCTCCAGGGTGTCGACGCCCGCATCCGGCAGGCGCGAGACGCCGAGGCCACGCCCGACGGGGCGGCGCCCTGATACACGTCCCCCAGCCTGTTTCTTAGCCGCGCAACGACATGGAGGCGGCGCGCCCTCGGCTCGAAAGCCGGTGGTCGCGATGAAACGAAACGCGCTCCCTGTGCTTATCCCTATCGGAGTAGGTCGGATCGGACGATGCGACCGCTCCCCGGGCCAACGCCCCAGCCACAGGAGACCGAGAGCCGTATGTGTGGAATTGCCGGAGACGTTCGCTTTGATGGGGCCTTCGCGGATGCGCGCGCCATCGCGTCCATGATGGATGTGCTCGCGCCGCGCGGGCCCGACGGGGCCGGGCTGGAAGCGCGGGGACCTGTCGCCTTCGGGCATCGCCGCCTGCGCATCATCGATCTCTCCGATAAAGCCGCGCAGCCTATGGTTGATCCCGAACTAGGGCTGACCCTGACCTTCAATGGCTGCATCTACAATTACCCCGAGCTGCGCGCCGCGCTGGAAGCCAAGGGCTACCGCTTCTTCTCGCAGGGCGACACCGAGGTGATCCTCAAGGCCTATCACGCCTGGGGCGAGTCCTGCGTCGAGCGCTTCCATGGCATGTTCGCCTTCGCCATCGCCGATCGCGACAGCGGCGCGGTGATGCTGGCGCGCGACCGTTTCGGCATCAAGCCGCTCTACTACACGGAAGGTAACAAGCGCTTGCGCTTCGCCTCCAGCCTGCCGGCGCTGCTGGCGGCGGGGGATGTCGACACCTCGATCGACCGCGACGCCCTGCACAATTACATGAGCTTCCACGCCGTGGTGCCGCCGCCGCGCACCATTCTCAAGGGCGTGCGCAAGCTGCCGCCGGCGACGGTGCGCCGCTATGCGCCGGACGGCACCTTCACCGAGCGCGTCTATTGGCGCCCGCCCTATGAGCGCCGTACGGAGGATTCGAACCTCACCGCGCAGGACTGGCGCGACCAGGTGCTGGAGGCGCTACGCACCGCCGTGCGCCGGCGCATGGTGGCGGATGTGCCGGTGGGCGTGCTGCTGTCGGGCGGGGTGGATTCCTCGATCATCGTCGGCCTGCTGGCGCAGGAGGGGCAGCGTGATCTCGCCACCTATTCCATCGGCTTCGAGGAGGCCAATGGCGAGAAGGGCGACGAGTTCGTCTATTCCGACCTGATTGCCAAGCACTTCGGCACCAACCACCACAAGATCTTCGTGCCGTCCTCCGACCTGATGGGGGCGCTGCCCGACACCATCCACGCCATGTCCGAACCGATGGTGTCCTATGACAATATCGGCTTCTACCTGCTCTCGCGCGAAGTCTCGAAATCGATCAAGGTGGTGCAGTCCGGCCAGGGGGCGGACGAAGTGTTTGCCGGCTATCACTGGTATCCGCCGCTCGCGGACAGCGACGATGTGGTCGGCGACTACGCACGCGGCTTCTTCGACCGCGAGCACGCCACGCTCACCCGGCAGCTCAATCCGCAATGGCTCACTGAGGCCGATGTCAGCCGCGACTTCGTCGCCGCCCATCTTCGGGCGGAGGGTGCGGCCACGCCGGTGGACCGGGCGCTGCGGCTGGATTCGCAGGTGATGCTGGTCGACGATCCGGTGAAGCGGGTCGACAACATGACCATGGCCTGGGGGCTGGAAGCGCGCGTGCCCTTCCTTGACCATGAGCTGGTGGAGCTCGCCGCCACCATCCCGCCGGAATACAAGCTGGCGCAGGGCGGCAAAGGCGTGCTGAAGGAGGCCGCCCGGCTCGTCGTGCCGCATGAGGTGATCGACCGGCCCAAGGGCTATTTCCCGGTGCCGCAGCTCAAATACATCTCCGGCCCCTATCTCGACCTGGTGCGCGACGTGCTGGGTTCGCAGGCGGCGCGCGAGCGCGGGCTGTTCCGGCAGGACTATCTCGACACGCTGTTCGCCGATCCCGTCTCCCACATCACGCCGCTGCGCGGTTCCGAGCTGTGGCAGGTGGCGCTGCTGGAGATGTGGCTCCAGTCGCACGGCGTCTGAGCGGGAGGGACGCGATATGACACGCAATTGCGCTCTCAATGTCGGCTGGGGCCGGCTGATCTTCGGCCAGACCTTCGACAGCCTGCCCGATCTCGTGGACACGCTGCGCGAGGAAGGGCCGGACCGGCGCGACATCGCCGTCTATGTCGAGGAGCCGCATGTGCTGCTCTCGCACGCGCCGCAGGAAGTGTTCCTCGATCCCTCCCACACGTTCCGGCTGGATCTCTCGCGCTATCAACCATCCGAGCGGCCGCCGGCGGGCTTTCGCATCCGCCCGCTGGAAACGGGGGCGGATGCCGACGCCATCAACCGCATCTATGCCTCGCGCGGCATGGTGACGGTGCCGCTGGAGTTCTTCCAGTCGCCGCGCGCGCCCGACCCGCTCACCTATCTCGTGGCCGAGGATGAGGCGACGGGGCGAATCGTCGGCACGGTGACCGGTGTCGACCACCGCCTCGCCTTCGACGATCCGGCGCGCGGCACATCGCTCTGGTGCCTCGCGGTTGATCCGCAGGCGCGCCAGCCCGGCATTGGCGAGGCGCTGGTGCGCTGCCTCGCCGAACGCTTCGCGCAGCAGGGCGCGGCCTTTCTCGATCTCTCCGTGATGCACGACAACGCGCAGGCTATCGCGCTCTACGAGAAGCTCGGCTTCGAGCGGGTGACCTTCTTCACGGTGAAGCGCAAGAACCCGATCAACGAGAAGCTGTTCGCCGGGCCCGAGCAGGGTGAGGGCTATAATCCCTATGCCCAGATCATCATCAATGAGGCCCGCCGCCGCGGCATTCTGGTGGAGCCGATCGACCCCGCCGGCGGCTTCTTTCGGCTCGCTTTCGGTGCGCGCACGGTGCGTTGCCGCGAGAGCCTGTCGGAACTGACCTCGGCGGTGGCGATGTCGATCTGCGACGACAAGAGCATCACCCGCCGCATCGTCTCCGAGGCCGGCGTGCGCGTGCCGGCACAGCTCACCACCAGCGCGCCGATGGAGGAGATCGCCGCCTTCCTCAAGCGCCATGGCCGCCTTGTGGTGAAGCCGGCGCGCGGCGAGCAGGGGCAGGGGGTCAGCGTCGGCGTCGCCTCGCTGGACGAACTCGACGCTGCCATCGCCGAGGCGCGCAAATACTGCAGCGAGGTGCTGGTCGAGGAGTGCGTTGAGGGCGAGGATGTGCGGCTGGTCGTTATCAACTACCGCGTGGTCGCCGCTGCCATCCGCCGCCCGGCCACGGTGGTCGGCGACGGGCGCTGCACGGTGCGCGCGCTGATCGAGGCGCAGAGCCGCCGGCGCGCCGCTGCGACTTCAGGGGAATCGCGCATTCCCTGCGACGGGGAGACGGAACGCACCGTGCGCGATGCCGGCTTCTCGATGGAGGATGTCCTGCCGGCCGGCAAAGAGCTGAAGGTGCGGCGCACGGCCAATCTGCACACGGGCGGCACCATCCATGACATCACCGACATGGTGCATCCCACGCTGGTGGACGCCGCCATCAAGGTGGCGCGGGCCATCGACATACCCGTCGTCGGGGTGGACTTGATGGTGAAATCGCCCACCGGGCCGGACTATGCCTTCATCGAGGCCAATGAACGTCCCGGTCTCGCCAATCACGAGCCGCAGCCCACCGCCGAGCGCTTCATCGATCTGCTCTTTCCCCTCGCCATTCCCGCCGGGGTGCGCCACGCTATGGACGCGCCGCAGGGGAGGGCGGAGGCATGACGCGGCTGACCATCGACGCGGAGTACCTCGCCAAGGTGCTGCGCCGGCTGCTCGCTATCCCCAGCCCCACCGGCTACACCGACACGATTGTGCGCTTCGTCGCCAAGGAACTCGCCCATTTCGACCTGAAGGTGGAACTCACCCGGCGCGGTGCCATCCGCGCCGTCCGCCCCGGCGGCACGCCGCTGGGCGCGCGGGCCTTGGTCGCTCATGTCGACACGCTCGGCGCGCAGGTGAAGGCGCTGAAGGAGAACGGGCGGCTGTCGCTCGTGCCCATCGGCACCTGGTCGGCACGTTTCGCCGAAGGCGCGCGCGGCACCGTGTTTACCGAGAAGGGCGGGTACAGCGGGACCATCCTGCCGCTGAAGGCCTCCGGCCACACCTTCAACGATGAGGTGGACCACCTGCCGGTCGGCTGGGAGCATGTCGAGATGCGTGTCGATGCGCGGGCGCGCAATGCGGCGGATCTGCATCATCTCGGCTTCGAGATCGGCGACATCGTCGCCATAGACCCGCAACCGGAGTTCCTCGACAGCGGCTTCATCGTCTCGCGCCATCTCGACGACAAGGCCGGGGTGGCGGTGATGCTGGCGGCGATCAAGGCGCTGCATGAGGCGGAGGCGGAAACGCCGGTGGATATTCACTGGCTGTTCTCGATCGCCGAGGAAGTCGGGGTCGGCGCCTCCGCCGTGCTCACCGCGGATGTTGCTTCGCTTGTCGTGATCGACAACGGCACCACCGCGCCGGGGCAGAACTCCGACGAGTTCGGCGTGACGATTTCCATGGCCGACCAGAGCGGGCCGTTCGACTACCACCTCACCCGCAAGCTGGTGGAACTGTGCCGCGCCAACGACATTCGCTACCAGAAGGACGTGTTCCGCTTCTACCGCTCGGATTCGGCCAGCGCCGTGGTCGCCGGGGCGGATGTGCGCACCGCGCTCATCACCTTCGGCGTCGATGCGTCCCACGGCTATGAGCGCATCCACATGCACGCGCTGCGCTCACTGGCGGAACTGGTGACCGCCTATGTCGTCAGCCCGGTGGAGATCACCCGCGACTTCCAGCCGACGGCTGACCTCAAGGGCTTCACCCGCCAGCCGACGCGCGAGGCGGTGCAGGAACTGTCCTCCGACGTCGAGAGCGAGGACCTCGCGGAATAGACGCCCGGAGGCGGAAAAGTCATCCCCGGGGCGCACCGCCCGTGCGACCCGGGGCCTCGCGGGGGCCGGCGCCTTGTGAGCGCCAGTCCCGCGAAGACCGGCGGAACCCGCATCCCGCCGGATTTCGATGTCGGTGTCAGAAGCTCAGCTTGAAACTGGCGTTGAAGCCGTTCTCGGTGACGCCGTCGCCATATTGGCCGGTATAGGCGACGCCGAGCGTGGCGCCGGCGCCGACATGCACATCGAGCCCGGCTTCGACCACGGCGGCATCTTCGGCGAGGGCGACGCCTGTCGTGTCGAACGCCGCCGAGCCGAGGAAAGCCTGCGTTGCCACCGGCGTGATGTCGCCAAAGGCGTGGCGCCAGCCGGCCGAGGCGCGCAGCGTGGTCGCGAAGCTGCCCAGCACCATGTCTCTCTCAGCCCGCAGGCCGAGCGTGGTGAAGCTGGTTTCCATGTCGTTGCCGCGGGTTGTGAGCGCGGCCGCCCCGCCCCATTCGCCGGAGCTGTCGGTGTCGAGGCTGACATAAGCCAGATTGGCGAAGGGCTCGAAGGCGGCGAAGGCCGTCTCCACCCGGTAGCCTACCTCGCCGAAGGCCTGGAACAGGCCGGCGTGATAATCGGCGCTCAGGCTGTCGGCGAAGCCGGAGAAGGCGACCGAGCGCGAGGTCGACACGTCCTGCCACGTATAGGCGAGGCCGGCGCGCAGGGCGAGGGCGCCCCACTGATTGCCGCCATAGGCGCCGATATGCCAGTTGTCGCTGTCGCCGGAGGCGCCCGACCCGCTGAACGAGGTGGCGCTGTAGCCGCCCGCCACGCCGAGGCGCCAACCGCCATCAAACCCGGCATCCCCACCCATGAGGAAGCCGCCCGTCGAGCCGTTGAAGCCGGCTGCGTTGGCGCTGCCGTCGAAATCGGTCCAGGAGCCGAAGCCCGTCACCCACAGCGCCCGTTCGGGGGTGGTCGCCGCAAGCGGAGCGGCCTTAGTGGCGAGGCCGTCGTCGATGGCCCGAGCGGCGGGGCTGCTGCCCGGCGCCGGCGCATAGCCCAGCACCGGCGCGGCGGAGGCGCCCACCGCCCCCTGCGCCGCCCGCATCCGGTCGATCAGCGCGTTGCGGATCAGGCTGCTTTGCTGCACGAACAGGCTCTGCGAGGAGGCGTACACCTCGCCCGCGAGCTGGTCGAAGGCGCCACGCGCCTGCGCGTCGGTGGTAAGGAATGCCAGGGCGTTACGCAGGGTGCCTGTCGGCCCCTTGCCCGGCAGCGTGTCGAGCGCGTTCGCCACGGCGAACTGGTCGCGCGTCGCGGCGGCGGTGGTGAAGTCGCGCACCTGATCATAGCGGACATAGATGTCGTAGCCGGTATTGATCGAGGTGAGGCCGACAAAGGCCGACACCTCAACCTCGCCGTCGACATTACCGAAATTGCCGGTCACCCCGCCGGCGGCGCTGAGCACGCGGTAGTCGGTGCCGAAAGCGATGGCGTCCACCGCCCGCAGCCTTATGCCGGCTTCGGAATCGATCGTCGCCTTGCCTTCGGCGGTGATCAGATCCGCCTGCCCGGCGGAGCCGACATCGATGATGTAGGTCGCGCCCTTGGCGAAGGCGACATCGCCCGCGAATACCGCCGTGTCGCCCGCCCCGCCATCGGCGAGGCTGAAGATGCGGTGGTTGGTGAAGCTTTCCAACCCGTCGAAACGGGTCGTCTCGGCGGTGTCGGCGAGGGCCGCCGCGTAGATGGTGCCCTTGTTGGTCAGCGCGTCCTGGCCGGCACCGAAATCATTGATGCCGCTCACCACCCAGCCGCCGGTGTTCTCGAACAGGTCGTCCGACTTGGTGAGCTGGACGCGGCCGATGAGAATGCCGTCATTGGCGATCTCGATCCGCCCACCCGTGGCCTTCACCACCGTCACAGCCGAGGCGGCGGAGATCTGCTCGCGGGTGATCTCGCCGTCCAGCACCGGCAGTGCCTGGCTGATGATGATGCCGCCGGCCTCGTTGGTCAGCGTGGCGCCGCCCGAGCCGTCTTTCGCCGAGTAAGCCTCGCTGTCGATGACGATGCCGCCGGTGATGAAGCCGAACTGCTCGACCTCGTCGGCATCGAGACCGGGACGGTTGATGATGGTCACGCTCGCGCCATCGGCATAGATGCCGCCCTTGGCCGAGGCGATGAGGCCGCCGCTGTTCTCGATCCGCGTGTCGCCCTCGACGAGATAGGCGAGCAGGGCATAGTCCTTCGAGCTGGTGATCTTGCCGCCCGTGCCGTTCTTCACCTCCACATCGCCGCCGATGGTGACGAAGGACGCGCCGCTGGAACTGACGCCGGCAAGGGTGCCGCTGCCATTGCTGACCTTCACGCTGCCGCCGAGATCATAGATATCGATGCCGTAATCGGTGCCCGATATCGTGCCGCTGCCATTCTCAATGGTCAGGTCGCCGCCGCTGAACCAAGCGCCGAAAGCGGTGGAGCCGGTAATCGAGCTGGCGTCGTTTGAGACCCAGATATCGCCCGAGATGTCGTTGGCGAAGACGCCGCCGCTGCTCTTGGTCGTGCCGGTGATCTTGCTGCCGTTTTCGTTGATGAGCGTGAAGCTGTCCGCGTGCCAGACATTGAGCCCGGCCGAGTTGCCGCTGATGGCGTTGCTGGCGCCACCCGAATTGGTGATCTTCACCGAGCCGACATCGTTGAAAATCACGCCGGAGGAGGCGAAGCTCGTGCCGGTGATCGATCCATTGACCGTGATGTCGATTTCCGACGCTACGATCTCCAGCGCGTTGTCCTTGGTGGACATGTTGCCGAAGGTGCCGGTGACCTTGCCATCGGTGGTCTTGAGATAGACGCTGTCACCGTAATTGTTGGTAATGGTGCCGGATTTCTGGTGGAAGTCGATGTTTCCGCCCTGCAACAGCTGGATCTCGATGCCGTCGGCCACATCGGCGGCGACGTTGACGGTCCGGTCGGTGCGGCCGCTGGTGACGATCTCTTCATAGCCGGCGGGCGAGGTCGTGGCGCAGGTCACCACCGTGCCGTCGCGCACGCAGTCCGCCTGCGCCTGCGGGCTGAGACCCGAGAAGGCGGCGACGAGCGCGCCACCGGCCGCGATTCTCCCGACGGCGCGCCTGCGGCTCACCCGGCGTTCAAGCTTCCCCATAGCCCAGCGTTTCCCATCCACCCCTCGATCTGGGGCGGTAAAGTAGCGAAACCGGGAAGTGAAAGATTACAGAAGATTACGGGAGGTATTCGAAGGCAGTGTCACCAGCGAGCCACCGCTCAGGTCAAGATGATGGGCTCGCAGAACTGGTAGCCCCAATTGCGGATCGAGCGCAGCGGATGCGCGCCGCCACCGCAGTGCCGCAGCTTGGCGGAGAGGCGCGACATGGTCACGGTGAGCGCGTTGCGGTTCGGCGCGCGGTCGCCCTGTTCGAGCACGACGGTGATCTGCCAGGTCTCCAGCCGGTGGTCTTGCGCCCGGGCGAAGGCTGCGAGCAGCGCGGCCTCCGGGGCGGAGAGGCTGATTTTACCCTCTGGTCCCACCAGAGTGAGCCGCACCGTATCGAGCACAAGCCCCGTCGGCGTCGGCGCGGCCGGGCGCAGGCGCCGCGACAGCGCCAGAATGGCGGCGGTCAGTTCCTCCAGCGAAACCGGCTTCGGCAGATAGATATCCGCACCGCTCTCATAGCCGATCCGCTTGTCGTCGCTGCGGGTACGGGCGGTCATCATGATGATCCCGATATCGGGATTGGTGACGCGCAGCCTCCGGGTGAGGCTCAGCCCATCCTCGCCGGGAAGATTGAGATCGACGACGACGAGGTCGATGCGCAGCGCCTGCCCCTGCTCGGCGATGGCTTCGGCGCAGTCGAAACCGACCACATGGTGGCCCTCGCCGGTCAGGGCGTTGACGATGGCGGTTCGGAGATCGTCATTGTCCTCGACGACGGCAATGCTGAGCATGGCAACCACACGCTGAAGCGCGCTCTTCCCTCGATGAAATCGTATGTGATCAAACCATCAAGGAGGTCCACGATTCCGTGGACGATGTAAAGCCCCAGGCCGGAGCCGCTCTTGGTGCGCGCGTGTGGGCCCCGGTAGAATTTCTCGAACAGCCGCGCCGGATCGGGCACGCCCGTGCGCCCGCAGGGATTTTCGACCGTGATCCGCACACCGGGGCCGGCCTCGCCCGCCTCCGCCGCAGCCGTCACCTCCACGGTCGAGCCCGCCGGAGAGTATTTCAGCGCATTGTCGATGAGATTGTGCAGCACTGTGGCGATGAGCCGGGCGTCGGAGGTGACGCTGGGCAGTGCCCCGACATGCAGCGCGACGCGGGCGGCCTCGGAACTCGCCGCCACCGCCGCTCGCAGCGCCGCCGCGATATCCACCGGCGCCCGCGCCACCTCAAGACCCTTCTGCTCCATGCGGTCGGCGAAGCTGCAGCGGTCGATGATGCCTTCCATATTGCCGAAGGCGGCCTCGATCAGCCGGCGCGGCTCGCCCGCCACCTTCGCCGTGTCGATGCAGAGGCGGATGACGGAAAGCGGCGTGCGCAATTCATGGGTGAGCATCGCCATGAACCGGTTCTGCATCTCGAACTGCGCCCGCTGCAGCTCGAGCTGGCCGCGCGTGAGATCGAGCGCCAACTGTGCCTCGATGCCGCGCTCGCGCGCTTCCCGCGAGCGCAGGGCCAGCAGCACGAACATGGGCAGGTCGGACAGCAGCCCGTGGATGATGTTGGCGTCGAGGTTCCAGGTCGAGGCGGGCAGCACGCCGAGGATCGGCAGCATGGTGAGCAGGAGAGCCACCGCCTGGATGACATAGAAGACCCGCAGCACGAGCCGGCCGGGCGGTGCCTCGCGGCGCGTGCCGAACGCCATCAGCGGCAGCAGCAGCACGATGAGCGCCACCACCAGGGCGTTCAGCTTCAGCGCCTGCTGGGTGGCGCCGGCCGCCAGCAGGCCGAAGGCGACGACCAAGGCCAGCAGCAGCGCATCGATGCCCCAGCGCGCCAGCGGGATCAGGTCGAACTGGCGCAGCAGCAGGCGGTTGGTCAGCAGCGAGAACAGCGGCGTGGCGATGATCGAAACGCTGGTAAGCATGTCGACGAAGCCCACCGGCGCGTTCGGAAAGATCAGGGCGCCGTAGCCCATGATCAGCACGTTGTAGCTGATGAAGAACAGCTGGTTGACCGCGAAGCAGCCCACCACGATGTCGTGGTTCAGGGCGAAGTCGCTGGCGGTCCAGAACAGGATGAACAGCAGCAGCGCCAGGATGAAGATCTGGCTGACATGGATGTGCAGGTCGCGCAGCGCCGCCACCTGCGGCAGCAGCGCCTCGGCATGCATCAGCGAGGTGCTGGTGGTGGTGAGGCGCAGATAATAGGTGGTCTCCGGTCCGCTTGGCCAGATGGTGAAGCCGAGCGTGACCGAGGGCATCTCGCGTTCGAGGAAGGGCGTGCGGTCGCCGGTGACCTGTTCACGCCAGACGCCGGATCGGCCGGGCACGGGTTCGAACAGGGCGACGCGGTCGAGATAGGTCGGGCGGATGCGCAGCACCAGCGGTCCGCCATCGGCCGGCCCGACGGTCAGCCGCAGCCAGGTGGCGGAGGGCGTGTAGCCGCGCGTGAGAATGGGCGCGACGGGCGCGAAGGTGGCACCGGTCACCTCGTCGATGGTCATGGTGCCGTCGCGGTCCTCAAGCACGGCGCGGGCGATCACATGGTCTTGCGAGTGAATTGTCGCCGTCCAGGCGATGGCGCCGCCACCGCCGACGAGGAGCAGCAGGATGAGCAGGCGGGCGACCGCCGAAAGCGAGGCACGGCGGCTGTGGGTGACGCGCGCCCGCGCGCGCCCGGCGGCCTGTGGCGTCTCAATCCCTGCCGGCTGTTGCATGCCGCTCCGCCCGTCTTCGGCCCGCAATCGGCGCGGCACCCGTCCTTAGATAACCGATCCCAGATAAACCGGGGGGCGCTGCGTTCGCTAGCCGCTCGTGCGCTCTCCCTCGGTGTTGACGGGCGTCAGGGCGTGGATTTCGGCGAGAAGACGGGACGGAATCTGCACGCCCTCACGGCTGCGGGCGCGGGCGGCGTAGCGGCGCTCAGCCGGCAGCCTGACCCCCGGCTGGGCCTTGGCGAGGGCGAAAATCTCGTTTGCGTCAGCGAGGCGTTGGCTCAGCGTGTCGCGGCCGAACATGGCGGGGTCCATGGCGATGAACAGCTCGCCGCCGAGCGGCGGGCCGGAATCGCCATTCTCCACCGCCTTGGCCTGGCGGCTGGTGAGATCGCCGATCAGCGGGCCGGCGATGAGCTCCACCATGAGCGAGAGGGCAGAGCCCTTGTGCCCGCCGAAAGGCAGGAGGGCGCCTTTGAGCGCAGCGGCGGGGTCAGTGGTCGGGGCGCCGTCCGGACCCACCGCCCAGCCCTCGGGCAGGGGCTCGCCCGCGCGGCGCTTCAGTTCCACTTCCCCGCGCGCGGCGGCGCTGGTGGCGAAGTCGAAAATGAACGGCCGCTCCGCCGGTCCGGGCCAGCCGAAGGCGATCGGGTTGGTGCCCATGAGCGGCGCCGTGCCGCCGGCCGGGGCGACGCAGCACTGGCCGACGGTGAAGCACCAGGCCGCCAACCCCGCCTCCACGGCGGGCTCGATATCCGCCCAGAGCGCGGAGAAATGATAGCAGTCATGGATCGCCAACGCAGCGATGCCATAGGTCTTCGCCGCCTCGATCAGCGCCGGGACGCCGGCCTCGATGGCAAGCGGGGCGAAGCCGCGCCGCGCGTCGACAGTGAGAATGACCGGCGTTGTGCGGGTGAGCACGGGCAGCGCCTCGCGCTCCGCCTTGCCGCTGCGCACGCTGTCGACATAGCCGAGCAGCCGGTACAGCCCGTGCGAATGACATTCATCCGCCTGGGCGCGGGTGATGGAACGGGCGATCGCTTCCGCATGCGCGATGCCCAGTCCCGCCGCCCGCAGCGTGTCGCGGGTGAGCGCATGGACCTCGGCAAGGCTCAGCGTGACCAGCGCGGTTCCGGTGCCCGGCGCGTTCATGAAGCGGCTCCCGCTTCCTGGAGAGCGGCCGCTTCCCGCGCGCCCCGCTCGAGCGCCCGCAGCAGGTCGTCATGCACGGTGCGGATGTGCTCTTCCAGGAAGGCGCAGGCGCGCGCCGTCTCGCGCGCGCGGCTGAGGTCGATCAGCGTGGCATGTTCCTCGAACGCGCGCTGCATGCCGGCCATGCCGGACCCCGCAGTATCGCTGAGTTGGACCCGCGTGTAGCGGTCGCTCGACTGCAGCAGCGCGTGGACAATGGAAAGGGAGCGCGGCTGGCCGGCATGGCCATAGAGCGCCATGTGGAATTCCGCGTTCAGCTGGCCCCAGCGGCTGAGATCCTGCGCCGCGGTGGCCGCGGCCATCTGCTGCTGCATGTCGTCGAAGCGGGCGAAATCCGCAGTGGCGAGATGAGGGATGGAGCGGGCGAGCAGGCGGGGTTCCAGCAGCATGCGCAGGCCGAACACGTCGTTGATCTCGTCGGCCGAGAGTTCGGAGACGATCGCGCCCTTCTGCGGCACGATCCGCACGAGCCCTTCCGCATCGAGCTGGAACAGCGCCTCGCGAATGGGAATGCGGCTCACATTGAAGGTGGCGGCCAGCGCATCCTGCCGCAGCTGGGCGCCGGCGGGATAGGTGCCGTCCAGTATGGCGCGGCGCAGCTGATCGAGGATCGCCGCCGACAGGGTTCGATGCTTGAGAAGCGGGTTCATTTACCTTCGGTCGCGCCCCGAATAATGACCCAAACATATTGACGGATATAATTTATAAAATCTACGATCACAAAAAACAGGGGAACGGGTATATGACGCACACCAACGGCATTGCTGCCGGTGGCCGGCCCTTTTGTGCCGTCACCGCAGCGTCGGAAGCCCTTCTGGTCATGGAGCGCTTCGCCATTGGCAGCCTGATGGCGCTGCTCACCGGGCTGATCCTGCTCAACGTCGTCACCCGCTACAGCCACGTTCCGCTCTACTGGATCGACGAATCCGCCATCTTCACCACCGTCTGGCTCACCTTTCTCGGCGCTTCCGCCATGTCGCGGCTGCGGCTCGATTTCTCGATGACCATTCTGACCGAGCGCCTGCCTCCCTCGGCGGTGAAGGCGATGCGGGTCCTTGCCACGCTCTGCATTCTCGGCTTCGGCGTGGCGCTGGCGGTGATGTGCTGGCTGTGGATGGACCCGGTCGGCATTGCCTCGGCCGGTTTCGATGCGCGCGAATATGGCGGGGCGACGTTCAACTTCCTCTATACGGAGCGTACCCAGACGCTGAACTGGCCGAGCTGGGTGGTCTATCTCGTGATGCCGCTCTTCGCGCTCACCCTCATGGTGCATAGCGCGGCCAATCTGCTGGAGGATCTCGGGCTGGCCCGCCCGCCGGACCGCAGCGGTATCGGCCTCAGCAATGCCGAGGAGGTCGCCTGATGCTGACCGGCGCCGCCTTCCTCGCCTTCCTGCTGATCGGGGTGCCGATCGGCATCGCCATCTGTCTCACCGGCGTCGTCTTCATCCAGGCCTCCGGCAATCCGGTGCTCTATCAGAGCTTCCCGATGCAGATGTTCGGCTCGGTCGACAATTACGGGCTGATCGCCATCCCGCTGTTCATTCTCATCGGCGAGATCATGAATGGCGGCGGCATCACCCGCCAGATCATCTCCATGACCATGGCCTTTGTCGGCTCGCTGCGCGGTGGCCTCGCCTATGTGAACATGCTGGCCAACATGTTCGTCTCCTCCATCCTCGGCTCGGCGACCGCGCAGGTCGCGATCATGGCGCAGATCATGGTGCCGGAGATGGAGGCGAAGGGCTATGACAAGACCTTCGCCGCCGGCCTCACCGCCTATGCCGGCATGCTGGGGCCGATCATTCCGCCCTCGATCATGTTCGTGATGTATTCGGTGCTGGCGCAGGTGCCGGTCGGCACCATGCTGGTGGCGGGGCTGATCCCCGGCATCGTGCTCACCGCGATGTTCTGCGTCGTCATCGCCATCATGGGCTATGTCTACAATTACCCGCGCGGTGACAGCTTCACCCTGCGCGAGCGCGTCGCCACGGTGGTGGCCTGCGCGCCGACGCTGCTGATCCCCATCGTCATCGTCGGCTCCATCCTCACCGGCCTCGCCAACCCGACGGAATCCGCCGCCGTCGGCGCGCTGGCCTCCGTGCTGGTGGGGCGGTTCTGGACGCGCGAATTGTCCCTGTCGCAACTGCCGCGCATGCTTGTGCGGGCGGGCGTCTATTCCGGCATCGTGCTGTTTCTTGTGGCCGCGGCCGGCGTGCTGTCCTGGGTACTGGTCTTCGCCAAGGTGCCGCAGGAAGTGGCGCTGTGGATCCAGTCCATCGCCACCGGCCCGGTCAGCTTCATGCTGCTGGTCAACGTCATCCTGCTCGTTATCGGCACGGTGATCGACGGCGCGCCGGGGTTGATCATGACGGTGCCGATCCTGCTGCCGATCGCCACCGAGGTCTATCACATCGACCCGGTGCAGTTCGGCGTGGTGGCGGTGGTCAACCTGGTGCTCGGTTTCCTCTCGCCGCCCGTGGGCCTGTGCTTCTTCGTGGCGGCGGCGGTGACGGGGGCCAAGCCCGGCAAGATGTTCATCGTCACCCTGCCGTTCTTCTTCGCCGCCTGCCTGCTGCTGGTGCTGCTCTCGATCTTCCCCGGCCTCTCCACTGCTCTCGTTCGCTGAACCCTTCCAGCCGAAAGGACCGCCCCGATGATCTCCCGCCGTACCCTGCTCGCCGCCGCTGCCGGCGCCACCCTGCCGCTCGCTGCCCCCGGCGTGCTGCGCGCCCAGTCGCGCGATCTGCGCCTCGGCATCATCACCCCGCCCGGCCATCCCTGGAACAATGCCGCGCTCAAGGTCGCCGAGGTGCTGAAGGAGAAAACCGGCGGCAAGCTGACCATGACCGTGTTCCATGCCGGCCAGCTCGGCAATGAGGGGGCGATGATGCAGCAGCTGCAGACCGGCGCGCTCGACATGGCCTTCCTGCAGGCGGCCGAGGTCGGCAACCGGGTGCCGAACGTCGCCGCCATCCTCGCCCCTTACGTGATCCGCTCCACTGAGGCCGCCGCCAAGCTGGTGCGCCAGCCCATCGCCATGCAGATGCTGGAGCCGCTGCCGAAGGAAACCGGCACGCTCGGCCTCGGCTGGGGCATCACCTCGATCCGCGTGGTGTTCTCGGCCAAGGAGATCGACGGCATTGCCGGGCTCAACGGCATGAAGCTGCGCATCAACACCACGCCGGCCTTCCGCGACTTCTATTCGCTGCTCGGCGCCGCCCCGACCCCGATCCCGACGCCGCAGGTCTATGACGCCATGGCCAACGGGCAGGTGGACGGGCTGGAGGCCGATCTCGACTTCTCGTGGAACCAGCGTTTCGACAAGGTGTCGAAGGTGCTGATGCGGATGGACGCGGTGTTCATGCCCTTCATCGCGCTGGCGTCGGGCAAGGCGTGGCAGACGCTGTCTACCGAGGACCGCGCGCTGATCACCGCCGCCACCAAGGAAGCGCTGGCGGTGCAGGTTGACCAGACCGTGACCAATGCGCCCAAGCTCATCAAGGATTTCGAGGGCACCGGCATCAAGATCGTGGTGCCGCCGACCGCCGACGCCGCGCCGATCATCGCCGAATACGACAAGATTTGGACGCCCAAGGCGCCGATCCTGCCCGAGCTGCGCAAGATCGGCGCCACGCTGGGCTGAGATCTGGTTGCCGCTTGAAACGAAAGAGGCGCCTCGCGGGGCGCCTCTTTTTTGTGGCTCACCACGTCATCCTGAGGCGCGAGCGATAGCGAGCCTCGAAGGATGCTGAAGCCGAGGGTGCTTTGCGTGAGCCTCCTTCGAGGCTCGGGCGATGCCCGAGCACCTCAGGATGACGGCGTGCGGATTCAAGCCCCGTCAGTCCTGCTTCCACACCGGCCAGGTGTCGGAGAGCCGGTAGCCGGTCGGCCATGGGTCTTCGGGGTCGACCATCAGCTGCGCGGTGTGCGTCACCCAGGCCCGGCCCATGATCGAGGGCAGGATCGCCGGGCGCCCGCCGAGCGTCGTCTCGCCCTCGATCCGGCACTCGAAGCGGGAATCGATGATCGAGCGGCCGATGAAGGTCTCGCCCACGTTCAGCTGGCCCTTGGCATGCAGCACCGCCATGCGGGCCGAGCAGCCGGTGCCGGTGGGGGAGCGGTCGATCTTGCCGGGGCGGATGGCCACCGCATTGGCGCCGGTCTTCACCCCGTCCACCTCCACCACGGGCGCGGCGAACTGGCAGAAGGAAATGTGGTTCCAGTCGGCATTCTCAGGGTGCTGGAAGCCGAGCTGGCGGTTCGCCGCCTTGACGATGCGCATGCCCGTTTCGGCGAGGTCCTTCGCCTCGTCCGGGCGGATCGAAAAGCCGAGTGCATGAGCGTCGACGATGACGAAGCTGTCGCCGCCATAGGCGGTGTCGACGGTGAGCGTGCCGAGCCCTTCCACTTCCAGCGAGGCGTCGAGCTTGTCGGCGAAGGAGGGGTGGTTGCGCACCTTGATCCGCTCGGCCTTGCCATTGCGGCAATAGGCCGTGACCTCGATCAGCCCGCCCGGCGCCTCCAGCACCATATGCGTCTCCGGCTCGGTCATCGGCACGAGGCCGGTGTCGAGCAGCACGGTGGAGACGCAGATCGAGTTGGAGCCGGACATGGGCGGCGTGTCTTCCGGCTCCATGATGATGAAGGCGGCCGCCGCCTTCGGGTCCTTGGGCGGCACCAGCAGGTTCACATGGCGGAACACCCCGCCGCGCGGCTCCTGCAGCACGAAGTTGCGCAGATTGTTGTCGGAGGCGAGGAAGCGCGACTGCGCCCACACCGTGTCGCCCGGCGGCGGCGCCACGCCGCCGACGATCACGTCGCCAACCTCGCCCTCGGCATGGCAGCCGACAATGTGGATGATCTTGCTGGAGCGCATGGGGGCCTCGCGTGAACAGAGCAACGTCATCCTGAGGCGCCCGGCCGTCGGCCGGGCCTCGAAGGATGCTCGTTGAAGAACATCCTTCGAGGCTCGCTGCGCGCGCACCTCAGGATGACGGTGCGCGGCGGGAAAGTCGTCGTGGCGCGTTCAGCCGATCACCACCACCGGGTCGCCGAGCACGTCGAACAGCGGGGTGATGCCGAGCCCCGGCGCGTCGGCGGCGGTCATGAAGCCGTTCTCGCGCTTGGGCGCGCCGCTGGCGATGTCCACCGTGCCATAGCTGTTGAAGTCGGTGGCGGAGAAGGTGAACTCCTCCGGCGTCGAGCGGGCGAGATGGGCGATGGTGGCGGTGACGATATCGCCGCCCCAGGTGTCCTCGATGGTCATCGGCGTGCCGGAGGCGACGCAGATGTCGCGCATCAGCCGCGCCTTGGTCAGACCGCCGACCTTGGAGATCTTCAGGTTGATGATGTCCATCGCATCGTCCGCCAGCCCCTTCATCAGCGTGCCGACGCCGTCGATCACCTCGTCGAGCACGAAAGGCCGGGCGGTGCGGGCGCGCACCGAGAGGCATTCCTCGTAAGTGGGGCAGGGCTGCTCGATATAGACGTCGAGATCGGCCACTTCCGCGCAGATGCGCGCCGCTTCCGCCCGGGTCCAGCCGGTATTGGCGTCGGCGACGAGAATGTCGGAGGCGTCAAGAATGTCGCGCGTGGCGCGGATGCGGTCGATGTCCTGGTCGGCATCGCCGCCGACCTTTAGCTGGAACTTGGTGTAGCCCTCGGCCTTGTAGCCGGCGATCTTTTTCGCCATCACGTCAGGAGCCTCCTGCGAGATGGCGCGGTAGAGCGCGACCTTTTCCTGCGCGGCGCCGCCGAGCAGCTTGTAGACCGGCAGGCCCGCCACCTTGCCGAGAATGTCCCAGCAGGCAATGTCGATCGGCGCCTTCACATAGGGGTGGCCGCGCAGCACCGCGTCCATGTGCCGGTTCAGCACATTGAGGTCGGTGGGGTCGAGGCCGATCACCTTCGGGCCGATTTCCTCCAGCCCGGCGCGCACGCCATGCGCATAGGCCGGAAGGTACGCCGAGCCCAGCGGGCAGCATTCGGCATAGCCGGTAATGCCGGCATCGGTTTCCACCGCCACCACGGTGGAATCGAACACCTCGATGAAATTGCCGTTCGACCAGTTGTAGCGACCCTCCCGCAGCGGGAGCCCGACCTTGTAGGCCTTGATGCCGGTGATCTTCATGGCGTGTTTTCCGTTGTCTGCCGTTGCGGTCCGCGTTCAGCCGTTATCCTGAGGTGCAAGCGCAGCGAGCCTCGAAGGATGTTGAAACAGATGGCGCCCTGCGTGAGCCTCCTTCGAGGCTCGGGCGAAGCCCGAGCACCTCAGGATGACGTCGCGCCCGGCATTGTTCACACCACCACGAAGCCGTGCGCGAACGGGTCGCGGTCGTCGATGAAGATGGTGTTGTAGCCGGTCATGCGCGCCCAGCCGCCGATAGAGGGGATGATCGCGTCGCGCTCCCCCACCTTCACCGCCGCCTCGACCCGGCCCTTGAACAGCGAGCCGATGATGCTCTCATGCACGAAGTCGTCGCCCACCTTCAGCTGGCCGAGCGCGGCGAGATGCGCCATGCGGGACGAGGTGCCGGTGCCGCAGGGCGAACGGTCGATCGCCTTGTCGCCATAGAACACCGCGTTGCGCGCATGCGCTTCCGGGTGCCGGGCGGCGCCGGTCCAGAGGATGTGCGACAGGCCGCGAATCTCCGGCTTCTCCGGATGGACGAACTCGTATTTCTCGTTCAGCGCGCGGCGCAGCGCCGGGCTCATGCCCACCAGTTCGCCGGCGGTGAAGTCCGCCATGTCGCGGAAGGCGTCCTGAGGCTCGACGATGGCGTAGAAATTGCCGCCATAGGCGACATCCACCGTCACCTCGCCAAGGCCGGGGCACTCGGCGGTCAGCCCGCGCGCATAGAGGAAGGCCGGCACATTGGTGATGCGCACCTCTTCCACATGCTGCCCGACCTGTTTGTATTCCGCCTTCACCACGCCGGCGGGAGTGTCGAGCATCAGGACGCCCGGCGTCTTCGGCGTCACCAGCCCGTGCTCGATCGCCATCGTCACCGTGCCGATGGTGCCGTGGCCGCACATGGGCAGGCAGCCGGAGGTCTCGATGAACAGGATGGCGACATCGCAATCCGGCCGCGTCGGCGGGTAGAGGATCGAGCCGGACATCATGTCGTGGCCGCGCGGCTCGAACATCAGCCCGGTGCGGATCCAGTCGAACTCGCGCAGGAAATGGGCGCGCTTCTCGATCATGGTGTCGCCGACGAGGTTCGGCCCGCCGCCGGCCACCAGCCGCACGGGGTTGCCGCAGGTGTGGCCGTCTATGCAGAAGAAGCTGTGTCGCGCCATGGGTCTACTCGTCAGAAGCGGTCGGGGCGGAAGGGGTCGAGAGGAATGGAGGGCCGGCGCCCGGCCACGAGGTCGGCGATCAGCCGTCCCGTCGCCGCGCTCTGGGTCAGGCCGAGATGGCCGTGGCCGAAGGCATAGAGCACGCGCGCCGAAGCGGTGGCGGGGCCGATCACGGGCAGCGAATCCGGCAGCGAGGGGCGGAAGCCCATCCATTGCTTGCCGCCTTCGGTGCGCAGGCCGGGCAGGAAGCGCGCCGCCTTGGTCAGCATCGCCTCGGAGCGCTTGAAGTTCGGCGGCGCCTTCAGCCCGCCCAGCTCCACCGCGCCGCCGACGCGGATGCCGGTGGAAAGCGGCGTCACCACGAAGCCGTGGCCGCCAAAGGTGAGCTGGCGGCGCAGGTCGAAGGCGCCCGGCGGCAGGGTGGTGTTGTAGCCGCGCTCGGTCTCCAGCGGCACGGAATCGCCGAGCGACTTTGCCAGCGGGCGCGACCACGCGCCGCCGGCAATCACCGCCCGGCCGGCCTTCAGCAGCTTGCCGTCGGCCAGGCGCAGCTCGACGCCGTCCGCCGTCGCCGTGACGCCGACCACCTCGCCATGAACCAACCCGGCGCCCCGCGCCATAACCGTGCGGAACAAGGCGAGCGCGAAGTGATAGGGGTCGCTCACCGTCTGCCAGTGCGGGGTGAAGGTGCCGACCGTAAAGCGCGGCGACAGGCCGGGCTGAAGTTCCGCCAGCCGCGCGCCGCGCACATGCTCGAAGGCGATGCCCTCGCGCGCCCGCGCCTCCCAGCCCGGCATCGCCGCGCTCAACTCGGCCTCGCTTTCATAGAGCTGGAGATTGCCATCGGCGCGCAGATGCTCGGCAAGGCCGGCCTGGGTCACCAGCGCCTGCATGGCGGTGGCGGCAAAGCGCATGAGGTTGCCCTGCGCCGCGATCGAGGCCTGGTAGCGGTCGGGCAGGCTGGCGCGCCAGAATCGGATCAGCCACGGCGTGATCTGTGGGAGGTATCGCGGGGGAATGGTCAGCGGGCCCAGCGGGTCGAGCAGCCATTTCGGCGCCTTGCGCAGCATGCCGGGCGAGGCGAGGGGGAGAATGTCGGTAAAGGCGAGCGCGCCGGCATTGCCATAGCTCGCCCCTTCCGCAACGCCCCCGCGCTCGACCAGACGCACCCGGTGCCCCTCGGCCAGAAGATGGAACGCGGCGGAGAGGCCGACAATGCCGGCGCCGATGATGACGATGTCGTTCTGGGGGGAGGCTGAGGGCACGTTTTTGACCGACCTCGTGGGAGAGGGCATCCCCCGCCATGTCAGCGGGGGATGAGAAGGTGAGGAACACCAATCGGCGTCATCCTGAGGTGCCCGGCGTGAGCCGGGCCTCGAAGGATGCGTGCCGGGCGGGCCGGGAGCCCATCCTTCGAGGCGCGCTGCGCGCGCACCTCAGGATGACGGCGCTACGAGGCCGGTGGCCAGGGCGTCGTACGCCTGAGGCGCGCACGGTTTGCCGCCCTCACGCCGCTTTGGCGAGGGTCGGGCGGGTGGCGAGGGCCTCGCGCACGATCTTCTCCACCTTGGCGCGCTGCTCGCCTTCCAGCGGCAGGCGCGGCGCGCGCACGCGCTCGGTGGTGCCGGTGACCATGGCTTCGACCAGCTTGAGGTTCTGGACGAGATAGGTCGACACGTCGAGGTCGAGCAGCGGGCGGAACCAGCGGTAGATCGCCAGCGCCTCGTCATAGCGCTTGGCCTTCATCAGCCGGTAGATCGCGACCGTCTCCTCGGGGAAAGCGACCACGAGACCGGCGACCCAGCCCACCGCGCCGAGCGCCAGCGCCTCATAGGCGAGATTGTCGACGCCGGTGAAGATGTCGTAGCGGTCGCCGAAGGCGTTCTGCAGTTCCACCGTGCGGCGGATGTCGTCCGAGGATTCCTTCACCGCAACGAAGCGCTTGTCCTTGGCGAGTTCGGCCATGATCTCGACGGTCACGTCGACGCGGTAGGCGACGCGGTTGGAATAGATCATGACAGGCAGGTCGGCCGCCTGCGCCACCGCGGAGAGGGTGGCCACCGTCTCCTTCGGGTTGGTGTGGTAGACGAGGCTCGGCACCACCATCAGCCCGTCGGCGCCAGCCTGGGCGGCGCGCTTGGCGAGGTTTGCGCAATCGCGGGTGGCGGAATCGGCAATGGTCATCAGCACCGGGCGCTTGCCGGCGACCGCCTTGGCGGTCTTCAGCACGGCGAGGCGCTCGTCATGCGAGAGCATCGGGCCTTCGCCGAGCGAGCCGTTGACGATGATGCCGTCGACGCCGGCGTCGATCTGCAGGCCGAAGCTACGCTCCATCTCCTTGTGATCGAGCGTGTCGTCTTCGTTGAACTTGGCGGTAACGGCGGGATAGACGCCCTGCCACATGGGAATGCTCCTTAAGTGTCGTGCGAATGCGCGAAGGGATCAGAGGACGGATTTGAGGAAGTCGATGGTTTCCGGCTTTTGCGGATTTCCGATGACCTGGGCGGGGGGGCCGATCTCGTGGATCTTGCCCTTGTGGAAGAAGGCGACGCGGTCGGAGACCTCGCGGGCGAAGGCGATCTCGTGCGTGACGACGATCATGGTCATGCCCTCGGCGGAGAGCGAGCGCATGGTGTCGAGCACCTCACCGACGAGTTGCGGGTCGAGCGCCGAGGTCACCTCGTCGAACAGCATGTAATCGGGCGACATGGCAAGCGCACGGGCGATGGCCATGCGCTGCTGCTGGCCGCCGGAGAGACGTGAGGGATAGACCTTCAGCTTTTCCGACAGGCCGACACGGGCGAGCTTGTCCACCGCGATGGCCTCGGCCTCGGCCTTCGACTTGCCCAGCACCTTGCGCGGCGCCAGCATCACGTTTTCCAGCACGGTGAGATGGGGGAAGGCGTTCCACTGCTGGAACACGATGCCGATCTTGCGGCGCAGCTTGTTGAGATCGGTGCCGCGCGCGTGAACGTCGGTGCCGTCGACGAGGATGCGGCCGGAATTGATCGGCTCAAGCCCGTTGATGCACATGAGCAAGGTGGACTTGCCCGAGCCGGACCCGCCAATGACGGAGACGACCTCGCCCTTCTCGACGGTCATGGTCACGCCCTTGACCACTTCGAGCGAGCCGAAGGATTTGTGAACGTCCTGTATTTCGATCGACATACAAAAACCTCAGCGTCTCAGTCGTTCTCGCGCCAGCGCTTTTCGAGGCGGGCGCCGAGGCGGGCGATGGGGAAGCTCATCAGGAAGTAGATCAGCCCGGCGATGGAGAGCACGAAGAGCGGCTCCTGGATGCGGGTGACGATGACCTGCGAGGAGCGCAGCAATTCGACGACGCCGATCCACCACACCATGGCGGTGTCCTTCATCACGCCGAGCGTCAGGCCGATCCAGCTCGGCAAAGCGACGCGGAGCGCGATGGGGAACACGATCTCGGTCAGGTCCTGGCGCCAGGAGAGGCCGAGCGAGCGGGCGGCGCGGCGCGTGGTCGTGGGCACGGCGAGGAAGCCGGAGCGGACGATCTCGGTGCAATAGGCCGACATGTACAGCGCCAGCACGACGCAGCCGACGGTGAACGGCGCCCAGTGCAGGCCGATAATGGTCTTGAACGAATTCGCCACCACCAGCTGGATCAGCAGCGGGATGGAGCGGAACACGTCGAGAATGGCGCCGAGCGGGGCATTCACCCACCAGGGCGAGATGGCGCGGATGACGCCGAAGACGACGCCGAGCAGCGTGCCGCCGAGCACCGCCCAGAAGGTGAGCATCAGCGTGACGCCGGCGCCCTTCAGCATGAAGAGGAGGTCGTTGAAGGAAAAGCTGGTCTCGAACAGCGAGGAGAACATGGCGCGCCTCCTCTCAGTAGCGGAACAGCCGCCACGCCATCAGGCGCGCGGAGAGGGTGACGAATTTGGCGAGCAGGTAATAGATCACGGCGGCGAGCGCGAAATATTCGAAGGTGCGGAAGGAACGCACATTCAGGTCCTGGGTGACGCCGGTGAGATCGTTGTTGAGGCCGACAATGACGCCGAGCGAGGTCATCAGGATCGCCCACACCATCTGGTTGGTGAGGGGATAGAAGACGATGCGGAACATCTGCGGCATTACCACCAGGCGGAAGGCCTGGAACTGCCCCATGCCGAGCGAGCGGGCGGCGCGCACCTGCGTCGGCGGCACGGCGCGCAGGCCGCCCCGGAAGGTCTCGGCGAGATAGCCGGCATTGTTGAAGGTGATGCCGGCGAGCAGGGCGACGAAACTGTCGAGATGGATGCCGAGCGAGCCGAGGCCGAAATAGGCCATGTAGATCTGGAACAGCGACGGGGTGTTGCGGGCCAGCTCGATCCAGGTCGCGGCGGCCGCGCGCGCGGCCCGGTAGGGCGAGGCGGTGCCGAGCGCCAGCAGGATCGCGAAGGCGACCCCGAGCAGCATGGAGAGCACGGCGATCTCAAGCGTGACCAGCGCGCCCCACAACATGTCGGGCAGGGCGCGGAACGCCGGCAGCCAGTGGAAAGTGTAGTTCATGGGTCGCGCCAGTCCGGCTCGGTCGGAAACTGCAAGGGGGATAGTCGTTTGTCGTCCCAGGCCGCGACGACGCGCGGCACGGGGGCTCGTTCGCAAAGGCCGCGGACGATCCCGGAGCGGCCTGGCGGCCGTCCGGGATGACGCGGTTCCGGCTCAGCGATAGACGCCGGGCACCGTCAGGTCGGGGGCGGCACCGAGGCCGATCCACTTGTCGTAGAGCGCCTTGTAGCGGCCGGTGCGGACCTGCTGATTGATGAACAGGTTCAGGTAGTTGATGAGGCCCTGCTCGTTGCGCAGGGCGATGAGGGCGACATAGTCGATGTCATAGGGGGCATCGCCACCCATCATCAGGCCCTTATACTTGCCTTCCTTCACAATCGCGGCGGCGACGGTGGAGGTGACGACGGTGGCATCGATCTGGCCCTGGGCGAGGGCGAGGAACACGTCTGCCTGCGTCTGGTAGCCACGGAAGGTCGTCCCCGCGCCCCACGCCTTCACGTCCTTCTCAAGCGCCAGCGCTTCGAAGGTGCCGGCGACCGAACCGGTCTTCTTGCCCTTCAGGCTGTCGTAATCCTTGATGCCGAGGCCGTCCTTGGTGAGCACGACCATCTTGAAGGCGAAATAGGGGATGGTGAAGCCGGCGGTCTTGGCGCGCTCCAGCGTGTCGGAAGTCGAGGCGACGCCGACATCGACGCGGCCGGAGATCAGCGCCGGGATACGGTCGGGGAAGGGGGTCTCGACGATCTCCGCCTTCACGCCGAGCGCCTTGGCGAGATCGTTGCAGTAATCGACGTCGAAGCCGATCGGGTTGTTGTTGGCATCGCGCGAGCCCATGGGCGGGAAGTCCAGCACCACCGCGCAGCGCAGCGTGCCGGAAGCGATGATGTCGTCGAGCTTGTCCGCCTGCGCGGGCAGAGCGGCGGCGAGCGTCAGCGCCGCCGCGGCCAGAATGCCGAATCCCTTAGCCATAATGGCTCTCCTCTGGAGGAAGCTGTCTTCATTGTTGATGGCCGGCGGCGCCTTTGCGGTGTCCAGGCCGGCGACGGAAAGGAGCTTCCAATTTTTGGATCCAAGTTGCAATATCCATTTTACGATCGCGGTGCGAATTTTACCTGTGCATGTCAGGTAGAATCGCGGACGACAAAGCGGCACGCTGCCGGAAGCCGGATTTCGGCTGAATCGGCGCCGGGTTTCGGGAGGCAGGCAGGTGAAGGTGAAGGCGACGGACATCGCGCAGATGGCATCCGCCTCGGATGTCATTTTCGACGCGCTGCGCCAGGCGATCGCCAAGGGCGACATCGCCGAGGGCCAGACCCTGCGGCAGGACCATATCGCCCGCATGTTCAATGTCAGCCGCATTCCCGTCCGCGAGGCGCTGACCCGGCTGGAGGAGCAGGGGCTGGTCTCCACCCAGCGTTATCGCGGTGCCGTCGTCACCACACTGTCCACCGACGAGATCCGCGAGATCTTCCAGTTCCGCGCCCTGCTGGAGCCCGAGGTGCTGCGCTATTCGGTGGAGCGCATGTCGGACGAGGCGCTGGAGGCGGCCAAGCGCTTCGCCCATGCCTTCGCCACCGAGACCGATTCCTCGCATTGGGGCGAGCTCAACCGCAGCTTCCACTACAGCCTCTATGAGGCGTCCGGCCGGCCCTACTACCTGCAGACCATCAGCGCCGCGCTCGACCGCGTCGACCGCTATCTGCGCGCCCAGCTGGTGCTCACCGACGGCATGGCCCGCGCGCGCCGCGAACATGAGGGCATCCTGCTCGCCTGCATCCGCCGCGATGCCGAGGAGGCCGCCGAACTCACCCGCCAGCATATTCTCGGCGCCTGCGTCTCGCTGATCGATTTCCTCGAGCGCACCCGGGCGGCCGACGAGACCGCGTCATAGGGGAAACGCCCTGTCAGGCGGCGGAAGGTGGATTGCGTCCCCGTTCGCGGTGCGCCAGTCTTGCCGGCCCGTGGCGGCCATCGCCGTGGCGCGGCTGAGTGTGGGCGAACGGTGGGTAGATGAAGCGGCTCATGCGGTCGGCGGTGGCCGGTCTTTCTCGGCTCGTCGAGCGCGGTTCCGGCTCAAGGCTGCTGCTCGTCCGCGACAGCGACCTGCACGCCCTTCCCGAGCGCATGCATCTGCGGCGTTTCGTCGAGCATTTCGCCATCGACTGCATTTTCGATGTCGGTGCCAATAGGGGCCAATACGCGACCATGCTGCGCCAGCAGGTCGGCTATGAGGGGCTCATCGTCTCCTTCGAGCCCATTCCCGAATGCGCCGACCATGTGCGTGCGCTGGCGAAGGGCGACCCGCTGTGGCAGGTCGAGGAGGTGGCGCTGGCGGACCGTGTGGGCATGGACAGCTTCAACATTATGGCGTCCCACCAGTTCAGTTCGCTCGCGTCTCCCGACCATAGCGGCGTCGATATCTTCCAGGAAACCAACAGGGTCGTTCGCTCCGTCACGGTCAAAGTCGACCTGCTGACGAACTACTACCGGATCTATCGCGAGAGGTTCGGCTTCACGCGGCCTTTCCTCAAGCTCGATACGCAGGGCGGCGATGTGAAGGTCGTCGCGGGCGCCGCCGACATCATGAGCGCGTTCGTCGGCCTGCAGAGCGAACTGTCGGTCATCAAGATCTATGATTCAGCCACGCCCTATGACGAGGCGATCCGCTTCTACGAATCTCTGGGCTTCCGGCTGAGCGCCTTCGTTCCCAATAATTACGGTCATTTCCCCAGTCTCGTGGAAATCGACTGCATCATGTACAATCCAGGCTTCACCGCTTCACCGCCCGCCGGCTGAGCCCGGCCGCCGCGCGCCCTCTACGCGGCGCAGCGGGACGGATCGGCGAGCGATGCCCGCCGTCCGGTTTCCGTGAGGGCGATCAGCGCCCCGAACCGCAAAGCCTCGAACGCGCCGAAATCCGGGGTGGTTCCGATCAGCAGGCTCACGGCGAAAGCGGGAAAGAACGACCATTTCAGCGCGCTCGCCAGGCCTTCCCGGCGCTTCTCGCCCCGTGGTGCGGGCGTCAGCAGCAGCCGCGCGACGAAGCCGAAATAGAGGATGAAACCAGCAAGGCCGGTGCTGGCGAACAGCACCACGGCGAAGTTGGAGGCGCGCGTCGAGCCGAGGCCGACGCCGACGAGATAGCTGTCCAAACCGGCCTGCAGCGACCGCGTCGTCCAGCTGCTGCGCTCCACATAGGAATCGGTCTGGGTCTTGCTGAACACCACCTCATCGAGCCGCTCCATGACCGGCTCGAAGACGCCGGGTGTGATCATGACTGCCGCTGCGGCGAAGCCGATGATGGCGAGTGCGAGGAAAAAATCCTCGCGCACGCCGCTCTGGGAGAAGCGCGGGCGGTTGATCCGGAAGGCGCGGGTGAACCAGTCGAGGCCGATCAGCAGGGCGAGAACACCGAGGCCCACATAGCCGGCCGAAGAGGTGGAGGCGACCACCAGGACCGCCAGGGCGATGATCAACGCATTGAGGCGCAGCGACTGCGCCCGATCGTCGACGATGCCGCGCAGGAAATACAGGCAGGCCAGCAGGCTTAGCGCCAGAGCGCCATAGGCGGAGGCCTCCGGCATCAGGCCGGTGATGCGCGGGGCGCCGTCGCTGATGCTGGCCTTGTCGAGCAGGGCGTAGCCGGCGGTCTTGAAGGGATCGAGAACCGGGTCGAGCGGGAGTGTGGCGGAGAGATAGCTGAGGGCGCCGGTGATGATGGTGACGACGGCGCTGACCATCAGCCCGCGCAGGATCAGCCCCTGGTGGCGCGGGATGCTGAAGAACCGGGCGAAGGCGAAGACCAGCAGCACGGAGAGGGTGAGATAGCCGATCTGCGACAGGTTCTGCAGGGTCGGGCGCAGCAGCGCGATTCCCAGAAAGGCTTCCGCCATCGGCACCACGGCGACCTGGCCGGCGAGGAGGCGGGGGGCGAACAGCGTCACCAGCAGCGCCACCGTCCAGAACAGCGTCAGCAGCCGGCCGGGCGGGCGCAAGGCCAGGGTCAGCAGGTCGTCAATGCCGTGCCGGCGCAGCAGAAACTGCCGCAGCGCGAACAGTGCGCCGGCGACAGGCGCCGCCAGAATCGAAAGGCCACCGGTGAGCTGTGTCGGGATGACGGCGAACATGCCGAAAGGCAGCATGGCGAAGAACAGCCACAGCAGGAGCTGGCGGCGCGAGAACAGACCCCACAGCGCGAGCGCCCAGAAGCCGGCGAGGGCCAGCCCGTTCATGGCGGGCTCCGGCCGCGGCTGGCGGCGACGGCGTCGAGGACGGAAAGCAGGCGCATTGCGGCGGCCTGCCAGGTGAAGCGGGCGACGAAGGCGTGACCTTGCCGGGCAAGATGCGCGCGCAGGCCGCTCTCGTCGCGCAGCCTCAGCAGCGCCGCCTCCCAGGCGGAAGGATCGTGCGGGTCGGCCTGCAGCGCGCCGGGGCCGCACACTTCCGGCAGGGCGCCGCAGGGCGCGATCACCGCCGGCGTTCCCAGCATCAGCCCCTCCACCGGCGGCAGGCCGAAGCCCTCGGTGAGCGAGGGGGTGCACACCGCCAGCGCGTTTTCCTGCAAGGCGCGCATCTCGCCATCATTGACATAGCCGGGAAAGACGACATTGGCGCCCGCCGTCACCCCGGCGGCGGCAAAGGCCGCGCGTCCGGCGCCGCCGACCAGCACCAGGGTCATTCCCGCCAGCGCCGGGCGGGCGAAGGCGCGGACCAGCAGCGGGATGTTCTTGTGCGGCATGAGATTGGCGAGGGCCAGCGCGTAGCCGTGCGGCGCCAGCCCGAGCCGGGCGAGAATCTCGGTCTGCGGCTGCGCCCGCAGCACGTGGTCGGCGCCATTGGGAATGACATGCACCCGCTCCGCCGGGGCGAGGCCGAGGCCGACCAGTTCGGACCGCGCGAATTCCGACACGGTCAGCAGCCCCAGCTGCCGCCGGCCGGCCAGGCGGATATTGGCCTTGAGGGTGGCGCGGAATGCCAGAGAATAGGAGGAAGGCGTGGTAAAAACCTGCGCGTCATGAACCATGGTCAGGCCGTTGCGCAGCAGCAGCGGGCTGCGGGCGGCGAAGCTGATCAGCAGCCGGCCCCCGGCGGCGCGCGGCAGGTCGATCTGCTCCCAAATGTTGCCCGTCCGACTGCCGACCTGCTCGACCGGCAGTCCCACATCGAGCGCGCGCGCATTGGGCGGGGCCAGCACGCGCATCCGCCAATCCGCGGGATACGCGCCCGACGCTCCCAGCGCGGCAAGGGCGCGGCTCAGCCGCTCCGCCACCGCATAGGTCGCGGCCGGCGGGCCGGCGAGAAAGCGCCCATTGATGCAGATGTCCACGCGCCCTCCCGCTCAGCCCGGCGCGACAGTGTCGACCACCTCAAGCAGCCGCCTGCCGGCGGCCTGCCAGGTGAAGCGGGCGACGAAGGCGTGACCTTCCCGGGCAAGATGCGCGCGCAGGCCGCTCTCGTCCCGCAGCCTCAGCAGCGCCGCCTCCCAGGCGGAGGGGGCGTGCGGGTCGGCCTGCAGCGCGCCGGGGCCGCACACTTCCGGCAGGGCGCCGCAGGGCGCGATCACCGCCGGCGTTCCCAGCATCAGCCCCTCCACCGGCGGCAGGCCAAAGCCCTCGGTGAGCGAGGGGGTGCACACCGCCAGCGCGTTTTCCTGCAAGGCGCGCATCTCGCCATCGTTGACATAGCCGGGGAAGACGACATTGGCGCCCGCCGTCACCCCGGCGGCGGCGAAGGCCGCGCGTCCGGTGCCGCCGACCAGCACCAGGGTCATTCCCGCCAGCGCCGGGCGGGCGAAGGCGCGGACCAGCAGCGGGATGTTCTTGTGCGGCATGAGATTGGCGAGGGCCAGCGCGTAGCCGCGCGGCGCCAGCCCGAGCCGGGCGAGAATCTCGGTCTGCGGCTGCGCCCGCAGCACATGGTCGGCACCATTGGGAACGACATGCACCCGTTCCGCCGGGGCGAGGCCGAGCCCGACCAGTTCGGACCTCGCGAATTCCGACACGGTCAGCAGCCCCAGCTGCCGCCGGCCGGCGGCGCGGGCCTGCCACTGCCCTGCCAGCCTTCCCGAAAAAGCGTACGACCGAGGCGCGGTGAAGGCCTGGGCGTCGTGCAACAGGGTCAGGCCGTTGCGCAGGACGAGGGGCGAGCGGTTGCACAGGTTCAGCAAGACGCCCCCGCGTGCATGCCAGGGCAGTGAAATCTGTTCCCACGCCGTGCCTTTCAGACGGCCCACGGGACGGGCCGGGATACCGGGATCGTTGGCGAGTTGCGCAGGACCCGGCGGCACCAGCAGGCACAGTTCCCGGTCGGAGATAAGAGGCGCGAGGGCCTTCACCAGCTCCAGCGCCACCCGATGCACCGCCGTCGGCCCGGCAGAGATGAACTTGCCGTTGATGAACAGCGGGGCCTTGCCGGCCATGCCTACAGCTCCAGAATGCGGCGCGGATCGGCACCTCCGATGAGAATATCACGCACCGCCAGCCAGTTTCCCGTCAAGCGCCCCTTCCGGTCAATCCACGGCTCCGGCCGCAGAGCCCGCGCCGTATTGGCCGCCAGGCTGCGCAGCATCAGCCGACAGGCGAAGCGGGTCGGCATGGAGCCCTTACGCCAGAGATACCAGGGATTGGCGATCTGGCTGTAGCCCAGCCGCCGGCCATTGCGTTCCCGTCCGGCCTTCTCGCCGCAATGCACGCCATAGAATGCATCCGTATAGACCAGCCGGCCTCCGAGCCGCCCGCCGAAGTCGATATCCTCCTGCCAGCCATAAAGCGGCAGGTTCTCGTCGAAGCGCGTGGCGCCGATCGACGCGCGCCGGTACGCCATGTTGCAGCCATAGAGGCCGGGATGCGGCGCCGACACGCTGAGCGCCGGTTCCTCGCCCCGCGCATCCTCCGCCTCCACCAGTTCCACTGCCGTGCGGGGCGCGATGCCCGGGCCGTTGATGCCGTCCGCCAGCAGGCGGCCGCTCGCCCCGTCTATGCCGCCATGTGTGGCGAAGAAGCGCGCCACGCCGGCCACCAGTCGGCGCGAGGGAACATAGTCGTCATCGAGGAACAGCACGATATCGATATCGGCCGGCAGCCCATCGATCCCGCGGTTGCGCTGCTGGCACAGGCCGCGCGGCCCGAAGATCCTGATCAGCGGGAAAGGGTAAGGGCGCTCCGGCGGCGCGTCGGCCGGCGTCTCCAGCGACAACAGCACGCAGGCCGGGAGCCGGCTCTGCAGCGCCAGGCGGTCCAGCAGCGTCTCCACATTCCGCGCCCGCCCGAGCGTCGCGACGACGATGCCGACGGAGAGCTCTCCGCTCGCCTTCATCAGCGTCGGCCCTTGCGGCTGTTGAAGAGGGGCGGGGCCGAAGCCGGTTCGTCGATGATCATGGCGCATCTCCGGTGAGGCGGTCGGCGAGCTGGCGCCATTGGCCGAGAACGAGCTCGCGATCGAACTGGGCGAGATGGGCCCGGCTGCGGGCCGCACGTTCGCCCCGTTCGGCCGGGGGCATCAGCGCCAGGGCGCGCATGCCCGCCGCGATCGCGTCCACATCCGTGGCGTCCGCGCGCAGCGTCGAGGGGCCGCCGACCTCGGCGAGAACGCTGCTTTCCGTCACCAGACAGGGCAGGTCGTGCTCGATCGCCTCGATCACCGGCATGCCGAAGCCCTCCAGCCGGCTCATCAGCACGAAGCCGCTGGCATGGCGATAGAGCCAGCGCAGTTCGGGCTCGCCGGCATAGCCGCGCAGGATGACGCCCTCGGTCTTCATGCCCAGCGCAATGGCTTCATCCGCACCGGGCTCGTGCCCGCCCGCCAGCACATAATGCCAGCCCTGGGCGGCGAGGCCGCTGCGGGCGAAGGCCTCGATGCAGAGCGCTTGGTTCTTGCGCCGGCCGAGGCTGCCGACGGTGAGCAGAAACGGGGTGCCGTGATCGGCGGGCGGCGACGCCGACGCCGCGGACATTTCCTGCCGCACAGGAATGTAGATGACGGTGGAGGAGGGATAGTCCTCGCCAAAAAGCGCGTGGAACGCCTGCTGCGAGGTGCGGCTGACGAACACCATATGCGGCCGTGCCGCCCGGATCGCCGCATAGGCACCGGCGTAAAGTTCATCGACGCGGGGGGCGAACTGGTCGGGGTGGGTCAGCGGACCGACATCGTGGCACAGAACGATGTCCCGCTCCTGCAGCCGGTGGCGCAGCACGCTGAGCGGATCGAGATGGAGCGTGGGATGCGGTGTCCGAACCCGGGGCAGCGGCGCGGCAAGGCGGGGATCGAAGGCGCGCGCCATCGTCTCCCAGTGCGTCAGCCGCCCGGCGAGGCGGCGGCCGAGATCGCTGCGGGGGAACTGCCTCAGCCGGCCATAGCGCACCGAGGCGACACGCGCGCCGAGGGTGGCGATGATTTCCCGGCCGAGAAACAGCTTCCCCGTCCGGTCGTTGAAGGCGAGGGAGAAGTCGACATCAAGAGGCATGCGGCCCGCGCGCCCGGCTGGAGGGGATAGCGGGGCGGCCAGGCGGGAACGGAACAGGCGGGCGCATCGGCTCAATGGGCATTGCGGTGGATGATGACGCGGACGGTAAGCAGCAGCACCTTAACATCCATCCAGAGCGACCAGTTATTAATGTATTCGAGGTCTGCGGCCACCCGGGCCTCGATGTCCCGGCGGCTCTGCGTGGCGCCGCGCAGGCCGCGGATCTGGGCGAGGCCGGTCAGGCCCGGTTTCACCGCATGGCGGCTCCAGTAATCGGGAACCAGTTCCCAGAACAGCGCGCCGTCCGCCCGGGAACCCAGCGCATGTGGACGCGGCCCGACCAGGCTCATATTGCCGATCAACACGTTGAGAAGCTGCGGCAGCTCGTCGATGCTGGTGCGCCGCAGGAAACGCCCGACGCGGGTGACGCGGCCGTCGCTACGCGAGGCGGAAACCTGCCCGGTGGCGTCGGTCGCCTCGCGCCGCATCGTCCGCAATTTGAAGCAGCGATAGGGGCGGTTGTTGCGCCCCACCCGCTCCTGCACGAAGAAAGCCGGGCCGGGGCTATCGAGCTTCACCAGCAGGGCGGCAGCGAGAATGGTCGGGGCCGCGGCCACGAGGAGAGGCAGGGTTACGGCGAGATCGAACACCCGCTTGGTCAGACGCTCGGTCAGCGAGAGCGGGCCGCGCGACACCAGCAGGGTTGTCTGCGTGTTCCAGCGTGACAGCGACAGCGGCTCGAACCGGCCAAGATCGACCACCACCTCGCTTTCGAAGCCGCTCAGCCGCATCGCCTCGGTCCATTCGAGCCGCTCCCGTGCGTCCGAAAACGCCAGGATCACCCGGTCGGCATAGCCGATCGTCTCGCTGAGGGCGGCGAAGAAAGCGGGATCGTCGCGGCGCGGCGTCAGGCCGGTGCCGCCCACCTCCACAAAGGTGGTCAGCTCATCGCCTCCGGGCGCCTCGGTGTCGCGTCGGTCGGTGAGCACCACCAGGCGCGGCGCGACGATGGGGAGCAGCCAGCTGCGCGTCAGCAGGGTGGCAACCAGCCGGCCCATGCCGATCAGCGCGAATGCCAGCAGAAAACTGTAGCCGATTTCCAGGCGCGAGAGCAGGCTGCCCACCTTCAGCGCGAAAAGAGCGGTGAGGAACAGGCCGGCGGTGATCAGCAGGGCCGTGAAGCTGGCGGAGAGGGCCCGGCTGAGCGAGGTCGCCGCCGGGATCGCATAGGCCCGCAGGCTCACCGCCGCCAGCAGATAGGTAGGGGCCAGAAAGAAGAAGATCTGCCAATTGCCGTCAAAGGGTGAGCCATGGCGCAGCGCCGCGCCGGCCAGGCAGCTGCCGGCGAGGGCGAGCAGGTCGGTGGCGGCGAGCGAGAGCGTGAGGCAGACGCGCAGGGAGTCGCGGTAACGCGTCAACCGATCGGGCGCGGGTTCCGTCGGCGGTACGCTGGCGGCCGCCTCGCGGATGCCGCCATAAGCGCCGAGGACCTCCATGCGGCTGCCTTCCTTGCAATGCTTGCCGCGATGGGGCGGCGATCACCGCTCATCAGCCGGCAAAGAAACCGTTTAAGTGCCGTGTCGCGGTGCGCCATGACGTGTAGACGGCGACGCGCCGCCCGCGCCCCCGTCTGCCTTCAGGACCAAGCCGGTGTGCGCTCCGACCCCGTCGATGGGGGATCGCTCCTGTCCACCTTTATGCCGCTTCTATTGCTATGGTATTTGCATAGCAGATAGAGTTGTCGGCGTGCAACATTTTGGATGCATTTTGCGCTTGATGGACGACGCATTGTCAAACAAACCGGTTAATGCGTACTGATACGATTTTAGAACGTTTTTAATCCGATAGTCCCTGGATGGTGAATGGGTGCCTGGGAAGGACATGACGCAAGGAGAAGTAGCGATTGTTTTCGGCGGGGCCGGCTTCATTGGCTCGCACCTGTTGCGGCGGCTGGCGCAGACGCGTCCGGCGCGGCTGATCAGCGTCGATATCCGCCCGCCGAAATCCCCGGTCCCCGGCGTCGACTATCTGACCGGCGATGTCCGTGATCTCGCCGCTCTCTCCGTCGATGGCGAGGTGGCGAGGATCTTCAATCTCGCGGCGGTACACACCACGCCGGGCCATGCCGACCATGAATATTATGACACCAACATCAGCGGGGCGCTGGAGGTCTGCGCCTTTGCCCGGCGCCAGAACGTGCGGACCATCGTCTTCACCAGTTCGATCTCGGTCTATGGCCCCGGCGAGGACACGAAATCCGAAACCTCGCGGCGCGCGCCTGAATCGGCCTATGGACGCTCGAAGGCCCTGGCGGAGGATGTTCACCGTGCCTGGCAGGCGGAGGCGGCGGAGCGGCGGCTGGTGATCTGCCGTCCGGCGGTGATCTTCGGCGCCGGCGAGGGGGGCAATTTCACCCGCCTGGCCGGATTGCTGCGGCGCGGGCTCTTTGTCTATCCAGGCCGGCGCGACACGATCAAGGCCTGCTACTATGTCGAAGATCTCGTGGAATCGCTGCTGCACGCCGCCGCGCGCGAGGAGCGCGTGCTGCTGTTCAATGGCTGCTATCCCGACCGCTACACGCTGGAGGTCATCGTCGAGACCTTCCGCGCCCAGCATTTTCCACGGGCGAGGACGCTGACCATGCCCCGTTCCCTGATGCTCGCCGCCGCGAGCGCCCTCAGGCCACTGGCCGGCGCGGGCATCGGCATTCACCCGGAGCGGGTCATGAAGCTGGTGCGCTCGACCGATGTGGTGCCGGGCTGGCTGGACGCGCACGGCCTCGTCCGGCGCGGGCAGCTTCCCCTGGCGCTGCAACGCTGGAAGAACGATTCCGCCGGCGCCTTCAACTGACGATCGCCCCGACACCGTCCCGTGTGAAAGACGACATTTAATGAAGGTCGCCCTGGTTCATTATTGGCTCGTCGGGATGCGGGGCGGGGAGAAGGTGCTGGAATCCTTCTGCCGCCTTTACCCCGATGCCGACATCTTCACCCTGGTTGCCGAGCCGGCTCAGCTTTCCGAGACCCTGCGGCGGCACCGCATCACCACCTCCTTCCTGCAGCACATTGGCGGGCGGCGGCACTATCAGAAGATGCTGCCGCTGATGCCCTATGCGCTGGAGAGCCTCGACCTCACCGGCTACGACCTGGTGATCTCCAGCGAGGCCGGCCCGGCCAAGGGCGTGGTGACGCGCCCGGACAGCCTGCATGTCTGCTATTGCCACTCGCCTCTGCGCTATCTCTGGGACCTGGAGCCGCAATACCGCGCCGCCTCCGGCCCGCTCACCCGGCTGGCCATGTCGCTGTTCGGGCCGGGGCTGCGCCAATGGGACGTGACCACGGCGGCGCGGGTGGACGCCTTCATCGCCAATTCCGCCTATGTCGCCCAGCGTATCGCCAAGTTCTACCGGCGCGAGGCGACGGTCATCCACCCACCGGTCGATCTCGCCCGCTTCGCGCCGGTGGAGGACATTGGCGAGGCCTATCTCTGCGCCGGCCAGATCACGCCCTATAAGAAGATCGAGCTGGCCATCGAGGCCTTCACCCGCATGGGGCGGCGGCTCGACATCATCGGAGAGGGCGCCGACGCGGCGCTGAGGCGCCGGGCCGGTCCCGGCATCCGCTTCCTCCGCCCGGTCAGCGACGCGGCGATGGCGCATCATCTGGCGCGCTGCCGGGCGCTGGTGTTTCCCGGGGTCGAGGATTTCGGCATCGTCCCGCTGGAAGCGATGGCGAGCGGGCGCCCGGTGCTGGCCTTCGGGCGCGGCGGGGCCACGGAGACGGTGATCGACGGCAAGACCGGCCTGCTGTTCCACCAGCAGACCGCCGACGCCATCATTGATGCGGTGCAGCGTTTCGAGGCGGGCGCGGTGGATGGCTCGCCGGAGGACTACCGCGCCCATGTCGCCGGTTTCGGCCGCGAGCGGTTCGAGAGCCGGATCAAGTCCTTCATTGACGAACGCCTTGCCGGGACACGATAGGGTGCGACCGGCCGCGAAGACGGAGTGCGAGAACGCGATGAGCGTCAGTCGTTGGAAGCGCATGAGCCCCTCAGGGCTGTTGCTCCTTGTCGTGCCGCTGTTTCTGGCGCTGGCGGCCTGTGCCACGGCGCCGAGCGCGCCTCCGCCGGCGGCGGATGCCGCCACCGCCACCGAATATGTCCTCGGCACCGGCGACAAGCTTCGCCTCACCGTGTTCAACGAGCCGACGCTGTCGGGCGAGTTCGAGGTGAATTCCGGTGGTTTCATCTCGATCCCGCTGATTGGCAACATCAAGGCGCAGGGCGAGACGGCGCATGGGCTGGAAACCGCCATCACGCAGAAGCTGGCCGGCGGCTATATGCGCGATCCCCGGGTCAATATCGAGGTCCTGCAGTACCGGCCGTTCTACATCATCGGCGAGGTCGCCAAGCCCGGCGAATACCCCTATCGCAACGGCATGAACATCATGAGCGCCGTGGCCGTGGCGGGCGGCTTCACCTACCGGGCGAACGACACCACGGTCACCATCCGCCGGGCGGGGCAGACGCAGGACTATTCCTATCCCGTCACCACGACGACCATGGTGCTGCCCGGCGATATCGTGCGGGTGGGCGAGAGGCTGTTCTGACGGGGCCTCGCCCCGCTCACTCCGCGGTGTCGAACCGCCGGCTCCAGCTCTGCGCGAGCCCGGCCCCCAACAGCGCCCAATAGGTCAGGGCCACCGCCTGTATCTGCAGGCTGAAATCGAACGCCGCATGCGACAGCACGGTAACGCTCGCCGCGAGCGCGACGAGGCTTATCGGATGCGGACTCTCGCGCCGCAGCATGTTGGCGAGTGTCACCGCCAGCAGGGTGGCCACAAGGGTGGCGAGCAGGAGCGTGGCGGGAACGCCGAGTTCGAACAGCAGTTCGATATAGGTGTTGTGCGCCTTGTCCCAGTGATGCCAGGGCGAGAAGGCTTCCGCGCCGCGATAGACCGCGAACATGCGGTCGAAACTGCCATAGCCGAAGCCGGTCAGCGGCACGTCGCGCACCGCGTCGAGCGTGCGGGCCGCCACCGCCCAGCGCGGATCGCGGGCGCCGGGCAAGGCGAAGCGTTCGCCGAGATCGTCGCCGAACAGCGCCAGCGTGGCGAACAGCACGGCCAGCACCGGGGTGGCGAGCACGAGCACCAGCCAGCGCCGGCGGGTGGACGCCAAGGCCAGCAAAACCAGCGCCAGGACGCCGGCCATGCCGGCAATGAAGCCCGCGCGCGACACGGTGAGCACGAGGGCGACGCCGATAAGGGCAGCCCCGGCGAGGACCGGCAGGGCGGAGCGCAGCGTGGTCTCGACGAAGGCCGTCGCCCGCACCGCGAGCGGCAGGCTGCGCCGCCCGCCCGCGCGGCGATAGACATCGATCAACAGGCCGATCGTGGCGATCAGCCCGATGCCTGCATAGGTCGCGTAGCTGTTCTTGTTGACGAAGCTGGAGGTCAGCTGCCCGCCATAGGCCCTCTTCTCGAACCACAGCAGCAGGTCCGGCGTCAGCGTGTGCTGGAGGAGGCCGAAAAGGGCATAGACGACCGCGATCACCACCAGCGCGCGCAGGAACAGGTCGGCCCGCCGCCCGTCGCGGCAGAGCTGGAGCGCGAGATAGAACGCCATCGCCTGGGTGAGCAGCACCACCAGCCCGCGCAGGCCGGCCTCCGGCGTGACCGAGATGCGGCCCGCCACCGGCCCGGTGCCGGGCAGCGGCTGCAGGGTCTCGGCCGTCATCTGCCAGAACGGATTTTGCCAGTCCGGCGGCGCCCAGGGGGAAAGCTGGAACAGGATCCAGCCGACCAGCAGGCTTCCGGCAAGGAAGAGCCACCACAGGCGCCGGGGCGCCACGGGGTGGCGGGCGCCGCTGACCAGCCGCCCGGCCTCGAACAGAATAAGCAGCAGGGCGAACAGCACGGCATTCACGCCCCAGGCGACGAGGCGGTTGCTGCCGAGCAGAAAGGGCACCCAGGCGAGGGCGAGGACGAGCCCGGCGAAGACGAGGTCGTTATAGGTTTCCGCCCGGGTGCGGCGGGCAAGAAAGGCCGAGGCGCGCGCCCCGCCGGACGCGCCGGATGCGTCGGATGTGCTTCGGGCGGCGGCGGGCGGGCTCATGTGTGGATCACCCGCGCCGTTTCGCCTTCCAGCACGACGCAGGACAGGCGGTGGGTGAGATAGGCGCCGGTATCGACATTGATGCGGTTGGCATGCATCTCCACCGCCATGACAGGCGTATGGCCGTGGACGATACGCTTGCCGTGGTCGCGGGTGGAGTGGAGGAACGGATCGCGGATCCAGATCAGGTCCTCTTGCGTCTGCCGGTCGAGCGGCACGCCGGGCCGGATGCCGGCATGGCAGAAGAAATAGTCGCCGATCTCGCGGCGGACCGGCAGCTGGCGCAGAAAATCGAGATGCGCAGGCGGGATGGCGGCGAGGGCGGCCTCGCGCAGCTGCGCGTCGCGCTCCGGGCCGGTAATGTCGCGGACGGAGACGCCGTAGGAAAACAGCGTCTCCACCCCGCCCATCCGCAGCCACGGCTCCCACGCCGCCTCGCCCGCCAGGGCGGCCAGAAAGGTGGCTTCATGATTGCCGCGCAAACAGCTCCATGACCCGTCGCGGCTTTCGTCCCGTCTGCTGGCGAGCCGTTCGACCACCGCCGCGCTGGCTTCCCCCCGGTCGATATAGTCGCCGAGAAACACGACATGGCAGGGGCCGGGATGGCTGGCACTGTCGGCGGCGATGGCGGCGAGCAGGGCGCGCAGCAGATCGTCCCGCCCATGAATGTCGCCAATGGCGTAGACACGGGCGCCGTCGGGAACGCGCGCCGGGGTGGGTTGGCGCGAAGCCGCGCGGAAGCGGGAGAACAACATGCCGAGCCCGAAACTCATCTGGCCGCCCGCAGGCGGCACCGCGCCGCGCACCCTATCAGCCGCCGGCGCACGCACAAGCGCCGGCCCAGAAGCGGCGGGACGGCCTCAATAAGCCAGGGTAACGCCCGCGAGGACGAGGTTGCGGACGTAATTTTCGGCGCCGTTGATGTTGTTGAAGTTGGTGTCGAAGTTCGTATAGGTGTAGTTCACTTTCGCCGTGGCGAAGCGGTTGATGGAATAGCGCAGTTCCGCGCCGATGACATACTGGTTGTCGACGCGCGGGAACTCGTCGTAGTCTTGGTTGAGATAGTCGACCCAGCCCGACACCACGATGTTGCGGCGGAACTCGTAGTCGAGCCGTACCCCGGCGGACGAACTCACCACCGCCGAGCCGCTGATGCCGGCAAATTCATAGTTCGAGGTGATCACCTGCTGGCCGGCGGTGAAGGTCGCGGTGAGCAGCGGCGACACGAACCATTGCAGATTGGCGCCGAAGGTCAGGCCGGAACTGCCGGAGAGGTCGCCATTGTCGGAGGCCCAGTTGTAATAGCCGATATAGGCCTCGCCGCGCGTCAGCCGCGACGGCTCGATCTTGATGCCGGTGATGACCCTGTACTCGGCAGCGTCATAGTCCTGATCCTGCATCTCGTACCAGTGATAGGACCCGCCGACGAACAGGCTGGTGAGCGGGCTGAGCTCATAGCCGAGGCGCCCGGCGAGATTATAATCGCTGCCGTTGCGATAAGCTTGGTCGGAGGGCTCGCCGTTCAGCCAGGCATCGTAGTCGCGGTAGCGGTAGTCGATGCCGCCCGTTGCCCACATGCGGTTGAACTGCTTGTCGAAATTGACGCCGGCCGTCACCTGCTCATAGGGAAGCGGATCGCCAAGCTTGTTCACATTGGTCTCGTCGTCGCCCGGCAATTCGTTGAGATGGGCGTAGCGGGCATAGCCGCCAATGGTGAAATCGCTGCTGACATCGATGCGCCCGCGCGCCCCGGCGGCGTAGTTCTCATAGTCCGCACTGCTGTAGCGGGCATAGCTCGTGCTCTCGAAATAGCCGTCGAAAGCGAGGAAATGGCGCGCCCAGTCCGACTGCAGGTCGAAGGCCGGGCGGACGGTGAAGAGCCAGCTTTCCTTCTCGTTGCTGTTGGCGGCGGTGATGTTGGTGTCGTAGCCGGTTTCCAGCTTCAGCGTCGGAAACAGCACGAAGGAGCCCACGGGCACGCCGAGCGGGAGATAGTTCACCGGCTGGCGGTCGAGAACCGCTGCCCGCGCCGGATCGACTTCCACGGCCTGGCGGGTGCTTGGTGGCGCATCCTGGGCCTGTGTCGCACCGGGCACGGCAAGGGCGGCGAGGCCGAGCACGCCTGCGGCATGGGAGAGAGCCTTTATGAGACGGATCCTCATGAGGGGCTCGGCGTCGATGGGGTCGTGGGATTGTCCGTCTGCCCCGGGGTCGGTGTGTCGCTGCCGGACGAGCCGGCGGCGCTGCGCGGCGTGCCGGCCGCCGCGGCGTTGAACGCGCCCGTCAGCACCGCCGCCATCTGGCTCGAAAGCCCGCCCTGGCCACCTGGCTGCGCCGTCGCGGCCTGCACCGCCGTCTGGATGGCGCCGGCCGCCCCGCTGCGCCCATCGCCCTTGAGCGCGGCATAGGCCTGACCGAGCCCGGTCCCGAGAACGGCGACCACACCGGCATTGCCGGCGGCGCCGGCTTCGACTGCGGCCGAGATGATCGCCGCCGCGATGGCGGCCACCTGCGCGTCGGTCGCGGCCCCTTCGGCCAGCCATTGCAGCGCCAGCGCCTTTTGCGGACCGCTGAGGCCGGAGCTCATGATCGCCTTGACCTGATCGGCCGCGCTGGATTTCCCCTCGGCGGAGACCACCACGCCGAGAACCGCCTGCTCGGCGGCCGAGAGCGCGGCCTGCGCATGACCGGGCAGCAAAAGGCCGGCAACGGGCACACAGACACCCACTGCCGCCATCACCACCAGGATGCGCGCCGCTTTGCCGATCATGCCCCGTCCGCCATAGCTGCCCATGTTCAAAATACCAGAGGCCATGCTGCACTGCCACCCGTCCCGCGCCGGATTCGCGTGATTAGGGCGTTTTTCGGCTTAAAAATCCGATAGTTGCCGGCTTACCTAGCGTCTGGGCGGTGCTGTGGTGTGGGGCGGGGAGAGATGGTGCGGTGCGGCGTCAGGGAGCGGCTCCCACCTCTTCCAGGAAGGCCCGGCGCCGGGCGGCGGGCAGCGGGGCCAGCAGCTGCTGCCAGGACTGCAGGAACGGGTCGGGAAAGCGCCGCAGGAAGGCGATGTCATAGGCGAGGGCGCGCTTGCTCTCGGGGCTGGCGAACATCCACCGCTGCGCGAGGAACCGCGCCCGGCGCATCATCTCGGCATATTCATAAGGTCCGGTAAGCCGCGAGAGGTCCCAGGCGGCCATGGAGGTCGGGCGAAGGGCGAGGTCGGGCCAGGTCAGTTCCGCAAGGTCCATCCAGGCGGCGGGCTCTACGGGATCGACCGCAAGCACCGCCGCGATTTCCTGCACCCCGTTCGCCGCCGGCGGGGCGAGGCGGCGCCCGGCGCTGAAGCTGAGAAGCCGCGCCTTGTCGCGCAGCCCGCCTTCGTCCAGGAAGGGCGCCACGGCCGCGCGCAGCTGCGCTGCTTCCTCGGCGCGCGCGACTGCATCGCCCGCCGGGGGGCTGGCGGCGTGGCGCTCGATGCCCCACTCGACCGCACCCAGCCGGGCGAAGGCGACGCCTTTCACCAGCACGGCGCCGGCAAGGGCGATCAGCAGCAGCGAGAACGCCGCGCGCCCCACCCTTGCGCCGCCGCTCCGCCGCTCCGCCTCAGCCGACATAGTATTTCTTGTAATAGGCGGAGGAATGGTAGGAATAGCGCCCATATTTCGGCGCCCCGCGCAGGTCGATCATGTTGAGCGCGATGCCGCAGATCTTGCGCTCGCCCGGAATGCGCTCGATCGCATCCCGCACGAATTCGCGCGCCGTCGCGTTCCAGCGCACGACGAAAAGCACCTTGTCCGCCACCGGCGCGAGCACGGCGGCGTCCACCACCGGGCCGATGGGCGGGGCGTCCATCACCACGAGGTCGAAATTCTGCCGTAGCTGCTCGATGAGGTGCTGCATCCGCGCCGAGCCCAGCAGGTCCGGCGGATTCTGCGACTTGCCGCCGGCGCCCAGCACAAAGATGCCGGAGGCGTCGTGGCGGTACAGCAGCCCGTCCGGCGCGGCGGTCTGCGCCAGCCATTCCACCAGGCCCGGCTTGTCGTCGAGGCCGAATTGCTGGGTGAGGGAAGGGCGCCGCAGATCGCAGTCGATCAGCACCACCCGCTTGCCGGAGCTGGCGGCGGAGGCCGCCATGGCCAGCGCGATCGAGGTCTTGCCTTCGGAGGGTGAGGCGGAGGTGATCTCGATGACGCGGGGCGGGTTGTCGACATCCGACATCTGCACCCCGGCCCGCAGGCTGCGGATGGATTCGCTGAAGCGCGAGAGCGGCTTGGCGGCGAGGAAATCGACCACCGGGATGGCGCCCTTGGTCTTCTCGCCCTCGGTAAGGTTCACCCACTCCACCGAGCTCAGCACCGGCAGGCCGGTGGCCTCCTCCAGCTGGCGCGGGCTGCTGAAGCCGGCATTGAGCAGATCGAGCAGCGCGGCGAGCCCGATGCCGAGCACCAGTCCCAGCGCGGTGCCGGCGGCGAGGAACAGCGATTTGCGCGGGAAGGAGGGGCTGCCCGACGCCAGCGCCGGCGTGATGATCCGCGCGTCGCGAATGTCCATTTCCGATTGCTCGGAGGTGACCTTCGACTGGTTCAGGAAGGTCTCGTAGAGCGTGCGGTTGGCGGCGGCGTCGCGCTCCAGTTCGCGCAGCTTCACCGCGAGTGCGTTGTCGCTGGTGTTCTGTCCCGAAGCGGCGGCGACATTGGCCGCCATCGCCGCGGCACGGGTGCGGGCGACATCGTAGTCGTTTTGAAGATTGGCGACGATGCGATTGATCTCGGCGCTGATCTGGCGCTCGATCTCTCGCCGCTCGGCGCGCACATTCACCACCAGCGGGTGGCGCTCGCCATAGCGGGTGACGAGGTCGGCCTCGCGGCCGCTCACCTCGGCATGGCGGCCGCGCAGATTGGTCACCACGCCGGAGCGTATGACATCGGGCAGCGTGGCGAGGTTGCCGCCTTCGTCGAGAATTTTCTTGGCCTGCTCGTATTTAGCCTGCTTCTCCGCCGCTTCCGTCTCCACCTGCACCAGTTCGGCGCTGATCTCGGAGAGCTGCTGCTCATTGAGCGAGCGGGCGCCGACCGAGACGAGATTATGCTCCGTGCGGAACTGCGACACTGCCTCTTCCGAGTGGCGCAGCGCCTCGCGCAGCTTCTGCAGCCGGTCGTTCAGCCAGTCCGAGGCGCGGCGGGCGGCATCGAAACGGGTTTCCAGCTGGTCGACGATGAAAGCGTCGGCAACGGCATTGGCGAGACGGGCCGCGCGGTTGGGGTCGGTCGAGGTGACCGAGACCTGCAGGATGTAGGAGCGCCCCACGCGCTCGACCAGCAGCGCCCCGCGCAGCCGGTAGATGGAAGCGCGGATATCGTCAGGAATGGCGGCGGCGCCCGGCTCGGCGGGGCGTTCCGGCTGCTCGGTCGCGCTGCTGCCGAACAGGCCGGAAAGCACCGAGCGCCAGGAGCGCCCCGGCGCCTGGCTGCCGAATTCCGGATCGGCGACCAGATTTTCCTTCTCCACCACCCGCCGCAGCAGGTTGAGCGATTCGATGATGGAGATCTGGTTCTCGATGTTCGAGACCGCCGCCACCGATGCGGCGTCCATGCCGCTGAGCTGATCGCCGAGCACCGAGCGCGAGGAGGGGTCCAGCAGGATTTCGGCGGTGCTGGTGTAGCGGGGGGTGAGAAGAAAGGCCGTGCCCAGCGCCAGCGCCATCGTCAGCACGGCGATGAAGCCGATCAGCAGACGGCGGCGGACAAGGAAGTCCACGACCTGATGAAGATCGATGCGATCGTCATCTTCCGCCGCCGGGGCTCGGTTAATTTGTCCGTGCATCAGGTCCCATCCAGAGACGGCGAACATCGCGGCCCGCGCGGCAGGCGGCGCAGGCTCCCGCCCCGCAACAACTATATGAAACCGGTGGGGGATGCCTAGAGAGTCGCGGCCCGCGCCTTTCGCAGCGCAGCGGATCGAGGGCGTTGCGGCGGGCTAAACTCATCTGCGTGTCTTCAATTTATTACATTTATAATCTTCGTCATGTCTCTCTTTTGTGCCGCGTTGCTGTGGAATTGGGAGGTGCGCCTGCCTATTGTGCCGGCGACGAACAGAAGAGAGACGCATGATGCTGCGGCGCGTACCGATCACGAGTGTCCCTGCGAGGGTGCTGCTGGCTGTGGGCCTGCTGGCGTTGACCGTCATCGGCCAGGGGCCGGCCGCCCATGCGGCCTCCGCCTCCGCTTCCTCGCCCCAGCGCATTCTCGCCATTGGCGGCGCCGTCACCGAGACGCTCTATGCGCTGGGGCTGGAAGACCGGGTGGTCGCCGTCGACACGTCGAGCACCTATCCCCCGCGCGCCCTCGCCGAGAAGCCCAATGTCGGCTACATGCGCGCGCTCTCGCCCGAAGGCGTGCTGTCCGTCGGGCCCGATCTCATCATCGCGCTCGACGGCGCCGGCCCGCCGGATGCGGTGAAGGTGCTGAAGAGCGCCGCCATCCCCTTCGAGACGCTGCCCGAGGCGCGGGACGAGGCCGGCGTGCTCGCCACCATCCGCCGCGTCGCGGCGCTGGCCGGTGTGCCGGAGCGCGGCGAGGTGCTGGCGGGCGAGGTGGCGGCGGATTTTGCCGCGCTAGCGGAGCTTCGCGCCCGCATTCCGGCGCCGCGCAGCGTCGTCTTCGTGCTTTCGGCATCGGGAACGGCGCCCGTCGTCGGCGGGGCCGGCACCGGTGCGCAGGCGATGTTCGCCCTCGCCGGCGTCAGCAACGCCATGGCGGGGCTCAATGGCTACAAGCCGGCGGTCGGTGAGGCGGTGCTGGGCGCCGACCCCTATGCCATCGTGCTGATGAAGGACCAGAACCATACCGTCTCCGACGCGGCGGTGAAGGCGATGCCGGCCTTTGCCGGCACCTCGGCGATCGAGGCCGACCGCCTCTACCGCATGGATGGCGGATATCTCCTCAGCTTCGGGCCGCGCACGCCGCAGGCGGCGCGCGATCTCGCCGCGCTGATCTATCCCGAACTGGCGCTGCCGCCGCTGCCGGCGCATGCCGCCAACGCGGCCTCCACGCCCCGCGCGTCCGGCACGCCGTGAGCATGGCCGTTTCTCCCGCGGCCGGAGCCCGGGCGTTCCGGCCGCGCCGCGCGTCGGTCGTCCTCGGCCTGTGCGCCGGTCTGGTCGCACTGGCCTTCCTGGCCTCACTGGCGATCGGACCGGTCACCATCGCCCCCGGTCGCATCCTCGACATTCTCGCCGCCGCGCTGGCCGGCGAACGGGCGAGCGGGGCCTCGCTGCGCGAGGCGGTGATCGTGCTCGACGTGCGCCTGCCGCGCACGCTGCTCGGCCTGCTGGTCGGCGGCGGCATCGCGCTGGCGGGGGCGGTGACGCAGGGCATTTTCCGCAATCCGCTGGCCGATCCGGGGCTTATCGGCATTTCCAATGGCGCGGCGCTGGCGGCCGCGGCGTGGATCGTCGCCGGCAGCCATTTCGCCGGCTATTTGCCGCCGGCGCTGGCCGATTTCGGCCTGCCGCTGATGGCTTTTTGCGGCGCGCTCATCGCCACGGTGGCGCTCTATGCGATTTCGACACATGAGGGCCGCACCTCGGTGGTCACCATGCTGTTCGCCGGCATCGCCATAGCGGCGCTGGCCGCCGCCGGCACCGGCCTCCTGGTCTTCGCCGCGTCGGACCAGCAATTGCGCGATTTCACCTTCTGGTCCTTCGGCTCGCTCGGCGGGGCGACCTGGGCGAAAGTGGCGGTGCTGCTGCCCTTCCTGGCGCTGCTGGTGCTGATCTCCACCCGTCTCGCCCGGGCGCTGGACGCGCTGGCGCTCGGCGAGGCGGAGGCGTTCCATGTCGGCATCGACGTGCAGCGGGCGAAATGGCTGGCCATTCTCGGCATCGCCGCCGGGGCGGGCGCTTCGGTCGCGGTGGCGGGGGTGATCGGCTTCATCGGCCTCGTCGTGCCCCATCTCATCCGGCTAATGGTCGGCCCCGGCCATCGCCTGCTGCTGCCCTGCGCCGGGCTGCTCGGCGGGGCGCTGCTGCTGGGGGCGGATGTGGTGGCGCGCACCGTGGTCAGCCCCGCCGAACTGCCGCTCGGCGTCGTCACCGCCGGCTTCGGCGCGCCGTTCTTCCTCTGGCTGCTGCTGCGCCGGCGCGCGGCGCTGATGGGGTGAGCCGATGTACTGCGCCCATGACATCGGCTTTTCCGCCGGCGGGCGGCGCCTGCTTGAAGGCGCCTCGGTCGCGGTGCGGCCCGGCACGGTCACCGTGCTGATCGGCCCGAACGGCGCCGGCAAGTCGACCCTGTTCAAGCTGATGGCGGGCGAGCGGCGCCCGCAGCGTGGGCAGGTGACGTTGGACGGTATCGATCTCGCCGGGCTGCGGCCGGCGCAACTCGCCCGGCTGCGGGCGGTTCTGCCGCAGAGCGTGCATGTCGCCTTTCCCTTCACCGTCGCGGAAGTGGTCGGCATTGGCGCGGCCCGTGGCCGCGACTTGCCGGCGCGCATCGGCCGGGCGCTGGCGCGGGTCGAACTCGGCGCTCTCGCCGGCCAGAACTATGAATTGCTCTCCGGCGGCGAGAAGCAGCGTGTGCAGCTCGCCCGGGCGCTGGTGCAGCTGGAGGCGGGCGAGGGGCCGGGCTATCTGCTGCTCGACGAGCCGACCGCCAGCCTCGACCTCGCCCAGCAATTGCTGGTGCTGCGGCTGATGCGCGATCTCGCGGCCGAGGGGGCCGGCATCCTCGCCGTGCTGCACGATCTCAACCTCGCCGCCATGGTGGCGGATGAGATCGTCGCGCTGAAGCAGGGCCGCGTCGCCGCCCGCGGCACGCCGGAGCAGGTGCTGACGCAGGCGTGCATCGCCGATCTCTATGGCGTGGATGTGCGCATCGGCTGGGCGCCGCCGACCCCCTTCCTGTTGCCGCAGGCCGCCTCGCGGGCTTGAACTGGCGGGCATGAAAAAGCCCCGCCCGAGGACCGGGCGGGGCGGGGAAGCGGCGGTGCCGGTGATGTCAGGCGGCGAGTTCGCGCCCGACCAGCGTCTCCACATGCAGGAAGGCTTCGGTGGCGGCGGCCTCGATCCGCGCTTCTTCCTCAGCTGTCAGTTCCACCTCGTTGAGCGCGGCGGTGAAGCGGCGCCAGTGCAGCGCCCGCCCTTCCGGGTGGCCGGCGAGGTGGCGCGCGCCATGCTCGGCGGTGAAGCCGAGCTTGGCCGCTTCCTTGGCGAGGATGGCGGCGCCCATATTGGAGCCTTCCACCACATAGAGCCAGCCGAGCGCCTCGGCGAGGCTGAGCGACGGGCCGAGATCAGCTTCGGGCGGGGTCATACCGAGATCGGCGAAGTCCTGTTCCAGCGCCTCCAGGCGCGAACGCTCGGCGAGGTCCGGCAGCAATTCCTGCAGCGCGGCATCGGCATAGAGCGTCTCCACCCGACGATGCAGATGGTACTGGAACTTCAGGAAGCGGGCGTAGTTTTCGGCGCTGGCGAAGGGCGCCGCCTGCATCACGCCGTTATCCACCCGCTCATGCGCGGCATTGGACACGGCCTTCAGCCGCTTGGCACGGCTCGGCGCTTCCACATCGGTGGCAATAGACATCAACTGCTCCTCTCATCCCGCCCGGCGACGGGACCGTTTCACTTCACATAGAGCGGGTCGGCGACGGAAGCGACCTCGCCGCCCCCGAACCGCACCGTCAGGGCTCCCTTCACCGTCAGGCCGGCGCTTGGCAGGAAGTTCTCATATTGGGTGTATTGCTCGTTCAGCAGGTTCTCGACCGACAGACGCCACAGGATGTTCTCGCTGGGCTGATAGCCGGCATAGACGCTGACAAGGTTGAAGCTGTCGGTCGGCTCGAACACCGAATTGGCCGGCAGGTCGGAGGCGGTGACGGCGGCGACGGCGGTCCAGCGCACGGCGACAGTGAGCTTTTCTTCCAGGAAGCGGAAGCCGAGCGTCGCGGTGACCTGGTCGGGCTGGATGCTGGAGAGCGGCTGCCCGGCATAGGTGCCGGACGTGACCTCGCCTTCCGAGATCTGGCCGGCCAGGCCGACGAACCATTTGCGGGCATCATAGGTGCCTTCGAACTCGAAGCCCTTCAGCCGCGCTTCCTGCACGTTCTGGTACTGCGCATAGCCCGGCACGCCCCAGTTATAGGGGAAGCAGGTGGTCGGCCGGCCGGGAATGGGGCAGATCGTGCCGGTGGAGGGGCCGAACTCGACCAGCTCGATATAGTTCTCCACATCGTTCTGGTAGTAGTTCAGCTTGGCGCGCAGCTTGTCGCCGGCGACGAACAGGTCGTCCTTCTTGATGTTGATGCCGACTTCCTTGTTCTTGCCGATTTCGGCCTGCAGGCCGGGATTGGGCAGGAAGTAGAACATCGTGCCGCCGGTGTTGAACGGCAGCGGATGCGGGCCGGAGACCAGCGCCTCGGTCACGGTCGGGGCGCGGTAGCCCTCGGCATAGGTGCCGTAGATTGTCAGCCACGACCAGGGGGTGACGCCGAGGGTGAATTTGGGCGAAAGACGCTCGCCGCTGGTGCCGCCATCGTCGGAATTGAGCGAATAGGCGTCGTAGCGCAGGGCGGCGATGGCTTCCAGCCAGGTGGAATAATTGCCCTTCCACTGCACGAAGGCGCCGCCGACGCCGCGGTCGCCCGAGGGGTTGTAGCCCTCGCCAAAGCCGTAATCGTCGGTGTTGTCGATCTGGTCCTGGAAATAGTCGCCACCGAAGGTGATGGCGTTGTTCCAGCCGGCGGCCGAGAAGCGGCTGGTATTGTTGGCGTCGAAGCCCACCGTGTCGATGACGAAGCTGCGCGGATCGCCCACCGCGCCGGTGATCGGGTTGGAGGAGCCGGAAACCTTCACCTGATCCTGGTCGACCTGGTTCCAGTACACCGAGCTGCGCCAGTCGAACAGATTGTCCTCGGGGTTCTGGTAGTTCCAGGCGGCCGTCACCGTGCGATTGGTCGCCTGCGTCGAATAGGACGTTGCCGCGTTGGCATCGGCGCTGGTGGTGAACTGGGTGTCGTAGTTCAGCGCGGAGAGCTTGATCTCGTGGAAATCGGCCGGGCGGAAGGTCGCCTTGGCGATGCCGGTCCAGGTCTCGAAGCCGCTGTCGGGCACCACGTCGCCATTGCCGTCATGGTAGTTGTCGGCGTCGCGATAGGTGCCGCCGACGAACAGGTCGACATTCTGGCCGACCTTCGCCGCGCCCAGCACCGAGCCATAGCCCATGAAGCCATTGCCGGCGGCCTCGCCGGTGGCCTCGACGCCCCAGCTCTTGCCGGGGGCGATGATGTCCTCGGCGTCCTTGGTGCGCATGGTGACGACGCCGCCAATGGCGCCGGAGCCATAGATGTTCGACACCGGGCCGCGCACCACGTCGACATCGGCGATGAGGCCGGGCTCGACGAAGAAGCCGCCGGCGCCGGCATGACCGAGCTGGTTGAAGTTCTGCCGCGCGCCGTCGACGATCACCGCCACGCGGCCGAAATCCTGCAGGCCACGAATGTTGATCTGCGTCTGGCTGGTATTGGCGTTCTGGATCGCCGTCGTGCCGGGCATGCCCTGGAACAGGTCCGCCGTGCGCTCCGGCATCAGCGCCTCAAGCTGCTCGGAGCGCCGCACGGTGACGCCGGCCAGCGTGTCGATCCAGCTCTCGGCGGTGCGGGTGGCGACGACGGTGATGGGATCGAGCTCGACGAATTCCTCCGTCTCGACCACGGCGGCGGTGGAGGCCGGGGCCTGCGCGCTCGCCTGCTGCGCCATGGCCGGCGCGGCTGCCAGCAGGGCGAGCCAGGAAACACCCCAGCCCGCCGTCCGTGCCATTGCCGAGAGGGGGCGCTGCCCCCGGATCGTCTTGCGCATCTCTATCCATCCCCAATCGCGCGTCCGCCGGACGACACGACTTCCCCAGCGGACGCCGGGAGCCCGCATCCCTGTTCGGTGACGCCGAACGCAGAGTTAATGTCGAGGCGGGACGGTTAAGGGAAGTAAATAGTTGAGTCAAATCACGTATTAATTTGATTTTTATAACTTAAAAACAAGGATACAATGTATAGAGGTTCTAAAGAGCACCAATTTTGGATGGTTTTAAATTGGAAAGACGATTCTCATTAGAAGAATGAAAGAGAGGTCTGTCATCTGGCAGGGCGGAAGGCGCCAAAGCGAGGAAATGCAAGGTGCCGCGCGCCCCGCCGGAAAGGCGAAGGCGGCGGCGCGCGTTAGGGCGCCGGCATCCACCGTCCCAATTCGGGCTGCCGGGCGGTCACGTCGCGAGATCGGTGGACAGGGTGGGAGCGAATGGCCGAGCCGGACCCGCGAATCACCCACGGCCCGCGAAGCGGGGTTGAGGCACGCGCCTTGCCGGCCGCCAGCGTATGGTATCAGACAAGGGTGGGCGGCTTGCGGGAGACGGCGACAGCAGGGTCGCGCTTCGGCCGCCGGAGAGGCTGAGGGATGAAAGACAGCGTGCGGATCGTGATCGTCGCCCTTGCCAATGTGCTGCTCGGCATCTGCATCGGCTTTGCGCTGGCCGCCAGTTTCTGGGACCGGCTGCTGGTCGGCATCAACGACGCCAACATCTCGAACTGGCTCGGCTTCACCGGGGCGATCCTCGCCGCTCTCGCCACCGTCACCGCCGGCGCGCTCGCCTATATCGGCGTGCTCTACAGCCATTCCGCCAGCACGCGCGACGACGCCGTGCACCGCATCACCGGCTATCTCGCCGGACTGCGCAACCTCTACGCCAGCTGGCTCGAACTGAAGGACATGCCGGAGACGGACCCCAGCCGCCCGCTCAAGGTCCACACGCTGCAGAGCGAGCTGGTCCGGCCGGAAGTGACCGTCGCGCTGTATGATTCGATCCTGCAGGAGGATCAGGTCCCGGTCTTCGTGTTCTGCAACACGCTGCGCGTCGCGCTGACCAACGGCCATCCGCATCAGCACAATGCGATGGCCATCGTCCTCTTCATCTTCGAGGATGTCACCCGCGCCCTGACCGTCCGCAAGCGGCTGCTGGAGGAGGGCACCCCGCTGCGCAAGGTGCAGGGCACCAAGTTCCTCACGCCCGAGCCCTATATCAAGGCGCTCTCCAGCGGCCAGACCGACGAACTCGCGGCCAAGAAGGCCTGGGTCTATGTCGAGCCCGGCGAGGCCCCGCCCGTCCTGACGGAAACCCCGATCTCGCTGGCCAGCCGCTCCTAGGCGTCGGCCGCCTCAGATCCTCCCGGCCATCGCCTCGATCCGCGCCAGCACCTCGGCGATCTCCGCATCGGTGACGGTCAGCGGCAGCGACAGGCCGATGGAGGCGTCGTCCTTGGCGGTGGTCGACAGGCCCGCGGCGAAGGCGCAGGCGACCAGTCGCGCGGCAAAGGCCGGACCCGGCGGGTGCCCGGCGCGGTCGGGAGCGAACTCGACCGCTTGCAGCAGGCCGAGCCCGCGTGTCCCGGTGACGCACGGCACGCGCATGGCGATGGCGGCGATCCCCTCGCGCAGCCTCTGCCCCGCCGCCTCGGCGCGGGCGACCAGAGCGTCGCGGGCGATGATTTCCAGCGCGGTCAGCGCCGCCCGTGTGGTCAGCGGGTTCTTCTCATGGGTGTAATGGCCGAGTTCCAGTTCGGGCGCGACATCGAGCCGGGCATCGCCGATCACTGCCGCGAGCGGCACCATGCCGCCGCCCAGCGCCTTGCCGAGCACGGCGAGGTCCGGCAGCGCGCCGAAATGCTCGAAGGCGAAGAAGCGGCCGGTCTTGCCGAGGCCGGAGGGAATCTCGTCGAAGATCAGCTTGGTCCCCTGCGCGTCGCACAGGGCGCGGACCTGCGGCCACAGATCGGCCGGCGGCACATGGCAGTTCGCGCGCATCGGCTCGGCGATGACCGCCGCGATGCGCCCGGTGGCGAGATGCCGGGCGATCTCCTCCAGCATCCGCGTCGGGCCCGTCTCACCCGCCCAATAGGGCGTGACATGGTGGCGTCCCGGCAGGAAGGCGCCGAGGCGCGGGTCCGGCGTTGCCGAAGAGAGTCCGAAGGCGCCGAAGCCATGGCCGTGATAGGCGCCTTCGAGCGACACCGTCTCCGAACGGCCGGTGGCGACCCGCGCGAGCTTGATGGCGATCTCGATCGCGTCCGAGCCGCCGGTGGCGAACAGTACCCGCGCCGGCGGACCGGGCCAGCGCGCTTGCAGCGCTTCCGCCAGCGCGACGGCCGGCGGGTTGGTGTAGCGGCGCGGGGCAAACGCGAGTTCGTCCAGCTGCGCCTTCAGCGCCGCCACGATCTCCGGGTTGCCATGGCCGAGATGGTGGACGGTGTTGCCATGCAGGTCGATGAAGCGTCGGCCGTCCGCGTCTTCCAGCCAGATACCTCGGGCGGCGTGTAGCGCGCCGAGGCTCGGCGTGGAGCCGTGCTGATGGAAGAAGGCCGCGCTGTCGCGGGCGAGCAGATCATCGGCTTCGGTCATGGTGCGTCTCGGTCGGCGGTGGCCTTCGGCAGATTAGCAGCGCGGGGCGTGTGCTTCTCAATGAGGAACGCAACGGCGTCACGACGCCCGTGGGTCACGATATTTGCGCCGGGACGGCTCGGCCTGATGCCCCGCTGGCCTGCAAATTGCTGATACGTGGCAAAATGAGGGTGGGTAGTGCTGCGCGTATTGGTGATCGACCAGAATCGAAAACGGGCGGAGATCGTCGAGGCCGCGTTGCGGGCAGACCCCGATGTCGACGTGCAGATTGCCGCCGTCAGCTCCGGTCAATTGCTGCCCCTGCTGCGGCAGGCCGCGCCGGATGTCCTGATCGTCGATCTCGATCTGCCCGATCGCGACACAATCGAACAATTGCGCATCGCCAACCGGGAGTTCGCCCGGCCGGTGGTGCTGTTCGTCGATGAGAGCGACACGGAGGCGATGCGCACCGCCGTTAGCGCGGGGGTCAGCGCCTATGTGGTCGACGGGTTGCAGCCCCGCCGGGTCAAGGCCGTGCTGGAGGTCGCCGTCGCGCGCTTCCAGGAATTCGAACGTCTGCGCCGCGAACTCGATCTCGCGCGTACCAGCCTTGCCGAGCGCAAGCTGATCGACCGGGCCAAGGGGATATTGATGCGGGCGCGCGGCATGAACGAGGAAGACGCCTATAATCTGCTGCGCTCCAAGGCGATGAAGGACCAGAAGAAAGTGGCGGAGATCGCCCAGTCCGTCATCACGGCGTCGGAGCTGCTGAAATGAGGATCCGCGCCGGCTTCATTCCGCTGGTCGATGCGGCGGTGCTGGTGGCGGCGGCGGATCAGGGCTTTGCCGCCGCCGAGGGCATCGAGCTTGAACTCGTGCGCGAGGTGTCGTGGTCGAATGTCCGCGACAAGCTGACGCTCGGTCATTTCGAGGCGGCCCATATCCTCGCGCCATTGGCGATCGCCATCAGCCTCGGGCTCGATTATGCCCGCGTCCCGCTCTCGACCCTGGTGTCGCTGAACCAGAATGGCAGTTCCTTCCTCCTGGGCAACGAGACCTTCCGGGCGCTGGAAGAGGAGGCGCGAGGTGAACCCATTGGCGATCCCCACGTCTCCGGTGCCGCACTGAAGCGGCTGGTGGCGGCCCGCGCCGCACGGGGCGAGGGGCAGCTCGTCTTCGCCATGACCTTCCCGTTCTCCCCGCACAACTATCTGCTGCGCTACTGGATGGCCGCGGCCGGCATCGACCCGGACCGCGATGTCCGCCTCATCGTCATGCCCCCGCCCTACATGGTCGACGCCCTGTTGAGCGGGCATGTCCACGGCTTCTGCGTGGGCGCGCCCTGGCCGAGCGTCGCGGTGGAAGTGGGCATGGGCCGCATCCTGCATTTCGGCTCGGACATCGTCGCGAACAGTCCGGAGAAGGTTCTGGCCACGCGCGCCAGCTTCGTTGCGGAACATCGCGAGGCGGCGCTGGCGCTCACCCGCGCGCTGATCCGCGCCACCGCCTGGTGCGGCGCGCCGGAGAATCGGCTGGCCCTCGCTCATCTTCTGGCCGCACCGGAACGGCTCAATGTCGGTGCGGATCTGATCCTCCGCTCGCTCGAAGGGCGCCTGCGGATCGACCTTCAGGGCACGGTACGGGAGTATTCGCGCTACATGGTGCTCGAAAGTGCGGCAGCGCGGCCGGATGTGCGTCAGGCGCTCTGGCTTTATGCGCAGATGGTGCGCTGGGGCCAGGCCAAGCTCGATGACGCCGGACGTAGCGCCGTGGAAAGGTGCTATTCGCCGGAAATCCATGATCTTGCGCTCGAAAGCATGGCCGGGGTCGAACGCGGCGACGGCATCGGTGCGTTCGCCGGCCCGGCCTTCGACCCGCACGATCTGTCGACTTATCTCGCAGAAATCGACAGCTGACCAATTGGTGAGCAGCGTCCGCCTAATAAACACTCTTGCGCAGAGTTAAGACTGCTTCGAAACTGATGATGAGGTTGCGGCCCTGCCAAGTGCTGGCCGTCTGACCCAGAGTATTCGCCGCCCCATGATGTGGGCGGGCACCTATCGCGCCCAACGAAGGGCGCTTTCATAAGCATCGCCGCTGCGAGCCTGGTCGTCTGACCCGGATGCGCAGCGGCGTTTTTGTTTTTCGCCCAGGGGGAGCGACATGACAGGTCCTACGAAGTCGAACGGCAACACCATGCGCGGCGGGCTCACCCGGCGGGGCGTCCTGCGGGCCGCGTCCGCGACCGCCGTGCTGGCCGCCGCGAAGACCGCCTTCCCGTTCGGGGCGCATGTGGCCGAGGCCGCCGGCCCGGAGACCACGCGGGCGGTGCTCGGCTATATCGCGCTCACCGACGCGTCGCCCCTCATCATCGCCAAGGAGATGGGGCTGTTCGCCAAATATGGCATGCCCGATGTCGAGGTGAACAAGCAGGCGAGCTGGGGCACCACGCGCGACAATCTCGTGCTCGGCTCACAAGGGTCGGGCATTGACGGCGCGCATATCCTGACGCCGATGCCCTATCTCATCTCGGCCGGCAAGGTGACGCAGAACAACGTGCCGCTGCCGATGTACATCCTCGCCCGGCTCAATCTCGATGCGCAGGCCATCTCGGTCGCCAAGGAGTATGCGAGCCTCGGCGTCGGCGTGAATGCGGGCCCGCTCAAGGACGCGTTCGCCAAGAAGAAGGCCGCCGGCCAGGCGGCCAAGGTCGCCGTGACCTTTCCCGGCGGCACGCATGATCTCTGGATGCGGTACTGGCTCGCCTCCGCCGGCATCGATCCGGACCGGGATGTCGAGACCATCGTCGTGCCGCCGCCGCAGATGGTGGCCAACATGAAGGTCGGCACCATGGACGCGTTCTGCGTCGGCGAGCCCTGGAACGAGCAGCTCGTCAACCAGGGCATCGGCTTCACCGCCTGCAACACCGCCGAACTGTGGAACCTCCACCCCGAGAAGACCTTCGCGATGCGCGCCGACTGGGTGGACGCCAACCCGAAGGCGACCCAGGCGCTGCTGATGGCCGTGATGGAAGCCCAGCAATGGTGCGACGACATGGCGAACAAGGACCAGATGGCCGACATCATCGGCAAGCGCGCCTGGTTCAACGTGCCCAAGAAGGACATCATCGACCGCATCAAGGGCCATTACGACTACGGCAATGGCCGCGTCGAACCCAATAGCCCGCATTTCATGAAGTTCTGGCGCGATCACGCCTCCTATCCCTTTCAGAGCCATGAAGTGTGGTTCCTCACGGAAGATATTCGCTGGGGCAAGCTGCCGCCGGAGACCGACGTCAAGGCGATGGTCGCGAAGGTGAACCGGCAGGATCTGTGGAAGGACGCCGCGACCCAGCTGGGCGTGAAGGACATTCCCGCCTCCACCTCGCGCGGCGTCGAAACCTTCTTCGACGGCAAGGTCTTCGATCCCGACAAGCCCGGTGACTATCTCGCCAGCCTCACGATCAAGCGCGTCACGGCGTGAGCGCGCGCCGCAGGAGAATCGCATGAGCGTCCCGGCCCGAGACAATCTCCCGACTCTCGACAGCGCTGCCGTGCGGGAGAGCCTTCCTCTCAGCGGCGCCAATGTTGCCACCTTCCCCAAGGTTCAGGCTCTGGCGGGCACCACGACCCGTACGCGGCACCGGGGGGCGCGCCTGATAAACCTCGCGCGCAAAGTCGCGGGCGAGGTCGTGCCGCCCCTCATCCCGCTCCTTGTCCTGCTCGGCGTGTGGGAGTTGCTGTGCGCCGGCCCCGATGCGGCGCTGCCGCCGCCCTCGCGCGTGCTGGCCGATACCTGGGAACTGATTACCGACCCCTTCTACGACCGGGGCGGGCTCGACAAGGGCCTGTTCTGGCACCTGCTCGCAAGCCTCCAGCGTGTGCTTCTCGGCTACTCGCTGGCGGCGGTCGGCGGGGTGGCGGTGGGCACGCTCATCGGCCAGTCGCAATGGGCGATGCGCAGCCTCGATCCGCTGTTCCAGGTTCTGCGCACCGTGCCGCCTCTCGCCTGGCTGCCGCTGGCGCTGGCGGCGTTCAAGAGCGGCGAGCCGTCCGCGATCTTCGTGATCTTCATCACCGCGGTGTGGCCGATCATCATCAACACCGCCGTCGGCATCCGAAATATTCCCGAAGATTACCGAAATGTCGCGCGGGTGCTTCAGCTCAATCCGCTGGAATACGCTGTCAAGATCATGATCCCCGCCGCCGCGCCGTACATTTTCACGGGCCTACGCATCGGCATCGGCCTGTCTTGGCTGGCCATCGTCGCGGCGGAGATGCTGATCGGCGGCGTCGGAATCGGCTTCTTCATCTGGGATGCCTGGAACTCCTCGCTGATCAGCGACATCATCGTCGCGCTGATCTATGTCGGGATCATCGGCTTCTTCCTGGATCGTTCCGTCGCGCTGGTCGGGGTGCTCGTCACCCGCGGCACCGCCACCTCCTGAGGACCCCAGCATGGGCAGCGCCTATCTCTCCATCGAACAGGTCGGCAAGTCGTTCACGCGCGGGGGAAGCACGACGCAGGTGCTTGCCGACATCGACCTGAAGGTCGGCCGCGGCGAGTACATCTCGATCATCGGCCATTCCGGCTGCGGCAAATCCACCTTGCTCAACATTGTGGCCGGCCTCACCCCGGTAAGCACCGGCGCGGTTCTGCTCGACAATAGCGAGGTGAACGCGCCGGGCCCGGACCGTGCCGTGGTGTTCCAGAACCACTCGCTGCTGCCCTGGCTCACCGTCTACGACAATGTGCGCCTCGCGGTCGACAAGGTGTTCCGCTGCCGCAAGAGCGCAGCCGAGCGCCATGACTGGACGATGCACAATCTCGATCTTGTGCAGATGGCCCATGCCCGGACCCGGCGTCCATCGGAGATTTCCGGCGGCATGAAGCAGCGCGTCGGCATCGCCCGCGCCCTCGCCATGGAGCCCAAGGTGCTGCTGCTCGACGAGCCCTTCGGCGCGCTCGATGCGCTCACCCGCGCCCATCTCCAGGACTCGGTGATGCAAATCCACGCCAGCCTCGGCAATACGGTGATGATGATCACCCATGATGTCGACGAGGCCGTGCTGCTCTCCGACCGCATCGTGATGATGACCAACGGGCCGGCCGCGCGTATCGGCGAGATTCTTGACGTGCCCCTGGCGCGCCCCCGCGAGCGCCTCGATCTCGTGGCGGACCCGACCTATCTGCGCTGCCGGGCAGCGGTGCTGAAATTCCTCTACGAGCGTCATCGCCTGGTCGAGGCGGCGTGAGGTCGGTTATGCATCCCGCCACGCCCGAGCGCCTCCTCATCATCGGCCATGGAATGGCGAGCACGCGCCTCGTCGAGGAACTCGTGGAGCGCGCTCCCGGCCGCTTCAACATCACCCTTCTCGGTGCCGAGCCCCGCCCGGCCTATAACCGCATCCTGCTCTCGCCGGTTCTGGCGGGCGAGCGGGCGGCGGACGATATCCTCATCCATCCGGCAGACTGGTATGCCCGCCATGGCGTCGCCCTGCACTGCGGCGTCACGGCGACCGCCCTCAATGCCGGCGCGCGCCGCGTCGCGACCTCCGACGGCCGGTCGTTCGACTATGACCGGCTGGTGATCGCCACGGGGTCGAGCCCGCTCATGCCTGCGCTGCCCGGCGCCGGTCTGCCGGGTGTCGTCAGCTTTCGCGACATCGAGGATGTCGCCGCCATGCTCGACAGGGCGGGCGAGGGCCGGCAGGCCGTGGTGATTGGCGGTGGCCTGCTCGGCCTTGAGGCGGCGCATGGCCTCGCCCAACGCGGCATGGCCGTCACCGTGCTGCATCTCATGCCGCATCTGATGGAGCGCCAGCTCGACGCCGAGGCCGCCGGCCTGTTGCGCGGTGCCCTGGAAAGCCGGGGCCTGACCCTGCTCACGGGCGTGACGACGCAGGAGATTCTGGGCACCGATCACGTTTCAGGCGTGCGGCTCGCCGATGGCCGATGCCTGCCGGCCGATCTCGTCGTGCTCGCGATCGGCGTTCGGCCGCGCGTGGACCTCGCCCGCGCTGCGGGTCTCGCCGTGGCGCGCGGTATCGTCGTCGATGACGCGCTGCGCACCAGCGCGCCCGGCATCTATGCGCTTGGCGAATGCGCCGAGCACCGGGGCACCTGCCACGGGCTCGTGGCGCCGCTCTATGAGATGGCCCGTTCCCTCGCCGCTCATCTTTCGGGCTCCGAAGCGCTCTACTGTCCCGCGCCCACGGCGACACGGCTGAAGGTGAGCGGCATCGATGTGTTCTCCGCCGGCGACTTCACGGAAGGGCCAGATGTCGAGGACATTGTGCTGCGCGATTTCCGGCTGGGCCATTACGCCCGGCTGACGGTCCGCGCCGACCGCCTCGTCGGCGCCGTCCTCTATGGCAACACGGCCGACGCGCCCTTCTTCGCCGATCTCATTCAGAGCGGGCGGAGCATTTCCGCCATGCGCGACACGCTGATCTTTGGCCCGGCCTTGTGCGCGGCGGCCTGACAAATCCTGCTGAGGGTGCCCATGAGCGCGGATTTCACGGTCGAACAGAAGAACTACCTGGAGGGCTTTGTCTCCGGCATCGCGGCGTTGCGCACCTCGCGCGGCCTGCCGCCGATCGGCGGGGCGAACGGCCCCCGCGCGACCTCGCCCGCCCCATTGCCCGCGCCGGAAGGACCGGATGCGGCCGCCCATCGCGCGATGGCGCGCGTCGAGGCCGCCGGGAAGAAGCTGGCCGACGCCGAGCGCGCCAAGCGCGAGGAGCTGGGCCTCGATTCCTACCCGCGTATGGTCAAGGCCGCGCGGGAGGGCGTCTTTCCCAAGGGCCATGACGTGCTGCGCTGGCGCTATCACGGGCTGTTCTTCGTCGGCCCGACCCAGCAGAGCTACATGGTGCGGCTGCGCATCCCCAACGGGATCCTGACGCATTGGCAGCTCGCCGGGGTGGCCGATATCGCCGAGGCCCATGGCGGCCCCTATGCCCATGTCACCACCCGCGCCAACCTCCAGATCCGCGAGGTGCCGGCGGGCGATGGCATTGCCGTGCTGGAAAAGCTCGTCGGGCTCGGCCTCACCTGCAAGGGGACGGGCGCCGACAATATCCGCAACGTCACCGGCACGCCCACGGCGGGTATCGACCCGCAGGAACTGATCGACACGCGCCCCTACGCGCTGGAATGGCACCACCACATCCTCAATGAGCGGGCGATGTACGGCCTGCCGCGCAAGTTCAACGTCGCCTTCGACGGCGCCGGCCTGATCGCCGCGCTGGAGGACACCAACGACATCGGCTTCCAGGCTGTCGAGGTGAGGGAGGGCCACGGCGTCGCGCCGGGCGTGTGGTTCCGCCTCGCGCTGGGCGGGATCACCGGCCACAAGGATTTCGCCCGCGACACCGGCGTCATCGTCCCGCTGCCGGACGCCACCCGCGTCGCCGACGCCATCGTCCGCGTGTTCATCGACCGGGGCGACCGCAGCAACCGGAACAAGGCGCGGCTCAAATATGTGCTCGATGAGCTCGGCTTCGATGCCTTCCTGGCCGAGGTCGAGGCAAAGCTCGGTGCGCCGCTGACCCGTGCCCCTGCCGGCGCCATCGTCGCGCGGCCGGACGCGGGACGGCAGACCCATATCGGCGTGCACCGGCAGAAGCAGGCCGGGCTCAACTGGATCGGCATCGTCCTTCCCGTCGGGCGCATGAATGTCGACCAGATGCGCGGCATCGCCCGCATCGCGCGCGACCTCGGCGACGGCGAGCTGCGTCTCACCGTCTGGCAGAACCTGCTCATCCCGGGCGTGAAGGATGCGGACGTGCCGCTCGCCGTCGCCGCTCTGGAGGCCCTGGGCATCGGCATCTCCGCCAGCGCCGTGCGGGCGGGGCTGGTGGCGTGTACGGGGAGCGAAGGCTGCAAGTTTGCCGCCGCCCCGACCAAGCGCAACGCCGAGGAAATCGCGGCGTGGTGCGACGGGCGCATGCGCGTGGACCAGCCCGTGAACATCCATCTGACCGGCTGCCACCACTCCTGCGCCCAGCATTACATCGGCGATATCGGGCTGCTCGGTGCCCGCGTGCCTGTCTCCGACGAGGGCGACACGGTGGATGGCTACAATGTGCTGGTGGGCGGCGGCTTCGGCCCGGACGCCGCCATCGGCCGCGAGGTCTTCGCGCAGGTGAAGGCCGAGGACATGCCCCCTCTGATCGAACGCATGCTCGGGGTGTGGATGGAGAGACGGGCCTCGGCCGATGAGAGCTTTGCCCAGTTCTCCCGCCGCCACGAGGTCGCGGAGCTTGCGGCCATGTTCCGCCCGGAGATGTCGTGATGAGCGTTCAGCCGCCGCCCTTCCTGACGCCGCTTCTGCCGGACAATGCGCCCTTCAGCCCCGCCCAGCGCGCCTGGCTCAACGGCTTCTTCGCCGGTCTCCTCTCGCTTGAAGGCCAAGGCGCCGCGCCGCTCGCGCCCGAACAGGCGAAGGCGCTGATGCCGGGCGTCGATCTCGCCGCCCCGTCGGCCGGACCGGGGGACGGCGATGACGGCGCCGCCCCCTGGCACGACCCCTCGCTCCCGCTCGCCGAGCGCATGGACATGGCGGCCGGCCGTCCGCTGCGCCGGCGGATGATGGCCGCCATGGCGCAGCAGGATTGCGGCCAGTGCGGCTACAATTGCGAGGACTATTCCAACGCGCTCGCCGCCGGCAGCGAGACGCGGCTCAATCTCTGCCAGCCCGGCGGCAAGGACACGCTGCGCATGCTGAAGAAGCTGGCGGCGGAAGGTGACGGTTCGGCGGAAGCGCCCCCGCCCGCCGTGGGCGCAGCGGCGCCGGCACGGGCGGAGCACGCGGCGCCGGCGGCGCCCCAGCCGGGCTATTCGCGCGATCACCCGGTCAAGGCGACCTTTCTGTCGCGCCGCCGGCTCAACGCCGAGGCATCGGCCAAACAGACCTGGCACCTCGACTTCCGCCTTCCCGCCGGGCTCGACTATGCCGCCGGCGACAGCTTCGGCCTGCTGCCGGTGAACGCGCCCGAATTGGTCGCGGTGGTGATGGCCCGGCTCGGGCTCGCCAGCGATGCTCGCCTCGACGGGCGCCCGATACGCGACATGCTTCTGAGGGAGAAGGCGCTCGGTGCCGCGCCGGACGCGCTCTTCACCCTGCTCGCCGAGACGACGGCCGCGCCGGACGAGAAGGTGAAGCTCGCCCGCCTCGCCGAAGGGGAGGATCCCGACGGCGACCTCGACACCACCGATGTCCTCGCCGCGCTCGACAAATGCTCGGCCGTGCCTGAGGCGGGCGCCTTCCTCGCCGCCCTCGATCCCCTCCAGCCGCGGCTCTACTCCATCTCCTCAAGTCCCAAGGCGTCACCCGGCCAGCTGAGCCTGACGGTGGACACGGTGCGCTACGATGTTGGCACCCGCACGCGCCTCGGTGTCGCCTCGACCTTCCTTGCCGACCGGATCGAACCCGGCACCGAACTGCCGGTCTATGTGCAGAAGGCGCATGGTTTCGCTCTGCCGGCGTCCGGTGACGTGCCGATCATCATGGTCGGCCCCGGCACCGGTATCGCGCCCTTCCGCGCCTTCCTGCAGGAGCGGCTCGCGCTGCGGGCCACCGGCGGCGCCTGGCTGTTCTTCGGCCATCAGCGGCGCGACAGCGACTTCTTCTACGAGGAGGAACTCGAGGGCCTGCAGGCCACCGGAACGCTCACGCGCCTGTCCCTGGCCTGGTCGCGTGACGCCGGCCCCAAGGTCTATGTGCAGGACCGGATGCGGGAGGAAGGCGCGGCCCTGTTCGAATGGCTTGAGCGGGGGGCGCATTTCTACATCTGCGGCGATGCCAAGCGCATGGCGGCCGATGTCGACAAGGCGCTGCACGCCGTGGTCGAGCAGCACGGCCCCCGCGATGCCGCCGGCGCCAAGGCCTACATCGCCGCGCTGAAGGCCTCCGGTCGCTATCAGGCCGACGTGTATTGACGGGGCGACGGATGACCGCGTTCACACATCCCGCGCCGGTTCGCACCACCTGTCCCTATTGCGGCACGGGCTGCGGGGTGCTGGGGGGCGCGTCGCCCGTGACAAGGGGCGATCCGGCCCACCCGGCCAATCACGGGCGGGTCTGCACCAAAGGAGCGGCGCTGGGGGAGACGCTCGCGCTGGATCGGCGGCTGCTTCACCCGCTGGTGAAGGGCGCCCGCGCCAGCTGGGACGAGGCGCTCGATCTGGTGGCCGAGCGGTTTCGCACGGCGATTGAGACCCACGGCCCGGAATCGGTGGCCTTCTACGGCTCGGGTCAGCTTCTGACCGAGGACTATTACGTCGCCAACAAGCTGATGAAAGGCTTCATCGGCGCCGCCAACATCGACACCAATTCCCGGCTCTGCATGGCCTCCTCGGTCGCCGGCCATGTGCGCGCCTTCGGCGAGGACATCGTTCCCGGCTGCTACGAGGATCTGGACGAGGCCGACCTCGTCGTGCTCGTCGGCTCCAATGCCGCCTGGTGCCACCCGATCCTGTTCCGCCGTCTCACCGATGCACGGACCCGGCGCGGCACAAGGCTGGTGGCGATCGATCCGCGCCGCAGCGCCACCGCCGCCGATTGCGATCTGTTCCTGCCGCTCCGCCCCGGCACCGATGTGCTGCTGTTCAATGGACTTCTGGCCCATCTCGCCCGCACCGGCGCGCTCGACACGGCCTATATCGAGCGTTCGACCACGGGTTTTGCCGCCGCACTGGCCGCGGCCCGCGACGACGCGCCGGATATCGGCACGGTGGCGCGGGGCTGCGGGCTCGATCCGGCGCAGGTCGATGCTTTCTACGCCGCCTTCGCCGCGACCCGTCGCGTCGTCACCGTCTACTCGCAGGGCGTCAACCAGTCCTCGCAGGGCACCGACAAGGTCAACGCCATCATCAACTGCCATCTTGCCACCGGGCGGATCGGCGGGCCGGGGATGGGACCCTTCTCCTTCACCGGCCAGCCCAATGCGATGGGTGGGCGCGAGGTCGGGGGGCTCGCCAATCAGCTCGCCGCCCATGCCGGCTTCGCCGAGGCCGACGACCTCGCCCGCGTGCGCGATTTCTGGCGGGCCCCCCGCCTCGCCGAGCGCCCCGGGCTCAAGGCGATCGACCTGTTCACAGCGCTCGGCGAGGGCCGCATCCGCGCCCTCTGGGTGATGGGAACCAACCCGGCAGCGAGCCTTCCCGATGGCGGGCGGGTGCGGGCGGCGCTGGCGGCGTGTGACTTCCTCGTCGTCTCCGATTGCGTCGCCGACACCGACACGGCGCGCCATGCCGACGTGCTGCTGCCGGCCGCCGCCTGGGGCGAAAAGGCCGGCACCGTCACCAATTCGGAACGCCGTATCTCCCGCCAGCGCCCTTTCATGCCGCTGCCGGGCGAGGCACGGCCCGACTGGTGGATGCTGACCGAAGTCGCACGCCGCCTCGGCCATGGCGAGGCCTTCCCCTATAAGACCCCCGCGGACATCTTCCGCGAGCATGCGGCGCTGTCCGGCTTTCGCACGGGGCGCCGCCTGTTCGACATATCCGGCCTCGCCGCTCTCGCCGACGCCGCCTATGAGGCACTCGATCCCGTGCAATGGCCGGTGCCGGCCGGGCAGAAACACGGCACGGCGCGGCTGTTCACCCAGGGGCACTTCCCCACGCCGGACGGCCGGGCGCGTCTGGTTCCCGTCCGGCAGGCGGCAGTGGTCAACGCCCCCTCCCGCCTGGCGCCGCTGGTACTGAACACCGGGCGGCTGCGCGACCAGTGGCACACCATGACCCGGACCGGCGAGGTGCCGCGCCTGAGGATGCAGGCGCCCGAGGCCTTCGTGGCCGTTCATCCCGCGGACGCGGCGGCGGCCGGGCTGCGGGCGGGCGCCCTGGCCGAGGTCACGAGCGCCTGGGGCAGGGCGGTCGCTCGGGTCAGCATCAGCGATGACGTCGCGACCGGCCAGATTTTCATGCCGATGCACTGGACGGACGAGGCCATGCCCGGCGGGTCACCCGGCCGGGTGGTCAATCCGGCCTGCGACCCGATCTCCGGCCAGCCGGAGCTGAAGCACACGCCCGTACGGCTCGCCCCGGTGGCGCTGGGCTGGGAGGGGCTGCTCCTCTCGCGCCGCCGCCTGCGGCCCGAGGCGATCGAGCATTGGTCGCGCACGCCCATCGAGGGCGGGTACGCCTACCGGCTCGCCGGTTCGGGATCGGTGAGGCTCGGCCTTGATCGCGTGTGCGCCCTTCTCGGCGACCGCGGCGGGCGGGCCGAACTGAGCGATGCAAAGCGCGGCGTGTTCCGCTGTTTGACAACGGATGAGACGGGCCGGCTGCTCGATTGCCTGATGATGGGCGCGCCCGGCACGCTGCCCGATCCGGGCTGGCTGCTCGCGACCTTCGCCTCCGACGCGCCGCTGGAGGCGCGCACCCGCCGCAACCTGCTGGCCGCGCGCGGCGGCGATCCCGTGCCGGCGACCGGGGACATTGTCTGTTCGTGCTTCGGCGTCAGTGCCGACGCGATCCTCGACGCGGTCCGCGCGGGTTCCTGCACGACGGCCGAGCTCGGCACGGCCCTGAAATGCGGCACGAATTGCGGCTCCTGTCTTCCCGAGTTGCGCCAGTTCCTTGCGGTTGAGCCAGGCATCCAACCAAGCGAGCAGCCATGCCCTTCCTTGTCCTGACCCTGGTGCTCGTGCTCGCCGTCACCCTCAGCTTGCCGAGCTTTCTGGTTCTGCTGGGGGGACAGAATGAGCGGGTATCTCCCGTGACGGCCACGTTGGGGACCTCGGCGCTGATGGGTTCGCTGCTGCTTCTCGGCACCCAATCGGGCTGGGCCTATGCCACGGTCGCGCTGGCCGCGGCCCTTGCCTTCGAGCGCTTCGTCTACGCGCCGCGCGCCTATGTCGCCTACGCCCTTGGCGCTGGCGCCGGCTTCGCTCTCCTGCTCACCGGGATCGCCATGGGCGGAGGGCCGACCGAAGCCCGCTGGGCCTCGGGCGTTTCCGCGCCCCGCGCCGTGAGCGCCCCATCCGCCCCTAGGATGGTGCAGGCTGTGGCATCGCCTCTCTACAGCAAGTACTGAGCCGGCCGGGTGAGACCAAGACATGGCTGGAGCCCTCGCCCTTGTCGGGACACCGCGCGGCAAGATAAACCCGAACGAAGCTCTGATGGCTTGGGCAAGCCGGCCTTGAACACAAACCAACTTGAAGCGCTGCCCTTTGGCCGCTGAGCGACCATTTGAAGCGCGGCAAACTCGCGCGTCGCAATTTCGAATACACGCCGCCAGAAAGTGGTGACATCGTCGTCCGGGACGAGACTGTAAGCTCTGCGAGCTTGCTCAACGACCCCAAGGAGGAGGCCTGCGCGATAATTGGCTCGGTCCCGTCCAAATCTGCGTAAAAAGGGGGTGGTACAGTGATCAAGCGTCAACAGATTTAATTGAGGCGCTACTGAACCTAATTTCGTCTCGAGGCTGTATCGATCAGGCTCACAATTTCGTCCCTCAACTTCCGTCTTTCTGATGCCAAACCCTCCTCCGCTAGAATTCGGGGCCAATCCGGCCCGAGCCGGCTGTCCGTCACCTGAAAACCCTCCACTAGAAGACGATCCAAGGCCCCGCACCAGCATTTGTCGTCGTCCGAGAGGCGATAAAACCCTGCCTCGGCGAGAAGGAGCTTTACGGTTAGCGGGAAGGCAAATGATGCGGCGATGACGTGCTGCCACGGAGTCCAGTTTCTACTTTCTCCGTTGCCCGGCCCGTGATGCACAAACGAGCTTCGTGTTTCGTAAAGTTCCTTCGCCCACTTCATGTGGACAGGATTGCGGCGTTGCTCCGGGGCATATTTCTGAAGAGCGCCGGCATCCGGTTGGAGGCCGGCTTGCTGTAGCGTCGTCCGGGTGTATTGCGACCATAGGAGCCCGAAGTTGGTGGCAAGGCTGTGCGCTCCCTTGTCGTCCGGGTCTATGAGGCGCGAATAGGCGAGTGCAAGGAGCATTGCAGACGGATGGGATATGAGGTCGGGCACCTCTGAGACGCCGAGAATGAAGAAGGGTAACGCGGCGTCGATCCTTTCAAAAACGGGCGCACCGACGGCCCGTGCCGCTACCAAGGCAGCTAGAAACTCTTCGGACGGCGCCGGGTAGATATCGTGCGGAATCATCAGAGGGGCCTGAAAGGTCACATCTGAAAAACTCCACCCGCCATCGAGCGTTTGGCCATCTCGGCGCTGCCTGACGATGCAGATGCCGTCCTCGCCCGGCGTCATCCTCTGCACCGGGCTCACGAACATCGCACCGTTTAGGTGGGCACGGCTCTGGAAGAACTTCTGCTCAGCGAGACAGGCCAAGGCGAGAATTTGCCTGTCAGAGTTCACTCGTTCCCGAGCGCCTTGGTCCTCAGGCGTCTTCCAAGTCCATTCATCTCCTTGCCGATGAAGGGCCACCGTAAATCCCCGCAGGCGGTGCCCACGGGCGTCGCGATAGCGGCGCAGGATCAACGCCACGGTTGCGCCGGTCGCGCCGGGGAGCCAGCGCCGGACCGTTCTTCCGGTAACTGGCACGAATGCCGTTCCGTCCACGATGACTGAATCGGAAAGAAGTAGCCAAGGCAGGATCGTTAAATCGCCTTGCCCGCCCTCTTCTCGTGCCCTTATGACCATTCCCGTCCCCAGCGCGGTGGCGATCCTGCGGGAAGGCTATCCCAATAGTGCTGGAACGAGAACGCCGACGGGAACCTACAATCCGCGCGTCGACACCACGCGGCGTGTGAAGGACCTGACTAACGCGGACATGAACAAGGCCCTCAAGGACATCATGGCCGGCACAACCCGAGCCACGCTCAAGACGAAGAGCCTACGCTGCAAGGCCATCGTGCGGTTCGACATCCGCTCAAGTCGCTGAGGCGTCGTCTGCGTGGCGGATCGTGATCACGGCGCCAGGATGGGCATCGCTCACGGTGAGTGTCGCATCCAGATTTCGGGTCAGCGCCTCGACGATCCGGGAGCCAAGCCCCGGCTTGGGAGCATCCGTCCCGGTCTGCAGGCCGATGCCGTCATCGGAAACCGACAGTACCCAGTTCTTGCCCGACGAGCGGTAGTCGATCGCGATCCGGCCCTTTGCCTGATCGGGAAAGGCATGCTTCAGCGCATTGATGACGAGTTCCGTGACGATCAGCCCCAGGCTGACGGAGCTGGCCGCCTCGACGGCACTGTCATCCGCCGACACGATGATCGACAACCGATCCGGATCGGCAATCATCGAGGCGCCGAGGCTCTCGCACAGTTGGGTAAAATAGTTCCGAAGCTCAACCTGCCCTGTGTCCGAGGCGGCGAGGTGCTTCTGAACCGCCGCGATGGAGATGACCCGGAAATGGGCGTTCTGGAGGTGCCCGCGCGCTTCCTCCGACTGAACCTGCCGGGCGCTCTGCATGAGCACGCTAGCAATGATCTGGAGGCTGTTCGCCACCCGATGCTGGATTTCCTGCAGCAGGATCGCTTTCTCCCGCACGAGGTCTTCGCGCTGCCGCGTCTCGGCGCGTGCGTCGGTGACGTCGCTCACGGCCATGAGCAGACGGGTTCGATCCATGTCCCCATCTTCCAGCCGGCGTGCATTGATCACCAGGCGCCGTAAGCTGTGACCCGGCCGCACAAGGTCCATTTCATAAGCATCGATACCGGAGCCCCCTGCCGCCACGGCCTTGAGAAGCGAAGCCAGCGTGGGCAGGCCCCATTCCCCGTGCCCCAGCTGGCTCAGCCGGCGACCCGGGACCGTCCCCGGATCGATCTGGAAGGCGCGGCAGAAAGATGTGCTGGCGGCAATGAGCGTCTGGTCTGCGTTCAGGAACAAGAGCGGCTCGTTCGACGAAGCCACGACTGCAATTGTGCTCGCGGCCTCTAAATGGGCTGTCGATCCCAGTGTCACAGCCTATGCTTTCATGAGCCGAAGACGCGCGGGGCGTGTCATCACTCGGCGGTGCCGGCCCCGTTCACCGCTCGGGCTGGCGCTGGTCGGAACCCTAGCACATCGGCTGACGTCTTGCCGGTATTTTGGCGGTGGCGCAACGTGCGCGCGTAGTGCTGGGGTCGGCGCACAGGTTTCGGGGCGGGGCAGGGGGCAGCTTATCGCGTGCCCTGCCACAAGAGTAGCTCGTGCGACCGGCCATCGAGGGCAATGCGCACCGGCCCCTCCGGCAGCGGCCCGCGCCGGCCGTCCAGCACCAGGCCCGGTGCCCCGTCCGCCTCCGCCGATCCTGAGCGCACCTCGATGTGCCACACGGTCCCGTCGAGGCGCACCGTGGCCGAGTAGCCCGGCCACGTGGAAGGAAGACAAGGCTCCAGCAAAAGCCACTCGCCCTGCCGTCTCAGGCCGAGCAGGCCCTCAAGGCCGGCCCGCTGCATCCAGCCGGCCGAACCCGTGTACCAGGACCAGCCGCCCCGGCCCACATGGGGCGCCACCGAATAGACATCGGCCGCGACCACATAGGGCTCGACCTTGTAGCGCTCCCTCTCTTCCGGGGTACGGGCGTGATTGATCGGGTTGAGCAGCGAGAGCAGCGCGTGCGCCCGGTCGCCGGACCCAAGCTTGGCGAAGGCCAGAACCGCCCACATGGCGGCGTGGGTGTATTGCCCGCCATTCTCGCGCAGGCCCGGCGGGTAGCCCTTGATATAGCCGGGATCGAGCGGCGTCCGGTCGAAGGGCGGCGTGAACAGGGGGGCGATCCCGTCCTCCGGTCGGACCAGGTGGCGCTGGAGGGAGGCCATGGCCGCCTCGGCCCGCGGCCCGTCCGCCGCGCCGGAGAGGACGGCCCAGGATTGTGCGATGGAATCGATGCGGCATTCCGCGTTGAGTTTCGAGCCCAGCCACGTGCCGTCGTCGAAGGTGGCGCGGCGATACCATTCGCCGTCCCAGGCCGAGCGCTCGATGGACCTGGTCACCGATTGCGCATGGGCCCGCCAGCGGCTTGCGCGCGCGGGATCGCGCGCTTCAGCCAGGGGCGCGAACAGCTCGATGGTGCGGATGAGCAGCCAGCCGAGCCAGACGCTCTCGCCCTTTCCACCCTCGCCGACACGGTTCATGCCGTCGTTCCAGTCGCCGGTTCCCATGAGCGGCATGCCAAGCGCGCCGGTGCGCGCCACCGCGCGATCGAGAGCACGCGCGCAGTGCTCGAACAGGGTTGCCCGCTCCTCGGAGGGCATGGGCTGGAAGAAGGCGTCGTGCTGGCCCGGTTGTAGGGCCGGCCCCTCAAGGAAGGGAATGACCTCGTCCAGGATCGAGGCATCCGCCGTGGATTCGATATAGGTCGCGGTGGCGAAGGCCAGCCACACCACGTCGTCGGAAATAGCGGTGCGCACGCCCTGCCCCGTTTGCGGCAGCCACCAGTGCTGGACGTCGCCTTCGACGAACTGCCGGCCGGCGGCACGCACGATGTGGGCGCGTGTCTCCGCAGGCAGGGCCAGCGTCAGGGCCATGCCGTCCTGCAACTGGTCACGGAAGCCATAGGCGCCGCTGGCCTGATAGAAGCCGGAGCGCGCGGTGATGCGGCAGGCGAGTGTCTGATACAGCAGCCAGCCATTCAGCATGATGTCCATGGCCCGGTCCGGCGTCTTCACCTGCACGGCTCCCAGCACCTGCGTCCAGTGCGCCGTCACCGCGGCCAACACCGCGTCGAGGTCGGCCTGACGGTAGGCGGTGATCAACGCGCGGGTCTGCTCAACGGACGCACCCTGCCCGAGGAACGCGACCACTTCGATGCTTTCGCCAATGCCGAGCTCCACGACCGTCTGAAGGGCGGCACACGGATCGAGGCCCGCGCCGGTGATGCCGGAGAGGGGCCGACTGCTGGCGAGGCCGAGCGGCGCGGCGAGGCTGCCGCCGCGGCCCAGAAACTCGGTGCGGTCCGCCGTCCAGGCGGTCTGCCGCCCGCACAGATCGACAAAGGCGACACGGGAGCCGAAGGCCGTGCTCCAGCGGTTGCGCGCCAGCATCGCGCCGCTGTGCGGATCGATCTCGGTAAGAATGAAGGGGGCGGACGCCCCGCGCGACGTACCGAGGACCCAATCCGCGTAGGCGGTGACGGAGAGCCGCCGCGGCCGGCCGGAGAGGTTGGAGAGTGTCAGGCGCGATATCTTGATCGGGTCGTCCAGCGGCACGAACTGCAGCAGGTCGAGGCCGAGGCCGTTCGACTCATGGGAAAAGCGGCTGTAGCCGAAGCCGTGCCGGGCCACATAGGTCCCTGTATCACGCAAGGGTTGCGCAGTAGGGCTCCACAGCTCACCCGTGGCCTCGTCGCGGACATAGAAGGCCTCGCCGGGGGGATCCACGACAGGATCGTTCGACCATTGGGTCAACTGGTTCTCGCGGCTGTTGCCCGCCCAGCTGAAGCCGCTGCCCTCGGCTGAGACCTGAAAGCCGAAGCCCGCATTGGCGATCACGTTGATCCAGGGCGCTGGGGTTGTGTCGCCGTTGGCAAGGACGGTGACATATTCGCGCCCGTCCTTGTCGAAGCCGCCCAGCCCATTGAAATACTCAAGCGCCAGCGGCGGGCGTTTCGCTTTCGCCTGCGCCTGCGCCTGCGCCGGCCGGGCGGGCCGGAGCGGCAGCGGCGCCCCGGATGCGCGGCCGATCCGGGCAAGCTGGTCGGCCAGCGGGCCACCCCGGGCCAACAACACCACGCGCGCGGCGGATTGCAGGAGCTCGCGGGACTCCAGGCTCATGAGATCGGCCCGCAGCACATGCACAGCCCCCAAGACCTGCGCGTCGCCCAATGGCGGGCGGGACTCCTGGGTCCGTGCGGCCGTCTCGATGGCAATCTGCAGGTCCTGCACATAGGAGGCCGCGCGCTCGTTGACGATGACGATGTCGATGGCGAGGCGCTTCATCCGCCAATATTCGCGGGCGCGCAGCAATTGCCGAACCTGGGCGATGTCCTCAATTTCATCAATGCGCATGAGCACGATCGGCAGGTCGCCGGAGATGGAATGCTGCCACAGACCGGATTGTGGCCCGGCACCGCGCACGATGATGTCGGAGGCGGACCTGAACCGGCGGTCCATACAGAGCAGCGGCGCGGCGAGCCGCTGGAAATCCGAGGCCTCGGCGAGATCCACGTCGATGTGGCGCAGCTGCACCTGCGCCTGCGTCCAGGCCAGCGTTCGGGCTCGGTCGAAGGCATTGCGGTCATGATGGGCGTCGATGAGGCCCATCAGTTCCTCGCGCGTCGACGCCACCACCGTCCAGAAGGCGATGCGGGCGCTCCGGCCCGGTGCGATGCGCACGCTCTGGCGCAGCGAGAAGATGGGATCGAGCACCGTGCCGACAGTTTCGGAGAGCGGCGCGCCGTCCGTGATGGCGCGGGCCGTCGCAACGGTGCGACCACGGCCAACGAAGCGGGCGCGGTCGGTCTCATATTGCGGGTCGCCAGCGCTCTCGCCTTCCACCACCATAAAGTGCGCCGCCCAGATGCGCGGCTCGCCCGGCGCGCGAGGTCGCCGTGTCGCGACGAGGGCGCCGAATTCCGGCAGGTGCTCGGTCTCGACGAACATCTTGGCGAAGGCCGGGTGGGCCGTGTCGATGGCGGGTGTCGTGAGGACCAGCTCGGCATAGGAGGTCAGCTCGATCTCCCGCGCGCGTCGACCGGTATTGCTCAGGCAAACCCGCCGCACCTCGCCATTGTGCTCACCGGAGACGATCACATCCATGGTGGTGGTGAGGCCGGCATCCTGGCGGATGAACTCGGCATGGTCCTCGCCGAACAGGACATCTCCATGCGCGTCATCGCCACCCTGCGGCTGGCTGGCCGCGGACCACGAGGTGCCGCGCCTCAGGTCCCGCAGGAAGATGAAGGACCCCCAGTCATCGCGGGTGGCGTCCTCGTGCCAGCGTGTCACCGCAATGTCGCGCCAGCGGCTGTAGCCGCCGCCCGCTGCTGTCAGCATGACGGCGTAGCTTCCGTTCGACAGCAGATGCGTTACCGGCGGACCTGACAGGGGCAATGTCAGGTGGCGCACGGTGGTTGAGTCGTCCCGGGCCGCCATCGCGGCGGCACGGACCTCTTCCGCGCGCGGGCGGGCGATGAAGACATCGCGCGGTGACCGTTCCTGGAGCAGCAATTCGCTGGCGCGGATAATGGGCTCGCGGTGAAAACGGTTCCGCATTTCGCCGTCCCGCAGCGTATTGGCAACGGCAACAATGGTCATGCCCTGGTGGTGGGCCATGAAGCTGCGGACGATTGCGGCATCCTCGCCGTCGGGCACGCGGTTGCGCGTGAAGTCGAGGGCTTCATAGAAGCCATAGCGCCCGCGCGCTCCCATCTCGGCGAGACGGTCATAGTTTCGGACCGCGTGCTCGGGCGAGACCATACTGGCCAGGCCCGTCGCATAGGGCGCAACGACGATATTCTCGGACAGGCCACGCTTGAGGCCGAGCCCGGGGACGCCGAAATTGCCATATTGATAAGTAAATTCAATGTCCCGCGCATTGTAGGCGGACTCGGACATTCCCCACGGCACGCCAAGGGACCGGCCATAGGCCTGCTGCCGCTCCACCACCAGGCGGCTCGTCTGTTCGAGCAGGCTGCCACTCGGTGCCCGCATTACCAGCGAGGGCATGAGATATTCAAACATCGACCCCGACCAGGAGATCAACGCGGACGCATTGCCCAGCGGCGTGGCGAGGCGCCCGAGCCGGAACCAGTGGCGGGTGGGCGCGTCCCCCTTGGCGATGGCGAACAGGCTGGCCAGCCGGGCCTCGGAGGCCAGCAGGTCATAGCAACTCGGATCGAGGCCATTCTCGGTCAGCGCATAGCCGATGGACAGCAGCTTGCGCTCGGGATCCAGCAGGAAGGCGAAGTCCATCTCCAGCGCCATGGCGCGGGCGGTGGCGGCGAGCGCGGTGAGCCGCGCGGGAGTGTCTTCACCTACGCCCGGCGTACGCAGGCGAAGGCGATCCTGGTCATGGCTGTTGACCGCCCGTCCGATGGCTTCGATCCAGAAAGCCACGTCCGCCGATGGATCCTCCCCCGTCGCCGGCGCGACCTGAAGCGCCAGCCGGGACGCCTTGTCCACCAGGCGCTTCAGCACCGGTGTCATCACCTCCACGGTCTGGGTACCCGTTAACTGCCCATCGATTTCAGCCAGCACCTCCTCCAGGGCCCGGGCAGAGGGGCTGCCCGCGCCCGGCAGCGCGGCACAGGCCAAACGCGCCAGCGCAAGGGTGTCGGCAATGCCCTGCAAGGCGTCGGGGGCGAGCGGCGCCTGGACCCATTCCTCGCACGCATTGGCCAGCGTGATGAGATGTCCCGCAAGATTGCCGCTGTCCACCGACGAGACATAGTCGGGGGGCAGGGGCGCGAGATCTCGGGTGCCGTACCAGTTGAAGAAGTGTCCCCGGAAACGGGGCAACTTATTCAAAGTGGCGAATGTGGCTTCCAGCCGTTCGAGCGTCTCGATCGTCCCCGCCCAGCCGAAATCCCGCGCGGCCACTGCCGAGAGCAGATAGAGGCCCATATTGGTGGGCGATGTCCGGTGCGCGAGAACGGGCCGTGGCACTTCCTGGAAATTGTCAGGGGGCAGCATGTTGTCGTCGGGCGTGACGAACGTCTCGAAATAGCGCCAGGTGCGCCGGGCGATCAGCCGCAAGGCGATGGCATCGGGCGGATCGATGGCTAGGCGGACGGGCACGCTGGGCGAGCGGCTGACCGCCAGGGCCACGGCCGGCGCGGCGAGCCAGAGCAGCGCGAGAGGCAGGATCAGCGGCCACGTGCCGGGCGCCAGCAGCAGCGCGCCTGCGGCCGCGAACGTCACGAGCCCCATGCCCCCGGCCATTTGCCGGCCGAAGCCCGAAAGGGTCAGGCGCGGCCCCGCCGAGGATGTCGCCGCCGTGGTCCATTCCAGGAGATGGCGGCGCGTCACAAACAGCCGCACGAGGGTGCGGACGGCCGCATCTGCGGCGGACCAGGCCTGATCCGCCAGGAAGGTGAGGGACAGAAAGGTCTGCGAGGCCGCGAGCCTGAGGTCGTCCAGCACCTGAAGAAAGTGGCTGCGCACGCGCAGACCGGGGCGGCGCGGCATGAAGTTGAAGAGCACCGGCAGGAGAGCGGGCACCGCAAGGGCGAAAACCAGGAGCGCGGTGCCGGTGAGCGCGGCCGGCAGGGGAAACAGCCAGCACAGCCAAAGCGCAAGGAACGTAAACGGAGCGAGCAGCGCGCGCCGCAGATTGTCGAGCATCTTCCAGCGGCCGACCGGCATCACGACGCTCGGCACCGCGCGCCCGCCGATCAGCCAGGGCAGAAGCTGCCAGTCGCCGCGCATCCAGCGGTGCTGCCGACGGGCAACCACGTCGTAGCGGGACGGGAATTCTTCCACGACCTCCACGTCCGAGGCCAATCCGGCGCGGGCGAACATGCCCTCGAGAAGGTCGTGGCTGAGCAGCGTGTTGTCCGGAATGCGTCCTGCCAGCGATGCCTCGAAGGAATCCACCTCATAGATGCCCTTGCCGGTGTAGGAGCCCTCGCCGAAGAGGTCCTGATAGACGTCGGAGACGGCCGCCGCATAAGGGTCCATGCCACCGCCACCGGAGATGACCCGCTGGTAGAAAGACCCCTCGCGGCCAACGGGCAAGGAGGGGGTCACGCGCGGCTGGAGAATGCCGTAGCCCCCCGTCACCCGCTGCGCGGCCGGGTCGAAGATCGGACGGTTGAGGGGATGCGCCATCTTGCCGATGAGCCGGAGCGCCGCATCCCGTGGCAGCCGTGTATCGGCGTCGAGCGTGATCACGTAGCGCACATCCGCCGGCACCCAGGGGGCACGGCCGGCGATGGCCATGAACGAGGTATCCTGCGCGCCGCGCAGCAGGCGGTTCAATTCGTGCAGCTTGCCGCGCTTGCGCTCCCATCCCATCCATTTGCCTTCGCCCGCATTGAAGCGGCGATGCCGGTGCAGGAGGAGAAAGCGGTCGCCGGCCGGGCCGGGGCCATGGCGCTGGTTGAGGTGCGCGATCGCCTGCGCCGCCTGTTCCAGCAGCGGGGCATCGGACGGCAGAATCTCCTCGTCGGCGTCCGGGAAGTCCGACAGCAGCGCAAAGACGAGGTCGCCGGCGGCGCCTGAAAGATAGTGGACTTCGAGCTGCTCGATCTGCTCTTCCAGATCCGCCGCATGGGTCAGCAGGGTCGGCACCGCCACAAGCGTGCGCAGAGAGGCGGGAACTCCCTCCGCAAGCTCGAGGCCCGGCAGGCTGGCGCAGCCGAACAGCCACGCCACGCCCCGGTTCACCAGCGCCGTCGCCACCTCGCTGGCCGGAAGCAGGCCCACAAACCCGAAGACGGCGAGCCAGATACCGGAGAGGCCAGCCGCGGAAACCGCCCAGAGCGCCAGGGCCAGGAGGCCGAGCGTCACCGCCAGGATGGTCGCCACATAGCCGATGATGCCCAGGCGGATGCTCAGGCGCGTGAGCCGAACCTTGGCCGGTGGACGAAAGCCGATCGTGGCCTCGAACGCCGCCCGGCCATGGCCGATGAGGTGGTGACCGGGGTCGCCGGCGGGTTCACCGACGCCGCCCAGGGCGGCGGGCGAGGCCGCCGCGGCCGCCAAGGCCAGGCCGGCAACTTCCAGCTCCGTCACCGGCGAATGGCGGGCAAGCTGTTCGATTGCGCCCCGGTAGAGGTCGCGTGTCGGAAAATCCATCGCCGCAAAGGCACTGTCCGCCCGCAGGCGCCTGTCGACGAGGCTGATGCTTTCGAACAGATCGGCCCAGTCGATGTCGGAGATCAGGCGCATGCTGGTGATGACGTTGCGCACGCTGACATTGGAGGCACCAAGCCGTTGCTGAGCCTGCTGGACGACGCTCTCCATCGAGGCGCCCTGTGCGGCGAGGCGGGCCTCCAGCCAGGTGAGGCCGGGGGTGGTGCGGGGATCCTGGTCCCGCAGCCGCTTGGAGAGCTGCGCGGCGAACACCTCGTCCAACGGCTCCGAGGAGCGTGTGAGGAAATCCGCGTCAAGCGCCCCGGAGGCGTCGCCCGCGGCAAGCAGCTGATTGGCCAGAAGGTCGGCCTCGCGCCGCCACTGGCGCCCGGCGGTGATCTGGTCGGCAAGGCGCCGCAAATTCTCCACCAGAACGATGCGCAGGCTGATGGCCACGGCCCATAATTCGCCAATCGTCAGGGGCTGAATCTGCTGGTAGGCCGCGAGAAAGCGGCGCAGCATTTCAGGGTCGAAATAGCTGTCCGTATGCGCCACATAGGCCCAGGCGAGGCCGATCACACGGGGATAGCCCGCCAGGGGGCCGTCCGCGAGCTTGGGCAATTGCCGGTAATAGCCGATGGGCAGGTCATCGCGGATTTCACGGACCTGCTCTTCCACCAGATGATAATTGTCCAGGAGCCATTCTGCGGCCGGCACGATCGGTCGCCCGCCTTCCGCATCCGCCGCCGTTTTGCGATAGGCGGAAAGGAGAACGGAGACATTTTCCTTCAGCCGCCCATTCAGGGGCGGCACCTTGGGCGGTCGGGATGTGACGGGCTGAGCGGCCGCCAGGCTGCGCGCGTGCTGTTCCAGGCGCTCGGCGCCGAACAACTCCTCGCGGATCGGCCGCGGATCAGCCCAGAGCGGGCGTTTCGGATTCAGGCCGATGGCAGCGGAAAGGAAATGAAGCGGATGTGAAAAGCGTTCGGCGCGCGCGGTCATGCCCGAAGGCCAGCTTGGAGCGACAGGGCCGCCCCCGCAGGCTGATGAAGGGCGACCTCGCCTCCAATGCGTTCAACGCTCATTCCACCACCTCACCGAATGTAAAACTACTTGCCTTCGTCCGCCGCGAGGGCCTGCATCAGCTCGTCGTAATTCACCATGAACACATGGCTCATTCCCTGCGTATCCACGGCCGGCGTGTGCAGCATCGTCGCGGCGCGGCGGTAGGCGAGAAAACTGATATTCGGAATGTCCTCTTCATCGATCACCACGCGGTAACGGCCCGCAGGCTGCTCCTCCTGGAGGGCCTTGAGGGAAAAGGGGTGACGGAATGAGACCGTCATTTCTGTGGTCCGGGTGGTCATGGTGACCCGTCACCCCTTCTTCTTCGGCAGCGCGATGGCCATCACGGAGCCTTTCAGAGCCGTGGACGCCTCCACGGGCGGTTTGACCTTCTTCGGTTTCTTGGTTTCGCGGTTGCCGCGCAGTTGGCCTTTGGCCATGGTCATTGCCTCAACATCTAGGGTTGCTTGAGAACTCAGGACCCGGACCGCCTGCGGCCGGGATGGGGATGGCGCCGGCCCTTGCATCGACGCCGCGATCGGGATGTCGCGTGCGCAGTCGCCCGCCGTTGCGGTTTACGACGCACGCTCCGCGCGTATCGAACCGCCATGTCCGGAACCCGCGCGGCCTCGGTACCGAGGGCATCGGCTGAGCCATAGGGACGAGGGGTCGTTCCGAATTTCGACATCACCTGATTCAGCCGCCCAGACCGGTGAAACACCGCCAGGGTAGGCATGACACGCCAAAAAATCGGACGTTAAATGCCGCGTATTCCTCAGAAATCCACGCGGTAGGTCGGGAAAATAATAGTCAGTTCGGCCTTTGAAGCCAGATAAAATTCGCTATTTATTTCCATGGGGAATTATGGATGATGGACTATATTATTACAAGGGAAATGATCTCGCGCCGGAAACGCGCGACCACTCCCCCAAAAAAGCAGAATTTGAAACGGTAACTGAGCCGGAAGAGGCCCGCGCGGCGCCACTTCCAGGGCGGCGTCCGGTTTCGGCGGGACGGCCCCCGGGGCGCGGACCCTGCCGATCCGCCCGCATACGGAGAGGCCCGTGACCACCACGCTGAGCATCCATCACCGCACGATCTACCATTATCACCGGCCCGTGCTCCTGGGCGCGCATCGCCTCATGCTGCGTCCGCGCGAGTCGCGGGAGTTGCGCCTCAACGCCCTGACCGTGTCGATTGAACCGCCCGCCGCGGTCACATGGGCCCACGACGTCTCCGGCAACGCGGTTGCCACCGCGACCTTTCAGAACTTGACCGATCACTTGTCGATCGACAGCCTCGCCGAGATCGACCTCGACGCGGTGGAATGGCCGGTCTTCGATGTTGCTGCGTCCGCGATCGCCTACCCATTCGTTTACAGCGCCGACGAGTGGACGGACCTCGGCGCCTTGGCTACTCCGCAATATGACGACCCCGGCGGACGGCTGCGGGCCTGGAGCCAGGCCTTCGTGCGCGGCGCCTCCACCGACACCTTGGCCCTGCTGAAGGACCTCAATGCCGGCGTGACCGCCTGGATTTCCTACCAGGAGCGCGACGACGAGGGCACGCAGACGCCGGTCCAGACGCTCAAGCGTGGCTGGGGATCGTGCCGGGACATGGCGGTCCTGTTGGTCGAGGCGGTCAGAATCCTGGGATTTGGGGCGCGCATCGTCTCGGGATACATGCACAACCCGACCCTGGAGGCGACCGGAAGCGGGGGAGCGGGATCCACCCATGCCTGGGCGGAAGTCTATGTTCCCGGCGCCGGCTGGATCACCTTCGATCCGACCAACCGCAGCGTCGGGGGCGCCAATCTGATTCCGGTCGCCGTGGGGCGCACCATACAGCAGGTGATGCCGGTGACAGGCAGTTTCGTCGGCATGAATGACGCGTTCGATTTCATGTCCGTTGAGGTTGAGGTACGGGACCGATCGCCGGCGCTTCCGGTACCCTTCGGGGCATCGTGACCCAGAGCAAGGCCGCAAGGCCGACGGCGGCCGAGATGCCGGATGCGATGAGGATGCCGAGCTTGACCGTGTCCTGCTGGCCGGGCGCGAAGGCAAGTTCGGCAATGAAGAGGGCCATGGCGAAGCCGATGCCCGTGAGCAGGCTGCCCGACGCGATCAGCCCCCAGCTGAGCTGCCAAGGGCGCACCGCCAGTCGCAGCCGCACCGCAAGGATACTGAATAGAAGCACCCCCGCAGGCTTTCCGATCACGAACGCCGCCACGATGGCAAGGGTGAGCGTGGGGTCGAAGCCGGCCGTGCCGAAGGACGTGCCGGCATTGGCGAGCGCGAACAGGGGCATGATGATGAACGCGACCCAGGGGTGCATCATGATTTCGAGGCGTTCGATCGGCGACAGAGCCTCCCGTGCGGCCACGCCGACCCGCCGGAGATCGCCCCGCGCCTTGGTGCCCGCTTCCCAGCGCTCGCCGGGGGGATAGGCCGTCACCCGGTCGAGAATGGCGTGCAGCCGGCGATCGCTGACCCAGCTCCGCGCCGGCGTCATGAGGCCGAGGAGAACGCCGGTGAGAGTCGCATGGACGCCCGACAGGTCGAACGCCAGCCAAATGCAGCCACCGAGCGCGAAGTAAACGAACAGGCTCCGCACCCCGAGCCGCGCCACGCCCCACACCGTGGCGAGACCTAAGCCTGCGGCACCAAGCGCGATGACATTGAGGCCATGGCTGTAGCCGATGGTCACGACGAGAATGGCGCCCACATCATCAAAAATGGCGAGTGACAGGATGAAGAGGCGCAGGGTTTCCGGCACACGGGAGCCGAGCAGCGCCAGGCATCCGATGACGAAGGCGGTGTCGGTGGACATCACGGTGCCCCAGCCGACGCTCCCCGCCCCGCCCTGCATCACCAGGAGGAAGACGGCGACAGGTACCACCATCCCGCCAACCGCCGCCGCGAGCGGCAGCGCCGCGGCACGCAGCTGGCGCAGCTCGCCGAGCACCAGTTCGCGCTTCAACTCAAGGGCGATGAGGAAGAAGAAGAGGGTCATCAACCCGTCATTGATCCAGTGCTTGAGCGAGCGGTAGATCTCGAAGTCGCCGGCCCTCAGGCCGATCTTCATCTCCCAGAAGCCGGTCACGGCTTCGGACCAGGCCGTATTGGCGAGAATGAGGGCGATGACCGTGCAGCCGAGCAGGATGGCGCCGGCCAGAGCCTCGATGCTCAGGAAGCGCTTGAAGGCGTGGGTGATCCAGTCGGCTGGCTCAGAGGGCAGGCGCCCCATCGCCTCGCTCATAGGCGGCGGTCGTCCGGCAGGGCAGCCCAGGGCGTCGGCACGACCGCCACGTCGGTCACCTCGTAGGTCCACACACGGAAGGACTTCAGCACATGCGGCCCGAATGAATTGATCAGCGGGATGTCCGCCGCATCACGGCCCCGGGCGACGACGATCCGGCCAATGCGCGGCACGTTGTTGCGGGGGTCGAAGGCATGCCAGCCTCCGTCGAGATAGACCTCGATCCAGGCGCTGAAATCCATGGGGTCCACCACCGGCACGCCGATGTCCCCCAGATGCCCGTTCACATAGCGCGCGGGAATGTTGAGGCAGCGGCAGAAGGTCAGTGCGAGATGGGCGAAGTCCCGGCAGACGCCCACGCCTTCCTCGAATGCCTCGAAGGCGGACCGGGTGGAGCGGGCCTGCATGTAGTCGAAGTGGATATGGTTGTGCACGAAGTCACAGATCGCCTGCACGCGGCCCCATCCCGGCGCAATCGTGCCGAACATGTCCCACGCGATCTGGCTGAGGCGGTCGGTCTCGCAATAGCGGCTGCCGAGCAGATAGACGAGACAGGCGTCCGGCAGTTCGGGAACCGGAACCTCGCGCGCGGCGGTCATTGCCGGAGCCGGCAGGCCGCTATCCTCAAGGGTGGCATCGCCCCACATCATGAAGTCGCCGGGCGTTGCCACCAGCCTGCGGCACCGATTGCCGAAGAGGTCCCGATAGACCGTGCTCGGCACGGGCGGGGAGGTGAAGAAGGTTTCCGCCGATCGCATGTCGGGTGCGCGTTCATCGTGGATGGACAGCAGGCAGACAAGCGCGGTCGGCTGAGGACAGGTCAGTGTGATTTCGTAACCGGAGCGGATCAGCACGGGGCCATCCTGGCGTGGGGAGGGGTCATCGGATGTCCGCCGCGGTGAGAATGTAATAGGGACGGCGCCGGCCGCCCTCATAGGCCTTCGCCGCCGCTGCGTGCACAGCGCTGCGCCGCCGGTCGAAGGCGGAGAGAAAGGCATCTTCCTCAAGCTCTGTGAGATGCGCAGCCGTGGCAGAGGCCCCCAGAGCGCAGATCTCTATGAGGAAGGGAACCTCGAATATACCGTCATGGCCGGTAAAGCGGACCGCATTGCGGGCCTTGTCGAAGCTGCGGCTGTAGTTGGGAAATGCCAGCGTCATGGCGTGCGCCTTTCAGGCGGCAAGAGAAGGGCGAAGGCGCAGGAATGGAGTTCGCGCCCGGCTTCGTCGAAAATGGTCACCGCATCCGGTCGCTGCGGCATGTCGAGCGACTGGGCGAGGGAACTGGCCAAGGCAAGCGCCTCATCAAAGTTGCTCACCTCGCCGTCTTCCCGGCCCACCTGCGCGTGCGCCCCATCCTCGGGCCGGATGCGAAAAAACGTGATGACGATCCGCATGATGCCTGACTGCTCGATGCTCAGGTCCGAAACACGGACTGCGCCGTGGACGCGCCCTGGCCCGGTTCTTCGATGCGCACCAGATCCAGGCTCTCTTCCGTCGCCACCCGCTCGAACGCCTCGCTGTTCTGGCGCAGGCGGTACTGAAAGGAGCCGCCCAACGCCGGCATCAAACCCGTAATCCGGTAAACCTCGTCGAGCTTCTGCGCGGGATTGCGATACCTGCTCAGCAGCCGGACCGACTGGCCGATGGAATAGCGGCGCATGGGCTCGGTGAAAGCGGAAACGCGAGCACGGGCGGGGAAAGATGTTGTCACGATGTGTCTCCTCCTTGGAGAGCCGAGGCGAACTGAGAAGCGGCGCCGGGTGGCGCGCGGGCCGCCGGAATGCGTAGAAGGACATCCCGAGGGGGCCCCGTAGTCAGTGGGACGGGCCTGCACAGCTTGGTGCCGCGCACGTGCCTTGCCGGATGGCGATGAGGTCCCGGACATCCGCGCTCGCGAGAGCGCTGGTCACTCGATTCCAGACCTCCGGGGACGGCGCCCTCGCCCTGGCCGAGTCCACTCCCAGATCAACCTGACGCGCTGAAGCAGGCGCACGACGCGAGTGTTTTCTATCGGGGAGTATAAATAAAAACGCGAAAACGTCAATAAATATATCAAATATCTCTTATTTTATTGATTTTGCACCCGCATTCAAAAATCAGAATCAAAATAAATCCGGCCGATCCCAAATAAAAATGAACTTCGGATCCGCTTCGAGGATTGAGCTTCTGGCAGACCCTTGCACCTGTGAAACGCTGCGCTCCCCATGCAGGGCGTGCAGGACCGTTTCCATGGCAAAGAAAACGGTTGGAAGACCTTGTGGTCAGGACACCGGGAAGACCACGCCCTTCGCCGCGAGCGGTTTCCTCTGTTCCGGGGCGACCTGCCCGCACCACAAGCGGTGCCGATGGGCCGGGCAGAGTGTTCAGCCTCTCCGGGCACCAAGGTGATCTGACCTGTTGGCGCGATCATCAACCAGCAAGCACGCACTCTGCAAAAGGAGCCCATCATGGGGCGCGGAATTCTTCTTTGGCTGATCGGCATTCCGATCCCGATCATCATTCTCCTCTTTCTTTTTCTTCGCTAGGAGCTCCCAGATGACATCCACATACCCAGCGGCCAGCGTCGCTATGGCTCCTGTTGAAACACGGTCCCCTTCGATGAGTTGGGGGGCTGTCGTGGCGGGTGCCGTCGCGGCGGCCGCGCTCACCTTCGTTCTCATGCTGCTGGGCTCCGGCCTCGGCCTCACCATCGTCTCGCCCTGGGCCAGTGAGAGCACCAGCCTCGCCACCTTCGCTGTCTCCACCGCCATCTGGCTGGTGCTTGTGCAATGGCTCTCCTCGGGCATGGGAGGCTATCTGGCGGGGCGCCTCAGGGCCCGGCGCGACGGGGATGCGCATGATGAGACCTTCTTCCGCGACAGCGCTCATGGCCTGGTCACCTGGGCTCTTGCGACCCTGCTGATCGTCATGCTGATCGGCGGCGCCATGTCCGGCGTTCTCGGCACCGGCATGCGGGCGGCCTCGAACGTCGCCTCGGGAGCCGCCATGGGTGCCTCGGCAGGTGCCGCCAATGCCTCCACGGCCAGCGCCGCCAATCCCGCGTCCTATTTCGTGGACCTGCTCTTCCGCGAGGGCACGGCGGCGCAGGCGAACCCGGCCGCAGACACCGATGGCGGCGCCGCAGCCCAGGCGTCGCGCATCCTCGCCGAGGGCGCCCTGTCAGGCGCGGTCACCGCGGACGACAAGGCGTATCTCTCCCAATTGGTCGCCAGCAGGACGGGTCTCTCCCCCGCCGACGCCGCCGCGCGGGTGGATAGCGTTCTCGCCCGCGTCAACGACGCCCGGATGAAGGCTCAGGAGACAGCGGAGACGGCCCGCAAGGCCGGGGCCACCTTCGCCCTGCTCGGCACGCTCTCCCTGGTGTTGGGCGGCTTCATTGCCTGTGTCGCCGCCGTGATCGGCGGGCGCCAACGGGACGACGAAGGTCATCTTCCCCAGCGCGTCAAGCGCTGAAGCCAGACCCGGCCGGCCCCCCGGGGCCGGTCACATCCACACCAGCATGTCGTGGTGGACCGGCACCAACTGGTGCAGGATGCGGGGGGCCACCAAGGCCTCGAAGACGATCACCACCACCTTCTTCCCGGTCGGCGACGACTTTGAGGCGATTGCCGCCGCATGGGTCGCGTTCCTCAGGCAGGAATGTCAACGGGACCTCGACGACCCGCTGTTTCCGGCAACCCGCATCGCTGTCGGCCCGCGCGGCACCTTCGAACCCGCCGGGCTGGACCGCAAATGCTGGAGCACGGCCGCGCCGATTCGCACGATCTTCCGCAATGCCTTCGAAAACGCAGGGCTTCGCTACGTCAACCCGCAGCTTCACCGGCCTCCTCGGCGCCGGAGGCCCTGCAAGACCTCGCGCGGCAACTCACCGTACTCGCCGGCAGTGCGCCGCATGCATGAGCGCGCGAAGCCCCAAGTTCGTTCCGGTGGCTATTCGGTGGCTATTCAGACAACGCGGAAGCGTCGCGCGAGACGCGAGGTCTGTAAATCCGTCTGACTTTTCAAAGAGTTAAGTGGCGCACCCGGCACGATTCGAACGTGCGACCTTTGCCTTCGGAGGGCAACGCTCTATCCAGCTGAGCTACGGGTGCCTGGGCGCGAGGGATGCGCCTGTGCCGCGTCTTCATAATCGAAGCGCCGGCCCCCGGCAACGGGGGCGCGGGAGGTTTCATGGGGAGAGGGGCTGCAACCTCGCGCCGGCCGCCGCCGTCTAGGCCGGGCGCGCGCCGGCGAGCAGCGCCTGGATCCGCGCGGGCAGGGCCGTCGCGCCGCCGGGATCGAGCTCCACGCCCTCGGTGTCCGCCTTCAGGGCGGCGGCGAGGAGGTCGGCGACCGGCTCCATGTCCCCCGCACCGAGCCCAAGCGTGGCGAGAAACTGCGTGCCGACCCGCAGCGCGCTGCGCCCCGGCCGGGTGATGTCGGGGCACAGACCGACAATGATGCCGCCTTCCGCCAGCGCCGCCACCAGCGCGCGCGGCGCCGCCTCCGCCGCGATGGGGATCAGCATCTGGTGCGTATGGCCCGCCTCCGGCGCGATCACCGGCAGGCCGCGCGCGCGGCAGGCCTGCGCGAGGGTCGCCGTATTGGCAACGATGCGGCGGGCATAATCCGCCGCCCCGGCGCGCATGTCGGTGAGCAGGCGCAGCAGCGGCGGCAGCAGGGCGGCGTTGGAGTTGGCGAGGAAGCGGGCGTCGAGCAGCCGCGCCAGCGCCTCGCCCTGCGCCGGGTCGCGGCCGAGGATCAGCCCGTGCGGCAGGCCGGGCAGCGTCTTGTAGGTCGAGGTGACCAGCACATCGACCCCCGCCTCCAGCGGGTTCGGGTAGGTGCCGCCCGCGATCAGCCCGGCGACATGCGAGGCGTCGAACACGGTGGTGGCGCCCACCGCGCGCGCCGCCGCCACCACGGGCGCGATGTCGTCTGCCCGAACCATGACACTGCGCCCGAGCATGACGAGGCGCGGGCGCCGCTCTTCCACCAGCCGCGCGGCGCCTGTCTCATCGAGGCACAGGCCGGCGGCATCGAAGGGAAGCTCCTCGCAGGTTAGCCCGGCGAGATCCGGCGTGCCGCCGCGCCGCTGGCTCAGATGCCCGCCCTGCGCCTTGTCCGGCGCCAGCATTAGCTCGCCCGGGCGGGCGAAGGCGTGAAACACGGCGAGATTGCACAGGGTCGCGCTCGGCAGGCGCGGCTCGGCCCAGGCGGCACCGAACAGCGCGCAGGCTTCCGCCCGGATGGCCACCTCGAACTGCGAGACGATCTCGGTGCCCGGCTGCTCCTTGTCGAAGCTCGGCCCCATGGAGGGCATGGCGCCGAGGCCCGGCGCAAACGCCGCCAGCACGTCAGGCGAGGGCAGGTTGGCCCCGGCGTAGAGAACCAGCCGCGCGCGGGTCAGTGTTTGCGTGTGGCGGGCGGCGGCGGCGAAGAGTGGTGCGTGATCCCCGGTCATGGCACCGAGATAGCCGTTTCCCGGCCGCCGGCCAATGCTGCGGCGCGGGCATCCCGGCTGTGGCGAGCGGGCGGCGGGTTGTTATATAGCTCAGCCATGACAGACACACCCGCCGCCTCTGCCCCGCCGCCGCGCGCGCCGCTGTTCTCCCCCGAGGAGGTGGAGCGCTATGCGCGCCATCTCGTGCTGGCCGAAATCGGCGGGCCGGGCCAGCAGAAGCTGAAAAAGGCGCGGATGCTGGTCGTGGGCGCGGGCGGGCTCGGCGCGCCGGCGCTGATGTATCTCGCCGCTGCCGGGGTCGGCCATCTCACCGTCATCGACGATGACGAGGTGTCGCTGTCGAATTTGCAGCGTCAGGTCATCCACACGACCCAGGCCATCGGCCGGCGCAAGACCGAGAGCGCGGGCGCGTTCATCGCCGCGCTCAACCCCCATGTGGCGTTCGAGGGGATCACGGCGCGGCTGACGGCGGAAAATGCGCTGGCGCTGGTGGGCGCGGCCGATGTGGTGATCGACGGCTCGGACAATTTTTCCACCCGCTATCTCGTCTCGGATGCCTGCGCGCTGGCCGGCGTGCCGCTCGTCTCCGCTGCGCTGGGGCGTTTTGACGCCACGGTGACGACGCTGCGCCCGCATGAAAAGGCGCCGGACGGCACGCCGAACCCGACCTATCGCTGCCTGTTCCCGGAGTCGCCGCCGGCGGGGCTGGTGCCCAGCTGCGCCGAGGCCGGCATTCTCGGCGCGGTGGCCGGGGTGGCCGGCACGCTGGTGGCGCTGGAAGCGGCGCGCGCCGTGGTCGGCTTCGGCGAGGGGCTGGTCGGGCGGCTGCTGATGATCGACACCCTCACCATGCGCTTCGAGACGCTGAGCTATGGCTGGGACCCGGACAACCCGCTGACCGGGGAGAACCCGACGATCACGGACTTGTCGGGGCATAGGCGCTGACGGGCAGCGGGCTCCGCATCGCCTCAAGGGGGCGTCATCCCGGCCGAGCGCAGCGAGAGCCGGGATCGGGGCGGTCATTCTGCGCGCGATCCCGGATCGGCCTTCGGCCGTCCGGGATGACGATGTGCCGGACAAAGGCCCCCCGTCATGCTGAGGTGCGCGCGCAGCGCGCCTCGAAGCACGCAGATGCGTAGGTGTGGGCCTGAAGACGCTCTCCGGGGCCCCGGATCGGCGCCGCGCGGGGCGCGGCGTGTCCGGGGAAGCCGAGCGCGCGGGGGCTGTGCTGTCCCTCCGGCGAGCGTGCCGAACAGGCCTTGAGCCGCGTGCGGCGATCTACGTCACGCAGTAGCGCGCAGGCCGCTCTCGTGGATCTAAATCAGCACTCATGTAAAAATATAAAGATAAATCTGAATCAAAAACCGAATAAAATCGCAAATGTAGATACGAAATCATATCCCCGGATATCCTTTATGTCGCAGCCATCTATTTCAATATATATAAATTGATCAAGTTCAGGTGTAAAATATACATCTCTATCTATAGATTCTGTACATTTAAGGGTGACGTCGGAGCCTCCGTCTAACTGTTGGATGAACGCTATATATCCATCTTTTTTTGCAATATGCCGGGTGCCGTCGCCTATTTCGATGGTGCCACCAGGAAAATTTTCCACATGTACGACAAATACTATAATATTTAAGCTTATCATAAATATAAATAATGATATATATAATAATAGTAATCCAAATGTAGCAATTACAATACGCTTTATCATATGCGGCTCCGTGCGTAGACCGATTGGCTCGGCAAAATCCGCGATGTGTGGCCGTAATCGCTAAGATCATTAATCCTTGAGTGGGCGCGAGGCAACGCGACAGGGGCGCGCGCGTGCCATGGGGTGGCTCGGTCGGGCGCGGATCTGTCGGGGGCATAGGCGCTGAAGCGGCGCTTCCCGCATGGCTTCAGGCTGGCGTCATCCCGGCCGAGCGAAGCGAGAACCGGAATCGGGCTTGTCGTTGTGCGCGATCATGCGGCGCGATCCCGGATCGGCCTGCGGCCGTCCGGGATGACGATAGGAAGCCGGGCCTAAACAAGGCCCCGGGTACGCAACGTTTCAAAAAACCGTTCCAATTTTGGTTCCGACTTAAAATGCGGTCCATGTTCTTCTATCAGTTTCCGAGCCAACTCCCTGTCGCCGTCGGCCAAAGCGATGGCGACAGCGATTCGAGACATGTCACTTGGCAGAAGAGTAATCTGTCTCGCGGCATCGGAAAGCGCGAAGAACTCTTCCTTCACCTTGTGATAATCCGACCATTTTTCGAAGAATGGAAATACTCTTTCCTTATAATATCGTATTATCAGATTTGAAATACGATCGACATCACGCATTGATCGATATTTAATATCAAATAACTTATCTTCACTTGTTGACATCATTCCAATGAGCGCCATATTATTAAACATATTTTCCTTTATATTTTGGCCATCAATCCAAAAAATTCTCCATATCTCTCGCCAATTGATTCCACAATGCAGTTCGAATAGATGCATGTAGCAATAATTTTTATCCAGAACCTGAAATGATTTCTTCATATCGCGATTCCCTGAAGAGAAATTGAGATATGTATTTCGTCGTTTCGATGACATGCCCTCGTTGAAGACAAACTCTTCGACATTATTCATTATCTCTGTCCGGGCGTAGACGATCTGCTTGTCGATTTCCGGCACGAGAGTCGCTCCCGATAACAGTCGCATCCGATGAAAATATGCGGCGCCGTCCGAATCGTCACTGTCATCTTGTTCGCAATCGCCCATCGCAGAGGCGCCCCGTCGCCATGCCGGCTGCTCGATCTTCAGCGCCCGCGCTTACGACTCCGAGTGCGGCACCATCCCGCAACAGTCGGTCTTGCAATATATCGGTGCGATCCGCCGCGCCTATCACCGCGCCGCTGGGTACAGGACGAAAGCCCCCGCATGACGCAGGCCCTCTCCACTGTCGCGAGGCGTTGAGGGCGGGGCGGTGGAGAAGGGGCGAGGGGGTGGCCGTAGGCGGAAGCGCATTTCGTCGGGTCGGCGATCCCGGATCGGCCCTCGACCGTCAGGGTTGAGGGTGCGCCGACCGAAGGCTCCCGTCATGCCGAGGCGCGCGCGCGGGCGCCCGCCCTCAGTCCCGCCCTACAGCATCGCCGGCAGCACCCGGTCGGGCGGGCGGTGGCCGTCCATGAACGCCTTGATGTTGACGATCACCTTCTCGCCGGTGTCGACGCGGGCCTCCACCGTGGCCGAGCCCATATGCGGCAGCAGCACCACCTTGCCGGCGCGGGCGAGCTTGAGCAGCTTCGGGCTCACCGCCGGCTCGCGCTCGAACACGTCGAGGCCGGCGCCGGCGATCTCGCCCTGCTCGATCATGCGGATCAGCGCATGCTCGTCGATCACCTCGCCGCGCGCGGTGTTGACGATATAGGCGTCGCGCCGCACCAGCTTCAGCCGGCGGGCGGAGAGCAGGTGGAAGGTGGCCGGCGTGTGCGGGCAGTTGATGGAGAGGATGTCCATCCGCGCCAGCATCTGGTCGAGGCTGTCCCAATAGGTCGCCTCCAGATCCTCCTCGATCTGCGCGGGGAGGGGCCGGCGGTTGTGGTAGTGAATCTGCAGGCCGAAGGCGCGGGCGCGGCGCGCCACCGCCTGGCCGATGCGCCCCATGCCGATGATGCCGAGCCGCTTGCCCCAGATGCGGTGGCCCAGCATCCAGGTCGGCGACCAGCCGGGCCAGGCGCCGTCATCGCTGGTGATCAGCGCCGCCCCCTCGGTGAGCCGGCGCGGCACGGCGAGAATCAGCGCCATGGTCATGTCGGCGGTGTCCTCGGTAAGGACGCCGGGCGTGTTGGTGATGGTGATGCCGCGCTCCGTGGCGGCCGTGACATCGATATGATCGACGCCATTGCCGAAATTGGCGATCAGCTTGAGGTTCGGCCCGGCCGCCTCGATGACGCGGGCGTCGATGCGGTCGCAAATGGCCGGCACCAGCACATCGGCGGTGGCGACGGCCTCCGCGAGCGCGGCCTGGCTCATCGGCACGTCGTCGACATTGAGCCGCGCATCGAACAATTCGCGCATGCGGGTTTCGATCTTGTCGGGCAGCTTTCGCGTCACGACGACCAGCGGCTTCCTGCGGGCCATGTTGCTCCCCGTACAAATCACCGTGGCGATCAAGCTCCCGTTAACGCTACGGGCCCCACACTCGCGCCAAAACCGGGCGAGCCGTTCCTTAGCAGACAGGTCCAGGAAACACAAAAATGCACCGATTCGCAGTGCAGGCGTGTTTCCACGATCGTGCTGCGCGACAGCGCCGCCCGATGACGAAGGGTGATTGAGACGATGCGTGACAACAAGCTTCGAGGCCGAACGAAGCTGCCGATGACGATTGCCGTGCTGGCCGGTCTGGCCTCACTGTCCACCTCACTGCACTCACCGGTCATGGCGCAGGAGGCGGCGCAGGGGGCGACGCAAGGTGCGGCAAAGGACGCCGCGCCGGCTGATGCGGCGGGGCCGGTGGGGCGCACCAGCGGTCTGCCCGTGCCGCGTTTCGTCAGCCTCAAGGCCGACAAGGTGAATGTGCGCTCCGGCCCCACCCGCGACCATGGCGTCGCCTGGGTGTTCACCCGTGCCGGACTACCCGTTGAAATCACAGCCGAATTCGAAACCTGGCGGCGTATCCGCGACGCCGACGGAGCCGAGGGATGGGTGTATCATTCCATGCTGTCAGGCCGGCGCACGGCGCTGGTCAATCCGTGGAAGGCGGGCGAGGAAGTCTCCCTCTATGCCGAGCCTTCCGCCAAATCGCCCGTCCGCGCCCGGCTGGAAGCCGGGGTGCTCGGCAAGGTCGAGCATTGCGACGGCAAATGGTGCCGCTTCTTCGACAATGGCTTCGACGGTTTCATCGAACAGGAACGCCTCTGGGGCGTCTATCCCGGCGAGAAATTGGAGTAGAGGCAAGGCGTTAGGCAGTGTCGCCTCAGGCGAAGCGACGGGCGCCCGCCACGCAGAGCACGACGAGCAGCGTCGCCGCGATCATGGTGGCGGAGACCTGCTCGCCCACCAAGAGCGCCGCCAGCCCCAGCCCGAAGAAGGGCTGGAGCAGCTGCAGCTGGCCGACGGCGGCTATACCGCCCAGCGCCAGACCGCGATACCAGAAGACGAAGCCGACCAGCATGCTGAACACCGAGACATAGGCAAGGCCCGCCCAGGCGGCCGCGGTCACCGGCGCCAGCGTTCCCGGCCGCGTGACCACCGCCACGGCCAGCATCAGCGGCAGCGCCAGCAGCAGCGCCCAGGAGATCACCTGCCAGCCGCCGAGCCGGCGCGACAGCCGGGCCCCCTCGGCATAGCCGAGCCCGCACAGCAGCACCGCCCCGACCATGAGCAGGTCGCCGACAACCGAGCTCGGCACCCCATTGCCCAGCGCGAAGCCGGCGACGGTGGCCGCCCCGACAATGGAGAACAGCCAGAAGGCCGGCTTCGGCCGCTCGCCGCCGCGCAGCACGCCGAACAGTGCCGTCGCCAGCGGCAGCAGCCCGATGAAGACGATAGAGCGCGCGGCGGTGATGTGTTCCAGCGCCAGGGCGGTGAGCAGCGGAAACCCGATCACCACCCCCGCCGCCACCACCGTCAGCGGCCCGATATCGGCGCGCGCCGGCCGCTTCTGCGCCAGCAGGAGCAGCAGGCCGGCGCCAAGCAGCGCGGCGATGACGGCGCGCGCGGAGGTGAGGAACAGCGGCGTGAAACCGCTGACGGCAATCCGCGTCGCCGGCAGCGAGCCGCTGAAAATGATCACGCCGATCAGTCCGCTCCACCATCCCCGCGCCACGTTATGCTCCTTTTGGCAATGGCCCTTCTCCTAAGCGCGCAACGCTGGCGCCGACAGCCACGGTTCCGTACCATGGAGCCGAACAGTGAGGGCATACGGAGCCATACAGCTGAGCCAGCCCGGGGTTTCATCGGCTCCGCCAATAGGGCGTACGGAAATGGTGGTGGTGGCGATCCGGCGCCTGATCGCCAGCCAATCCCTGCTGCCGGGGGACAAATTGCCCTCCATCCGCAAGCTGGCGCGGGAGAAGGCGGTTTCGCCTTCCACCGTGGTCGAGGCCTATGACCGTCTCGCCGCCGAGGGGCTGATCCGTCCACGCCCCGGATCGGGGTTTTATGTCGCCGCCGGCGCACCGGCCGGGCGGGCCGGCGACACGCAAGCGCCCCTCGACCGTGCGATCGATCCTTTCTGGGTCTCGCGGCAGTCGCTGGACGCCGGGAGGGAGACGCTCCGGCCCGGCTGCGGCTGGCTGCCGCCCGACTGGATGCCGCTCGCCGCCATCCGCCGTGCGCTACGCGCGGCGGCGAAGACGACCGATGCCACGCTCGTGGAATACGGCTCTACCCGCGGCTCACCGGCCCTGCGCCGGCTGCTGGCCCGCCCTTTCGCCGCCGAGGGCATCGAGGCCGGACCGGAGGATGTGCTGCTGACCAGTTCCGGCACGCAGGCCATCGACCTCATCTGCCGGCACCTGCTACGGCCGGGCGATGCGGTGCTGGTGGACGACCCCTGCTATTTCAATTTTCGCGCGCTGCTGCAGGCGCATGCGGTGCGCATCATAGGTGTGCCCCACACACCTTTCGGTCCCGACATCACCCGGTTCGAGGAGGCGCTCGCCCTCCACAGGCCGCGCCTTTATCTCACCAATGCCGCGCTGCATAACCCCACGGGCGCCAGCCTGTCGCCGCGCATCGCCCATCAGCTTCTCGCTGCGGCCGCCGCTCATGACCTCATCATCGTCGAGGACGAGATCTTCGCCGATTTTGAGCCGGAACGCTCGGTGCGCCTCGCGGCCCTCGACGGGCTGAACCGGGTGATCCGCATCGGCAGCTTCTCCAAGACGCTCTCGGCGTCGATCCGCTGCGGCTACATCGCCGCGCGGCGGGAACGCGTCGAAGCGCTGGCCGACCTGCAACTGGCGACGGGCTTTGGCGGCCCGAGCCCGCTTGCCGCCGAACTCGTGTTCCGCACCCTCAGCGATGGCAGCTATTACCGGCACCTCGGCAGCCTCCAGGGCCGGTTGACGCGCCGCCGTCGCGAGGTCATCGCTGCCCTGGCCACCTGCGACGTGCATCCGTGGACGCTGCCCCGGGGCGGCTTCTATCTCTGGTGCCGGCTGCCGCGCGCCGTCGATGCTTCCGAACTCGCGCAGCGTGGGCTGCGGGAAGGCATCGTCCTCGCGCCGGGTAATGTCTTCAGCGTCAGCCGGACGGCAGCGGATTTCATGCGCTTCAACGTCACCCAGATGCCCCCCGAGGTGCTGGCCTTTCTGCGCCGCGCGCTTGGATAAGGAAATCGCCGTCCGGCGCATCGCTCAGGTGCCATGATGTCGGCATTCCGCCGGCGCTGCCAGCCCGCTGCCGTGAAGCAGGCCGGAAACTCCAGCCTCCGGCGGTCCAAAAATGGTTTAGGATCAACGAAACTTAGGACACTCTCCTAAGTCGGAGGAACAAAGGTCTCAGGGAAGCCGGGCTCAGCATATCACGGCCCGGCTGGGGCGCGACCTGCAGCTCTGGTTTACTTTACCGCGCTGAACGGCCCAAGCTTGGCGTCGGATAAGCTCCGAGCCAAGGACCTTATAAGAGCCGGAGACGAAAGCTGATCGGCCAACTCCGCATCCGTCGCCGTATCGTAGCTTTCGACCGCTTTCTCCCATCGGTCGAACGCCAGTTTTCGATAAGGCGCGGTCGCCATCTCCGTACGGAACGCCACGAAGTAGGAGGCAAAAACAACCGCGACACATCCCGATAGCGCAAAGGCCGCTAACTTATTCTTGCGGCTTAAATCGAGCAATATCAGGATAATGCCGATCAAGATCGGGACGGCAGAAAAATAGTATCGCGAAGACGCGGCCTGCTCCACAGGCAAGGTCGAGCGCCCCACAGCGATGAGAGCGCAGCTGCCGAGGCCAAACAACATGAACGAAATTGCAAAGGACGAGCGAGCTATATCCCGTCGCACGAGAAACGCCATCCAACATGCCACGAGGATCAAAATTAGACCCGTGATCATCAAGAGATGCATATCCGACACAGATACGGGAGCGGCGGTGGAAATGGCTGTAGGAGAGAAAGAAAGTCCGTTTCCTACTGCAGAGAACATGCGTAGAATAGAATTCCCGATATTGACGCCGCTGCTAGGTTGACCCCAATCTTTGATCGCATAGATGATAAATAGCACTCCAAGCACGAGGAAAATTGACGCTCTTTTGAACATGCGGTGCGAAATCAATATAAAAAAACAACAAATCCAGACGAGAAATCCATTGCTAAAAGAAAGTGACGCCAGTGCGGAAAATAGTATTGAAATGATCATATAAAATATGCGCTTCTTTGAAGTGGTGTATGTTGAAATAATGAAACAAAATAAAAGTGATGTTGAGTTTATTATCCAAGGAGCTAGTATATTTTCCCAATTATGAAGATTAAAAAGCAAAGAAGCGATGCCAATGGACGCAATAAGACGGGATATAAAGCTGGCGTCTTGCGCCGAAATTACAGTAATTGAAATAAACAATGCTGAAAGCAGTAAGAAAAAGTATCCTATAAAAATAGTTGTATAGAGAGAGTATGAAAATAAATATGCATCTATTATTGTCGACATTCTGTAGAATATAACAGAATGGCCCTGTTCTTTAGACAATAAATAATAAAATGACCAATCTCCCCGCGAGATACGAATTGCATCTGGCACCGTTTTCCACTCATCAAAATATGGCGTATTGTTAAATATGTTATTGAAATAGAAAATAAACGTTAATAAAAATATAAATACAATCAGTATTGACAGAACATATAATATTAATGTCCCATTAATATCAATTAATGATTTATATCTGCGCATTTCAAGGTTCCGGAAAACGATATAATGGGCTTGGTGGATGGCGTTTGGCAAAGCCAAGTGCGTTGTTGGGATTGTGGCCAATTGTCCCGACCTGCTCTATGGGACGTTCTGGACGTGCCGAAAATCCTCCGCCGATGCCATTTGCCAGACACTATCCGTTCTGGTCTTCGTCCGATTCTCACCAGGAGACTCATAACGCATTGATCCGAATGCGGACGGCAGCGAGCTTGAGGGCTGCGAGGAGGTTTTCTGGGCGCCGGTCGTGGCGGCTGGCGAGGCCGCGCATCTTTGGTCCAGTTGAAGAAGCGCTCGACGAGGTTCCTCTGCGGTAGAGCCGTGGGCTGGCCTGTGCGCTCTCCGATATGGAGACCGGCGCGAAGTCGTCGCCGAGCGGCACCTCCAGCGTCGCGTCGACCCGTCGCGGCCGAACGTCCGCCGGCATTCGCTGGACGAATGGATGATCGGACGAATTTTTGCGCTTCATCGGCCCCAAAAGCCAAAGACCCATCGTTGCACACCGTGGTAACACAGTGCGACACCGACAGGACCTTGAAAAGGCTTGACCTTTTGATACCGCACAATTTCCACGGTATTCTGATGCCAGGAGAGTGTAGCAAAAACGTCTTTCGCCACAACGGTTTGCGGCCATTGTGGGGGCGTCGCTGCCTCGTTGATTTTGTTAGGGAATTTTGGACGGCGCCCGCGCACCCCTGAAGGCGGGGAGGGCCGGCCATGACCGATTTTCCCGACCTGATGGCGGCGGTTGCGGGGCGGCTTCTCGGGGAACCGAACCGGGGCATGTCGTCGAAGGACGAACTGCGCTTCGGCACGAATGGCAGCCTGTCGGTGAAGATCGGCGGGCCGCATAAGGGCACATGGACCGACCATGAGGCCGGGGAGGGCGGCGGCGTGCTCGACCTCATCGCGCGGCGCCAGGGCGGCGGGCGCGAGGGCGCGCTGGCCTGGCTGAAGCAGACCTTCCCCGACTTCGCCGGCCGGCCGGAGGCGCCCTCCACCGGGCGGCGCATCGTCGCCACCTACCCCTATGTCGACGAGGCCGGGGCGCTGCTGTTCGAAGTGGTGCGCTATGAGCCGAAGGAGTTCCGCCAGCGCCGGCCGGACGGCGCCGGCGGCTTCGCGTGGGACCTGCACGGTGTGCGGCACGTGCCCTATCATCTGCCCGAACTGATCGAGGCCATCGGGTCCGAGCGCACCGTCTTCATCGTCGAAGGCGAGAAGGACGTGGACCGCCTGCGCGCCCTCAACGTGCCGGCGACCTGCAACGCTGCCGGGGCCGGCAAGTGGCGGCTGGATTTCGTCGAGCACTTCGTCGGCGCCGATGTCGTGATCGTGCCCGACAATGACGAGCCGGGCCGCGACCACGCCGAGAAGGTGGCGCGGGCGCTCAAACCCGTGGCGACGCGGGTGCGCGTGCTGACCCTGCCCAACCTGCCGCGCAAGGGCGACGTGTCGGACTGGCTCGATGCCGGCGGCAAGGTGGAGGAACTGCACCGCCTGGCGGAGGCCGCGCCCGACTGGCGGCCGGCGGCCCCGGCGACCCGGCTGCCGGCGGTGTGGTGGGGCGACGAGGACAAGCAGCCCGCGCTCTCCTGGCTGGTGAAGGGGCTGCTGATCGAAGGCGGTTTCTCCACCGTCTACGGCCCGCCCGGCACCTCCAAGAGCTTCCTCGTGCTCGACCTCGCCTTGCACGTCGCCCATGGGCGCGACTGGTTCGGCAAGCGGGTGGCGGCGGGCGGGGTGGTCTATGTCTCCGGCGAGGGCGGCGCCGGCATGCTGATGCGGATGAAGGCGTGGCGGCAGGAGAAGGACGGCGAAGACGGCAAGCCCTTCGTGCTCGTGCCGTCCTCGGTCAATCTCTATGACGACGAGGAAGGCGCCGAAACGCTGATTGCTGACGTGAAGGACCATCAGGCCCGCATGAGCGCGCCGCTGCGCCTCGTGGTGCTCGACACGCTCTCGCGCATGATCGGCTCGGGCGACGAGGACAAGGCGCGCGACATCAATGTGGTGGTGCAGAAGGCGGAGCGGATCCAGCGCGAGCTGGCGTGCCACGTCCTCGTCGTGCATCACTCCGGCAAGGATACCGATCGCGGCGCGCGGGGCTCCAATGCCCTGCTGGGCGCCGTGGATGCGGCGATAGAGATCACCCGTCACGAGACGGGTGTGTGCGAAGGCAAGATCGCGAAGGTGAAGGACGGCGGCGCTATCGCGCCCTTCAGTTACAAGCTGCTGCAATCGGTCCTCGGGACGGATGAGGAGGGTGACGAGATCACCTCCTGCATCATCGCTCCCACGGATGCGAGCACCGGCGAGGCGAAGGGCACCACGCGGCTACCCGACACGGCGCGCATCGCGCTCGATGCACTGACGCTGGCCTTGACCGAGGAGGGGCAGCCTTCCCCGGGCGGGCAGGTGCCCAACGGCGTGCGCGTCGTCACCATCGAGAGGTGGCGCGAGTACGCCTACCGGCGCGGCGTGAGCCCGTCGGACGAGCCAGCCGCCAAGCGGCAGGCCTTCCACCGGGTGCGTCAGAAGCTGCAGGCCGGCCGGCTCATCGGTATCTGGGGGGACTGGGTATGGATGATCCTGTGAGCGTGACAGGCGTGACAAAGCGTGACCGTCACGGGTTGTCGCAGCCGGAGCGTGACAGCGTGACATCCCCCTTTAGGGGGTGTCACGCTGTCACGGACCCAGGGGCTGCCGGTCACGCCGACACGGCCGGCGAGAGGCTGGTCGAGCTGGCGGATCGGGTGCGGCGGCTGATGCCGAGCCACCGTGACCCGGAGGCGTTCCACGAGGCGAAGTCGGAGATCGAGGCGGAGTTGCGGCACCTGTCGCGGGTCCTCCCCCCGGTCAAAGTATGCGGGCGGCGACAGCGCTTGAGTTCGCTAGACGAGCCGCGTTTGAGCCCTAAAGTCTCCGGCTTGAGAAAGGGTTGAGAATGCGGGATTTGCATAGCTCCTCCCTCTTCGCCGACGTGACCGCACGGCCGGCGGAAACCCTCTCCAAGAAGGGTTTTGCCGAGGCGATCGGCGTCTCGGCCGGGCGCGTCTCGCAGATGATCGCCGGCGGGCTTCCCGTCGAGCCGAACGGGCGCATCCATGTGGCGCGGGGCAAGGCGTGGGTGGCCGAGAATGTCGATCCCAACCGCCGACGCGCCTCGCTCGATGGCCCGGCCCTTCCCTTGGCTTCCGCCTCGATGGTTCCGGCCTCCTCCCGTGCCGTGCGCGACGCGGCGGAGGCGGAGATCGCCCGGCTGAAGGCCGAGCGCATGGGGCGGGCGCTGATCGACCGGGCGGCGACGCTGCGCACCATCGAGGGCCGCGCCCGCTTCGAGCGCGACGCCTGGCTCGGCTGGGTGAACCGGGCGGCACCGGAGATCGCCTCCACCACCGGGGCGGACCTCGCCGCTGTGGTGGCGGTGCTGGACCGGCTGGTGCGCGCCCAGCTCGTCACCCTGGCCGACATGCCGCTGGAGGAGTTCCCCGATGACTGACCGGACGCAGGGCGACCTCGCGGACCTCACCGCCGAGCTGGTCGATGCCGCCTGGCGGCGGGGGCTGCGGCCGGAGCTGCAGCTGACCGTCACCGAATGGGCGGACGCCAACCGCACCCTGCCCGGCACCAATGCCGAGCCCGGCCCGTGGCGCACGGCGCGGGTGCCCTATCTCGCCGAGATCATGGATTGCCTGTCGACCGCCTCGCCCGTCGAGCGGGTGGTGCTGATGAAGGGCGCCCAGACCGGCGGCACCGAAGCCGGGCTCAACGCCATCGGCTATTGGGTGGCGCATGCGCCGGGGCTGATCCTCGCCGTGTGGCCTTCCATCGACATGGTGCGGCGCAACTCGCGCACCCGCATCGAGCCGCTGATCGAAGGCACGCCTGCCCTGCGCTCGCGCATCGCCCCGGCCCGTTCCAAGGACCCCGGCAATACGGTGGGGCTGAAGGAGTTCCCCGGCGGCGCTCTCATCATGACAGGGGCCAACTCCGCCACCGGGCTCCGCTCCACCCCGGCGCGCTATCTCGTGCTCGACGAGGTGGACGCCTTCCCGGCGGATGCCGATGGCGAGGGAGATCCGGTGGCACTCGCCGTGCAGCGCACCGTGACCTTCCGGGGCCGGCGCAAGATCTTCCTCATCTCCACCCCGACCGAGGCCGGCGTATCGCGGATCGAAAAGGCCTATGCCGAGAGCGACCAGCGCCGCTACTTCGTGCCCTGCCCGCATTGCGGCACGCACCAGGCGCTGAGCTGGCGCGGCGTGACCTGGCCGGAGGGCGAGCCGCGCAAGGCGTTCTATACCTGCGAGGCCTGCGGCGGTGTGATCGAGGAGGCGGACAAGCCCGCCATGCTCGCCAAGGGCGAATGGCGCGCCACGGCGCAGGGCGACGGGCTCACCGCCGGCTTCCACCTTTCGGCGCTGTACTCGCCCTTTGAGAGCTGGGGCGAGATCGCCGCCGACTTCCTCACCTCGAAACGCGACCCGGCGCGGCTGAAGACATGGACAAACCTCAAGCTCGGCGAGGCCTATGAAGACCGGGACATGGCGCCGCTGGCGCCCGACAGTCTCGCCTCACGCGGCCTCGCCTGCGACCCGGCATGGACTGAGCTTCTCCCGGAAGGCGTCGCTGTCATCACCGCCGGCGTTGATACCCAGGACGATCGCATTGAGGTGGAGTTCGTCGGCTGGGGAAGGGGCGAAGCCAGCTGGTCGCTGGACTATGACATTCTCCACGGCGACACCTCGCGCCCCGAGGTGTGGGCGGCGCTCGATCGCCTGCTCGCCCGCCGCTTCCGCCACCCGAAGGCGATCCTCGATCTTCCCATCCTTGCCGTCGCCATCGATTCCGGCGGGCATCGCACCGACCAGGTGATGCGGTTCTCGGCCGAGCGGCTCAACCGCCGGATATGGGCGATCAAGGGCCGAGGCGGGCCGGGCGTGCCGCCCTGGCCAAAGCGCCCGCCCAAGCTGCGCAGCGCCAGCCTCGCCCCGGTACACATTGTCGGCGTCGACACGCTCAAGCACGGGCTGCTCTCGCGGCTTCGCATCGACGATGGCGGCCCCGGCGCCTGCCACTGGCCGGCGGAGCGCGACTATCTCTGGTTCACCGGCCTCGTCGCCGAGCGCCCCGTCCGCCGCTACACGCGCGGCGTCGCCCGCATCGAATGGGTGCCGGACCCCGGCGTGCGCAATGAACCGCTCGACTGCCGCGTCTATGCCACAGCCGCGCTACACGGGCTCTATGCCGCCGGCATGAGCCTGGCGGAGATGGTGGGGAAGATGGAGGCGGCGGAGGTTCGCGCGGGGGCTGCGGGGGCCGGGACTGCGGGCGAGGTGGTGCGCCAGGCGCCCGCCGTGGTGCGGTCGAGCTGGGTGGGGTGAAGGTGTTTCGGAGCGCAGTCTGCACCCGTCCGATTCGCTGCGCGCAGCATCAGCTGGCTTAGGACGCCATTTTGGTCCGATCATGCGCTCCTATGCGCCGCTCGCTCAATATGAAACTCAACCCCGAATTGAACCTGCGGAAAACACGCTCGATAAGCTTGACCGAAGGTAAATTGCAGTTGAAAATGTGGTAAAATATCACTGTGAGTTTTTCCATGGCAGCGGACATTACCCAGCAGGCCGAAGCGTACCTCCAAGCGATGGTCGACGATCTTTCGATCAGCGACACCCGCTACGAGCAGGCGGAGAGGAGCTACAAAGCTCTCGGTACTTGGCTGGGGCGTCCTGAGTCCACGCTCTTTCGTTATGAACCGTTGGTCTATGTGCAGGGGTCCTTTCGTCTAGGCACCGTCATTCGTCCGCCGTCCGAGGATGAGGACTATGACGTTGACGCGATCTGCGAACTTCAGCGACTTCGCACCTCCCAGCTTTCTCAGAAGAAGTTGAAGGAGATGCTTGAGGTCGAAATTCGCTCCTATCATCGTTCTCAAAACATGACGAAACCGGTTCGCGAAGGTCGACGCTGCTGGGTCTTGAATTACGCAGATGGCGCTCAATTCCACATGGATGTTGTGCCCTGTGTTCCGGACGCTGACCGCCAGCGACGGTTGCTCGAGGCCAGTCGCCAGACGTCGAACTTCACTAATACGGCCGTTGCCATCACCGATAATGAGCGGTGGAACTATACAATTGTTGACGACGACTGGTGCCGCTCAAATCCTAAGGCGTACGCCACCTGGTTCAGGCAGCGAATGATCGTAGCTTTGAACCGGCGGAAGCAAATTCTTGCCGAAGTTGCCAAGGCGCATGTTGAGGACATTCCCGACTACCGAGTGACTACGCCCTTGCAGGCTGCAATCATGATTTTGAAGCGTCATCGCGACGTTCGGTTCGCAGGCAAGCCTGAGGATCGACCGATCTCGATCATCCTCTCGACCCTCGCTGCCCATGCCTATGGCGGCCAGGAGACAATCGGCGCGGCTCTTTTGGCTATCCTAAATACGATGGATCAGTTCGTCCTCAATGTGGGCGGCAAGCTTGTCATCCCTAACCCCACCGATCCGCTCGAGAATTTCGCTGATAAATGGGAGAGCCATCCGCATCGCGCCAAGGCCTTCCGCGAGTGGTTGCAACAGGCCAGGCAGGACTTCGCTTACATCGCCGTCCAGGCCGATATGCAACTTATTACCAACTCGGCGGCGCCGGCGATCGGACGCGAGCTCGCTGAGCGAGCGCTTGCGAAGTCCAGTAGCGGTGGAAGGCTGCGTGCCGCGTCTCTCGCTCCGGTTGGCGCTGGTCTCTCTTTCCCGGCCACGGCGCGTGTGCCGACCACACCGCAGGGCTTCGCTTGATCTGGTGGATCACCTCTACGAGTCGCGCCGAACGCGAACGGACGGAACTCGCTGACCTTCAAGAGCGCCGAGGGTGGCTTGAAGGGCTGACTTGGCGAATTGAGAAGGGACTTCGCCTCGTTGCCGATTTCAACCTTGTGGTTGCGGACACGCGCGTTCATCTGTCTCTACGCTATCCCGATTATTTTCCGGACTTACCGCCCTCGATCATCCCCACGGATGACGTTGTGCTTTCAGGGCATCAGTACGGTCGGGGAGGCGAACTGTGCCTCGAGTACCGTGCTGACAATTGGGTCTCGACCATCACCGGCGCAATGATGGTGGAGAGCGCCTATCGGCTCCTAGTTAACGAGCAGGGTGAGGACGCTCCACCCCTGCCGTCCGCCCATCGCTCGTCTCTTGGCCAGAACCTTCGTGGGAACGCCTTTCGCTTTGCGTTGACGGGTGACGCTAAGGCTGCGCTGCAGTCGCTGAAGCCGGGTCAGCATCTTCAAGCCGCCGTCAGCGAAATCAAATTCGGCGATACCTATGTGGCCGGATTGTCCCGCTTGGGACCAAAGGAGGCGCCAGTCTTCGAGGCTCCGGCTCAGACGGAAAGCCATTGCGAATGCGAGGCGATGGCCATTCGCCTGCCTGTCGGCGCAGAGGCGCCAAAGTCGTTCACTGCCGATAACTTACGCTCGCTCGTTGAGGCGCAGGGGTTAGGGGTTTGGTTTGCTGAGGGTCGCAGGCTGTCCGCCTTCGTCGTGCTCGTTAGCGATAGGGCTATTCGGCTGCCGTCGTTCTTCGTAACAGATGCGCTTAGGGTGCTTGACTACCGCACAATTGCGATTGACCCGCCAGAGGCGCGGCTTCCTGAAACGTTTGCAGCGATTGGCAAAAAGCGTGTGGGGATCGTTGGCTGCGGCTCGGTAGGGTCCAAGGTCGCTGTCTCGCTCACCCGTTCAGGTGTCGCGAACTTTCTCCTGCTGGATCCCGACCTCTTCCTTCCCGAGAATACGGCACGCAATGAGCTCGATTTGCGCGCAGTCGCCGTACATAAGACGAGGGCGCTCCGAGAGCGGATTCTCGAAGTAAGACCTGCTGCAGACGTCGATGCGCGCTCGGTCTTGATCGGGGGCCAAGAGAGCGCCGAGAGCACTGCGAGCGCCATGTCCCAACTTGCAAAATGCGATCTCATTGTGGACGCCACGGCTGACCCGGACGTCTTCAATCTCTGTGCTGCCGTGGCGAAGATCGAGCGAAAGCCGATGGTCTGGGGACAGGTCTTCGGGGGCGGCATTGGCGGACTAGTTGCGATGGCAAGACCAAATATAGATCCACCGCCGCAGCTCGCTAGAAATCAGATCATCGGCTGGTACGCGAACCGCGGGGTGGTCTGGGACCTCGCCCCCCGTCGTGGTTATGACGGTCAACGAGAGGGTGGGGCGCCCCTTCTTGCGAGCGACGCTGAGGTCTCGCTCATAGCCGCGCACATGACCCGCTTCGCCGTTGACCAGCTCATCGTTCAGCCGGCGTCAGCTTTCCCATCGCCAGCCTATGTGACTGGGTTCGCCAAGGAGTGGATTTTTAGCGGACCCTTTGACACCTGGCCAATCGACTACGCTCCCGAAGGCGAGTGGGGGCCGCAGGTAGATGAGAATGCGGCTGAGGCACTGACGGCCTTCCTAGGGCACCTGTTCCCGAAGGCGCCAAATGAAGATTGAACTATCCGGCGCGGTAAAACGGCGCTTCAAAGTTCACCTTCGGAGAGCGGGCCGGCGCGAGATCGGCGGTGTCCTCATGGCCGAGCAGATCGGCGTCGATCACTTCAGGATCATCGACTTCTCGGTTGACGATCAAACCGGCGGCCCAGCGCATTTTGTCCGCAGCCCTGAGTACCACCAAAAAGCGCTCGCCAATTTCTTCGCACGTACGGGCGAGAACTATGCGCGCTTTAACTATCTTGGCGAATGGCATTCGCATCCGAGCTTTGCCGTGCGGCCGAGCACTGAGGACTCAAGTTCAATGATGTCGCTCGTCCAAGGCGAGAGAGGCATTACGTTCGCCGCGCTCCTCATTGTGAGACTTCGACATTGGTTTTCGTTAGATTACTCAATCACTATGTTTGTCGCCGATCAAAGTAGTTAAAGGCTTAGCATATTATGAAGCGACTTCTGGATCTGTTTGAACACTTCATCCGATCGGCGATCGACTACGTTTTCCGGGTGCGCTCGCCGGGCCTGGGTCTCGTCGGCACGGGGGGCGTCATCATTACTGCCGCTCTCGCGGGCTGGGCCTTCAACCTTTCGTTCCCGTTTAACGGGGGCCTGTTCGCCCTGAGCTTCAGCGTCGATGGGCCTGGCCGTATCGTCATGTATGCGGTGCTTCTGCTCGGCGCGACGCTCGTTGCAGTCGGACTTCGTCAGCTTCAAAAGGAGTTCGCTGCAAGTGCCCGATTGCGCGCCATCGTCATCGAGCTTCGAGGCCTGCGGGATTGGATCGGCGCTCCACTCAGCGAAAGCGTTCCCCGGTCAATACGGGGGCGGAAGGAGGAGATCATCCTCGACCTCAGAAAAGGCGCGGATGGTCAGGTCATGCCGGATTTAGCATTGGCCGAGTTGCACGCTCTCCGGCCCCGGATCAATACAATCGAGAAGGGACTCGATCGCCGCGACGTGACCTACGTTGTAGGCGCTTTAGCACCGGTACCTTTTACGTTCCTTCTCGGCGTGCTCGTCGATGACGAAGGACCCATCGCGCTTCTAGATTGGGACCGCCATAAGCTGGCGTGGCGAGAACTGGAGTCACCCGATGACGGCAAGCGGTTCTCAGTCATAGGCCTCGACGCAGCTTGCGGCGGACACGCAAGCGTGGCGGTCGCCATCTCGGCGTCCTACATCGTCGATGTTGCGGGGGTCCACGCGAAGTTGGGCACCGGCGTCCCCTTGGTGCATCTTGAACTGGATGGCGCCTCCACTGACGCGAACTGGTCAGAGGTCAAGCAGCAGGAGCTTGCCCGGAGATTTCTAGAGGTGATGGTTCGTCTTGGAAATTCTGGAGTCCAGCAAGTGCACCTGTTCTTCGCTGGCCCGAACAGCCTAGTGATGCGGTTCGGCATGGCCTACGATAAGCGAAATCTGCCGGCTCTAACCCTCTACCAGTATGAACGCGGCCATAGCCCACCCCATCCTTGGGGAGTCGCAATGCCTGTGGCCGGACTTAGCTTAGCCGAGATAATTTCCTAAAATCATTCAAATTATTGATTTAAAAAAATAATCATTTCTATTTTTCGATTTCAAATTCGATATCAATAGACGGTGGAATGCCGATGTTCACGCTAAATTTCTTGATACTAACGCCGCTTCCGGCGATCGCATTCTTGAGATCTCTAACTTGTGCAATCGCTTTCGACATCGCCCCCTCAGCGACGGATTGTACTGATGAAATTTTAATGCTCGATTTTGGAACATAAAATGGAGTATTGGTTGGAATTCCGTCCGGAATTACAGCCCAATATTTTCCATCCTCACCAATAATTCTGACCGACGAACCCGGATCAAGACTTAGGTTACTTGTAGCGGTAGGCATTGGTGATGTATATAATGAGACAGGCTTTTGCTGACCAACTAGCCCAGTCGCAGGCGGATTGCTAGAAAAAGCTTTCTCATATCCATTATGGGTTGTGTCCGGATTTAGGGTCGAGTTTATCTCGTCAAGTTGTGATCCAATTTTTTCGTAAACATCCTGTGCCTTTGCGTTGCTTGGCAATGTGAGAAGCGCAAGGCCGATCACTGCAACTCGGAACATTTGCGGTCTCCCCCGGTAATTACCAAATCATAACATGCGGGCCCGTCCATCTGGGCAGCTACACGTCCATCGGCAACATTCTATGTGCGATCTCTCAACCTGACACCGGGTCCGTTGCCGTTCTGGTCGATAAACACAATCCCGGCCTCCTCCAGCGCGCGCTGGATCGCCTCGACGGTACGTGGCTTCAGTTCCTCGCCGGCCTCAAGACGGGAGATCGTATTGGTCGAGACCTGAGCACGGTCTGCCAAATCGCGAACGCTCATCCCCAGGCCAGCACGGGCCATTCGACACTGCTCAGGCGTCATCGCTCATTCCGCGCGAAATCGCATTGACGTTGCGATTATCTTGGTTCATACAATTCGCAACACAGTCGCGATTTCGCAATTTATCACAGGAGCACGCGCATGGACAGCCATGTTCGCGAACGGGAGAGCCTTGTTCCCAGCCGGCGCCAGGCGCTTTGCCTTGGCGCGGCGCTTGTGACCGTGCCGGCGGGCGTTCTGGCGCTGGCGGCGCCTTCGCCAAGCGTCGCGGCGCCGTCCCTCTCACCGCAGGAGCGGATCGCCGGCGCGGTGCGGGAGATCGAGACGGCGTTGGCCGAGATCTATCCCGGCGCCAGCCAGCACCCCATCCTGCAGTTGCCGGACGGGGGGGCCTTCGCCTCGCCGATCTTCGCTGATGGCAGCTTCACCCCTGGCCAGTTGGCCATGGTGTCCGTCACCGCCAATTCCTTCAGCTCGCGCTTCGCCGCCGGGCTCAAGAGCCGCACCGCCACCGACTGGTTCGGCAGGAGGGTGGCATGAGCGGCGACCTGTTCGGGCAATTCGTGCCGGCGGCGGCGCTGCTCTCGCCCCAGCTGCGGCTGGAGATCGTACCCAGCGACACCATGGAGCCGACGCTGCGCAGCCAGTGGGACCATGTGCTGGTGCGCCCCTGCACGCGCTATGAGGGCGAGGGGATTTATCTGCTGCAGGACGTGTTTGGCGGGCGCAAGCTCGCCCGCGCCTCCAGCGTGCTCGGCGGCCCCGGCCATATCCTGCTGCACGTCGACAACAATCATTATGGAGAGCACCTCGTGCCGCGCGAGGCCTTCGAGGACAATGTGCTCGCCATCGTGGTGGCGGACGTGAAGGTGCGCGACGCACGGCTGCTTAGCCAGGTGCAGCGCCATGGCGAGGTGCGGCCATGAACGCCCACACCCGCGAGTTCGTCATGGTGGAGCGCCAGCGCCTGCGCGAGCGGGCCGAGCGCGCCATCGAGGCGCTGATCGGGCTGCTCGACGAGATGGACGGCGACCCCGACGAGGAAGACGGCGACGAGGCCGAAGACGATATCGACTATCTCGCGGAATGGGGGCGGCGATGAACCGGCGAACGCTTCTTCTCGCCGCCGGCCCGCTTCTGGTGGCCACGCCTGCTGCGGCGCTGTGCCTTGCGGTTCCGCCCGATCATGATCCGGCGCTGCGCCTCGCGCAGGAATGGCTGGAGGCCAAGGCGATGATCGACGGCCGCCCCGACCTCTCGGACGCCGAGGTGGACCGCCTCTGCGATGTCACTGAAGCGGCGGAGGACCTTCTGCTCGTGACGCCTACAACCTCGCCCGCCGGCGCGCTGGCCTGTCTGGAGATGATCGAGGTGAGCGCACGGCGCGAGGAGAGCGGCGGCACGGCGGGATTCTCCGCAGGGCAGATCGCGGCGCTGATGGCCGGGGCGCGGACCCTGCTGGCGGCGCAGTAGGGATCCAAGAGCGGGCCGACTTGACCCCGATTTCGAAGCGTGCATAATCGGGTCAACGAAGCCCTGTTTTCGAGAGAGCCCCATGGACACCGAACGCCCCTTCACCATCAGCTCCGCCTGCGAGGCGCTCGGCATCAAGGTCGAGCGCTTCAAGTCCCTGCGCCGCCGCGATCACCTGCCCTTCGCCGACCTCTCCACCGTCGGCCCCGACGGCGAGGATCGCGGCGGCTGGACGCGCTACAGCGCTTCCGAGATCGCCCTTACCTCGGCCCTGGTCGAGTTGGTCGACGTGATGAAGCTCGATGTGGTCGCCGCCTCCCGCCTGCTCGCCAATGCGCGCGGCGCCTTTGAGGGCGAGCACCCGCAGACGGCCAAGCCCTTCGCCGATATATGGATCGGCGCGCTGATCTTCGGCGGTGACGAGGAGGGCCGCGCCCATATTGGCGGCACGCTGGAGGAGGTGAACGCCCGCATCCTCAAGGAAACGGCGGTGATGGCCGCCGAGCATGGTGCCGCCCCCAGCCAGATCGTGCTGGTGAACCTCTCCAAGCATGTCCGCAAGATCGACGCGGCGCTGGCCAAGGTGGCGTAATGTTCCCGGCCGCGCTCTCCCGCCTTATGAACCGGCTGCGCTCGCGTTCCTATGAGGGCGCGGCGACGGGCCGCCGTGCGACGGGCTGGGGCAAGACGGCCAACCAGCACGGCGCGGCGCAGAAGGCCCGCGCCCCGCTCTCCTACCGCGCCCGCTATCTCGTGGCGAACAACCCACACGCGGCGGCCGGTAAGGCGGCCCATGTCAGCAGCCTCGTCGGCACCGGCATCGTCCCGGCCGTGACCGGCACGCTGGCCAGGCGCTGGACGGACTGGACGGACGAGGCGGATGCCGACGGCCTGATGGACTTCTATGGCCTCACCGCCCTGATGGTCGGCGGCATGGTGGTCGATGGCGAGGCGCTGGCGCTGCTGATCGCCACCCCGGCCGGCCTGCGTATCCGGGTGCTCGATCCCGACCAGTTGGATGCTTCGCTCACCCGCCCGCTCCCCCAGGGCGGGCGCATCGTCAATGGCGTCGAGTTCGACATGTTCGGCTCCCGCGTCGCCTACTGGATCGTCAAGGAACGCCCCGAGATCGGCCTCGGCCTCAACCTCCAGCCGGTGCGGGTGCCGGCCGAGGACGTGGTGCACCTGTTCCGCCCCGACTTCCCCGGCCAGGTGCGCGGCGTCTCGTGGTTCGCCCCGGCGATCCTGCGGCTGGCCGAGCATGACGAGTGGCACGGCGCCCAGCTGGTACGCCAGAAGGTCGGGGCGCTGCTGACCGGTTTCATCGTCACCCCGGATGGATCGATGCCCTTCGGGGGCGAGGTGTCGCAGGGCGCCCTCATCGCCGGCATGGAGCCCGGCACGCTGTTGCCCCTGCTGCCGGGGCAGGATGTTCGCACCACCACGCCGCCCGCCATCGCGCAGGAGGCCAATGACTTCGCCCGCATCACCCTGCACGAGATCGCCGCCGCGCTCGGCCTGCCCTATGAGGTGCTGACGGGCGACCTCTCCAGCGTCAACTATTCCTCGATCCGCGCCGGCCTCGTCGAGTGGCGCCGCCGGGTGGAGATGACTCAGCACAATGTCATCGTCTTTCAGGCGCTGCGCCCCATCTGGCGCCGCTGGGTGATGATCGAGAGCCTGCAGGGCCGCCTTGCCGCCCGCCCGCAGGAGCTTCTCCCCGTGCGCTGGATTACCCCGAAGCAGCAATGGGTGGATCCGGCCAAGGATGTGCAGGCGGAGATCGAGGCGATCAATGCCGGGCTGATGAGCCGCCGCGAGGCGGTGGCCGCGCGCGGCATGGATGTCGGCGCGCTCGATGCCGAGATCGCCGCCGACAAGGCCCGCGAGGCGAGCCTCGGCCTGACCTTCACCGCCGCGCCGGCCAAGGCCAAGCCTGCCGCCGCCCCGGCGCCCATCGAGGAGACCGTGGCATGAACGGCTATTTCGACACCCCCGAGTTCCATGCGCGCATGCGCAACCTGAACGACGCGATGCAGCGCGGCATGATGCCCCCGGCCGCCGACATGCCGAAGCATCTCGGCTGCACCATGGACGCCTTCATGGACCACCTCGCCGACATCGCCGACGAGGACGGCATGGCTTATGTCGGCGTCGGCAATGGCGAGTGCATCTGCCTTGAGGCGCCGCCCCGCCCGGTCAAGGTGGAGACCCGCTCGGCCGCTCCCGCCGAGATCCTCACCCGCCGCGCGACGCTCCCCGCCTCCAGCTGGGATGCCGACAGCCAGACCTTCGAGGCCGTGCTCTCCACCGGCGCCGCTGTCGAGCGCTGGGACGTGCGCGGCCCCTATGACGAGATTCTCCTCCTGTCGCAGCCGGACTGGCCCGCCCGCGTGCCCCTGCTCGACAGCCATGGAAGGGAGAGCGTGGACCGCCAGCTCGGGAGCGTCGACACGCTGCGCGTGGTCGGCGGGGACCTCCTCGGGCGCGCCACGCTCTCCCGCCACAATCCCCGCTCCCAGCGCATCGCCGCCGAGCTGTCGGACGGTGCCACCTTCGGCATCTCCATCGGCTACGGCGTCGAGCGCTGGTCCGAGCGCACCAACCCCAAGACCGGCCGCCGCGAGAAGGTGGCCGAGCGCTTCACCCTGATCGAGGCCAGCCTCGTCGTTGTCCCCGCCGACCCGCATGCAGGCATCAGGAGCCACGACATGACGGTCAGCACCGAGCCGGCGCCCGCGCCCGCTCCCGCAACCCAGCCCCTCAACCCGCCGGCCGCCATGGAGCGCGCCGCTATCAACATGGAGATCCGTTCCATCGCCAGCGTCGCCGGCCTCGACCAGGGCTGGATCGACAGCCAGATCGACGCCAACGCCACCACCGACGCCGCCCGCGCGGCCGCCTTCGCCGCCATGCAGGCCCGCAGCGCCCCGCTGCAGACCTTCCATCCGACCGTGGCGACCGTCACGAACGACCACACCGACCCGGCGGCGATCCGCTCCGCCATGGGCGAGGCTCTCGCCCATCGCCTCGCCCCCGGCCGGGTGAAGCTGGAGGGGCGCTCGCGCGCCTATGCCGGCTTCCGCATGCTGGACATGATCGGCGACCTCGCCCAGGCGCGCGGCGAGCGGCTCAACCTGCGCGACCAGAACGCGCTGATGGAGCGCGCCGTCGGCGCCCACTCCACCAGCGACTTCCCCCTGCTGCTGGCGGACGCGGCCAACAAGGCCCTGCTCGCCAACTACGCCGCCGCCGAGCCGACCTATCGCCTTATCGCTGCCCGGCGTTCCTTCACCGACTTCCGCGACCATTCCTTCCTGCGCATCGGCGACTTCCCGACCTTCCAGGAGACCAATGAGGGCGGTGAGCTGAAGTACGGCACCCTCTCCGAGAACCGGGAGAAGGTGCGGGCGAAGGAGCTGAATGCCGGCATCGCCATCGGCCGCCGCGCCCTCATCAATGACGACCTCTCGGCGCTGGCGGACTTCTCCTCCATGATCGCCATCCGCGCCGCCAGCGACGAGAACGCCCGCGTCTATGGCCTGCTCGCCGCCAATGCCGCCCTCTCCGACGGCAAGGCGCTGTTCCACGCCGACCACGGCAATAAGGCCGCTGCCGGCGCCGCCCTCTCGGTCGCCTCGGTCGCCCTTGCCGTCGCGGCGCTGCGCAAGCAGACCGGCCTCGACGGGGTGCCGCTCAACCTCGCCCCCCGCTTCCTCGTGGTCGGGCCGGACACCGAGCTTGCCGCCCGCCAGGTGCTGGCCGCCATCACCGCCGCCAAGGCGGGCGACGTGAACCCGTGGGCGGGGACGATGGAGCTGGTGGTCGATGCCAATATCACCGGCACTGTCTGGTACGTCGTGGCGGATCCGGCCGCTGCCCCCAGCCTCGTCTATGGCTACGTCTCCGGCGCCGAGGGGCCGCAGATCCGCACCGAGATCGACTTCGACACCCGCGCCGTCAAGGTTGCCGCCGGGCTCGACTTCGGCTGCGGCGTCATCGACTTCCGCGGCCTCTACAAGAACGAGGGCGCGTGATGGCGGACCTCTCCACCCTGCACGAGCGTCTCGACGCCCTCCGCGCCATGCGCGCGGAGGGCACCAGCCGCGTGCGCTTCTCCGACGGCCGCGAGATCACCTATCGCACCGATGCCGAGTTCGCCGCCGCTATCGCCGACCTCGAACGCCAGATCCGCGACGCCTCCCGCGCCGCGCCAAAGACCGTCTATCTCGCAACCAGCAAAGGGCTCTGACGATGGCGCGCACGGGAGCCAAACACACCCAGGCAGACCTTGCTCGCGCTCTTCGCGCGCTGAAGCAGGCGGGCATGCAGAAGGAGTCTCAAGTGGAGGCTCGCCCCGACGGCACGATCGTTATCGCGCCGTTGGACAAGAAGCACGCGGGCACGGCTCTTGCGGCCGAGCCCGAGCATGAAATCGTGCTGTGAGGTAGGGCATGCCGAAGAAGCGCCCCCCTTTCCTCCATCGCGAGCGCTCGCGGCACGGGATTCCGGTTTGGTACGTCCGCCGGGATCACGGGCCGCGCATTCGCCTGCGCGCCGAATATGATTCGGCGGAGTTTTGGGAGGAGTACAAGGCGGCTCTTGCGGGCACCGCGCCGGCGAAGAAGGGCGGGCGGCCCGGCTCGCTCGAATGGGCGATCACCCGCTATCGCGCCAGCTCGGCTTGGGCGGCACTGGCGCCGGCGACGCGCCGGCAGCGCGAGAACATCTTCCACCAGGTCGAGAAGACCGCCGGAAAGGAGCTGCTCTCGCAGATCACCCAGAAGGTCATTATTGCGGGCCGCGAGCGCCGCTCGGCGCACCCGCACGCCGCGAACAACTTCCTGAAAGCCATGCGCGGCTTCTTCGATTGGGCGGCCGGCGACGGCAATCTGGTGAAGGACAACCCTTGCATCGGCGTGAAGCTGCTCAAGGGCAGCAATGACGATGTCGGCTTCCACACGTGGAATGAGGACGAGCTTGCCCGGTTCGAAGCGAACTGGCCGGTTGGCACCCGCCAGCGCCTCGCTTTCGACATTCTGCTCTATACCGGCTTGCGCCGGGGCGACGCCGTGAAGCTCGGCCGCCAGCACGTTCAGGACGGGCTGATCACGCTGCGGACGGAGAAGACGGGCGAGCCGGTCACGCTGCCGATCCTTGAGCCGCTGGCGCGGTCCATTGCGGCGACGAAGACGGGTGACCTGACCTTCCTCGTGACGGAGCGCGGCCAGCCCTTCGTCAAAGAGAGCTTCGGTAACTGGTTTCGTCAGGCCTGCACGGCGGCGAAGTGTCAGGGCTCGGCTCATGGCCTTCGCAAGGCCGGTGCGACGCGGGCGGCGGAGAACGGGGCGACGGAGCGTCAGCTGATGGCGCTGTTCGGCTGGTCGACGAACAAGATGGCGGCGCTTTACACGCGCACGGCCGAGAAAAAGCGGCTGGCGACGGACGCTGCCCAGCTCCTGCTGAGGAAACAGTCCAAGAACGAAAACGCCCGCACCTTCTCTCGAAGTGCGGGCGCGAAGCCTAAAACCTCAGAAAAATCACGAGGTTAGAAAATGAGTGGTGCCCAGGAGAGGACTCGAACCTCCACGGTGTTACCCACACGGACCTGAACCGTGCGCGTCTACCAATTCCGCCACCTGGGCATGTGCCTTGCGGCACGGCGGCGAGAGATAGTCGGGTGGACTCCCTCTTGTCAACGCACCTTTCACACAAGAGCCAAGCTAGCGGTGGAAATCTCGCTCATCCGCTGTCGCGGGCCCGCTCAAAGATGGCTGCGCCATCTCAACGCCCGCCGCGCGGCGCCTCCGCTCCGGCCTGCGCGCAAAAGCCCGGGGCGCTGTCACGCGGAGCGCTGGACGCTGCCGCAGCGGCGCGCTAATCGTCGTGGCATGCCAATGCCGGGCCGGGAGACGTCACATGGTCGACACCACGAAGGAACTGCCGCTGGAGAGCGAGGCTGAACTGGCCCGGCGCCCGGCGCCGATGGAACGGCTGGTGACGATCTATGGCGGCTCCGGCTTTGTCGGCCGCCACGTGGTGCGCGCCTTGGCGCGGCTGGGCTGGCGGGTGCGAGTGGCCGTGCGCCGGCCGGACCTCGCGGGTCATCTCCAGCCGCTCGGTGCCGTTGGGCAGATCGCCCCCGTCCAGGCCAATCTGCGCTACCCCGCCTCGGTGCTGCGGGCGGCGGAAGGCGCGGAAGTGGTGATCAACCTCGTGGGCGTGCTGCATGAGAGCGGCCGCCAGAGCTTCGAGGCGGTGCATAATTTCGGCGCGCGGCAGGTGGCGCTGGCGGCGCGGGAAGTCGGCGCGCGGCTGATCCATATGTCCGCCATCGGCGCTTCGGCCGATTCGGATGCGCTGTATGCCCGCAGCAAGGCGGCGGGCGAGGCGGCGGCGCTGGAAGCCGTTCCCGGCGCGGTGGTGATGCGCCCGTCCATCGTCTTCGGCCCGGAGGACGATTTCTTCAATCGCTTTGCCGCCATGGCGCGGCTCTCCCCGGCGCTGCCGCTGATCGGCGGCGGCGGAACGCGCTTCCAGCCGGTGTTCGTCGGCGATGTCGCCGAAGCGTTCGCCCGCGCGGTGGACGGTCAGGCGCGGCCGGGCACGGTGTATGAACTCGGCGGGCCGGAAGTGCTGACCTTCAAGCAGCTGATGGAGCTGCTGCTGGCGGAGATTGACCGCAAGCGCCTGCTGCTGCCGATGCCGGCCGGGCTCGCGGCCTTCAACGCCCGCTTCCTCGAAATGCTGCCCAATCCGCTGCTGACCCGCGATCAGGTCCGTCTCCTCGGCTATGACAATGTGGTCTCTGACGCCGCCAAGGCGGAAGGGCGGACCCTGGAAGGGCTCGGCATCACGCCCAGCGCTCTCGGGGGCATCCTGCCCGGCTATCTCTGGCGTTACCGCAAGGCCGGCCAGTTCTCCCGGCCGGAAGCCGCCTGATCCACACGGACACCGCCAACGAAAAGCCGCCGACGCGTCCGCGTCGGCGGCTTTTTTCATGGGGCGTGTGCGGATGTCACCCGACCAGCGCCAGCGCTACGAGGCCCACCCCGCCGATGCCAATGCGCCACCAGCCGAACGGTGCGAAGCCATGGCGGGAGACGAAGGCGATGAGCCCACGCACCACGGCCAGGGCGGCGATGAAGGCGGCGATGAAGCCCACCGCGATGAGAGTCATGTCGTCGGCGTTCAGCGCGTCGCGGTTCTTGTAGAGGTCATAGGCGAAGGCGCCGGTCATCGTTGGTAGAGCGAGGAAGAAGGAGAACTCCGCTGCGGCCGGCTTGCTGGCGCCGAGCAGCAGGCCACCGACAATGGTGGAGCCCGAGCGCGACACGCCGGGAATCATGGCCAGGCACTGGATGAAGCCGATCTTCAGCGCCAGTAGGGGCGGGAAGGCCATGGCGTCGGTGTGCACCGGCTTCACCTTCAGCGTGTCCACCCAGAGCAGAATGATTCCGCCGAGGATCAGCATGATGCAGATCAGCGCCGGCGTCTCAAACAGCACGCTCTTGATGAAGCCGTGGGCGAAGGCACCGATGACCGCGGCCGGCAGGAAAGCGATGAGAATGCCGAACACGAAATTGCGCGAGCGCGGGCTCGTCGGCAGTGTGATCAGCACATCGAAGAAGCGGCGGAAATAGACCACGAGCAGGGCGAGGATGGCGCCGAGCTGGATGACGACCTCGAACACCTTGCCTTCGCTCTCGAAGCCGAGGAAATGCCCGGCGAGCAGGATATGGCCGGTGGAGGAGACGGGCAGGAACTCGGTAAAGCCTTCCAGAAGGCCGAGAAGGAAGGCTTCGAGCAAAGTGCCGAATGACATGAGGCTTATCCGTGGGGAAGAGGCGATGAGCGGTGGGCGGGCGCCGGGGCGGCGCGGGCGCATCCTGTCCGCTTCGCGCCAGCTTCGCAACGTGACGCAATGGAAGCCCCGGGCAAGGGCCGGCAAATAAACTTCCGTTGCGGTCGGCCCCAGCCTCGGGCAGACATGAATCCGCCTCAACTGGCGGCTCCCCTTGCCGTTGGTCGGCGTTGCCCGGAAACGGCGGCGTTTGGGAGTTTTTCATGAAGAGAATGGTGGCGGGCGCCTTGCTGTGGCTGGCGCTCGCGGGTGCCGCGGTCGCGCAGGACCGCGGATTTGTAACGACGAATGTAAATTTGCGAGCGGGGCCCGGCGTGGATTACCCCGTCGTTGTGGTGCTCGCCGAAGGGGCGCCGCTGGCCATTTTCGGCTGCCTTGGCGACTACAGCTGGTGCGATGTCGGCATTGACGACATGCGGGGCTGGGTCGCTGCCCAGTATATCGAAACGGTCTATCGCGGGCGGCGTGTCGAGTTCTACGACTATGCCCCAACCATCGGCGTGCCGATCGTCGCTTTCAGCTTCAATGATTATTGGGGCCGCTATTATCGCGGGCGGCCTTGGTATTCGACGTATGACCGCTGGGGCCCGCCCTATCGGCCGGGGCCTTATCCTGGCCCAGGGCCGGGCTGGGGCCCGCCGCCTCCGGGCGGCTGGGGACCTCCGCCTCCCGGTGGGTGGGGTCCGCGTCCGCCGAACTGGGGCCCCGGCCATCCCGGCTGGGGTGCCCCGGGTCGGCCCGGTGGTCCTGGCGGTCCCGGTTGGGGTGGTCCCGGCAGGCCGGGCGGTCCCGGAGGACCGGGTGGCCCGGGTGGTCCCGGTTGGGGCGGTCCCGGCAAGCCGGGTGGCCCTGGCGGCCCTGGTGGTCCCGGTGGTCCCGGTTGGGGCGGACCTGGCAAGCCCGGCGGTCCGGGTGGTCCTGGCAATCCCGGTGGTCCCGGCTGGGGCGGACCTGGCAAGCCCGGCGGTCCGGGTGGTCCTGGCAATCCCGGTGGTCCCGGTTGGGGCGGTCCCGGCAAGCCCGGCGGCCCTGGCGGTCCCGGTAATCCCGGTGGTCCCGGCTGGGGTGGTCCCGGCAAGCCGGGCGGCCCTGGCGGTCCGGGTGGTCCTGGCAATCCCGGTGGTCCAGGTTGGGGCGGTCCCGGCAAGCCCGGCGGCCCTGGCGGTCCGGGTGGTGGTCCTGGTAATCCCGGTGGTCCCGGCTGGGGCGGTCCCGGCAAGCCCGGAGGTCCCGGAGGTCCGGGTAATCCCGGTGGTCCGGGCCGTCCCGGTAATCCCGGTGGTCCCGGCTTTGGTGGCCCGGGCGGTCCGGGTGGTCCCGGCGCCGGCCGGCCGCCGCAGGGCGGTCCGCCGCCGGGGGGGCGTCCCCCTCAGGGGCAGGCGCCCTGCGCGCCGGGTGCGCCCGGCTGCAATATCTGACGCAGAACGGCCCGGCGGTATCCACACCGTCGGGTCTTCTCCGTCACCGACTTGAAATAATGCCGCCTCTGCTGTAGAGGGTGCGGCCTTCAAGAACCGCCCGGCTACAAGGGCTGCCGTGGCGGTTCGAACGCTCACACTAGATTGGGCCGGGACATCCCCTTGCGGGAGCGCCGCCGGCTGCGGAGATCGAGCCAAATGCCCAAGATGAAGACCAAGTCCGGAGCGAAGAAGCGCTTCAAGCTCTCCGGCACCGGCAAGGTGATCATGGCCCAGGCCAATAAGCGCCACGGCATGATCAAGCGTACCAACAAGCAGATCCGCGACCAGCGCGGCACCACGGTCATGTCAGAGCGTGATGCCTTCAACGTTCGCAAGTTCTTTCTGCCCAACGGCTGACGCCCCCTAGCCAGTCCCAGGAGATTTTCCCATGGCACGTGTCAAACGCGGCGTCACTTCCCACGCCAAGCACAAGAAGGTGCTGAAGGCTGCGAAGGGCTATTTCGGCCGCCGCAAGAATACCATCCGCATCGCGAAGCAGGCCGTCGAGAAGGCGCAGCAATACGCCTATCGCGACCGTAAGGTGAAGAAGCGCAATTTCCGCGCGCTCTGGATCCAGCGCATCAACGCCGCGACTCGCGAGCTCGGCTTCACCTATGGCCGATTTATCGACGGTCTCGGCAAGGCCGGGATCGAGGTCGACCGCAAGGTGCTCTCGGATATCGCTATCCACGAGCCCGCCGCCTTCGCGGCGCTGGTCGAGCAGGCCAAGGCCGCGCTGGAAAAGCAGGCCGCCTGACCTTCCCGAACCGCCGGGACCGAAAGCTGGAAAGCCCCGCGCGCAAGCGTTGGGGCTTTTCGCGTTGGAGTGGCTCGGCTATGAGACCACGCTCCAGGTGTCGTCATCCTCTCGCGCCGTCATCCTTCGAGGCTCACGGCGTTCGCACCTCAGGATGATGGCAGGCGGGGGGAGGCCTGTGCTTCCGCTCTGCCCATCCTTCCGTCCACACCGCCTTGCCGCCGAGGATCCGATATGTCCGTTGCCGCCCTTCCCGATCTCGACGCGCTGGAGCGCGAACTGGCCGCTGGCATTGCGGCTGCGGCGGACGAGCCGGCGCTGGAGGCGATCCGCGTCGCCGCGCTGGGCAAGAAGGGTTCCGTGTCCGAACTGCTCAAGAGCCTCGGCGGCATGAGCCCGGAAGAGCGCAAGAGCGCCGGCCCGGCCATTAACGGCCTGCGCGACCGACTGAACGAGGCGCTCGCCGTTCGCCGCACCGATCTCAAGGCCGCTGCGCTGGCCAAGCGCCTGGAGACAGAGCGGGTGGATGTCACTCTTCCCGTGCGCGAGACGCCGGCCGAGCAGGGGCGCCTGCACCCGATCAGCCAGGTGATCGACGAACTCACCGCCATCTTCGCCGATATGGGCTTCGCGGTGGCCGAGGGCCCGGACATCGAGGACGACTTCCACAATTTCACCGCGCTGAACTTCCCCGAAGGACACCCGGCGCGGGAGATGCACGACACCTTTTATCTGCCGACGAAGGAGGACGGTTCGCGCTTGGTGCTGCGGACCCACACCTCGCCGGTGCAGGTGCGCACCATGCTGTCGAAGAAGCCGCCGATCCGCGTCATCTGCCCCGGCCGCACCTATCGCTCGGACAGCGACCAGACCCACACGCCGATGTTCCATCAGGTCGAGGGCCTTGTCATCGACAAGGGGTCGAATCTCGGCCACCTCAAATGGATCCTCGAAGAGTTCTGCAAGGCGTTCTTCGAGGTGGACAATGTGAAGATGCGGTTCCGGCCGTCCTTCTTCCCCTTCACCGAGCCGTCCATGGAAGTGGACATTCAGTGCGACCGCTCGCGCCCGGGGGAGATTCGCTTCGGCGAGGGCTCGGACTGGCTGGAGATTCTCGGCTGCGGCATGGTGCACTCGAACGTGCTGCGGAACTGCGGGCTCGACCCGGACGAGTATCAGGGCTTCGCCTGGGGCATGGGCATCGACCGCATCGCCATGCTGAAATACGGCATGCCGGATTTGCGCGCCTTCTTCGAGGCCGATGTCCGCTGGCTCGCCCATTACGGCTTCCGCCCGCTGGATTTCCCGACACTGGCGGGCGGGCTTTCGGCCTGATCCCTCTCCCGGATGGCGATTGGCCGATCCGGGACCACTTTCCGCGCCTCAATCGTCCAATACGATCCCGGCTCTCCGCTTCGCTCCGGCCGGGATGACGCCTGACAAAGGGCCTGTCCGATGAAATTCACCCTCTCCTGGCTGCGCGAGCATCTTTCCGGCGACTATGGGCTCGATGACGTCACCGGCGCGCTCAACCGCATCGGGCTGGAAGTGGAAGGCGTCGAGGATAAGGCGGCCAAGCTCAAGGGCTTCACCATCGCCTATGTCCTCTCCGCCGTTCAGCACCCGAACGCGGACAAGCTGCGCGTGTGCCTCGTCGACACCGGGGCCGGCGACCCGGTGCAGGTGGTGTGCGGCGCGCCCAACGCCCGCACCGGCATGAAGAGCGTGTTCTCCCCGCCCGGCACCTATATTCCCGGCAAGGACATCACGCTCGGCATCGGCTCGATTCGCGGCGTGGAGAGCCGGGGCATGCTGTGCTCGGCCGCCGAGCTTCAGCTGTCGGAAGATCATGACGGCATCATCGACCTGCCGGATGACGCGCCGGTGGGCGCTACTTATGTCGACTGGATCGGCCTTGACGATCCCGTCATCGAAATTGCGGTGACGCCGAACCGGGCCGATGCGCTCGGCGTGCACGGCATCGCCCGCGACCTCGCCGCCGTCGGCCTCGGCCGACTGGTGGAAGACGCGATCGCCCCGGTGCCGGGCACTTATCCCTGCTCGGTGTCCGTCACCATTGCCGAAGGCGCCCCGTGCCCGGCCTTCGCGCTGCGGCTGGTGCGCGGGGTCAAAAATGGCCCGTCGCCGGAGTGGCTGCAGGCCAAGCTGCGGGCCATCGGTCTTAGGCCGATCAATGCTTTGGTCGATGTCACCAACCTGCTCACCTTCGACCAGAATCGGCCGCTGCATGTGTTCGACGCGAAGAAGGTGCACGGCAATCTCGTCGTGCGCCGCGCGCGGGCGGATGAGAGCCTGCTGGCGCTCGACGGCAAGACCTATGCGCTCGACGACACCATGTGCGTCATCGCCGACGACAAGGGCGTGGAATCGCTGGCCGGCGTGATGGGCGGCGAGGAGTCGGGCTGCGATGCCGAAACCGTTGACGTTCTTGTCGAATCCGCGCTGTGGGAGCCGATCAACATCGCCCAGACCGGCCGCAAGTTGGGGCTGAATTCGGATGCGCGCTTCCGTTTCGAGCGCGGCATCGACCCTGGGTTCACCCTCCCCGGGCTGGAACTGGCGACGCGGCTCATCCTCGATCTGTGCGGCGGCGAGCCCTCCGAAATCGTGCTGGCCGGCACGATTCCCGACACCACACGGGTGATCGACTTCCCGCTGGCGCTGACCGAAAAACTGACCGGTCTGGTCGCCAGTGAGACCGAACAGACCGACACGCTCAAGGCGCTCGGCTTCGCCGTGGAGGGGGCCTCCGGCACGGTGCGCGTCACGCCGCCGAGCTGGCGCGGCGACATCGAGGGCAAGGCGGATCTGGTGGAAGAGGTCATCCGCATCGTCGGCCTCGACCGCGTGCCCTCGCTGCCTTTCCCGCGCGACGAAAACGCACGCAAGCCGGTGCTGACCACGCTGCAGCTGCGCACCCGCAAGGCCAAGCGTGCGCTCGCCGCGCGCGGGCTGGTGGAAGCCGTCACCTGGTCCTTCGTGCCGAAGCCGCAGGCGGAGCTGTTCGGCGGCGGCCAGCCGGCGCTCGCGCTCGCCAACCCGATCGCCGCCGATCTCTCGGACATGCGCCCGAGCCTGCTGCCGGGGCTGGTGCGTTCCGCGCAGGCCAATGCCGATCGCGGCTTCGGCGATGTCGCGCTGTTCGAGGTCGGGCAGGTGTTCAAGGGCGACCGGCCGCAGGACCAGTTCATCGCGGCAACCGGCCTTCGCCGTGCCACGGCGAAGCCGACCGGCGCCGGGCGGCACTGGGCCGGCAAGGCGGCGGGGGTCGATGCCTTCGACGCCAAGGCGGACGCGCTGGCGCTGCTCGCCGCCTGCGGCGCGCCGGTGGCGAATCTGCAGATTTCGACCGACGCGCCCGCCTGGTTCCATCCCGGCCGTTCCGGCACCTTCCGGCTCGGCCCGAACGTGATCGGCCATTTCGGCGAGCTGCACCCGTCCGTTCTGGAGGCGCTTGATGCTGCGGGGCCGCTCGTGGCGTTCGAGGTGCTGCTCGACCGCGTTCCCGAGCCCAAGACCAAGGCGACGCGGGTGAAGCCGCTGCTCGAACTCGCTGCCTTCCAGCCGGTGGAGCGCGACTTCGCCTTCGTGGTGGCGCGGGGCGTCGCGGCCGGCGACATGGTGAAGGCGGCGGCCGGCGTCGACCGCAAACTCATCACCGGTGTGAACGTGTTCGACCTCTATGAGGGGCCGGGGATCGACGCGGACAAGAAGTCGGTGGCGCTCTCCGTCACTTTGCAGCCGCGCGAGAAAACGCTGACCGATGCCGAGATCGACGCGGTGGCGGCGAAGATCGTCGCCGAGGTGGCGAAGAAGACCGGCGCCACGCTGCGCGGCTGACGCTGGCGGAAAGGACCATCCTCCCCGGGCTTGGCCCGGGGATTCACGCCTGCCCTGTACGCGGAACATCAGGACGGCGTGAATGGCCGGGCCAGTCCCGGCCGTGACGGGGCCAGAGCCGGCAGTCCCGCCTCAGTTGGGAGGCGGGCGCAGGTCAGCTGGTCCGGTCGCGACAGAACTTGACCACGGTGGCGTCGAAGCTACCCGGTCGAGCCAGTATTTCGGCGCATTGTTCGCCCGTCTTCATGCCGTCGCCCTTCGACGAGGAGCCATCCCGCGTCGTTCCCGGGGTGCCGCTGCCGGGTGTTTCCACGCCGGGGACGGGAGTGTCCGTCCCGGGAGTCCCCGTGCCGGGTGTTCCGGGAGTCTCAGTGCCTGGCGTGCCGCCACCGCCGGGCGAGCCACCGCCAGGCGTACCGCCACCACCGGGCGTGCCGCCGCCACCGGGCGTGCCGCCGCCACCGGGCGTGCCGCCGCCACCGGGCGTGCCGCCGCCACCGGGCGTGCCGCCGCCACCGGGCGTGCCGCCACCGCCGGGCGTGCCGCCGCCACCGGGCGTGCCGCCACCGCCGGGCGAGCCACCACCGCCGGGCGAGTCACCGCCTCCGGGCGAGCCGCCACCGCCACCATGCGAGCCGCCGCCATCGGAGCCGCCGCCCGAAGTGCCGCCGCCACTGGACCCGCCGCCGCCATTCGTCGCCGAGGCGGGAGCTGCCGCGAGCAGGCATGCCGTCAGCATGCCAATGCCGACGGTACGAGCGTTGAGCCCGGAAAGAATCTGATGTAAATTTAACACGTTCTGTCAATGCGGAAAGATGCGTTCAGAAAATCATCTGCATCGTCCAATGAAGAAACAGTTTCTGTTTGAAATTAGTTTCAAAATTTATCGTGAATATTATTCGTTTATATTCATAATCGACCCCCTTTTGGGGGTGATAAAGCGGAACTATTGCTGCTGGTTCGGGGGTGTTGCGGGATCAGCCGCCCGTGGCGTCTAGGCCGGCCCGTCGCCAAACAGCCGAAGCGCCCGGCCGGCGGCGGCCTCGCCGGAGGCGAAGGCGCCGGCCAGCGTGCCCCAGCCGCTTTCCGGCACATAGTCGCCGGCCAGGAAAATGCGGTTCTGCACCGTCTCCGTGAAGACGCGCCGCTGCGCTCCCTGGCCGGGCAAGGCCGGGCTCAGCGCGCCGCGGATCAGCGGGTCCTGCCCCCAGCGCGAGGCCACCACCTCGGACACCGCCGTTTCCGCGCCGGGGAAGTTGGCGCGCAGCCAGCCCTGCGCCAGTGGCAGGGCGGCCTCCGCGCCCTTTTCGGCGATGGCGCGGGCCGCCGCGTCACCGAAGGTGAGCGCATGCAGCTCGCCGCCATTGATGCGGCCGCGCAGCAGCGCCGGGGCGCTAGCATTGGCCTTGGCCAGCACCGTTTCATTCGGCTGCAGGCCGAGCGGATTGCCGGCTAGGCGGAACGCCACCTGTTCCAGATAGCCGGCGGGAATCGCCCGCAGCGCGGTCACCAGCCTGGTCGGCAGCACCGGGTTGAAGCGGATTGCGCCCGCTGCCAGCACGGGGGCCGGCACGGCGAGCACGATGGCGCGGGCGCGGATCGGCGTGCGCTGCCCGCGCACGCTCACGCTGTGGAAGCGCCCGCCATTGGTGATGAGCGTGACCGGCGCGTCCCTTTGCACATTCACCCAGGCGCCGAGCGCTTCCATCAGCGCGCCGACACCGAAGGGGCTCGTCGTGTCGTCCGGCCGGGCGTCCCGGCGGGCGAGATCGAGCGCGGAGAGGGCGGCGAGGGTGCGCCCACAGCTCAGGGGCCCGAGAAACTGCGCCACCGTGGCGGCCCACGTCCCGCCCGAGCCGGGAGTGCCCTTGGCCGGCGGCGGGGCGTTGGCGAGGGCCTGCGCCGCCGCCATATCCTTGCCGCCCTCGATGGCCGCGAGCATGTCCCGCCGCGACGCGCCCAGCGTGGCGGTGAAGGTGTCATAGGCGCTCTCGCGCACCTCGCGGCCCTCCGCGAACAGGCGCCGACCGGAGGGCAGGGGAACGAGCGGCTGCCCCGCCGCCAGCGCGCTGGCACCCAGCGTGCCGTCACCGCCAGCGAAGCCGCCGGCACCGAGATCGACCTTGAGCCCGAAGGCGCTCTCCGTGCGGGCCCGCCCGCCCAGACGTGGCCCGGCTTCCAGCAGCACATAGGAGCGCTTGGCTTCGGCGACCCGGCGGGCGGCGGCGATGCCGGCCGCGCCGCCGCCAATGATGACGACATCGACATCGCTGGCCCCGGCCTGGGCGAGGGCCGGTGTCGGCAGCAGAGCGGCCGAGGCGGCAGCGAGGAAGTGGCGGCGGTTCAGCGTGCCGCCAGGGCGCGTTCGGGTCATAAGGCGGGTACTCATGCGATGAGGCGGGCAGGCTAGCATGACCGGCCGGGCGGGCGAAGGCGCCGGACGCCATGGCTGCCGCGGGGAGGGGGGCGCCGGCTAAAGGCTTGCGCTGAATCATGTTTTGTTCGTGGAGAACGAATCGGGATTCACTGGTGCGTCGCGCGAATCAAGCCCGAACTTGCCCGCGCCGCCGGCCGTCTCGCCGGCGCGGCTTGAGCGGCGGGGCCGGGCGCCCTACCTAGAGGCGGTCGCCAAAGGGGAACTCGATGCTGCGGGACGCGATCACGGCCTTCGCCCAGACCTTTTCGCCGGATTATCGCCGCGTGCTGCTGCGCTCGGTCGGCCTTGCCATCGGGCTCTTGATCGCGCTCGGCGTGGGAGCGCATTACGCGCTGACCTATTTCGTCGCGCTGGACCTGCGCTGGGCCGAGATCACCATCGATATTCTCGCTGCGTTCGGCATCTTCATCGGCGCGATTTTCCTGGTGCCGCCGGTGACGTCGCTGGTCGCCGGCCTGTTTCTCGACGATGTCGCCGCGCAGGTGGAGCGCAGCGATTTTCCGCTGGAGCCGGAGGGGCAGGCGCTGCCGATCGGCCGCTCCCTCTGGCTCACCGTGAAATTCTTCGGCGTCATGCTGGCGGTGAACCTGGTGGCGCTGCTGCTTCTGCTCGTGCCGGGGGTGAACCTCGTCGTGTTCTATGTCGCCAATGGCTACCTGCTCGGCCGCGAATATTTCCAGCTCGCGGCCATGCGCTACCGCAGCGAGGATGAGGTGGCGCTGCTGCGCCGCCACCATGCGGGGGCGATCTTCCTTGGCGGGCTGGTGATCGCCGCCGTGGTGTCGGTGCCGATCCTCAACCTCGTCACCCCGGTGTTCGCGACGATCTTCATGGTGCGGCTGCATAAGCGGCTGTCGCGCGCCGGGTGAGGCTCAGGCCGGCGTCTTCTCGGGCCAGCGGCACAGATCGGCGATCAGGCAGCGCGGGCAGTCCGGCTTCAGCGCCTTGCAGACATAGCGCCCGTGCAGGATCAGCCAGTGATGCGCGTGCAGCTTGAAGCGGTCGGGAATGATGCGCTCCAGCCCCAGCTCCACCTCCAGCGGCGTCTTGCCCGGCGCCAGCCCTGTGCGGTTGGCGATGCGGAACAGATGCGTGTCGACGGCGATGGTCGGCAGGCCGAAGGCGATGTTGAGCACCACATTCGCCGTCTTGCGGCCGACGCCGGGCAAGGTCTCCAGCACGGCGCGGTCGGCCGGCACCTCGCCACCATGCTCAGCGAGGAGGCGGCGGGAGAGTTCGACCACATTCTTCGCCTTGCCGCGATAGAGGCCGAGGGTGCGGATATGTTGCGCCACGCCTTCCTCGCCCAACGCCACCATGGCCGCCGGCGTGGGGGCGGCTTTGAACAGGCCGCGCGTCGCCTTGTTGACGCCGGCATCGGTGGCCTGGGCCGAGAGCACCACCGCCACCAGCAAAGTGAAGGGGTCGTGATGCTCCAATTCGCCTTCGGGATGCGGGTTGGCGGCCTCGAAGCGGGTGAAGGCGGTGGCGATTTCCGCGTCGCTCCACGGCCGGAACGCGCCGCCGATCGCCGCCGCCGCCGCATTGGCCACAGCACGCCGGCGGGCGGGGCGGGTCGCCACCTGCTCTTCCAGTACCGCCACGGCGGCCTTAGCTTTCGCGGCGCGAGGCCCAGCCTTGGCGCTACGAGCCTTGGCGTTACGGGTCGGGGCGGGCGCGGCGGGGCGCGGCTTCGCCGCCGGCCGCTTGCGCGGGCGCGCACTGGGTCGCACCGAATCCTTGTCCTCATCCGCCATTTTCGACCTATAATGCGGGCCCATGAGCGCTGCCAATACCGCCTTTCCTACTGAGGGCGCCGGCTTCGACGAGCCGGAGCTGTTTTCCGTGCGCTATCAGCCGCACCGCTCGCTCGGGCCGCGGGGCTTTCTGGTGGTCATGGGCATCATTGCCGGCATCAGCTTTGTCTGCGGCCTCGCCTTCCTGATGATGGGTGCCTGGCCGGTGTTCGGCCTGTTCGGGCTCGACGTGCTGGCGATCTGGTGGGGGTTCCGGCTGAATTACCGTGCCGCCCGCGCCTGCGAGGAAATCACCGTGACGCCGAGCGTGATCCGGCTGCGCCATGTCGCGGCGGACGGCACGGAATATCGCGAGGAGCTGAACCCGCTCTGGACGCGGCTCACGCGCGATGAAATCGAGGATTTCGGCGTGCAGCGCCTGGCGCTGGAAATGCGCGGCCGGCCCTATGTGATCGGCAGCTTCCTGCACACGGCGCAGCGCGAGGAACTGGCGGAGAGCCTGGCGCGCGCGCTCGCCGAGGCCAAGCGCGGCGTGGTGCGCTCGGCCGTCTGACGCCGCCGTCGAAATCGGGTGGCCCGCCGGTGCCGGGCGTGGTCCGATGGAGCCAGCTTGAGGAGAACGCCCGTGCTCGCGCCCAATCTCGACGCCGCCCACCCCCTGGAAATCGCAGCCGCGGATTATGAAATCGTCCGCCGCGCGGTGGAATATGTGAATCTGCGCTTCCGCGACCAGCCGGAGGTGGAGGAGATCGCCCGCGCCTCCGGCGTGCACCCGCGCGCGCTGACCGACCTGTTCCGCCGCTGGTGCGGCCTGACCCCGAAGGATTTTCTGCAGGCGGTGACCATCGACGCCGCGCGGCGGGTGCTGACCGAATCCGACAATGTGCTCGACGCCGCCTATGAGCTCGGGCTGTCCGGTCCGGGGCGGCTGCACGATCTGTTCGTGGTGCATGAATCCATGTCGCCCGGCGAATGGAAGACCGGCGGCGCTGGGCTGGTGGTGCGCTATGGCTTCCACGCCTCGCCCTTCGGCGCCGCGCTCGCCATGGTGACGCCGCGCGGCCTGTGCGGCCTCGCCTTCGCCGATGAGGGCGAGGAGGACGTCGCGCTCGCCGACATGCGCCGGCGCTGGCCGAACGCGCTCTATATCGAGGACCCCATCGCCACCGCCCCCTATGCGGCGCGCATCTTCGACCGCGGCACCTGGAGCCCGGACGATCCGCTGCGCATCGTCTTCATCGGCACCGATTTCGAGGTGAAGGTGTGGGAGACGCTGATGCGCATTCCGCTCGGCAAGGCCACCACCTATTCCAGCATCGCCCAATGCGTGGAAAAGCCGAAAGCGGCGCGCGCCATCGGCGCGGCGGTGGGCAAGAACCCGATGTCCTTCGTCGTGCCCTGCCACCGCGTGCTCGGCAAGAATGGCGATCTCACCGGCTATCACTGGGGGCTCACTCGCAAGCGCGCCATTCTCGGCTGGGAGGCGGGCCAGCTCACCAAGGGCTGACCCGCACCCGCCGGTCCGGCGTCAGCGCGGAGCGGCGGCCGCCGGGTGGCGGGGCTCCGGCAGCGGGAACAGGGCATCATAGGCCCAGTTGAACAGGAAGGCGTAGACGAGGAAGAACACCGTCAGCGCCAGATCCATCAGAAAGGCTTCGTACAGGCCGACGCCGAGATACCAGGCGACGAAGGGCACGAGGACGAGCACGAGGCCGGCCTCGAACAGCAGGGCGTGCAGCACCCGCAGCGCCAGCGTCTTGCGCACCGAGCCGCGCAGGCGCGCCAGCGCGTGGTCGAAGCCGAGATTGAACACATAGTTCCAGCCGGCGGCGATCAGCGCCGCGCCGGCGCCCACCGCGCCCATGTCCAGCATCGGCACGCCGAACACCCACGCCCCGAGCGGGGTGATGATCGACAGGGCGACGATTTCGAAGCTGATGACGTGGCGGATGCGGTCGGCGGTGCCGCGCATGACGGTCCTCCCCTTGGCCTCGGGCCGTCCCGCCTGGGTTCCCGGAGTGGGGGAAGTCGTCTTCACGCTGGTCATATGGGTCTGCTTGGCGTTAGGGCAAGGCCGGCGCTCGCTTGAGGCGCGCCGGCCGCACGGGGCATGCGGAAGACTCAGCCGGCGAGGTCGGTGACGCTCTCGACCGTCGTGTCGGCCTTAAGCCGGTAGATCACCGGCGCGCCGGTGGCGAGCTCGCGCTTCATGATGCTCTCGGGCGAGTGCTTCTCCAGCACCATGATCAGCGCGCGCAGCGAATTGCCATGGGCGGCGACCAGAACGCGGTTGCCCTGCATCACCTTCGGCAGAATCTCGGTGACGTAATAGGGCAGGGCACGGGCCACCGTGTCCTTCAGGCTTTCGCCGCCGGGCGGGGGCACGTCATAGGAACGGCGCCAGACATGAACCTGCTCCTCGCCCCATTTGGCGCGGGCATCGTCCTTGTTGAGGCCGGAGAGGTCGCCATAGTCGCGCTCGTTCAGCGCGAGGTCGCGGGTGATGGGCAGGCCGGTCTGGCCGAGTTCGTTGAGTGCGAGGTCCAGTGTCTTCTGCGCCCGCGACAGCTGCGAGGTGAAGGCGAGGTCGAACTGGTAGCCTTCCGCCTTCAGCCGCGCGCCGGCCTTCTTGGCCTCTTCAACGCCGAGGGCGGTAAGGTCCGGGTCGCGCCAGCCGGTGAACAGGTTCTTGAGGTTCCACTCGCTCTGGCCATGGCGCACGAGCACGAGAAGGCGTTCGGACATCGGGTCGTTCTCCGGCTGGATCAGAAATCGGTGAGGCCGAGGACATCGGTCATGGAATAGAGGCCGGGCTTGCGCCCGCGGGCCCAGCGGGCGGCGGCGAGCGCGCCGCGGGCGAAGATGCCGCGATCTTCGGCCTTGTGGCCGAGTTCGATCCGCTCGCCGGCCCCGGCGAAGATGACGTTATGATCGCCCACCACCGTGCCGCCGCGCAGCGTGGCGAAGCCGATATCGCCCGGCTTGCGTGCGCCGGTGTGGCCGTGGCGGGTGAAGACGCCGGCTTCCTGCAGGGTGACGCCGCGCCCCTGCGCGGCGGCCTCGCCCAGCAGCAGGGCGGTGCCGGACGGCGCGTCGATCTTGCGGTTATGGTGCATCTCGACGATCTCGATGTCGAAATCCTCGTCCAGCGTGCGCGCCACGCGCCGCACCAGCGCCGCCAGCAGATTGACGCCGAGGCTCATATTGCCGGAACGCACGATGACGGCATGGCGGGCGGCGGCGGCGATTTTCGCCTCTTCTTCGGCGGAAAAGCCTGTCGTGCCGATGACATGGACAATGCGCGCCTGCGCGGCGAAGGCGGCATAGGCGACGCTGGCGGCGGGAATGGTGAAGTCGATCACCCCATCGGCGGCGGCGAAGAGCGGCAGCGGGTCGTCCGACACTTTGAGGCCGAGCGGCGGCAGGCCGGCGAGTTCGCCCGCATCGCGGCCGAGATATTCACTGCCGGGCTGGTCCACCGCGCCGACGAGGACGAGATCGGCCGCCTCGCTGATGGCACGCACCAGCACCCGGCCCATGCGGCCCGAGGCCCCGACGACGACGAGCCGCATCTGCGTCATAGGATCGCCTGCTCCTGTTGCACTGCGGGGGTATAGCGGCGTTCATCCGCCGCGAAAAGTGCGCTATTCTCCTACAATCTTCGCGCTGTCGTGCCCATGTGCTTGACGCCTGCGCGGCGTGGCTGTAGAGGTCGCGCAACTTTACGAAGGAGCCGCGCCAGAATGCGCAACATTATTACCCTTATCGTAGGACGGCGCGTCGCCGCGGAGTTTGCCTGACGGCTGCTCCGCTCAACGGTGACGCGCGAACATGGCCCCTGACGGGGCCTTTTGATTTTCTGGCCCTCCCCGGGGCCGTTCCGAAACGACGCAAGACACGACGAGCGTGGAAGGAAAAAGACCATGATGCGCGAGATGACCGGCGCCGAAATGGTGATGCAGGCCCTGATCGATCAGGGCGTCGAGCACATGTTCGGCTATCCCGGCGGCGCGGTGCTGCCGATCTATGACGCCATGTTCCACCAGAACCAGGTGAAGCACATTCTCGTGCGGCACGAGCAGGGGGCGGTGCACATGGCGGAGGGCTATGCCCGCTCCTCCGGCAAGGTGGGCGTGGTGCTCGTCACCTCCGGCCCCGGCGCCACCAATGCGGTGACCGGCCTCACCGACGCGCTGCTCGATTCCATTCCGCTCGTCTGCATCACCGGCCAGGTTCCGACCCATCTCATCGGCTCGGACGCCTTCCAGGAGTGCGACACGGTCGGCATCACCCGGCCCTGCACCAAGCACAACTACCTCGTCCGCGACATCAACGACCTCGCCCGCGTCATGCATGAGGCGTTCTATGTCGCGCAGAACGGGCGTCCGGGTCCGGTCGTCGTCGACATCCCGAAGGACGTGCAGTTCGCCAAGGGCATGTATGTCGGGCCGGAGAACATCCAGCACCGCACCTATCAGCCGCGCCTGAAGGGCGACCCGGAGAAGATCAAGACCGCGGTGGAGATGCTGGCCAAGGCCAAGCGCCCGATCCTCTACACCGGCGGCGGCGTGATCAATTCCGGCCCGGAGGCGAGCCGCCTGCTGCGCGAATTCGCGCGGCTGTCGGGCTATCCCGTCACCTCGACGCTGATGGGCCTCGGCGCCTTCCCGGCCTCCGACAAGCAGTGGCTGGGCATGCTGGGCATGCACGGCACCTATGAAGCCAACATGGCGATGCATGATTGCGACGTCATGGTCTGCATCGGCGCGCGCTTCGACGACCGGATCACCGGCCGCGTCGACGCCTTCTCGCCGGGCTCGAAGAAGATCCACATCGACATCGACCCGTCCTCGATCAACAAGAACATCAAGGTCGACCTGCCGATCATCGGCGACGTGAAGCATGTGCTGGAAGACATGCTGACCATGTGGCGCGCGATGAAGGCCGAGCCGGACCGCAAGGCCATCGCCGGCTGGTGGGGGCAGATCGACAAGTGGCGCGCCCGCAAGTCGCTGGCCTTCAAGGCTTCCGACCGCATCATCAAGCCGCAGCAGGCGATCAAGGCGCTGTACGACCAGGTGAAGGACAAGGATGTCTACATCACTACCGAGGTCGGCCAGCACCAGATGTGGGCGGCGCAGCATTTCCATTTCGAGGAGCCCAACCGCTGGATGACCTCCGGCGGCCTCGGCACCATGGGCTATGGCCTGCCGGCGGCGATCGGCGCGCAGGTGGCCCATCCCGAGAGCCTCGTCATCGACATTGCCGGCGAAGCCTCGATCCAGATGTGCCTGCAGGAAATGTCCACCGCGCTGCAGTTCAACCTGCCGGTGAAGATCTTCGTGCTCAACAACGAATATATGGGCATGGTGCGCCAGTGGCAGGACCTGCTGCATGGCGGGCGCTACTCGCATTCCTATTCGGAATCGCTGCCGGACTTCGTGAAGCTGGCGGAAGCCTATGGCGGCGTCGGCATTCGCTGCTCCAACCCGGCCGACCTCGACGGGGCGATCCACGAGATGATCTCCGTCAACCGGCCGGTGCTGTTCGACTGCCTGGTCGACAAGATGGAGAACTGCCTGCCGATGATCCCCTCGGGCAAGCCGCATAACGAGATGATCCTTCCCGATCATCCCGAGGCGCTGGACGAGGCGATCGACGAGGAAGGCAAGATGCTGGTGTGACGCGCTTCACCTCCCCCCGACGGGGAGAGGTCGGTCGCGCAGCGGCCGGGTGAGGGGGCGGACGCGCCAGTAGCCCCTCACCCCACCCCTCTCCCCGCCGGGGAGAGGGAGCCTGGCGTTCCAGCCCCCTTTTCCGAGTGCCCCATGCCTCCCGTTCAAGAACCCGCCGAGCGCCACACCCTGTCCATGCTGGTCGATAACGAGCCGGGCGTTCTCGCCCGCATCGTCGGCCTGTTTTCCGGGCGCGGCTACAACATCGACAGCCTCACCGTCTCCGAGGTCAGCCACGCCTCGCATCTCTCGCGCATCACCGTGGTGACCACGGGCGCGCCGCCGATCATCGAGCAGATAAAGAGCCAGCTCGACCGGCTGGTCCCGGTGCACCGGGTGGTGGATCTCACCGTCGCCGGCAAGTCGGTGGAGCGCGAACTGGCGCTGATCAAGGTGCGCGGCAAGGGCGAGGTGCGCCAGGAGGCGCTGCTGATCGCCGACAGCTTCCGCGCCCGCACCGTCGACACGACGCTGGAGAGCTTCGTGTTCGAGATCACCGGCAAGCCGGAGAAGATCGACCAGTTCGTCTCGCTGCTGGAGCCGCTCGGCCTCGTCGAGGTCTCGCGCACCGGCGTCGCCGCCATCGGGCGCGGCGCCGAAGGCATGTGAGGAGCCGGCGCGGCGGCTTTGTCTGCCGCGCCGTTCCTTTAGCCGGCGAAGCCGCCTGAGGTGAGGAAGGCGTGCTCTTCCTCCGTCATGGCGCGGCCGAGCACCGGATTGCGGTGCGGGAAGCGGCCGAAATCGCTGATGATGTCGTGATGGATGACGGCGTGATGCACGCCCTCCTCATCGCCCGCCGCCTCGCACAGCGCCACGCAGCGCTGCTGGTCCGCCAGATCCTCCGAATGCATGAACGGCACATAGAAGAAGCGGCGCTCCGGTAGCTCGAAGGCGCGGTCGAAGCCGCGCGCAATGGCGGCATCCGCCACGTCGCGCGCCTGCGCATCGGTGGCGAAGGCGCGCTGCGAGCCGCGGAACAGATTGCGCGGAAACTGGTCAAGCAGCAGGATCAGCGCGTAGCTTCCCTCCGGCGTCTCTTCCCAGGCGCCGAGCGCCCCGGCGGCGGCGGCCTCATAGGCGGCGAGAAACCGGGCGCGGATGGCGGCGTCGAAGGTGTCATCCTTGGCGAACCAGCGCTCTGGCCCGGCTTCGCGCCAGAAGGCGATGATGGCGTCGGCCGTCGCAATGTCGGTGTTCGGCAGGGTCATGGCGGGGGCTCCGTTTTCTGTCGACGGTCCCGGATAGGACGGCGCGAGGGCGAGGTCGAGCCCAAAGCCTGTGCTGCGCTGCACACGAACTCTTGGCCTGTCCGGCCAATGCATGTGAAGATGGCATTTCGCGGGGTGCGTCGCGGTGCCTCGCGCCGCCGCCATGCGACGGAGGCGTGGAAACGTGAGCGAGCGTGCAGGCGCGGTGCCGGTGGCGGGCACAGGCAAGCCCCTCTGGCTGCTGGCAGCGCCGTTCATCTTTCTGCTGCTGTGGTCGGGCGGCTTCGCGGTGGCGAAGATCGGCATCCTCTCCACCGGCCCCTTCACCCTGCTGGCCTGGCGCTACGGGCTGGTGCTGGCGGTGCTGCTGCCGTTGCTGGCCTGGTTCCGCCCGCCTTTGCCGCGTCAGCCCCGTGCCTATGCCGATCTCGCCGTGGTCGGCTTCCTCATCCAGGTGCTCTATTTCAACCTGAGCTACTTCGCCTTCCGTTTCGGCATTTCGGCGGGCGCGCTGGCGATCATCGTCTCGCTGCAGCCGATCGTGGTCGGGCTCGTGGCGCCGGTGTTCACCGGCGAGCGGGTCGGGGCACTGCGCTGGCTCGGTCTGCTGCTCGGCCTCGCCGGGGCGGGGCTGGTGATCGCCTCGCGCTCGGCGATCGAGGTCACCTCTCCCGGCGTGGTTCTGCTGGCGGTCGGCGCGCTGCTCGCCATGTGCGCCGGCGCGCTCTATGAGAAGCGCTTCGGCACCCCGCAGCATCCGCTGGTGTCCAACACGGTGCAGTGCGCCATCGGCTTCGTCTGCACGCTGCCGCTGGCGCTGCTGATGGAGGACGGCCATGTCGACTGGTCGCCGACCTTCCTTGCGGTGCTGGCCTATCTGGTGATCGGCAATTCGCTGATCGCCATCTCGCTCTATCTCGCCATGATCCGCGCTGGCGAGGTGTCGAAAGTGTCGGCTCTGTTCTTCCTGGTGCCGCCGACGACGGCGCTTATCGCCTGGGGGCTCATCGGCGAAGCCATGCCGCCGCTCGCCTGGGCGGGAATGGCGCTGGCGGCCGGCGGAGTCGCGCTCGCCTCGCTGAAGGGCATCCCCTGGAAGTACCGCCTGCGGCGCGGGGCGCGCTGACTCCGCTTGCGCCCGGAGGGGGCCTCCTGTAGAGGGAACCGTAACGTACGGTACGGACCTCTGGCGCCCATGGCTTTGCCCCCCGACACACAGGACGACACGTTGACGGAGCGCCAGCAGGCGGTCCTCGACGCCGTGCTGGCGCTGATGGTGGAACAGGGTGGCGAACTGACGATGAATGCGGTGGCGCGCCGCGCCTCCTGTTCGAAGGAAAGCCTGTACAAATGGTTCGGCGACCGTGAGGGGCTGCTCACCGCCACCGTGCGCTGGCAGGCCTCCAAGGTCCGCGCCGGCAATTACGACCGCACCAAGCTCGACGCGCTGGCCTTGCGCGACAGCCTGATCCGCTTCGCCGTCAACTGGCTCGGCGTCATCTCCAGCCCGACCTCGATCGCGCTTAACCGCGTCGCCATCGCCCAGAGCGGCGGCGGTGCGCGCGAGCCGGGCGAGGGCGCGAGCCTCGGCGCCATCATGCTGGCCAATGGCCGTTTCGCCATCGGTGCGCGGCTGAAGCCGGTGCTCGATGCCGGCCGCGAGGCCGGGCTGATCGCCTTCGACGACACCGAGACCGCCTTCCGCAGCTTCATCGGGCTGGTGGGCCGCGACGTGCAGATCCGCCTGCTGCTCGGTGACACGCTTGACCTGACGCCGGCGGAGATCGAGCGCGACGCCGCCCGCGCCACCGACCAGTTCCTCACTCTCTACGGCACGGGCAACCCCTTGCCGGAACGTTCAAAAATCAACGCGTGACATAAGGAGACACCCATGCGCGTTTATTACGACCGCGATGCCGACGTGAACCTGATCAAGGGCAAGAAGGTCGGCATCATCGGCTATGGCTCGCAGGGCCGCGCCCATGCGCTGAACCTGAAGGAGTCCGGCGTCAAGGAGATCGCCATCGGCCTGAAGCCCGGCTCGGCGACCGCCAAGAAGGTTGAGGCCGACGGGCTCAAGGTGTTGAGCGTCGCCGAACTCGCCAAGTGGGCCGACCTGATGATGATGGCGACCCCGGACGAGCTGCAGGCCGACATCTACCGCGACGAGATCGCCCCCAATATCCGTGACGGCGCCGCCATCGCCTTCGCCCACGGCCTCAACGTGCATTTCGGCCTGATCGAGCCGAAGGCGACGGTGGACGTGCTGATGGTCGCCCCCAAGGGCCCCGGCCACACTGTGCGCGGCGAATACCAGAAGGGCGGCGGCGTGCCCTGCCTCGTGGCCGTGCATCAGGACGCCTCGGGCAACGCGCTCGACCTCGGCCTCAGCTATGCCTGCGGCGTCGGCGGCGGCCGTTCGGGCATCATCGAGACCACCTTCAAGGAAGAGTGCGAGACCGACCTGTTCGGCGAGCAGGTGGTGCTGTGCGGCGGCCTGGTTGAGCTGATCCGCGCCGGCTTCGAGACGCTGGTGGAAGCCGGCTACGCCCCGGAAATGGCCTATTTCGAGTGCCTGCACGAAGTGAAGCTGATCGTCGACCTCATCTATGAGGGCGGCATCGCCAACATGAACTACTCGATCTCCAACACCGCCGAGTGGGGCGAGTACGTCTCGGGCCCGCGCATCATCACCGCCGAGACCAAGGCCGAGATGAAGCGCGTGCTCACCGACATCCAGACCGGCAAGTTCACCTCCGACTGGATGCAGGAATACAAGGCCGGCGCCTCGCGCTTCAAGGGCATCCGTCGCCTCAACGACAGCCACCAGATCGAGCAGGTCGGCGAGAAGCTGCGCGGCATGATGCCGTGGATCGGCGCCAACAAGCTGGTCGACAAGTCGAAGAACTGAGGTTTTTCGCCTTCGGGACGAACGACATGGCCGGGCTCTGCCCGGCCATGTGCGTTTGGGGCCGGCCACAAAAGCAAAGGGCGGCCGCGCGGCCGCCCCCCCGTTTGGTCGGTGTCCGGCCTCAGGCCGCCGCCTTCAGCCCCGGCTCATTGGCCTTCTGGCCCTTGTGATAGACCACATAGACATAGACCGGGATGTCGATCTCGCTCAGATGCCGCTCGATCAGCGGCTTCACCTGCGCCCAGTCCAGCCCGCCGACGCCGGTGGCGAGGCGCGGCAAAGCGAGGCTGGCGATGCCTTCCGCCGCGACCAGGCGCGCCAGCGCCTTGAGCGCGTGGCCGACATTCTCGGTCGACGCCCGGCCGGGCCGGCCGATGGCGTTTTCCGCCGCGTCCTGCGTCAGCAGGTTGACGATATGCACCGCCGCGCCATCTTCCGCCACGCCGCCCCACACCCAGAGCCCGCCGGCCTGCGGGTTGTCGACCCGGCAGTAATGGCGGAAGTCCTTGGCCAGCGACGGGAAGCGCTCGCGCAAAGCGAGGGCGAGGCCGCTGTCGAAATGATCGTTCGGCGCGACGCCATGGGCGATCGCGGCGGCGCCGCTCAGCAGGATATCGCCTTCCACTTCGTAGATCTTGGCCATGGGGTGTCCTTCCTCGGCTGCGTTGGTTGCGCCTTGTGTCGGGGAAGGCGGGGCCGGTGTCGTTGAGGAAACGCAAGAAGGCCGGGTCGGGGCCTCAGTAGCCCAGGGCCTTCACCGCCGCGGCGCCGGGGCCGAGCATGAGCAGCGCCCACAGCATGGCGGAGGTGAGGTTGACCATCTGAAACCGCGGCATGGGCATGGCGAACATGCCGGCCGCCAGCGGCACGAAGGGACGGAGAGGGCCGGAGAAGCGGCCGAAAAACACGCCCAGCGTGCCATAGCGCAGGAAGAAGTGCTCGCCGCGCTTGAGGGCCTCCGAGAAGCGGTTGAGCGGCCAGCGCTGGCGGGCGCTGCCTTTCAGGTGAAAGCCGATCCAGAACGACAGGCTGTCGCCCAGCACCGCGCCCGCCACCGTCGCCGCCCATACCGGCAGGAACGGCACGCCCCCGGCGGCGATGACCGGGGAGAGGCCGAGCAGCACGAAGGTGCCGGGGACGAAGAGCGAGACGATCGGCAGCGATTCGCAGAAGGCAAGCAGGAAGCCGATGTAAGGCGCGTAATGGGCGTGCGCTTCCACGAAGGCGAGCACGTCGCGGGCATAGGCGTGGAGATCCGCCACAGGCTAGAGCCGGTCGCGCAGGGCGTAGTAGCTCAGGCCCGCCACAAGCAGTGGCCAGCGCATCAGCGGTCCGCCGGGGAAGGCCGGCACCGGCAGGCGTCCCAGAAGATCGAGCCCGCCGAGCTGGCCCTTCACCGCCTCGCCCAGTAGCTTGCCGAAATAGGGCGCCAGCATCACGCCCTGGCCGGAATAGCCGGCGGCGGTGAGCACGCGGGGCGAGAGTTTGCGCACGAAGGGCAGGCGGGTCATGGTGATGCCGAGCACGCCGCCCCAGCCATAGTCGATGCCGACATCCGCCAGCTGGGGGAAGATGCGCAGCATATAGGGGCGCACGAATTCGGCCGGGTTAGGCCGCAGCCCGCGCCGGTAGCTCTCGCCGCCGCCGAACAGCAGCCGTCCGTCGCCCGACAGGCGGTAGTAATTGACCACGAAGCGGCTGTCGGCCACCGCCGCGCCATTGGAGATGATCTCCTGCGCCCGGTCGCCCAGCGGGGCGGTGGCGGCGATATAGTTGCAGATCGGCATGACATGGGTGTCGACGCGCCGGTCGAGCCCGTCCTGCAACCCGTCGCCGCACTCCAGCACCCAGTCCGCCTCCACCGAACCGGCGGCAGTGACGACGCGGACCTTGGCGCCCTCCTCGATGCGCAGCGCGCGCGACTGCTCATAGAGCCGCGCGCCGGCCTGGCGGGCGGCGTCGGCGAGGCCGAGGGCGAGGTTGAGCGGGTGCAGATGACCGCCGCCATGGTCGATCATGCCGCCGTGATAGACATCCGTGCCGACGATGGCGCGCAACTCCTCGCGGCTCAGCGGCGCCGCGTCGGGGTAGTCATAGACCTCGTTGAGCTTCTTCGCATAGGCGTGGCTGTGGGCGACATAGCCGGGCTTGTGATCGGCGACGACAAGACCGGGGCGAACATCGCAGTCGATGGCGTGGCGCTTGATGAGCGCGTGCAGCAGCGCCTTGGCGTCCTCGGCCATGCGCCACAGCGCCTTGGCGTCGTCGAGCCCGACCTGCGCTTCGAGAAAATCCTGGTCGCGGCGGTGGCCGCTGTGAATCTGCCCGCCATTGCGGCCCGAGGCGCCGGAGCCGACGCGCCCGGCTTCCAGCAGCACCACGTCGAGCCCGGCTTCCGCCATGTGCAGCGCGGCGGAGAGGCCGGTATAGCCGCCGCCGATGACGCAGACATCCGCCCGCGTGCCGCCTTGCAGCGGGGGAAGGGGGGAGAAGCGGTTCGCCGTGGCGGCGTACCAGCTCTTGGGGTGGTCGATGGTGGAGGCCATGATAAAACTCTCGCCGTCAGCGCCGCGCGAACAGGCGCTCTATGTCGGCCAACGCCAGGGTGACGAAGGTCGGCCGGCCATGATTGCACTGCGCGGCGTTCGGCGTCTCCTCCATCTCGCGCAACAGGGCGTTCATCTCTTCCACCCGCAGCCGGCGGCCGGCGCGCACGGAACCGTGGCAGGCCATGGTGGCGGCGATGTGGAGCAGCCGCCGTTCCAGCGGAAGCGCGTCGTCCCATTCCGCCGCGTGCTCGGCGAGTTCGCGCACCAGCGCGGAGATGTCGGCGTCGCCAAGCAGGGCCGGCACTTCCCGCACCAGCAGCGCGCCGGGGCCGAAGGGTTCGATGACGAGGCCGAGCTTTTCCAGCGCCCCGGCCCGCTCGGCAAGGCGCGCGGCCTCGGAGGGGTCGAGTTCCACCACCAGCGGCACCAGCAGCATCTGCCGGGCGAGGCCGTCCCGCTCCATCGCCGCTTTCAGCTTTTCATAGACGATGCGCTCATGGGCGGCGTGCTGGTCGATCACCACCACGCCATCGCGTGTCTGGGCGATGATATAGGTCTCGTGCAGCTGGGCGCGGGCGGCGCCGAGCGGGCGCTCCAGCGCCTCCGGCGCGGCGGGGGTGGCATTGGCGCGGGCGTCGGCCGAGGGGGCGAGGCCGAGGCCCAGCCCCGACGCAAAACCGCTGCCGCCCGCGCCGTCCGTCATGTCGAAATCGAAGCGCGAGGGCGCCTCCCGCAGGCCGGAATCGATCGCTCCGGCTCCGGCAAAGCCTTCCGGCGCCGCCCAGGAGCGCGACCAGTCATAGTTGCCCGGCCGTGCCTCGGGCCGGTAGCCGGTGTCGAGGTCGCGCCGGGCGAACTGGGTCAGCCGGTCGGCGGCGGTGGAGGTGGTGCGCGGCGCTCCTGCCGTGAGCGCGTCGGTGAGGGTGCGGACGATCAGCGCGCGGATATTGCCGGCGTCGCGAAAGCGCACCTCGGTCTTGGCCGGGTGGACATTCACATCCACCTCGCGCGGGTCGAGGTCGAGGAACAGCGCCGTCACCGGGTGGCGGTCGGAGGGCAGAAGGTCGGCGTAAGCCGCGCGGATGGCGCCGATCAGCACCTTGTCGCGCACCGGGCGGCCATTGACGAACAGATATTGCGACAGCGAATTGGCCTTGGAATAGGTCGGCAGGCCGGCGAGGCCGGACAGCCGCGCGCCCTCGCGCAGCCCTTCCACATCGAGCGCGTTGCCGCCGGCCTCCTGCCCCAGCACATCGGCGATGCGGGCGCGCTGCCCGGCCGGGTCGCGGGAGCGGTCGGGCCAGGTGACGGGCGGTCGGTCATCGGTGACGAGGGTGAAGCCGACCTCGGGGCGGGCGAGTGCCAGGCGCTTCACCGCATCCACCGCCGCCGCCGTCTCGGCGCGCTCGGATTTGAGGAATTTCAGCCGCGCCGGGGTGGCGAAGAACAGGTCGCGCACCTCCACCCGCGTGCCGAAGCCGAGCGCCGCCGGGCGCACGGGGGATTTCACCCCGCCCTCGACGCGAATCTCGAAGGCGCTGTCGCTGCCCTTCGGGCGGCTGGTGATGGTGAGCCGCGCCACGGCGCCGATGGAGGGCAGCGCCTCGCCGCGAAAGCCGAGCGTGTGGATGGCGAGCAGATCCTCGCTGTCGAGCTTGGAGGTGGCGTGGCGCTCCACCGCGAGCGCGAGTTCCTCCGCGCTCATACCGCTGCCATCGTCGGTGACGCGCATCAGCCGGCGGCCGCCGCCATCGATGATGATCTCGATGCGGGTGGCGCCGGCGTCGAGCGCGTTCTCGACAATCTCCTTCAGCGCCGCCGCCGGGCGTTCCACCACCTCGCCGGCCGCGATGCGGTCGACCAGTGTGGAAGGCAGCAGGCGCAGCGGCATGATGAGTCCGGGAACGATTCGGGGGCGATGGAGGCCGGACTATAGCAGGCGCGCGGCACGCGCGCCCGAATCCGCTGCTTTTGGCCTTTGGGACTTCGTCATCCTGAGGCGCCCGGCGTAGCCGGGCCTCGAAGGACGCACGCGGCGTCGGCGAGGGGCGGCTAGGGCCTGCGTGCGTCGAGGCCGGCCGATGGCCGGCACCTCAGCATAACGCGCCATAGGCAGTGTTGCCCGGCCCAGTGCGAACCGTCCCTCATGCCCGGGCCTGACCCGGGCACCCAGGTTTTCTCGTCTCACGCGGGCGAGAGACGGGATCCCCGGGTCACGCCCGGGGAAGAGGGAAGGGGAGGGAAAGCGCGGGAAGGCTGCGCTGCACCGAAGCGCCCGCCTACCCTGCCGCCGCCAGACGCTCGGCCTTCTCGCGCTCGATTTCCTGCCGCTTGGTCATGATCGAGGCGAAGATCACCACCACGGTGACGATGGCGATGAGGATGGTGCAGGCGGCGTTGATTTCCGGCGTCACGCCGAGGCGCACCTGGGAATAGATGCGCATCGGCAGGGTGGTGGCGCCGGGGCCGGTGGTGAAGCTGGCGATGACGAGGTCGTCCAGCGACAGGGTGAAGGCGAGCATCCACCCCGAGATCACCGCCGGCAGGATGATCGGCAGTGTCACCACGAAGAAGGTCTTGAACGGCGGGCAGCCGAGATCTTGCGCCGCCTCTTCCAGCGAACGGTCGAAGGTGACGAGGCGCGACTGCACCACGACCGAGACGAAGCACAGGGTGAAGGTGATGTGGGCGAGGGTGATGGTCCAGAAGCCACGATCGATGCCGACGGCGACGAACAGCAGCAGGAGCGACAGGCCGGTGATGACTTCCGGCATCACCAGCGGCGCATAGACCATGCCGGAGAACAGGGTGCGGCCGAAGAAGCGCCCGTAGCGGGTGAGCGCGATCGCCGCCAGCGTGCCGAGCACGGTGGCGACGGTGGCGGTGAGGAAGGCGACGCGCAGAGTCACCCAGGCGGCGTCGAGCAGTTGCTCGTTCTGGAACAGCTGCACATACCAGTGGGTGGAGAAGCCCGCCCACACCGTCACCATGCGCGAGGCGTTGAAGGAGTAAATCACCAGCAGGATGATCGGGATGTAGAGGAAGGCGAAACCCAGCGTGATCGAGGTCACGTTGAACCAGGAGAGACCCTTGCGCATCAGCGTCGCTCCACTTCGCGAGCCTGGAGGTTCTGGTAGAAGACGATCGGGATCACCAGCACCATCAGCAGCAGCACCGCCACCGCCGCGGAAACGGTCCAGGAGCGGTTCACCGAGAATTCGGTCCACAGCACCTTGCCGATCATCAGCGTGTCCGAGCCGCCGAGCAGGTCGGGGATGACGAACTCGCCCACCGCCGGAATGAAGCACAGCAGGCAGCCGGCGAACACGCCCGGCAGCGAGAGCGGCCAGGTGATCTTCCAGAAGGCGGCGAAGGGCGGGCAGCCGAGATCGGCGGCGGCTTCCAGCAGCGTCTCGTCCATCTTTTCCAGTGCCGAATAGAGCGGCAGGATCATGAAGGGCAGGTAGGAATAGACGATGCCGATATAGACCGCCGTGTCGGTGGCCAGAATCTGAAGCGGCGCGTCGCGGTCGACGATGCCGAGCGCGAACAGAAGCTGGTTGAGCAGCCCTTCCGGCGAGAGGATGCCGATCCAGGCATAGACGCGGATCAGGAAGGAGGTCCAGAACGGCAGGATGACCAGCATCAGCAGCGTCGGGCGGATGGATTTCGGCGCCCGCGCCATGCCATAGGCGATGGGATAGCCGACCATCAGCAGCAGCAGGGTGGAGATGCCGGCGATCCAGAGGCTGGAGCCATAGGCCTCGATGAACTCATTGTCCCAGGACAGCACATAGCCGTAATTGTCGAAGGACAGTTCACCGAGGGCGTCCTTGAACGCGGCCCAGCCCTCGGCGAGATCGAAGGTCGGGACATAGGGCGGCTGCGCGATCGCGTCCTGTGACAGGCTGATCTTGAAGACGATCAGGAACGGGATCAGGAACAGCGCGAGCAGCCAGAGATAGGGGACGGTGAGGACTAGCCATCGCCCGTTCGCCTTGCTTGCCATGGTGGCCTCCTCAGCTCGTCAGGACCACGCCGGCATCGGGCGAGAAGTACACATAGACCTTGTCGTCCCAGGTGATGGGGCGCTCGACCATGCGGGTGAGGTTCGGCTTGGCGGCCTTGACGCGGGTGCCGCCGGGCAGCTCGACATGGAAGATCGAGAGATCGCCGAGATAGCCGATGTCCCAAATCTCGCCCTGCAGGCAGTTGATGCCGGTATCGGCCGGCGGGTCGAGCTCGACCCGCATCTTCTCCGGCCGCAGGGCGATGGCGACGCTGTCGCCGGGCTTCACCGCGCAGTCCTGGGCGATGCGGAAGCGCCGCTCCGGCGCCACGCTCGGCCGCAGCGTGACCATACCGGCCTCCACCGCCTCGACCGTGGCGTCGAGAATGTTCACATCGCCGACGAAATCGGCGACGTAGCGGGAATTGGGGTGCTCATAGATCACCGCCGGCGGCGCCACCTGCACCAGCTTGCCGTGATTCATCACCGCGATGCGGTCGGCCACCGTCATCGCCTCTTCCTGGTCGTGGGTGACGATCAGGAAGGTCATGCCGAGCTCCATCTGGATGTCCATGAGCTCGAACTGGGTTTCCTCGCGCAGCTTCTTGTCGAGCGCGCCGAGCGGCTCGTCCAGCAGCAGCACCTTGGGCCGCTTGGCGAGCGAGCGGGCGAGCGCCACGCGCTGGCGCTGGCCACCGGAGAGCTGGTGCGGCTTGCGCTTGGCGAATTTCTCAAGCTTCACCAGCTTGAGCATCTCCTCAACGCGGGCGGCGATGGCGCCCTTTTCCATCCGGTCCTGCCGCAGGCCGAAGGCGATGTTGTCCCACACGCTCATATGCGGGAAAAGCGCATAGGACTGGAACATCATGTTGGTCTGCCGCTTGTAGGGCGGCGTGCCGACAAGGTCATGCCCGGCGAGGGTGATCTGCCCCTCGGTCGGGTCCTCGAAGCCGGCCAGCATGCGCATCAGCGTGGTCTTGCCGCAGCCGGACGGGCCCAGCAGGGCGAAGAACTCGCGCTCATAGATGTCGAGGGAGAGGTTGTCGACGGCGGTGAACTCGCCGAAGCGCTTGGTGACGTTCTTGTAGCTGATCAGCGGGACGGCCTGCGGGTCGTTCCAGGGAGCGAATTTCCGGCGGATGCCGCCGATCGTCTTCTGCGTCTTCTCGGTGACGCCGGTGCTCATGCTGACTGGTCCCGTTTCCCCGCCGGTTATGTCGGCGCATCGACGCTAACCGGCTTCGCGTACCGGCTCAACGCCCCGCTGCGAACAATTTTACCATGCCTGCAAAGGTGGCGAGGTAGCCCTGCCTTGACGGCAGCAAGCGGGCCGTGATTGCCTCATGGGGCGCAGAAAGCGCATCAGGAAGGCAATCATGGCCAAGAAGAAGCGTTCTGATAAGGACGCGGTCGACAATCCCCGTGGCGTCACCACCCTTGCCGAGGCAAAGGCATGGATGGCTGCGCGCGGCATTACCGAAATCGAATGCGCGGTGCCGGACCTTGCCGGCGTCGGACGCGGCAAGATCATGCCGGTGTCGAAGTTCCTGTCCAGCCCGACGATGAACCTGCCGCTCAGCGTGTTCTTCCAGACCATTTCCGGCGACTACCCGCCCTACGACAATCTGGTCGACTCGGTGGTGGTCGACAGCGATCTGGTGATGGAGCCGGATTTCTCCACGCTCGCCATCGTGCCCTGGGCGCAGGACCCCACCGCCCAGGTGATCCACGACGCCTTTCATCGCGACGGGCGCCCGGTGGAACTGGCGCCGCGGCAGGTGCTGAAGAACGTGGTCGAGCTCTACGCCAAGAAGGGCTGGAAGGCCGTCGTCGCGCCTGAGATCGAGTTCTATCTCGTCGAGCCGAACACCGATGCCGACTACCCGCTCAAGCCGCCCATCGGCCGTTCGGGCCGGCCGGAAATCGGCCGCCAGTCCTATTCGATCCAGGCGGTGAACGAGTTCGACGCCCTGTTCGAGGACATGTACGATTATTCCGAGGCGCAGGGCCTGGAGATCGACACGCTGATCCATGAGGACGGCGCGGCGCAGATGGAAATCAACCTGCTGCACGGCGATCCCATCGTGCTCGCCGACCAGGTCTATCTGTTCAAGCGCACGATCCGCGAGGCGGCGCTGCAGCACAAGATCTACGCCACCTTCATGGCCAAGCCCATCGCCGACGAGCCGGGCTCGGCCATGCACATTCACCAGTCCATCGTGGATGGCGAGACGGGGCGCAACATCTTCTCCGACGCCGATGGCGACCCGACGCCGGAGTTCTTCTCCTTTATCGCCGGCCAGCAGCGCTACCTGCCGGCGGTCATGTCGATCCTCGCGCCTTACGTGAATTCCTACCGCCGGCTGACGCGCGATTCGATGGCGCCGATCAACGTGCAGTGGGGCTATGACAACCGTACGGCCGGGCTGCGCGTGCCGCCCTCCTCGCCGGCGGCGCGTCGGGTGGAGAACCGGGTTCCGTCTTCGGATGCCAATCCCTATCTCGTCATCGCCGCTTCGCTCGCTTGCGGCTATCTCGGCATGGTGGAAGGGCTACGCCCGACCGAGCCGCTGGAATCGGACGCCAAGGGGCTCGATTTCGAGCTGCCGCGCGGCCTGCTCGAAGCAGTGGCGGCGCTGCAGCACTCGGAGGAGATCGCCACGGTGCTCGGGCCGTCTTTCGTCAAGACCTATACGGCGGTGAAGCAGACCGAGTTCGACACCTTCATGCGGGTGATCTCGCCCTGGGAGCGGGAATATCTGCTGCTGAACGTGTGAGGCGTTCCGCACGGAGGCAGGCCGTCACGCCTGCCTCCAGAACGGCATCGAGCCGGGATAGACCTCGGCAACCATGTTCCACGCTTATGAATTGCGCATCCCCGGGCCCAGCCCGGGGATGACTCTTTGAGGGCCTACGCCGCCACCGTTTCTTCCGCCAGAATCTCCCGCACGCGCGGTATGACCTTGGTGCCGTAGAGTTCAATGGCGCGCATCATCCGCGCATGCGGCAGCGGGCCGGCGCTGTATTTCAGGTCGAAGCGCTGAAGGCCGAGCGCCTTCGCCGTCTTGGCGATCTTGCGCGCCACCGTTTCCGGCGAGCCGAGATAGAGCGAGCCATGGGCGATCTCATGCTCGAAGGCGTCGCGGCCATAGGACGGCCAGCCGCGCTCGGCGCCGATGCGGTCATGCATCCGCTTGTAGTCGGCATAGAATTCCTCGCGCGCCTGCGCATCGGTCTCGGCGATATAGCCGTGCGAATGCACGCCGATCGGCTGCGCCGTGCCGCCAAGCTGGCCGATGGCCTTGTGGTAGAGATCGACATAGGGCGCGAAGCGGGCCGGATTGCCGCCGATGATGGCCAGCATCAGCGGCAGGCCATAGCGTGCCGCCCGCACCACCGATTCCGGCGAGCCGCCAACGCCGATCCAGGTCTTCAGCGTGCCGGATTCCACCAGGGGATAGACGTGCTGATCCTTCAGCGGCGGGCGCAGCTTGCCCTGCCAGGTGACGCCTTGCGGGGTCGCGTTGTCGCGCAGCAGCGCCGCGAACAGATCGAGCTTCTCGCTGAACAGCGCCTCATAGTCTTTCAGGTCGAAGCCGAACAGCGGGAAGGATTCGGTGAAGGAGCCGCGCCCGAGGATGACCTCCGCCCGCCCATTGGAAAGCGCATCCACCGTGGCGAAGCGCTGGAACACGCGGATCGGGTCGTCGGAGGACAATACGGTGACCGCCGAGCCGAGGCGGATGCGCTTTGTCCGGGTGGCCATGCCGGCCAGCACCACTTCCGGCGCCGAGACGGCGAAATCGTCGCGGTGATGCTCGCCCACGCCGATGAAATCGATGCCGACCTCATCCGCCAGCACCGCTTCCTCCACCAGATCGCGAATCACCTGGGCGTGCGAGAGCGGGCGTCCATCGACGCCGGAGGTCACGTCGCCGAATGTGTCGAGGCCGAGTTCGAGAAGCTGTGCCATGGGAGAGGTCCCCTTCGTGTCCGGCACCGTGCCGACGCTCCCCATATGGACCGGACGCGGCGGGCGCGCATCCCCGGCGGTGCAAGGACGGCATTTCGCTTCTGCAAGCAGAGGGCTGCCGCAGTGGAGCGAAGGCACAAAAAAAGCCCGCTGGACCAGCCAGCGGGCTTCAAGTCGGCGACACGAGGGGGTCGATGTCGCCGTAAATTCGTCTGGGCGGCCGATGCCGCGACGAAAGGGCGGGCATGGTCAGCCGCAGGAGACGGGAGTGTCCTGGCGCGGGGTGACAGGCGAAAGACCGTCGGAGCGGCGGTCACGCGCGGCCTTGCCGGCGGCGTCCTGCCTTGCGGCTTCGCGCAGCGCCTCGCGCATGGTCGAGCGGCGGGCGGCGCGGCGTTCCACCGAGCGGACCACGAGCACGGCCGTCGGGTCCTGCCACAGCGGGCCGGACGAGGCGTCGAGCAGGTCGCCGCGGGTGAGGCCGATATCGCGCAGCATGCGGTCGTCGAAGCCGCCGAGCTGGGCGATATGACGCCGGCGGGCAACCGCCTTGATGAACTGGATGGACCCCATGAGAGCGGCGATCAGCAGCCCGCTCGCCGCGGTACCGAACGAGGAGAAGGGCTTTCTCCGGACTTCGCCAACAAACGACATCGTATCCTCCATGTGCCGGCCGCGCAGCGACGATGCGGGGTTTGTGATCTCGGGGAGGCGCCGGGGCCACCCGATCTCGACATCGTCCGTTCGCGGCGGGATCGTTATGAAGGAGCAGGATCAATCACACTAGCGAATGTTTATGATCGCTGATATCATCAGGATTGATGATAGGCCATCGTGAGGGCTCCGATGAGCGTGTTGCTCGATATTGATCAATTAAGAACATTCATTGCGATTGCCGAAACCGGCAGTTTCACAAAGGCTGCCGAGGTAGTTCACAAAACCCAGTCGGCGGTGTCGATGCAGATGAAGCGGCTGGAGGAGCGGGTCGGCCGGCCGATCTTCGCCCGCGACGGACGCGCCTCGCGCCTCACCGATGAAGGCGACCGGCTGCTCGATTATGCCCGCCGCATCGTCAAGCTGAACATCGAGGCCATGGCCAGCCTCGCCTCGGCGGAGCTGTCGGGCCGGGTGCGGCTCGGCGTGCCGGACGATTACGCCGACCGATACCTGCCGGAAATCATGGCGCGGTTTTCCGCCACCCATCCCAATGTCGAACTGACCGTGGTGTGCGATCCCTCGACGGATCTTGTCGACCGCATCGACACGGGCGATCTCGACCTCGCCATCATCACCGATTGCGAGACGATGAATCGCGAGACCGAGATCATCCGCCGCGAGCAATTGCTCTGGGTGGGCTCCACCCGCCATTCCGTGCATCTGGAAGGCCCGGTGCCGCTGGCGCTGGGGCGGCAGACCTGCAACTGGCGGCAGGAGGCGATCTCCATGCTGCAGGCGGTCGATCGGCCGTTCCGCATTCTCTACACGTCATCCAACTCCACCGCCGTTTCGGCGGCGGTGCTGGCCGGGCTCGCCATTTCGGTGCTGCCGGAATCCGGGCTGCGTCCCGGCATGCGGGTGCTGGGGCCGTCCGACGGCTTCCCGGCGCTGGCGCCCTGTCGCATCGGCCTGCTGCGCAACCGGCACGAGGCCTCCCCGCTCGCCGACGCGCTGGCCCATCACATCGTGCAGGGCCTCGACAACATCTCCGACACGGCCATCGCGGCGGAGTGAGCGGGCGTCCTAGTACGCGTCCTCGGTGAAGACCGGCTCGACCGAGCCGTTCCACGCGCCGTGGAAGCGCGCCAGCAGCAGCTCCGCCGGCGTCTGCCCGGCGGCGAGGCTGTCGTCCAGCGGCTTGAGGAAGCGGCTCTCGTCGCGCCCCTGGCTGTCGCGGTAGTCGCGGCGCTGAAGGCCGGCGCGGGCGATCTCGACCACGTCGCGCGCCACGTCCAGCATCGAGCGACCGGCGATCTCCGCCTTGAAGCCGAGCCGGGGCACCTCGTCACGCAACGTCTGTCGCTCTTCGGCACTCCAGCCCTTGGCGAGGTCCCAGGCGGCGTCGAGGCTCGTCGTGTCGTAATAGAGCCCGGTCCACAGCGCCGGCAGCGCGCACAGGTTGCGCCACGGCCCGCCATCCGCGCCGCGCATTTCGAGGTAACGCTTCAGCCGCACTTCCGGGAAAATGGTGGAAAGGTGGTTGGCCCAGTCGGAGACCGTGGCGCCCTCGCCCGGCACGGCGGGGTGGCGGCCGGCGAGCAGATCGCGGAAGGACGAGCCGGCGACATCGATATAGGTGTCGCCGCGCTTGATGAAATACATCGGCACATCGAGCGCGTAGTCTACATAACGCTCGAAGCCCATGCCATCCTCGAAGGCGAAGGGCAGCATGCCGGCGCGGTTATTGTCGGTGTCGCGCCAGATTTCCGAGCGGTAGGAGAGGAAGCCGTTCGGCTTGCCTTCCGTGAAAGGCGAGTTTGCGAAGAGGGCGGTGGCCACGGGCTGCAAGGCGAGCCCGACGCGCAGCTTCTTCACCATGTCGGCTTCGGAGGAAAAGTCGAGATTCACCTGCACGGTACAGGTGCGGTACATCATGTCGAGGCCGCGCGTGCCGACCTTCGGCATGTAGTTCGACATGATCTTGTAGCGGCCCTTGGGCATGACCGGCGTTTCCGCCAGCGTCCATTTCGGGCTCATGCCGAGGCCGAGGAAGCCGAAGCCGAGCGGCGTCGCCACCTCGCGCACCTGGTCGAGATGGCCGTTCACCTCGGCGCAGGTTTCGTGGATGGTGATGAGCGGCGCGCCTGACAGTTCGAACTGCCCGCCCGGCTCCAGCGAGATCGCCCCGCCGCCCACCGTGTCGGCAAGACCGATAATGGTCTCGCCTTCCATGATCGGCTCCCAGCAGTTCAGCGCCTGCATGCCTTCCAGCAGCGCGCGTATGCCGTTGGGGCCCTCATAGGGCACCGGCTCATGGCCCTTCAGCGTGAACGGAAATTTCTCGTGTTCCGTGCCGATGCGGAATTTCGACGGCGCTTTGCTACCCGCCTCGAACCACGCGACGAGTTCGTCCCGGCTTTCGATGGGCTGCGTGTCGATCTGGTCTCGCGCCATGGGGAACTCCGGGCGGCATGCGGGGCGCGCGACCATACACACGCCAAGCCCTGGCGCAAATCGCTGTAACTACCGATCCAAAATGGAAATTGCCGGGCCGCAACTGCCCCCTTCAACCTCTCGCTGTGCCCACCCGATGCGGCGGGTTACTGCGCGGAGGCGTGGGCGAGCCAGGTGTTCACCGCCTTCAGCCCTTCGGCGCGATTGCCGGTGCGGTGGGCGGCTTCCTGATAGACGGCGATCTGGATGTCGGCGCTGGTGCCGCCGCGGATGATGGTGCGCAGATGCTCCAGTTCCGCCCGCCCGCCGAGCGCGTCGGCATCCTCGGTCAGCTGATCGATCAGCGCTTCCACCGCCTGCGCCACCGGCACCGCCTCGCGGGCACGGCGGTCGACGAAGCTGCCATGGACGCCATAGCGCTGGGCGCGCCACTTGTTCTCCGCTGCGATGGCGCGCTCGACCGGGTCGATGCCGGCATTGAGGCTCGGGTTGCGCACGAGATGGCGCACCAGCGCCCGGTAAAGCGCGGCGATAGCCACGGAATCCTCCACCCGCGTGCAGCTGTCGGGCGCGCGCAGTTCCAGCGTCGGGTGCTTTTCCGACGGGCGGATGGTCCACCACACATAGCTGGAATCGCGGATCGCCCGCGCCGCCACCAGCGCGTCGATATAGTCCTGGTAGTCCTTCGCGCTCTCGAACAGTTCCGGCAGGCCGGTGCGCGGCAGTTCGTCATAGGCGGCGAGGCGGTAGCCCATCAGGCCGGTGCGCTTTGATTCCCAGAAGGGCGAGGAGGTGGAGAGCGCGACGAAGACCGGGAGATAGGGAAGGATGCGGCGCATCACGTCGATGCGCTGGTCGGCATCGGGCAGTTCCACATGCACATGCATGCCGCACAGCAGGTTGCGCTCGCCCAGCATCTGCAGGTCGTGCATCAGCCCGTCATAGCGCTGCGTCGGTGCACGCTTGCCGCCCTGCCAGCTGGCGGTGGGGTGGGTGCCGGCGGCGATGAAGGCGAGGTCGAAACCGGCGCTCACTTCGGCCAGGCCCCGGCGCAGCCCGTGCAACTCCCGCCGCGCCTCGGCGGCGCTGCGGTGCGGGCGGGTCATGACCTCGATCTGCGACTGCTGCACGTCGCCCGAGACGGCGGGGCCGAGCGCCGTCCGTATCTGGGCCATGAAGGCGGACGGGACGCGCCGCAGCGGGCTCTTGGTCTCGGCTTCGACGAGGAAATACTCTTCCTCGATGCCGATGCGGTATTCTTCGATTCCGACCTGAGACATCACGACCTTCCCGCATTCACGCCACGCACCGGTGCCGTTCTCGCTTAGCCGGCAGCGAATCAACAGGGCAGTGCGTCGCGGGGAGGGATGATGGAGAAGTAAGACCGCAGTGTGACCTTTGCGTTTACTTCAGATAGTGGAATTACATTTTAATTAGTCGATTGATGAGGCGTGCGGATAGTTGGAGCGCGGCAGGGTGCCTTCCGGTCAGCGTGCGGCCTGACGGGCGGCTTCCACCAGCGCGAGGGCGGCGACGGCTGCGGTGTCGGCGCGCAGGATACGCGGGCCCAGCGACAGCACGATGGCGCCGGGATGGGCGGCGAGGAGACGCCGCTCCTCCTCAGTGAAGCCGCCTTCCGGGCCGATCAGCACCGCCAGCGGGCCGGCCACGGCCGCGCGCAGCGGCGCCAACGGGTCGGCCTGCGGCGCCGCCTCGTCGCAGAACACCAGCCGGCGGTCCGGCTCCAGCGCGGCGAGCCAGCGCGGCAGCGCCACGGGCTCGACCACCTGCGGCGGGGTGAGGATGCCGCATTGCTCGGCCGCCTCGATGACATTGGCGCGCATGCGCTCGGTGTTCACCCGGGTCGCCTGGGTGCGCCGGGTCATGACCGGCACCAGCCGGCCGGCGCCCATCTCCACCGCCTTCTGAACCATGTAGTCCAGCCGGGCATGCTTGAGCGGGGCAAAGACATAATCGAGATCGGGCGGCGGCGACTGGCGACGCAGTTGCGCCTCGCAGCGCAGCAGCACTTCGCGCCGTCCGCCGGCCTCGCGCACCGCGCGCCACTCGCCATCGCGGCCATTGAACAGATGCAGGTGCCCGCCCACCTCCAACCGGATCACATCGGAGACATAATGCGCCCGGTCGCGGTCGAGCCGTACCAGCGCGGCCTCGGCCAGCGGCTCCTCGACAAACAGTCGTTGGGCGCGAAAATCATAGGGCTCAGTGGTCGAATCGTCGTGGGCGCGGGTCATGGGTCGATTTTCGTCCGGAATTTGCAGGAAATATCGCGAGCGCCGCGATGTTGCCCAATCTTTCATGCCTCTGTATCACGCTTGGTCAACGACACGGCACCGATCGACCACCTGATGAGAGATTGGCTTTTGAACACTCACGCGAAGCGCCTGCGGGCACGTAGCATGACCCCGACGCTGGCAGGCGTTCTGCTCGCCGGGATGCTCGGCACGGTTCCGGCCGGGGCGCAGTGGATCGGAGCGCCCGGCGGATCGGGCGGCGAGGCGTCCTCCGGCGCGGTGGTGGTTCAGCCGGTGCCTGTCGCACCGCAGGCGGACGAGGCGGCGCAGCCGGCGCCCGGCTTCAGCCCGGGCTTCTCCGCCGGCGGTGGCGGCCTGGCTCCCGGGGTCTCCGCTCCGCCGCCGCAGCAGGCCAATCCCAATATGGCGGAATGCCAGGATCAGGTCGTCAAGCTGCGCGGCGAGGTGGAAAGCCGTGGCGGTGCCCTTGAGGCCGCCGCTAAGAAGAAGGCGTCGCCGTCCGAACTGTGCCCGATGTTCCGCAGCTTCGCGAACGCGCAGCAGAATTTCTATTCGTACCTCAACACCAACAAGACCAAGTGCGGCGTGCCCGACGAGGTGCTGGCGAAGTTCAAGCAGAATGTCAGCTCGGTGAACACCACGCGCAACAAGGTCTGCGAGGTGGCGAAGATTCAGGAAAGCGGCGGCGGTGGCGGCCCCAGCGGCCCGCCGCCCCAGGGCGCGATCTCCGCCGGTCTCGGCCTGTCGAGCGGCCTGCCGACGACGGGCGCACCTCCGGGCGGCGTGTTCGACACGCTCGGCGGCGACGCGCTGCGCTGACCCCATGATCCCGGCGGCGCCGTCTCCTGCCGGGCCGGTGCCGGCCGATTCCGCCGGCAATTGGGTGGATCGCTACGCCCCGGCCCCGTTCCGCCCCTATCTCCGCCTCGCCCGGGCCGACCGGCCGATCGGCAGCTGGCTGCTGCTCATTCCCTGCTGGTGGTCGCTGGCGCTCGCCCTGCGGGTGCAGGCCGAAGGCGGCGCGCCTGCCTATGGCGCGGCGGTGGGCTGGGCTGTGCTGTTTGCCATCGGCGCGGTGGCGATGCGTGGCGCCGGCTGCACCTGGAACGACATTCTCGACCGGGACATTGACGGACGGGTGGAGCGCACGCGCTCGCGCCCGCTACCGGCCGGGCAGGTGACGCTGACGGGCGCGCTGGTTTTCCTCGCACTTCAGCTGCTCGTGGGGCTCGGCGTTCTCCTCTGCCTGCCGCTTTTCGCCATCGGCGTCGCGCTCTCCTCGCTCGGTCTGGTCGTGGTCTACCCGCTGATGAAGCGGGTGATGTGGATTCCGCAGCTGGTGCTCGGCCTCGCCTTTTCCTGGGGCGCGCTGATGGGCTTTGCGGTGCTGCTGGAAGCGCTGCCTGCGCCGGCCTTCCTGCTCTATGCCGGCGCGGTGCTGTGGGTGGTGGGCTATGACACGATCTATGCCCATCAGGACCGGGAGGACGACGCCGTCGTCGGGGTGAAGTCTTCCGCCCTGCTTTTCGGCGCGCGAACGGGCCCGTGGCTCGCCGCGATCTATGGGAGCACCGTGGTGCTGATTGGCCTTGCGCTGGCGAGCGCCGGGGCGGGCCCCTGGGCCTGGGGCGGGCTGGGAATCTTCACCGTGCAGCTCGCCAATCAGCTGCGCCGGCTCGATATTGACGACCGGGAGCTATGCCTGCGGCTGTTCCGCTCCAACCGCGATTCCGGGCTGATCCTGCTTTTCGGCCTTGTGGTGGACGCGCTGTTCGCCTGAGCCGGGCGCCTGCTGCCGGTTGCCGCGGCGGGGCCGGTGGTGGTAAGCAGCGCAAACTCTTTAAACCTATGGTTCCCATGAGCATCCGCCTGCACCGCGGCGACCTTGTCGACCTCGCCCGCTATACGCCCGACAAGGCGCCCTTCGTCGCCATCGACACCGAGACGCTCGGCCTCAACCCGCACCGCGACCGGCTGTGCGTGGTGCAGCTCTCCCCCGGCGACGGCACTGCCGATGTCGTGCAGATTCCCGCCGGGGCGGGGCCGGGCAGCGCGCCGAATCTCGAAAGGCTGCTCACCGACCCGCGCAGCGTGAAGCTGTTCCACTTCGCCCGCTTCGATGTCGCTGTGCTCGGCAAGACCTTCGGCCTCACCGTGTCGCCGGTGTGGTGCACCAAGATCGCCTCGCGGCTGACCCGCACCTATACCGACCGGCACGGGCTGAAGGAGCTGGTGCGGGAACTGCTTGGCGTCGACCTCTCCAAGCAGCAGCAGAGTTCGGACTGGGCGGCCGACGAGCTGAGCGACGCTCAGCTGCACTACGCTGCCTCCGACGTGCTGCATTTGCACGCGCTGCAGGCGCGCCTCGCCGCCATGCTGGCGCGCGAGGGGCGCGGGGAACTGGCGCAGGCCTGCTTCGAGTTCCTGCCCACCCGCGCGCAGCTCGACCTCGCGGGATGGCCGGACCAGGACATCTTTGCGCACACGTGAGTGCTTCGCACTTATGTGAGTGCGCGGCCCGACAATCGCCGGCTTTTCGGGCGAGGGGAGGGTGGGCGGCCATGCTGGCTTGCGCCTTCGGCCGGAAGCCGCCATCTTGAGCCCCGGCCGGGATGCGGAAGGGCGGCCGTCAGTCGGGGATGAACCGTCGCGCATGAACAAACATGTCGAACCCCCCGCAGTGCGGGGCGCGAAGGCGAGCGAGCCGGTGGCCCGCCGTGGGTCGGCGCATGTCGCCGCGCACGACGCCCGGCGCGCGAAACTGTTCAAGAACGCTCGGCGGCACAGCCGGCGGGTGCGTTTCCTGCGCGTCGCCCTGCCGCTCGGCGTGATCACGGCCATCGGCGTCACCGTGGCGATCAATTATCTCGATCCCTTCACCCTCGGCGTTGACCTGCCCTTCGAGCTCGGGCGGGTGTCGCTGTCGGGCACGCAGGTGAAGATGGAATTTCCCCGCCTGCACGGCTTCACCGCCGATAATCGCGGCTATGACGTGTCCGCCTTCTCCGCCTCGCAGGATCTGACGCAGCCCAATCGGATCACGCTCGACAAGATCGAGGCCAAGCTTGAGATGGCGGACAAGGGCTGGGCCAATCTGACCGCCATCGGCGGCAGCTACGACACCAAGACCGAGAATCTGACGCTCGACGGCGGCGTGATTTTCGACACCTCCTCCGGCTATGGCGGGCGGCTGAAGGAAGCCGAGATCGACGTAAAGGGCGGAACATTGGTGTCGAAGAGCCCGGTGGAACTGACCTATCTCGACGGCAAGCTGACCGCCGACACGCTGGAAGTGTCACAAAAGGATTCGCGCGCGCTGCTCGTCGGCAATGTGCAGCTCGACTTCAAGATGCCGGCCCCGGAGAAACCGGAGACCGTGAAACCGGAAACGTCGGCCCCGGCTGCGGCCACTCCGCCTGGCGCCGCTGCGCCCGCGCCAGCCGTCGGCAGCAATCCGTGACCCCGCCCTCATTGAACCCCCGGCGCGGGGCAGGTAGACATGTCGGCATGAACATGCCCCTCGCTTTCGCCCGTTCCGGCCTCGCCGCCCTCGTCCTCGCCGCCGGCCTCGCGGGGGCGTCCTCCGCCGCGCTGGCGCAGGCCAATAATGTGCCGAACGCCCTGCAGGGCTTTGCGTCGAATCGCGACGAACCGATCCGCATCAACGCCAACAGCCTGGAAGTACGCGACCAGCAGAAGCAGGCGGTGTTCAGCGGCAATGTCGTGGTGCAGCAGGGCGACACCACCATGCGCTGCAAGGAACTGGTGGTGTTTTATGACGGCAAGGACGCGGCCGGCGGCAAGGACGCGCCGGGCGGCAAGCCGGCGGCGGCTTCCGGCGATGCGCTGGCGGCGGGAAGCCCGATCAACTCCTCCGCCATCCGTCGGCTGGAGATCAACGGTTCGGTGGTGGTAACCACCAAGGAACAGACCGCCACTGGCGACCAGGGCGTGTTCGAGACCAAGGCGAACACCATCACGCTCACCGGCAACCCCGTGGTGCTGACCTCCGGCCCCAATGTCATTCGCGGCAAGAAGCTGACCGTGGATCTCACCACCGGCCTGTCGCGCTTCGACGGCGGACGCATCGAAAGCCTGATCGTGCCCAACAGCATGAAGGGCGCAGACGGCGCGCTCCCGGGTGCCAAGCCGGCCGCGCCGGCGGCGAAGCCTGCCGCGCCGGCCGCCAAGCCGAAACCGGCGCCCTGAGCCTGCTGGCGCCGCCCGATCGGGTGGCGCTTTGCTGTTCCCGCGCCCCAACGGCGGGTGGCGCTCCGCCGGCCGGTGACTGGCGCATCCTGGGGTGCATGGGCACCGTTTCCGGCTTTTGCCTCACTCTACCCCGATTTCGGCCCGCTTCTTGCATCGCGATTTGCCAGCGGCGTCCTGAACGTTTATCACCTTCCCGGTGGTGATTTCACCACGGAGGGTGCGCGTGGGTCTTTTCTCGACCATCGTCGGACGCGGCAAGTCAGCGTCGCAACGTTCCGGTTCAGCATCCGCGCCGGTGCGCGGTGTCGACGGCCACAACGAAGCGGCGCCGGGCGCCGATGACATCGAGGCCCAGTTCCAGGCCGATTTCGAGGCGGCACTGGCGGCGGATTTGCGCCCGTCGCGCGATGCGCCTGCCTCCGCCCGCTCTGGCGATCCCCGTCGCGCGCCGGCTGTCGCTGCCTCCCGCGCGCCGGAGGCCATCGCCGGCGAGCAGCGTATGCTCAACGCTGTCGGCCTCGCCAAGAGCTATGGCGGCCGTCAGGTGGTGCGCGGGGCGAGCCTACATGTGCGGCGTGGCGAGGCGGTGGGCCTGCTGGGGCCGAACGGCGCCGGCAAGACCACCATTTTCTACATGATCACCGGGCTGGTGAAGGCCGACGCCGGCCGCATCGAGCTCGACAGCTACGACGTGACCCACCTGCCCATGTACCGGCGCGCCCGCCTCGGCGTCGGCTATCTCCCGCAAGAAGCCTCCATCTTTCGCGGCCTGTCGGTGGAGAACAATATCCGCGCCGTGCTGGAAGTGGTGGAGCCCAGCCGCCGTGAGCGCGAGCGCCAGCTCGACGAACTGCTGGAAGAGTTCCGCGTCACCCATGTGCGGAAGTCCCCCTCCATCGCCCTTTCCGGCGGCGAGCGGCGGCGCGTGGAAATCGCCCGTGCGCTGGCCTCGCGCCCGACCTTCATGCTGCTCGACGAGCCGTTCGCCGGCATCGACCCAATCGCGGTGGGCGATATCCAGGCGCTGGTGCGCCAGCTGACCGAGCGCGGCATCGGCGTGCTGATCACCGATCACAATGTGCGCGAGACGCTGGGCCTCATCGACCGCGCCTACATCATCCATTCCGGCACGGTGCTGATGGAAGGTTCGCCCGAGGAAATCGTGGCGAGCGAGGAAGTTCGTCGCCTCTATCTCGGCGAGGAGTTCCGTCTGTAGCATGGACCGGGTCCCTCCCATCGCCCTTGCCGCCGCCCGTGGAGAGTGCGCGCCATGTCGCTAGGTCCGCGTCTTGAGTTCCGTCAGACCCAGTCGCTGGTGATGACGCCGCAGCTCATGCAGGCGATCAAGCTGCTGCAGCTCTCCAATCTCGATCTCGTGGCCTATGTCGAGGCGGAGCTGGAGCGCAACCCGCTGCTGGAACGCCAGGCCGAGCCGGAGGGCGAGCGCGCCGGCGAGGGCGAGGCGGACGCCGGGGCGGTGCGCGAGCGCACCAGCGACGCCGATCTCGATCCCCGGGCCGATCAGGTGCATGAGCGCGAGGAGCGCGTCTCCGACTGGCTGGAGGAGCGGCTGGAGACGAGCCGCAGCGCCATCGAGGACCGGCTCGATACCGGCATGGAGAACGTCTTCCCCGACGACAATGGCCGCGAACCGGCGGCGCCGATGCCAAGCGGCGAAGGTCCGGCCTATTCGGAATGGACCGGCTCGGGCGGCGGCGGGGCGGATGGCGAGGGCTATAATCTCGAAGCCTTCGTCTCGGCCGAGACCTCGCTTGCCGACCATCTCGAAGCCCAGCTGGTGCTGGCGGTCAGCAGCCCTGTCGAGCGTCTCATCGGCCACAACCTCATCGATCTCATCGACGAGGCCGGCTATCTCTCCGCCGACCTCGCCAGCGTGGCCGAGCGGCTCGGCGCACCGCTTGCGGCGGTGGAGAAGGTGCTGGCGGTGATCCAGGCCTTCGACCCGCCGGGTATCGGCGCGCGATCGCTGGCCGAATGCCTCGCCATCCAGCTGCGCGAGCGCAACCGCTACGATCCCTGCATGGCGGCGCTGCTCGCCCATCTCGAACTGCTGGCCCGGCGCGAGTTCAACACGCTGAAGCGGGTCTGCGGCGTCGATGACGAGGACCTTGCCGAAATGGTCGGCGAGATTCGCCGGCTGAACCCCAAGCCGGGCCTTGCCTTCGGCTCGGGCATCCTCCAGCCGGTGGTGCCCGACGTGTTCGTGCGCGGCAGCGCCGACAACTGGCTGGTGGAGCTCAATTCCGAGACGCTGCCGCGGGTGCTGGTCAACCAGGCCTATTATTCCCGGGTGCAGAAGATCACCCGCAACGAGCGCGAAAAGGCCTTTCTCTCCGACTGCATGCAGACGGCGACCTGGCTCACCCGCTCCCTCGACCAGCGCGCCCGCACCATTCTCAAGGTGGCGACCGAGATCGTCCGGCAGCAGGATGCGTTCCTGACGCTGGGCGTGCAGCATCTGCGCCCGCTGAACCTGCGCATGGTGGCCGATGCCATCGGCATGCATGAATCCACGGTCTCGCGCGTCACGTCCAACAAATACATGGCGACGCCGCGCGGAATCTTCGAGATGAAGTATTTCTTCTCGTCGTCTATTTCATCTTCTGACGGTGGCGAGGCGCATTCGGCGGAATCGGTGCGCTTCCGCATCAAGCAGATGATCGAGGCGGAGAGCCCGGACGACGTGCTGTCCGACGACACGCTGGTGCAGCGCCTGCGCGAGGCAGGGATCGACATTGCCCGTCGAACGGTGGCTAAATACCGTGAAGCCATGCGTATTCCCTCCTCGGTTCAGCGCCGGCGCGAGAAGCAGGCGGCGGTGGCCGGGGGCTGAGAAGGCCGATGCCGAGGCGTGCTAGGCGGCTTCACACAAGCTTCACACACGCTGTCCACCGCTTCTCGTTGACACTTTCCTTTCCGGCTCATACCTCTTAGTGGCACCGGCCGGGCATGTTAGGGAGTTCGGGCAGGGCGAGGGGCGAATTCGCGAACGCTTCCCGACCCGCCCCAGCAGAAGGACGAGTCACGATGCCGCTGCGGGTTTCAGGAAAAAATCTCGACGTGGGCGAGGCTCTCAGGCAGCGCGTTTCCGATCGCGTCGCCGGGGCGATGGACAAGTACTTCGACGGTGGCTGGTCCGGCCACGTCACGGTCGCCCGCGAGGGGTCCGGCTATCGCGCGGATTGCGCGCTGCATCTCGACAGCGGGACAGTGCTGCAGGCCCACGCCGATGCGCAGGACCCCTATGCCAGCGCCGATGCCGCCGTGGAGCGGATCGAGACGCGGCTCCGCCGCTACAAGAGCCGGGTCAAGCGCCGCCTCGCCAATGGCGAGAACGCCGCCGAGCCGGCCGCTGCCGGCGAGACCGTGCCGCTCACCGTGTTCTCCGCCCCCGACCATGAGGACGCCGAGCCGACGGAAGGCTGGTGCCCGACCGTGGTGGCGGAGGCGACGGCGACGCTGCCTCGTCTCTCGGTGAGCAACGCGGTTCTCGAACTCGACTTCACCGGCGCCACCGCTCTGGTGTTCCGTCATGCCGGCCATGGCCGCATCAACGTCGTTTACCGGCGCGGGGACGGGCATGTCGGCTGGGTGGACCCGCCGGCCAGCGCCCAGGCGGAAGACGTCCATTGATCCCCCGACCTCATGGGAAGCGCGCGGCCGCTGCGGCGGTTCGCGCGCTTCGTCTCGCCCCGACCCGGATTGCTACGCCGCGGATCGTTTCATGGCTCTGATCGACATTCTGTCACCGTCCGCGGTGTTTCCGACCCTCAAGGTCGGCAGCAAGAAACAGGCCCTGCAGGAGCTTTCCGCCCATGCGGCGGCGCTGCTCAAGCGGGACGAGCGCGAGATTTTTGAAACGCTGAACCAGCGCGAGCGCCTCGGCTCCACCGGCGTCGGCAATGGCATCGCCATTCCGCACGGCAAGCTGGCCAAGATGGACAGGCTGTTCGGCATGTTCGCCCGGCTGGAGCGGCCGATCGACTTCGAATCGCTCGATGGCGAGCCGGTCGACCTCATCTTCCTGCTGCTCGCGCCGGAATCGGCAGGCGCCGATCATCTCAAGGCGCTGGCGCGGGTGGCGCGGCTGCTGCGCGACCCTGAGGTCGCGCGCAAGCTGCGCCAGTGCCGCGACGCGCAGGCGATCCACGCCCTGCTCACCGGCGCCCCGGCGGACGCGGTGTGAGAGCAGTCCGGCGGCGCCCGCGCGGTGCCGCCTGGGGCGGGTGACATCGACGCTCGCCGCCCTACCTCATCCGGGTCAGACCCATTCGTTCAGGAGGCCCGCCATGCCCGAGACCCTTCCCGCCAGCCTCGCCCTTTCCGCCGGCCAGTGCCGGGCCGCGCGCGCCCTTCTGGGCTGGAGCGCGGCGGAACTGGCGCAGAAGGCGCGGGTGACGGCGGAATGGCTGGAGCGGTTCGAGCGCGGGGGCGAGGCGGTCGACGATTTCGACCCCTCGGAAGCCGAGCGCGTGCTGCGCGCGCTGGAAGAGGGCGGCGTGGAACTTCTCGCGCCCGGCCAGGCCAGCAGCGGCGGCGGCGCGGGCCTGCGCATCCGCCAGCAGGGCGGCTATATCCCCACCGATCGGCTCAGTTCCGCCAATGACGGCTGACGCAGCCGCGCGTCGTCCCGTACGGCTTTGAAAGCCGTTCCGGGAGCCTTCGCGGCGCGCCGCAAGGACGGCGGAGGTCGTGGCCTAGGGCGTGATCGCCACCTTCAGCACGCCGTCGCGCTGATGCGAGAACAGGTCGTAGGCGGCCTCGATGTCGTCCAGCTTGAAGCGGTGGGTGACCAGTGGCTTGAGATCGATGCGGCCGGAGGCGATCACGTCGATCAGCCGGCGCATGCGCTCCTTGCCGCCGGGGCAGAGCGTGGTGACGATCTTGTTGTCGCCGAGGCCGGCGGAGAAGGCGCCGAGCGGGATCTTGAGATCGGTGGAATAAACGCCGAGCGAGGACAGGGTCCCGCCGGGGCGCAGCACTTTCAGCGCGCTTTCGAACGTGTGCTGGGTGCCCAGCGCCTCGATGGCGACATCGACGCCGCGCCCGTCGGTAAGCGCCAGAATCTGCTCCACCACGTCGCCCTGCTTGAAGTCCACCACGTCGCTGCAGCCAAGCTGCCGGGCGATGGCGAGGCGCTCCGGCACGGTGTCGACGCCGATGATCCGGGTGGCGCCCTTCAGCTTGGCGCCGGCGACCGCACACAGGCCGATGGGGCCGAGCGCGAACACCGCGACGATGTCGCCGATCTGCACCGCGCCGCTCTCCGCGCCGGAGAAGCCGGTGGACATGATGTCCGGGCACATCAGCACTTCTTCGTCGGTCAGCGCGTCCGGTACCGGGGCGAGATTGGCGAGGGCATCGGGCACCAGCACATATTCCGCCTGGGTACCATCGATGGTATTGCCGAATTTCCAGCCGCCCATTGGCTTGAAGCCGTGCTTCATGCCGGGGCCGTCCTGCGAGCCGCAGCCGCACAGGCAGGCGTAGGAATGACCTGAGGGGGTGATGGCGCCGGCGATGACGCGCTGGCCTTCGCTGTAGCCGGTCACGGCCGAGCCGAGCTTCTCGATCACGCCCACCGGCTCATGGCCGATGGTGAGGCCCTTGGCGACGGGATACTCGCCCTTGAGGATGTGCACATCGGTGCCGCAGATGGTGGTGGTGGTGACGCGCACCAGCGCGTCGAGCGGCCCCACATCGGGAATCGGCTTCTCGTCGAGAACGATTCGGCCGGGCTCGACGAAGATGGCGGCTTTCATCTTGGGCATCGCAAACTCCTGCGGTTAACGCGCGCGACCTTCGCGCGCCCGACAGGGGCCGGCCATGACAGGGGTCAAAAGCCGGCGATCAAACCCTGCTGCCGCTCAACGCGTGCGCACCGCAGAAGGATCCTCAGCGCACGCCGCGCTCGGCCATCAGCCGGATCACCGCCGCGCGCAGCTCGCCAATGCCGCTGCCATCGCGGCTGGAGGTAGGGAAGACGAGCGGGAAGGCCGCCGGACGCCGGGCGAGACCCGCCTGCGTCTCCTCGACCCGCTGGGCGAGTTCCGCCGGCTTCAGCTGGTCGGCCTTGGTCAGCACCACGGCATAGGAGACGGCCGCCTTGTCGAGCCCGTCCAGCACCTCGCGGTCGATCGGCTTCAGCCCATGGCGGGAATCGATCAGCACGAAGACGCGGGCGAGATTGGCGCGCCCGCGCAAGTAAGCGTGCACGGTGGCGGTCCAGGCGTCGACCTTGTCTTTCGGCGCCTTGGCGAAGCCATAGCCGGGCATGTCGACCAGGGTGAGGTCCGGGCCGAGGCCGAAAAAGATCAGTTCCTGCGTGCGGCCGGGCGTCACCGAGGTGCGGGCCAGCGCCTTGCGCCCGGTCAGCGCGTTGACGAGGCTCGACTTGCCGACATTGGAGCGGCCGGCCAGCGCGATTTCGATCGTGCGCATGGGCGGCAGCGTGGCGATGGTCGGCGCCGCCGAGAGGAAGGTCCACTCGCCGGCGAAGAGGCGTCGCCCGGCCTCGATCTCGTCGGGCGTGAAGGCCGACGCGGCGGACGTGTCGTCGGCCTGTTCCATGGTGTGCGCGCCTTCCTCAGCCGGCCTTGGGCTTCTTCTTGCGGACGAAGGTGCTCTTCACATTGTCCCACAATTCGATCTTCACGCCGTTCTTGCGCATGATGATCGACTGCTGGATCACCGACAGGGTGTTGTTCCACGCCCAGTAGATGACGAGACCGGAGGCGAAGGAGGCCAGCATGAAGGTGAAGACCAGCGGCATCCAGTCGAAGATCATCTTCTGCGTCGGGTCCGGCGGGGCCGGGTTGAGCTTCATCTGCGCCCACATCGTGCAGCCCATGATGATCGGCCAGATGCCGAGCATGAGGAAGTGGCCGATGACGGGAACCGAACCCGGATCCCAGGGGATGAGGCCGAACAGGTTGAAGATGGTCGTCGGGTCGGGCGCCGACAGGTCCTTGATCCAGCCGAAGAACGGCGCGTGCCGCATTTCGATGGTGACGAACAGCACTTTGTAGAGGGCGAAGAAGACGGGGATCTGGATCAGGATCGGAAGGCAGCCCGCGACCGGGTTGATCTTCTCCTTCTTGTAGATCTCCATCATCTCCTGCTGGAGCTTGACGCGGTCGTCGCCATAGCGCTCGCGCAGCGCCGCGATCTCCGGCTGCACCGCCTTCATCTTCGCCATGGAGGCGTAGCTCTTATTGGCGAGCGGGAAGAAGATGCCCTTGAGCAGCACGGTGACGACGAGGATGGCGACGCCGAAATTGCCGACGAAGCGGTAGATCCAGTCGATGACCAGGAACAGCGGCTTGGTGATGAAATAGAACCAGCCCCAGTCGATCAACAGGTCGAAGCGGTCGATATTGTACTGCTGCTGATAGCCGTCGACGAGCTGCACCACCTTGGCGCCGGCGAACAGGCGGCCGTCGGTGGAGGCCTTGGCGCCGGGCGCGACGGTGACGGCGTCGCCGAGGAAATCGGTCTGGTAGGTCAGGTCGTTGCCGGACTGCGCGGCGGAGAAGCGGGCCTGCACCTTTTCCTGTGCGCCGGGAATGACGGTGGCGGCCCAGTACTTGTCGGTGATGCCGAGCCAGCCGCCGACCGACGGGAAGGTCTCGGCCTTCTTCTCGGCGATGTCCTTGTACTTGATCTCGTGCAGGCCACCTTCCGAGGTCACCCCGATCAGGCCTTCATGCAGGATGTAGTAGCCGAGCGTATGCGGGGTGCCGTGGCGCGAGACCAGCGCATAGGGATGCAGCGCCACCGGATTGGCCGTGGCGTTGTCCACCTCGTCCAGCACATGGAACATGTAGTTCGCGTCGATGGTCAGCGTGCGGCGGAAGGTGAGGCCGGCGCCATTGTCCCAGGTGAGGACCAGCGGCGTCTCCGGCGTCAGGCGCGCGCCTTCCGGCGCGGTCCACACCGTGTCGGCGGCGGGCACCGCCACGGTGGAGCCGGCGCCCGGCACCCAGCCGAATTCGGCATAGAACGGGTTCGGCCCGCCCGAGGGCGAGAGCAGCACGATGATCGGGCTGCTGTTGTCGACGGTCTCGTGATAGCCCTTCAGCGACAGGTCGTCGATCCGCCCGCCCTTCAGCGCCACCGAACCGATGACGCTCGGCGTCTCGATGGCGACGCGCGGCGAGCGCGCCAGCGCTTCCGCCCGGCTCAGCGCACGCGGCGGCGTCGCCGCCGGGGCCGGGGCGGCGGTGCCGGGGGCCGGAGCCTGCGAGCCGGCCGCGCCCGGTGCCTGCTGGGCCGCCTGCTGCTGGGCCTGCTGGCGCTGCTGTTCCATCTGCGGCACGCCGGAGAAGAACTGCCAGGCAATGAGCACCGCCATCGACATGACGATGGCGAGGATCATGTTGCGGTTTTCGGACGTCATGGCAGGGGCTCTCCGTCGGCGCGCGGCGGGCGTTGCGCGGCGTCGGCGCGCGCAGGCTTGGGCGGGCGCCGGCTTCCTGAGTGAAGGCGGGCGATACCCCGCTCTATGTCGTGGATAAGGGCACTGAACGGCGTGCCGAGCGCGGCGCGCCGGGCGACGATCACATAGTCGAAACCGTCCTGAGCGGCGCGTGGCAAGGCGTCGCGGACCGCCGCGCGCAATCGGCGGCGGATGCGGTTTCGTTCGACGGCATTGCCGTGCTTCTTGGTGACGGTGAGCCCGATACGGGCCGGCGCCTGGTCGGCGCGATCGCGGCCCTGAAGCAGGAGCGGGCCGGAATTGGCGCGCAGCGCGGACGCTGCGGCCAGGAAGTCCTTGCGCTTGACGAGCCGGTCCATGGTAGGGCGCCGATCCTCAGGCAAGAGAGGGGCGCGCCCCAGCCATGTGGGGTCGAAAAGCTCGGTCAGGCCGACAGGCGCTTGCGGCCATGGGCCCGGCGCGCATTGATGATCTTGCGGCCGTTGCGGGTCGCCATGCGCGCACGGAAGCCGTGCCGGCGGGCGCGCACGAGCTTGCTCGGTTGATAAGTGCGCTTCACGGTTCTCTCTCCGCTTGTTCGATCTGCCGCCCTCCCGCCGGACGTTTCCCTTTCCGGCGCGCCACGGAGCCAGCCGGGGCGAAGAAGCGCAGATGCAGGAGACTTCCAACGGCGGGCAGCCGTGGGTTGGCCGGCTTATAGGGGGCGCTCCGGCCCGAGTCAATGCGCCAATGCCACGGAAGCCCGCCAATCCACGGGACCCGCGACAGCCCCTGCTCAGCCTGCGGGCTCCGCCGCCTCTGGCAACCGCGCCCCGCGACCTTACATGAATGTGATCGGTCGTGGCAGGCGACCCGGCGAGGGGGAGGGGGCGCGCTTTCCTGATCCGCCGTCGTTTCCGCGCCGTAATCCTTTCGTCCGATGCGGCGCATTCGCGGACCAAACACCGTGATGTGAAGGCGGAAAGAGCACTGTTGGGCATGACGAAGCACTCGCAAGCCGGGACCGATGGCGTCGCCGTGCCCGCCAGACCGGCGGGCGAGGCCGCGCGGCCGGAACGCCGGCGTCTCGCGGGCGGGGCTGGAGAGATTCGCGCCTCGGGCGACCGCGCCGCGCCGGGATCGGACGCGCGCCGCGGCTTCCATCTCGGCCTTTCCGGCAAGCTGCTGGCCTTCACCCTCGCCTTCGTGCTGCTGGCGGAGGTGCTGATTCTGGTTCCGGCGGTCGCGGCGTTCCGGCTCAACTGGCTGTCCGACCGGCTGGCCTCCGCCCGCACCGCCGCGCTGGTGCTGGACGCCGCCCCGGACGGCATGATCTCGCCACAGCTGACGCAGGAACTGCTGCGCAGCGTGGGTGCCATCACCGTGGCGCTGAAGCGCGACGACACGCGCCGGCTGCTCGCCTCCTCCGACATGCCGCCGGAAGTCGACCACCACGCGGATGTGCGCGATGTCGGGCCGGTGCAGGCGGTGCGCGAGGCCTTCGACACGCTGCTGGCGCCGGATGGGCGCATCATCCGCGCCGTCGGCACCCCGCCGCGCGGCGACGGCTTTGTCGAGATCGTCATCAGCGAAACGCCGCTGCGCAAGGCAATGCTGCGCTTCACCGGCAATGTGCTGCTGGTGTCGCTGGTCATCGCCGCGCTCACCGGCGCGCTGGTCTATCTCGGCCTTGCCTGGATGTTCGTGCGGCCGATGCGCCGTCTCACCCAGCGCATGGTCGCCTTCCGCCTCAACCCGACGCTGCCCGTGCTGGAGCGCGACGACGACCGGCGGATGGACGAGATCGGCCAGGCTGAGCGCGAGCTCACCACCATGCAGCGCCAGATCGCCGAGACGTTGCAGCAGAAGAACCATCTCGCCGCTCTTGGCCTTGCCGTCTCCAAGATCAATCACGACCTGCGCAATCTGCTGGCCTCGGTGCAGCTGATTTCCGATCGCCTGGCCGACATACGCGACCCTGCGGTGCAGCGATTCGCCCCCAAGCTGGAAGCGGCGCTGGACCGCGCCATCGCCTATTGCGAGCACACGCTGGCCTATGGCAAGGCGCAGGAACCGCCGCCGGAGCGGCGCATGGTGGCGCTGGGCCCGCTGGTGGCGGAGGTGCGCGACACGCTCGGCCTGGGCACGGGCGAGGACGGCACCGGCATCGGCTTCGTCGAATCGATCGACCGCGATCTCATGGTCGATGCCGATCCCGACCAGCTGTTCCGGGTGCTGCTCAATCTCTGCCGCAATGCGGCAGAGGCGCTGCGCGGGCGGGCGCCCAACGATGTCGCCCGCGACCAGATCCGCATCACCGGCCGGCGCGAGGGTGCCATCGTCATCATCGAGGTTGCCGATACCGGCCCCGGCGTGCCGGAGCGGGCGCGCGCGCATCTGTTCGAGGCGTTCCAGGGTTCGGTCAGCCGGGGCGGCACCGGGCTCGGCCTCGCCATTGCCGCCGAGCTGATGCAGGCCCATGGCGGCGATCTGCAACTGGTCCCCGGCACCATCGGCGCTACCTTCCAGTTGCGGGTGCCCGACCGGCCGGTCGATCTCGACGCCCATCGCGCGCTGCGCTCCTTCGGCTGAGGCGGGGGCAACGCGCCCCGATTCTGCGAAAGGACGCGATGTGAACCGACGCCATTCCTCGCTTCAATCCTGGCGCCGCGGCGTGAACCGCCGGACCGTGCTCGCCGCGCTGGCCACGGCCTTGCCACTGGTGGCGGGCTCCGGCGCCCCGGCGCAGCCCAATCTCGCCGCGCCGGTGATCCCGGGCAGGCCGGGAGCGAAGCCGGTGCAGGTGACGGTGGAGGGGCGGAACCTCCTCGTCGACGGCCAGCCCTTCGCCGTGCGTGGCGTCGCTGGCGACGGGCCGCTGGCGCTGCTGCCCGGCCTCGGCGCGACCACGGTACGCAGCTATGGCGAGGACCCCGGCCCGCTGCTCGACGCGGCCGGCACGCTGGGGCTGAAGGTGATTGCCGGCCTGTGGGTGGGCCAGCCGCGGCAGGGCGCCGATTACACCGACGCCGCCTTCCGCGCCCGCCAGCTCGCCGAGCTGGAGGCCGTGGTGACCAAGTATCGCGACCATCCCGCTTTGCTGATGTGGGGCATCGGCAATGAGGTGGAGGTCGACCTTGCCGATGATTCGGCGGTGTGGCCGGTGATCGAGGAAGTGGCCGCCATGGTCGCGCGGGTCGATCCCGCCCACCCTCTGCTCGCGGTGCTGGCGGAAACCGGCAGCGACAAGGTGGAGAAGCTCCGGCGCCTGGCCCCCAGCCTCAAGGTGCTGGGTCTCAACTCCTATGGCGACGCCCTCTATTCCGTGGTCGAGCGGGCCCGCAAGCAGGGCTGGGACGGGCCGATCATCATCACCGAGCTGGGCGCGCTCGGCCAGTGGCAGGCGGCGCACGCACCCTGGGGCGCGCCCTTCGAGCCGAGCTCGACCCAGAAGGCGATTCAGCTGCGCCGCTATCTCGCGGCGCTGGATGAGCAGGGGGCCGGGGTCATCCTCTTCCTCTGGGGCCAGAAGCAAGAGGTGACGCCGAGCTGGCACAGCCTGCTGCTGCCCGACGGCGTGTGGCTGGAAGCGGCGGAGGCCATGGCGCAGGCCTGGGGCGGCCAGCCGCCGGGCGGCAACCAGGCGCCGCGCATCGCCTCGTTGCGGGTGGCGGGCGAACCGAGCGCCCCTTTCGCCCGGTGGAGCGCGGACGAGGAAGGCGCCTTCACCCTCGACGCCGTCGAGCCCGATGGCGATCTAATGGAGGTGCGCTGGTTCGTCATGGCCGAAAGCGCCGATCGAGGCATTGGCGGCGATGCCGAACAGGTGCCGCCCGTCTTCCCCGAGGCGGTGCGCCAGAGCGGACCCAGCGGCGCCCGCGTCTCCGGCCTCACGCCGGGCCACTACCGGATTTTCGTGGAACTGCGCGATGGCAAGGGCGCCGGCGCCACCGCCAACATGCCGTTCGAGGTGTGGTGAGGCGGGCTCTCCCGGGGTCTTGGGCCGCCGCCGACGAAATGTTTGGCCTGTGGATAGTTTCGTTCCGCGTCGCTGCCGCTTGCAAAGCCCGCGCAAACGGGGTAGCAGACGGGCCCTCGCGGTTGGCCAACCACTTCGGTGTCCACCGGCCGCGAACAGGCTTCCCGCTCCGGCGGAAAGCCGGGCGCCCGTAGCTCAGCTGGATAGAGCACCAGACTACGAATCTGGGGGTCAGAGGTTCGAATCCTTTCGGGCGCGCCATTTCTTAGCATCGGACTGAGCCTCTCGTTTGGCCGTCTGTTTTGCAAACTCCGTTTCCAGAACGTTCTCCAGCTTGGCAATTGCGCTGTCCGCCATCGTGCTCGTGCGGGCAAGGTGCGTGTCGAGATCTCCCGCGCGCGGCGCAGGGTGTGCCCGGCCTGAAAGAGCATGGTAACGCTCGTCCCGCGCAGGTCGTGGACGTGTGATCCTCAACGCGGGCCGCCTTGCAGGGGGCTTCCCACGGGTCGGCGAAGGACCGCAAACGGCATCCGGCTCAGATAGGCGCATGCGGGCTCGTTTCCGAAGGGCGGGCAGCCCCAATGCGCACGTATCTATTGTCTATTAAATCTATCGAGTTTATGTGTGTCGTTCTCGTCCCCGCCATTCGATGATCCGAGGCCCTGACATGACGCCGAGCGACCTTTCTGTCCCCCACCCGATCCGTCGCGCGCTCCTTGGGGTGGGGTTGATGGCCGCGGCGGTCTTCGCCCTTGGCGTCGCTGCGCCGGCGCGGTCGGAAGAGGCGCCAAGCGAGATCAAGCTCGACTATGCCTATTACTCGCCGGAGAGCCTGGTCATCAAAAAATTCGGCTGGCTGGAAGAGGAGTTCAAGCCGGACGGCATCACCGTCAAATGGGTGCTCAGCCAGGGCAGCAACCGGGCGCTGGAATATCTCAACAGCGGCAGTTCGGACTTCGCCTCCACGTCCGGCATTTCCGCTCTGGTGAGCCGGGCGAACGGCCAGCCGGTGAAGACCGTCTACATCTTCAACACCCAGGAGGCCTCGACGCTGCTGGTGGCGAAGGATTCGACCATCACCTCCGTGCCGGAGCTGAAGGGCAAGAAGGTGGCGGCGACCAAGGGCACCGACCCGTTCTTCTTCCTGCTGCGCGCGCTCAACGCGCACGGCCTGAACAAGAACGACGTGCAGATTGTCCATCTCCAGCACCCGGAAGGGCGCACCGCGCTGGAGCGCGGCGACGTCGATGCCTGGGCCGGGCTCGACCCGTTCATCGCCGCCACCGAGCTGGAGGCCGGCAGCAAGACCATCTACCGTAACCCCGCCTTCTCCAGCTACGGCTTCCTCAACACGACAGACACCTTCATCGCGAAATACCCGCAGCATCTCCAGCGCGTGCTGAACGTTTATGAGCGGGCGCGGCTGTGGATTCTCGCCCATCCCGACGAGGCCATCGCCATCGTCGCCGAGGCCTCGAAGCAGTCCGAGCCGGTGATCCGGCAGCAGTTCACTCGCGCCAATTTCACCAAGGCGATCCCGGACGAGCAGCATCTCGGCACGCTCAAGGCCACCGCGCCGCTGCTGCTGCAGGAGGAAATCGTCCGCAAGGGAACCGACCTCGACAAGTACATCGCCGAGCTGGTGGATGACCGCTTCGCCCGGGTCGCGGTGGAAACCCAGGCGAAGGCGAAGGGGCAGTGACGGATCTGTCTGAACGCCAGGCGCGCGAGGCGAGGGCCACGCCGCTCCCCGCCCGCCTGCGTCTGCCGGGCCTCAATCTCTGGGGCCTGCTGGTGCCGGCGCTGGCGCTGGGCGGGCTGGAGGCGGCCGTCGCCTTCGGCCTGGTGCCGGCGCGGCTGATGCCGCCGCCGAGCGCCATCCTTGAGACCTTCCGCGAACTCTACGACCAGGGGCTTGTCACCCATCTCGCGGTCTCGACGGCGCGGGTGCTGGCGGGCTATGCGCTCGGCGTCGTGCTTGCCGTGCCGATCGGTGCGCTTGTCGGGCTGAACCGGCGGGCGGAATCGCTGCTCGACCCCACCTTTCAGGCCCTGCGCGCCATACCCGGCCTTGCCTGGGTGCCGCTGCTGCTGCTCTGGCTAGGTATTGATGAGGGGCCGAAAGTGACGCTTATCGCCATCGGCTCGTTCTTTCCGGTCTATCTCGGCCTCATCGCCGGCATCCGCAATGTCGACCGCAAGCTGGTCGAGGTCGGCGAGATGTATGGGCTGGGCCCGGTGGCGCTGGTGCGCCGCATTTTCCTGCCAGCGGCGTTGCCGAGCCTGTTCACCGGCCTGCGCCAGGGCCTCAGCCTCGCCTGGATGTGCCTGGTCGCCGCCGAGCTGATCGCCGCCACCCAGGGCATAGGTTACCTGCTGACTGACGGGCGGGAAGTGAGCCGTCCCGACATCGTCATCGCCGCCATCCTGATGCTCGCCCTGCTCGGCAAACTGTCCGACACGCTGCTGAAGCGGCTGGAGCGGCGTGCCTTGCACTGGCGCGATTCCTTCGAGACCCGGCTCGGCTGAGGAGGCCTGTGATGAGCGAATTGTTGCGGGTGCGCGTGGCCGCCAAGCGCTTCGGCACCACGGCCGTGCTGCGCCATATCGACCTGTCGGTAGATGAGGGCGAGATCGTCGCGCTGGTCGGCCCCAGCGGCTGCGGCAAGAGCACGCTGCTTCGCATCATTGCCGGTCTCGATCGGGATTATGATGGCGAGGTGGTGTTCGCCGGCCTGCGCCAGAGCGGGCTGAACCGCGAGATCGGCTTCGTCTTTCAGGAGCCACGGCTGTTTCCTTGGCTCGATGTCGCCGCCAATGTCGGTTTCGGCGCCGGCTCCGCAAACCCATCGCGCGTCTCGGCGCTGCTGGCGGAGGTGGGGCTCGCGGGACGCGAGCGGGCGCTGCCCAAGGAACTGTCCGGCGGGCAGGCGCAGCGCGCTTCCATCGCCCGCAGCCTCAACACCCAGCCGCGCCTGCTCCTGCTCGACGAGCCGTTCAGCGCGGTGGACGCCTTCACCCGGATGAAGCTGCAGGACCTGCTGGTGTCAGTCGCGCGTCAGCATGCCATCACCCTCATCCTGGTGACGCATGATGTCGACGAAGCGCTGTTTCTCGCCGATCGGGTCGTCACCATGGGCGCCCATCCCGGCGTGGTGCGCGATACGCTCAAGGTCGGGCTTTCCCGCCCGCGCGACCGCCGCGACCCGGAACTCGCCCGGATGAAGTCGGGCGTGCTCACGGAACTCTATGCCGCCCACGCCATCTGACGCAGGGCCGCCCGGCGACGGCGGCCCGCGCAAGGGTCCCACGGGCCGGCATTGCCGCTTTCACGACTGGGCCGCGCGCGGGGCGGGTCTGTAGTCATTGGCGATGGTCTCGCCGAAGGGTCCGGTGTTCACGGTGCCGCTGGGCTTGGCGAGGGTGTGGTTGAGCTTGAGGCGCGGCAGGGCGAGTTCGGCGACCCGGTAGGCCTCTTCGAGGTGCGGGTAGCCGGAGAGGATGAAGCTGTCGATGCCGAGATCGGCATATTCCTGCATGCGCGCCGCCACCGTCTGCCCCGAGCCGACCAATGCCGTGCCGGCCCCGCCGCGCACCAGCCCGACGCCGGCCCACAGATTCGGGCTGACCTCGAGCTTATCACGCCGCCCGCCATGCAGCGCCTGCATGCGCGACTGGCCGACGGAATCGAGCCGCGAGAACACTTTCTGCGCCGCCGCGATGGTGGCGTCGTCGAGATGGCCGATCAACTCGTCCGCCGCCTCCCACGCCTTGGCGTCGGTTTCGCGGGCGATGACATGCAGGCGGATGCCGAAGGAGACCTTGCGGCCCTCGGCCTCGGCCAGCGCGCGCACCTGTTTGATCTTGGCTTCCACCGCCGCCGGCGGCTCGCCCCAGGTGAGGTATTTGTCGACATGCTCGGCCGCGACCTTGTTCGCCGCCTCCGACGAGCCGCCGAAATACAGCGCCGGGCCGTTCTCCTGAAGCGGGGGAAAGAGCAGATGCGCGTCGTCGACCTTGATGTGCTTGCCGAAATAGGTGACGTGCTCGCCGGCCAGCAGGCGGCGATAGACGGTGAGGAACTCGTCCGTCACCTCGTAGCGCTCGTCATGATTGAGGAAGATGCCGTCGCCGGCATTCTCCACCGGGTCGCCGCCGGTGACGATGTTGATGAGCAGCCGCCCGTCGGAGATGCGGTCGAGGGTTGCCGTCATGCGGGCATAGAGGGTGGGGGAGGCAAGGCCTGGGCGCACCGCCACGAGATAGCGCAGCCGCTTGGTCGCGGGTGCCAGCGCGGAGGCCACCAGCCAGCTGTCCTCGCAGCTCTTTCCCGTGGGAATGAGCACGCCGTAATAGCCGAGCCGGTCGGCGGCCTGGGCGACCTGGCGGAGATAGTCGATATCGGTCTCGCGGGCGCCGAGCGCGGTGCCGAGATAGCGCCCGTCGCCATGGGTGGGCAGGAACCAGAGCACGTTGAGGCCGTCGCCTTGGGTCTGTGCGGGGCTGATGTGCGGCATGGGGGGTCCTGTCGGTTCGCGCGGGCGGCGCGGCCGGCCCTGGGGCGGAGGTGCTGCCGGAGCAGGTGAAGGTCACCGACTACGTGGCTGTGGTGTGAGGGTGTCATGAACAAGCCGCTCGACGCGCTCGCCCTGCGTCCGCCCGCCGATGGCGAGGCGGCGCTCGCCCGTCTTCAGCCGCTGTTCGACCGGATCGAGGAGGGGGCCGCCGAGCGTGAGCGCGAGCGTATCCTGCCTTTTGCCGAGGTGGCGCTGCTGCGCGAGGCCGGCTATGGCGCGCTGCGCCTGCCGCGCCCGGACGATGCCGGGCTCACCTTCCGGCAGTTGCTGAAGATCGTCATCCGCCTTGCCGCGGCGGATTCCAATGTTGCGCACATCTTCCGCAACCACTTTTCGGTTAATGAGATCTATGTGCGGCGCGCGCGCGAAGGGCAGGGCCTTCGCTGGCAGGAGGCGGTGGCGGGCGGGGCGATTTTCGGCCTGGGCAATATCGAGCTTGGTTCCAGGAGCGCCGGCGGCGTGCTGCCATCGACCACGCTTACGCCTGACGGCGACGGCTTCCGGCTTGACGGCACGAAATACTACACCACCGGCACCCTCTATGCCGACTATATGCTCGTGCGCGCGGCGACGCCGGATGAGCGGCTGGCTTCGGTCATCATTCCGGTGGCGCGCGAGGGGATCGAGATCGTCGACGATTGGGACGGTGTTGGCCAACGTCTCACCGCCTCCGGCACCGGCCATTTCCGCAATGTCCGCGCCGAGGCAGCGGAGGTCGTGTTTGACGCTGACGGCATCGGCTACGGCCTTGCCTATTCGAACACGCTGGCGCAGCTCTATGTAACCGCCATCGTTGCCGGCATCGCCCGCGCCGTGCTCAACGATGCGCGGCGCCTGCTGCTGGGGCGCAGCCGCACCTTCTATTACGCCACGGCGGAGCGGCCGGCGGAAGACCCGCTGCTGCTTCAGGTGCTCGGCGACCTCGCCACTGATGCCTTCGCGGCGGAGGCGGCGGTGCTGGCCGCCGCCGAGGCGCTCGATGCCGTCGGAGCCGCCCGGGACAGTGGACGCGACGACGAAAGCCTCGCGCATGAGGCCGCGCTCGCCGCGGCGAAGGCCAAGCTGATCGTCGACGAACTCGCCATCCGTGCCGGCGGGCGCCTGTTCGATCTCGCCGGTGCCAGCGCCGCCAGCCGCGCCCGCAATCTCGACCGCCACTGGCGCAACGCCCGCACGCTCGCCACCCATAATCCCGGCGTCACCAAGGCCGCTGCCATCGGTGCCTTCGAGGCGAACGGGACCAAGCTGCCGGCGAAGGGTTTCTTCTAGGGGGGCGGCCGGTGAACCGGAGTTCACCGGCCGTTGCCTGGTGCAGCGCCGCCGCGCGAGCGCCGCCGAGCGTCGTTGAGCACGGTGCGGGTGAGTCAGGTTGACCATGACACCGGAACGCCGCCAAAGGCAAAGCCCTAGACGGCGACCGACGTGTCAGGGTGCGTTTCAGCCGTAGCCGACGATGCCCTTGATTTCCAGGAAGTCACGCAGGCCGAAATCCGCGTATTCGCGACCATTGCCCGACTGCTTGTAGCCGCCGAACGGCGCGAACAGGTCCCAGTCCGGATAGTTCAGATAGATGGAACCGGCGCGCAGCCGGCCGGCGACGCGGCGCGCCTCGTCGAGATCCGTGCCCTGCACATAGGCGGCGAGGCCGTAGAGCGTATCGTTGGCGATGCTGATCGCTTCATCGACCGTCTCATAGGGGATGATCGACAAGACCGGCCCGAAGATCTCCTCGCGCTCGATGCGCATGCCCGGCTTCACGTCGCCGAACACGGTGGGCTTCACATAGTACCCCGTCTCAAGCCCGGCCGGCTTGCCGGTGCCGCCGATGACAAGCGTCGCGCCCTCGTCGATGCCAGCCTGAATGAGCGCCTGCACCTTGGCAAACTGCACATCGCTGACCAGCGGCCCGATCTGGGTCTCGACATCGGTCGGGGAGCCGACGCGCACGGTCTCGGAGGTGCGGCGGGCGATCTCCAGCGCTTCCGCGTGCCGTGCGGCCGGCACGAGCATGCGGGTCGGGGCATCGCAGGACTGTCCCGTGTTGGAGAAGCAGGCGAGCACGCCCTGGGACACGGCGGTTTCGAGATCGGCGTCCGGCAGCACGATATTGGCCGATTTGCCGCCAAGCTCCTGGGCCACGCGCTTGACGGTCGCCGCGGCGTTGCGGGCGACGTCGATGCCGGCGCGGGTCGAGCCGGTGAACGACACCATGTCGATGTCCGGGTGCGAGGAAAGCGCGGCGCCGACTTCCGGCCCCGTGCCATTCACGAGGTTGAACACCCCCGGCGGGAGGCCCGCCTCATGCACGATCTCCGCGAAGACCATGCCGGAGATCGGCGCGATCTCGCTCGGCTTCAGCACCATGGTGCAGCCGGCGGCGATGGCCGGCGCCACCTTGCACATGATCTGGTTGAGCGGCCAGTTCCAAGGGGTGATCAACCCGACGACGCCCACCGGCTCATGCGTGACCCGCGTGGTGCCGCGCGTCTCGTCGAACTCGAAGCGCCGAAAGGCCTCGATGGTCGCCTTGAGGTGCCCGAGCCCGGCATAGGCCTGGGAGTCGCGAGCACGCGCGATCGGCGAACCCATTTCGCGGCTGATTGCCTGGGCGACATCTTCGTAGCGGCGCTCATAGACCGCGAGCAGCGCCTCAAGAAGCGCGAGACGCTCTTGCTTGGACGTGAACTGGAAATGGGCGAAGGCGGCCTTGGCGGCGGCGACGGCATGATCCACGTCGGCCTGCCCGCCGAGCGAGATGGTGGCGAACGGTTGCTCGGTGGCGGGATCGATCACGTCGAGCGTCCGGCTGGCCGCCGGATCGACGAAAGCGCCGTCAATGTAGAAGGTGAGATAGCGGGACGTCATGGAATGCCTCGTCTCTGTGAAGGCGGCTCAGATGCCGAGCGCATTGCGCGCCCGGCCATAGGCTATGCGTATCGAAGCACCGATCGGCCACAAGCTGTGGAACGGGAAGGCCCTCGCGGGACGCACCGGCATGTCGAGGGTATCCGGCTCAGCGCCGGTTGCCCAGCGGGCGAGTTCGCCGCCCATGGCCGTCGCCATCGCGACGCCGCGGCCATTGTAGCCGATGCATGCCATGAGACCGGGAGCCGGCGCGGTAAGGTTGGGATAATAGTCGGCTGTGATGGCGAGTTGACTGTTCCAACCATGCGTCCAGCGGATGTTGCCGAGAAACGGCCACAGCCGCTTCGCGTAGCGCATGAGATCGGGAAACCCCGCCGGGCCGTGCAGTGGCCGCAGCCGGCTGCGCCCACCGATAAGCAGGCGATTGGCTGAATCGAGCCGATAATAGACGGTGATCGATTCGTGCTCATAGAGGACGTGGCGACCGGGCAGGATGCCGGCTGCCGCAGCCAAAGACAGAGGCTCGGAAGCGACGATGCCGCCATAGACCGGCACCACCGAGCGTTTGAGGCCGGGAAAGAGATCGTCCGTGTAGCCATTGGTCCCGAGGATCACCCGGTCGGCATCGATCTGGCCGCCGGAGGTCCGAACCGTCCACCCGCCGGCGCGCCGCGTCAGCGCCGACGCTGGCGTGTGGGCAAAAAGCCGCGCACCGGCTGTTGTGGCGGCATGGGCAAGGCCACGGCTATAGGCGAGGGGGTTGAGCGACCCGCCGCGCCGGTCGAGAGCGGCGGCGACGTAGCGATCGGTGCCCGTCGCCTCCTGCACGGCTGCACGATCAAGCCATTGGACGGGGGCTCCCCGCCGCTGCAGTTCGGCCGTCGCGCGCTGCAGGAAATCGACGGAGCCGCCGCTGAAGGCGGCGCGCAGGGTGCCGGTGCGTTTGGCGTCGCACGCGATCCCGGCCTCCTCGACGAGGCGGAAGACCTTGTCCGGCGCGGAGCCGGAGAACGCGACCATCCGGGAGCCAAGGTCCGGGCCGAAGGTCTTCTCGATCTCGGCAGGTTCGTGCTTGAGCCCGGCATTGATCTGCCCGCCATTGCGGCCCGAAGCCCCCCAGCCGACGCTGCGGGCCTCGATCAGTGCGACATCCGCGCCGGCGCGGGCCAGATGATAGGCCGCAGACAGCCCGGTGATCCCGCCGCCGATCACCACGATGTCGGCGCGCAGCTGGCCGGACAGAGGCGGCGCAAGCGGTTCGGGCCCCGCGGACGACGCGTAGACGGTGTCGGCGTCGCGCGGATCGCGATCCGCCCTGCGGGCGTGCCCGGGATCGGAATGGCTCACCGACACGCTCCTCGCGCATGATCGCATGGCATCGCCTCTCAGGCCCCCTGCAGGACGATGACGTCCTCCGGCGCCCAGGCAAGGCGCACCGACGCGCCCGGGTGCAGGTCCTGGATCTGCTGCATGTCCCGGCTGCGCACCTGCAAGGCGGCGCCGTCCGGCAATGTCAGGAGCAGGCGGTACTCCACGCCGAGATAGACGCTCTGGCGGACAACCGCCTCGACGGTGCCGGAGGCATCGACATGGATCTTCTCCGGGCGGATCGCGACGCGCACAGCCTGACCCGGCGGCCCGAGCCGCTGTGCCGGCGCCGTACAGCGCCAGCCCGCTCCGATGAGTGTGCCGCCCGCGCCGACGGTGCCGCTGAGAATATTGGCTTCGCCGATGAAGTCGGCGACGAAGGAGGTCGACGGCCTCTCATACAATTCCTGCGGAGTGCCGATCTGCACCAGACGGCCGCTCTCGAACAGCGCGATGCGGTCGCTCATGACAAGAGCTTCTTCCTGATCGTGCGTGACCGAAATGACGGTCGCGCCCAATTGCTTGACGATGCGCAGGATTTCCGTCTGCATGCTGCCGCGCAGCTTCTTGTCGAGGGCGGCCATCGGCTCGTCGAGCAGCACCAGTTCCGGCCCGAAGACGAGGGCCCGTGCCAGAGCCACGCGCTGACTCTGGCCGCCGGACATCTGCCGGATGGAGCGCGGGCCGAAGCCGGCAAGGCCGACGACCTCGAGCATCGCCTCCACCTTCCTGGCCCCCGTCCGGCGATCGCAGCCGCGCGCCAGCAACGGGAAGGCGACGTTCTCGGCGACGCTCATATGCGGAAACAGCGCGTAGTCCTGAAACACCATGCCGATATTGCGCTTGTTGGGCGGCGCGTGGGCGACGCTCTCGCCATGCATGCGAACGTCGCCGCTGTCCGGCTCCATGAAGCCGGCAATGATGCGCAGCGTCGTGGTCTTGCCGGAGCCGGAGGGGCCGAGCATGGTCAGGAACTCGCCCTTGTTCAGAGTGAACGCAATGTCGGACAGGGCGGCAACGTGGCCGAAGTTCTTGCAGACGCCGGCGAGCTCGAGCGCGTGAGGCGCGGTTTCAGCGGGGGAGGGCATCACGCGTTCCGTGTCTAGAGCAGGGTTATGGCGCCGAGACCGAGCGCGGAGATGGCGATGAGTATGGTGCCCACGGCGGCCATGGTCGGGTCGAGCTCGGCGCGCAGCTGGCTCCAGATCAGCACCGGGACGGTGCGCAGTCCGGGGTCGGTGAGGAAAATCGCCATCACCACCTCGTCCCAGGAGGTGATGAAGGCAAATATGCCGCCCGACACGACGCCCGGCGCGATCAGCGGCAGCAGAATCCGGCGGAACACATAAAGGCGGCTCCCGCCCAGCCCGAGCGCCGCGAGTTCGAGGTTGCCGTTGACGGCATGCAGGCTCGCCGTCACCGAAACCACGACGAAGGGCAGGGCGAGCACGGTGTGGGCAATGACGAGTGAGGCGAGCGTGCCCGACAGGCCCCAGCGCGCGAAGACGAGATAGACGCCGACGGCGAGAACGATCACCGGCGTCACCAGCGGGCTGAGCAGGAGGCCCTGCACGATGGCCTTGCCGCGGAATTCGGTGCGATAGAGGAAAATGGCCGCCGCCGTGCCGAGCGCCATGGAAAGACAAGCGGTGCCGATGGCCGTCTGGAGACTGGTGACGGTCGCCGCCCGCCATGCCGGATTGGCGAGCACGTTCTCATACCAGCGCAGCGAAAAGCCTTCCGGCGGGAAACGGATCACCGTGTCGGCGGCGAAGGAGATCGGCACGATCACCAGAGTGGGCAGGAGAAGAAACAGGGCGATGGCGAGGATGAGCGTCCAGAACGCGATCGCAGCAAGGAGCGAGCGGAGCTTCATGGCCGTGAAACCCTCGTGTGGGGGCGCCCCAGCCGGATCATCAGGCCCGCCACCGCGAAGATGGCGGCGGTCGCCAGCAGCAGGACGGCCGCCAGGGCGCTGCCGAAGCCGAGATTGAGCAATTCCGTCACCTGCGCCGCGACGAGCTGGGCGATCATGGTGTCGCGCGGGCTGCCGAGCAGAGCGGGCGTGATGTAGAAGCCGAGCGCGAGGGTGAAGCTGAGCAGCGCGGCGGCATAGACGCCGGGCAGGGTGAGCGGCAGGTAGACCTTGAAGAAGCAGCGCATCGGCCCGGCGCCGCAGATGCGCGAGGCCTCCATCAGCCTGATGTCCACCTTGCGCATGGCGGCGAAGATCGGCAGCACCGCATAGGGCAGCAGGATGTGCGTCATGCCAATGATGACGGAAAGCTTGTTGCGGATGAGCTGGATCGGCGCGTCGGTGAGGCCAATGTCCATCAGGAGCCGGTTCACCAGCCCGCTATCCTGCAACAGGATCATCCAGGAAAAGCTGCGCAGCAGAAGGCTGACCCAGAAGGGCAGCAGCAGGCACATCGCCAGCAGGGCGAACAGCACGCGGCCTGCCCGCGCCATCGCATAGGCATAGGGGTAGGCCAGCAGCAGGCAGATGACGGTCACGATGGCAGAGGTCTGGAACGTCTGCAGGATCACCCGGCCGTAGAGCGGTGTGCTCCACAGGCGGGCGTAATTCGCCAGTGAGCCCTCCGGCACGCTTGAGGCCAGCACAAGCGCCAGCGGATAGACGAAGAACGCCGCGAGGAACAGGAGCGCGGGCACGCCGAGCAGGGCGACCGCGCTGCGGCGCCGCCGGGCCGGCTGCGCCACCGGTGCGCCGCCATGGGCGAAGTCCGTTCCGGAAGGGGCATGGGCTGCTGACATCGTGTTCTCTTCGTGCCCGCCCGCGCCACGCGTCACGCGCGTCGCGGGCTTGGTCCGGCCTCCCGAAGCCGGCCGGTCACAGCCGGCATCCGGGTATGATCGCGCGGGGGCTAGATCATTTCACCGTTTCACGGAAACAGTGAAATGATCTAATTCTTTGTTTTGTCGCGTTTTCTTCACGCGAACCGGTATCCACTTCGCTCGAAAACGCTCTAGGCGGGGTCGGTCACAGCAGCAGCCATTCCTGGAAGCGCTCGTTCACGGTGGTTTCGTTTGCCGACCACCACTGGTAGTCGACCTCCACCTTCGTCGCGAGATGATCCGTGGGCAAATTGCCCTTGAAGGGGCTGTCGATGAGCGGGACGGCGGCCTTGTTGGTCGGGCCATAGGGCATGAGGGCGGCAAAAGCGGCCTGTGCCTCCGGCGAGGTGAACACCTTCAGCGCTTCCATCGCCTGCTTGCGGTATTTCGTGCCCTTGGGAACGACCCAATAGGCGTTCTGGGTCGTCCACTGACCCCAGGCAATGGCGACCGGGGCGGATTTCGCCGCCTGAAGGCCGCGTCCCACCCACACCAGACCCATGCTGGCCTCGCCGCTGGTCAGGAACTGTTCGGACTGGGAGCCGGTCTCCCACCAGATCAGGTGGTCGCGGATGGTGTCGAGCTTCTTGAGCGCCCGGTCGATCTCGAGCGGATAGAGATCTTTCGGCGCCACGCCATCCGCGAGCAGCGCAGCCTCGAAAATGCCGCCCGAGGCATATTTCCAGACCGCACGCTTGCCGGGAAACGTCGTCACGTCGAAGAAGTCGGTGAAACCTACCGGCTTCTTGCCGTCGAACTTGTCGGTACGATAGGCGATGACCGTGCCCTCGACATCTGCGCCGAGGCGGTAGTCGCCAGCATAACCCGGCAGGAAAGTGCCCCGGTCGATGACGCCGTAGTCGATGGCTTCAAGCCATTTGGCCTAGGCCGCCTGGCCGAAATTGTCGGCGACGACGATATCCCAGGTGACATTGCCGGCATCGGCCATCGCGATGATCTTCGCATCGCTGGACGGGCTGTCCTGCCGAACGGAGAGGCCCGGGGGCAGACGGTCGAACATCGCCTTGGCCTGCGCCTCCTGATAGGCGCCGCCATAGCTGGCGACCGTCAGGACCGTGCCGTCAGCGGCCCGGACCGTGCCCACCCAGGCGGGCATCGCCGATGTGAAGAGGCCTGCCGCGCCGATGCCCATGCCCTTGAGTACCGCACGGCGCGAGCTGCTGCCCTTGTCCTTGTCCATGAACATTCCTCTGGAAACGGCCGCATCGCTCGGCCCTGGCGCTAGATTGCCACCATGCCTCGCGGGACGGCAACAGCAATTTTCGTAAAAATGAAAATCTGTTGCCATTTTCATTTTTATGGATGCTAGATTGATGAACACTCGCAACATTCTGAAGATTGGAGGGGCTGCGCTGTGAACGAGCCGGTGAGCTTCTTTTGGAACGGCCGCCCCGTAGCCGGACAGGCGGGGGAGAGCCTCGCGGCCGCGCTGTGGCGGGCGGGCATCCGCACGACGGCGAGCACGCGCAAGCGGCACCGACCGCTCGGGCCCTCGGGCAGCTTCATCGCCGGTTGTCTCGCCGGCGTGGACGGGCGCCCGAACACCCGCCTCGATCGCGTGTTTCTGGCCGAGCCGGTGAGGGCGACGGAGCAGAACACCTGGCCTAGCCCCCGTTTCGATCTTCTGCGTGCCGCGCGCCTGTTGCCGGCGCGCCTCGTCTATGGCGGCTTCGAGCATGGCGCTTTCGCGCCGCGCCATCCGCGCCTGTTCACCGCGTGGGAGCGGCTGCTTGCCTTCCTCGCCGGTGTGGGTGACGCGACGCATGTCGAAGAGGGGCCCTTGCCGCAGGGACGTCGTATCGCCGTGGACGTTCTCGTCGTCGGTGGCGGCGTCGCCGGGCGTACCGCCGCGAACGCGGCCGTGGCCGAAGGACGGTCCGTTGCCCTCGTCTCACTCTCGCGGGAGCCCGGCAGCTTCGCCCGGGCGGTTGGCGCCGACTTGCCGGCGCTCGACCCGCGCGTCGACATCTTCAGCCGGACCGAGGTGTTCGGCATTTATCGCAAGGGAGGGCTCGTCGCGGCGGCGCCGTTCGATCCGCGGCAGGGGGCGCTCGTCTTCACGCCGGGGCGCACCGTGCTGGCTCTTGGTCGTCGCTCCATTCCTCCTCTGGTGCGCGGCAACCATCTGCCGGGCGTCGTGGATGCGCACTTCGCCCTGGCGCTGGCGGCCGACGCGGGTGTCGCACTCGGGCGGCGGGTGGTTGTCGTGGGCACCGGCGCCGAGACGGCGATCGCCACGCGGCTGAAGAATGCGGGAGCCAATGTCGTTGCCGTCGCGTCCGTCGGGAAGCTGCAGAGCATTCTCGGTCGCAACGCGGTGACAGGTGCGGTTCTCGACCGCCGTATCGCCTGTGACTGCCTAGTGCATGCCGGGCCCTGGCGCGCCGATCCGGGGCTCGGTTTTCAGGCCATGGCTGAGGGTCTCGGCCAGTTGGGAACCTCCACCGATGCCGGTTCCTCGGTGTCCGTCATCGGAGCGGCTGCAACGGCCCCGGACAGCCTCCTGCTGCCGGAGCGGCTCGACGCGGATGCCTATGTCTGCCCCTGTATGGATGTGACGGTTGGCGAGGTCCTGCACCGCATCCGTGAGGGTGAAACCGATCTCGAGGTGCTGAAGCGGCTGACCTCCTGTGGCATGGGCCCCTGCCAGGGCTTTCCCTGCTGGGAGATGCTCGCCGCCGTCGTCGCGAAGGCGGCACCGCAGGCTGCCCAGGCGGTGCCGCGCCCCAGCCACCGCGCGCCGCGTCGCGCCATCACCGTGGCGCAGGCCGCGGGCCTGCACGGACTGGTGGAGCCCGACCGATGAGCACCTCCCCCCTCAACCTTCCCTCCAAGGCGTCCGTCGTCATCATCGGCGGTGGCATCCAGGGCCTCGCCTGCGCCTTCAATCTCGCGGAACTCGGGGTCACCGGGGTGGTGGTTCTCGATGCCGGCTACTGGCAGGGTGGCGCCTCCGGCCGCAATGGCACGCTGATCCGCGGCGGTTTCGGCACGCCCGAATGGACCGGCCTGTTCCAGTACTCCAACCAGGCGTGGCAGAGCCTTTCGCGCAGCCTCGGTTACAATGCCATGTTCACCCGGCGGGGCTACATGATGGTGGCGGAGACCGACCGTACCGCCGACATGCTGCATTCCATCACCGGCATTCATGCGCAATACGGCGTGCGCAATGAAATGATCCGTGGCGCGCGGATAGCCGAGGTGCTGCCGGCGATTGACGGGCGGCAGGTGAAATGTGCGCTGATGCTGCCGGAGGGAGGCGTCGCCCCTCATCATGCCGCGATGAAGGCCCTGCTTCACGCCTGCGAGGACCGTGGCATCATGGTGCGCTATCGCACGCCGGTCACCGGCATCGAGCGCACCGGCGGGCGGGTCGCCGGCGTCACGGTGGGTGAACACCGCATCGCGGCGGACAGCGTGATGGTGGCCGCCGGCGGCCACAATCCGGAGGTGGCCGCTCTGGCGGGCGTGACGCTGCCCGGCTTCGGCATGCGCATCGAGGCAATGGCGCTCGAGCCGGTGCGCCCACTCATCCGCCCCGCCATCGCGCTGATCGACAGCCTCTGCTACATGCACCAGACCGGACGTGGCGAGGTGGTTGGCGGCACGGAGGTGCCCGAGCGCCCGCGAATGAGCCTCAGCACCGATCTTCCCGTGCTGGCGCAAACGGCCGCCGTCTACGCCCGGCTCTTCCCCCGGCTGCGCACGCTGCGCGTGCTGCGGCACTGGGCCGGTTTGATCCACGCCACGCCCGATTATGCTCCGTTGATCGGCGAGCACCCCGATCTCAAGGATCTATGGTTCAGCGCCGGCTGGTCCTATGGCTGGGCAGGTGGTCCGGGAACCGGCATACTTCTTGCGCGCGCGATTGCGAGGGGCGAAGTCGACAGCCGGATCGCGCCTTTCGCCATCGACCGGTTCGCGCGGGGCAAGCCGTTGAAAGACCCTGCAATCGTGCTTTGATCGTTGGCGCTTCGCCGCACTTTCCCTTCTGCCGAGGATGCATATGACGCCGGAAACCGCCGAACCGACCACGCCGTCCGCGCAGAACGAGCGCGAAATCGATACGGCGCAGCGCGAGGTCGGACGCCGGATCAAGGCGTTGCGGCTGTCCAACAGCCTGACCCTGACCCAGCTTTCGGAAAAGACGGGCCTGTCGATCGGTACGCTGTCACAGATCGAGCGCGGACTGACATCGCCGACCGTGCGAACCCTGTTCGGGCTGGGCACAGCGCTTGGCGTGTCGCCGGCCTGGATTCTCGATCCCGCCGTCTCGGGCGGCGGCGAGGATCCGTTCGTCACCCGCTCCGGCCGTGGCCAGTTACTGATCAGCAATCGTGGCCTCGAGAAGGTCATCATAACCCCTCCCGCCGCTTCGCGGCTGAAGGCCTTTCTCGTCAATCTCGACCCCGGCGCGAGTTCGGGAGACGAGCCCTATTCGCATAACGGGCAGGAGGTCGGCTATGTCGTCTCCGGCTCGATGGAGCTTGAGATCGGCGACAAGAGCTATGTGCTGAACGCGGGCGACTGCTTTGCCTTCGACAGCGATATTGCTCATCGGTTCTGGAACAGCGGCAGCAAGGCAGCCTCTATTCTGTGGGTCAACGCGCCCACGTCCTCCTAGCGGCTTCGCCGCTGGTGACGCCCACAGACAATGAGCAAGGCTCGCGCCTGCGCCTGCGCGGGCGCGGGCGCGGCTCAAGCGGCGCGAGAACGCGCCAGTTCCAGCGCGAAGTCGATCGCCTCGATCAGGCTTTCCTCATTGGCGACGCCCTTGCCGGCGATGTCGAAGGCCGTGCCGTGGTCGACGGAGGTCCGGATGATCGGCAGCCCCAGGGAGATGTTGACGCCGGACAGCGCCTTCCATTCCCCGGTCGCCGGGTCCACGTCGAAGCCGAGAAGCTTCACCGGCACATGGCCCTGATCATGATACATCGCCACCACGGCATCGTAGCTGCGCCCGCGCAGCTTGACGAAGACCGTGTCGCCGGGCACCGGGCCGATCACCGTGATGTCCGAGCCCTCATAGGTCGCCACCAGCGGGGCCGTCACGTCGATATCTTCACGGCCGAAGATGCCGCCTTCGCCGGCATGCGGGTTCAGGGCGGCGATGCCGATGCGCGGATGCGGGATGCCGAGCGAACGCAGCATGGCCGCCGTCAGGTCTATGACGCGGCGAAGCCGCGCCGGCGTGAGCTTTGAGGGGACATCGGCCAGCGCGACATGCGTCGTGAGATGGCTGACGCGAAACGCGCCATGGGCCAGCATCATGACGGAATCGCGCGCGCCGGTGAGGTCGGCGAGCATGTCGGTGTGCCCGGAATAGGCGTAGCCGGCGAGATTGAGCGCCTCCTTGTTGAGCGGCGCGGTGACGAGGCCCGCAATGGCCCCGGACTGGGCGAGGCGGACCGCCTTTTCGATGGCGAGATAGGCAAGGCGGCCGCCTTCCGCGCTCATCTGGCCGAGGCGGATCGGTTCGCGCTCGATTCCGGCTGCCAGGATGGCGAGCGGCGCGGGCTGCGCGGCATCTTCAATCTCGGGGATCGGCTGTGTCGCGAGCAGGGCTTCCGCCGCGCGCAGGGCGGTCACGCTGCCGATGACGAGTAGCGACAGTTCGCCGGCCTGCAGGCGGGGCGCGAGGCGGGCGCCGGCCTTGGCGATGATTTCCGGGCCGATGCCGGCGGGATCTCCCATGGTGATGGCAAGGCGCGGCACAGCCATGAAAGCGACCTTCTTTCCAGAATGCGTCATTTGATATCAAAAGTTATCATACGTGCGCAACGGCGTTGTTAGCGGTTCTCCGACGCCTCGTCGAACAGAGTGCGCAGCAGGTCGGGACGGCCGAAGCCGCCCGACTTCGAGACCACGCGCACGCCCTCGAACCGTCCGCCGTGCAGATACGACACGGCCAGCCCCGGCTCGCGTGCGCCCTCCACCGCGAGGCTGTCAGCGCCTATGGCCTGGGCCACGTCCCGCAGCGTCTCGCCGCCCGCCACGAACAGCGTGCCGGGCGGTGGGCAATGGACGAGCAGTTGCGCAAATCGCTCGGCAATGACGGAAGCTGCCGCGGCACGCGTCCCCTCGAAGGCCACGGTGACGATGCAGGACAGGCCTTGCGTGAGACGTTCAAGAACTGCGTCGATGTCCGACGGGTCCGCCGAAAGCCGGACATGCCGGCGCGGGTCCGGCGCGGCGGCATGGTCGATCTGCCCCCGCATGACCGGATGATGCGAGCCGATGAGTGCCAGCAAGGGGCTGCGCATCCGTGCCTCCGTCGGCGGCTCGGAGGCGTGAGGCGAGGTGGGCCGAGCCCGGGCGAGCGCGGCGGCGAGACCGCCGGTGCCGACCCACAGCACGCGGCCATCCTCGCGCATCTCGCGCGCGACGATGGCATCGAGATCGGCGTCGGTCTCGGCGTCATGTACGCGGATGTCGGCATGGAGCAGCCCCGCCGTACGCAACGTGGCGGCGATGTCACCCCAAAGTGGCTGAGCGGACTCCCTCTGCCACTGGCAACCCGCCCGGGTGACCCGTCCCTGGAAGGGAAAGGCCGGAGCGACGACGAGGCGCCAGCCGGCCATCCGCGTCGAGAGCGCGGCAAGCTCCGCCGCCCAATTGCCGCGCAGGAGGCTGTCGATCTTCTTGAAGGCGGGCGCACCGTCGAGAAGCCAGTCGGCGAAGCGGGCCTGGCGGCGGATCGCATCATCGCCCTTCATCTCTCGCGTGCCCGCGTCGATCGCCGCCACGGGGGGCAGCGCACGCAAGGGGTCCCAGAGAACCGGGATCGGGCAGCGGGGCGTGGCAAAGGCGGCGGCACTGTCCAGCGCGCCGGTCAGGTCGTCGGCGAGAATGCGCAGTCCCGTGCGTTCAAACACGGCGGCGATCCTGTCGCAGCACGGGAACGACGCGCAGGACGACGTTCAGCTGCCTCAACTCTTCCAACGCCAGGGGATCGATACCGTCATCGGTGACGATCTCCTGGATGTCGGCGACATCGCAGATGGTGCAGAAGCTCGGCGCGGTGAATTTCGAGCTATCCGCCAGCACCATGACGTGCCGGGCCGCGGCAATCATCGCCTGCTTCATCGCCGCCACATCGAGCGAGGTCTCTGTCAGCGTCCTGCCGGTGATGGCATGGGTGCCGAGCAGAGCCATGTCGGCATGCAGGCTGCGCAGGAAGTCCTCCCCGGGCCGGCCGACCAGCGTCGTCGATCCCGGCCGCACCGTGCCGCCCGGCACGATGAGATGCACCTCCGGGGCGTCGGCCAGCACCTGGGCGATGGCGAGGCTGTTGGTCACGGCGGTCAGCGGGAGCCGCCGGGCGGCGACGGCGCGCGCCACAGCAAGCACCGTCGTGCTGGCGTCGAAAATCACGCTCTGTCCGGGCCGGAGCTCCTCGGCGACGGCGGCAGCGATGGCGTTCTTTTCCTCGCGCCGCAGCTGCGCGGCGAGGGCGATGTCGGGCTCGAACGTGGCGCGCGCGGTGCTCTGCAGCAGGGCGCCGCCATGGGTGCGTTCCAGCGCGCCCTGCTTCACTAGATGTTCGAGATCGCGGCGGATGGTCGATGGCGAGGCGTTGATGGCATCGGCCAATTCCTGGATGCCCGCCGCGCCCTCGCGCCGAAGGCGTTCCAGGATGAGCGCTCGCCGTTTCGCCGGAATCATCTCCACGCGCCCACGCGGCGCCTCCTCGCCGCCGTCACCCTGGCTTTCGCGACTGTTCATGGCGCCTCCGTACCGCTGTGCGGGAGTGTCCGCGACGTGGGATGATCGATTCTGGAAGATTTTGACGGTTTTCGCGACGGTTTCCTACTGGCGTCGGCACATTTCCAACGCCTGGGTGCTTTGGGAAGCCGGTGCTCGGCAACCCTCCCGCGCTCGGCCGCAGGGCCTTTCTCCTGCGTGAGCCCTCTACGGAGAAAAGGTGGCTCCAAGGCGCCTGTCCCTCCCGAAAGGGTGCGGAAGTTATCCCCACAGGTTCAATGGGTTGAGGCGTAGGTCCGGCCGCAGGCCTTCTAGTGTCGCGACAAAATCGACCGAGGGCGCTTGACCGGGATCGGAAACGTCGTCAACAATGAGAACGTTCTCAGAGAACGTTCCCGTTAGTGGAGCGGCTCCGGGCACGGGAGGACTCACATGATCGACGCCACAGGTCGCCCCGACACCGGGGAGCGGCACCCTTCGTCTCGCGAAATGCGCGCCTCTGGCGTCAGCAAGTCCTATGGCGCGACCGTCGCGCTCGAACACGCGGATATCGCGCTGAAGGCCGGCGAGGTTCATGCGCTGCTCGGCGAAAACGGGGCGGGCAAGTCCACGCTCGTGCGCATCTTCACCGGCGCGGTTATCCCGGATCGTGGCGAGATGCGGCTGCACGGCGAGACCTACGCGCCGCGTTCCATCATCGAAGCGCGCAAGCGCGAGGTCGCCACGGCGTTTCAGGAGCTGAGCCTCGTCCCCAATCTGAGCGTGGCGCAGAATTTCCTGCTGCCGGCTCTTGCGGGGCGTGGTTCGCCGCTCATCTCGCATCGCCAGGTCATCGCCCGTGGCGCGGAAATCCTGCAACGTCACGGGCTCGCGCGTATCGATCCGGCCGCGCGCGTCGGCGATCTGCCGCTCGCCGAGCGCCAGCGCATCGAGATCGCCCGCGCGATCGAGAATGCCGGCCGCGTGCTGATCCTCGACGAGCCGACCGCCTCGCTGGCCGAGACGGACTGGCTGTTCGAACAGATCGGCAAGGCGCGGGCGCGGGGCGTCGCCATTCTCTACATCTCGCATCGGCTCGCCGAAGTGCGGGAAATCTGCTCGTCGGCGACCGTGCTGCGCAATGGCCGCTCCATCGGTACGGTGGGCCTCGGCAGCGCCAGCGACGGCGACATTTTCGAGATGATGGTCGGCCACCGGGTCGAGCATGCACGCCGTCCCACGCGGGTGGCGGACCCGGCCCGCGCGCCGCGTCTTGCCGTCGAGAATCTGGCCGGACACGGGCTGCGCGGGGTTAGCCTGCACCTCGGAGCGGGCGAAATACTCGGCGTCGCCGCGCTGGAAGGCCAGGGTCAGCGCGGTCTGTTCCGCCTCCTCGCCGGGCTGGAGACGCCGACCGATGGCGTGATCCGCGTCGACGGAAAGGTGGCCGCCTATCGCAGCCCGCGCGCCGCGCTGCGCTGCGGCTCGGGCATCAGCTATCTCCCGGAGGAACGCAAGACGGAGGGCATCCTCGCCGGCCTGTCGGCGGCCACCAATGTGGTTCTGCCGCTCCTGCCGCGCGTGGGCCGGGCGGGGTTCATCGGCCGGCGCGACGAGGAAAAGGCGGCGCAGCCTTCGGCGGACCAGGTGGCGCTGAACCCGCGCTATCTCGGCTTCGCCATCGGCGACCTCTCCGGCGGCAATCAGCAAAAGGCACTGATGGCGCGCACACTGGCCACCGGCGCGCGCACGCTGCTGCTGTTCGACCCCACGCGCGGCGTCGATGTCGGCACCAAGGAATCCATCTATGCCGCCATCCGCGCCTTTGCCGAGCGCGGCGGTTCGGTTCTCTTCTATTCCTCGGAACTGCCGGAGATCGTCCAACTGGCTGATCGCTGCCTCGTTCTCTATGGCGGGCAGGTGTTCCGCGAGCTGCAGGGTGACGACATCGCCGAGCAGACGCTGGTGGCGGCGATGATCGGCCATGACCCGCATGCGCCGGCCGGCCGTGCGCCCGCCCCCTCCGCCACCCCCGCCCACGTCGTCGCGGAGAATGCCCGATGAGCGACATCGCCACTGCGGGCGCCTCAGGGTCCGCCCCTACCGCTGTTCGTTCGGGCTTGGCCTCGCGTCACCGTCTCTGGCGGCTGACGCAGGGCGCCGGCCTGATCTTCGGTCTCTACGTGCTGCTCTATGCACTTTATGCCTACCAGCAGCCGCGCGCGCTCGACAGCTACGCCATCGCCGCACTGATGAACAACACGGCCCCGCTGGCGCTCGCGGCGGCCGGGCAGACGCTCGTGGTGCTGAGCCGCGGCTTCGATCTCTCGATCGCGGGTGTGATCTCGCTCACCAATGTCGTGCTCGCCGTCTATCCCCTGGAAGGGCCGGGCGGTGCGCTGCTCTCGCTGCTGCTCTGCCTCGCCATCGGCGGTGCCGTGGGGGCGGTGAATGGCTGGCTGGTGGCCTATCTCCGGCTCCAGTCCATCGCCGCCACGCTGGCGACCATGATCATCTGCCAGGGCATCGCGCTCGTCATCCTCAACGCGCCGGGTGGGGCGGTCTCCGACTGGATCGCCGACGAATTGACCGGGCGGCTGTGGGGTTTCGTGCCGGTGTCGGGGCTGGTGGTCGCCGTGGTGATCGGGCTCTGGCTGCTGGTGCGTCGCACCAACTATGGGGTCGCGCTCTATGCCATCGGCGCCGACGAGCCCGCCGCCGCTCTCTCCGGCGTGAATGTGAGGCGCACCCGCTTCCTCACCTTCGTCGCCGCCGGCATGCTGTACGGCCTCGCCGGGCTGATGCTGAGCGCGCAGACGGCGACCGGCAATCCCAATTCCGGCACGCCGCTGCTGCTGCTGTCCTTCGCCGCCGTGGCGCTGGGCGGCACATCGCTGAGCGGCGGACGCGGCGGGCTGTTCGCCTCGGTGATGGGGGCGGCGACGCTCACCCTGTTGCAGAAGGTGCTGTTCTCCAGCGGCGTCTCCTCCTTCTACACCGGCCTGTTCCAGGGCGTGGTGCTGATCGTGGCCGTGGTCTTCAGCGGCCTGCTGACCCGGATCGGAGAGCGGAAATGACGGTCATGAACGACAATCCGACCGCGCAGACCCGCTTCCAGCAGAAGGCCGACACACGGCGTAGCGCGCGCATCAGCGCCGAGACGGTGAGCACGCTTGCGGTGGCGATCCTGTGCGTCGTGCTGCTCGTCGGCGCACGCTTCATCAGCCCCTCGCTCGGCTCCTGGTCGCAGGTGGAAACGGTGCTGGTGCTCGGCTCCTTCCTGGTGGTGCTGTCCTTCGGGCAGGGACTGGTCATCCTCACCGGCGGGCTCGACCTGTCGCTGCCGGCAGTGGCCACGCTGGGCGGCATCCTCGCCACCAATTGGATCGGCGCCAGCGATCCCGGCGCCTGGTATCTGCTCCCGCTGGTGCTGCTGGCCTGCGGGTGTGTCGGATTCCTCTCCGCCGCCGGCATCGTCTGGCTGAAGGTGCCGCCCTTCATCATGACGCTGGCGATGTCGATCATCGTGTCCTCGCTGCTGCTGGGCTACACCAAGGGCACGCCGCGCGGCGCCGCCCCCGACGCGGCGGTGGCGCTGATGAAGGGCCATGTTCTCGGCCTGCCGGCGCCCGTCCTGTTCCTGGTCGCCTTCGTGCTGCTGGGCTGGCTGTTCCAGAGCCGCTCGATCTATGGCCGCTATCTCTATGCCATCGGCACCAATGTGGACGCGGCGCGCATTGCCGGCGCCCCGGTCACGGCGATGCGCATCCTGCCCTATGTGGTCAGCGCGGTCAGCGCCGGTTTCGCCGGCCTGATGCTGGTGGGCTATTCCAGCGGCGCCACGCTGCGCATGGGCGACAGCTATCTGTTGCCGTCCATTGCGGCGGTGGTGATCGGCGGCTCCTCCATCCTCGGCGGACGCGGCACGTTTCTCGGCACGGTGGGCGGGGCGATCCTGCTGACCACGCTCGGCACCATCATCTCCGCCATCGGCCTCGAATTCGGCCTGCGCACCATCATTGAGGGCGCCATCGTGCTGGTGGCGCTGCTGCTCCTGCGCGAGGAGCTTTTCCAGAAACTCGGCTCTCTCTGGCGTTGATCCCGGGCGAGCGAGACGAACGACAAGAACACGCAAGATACCAGGAGGAAACGACGATGATATCGACGCTGCTCAAGACTGCGACCGCCGCCCTGTTGCTTGGGGCGGCCTGCATGGCGGCCATCCAGCCGGCGCAGGCCGCGGGCCCCAAGGACGGAAAGAAATACAAGATCTATCTGAGCCTCAGCTATTCCGGCAATGCCTGGCAGTCCGAGGCCGCCAACATCGTCAAGGCGCTGGCGGCGACGCCGCCCTATAATGACATGGTCGAGCTGAAGGAGGTCATCTCCGGTGCCGACCCGCAGGCGCAGATCTCCGCCTATGAGAGCATGATCGACGCGGGCGCGGACGGCATTGTCAGCTTCCCGATCTCCGCTACCGCGCTCAACCGCACCATCAAGCGCGGCTGCGAGCAGGGCGTGCTGTTCTTCATGTACGACGCCACCGTGACCGAGAGCTGCGCCTACAATGTCAGCTATCTGTCCTCCGGCTTCGGCGAGAACTCGGCGCAGGCGCTGGTCAATGCGCTCGGCGGCAAAGGCAAGATCTTCCTGTCGCGCGGCGTGCCCGGCAACTCGGTCGACCAGCGCCACACCGATGGCGCCAAGCACATCTTCGCCAAATATCCCGGCATCGAAGTAGTCTCCGAGTATTACTCGTTCTGGGACGACCGCACGACCCAGCAGGAGACCGCCAAGGCTCTTGCCGCGCACCCGGATGTTCAGGGCATCTGGGCGCAGGCCGGCGAGTACGGCGCCATCCAGGCGCTGCTCGACAAGGGCGGAAATCTCGTGCCGGTCACCGGCGAGAACTCCAACGGCTTCCGCCTCGCGCTGGCCGATCCGGCGATGCAGGCCAAGGGGCTGACCGGCGTCTCGGCCGGTTCGCCGCCGGCGCAGTCGGGCTATGCCTTCAAGCTGATGATGGAAATCCTCACCGGCAAGCGCGAACTCAAGCCGACGAACATCGAATACCCGCTGCCCTGGGTTCCCGCCGATAAGGTCAAGCTGTGCGCGGGTGAGAAATTCGAGGACGGCTGCAACGTCTTCCCGAAGGATCGCGTGCCGTCCTCCTTTGTCACGGAAGTGCTGAATCCCGTCCTGCTGCCCGAGCTGAACATCGACTCGGCGCTGAACGGCACCCCGGTGAAGGGCGCGACCATCCAGCCGCTGCCGGCCGAGATCGTGAAGGCCGCCAATGAGCCGGGCATCAATTGCGGGCGCTGCGAGGCGGCCAAGGACCAGTACAAGCTCACCAAGGTTGCGCCGACCGTGAACTGAGGCGGCGGGAACGACTTCTGCCCGGCGCCGACAGGTGCCGGGCAGCCCCGGATGCCCGAACAGGGTGGCGCGGCATGCCGGTTACGAACGAAACTGCTTCCTGCCGCAGCGGAATGACAGGAACGCCAGCGATGGCGAGACAGGAGACAGGCCTTGAGCGACGTACAACGAGACAAGGGACGACGGGTGACGGTGAAGGACCTCGCACGCGATCTCGGCATGTCGGTCTCGACGGTCTCGCGGGCCTTCTACCCGGACGCCGTCGTCGCCTCGGAGACGCGCCGGCTGGTGCTGGAGCGGGCCGCTGCGCTCGGCTATCGCCCCAATCCCTTCGCCCAGAGCCTGATCACCAAGAAGACCCAGATCGTCGGCATGGTGGTCTCCGACCTGACCAACCCGTTCTATCCCGAAGTCATGACCGAGATGACGGCGATGCTGCAGGAGGCGGGCATGAATGTCATGCTCTCCGCCGCCAACCAGCCGGAGAAGATCGACGACGCAGTCGACCTGCTGCTGACCTATCAGCCGGACCTCGTCATCGTCCTGGCCGCCAACATGGCCTCGCACGCCCGCGAGAAATGCGAGGGCGCCGGGGCGCCATGCATCTTCTTCAACCGCCTCTCCGCCGATGGCCTCGGCTTCGGCGTGACCTGCGACAATGAAGCGGGTGGCCGGCGGGTCGCCGACCACCTGATCGACAGCGGTCACCGGCATCTCGCCTATGTCTCGGCCTTTCCCGGCGCTTCCACCAATGTGGAGCGCGGCAAGGGATTCTGCAGCCGGGCGGTGGAACGCGGCTTCGCGCCGCCGGTCGTGATCGAGGCCGGTCGCTTCAGCTACGAGGCCGGCTATGCCGCCGGGCTCGCGGCGGCGAAGGCGGAACGCCCGCTCGACGGGGTGTTCTGCGCCAATGACATCGTCGCCATCGGCTTCATCGCCGGGGTGCAGGAAAGCGGGCGGTTTCGTGTGCCGGACGACATCTCGGTCGTCGGCTTCGACAACATCACCATGGCCGGCTGGCCCTCGCATCTGCTGACGACGGTCGCGCAGCCGCTGGGGGGGATGATGGAGGCGACCGTCAGCCTCGCCCGCGAGCTCGCCGTCGACCGCGGTCAGGACCCGCACATTCTGCGCCTGCCGCCCGGCGAGCTGATCGAGAGAAACACCACGCGAAATCGCGAGGGAGGAACCCGATGACGGTGCAGCGACGCGCTCTTTTCGACCGCCTGACCAGCGTGCACCGCCCGGACTGCGCCCTCTTTGCCGATGGGCCGCTGCCGATGCCGGTCGCCGGGCCAGACGATCTGGCCCCCTTGCTCGGCTCGGATCAGGCGGCCCGCTATGCCGAGGCGTGCCGTCCGGTGTTCGAGGATCTGCGTCGGGTTGTCGGCCAGCTGGCGGGGTTGATGATCCTGGCGCAGCTCACCGACTCGTCGGAGGTGGCCGGTCTTGGTGAACTCGCCAGCTGCCGGCAGCGCTTCGCCGAAGCGGGCGAGCGCATCCGGCAGCTTGTCGCCCCCGGCGCCCTTGAGCCGCACCGGGAGCAGCTCGTTGCCGCGCATGCTTTTTCCGGCCTTGCGCTGGGAACGTTCTCCGAGCTTCGCCCGCGCGGCAATAACGAGGCCGCCTTCGACACCATCTCCCGCCATGTGCGCCGCGCCTACGCGCATCTCAGCGCCGCCACCGCTGAAAAGGCCGGGCTCGCCATGGTGGACCTGTCCCATGCCTGTTGCTCCTGCGGGCGCTGAGCGGCCCGTCGGAAGAAAGACAAAAGAACCAAAGGAAGGAAACGAGCCATGTCCGACTATTCGATCTGGGTGTGCGAATATTCCTATGTGAAGAACTACCACAAGAGCGGCGTGCTCTATGGCGCGCACAACCAGGGTTTCGTGAAGCTTCCCTATTGCTACGTCGTCATCAAGGGCCGTGATCATGTGGCCATGGTCGATGTCGGCTATAACGACAAGGAATATGGCAAGGTTCTGGGTGATCGCTTCGGCGTGGAGAACTGGCGCAACCCCACAACGGTTCTGGCCGAAGTCGGCGTGAAGCCGGAAGAGGTGGACACCTGCTTCATCACCCACGCGCATTTCGACCATTTCGGCAATGTCGAGGACTTTCCGAACGCCAAGTTCTACATTCAGGAGCGCGAGATCGCGAAATGGGTGTGGGCGATGTCGCTGCCCGACCGCCTGCGCTGGATGATGGTGGCGGTCGATCCCGGCGACATCGTGCGCGGTGCCGATCTTGCCCGGCAAAAGCGCCTCGTCACGGTCAACGGCGCTTTGAGCGATGTGCTGCCCGGCATCGATCTGCACGCGGCCGATGACAGCCACACCTGGGGTTCGATGTGGGTCACGGTGCGCAATGACGGACAGGCGCAGTCACAGGACACATGGGTGCTCGCCGGCGATCTCGTCTATGTCTTCGAGAACATCCATGGCCCGGGCGCGGCCGTCGACGAGAAGGAAGTCTACACGCCGGTGGGCCTCGCGGTCGGCAGCCAGGCCAATCTGGTGCTCGCCACCGAGGCGATGATGAAGCAGGTCGGCTACGACTCGCACCGCGTCATCCCGGTGCATGAAGAGCGGCTGCGCGACACCTTCCCCTCGCGCATCACCCGGGAAGGCCTGCGGATCACCGAGATCTGCCTCGCCGATGGCGAGACGTCGAAGGTGTCGGCATGACCGGCCCTGCTACGTCCCCGACCCCCGTGATCGCCATCGTCGGCGCCGGCCTGGTCGGCTCCGGCTGGGCGCTGGTGTTCGCCCGCGCCGGGCTGCGGGTCCAGATCTTCGATCCCGTCGCCGAGGTCCGCGCCCGCATCCTGCCCTGGGCGCGGGAGAGTGCGGCCGCGCTGGCCGAGGCCGGCCTGATCGCGGATGTCGGGGCGGTGATCGGCCGGCTGCAGGTGGTCGATACGCTTGAAGCGGTGCTCGACGGCGCCGCCTATGTGCAGGAATCGGTCTTCGAGCGCGTGGAGGTGAAGACCGACATCTGCCGTGCCATCGACGCCCTCATGGCGCCGGACACGATCGTCGGCTCGTCCTCATCAGGCATTCCCGCCTCGCGCTTCACCGAAGGCTGCGCCCATCGCGGGCGCTTCCTGATCGCCCATCCCGTCAACCCGCCGCATCTCGCCCCGGTGGTCGAGCTGGTGCCGGCGCCCTGGACCGATGCCGATGCGCTGGAAGGCGCGCGCGAACTGATGCACGCGGTCGGGCAGGTGCCGGTAACGCTCACCCGCGAGATCGACGGGTTCGTTCTCAACCGCCTTCAGGGGGCGCTGCTCAACGAGGCCTGGGCGCTCTATGACGAGGGCTATGCCAGCCTCGCCGACATCGACGCCACGATTTCGCACGGGCTCGGGCTGCGCTGGGCCTTTATGGGCCCGTTCGAGACGATCGACCTGAACGCGCCCGGCGGCATTGTCGACTATGCGGCCCGGCTCGGCGGCATGTACCACGCCATGGCGCAGAGCCGCACGCCGCGCGCCTGGCCGGAGGAGACCATTCGCCGCGCCGGCGCGGAGCGCCGTGCGGCCTTACCGGAAGCCGATCTCGCCGCGCGTCGCGCCTGGCGCGACAAGGCGCTCACCGGCCTCGCCGCCTTCAAGAAGGCCAGCGGGCTCGCCCCCTAGCCCCGGCTGCCTCTTCCCGCCTTCGCGACACATGCAAACGTAAGGACCAGTACCATGGCCGTAACCTATTTGAAGCGCGGCAAGCCCGCCGATGAGCGCTCGCAGGACGACCGCAAGGTTCGTGAGACGGTCGAGACGATCCTCGCCGACATCGAGGCGCGCGGCGATGCGGCGGTGCGCGAATTGTCGGAGAAGTTCGATCGCTATTCGCCGCCGGCCTTCCGTCTGACGCTGAGCGAGATCGAGGCGCTGATGGCGCGGGTGTCGGCGCGGGATATGGAGGACATCCGTTTCGCGCAGGAGCAGGTGCGCAATTTCGCCCAGGCCCAGCGCAGTTCGATGACCGATATCGAGATCGAGACGCTGCCCGGGGTCATCCTCGGCCACAAGAACATACCGGTGCAGTCGGTCGGCTGCTATGTGCCGGGCGGCAAGTTTCCGATGGTCGCCTCGGCGCATATGTCGGTGCTCACCGCCTCCGTGGCCGGCGTGCCGCGCATCGCCGCCGCCACCCCGCCCTTCAAGGGCGAGCCGAACCCGGCGGTGATCGCCGCCATGCATCTGGGCGGCGCGCATGAGATCTATGTGATGGGCGGCATCCAGGCCGTCGGCGCCCTGGCGATCGGTACCGAGACCATCGCGCCCGTCGACATGCTGGTCGGCCCCGGCAATGCCTATGTCGCCGAAGCCAAGCGCCAGCTCTATGGCCGCGTCGGCATCGACCTGTTCGCCGGCCCGACCGAGACCATGGTGATCGCCGACGACACGGTGGATGGCGAGATCTGCGCCACCGACCTGCTCGGGCAGGCCGAGCACGGCTACAATTCGCCGGCCGTGCTGGTCACCAACAGCCGCCGGCTGGCCGAGGACACGCTGGCGGAGATCGACCGCCTGCTCGGGCTCCTGCCGACCACGGAAACCGCGACCAAGTCCTGGGCCGATTATGGCGAGGTGATCCTGTGCGACACCCATGAGGAAATGCTGGAGGTCGCCAACGACATCGCCTCAGAGCACGTCCAGGTCATGACCGACCGCGACGACTGGTATCTCGCCAATATGCACTCCTATGGCGCGCTGTTCCTCGGCCCGCGCACCAATGTCGCCAATGGCGACAAGGTGATCGGCACCAATCACACGCTGCCGACTCACAAGGCCGGGCGCTATACGGGCGGTCTCTGGGTCGGAAAATTCCTGAAGACGCACAGCTACCAGAAGATCACCACCGACGAGGCGGCGGCGATGATCGGCGCGTACGGTTCGCGGCTGTGCCTGCTGGAAGGTTTCGTCGGTCACGCCGAGCAGTGCAATGTGCGTGTGCGCCGCTATGGGCGCAAGAACGTGCCCTATGGCGAGGCGGCGGAATGAGCGCTGCTCTGCCGTCGTTCCGGCTCGACGGACGCCGGGTGCTGGTGACGGGCGCGGGGCGAGGCATCGGCCTCGCCATCGCGCAGGCCTGCGCCGCCTCCGGCGCGGAGGTGACGCTCTGCGCCCGTTCGGCGGGCGAGATCGGCGCGGCGGCCGACGAATTGCGGGCGCAGGGCCTGAAGGCTGAGGCGTTGCCGGCCGATGTCACCGATGTGGAAGCGTTTGCCGCGCTCATCGCGGCGCGCCCGGCGTTTTACGTCTTCGTCAACAATGCCGGCATGAACCGGCCCAAGCCGCTCGCCGAGGTCACGGTGGAGGATTACGACGCCGTGCTGGGGCTGAACCTGCGCAGCGCGGTGTTCGCCGCCAAGGCTGTGACCGCCGCGATGATCGCGGCGGGGCGGGGCGGATCGGTGATCAACATGTCCTCGCAGATGGGGCATGTCGGTGCGGCCAACCGCACGATCTACTGCGCCTCGAAATGGGGGCTGGAGGGCTTCACCAAGGCGCTGGCGGTGGAACTGGCGCCCCATCGCATCCGCGTCAACACCATCTGCCCGACCTTTGTCGAGACGCCGATGACGGAGCCCTTCTTTCGCGACCCGGCCTTTCGAGCCGACGTGTTGCGGAAGATTCCTCTCGGGCGGGCAGGGCGCGTTGATGAAGTGGCCGCAGCGGCGGTGTTCCTCGCTTCGGATGCTGCGTCTTTGATGACGGGCAGCGCGCTGATGTTGGATGGCGGCTGGACAGCTTTGTGAAGGCTACCGCGCGTTACTGGTGCTGATTGGGGGTCTCCTCGACCGAAGGACGGCACGAGTGCGCGATCGAAGTGGCGGCGGTCGAGGAAAGGAGGGCTGTGTGAAATGCACAGCGGCGACTTGATCGCCCGGCGCCACCTCATTATGACTGACGGTCAGTCATAATGAGGTTTCACGAATGGCATCCCGTCGCGGCACGAGCCAGGATCGGGCGGGCGACATCCTCGCCGCCGCCGCCCGGCTCTTTCGGGAAAGAGGCTTCAAGTCGGTTTCCATTGACGAGATCGCTCAAGGAGCCGGCATCGCCAAGGGCACTTTCTACCTTTATTTCAAGACCAAGGATGATCTGCTGGCAAAGCTGGCGGAACTCGTGGTCGAGGATATGGTGCAGGCCGCGGAAACCGCCGGCCGAGCCGATAGCGGGGCGATCGATCGCTTCTGCGCAGCGGTGCTTGCCATGCAGAGTGTGGACCGGAGCGAGCACTATCTGGCCGATGCGCTCAATCATCTCGAAAACAGCGGCCTGCACGAATTGACGAACAGGGCTCTCGTGCGCCGGATGGCCCCAGTTCTTGCCGCCATCGTCGATCAAGGCCAGCGGGACGGTGACTTCAACGTCGAGGATGCGCAGGCGACTCTTGAGTTCTTGCTTGCGGGTCAGGCCGCGCTCCTTGGCGGCGGGGGCTTCCAGTGGTCGCCTGCGGAACACGCCGCGCGACTGCGCGCGACCTTCATCATCATCGAGCGGTCCCTTGGCGCTCCGGTGGGGGCGCTGGTGGAGCGATTTTCCGCTCTTGGAATTGGCAGGGAGGGCAGGAATTGACCGCCTCAACCGAAAGTTACTTCCTTTCGTTCTCCACGATGGAACTGGGAAACTAGTGTGATGAGTACCGTGATCATTGAGAAATATGTCGACGGCATCTGGGTCGAGAAGATCCAGCTTCCCGCCGCGCCACTGCGGTTTCTGGCGGGGCTGTTGCCGGACCGCGCCCGTCACGATTTGCGCCGCCATGGCTTGGATGTCGAAGCGCTGCTGTATGACGCATCCTCCTCCTCTGACCCGCACTGGATGGATATCGAAGAGAAGAAGGTCGCAAAGCGCATTCGCATTTCGCGCCGGGACTGATCTGATTGCCGCCGCGTCTCTGGGCCGGCGCGTCCTCTCTTGTGCCGCGGTATGGCATTGTGGAAAGCTCTGTGTCTGCGCGGGGACGTGGATAGCGGCGCGTCCTCATCGCGCCTAAGGAAGCGAACCGCCCCTCGGAACCCGCCGGCGATGAAGATCATCTGCATCACGCAGCTTCGGAATGAGGAGCGCTTCCTCCCCGGCTTTCTCCATCACATCGCGCCGCATGTGGACGGCATTGTCGCGCTTGACGAGGGCTCGACCGACGCCACGCCCGATCTTCTTCGCGCCGTGCCGAAAGTGATTTCGGTGCTGAACGAGCGCCGTCCCGCGCCACCCCATGCGCATGAATCGCAAAACCGGCACCGCCTGATTCTCGAAGCGGCGCGGTTGGGGGCGGACTGGGTGATCTGCGGCGATGCCGATGAGCGTTACGAAGAACGTTTCCTGCGCCGCCTGCGGCCGGTTCTCGAACGGCGCGAGGCGCGGGGGCAACAGGTGCTCGCCGTCAAAATCGTTAATCTCTGGAACAGCCGCAGCGAGTATCGGATCGACGGGCCGTGCGGGCCACGCTGGACGCCCCGCCTATTCAGGATTCCGCACACCGTCACCCGGCGCCCCGATCGCATGCACCAGCCCTGGTTCCCGCCCGAGCTGGACGGCGCCGCGCGCGGGTTCGTTCCCGCCTTCCTCTATCATCTCAAGATGATCGAGCGGCGCGACCGCGAGACGCGCCACGCCAAGTTCATGGCCGTCGATCCCGACGGCGAGCATCAGGCGGTCGGCTATGGGCATCTCATCGACGAGAGTGGGCTGACCCTGCGCCGCGTACTGCCGTTCAAGAGCTGTGTCGACCTGCCACGCGAGGCCTCGACGCCCCCGCCCGAGCCCCCCGCGCTGAAGGGATGCCTGGCCGATCCCGCCTTCGTCGAACGGTTCCGCATCGACACCGCCCGCCGTGCGCCGGCGGACGGGGGGGCCTGGCCGCATTTCTACGGTCTCGATTTCGAGACGCTCTTTGCCGAAAGGCGGGCCGCCGCAAGATGAACCATCGCTCTCCCGTGCCGGCCCGGCCGAAGAATCTTTTCGTCTTTCACCTCGAAAGCACATCGTGGCAGACCTTCAACGCCTTCCCGGAGGCGTTTCCGCACCTGCGCGCGCTGATGGCCGAGGCGCGGACCTATCGGCGCCATTATTCCTCCGCCACGTCTACCCAGATGGTGATGGCGGCGTTTCTGCACGGCAATGACTTCGAGATGGACGGCGCGGCGGGGCTGGCGCGGCCGGTGGGCAACAATCCGAGCCTGTTCACCCAGCTTGCGGCGCGTGGCTATGAGACGTCGTTCCTCTGCGCTTCTGCCTATCCCCGACTGCCGATCCTGCATCTCTTCAACACGTCGCTGCCGGAGGCGTGGAAGACGAACGACTTCGCCACGCTGCTCCAGGCGTTTGAGCAGCGGACCGCGCAGGGGCCGTTCGCGATCTATGTGTGGTGCCAGCTCCCCCATATCGAGGCGGACCTCGCCCTGGCCTCGCATGCGCGCCATCTCGACGAGCTGTTCGAGGGCAGCTGCGCCGCCACCGACACGCTGCTCGGCGCCATGCTTGAAATCCTGCGCCGGGCCGGTGCGCTGGAGCACACCACCACCCTCGTCTATGGCGACCACGGCGATGACCACGGCACGCACGGCTTCAAGACGGGGCTTCTGCACGCGGTCGAGCCCTATCCCGCTTTGATCCACACGCCCCTCGTCATTCGCGATGAGCGTCTGCCCATCGGCAGCGATGGCCGTCTTGTCAGCACGGTCGATCTCGCGTCCACCTGCCTCGACCTTCTGGGCATAGAGGGTGATTGGCCCTTCCCGCATTCGGGCCGCAGCCTGCTGGCCGAAGGGGCTCGCACCGTTGCCTTCGCGCAGAACCTCACCGCCAGCCAGGCCGACATGGACGGCTGGGACGTGAAGAAGGGCTTCGCGGCGCTCGACCATTCCCATGCACTGCTGGTGACCGCGCGTGGGATGCAATTGTTCAATCACCGGCTCGATCCCGGCGGCCACCACAACCTCTTGCACCATTTCGATGTCGGTAATGGCGGACGCGTGTTGCCGATCGATCTACCGAGGCCCCAGCATCAGCACTTCAGAACGCAGCGCCATCTGTGGCGATCCGGGGCGTTGCAGGAGGATGTCGCCCGTCTGCGCGACGCGCTGCATGCCCATGTCGCCGCGAAGAATGCCCATGCGCGCGAACGGCAGGCCAACGCCTCCATGCTTCTCGACCTCGCCGCCTTCGACAGGCTGGATCGCGCGGGACGCGAAGCGTTCCTGGGCTGTGCGCCCCCGAGGCCTCCGGATTACAGTGTTCCGCCTGCCTGGCCTTCCTCCGCAGCCGGGCCGACAGGCGCGAGGAAGCGCCCCCGCTGGAAAAAGTGGCTGCCGCGCATGTTTCAACCCCGTCCAAAGCGCTTGGGGGTCCGCTCATGAAAATCCAGGGTCTCCTGCAGGCGGCGGGCAGCGGCACGCGGCTCGGGCGTGGACCGAAGGCGTTCGTCGCGCTGGCCGGGCGAACGCTGCTTGAGCGCGCGGTGGACCAATTGCTGCCCGAAGTCGATTCCATCATCGTCGCGGTAGCCGCGGCGGATCTGGAGCGTGCCCGCGCCCTCATCGGCGATGAGCGGGTGGCGTTCGTGGAAGGGGCGGCCACGCGCAGCGCTACCACGCGCCGCCTGATGGCGCAGGCGACGGCGCCCTGGCTTATCCTGCACGACGTGGTCCACCCCTTCGCCGCGCCGGAACTGCTGCGCGCGCTGGTGCAGCAGGCGCATGTGAGCGGGGCTGCCGCGCCGGGCCTCGTCAATGCCGAGTTCCTGTACACCCGCAACGGCGAGCTGCTGCACCCGCCGGGCGCCGTGCTCATAGGCCAGAAGCCGGTTGCGTTCCGGCGCGACGCCGCCTGTGCCGGCTATGAGACGCTGCCGGAAGATGGGCTCGACAGCGATCCCAGCTTTCTCGACATTCTCGCGCTTGGTGGGGTCAAGACCGCCTTCGTGCCCGGCAGCGCCGTCAATCTCAAGATCACCACGCCCGACGACCTCAAGCTGGCGGAGGCGTTGATGGCCGTAGCCGGCTGAGCGTTCGCAAACCCGTCCGCCCGCGCCGGCGGTTGCGGGCTGCTGTCTCCTCGCGGAGAATATCGGCGCGCGGACGGTCGCTCGACCTTCGGCGCACCCGATTCTCTCCGGAGCCGTGCAGAACGAATGTCGCCTTCCCTCATGGAGCTCAGCGCGAGCGAGCTGTCCCGCCTCATCGCCACACGCGCTTTGGCGCCGTCCGAGCTGATGGAGGCGTATCTCGCGCGGCTTTCCGCCGCCAATCCCGCCATCAACGCCATCGTCTCGGCGGTCGATCCCGACGCGTTGCGGGGGGAGGCGCGCGCGCTTGACGACGTGCCGCCGCGCGGCTGGCTGCATGGCCTGCCGCTGGCGGTGAAGGACCTTGTCGCCGTGCGCGGCGTGCGGACGACCTATGGTTCGCCGCTCTACCGCGATCATGTTCCCGAAGAAGACGATCTGGTGGCGGCGCGGCTGCGCGCGGCTGGAGCCGTCTTCACCGGCAAGACCAACACGCCGGAATGGGGACAGGGCAGCCACAGCTTCAACCCGGTCTTCGGCGCCACGCGCAACCCTTACGACCTCACCCGCTCGGCGGGGGGATCGTCCGGCGGCGCGGCGGCGGCGCTGGCCGCCCGGCTGGTCCCGGTCGCGGACGGCTCGGACATGATGGGGAGCCTGCGCAACCCGGCGGCCTTCTGCAATGTCTATGGCTTCCGGCCGAGCTGGGGGCTCGTCCCCGCTGACGCAGCGGGCGACACCTTCCTCTCGACGCTGGCGACGGACGGGCCGATGGCGCGCACCATCGAGGACCTCGCGCGCCTGCTGGAAACGCTGGCCGGGCCCAATCCGGGCGTTCCCTTCGGCCGCGACTGTGCTTCGCTGGCGGACCGGCTGGAGACCGATCTGCGCGGCCGGCGCATCGGCTGGCTGGCCGATTGGGGCGGGGCCTATCAGTGCGAGCCGGGCATTCTCGACATTTGCGCCAAGGGGCTAAAGGTGTTCGAGGAATTGGGAGCAGAGGTCGAGGCGCTCGCGCCGCCTTTCCCCGCCGAGGAATTGTGGGACGCCTGGATCCGCCTGCGCGGTTTCCTCAATGCCGGCTCCAAGGGCGCGCTGCTCGCCGATCCGCACAGCCGCGACCTGCTCAAGCCGGAAAGCCGCTGGGAGATCGAATTCGGCCAGACGGTGACGCCGGCCCAGCTCTATGCGGCCAGTGTCACCCGCTCACGTTGGTATGCGCAGGCAGCGCGGCTGTTCGACGAATATGATTTCCTCGTCATGCCCTCAGCTCAGGTCTGGCCGTTCCCGGTCGAGTGGCGCTGGCCCGAGTCCATCGACGGCCATCCCATGGACACCTATCACCGCTGGATGGAGATCGTCGTGCCGGTCAGCCTCATCGGCCTGCCCGCCCTGGCGCTGCCCTGCGGTTTCGGTGCCGGCGGGCTCCCCATGGGGATGCAACTGATCGGCCGCGACGGCGCCGACGCCGCCGTCCTCGCCGCCGGCGAGCAGTATCACCGCGCCACCAACTGGCCGGCCGTCGCGCCCTCCTAGGGAGCGCGCCCGCCGGCCGGGCGCATCAGGCATGGGCGGCCCAGCCGACCAGCAAGCGCTCGATGAGCCGGATCGCCAGTTCCAGCGCGAAGGCCACGGCAGCGATGACGAAGATGCCGGCCACCACCACATCCGTGGCGAGGAAATTGGCGGCGGACTGGATCATGAAGCCGACGCCGCGCGTCGCCGCCACCAGTTCCGCCGCCACCAGCGTCGACCACCCCGCGCCGAGCGCGATGCGGGTGCCGGTGAGTATGGAGGGCAGGGCCGAGGGCAGCACCACCAGCCGCAGCAGCTGTGCCCGCGTGGCGCCCAGCGCCCGCGCCACATTCAGCCGGTTGCGGTCGACGCCTCGCACCCCGGCGGAGGTAGCGATGATGACCGGCGGCAGCATGGCGAGGGCGATCACCAGCACCTTGGCGCTCTCGCCGATACCGGCCCAGATGATGACGAGCGGCAGATAGGCCAGCGGCGGGATGGGCCGCAGGAACTCGACGATGGGATCGAGAATGCCGCGCCCCACCGTCGACAGGCCGATGGCGAAGCCGGCCGGCACGCCGATGATGAGCGCTGCCGCCAGCGCGGCGAAGACGCGCAGCAGGCTGGCGAGGAGATGCTGCGCCAGCGTGGCGTCGACGAAACCTTCGGTGACGAGCCGGCCGAGGCGCGACGCCACCGCCTGCGGGGAGGGCAGGAACAGCGCCGGCACCGCGCCGGAGGCGGTGGCGGCCCACCACACCGCCAGCAGGGCGCCAAGCGTGGCGAGGGGGATCCACAGGCGCGCCGGCACAGCAAAGGGCTGACCCGCCTCACCGGCCGGGACCGCGTCCGCGCGCGCGGGCCTCCGATCGTCAAAAGGAAAGCCCTCGGCGGGCACGATCAGCGGCAGGGCGCTGTCGGCAACGGGCAGCGGCGTGAAGAGGCTCATGACGGGGCTCCGGCAAAAATCGTCTCGCGCAGCCGCTCGCGGGCGGCGGCGAAGGCGGGGAGGGATTTCACCTTGCTGCCGAGCCCCTCATCGAGCGCCTGGCGGCCGAAGGAAAGCGGCTCGTCACGCAGGATGCGGCCGGGTTTCCCGGCGAGCACGACCAGCCGCGTGCCGAGATACAGCGCCTCGTCGAGCCCATGGGTGACGAAGAGTATGGTCTTGCCGGTGCGCTTCCACACGTCGAGCACGAGGTCCTGCATTTGCTCGCGGGTCAGCGCGTCGAGCGCGCCGAGCGGCTCGTCCATGAGCAGAATGTCGGGGTCGGCGATCAGCGCACGGGCAAGGCTGACCCGCTGGCGCTGGCCGCCGGAGAGCTGCCAGGTGGCGTGGTCGCCCTTGCCGGCGAGCCCGACCAGCTCCAGCGCCTCCTCGGCGCGGGCTGTCCGCTCGGCCCGCGAGCGGCCGCGCAGCTTCAGCCCGAAGGCCACATTGTCGCGGGCGCTGAGCCAGGGAAACAGCGCGTCGGTCTGCAAGACAACGCCGCGCTCGACCCCCGGCCCGGTGACCGGCTGCCCCTCGACCCAGATCTCGCCTGACGAGGGCGGCAGGAAGCCGGCCACCGCGTTGAGCAAGGTGGACTTGCCGCAGCCCGAGGCGCCCAGCAGCACGACGAACTCGCCGGCCGCCACCTTGAGGTTGATGTCGTCGAGAATGGTGGTCTCGCCCCCGCCGGGGGCCGGGAAGCGCACGCCAAGGCGGAACAGGGTCAGTTTCATCGCCCACTCCTCAGAAAAGAGAAAAGGCCCGGCATCCCTTCGGAGGCCGGGCCAAGTTACACTGCGGTCTCTCACATCGCCCGCAGCGCTCGGGAACCGGGGATCGACACGGCGAGGAGTCAGTTCAGCTTGGCCGCCTGTTCGGCCGGCACGCGGCTGACATAGGGGCTGTAATCGGTGAGCACGGCCTCGATGCGGCCCTGCTCCTTGAGGAATTTCGCCGTGGCGACGATGGCCTCGACCGAGCCGCCGCCCAGCAGGGCTTCGGAGAGCTGGTCGGCCAGCAGCGGGAATTTGTTGCCCTTGAGCAGCTCGGGGATTTCCTCCGGCTTGGCGCCGGTGAGCTTGGCGATGGCGGCGACCTGCGGCGAGGCGGCGGTCCAGCTGGCGCCGTTCTTCGCGTAGTCGGCGTAGGAATCCGCCGTCACCTTGACGAAATCGGCGACGATCTCGGGGTGCGCCTTGGCGAAGTCCTTGCGCACGATCCAGGCATCAAAAGTCGGGGCGCCCCATTTGGCGACATCGGCGGAGGAGGCGAAGACCGTGCCGGTCTCCTTGATCTTGCCGAGCGCCGGGTCCCAGACATAGGCGGCGTCGATGTCGCCTCGGGTGAAGGCGGCGGCGATTTCCGGCGGACGCAGATTGAGGATTTCGACCGTCTTCGGGTCGACGCCCCAGTGTTTCAGCGCGGCCAGCAGCGAGTAATGGGTGGTGGAGACGAAGGGCACGGCGACCTTCTTGCCCTTGAAATCTTCCGGCTTGGCAATGCCGGCGCCATTGCGCACCACCAGCGCCTCGGCGTCGCCCAGTAGGGCGGCGATATAGATGGTCTCGATCGGCACTTCGCGGCTGGCGGCGGCGGCGAGCGGCGAGGAGCCGACATAGCCGATCTGGATCGCGCCGGAAGCAATGGCGGCGATCACATCGGCGCCGCTGTCGAATTTGCGCCAGTCGATGCTGGCCTTGGTCGCCTTCTCATAGACGCCATTGGCCTGCGCCACCTTGGCCGGGTCGGCGCCGGTCTGGTAGCCGATGGTGACATCGGCGGCGAGGGCCGGCGAAATCAAGGTCTGGCCGGCGATCAGCAGGCCGAGCGCGGCCGTGGCGGCGAGAACGCCGCGGCGGGAAAAGCGGGTCATGGGATGTTCCATAGGCAGGCCGCCGGGGCGCGCGGCGCCCGCGTGACAGCTGGTGAAATGTCGGGTGAAGCTGGAAGGCCGCGATCAGCGGCGTCGACAGGTCCAGGTCATAAAGGTGCCCCCGTAGCGGGACGTGGCGCCGCAGGCGGAAGGCGCAGCGGCAACGTCGGTAGGGTCATATGACCAGAAGCGCCGGCAGTGGTCAATAGAAATCTACTCATGAAGTAGATTATTTGCGCGCCGAGCGCGCTGAAGCGTAAAGCGTTGGCGCGTCGTCCGAAACCGCGTCGGGTTCCAGCCGTGTGGCGACGGCTGCGGCGATACGGATGGCGTAATTCGTCACATCCGGCAGCCCCATCAGTTCGCCCACCGTACCGCGTGCCAAGGGGCCGGCGACATAGAGGTCCTGTGTCGGCACGCCGTCGCAGCCGATGGCCCGACCGTCGGCGGTGACCTCGATGCCGAGGCGCAGCTTGTCGGGCCGGGCAAGGCCGGCGCGCTCCAGTGCCGCCAGCACCGGATTGTCGGCGAAGACGCGCCCATGCGCCGGGCCGGTGGCGGTGAGCACGGCATCGAACGTCTCGCGCGTCACGGTTCCCGTGCGCCGGTCGCGGAAGCTCACCACGATGGCGTCGCCCTTGGCGTCGCCCTGCCGCTCCACCCCCCGCAGCGAGGCCGCGCGCAGGCGCAGCGTCCCCGCCGCGATCTTCTGGTCCAGCACCTCCTCCACCTGCGGGGCGATGCGGAAGCGGTGCACGTCCCAGAACGGGCGCAGATGGCGCAGCAGGCGCGCCCGCTCCGAGAGCGGCAGCGCATTCCAGATGGTGCTGCCCTGCAGCCGCACCTGGTCGAGCACGCAGTGCCAGCTCTTGCCCTCCGCCACGGCCTCCGCCACCGCCGCACGGATGCGCTTCACGAGGGCGCCGGCGGTGCGGGCCGGATCGGTGGCGAAATCGCCGTAGGGGTCGTGCTGCGCCGCCGGGTGACCGCGCGAGCGCAGGCCGCGGCGGGAGACGGCGACGATCGCGCCGCGATGGCCGCGCCGGTCGAGCGTTGCCACCAGATCGGCCATGGTCAGCCCGGTGCCGACGATCAGCACCCGGTCGTCCGGCCGCAGCGCCTCGAGCGCTCCGGCTTTCCACGGGTCGGGGAGAAAGCGCGGATGGCCGGCAAGTGCACGGGCGAGCGCGGTTGGCGGGCTGGGCGGGGCATGCGCCACCGCCAGCACCACGATCCCGGCCTCAAGAGTGGCGCCGTCGGAGGTGCGGATGCGGTAGCCGTGGCCGTGCGCCTCCACCGCCTCGGCGGCGGCGGCAATATGCTGGACGCGCGGGCCAAGTGCCGCCAGCTGTTCCGCGACATAGGTGCCGAACACGGCGCGGGCGGGGAAGTTGCGCCCCTCGCTGCGCCGCGCCGCCGGGTCGGCCTCGAGCGCGCCGGAGGCTTCCAGCCAATCGTTGAAATGCGTCGGCTGATCGGGCAGCAGCGACATGCGTGTCGCCGGCACATTGATGCGGTGGCTGGGATCGGCGGCGGAATAGGCGAGGCCGCGCCCGAGTTCCGCGCGCGGCTCGATGATGACGACCCGCTCAAGCCCGGGGCGCAGACGCAGCAGATGCCAAGCGACCGCGGCGCCGGAAAAGCCGCCGCCGACGATCGCCACCGGCACGCGATCGGGGCGCGGCTGCCCCGTGCTCACGACTGGGCCGCGCGCGGGGCGGGTCTGTAGTCATTGGCGATGGTCTCGCCGAAGGGTCCGGTGTTCACGGTGCCGCTGGGCTTGGCGAGGGTGTGGTTGAGCTTGAGGCGCGGCAGGGCGAGTTCGGCGACCCGGTAGGCCTCTTCGAGGTGCGGGTAGCCGGAGAGGATGAAGCTGTCGATGCCGAGATCGGCATATTCCTGCATGCGCGCCGCCACCGTCTGCCCCGAGCCGACCAATGCCGTGCCGGCCCCGCCGCGCACCAGCCCGACGCCGGCCCACAGATTCGGGCTGACCTCGAGCTTATCACGCCGCCCGCCATGCAGCGCCTGCATGCGCGACTGGCCGACGGAATCGAGCCGCGAGAACACTTTCTGCGCCGCCGCGATGGTGGCGTCGTCGAGATGGCCGATCAACTCGTCCGCCGCCTCCCACGCCTTGGCGTCGGTTTCGCGGGCGATGACATGCAGGCGGATGCCGAAGGAGACCTTGCGGCCCTCGGCCTCGGCCAGCGCGCGCACCTGTTTGATCTTGGCTTCCACCGCCGCCGGCGGCTCGCCCCAGGTGAGGTATTTGTCGACATGCTCGGCCGCGACCTTGTTCGCCGCCTCCGACGAGCCGCCGAAATACAGCGCCGGGCCGTTCTCCTGAAGCGGGGGAAAGAGCAGATGCGCGTCGTCGACCTTGATGTGCTTGCCGAAATAGGTGACGTGCTCGCCGGCCAGCAGGCGGCGATAGACGGTGAGGAACTCGTCCGTCACCTCGTAGCGCTCGTCATGATTGAGGAAGATGCCGTCGCCGGCATTCTCCACCGGGTCGCCGCCGGTGACGATGTTGATGAGCAGCCGCCCGTCGGAGATGCGGTCGAGGGTTGCCGTCATGCGGGCATAGAGGGTGGGGGAGGCAAGGCCTGGGCGCACCGCCACGAGATAGCGCAGCCGCTTGGTCGCGGGTGCCAGCGCGGAGGCCACCAGCCAGCTGTCCTCGCAGCTCTTTCCCGTGGGAATGAGCACGCCGTAATAGCCGAGCCGGTCGGCGGCCTGGGCGACCTGGCGGAGATAGTCGATATCGGTCTCGCGGGCGCCGAGCGCGGTGCCGAGATAGCGCCCGTCGCCATGGGTGGGCAGGAACCAGAGCACGTTGAGGCCGTCGCCTTGGGTCTGTGCGGGGCTGATGTGCGGCATGGGGGGTCCTGTCGGTTCGCGCGGGCGGCGCGGCCGGCCCTGGGGCGGCGCGTCTGTTTGTCGGTCAAATTTATAGACTAACGTGCCACCTCCCGGCAATCCGTTTTCACACGGATGGGCGGAATAGGGAGGAAAGGACAGGGATCAGATGTGATACATCAGGTCCGGATGCCGCGTCCGGCCATAGCTCACCATTTCTTCCAGCGTCATCCGGTCGAGAATGTCGGACAGCGCGTCGCGCACCCGGGTCATGACGATGCGCACCTCGCAGGCCTCGCGGTTGGCGCAGTCCTGGCAGGCCACATAGGCGCTCTGGCTGGCGCAGCCGATCGGCGCCAGCGGCCCGTCCAGCGTGCGGATGATGTGGCCGACGCGGATTTCCTTCGGCGCCCGCGCCAGCGAATAGCCCCCGCCCGGCCCCTTCTTGCTGCGCACCAGCCCAGCATTCCTCAGATCGAGCAGAATGGCGTCGAGGAATTTCTTCGGGATGTTCTCCGCCTGGGCGATCGCCGCGCCCATCGTCGTCGTCCCCGCCTCCAGCGACGCCAGATGCACCATCGCCTTCAGACCGTACTTCCCCTTGTTCGTCAGCATTCATCCACCCCGGCGCGCACGTCGACAGGGTAGATAGCAGGACGCTGCCGGGATGGGTACCTCCGAGGGAGCGGGACCCGGCGCCGTCGCCGGATCCGCCGAGGCTCAGTTGCCCGCGAGCTTCTTCTGCGCGGCGTCGTAATAGGAGCGGTCGATCCAGCTGTCGTAATCCACCTTCCCCTTCAACAGGCCGGATTCTGCCATGAACGCCTCTTCCGCCTGCAGCGCCCGCACCGCCTCCTCGGTGATGGCCGGGTTCTGCCAGAACTTGCCGTCGCTATAGGTCGCGCGCACCGCCTTCTCGCTGCTGCCGGTCTCGCGGACGAAAATGGCGATGGTCTCTTCGGGGTGCGCGTCGGCCCAGCGCGCGGCGGCGATGTCGACGGCGAGCAGCCGCGCGACGAGGTCGGGATATTTGCGAGCGAAGGTGGCGTTGACGCTCAGCACATGCGGCACCGCCCATTCGCGCTTGCCGGAGACGCCGGCATCGAAAAGCACCTTGGCGCCGCCGAGGTCGACCAGCTTCTGCGCCGGCCCGGTGCTCTCGACGATGGCGTCAATGTCCCCGCGCGTCAGCGCCGGCCCGGAACTCTCAATGCCGATATTGAGCAGCTGCACGTCCTTGATCGAGACACCCGCTTCCTTCAGCGCCTTGGCGAAGGTGGAATGGCGCACCGTGCCGGTGAGCACCGCGACCTTCTTGCCCTTCAGCTCGGCAATGTCCTTGATCGGCGAATCCGGGCGCACCACGACGAGCGTCTCGTTTGACGGCACCCAGCTCGACAGGCCGATCGCCTTCACATCCGCCCCGGCGGCGCCGAGGCGCAGCGAGGGGTTGTTGCCGATATAGGTGAAATCGATGGCGCCCGAGCCGAGCGCCACCGAGGCCGGGCCGCCGCCATCGAAGGTCGCCAGCTCCACGCGGATGCCGTCCTTGGCGAATTCCTGCTCCAGCAGCTTGCGGTTGCGGTAAAGGATGAATTTGAGATGCCCCGGCGCGGTCGAGCCGATGCGGATCACCTCCGGCTTGTCGGCGGCGCGGACGGGGAGGGCGCCCGCCAGCGGTGCGAGCGCGGAGAGGCCGAGCGCCTGGACGACGCGGCGGCGGGAGAGGGGAAGAAAACGAGGGGCCATGGCGAAGCCTTTCGGGGAGAGAACGAAAAAGGGAGCGGGCCGCGCTCAGGCGAAGCCCTTGTCCTCGCTGGCGCGCCAGCGCGTCGCCCGGGCCTCGAAGGCCACGAGGGCGTAATTGAGCAGGAAGCCGATGACGGTCAGCGTCAGTATCCCCGCATACATGCGGTCGGTTTCCAGCATCAGCGAGGAGTTCTGGATGAGGTAGCCAATGCCCGACTGGGCGGCGAGCATCTCCGCCGCGATCACCGAGAACAGCGAGCTTTTCACCCCCAGCCGCGCGCCGGCGACGATGGAGGGGATGGCGGAGGGAAGGATCACCTTGGCGAACAGGTCCCAGTCCGACGTACCCATGGAGCGCGCCGCTTTCAGGTGCAGCGGATCGACCGACTTCACGCCGACGATGGTGTTGATCAGCAGGAAGAACACCGCGGCATAGAAGGTGATGGCGATCTTGGAGGCTTCGCCGATGCCAAGCACAAGGATGAACACCGGCAGCAGCGCGAATTGCGAGGTGTTGCGCAGCGTCTGCACGAGAAAATCGCTCACCTTCTCGAACAGCGTGTAGCGCCCCATCAGCAGCCCGAGAGGAATGGCGACGACCACGGCGAGGCCGAAGCCGATCGCGGCGCGTTGCAGGCTGATGCCGATATGCTGGGCGAGCAGGCCGCTGCCGATCATCTCGCCCAGCGCCGCCAGCACCTGGCTGAGCGGAGGGAAGAAGATCGCGTTGATCCAGCCGAGGCGTGGCGCCAGCTCCCAGGCCAGGGCCAGCACCAGCAGCGCCGGCAGGCCGAGGCCGATGGCGCTGACGGCGTGGCGCAGCGAGGACGGGGCGGGCAGGAAGGCCGGCCGGCTCCACCAGACGCGCGGGGGAATGTCGGTCGAATTGTCGGTGGCGAGCGTCATCGCGGGCTCCTCAGGCGTTGTAGGCGGCGGCGAGGGCCCAGTCGCGCTGCGCCTTGCTCACCTCCTCGCGCAGCGCGTCCCACACCCGGGCGCGGTAGGCGTTGAAAGCGTCGCTGTTGCGGATGTCGATGTCGCGCGGGCGCGGCAGGTCGACCGCGATGGTCTCCTTCACCTGCGCCGGGCGGGCGGTCATCACCACGATCCGGTCGGCGAGGAAGATCGCCTCGTCGATGGAATGGGTGACGAACACCACCGTGGTGCGGATCTGCTCCCAGATGCGCAGCAATTCGCTCTGCAAGATGTCGCGGGTCTGGGCGTCGAGCGCGGCAAAGGGCTCGTCCATCAGCAGCACCTGCGGATCGGTGGCGAGCGCGCGGGCGATCGCCACGCGCTGCTGCATGCCGCCGGAGAGCTGCGAGGGATAGCGGTCCTCGAAGCCCTTCAAGCCGAACAGATGCAGGAAATGCCGCGCCCGCTCCCGCCGGGCGGCGCGGCCGACGCCGCGCACCTCCAAGGGGTATTCGATGTTCTGCAGCGCCGTGCGCCAGGGAAACAGCGCATATTGCTGGAACACATAGGCGGTCTCGGGGTGCGGGCGCGTCACCTTGCGCCCGTCAATGGCGGCGGTGCCGCCGCTCGGCTCGGTCAGCCCGGCGATGATGTCGAGCAGCACCGACTTGCCGCTGCCCGAGGGGCCGACGACGGTGACGAAGGCGCCCTCGGGGATATCGAGATCGACGCCCGAAAGCACGGGAATCCGGTCGCTCGACCGGCCGTCGAGGGTCACGCTCTGGCCGGGCTTCAGCTGGAAGGTCTTGCGCACGTCGCGCAGGGCGATGCGCTGGGCGGGGGCGCCCGCAGGCGCGAGGTCGGCGGCGGAAAGGCTCATGGCGCGGGGCTCCGGGGGCCGGTGGGCATCGCGGTGAGCGAGGCCTGGCGCAGGCGATGGGTGGGGTCGGCATCGGCACCGCCTTCGCGGCCCTTCTTCCAGCCGAGCGCGCGGGCATAGCCGCCGAACAGGCCGGCCGCGACGACGGCGTCCTCGGTGATGCCGGTGACGTTCTCGGGATCGGCGGCGACAAAGAGCGCATCGACCGGGCAGTAGATCTCGCACAGGAAGCAGGTCTGGCAGTCCGCCTGCCGGGCGATGATCGGCACGGCGCCGGGCACGGCCTCGAACACATCGGCCGGGCAGGCCTTCACGCAGACATTGCAGGCGGTGCAGCGGGCCTCGGAGAGGATTTCGATCATGATGCAGCGGCCTCCAGCGGCGGGCGGTCGAAGCTCAGCACCGGCTGATCGACACCGGCGAGGGTGAGGCGGCTGGCGAGGGCGGGGGCGCTGGCGGGGGCGTCGAGCCTTCGGTGCATGCCGCGCGTCTCGCTGCGCGCCGCGGCGGCGCGGTAGGCCCAGCGGCTGGAGGCGAGGAGCGCGGCGGCCTCGCGCAGGCGGAAGGCGCTCGCGCCCTCGCCCTGCCCATGGTCGCGCAGCGTCGCCCAGGCCGCGTCGAGACGGGCGAGCGAGGCGTTGAGCGTCGGCGCGCTGCGGAAGAAATTGCGCTGTACCGGCAGCATCTCGTCCCGCACCAGGGCCACCGCCTCGGCCGGATCGAGCGCGCGGGCGGCAGCGGCGGGGCGCAGCCCGGCCTGTCCCGCCGCTCGCACGGGCCGTTCCGCCGCGCGCGGGCCGAGGCGTTGCGCGAAGGCGGCCGCGCCCTTGCCGGACCACACGCCGGTGGCGATGGCCCAGGAGGCGTTCGGCCCGCCGCCGCCCGTTGCCGCGCCGGCAATGTCCTGCCGCTCCAGCGTGTCGCCGGCGGCGAACAGGCCGGGAATGCCGACGCCGCAATCGTCATCGGCACGCTTGAGCCCGCCCGTGCCGCGCACCGTGCCTTCCGAGCGCAGGCCGATCGGAAACAGCTCGGTGAACGGATCGATGCCGGCACGCTCAAAAGGGAGGAAGCAGTTGGGCTGGCCCCGGCGCAAAGCGTCCGGCAGCGCGCCGGTCGCGCGGTCGAGCCGGGCCGAAATGGGACCCTGCAGCGACTCCCGCGCCAGCACCGAAAAACGCTCGCCTGGGGGAATGTCGATGGCCGAGCCGTCCGCCCGATAGAAGCTCGCCCAGAAATAGGGCAGGCCCTTATTCACCGAGGAGTGCAGCGGCACGATGCCGTACTGGCTGGAAAACTCCATGCCGGAAAGGGCGGCGCCGAGTTCGGCGGCCATCAGCTGGCCGTCGCCGGTAAGCCCGGTGGCGCCGAGAATGCGCGAGCCGAAGGCGCAGCCGCCAGTCGCGAGCACCACGGCACCGGCCCGCGCCTCCCAGTTCTGGTTCAACTGGCGGGCGAAGCCGGCGGCGCCGGCCACCACATCGCCCGCCGTCAGCAGTTCGAGAGCGGGATGATGGTCGCGCACCGTGACCCCGGCCCGCACCAGAAGCTGGCGCAGGAAGCGCATATAGTCGGGGCCGCGCAGATTGGCGATGTAGAGCGCGCCCTCATCGTCGCGGGGAAAGCGATAGCCGCGTTCGGCGAGAACGTGGAGGTGCTGGGTCGCGGTGTCGATCACCCGCCCCATCTGCCGGATATCCGCTAACCCTTCAGAGGATTTCACCCGCTCGGCGATCAGCTTGGCGCGTCGCTCCGGCGTGGTGGCGAACCAGGTCCCGGTGTTGGACGGCGCGGTGGCGCCGCTGGTGCCGACATAACCCTTGTCCACCAGCACCACGCTGCACCCGGCCTCACGCGCGGCCAGCGCCGCCCAGCATGCCGCCGGCCCGCCACCGATGACGAGCACGTCGGAAGAGAGCTGGATCGTGTCGGCCATGGCGGTCTCCGAAGGCGCGAGGTGAAAAGCCGGGCGTCGTTCCAACCCGCGCGCTCTCCAATAGAAGATAAAAACGATAGATAATATTAACATTAAGGTCAAGCGGCTGCCCGGCGCGGCCCAAATCGCGGGCGAGGCCTACCCAAGACGGTCCCGGCGCCATAGGTCAGCGTCCGGTGCGGCGTCGCACCGGTCGCAGCAGGGAGCCTGCCCGTGAAGCCCTATGTCGTCTGCCTGATGGAAACCTCGCTCGACGGGCGCCTGCACCCAAGCCGCTTCACCGCCAGCCCGCAGGGCGGGCGCGCCGATTGGGGCCGGCTCTATGAGCAGATTCACGCGACGCTGAACGCCGATGCCTGGCTGGTCGGGCGGGTGACGATGGCGGAGATGGCCAAGGGCGTGCCCCATCCGCCGGCCGAGGCGGGGGCGGTAGACCGCCCGTTGCATGTCGCCGCGCGGGCGACGAGCTACGCTGTCGCGCTCGATCCCTCCGGTAAGGTGCATTTCAGGGGAGCGGAGGTCGGCGGCGATCGTTCCATCGCCTTGCTCGGGCGCGATGTGCCGGACAGCCATCTCGCCGAACTCGCGGCCGATGGCGTCTCGTACATCGTCGCGGAGGGCGAGACTATCGACCTCGCAGCGACGCTGGACATTCTGGGGCGGGAGTTCGGGATCAAACGCCTCGCGTTGGAAGGCGGGGCGCGCGCCAATGGCGCCTTCTTCGCCGCCGGGCTGGTCGACGAGTTCAGCGTGCTGATCGCCCCCGCGCTCGATGCCCGTCCCGGCAGCGAGGCGATTGTCGATGCCGGGCCGGAAGGTCTCGCCGGCAAGGTGAGCCTGTCGCTCCTCGCCGCCGAGACGCTCGATTACGGCGTGGTGCACCTGCGCTACGCGGTGACGCCGGCCTAGCGTGCCCGTTTAGGCCACGGACGCGCGGGGGTGCCGTCAGGCGCCGAAGCGCGGTTCGGGCACCCCGGTTATGCCGAGATCGTAGATCGCGAACAGGCTGCCGCGCAGCGCCCCGTCGCCGGGAAAGCGCGGCAGCGGCGGCTTGGCCATGGAGGTGACGTAGAGCACGTCAAGCTTCGGCCCGCCGAACATTACGCTGGTGACCTTCTTCACCGGCATGTCGATGATGCGGTCGACGCTGCCGTCCGGGGCGTAGCGCACCAGCCGCCCGTCATAGACCAGCGCGTTCCACAGGAAGCCCTCGGCATCGACGGTGGAGCCGTCCGCCGCGCCGCCCTTGGAAGTGTCGACCTTGGTGAAGGTGCGCCGGTTGGAGGCGGTGCCGGTGTCGATGTCGTAATCATAGGCCCAGATTTCGCCGGTCCAGGTGTCGGCGAAATAGAAGGTCTTGTCGTCCGGGCTGAAGCACGGCCCGTTGGAACAGATGATGCCGCGATCGACCGTGGTCAGGGTGAAATCCGGGTCCAGCCGGTACAGTGCGCCATGCGGGCCTTCTTCCATCGTGTCCATGGAGCCGGCGAAGAAGCGTCCGCGCCGGTCCACCTTGCCGTCATTGATCCGGGTGGTCGGCTTGTCGCTCTCGGGATCGACGATCAGGTCGCAGTCGCCGGAGCGGAAGTCGAGCGCGTGGAAGCCGGTCTGCAGCGAGACGATGGCGCCCTGGCCGTCCTTGCGCAGCGCCATGGAGCCGATCTTGGCCGGCACGTCCCAGGCCCGCACCTCGCGCCCGTCGGCCGTGGTGCGAAACACCCGGCCGTCGAAGCTGTCGATGAAATAGAGGCGTTCCTGCTCCGCGTCCCACAGCGGACCTTCGCCCAGCGTGGTCTTCACGTCGATGAGAACCTCGATCCGCATCGCTTCCTCCCATTGTCGTTCGCGTGGGGTCAGAAATTCACCTGGTCGCCGCCCTTGAGCTGCAGCAGCGCGCGGGCCTCGTCCGGAGTCGCGACCTCAAGCCCCAGGCCCTCGATCACCTTCCGCGCCATTCGCACCTGATCGGCGCTGGAGGTGGCCAACTTGCCCTTGCCGGCCCACAGCGAATCCTCCAGCCCGACGCGGATATTGCCGCCCATCGCCGCCGACTGGGTGGCAATGCGCAGCTGGCTCGCCCCCGCGCCCAGCACCGACCAGCGGTAATCCGCGCCGAACAGCCGGTCGGCGGTGCGCTTCATGTGCATCACGTCTTCCGGATGCGTGCCGATGCCGCCCAGCAGCCCGAACACCGACTGGACGAAGAACGGCGCCTTGACGAGGCCGCGATCGGCGAAATGGGCGAGGTTGTAGAGATGGGCGATGTCGTAGCACTCGAACTCGAAGCGCGTGCCATTGCCGTAGCAGGTGTCGAGTATGTACTCGATGTCCTTGAAGGAGTTGCGGAAAACGAGGTCTTTCGTCGCTTCGAGATGCGGCTTTTCCCAGTCGAACTTGAAGCTGTCGTACTTCTGCACGAGGTGGTAGAGGCCGAAATTGATCGAGCCCATATTCAGCGAGGCGACCTCCGGCTTGAAGGTCGCGGCGGGCAGCACCCGCTCTTCCACCTTCATGTAGGGACTGCCGCCGGAGGTGATGTTGATCACCGCATTTGTGCCCTGCTTCACCTGGGGCAGGAAGCGGGCGAAGGCTTCCGGCGTCTGGTCCGGCCGGCCATTCTCCGGGTTGCGCGCGTGCAGGTGCAGGATGGCGGCACCGGCCTCCGCCGCGCCGATGGCATCGGCGGTGATCTGTTCCGGCGTGATCGGCAGATAGGGCGACATGGTCGGCGTGTGGATCGCCCCGGTGCAGGCGCAGGTGATGATGACCTTGCCGGTGGGAACGGGGCGGGCGGTGGAGGCGGTGGACATGGGATCAGTTCCTGAGATGAGGTGTCAGCGGCCGATGTCGCGGTCGGCCCGCCGCTTCTGGGCGATGAGCGCCATCAGCCGGCGGTCCCGCCAGCGCTGGCGGGCGGGAAGTTGTGCGGCCGGGACGGCGGCGCGGCGCTCGGCCTCGACCCCGCCGGCCGCCACTTCGGCCCAATCCACCCGCTCGCGCATGCCCTGGAACAGGCCGGCATACATGGGCTGGTAGCGGGCGACGTAGTCGGCGATGCCGCCGGGCGCGTTGAGATCGATGGTCTCGAACGGGCCGATGAAGCTCCAGCGCAGCGCCAGCCCGTCCGCAATGCCGCGATCGACATCGGCGGCACTGGCATAGCCGCCGGCGACGAGGCGGAACGCCTCTTCCATCAGCGCGCCCTGCATGCGGTTCATGATGAAACCGTCGATCTCCTTCTCCATCCGCAGCGGCACCTGGCCGGCGGCGGCGAGGAAGGCGACGGCGCGCTCCAGCACCGCCGGATCGGTCCAGCGCGAGGGCACTACTTCCACCGCCGGCACCAGATAGGGCGGGTTGATCGGGTGAGCGACGACCCCGCGCGCCCGGCCGGGCACGGCCTCGAAAATGGCCGAGGGCAGCAGCGCGGAACTCGACGAGGCCAGCACCGCATCCGCCGGCGCCAGCCCGTCGATCTCGGCGAAGGTCGCGCGCTTATCCTCGATCCTCTCGGGCCCGCATTCCTGCACCCAGCGGACGCCGTCGAGCGCCTCGGCGAGGCTGGCGCAGGGGGTGAGCGCGCCGACGATGTCGTCCACGCTCCGCCCGTTCAGCAGGTCGTTGCGCGCGAGGTCCTCGCCCACCGAGCGCACATAGGCGAGCGCGGCGGCGGCGGCGTCCGGCGCCGGGTCCCACAGCCGCACCTCATGCCCGGCGCGGGCGAAGGTGATGGCCCAGGCGCGGCCGATCAGACCGGCCCCGACAATGGCGACGCGAGAGGGGGCACCCATCACAACGTCTCCACATTGCCGTCGACATTGAACGACATGGCCGAGAGGTTGCGGCCGGCATCCGAGAGCAGGAAGGCGACCGAGGACGCCACATCCTCCATCGTCACCATGCGGCGCAGCGAGATCTTGTCGAGATAGCGCGCCTCCATGTCGTCATAGCTCACGCCCACCTGCGCGGCGCGGTCGCGGATCACCCCTTCCATGCGCGGGCCGGCGACGATGCCGGGGAGGATGGCGTTGACGCGGATATTGTACGGCCCCAGCTCCTTGGCGAGTGACTGGGTGAGGCCGATCACCCCCCATTTCGCCGCCGCGTAAGGCGTGCGGTAGGCATAGCCGTGGCGGCCGGCCGCCGAGGACATGTTGATCACCGCGCCGCCGCCGGCGCGCTTGATGTGCGGCACGGCCTGCCGCGCGCAGAGAAACTGGCCGGTGAGGCCGATATCGAGGCAGCGCCGCCACTCCGCCGGGGCGATGTCCTCCACCGCGCCGGTGGGGCCGGCGATGCCGGCATTGTTGATCAGCGCGTCGAGCCCGCCCAGCGCGCCGAGAGCGGTGGCGAAGAACGCCTCTACCTGCCCCTCATCCGACACGTCGGCTTTCATCACCATGGTGCCCGGCAGTTCGGCCGCGGCGGCGGCGAGCGCGACGTCGGCCACGTCGCACAGAGCGAGGCGGCAGCCCTGCGCGTGCAGCAGGCGGGCAATGGCGAGGCCAATGCCGCCGGCGCCGGCGGTGACGACGATGCGCTGCCCTTCGAGGCCGCCGGCAAAAGATGTGGGGGACATGGGTCAGTTCCTCTTTTCGCGAAGGGCGATCACGGCGGCGAGCACGACGCCGCCGAACAGGATGGCGCGGAAGGCATAGGGAAGCGTGGTGCCGGCGAGCAGAGTCTGCAGCGCAGTCAGCAGCAGCGCGCCGCCGACCATGCCGAGGAAATGCCCGCGCCCGCCGGTGATGAGGGCGCCGCCCACCACCACGATGGCGATGGAGGGCAGCAGATAGTCGTCGCCCATGCCCAGACTCGCCTGGCCGGAAAAGCCGGTGAGCAGGATGCCGACCAGCGCCGCGCACAGAGCCGAGAGCACATAGACGCCGATCACCACCCGCCCGGTGCGCACGCCGGCCAGCCGCGCCGCCTCCATCGAATTGCCGATGGCATAGACCCGCCGGCCGAAGGCGGTGCGCCCGAGCAGCAGCGTGCCGCCGAGGACGAACAGCGCCAGCACGCCGAGCACGGGGGTGATGCCCGCGATCTTGCCGGTCATCAGCCAGCGCAGGGCGGGCGAGGCGAAGCCGGCCGGCGTGCCGCCAGAATAGAGCAGGGCGAGGCCTTGCAGGATGCCGTTCGCCGCCAGTGTCACCACGATGGGCGAGAGGCCGAGCGCCACCACGCCGAGGCCGTTCAGCAGGCCGATCAGCGCCGCGACGGCGAACACCGCCGGCAGGGCGTAGAGCAGGGCGGCGTCCGAGCCCTGCACCAGCCCGGCCAGCAGGATGCCGGAAAGGCCGATGGTCCACGGCACGGAAAGGTCGAGCCCGCCGGTGAGGATCACCGCGCCCTGGCCGAGCGCGAGGATGACGAGGAACGTGGAGAGCACCAGAAGCGCGTTCCAGAACCCCCAATTGGCCAGCGTGTTGCCGAGCACGAACTGCGTCGCGATCAGCACCAGCACAAGGCACACATAGGCCGGCAGGGCGAAGCGCAGCTCGCGGCCATGGCGCTGCAGGAAGCTCGGCGCCACGCTGCGGGCCGGCGTCGCCGCGCCGGCAACGAAGGCGAGGCGCCGGTCGCCGGCAGGGCGCTGGCTCACATGCGTGCCGGCGCGCCGCGCCGCGATTGCCCCACCCAGCCGCCGCAACTGGTCGCTGAGCACGGAATCGCGGCTCAGCGAGCCGATCAGCACGGCGGCGAGCAGCACGCCGCCTTCCGCGATGGTGGCAAAGTAAGCGGAAACGTTGAGCACCAGCAGGATGTTGACCACCACCATCAGCACCAGCGCGCCGAAAATGCTGCCGACCAGCCCGCCCTTGCCGCCGCCGAGCCTTGTGCCGCCGATCACCACCGCCGCGAACATGGACAGCAGCAGCGAATTGCCGACCAGCGGGTCGCCCGAGCCGGTCTGGGCGCTGACGAACACGCCGGACAGGCCGTAGAACCCGCCCGCCAGCACATAGGTGGCAAAGCGCACGAGGGTGACGCGGATGCCGGTGGCCATGGCCGAGGCGGGATCGCTGCCGACGGCGTAAAGCGCGACGCCGAAGCCGGTCTTGCGCAGCCAGGTCCAGAACAAGGCGGCGAGGCCGAGCAGCACCAGCGCCATCGGCACCAGCCCCTCCACCGCGTCGCCCATATAGAAGCTGCCGAGCGCGGGCGAAATGAAGCCGCCCGGCTGGTCCATCACCAGCAGCGTCGCGCCCTGGACGATGAACATAGTCGCGAGCGTCACCACGATGGGCTGAAGGCGGACCACGGCGACGAAGAAGCCGTTGAAGGCGCCGACCATCATGCCGATGCCGATGCCGGCCAGCGTCCACACCAGCACGGACGCCTCGGCGGCGGCCGGGTCCATGGAGCGCGCAAGCACCGCATTGACCAGCGAGATCACCGCGCCGGCGGAGAGGTCGAAGCCGCCGGAGAGCACCACCAGCGTCTGCCCCATCGCCGCCAGCGCCAGCGGCGTCGCGCCGGAAATCTGGAACGACACGTCGAAATAGGCGAGCGGCCCGGGGCTGAGCGCATCGACGAGCAGGAACAGGCCGAGAAACACCGCCAGCGCCACCAGCGGCGCGCGGTTGCGCCCGAGCCAGCGGCGCGTGGCGGACGGTGCGCGGGCCGATGCACGCGACCGGGCACGCGGGGCGGAGGCGACGGGAGTGGCAAGGTCGAGGCTCATGCGGCGGCTCCGTCGGTGAGACGGGTGGCGCCATGACCGAGCACGGCGCGCATGACCGTCCGCTCGTCCAGCGCGTCGAGTTCCAGCCGCGCCGTGACGCGGCCCTCATAGAGGATGATGGCGCGATCGCTGAGATGGACGAGTTCGGGGATTTCGGTGGAATGGAACAGCACCGCGCCGCCGGCATCGGCAAAGGCGCGGATCAGTTCGTAAAGCTGGTGCTTGGTGCCGACATCGATGCCGCGCGTGGGGTCGAACAGCAGCAGGATGCGGCTCTGCGCCACCAGCCACTTGGCGAAGGCGATCTTCTGCTGGTTGCCGCCTGAAAAGGCCCCGGCGGCCTTGAAAGCGGCAACCGCCGCGACATCCACCGCCGCGAACACCCGGTCGGTGGCGGCGCGTTCCGTGGCGCGGTCGATGAGACCGTGGCGGCAGAAGCTGTCGATCACCGGCAGGCTGGCATTGGTGGTGCCATCGAGATTGAGGAACAGCCCTTCCGTCTTGCGGTCCTCCGGCACGAAGCCGATGCGCAGCGAGGGGTGCAGCGCGTCCGCCGGGCTGGAGAGATGCACCGGACGCCCATCGACCAGGAGTTCGCCGCGCCGGATCGGCAGCGCGCCGAAACAGGCGGAGAACAGCTCCTTCTGTCCCATGCCCTGCAGCCCGGCGACGCCGAGAATCTCGCCCGGCCGCAGCACCAGGTCGACATCGCTGAGCTTGGCGCCCGCGGTGAGGCCCCGCGTCTCCAGCACCGGGGCAGGGCGGTCGGCCACCGGCACGGCGCGGCGCGGGGGAAAGGTCTGGTCGAGCGAACGGCCGATGATCATTTCCACCACTTGCGCATCGGTGAAATCGGCCACCGCGCCGCTCGCCACCCGCTTGCCGTTGCGCAGCACGGTCATGTCGTCGCAGAAGGCGCGCACTTCCGGCATGCGGTGGGAGATGAACAGAACGGTGATGCCGCGCGCCTTGGCGTCGGCGATCAGCGTGCCGAGCCATTCCACATCGCTGCCGGCCAGCGCTGAGGTCGGCTCGTCCAGCAGCAGCAGGCGCGGCTGGCGGTAGAGGGCGCGGGCGATCTCGATCTTCTGGCGCAGGGCGAGGTCGAGCCGGCCGATGTCGGTGTGGAGATCGACCGCGAGGCCGAGCCGGGCGAAATGCGCCGCGACGTCCTCGGCGACCTGCGTGCGCCGCAGCGTGCCGAGAAAACTCATCGGCGCGGCGGGGATCAGCATGTTGTCGAGCACGCTGAGGTCGCGCACCAGAGTGAGTTCCTGGAAGGCGGTGCGGATGCCGGCGCGGTGGGCGTCGCGCGGGGACCGCAGCCGCACCTCCTGCCCGTCAATGGCAATGGTGCCCTCATCAGGCTCGATAAGCCCGGAGAGCAGCTTCATCGTGGTGGATTTGCCCGCGCCATTCTCGCCGAGCAGGGCGTGGACCGTGCCGGCGCGGACCGCGAAGCTGACATCGCTGACCGCCCGGGTCGCGCCGAAAGCCTTCGACACGCCGGCGAGCGCGACGGCGGGCGGGGTGTGGGGATGGGGCATGGCCATCTCTCCCTTGGCGCGCGAGAGGGGGCGCCGGCACGCGGGCCGGCGTCGGCAGAACCGTGGGGCTGCGGGGAGCGCGCGCGAGGGCGGCGCGCTCCCTTGTTCGCGGCAGCGGCCGCTCAGTTCTCGGGCTGGCCGACGAGGGCGGCGTTCAGGCCGACTTCCGGGGTCTTCTCGGAGAAGATCGAGGCGAACCAGCCGGGATTGGCGATGATGGACGGCTTGAACACGTTGCAGCCGGCCTTCATCTCGTCCCAGCTGCCGGTCTCGCACAGCTTGATCGTCTCATTGGTGACGATCGGCAGAGGCAGGGTGACGTTGTGCGGCACTTCCTTGCCGTCGAGCAGTTCCGCCGCGAGCTTCAGCGCATAGGCGCCGGAATAGGGCGGGGAGGCGTAGGAGATGCGCGGCGCGCCGAGCGGCTTGTAGGCGCCGTCGGCACCCTCCACCTCGGTGCCGGCCTTCAGCATCTGGATGCGCCCGCCATTGGAGCCTTCGCCCGCGCAGGGCTTGAGCTGCTCGGCCGTGCGGCCGGCTTCCAGCTGCATCGCATTGGCGGTGTAGCAGCCGACCTGCATCCACAGCCCGTCAATGTCGTTCCAGTTGCGGGTGGCGAGCAGCTTGGAAAGCTCGGTGCGCGCCACTGCCTGGCTCCACAGCCCGACCGCCTCGCCGACGATCTTGATGCCGGGATGCTTGGCGAAGACTTCCTTCGCCGCATTGGTGCGCCCGCTGTCCACCGAGGTGCCGGGCACGCCGGTGACGAGGACGATGTTGCCCTTGCCGCCGAGCTTTTCCACCAGCCATTCCGCCGTGCGCCGGCCGGCTTCCGCCTGGTCGATGGTGACGTTGTAGGCGCAGGGCTCGGTGATCACCGAATCATAGGCGACGATCTTCACGCCCTTGGCGCAGGCGCTCTTCACCACCTGGTTCAGCGCGGTGGGCGAGATCGGGTAGACCACGATCGCCTTGGCGCCGGCCTGCACCATGGCGTTTATCTGCTGGATCTGGCGCTGGGCATTGGGCCCGGCGACCTGCACTTCGAGATCGATCTTGTCGCGCAGCGTCTTCGAGGCGGCCATGGCCTTGACCATGTTGGCAGCCTCGGCCTGCCAGTCATTGCCGATATAGCTCATGGACAGGAAAACCTTCTGCTTTTCCTGGGCCATGGCGGGGGTCACGGCGCCGGCGAGCGCGCACAGCGCCGCCAGCCCGATACGGGCTGTCATCCTCATTCGTCGTCCTCCCAAACGCGGCGCGTCTGTCGCGTGCCGTCGATTTTGATATTAGATCAAAAATCAAAACCGTCTTCAAGTCCCTCGCGCGCTGGGCTATGCTGACGCCATCCGCAGCCGGGAGTCGCTGATGTCCGATCTACGCGAACAGGTCGTTCCGCTTCACAAGCAGACGTTGCAGGAAGGCGTGTTCCGCCGGCTGTGCGAACTCATCCTCGAAGGGGGAATAGCGCCGGGCCAGTCCATCACCGTGGCGCATCTGGCCGAGGCGTTCGGGGTCAGCCCGATGCCGGTGCGCGAGGCGCTGACCAAGCTCACGGGCGCGGGCGTGCTCACCGTGGTGTCGGGGCGCACCATCGGCATTCCGAAGCTGACATCAGCGCGGCTGGAAGATCTGCGGCGGGTGCGGCTGGAAGTGGAGACCACGGCGGTGCGCTGGGCCACCGAGCGCCAGGACGGCACGCTGATCGCGGCGTTGACGCGGGCGTTCCAGCGGCTGGAGGAAGCGGAGAAGAACGCGGACGCCCAGCACTATATCGGCGCCAATTACGACTTCCATTTCCACATCTATCGTCACGCAGGATCGCCGATCCTGCTGACCATAATCGAAAATCTCTGGCTGCAGATCAGCCCGTATTTTCATCTGCTGCGCGGTTCGGGCAATTTCCGCATCTCGAACCATCAGCACCGGGCGATCTTCGACGCCGTGAGCGCCCGCGATCCCGAAAGGGCGGCGCGGGCGCTCGCCGCCGATATTGGCGGCGCCTATGAGGTGCTCGCCGCGCTCATCGGCTCGGGCGCGGGAGAGGGCAAGAGCAAGGCCCGCGGGCGCGTGCTCGCGTCCACCCCATGACGGGGCGGCCGGGCCATTAGTGGCCGAGCGACCAGCGCCGCTCGATCGGGGCGGGCTTGTTCTTGCGCGTGCCGCAGAGCGAGCAGCCGCAGCCGGCGAGATGTTCGCGCTTCACCACCTTCGGCTCGGAAGCGGTGCCTTCGGAACGGGCGAGCGCCTTGCGCAGCGTGCCGTTCATCGTGCTGAGCCGAGGCATCGCCATGGCGCGCGGCGCCGTGCCGCTGCACTCCGGGCAGCAGGCCGGCTGGTCCGCCTCGCTCATCGCGCTCCAGCCCTCGAAGGGCCCGCAATCGTCGCAGGCATAGGAATAGAGGGGCATCCTTGGATCCTCCATGAATGGGAACGGATGGCCCGTGGGCCATCCGGGAGAGCACATGGCCGTGGCCCGTGCGGGATCAGGGGTTCAGCCAGCCCTGCAGCAGCGACACGCCCGGCACCCAGCCGGTGACGATGCCGATGAGCACGGTGAAGGCGCCGGTGAAGCGCAGGATCGGCTGCTTCATGGTGAGCAGCAGGAAGTAGCAGAACCACAGCAGCGCCCAGCCGACCCAGTTCCAGCCCATCCAGAGGCTGATGGAACTGTCCGCCCCGCGCAGCGACTGGATCGCCACCGGCACGACGGTGATGGCGACGAACAGGCTGAACCAGCCGAGCCCGCGCCCGTCCACCTTGGTGACGCGGTTATAGGCCACCCAGAAATAGGTGGCGGTGAACAGCAAAGTGAGCGCCGCGCCCTTGATGGAGCCGGCATCCGCCTCCGGGTTGAACGCCCAGAACAGCGAGATGGCGAGCGTCACCACACCGGAGACGACGTTCACCACGATGATTTCGCGGTCCTCGATCTTTCCCAACAGCCACAGGCCGTTGAGCACGAGGACGGCACCGACGTAGAGCAAGCCAAGTCCGAGCAGCATGATGGATCTCCTCGGCCCCGGCCGGCAGGCCGACCGGGGCGCTCTGTGCCGGAGGGGTCAGCTGGCGCGGGCGACATCGACGCCCGACACCTGCTTTGTGGGCCCGGTGGAGTTGGGGTTGATGTCGAACTCGAAGATCTTGGTCGGGATCGCCACCGTGGCGCAGACATTGGGAATGTCGACGATGCCGGCGATGCGTCCTTCCACCGGCGCGGTGCCGAGGATGGAATAGGCCTGCTCGCCGGAATAGCCGAACTTCTTCAGATATTCGATGGCGTTGAGGCAGGCGCGGCGATAGGCGACATGCGCGTCGAGATAATATTGCTCGCCCGTGTGCTCATCCACCGAGATGCCCTCGAAGATGAGGTAGTCATCGAAATGCGGGTCGATCGGGCTCGGCTTGAAGATCGGGTTCACCACCCCGTATTTCGCCATGCCGCCCTTGATCAGCCCGACGCCGATATCGATCCAGCCCGCCATCTCGATGGCGCCGCAGAAGGTGATCTCGCCATCGCCCTGCGAGAAGTGGATGTCGCCCATGGAAAGGCCGCCGCCCTTCACATAGACCGGGAAGTAGCAGCGCGAGCCGCGCGACAGGTTCTTGATGTCGCAATTGCCGCCATGCTCGCGCGGGGGCACGGTGCGCCAGCCTTCCGCCGCCGCCTTGTCGCGCGCCGCGCCGGTCATCTGGCCCATCAGCGCCGTGTCGGAGAAGGGCAGGCAGGCCAGCGGCGGCACCCGGTTGGGATCGGTGGCGACCAGCGCCGCCTCGCGCCGGTTGGCCTCCGCCAGCAGCTTGTGGTCGGGCAGGCAGCCGATCAGGCCGGGATGGACCAGGCCGGGATAGCGCACCTTCGGGATGTGGCGTGAGGTGGTGTAGATGCCGTGGAAGTCCCAGCAGGACTTCACCGCGTCGGGATAGTGCTCGGTCAGGAAGCCGCCGCCATTATTCTTGTCGAACAGGCCGTTGAAGCCCCATTCCGAGCCCTCGATCGGCCCGATGTCGAGAATGTCGACCACCATCAGGTCGCCCGGCTCGGCGCCCTCGACGCCGAAGGGACCACTGAGATAGTGCACCTTGGTCAGGTTCACGTCGCGCACGTCATTGGCGCTGTCATTGTTGCCGATCTGGCCGCCGGTCCAGTCGTAGCACTCGACGCGGAATTCATCGCCCGGCTTGAAGGTCTCGACCATCGGCAGGTCGGGATGCCAGCGGTTGTGGGTCTTGATCGCCTGGTCTTCCGGCGCCTTGTTGAGATCGATCTTGAAGACGGTCTTGGCCATGAGCTTCCTCCTGTGAGGGTGCCGCGGCGTTGGCGCCGTTCCTGAAGGCGGGCGGCTGGAAAGCCACGCGCCCGCACCCTGCCGCAGCAGGCTAGGAAGCCGATGTAAGCGCTCTTCCCGCGCGGACCCCGCCGAATGTAAATTTTTGTAATCGTCCTGCGGCATGGCTGCGCAGCGCGGGGGCGAGCGGCTAGGATCGCTTCCAAGGCGACGATCTGTCGTCTCGATGCGCGAATGCACGGGGCGGGACGATGAATGAGGCGGTGCGCATGCCGCGCATCCTGATGGTCGATGACGACCGGCGGATGTGCGGTTTCGTGACCAAGTTTCTGACGCGCGAGGGTTTTGCGGCGGAGTTCGCGCTCGACGGCGCCACCATGCGCGACGCGCTCGCCGTCACGCCCTATGATCTCGTCATTCTCGACCTCACCTTTCCGCGTGGTGAGGACGGGCTGACGCTGGCGCGCGGCCTGCGCGCGGGCTGGGACATGCCGCTGCTCATGCTCTCGGCCAAATGCGAGACGGTGGACAAGATCGTCTGCCTGGAAATCGGCGCCGACGACTACCTCACCAAGCCGTTCGAGCCGCGCGAACTGCTCGCCCGCATCCGTGCTCTGCTGCGCCGGGCCCGTGGCCTCGCCCGCCCCGCCACCGCCCCGCCGCCGGAGCGGGCGAACCGCATCGGCTTCGGTGCCTTCCGGCTGGATCTCGACCGTCGCGAACTTACCGGCCCGGACGGGACGCGGGTCGATCTCACCGCGCATGAGTTCCGCCTGCTGGCGGCGCTGGCGGAACGTCCCGGCCGGGTGATGAGCCGCGACCAGATGCTCGATCTGGTGGCGAGCCGGCAATGGGCGCCGTTCGACCGCAGCATCGACGTGATGATCGGCAAGCTGCGGCGCAAGCTGGACGATGGCAGCGGCCGGCAGCTCATCCAGACCGTGCGCGGCGAGGGCTATGTGTTCACGCCGCCGGCAGCACCAGCGTGACGCGGGTGCCGCAACCCGCCGCGCTCTCGATGAGAAGATTGCCGCCGGACTGGCGGGCGAAGCCATAGACGGTGGCGAGGCCGAGCCCGCTGCCGCTTTCCGCCGGCTTGGTGGAAAAGAACGGGTTGAGCGCCTTCTCCAGCACCTCCGGCGTCATGCCGCAGCCCTCGTCCTCCACCGTCACCACGGCATAGGCGCCGGCCGGCATGTCCTCGAGCCGTCCGGGCGCGCCGGCGCCGAGATCGGTGAGCACCACGCCGAGCCGGATGAGGCCGGCGCCGCCCAGCGCGTCGCGGGCATTGATCAGCAGGTTGAGCAGGCTCGCCTCGAACGGGCGCGGGTCCACTTTGGCGGGGCAGGGGGCGGTCGGCCGGCTGAGTTCGAGCGCGATGCCGGGACCGAGCGCCGCGCGGGCGGTGGCGGCGGTGTGCTCGACCGCCTGCGCGAGGTCGATGGTGCGTGGCAGCAGGGTCTGGGCGCGGCCGACCGCGAGCAGCTGCCGGTTGGCGGCGGTGCCCTCCTCGACGGCGGCGAGCGCGTCGGCCACCAGTTCGCGCATCAACGCGCCGTCAGCCTCGCCGCCGCGCGCCAGCTCGTCCCGCAGTAGCTTGAGATTGCCGCCGACCACGGCGAGCAGATTGTTGAAATCATGGGCGATGCCGGCCGAGAGCTGGCCGATCGCCTCCAGCCGGCGGGCGCGGCGCAGCAATTCCTCCGCCTGTTCCCGCTCGCGGGCGAGGCGGTGGCGGTCGAAGCAGCGCGCGAGGATCGCCAGAAGCTCCGCCGGTTCGAACGGCTTGCAGACATAGTCGTAAATGCCGGCCTGCAACGCGCGTATGGCGGTGGGCACCGAGGCATAGGCGGTCACCATCACCGCCAGCAGGTCCGGCCGCGCGCCGATCAGCGCGGTGGCGAGCGCCACCCCGTCCTCATGGCCGAGGCGGATGTCGACCAGCGCCACCGCCGGCCCGTCCGCCAGCGGCCCGGCTAGCGCGGCATGGGCGCCGGCGCCGTCATGCGCGACAGTGATGGCATAGCCTTCCATCTCCAGCAGCAGAGCGAGGCTGGCGGCGAAGTCGTGATCGTCGTCGACGATCAGCACGCGCGACGGCGTGTCGGGGGCGGCCTCAAGCGACATGGCGGCTCTCCCCGGAGGCGGCGGGCAGGCGCAGCTCGACACGGGTGCCGGTGCCCGGCACCGAGTCCACGCGCACCTGCCCGCCATGGCGCTCGGTGATGCGCTGCACCAGCGCGAGGCCGAGTCCGAGGCCGAACGGCTTGGTGCTGAACAGGGGCTCGAACAGCCGCGCCCGCACCTCCGCGCTCATGCCGGCGCCATTATCCGCGACCGTGATCACCACCTGTTCGCCCTCGCGCGCGGTGGCGAGGCGCACCCGGCCCGGCGGCGCGCCGGCGGGGCGCTCCATCACCGCCTGCATGGCGTTCTGCACCAGATTGACCAGCACCTGCCGCAGCCTTTCGCCATCAGCCTCGATCATCCCGCCGCAGCGGAGGTCCAGTTCCAGCGGCACCGGGCCGAGGGCGCGCAGGTCGCCCGCCTGCTCGGCGATCCACGGGTCGAGCGCCAGCGGCACCATGGCGACGTTGGGCCGGCGGGAGAATTCCAGGAGGTCGTCGATGATGCGCACGCAGCGGCGCACATTGCGCTGGATGCGGTCCAGCTCGCCGCGCTCGCGCTCGCCGGTGAGGTTGCCCGCCCGTTGCAGCACCGCGACCGAGGTGGCCAGCGTGCCGAGCGGGTTGCGCAGCTCATGGCTTACCGTGGCGGTCAACTGGCCGAGCGCAGCGAGGCGCTCGCTGCGGGTCAGTTCCTCGCGGGTCTCGTAGAGCTTTTCCAGCGAGCCGACGAGGTTGCGCTCGGCGAGTTCCCGGCTCTCATTGGCGAGCACGATCCACCAGGCGCTGATCGCCAGCAGCGGCAGCAGCGCGAGGAAGATGCGCAGCAGCAGCGCGCCATTGTCGAGATGCGGCACGTCTTCGCCGGGGTCGATCAGCCGGTAGGTGAGCAGGAACAGCGCCCCCGTCACCACCGACAGCGCCACCAGCACGCCCGCCACCTTTAACAGCCGCTGCGGCATGTGCGGGGCGATGCGGCGGGTGAAGCCGTCGCCGAGATAGCGCGAGCGCGAGCTTTCAAGGTCCTGATGCGATTTCTTGCAGGCGTCGTGACAATGCGCGTCGAGGCTGCAGCACAGCGAGCAGATCGGCCGCTCATAGAAGCTGCAATAGGCCATGTCGTCCCGCTCATAGCCATGGTCGCAGATTTCGCAGCGCAGCACCGTCGCGCCCTCGGGGCCGAGCCCCGGATGCACCGGCGGACGGGCGAGATAATAGCGCCCGCGCGTGGCGAAGCCGATCAGCGTCGCGGTCAGAAAGGCGACGAGGAATGAGAAGGGCGCGGCATAGGCCTGCATCAGCGGCCCTAGCACGCCGGTGAAGGCGGTGAGCGAGACCAGCGAGCCCAGCGCCATGCCGCCGCAGCCGACGGGGTTGAAATCGTGCAGATGCGCGCGCTTGAACTCGATGAAGCCCGGGCTGACCTTGAGCGGCTTCAGCACCAGGAGATCGGCGACGATCGCCCCGACCCAGGCCATGGCGATGTTGGAATAGACGGCGAGCACCACTTCCAGCGTGTCGAAGATGCCGAGCAGCATCAACAGCAGCGAGATGAGGATGTTGAACACCAGCCACACCACCCGGCCGGGGTGATAATGCGTCACCCGCGAGAAGAAGTTCGACCAGGCAAGCGAGCCGGCATAGGCATTGGTGACGTTGATCTTGATCTGTGAGATCAGCACGAAGAAGGTGGCGCAGAATAACACGAGCGCCGGGTTCTCGAACACGTGGCCATAGGCCACGATATACATGTGGATCGGCTCCAGCGCCGCCGGGCGCGGCAGGCCGCTGCCGAGCACCAGCACCGCCAGCAGCCCGCCGGCGAGGATTTTCAGCCCGCCAATCACGATCCAGCCCGGCCCGGCGGCGATGACCGCGCTCCACCAGCGAATCCGGTTCGCGCTCGTCTTCTCGGAGAGGAAGCGCAGATAATCCGCCTGCTCGCCGATCTGCACCACGAGCGAGCACATCAGGCTGACCGCCGCGCCGAAGGCGAGCACGTCGAAGCCGCGCGAGCCGGTCTCCAGACCGGCGAAACTCACCCATTCGGCGATCTCGTCCGGCGCCTTCACCGCGATCATCACGAAAGGCAGGATCATCATCGCCAGCCACAGCGGCTGCGTCACCATCTGCAGCCGCGAGATCATGGTGATGCCCATGAGGGTGAGCGGGATGATGACCAGCGAGGAGACGATATAGCCCAGCACCAGCGGCACATCGGCATAGATCTTCAGCGCCTGCGCCATGATCGCGCCTTCCAGCGCGAAGAAGATGAAGGTGAAGCTGGCATAGATCAGCGAGGTGATGGTGGAGCCGATATAGCCGAAGCCGGCGCCACGGGTCAGAAGATCGAGATCGATGCCGTATTTGCTGGAATAATACCCGATCGGCAGGCTGGTGACGAAGATGAACAGCGACACCGCGAGAATCGCCAGCCCGGCATTCAGGAAGCCATAGCTCAGCGTGATCGAGGCGCCGATGGTCTCCAGCGCCAGGAACGAAATGCCGCCGAGCGCCGTGTTGGCGATGACGAAGGGCGACCAGCGCCGGAAGGAACGCGCGGTATAGCGCAGCGAATAGTCTTCAAGCGTCTCGTTGGCGATCCAGGAATGGTAGGAGCGCAGGGCGGGCAGTTCAGGCGTTTCCACGGGCTTGGCACCTTGTTTTGGCGCAGGCTAGTGGATCGGCGGGGGAGGGGCCAGACTTTCGTCGAAGCCGCCGCGTGGCCGGCGCGCCTTCTAGAGGCCGAGCAGCCGCTCGGCATTGCCGTGGCAGACCTTGGCGCGCACCTCCTCGGCGATCGGGGCGGTGTCGATGAAGGTGGCGGCGACGTCGGGATCCTCATAGGGATAATCGACCGAGAACATCACATTGTCCTCGCCCAGCGCCTCAAGCGTGGCGGCAAGCGCTACCGGATCGCACACGCCCGAGGTGGTCACCTTGATGCTGCGGCGGATAATGGCCGAGGGCAGCGCTTCCGGCGGCAGCGTCTCGCCGAGGTCGAACTGCCGCCGGCTGTCGAGACGCCAGAGCAGGAAGGGCAGCGTCTCGCCCATATGGCCGAGAATGATCCGCACGCCGGGAAAGCGGGTGAGCGTGCCGCCGAGGACCAGCCGCAGCGCATGGGCGGCGGTTTCCGCCGTCCAGGCCCAGACCGGGCCGCCGATTTCCGGCCGGTGCGCGAACATGGCGGGCTGGTCGGCCATGGCGCCGGGATGCAGATAGACCGGCACGCCGAGTTCCTCGACACGTTCCCAAAAGGGGAGGTAGCGTTCCTCGTCGAGATAATGCCCGTTGGTCTGGCCATTGATCAGCGCACCGCAAAAGCCGAGGTCGCGCACCGCCCGTTCAAGTTCCCCCGCCGCCGCCTCGGCGTCCTGCAAGGCGAGATGGGCGAAGCCGGCATAGCGGTCGGGCCGCTTGCTCACCTCGCGGGCGAGGAAATCATTGGCGTTGCGGGCAAGCCGTATCGCCTCCATGGTGTCACGCAGACCCTGCACCCCCGGCGTGGTGACGGAAAGCACCATGCGCGCGATGCCGGTGCGGTCCATCATCTCGAGCCGCAACGCGTCGAAATCGGCCAGACGCCGCTCGACATCGGCAAACAGCGCGTCGCTCTGCGTCGGCCGCGCCACATGGGCGGCGAGTTCGGGCGTGGTGAAGTGCTCTTCAAGCGCGATCTTGCGCATGGGTCGGCTCCTGCGATCACGGCGTCGGAACGGGGCATGCCACGGTGGGCGAGGTGGCGATCCTCGTTTCGCAGGCGAGCCTAACCGCCTTTGATCTCCGCGTCGCGACGGTTTGCGTCCCACAGGAGAGCGGCGCCGGGCTTTGGTTCACGCGAAGCGGGCCTTGTCTCTCTTCCACATGTCCGCTATCGTCGACATATGGACACCGATAACGCCCTTGCCGCCTTCGCCGCGCTCGCCCAGCCCACCCGGCTGGACGTGTTCCGCCTGCTCGTCGCCCATGAGCCGGAAGGCATGCCGGCGGGCGAGGTGGCGCGCCGGCTCGACGTGCCGCACAACACGCTCTCCACCCATCTCGGCATTCTCGCCCGGGCGGGGCTGATCGAGGCCGAGCGGCAGAGCCGGCTCATCATCTACCGCGCCCGGCTCGACGCGGTGCGCGAGCTCGCTTCCTTCATTCTCAAGGATTGCTGCGGCGGCAAGCCCGATATCTGCGCCCCGCTGATCGCCGATCTGCAGCCCTGCTGTCCCGCCGCGGGACAGAGCACAGACACACCTGCCGCCAAGGAGGCGCGCCATGTCTGAAACCACGCCGTCTGACCACGCGTCCGCCCATATCTACAACGTGCTGTTTCTCTGCACCGGCAATTCCGCCCGCTCGATCCTGGCGGAATCCATCCTCGCCAAGGATGGCCACGGCCGTTTCCGCGCCTTCTCCGCCGGCAGCCAGCCCAAGGGCGAGGTGAACCCGCTGGCTATCGCGACGCTGCGCAGCCTCGACTACCCCACGGACGGCCTGCGCTCCAAGAGCTGGGGCGAATTCGCCGCGCCCGACGCGCCGGTCATGGATTTCGTCTTCACCGTCTGCGACGGCGCGGCGGGCGAAACCTGCCCGGTCTGGCCGGGCCAGCCGATGACCGCCCATTGGGGCATCGAGGACCCCGCCGCCGTCGTGGGCACCGAGATCGAGAAGGAAGCCGCCTTCGCCCGCACTTTCCGCTATCTCAAGAACCGCATCGCCACCTTCGCCGCCCTGCCGATCCGCAGCCTCGACACCATGACGCTCGGGGCGAAGTTGCACGAGATCGGCCGCAGCGAGGGGGCGACCCAGCCCCGGCGCGACGTGGCGTGAGGAGAAGGTCATGAGCGCCGTCACCATCTACCACAACCCCGCCTGCGGCACCTCGCGCAACGTGCTGGGGTTGATCCGCAATGCCGGCCTTGAGCCTGTCGTGATCGAATATCTCAAGACCCCGCCGAGCCGCGAGGAACTCGTCTCGCTCATCGCCCGTATGGGGATCCGCGTGCGCGACCTCCTCCGCGAGAAGGGCACGCCCTATGCCGAACTCGGGCTCGGCGACCCCACGCTCGGCGATGACGCCCTTCTCGACGCGATGATGGCGCACCCGATCCTCATCAACCGCCCCATCGTCGTCACCCCGCGCGGCGTGAAGCTGTGCCGGCCTTCCGAGGCGGTGCTCGATCTGCTCGACGCCCCGCAGCGCGGCGAATTCCGCAAGGAAGACGGCGAGCTGGTCATCGACGCCGACGGCCACCGCGCCGCCTAGAGCACTTCCCCGATTCCTTGAATCGGGGAAGTGCTCTAGGCTATTGAATCCACGCATTTTCTTGACGCGAACCGGTATCCACTTCGCTCGAAAACGCTCTGAACGAGAACCGGAAACCCCATGTCCCAGACACTGGCGCTCACGCCCAGGCCGGCCGCGCGGCTGTCCTTCCTCGACCGCTACCTCACCGTGTGGATCTTCGCGGCGATGGCGCTCGGCGTCGTCCTCGGCACTTTGTTCACCGGCCTGCCGGAGGCGCTGAACACGCTCTCGGTCGGTTCCACCAACATCCCGATCGCCATCGGGCTGATCCTGATGATGTACCCGCCGCTCGCCAAGGTGCGCTATGAGGAACTGCATCTTGTCTTTGCCGACAAGCGGGTGCTGGTGCTTTCGCTGGTACAGAACTGGTTGATCGGCCCGGCGCTGATGTTCGCGCTGGCGGTGATTTTCCTGCGTGATTACCCGGAATACATGACCGGGCTGATCCTCATCGGCCTCGCTCGCTGCATCGCCATGGTGCTGGTGTGGAACCAACTCGCCTGCGGCGACAACCAGTATGTCGCGGGGCTGGTGGCGTTCAACTCGATCTTCCAGATCCTGTTCTTCTCCACCTATGCCTGGCTGTTTCTCACCGTGCTGCCGCCTCTGTTCGGGCTGGAGGGCAGCGTGGTGGATGTCAGCTTCTGGACCATCACCGAGGCGGTGCTGATCTATCTCGGCATCCCGTTCCTGGCCGGCTTCCTCACCCGCCGCATCCTGATCGCGCGCAAGGGACCGGACTGGTACGCCAATGTGTTCCTGCCGAAGATCAGCCCGATCACGCTGGGCGCGCTCCTGTTCACCATCGTTGCCATGTTCAGCCTGAAGGGCGGCGATCTCGTGCGCCTGCCGATGGACGCGGTGATCATCGCCATTCCGCTGACGATCTATTTCGTCGTGCAGTTCCTCATCAGCTTCGCCATGGGCCGGCTGATCGAGGCGGATTATCCGCGTACAACCGCCATCGCCTTCACCGCTGCGGGGAATAATTTCGAGCTCGCCATCGCGGTCGCCATCGCCGCCTTCGGCCTCGCCTCGCCGGTGGCCTTCGCCGCCGTCATCGGCCCGCTGGTCGAGGTGCCGGTGTTGATCCTGCTGGTACATGTCGCGCTGCGGCTCGGCAAAAAGTGGTTTCCACGCACAGCGCCCCATGCCTGAGAGGCGTCGGCTGATATTTCGGCAGCTGTCGAAATAGCGCTTGACCGCCGATAGCGCCATTGCCTAACTTATTTCCATGAATCTCGAAAAAGCCGCGCGCCAACTGGAATCCCTCGGCAATCCGACCCGATTGCAGATCTACCGCACGCTGGTGCGGGCGGGTCATGCCGGCCTGCCGGTCGGCGGCCTGCAGGAGCGGATCGGCATCGCCGCCTCGACGCTGTCGCATCATCTCAAGCGGCTCGTCGAGACCGGGCTGGTGACGCAGGAGCGGCAGGCGACGACCCTCATCTGCCGGGCGCATTACCCGGCGATGGATGCGCTGATCGGCTATCTCGCCGATGAATGCTGCGCCGATGCGGCCTGTGCCGCCACGCCGGCCGAAGACTCGGTCGCCTCGTGAGCGGCAATGTCCTCGCCCCGCCGCTCAGCGAGCATCGCCCGCCCGGCGCGCGCAGCCTGTTCGTCACCGGGCTCGGCATCGGCCAGGTCTGTTCCTGGGGCTCGCTCTATTACAGCTTCCCGCTGATCGCCGAGGCGATGGGCCATGAGCTTGGCTGGTCGAAAAGCGCGCTTTATGGCGCGGCGACGCTGGGGCTCGCCTTGGCGGGGTTGGCGGCCTATCCCATCGGCGCCGCCATCGACCGCGGCCATGGCCGCGCGATCATGACCATCGGCTCGGTGCTGGCCGGGCTGCTGCTGGTGCTATGGTCGCAGGTCGAGAGCCTCGCGCTGTTCTATGTCGCGGTGGCCGGCATCGGCGCGCTGCAGGCGGCGACGCTGTATGATCCCGCCTTCGCCGTCATCGCCCGCCGCTCCGGCCCCGCCCATGCGCGTACCGGCATCACCGCGCTCACTTTGTGGGGCGGCTTCGCCTCCACCGTGTTCATCCCTCTGGTGCAGCTTCTGCTCGACACGGTCGGCTGGCGCGACGCGCTCCTGGTGCTGGCGGCGATTAACATCCTCGTCTGCGCCGGCTGCTACTGGTCGGTGATCGACCCGGACGCCGACGCGCCGCAGCGTTCCGCCGCCAGCGGCCGGCCGGCGCTGAGCGGGCGGGCGGCCGTGGCCTGGGCGGCGCGCCAGCCGGTGTTCTGGGCGCTGGCGGTGGCTTTCACCGCCTATTCCGCCGCCTTCTCGGCCTTCACCTTCCACCTCTACCCGCTGCTGGTGGAGAAGGGGTTCGAAGTCTCCGCCGTGGTCGCGGCCATGACATTGATCGGCCCGGCGCAGGTGGCGGGGCGCATCGCCATCTGGGTGTTCGCGCCGCGCGCGCCGGTGCGGGTCATCGGCTCGCTCACCGTGGCGGTGTTCCCGCTGGCGCTGGTGGCGCTCGACGTGCTGCCGCCGAGCTTCCTATTGATCGCCCTTGTCGCCCTTTTCTATGGCGCGGCCAACGGCATCACCACCATTGTGCGCGGGCTCTCCGTGCCGGAAATGCTGACGCGGGAGGCCTATGGCGCCGTGAACGGGGCGATGTCGGCGCCGAGCACCGTGTCGCGCGCTGTGGCGCCGCTCGCCGGAGCCCTGATCTGGTCGGCCTCGGGCTCCTATGATGCGGTGCTGGCGTGCATCATCCTCATGACGGTCATCGTGGCCGTCGGCTTCTGGCTCGCCGCCTTCCTGTCGCGCCGCGCATCATCCGAGGTTGCCCGATGACAAGTGACGACTTCACCGAGGCGCTGGACCTCGCCCATTTCGACCGGCCGGACGCCGACAAGCTGGCGCCGGCCGCGCCGATGACGCATCCCCCGCGCATCCTGCTGCTCTACGGCTCGCTGCGCGGGCGGTCCTATAGCCGGCTCTTGGTCGAGGAGGCCGCGCGCCTCCTCACCGCCATGGGCGCTGAAACCCGCATCTTCGATCCCAGCGGCCTGCCGCTGCCGGACTCGGTGCCGGCCGACCACCCCAAGGTCGTGGAATTGCGCAGCCTGTCGGAATGGTCGGAAGGGCAGGTCTGGTGCAGCCCGGAGCGGCACGGCACGATCACCGGCGTGTTCAAATGCCAGATCGACTGGCTGCCGCTGGAATATCGCGGCATCCGCCCCACCCAGGGGCGCACGCTGGCGGTGATGCAGGTCTCCGGCGGCTCGCAATCCTTCAATGCGGTGAACACGCTGCGCGTGCTCGGCCGCTGGATGCGGATGGTCACCATCCCCAACCAGTCCTCGGTCGCCAAGGCGTTCGAGGAATTCGACGCGGCCGGGCGGATGAAGCCCTCGGCCTATTACGACCGCGTGGTCGACGTGATGGAGGAACTGATGAAGTTCACCCTGCTCACCCGCGAGCGCCGGGACTATTTCACCAGCCGCTACAGCGAGCGGCGCGAGGCGGCGGTGAAGGCGGCCATGACCGCCGAGGCGGATCTCGCCAGCCTCGCCATGACGGGAACCTCCCCGTCGCGCTGAACGGGCGCTTCCCCGCGCCTCTTCCGCACCATCCTGCCCCGCCGTCCCGCAACCGGTGGCGACGCAGGCGCAGGGCCGCGCCCCTACCATCCGCTTGCCGCGCGGGGGCCAGGGGCCGTCCGCCGTGCCGATGGGCTTGCGCAACTGGTATAATGAGATAATGTTGCTACCATCGAGCGGCCGATGATCGCCGATGCCTGGGAATCCATCAAGAGCCTCACCAATGGGGCCAATGGGAGGAAATGATGCGCCTGAAAACCCTTTCGCGCGCCTGCGCCACCGCCTGCGCGGCCCTCGCCTTCGCCGCCGCCGGCGCCCTGCCGGCCTCCGCCACGCCGGACAAGCCGGTGATCGCGCTGGCCAATGCCTATTTCGGCAATAGCTGGCGGCACCAGATGGTCGACGCCTTCAAGGAAGCGGCCGAGAAGGCCAAGGCCGAGGGCAAGATCGCCGACTACATCATCCTGAACGGCGACGGCACCGTCGCCCAGCAGAACAGCCAGATCGCCGAGCTGATCCTCAAGAAGGTCGACGCCATCGCCGTCGACGCCGCCTCCGAGACGGCGGTAAACGGCATCATCGAGAAGGCGTGCAAGGCCGGCATCAAGGTGGTGTCGTTCGATTCCGTCGCCTCCGCCCCGTGCAACTGGCAGCTCAATTTCGACTTCAAGGGCTACAAGCGCGACCAGGCCGAATGGGTGCTGAAGAAGATCGGCGGCAAGGGCAATGTCATCGTCGTGCGCGGCGTGAAGGGCTCGGCGCCGGATGCCGATATGTATGGCGCGCAGGAAGCGGTGCTGAAGAACTATCCGGATGTGAAGGTGGTCGCCACCGTCTATGGCCAGGCCACCGCCTCGGTCGCCCAGTCGGCCGTGGCCAACGCGCTGCCCAGCCTGCCGCAGGTCGACGCGGTGCTGGCGCAGGGCGGCTCGGACGACACCGGCATCGCCCAGGCCTTCGACCAGTATGGCGGCGCCTATGCGAACAAGATGCCGGTCATCGAGGGCGGCGGCTCGTCCAACTTCATCCAGTGGTGGGCGAAGCAGAAGCAGGCCAACGGCTATTCCACCATCTCGATGAACACCACGCCCGGCATTGGCGGCGCCGCCTTCTGGCTCGCCTATGAATTGGTCAAGGGCGCGAATCCGCCCAAGCTGATGATCATGCCGGTCGCCACCGTGACCGATGAGAACCTCAAGGACTATGCGGGGCTGCCCGCAGGCGTCATCGTCAGCCCGTCCTATTCCCAGCAATGGGTCCAGGACAATCTGATCAAGGCCAAGGCGGGCAACTGACCCGCTGACCGCCCGTCCCTGAAGCCGACCACGGACACGCATGATGACGGCAGCTTTCTCTGCCGCGCAGGACGCACCGGCACGCGTGGCCGGTGCGTCGGCGCCGCCTCGTCACACTCCCTCTGCGGCCGGGCCGCACGCGTTCGGCGAGGCCGACGGCGCCGCGCCGGCGCCGGTCGTGCGCCTGTCCGGCATCTCCAAGGCGTTTGGTCCGACCCGGGCCAATGACGCGGTGGATCTCGTCGTCGGCGCCGGCGAGGTGCTTGGCCTTGTCGGCGGCAATGGCGCCGGCAAGTCGACGCTGATGCGCATTTTGTGCGGCGTCACCCGCGCCGATGCCGGCCGCATCACGCTGCGCGGCGTCGACATCGCCACCGATCTCTACGACACCGTGCTGGCGCAGGCCGGCGGCATCCGCATCGTGCATCAGGAATTGTCGCTGTGCGACAATCTCTCGGTGGCGGAGAACTTCTTTCTGGAAGCGCCGGAGGCGGCGCGGGCGCTGCCCGGCTGGCGCCGGACCTACCGCGCCCGGGCGCGGGCGGCGCTGGACGAGGTGTTTCCCGATCACGGCATTTCGGTCGATGCCCGCGTCGCCCATCTCGCCATAGGCCAGCGCCAGATGGTGGAGATCGCCCGCGCCGTCGCCACGCCGCAGGTGCGCCTTGTCATCCTCGACGAGCCGACTTCCTCGCTGGGCCTGGAACGCAGCCGGCAGCTGCGCGCCTATATCAAGACCCGCACCGCGCAGGGGCTCGCCTTCATCTTCATCAGCCACAAGCTGCAGGAGGTGGTCGACATCGCCCACCGCGTTCTGGTGCTGCGCAATGGCCGCTCCGTCTGGTGCGGGCCGGCGGTGGAGGCGAGCGTCGAGGCGCTGGTGCGGGCGATGGGCGGGGCGAGCGAGAGCGAGATGCGCTCCCGCCGCGCCGGCCGCCCCGTCATCGGGGCGGAAGCGCCCGAACAGGTGCGCCTGTCCGGCCCGCTCGTCGCGGCCCTGGGGCGCGACGTGGTGCTGCGTGCCGGCGAGGTCGTCGGTCTCGCCGGGCTGGAAGGCTCCGGCCAGCGCGACCTGCTGCACCGTCTTCACCGAAGGCCGGGCGCCGGTATCGTGCCCAAGGGCAATGCCAGCTTCGTCTCCGGCGACCGGCAGAAGGAGGGCGTGTTTCCGCTGTGGAGCGTGCTCTCCAACATCGCGCTCGGCCGGCTGGAAGGCCGGGCGCCGTTCGGTCTGGTGCAGGAGGCGCGGGAACGCGAAGCCGCCCGTGCCGCGGCCGAGAAGCTGAAGCTCGATCCCGCCCGTTTCGATTCCCCCATTCTCGACCTCTCGGGCGGCAACCAGCAGAAGGCGCTCGTCGCCCGGGCGCTGGTGGGCGACGCCGGCACGATCCTGTTCGACGATCCCACGCGCGGCGTCGATGTCGGGGCGAAGGAGGATTTCTACGCGCTGATCGGCACGGTGGCGCGGGCGGGACGGCTCGTCATCTGGCATTCGACGGAAGACATCGAATTCCTGGAATGCGACCGCGTTCTGGTGTTCGCCGGCGGCCGCATCGTGCGCGAGCTGGTGGGGGCGGAGATCACCGAGCAGGCGATCGTCGACGCCTCCTTTGCCGGCGGCGGAACGAGCGAGCGCGATGCAACCGCCGGCGCGCGCGGGCTCGCCGACCGGCTGGTCGATCTGGCCCCCTTCGCCAGCCTCGCCGCCGTCTTCGCGCTCATGGCCTGGGTGAACCCGCTCACCGTCTCGCTGTTCGGCCTCGAACTGCTGCTCGGGCCGGCGCTGGCGCTGGTGCTGGTGGCGCTGGCGCAAATGTTCGTCGTCGGCGGCAGCGAGATCGACCTTGGCGTCGGCGCCTTCGCCGGGTTGGTCAATGTGCTGAGCGCCACGCTGCTGCTCGACACGCCCTGGCTCGGTGCGCTCGCGCTCGTCGCCTGCGTCCTCGCCTATGGGCTGATCGGGGCGACGATCCAGCTGCGGCGTATTCCCGCCATCGTGGTCACGCTCGGCGCCTCCTTCATCTGGATCGGCGTCGGCTACACGCTGCAGCCGACGCCGGGCGGCGCGTCGCCGGAATGGCTGTCGGCCGCCTTCGCCTGGACGCTGTTCGACGTGCCCGCAAGCCTCGTGCTCATCGGCGTGGCGGCGCTCGTCGCTCTCGCCATCGACCGTTCGCCGCTCGGCGTGGTGCTGCGCGGCTTCGGCAACAACGCGCCGGCGATGACGCTGGGCGGTTGGTCGCCGCTGCGCTACGCCGTCCTGCGCTACATGCTGGCGAGCCTGTTCGCGCTGGCGGCGGGGCTCTCGCTCACCGCCATCAACACCGCCAGCGACATCAATGCCGGCGGGCCGTTCACCCTCATCAGCGTCGCCGCCGTCGTCATGGGCGGCTGCGCGCTGATCGGCGGGCTGGTCTCGCCGCTCGGCGTGGTGGCGGGGGCGCTTACCCTCGCGCTGGTCGGGGCACTGCTCGGGGCGCTCGGCGTTTCCACCGACTACAATGCCGCCGTGCAGGGCTGCCTGCTTCTGTCCATGCTGGCGCTGCGCGCGCTTGCCGATCGCCGGGAGGCCCGCCGATGACCGCCCTGATCGAACGGCTGGAGCGCCACCGCTGGATCTGGTCCGCCCTCGGCGTGCTGCTGCTCTGGGCGGTTCTGTCGATCACCACCGGACGTTTCAGCCTGCATTCGCTCTCCGGCGTGGCGGTGTCCGCCAGCTTCCTCACCCTCGTCGCTCTGGGGCAGATGCTGGTCGTCACCACCGGGCGGGGCAATATCGACCTGTCGATCGCCAGCGTGCTGACGCTGAGCGCCTATGCCAGCATCGTGGTGGCGGCCGGTTCGGATGCGCGCCTGCCGCTGGCGCTGGCGGCGGTGCTCGGCATCGGCCTGGTGACCGGGCTCGCCAATGCGCTGCTGGTCGTCGTGCTGCGCATCCCCGCCATCATCGCCACCCTGGCGACCGGCTATATCCTCGCCACCGCGACGCTGATCGCCAATCGCTGGGCGGCGGGCTTCTCCATGAGCCCCTTCCTCAAGACGCTGGCCGCCGGCCGGGTCGAGGGCGTGCCGCTGATGCTGGTCATCGCGCTTGTCGCCGTGGCGCTCGCCGGCCTGCTGCTCGGGCGCACCGTCTATGGGCGCCGGCTCTCCGCCGTCGGGCAGAACGAGCGGGCGGCGGCGCTGGCCGGCATCCGCACCGGCCGCGTCGTCGCCGGCGCCTTCCTCGCCTCCGCCCTGCTGGCGGCGCTGACGGGAATGCTGCTCGGCGCCTATGTCGGCGGCGCCTTTCTGGAGATGGGCCAGCCCTATCTGCTGCAGTCGCTGGGGGCGGTGGTGCTCGGTGGTTCGCTGATCTTCGGCGGGTCCTCCACCGCGCTCGGCACGCTGTGCGGCAGCTTCCTGCTTATCCTCATCGTCACCACCATGCAGATCGCCGGCCTGCCGGCGGGCACGCAGGACATCGTGCAGGGCCTCGTCGTCATCGCCGTGCTGGCGCTGGCGGGCGGGCGGGCGGTGCGCCGGCGCCGCGCCGCTCCCAGGCCGGAGGGCGTCACGCCATGACCGCCGGCATTTCTCCCGAGGCCCTTCGGCTGGCGCTGTTCGGGACCCCGGAGCCGGAGCCGGAGGTGCGCCGGCTCAAGGCCGGTCCACTGAGCGCGGAGCTGATCGAGGGCAATCTGCGCAACATCCGCTTTCACGGCGTCGAGGTGCTGCGGGCGATCTCCTTCGTGGTGCGCGACAAGGACTGGGGCACCTATGCGCCCACGCTGCACGATCTCACGGTCGAGGAAGGGGAGGGGCGCTTTGCGGTTCGCTACCGCGCCGACTGTGTCGGTCCGGGCGGGGAGCGGCTGGTCTATAAGGGCCGCATCGAGGGCCGCCCGACCTGCCTCGTCTTCGAGGGCGAGGCGGTGCCGGAAGGCGACTTCCTCACCAATCGCTGCGGCTTCACCGTTCTTCACCCCATCGTCGGGCTCGCCGGCACCGAGGTCGAGGTGGAGCATGTCGATGGCCGCCGGGTGGTGGCCCGCCTGCCGGAGCTGATCGACCCGGCGCAGCCCTTCAAGGACATGCGGGCGATCAGCCACGCCGTTGCGCCGGGGGTGCGGGCGACCTGCCGGATGGAGGGCGACGCGTTCGAGATGGAGGACCAGCGCAACTGGTCGGACGCTTCCTACAAGACCTATGTCCGCCCGCTGGCCTTGCCCTGGCCCTATGTGCTGCCGGCCGGCGCGCCGGGGCGCCAGCGCGTGACGCTGGACATCGCGGCGGAAGGCGCCGTCGCGCCGACCCCGCGCGACGACGCGCCGGTGGTGCTCACGCCAGGCGCGACGCGCGGGCGGCTGCCGCTTTTCGGGCTGGTGATCGCCCCCGATCAGGCCGCCGCGACGTGCGACGCCACCGACGAACTGGCCGCGCTCGCCCCGCAAGAACTGCTGTTCCATTTCGACCCGACGGCCGGCCACGGCCCGGCTGAACTCGCCGCTTTCGCCCGTCTGGCGGGGCAGGGCGGGGCCAGCGTGCTGGAATATGTCGTCCCCTGCGCGCGCCCGCTCATTGAGGAGTTTTCCGACCTCGCCCGGCAGGTGGCAGCGGCCGGGCTGCGGCTGGATGCACTCGCCGTCAGCCCCGCGGTCGACCGGCGCTCCACCCCGCCCGGCAGCGTCTGGCCGCGCTGTCCGCCGCTGGAAGAGGTCTATGAAGCTGCCCGCCGCGCTTTCCCGGCCCTGCGGCTCGGCGGCGGCATGTTCAGCTATTTCACCGAGCTGAATCGCAAGCGCCCGCCGGTGGCGCTGCTGGACTATGTCACCCACTGCACCTGTCCCATCGTGCACGATGCCGACGACCGCGCGGTGATGCAGTCGCTGGAGGCGCTGCCCTTCATCCTGCGCTCGGCGCGGGCGTTCATCGGCGCGGACATGCCGTACCGCATCGGGCCTTCCACCATCGGCATGCGGCACAATCCCTATGGCGCGCGGGTGATGCCCAATCCCGAGCGCCGGCGGATGCCGATGGCGGAGCGCGATCCCCGGCAGGACGGGCTGTTCGCCGCCGCCTATCTGGTCGGCATGGCCGCGCGCCTCGCGGAAGCGGGGGTGGAGAGTTTCACCGGCGCGGCCCTCACCGGCCCGTTCGGCCTGCTGGCCGAGGACGCGCCGGCCCGCCGCCGTCCCGTGTTCCACACGGCGCGCTGGCTGGCGGCGCTCGGCGGTGCGCCGGCGATTTCCGTGGCCTCGGCCGATCCGGCACGTGTGCTGGCATTGGCTGGCGCCACCCCCGCCGGCGACCGTGTGCTGCTGGCCGCGAATCTGACGCCGCAGGAACAGTCCGTGACGCTGCCCTTCCCCGGCCGCGCGCAATTGCTCGACGTGGCGGCGGTGCTCGGCGGCGCCGGCCCGCGCCCGGTTGAGGCTGGGGCCGGGTCGCTCCTTCTCCCGGCCTATGCGGTGCTGCGGCTGGAAGGGTGACGGGTCACCCGGGCCGGGTGTAGAGCGCGCTGGAACGGTCGAGATGCTTGACCATCAGCGCCTCCGCCCCGTCGGCGTCGTGCCGGGCGATATGGTCGATGATCGCTTCATGCTCGACCAGCGTCACGTTTTCGCGGCCGGACCAGGTGAGCATTTCCGTATAGTACTGGCGCAGCCAGGAGAGCATGGCCTCGCTCACCGCCTCGAAGATCGGGTTGCCGGAAATCGCCGCGATCTGGGTGTGGAAGCGCATGTCATAGGCGATGAACTGCTTGGGCTCGCTCACCGCCTTGGCCTGCTGGTCGAGAATGCCGCGCAAGGCGGCAATGTCGGTCGCCTCGGCACGCTGGGCGGCTTCGCGCGCCATGCCACGCTCGAAAAAGCGGCGGGCCTGCTTGAGATGCTCCAGGCTGTCCGGCGAGGCGGAAAGCAGGATCTGCGCCGTAAGGTCCACCTGCTGGAACAGCGAGCGCGCGGAAAGCTGCTGCACGCGGGCCCGCTCGCCATGGGTGATGGCGATGAGGCCGATATTGGCCAGTGCCTGCATCGCCTCGCGTATGGCGGGGCGGCCGACGCCGAAGCGCTCCATCAGGTCGCGCTCGGAGGGCAGGGCATCGCCGGGCCCGAGTTCCCCCGAGGCGATCAGCGCCTTCAGGCGGTCGAACACCTCATGAGACAGTTTTCGTCGCACTATGGTGTCGGAAATGTCGGCCATTCACGCGCTCCTGCAGGGTCAGACCCGTCTCGCGCCGGGTCGGCATGTTGAGCATACCAGTCTCTCGCGCGCCCGCACACGGTTCAATGGCCGAAGAACCGCAGCGGCCAGAGGACGATCTGGGGAAACAGCACCATCAGGAACAGCACCGCGAACTGCACCAGCATGAACGGGGTGACCGCCTTCATCAGCGGCTCCAGCCGGATCCGCGCCACGCCCGAGACGACGTTGAGCACGGTGCCGACCGGCGGGGTGATCAGGCCGATCGAGTTGTTCACGATGAACAGCACGCCGAAATAGACCGGGTCGATGCCCGCCGCCTTGACGATGGGCATCAGCACCGGCGTCAGGATCAGGATGGTCGGCGTCATGTCCATGGCGGTGCCGACGATGATCACTACCGCCATGATGGCGAGCAGCAGCAGCGTAGGCTGGCCGAGCAGCGGCTCCAGCATGGTGACCAGGTCGCGGGTGATGTCCGAGACGGTGATGAGCCAGGAGGTGACGAGCGCGGCCGCCACCAGGAACATCACCACCGCCGTGGTCTTCGCCGCGGTGACGAAGACATCGAACAGCTCGGACACTTTCAGCTCGCGATAGACGCAGGTGGCGACGAACAGCGAATAGACGGCGGCCACCACGGCGGATTCGGTCGGCGTGAACACGCCCATCTTCAGCCCGACGATGATGATGACCGGCAGCATCAACGCCCAGGCGCCGTCCACCAGCGCCTTCAGCACCGCACCGGCGCTCTGGCGGGGCGGCGGCACGATGTTCTCCTTGCGCACCTCCCACCACCAGGCGCCGGCGAGAGCCGCGCCGATCAGGAGGCCGGGCACGAGGCCGGCGAGGAAGAGCTTGGTGATCGACACCCCACCGATCACGCCGAAGATGACGAAGCCGATGCTGGGCGGGATGATCGGGCCAATGACGCTGGAGGCCGCGATCAGCCCGGCGGAGCGGGCCTTGTCATGGCCGGCGCGCACCATCATCGGCACCAGCAGGGCCGAGAGCGCGGCCGCGTCCGCCACGGCCGAGCCCGACAGGGCGGAGATCACGCAGGCGGCGAGAATGGCGACATAGCCGAGCCCGCCCTTCACATGGCCGACGGCGGCGAGCGCGACATTGACGATGCGCTTGGACAGCCCGCCGGTGTTCATCAGCTCGCCGGCCAGCATGAAGAAGGGCACGGCCATCAGCGGAAAGGAATCCGCCCCGTTGATCAGGTTCTGCGCCACGATCTGCGGGTCGAAAATGTCGAGATAGTGCATCAAGGCGATGCCGGAGAGCAGCAGCGCGAAGGCGATCGGCATGCCGATGGCCATGGAGCCGAGCAGCGACAGCGAGAAGACGAGGATGGTCATGCGGCTTCTCCCGCGCGCGGCGTCCGGCCGCCGGAAAGTTCGCGCGCATCGGCGGCGAGGTGGCGGCGCTGCACCTCATCGACGCTCTCCTCCTCGGAGTCGCGCACGGCGATCAGGTCGTCTTCGCTGGCGCGGCCGCTCAGCACCCGCAACAGGTCGACCAGCAGCAGCGGCAGGGTGGACACGCCGAAGATGAGGCCGACGCCGTAGAACAGCGCGACCGATGCGCCCGAGGCGGGGGCGACCACGTCCCAGTTGATCAGCGTCTGGTCCCAGGTGCCGAGCATGAACAGCACGATGGCGTAGATGACGAGGCTGTGGCTCACCACGTAGCACAGCTTCTTGCCCCAGAGCGGCAGGCGCCGGACCAGCGAATCGACGCCGAGATGGCCGCGTTCGCGCAGGGCGACGATGGCGCCGAGAAAGGTCAGCCACACGAACATCCAGCGCGAGACCTCCTCGGACAGGGTGATGCCCGAGTTGAAGCCGTAGCGCAGCACGACATTGCCGAAGACCAGCACCACCATGCCGGCGAGCAGCAGCGCGCAGAGCGCCTTCAGCAGGAAGAAATAGGCGTTCACAAGCCGGGACATCCCGCGCCTCCTCGTGACGTCTGCAGGCAGGAAACCCGCCGGTCGCGTCGGGCGACCGGCGGCAGGGCGCGCGCTACTGCGAGGCGGCGATGGAGTCCTGCGCCTGCTTCACCAGGTCGACGCCGAGGCTCTCGCTGTATTTGGCGATCACCGGCTGCAACTTGGCCTTGAGGTCGGCGAGTTGGGCGGGCGTGAGCTCATTGATCTGCATACCGCGCTCCTTCAGCTCGGCGACGATCTTGGCGTCCTCCGCCCGGCTGACCTGACGCTGATAGACCTTGGCCTCGTTGCAGCTTTCCGTGAAGATCTTCTGCTCGGTCGGCGAGAGCTTGTCCCAGAGCTTCTTGCTCATCATCACCGCCCAGGGCGAATAGGCGTGCTTGGTGACGCTGACATATTTCTGCACTTCGTTCAGCTTGTTCACATAGATGATGCCGAACGGGTTCTCCTGCGCGTCGATGGCGCCGGATTCGAGCGCGGTATAGACCTCCGGCCACGGCATCGGCACGGCATTGGCGCCCAGCGTCTTGAAGGCGTCGATATAGACCGGGTTCTGCATCACCCGGATCTTCAGCCCCGACACGTCGTCGGCGGAGGAAATCGGGTGCTTGCTGTTGGTGACGTTACGGAAGCCGTTCTCGAAGAAGCACAGGCCGACGAGGTTCTTGTCCTGCAGCTTGGCCAGCAGCGCCTGGCCGACCGGGCCGTCCACCAGCGCATCGGCCTGCTTGTCATTGGCGAGCAGGAAGGGCAGGTCGAAAATGGCGTATTCCTTGACCAGGCCGACGATCGGCGCGGTGGAGGTGCCGACAATGTCCTGCACGCCGCCCTGGGTGGCGGAGATGGTCTGCGTTTCCGAGCCGAGCTGCGTGGCCGGGTAGACCTTCATCTTGATCTTGCCGCCGCTTTTCGCGTCCACGAGGGCGACGAACTTGTTCGCCCCCTGGCCGAGCGGATGCGCCTCGAAGGTGCTGTAGCCGAATTTGAGGGTGCGTTCCTGAATGTCGTCGGCGGCGTGCGCCACGACGGGGGCGGCGATCAGCGCGGCGGCCAGTGCCGTCGCAAGGCGGGCGTGAAGGATCATGTGGCGTTTCCTCGTGAGGGGTGATGGTGCCGGACCGTTCTGGTTCTCGGCGGGACCGGAGGCAGCGAGCCGCCTCCGGTGGCGCGGGTTGACGCCGCCTCAGGCGGCCTTGGGCGGGTTGCAGATTTCCTCGACCGAGCGCTGCACGGCCTTGGGGTCGAAGATCCGCTCCAGCCAGCCCTCGCGGAAAATCTGCGGCCGGGCCTGGTCGATGGCATAGAGCGCGCCGTCGGAGAACTTGCCCTCGGGGAAGATCTCGAAGGCGATCGCCAGCTCGATGGTGAGGTGCCCGAGCAGGAAGTCGGTCGCCGCCTGGCGCGGCACGCCGCGGCGCACGGCTTCATCCGTCGCCTCGCGCAGGGCGAGGCAGAGCGTGGCGCCGATGGTCTCGGCCAGCGCCGGCTCCATGATGGCGATCTGCTCCACCGTGCAGCGATGCGCCCGCATGACCGGCTTGTAGATGGTGCGGGCGATCTGCTCGCACTGGGCATAGTGCTCTTCCGGCCCCTGCATCAGCGCGCAGACGATGTGCTGCTTGGCGTGCACGCCGCCGAAGAAGTCGTTCTTCGCCTCTTCCGTCACCTCGTCGTTGAAGATCGGCGGGTGGCAGGGATGGGTGACGAAATAGGTGACATCGTCGCGCTGGGGCAGTTCGCCCGCATGTGGGGCGGCGGCGTCGAGCATGATGATCGCGGTGCCGGGCTTCACCTTCTCGATGAAGGTATGGGCGATCTTGCCGATGAGCCGGTCCGGCACGGCCATGAGCACGGCGTCGGCATCGGCGAGCGCATTGTCGCCGTCGATGCAGTCGAGCCCGGTCTTTTCCTTCAGGCGGGCACGGCCGGCCTCGGTCGGCTCGACATGCATCACCTCATAGGGCGAGCCCTGGAGATTGGTGGCGAGCCGGACGCCCATCTTTCCGCCGGCGCCGAGCAAGGCGATCTTTTTCATGTGAGGTCTCTCCCCTGGTCAATGGTTGGCGACGCCGCCCCGTGCGGCGCTGAAGAAGTCCGGCCGGCCCATCTGGCCGCCCTTGAACGTGATTTCGAGCCCGTCATGGGCGCCTTCCGCATAGGCGCGGCAGAGCGGCGAGCCGGGCGCGAGCGGCGCCAGCGCGGTCACCGCATAGATGCCGAGCGCCATGCCGGCATGACCCGACGTGTCGCCGCCGGAAATGACGGCGCGCGTCAGTCCGGCCCGGTCGACCACCGCGTCCAGCACGCGCCCGAGCCCGTCGCCGATGCGGGCATTCACCTCCGCCGGGGCGGCGCCGGCCGCGTCGATCGCGTGGCCGAGCGCCGGCACCGCCGGATCGTCCGGGCCGCTGGCGGTGAAGATGAGCGGGTCGCGGCCGGCCTCCAGCGCTTTGAGCGCCGCCGCCGTCCCGCGCGCGACCTCGCTCGCCCAGGCGCCCGCGTCCACCGCGCGGGTAGCGTCGAGCCTGATGCCCTCGAAGCCGTGCGCCAGCGCGTGCTGAATCTGGCCCGCCGTGATGGGCGAGCAGGAACCGGAGACGACGGCGATGTGCGCGGCCCGCGCCGGCGGTGCCGTCGGCGCTTCCGCCTCCAGCAGCCCGGCACGGCGCCAATAGGCGACGAGCGCATATTCCAGCCCCTGCGAGCCCAGGGCGAACAGGCGCTCGCCGCGCTGTTCCCACACCAGCCGCCCGGCCTGCGCCAGAGTCTCGTCGTCGAGCACGTCGAGCGCCAGGATGCGGGCGCCGGCCGCGCGCTCGGCGGCGAGTTGCGCCTCGGCCTTTCCGGTCTTCATGGCGACGAAATCGACGAGGCCGACCGGCAGGTCGGTCTGCCGTGCGAGGTGCCGGCGCACATCCGCCTCGTTCATCGGCGTCACCGGATGGCGCGCCATCACCGGGTGGCGGTCGAGCCGATAGCCGGTGCCGTCGATGGCGGCGAACAGATTGCCGAAGGCCTGGTAGCGGGCGATAGCCGGCGCGCCGACAACAAGCGGGTGCCAGGCGCCGCCGAGAATGCGCTCGCCGATTTCCGCCGCGCGGCCGATGGAGCCGACATGCGGCGCGGAATCGAAAGTCGAACAGACCTTGTAATGGCTGATCGGCGCCTTCAGCGCGGCCAGTTGCTCAAAGATCGGCGGCAGGTGCTCATCCATCCATTCCGGCGGCTGCGAGCGGGCGACGCCGGCAATGCCGATGCCGCGCCTGTCCTGGAAGCGGGCGAGCTGCGCCGGCGTCGGCGGGCCGAGAAACAGCACGGTCGGCAGGCCGGCGAAGCTCAGCACCTCCATCACCGCCGACGAGCCGGTATAGTCGTCGCCATAGAAGGCGACGAGCGGGCCGGGCGGAAGGGCGGAAGCCGGAGCGGGGCTCATGCCGCATAGGTCTCCAGCGCGCGGGCAAGCGCGGCATGGTCGCGGGCATAATCGGCGAGCGGTACGTCGCTCATCGCCGCTTCCCAGGCCTCGCGCAGCGACGCGACGCCCGCCGCCGGGCCGTCGGGATGGGCCATGATGCCGCCGCCGGCGGCGAAGATCAGATCCGCCGAACCCAGCGCGGCATAGGTGCCGGGCGCCTGCTTGGCGGACTGGCCGGAGGAGAACACCGGCATGGCGATGCAGGGCTTGTCGTCGAACAGCGGGGTGAGGCACGCGCGGGCCGAGGCGATGACGCTGTCGTCAGGCTCCGAGAACTTGTTGGCGAGGCCGTTGACATGCATGTGGTCGGCCCCCGCCAGCCGCCAGATCTTCTGCCAGGCGACATAGGACCAGCCGAGCATCGGCGCGCGCGAGAGATAACCCCAGCCATTGCGGTGGGCGTGCAGCGGCAGCTCGGTGAAGCGGCCGAGCTCGATCATGCCGACCAAGCCGACCGAGTTGAGGCTGGCCATGACGCAGGTGCCGCCGGCCTCGCGCACGAGGTCGTGGCGGCGGCGCATCTGGTCGATCTCGCCGGTGAGGTTGAAGGCGAACATCACCTTCTTGCCGGTGCGGTCGGCATGGTCGTTGATGACACGCATCACCGCGCGCACGCGGTCCTCGAAGCGGCAATGCGGGCCGTCGGACTGCAATTCGTCGTCCTTGATGAAGTCGATGCCCGCTTCCGCCAGCAGCTTCACGAGGTCCGCCGTCTCGGTCGGCCCGAAGCCCACGCTCGGCTTGACGATGGTGCCGATGATCGGGCGCCCCTCGACGCCGGCGAGGCGGCGCGTGCCCTCAATGCCGAATTTCGGCCCGCCATAGGCCCGCGCGAATTCCTGCGGCAGGCGGATATCGAGAAGGCGCAAGCCGGAGAACTGCTTCAGCTCGAACAGATTGCCGGCCACGGTCGCCAGCAGGTTCGGCAGCGAGGGGCCAAGATTGTCCATCGGCCAGGAAAGGGTGACGCGCGCCCGCTGGATCACCCCGCCCTCGGGACGGCCGGCGCCGGGCAGGGAGGGGGCCTCCGCGGTGCCCACGAGCTCCAGCGCCTCGATGCGGGCGGCGGAGCGCTCCTTCAGTTCCGGCGTTTCGCCGGGAATGGCGACGAAGGTGCCGCTCGACTGTTCGCCCGCCATCGCCTCGATGGCGCGGCGGGGATCATAGGCGGTCTCAACGAGATAGTCGGCTTCGATCCGGTGGGGCGCGGGCATGCGGCTGTCCTGGCTCGGCACGCAAGACCGCTCCGCCGCGCAAATGCGCGCCGCCCTGCCTTCCGTGCGCTTCCTCTATGGTGAGTCTCTGCTCACTCATATCTTGATATAGTCATTATACCAGTTGCGAGAGCGGCACAAGCGGTGCGCGGTCTCTGCGGTAGCGCGCGGCGGTAAATGCAGCTGCCGCGTCGATTGACTCGTTCAATAAATCCGCATACCGTCTGCGCATGTTCGGTGTTTCTACAAACGGTATGTAGACCGCATGACCCAGCCGGCCGCCCGCTTCCCCTTCTCCATCGGCCATGTCGCCAAGGTGACCGGCATTGCGGTGTCGACCCTGCGCTCCTGGGAGAACCAGGGCCTGCTGACCCCCAGCAAGTCGGCGGGCGGTCATCGTTCCTATGGCGAGGCGGAGATCGAGCGGGTTCGCCGCATCGACCGCATGCGCCGGGTGGATGGCCAGAGCCTTTCCGCCATCCGCCGGCTGCTCGACAGCGAGGAGGAGGCCGCTCCCGCGCCGGAAGGCGAGGCGGCGCCGGTCGCGTTCAATCATCTCGGCGCCCGCGTGCGCGGCCTGCGCCAGGAGGCGGGCATGTCGCTGCGCGAGCTTTCCGAGCGCACCGACATCGCCACCTCGCATCTCTCCATGTTCGAGCGCGGCGTCGCCTTCCTTTCCCCGGCGCGGCTCAACGCCATCGCCGAGGTGTTCGGCCGCACGCTGGCGGAACTGCTCGGCGGCACAAAGGGGCGCGATTTTCCCGTGGTTCGCCGGGGGCAGGGGCGCATCGTCGGCTCCTTCGGCCCCGGCGTCACCATCGAGCAGCTCACCGTCTCGCAGCGGCTGATGGACGCCGAAGTGTGGACCATCGACCCCGAGCGCGAGAGCGACGGCTTCTACGCCCATGAGGGCGAGGAGCTGATCTATGTGCTGGAAGGCTCGCTCGAACTCGCGCTGGCCGACCGTGACGCCGAGGTGCTGAACCCCGGCGATGGCGCCTATTTCAACAGCCGCATCGCCCATCGCTGGCGCAACACCGGCTCGGTGCCGGCCAAGGTGCTGTGGATCAACACCGACAGCGACCGCCTCTCCTCCATGAGCTTCGAGCGCACCGACCGCCGGCTCGGCCTCGGTGCCGGCATTGGCGAAGGCATCGGCGAGGGCGCGCTGAGCCTGGAGCTGCCCTCGGGCGCGCGCACCTTCCGCGTCATCGAAACCCACACCGAGGGCCACCCGACCCATATTCTGATCGAGCCGCTGGAAGGGCTGGACGCCGACAGCGTGGCCGGCAAGGCCCGCCAGTTCGCGCAGCGCTATGACAGCCTGCGCCCGATGCTGCTGCACGAGCCGCGCGGCCATTCCGGCGCCTTCGGTCTGGTGCCGGTGGCCTCCAGCGCGGCGGATTTCGGCGCCTTCTTCATCTCCTCCTATGGCTATCCGGGCCTCTGCGGTCACGCCATCATGGGCTACACGGCGGCGCTGCGCGCGCTGGGCCGCCTCACCCGCCATTCGCGCTTCACCATCGAGGTGCCGAACGGCATTCTCAGCGTCGAAGTGGGTGTGGACGGCGACGCCGACGCCATCGCCCTCGACATGCCGCCCGCCCTCATCGCGGAGGCGGGCCGGCGCGTGGCGATCGACGGGCTGGAGCTCGATGTCGCCATCGCCATGTGCGGCGACTGCACCGCGCTCGTCGATGCGCAGGCCGCCGGGCTGACGCTGGAGGCGGGCCATATCGACCGCCTGCTCGCCCTCGGTGACAGCCTGCGCCGCCATCTCAACGAGGCGCTGCCGCGCCGGCGCGGGGCGCAGCCCAGCGTCGATTCCGTGCTGTTCCACGGCACGGACGAGGCCGGCGCGGTGCGCCAGTTCCTCGCCATTGATCGCCAGAAATTCGACCGCTCCCCCGGCGTCGCCGGCCTTGCCTGCCTCCTCGCCCTGCGCGCCGCCACCGGCGCCGCGCAACCGGGGACGCGGCTCGACGCGGTCAGCCTGTTCGGCGGGCGTCTGTCCGGCGAACTCATCACCCTGACCCACGGCGCCGGCGGTGCCGTGGCCGCCACGACCCGGATCACGGGACGCGCGCACCTGAAAGCCGTGGCGACGCTCATCCAGGAGATGGGCGATCCTCTCGGCAGCGGCTTCCTGCGATAGGCCTCGCCTCAACACCAAACCAGAGAACTAGGGAACCGACGATGACCACCGCCTCGTCCCTCCGGCCGTCTCCGGCCGCCGGCTCGCTTTTCCGCTCTTTCGTCCTCATGTTCGTGGGCGCCGTCGTGCTGGCGCTCTCGACCTTCCAGTCCGCCTTCGCCGCCGATCCCAACCTCGTGCTCGACCGCATCCGCAAGAGCGGCGAGCTGCGCGTGCCGGTCATGATCGGCGAGGAGCCCGGCTATATCCGCGACCGCAACACGGGTGCGTGGAGCGGCTTCTACATGGACTGGGCGAACGACATCGCCACGCTGCTCAACGTCAAGGTGGTGCCGGTCGAGACCACCTGGGGCAACCTCGCCGCCGACTTCCAGGCCAACAAGATCGACATCGCCTTCGGCCTCAACCCGAACCCGAAGCGCGGCCTCGTGGTGGATTATCTCAGCGTGCCGCTGTTCACCGATGCCTGGGCCATCGTCACCAAGCCGGGCTTCGCCAAGAAGACCTGGGCCGAGCTGAACGACCCGTCGGTGCGTATCGTCGTGCAGAAGGGCGGCACGATGCAGGTCGTCGCCGAGGCGCTCACCCCCAAGGCGAACATCATCGTGGTGGAAGACCGCCCGCTCGGCATCATGGAGCTGCAGGCCAACCGCGCCGACGCGATGATCCTCGCCGTGTTCGACGCCATCGACGTCTCCAAGGCGATCAGCGGCCAGATCATCCTGCCGAGCCCGATGCTGCTCAACCCGGCGACCATCGGCATGCGCCGCGAGGAAGGCAATGAGGGCTACGAGAACTGGCTCACCAACTGGGTGAACCAGCAGCGCGCCCTCGGCCTCGCCCAGGGCAAGCTGCGCAAGGCCTTCGAGGCGCGCGGCATCGACCTCTCCGTGCTGCCGCCTGAATTCAACTTCTGACGTCGCCCCCCTCGTCGACGTCTCCTACGGTGCCGGCGCCCGCCGCCGGCACCGGCCTTTCCCTCCACCGCAAGGTCGCCGCGCCGTGTTCGACTGGTCCGTCATTACCCAAAACGCCCATCTGTTCGCCTGGGGACTGGTCGTCACCCTCGAATACACGGTCATCACCTGCGTCCTCGGGCTTGTCATCGGGCTGCTGATCGCCCTGGTGCAGCTCTCGCCGGTCAAGGCGCTGCGCGTTGTCGGCCGGCTGTTCGTCGAGTTCTTCCGCAACGTGCCGCTGCTGGTCTGGCTGCTGTGGAGCTATTACGCCCTGCCGATCTTCGCCGGCATCAACATCAGCAAGCAGGCGGCCGGCATTCTCGCCCTCAGCCTCTATGGCGGCGCCTATTACGCCGAAATCCTGCGCGCCGGCATCCAGTCGCTCGACCACGGGCAGGCGGACGCGGCCAAGGCGCTTGGCATGCGCTCCTGGCAGGCGATGCGCCGCATCATCCTGCCCCAGGCGCTGCGGCAGATGGTGCCCCCGCTCGCCGGCCAGACCATCATCCAGATGAAGAACACGACGCTGCTCTCGGTGCTCACCGTGCCGGACCTCCTCTATCAGGCGAGCTACGTCTCTTCCTTCACCTACCGGCCGATGGAGGTCTACACCGTGGTCGGCCTCATCTTCCTCGCCGTTCTCATTCCCTCCAACTATCTCGCGCGCCGGCTCGAGATGCGCCGTCACTGAGAGGGGGCCCCGCCATGACCCGTCTTCCCGCCGACGCCCCCGCGCTGGTCGAAGTGCGCCAGGTACGCAAGTGCTACGGCTCGCATGAAGTGCTGCGCGGCATCGATCTCACCGTCTATCCCGGCGAGGTGGTGGCGCTGCTGGGCTCGTCCGGCTCCGGCAAGACCACGCTGCTGCGCTGCGTCAACCTGCTGGAACAGCCGACCTCCGGGCGCATCGTCGTCGATGGCTCGCCCATTTTCGACCGGGCGCCGGACGGGCGCGACAATGCCCGCATCAGCGGCCGCGAGGTCGCCGCCATGCGCAGCCGCGTCGGCATGGTGTTCCAGCAGTTCAACCTGTTCCCGCACATGAACGTGCTGGCGAATGTGATGGAAGGCCCGCGCACCGTGCTGGGCGAGGCGGACGCCACCAACCGCGCCCGCGCCATGGACCTGCTCGCCAAGGTCGGCATGGCGGAGTTCGCCGACCGCATGCCCGGCCGGCTCTCCGGCGGGCAGAAGCAGCGCGTCTCCATCGCCCGCGCGCTGAACATGCGCCCCTCGCTGATGCTGTTCGACGAGCCGACCTCCGCGCTCGACCCGGAACTGGTCGGCGAGGTGCTTAACACCATGATCACGCTGGCCCGCGAGGGGATGACGATGCTGGTCGTCACCCATGAGCTGGGCTTCGCGCTGGAGGTCGCCACCCGCGTCGTGTTCCTCGATCAGGGCGCGATCTGCGCCCAGGGCACGCCGCAGGAGGTGCTGCTGCATCCCACGAATGAGCGCGTGCGCGCCTTCGTCAACCGTTTCCACGCCACCGCCGAGCTGATGCGCCCGCTGCTTCAGACCTGACGCGCCGCCCGGCGCCTTCCGCACCTCAAACGTCTTTCGCGCGGGGCCGCGTGCCGCGCCACGCCCCCGCTCTGTCCCGACACAGCCTTCCTGAAACGAGACCGCACATGAGCAAGACCAACTGGCAGGGCATCCACAGTGTCCTCGTGACCCCCTTCCTGCCCGAGGGGCCGATCGACTTCCCGCGCTTCGAGGCCCTCGCCGAGGCCAATATCGCCAATGGCGCCGACGGGCTCATCGTCTGCGGCTCGACCGGCGAGTTCTACGCCATGAGCGTCGCCGAGCGGGTGAAGCTGTTCGAGGCGACGGTGAAGGTCGCCGCCGGCCGCGTGCCGGTGCTGGCCGGCGTCTCCGATCTCCACACCGATGTGGTGCTGGAACTGACCAAGGCCGCCGAGACGACGGGCTGCGACGGCATCCTTGCCCTGCCGCCGATCTACGCCAAGCCGGACCTGCGCGAGGCCGAGCATTTCTACCGCCGCATCTGCGCCGCCTCCGGCCTGCCGGTCATGCTCTACAACAGCCCTGTGCGCATCGGCGTCAACATCACCCCCGATCTGGTGGCCCGCCTCGCCGAGATTCCGAACGTCGTCGCCATCAAGGATTCCTCCGGCGACATCCAGCAGGTCGCCGAGCTGTGCCAGAAGGTGAAGGGCGAGCTGGCGGTGTTTGTCGGCTATGAGACGATGATCCGCTCCTCCCTGCCGCTCGGCGTGGTCGGCGTGGTCGCCATGGCGCACCAGCTCTCCGGCCGCCTCGTGCGCGCCTATTTCGACGCCTGCGCCTCGGGCGATGCCGCCACGGCGGACCGTCTGGAGCCGGCGCTGTTCGCCATTTATCGCTGCTTCAAGAGCGGCAGCTTCTATGCCGGCATCAAGGCGGCGATGAACGCCCTCGGCCAGCCGGTCGGCATTCCGCGCGAGCCGCTGCTGCCCTTCACCGACGCGCAGCAGGCCACTGTGGCGAAGATCCTCGCCGAGGCCGATGTCGCCGCCCTCATCAACACGCTCGCCTGAACGGACATTATCATGCGCTCGACCCGCATCATCCAGGGCATCGATTCCCACACCGCCGGCTGCCCGCTGCGCCTCATCACCTCCGGCTTCGGGCCGATCCGCGGCGCCACCATGGTGGAAAAGCGCGCCGACCTGATGAGCCGCGACTGGCTGCGCCAGCTCGTGCTGTTCGAGCCGCGCGGCTCGTTCAACATGCCGGCCGCCGTGCTCACCGAGGCCTGCTCGCCCGACGCCGATATCGGCATGCTCATTCTTGAGCCGGACACCTATCCGCCCATGTGCGGCCACTGCGCCATGGCGGTCGCCACCATCGCGGTCGAGGCCGGCTACATCACCGCGCAGGAGGGCGAGACGCTGGTGCGGCTCGACACCCCGGCGGGCGTCGTGCCGGCGCGGGTGAAGGTGGAGAACGGCCGCGCCGTTTCCGTCACGCTGGAGATGCCGCTGAGCTTCCTCTACCAGCGCGACGTGTTCGTCGAGACCAAGAGCTTCGGCAAGGTGCGCGCCGACATCGCCTTCGGCGGCGATTTCTATCTCATCGTCAAGGGCTCCGACCTCGGCCTCGAACTGACCACCGATAATGCCTGGGCGCTGGTGAGCGCGGCGGCGGAACTGCGCGCCGGGCTGAAGGACATTCCGGTCCAGCACCCGACCCTCGCCCATGTCAACGAGATCTACCAGATCGAGATCGTCGGCGACGGCGACGGGGTGCGCTTCGACGGCAAGAACGTCGTCGTCTGCCCGCCCACCGTGATCGACCGCTCGCCCTGCGGCACCGGCACCGCCTCGCGCATGGCCATGCTGCACGGCAAGGGCGAGCTGAAGGTGGGCGATACGTTCCGCCATGCCGGCATTCTCGACACGGTGTTCACCGGCGAGATCCATGGCGAGGCCACCGTCGGCGAGCTGCCGGCGATCCGCTGCACCGTCACCGGCTCGGCCTATCTCACCGGCAGCTTCAATTTCTTCCTCGATCCCCATGACCCGTTCCAGCAGGGCTTCCGCCTGACGGGCGTCTGAGAAAACGGGTTCAGGAGAGGCACATGTCCCACGATTTCGACCCGAATGGCGTCACTGCCATCACCGATCACCTGATCGGCGGGCGGCGCGTCGCCGGCGACGGCGCGGAGATCGCGCTTGTCCGCCCGTCCGACGGCGCGGCGATCGGCACCATCCGCGCGGCGGACGAGGCGCTGGTGGACGCGGCAATGCGCAGCGCCGCCCACGCCCGCACCGCCTCCGGCTGGGCCACCGCCACGCCGCTGGAGCGGGCGCGGGTACTGAAGGCATGGGCCGACCTCATCGACGCGCGGCGCACCGAGCTCGGGCGGCTGGAAGCGGCGACGACGACCCGGCCGGTAGCCGACGTCCTCACCCGCGACCTCGTCCGCGCGGCCGGCGCCGTGCGCTACTTCGCCGAATGGGCCGACAAGATCGAGGGGTCGCTGATCGCCGGGGCGAACAGCGGCACCACCTTTCTCAAGCCCGAACCCTATGGCGTCATCGGCTCGATCGCGCCGTTCAACTTCCCGGCGATCAACGCCATCTGGAAGTCCGCCCCGGCGCTGGCGACTGGCAATGCGGTGGTGCTGAAACCTTCCGAGCTCACCCCGTCCTCGGCTGTCATGATCGCCGAGCTGGCCATCGAGGCCGGCCTGCCCGCCGGCCTGTTCAACGTGGTGCAGGGTGCGGGCGCTACCGGCTCGGCGCTGGTGCGCCATCCGCTCACGGCTAAGATCACCTTTACCGGCTCCTCCGCCACCGGCGCGCGGGTGATGGCGGATGCGGCGATGACCGGCACCAAGCCGCTGACGCTGGAACTCGGCGGCAAGACGCCCCAGCTTGTCATGGATGACGCGCACGACCTCGACGCGCTCGCCGCCACCATCGCCGGCGGGTTTCTGGCCAATGCCGGCCAGGTCTGCACCGCCGGCACGCGGCTGATCGCGCCGCGCCGGCTGCTGGACGAGCTGACGGACAAGATCATCGGCCTCGCGCAGGCGCGCATCGCCGGCCCCACCTGGGACAGCCGGGCCACCCTGCCGCCGATCATCAGCGAGAAGCAGGCGGAGCGGATCGACGCCATGCTCGCGCAGACGGTGGCGGACGGCGCCACCGTGCTCACCGGTGGGCGGCGCTGCGCCAACATGAATGCCGGCGCCTATGTCGAGCCGACGGTGCTTTCGGGCGTGCCCGACACCTCGGTCGGCTTCCGCGAGGAATTCTTCGGCCCGGTGCTCTCCGTCTACGCCTATGACGACGAGGACGAGGCGCTGGCGATGGCCAACCATCCCAGCTACGCGCTCGCCGCCAGCCTCTACACCACCAGCGCCGCCAAGGCGCTGGCGCTGCCCGCCCGCCTCAACGCCGGCACGGTCTGGGTCAATGGCCATGGCCGCCAGCCCGATTTCGCCACCCCTCAAGGCGGCTTCGCCGGCTCCGGCTTCGGCAAGGAAATGGGGCGCGCGGGGCTCGAAGGCTTCCTGCGCTTCAAGACCGTCTGGCTCAACCACGGCTGAAAAAATGTCCGAACACGCATATGACTACATCGTCGTCGGCGGCGGCGCGGCGGGTGCCGTGCTGGCGAGCCGGCTGTCGGAAGCCTCGAACCTCAAGGTCGCGCTGATCGAGGCCGGGCGCGATACGCCGCCCGGCGCGGAGCCGGCCGACACGCTCGATGCCTATCCGATCGTCGCCTATTTCAACCGGCTCTATCACTGGCAGAACCTGTCCATCCACCTGAACGACCCCAAGCCCGGCGCGGCGGGGCGGCGCTACGAGCAGGCGCGGGTGATGGGCGGGGGCACCTCGATCAACGGCCAGTTCGCCTTTCGCGGCGTGCCCTGGGACTATGAGCACTGGCGCGAGGACGGCGCCGAGGGCTGGGGCTGGGACGACGTGCTGCCCTATTTCCGCAAGCTGGAAACCGACCTCGATTATGGCGACAGCCAGCTGCATGGCAGCCACGGCCCGCTGCCGCTGCGCCGCATCCCGGAAAAGGACTGGTCGCCCTTCGCGAAGACCGTGGCGAAGGTGCTCGACAAGAAGGGCGTGGCCAATATCCGGGACCATAACGGCGTCTTCGACGACGGCTATTTCCCGATGACCATCAACAATGTCGATGGCCAGCGCGTCTCCACCGCCCGCGCCTATCTCACCCGCGAGGTGCGTGCCCGGCCGAACCTCACCATTCTCGCCGAAACCGAGATGACGGAGCTGCTGTTCGAGGGCCGCCGCGTCACCGGGCTGAAGGCGCAGGGGCCGCAGGGGCCGATGACGCTCAAGGCGCGGGAGGTGATCCTCTCCACCGGCGCGCTGCAGACGCCGGCCCATCTGCTGCGCGCCGGCATCGGCCCGGCGGCGCATCTGAAGGAGTTCGGCATCAATGTGCGGGCGGACCGGCCCGGCGTCGGCCAGAACCTGCAGGACCACCCGATGGTGGCCTTCGCCGCCTATCTGCCGAAAGCCGCGCGCCTGCCGGCCAGCCAGCGCCGCCACATCCAGCTCGGCTATCGCTATTCGTCCGGCCTGCCGGAGACCACGCCGGGCGACATGTTCGTGCTGCCCTCCAACCGCGCCGCCTGGCACCCGCTCGGCCGGCGGCTGGCCTCGATCCTGGTCTGCGTCAACCGGCCCTATTCCACCGGCGAGGTACGGCTTCAGGGAAGCGACGCCGCGACCGCGCCCTTCGTCAATTTCCGCCAGCTCTCCGACGAGCGCGACCTCGCGCGGCTGGAGGACGGCATGCACCGGCTCTGGGGCATCGTCACCGATCCGGCGATGGACGGGGTGATCGAGAGCATCTTCCCCGCCACCTTCTCCGAGCGCGTGCGCAAGCTCGGCGCGGTGAGCCGCACCAACTGGTTCATGACGCTGATGGCCGCCGGCATCATGGGCACCGGCCCGCTGGCGCGTAAGCTGATGATCGAGAATGTCATCACCCCCGGCCTCAAGGCGAAGGAGATGATGGCCGACCGCGAGGGGCTGCGCGCCTGGATCCGCGAGAATGCCTGCGGCAGCTGGCACGCCTCCGGCACCTGCCGCATCGGCCGCCCGGACGATCCGCGCGCCGTGGTCGACAGCGCCGCCCGGGTGATCGGCGTCGAGGGGCTGCGCGTGGTCGATGCTTCGATCATGCCGGCGGTCATCAGCGCCAACACCATGCTGACGACGATCATGGCCGGCGAGAAGATCGCCGACACCATCAAGTCCGGCCGCTAGGAGAGGGGCCCGCCATGACGATGAGGCGCTGGATCTCGACCATCGACAGCCACACGGCGGGCCACCCCACCCGCGTCGTCACCGGCGGCGTGCCGCCGCTCAAGGGCGACACGGTCGACGCGCGGGCGGAGGATTTCCGCGCCCGCTTTGATCCGCTGCGCACCTTCCTGCTGCATGAGCCGCGCGGCCATGCGGCGATGGTCGGCGTTGTCATGACCGAGAGCACGCGCGCGGATTTCGGCGCCTTCTTCCTCGGCAGCTACAAATATCTTGAGATGTGCGGCCACGCGACGATCGGGCTCGCGGTCACGCTCGACCATATGGGCCTGATCGGCCCGGCCGACGCGCCGCACTCCTCCTTCACGCTGGAAGTGTCGGCCGGCATCATCACCGTGCATGTGCGCCGCGAACAGGGGATGGTCGCGGCCGTCACCTTCGAGAATGTCCCGGCCCATGTCGCCGCCTGCAATGTGCTCGTCACCGCCGCCGGTTTGAATGTCAGCGCCGACGTGGTGTGGGGCGGCAACTGGTACGGCCTCATCGCCGCCCGCGCCGCCGGGGTGGAGCTGGCGCCGTCCGGCGTGTCCCATGCCATGGCCGTCGGCGCCGCGCTGAAGGCGGCGCTGAATGCCGGCATCAATGAGGGCCGTGTGCCCGGCGCCGCGCGCCCGGTCGATTCCATCCTGTTCTACGAGACCGAGGCGGATGAGGAGGGGCTGGTGAGCCGCCAGCTGGTGGTGCTGGAATCCAACAAGTTCGATCGCTCGCCCTGCGGCACCGGCTCTTCCGCCCGGCTGGCGCAGCTGGTGACGCGCGGCGAACTGCGCCTCGACCAGCCCATCCGCACCCGCAACATTCTCGGCGTCGATTTCACCGCCACCGCGCGGGCCGTCGCGGAGGAGGCCGGCGCCCAAAAGGCCGGCGCGATCTTGCCGCATATTGTCGGCCTCGCCCATATCACCGGCGAGCACCGCTTCGTACTGGCGCAAGGCGACCCGCTGGCGGACGGATTCCTCTGCCGCTGACGCTGATCCGCCCCTCATTCCGGCCCCCTGGAGACGATGATGACCGACCTTTTCACCTATGATGAAACCATTGAGCTGCTGATCGACGGCACCTGGTGCCAGGGCTCCGAGGGCAAGAGCGAGGCGCTGGAAAACCCGGCCACCGGCGAGGTGCTCGCCACCGTGCCGCACGCTTCCGACGCCGATCTCGCCCGCGCGCTCGACGCCGCGCAGCGCGGTTTCAAAGTGTGGAAGGCGATGACCGCCCAGGCGCGCTACACGCTGATGATGAAGGCGGCCGATCTCATCGAGGCGCGCAAGGAGCGCATCGGGCGCATCCTGACGCTGGAGAACGGCAAGCCGCTGGGCGAAGCCGTGCCGGAGGTGCAGTTCGCCGCCGACGCCACCCGCTGGTACGCCGAGGAGGGCAAGCGCGCCTATGGGCGCATCGTCCCCGCCCGCATGGCCAATGTCCGCCAGATGGTGCTGAAGGAGCCGGTAGGCCCGGTGGTGGCCTTCGCCGCCTGGAACTTCCCGTCTTCCAACGTCATCCGCAAGATCGCCGGCGCGCTCGGCGCGGGCTGCTCGATCATCATCAAGCCGGCGGAGGAGACCCCCGGCACGGCGGTCGCCATCGCCCGCTGCTTCCAGGAGGCCGGCCTGCCGGCGGGCGTGCTGAATGTGGTGTTCGGCGCGCCGGCCCATGTCAGCCGCGTGCTGCTGGCCTCGCCCATCCCGAAGGCGGTGACGCTCACCGGCTCCACCGCCGTGGGCAAGGAACTCGCCCGGCTCTCCGCCGATACGCTCAAGCGCTGCACCATGGAACTGGGCGGCCATGCGCCGGTCATCGTCCATGGCGATGCCGATCTGGAGCTGGCCGCCCGCACCCTGGTGGCGTTCAAGTTCCGCAATGCCGGCCAGGTCTGCACCTCGCCGACGCGCTTCTTCATCCAGGAACAGATCTACCAGCCCTTCGTCGCCCGCTTCGTCGAGCTGGCCTCCGCGCTGAAGGTCGGCAACGGCCTCGACGCCGCCACCAATATGGGGCCGATGATCGGCCGCCGCCGCCTCGCGGCGATGGAGGAGCTGGTGAACGACGCCGTCGCCAAGGGAGCGAGCCTGAAGCTGGGCGGCACGCGCATCGGCAATCAGGGCCACTTCTTCGCCCCGACGGTGCTCGCCGACGTGCCGGCGGATGCGGCGATCATGTCGAACGAGCCCTTCGGCCCCGTCGCCCCGCTCACCTCGTTCTCGGGCTTTGACGAGGTGATCGAGCGCGCCAATGCGCTGCCCTATGGCCTCGCCTCCTTCGTCTTCACCCGCTCCGGCGCGCTGGCGGCCCGCACCGAGGAGGCGCTTGACGCCGGCCTCGTCGGCGTCAACCACATGGCCGTCTCCACGCCGGAGACGCCGTTCGGCGGTGTCAACGAGTCCGGCTATGGCTCGGAAAGCGGCATTGAGGGGCTCGACGCCTTCCTGCGCACCAAGTTCGTCACCGAACTCGCGGCGCTCTGAAGCTTATGTCGGGGGCGGATCGTTCGCGGTCCGCCCCTGAACGCCTCTTGCAAAACCGCCAGGGGCTTTGGCGTTTAGCGCACCGTGGCGCGCGGCGAGAGCGTGCCGGGGGCGAAGAGGCCGCCGGGCGCGAAGCACGCCTTCAAATGCCGGGCGAAAACTTCCACCGCCGGGCGCGGCGTCTGCCGGCGCAGCCGCAGGCTCACCAGCCGCACGGGCGGCAGCGTATCGGTGAGCGGCACCGAGGCGACGCGTCCGCCATCCGGCGTGATCTGCGTGCGCGGCATGACGTTCTGGATGGTGTAGCCCCGCCCATGGCCGACGAGGCCGCGCGTCAGCTCATAGGCGCGTGAGCGGAAGGCGATGTGCGGCTCCACGCCCACGGCGTGGAACAGGCCCATGAAATAGTCGCGTGAATGCGGCAGGTCGAGCAGGATGAACGGCTCGTCGCGCAGGTCGGCGAGGCTGATGCGCTCGCGCTGCGCCAGCGGATGGTCCGGGTGCAGCACGGCATAGGGCGGCAATTCGGCCAAAGGCTCGGCCATCACCTCCTCCGGACGCGCGAATTCATAGGACAGCGCCATTTCCGTGCGGCCGGAAATCACCGCGTCGAGGATCAGCTGCTGGTCGCCCTCGTCGAGGCTTACCGTGATGCCGGGATGGGTGCCGGCGAAGGTCGAGAGCAGGCCCGGCATGAAATGGGTGGCGATGGTCCAGAAGCAGCCCACCGCGATCTCGCCGCGCACCTCGTCCGCCATGGCGCGGGCGTTCTGGCCGAAATCTCGCGCATGGTTCAGCAGCAGCCGCGCCTCGTTGATGATGCGCGTGCCGGCGGTGGTGGTCGTCACGCCTTTTGCATGGTGACGCACGAACACCTGCACGCCGTACTCCGCCTCGAACTGGGCGATGGCCGCCGAGATCGAGGGCTGCGAGACGTTCAGATGCCGCGCCGCCTCGGTGAGATTGCCGAAATCGGCCGTGGCCACGACGTAGCGCAGCGCGCGCAGGGAGATATTCATCAGGTTTTTCTATGCCGAGAAGTGAATCATAATATTTTACCGATCCATCGGCCCCAAGCAATATTTCCTCACGGGAAAAGGATGCTTCAATGATCCGCACAGGGCAGGACTATCGGCAGGGTCTCCAGGACGGCCGCGAAATCTGGATGGATGGCGAGCGGGTGAGGGATGTCACCACCCACCCCGCTTTCAAGCCGATCGTCGATGTGCGCGCCCGCATGTACGACATGGCGCATGAGGCGGCCTATCAGGACCGCCTCACCTATGTCGAGGAGAACAAGCGCAACACCATTTTCTACAAGCCGCCGCGCGAGACCAAGGACTGGACCGACAAGGTCGAGGCGGTCGATCTGGTCATGAAGGACATTGGCGGCGTCGTCACCCGCGTCGGCGATGAGACCATCGGCGAAGTCTGGTCGCTCATCGACGGCCGCGACGTGCTGGCCGAGTTCGACCCGCGCTTCGCCGACAATGTCGACAAGCATGTGCAGAACATCTTCGACAACGACATCTTCCACATCTCCGCCAACACCGACCCCAAGGGCGACCGCTCCCTGCCGCCGCAGGAGCAGGACCCGGACATGATGGTGCATGTGGTCAAGGAGACCGATGCCGGCATCGTCATTCGCGGCGCGAAGTACGAAACCGCCGCTGCCTATGCCGACCAGGCCTTCCTCAAGCCGACCGTCGGCGCCTGGACCAATGAGACGCTGTCCGACTACGCCGTCGGCGGCATCATCTCGATGAGCGCGCCCGGCGTGAAGCAGATCTGCCGCTCTTCCTTCGCCGGCCGCACCAACCCGCAGGATTACCCGCTGGCCAACAAGTTCGACGAGGTCGAATCCCTCGTCATCTTCGACAATGTGCTGATCCCGTGGGAGAACGTGTTCTTCTACCGCCACACCAAGGCGGCGCAGTACATCCGCGCCACGCTGCACCGCTACTCGGCGTTTCCTTACGTCCATCGCCTGCTCTACGTCGCCGACATGATGATCGGCGCGGCGATGTGGAACGCGAAGCAGACCGGCCTCGACAAGCTGCAATCGGTGCGGGAGAAGCTGGCCGATCTCGTCTGCTACCGCGAGGGCATCAACGCCCATCTCACTGCCTCCATCGCGCTGGCGGAAAAGAGCCCCGGCGGGCTGCTGATGCCCAACCAGTCGCTTCTCTATGCCGGCCGCGTGCATGGCTGTTCCAACCTGCCGGCGATGATGCACATCGCCCGCGAATTGTGCGGCGGCCAGATCTGCGTCACCCCCAACGCCGCCGCCTTCCAAAATGCCGGCTCGGGCGACTGGCTGAAGAAGTTCTACACGCTGAACAAGCAGTGGGAGGCGGAAGACCGCCGCAAGCTGCTGGCCTTCGCCCGCGACCTGCTCAACTCCGACTATGCCGGCCACCGGCTGACCTTCGTCCAGTTCGCGCAGGCCCCGCACTTCAACCACCTCAACGCCGTCTACAACGCCTTCGACTTCTCCGGGCCGCTGGATTTCGTCCGCAAGGCGGCCGGGCTGTCGGACAAGGTGACCGGCAAAAACTGAGGAGCGACGCCGATGCACGCCATCGACCCCGCCGCCTTCCGCCACGCCATGGGCCGCACCGCGGCCGGCGTGAGCGTGGTGACAAGCGACGGGGCGCATGGCCGTGTCGGCGTCACCGTCTCCAGCCTGTCCTCGCTCTCGCTGGAACCGCCTTCGCTGCTGTTCTGCCTGCACCGCGACAGCCGCTGCCTGCCGGTGCTGCTCGCCAATGGCGTGTTCGCCGCCAACATCCTCGCCCAGGGCCAGCAGCGCGTGGCGGATAGCTTCGCCGGGCTGGTGCCGGAACTGCGCGAGGATCGGTTCCAAGCGGGCGAGTGGGATGGCCTCGCCACCGGCGCCCCGCTGCTGCGCGGCGCGCTGTGCCGCTTCGACTGCCGGCTGGCCAATGTGTTCGAGCATGGCACCCACCGCATCGTCGCCGGTAATGTGGTGGCGATGGAAACCCATGCCGAGCATCCGCTGGTCTATTCCAACCGAAGCTACCGCCGGCTTGAAGTGGCGTGAGCGCCTCTTTCCGTCCCGTCCCTCTCCAGCAAAGAGCTCCTTCATGCCGACGCATAAGCGCATCCGCCCTTTCAACACCAAGCAGACCTATCCCGAGCAGAAGCTGAACAACGACCTCTCGCAGGGCGTGGTGGCGCGGGGGACCATGGTGTTCCTGCGCGGGCAGGTGGCGCAGGACCTCGACACGCGCGAGAGCGTGCATGTCGGCGATGCCGGCGCGCAGGCCGCCAAGGCGATGGCCAATATCAAGCTGCTGCTGGAAGAGGCGGGCAGCGAGATGAGCCATATCTGCCGCATCGTCGTCTACCTCACCGATATCCGCTACCGCGAGGCGGTGTATCAGGAGATGGGCAAGTGGATGGAAGGCGTGTTCCCCTGCTCCACCGGCCTTGTCGTGCCGGCACTGGCGCGGCCGGAATGGCTTGTCGAAATCGAGGTCACCGCCGTCATTCCCGACGCGGCGTGAGGGCGCGCTTATGACCTTTTCCATTTCCGCCCGTTGCCCGCGCACGGGGCAGTTCGGCATCGCGGTGTCGTCCTCCTCGCCGGCGGTGGCGGCGCGCTGCGCCCATGCCCGCGCCGGGGTGGGAGCGGTGGCGACGCAGAACATCACCGACCCCACGCTGGGGCCGAAGGGGCTGGACCTGATGGCCTCCGGCCTCTCGGCGCCGGAGGCGCTGACCCGGCTGCGGGCTTCGGGCGCTTATATCGACTACCGGCAGATCGCGCTCATTGATGCGCAGGGCCGCACGGCGGGCTTTTCCGGCGCGAAGACGCTCGGCACCCACCACATCGCCGAGGGCGAGGGCGTGGTGGCGGCCGGCAATCTTCTCGCCTCAAAGCATGTGCCGCAGGCGATGGTCGATGCCTTCACCGCCGCTTCGGGACCCCTCGGCGACCGGCTGGTCGCCGCCATGCAGGCGGCGCTGGCGGCCGGCGGCGAGGAGGGGCCGGTGCATTCGGTCGGCATGCTCATCGTCGACACGGTGGCGTGGCCGGTGGCGGACCTGCGGGTGGACTGGCACGAGAGCGACCCCCTCGGCGCGCTGGCCGATCTGTGGGAACTGTGGAAGCCGCAGATGGACGCCTATGTCACCCGCGCGCTCGACCCTTCCACCGCGCCGTCCTATGGCGTGCCGGGGGATGAGTGAGGGGGGAGACTCTTTTGCATCTCTTGCCGTCATCCCGGCCGGAGCGCAGCGGAGAGCCGGGATCGGTCTCCACCTGTCACACGATCCCGGAGCGGGCCGCTGGTCCGTCCGGGATGACGCCTTTCAAGCAGCCCCGTCAAGCCAGCCCTGATCGGACACACTGTCCACCTCATCGGCCTCATCAGCCTCGGGCTTCCGCTCGGGTCATAGGCGGACATAAAGGCCGTCCGGCGGCGGCCATGGCCACCACCCGCCCGCGCGAGCGCGCGGCCTGACATTTTAGCGAAAGGGCGTTGATTATCATGAGCTTGCCGCCCGTCCGCCTGTTCGTGCTCAATGGCGCCAACACCAATCTCTACGGCCTCGACCCTACCGGCCCCTATGGCGCGCTGACGCTGGAAGATATCGCGGAAGATTGCCGCGTGCGGGCGCAAGTGCTTGGCGGAGAAGTCGATTTCCGCCAGTCGAACCATGAGGGCGTGCTGGTCGACTGGATTCAGGAGGCCCGCACCGCGGCGGATGGCATCGTCATCAACGCCGGCAGCCTCTCCTACACCTCCATCGCCCTGCTCGACGCCCTGTCAGCGGTGAAAAAGCCGACTTTTCAAGTACATGTGAGCAATGTGTTCACCCGCGAACCCTTCCGCCATCATGCTCCACTGGCGTCAGCGGTAACGGGGTGCATTATCGGCCTCGGCCCGAGCGGCTATGGCGTCGCCGTGGAAGCGCTGATCGCACATATCCGGCGGCGATAAAAGCATTTAATATCAGAGTGATACGGCCTAGAGCCCGCTGACGACGCCGGAGATCAGATTGGCGCCATAGAGCGCCTCAAGGTCGAGGCCGGCACCGTCGCGCACCGGCGCCATCGAGGCTATCAGCCGTTGCAGTTCTGCCTCCGCCACCCGCCGCGCCGCTTCCGCCTCCGCCACGCTCACCGCCGTGAAACGCAGGGTCGCGCCCGGCAGCAATCGGCCGGCACGCGGCAAATCGGCGGAGATGACGGTAGCGATTTTGGCATAGCCGCCAATGGTTTGGTGGTCTGCGAGCAAGAGGATCGGCAGGCCCGAGCCTGGCACCTGGACGGCGCCGGTGACGATGCCGTCCGAGACAATATCGGCACCGCCACGGAAGGTGAGCGGCGTCCCGTCGAGCCGCATTCCCATGCGGTCCGCCTCGCGCGAGACGCGGTAGGGGGTATGGAAGAAAGCTTCCAGCGCCGCTTCGGTGAACGCGTCCGCCTGCGGGCCGGGCACCGCGCGCAGCGTCACTTCGCCGTCAGTGGCGGGCGCGGAGGGAAGCGCGAGGCACGGGCCTAAAGCGCTGGCATTGCTTATGTTCAGCCGGTCGCCCGCCGCCAGCGCGCGCCCTTCATGGCCGCCAAATCCGCCCTTCGAATCGGTCGACCACGACCCAAGGACAGGCGGAACGTCGATCCCGCCGGCAAAGGCAAGCACGGCGCAGCCCGATCCGGTCAGCGCGCCGATCCGCACCCGCGCGCCCTCCGGCACATCGATGGCCCGCCACGCGCCATAGCGCTGCGTTTCGCCGCCGACATTCACCTCAATCTCCGCCTGCGCGCCCGCCAGTGCCATCCGCAGCGGTCCGTCGCAAACCTCAAATACCGGGCCGAGCAGGCGAATTTCCAGCGCCGCCGCCCCGGCCGCATTGCCCACCAGCGCATTGGCGAGCCGCAGAGCCATGCTGTCCAGCGCGCCGCACACCGGCACGCCATAGGCCTGGAAGCCGACGCGGCCGAGGTCCTGCACCGTGCTCTGCAGGCCGGGCTGGAGGATGTGCAGGTAGCCGGTCACGTGGAAAGCCCTTCGGTTTCCGGGACATAGCACCCCTGCGCAACCGCGCTGGCGGTGGCGGCATGGGCGTCGGCATCCACCGGCACGAACCGCACCCCATCGCCCGGCGCGAACAGGGTCGGCGGCGCCTTGCCGGGGTCGAAGAAGCGCAGCGGCGTATGGCCGATGAGATGCCAGCCGCCCGGCGATTCCACGGGGTAGATGCCCGTCATGCGCTGGGCAATGGCGACCGAACCCGCCGGGACACGAACGCGCGGATTCGTCCGTCGCGGCAGGTCGAGCGATGCCGGCAGGTCACCGAGATAGGCGAAGCCGGGCAGGAAGCCCTGCGCATAGACCCGGTAGAGCGTGCCTGCATGGAGGTCGATCACCTCCGCCTCGCTCAACGCGGTCGCCGCCGCGACCTCGGCGAGGTCCGCCCCGCCCGCGCCTCCATAGAGCACCGGTACCCGCCAGATGCGGCTGGGACCGGCGGTGAGCGCCTCGTCCAGCTCAAGATCGCCAATAAGCCGTTGCAAAGTCTCCGCATTGGTCGCGAGCGGGTCGTAATGGACCAGCAGGGAGCGGAAGCTGGGCACGGTCTCCACCAGCCCATCCGGCGGGGTGGCGGCCAAAAGCGCGGCGGTGCGGTGGACGAGGGCGTTGATCGCGGGGTCGATGCACTCCCCGAACTCGACCGCGAAGGCGGTGTCGCCGGCGGGCAGGAAGCGCGCCCGCGCACCCAGGCGCCGCGCCGTCGTCGCCGTGTCGTCCCCCATCCCTGCCTCCGCCGCGTTCCGCCCTGAAAGGCTCTGTCGTATAAGGACTTCAACGCGCCGGCATCAGCCCTTTGGGAGCTTCCGTGACAAAACGCATCAACATCAATGCCGATCTCGGCGAGGGCTACGGGCATTATGCGATCGGCAATGACGACGCGATCCTGAAGATCGTCAAGAGCGTGAACGTCGCCTGCGGCCTGCATGCCGGCGACGCGACGATCATGCGCGATGTGTGCCTGAAGGCGAAGGCGAACGGCGTTTCCGTCGGCGCGCATCCCGGCTTCAACGATCTCTGGGGCTTCGGGCGCCGGCAGATCCGCATGAGTGCGGACGATCTCGAATATCTCGTCGCCTATCAGCTCGGCGCTCTGGCCGCTATGGCGACCTATGCGGGGATGAAGGTCACGCATGTGAAGCCGCATGGCGCGCTCAACAATATGTGCGCGGTGGAGCCCGACTATGCCCGCGCCGTCGCCCGCGCCATCAAGGTGGTCGACCCCTCGCTCTACTATCTCGCTTTGTCCGGCACGGAGATGGAGCGGGCGGCGGTCGATTTCGGCGTGCCACTGGCGCGGGAGGCCTTCATCGACCGGCTTTATGAGGATGACGGCAATCTGCGCGCGCGCGCCCATGGGGATGCGATGATCCGCGATCCCGCCGTCGCGGCGGCGCGGGCGGTGCGCATGGTGCTGGAGGGCGAGATCGTTTCGGTGAGCGGCAAGCGCATGCCGACCCGGTTCGATTCGCTGTGTCTGCATGGCGACGAGCCTTCCGCTCTTGCGGTGGCCAATGCCTGCTGCGAGGCCCTGCGTGCGGCCGGGGTCGAACTGGTCACGCTGCCGGAGATGATGCAGGGCGAGCGATAGCCGGAATGGAAACGGCAAAGGCCGGGCGCGGCGCCGCGGTGCGGCTTCCGGCCCGGCCCCTTGAGGCGTCGGGAAGGGCCGGCGCGTGAGCGCCGGTCTTCCTGGTCAGTGCGCGCCAAGCGCGTTCTTGCGGGTCTTCCACAGCGAGAAGACGATGCCGCCGGCGATCATCGCCACCGTTACGCCAAGCGAGATCGCGGGGTCGAGCTTGCCGTAATAGTAGTTCCAGAAGATCTTGCCACCGATGAACACCAGCACGAGCGCCAGAGCGTATTTCAGGTATTCGAAGCGGTGAACCATGGCGGCCAGGGCGAAGTAGAGGGCGCGCAGGCCGAGGATCGCCATGATGTTGGCGGTGAAGACGATGTAGGTGTCGGTGGTGATGGCGAAGATCGCCGGCACCGAGTCGACCGCGAAGATCAGGTCGGCGATGTTGATGACCACCAGCGCCAGGAACAGCGGCGTCACCCACAGAACCATCTTGCCCGTCACCGGGTGCGGCTGGCGCACGATGAAGCGCTGGCCGTGCAGCTGCGGGGTCACCCGCAGCACGCGGGAGAGCAGGCGCACCAGCGGGTTCTTGGAGATGTCCTGTTCGCCTTCCTTGACGATCAGCATCTTGATGCCGGTGCCGATCAGGAACGCGCCGAACAGCAGCAGCACCCAGTCATATTCCTGCACCAGTGCCGCGCCGACGCCGATCATCAGGCCACGCAGCACCAGTACCGCAATGATACCCCAGACCAGGGCGCGGTACTGATAGATGCGGGGAATGGCGAAATAGCTGAAGATCAGCGAGATGACGAAGACATTGTCGATCGACAGCGCCTTCTCGATCGCATAGCCGGTGAAATACTGCATGCTGGCGTCGGCGCCGCGCGAGTACCACACCCAGCCGCCGAACAGCACGGCGACGGCGATATAGAACAGCGAGAGTCTGAGGCTTTCGGCAATGCCCAGTTCCTTCTCGCCCTTGTTCAGCACGCCGAGATCGAAGGCGAGCAGGACGAAGACGACGGCAAGGAAGCTCAGCCAGAGCCAGGCGGGCGTGCCGACAATGTCGGCGGTGATCAGCGCAATCAATGTGTCCATGGGGTCCTCGGTTCAGGCTCCACGGCGCGCGACAGCACGCCGGGCTGCGGCACCGCGGAGGGCGACGCAGCCCGTTCGTGCGGACATGCGGGGAGCATGGGTGGATTGAGGGCCGACATGGCGGCGGTGCCGTCAGAGGGACCCGGACCTCAGTTGGGCGAAAGGGGAAGGTCAGCGCAGGCGCGGCAGGGCCAGATCGGTGAAACGCCCGGGGCGGCGCGTGGCCCGCACCTCGACTCTCTCGCGCCCTTCGCGGCGCAGATAGTCGATCTGGGCGAGAATCTGGCGCTTGATGCGCTTGAGTGCCATCAGGCGTTCGCCGTCCGGCTGCTCGCGGCGGCGTTCGGCCGCGAGTTCGACATCGAGCAACTGGCTCCGGGTCGTCAACGACTTGAGGAACTGGTCCACGTCAACCTCCTTTCAACGGGGACAAGATGACGTGGACGCGATCATAGTTCCAATGCATAGTCTCAATAGTATCGATAGTCAGGAGCTATGAGGCTTGGCCTTCCGTCCCACCCATCGCCAGCTGGAATATGCCGTGGCCCTGGCGGAGACCGGTCATTTCGGCGCGGCGGCGCGTCGCTGCCATGTCTCGCAACCCACGCTTTCGGTGCAGATCGCCCAGTTGGAAGCGCAGCTCGGCACCCCGCTGTTCGACCGCACGCCCGGCCGGGTGCAGCCCACCGCCATCGGGATGCGGGTGATCGAGGCAGCACGGGAGGTGCTGCTGACGCTGGACGACATCGTCGCGGTGGCGGCGAGCGGGGCGCGCAATCTCGGCGGGCTGATCCGGCTCGGCGTGGCGCCAACCTTCGGCCCCTATTTCCTGCCGCATCTTCTGTCTCCCCTGCACGCCCGTTTCCCGTCGCTGCAGATCTACATCAAGGAGGAGCGCCCGGCGGCGATCCTGCGCGAGGTGGTGTCGGGTGCGCTCGACTGCGGCCTCGGGCCGGCGCCGGATTCCGGCCACGCCGTCACCTTCCGTCGGCTGTGCCGCGAGAGCATTTTTCTCGGCGTGCCGAAGGACCATCCGCTCGCCGCCCTCGGCCATGTCGATCCGCAGGCGCTGCGCGGTGAGCGGCTGCTCACCCTCGGGCGCGGGCATCATCTGTTCGAGCGCACGCGCCAGCTCGCGGCGGCCTGCGGCGCCGAGATGCGGGAGGATTATGAAGGCACCAGCCTCGACGCGCTGCGCCAGATGGTGCTGATGGGCATGGGCATGTCGCTGTTTCCCGAGCTCTACGCCCGTTCGGAATTCCGCATGGAGGACGACATCGCCCTGCTCACCCTCGATGGCTGGCCGGCCAGCCGGGAGATGGGCTATTTCTGGCGCGCTGGTAACGGGCGGGCGGCACAGTTCGAGGAACTGGCGCGCGAGAGCGAGGCGACCTGCGCCTCGCTCGGCCTCGGTTCACGGTAAGCCCCGCTCAGCCGGCCTCTCCCGCCTCGATCCGGCGCGTCCTCAGCGAGGCGCGCAACAGCGCGGCGATGAATACGATGCTCATCAGCAGCACGATGGTCGGGGCCGGGGCGCTGTCGAGGAAGAAGGAGAGGTAGACGCCCAGCAGCGAGGCGATCACTGCCACCGCCAGCGCTGCCGCCAGCATGGCGCCGAAGGTGCGGGTGAGGAGAAAGGCGATAGCCCCCGGCGCGATCAGCATGGCGATGGCGAGGATCAGCCCCACGGCGGTGAGCGCGCCGACAATGGTGAGCGAGATCAGGCACAAAAGGCCGTAGTGGAGCCACCCGACCGGCAGCCCGACGGCGCGCGCCTGCACGGGATCGAAGGCGTGCAGCAGGAAATCACGCCACTTCACCGCGATCACCGCCGCCACCACGATGGCCACCAGCGCCGTCTCGCCGATGTCGCGCCAGGAAACGCCGAGCATGTCGCCGAACAGGATATGGTCGAGATGCACCTCGGACTGGATCTTGACGTAGAGCACCAGCCCGACACCGAACATGCCCGAGAACACGATGCCCATCACCGTGTCCTGCTTGATGCGGCTATTGTCCTTGAGATAGCCGGTCGCCACCGCGCAGAACATGCCGGCGGCGAAGGCGCCGAGCGCCAGCGGAAGGCCGAGGATATAGGCCAGCACCACCCCGGGAAATACGGCGTGTGAGATGGCGTCGCCCATCAGCGACCAGCCCTTCAGCACCAGGAAGCAGGAAAGCAGCGCCATCGGCACCGCCACGAGCCCGGAGATGACGAGCGCGTTGACCATGAAGTCGAACTGGAACGGGGTGAGCAGCGTCTCGATCATGCCGACGCCTCCGAGCTCATGGCTTCCGCCGCCCGCCGCCGCGCCGCCAGCATGCCGTGCTTGGGCGCGAAGACGAAGGCGCTGAGGAAGACCGCCGTCTGCAGAACCACGATGATGCCGCCGGTGGCGCCGTCGAGGAAATAGCTGGCATAGGCGCCGAGAAAGCTGGTGCCGGCGCCGATGGCGACGGCGATCGCCAGAAGCCGGGGGAAACGGTCGGCCAGCAGATAGGCAGTGGCGCCGGGCGTCACGACGAGACAGATGACGAGGAAGGCACCCACGGTCTGCAGCGCGGCGACCGTCGACGCCGCCAGCAGGGTAAAGAACAGGATTTTCAGCGCCGTCGGCTTGAGGCCGATGGAGCGCGCATGCGCCTCGTCGAAGAACACCGCCATCAGGTCGCGCCACTTCACCAGAAGGATCGCCAGCGACAGCGTGCCGATGATCGCCAGTTGCAGCGTGTCCTCCGGCGTGATGGTGAGGATGTTGCCGAGCACGATGGTCTGGATGTTCACCGAGGTCGGCGACAGCGAGACCATGAACAGGCCGAGCGCGAAGAAGGAGGAGAAGATCAGCCCGATGATGGCGTCCTCCCGCAGCTTGGTGCGCTGGTTGAGAAACAGCATCGCCGCTGCCGCCAGCCCGCCGGAGAAGAAGGCGCCGATGGCGAAGGGCAGGCCGAGCATATAGGCGCCGGCGACGCCGGGCACGATGGCATGGGACAGCGCGTCGCCGATCAGCGACCAGCCCTTGAGCATGAGATAGCAGGAGAGGAAAGCGCACACTGCCCCGACAAGGGCCGAGACCCACATGGCGTTGCGCATGTATTCATAACCGAAGGGTTCCGCCAGCAGCGTGATCACGGGGCGTTCTCCCGCGTGCGGGGCGCGCATTCGCCCTTTTCGCCGTAGAACACCAGCGGGCGCTCGTCGTCGGTCAGCACGGCGAGCTGGCGGCTGTCGTCATCCGCGTGCAGCCCCGCCCCGCTCAACACGAAATGGCGCAGCACGCCGCCGAAGGTCTTCTCCAGATTGGCCTCGGTGAAGGTCTCCGCCGTCGGGCCATAGGCGAGCACGGTGCCCTTCACCAGCACGGTGCGGTCACAGAACTCCGGCACGCTACCGAGATTATGGGTCGAGACCAGCATCACCCGCCCCTCGTCGCGCAGCGCGCGCAATAGGGCGATGATCGCCTCCTCGGTCTTCACGTCGACACCGGTGAAGGGTTCGTCGAGCAGGATCACCTTCGCGTCCTGCGCCAGCGCGCGGGCGAGGAAGACCCGCTTCTTCTGGCCGCCGGAGAGTTCGCCGATCTGCCGCTTGCGGAACTCGCTCATATTGACGCGGGCCAGTGCGTCGGTGACCGCCGCCCGGTCGGCGGCGCGGGGAATACGCAGGAAGCCCATATGGCCGTAGCGGCCCATCATCACCACGTCTTCCACCAGCACGGGGAAGTTCCAGTCCACCTCCTCGCTCTGCGGCACATAGGCGACGAGATTGCGCTTCAGCGCCTCGGCCACGCTGGCGCCAAGAATGCTGATCTCGCCCGAGGCGAGACGCACGAAGCCCATGATTGCCTTGAACAGGGTCGACTTGCCCGAGCCATTGACCCCGACCAGCGCGGTGATGGTGCCGGTTGGGATGGCGAAGCTGGCGTCGCGCAGGGCGGTGTGGCCGTTGCGATAGGTCACCGAGACATGGCGGACGGCGAGGCCCTCGGCGGTGGGGGGAAGGTCGAGCGCGGCGTTCACTGTGACAACCCCTTGGCGAGGCCCTTTTCCAGCGTGCCTGTCGTGACGGTCAGCAGATCGATATAGGTCGGCACCGGCCCGTCCGCCTCGCTCAGCGAGTCGACATAGAGCACGCCGCCATAGAGCGCGCCGGTCTCCCGCGCCACCTGCTGCGCCGGCTTGTCGGAAACGGTGCTTTCGCTGAACACGGCCGGGATCTTGTTGGCGCGCACCGCGTCAATCACCTTGCGCACCTGCTGCGGCGTGCCCTGCTGGTCGGCATTGATCGGCCAGAGATAAAGCTCCTTCAGCCCGAAATCCCGTGCGAGATAGGAGAAGGCGCCCTCGCTCGACACCAGCCAGCGCTTGTCGGCGGGAATGGCGTCGAGCTCGGCGCGGATCGGCGCGACGGCGGCCTCGATCTTCGCTTTGTAGGCGCTCGCATTGGCCGCATAGGTCGCCGCGTTCGCGGGGTCGTATTTCATGAAGGCGTCGCGAATATTGTCGACATAGATCAGCGCATTGGCGGGCGACATCCAGGCATGGGGGTTCGGCTTGCCGCTGTAGGGCCCCTGCGAGATGCTGATCGGATCGACGCCGGCGGAGACGACCACGCTCGGCACATCCTTGAGATTGCGGAAGAACTTCTCGAACCAGAGTTCGAGATTCAGCCCGTTCCAGAGGATCAGCTGGGCGCCCTGCGCGCGCTGTATGTCGCCGGGCGTGGGGGCGTAGTTATGAATCTCAGCGCCCGGCTTGGTGATTGATTCCACTACCGCCGCGTCGCCCGCCACGTTGCGCGCCATGTCGGCGATGACGGTGAAGGTGGTCACCGCCTTGAATTTCGGCGCGGCCGGCGCGCTTTCCTGCGCCGCGAGGCCAGTTACACCGGAGGCAACGATACCGGCCGCCACCAGGCTCCGCAGAACCGCCCGTCTCGACCCGTACCACATGCCCGTCTCCTCTTGCGAATGAGTTGCAAAATCATATTAGGGCGCGCATCGGGATTTGCAACTGCGAACGAGTTGCAGAAATGGGGCGTGGACAGGCCTGGCCGTGCGGCCCGGTGCGGTCACGGCGTGATTTTAAAGCTCTCGGCGGCGGCCCCACGGCAGGCGTGGAACATGGCGACGAAGGCGCCCGCTCGGTTGGGGAGGCCGCTTCGCTCCCAAAGCGTTCCCGCGAAGGGGTTGTCCGGCGCGGGCAGGGCGCGCAGCAGGTCGGGCAGGGTCGCGTTAACGCAGCCGAAGACCATCGCGCGCACCGCTTCCACGCCGCAGGCACGTCCGGCCGGATTGAGCTCTGCTGGCCGTATCTCCCTTAACCTCCTGTCCGCGCCTACGAGGAGGAAGGATCGTTCCCCGGACGGGGCGCCTTCGGCGCGCAGGAGGTCGTCCAAACGCTGGCGTTCGACGGCGTAATGAAAGCTCTTGCAGGCCCCGGGCGGGGTCGCCTGCGCCGTCGCCATCAGCGGGGCGGCGAGCATCAGAGCGAGGCCGATGCAAAGAGCGGTGGAGGTCAGCGGCCGCAACGCGGCACAACGCGGCGCCCGTTCTCCTCGACCGCGCCGCGCGGGTGTGGCGAAAAAGATCATGACGGTTCGCCTCGACAACGTCATCAGGTTACGCTCCATGCGTGCAAGGGCGTTTGCTACTCCGCGTGAAAGCGTACGCGCGGGGCGAAGGCATCTCCATGGGCGGGCAGGAGGCCGGTTTGGAAGTCGGTGCGCGGGAAGACAGCCGGGCTGCCTTGGCGCAGGAGGGCGTTTCTGCACCAGTGGTCGACCATGTCTTGAGCTACAACCGAGTCGGTTCGCTTGATGCCGCCGTGGGGCTTGTGGCGGTATTTCTTGCTGTCATTTTTTCTGCGACTTTGATCATATTTGCGAGACGTATTGAGGCTGCGACGCGACCCGATGTGCTTGATATCGCCGTTCATATGGACGGCCTTTTGTACGCGTATGATTTCTCCGCCCCACTTATTCCCGCGCTATTCGGTGCTTTCCTGATTTCCGTCGCGCTTGGGATGTTTGCCGCCCTGTCACCCGCGTCATGGCGGTCCACTGTTTTCATCGCCTTTATCACGAAGCTTAAGCAGAAACGTTTTTCGCGATGGCTGCTAGGTAGGATGTTGGCGCGGCTCGCGGGTGAGACCGACCCCGCGCGCTTTGTGCGCCGCTTCGTGTTCATGCCGGCCTGGTTTCTCATGGCGACAGGTGGCCTGTTTCTCGCGTTGAGCGTGCCGGTCGCGATGTGGGAGGTGCGGGCTTTCGAGGTGTTCACGCCGGAGGGCTATTATGTCTCGCCCCTTTTCCCGTGGAGCACGCCGCGTCTCCACCCTTGGGCGTCCGCGGCTTATGTCGAGACGGGCTGCAGCCATTATTCCCGAAAGGGCCGCACTGATAATTCGATGATCTACCGGGTTACATTGGCCGACCGCACCGTAGCCTACCCCACCTATGTGAAGCCGGTTCGTGGCTCTTGGCTCGATGGAATGGAGACGATCGACAAAACCCTCCGCTCCGCAGGAGTGAGGTTCACGCCTTGGAGCCTGAACGATCCTTATGATCCTCGCTGCATCCGTGCGATGCGACGTAAGTTCTCCGCGGATGAATTTGCACGACTCCGGCGCATTCTGCGCTTTCCGAACTGACACTGGCGAAACCGTGGCAAACGGCAAGACCGCGATCGCTCTCCGGGTCATGGATGGGGGCCAGCCGGAACCCGGCGCCCGGCTCCAGGGTTAGGCTGCGGGAGGATCATCCATGAGCCATATTCGCTACGAGATCGTCGAGCATGACGGCGGCTGGGCCTACAAGCTCGGCGATGTCTTTTCGGAAACCCATCCCACCCATGACGCGGCGCTTGCCGCCGCGCGCGACGCGGCTGCACGGCAGTCCATCTCCGGCGAGACCCGGCCCATCGCCTATCAGGATCGCAGAGGGCGCTGGCATGAGGAGGTCGCGCAGGGCGGCGACCGTCCGGAGGTGGAGGTCGAGGATACCGCCAAGGCTTCTTCGCGCGACTGAGCCGTGATCGGGACGGCGGCTCTGCCGTTCGGCCTCCTGCGGAAAGGCATGCGCCTTCGCCGCCACCCGTCCGCGTAAATCTGCCGCACCGCACAAATCCGGGAACCCTTGGCGCCGTCGGCACTTGTCTCGGCGGGAAGGGCGTGCCGCCCTGGAACGCGCGAGGTCAGGCATGCATCGACGAAACCTGTTGCTGGGACTGGGGCTCCTGGCGATGGCGCCGGTGCCGTTCACCCGCCTTGGCATCAGCGAGGCGTTGTCGGATGAGGAGGATCAGGTCGCTCCGTTCGACGCGCAGACCGTCCGCCAACTGGCGCGCGAGATGGCGGCCAAGCCTTACCAGCCCGCCGACGGGCGCATGCCGCGAGCGCTCGATAATCTCGGCTATGATGACTACCGCAACATCCGCTTCAATGCTGAGCGGACGCTGTGGCGCACGGAGGGGACGGGATTTCAGGCCCAGCTCTTTCACCGGGGCTTCCTGTTCCGCGACCGTGTGGATGTGTACCAGGTGGCCGAGGGGAAGGCGCATCGCATCCCCTACGACCCGGGCATGTTCCGCTTCGAGCATGGCGTGCCGCAGCCGCCGGACCGGACGGATCTCGGCTTTTCCGGCTTCCGCCTGCATGGGCCGATCAACCGCCCGGATTATTTCGACGAGATCGCCGCCTTTCAAGGCGCGAGCTATTTCCGTGCCGTCGGCAAGGGGCAGGGCTACGGCTCCTCGGCGCGCGGGCTGGCGGTGAAGACCGGCGATGCCGGCGGCGAGGAATTTCCCGCGTTCCGCGCCTTCTGGCTGGAAAGGCCCCGCCCCGGCGTCGACTCGCTGGTGGTTCATGCCCTGCTCGACAGCCCAAGCGCGACCGCCGCGCACCGCTTCACCATCCGCCCCGGCGACGAAACGCTGATGTCCGTGGAGATGACGGTCTATCCGCGCGTCGACATCGATCAGGTCGGCATTGGCGCGCTCACCAGCATGTTCATGTTCGGCCCCAATGACCGGGCCGGCGTCGACGATTTCCGCCCCATGGTGTGCGACGCCAACGGCCTCTCCATTGTCACCGGCAGCGGCGAGCGGCTCTGGCGGCCGCTCTCCAATCCGCAGCGGCTGCAGATTTCCTCCTTCGCCGTATCCGATCTCCGGGGCTTCGGCCTTATGCAGCGCCAGCGCTCCTTCTTCGACTATCAGGACCTTGAAGCGCGCTATGAGCGCCGGCCGAGCGTCTGGGTCGAACCGATCGGCGACTGGGGCGACGGCTCGGTGATACTGATCGAAATTCCCACACCTGAAGAGGTGCACGACAACATCGTCGCCTTCTGGCGCCCGCGCGAGCCGCTGCGCAAGGGGCGGGAATACAGCACCACCTACCGCCTGCACTGGGGCTGGTCCGGCCCGGACCGTTCGGATGTCGGCCGGTTTGTTGCCACCCGCGTCGGCGGCAATGGCGACCGGCGGCTGTTTGTGCTCGACGTGGTCGGCGACAAGGTGAAGGACCTGCCGAAGGAGAATCTCGCCGCGCGTGTCACCGCCGGCAGCGGCGAGATCCGCGATGTGGTGTTGCAGCCCAATCCCGAGACCGGCGGCTGGCGCATCTCCTTCGTGCTGGAACCGCGCGGAGCCACATTGGCCGAACTGCGCGCTGATCTGCTGCGCGGCGAGGAACGTTTGGCCGAAACCTGGGTCTATCGGTGGACGGCGTGAGCCGGCCCGCCCCGCGCGCGATGACGTGTGCTGCCGGCGTTGATACAGCGCGGGCATTGCCCACCGAAACGCCGCTGGCCATGCCCGTGCAGCCGCTCGGCCGGGTGCCGCGCTCCCCGGCGCCCGGGCCGCGCACGCTGGGGCTGTTTCTCCGCCGCGCCTTTGTCATCGGCGGCACAGCGGCACTGACCGTGCTGGCGGCGCATGAGATGTATCTTGTGCTGGATGTCGGCGGCGTCACCCTGCTCGAGTATCTCGTGCTCTGCCTGTTCGTGCTGCTGTTCGCCTGGATCGGCTTTGCCTTCACCAATGCGGTGCTTGGCCTCGCCAGCCTCCTGCGTCGCGCGGACGGGTATCTTGGCATCGCCGCGGAGGGGCCGTTGCCAGCGCTGAGCGTGCGCCATGCGCTGCTGCTGCCGATCTATAATGAGGACCCCGGCCGCGTGTTGGCCGGGCTGGAAGCGACCTGTGAGTCGCTCGACACCACAGGCGCCGGAGCGCAATTCGATGTGTTCATCCTCAGCGACACCACCGATCCCGATGTCTGGGTCGCCGAGGAAGCGGGCTTTCTGGCGCTACGTACACGGTGGGGCCGCGCCGGCGGCCTGTTCTATCGCCGCCGCCCGCGCAACACCGGGCGCAAGGCGGGGAATATCGCGGAATGGGTGACCCGCTTCGGCGGCGCCTATGAGAGCTTCCTTATTCTCGACGCCGACAGCGTGATGACCGGCGCGTGCATTGTGCGCCTCGCCGCCGCGATAGAGACCAATCCGCGCGCGGGGCTGATCCAGACCCTGCCGGTCATCGTCGGCGGACGAACCCTGTTCGCCCGGCTGCAGCAATTCGCCGGGAGGCTGTACGGCCCGCTCATCGCCCATGGTCTCGCCAGCTGGAGCGGGCCGGAGAGCAATTACTGGGGCCATAACGCCATGATCCGCACCCGCGCCTTCGCCGAGGGTGCGGGGCTGCCGGAACTGTGGGGTCCCAAGCCTTTCGGCGGCCATATCCTCAGCCATGATTTCATCGAGGCGGCGCTGATGCGCCGGCGGGGCTGGGGCATGCACATGGTTCCCTGGCTGGAGGGCTCCTATGAAGAGGGACCGCCGACGCTGACCGATCTCGCGGTGCGCGACCGGCGCTGGTGCCAGGGCAATCTCCAGCACATAGCCGTTCTGCCGGCGCGGGGGCTGCATCCGGTGAGCCGGCTGCATCTTCTCACCGGCATCGGCTCCTATCTCACCGCGCCGCTTTGGCTAGTGATGCTCCTGGCGGGGCTGGCGACGGCCCTGCAGGCGCGCTTCGTCACGCCCGACTATTTCCCTTCCGGCTTTTCGCTGTTTCCGGCGTGGCCGGCGCAGGATCCGGTGCGGGCCGTTCAGGTGTTCATCGGTACCATGGCGGTGCTGCTGCTGCCGAAACTGTTCGCCTATGGCGCTCTCATCGTTTCCCGCACCGAGCGGCGCGGCTTCGGCGGCGGGGCGCTCACTTTGGCCAGCCTCCTGATGGAGACGCTGATCTCCGGCCTGCTCGCTCCCGTGACGATGTTCACCCAGTCCATGGCGGTGATGGGCATATTGGCCGGGCGCGATGGCGGCTGGCAGCCGCAGCGCCGCGACGATGACCGCATCGACACCGGCTCGGTGGTGCGGTTCTTCCTGCCTCACACCTTGGCGGGATGGCTGCTGGGCGCCGCCGCGCTCAGCATTTCGCTGCCGCTGTTTCTCTGGATGACCCCCGTCGTGGTCGGCCTCGCCCTCGCCATTCCGCTGGTACTGTGGACCGGCGGCGCGCGGGCCTCCCTGGCGGCCTTGTTCCGCACGCCCGAGGAGCGCGCGCCGCCGGCGGTGCTGCGGCGCGCGCAAGAATTGCGGCGAGCCGGCACGCTCGCCGCTCCCACGGAAGCCGTTGCCCGTCTCGCGGCCGCGCCGCAGCTTCTCGCCTTCCACCGCGCCCAGTTGACCGATGGCGAGAGGCGGCGCGGCGACTATGCGCCGGAACGGCTCATCGCCGTGGCAAAGATCGCGGATGCAGAGAGTCTCGAAGTCGCGCTGGCTGTGCTCACGCCGCGCGAGAAAGCCGCCGCGCTCGCCGATTTCCAGGCACTCGACGCCTTGCTCGCACGTTCGCGCGGCCCGGCCGGGCGCGAGATGGCCTCCTCCTAAAGCGGGCTCTTGCGGTCGACCTTCTCCTCGGGAAGCTCGATATCCTTCGCCTGCCGGCGCCGCTTGGACTGGTTCATTGCGTAGGCGAGGGCGCCGAGCAGCAGCAACACGCCGATTCCGAACATGATCTCCATTGCCAGACCTTTCCGTTGAGGTGAGGCGCGCCCGCACCCCGCCGTCGCGCCGCTCTGTCAGCCCTCAGCCGGCGCCGGCCGGCCCGTGTCCTCGACGCCGAGCATGCTGTCCCCCGCGCCCGGCACCGTGATGGTGACGTCGTAGCCGTCGCGAATGGCGTTCGAGGCGGCTACGACCGCCGCTTCGAAGGCGGCTTCCTTGCTGGCATAGGCCATTCCCGCCTCGCCGTCGGTCTCGACCCGCCACGCGCCTTCGCTGCCGCGCAAGACATAGGTGGCGGAGCCGGTGGAACCCTGCGTTTGCATCGCGCTGTTCTCCGTGAATGTGGGTCAGATCATCGGCGCGCCGCCGGTCACCGCGATGGTGGCGCCGGAGACGTAGCTGGACAGCGGATCGGCCAGCATCACATAGGCGGTGGCGAGTTCCGCCGGCTGGCCCGGGCGCTTCATCGGCACCTGCTTGCCAAACGCCGCCACCTTCTCCGCCGGCATGGTGGCGGGGATGAGCGGGGTCCAGATCGGACCCGGTGCCACCGCATTGGCGCGGATGCCCTTCTCCGCCAGCAACTGCGCGAGGCCGGCGGTGAAGTTCTGGATCGCCCCCTTGGTGGTGGCATAGGCGAGCAGGCTGGGGTTCGGCTTGTCGGAATTGATCGAGGCGGTGTTGATGATGGCGCTGCCGGGCTTCATATGCGGCACCGCCGCCTTGGTAAGATAGAACATCGCGTGGATGTTGACCTTGAAGGTCAGGTCCCATTCCTCATCGGGAATGTCAGCGATGTCGTCGAAGGTCGCCTGATGGGCGGCGTTGTTCACGAGGATGTCGATACGGCCGAACGCCTCAACCGCCTTGTCCACCAACGCGCGGCAATGCTGGGCATGCTGGATGTCGCCGGGCACCAGCACCGCCTGCCGGCCCGCCTCACGCACCAGCGCGGCGGTGGCCTCCGCGTCCTCGTGCTCATCGAGATAGGAGATCAGCACGTCGGCACCTTCGCGGGCATAGGCGAGGGCGACGGCGCGACCGATGCCGCTGTCGGCGCCGGTGATGAGCGCCTTCATCCCCTCCAGCCGGCCCGAGCCCTTATAGCTCTCCTCGCCATGGTCGGGGCGCGGCGACATCGCCTCGGTCCGGCTAGGCATAGGCTGCTGCTGTTCCTTGAACGGCGGGCGCGGGTGATCGAGCATGGATGGCTCCTGTCGCTGTTATCGGTGATGAGTGGTTTGAGGGCCAACGAAGGCGGCGCGGGTTGGTTCCGGGCCGAAGGGGGGAACCGGGGGCGTGGCCAGGGGCTTGGCAGGGGACGAAACAAACCTTTGCGAGCGTAGGCCCATGTCCGAGACACGCGCCCCCGGAGAGCCCAGCACCGGCCAGTCCCGCCGTCGCGCGGCGATCCGCATCGGCGTCTCCGGCTGGACCTATGCCCCCTGGCGCGGCCATTTCTACCCGAAGGGGCTGACCCAGGCGCGCGAGCTTTCCTATGCTGCCCGCCAGTTCCCGGCGCTGGAGATCAACGGCACCTTCTATGGCCTCCAGCGCCCGGAGGTTTTCAAGCGCTGGGCACAGGCGACGCCGGCTATGGCCTCCAGCGCCCGGAGGTTTTCAAGCGCTGGGCACAGGCGACGCCGGACGATTTCGTCTTCGCGGTGAAGGGCTCGCGCTTCATCACCCATACCAAGCGCCTACGTGATGTGCGCCTGCCGCTGGCGAACTTCCTCGCCTCGGGCCTGCTCAATCTCGGCGCGAAGATGGGACCGCTGCTCTGGCAATTGCCACCGACGCTACGCTTCGATCCCGCCCTGATCGCCGATTTCCTCTCCCTTCTGCCGAAGGACATGCAGGCGGCGGCCGCGCTGGCCCGCACCCATGACGCGCGAGTCGACGGCCGCGCCACCGTCGATATCGACACCAACCGGCCGCTGCGCCATGCGATGGAAATCCGCCATGGGAGCTTCCGTACGCCGGCCTTTGTCGAGCTGCTGCGCGAACATGGCGTCGCTCTCGTCTGCGCCGATACGGTGAAGTGGCCGCGGCTGATGGATCTCACCGCAGACTTCGCCTATTGCCGCCTGCACGGATCGACCGAGCTCTATCGCTCGCGTTATTCCGACGACCATCTCTCCCTGTGGGCGCGCCGCATCGCCGCCTGGGCCGAGGGCAGGGCGGCGCCGGACGGCGATTTCGCCGGCGCACCGGCCAAGGATCACCGCCGCCGCGAGGTGTTCGTGTTCTTCGACAACACCGACAAGAGGCACGCCCCCGAGGATGCAGGCCGCCTCATGGAAATGCTGGGCCTGCGCTGGCAGGCGGGTGAGGAGGCCGCGGGCTGAGCGGCCTCTGCGGCCGCCTTGGTGGGAACCTCGGCGGGAGGCGGACGTTCGCTCCCTGAAGGGCCTGGGGGCGACGATACTGCAAGGAGACATCCCATGGCGAAGATCGCCGAAGCACGCATCCTCATCATTTCCGCCAACGGTTTCGAACAGTCGGAACTGATGGTGCCGCGCGACGAACTGCGCGCCGCTGGTGCCCGCGTCGAAGTGGCGAGCCCGGACGGCAAGGCCATTCGCGGCTGGAAGGGCGAGGATTGGGGCGAGAGCGTCGAGGCCGAAACCGCCCTCAGTGCGGTGAAGCCGCAGGACTATGACGCGCTCGTCATTCCCGGCGGCCAGATCAACCCGGATCTGCTGCGCGTCAACAAGGAGGCGATGTCCATCGTTCGCGCCTTCCTCGACAGCGGCAAGGTGGTGGCCGCCATCTGCCACGGGCCGTGGCTGCTGGTGGAGGCGGACGCGGTGCGCGGGCGCACCGTGACCTCCTACGCCTCGATCCGCACCGATGTAAAGAATGCCGGCGGCAACTGGGTCGACCGTGAGGTGGCGGTGGACAAGGGCATCATCACCAGCCGTTCACCGGCCGATCTGACGGCGTTCGTGGCCAAGATCATTGAGGAGATCGGCGAGGGCCGGCACGAACGCAAGGTGGCGTGACCTTGCCCGAATGAGGGTCGACAGGCGGGCGCTGCGGCGCCCGCTTTGCTGTGTACGGGCCAAGGAACGCGCAGGCGCACGCGGCGTTAGTCGCCAGGTACCCGTACCCTATGGGCAGAGAGGCAGGCATGGCCGCGCGCGCGACATGGAAAGGTTATCTGCGGCTCGGCGAGCTGGTCTGCGGCGTCGGGCTGTACACAGCGGTCAGCGCCAGCGACCGGGTGAGCCTGCACATGGTGAACCGCAAAACCGGCAACCGCCTTTCCCGCCGCTTCGTCGATGCCGACACCGGCGACGTCGTCGAGCGTGACGAACAGGTGAAGGGCTACGAGGTCGATTCCGGCGATTTCGTCGTGCTGGAGCCGGACGAGATCGCCGAGGTGACGCCAAAGGGCAACAAGGCGCTGACCATTGAGAGCTTCCTGCCCTGCCACGAGGTCGACGACCTCTATTTTGACCGTCCCTATTATCTCCGCCCCGTTGACGACGCCTCCGAGGCGAGCTTTGCCGTGATACGCGAGGGGCTGCGCAAGAAGAAGGTGGCGGCGGTGGCCAGCGCCGTGCTGTTCCGCCGCCCGCGCAGCCTGCTGATCCGCGCCTATGACGAGGGCATCATCGCCACCACGCTGCATTATGATTACGAGGTGCGCGCGGCGGACGAGGCCTTCGAGGACATCGCCGAGATCAAGATGGAGCCTGAAATGCTCGATCTCGCCCGCCACATCATCGAGACCAAGTCCGGCCGCTTTCAGCCCGAGACCTTCGACGACCGTTATGACGACGCGCTGGCCGAACTGGTCAAGGCCAAGATGGAGGGCCGCAAGATCGCCCCGCCGAAGAGGCCGGCCGCCAAGGTGGTGAGCCTGCTCGACGCGCTGCGCGAGAGCGCCGGGCTTTCGGGTGACAAGGCGCCGGGGCGGAAGAGCCGCGGGGGTAAGCAGGCCGCCAAGACTGCCGGGACGAAGCCGGCCGCGCGCAAGACCACCCGCGCGCCCACCCGCAAGGCCGGGTGAGCGCCATGGCGCTGGAGGTCTACCGCCGCAAGCGCGACTTCACCCGCACGCAGGAGCCTGAGGGCAGCGAAAGCGCCATCGCCGGCCACGCCTATCTCGTCCAGAAACATGCCGCCCGGCGCCTGCATTACGACCTTCGGCTGGAAATGGACGGCGTGCTCAAGAGCTGGGCCGTGACCAAGGGGCCGAGCCTGGTGCCGGGCGAGAAACGCCTCGCCGTGCATGTCGAAGACCACCCGCTCGACTATGGCAGCTTCGAGGGCACCATTCCGAAGGGTGAATATGGCGGCGGCACCGTCATGCTGTGGGATGCCGGCAGCTGGGAGCCGATCGGCGATCCCGCGCGCGGCTACAAGAAGGGTCATCTCGAATTCGCACTGCACGGCGAGAAGCTCACCGGCCGCTGGCATCTGGTGCGGATGGGCCAGCGCCGGGGCGAGAAGGCGGATAATTGGCTGCTCATCAAGGCCGAAGACGCGGCCGCCCGGCCGGAAGGCGCCCCGGATATCCTTGAAGAACGACCGGAGTCGGTGAAGACCGGCCGCAGCTTGGACGCCATTGCCAAAGGCGAGACCGTCGCCGCCGCAGCTCCCGCGCCGACCAAGGTCAGGGCGGCGCGAAGCCGCACGCCTCCCGCGAAAACGGCGACCAGTTTGGAACCTCTGCCCGCCTTCATCGAGCCGCAGCTGGCGACACTGGTGGCCAAGGCGCCGGTGGGCAAGAGCTGGATTCACGAGATCAAGTTCGACGGCTACCGGCTGCAGGCGCGGCTCGACAAGAGCGCCAAAGGCAAGGGCCGGGTGAAGCTGCTCACGCGCTCCGGTCTCGACTGGACCCCGCGTTTCGGCCCCGCTCTGGTGGCGGCGCTGGAGGCGCTGCCCGCGCAGGACGCGCTGATCGACGGCGAACTGGTGGTCGAGAACAGCGCTGGCGTGTCGAACTTCAGCCTGCTGCAGAAGGACCTCGCGGAAGGGGCTTCGGACCGTTTCATCTATTACGCCTTCGATCTGCTGCATCTGGACGGACATGACCTCTCCGGCGAGCCGCTCCGGCGCCGCAAGGAGATGTTGGAACAATTGCTGGCCGGGGCCGGGGATGGCCTGCGCTACAGCGAGCATCTGGCAGAGGACGGCGATGCTATGCTGCGCCATGCTTGCCGGCTCAGCCTGGAGGGGCTGGTGTCGAAACGGGCGGACGCACCCTATCGGCCCGGCCGTGGCAAGGAGTGGGTGAAGTCGAAATGCGCCTTCCGCCAGGAATTCGTCATTGGCGGCTTCACACCGTCGACCGCGCAGAAAAACGCCATCGGCTCGCTGGTGCTCGGCGTCTACGAGGCGGGCAAACTTACGTCCGTCGGCCGGGTCGGCACCGGCTTCTCGCGGGAACTGGCGCGCGATCTCCATGCCCGGCTGGCGAAGATCACCCGCGACCGCAGCCCCTTTGGCCAGACACTGACGGCGGAGGAACGGCGCAGCGTCACCTTCGTGGCACCCGAACTCGTCGCCGAAGTGGAGTTTCGCGGCTGGACCGGCGACCAGCATCTGCGCCACGCCGCTTTTCGCGGCTTGCGCGAGGACAAGCCGGCGCGCGAGATCGTCCGCGAGACACCCGTGGAGGGCGAGGCCATGGCAGCGAAAAGCGACGCGCCGCGTTCGCGGGTGAAGCTGACCCATCCCGATCGCATTTACTGGCCGACTGAGGGCATCACCAAGCAAGGCCTCGCCGATTACTATGCCGAGATCTGGCGCTTCATCGCCCCCTTCGTCGTCGCCCGGCCGCTGGCGCTGCTGCGCTGTCCCGATGGCATCGAGGGACAGGCCTTCTTTCAGAAGCATTCCTGGCGCGGCATGAACAAGGCGATCAAGGTCACGAAGGACAAGGACGGCGAAGAGCTTCTGCATATTGACGACCTTGACGGGCTGATCGCCCTCGTTCAGTCCGGCGCGCTCGAAGTCCACCCTTGGGGCGCGCCGCTCATCGACATCGAGCGACCGGACCAGCTCATTTTCGATCTGGACCCCGGCGAGGCCGTGGGTTGGGACGGCGTGGTCGCCGGCGCACGCGAAATCCGCGCCCGGCTGGAGGCGCAGGGGCTGCCGGCCTTCGTCAAGACCTCCGGCGGCAAGGGCCTGCATGTGGTGGTGCCGCTGGAACCGAAGGCCAGCTGGGAAACCGCCAAGCCCTTCGCCAAGGCGCTGGCCGACTCCCTGGCCTCCGACAACCCCGACCGCTACATCGCGGTCGCCACCAAGGCCCGCCGCAAGGGGCGCATCTTCATCGACTATCTGCGCAACGGGCGCGGCGCGACGGCGGTGGCGGCCTATTGCCCGCGCGCGCGGCCTGGCGCCGGCGTTTCCATGCCGGTAGGGTGGGACGAACTCGACACGCTCACCGGCGGCGCGCATTTCACCCTCACCGAGGCGCCGGCCCGGCTCGCCAATCTCGACGCCGACCCCTGGGCAGATTTCAGCGCCGCTGCCGTACCTCTTCCCACGGCCCGCACCGGCAAGGGTCGGGGGAGGAAAGCCTGATGGAAAGGCTGCCGCAAGCGCTCTGGCTGACGCCGGAGGAGATCGAGAACCTGCTGCGGCTGATGGCAGCCGCCGCCTGCGGCATGATCGTCGGTATCAACCGCGACCTCCGCGGCAAGCCGACCGGGATGCGCACGCTCGGACTGGTGGGACTGGGGGCGGCGCTCATTTCGCTGTCCGCCCTACAGGTGGAAGGCATCGAAGGCCATCCCGACGCCACCAGCCGCGTCGTTCAGGGCATCGTTCAGGGCGTAATGACCGGCATCGGCTTTCTCGGCGCGGGCGTCGTGCTGCGCGACAGTCGCCGGCTGGAAGTGCACGGCCTCACCACCGCTGCCGCCGTGTGGGTGACGGCTGCGCTCGGCGTCGCCTGCGCCATCGCCTCCTGGCACCTGGTGTTTCTGGCGCTGGCGACCACGATCGGGCTTCTCGTCACCATGCTGCCGCTGGAGCGGCTGGTGGAATCGCGCAGCCCGTCGCCTCCGCGCCGCGCACGCCCGCTCGAGGAAGACGACGAGCCGCCGCGCTGACAGGCTCAGCGCCCGCGCTTGCTGCTGGAGCCCCGCTCGGCGGCAAGGCTCTTCTTCAGTGCATCCATGATGTTGACGACATTGGTCGGGGTGTCGTTCTCCTCCGAGGGCGCGGCGCGGCGGCGGGAGGGGCGCCTTTTCTTCTTCGACGCGATCAACTGCTTGAGATTGTCCTGCAGCGGATCATGTACCAGCGCGGCGTCCCAGCCTTGCGTGCGCTTGTCGATCAGCTTGCCCACCAACGTGACGAGATCGCCGTCGGCCTTTTCATCAATGTCGTCAAAATAGCCCTCCGGTCGGCGCAGCTCGTCGGAATAATGCAGCGTCCACAGCACGATGCCGCGCCCCCGGGGCTCCAGCATCACCGGCCGTTCGCGCCGGTGCAGCACCACGCGCGACAGGCCGACCTTGCCGGTGGCGACCATCGCCTCGCGGATGACGGCGAAAGCCTCCTCGCCGACGGGATCGTCCGGCATGAGGAAATGCGGCGTGTCGTACCAGATCCACTCCACCGTATCGGCGGGCACGAAGGTCGCGATGTCGATGGTGCGGTTGCTCTCCAGCGCCACCGAGTCGAGATCCTCATCGTCGAGAATGACATAGCGGCCCGGCTCGCGCTCATAGCCGCGTGCCTGGTCGTCGGCTTCAACCGTCTTGCCGGTCTCGGCATCGACATAGACGCCTTCCACCCGGTTGCCGGTCGCTCGGTTGAGGGTGTGGAAGCGGATGCGCTCGGCCGCGCTGGTGGCCGGGGCGAGCACCACGGGGCAGGTGACCAGCGAGAGCTTAAGATAGCCTTTCCACAGGCCGCGCGGCGCCACTGAACCCCCCCCGATTCGTGATCTCTCCGCCAACAATCGCCGGGCCGCTCCGATGTTCCGGCGGCCGAACCGATCCCGTCGCGACGCGTTGATCGTCAGACGCCGACCATTGTCCGGCGGCGAGGAGACGATCATGGCCGAAACCGAACGTCTGCGCGGCGATATCGACGCGGGCCGGACCCACGACAAGGTGCCTTTCTCCGATCCGGCGGCGGCGCCCCTCGGCACCGATGACGAGGCGGCCGGAGCGCCTGCCGGGCCTGAGCGCCGGGCCATGGCTGCGCGGCCGGTGGGTCCTTCCAGTGCCGGCGGCGGCACGGATGAACGCGGCCGTCCCATCGACGACAAGGGCACGACCGTGCCCGGCGTGTCCTTCGTCACCGCAGTCGTCGGTCTGCTGTTGGTGGTGGCGCTCGGTGCCGGCGTCGTCGCCGCCGTGATGATGGGCTGAGCCTTTTTCGCCGGCCAATCCCTCCCCGGCCTACCTCCGGCGGGGAACCGCAAGGGCTCTTCCCCGGTTAGCGCAGGTCGTTAGCCCCCGAGAATGCGAGCCGATGCCCGTCAGCCAGAAACTGCGACAAGACGTGCGCCGGGACCAAAGTCCCGAAGCGATTGAAAGTGCCATGGCCTCCCAGCCGGTGCCGGAGGGGCCGAACCCGCCGAGGCGGCAGGAGGCCGGCGCGGTGCTGGAGGTCGGGCGTAATGTCTGGCGCGTGGAGCAGGCCGCGCGCGCTCGGGTGCTGGTGGACGGCGCCGCTTACTTCGGGGCGCTTCGGGCGGCGATGCTCGAAGCGCGCGAAACCATCCACATTGCCGGCTGGGACCTCGACAGCCGGATGAAGCTGGTGGGCGAGAGCGGCACCGCCGAGGACGGGCTGCCGGAGACGCTGTCGGCGTTCCTCTCCGCCCTCGTCACGCGCAATCCGCGCTTGCGCATCCGGCTTCTCCTCTGGGATTATTCGGTGATGTTCGCGCTGGAGCGTGAACTGGCCCCCATCCTCTCCTTTCTCTGGGCCACGCCCAAACAAATCGAGCTGTGCCTCGACGACGAACTTCCGATCGGCGCCTCGCACCATCAGAAGATCGTGGTGATCGACGACTCGCTCGCCTTCTCCGGTGGGCTGGATATCACCGGCCATCGCTGGGACACGCCCGCCCATACGCCCGGCGACACGTTGCGGCGTGACCCGCAGGGCGCGCTTTACGAGCCGTTTCACGACGTGCAGATGGCGGTAGACGGCGAGGCAGCCGCCGCGCTTGGCGCGCTGTTCCGCGAGCGCTGGCAGCGCGCCGCCTCCGAGCGGCTCAACCCGGCGCGGGCGCGTGGCCATCGCTGGCCGGAGGGGCTATCGGTCGATTTCACCGATGTCGCCATCGGCATCGCCCGCACCCTGCCGGCCTATGACGGCGCGCCGGGCGCGCGCGAGGTGGAGACCCTGCTGTTCGATATGATCGATAGCGCCGAGCGCACGATCTATGTCGAGAACCAGTTCATCACCTGCGAGCGCTTCACCGAGCGGCTGGTGGCGCGGATGAAGGCGCGCCCCCAGCTGGAGGCGCTGATGGTGACGCCGAACATCTACCGCTCCTGGATCGAGCAGCAGGTGATGGGCGTGCCGCGTGAGCGGCTGCGGACGCGGCTGGAACAGGAAGGGCTGGCGGAACGCGCGCGGCTGGTGTTCCCGCAGGTGACCGCCGGAGACGCCACGGTCGAGGTCTTCATCCATGCAAAGGTGCTCATCGTCGACGACCGCCTGCTGCGCATCGGCTCGGCCAATGTCTGCAACCGTTCCATGGGCTTCGACAGCGAATGCGACCTGGTGATCGAGGCCCGTGACGCCCGCGAGCGGCAAGGGGTGGCGGCGATCCGCACCCGGCTGCTCGGTGAGCATATCGGCCACGCGCCGGAACAGGTTGAGGAAGTCCTCGCCCGGGAGGGGCTCATCGCCGCCTCGCACCAGAGCGCGTCGGGAAGGCGCCTTGTGGACCTGCCGCCCGTCGCCGCCGATCTCGCTCTGCCGCAGATCAGCGCGCTCGCCGACCCGCCGGAGCCGCTCTATGACGAGCGCGCGTCCGAAGGCGGCGCGCGGCGCAAATGGCCCATCGCCGCCGCCTTGGCCGGCCTCGCGGTGCTGGCGGCGCTGGTGATCGCCTGGGCCAATTCCCCCTTCTCGGAGCCCGACCGCATCATCTCTGCCCTCGACAATATGGCCGACCGGCCATGGGGCGCCGCCATGGTGGTCGGCATCTATGTGCTGGGTGGGCTGGTGGTTTTTCCCGTCTCGGTGCTGATCGTTGCCACCGTCGCCGTCTATGGCGGCTGGACCGGGGCGCTGCTCGCCGGCCTCGGGGCGCTGGCGAGCGCGCTGGTGACCTTCCTCATCGGTCGCCAACTCGGCGCCGGCGTCGTCCGCCGCTTTATCGGGCCCCGCATCAACCGCATCCGCCGCGGCCTTGCCAAGCAGGGCATCCTGACCGTGGCGACGATGCGGATGGTGCCGGCGGCGCCGTTTACCTTCATCAATCTCGTCGCCGGCGCGGCCGGGTTGCGGCTGGTGGATTTCGTGCTCGGCACGGCGCTGGGCCTGCTGCCCGGCCTGGTGGTGCTGAGCGCGCTGGGCCACCAGATCGTCGAGGTGATCTCCAACCCGACGCTCGGGCGGGTGGCGCTGCTGATCGGCTTTGTCGGGCTGTGGATCGCCTGTTCGCTCGGGTTGCAATTCCTCGTCGCCCGGCTGCGGAGGCCGGCGTGAACGCGGCGCCGCCCGCGCGCCTGCGGCTGATGACGTGGAACATCCATGGCGGCATCGGGCCCGACCGGCGCTTCGATCTCGACCGCATCGCAGCGCTGATCGCCCGCCACCAGCCGGATATTCTCGCCTTGCAGGAAGTCGATACGCGCGGGCACGGAATCGCCTGCCTCGCGCCATTGGAAGGGCTCGGCATCGGCCATCTCGCGGAAGCACGCACCATCGCCGTGCCGGACGGCCATTATGGCCATGTGCTCTATTCGCGTTGGCCGACGCACGACACCGTGTTGCATGACCTCTCCGTCCGTCGCCGCGAGCCGCGCATGGCGATCGAGACCCGTGTGGACACCCCGCAGGGGAGGCTCCGGGTGGTGGCGGTGCATCTCGGCCTCGCCCTCGGTGAGCGCTGGCGCCAGGCAGCGCGGCTCGCCCGGCTGGCCCGCGACGGCTGCGGCGCGCCCACGGTTATGATGGGCGATTTCAACGATTGGTTCGCCTTCCGGCCGGTGCGGCGTACGCTGGCGCGGGTCCTGCCTGAGAGCACGAACCTCCGTAGCTTTCCCGCCTGCTGGCCGCTGCTGCGGCTCGACCGGCTGTATTGCAGCCGGCCGGGCATGCTGGTGCGCAGCTTCACCGACCCGGAGGCGCGCCACGCCTCCGACCATTTGCCTGTTATCGCCGACATCCAGTTAAGCCCGCGTCTCGCCCCGCCACCCGCGTTCTCTCGCCCGGAACAGGCGTCGCGGCGGGGCGTTGAACTCGTGGAACAGGGAGAACGTCCATGAGCCTCAGCGACGACGACATCAGGGCCCGCGCCCACCGGCTCTGGGAAGCCGATGGGCGCCCAGACGGGCAATCCGACCATTACTGGTTCCTCGCCCGCGATATGCTGGTGGCCGAGGGTCGAGCTATGGGCGAGGGCGCGTCCGGCGCCTTCCGCCCGGTGGATGCGGCCGAGGCGCCGCCCGAGCCGGTAGGCGCGGCGGATGGCCGGCCGGCGCCGTCCGATGATGGCGGTATCGAAAGCGCGGAGCGGTCCCCGGTGCCGCTTCAGCCTGCCGCCGCCGAGCCAGGCACCGACCACAACGCGCCGGTCAGCGAGATCGACACCATTCGCCGCACGCTGGAAGTGCCGCAGAGCCGGCGCGGGGCCGCTGCCCCGGCCGACGACCGAGCGGGGGCGATGAGCGGCCTTGCCGGCAGCCGCAAGCGGCGCTGAGGGGCGCTATGCGGAATTGGCTCGTTCAATTTCTCGTCGATGTCGGGCTGGTACGCCCGCGCGACGAGGTGGAAGGCGCCTCCCGTGCGGAGGCGGGCGGGACCGCCCGGCCAGATATGCCTTCGTCCCCGCAGACACTAACAAACCCTCGGACAGGAGACTTCCATGATCATTGCTGACCAGCACAATAAAGGCCCGGCGAAGCCGGGTGACCGCCGGGTCGAGAAAAAGGAGCGCGCCCCCGACGAGGCCGGCCACGCCCGCAGCGCCAATCCGCAACAGGACGACAAGGCGGGCGAGCGCGAGCGCAAGCCCGAGGGCCGCGACGCCCATTACGCGCCTCCGGCGGCGCCGGACGAAGGCAAGCGATAAGACCAAATTTAGCCGTTGCCAGCCTTTTGCCCGTGCCGGATAAACCGGCGCGGGTAAAGGGATGCACCAATGGCGAAGACGGGCGGCGGGCTGCGGCGTGAACTCGGTCCCGTTGAGGCGGTGGGGCTGTCGCTCTCCGTCATAGCCCCGACCATGGGGATGGCGCTCAACGTCACTCTGGCCGTCGGTGCGGCCGGCGTCGCCGCGCCGCTCGGTTTCGCCGTTGGCACGCTGGTGGTCGGCCTTGTCGGCCTGTCCTTCGTGTTCTTCGCTAGCCGGGTGACCAGCGCCGGCTCGGGCTATGCCTATATCGGCCAGACCTTCGGCCCGCGCGCCGGCTTCATCGCCGGCTGGTGCATGGTGCTGCTTTACATCGCCGGCGGTTCGGGTAGCGCGGCGCTGGTGGGCAACTTTCTCAGCGCGGCACTGGACGATCACGGCGTGCATCTCGGCAATTGGTGGCTGCCGGTGGCGGTGGCTTCGCTGGTCGGGGGCACCTTGCTCGCCTGGCGCGATGTGCGCCTTGCCACGCGGGTGATGCTGACGCTGGAACTGTCCTCCATCGCGGTCATCATCTATCTCGGCCTGCGCATTCTGTCCGCCGTGCAGGCCGAAGGCGGGTTAAGCCTCGCACCGTTTCATCCCGACCCGACAGTCGGCTGGTGGGGCATCGGCTATGCCGTGGTGTTCGCCGTGCTGTCCTTCGCCGGCTTCGAGGCGGCGGCGACGCTGGCCGAGGAGGCAGGGCAACCGCGCCGCACTATTCCCATCGCTCTGGTCGGCTCGGTTGTGGCGGCGGGCCTGTTCTTCGTCTTCGCCTCCTATATCCAGGTCATCGGCTTCGGGCTCGACAACATGAAGGCGCTGGCCGCCAGCGAGGCGCCGCTGAACACGCTGGCGCTGAAATATGGCAACGTCCATATCGCCACCGCTCTCGACCTCGCCGCCTGCGTCTCGGCCGTGTCTTGCGTGCTCGGCACGCTGTCGGCCGGCGCCCGCATGCTGTTCGTGCTGGGACGGGGTGGGTTGTCGCCGACGCTTGCAAAGGTGCATCCCGTCTATGGCACGCCCTCGGTCGCGGTCGGCGTCGTCGCCTTCGCCATGCTGGTGGGGCTTCTCGCCTGGGCGCCGTTCATCGGCCCGGCAAGCTATTACGATAGCGTCGGTACCATCGGCGTGCTGGCGCTGATCGTCGCCTATCTCGGCGTGACGGCGGCGGCGGCGGTGCATGCGGTGCGCGCCGGTAGCCGTCTCTGGCTGGTGCTCGGCGCGCTCGGCACGCTGGCCATGCTCTGGCCGCTGTATAATTCGGTCTATCCGGTGCCGTCCTTCCCGGACAATCTCTGGCCGTACATCGTCGCGCTGTGGATCGCCCTTGGCGGGTCGCTGATCCTGCTCAAGCCGGCGATCGGGCGGCAGGACCCGGGCTGACGCCCGACCCGTCAGTTCGTCGCCTTGCCCAGTTCCGCTGCTGCGTGCTCGATCACAGCCGCGACCTCACGCGGATGCGATTCATAGACGGAATGGCTTGCGCCGGGGATGGTGGTGATCGGCGCCCCTGCGCGCTCGTAATAGAACCGCTCCAGCGCGGGACTGATGATCTGATCGGCGCCGGCGACGATGCCCCAGCTCGGCTTGGTCTGCCAGGCGGCAGCGGTCAGCGGGGTGCTGAACACGCTGGCAGCGGCCAGCACCTGTCCGCGCGCCTCGAATTCCGCCCGCGCCAGCGGCAGGTCGGGCGCGAACAGCTTGGGGAACAGCGCGGGGTCGAGATAGGTGAAGCCGTCCGGCGTCTTGGCGATGGCACCGGCGGTCATCGCCAGCACACTGGGCATGGACTTGCCGAGGGCGGCCTCGTCCTCGCCGATATCGGGCGCATGAGCGGCGACATAGACGAGGCCCGCGACCTTCGGGTGCACGCCCGCCTCGGTGATGATCGAGCCGCCATAGGAATGGCCGACCAGCAGCGTCGGCCCGTCCTGCAGATCGAGCACGCGCCGGGTGGCGGCGACATCGTCGGCGAAGGAGGTTTCCGGCTCTTGTACCATGCTGACGTGGAAGCCATCAGCGACGAGGTGGTCGTACACCGCCTTCCAGCCCGAGCCGTCGACCCAGGCACCACGCACGAGCACGATGTTGCGGACGAGCGGTTTCGCCGTTTCGGCCGCGGCGGGACCGAGGGCGAAAGCGAGGCTGAGAGCACTGGTAAGCGCCAGCGCGGCGCGATGGGAACGGCGGGGCATGGGCTTCACTCTCTAAATGGGTGGGGGCGCCGCGGGCGCCGAGGACGGTTCATGCTTCACCCTGACCCGGATCGCCGCACCGAGCTTTCCATAACGCCGCCTCGCGGGCGTCCGGGCGGCACCCTGCTTGCACGGGCTGGCCTTTCCCCGCCTCGTCGCGCTAAAGGCGGGGGCCGATGCGACCAGCCAAGGTGACCGAAGCCCGTGCCCGATCTCGACAGCGTCGTCCGTGACATCGCCAATGAAATGCGCGCCCGCCCCGACCGGGGCGAGGTGGCGAGCTACATTCCCGAACTGGCGCGCGCCGACCCGCAGGCCTTCGGCATCGCGGTGGTCGATCACGAGGGGCGGGTGGTGACGGGGGGCGACGCTGAGGTGCCGTTCTCCATCCAGAGCGTGTCCAAGGTCTTCACCCTCACGCTGGCGCTGGGCAAGGTGGGCGACCGGCTGTGGCGGCGCGTGGGGCGCGAGCCCTCAGGTAGCGCCTTCAATTCCATCGTCCAGTTGGAGGCCGAACACGGCATTCCCCGCAACCCGTTCATCAATGCCGGCGCCATCGCCGTCACCGATGTCATTCTCTCCGGCCACCAGCCGCGCGAGGCGTTGGGCGAAATCTTGCGCTTTCTCCAGTTTCTCGCCGAGGACCCGGCAATCGGGATCGACGAGGCGGTGGCGGCCTCCGAGCAGCGCACCGGTTTCCGCAACCGCGCGCTGGCCAACTACATGAAATCCTTCGGCGTGCTGGAGAACCCGGTCGACTTCACGCTGGGCGTCTATTTCCACCACTGCGCCATCACCATGAGCTGTCGGCAGCTGGCCATGGCGGGCCGCTTCCTCGCCCACAATGGGCGCAACCCGTCCACCGGCTTCAGCGTGGTGTCGCCGGAGCGCGCGCGGCGTATCAACGCCATCATGCTGACCTGCGGCCATTATGATGGCTCGGGCGAGTTCGCCTATCGCGTCGGCCTGCCGGGCAAGAGCGGGGTGGGGGGCGGTATTCTGGCGGTAGCGCCGGGCAAGGCCTCGATCGCCGTGTGGTCGCCGGGGCTGGACGCCAGCGGCAATTCGCATCTCGGCCGCATCGCGCTGGAGCGGCTGACGCAGCGCATGGGCTGGTCGATCTTCGGCTAGACGTGGGTCCGGACATGACAAGAGGGCCGGACGGTCAGTCGCGGCCCTCTTGGTAGGCACCTGGGTGATCAAACGCACGGGGCATGGTCAACGTCCGAAGCCAAAACACGGACGAGGCTCAGTTGCTGCGCCCGCCGTCTTCCTTGATCGCCTCTTCATGGTACCAGCTCCCGATGACGACACGGGGGGATACCTTCAGGGCTTCGGAAGACAGGGTGTCCGGACGACGGCCAGCGAGGCCGGCACGCCCGCCGACGGGGAAGGGCACGATCTGGGCGCTCTCGCGCTGAGTATGGGCATTCATGGCACGTTTCTCCTTTCCGGCTGCGCGTTCATGCGCCAGCCTTTCATTTACATATAACAGCTTTTGCTCGGCGTTTGCGCAAGATGCACATTTTACAATCACAATGAGCTTAGAATATGTGCATCGCCGCACGCACCTGCAAGCCCTGTCGCTGTAACGGCGCGGACCCCTGAAAGGTTGCAGCCGCGGTTGCACTGCGGCATCCCGGCGCCGCCCGATCCGCCGCCGCAAGTGCCGCAGGATCAACGCGAATCGCGCCGCTTCACGTCTTCAGCCGGCTTCGTTCCGCCCTCATCGCCTCCCTCGCTGGCCGGGCCAGAGCGCCCGCTGCGGGCCAGTTGGCACAGCATATGCTTGTGTGAGGCTAGCCGTTGGCGGTCGCACGGCCGGCACAACGACCAGGGCAGTTCGCCGCCCGGTCTAAAGTGATGAGAGACACGCGATGACGAAGTACAAGCTCGAGTATATCTGGCTCGACGGTTACAAGCCGACACCGAACCTGCGTGGCAAGACGCAGATCAAGGAATTCGACCACTTCCCCGCGCTCGAGGAACTGCCCCTGTGGGGCTTCGACGGTTCGTCCACGGAGCAGGCCGAAGGCCGGAGCTCCGATTGCGTGCTGAAGCCGGTCGCCCTCTATCCCGACCCGGCCCGCAAGAACGGCGTTCTGGTCATGTGCGAAGTGATGATGCCCGATGGCGTCACCCCGCACCCGTCCAACGCCCGTGCCACCATTCTGGACGACGAAGGCGCCTGGTTCGGCTTCGAGCAGGAATACTTCTTCTACAAGGACGGCCGCCCGCTCGGCTTCCCCGAGCATGGCTATCCCGCGCCGCAGGGCCCGTACTACACCGGCGTCGGCTTCAAGAATGTCGGCGACATCGCCCGCGAAATCGTGGAAGAGCATCTTGAGCTCTGCCTCGAAGCCGGCATCAACCATGAAGGCATCAACGCGGAAGTCGCGAAGGGCCAGTGGGAATTCCAGATCTTCGGCAAGGGCTCCAAGAAGGCCGCTGACGAAGTGTGGATGGCCCGCTACCTGCTGCTCCGTCTGACCGAGAAGTACGGCGTGGACATCGAGTTCCACTGCAAGCCGCTCGGCGATACCGACTGGAACGGCTCGGGCATGCACTGCAACTTCTCCACGCAGTATCTGCGCGAAGTGGGCGGCAAGGCCTATTTCGAGGCGCTGATGGCGGCGTTCGAGAAGAACCTGCACGATCACATCAACGTCTACGGTCCGGACAACCACCTGCGCCTGACCGGCAAGCACGAAACCGCGCCGTGGAACAAGTTCTCCTATGGCGTGGCCGATCGCGGCGCTTCCATCCGCGTGCCGCACTCCTTCGTCCGCAACGACTATAAGGGCTATCTGGAAGACCGCCGCCCGAACTCCCAGGGCGACCCCTACCAGATCGCTTCCCAGGTCCTCAAGACGATCTCGGAAGTCGACACCGCCGCCGTTGCCGCTGCGTGAGGACTGCGGCGGCGGGTCACCCCGCCGCCAGCCTCGGCTGAAACGCACATCCCGGGGCGGGCTGTCCGCCTCCTTCAAGCCAGTCCCGTCGCCGGGGCTGGCTTTTGTTTTGGCGCGCAGCGTTCCGCGCCCTCGCCGCGCGTGGGGGAACGTCGCAGAGCCGGGCCGCTCACAGATAGGGCGAGGCGAGCCAGATAGCGCGGTTGCGCAGCTTCTTCAGGAACGGTCGGGCGGCGAGGGTGTCTAGCGTCTCGCGGCTGCCGGCCGCCGTCATGGCGCCGATCCGCGCCTCGATCTCGGCGGCGATGGCGGGATCGTAGAGTTCCAGGTCGAGCTCGAAATTCAGCCTCAGGCTGCGCGGGTCGAGATTGGACGAGCCAACATAAGCCCAGCACCCGTCCACCGCCATCAGCTTGGAATGGTCGAACATGCCCCCCGCCCGCCACACCCGGCACTCGCCGGCCAGCACCTGGTCGAGTTGCGCCGTCATCGCATAGTCCACCAGCTTGAGATTATTGGCCGAGGGGATGACGACATCCACCTCCACTCCGCGCCGCCCGGCCACCGCAAAGGCGCCGATGAGCTGCTGGTCCGGCAGGAAATAGGGGGAGCACAGGCTCACCCGGCTCTGCGCCATGGTGAGGGCGCCCATGATCATGCTGTGGGCGCAGGCGAGGTTGCGGTCGGGGCCGGAGGGCACAATTCGTACCGCCACCGGGCCGCGCGGCTCGGAATGATCGCCTTCCGCCCAGGCCGGCCCGTCGAGATGCTCCTCGGCCGTGAAGGCCCAGTCCTGCGTGAACACGGTGAGCAGTTGTTCCACCGCCGGTCCCTCGAGGCGGAAATGCGTGTCGCGGGCGGGGTCGTCGCCGGCATGGGCGGTGGTGAACTGGGCGCGGATGTTCATGCCGCCGGTGAAGCCCAGCGTGCCGTCGACGATCAGCATCTTCCGGTGGCTGCGCAGATTGGCATAGGGCAGGCGCAGGCCGATGAGATTGCCCATGAACAGGTCGGTGACCACCCCGCCCGACTTCAGCCGCCCGACGATGGAGGGGCGGGAATAGCGCGCGCCGATGGCATCGATCAGCACCCGCACCGCGACGCCGCGCTTGTGCGCCGCGATCAGCGCGTCGGCGAATTCGACGCCGATGGGATCATTGTCGAAGATATAGGTGGAGAGCGCGACATGGCGCTGCGCACCACGTATGGCGGCGAGCATGGCGGGATAGGCTTCGTCGCCGCTGTCCAGCAGCGTCACCGCATTGCCCGTCGTCAGCGTGAAGCTGGAAACCCGGTCGCCGAGCCGCTTCATCGCCGAGAGGCTCGGCGAGAGGGCGATGGCGGCCGGCGGGCGCTCATGCCGGCGGTGCTGCCGCTCCTGGCTGGCGCGCCGGCGCCCGGCCGCGCTTTGGCGGATGCGGTTGATGCCGGCGACGAGATAGAGGAAGGCGCCGATCAGCGGCGACAGCAGGATGACGCCGACCCAGCCGATGGCGGCGCGCACATCGTCCTTGGTCATCGCCGCATGAATGGCCGCAATGACGCCCACCGTGCCGCTCGTGACCAGTACGACATGCGGCCAGTAGGTCGACCAGAAACTGTCCATGGCACCCATTGATCGGTTAAGGCAGGGCGTCTCTAGCCGGTTTACTCCGCAGCGTCATCTCCGTCCCGCAGAGGCAAGGGCCGCCCCGGTGTACCGGGACGGCCCACGTCGTATCGCTACCGCCTCAGCTTGCGGCCTTGAGGGCGGGCGCGTCGTCCACTGGTGCGGGCTCCAGCGCGGCGGCGATGGCCTCGTCGACCCGCTCCAGCCAGACGAACTCCAGCCGGTCGCGCGCGTCCTGAGGAATATCCTCATAGTCGCGCCGGTTGCGGGCGGGGAGCATCACGCGGGTCAACCCGGCCCGCGCTGCCGCCACCACCTTCTCCTTGATGCCGCCGACCGGCAGCACCAGCCCGCGCAAGGAGATTTCGCCGGTCATCGCCGTGTCCTTGCGCACCGTGCGGCCGGTGAGCAGCGAGACCAGGGCGGTGAACATGGCGACACCCGCGCTCGGCCCGTCCTTCGGCGTGGCTCCGGCCGGCACATGCACATGCACGTCGCTGGTGGCGAACACACCGGGGTCGATGCCGAGTTCGACGGCGCGGCTCTTTACCAAGCTCCATGCCGCCTGCGCGCTTTCCTTCATCACATCGCCGAGCTGGCCGGTGAGGATCAGCCCGCCGCGCCCGGGAATGCGCGTCGCCTCGATGAACAGGATGTCGCCGCCCACCGGAGTCCAGGCAAGGCCCGTGGCCACGCCTGGCACCGAGACGCGCAGCGCCACCTCATCCTCGAAGAGCGGCGGGCCGAGCAGATCGGGCAGTGTGCCGACGGTGATCTTCGCCGTGGCGGCTGTGCCTTCCGCAATGTCGACGGCGACATGACGGATAGCGCGCCCGATCTCGCGCTCCAGATTGCGCACGCCAGCCTCGCGGGTATAGGCGCGGATCATGGCCTTGAGGGCCTCGTCCTCCACCTCCACCTGCGCAGGCGTGACGCCATTGGCCTCCAGCTGCCGGCGCACGAGATAGCGCCGGGCGATCTGCAGCTTTTCCTGGTCGGTGTAGCCGGTGAGCTGGATGATCTCCATGCGGTCACGCAACGGGCCGGGGATGGTGTCGAGCATGTTCGCGGTGGCGATGAACACCACGCGCGACAGGTCGAACGGCACGCCGAGATAATTGTCGCGGAAAGTGCCGTTCTGCTCGGGGTCGAGCACTTCCAGCATCGCCGCCGACGGGTCGCCCTGGACGCCGGAGCCCATCTTGTCGATCTCGTCCAGCATCATCACGCAATCGCGGGTGCCCGCCTTGCGGATGCCTTGGATGATGTTGCCCGGCAACGCGCCGACATAGGTGCGGCGGTGGCCGCGGATCTCCGCCTCGTCATGCACGCCGCCGAGCGACACGCGGACGAATTTGCGGCCCATGGCGCGGGCGATGGACTGGCCGAGCGAGGTCTTGCCGACGCCCGGAGGGCCGGCAAAGCACAGGATCGGCGCCTTGCCGTTCGGCGCCAGCTTGCGCACGGCGAGATATTCGACGATGCGGCGCTTGATCTTGTCGAGGCCGAAATGGTCCTCGTCCAGCACCTTGCGCGCTTCGGCTATGTCGATCGGCGCCGCCTCCGGCAGCGTCCAGGGCAGGGCGATCAGCCAGTCGAGATAGGTACGGATCATGCCATATTCGGCGCTGGCGTCCTGCATGCGGCGCAGCCGGCCCAGCTCCTTGCGGGCCATCTGCTCCACATCCTCCGGCATGCCGGCATCCGAGATCGCCTTTTCCAGATCGGCGATTTCCTGGCTGTTGCCGCCATCCTCGCCCAACTGCTTCTGGATCGCTGCCATCTGTTCGCGCAGCAGCACCTCGCGCTGGCGTTCGTCCAGCGAGGCCTTGGTCTGCTTGCCGATTTCCTGCGACAGCCGCAGCACCTCGATGCGGTGGGCGAGCAGGCGCGAGATCTTGGTCATGCGCGCGGCGATGTCGACCGTCTCGAGAAGCTCCTGCTTCTCGTCCGGCGAGATGTCGGCATAGGCGGCGATGAGGTCGGCGAGACCGGTGGGCGAATTGGCGCCGCGCACGGCAGCCACCAGCTCGGCCGGGGCCTGCGGCAGCAGCTCCATCACTTCATTGGCCTGGCCCTGCAGATGCACGAAGCGCGCCTCGATCTCGGAGGAGCGCTCCTCGCTCTCCTCGATCCGCGTCACGCGGGCGGTGAGGAAGGGCTTTTCGCGTACGAACGTATCGACACGGAAGCGCTGCTCGCCCTGGCAGACGAGGTGATGCGTGCCGTCCGGCGCGGTGACGTAGCGTAGGATATTGGCGATGACGCCCATGCGGTGCAGGTCGGTCGGGCCGGGCTCGTCGACACTGGCGTCGCGCTGCATGAGGATGCCGACCGGCCGCCCCTCGCGCACCGCCTGCTGGGCGGCGGCGATGGAAGCCGGGCGCGCCACCGCCACCGGCATCACCACGCCGGGGAACAGCACGAGATTGCGCACCGGCAGCAGGATCAGCTGATCCTCCGGCACATTGGCGTTGGCAGTGTTGCCGCTGCCATTGCCGGTGTCGGCCATGCGGAGCGGGGAAAACCTGTTAAAATCGGGGTGTGTCATGGTGTGTCTCCCCCTCCTCAAACCTTGCGCAGCACAATGGCGAGGCAGCCATTGACGACGCGCGGGTGATTGACCTCATAGCGGCCGGGCGGCAGAGCGAGCTGGCGCTCGAACCGGCCTTGGGGCAGCTCCATGCGGTGAATGGTGGCGTTGTGCAGCTCCGGCGGCAGGATGCGCGCGCCGGCGATGGTGAGCACGCCGTTCTGGATCGAGACCGTCATGCGGTCGGGGTCGACGCCGGGAAGGGCGGCAAGCACCAAGAGCTCGTGATCGGTTTCCAGCATGTCGACCGGCGGCTCCCAGCACGGCGCGCGATGGCGCGCCGGCGCCTCGGCGCGGGCGACGGGCTGGAACATCTGCCGGTGCAGGCGGTCGGCGCGGTTGAGCATCTCGACCGCGTCTGACCACATCCACAGGCGGGGGTCAGTTTTCTTCATGGGGTTCTCCTGGGGCGGTCCCTTTTTCCCTTTCAGGTAGGGCCCGGCCAGGGCTCATATAGTGATGCCGTTCGGCAACACCAGTGAGCAGCGCTGGGCGGAGGCGGCGATCTGGAAAATCGCCCGAGTGACGCCGAGCGCGATTTCCGGCAATCCTGACCACGCTACCGCCGGAAGCGGCGGGCCGGGGAAGGTGCCGGGAATGTCGGAAATACTGCTGATCGTGCTGTGCCTTGCCATCGGCGTGCTGCTGCGCCTGTCCGGCCGGCTGCCGGAAAGCGCGACCAAGGTGCTCGGTGGCTGGGTGATCAATGTCGCCCTGCCGGCGGCGGCGCTCAACAGCGTGCAGGGTGTGACGCTGCACCCGGACTGGTGGCTGGCGGCGGCAACGCCCTGGCTTGGCGTGCTCGCCTCTCTCGCGATTCTGGTGCCGATCTGCCGCTGGCTCGGCTGGTCACGCCAGCGCACAGGCGCCATTCTGCTCGTGGCCGGCTGGGGTAACACCTCCTTTGTTGGCCTGCCGATGATCGCCGCCTTCGCCGGCAGCCAATGGCTGGGGCTCGGCATTGTCATCGATCTGTTCGGCACCTATCTCGCCGTGTCGACGCTGGGTCTCGCGGTCGCCACGGTGGCGATATCCGGTCGGCTCGACCTCGCGGTCGTGGCGCGCCGCATCGCCACCTTTCCGCCCTTCTATGCGGTGCTCATCGCCTTTGCGACCAACCATCTCGCCCGGCCGGAATGGCTGGCGCAGCTCATCGAGATCCTCGCCAACACCCTTACCCCCATCGCGCTGGCGGCGGTGGGCTTCGCGCTGCGGCTCGACCGGCTGGCCGGCCGCACTGGGCCGGTGGCGCTCGGCCTGTGCCACCGGCTCATCGTGGCGCCGGCGCTGCTCATCGGCTTCTATCTCGCCCTCGGCCAGGCGGGCGATCCTGTCGCGAAGGTGGCGATGCTGGAAATGGCGATGCCGCCCATGCTCGGCGCCAGCATCATCGCCATGGACCATGACCTGGAGCCCGACCTTGTGGCGCTGTTGATCGGCCTCGGCGTGCCGCTGTCGCTGCTCACCGCCTGGGGCTGGTGGACGCTCATCGCGCCTCTCACCTGAACCAGTCCGGCGCGCAGTTCAGCGCAGCGCCCGCAGCGCGTTGAGGATCACCGCCACGTCGATCGCCTCTTGCAGCAGCGCCCCCTCAACCGGCGCCAGCAGGCCGAAGGCGGCGGCGATCATGCCGAGCGTCGAGAGGCCGATGCCGACGACGACACTCTGCAGCGCGATGGCGCGGGAGCGGCGGGCGATGCGCATGGCATCGATCAGCCGGTCCAGCCGGTCCACCAGGATGACGATGCCGGCGGCCTCCGAGGAAGCGCCGCCCGCCGAGGCTCCGCCGCCCATGGCAACGCCGATATCGGCGGCGGCGAGCGCCGGGGCGTCGTTGACCCCGTCGCCGATCATCATGACGGGGCCATTGGCATGTTCGGCGGCGACGGCCGCGGCCTTGTCCTGCGGCGTCATGTTGCTCAGCACCGCATCGAAGCCGAGCCCCGCGGCGATGGCCTGGGCGCGCGCCGTCTCGTCGCCGGTGGCGAGGATGAGACGGGTGACGCCCAGTTCGCGCAGTGCGCCGAGCACGGCCTGCGCCTCTTCCCGCACCGCGTCCGCCAGCAGCAGCGCGCCGGCGAGCGCGCCATCCACTGCCACCGCGACCACGACCGTACCCGGCCGCGCCGTCCATTCCGCCCGCGCGGCGGCGATGTCAGGGGCGATGGCAGCCGACGCCAGCCGGGCCGTGACGAAATTCCAGCCGCCCACCGCGACCACGTGGCCGTCGACGGTCCCGGTGAGCCCGGCACCCGGTTCTTCGTTAACTGCCTGCGGCGAGGGGAGGGCGAGGCCGCGCTCGCCCGCCGCCTCCACCAGCGCTCCGGCCACCACATGGGCGGAGGCCTGGTCGAGCGCAGCGGCGAGCCGCAGTACCTCGTCCGGCGGCAGCCCGTCTCGTGCGGCGATGGCCACGAGCCGGGGGCGTCCCCCGGTAAGCGTGCCGGTCTTGTCGATCAGCACGGTGCGCAGCGTCGCCAGCCGTTCGAGCGCGCCGCCTTCCTTCACCAGCACGCCGCGCCCGGCGCAGCGCGAGATGCCCGAGATGATCGCCACCGGCACGGCGAGGATGAGTGGGCAGGGCGTGGCGATGACCAGCACCGCCAGCAGGCGCACCGGATCGCCGCTGAACGCCCAGGCGGCGCCGGCGATGGCCAGCGTCAGCGCCAGGAAGCCCAGCGCGTAGCGGTCGGCGAGCCGCACCATCGGCGCCCTCGAGCGCTGCGCCGTCTCCACCAGCCGGACGATGCCGGCATAGGTGCTGTCCGCTGCCGCCTGGCGGGCGATGAGGTCGAAGGCGTCCCCGGCATTGGTCGAACCGCTCATGATGGGCGCGCCGCGCCCATGGCGCACCGGCAGCGGCTCGCCGGTGAGCGCAGACTGGTCGAGAATCGCCTGCGCGCTTTCCACCGTGCCGTCGACCGGCACCACCTCGCCCCGCCGCACCAGCAGCCGGTCGCCGGTGCGCAGCGCCTCCAGCGGCACCTCGGTGAGCCGTCCGTCCTCATAGCGCGCGGCACTGCGCGGCAGACGGGAGAGCAGTGCACTCATTTCACGCGCGGCCCGGCGCTGGGCATAGGCTTCCAACGCCTCCCCGCCGGTGAACATGAGTGCGACGATGGCGCCGGCGAGAGTCTCCCCGAACAGCAGGGCGGTGCCCATGGAGAGGGCGGCGATGAGGTCGAGCCCGAACTCGCCCCGCCTCAGGCTAGAGAGAATGTGGAAGACGAGCAGCACCAGCACCAGCGCCGTCGCCCCTGCCCAAAGCCTCTGCGCCAGAACGTCCCATCCGCCGGCGAAGGCGAGCCCCCCGGCGGCGAGCGCCAGCAGGAGGCCCGGCAGCAGCAGGCGCCGCAGCGGGGTGAGGCGGGATGCAAGGCCGGCGACAGCAGAGGCGTGCACAAAGACACCACGGGTTCGGCGCCGGGATGATCCGCCGCCAATCCTGTCTTTAGTAGTTCTAAACAGGGAGGGAGGCCATCAGCAAAATCGCTCGTCAGCGGGCGGAAGACCGTCTTCCGCCCGCGGCTTCCCGCCACCGTCGTGCTTGCCGCGTCGGTGTCATGGCCGGGTTGTCGTCACGTCATTAATGAAATATTACCTAAACTTGGCTAGGAACGATTTGGCTTGGGGGCCACCGGCGAGCCAGGGCTTGGGCGCCGGTGCCGTGTGCAACCGAAGGCTGACGCCGGGCGTGGACGATCTGCGGGTCGTGCGCGAACGTTCGTCATCTGTATAGAGATGTCTATGCGGCTAGTTGGCTCGTTCCTTATCGGCTCGGCGGGGTTTGTTGGCGTGGCGGTTGCCGTCGCGTGGATTTCCAACACCGCGATTCCGACCCCGGCCGATGCCGCGCGGGTCGATCCTCCCCTCGTAAGCAGCCATGTTGCGCCGCAGGTCGACAGCGTGGTGGTGGACGAGCCGTCGCCGGCTCCGACCTACACGGTCAACGATATCCGCAATTTCCGCGCCGCCGGCGTGTTCGAGCCGCCGACACACTGGCTGTTCGATCCCGCGCCGATGGTCGCGCGCCCGGCCGCTGTTGCTGCCGCCCCAGACGAGGTGGTGCCGCCGATGGAGACGGTGAGCACCGTGCCGCTGCCCATGGCCAATCCGCTGTTTGCCGGCCGGGTCATGTCCGGCGACGAGCCCGAGGACACGCTGACCCTCGCTCCGCGCCCGCCGCGCAAGCCGGCGTTTGAGGCCGAGGTCGCCGCGCTGCCCCCGCCGATGGAGGAGGATGCCGCCCCCGAGCCGGAGGCGCCCGCCGCCACCGAAGCGCCAAAGGGCGAACTGCGCTACCCCACGCGCGAGGACAAGTTCGCGATTTACGATATCCGCGCCAAGAAGCTCTATCTGCCCAATGGCAAGAAGCTTGAGGCGCATTCCGGCTATGGCGACAAGTTCGACGACCCGCGCTACGTCCATGTGAAGATGGTCGGCCCCACGCCGCCGAACCGCTACAAGCTGCGTATGCGCGAGGCGCTGTTCCACGGCACCGAGGCGGTGCGGATGACGCCGGTAGGCGACGGCAAGATGTATGGCCGCAACGGCTTCCTTCTCCACCCCTATCTTCTCGGGCCGCGCGGCGACTCCAATGGCTGCATCTCGCTGGCCGATTACGATGCCTTCCTCGTGTCCTTCAAGAAGGGCGAGATCGAAGAAGTCGTGGTGGTCGAGGCAATGCCCAAATCGGCCGAGCCCGCCAATCCTCTGCTGTCCTGGCTGACTGGCGGCAAACGGGACTGAGCGCGGCCGTAGCCGCGCTTCTCTATCCCGGCAGGGGATACAACCTTCCGAACAGGCCTTTCCCGGCGTTGTCCTTCGCGGACTGGCGGTCGCATGAAAAAGCCCCCAGAACCGTTCCGGTCTTGGGGGCCTTCATCTGAAGTCAGGGTTCGAGACGCGCCCCTGTCCGAACCGGGGCTCGGGGGACGGGGGCGCGCTCGACCTGCCGCCGCTCAGCCCTGAAGGCGGAAGGCGGCGGCGCGGCGGTGACCTTCGAGCCCTTCGCTGGCGCTTTGGCGCACAGCCGGCGGGGCGACGGCGGCGACGCCGCGCGCGTCCAGCCACTGATGGGTGCAGATCTTGACGAAGGAGCCGACCCACAGCCCGCCCGTGTAGCGGCCGGCGCCCATGGTCGGCAGGGTGTGGTTGGTGCCGCAGCACTTGTCGGAATAAACCACGCTCGCCAGCGTGCCGATAAACAGCGAGCCGTAATTGCGCAGCTTGGCGGCGGTGGCGTGCGGGTCAGCCGTGTGGACCTGCAGATGCTCGGCGGCGATGTGGTCGGAATAGGCGATCATCGCCTCTTCGCTGTCGCAGACGACGATCTCGCCGAAATCCTCCCAGGCCTTGCCGGCGACCGGCGCGGTGGAGAGCGTCTTCAGCTGCTTCTCCACCTCCACCAGCGTCGCCTCGGCGAGCGCGCGGCTGGTGGTTATGAGGCCGACGCGGGTGCGCACGTCATGCTCGGCCTGGGCCAGCAGATCGGTGGCGATCATCTCGGCGTCGCCGGTCTCGTCGGCGACGATGAAGATCTCGCTGGGGCCGGCGAGCTGGTCGATGCCGACCGGGCCGAACACCTGCCGCTTGGCCTCGTTCACATAGGCATTGCCGGGGCCGACCACCTTGTCGACCGCGGGAATGGTCTCGGTGCCGAAGGCCATGGCGGCGATGGCCTGCGCGCCGCCGACGCGGAAGATGCGGTCGGCGCCGGAAAGGTGGCAGCCGGCGATCATGGCGGGGTGGGCGGTCGGCGGCAGGCAGGCGATCACCTCGTCGCAGCCCGCCACCTTGGCCGGCACCAGCGTCATGATCGGCGCGGAGAGCAGCGGGTAGCGTCCGCCGGGGACATAGGCGCCGACGCGCTCGATCGGGATGACCCGGTGGCCGAGATGCAGGCCCGGCAGCGCCTCGACTTCCAGCGGCAGGATGGTGGCGAGCTGCGCCTGGGCGAAGGCCCGCACCCGCTCGATGGCGAATTCGGTGTCGGCGCGGGTCTGCGGGTCGAGCGCGGCCAGCGCGGCCGCGCGCTCTTCCGCGCTCACCTCGATGGCGGTCACTTCGCTCTTGTCGAACAGCTTGGAATAGTGCCGCACCGCCTCGTCGCCACGGGTGCGCACCGCGTCCAGCACCTCCTTGACGGTGGCGGCGATCTCGTTGGTGTCGCGGCCATCATCCGGGCGCGGCGCCTTGAGCGGGTGAATCTGGTCGCGGAGAGTGGAGCTGAGCGCGGACATGGCGATTTCCTGTGAGGACGGGCGCGATGGTGAGGCCCGTCGGTGCCGCCGGCAATTGGCGACCGTAGGACTGTCTATTATATTCTCCACCTGCTGAAGGATTGCGCGCCGGAGGGGGCCCATGCCGCATATCGGACCTGGTATTCGCGAACTGCGCCGCCGCCGCAATCTCGGTATACGCCGCCTCGCTCTGCGCTCCGGCGTCTCGCATTCCTCGATCTCGCTGATCGAGCGCGACCGCATCAGCCCCTCCATCGACACGCTCGCCGCCATATTGGAGGCGCTGGGGACGACGCTGGTGGGCTTCTTCTCCGAACTGCAGCAGATGTCGTCCTACTCACCGTTCTATGAAGCCTCGGAATTGCCGGAAGTCGGCAGCGGTGAGGCGATTTCCTACCGGGTGATCGGCATCAACCACCCCAACCGGCAGATTCTGGTGCTACACGAGACCTATGCCGTTGGTGCCGATACGGGAGAGGCCTTCTCCCACACGGCGCAGGAAGCGGGCATGATCATCCGCGGCGCGGTGGAGGTGACGGTGGAAAACAACGCCAAGGTCCTGCGCGCCGGCGACGCCTATTACTTCGACAGCAAGCTGCCGCACCGCTTCCGCAATGTGGCGGACGAGCCGAGCGAGATTGTCAGCGCCATCAACCCGCCTACATACTAGGCGCCGCGCCGCCACCAAAAGAGGCAGGACCGGTTATTATATTAACCGGATTACCCCCAAGGGGCCCGGCCATTCTATTACCCATGCCGGCAGCGTGCTTTGCTGCGGCACCAGCGACAACAGGGGGAACTTCCATGAAGGCCACTTCCACTCTTCTGCGGATCGGCGGTGCCGGCCTCGCGCTCGGCCTGATGATGGCCGGCGGCACGGCCTCCGCGCGCGATCTCACCGTCGTGTCCTGGGGCGGCAACTACCAGGACGCCCAGAAGAAGATCTATTTCGAGCCCTTCTCGAAGAAGATCGGCAAGCCCGTGCTCGACGAGAGCTGGGACGGCGGCATCGGCGTCATCGCCGCCAAGGTGAAGGCCGGCGTGCCGAACTGGGACGTGGTGCAGGTCGAGACCGAAGAACTCGAACTCGGCTGCGCCGATGGCTTCTACGAGAAGATCGACTGGTCGAAGCTCGGCGGCAAGGACAAGTTCCTCCCCGCCGCGGTCAGCGATTGCGGCGTCGGCGCCATCGTGTGGTCGACCATGCTCAGCTACGACGCCAACCGGCTGAAGACCCCGCCGACCTCGTGGGCGGATTTCTGGGACGTGAAGAAATTCCCCGGCAAGCGCGGCTTCCGCCGCGGCCCGAAATACTCGCTCGAATTCGCCTTGATGGCTGACGGCGTGAAGCCGGAAGAGGTCTACAAGGTGCTCGGTACGCCGGAGGGCGTCGACCGCGCGTTCAAGAAGCTCGACGAGCTCAAGCCGCACATTGTGTGGTGGGAAGCCGGCGCCCAGCCGCTCTCCCTGCTCGCCTCGGGCGAGGTGGTGATGTCCACCGCCTATAATGGTCGCCTCGCCGGCATCAACAAGACCGAAGGCAAGAACTTCCAGGGCGTCTGGCCGGGCAGCATCTACGCCATCGACAGCTGGGTCATCCTCAAGGACAGCCCGAACGCCAAGGAAGCGATGGACTTCATCGCCTTCGCCAGCGAGCCGGCCAACCAGTCGAAGCTGCCGGACTACATCGCCTATGGCCTCCCCAACAAGGAAGCCGCCGCGATGGTGCCGGCCGCGCTGCAGAAGGACCTTCCGACCACGCAGGCCAACCTCACCGGCGCCATCGCGCTGGACGGCGCCTTCTGGGTCGACAATGTCGAAGAGCTAACCAAGCGCTTCAACGCCTGGCTGGCCAAGTAAGCGGCACAGCGCGTCATCGGGCTGCGCCGCGGCGCGGCTCGCTCACGGCTACTTCCGGGCCGCGCCCCTCATCCGGCGCGGCCCGGTCACTTCTCGCCCAGCTCTTGACCGACAATGGCGGGACGGTGCCCGCCCGGGCCGAAAGGCGGGGACGGGACGGGCCCGCGCTTGGAGCGGGCGGCGCGTCCGGGTAACGTCAGGGCCAAGGCCATCACTCGGAGATTGCGGTTGGCGCCCTTCATTCATTTCGATCAGGTCACCAAGTCCTTCGGCCCGCTGAAGGTGGTCGACAAGCTCGACCTCGAAGTCGCTAAGGGCGAGTTCGTCAGCCTGCTCGGGCCTTCCGGCTCCGGCAAGACCACTCTCTTGATGATGCTGGCCGGTTTTGAGCAGCCCACCCATGGCGCCATCTGGCTCGACGGCACCCGCATTGAGAGCCTGCCCTCGCACAAGCGCAATATGGGCGTCGTGTTTCAGAACTACGCGCTGTTTCCGCACATGACGGTCGCGGAGAATGTCGCCTTCCCGCTCGCCATGCGCGGCGTGGGCAGGGCGGAAGCGGCGGCGCGGGTGACGCGGGCGCTCGACATGGTGCGCCTCGGCCATCTCAAGGACCGACGCCCGTCCCAGCTTTCCGGCGGCCAGCAGCAGCGCGTCGCGCTGACCCGTGCGCTGGTGTTCGAGCCGACCGTGGTGCTGATGGACGAGCCGCTCGGCGCGCTCGACAAGCAATTGCGCGAGCACATGCAGCTCGAACTGCGCGACCTGCACCGCACGCTTGGCCTCACCGTGATTTTCGTCACCCATGACCAGTCCGAAGCGCTGACGATGTCGGACCGCATCGCGGTGTTCAACCATGGCTGCATCGAGCAGCTCGACACGCCGGAAGGCATTTATGACCGCCCGCGCACCCGCTTCGTCGCCGAATTCATCGGCGAGACCAACCTGTTCGAGGGCGTGGTGAAGTCGGTATCCGACGGCATCGCCGAGGTGACGATCGCCGAGGGTGTGACGGTGCGTGCCACCCAACTCGGCCCCGTCGAGGTCGGCGCGCCGATCCTCGCCTCGGTGCGGCCGGAGCGGCTGCATCTGCAGGACCAGCCGGGGACGAGCAACGTCATCCCGGTTACCGTCACTGACAATGTGTATCAGGGCGACCATCTGCGCACCCATCTCGCCGGTCCGGGGATCGAACTCGTCGGCAAGGTGCAGCGGCGAGTGCCGGTTGGGCCGGTGGGCAGCACGGCCTTCGCCTGTTTCGAGCCGTCCGAATGCACGCTGATCGCGCCGGACGTGGTGGCGGGGCGCGCCGCATGAGCGGGTCCTCCACACGCGGCCGCCTCTCCGCGCTGCTTCTCGTGGCGCCGCTTTTCCTGTTCCTGGCGGCGTTCTTCGTCTGGCCGCTGGTGATGATGATCTCCGTCTCCGTTACTGACGGCACGGTGCGGCAGGTGATGCCGGCCACCGCCGAGGTCATCGGCGAGTGGGACGGCACCGGCCTGCCGCCGCCGGAGGTGCAGCAGGCGCTTATCGCCGATCTGCGCGCGCCGAGCGAACAGATGGCCTTCGGCGACGCGGTGCGCCGGCTCAACAGCGAGGTGTCGGGCTTTCGCACCCTGCTGAGCCGCACCGCCAGCGCGGTGCGCGATGCGCCGCCCGGCCAGCCCGTAGACCTCGCGACGGTCGATCCACGCTGGGGCGAGGGGCGCTACTGGCAGGCGCTGCAGCGGGCGATGCCGAACTACACCGACCGCAATTTGCTCGCCGCCGTCGACCTCAAGCGCGACACCGAGGGCAACATAGCGGCGGAGGCGTCGGCCAATCGCGTTATCATGCTGCGCACCTTCACCATTGCCGCGCTGGTGACGGTGCTGTGCGCCCTCATCGGTCTGCCCTATGCGATGATCGCCGCCGCCGCCACGGGCTGGGTGCGCAATGTGATGCTGCTGGCCGTGCTGCTGCCGCTCTGGACCTCGCTGCTGGTGCGCACCGCCTCCTGGGTGATCCTTCTGCAGAACGAAGGGCTGATCAACAAGGCGCTGATCGCCATCGGCATTGTCGACCAGCCTTTGCAGCTCATCTTCAACCGCACCGGTGTGGTCATCGCCATGACCCATGTGCTGCTGCCCTTCATGGTGCTGCCGATCTATTCCGTGCTGCTCGGCATTCCGCGCAATCTCATGCCGGCGGCCTCCTCGCTGGGGGCGAACCGGCTGCGGGCGTTCTGGCACGTGCTGCTGCCCATGGCGCTGCCCGGCGTGGCCTCTGGGGCGCTGCTCGTGTTCATGGTGGCGCTCGGCTACTACATCACCCCGGCGCTGGTCGGCGGGGCGGAAGACCAGATGATCTCCTCCGTCATCGCCTTCTTCGCCACCGGCACCGCCAATTGGGGCATGGCCGGCGCGCTCGGCCTGATCCTTCTGGTGACGACGACGGCGCTCTATCTCGTCTATGGCCGGCTGTCGCGCTCGCCCAACATGGTGGGGGCCTGACCATGGCCGCACAGCCTCCCGCCCTGCGCGCCGGGCAGATCGTCTTCGGCGCCGCCGTGGTGTTCTTCCTGGTGGCGCCTATCATCGCCATCCTGCCGCTGGCGTTCAATTCCAGCGTGTTCCTGAACTACCCGATGGAAAGCGTCTCCTCGCGCTGGTTCGTGGAATTGCAAACCAGCGAGACCTGGCGGCGCGCCATTGTTAACAGCCTCATCATCGGCTGTGGCGCCACGGCGCTGTCGACGGTGATCGGCACGTTGGCCGCGCTCGGCCTGCGCAATGCGCGCCTGCCCTTCGCCAATCTGCTGCGGGTGATGTTCCTGCTGCCCATGGTGGTGCCGGCGGTGGTGTTGGGCGTGGGCATGCAGATTCTCTACACCCGCCTCGGCCTCGCCAGCACCTATCTCGGCGTCATCGTCGCCCATGCGGTGCTGTGCGTGCCCTTCGTCATCGTCAGCGTCTCCGCCTCGCTCGGCGGCATCGACGGCTCGATCGAGCGGGCGGCGAGCAGCCTCGGCGCCAATCCGGCGACGGTGTTCCGGCGCATCACCCTACCGCTCGCCCTGCCGGGCGTGGTGTCGGGGGCGGTGTTTGCCTTCGCCACCTCGCTGGACGAGGTGGTGATCACCCTGTTCGTCGCCGGCCCCAACCAGCGCACGCTGGCGCGGCAGATGTTCGCCAGCATCCGCGAGAATGTGAGCCCGACGATTGCGGCGGCGGCGTTCCTGCTCATCATCGGCACGCTGTGCCTCGCGGGCCTCGCCGGCTTGCTGCGCTGGCGCCAGAGCCGGCTCGCCAAGGCTGCGCCCGACGGCGCCTGAGTGCCGAGAGTGGGAAGGGCGGTTCAGCCCCCGTCCTGCGCCTCATCGTCGTGCGCTTCCTCCTCCACCTTCTTCCGCTCCGCCTCCAGCGCGGCGCGGGCTTCGGCGACGCCGGGCAGGTGCAGCGTGTCGGGCAGGAATTCCGGCCCGCGCCGGGCGAGGAATTCGGTGAGCGCTGCCGCCGGCGGGGTCAGGCGCTTGGCCGAGCGCTTGACCACGAACCATTGCCGCACCTCCGGCAGCCCCTCGACATCGAGCACGGCGAGCCGCCCGTCCGCGACCTCGGCGGCGATGGTGTGGGCGGAGATGAAGGCGAGGCCAAGCCCCGCCATCACCGCCTGCTTTATGGTTTCGTTGGAATCGATCTCCATGCCGATGCGCGGATCGAGCCCCCATTGCTGGAAGAACCGTTCCATCAGCCCGCGCGTGCCGGAACCGGGCTCGCGCGACATGAAGGTTGCGTTGGCGATGGCGGACGGGGCGATGCGGCGGCCGAGCAGAGGGTGATCGGCCGGGGCGATCAGCACATGCGGATGGTCACCGATCAGCGTCTTGTCGACTTCGATGTCGAGCGGCGGCCGCCCCATAATGGCGACATCGATCGCATCCGCCCGCAGGCCGGCGATGATCGCCTCGCGGTTGCCGACCGAGATCACCACGTCGATGCCGGGATGGGCGCGGGTGAAGGCGCCGAGCGCCGCCGGCACGAAATATTTCGCCGTCGAGACCAGCGCCACCGACACCCGCCCCGAGCGCAGCCCCTTCATCGAATCGAGCGCGGCGCCGCAATCGGCCAGCGCCTGTTCGATGCGGGCGGTGGCGAGCAGGATTTCCCGGCCGGCGGCGCTGGGCTGGAAGCGGTCACCCGCGCGGTCGAGCAGCGGCAGGCCCAGATGCTGTTCCAGCAACTGCACCTGCATCGTCACCGCCGGTGGAGTGACGTTCAGTTTCTTCGCCGCACCGGTGACGCTGCCGGTTTCGACGATGGCGGCGACGGCGCGCAGCTGCTTCAGCGTGGCATTACGCATAAACCATTACACTTCAGTTAAATTGAACCTGAAGGTCAATTTATTCGAATTTCCTTACGCTAGCAAATCAGGCAGTGTGATCTCAACAAAAGGCGTCCGCCGCTTCGGGTCCCCGCCCGAAGGCCTACGGAAACGACACGCCAAAGGGCTCAAGCCCACAAGAACATAACTGGGGAACGCCATGACACGCCCGACATTGCAGGGCCACCTCGAGGGGTGGTCGCAGGCCGACGCCATGCGTCGCGACATTGCCAGCGCCATTCTCGCGCTGGCCGAGGCCGGCCGCCAGATTTCCGAGCTTCTCGCCGCCGGGCCGCTGGCGGGGGCGCTCGCCACCGTGCGCGGCTATCACGCCGACGGCGACAGCCAGAAGGAACTGGACGTCATCACCGACGATCTGGTGCGCGAGGCGCTTTCGGAGGCGCCGGTCGCCCTGTTCGGCTCCGAGGAAGCCGATGCGGCGGTGCCGCTGAATCCCGCCGGCACGCTCGCGGTGGCGGTCGATCCGCTGGACGGCTCGTCCAATATCGACACCAATGCCACCGTCGGGACGATCTTCTCCATCCTGCCCTTCATCGGCAGCGATTCGCTCCTGCAGACGGGCCGGGCGCAACTCGCTGCCGGCTTCCTGCTCTACGGGCCGCAGACCGCGCTGGTGCTCACCGTCGGCGACGGGACGCAGATCTTCACCCTCGACCGCGCAAGCGGCGCCTTCGTGCTCAGCGAAGAGCGGGCGCTGGTGCTGCCGGAGACGGCGGAATACGCGGTCAACGGCTCCAATCTGCGCCATTGGGACATCGCCATCCGGTCCTATGTCGAGGATTGCCAGGCCGGCACCGACGGCCCGCGCGGCAAGGATTTCAACACGCGCTGGGTCGCTTCGATGGTGGCCGATGTCTACCGCATCCTGGTGCGGGGTGGGGTCTATCTCTATCCCGGCGACGCCCGCCGCGGTTACAGCCACGGCCGCCTGCGACTGGTCTACGAGGCCAATCCGGTCGCCTTCCTGATGGAACAGGCGCAGGGCTCCGCCACCGATGGGGTGCTGCCGATCCTCGACATCGTGCCCGAGCATCTGCACCAGCGCGTGCCGCTGGTGTTCGGCTCGCGCGCCGAGGTCGAGCGCATCGCCCGCTATCACCGCGACGCCGCCGCCATGCCGGAGCGCTCGCCCCTGTTCGGCCGCCGCGGCCTGCTGCGCGCCTGACGGAGAGGACCCATGTCGATCCATCACCCCATCATCTCCGTCACCGGCTCCTCCGGCGCGGGCACCACCTCGGTGCGGCGCATCTTCGAGCAGATCTTCCGCCGCGAGGACGTGACCGCCGCCTATATCGAGGGCGACGCTTATCACCGCTACGACCGCGCCGAGATGAAGCGCGTCATGGCTGAGGAGGCCTCGCGCGGCAACCATCACTATAGCCATTTCGGGCCGGATTCGAACCTGTTCGAGGAGCTGGAGGAGACCTTCCGCTCCTATGCCCATACCGGCACCGGCAAGTACCGGCATTATGTACATGACGACAAGGAAGCGGCCGAATATGGCGGTGCGCCGGGCACCTTCACCGCCTGGGAACCGATCCCGACCCCGACCGACCTTCTGTTCTATGAGGGGCTGCACGGGGCGGTGGCGAGCGGCAATATCGATGTCGCCCGCTATGCCGACCTGAAGATCGGCGTCGTGCCGGTCATCAATCTCGAGTGGATCCAGAAGATCCACCGCGACCGATCGCATCGCGGCTATTCCACCGAGGCCGTGACCGACACCATCCTGCGGCGCATGCCGGACTATGTGAACTACATCTGCCCGCAGTTCACCCACACCGACATCAACTTCCAGCGCGTGCCGACGGTCGATACCTCGAACCCGTTCATCGCCCGCTGGATCCCCACCGCCGACGAATCCATCGTCGTCATCCGCTTCAAGAGCCCGCGCGGGATCGATTTTCCCTACCTGCTCTCGATGATCCAGGGCTCCTGGATGAGCCGCGCCAATTCCATCGTGATCCCCGGCGGCAAGCTCGACATCGCGATGCAGCTCATCCTCACGCCGATGATCCTCAACCTCGTCGAGAAGAAGCGGCGCGCCGCGTGAACCGGGAGGACAGCATGTTGACCAGCCATTCTGAAGCCCTGCGTCCGCCGCAGGACCCGGCCGAGATCCCCCATGACGACATGGCCAATGCGCTGCGCGCGCTCGCCATGGACGCGGTGGAAAAGGCCAAGTCCGGCCATCCCGGCATGCCCATGGGCATGGCGGATGTGACCACCGCCCTGTTCTCCCGCTTCGTGACGCTGGACCCCAGCCGTCCCGACTGGCCGGACCGCGACCGCTTCATCCTCTCCGCCGGCCACGGCTCGATGCTGCTCTACGCGCTCAACCATCTGCTCGGCTATGCCGACATGGGCACCGAGCAGCTGAAGAGCTTCCGCCAGCTCGGCGCCGTCACCGCCGGCCATCCCGAGCACGGCCACACGCTCGGCGTCGAGACCACCACCGGCCCGCTGGGGCAGGGACTCACCACGGCGGTCGGCATGGCGCTGGCCGAGCGCATGCTCAATGCCCGCTTCGGCGACGATCTTGTCGATCACCGCACCTGGGTCATCGCCGGCGATGGCTGCCTGATGGAAGGCATCAGCCACGAGGCCATCGACCTCGCCGGCCATCTCAAGCTCGCCAAGCTCACCGTGCTGTGGGACGATAATGGCATCTCCATCGATGGCAGCACGGCGCTTTCCACCTCCACCGACCAGCTCGCTCGCTTCGCGGCCTCCGGCTGGAAGGTGCTGCGGGTCGACGGCCACGCCCATCACGCGCTGATCGACGCCATCGCCGAGGCACGGACGAGCGACCGGCCAGTGCTGATCGCCTGCCGCACCACCATCGGCTACGGCGCCCCGACCAAGGCCGGCACCGAGGCCGTGCATGGCGCCCCGCTCGGCGCTGCCGAGATCGATGGCGCGCGCGAGGCGCTCGGCTGGAACTACCCGCCCTTCGAGGTGCCGGAAAGCGTGCGCGCGTCCTTCGCCGCCATCGCCCGGCGCGGCCGCGAGGCGCGCGAGGCCTGGGAGAAGCGACTTTCCGCCTCCGGCCGCCGCGCCGATTTCGAGGCGGCGATGGAAGGCGACCTGCCGGCCGATTTCGACGAGAAGCTCGCCGCCTATAAGCGCGAACTCTCCCAGACCGCGCCGAAGGTGGCGACGCGCAAGGCCTCCGAGATGGCGCTCGGCGTCATCAACCGCGCCACCGATCTCACCATTGGCGGCTCGGCCGATCTCACCCATTCCAACCTCACGGTCACCAAGGGCATGGAGTCGGTGACGCCGGGCAATTATGCCGGCCGCTACATCCATTACGGCATTCGCGAACATGCGATGGCGGCGGTCATGAACGGCCTCGCCTTGCATCGGGGGTCGATCCCCTATGGCGGCACCTTCATGGTGTTCTCCGACTATGCGCGGGGAGGCATGCGGCTCTCGGCGCTGATGGGCCAGCGCGTCGTCTATGTGCTGACGCACGACTCCATCGGGCTCGGCGAGGACGGGCCGACGCACCAGCCCATAGAGCATCTCGCCATGCTGCGGGCGACGCCGAACCTCTATGTGTTCCGCCCTGCCGATGCGGTGGAAACGCTGGAGGCCTGGCAGCTGGCTCTGCACGCGGAGGGCACGCCCTCGGTGCTGGCGCTGTCCCGGCAGAACCTGCCGACCTTTCGCACCGAGCATTCGGAGGAGAACCTCGTCGGCTACGGCGCCTATGTCGCCCGCAAGCCCAAGCGCCGGCGCGACGTGACGCTGCTCGCCACCGGTTCGGAAGTCGAGATCGCCTTCAAGGGCGCGGACCTTCTGGCCGAACGCGGCGTCGACGCCGCCGTCGTCTCCATGCCGTGCTGGGAGCTGTTCGAGCGCCAGAGCCATGAATACCGCCGCGCCGTGCTCGGCACCGCCCCGCGCGTCGCCATCGAGGCGGCGGCCCGGCTCGGTTGGGATCGCTGGATCGGCGAGCGCGGACGCTTCATCGGCATGGAGGGCTTCGGCGCCTCCGGCCCGGCGGCCGATCTCTACCGCTACTTCAACATCACCCCGGAGGCGGTGGTCGACGCGACCTGCGACCTCCTGACCTGCGCCTGAGCCAGAGGAAGAGCCAATGGCCCGCATCACCCTTCGACAGCTTCTCGACCACGCCGCCGAGCACAGTTACGGCGTGCCGGCCTTCAACATCAACAATATGGAGCAGGGCATCGCCATCATGGAGGCGGCGCAGGCCGTCGACGCGCCGGTCATCATGCAGGCCAGCCGCGGCGCCCGCTCCTATGCCGGCGACATCATGCTCTCGCGTATGATCGACGCCTTGACCGAGATGTATCCCGCGATCCCGATCTGCATGCATCAGGACCACGGGAACAACGAGGCGACCTGCCTTTCCGCCATCCAGCACGGCTTCACCTCGGTGATGATGGACGGCTCGTTGAAAGAGGACGCCAAGACCCCGGCGGATTACGATTACAACGTCGCCATCACCCGCCGTGTGGTCGACGCCGCCCATTGGGTCGGCGCCTCGGTGGAGGGCGAACTCGGCGTGCTCGGCTCGCTGGAGCACGGCGCCGGCGAGCAGGAGGACGGCCACGGCGCGGAAGGGCAGCTCAGCCACGACCAGCTGTTGACCGACCCCGACCAGGCGGTGGACTTCGTCGCCCGTACCAAGGTCGACGCGCTCGCCATCGCCATGGGCACCTCGCACGGCGCCTACAAGTTCTCGCGCCAGCCGGACGGCGACATCCTCGCCATGAACATCATCGAGGAAATCCACCGTCGCCTGCCCAATGTGCACCTTGTCATGCACGGCTCCTCCTCGGTGCCGCAGCCGCTGCAGGACCTGTTCAATGCGTCGGGCGGCGAGATGCCCCAGACCTGGGGCGTGCCGGTGGAAGAGATCGTGCGCGGCATCCGGCACGGGGTGCGCAAGGTCAATATCGACACCGACTGCCGCCTCGCCATGACCGCGCAGTTCCGCAAGGTGGCGCAGGGCAACAAGGCCGAGTTCGACCCGCGCAAATTCCTGAAACCGGCCATGGACGCGATGCGCGACCTCTGCCGCGCGCGCTTCGAGGAATTCGGTACGGCGGGCCACGCCTCGCAGATCAAGGTGCTGCCGCTGGCCGCCATGGCCAAGCGCTACGCCTCCGGCAGCCTCGATCCGGTGATCGGCGGCGCCCGGGTGGCGGCAGAGTAACGCCCCTCCAAGGGGAGCCTTCCAACGAGATTTCAGGCGCGCGCCCGGAGCGCGGCGCCGACGGGAACGCACAGGGAGAAGATCGATGAACGCGATCGACAAGACCAAGCCCACCGAGGAGAAGCGCAGCCGCTACAGCGCGGGCGTGATGGAATACCGCAAGATGGGCTACTGGCAGCCCGACTACGAGCCGAAGGACACGGACGTCATCGCCGTGTTCCGCATCACCCCGCAGGACGGCGTCGACGAGATCGAGGCTTCGGCGGCGGTTGCCGGCGAAAGCTCCACCGCCACTTGGACCGTGGTGTGGACCGACCGCCTGACGGCCTGCGACAAGTACCGCGCCAAGTGCTACCGGGTCGACCCGGTGCCGAACGCGCCCGGCTCCTGGTTCGCCTATATCGCCTATGATCTCGACCTGTTCGAGCCGGGCTCGATCGCCAACCTGTCGGCCTCGATCATCGGCAACGTCTTCGGCTTCAAGCCGCTCAAGGCGCTGCGCCTTGAAGACATGCGCCTGCCGGTCGCCTATGTGAAGACCTTCGACGGCCCGGCCACCGGCATCGTGGTTGAGCGCGAGCGGCTCGACAAGTTCGGCCGGCCGCTGCTCGGCGCGACCGTGAAGCCCAAGCTCGGCCTCTCCGGCCGCAATTACGGCCGCGTGGTCTATGAGGCGCTGAAGGGCGGGCTCGACTTCACCAAGGACGACGAGAACATCAACTCGCAGCCCTTCATGCACTGGCGCGACCGCTTCCTCTACTGCATGGAGGCGGTGAACAAGGCGCAGGCCGGCACGGGTGAGATCAAGGGAACCTATCTCAACGTCACCGCCGCCACCATGGAAGACATGTATGAGCGCGCCGAGTTCGCCAAGCAGCTCGGTTCCTCGATCATCATGATCGACCTGATCATCGGCTACACCGCGATCCAGTCCATGGCGAAGTGGGCGCGGCGCAACGACATGATCCTGCACCTGCACCGCGCCGGCCACTCCACCTATACCCGGCAGAAGAGCCACGGCGTCTCCTTCCGCGTCATCACCAAGTGGATGCGCCTCGCCGGCGTCGACCACATCCATGCTGGCACGGTGGTGGGCAAGCTGGAGGGCGACCCCCACACGACCAAGGGCTATTACGATCTCTGCCGCGAGGATTTCGTGCCCCAGAACCTCGCTCACGGCATCTTCTTCGACCAGGACTGGGCCTCGACCCGCAAGCTGATGCCGGTCGCCTCGGGCGGCATCCATGCCGGCCAGATGCACCAGCTCATCGACCTGCTCGGCGAGGATGTGGTGCTGCAGTTCGGCGGCGGCACCATCGGCCATCCCATGGGCATCCAGGCCGGCGCGACCGCCAACCGCGTGGCGCTGGAGGCGATGATCCTCGCCCGCAACGAGGGGCGCGACCTGCTCGGCGAGGGCCCGGAAATCCTGAAGGAGGCGGCCCGCCACTGCATGCCGCTCAAGCAGGCGCTGGAGACGTGGAAGGACGTGACCTTCAACTACAGCTCCACCGACACGCCTGACTTCGTGCCGCAGGCCACCGCGGCGGAGTGAGCAGCCTGTCCCGGACGCCTGAAGCGCGCGCGGAAGGCGATCCAGGACCCAGCAAGAGAACGGACCGAAGGCACAACAGCTTTCTGCCCTCAGCCTTCGCCGCGAGCCTCTGCCGCTTCGCGAATTTTTTCCTGGGCCCGGGATCGGCACGGCGCTGCGCGCCGCTTGTCCAGGGCACGAAAACGAGGACACCACCATGCGCCTGACCCAGGGAGCCTTCTCCTTCCTGCCGGACCTCACGGACGAGCAGATCGCCAAGCAGGTCCAGTACTGCATCGACAAGGGCTGGGCGGTGAACATCGAGTTCACCGACGACCCCCACCCGCGCAACACCTATTGGGAATTGTGGGGCCACCCGATGTTCGACGTGCCGGACGCGGCCGGCGTGATGTTCGAGCTGAACGAGTGCCGTAAGGCTTACAAGGGCCGGCACTACATCCGCCTCAGCGCTTTCGACGCCACCCACACCTGGGAATCGCTGCGCCTCTCCTTCATCACCGACCGCCCCACCGAGGAGCCCGGCTTCGTGCTGGAGCGCCAGGAAATCGACGGAAGGTCGATCCGCTACACGACGCGCGCCTATGCGGCCAACCGCCCGGAGGGCGCGCGCTACTGATCCGTCGGCTCCCACTACTCCCCCGACGGAGAACCGCGGTCGTCCGGTTTCCTCCCCGGCCGCGAGGGACCGATGTCGGAATGCCGCGCCCGGCATCGGTCCCCTTTTTCTTCCGCAACATCCTTCGAGGCTCGGCTGCGCCGGGCACCTCAGGATGACGTCGTTTCGAATTCTCTCAGATCCACGTCATCCCCAGGGTGCGAGCGTCAGCGAGCCTCGAAGGATGGCGCCAGAAGACGCCGGCAGGAGCAACGCCCATGGACGCCGTGATCGACGACCCGACCCTCGCCGCCGAGGCCGCGCCAAAGGCCCCCGACTCCATCGATCTGCGCGCCGAATTCGCCTCCAGCGGGCTCGCCGATGTGTTCGACCAGCTCGACCGCGAACTGGTGGGGCTTGTACCGGTGAAGCGCCGGCTGCGCGAGATCGGCGCACTGCTGCTCGTCGACACCGCCCGTCGCCGCTTCGGACTGGAGGCGGTGAGCCCGACCCTGCATATGAGCTTCACCGGCAATCCCGGCACCGGCAAGACCACGGTGGCGTTGCGGATGGCGGAAATCCTCCACAAGCTCGGCTATGTCCGCAAGGGTCACCTCGTTACCGTGACGCGCGACGATCTCGTCGGCCAGTACATCGGCCACACCGCGCCGAAGACGAAGGAAATCCTCAAAAAGGCGATGGGCGGCGTGCTGTTCATCGATGAGGCCTATTACCTCTATCGCCCGGAGAACGAGCGCGATTATGGGCAGGAAGCGATCGAAATCCTGCTGCAGGTGATGGAGAACCAGCGCGACGACCTCGTCGTCATCCTCGCCGGCTATGCCGACCGGATGGAACGTTTCTTCACCGCCAATCCCGGCTTCCGCTCGCGCGTCGCCCATCATGTCGATTTCCCCGACTATTCCGCCGCCGAGCTGGACGCCATTGGCGGGCGCATTCTCGACACCATGAACTACCGGATGAGCCGCGAGGCGGAGGAGGCGTTCCGCCGCTATATCGAACTGCGCATGCAGCAGCCGCATTTCGCCAATGGCCGCTCGATCCGCAACGCGCTGGACCGTGCCCGCCTGCGCCAGGCCAACCGGCTGTTCAATGCCGACCGGCCGGTGACGGCGGACGACCTCGTCACCCTCGCCGCCGAGGACATCCTTGCCAGCCGGGTGTTTTCCGGCGGGATCGACAGCTACCCGCCGCTGCGCCCCGCCAGTTGAACGCTCCACCTGCGTGAGCCTTCCCTCTCCGCGTTGGGGAGAGGTGGCCCGCGCAGCGGGTCGGCGAGGGGCGATGCGATTGCCGGCTGTAAAATCCCCACACCTCACCCCTCTCCCCAATGGGAGAGGGAGCGAAACGCTTCAGCGCCGTGACGGCAGATACACGCCAGGAGACAACCCCATGGTTCTCATCGCCCCCTCCATGCTCGCCTCCGACTTCGCGCGCTTCGGCGAAGAGGTGCGCGATGTCGCCGGCGCCGGCGCCGACTGGATCCATCTCGACGTGATGGACGGGCATTTCGTGCCCAACATCACCTTCGGGCCGGATGTCATCAGGGCCATGCGTCCGCACACGGACAAGGTCTTCGACGTGCATCTGATGATCGAACCGGTAGAGCCCTATATCGAGGCCTTCGCCAAGGCGGGGGCGGACATCATCACCGTGCAGGCGGAGGCGACGCATCATCTCGACCGCTGCCTCCAGCTCATCCGCTCTCTCGGCAAGAAGGCCGGAGTGGCGCTGAACCCGGCGACGCATGAGAGCATGGTCGCCTATGTGCTGGACAAGGTGGACCTCATCCTGCCGATGACGGTCAATCCCGGCTTCGGCGGCCAAGCCTTCATCGCCGATGTCCTGCCGAAGATCTACCGGCTGCGAGCGATGATCGGCGAGCGGCCGATCCATCTCGAAGTCGATGGCGGGGTGACGCCGGAAACGGCCGCGCTCTGCGCCGCCGCCGGGGCGAATGTGCTGGTGGCCGGCTCGGCCGTGTTCAAGGGCGGGCGGGACGCTTATGCCGCCAACATCGCCGCCATCCGCGAGGCTGGCCGCACCGCCCGGCGCGGGCGCGCCGCCGCGTGAGCGGGACGCGGCCAGCGCGCCTTCAGTTGAAGGCGTCCTCGGTCAGGTTGAGGATCAGCACCTGCCGCGCGCTGTCCGGAATGGACGGAGAGGCGCGCAACTCCACCCCGAGCGCGGGGCGGCGCTTCTGGATGATCTCGGCCACGTCATTGGCCATGTCGGCGCTGCCGGCATGGAAGGAAAGCGTGTTGCTGGTGGTCTGCACCACCCCGGTATCGGACACCACCACATCGAAGCCGGCCGCCTTCAGCGGGGCGGTGAAGGCGTCGACCCGCGCCTTGGGCACGGTGTTGATCGGCGCGAAGATGCGCACCGTATAGCCCGCGCCCGGCAGTGCCGCCGTCGTCGGGGCGGGCGGGGTCGCAGCGGGCGCATTCTGGGCCGGAGTCGGCGTTGTGCCGGCCAGAGGCACCAGCGGATCGGTCGGCGCGGAGGTCGTGGGCCCAGGCGTCGCGGGTGAGGGAGCAGCCGATGCCGGCGCGGCGGGGGCCGTCGCGCTCGTGGCGGGCGGCGTAGCCGGCGCCACGGCCTGCGGGGCAGGGGGCACTTCCAGCGCTTCGAGACGTTCGGAGAGCGTGGCTTCGGCGGCGCGCAGCGTAGCCACCTCATCGCGCAGGCTCAGCACCTGCGCCGCGAGAAACGCGACACCGGCCAGCAGCAGCACCAGCACCAGCCCGAACAGAATCGGCAGTATCGGGGGCAGGGCGCGTGGGGCGGGGGCCTCGGCGCGCTTCGTCTCCAGTTCCAGCCGGCGCATCTGCAGCTTCAGCTGCTCGATGCCGAGCCAGCGCTGGAACGCCACCGGGTCCTGCGGCGGGCCCTTGGCGCGGTTGGGCGAGGCGGCAGCGGCCGGGTTCGCCGGAGCACGCGGGGCGGCGCCGGTCTCTTCGCCGGCACGGGCCCGCACGGGGCCGATGGAGGGCTCAAGCTTGTCGATCATTCCGCGTTCCCGTCCGCCCATGGCCAGGTTTTTCGCCCCGGAACCGCCGCGCGAACGGCGCGGTGCTCCGGAGGCTTGCTCCCGGCCATAGTAGCGCAAGGCGTGGAGCCGGCGGACGAATCCTTACGAAATGGTTAAGACGGCCCGCGCCCAAGGCCCGGCTTAGCCCGCCGGTACCCCGCTGGGCCGGCGCCTTGTGCGCGGCCGCTTGGCGATGCGCCCCTTGATCACCCGCAGCACCACTACGGTGGCAATCAGCATGACAAGGGTGATGCCCACCATCATGACGAGCCATTCGCCCTGGCTGTGGCCGCCCATTTCGCTGGCGCTCTTCCCGGCCAGCCAGCCCGGAGCGAGCATGACCGGCGCCCAGACGATGGCCGAGGACACATTGGCGAGCTGGAAGCGGCGCTGGTCCATCCGCATCATGCCGGCGACCAGCGGCATGGTGGCACGCACCGGCCCGAAGAAGCGGCCGACAAACACCGAGGCGAAGCCGAAGCGGCGGAAGAACAGCCGCGCCTGCGCCACCTGCTCGCGGTAGCGCAGCAGCGGCCGGCGGTGCACCACGCGCGGCCCGAGCCAGCGCCCAAGCCAATAGGAGACGACATCGCCGAGAATGGCGCCGGCAATGGCGGCGGCGATGACCGGAAGCGGGGAGACGATTCCCGTCCCCACCAGCCCGCCAATGGCGAGCATGAGGGCGGTGGCGGGGATGAGGATGCCAACGAGGACCAGCGATTCGCCGAAGGCGATGAGGCCGATGACCAGCGGGATCAGATAGTCGTGGCCGCTCAGAAACGCGACCACCTCGGCGGATAAAGCTTCCATAGCCTCTCACTGACGCAAGGTAATGAGCCCAATGTGCGGATGAAGGTGACGGGAGCAAGGCGGGGCGACATTGCGCCGCTGCGTCGGCTCCGCGATGCGGCGGCGGAACCTTTCGCCGTGCCGAGCGTTGAAGAACCCGCACCCGCCATTCCGGCTCCCTCACCTCGGCGTGCTCTGGGCTTCACCGCCGAAGAGCCGCGAACGACGGAAGGCCTCATGCCGCTGCGTGCTCTCAGCCGCCTGTTCCTCGCCCTTTCCCTTCTCCTCACTCCGCTCATCACCGGCCCGCTCGCGGCCCAGACCGCGGGTGCCCCCACCGCCGTCGAGGCTCCACCCGCCGCTTCCCCCGTGCCGGAGGGCCGCACCAGCGATCTCAGGGCGCTGCTCGATACGCTGAGCGACGAGGCGGCGCGCAGCCGCTTCCTCGCGCAATTGCGGGCGCTGGTGGACAGCGAGGCCGGAACGGTGTCGGCGATGCCGGCGGGCACCACTGAGGAGGCCGCGCCGGGCCGCGACGACTGGCTTTCCGGCGCTACCCAGTCGCTCGGTGCCTTCTCCGGCTCCGTGCTCTCGCTGGTTGGTGAGATCGAGCAATTGCCGGTGCAGGCGGAGAAGCTGTTCAGCGACCTCTCAGATCCGCTGGTGCTGGAGCGCGTCGGGTGGGCGGTGACGATGATCATCGCCGTGCTCGCCGCTGCCCTGCTGGCGGAATACACTGCTACGCGCCTGCTGGCCGGGCTGCGGCGGGCGATCGAGGCCAGGCCGGCGCACGGGCTGTTCATGCGCGCGCTGTTGCTGGCGCTGCGCACGCTGATCGACATCGTGCCCATCACCGCCTTCGCGGCGGCGGCCTTCGGCGTGCTGGCGCTGGTGGAGCTGAACTTCATCGTCCGCCTCGCCGTTGTCACCGTGATCAATGCCAATGTTCTGGCGCGGCTCATCCTGGTGGGCGCGCGGGCGGTGCTGACGCCGGACGCGCCGCAAATGCGGCTGTTTCCGCTCGATCATGAGAGCGCGGCCTATGGCTATCTCTGGGTCCGCCGCTTTACCTATACGCTGGTCTACGGCCATTTCCTGCTGCGTGCCGCCTGGGTGCTGGGCCTCGCTTTGCCCACCTACCGCTTCTTCGGCAATCTGCTCGGGCTGTTCGTCGCCGGCATGTGCGTGGTGTTCGTGCTGCAGATAAGGGGTGGGGTGGCGCGCCGGCTGCGGCGCCTCGGCGCACGCGAAGGACGTGTGGCGCGGCTGCGCAACGCCGTCGCCGATTTCTGGCACGTCCTTGCCATCGCCTATGTCATCGCCGGCTTCCTGGTGTGGACGCTCGATGTCGATGGCGGCTTCGCCTTCCTCGCGCGCGCCACGCTGCTCTCGCTGCTCACCCTCGCCCTCGCGTCGCTCATCATCGCGCTGATGCTGCGGGCCTTCGAGCGGGTGTTCAAGCTCAATGCCGAGATGCGCACGCGCTACCCCCTGCTGGAGGCGCGCGCCAACCGCTATCTGCCGGCGCTGCGCAGCGCGATGCAGGGGCTGGTGATGCTGGTCGCCGCGCTGGTGCTGCTCGAAATCTGGGGCGCCCGTCCGTTCGAGCGGCTGGCCTCCGAGGCCGGGCGGCTGGCGGTGGGGCGGCTCATCTCCATCGGCGTGGTCGTGCTGGTCGGCCTCGTGCTGTGGGAAATCGCCACCGCCTTCGCCGAGCGGCTGCGGGCGGCCAACCCCAATTCCACCCGGCTGAAGACGCTGCTGCCCTTTTTGCAGAACGCCTTCCGCGTGGTGCTGCTCACCCTTGGCAGCCTGATCCTGCTGTCGGAGATCGGCATCAACATCGCCCCGCTGCTGGCCGGTGCCGGTGTGCTCGGCCTCGCCATCGGCTTCGGGGCGCAAACGCTGGTGAAGGACGTGATCACCGGCGTGTTCATCCTGATGGAGGACACCATTTCTGTGGGCGACGTGGTCGAGGTCGGCGCCCATGCCGGGCTGGTGGAGAAAATAACCATCCGCACCGTCCACATGCGCGACTTCGACGGCAATGTGCACTCGATTCCGTTCGGCGAGGTACAGACGGTGAAGAACATGTCGAAGGACTTCGCCTATGCCGTGGTGGATGTGCGCATCGCCTATCGCGAGAGCATCGACGAGGCCCTGGCGGTGATGGCGGAAGTGGCGGCCGATATGGCAGCGAACGGGCCGCTGGCGGAAACCATCATCGAGCCGTTCGAGGTGGTGGGCGTCGAAGCGCTGGACCCCTCGCACATCCAGTTGCGCGGCCGCTTCAAGACCCGGCCCCTCGGCCAGTGGAATGTGCGGCGCGAATTCTACCGCCGCATCAAGGCCGCCTTTGACGTACGCGGCATCGAGATGCCGTATCCGCACCAGACGGTCTATCTCGGCACCGACAAGAAGGGCATGGCCCCGCCGCTGCGGGTGGTGAACCAGAGCGCGGAGGAGCTTGCCCCGCCCGTGCGTCCCCGCCGCGCCGCCGCGCGCGCTGCGGCGGCGACGCCCGGCCCGATGATCGAGGAACATCCCGGCGCGCGCGAGCGCAGCGAGGAAGATGAGGATCCGGTGCTGCCCGCCATCGAGGAGCGGCGGCATTAGTGCGGCTTAGGACACCTGTGCGCTCACGACCGACACGAGGCGGTCGACTTCGTCTTCGGTGTTGTAGTAGTGCGGAGACGCCCGCACGAGCGGAGGAAGCCCGCGGGCTTTCGCGTCCAGAAGCGTGCTGGAGGGCGAGGAGACGCTCACATTGATGCCCGCGAGGGCGAGCGTCTGCTGCACCCCTGCCGCGTCGCGGTTCTTGACCGAGAATGTCACGATGGCCGCCGGATCCCGTCCGAGGTCGTGCACCGTGACTCCGGATAAGCCCCGCAGGCCGTCGCGCAATCGCGCGGACAAAGCACGGCAGCGCGCCTCGATTCGATCGAGACCGATCTCCAGCGCATAGTCCACGGCACGGCCGAGCCCGAGGCGGGCCGCGTAATTGTTCTCCCAGGTCTCGAAGCGTCGCGCGTCAGAACGCAATTCGTAGCGGTCGGGAGCCACCCACGGCGCCGCGAAATGGTCCAGCATCAGCGGCTCCAGGCGGCGCATCAGGTCTCGCCGAATGTAGAGAAAGCCGGTGCCGCGCGGTCCGCGCAGGAACTTGCGGCCCGTCGCGGTCAGCACGTCGCATCCGAGTTGATCGACGCGCGTCGGCATCTGGCCGACCGCCTGGCACGCATCGAGCAGATAGGTCACGCCGTGCCGGCGCGCGATCTCACCCACTGCGGCCGCAGGATTGCGGAGGCCGCCATTCGTCGGCACCCAGGTGATCGCGATCAGCCTGACGCGACCGTCGATCATACGTTCGAGTGCCTCGGGGTCGAGCATGCCGTCCCCGTCGTCGGGAATGACCTCGATCACCGCCCCGGTTCGTTTGGCGACCTGAAGGAACGCGACGTAATTCGCGGCATATTCCGCCCGCGCCGTCAGGATCCGGTCACCGGGCTGGAAGGCGATGGCGTAGAAGGCAAGTTGCCACGCGACCGTCGCGTTTTCGGTCAGCGCGATCTCGTCCCGTTCCGCCCCGAGCAATCGCGCCACGCTGTCATAGACACCGTCGATCTGGTCAGCCGCCTCGCCGGCCGCCTCGTAGCCCCCGATTTCGGCCTCGCGGCGGAGGTGGCTGACGATGGAATCCAGCACGGGCTGCGGCATCAGCCCGGCGCCGGCATTGTTGAGGTGGACGCGATGAGCCACTCCCGGCGTCTCCGATCGGAACTTTGCGACATCGAAGGCCATGTCTCTCATCTCACCTCTCCGCTAAACCTGCCGCCAGCGCACGCGGCGCCGGTGCTACCATAGTGAGGGCGTGTCTGGATTGGCGAGCGGGGGCGGACCGAGGGTGCTTCGTTTGCGCAAACGCCGCCCGTCGGTAGCGGGAGAGGATTGAGCGCGCGCGACAAAGCCGCGATGATGCGCCGCGCCGGCTCCGGGCCGGAATCCGTGGAGCCGCGCCTTTCATGCTGAGCCGTCTTATCCGCCACCCCGTGTCGCTGATCATTGGGGTGATCCTCGGCTTGTTCGCGGCGTATGAGACCAGTGTGCGCTTCTTCGCCTATACCGGCGATGCCTATGTGATGAGCGACATCGTCGTGCTCTCCGCCCAGGTGGAGGGGCCGGTCTCGCGGCTGGCAGTGCAGAACAACCAGCCTGTCGCCGCCGATCAGCTGCTGTTCGAGATCGAGCGCACGCCTTATGCCCTGAAGCTGCGGGAAACGCAGGCGGCGCTGGCCACGGCGCGCGCCAATCTCGAACTGGCCCAGGACGAGGTGAACGCGGCCAAGGCCGCCGTCATCTCGGCGCAGGCGGTGCAGACCAACGCCGAAGACCAGCTGACGCGGATCAAGACTCTGGAGAAGGAAGGCTATTCGCCCGAAGCGACGCTCGATGTCGCCACCCGCGATGTCGCCACCGCCGGCGCGAATGTGACGGCCGCCGGGGCGCAGCTGGCGGTGGCGGCACGGCGCGTGTCGGTCGCGCAGGCGGCGATCGAATCCGCTGCCGCCGCGGTGGCGAAGGCGCAGTACGATCTCTCCAAGACTGTGATCAACGCTCCCGATGCCGGCCGCGTCGCGCCCTTCGTCACCCGTGTGGGCGATTATCTGCGTCCCGGCAGCGAGGTGATGGCCATCGTCACCGACAAGCGCCGTCGGGTGGTGGCGAATGTGAGCGAGCGCCATCTCGCCCGCATCCGGGTCGGCCAGCGGGCGCTCCTCACCCTCGGTTCCGACCCGTGGGCGCTGCATTGGGGCCGGGTCAGCGGCATTGCCGGCGGCGTCGCCCGCTCGCCCGACAACCCGCAGGTCATTCCCTATGTCGAGCCGACCACGGACTGGGTGCGGCTGCCCCGGCGTTTCCCCATCGAGGTGACGCTGGACGCCTGGCCCGAGGGGCTCGGCCTGTTCAACGGCGCCGATGCCCGCGTGCTGATCTGGTTCTGAGCTATGGCGGAGCCGGGCGGCATCAGCGATATCGACCGACAGGCCTTCGCCACCGCCACCGGCGTGCTGGCGGCGGTCTATATCGCCCTGCTGATGGGGCTGGATGAGCCCTATTGGGCGGCGCTCAGCGTGATGATCATCGCCAATGTCGACCGCGACGCGCTGTTCACCAAGGGCGTGCTGCGGGTGCTCGGCACCTTCATCGGCGTGATCGGCGGCTACTATATCGGCCAGTGGGCGGAGGGCTACAACCTCATGCAACTGGCGCTCGTGACCATCGCTGCGGCGGTGGGCACCTATGGCCGCCAGCGCAGCGCCTATGGCTATGCCTGGTTTTATGGCGGGCTCACCTTCGCGCTCGTCATGCTCTACACCATGACCCAGCCGGCGCAGCTTTACGGCTTCGCGCATTATCGCTGCTTCGAGATCGTCATCGGTGTGGTGTGCGGCACGCTGTCAAGCTGGGCGCTGGGGCCGGGGGCGGGCGAGCTGCATGCGCGGCTGAAGGCGCAGGCGGCGGCCACAACCGCGCTCAATGCCGAGCGCCAGTCGCTCATCGCCGGGCTCGGGGCGTTCACCATCATCATCGTCTGGTCGCTGTTCGATCTGCCACAATTGCCGCAAGTGCTGATTTCCAGCCTCATCGTGGTGGACAGCGACCCGCTGGCGACGCGCCATCGCGGCTTCCAGCGCATTCTGGGCTGCATGCTCGGCGGAACGGCGGCGCTGCTGGTGATCCTGATCGACGCCGCCGACCCGTGGTGGTGGGCGTCGATGCTGTTTCTCGGCGTGTTTTCCTTCGCCCGTGTGCATCTGGGCAAATCGACCCAGGCCTATATCGGCACCCAGTCCGCCATCGCCTATCTCGTCACGCTGGTCAGCGCTTCCCCGCCCGACAGCCTCGCCCCCCCGATCGACCGGCTGGTCGGCATCGTCATCGGGGTCAGCCTGATGACCGTGCTGGTGTGGGCGTTCAACCCGCCGGCCAAGGCGGATACGTCGGCGGAAACGCCCACCGACACACCGGCGAAGAAACCGGCCTGATCAGTCCTCGTCGCGCCTCGGGGCGATGTCGGCCAGCAGCGCGTCGAGATCGGTCCCGCGCGCAATGCTGAGCCAGCGCCCGGGCCGGCGGGCGGGAATGACGATGACGGCGTTCTTCGGGCAGATGTCGAGGCAGGGCACCTCGATAACCGCGACGCCTGCGCCCTTGCGGCGCGGCTTCTTCATCGGCGTGCCGCCTTCGCGCGCGGCGATGGCGGCGCGCATCGCCTTCGGCAGGGTCTGGTCAGAATCGGGGCCGAAGCTGTCGCCGAGCTTCTTCGCGCATTTGCGGCAGACGAGGACAACATCGGTCCAGTCGGCTTTGATCGGCTTCATGCGCTCTAGCATCCTGGCGGCGGGAGGCTCTATGTGCCATCGCCCGCCGCTCCTGTCGAACGAGACCGGCCGGGAGAACCGCGCTCCTTTGCGTCGAGGGGGCAACCGACGCGTGGGAAGCGGCCTCCCGGCCGGGTAGCAAGGCTCACTCGGCCGCGAGCGGCGCGATATGGGCCTCGCCGTGCTGCCGCAGCGGGCGGTTGCCCGCCAGGCGCCGCAGCAGCACGTAGAAGACGGGCGTGAGGAACAGCCCGAAGAAGGTGACGCCGATCATGCCGGCGAACACGGCGATGCCCATGGCATGGCGCATCTCGGCGCCGGCGCCGGTGGAGAGCACCAGCGGCAGCACGCCCATGATGAAGGCGAAGGAGGTCATCAGGATCGGCCGCAGGCGCAGGCGGCTGGCCTCGATCGCCGCTTCCACCGGATTGCGGCCCATGAACTCCAGCTCGCGGGCGAACTCGACGATCAGGATCGCGTTCTTCGCCGACAGGCCGACCAGCACGACGAGGCCGATCTGGGTGAAGATGTTGTTGTCACCCCCGCCCAGCCAGACGCCATACAGCGCCGCCCCCAGGCCCATCGGCACGATCAGGATGATCGCGATGGGGAGCGTCAGGCTCTCATACTGGGCGGCCAGCACCAGGAAGACGAGCAGCAGCGCCAGCGGGAAGACGAGGTACGAGGAATCGCCGGCCAGGATTTCCTGATAGGTGAGGTCGGTCCATTCATAGTCGAAGCCCGGCGGAAGCACCTCGGCGGCGATGCGCGCCGCCGCTTCCTGCGCCTGGCCCGAGGAATAGCCGGGCGCCGGCGAGGCGTTGAAGTCGGCGGTGAGGAAGCCGTTATAGCGCTGGGCGCGCTCCGGCCCCGCCGTGGTCTCCACCCGCAGCAGCGCCGAGAGCGGGATCATCTCGCCGCTATTGGAGCGTACCTTCAGCTTGCCGATGTCCTCCGGCCGGGCGCGGAACGGCGCGTCGGCCTGCGCCCGCACCGAGTAGGTGCGGCCGAACTTGTTGAAGTCGTTGACATAGAGCGAGCCGAGATAGACCTGCAGCGTCTCGAACACCGATTGGATCGGCACGCCGAGCTGGCGGGCCTTGGTGCGGTCCACATTGGTGAAGATCTGCGGCACGTTGATCTGGTAGGTGGTGAACTGGCCGGTGAGTTCCGGCGCCGCCATGGCCTTGGCCATGAAGGCGTTGGTGACCTCGTTGAGCGCGTCATAGCCGCGGCCGGCGCGGTCTTCGATCTGCATCTTGAAGCCGCCGACCACGCCGAGGCCCTGCACCGGCGGGGGCGGGAACATGGCGATGAAGGCGCCCTTGATCACCCCGTACTTCTGGTTCAGCGCCCCGGCGATGGCGCCGGCGGAGAGTTCCGGGCTCGTGCGCTCCTCGAACGGGTCGAGCACCGAGAACACGATGCCGGCGTTCGACGAGTTGGAGAAGCCGGCGATGGAGAGGCCGGGGAAGGCCACCGCGCTGGATACGCCGGGCTGGGCCAGCGTGATCTCCGTCATCTGGCGGATCACCTCTTCCGTACGGTCGAGCGTCGCGCCGTCGGGAAGCTGGGCGAAGCCGACGAGATACTGCTTGTCCTGCGCAGGCACGAAGCCCGGAGGCACCGCCTGGAACAGCCACCAGGTGGCGCCCAGCATCACGGCGTAGAACACCATGACCAGGCTTTTCACCTTCAGCGTGCCGCGCACGCCGCCGCCATAGCCGCGCGAACCGCGCGCGAACACCCAGTTGAAGCCGCGGAAGAACCAGCCGAACAGGAAGTTGATGACGCGCTGGAGCGCATCCGGCGGGGTGTCGTGGCCGCGCAGCAGCAGCGCCGCCAGCGCCGGCGAGAGGGTGAGCGAGTTGATCGCCGAGATCACCGTCGAAATGGCGATGGTGAGAGCGAACTGGCGGTAGAACTGGCCGGACAGGCCGGTGATGAAGGCGAGCGGCACGAACACCGCCACCAGCACCAGCGCGATGGCGATGATCGGGCCGGACACCTCGCTCATGGCCTGGTAGGCGGCGGCGCGCGGGGTCAGCCCGTTCTCGATGTTGCGCTCCACATTCTCCACCACCACGATCGCGTCGTCGACGACGATGCCGATGGCCAGCACCAGCCCGAACAGGCTCAGCGCGTTGATGGAGAAGCCGAACAGATACATCACCGCGAAGGTGCCGACGATGGAGACCGGCACCGCGAGCAGCGGGATGATCGAGGCGCGCCAGGTCTGCAGGAACACCACGACGACGATGACGACCAGCGCCACCGCCTCGAACAGCGTGTGCACCACGGCGTCGATGGAGGCGTCGACGAAGCGGGTGGTGTCGTAGACGATGTCGAAGTCGACGCCTTCCGGCATCGTCTTCTTCACTTCCGCCATGGTGGCGCGGACATTCTCGGCGATTTCCAGCGCGTTGGAGCCCGGCGCCTGGAACACGCCGAGGCCGACCGCCTGCTTGTTGTCGAGCAGCGAGCGCAGGGCGTAGTCGGCGGCGCCGAGTTCGAGCCGCGCCACGTCGCGCAGGCGCACCACCTGCCCGGTGGCGCCGGTCTTCACGACGATGTCGCCGAATTCTTCCTCGGTCTCAAGCCGGCCCTGGGCGTTGATGGTGAGCTGCAGGTCGACGCCTTCCAGCGCCGGCGAGGCGCCGACGATGCCGGCGGCGGCCTGCACGTTCTGGGCGCGGATCTCGTTGACCACGTCGCCGGCGGAGAGGCCGTGCTCGGCGATCTTCTGCGGGTCGAGCCAGACGCGCATCGAGTAGTCGCCGCCGCCGAAAATGTCGATCTGGCCGACGCCGCCGATGCGGGCCAGCCGGTCCTTCACGTTCAGCACCGCGTAATTACGGAGATAGGTGATGTCGTAGCGGTCATTCGGCGAGATGAGGTGCACGACCATGAGGAAGGTCGGTGAGCTCTTGGCGGTCGTGATGCCGAGCGCGCGCACCTCTTCCGGCAGGCGCGGCTCGGCCTGGCCGACGCGGTTCTGCACCAGCTGCGTCGCCTTGTCGGGGTCGGTGCCCAGCTTGAAGGTGACGGTGAGCGTCATCACGCCGTCCGTCGTCGCCTGCGAGGACATGTAGAGCATGTCCTCCACGCCGTTGATCGCTTCCTCGATCGGCGTCGCCACGGTGGCGGCGATGACCTTCGGGCTGGCGCCGGGATAGGTGGCGCGCACGATGACCTGCGGCGGCACGACTTCCGGATACTCCGAAATCGGCATCACCCGCAGGGCCAGCAGCCCCGCGAGGAAGATCAGAACGGAGAGGACGCCGGCGAAAATCGGCCGGTCGATGAAGAATTTGGACAGATTCATAGCGTCCTCCCCCAAGGAGGCAGAGCGTCGGGCTGCGATCAGCGTGCGGCGACGGCGGTGTTCGGGTCCGTCGCGGCGGCGGCGGAAGCGGATTCCATGGGCACGATCTCAGGCGCGACCACCGCGCCGGGACGCACGCGCTGCAGGCCGTTGACGACGATACGCTCGCCCTCCTTCAGCCCGTCGGTGATGACGCGCAGCCCGTCCGAAGGCGGGCCGAGCGTCACCTTGCGCCAGACGGCCTTGTTGTCGTCGCCGACCACGAAGACGAACTTCTTGTCCTGGTCGGTGCCGATGGCGCGTTCATTCACCGCCAGCGCCGGCTCGGTCTTGGCGCGGCCCATCTTCACCCGGGCGAACTGGCCGGGAACGAGGCGGCCGTCCTTGTTCTCGAACACGGCGCGCAGGCGGAACGTGCCGGTCGAGGCATCCACCTGGTTGTCGACCAGCTGGAGATGACCGCGCACCGGCTGGGCGGCCGTGGTGGCGGTGGTGATCTCGACCGGGATCTGGTCGATCTCGGTCAGCGCGATGTCATGCTCGCCGACCGAGGCCAGCGCCTCGGCGACGGTGTTCTCGTCGGCGTCGAAGCTGACATAGATCGGATCGACCGAAACGAGGCTGGTGAGCACCGGCGAGGAGGCGCCGGCGGCGACGAGGTTGCCGACCGTCACCTCGATGCGCCCGACACGGCCATCGACCGGCGCGCGCACCTCGGTATAGCCGAGATCGAGCTTGGCGCTCTGCACGGCGGCATCGGCCGCGCGCAGATTGGCTTCCGCCTCGCGATAGGCATTGGTGCGCTGGTCGAGGTCGCGCACCGAGACGGTGCGGTTGTCGACCAGCTGCTTGCCGCGTTCCAGCTCGCTGCGGGTGAGCTCCACACGCGCGGCGGCGGCCTCGCGCAGCGATTCCGAGCGCATCAGCGCGGCCTGGAACGGCGCGGGATCGATGGTCACCAGCAGGTCGCCCTGCTTGACCAGCGCGCCCTCGCGGAAATGGATCTTCTCCACCGCGCCGGCGACGCGCGGGCGCACCTCCACCACCTCGACGGCGCGCAGGCGGCCGGAGAACTCGTCCCACTTCATGGTGTCGCGCGTCTTCAGCACGGCGACTTCCACCGGCATGGCCGGCGGCGCGGCGGCTTCCGCCGGGGCGGGATCGGTCGCGAGCGCGGTCGAGCTCGGCCAGGCGACGAAGACGGCGCCGCCGGTGGCGATGAGCGCGAGGGTCAGCGCCAGCCCCGCCTCGCGCCAGCCTTTGGCGCGGCGCGGATGCGGAGCGGTCGCATCGTGGGCGATGGCGGCGTGTGCGATCGGTGTCGGGGCGGCATCGGTGCCGAAGCGGTTGTCACTCATGACCTGTCTCCCGGGCCTCAGGCCCGAATGGTGCGAAGCGGTGCGGCGGAATGCTCCGCCAGAAACGTGCTGAACAGGCCGCGCAGGACCGTTTCCCATGCCGGGGCGGCCTCGATGGCGGCGTCGATGCTCTGGTTCGAACAGTTGGTGCCTTCCAGCAGATGGCTTTCCACCGACACGCCGCCGGCGCGCAGCCGCTCGGCATAGGCAAGGCTCTCGTCGCGGATCGGGCAGTCGGCGGAAGTGACGATCAGGACCGGGGCGAGGCCACCGAGCCGGCGCGAACCCAAGGGGGGCGGCATAGGGATGGGCGGCACGGTCGGCGCTGCCGAGATAAAGGTGCCAGCCATCCGCCCATTTGCAGCCCGACGCGCCCGCCGAGGCGGCATGGATCGAGCCGGTGCACAGGCTGGGGTCGACCATGGGCGAAATCAGGATCTGCCCGGCCAGCGGCGGCGCCTGCTGGTCGCGCGCCATCAGGGTGAGGGCGGTGGCCAGATTTGCCCCGGCTTCCTCGCCGGCAACGAACAGCCGCGCGCCGCGGCCAGCCCACTTCGCCCGCTCGGCGTAAAGCCGGCCCAGCGCCTTGAAAGAGAGGTTCAGCGCGGCCGGAAACGGGTGTTCCGGCGCCAGAGGATAGTCGATGGACACCACCACCGCGCCGGCCTCAGCCATGATGCGGCACAGATGCGCGCTGCAGTCGAGGTCACCATCGACAAAGCAGCCCCCATGCAGATGCAGGACCAGCGGCGCGGGACGCAGCGGCACGGCGGGGCGGTAGACGCGCGCGGCCAGCGCCTCGCCGTCAATGTCCAGCCTTGCCTCGGTCCACGTTGCGGTCATGGCGCCCACTACCGGGAGGAAGCCTTCGCTCCCACCCGATTCCAACGGTTGTTGCTGTTGCAGTGCGGCGAAAACTAGACCTGCATCGGGCTCGAAAAAATAGCCGATTGGCGATAACATTATTCACATATGGAAATAATCGCACGGTAGCCATGGACCAGATCGCCGCGATGCGGGCCTTTGTCCGGGTGGTGGAGGCCGGGCACGTTCAGCCGTGCCGCCGACCTGCTCGACATGCCGAAACCGACCGTTACCAAACATATCCAGCAGCTTGAGGCGCATCTGCGCACCAAGTTGCTCAACCGCTCGACCCGCCGCGTCGCCGTGACCCCCGACGGCGCCGCCTATTATGAGCGTGCCGTAGCGCTGCTGTCCGATCTCGACGAGCTCGACGGCTCGATGACCCGCTCGCAGGCGAGCCCGGCCGGGCGGCTGCGGGTGGACGTGCCGTCCTCGCTCGCGCTCTACGCCCTCATCCCCGCGCTGCCGGACTTCTTCGCCCGCTATCCCGACATCCAGCTGGATCTCGGGGTCACCGACCGACCGGTGGACCTGCTGGCCGAGAATGTCGATTGCGCGATCCGCGGCGGCGAACGGCTCGACCCGACACTGATCGCCCGCCGCATCGGGGCGTTGACGCTGATGCACTACGCCTCGCCCGCCTATATCGCCCGCCACGGCCTGCCGGAGCATCCGCGCGACCTCGCGCAGGGCCACCCGCGTCATCGGCTATTTCAGCGCCCGCACCGGGCGGCCGATGGCGTTCGACATGGTGCGCGGCGATGAAACCTATGAGCTGCGCGTGCCGCATGTGCTGGCGACCAACGATTCCACCGCCTATCTCGCCGCCGGTCTTGCCGGGCTCGGCATTACGCAGACGATTGATGCGATGGTGGGGCCCTATCTCGACTCCTGGCGCGTTGGTGCGGGTGCTGCCCGAATGGCAGGCGGGTCCCATCGTGCTGCATGTCGTGTATGCGCCGAACCGGCATCTCAGCAGCCGGTTGCGGGTCTTCGTCGACTGGGTCGCGGAACTGTTCGGTTCCGGCGGCGCCTACCGCCCGGCCGGGCCGGCGCTGCAGCTGCCGGTGCGGACGCTGGGGTGAGGGCGGCCCTCTACTCCGCCGCGTCCTTGGCGTGGCCCAGGCGGGCGGCGATGGTGTCGACCAGTTCACCGGCGGCTTCCGCGATCACCGTGCCGGGTGGGTAGATCGCCTCGGCCCCGGCGGCGCGCACGGCGTCATAATCCTGCGGCGGCACCACGCCGCCCACCACCACCATGATGTCCGGCCGCCCCTGCGCGGCGAGGGCCGCCTTCACCTGCGGGACCAGAGTGAGGTGCCCGGCGGCGAGCGAGGAAATGCCGATCACGTGCACGTCGTTCTCCACCGCCTGCCGGGCGGCTTCCTCGGGCGTGGCGAAAAGCGGGCCGATATCGACGTCGAAGCCGAGATCGGCGAAGGCGGAGGCGATCACCTTCTGCCCGCGGTCATGCCCGTCCTGCCCGACCTTGGCAACGAGGAGGCGCGGGCGCCGGCCTTCCTCGCGCTCGAACGCCTCGACACGCGCCCGCACCTGCGCAACCCTGTCGCCCATCGCTCCCGCCTCCCGCCGGTAGATGCCGGAGACCGCGCGGATTTCCGCCCGGTGTCGGCCGAAGACGCGCTCCAGCGCATCGGAGATTTCGCCCACCGTCGCCTTGGCCCGGGCGGCATCGATGGCGAGGGCGAGCAAATTGGCACCGCCGCGCGCGCCGTGCTCCAGCGCGGCCAGCGTCTGCGCCACCGCCTGCGGATCGCGCTCGGCCTTCAGCCGCGCCAGCTTGTCGAGCTGCGCCGCGCGCACCGCGGAGTTGTCGACCTTGAGCACGTCGATCGGCATTTCCCGTACGGGGCGGTATTTGTTGACGCCGGCCACGGTCTGGGCGCCGGAATCGATTCGCGCCTGGGTGGTGGCGGCGGCTTCCTCGATGCGCAGCTTGGGAATGCCGGCCTCGATCGCCTTGGCCATGCCGCCCAGCGCTTCCACCTCGGCGATATGGGCGAGCGCCTTTTGCGCCAGATCGGCGGTGAGCCTTTCCACGAAGAACGAGCCGCCCCAGGGGTCGATGGCACGCGTCGTGCCGCTTTCCTGCTGCAGCACCAGCTGCGTGTTGCGGGCGATGCGGGCGGAGAAGTCGGTCGGCAACGCCAGCGCCTCGTCCAGTGCGTTGGTGTGCAGCGACTGGGTGTGCCCCTGCGTCGCCGCCATCGCCTCCACCATGGTGCGCATGACATTGTTGAACACGTCTTGCGCCGTCAGGCTCCAGCCCGAGGTCTGCGAATGGGTGCGCAGCGGCAGGGACTTGGGATTCTGGGCGCCGAGATTCTTCATTAGCTTCGCCCAGATCAGCCGGGCGGCGCGCAGCTTGGCGACCTCCATGAAGAAATTCATGCCGATCGCCCAGAAGAAGGACAGGCGCGGCGCGAAGCTGTCGATGGGCATCCCCGCCGCTACCCCGGCGCGCACATAATCGACGCCGTCGGCCAGCGTATAGGCGAGCTCCAGATCCTGCGTCGCCCCCGCCTCCTGCATGTGATAGCCGGAGATCGAGATCGAGTTGAAGCGCGGCATCTCCTTGGAGGTGAAGGCGAAAATGTCAGAGATGATCCGCATCGAGGGGGCCGGCGGGTAGATATAGGTGTTGCGGACCATGAACTCCTTGAGGATGTCGTTCTGGATGGTTCCGGAGAGCTGGGCTGGCGTCACCCCCTGCTCCTCCGCCGCCACGACATAGAGCGCGAGGATCGGCAGCACCGCCCCGTTCATGGTCATCGACACGCTCATCTGGTCCAGCGGGATGCCGGAGAACAGGGTGCGCATGTCGAGAATCGAGTCGATGGCCACTCCCGCCATGCCGACATCGCCGGCGACGCGCGGATGGTCGGAATCGTAGCCGCGATGGGTGGCGAGATCGAAGGCGACGGAAAGCCCCTTCTGCCCCGCCGCGAGGTTGCGGCGGTAGAAGGCGTTTGAATCCTCCGCCGTGGAGAAGCCGGCATATTGCCGGATCGTCCAGGGTTGGGTGGCGTACATGGTGGGGTAGGGCCCGCGCAGATAGGGCGCGATGCCGGGATAGCTGTCGACCGCCCCAAGCCCGGCAATGTCAGCAGGCCCATAGAGCGGCTTCACCGCGAGCCCCTCCGGCGTTGCCCAGTCGGCGGCGCCGGCGTCAGGCGCGGGGGGGGGCGGCGCCTGCCAGTCGCGGGCGGCGAAATCCGGGATGCGGCTCATCGAGCGCCCTCCCGGTAAGAGGGGCTGACGCCTAGGCCCGGCGCGCCACGAAGGAGCCGCTGCAGTTCTTCTCGGCCGATTGCCATTTGCCGGTGGCCACATCCCCGCGCACAACGCCGCGCGCGGAGAGCGTATCCTCGCCCCGCACCACGCGGATCTCGATCCGTCCGAGCGCGCTTACCGTGCCGGTGGCATCCACCGGCCACAGCCCTCCATAGCGGATCTGGCCGCCCTCGACGGCGAGCCGGAAATCCAGCCTTTTGTCGCAGGGCCCGGACACCGGCTCGGCCGACACGTCCCACAGCCCGTCGTGCAGGCTCAGTTCGGTCGCTTGCTGCGCCATTGCCGGCGGCATCAGCAGCGCCCCCCAAAGCGCCGCGCCGCAGGTGGCGCTCTTCCACCCGTGAGTCAGCGTTTTCATGGTCTGTCCCTAGGTTGATGGCAGCATGAGAGCAACCCCTGGGGCAACGGATGGCCGGGCTCATGGTTCCCTCCTGCGGCCAAGGCCGAGCCGGGCCTGGGCGTCGCCCAGAAAGGCGACGAGGTCGAGGCCCGCGGCGAGATAGGCGTCGATGCCGGCGGCGCGCTGGGTCGCCTCGTCCTCGCCCGGCTTGCCGGCGAGATAGACGGTAACGGCCCCGGCTTCCTTCAGTTGGCGGGCAGCCTCACTGGCGCGCTCGGCATAGTTCGCGTCGGAACCGCACAGGCAGGCGAGACGGGCGCCAGAGGTGCGGAACGCGGCGACCAGCGCCGGAAGATCGGTGAAGCCGTCATTGCCCGTCGCCGCGATGCCGCCCGCCTCGAAGGCGGCACGGGCGAAGCCGGCGCGGGCGGCGATATCGGCCGGCGTGCCGAGCCCGGCGAGAAACACCGATGGCCGCGCGGCGGCGCCCGTCGCGCGCAGCCGCTCGAACGGTTCGGAAAGGCGCTCGCCCACCAGCGGCTCGCACAGAAGCGCGCCCTCGGCCGGCGCGGCGGCGGGGCGGGGGCGGGCGGGCGCGAGCACGCTTGGCATGCTTTCACTGAGCAGCGGGAATTCCGACGTGCCGGTGATCGGCAGCCTGCGCGTCGCCACCTCCTGCGCCCGTGCCCGGCGGGCCGTCGCCACTCGCTGCTGCCACGCGCCGGAGGCGAGCGATTCCACCATACCGCCCTCGCGCTCGATGGCGCGAAAAAGCTCCCACGCGGCGGCTGCCAGCGTTTCGGTGCGTTCCTCGATGGCGCCCGCCCCGGCGCCGGGATCGGCGACGCGGTGAAGGTTGGATTCCTCCATCAGGATGATCTGGGTGTTGCGCGCCAGCCGCCGCGCATCCGCGTCCGGCAGGCCCAGCGCCTGGGTGAAGGGCAGCACGGTCACGCTGTCCGCCCCGCCCACCCCGGCAGCGAAGGCGGCGATGGTGCCGCGCAACAGGTTCACCTGCGCATCGTGCCGGGTCAGGCTTCGCCACGCGGTTTCCATGTGGATGGGAACCGGCGAGGGGGCGAGCCCGCACGCCTCCAGAACCGCCTGCCACAGCAGGCGGAAGGCGCGGGGCTTCGCCTGCGTGCCGAGCTGGTCGACATCGGCAACCAGCGTCACCTCGATCTGCCGCGCCGCCACGTCGAGCGGCAGGCCGGCCCCCTCCAGCGCGCGCAGATAGGCGGTGGCGGTGGCCAGCACGGCCGCGAGTTCCTGCGCGTCGGTGGCGCCGGCCGCTTGGTGAACGCGCCCATCCGCTCGCACCATCGGCGCGGTGAGGCCGCGCCCGTGCAGCGCGGTGACGGTCTGGCCGAGTCGGGCGGCCAAGGCGTCCCATTCGATTGGCGCGGCGCCCAGCGCGGCGAAATCGCCGATCGGATCGAGGCCGAAGCGCAGGTCGAGTGCCGCCGGGTCGGCCTTCTCGTAGAGCCGGGCCAGAGCGAGGGCGACATCGCGGCCCTGATAGGCGCCCGCCTCCACCCGCAGCGTCGCCATCTCGGGCAGCAGCCCGTCCAGCGCGGCCACCACTTCCTCATGCCGCAGCGGCAAACCGAAGCCGGCGGCGGAGGGGGCGGAGGCGAAGACCAGCGCGACGCCATCGGCGCCGCCGTCGAGATCGGCCAGCATCTGCGCATTCGCGCTGGCGGCGTCGTCATGGTCGATGCGGGCGATCACCTTCCACGGCGCCCCCGCCGGGCGCCCGGCGATAGGGGCGGCGTCCCGCCGCCGCTCGGGCAGCGCGTCGAGGCGGATGCCGTCGGCCGTGCGCGTCACCATACGCTTGTCATAGGCGCCGCCCTTCAGCACACCGTCGACCAGGGCGAGCCAGTCCGCGCGCGTGGCGGGCGGGAAGCTGTCGAGGTCGAGATCGAGCGGGCGCGGGTCCATCGGCCTCTCCTCAGGCGAAATCGAGGATGACGGCGTCGACCGCCAGGCTGTCGCCGGCCTTGGCGTGGACCTTAGCAACGGTGGCGTCGCGCTCGGCGCGCAGCACGTTCTCCATCTTCATCGCCTCCACCACCGCCAGCGTTTCGCCGGCCTTCACCTCCTGCCCCTCGCTGACCGCGACGGAGAGGACGAGGCCCGGCATCGGGCAGAGCAGGTGCTTGCCGCTGCCGGCCTGTTGCTTCACCGGCATCAGCGCGGCGAGTTCCGCCTCGCGCCTTGTATAGACGAGGGCCTCCACCGCGATGCCGCGATGGGCCAGCGCCACGCCATTGAGGCGCGGGCGCACCTGCACGGCGAACGCCTCCTCGTCGAACACGCCGTTCCACACCGGCTCACCGGGGTGCCAGCTCGAGCGCAGCTCATGGGTAGAGACCGGCCGGCCGGCCTCATCGAGGAAGCTGACGATAAAGCCGCCCGCCGCCCGGTCCACCTCGCAGGCGAGCGTCAAGCCGCCGAGCCGCACCACGCGCTGATGCTCGAAAACCACCGGCCGCCCGGCGAGCTGGCCGGAGATCTTCCGCTTTCGCGCATTGCCGACATTGTCGATCACCGCCGCCACCGCTGCCAGCGTGCGGGCGAGCTTTGCGCTCGGCGCGGTGGCGTGGAAGCCGTCAGGATATTCCTCGGCGATGAAGCCGGTGGAGAGCCGGCCCGCCCGCCAGCGCTCATGCGTCATCAGCGCCGAGAGGAAGGGGATGTTGTGCTGGATGCCGTCGATGGCGAAGGCGTCGAGCGCGTCCGCCTGGGCCTCGATCGCCGCCGCGCGCGTCGGGGCGTGGGTGATCAGCTTGGCGATCATCGGGTCGTAGAACAGCGAGATGTCCCCGCCCTCATAGACGCCAGTATCGTTGCGCACGGTGATGCCGTTCGTCACTCCCTCCGCCGGAGGGCGATAGCGGGTGAGACGGCCGATGGAGGGCAGGAAGCCGCGATAGGGGTCCTCGGCATAGACGCGGCTTTCCACCGCCCAGCCGGTGAGCGTCACCTCCTCTTGCCGGAGGGCGAGCGGTTCGCCCGCCGCGACGCGGATCATCTGCTCGACGAGATCGATGCCGGTGACGAGTTCCGTCACCGGGTGTTCCACCTGCAGGCGGGTGTTCATTTCAAGGAAATAGAACGACTTGTCCTGCCCGGCGACGAATTCGACCGTGCCGGCGCTGTCATAGTTTACCGCCTTGGCGAGGGCCACGGCCTGCTCGCCCATCTTCCGGCGCGTGGCCTCGTCCAACAGCGGCGAGGGGGCTTCCTCCACCACCTTCTGGTTGCGGCGCTGGATCGAGCATTCGCGCTCGCCGAGATAGATGACGTTGCCGTGCTTGTCGCCGAGCACCTGGATTTCGATATGGCGCGGCTGGACGATGAACTTCTCGACGAACACCCGGTCGTCGCCGAAGGAGGACTTCGCTTCCGAGCGGGCGCGGTCGAACCCCTCCTGCACCTCGTCGCGGGAATGGGCGATCCGCATGCCCTTGCCGCCGCCGCCGGCCGAGGCCTTGATCATGACGGGATAGCCGATCTCGTCGGCGATGCGGGCCGCGTGCGCCGCATCCTCGATAACGCCGAGATAGCCCGGCACGGTGGAAACCCCGGCCGTCGCCGCCGCCTTCTTCGATTCGATCTTGTCGCCCATCGCCTCAATCGCCCCCGGATTGGGGCCGATGAAGACGAGGCCGGCTTCTTTCAGCGCGGTGGCGAAGCTTGCCCGCTCGGAGAGAAAGCCATAGCCGGGATGGATCGCCTCCGCCCCGGTCTGCTTCGCGGCGGCGATGATCTTCTCCGCGTCGAGATAGGACTGCGCGGCTGGCGCCGGGCCGATGTGCACCGCCTCATCCGCCATCGCCACATGCAGCGCGTCGCGGTCGGCATCGGAATAGACCGCGACGGTCTTTATGCCCATGCGCCGGGCGGTCTTGATGACCCGGCAGGCGATCTCGCCACGGTTGGCGATGAGGATCTTGGAGAACATTGTTCTCGGGGCCTCTACTTCACCTCTCCCCGTCGGGGAGAGGTCGGCGCGGAGCGCCGGGTGAGGGGGAGGGCGGCTTCGGGATGTCGAGGCTGCGTTGCCCCTCACCCCAACCCTCTCCCCGACGGGGAGAGGGAGAAAGGTCGCTACAACGGCAGGTTATCGTGCTTCTTCAGCGGCGCTTCGATCTTCTTCGAGGCGAGCATGGCGAGCGCGCGGGCGATGCGCTTTCGCGTCGAACGCGGGGTGATCACCTCGTCAATATAGCCGCGCTCGGCCGCCACGAAGGGCGAGAGGAAGCGCTGCTCATATTCGCTCGTGCGCGCCGCGATCTTCTCGGGGTCGTCGATGTCGGCGCGGAAGATGATCTCAACCGCCCCCTTGGCGCCCATGACAGCGATCTGCGCGGTGGGCCAGGCGTAGTTTACATCGCCGCCGATATGCTTGGAGGCCATCACGTCATAGGCGCCGCCAAAGGCCTTGCGGGTGATCACCGTCACCAGCGGCACGGTGGCCTGCGAGTAAGCGAAGAGCAGCTTGGCGCCGTGCTTGATCAGCCCGCCATATTCCTGCGCCGTGCCGGGCAGGAAGCCGGGCACATCGACAAAGGTGACGATCGGGATCTCGAACGCATCGCAGAAGCGCACGAAACGCGCCGCCTTGCGCGAGGCGTCGGCGTCCAGCACCCCGGCCAGCACCATGGGCTGGTTGGCGACGAAGCCGACCGTGCGCCCCTCGATCCGGCCGAAGCCGGTGAGGATGTTCTTGGCGAAACCTTCCTGGATCTCGAAGAAGTCGCCCTCGTCGGCGACTTTTCCGATCAACTCCTTCATGTCGTAGGGCTTGTTCGGATTGTCCGGCACCAGCGTGTCGAGCGAAGGGTCCAGCCGCTCGCCATCGTCGAAGCTCGGCCACACCGGCACGCCGGAACGATTGCAAGCCGGCAGGAAGTCAATCAGCCGGCGCATCTGCAGCAGGCATTCGACATCGTTCTCGAAAGCGCCATCGGCCACCGAGGACTTTGTCGTGTGCACCTTGGCACCGCCGAGTTCTTCCGCCGTCACGCTCTCATTGGTGACGGTCTTCACCACCTCCGGCCCGGTGACGAACATGTAGGAGGTGTCGCGCACCATGAAGATGAAGTCGGTCATGGCGGGGGAATAGACATCGCCGCCGGCGCAGGGGCCCATGATGACCGAGATCTGCGGAATGACGCCGGACGCCAGCACGTTGCGGCGGAACACTTCGCCATAGCCGCCAAGCGCCGCCACCCCTTCCTGGATGCGCGCGCCGCCGGCGTCGAACAGGCCGATGATCGGCGCCCGCACCTTCAGCGCCATGTCCTGGATCTTGGTGATCTTGGCCGCGTGCGCTTCCGAGAGCGAGCCGCCGAATACGGTGAAATCCTTGGCGAAGACGAACACCTTGCGACCGTTCACCGTGCCCCAGCCGGTGACGACGCCGTCGCCGGGAATCTTCTCGGCCTTGTCCATGCCGAAATCGGTGCAGCGGTGCTGAACGAAGGTGTCGAATTCCTCGAAGGAGCCGGTGTCGAGCAGCAGCTCCAGCCGCTCGCGGGCGGTGAGCTTCCCGCGCGTGTGCTGGGCAGCGACGCGCTTCTCGCCGCCGCCGGCTCGCGCGCCGGCGCGGCGCTGTTCGAGTTCGTCGAGAATGGGCTTCATGGCGCTCCTCCGAAGGCGAGCTGTGCGCGCGGGCCTGTGCAGCCTTTCTAGGCGCTTGCGAGGGAGAACATAAGCTGTGAAAATGCGGATCATGAAGTTGTAAAAATTTCACAAAATCGACGGTCTATGCCGCCGCCTCGCGCGCTGTCAGCCTGAGGTGCGAGCGTAACGAGCCTCGAAGGATGTTCGTCCGGGCGCACGTGAGCGGCCATTCTTCGAGGCTTGCCTCCGGCCAGCACCTCACGGTGACGATGCTCTGTAAATGGTTCCGCAGGAGGCGATCATGTCCCGAAAAGTCTTCGCCGGCCACGCGGTCCGCCATGTGCGCGAGCGGCTCGGCCTGACCCAGATGGATTTCGCCCGGCGCCTGTCGCTCTCCCCGAGCTACATCAACCAGATCGAGAGCAACCAGCGCCCGGTCACCGCTGCCGTGCTGCTGGCCATCAGCCGGGTGTTCGATCTCGACATCACCCGCTTCGGCGCCGACGATCTCGACCGCGTGGTCGCCGATCTGCGCGAGGCGCTGGCCGATCCGGTGTTTCGCGGCATCGAGCCGAGCCTGCAGGACCTGAAGAACGCCACCACACACGCGCCCGCCTTCGCCCATGCCTTCCTGCGCCTGCACGGGGCGTTGCGCCGGCTGGAGGAACGCCGCGCCGCGCAGGAGGACGCGCGGGTCTCGGTGGCGCGCGAGGTGGACGGGGCGGCGCCGGACGAGGCGCGCAATCTCGCGCCCTATGAGGAAGTGCGCGACCATTTCCACTACATCGACAATTATGTCGACGGGCTCGACCGCGCCGGCGAGGAGCGGAACGCCGCGCTCGACCTGTTCGGCCGCGACGACGCGGTGGGCGTGCTGGCAGCACATCTGCGCCACCGCCACGACATTACGGTGGAGATGGCGCCCGCCGCGCGGCTCGACGCGCCGCTGCTGGCCTATGACCGCCACCGCCGGGTGGCGACATTGGCCCGCACGCTCGACCCGCCGAGCCGCGCCTTCCGCCTCGCCGCCTTTCTCGCCCGCTTCGAGCAGAGCGACCTCATCGACCAGCATGTGCAGGAGGCCGGCTTCCGCAGCCCCACCGCGCGCGACGTGTGCAGGCTGTCGCTGCAGAACTATTTTGCCGGCGCGCTCTTGCTGCCCTATCGCCGCTTCGCCCGGCTGGCGCGGGAGACGCGGCACGATCTCGACCGGCTGGCCGCGCTCACCGGGGCGAGCCTGGAGCAGGTGTGCCACCGTCTCTCGACGTTGCAGCGGCCGGGCGAGAAGGGGGTGCCGTTCTATTTCCTGAAAGTGGATCGCGCCGGCAATGTCATCAAGCGCCACAGCGCCACGCGCTTCCAGTTCGCCCGCTATGGCGGCGCTTGCCCGGTGTGGAACGTGCACGAGGCGTTCGAGCAGCCGGCCCGCACGCTGGTGCAGCTCGGTGAGATGCCGGACGGCGCGCGCTATCTCTGCCTCGCGCGCGGCACGTCAAAGCCGGCGCTGCGCCACGGTGCGCGCGAGCGCCGCTTCGCTCTCGGCATTGGCTGCGAGATTTCCTATGCCGGTGAACTCGTCCATGCCGACGGGCTGGACCTGAAGGCGGCCGCTCCCGCGCCGCTCGGCGTCAATTGCCGCATCTGCCCGCGCACCGCCTGCCCCGAGCGCGCTTTCCCCCCGCTCGACCGCGCCATCGTGCTCGATCCCGACCGGCGCGACGTGGTGCCGTTCTCGGTCAGGGAGTGAGGGCAGCAGGAGGGATCTGCCCGGTCCCGTCCGCGTGGGTCCTTCGCGGCCCGGCTTTGCCGGGCACCTCAGGATGACGGGCGTAGGCCACACAGGCCCGCCGGCGCAACTTCCGTCATGCTGAGGTGCCGCCCGGCGGGCGGCCTCGAAGCAGGCAGCCCCTCAGATATCCAGCGTGTTGTCGCGTTCCCACTGGGTGAGGTGGCGCGAATAGGCGTTCCATTCCTCGTGCTTGAGCTTGGCATAGCCGTCCACCAGCGGCGCGCCCAGCGCGCTGCGCAGCACGTTCGACTTTTCCAGCGCGCGGATGGCGTCGAGCAGGTTCAGCGGCAGTTTCTTGGCGCCCTTCACCTTGTGGCCGTCGGTGTACATGTTGATGTCGAGACGCTTGCCGGGGTCGCGCTGGTTCTGGATGCCGTCGAGCCCGGCGGCGAGCATGGCGGCGGGGGCGAGATAGGGGTTGGCGGCGCCGTCCGGCAGGCGCAGTTCCAGGCGGCCCGCATCGGGGATGCGGATCATGTGGGTGCGGTTATTGCCGGTATAGGTGACGGTGTTGGGGGCCCAGGTGGCGCCGGAAACGGTGCGCGGGGCGTTGATGCGCTTGTAGGAATTCACCGTCGGGTTGGTGAAGGCGCACAGCGCGTCAGCCGAATGGATCAGCCCGCCGATGAAGCCGTAGCCGAGGGCGGAGAGGCCGAGCTCGCCCGTCTCGTCCTCGAACAGATTGGCGCCCTCCGGGCTCCAGAGCGAGGTGTGCATGTGGCAGCCCGAGCCGGTGAGGTCGATGAAGGGCTTGGGCATGAAGGTGGCACGCAGCCCGTGCTTTTCGGCGATGGAGCGCGCCATGAACTTGAAGAACACATGCCGGTCGGCGGTGGTCAGCGCATCGGCGAAGTCCCAGTTCATCTCGAACTGGCCGTTGGCGTCCTCATGGTCGTTCTGGTAGGGGCGCCAGCCGAGCGTGAGCATGCTGTCGCAGATTTCCTTGATCACCTCGTAGCGGCGCATCAGGGCGGACTGGTCGTAGCAGGGCTTGGTGGCGTTGTCGGCGGCGTCGGAAATCTTCGTGCCGTCGGCATTGGTCAGGAAGAATTCGCACTCCACCCCGGTCTTCATAACATAGCCGAGGCTTTCGGCGCCGAGCATGGTGGATTTGAGCACGTTGCGCGGCGCCTGCGCCACCAGTTCGTCATTCATGACCAAGTCGGAGGCGAGCCAGCCGACTTCCGGCTTCCACGGCAGCTGGACCAGGCTGGAGGCGTCGGGAACGGCGAACAGATCGGCATCGGCCGGGCTCATGTCGAGCCAGGTGGCGAAACCGGCAAAGCCCGCCCCAGACTTCTGCATGCCGCTGATGGCGCTCGCGGGCACGAGTTTCGCCCGGAGCGCGCCGAACAGGTCGACATAGGAGATCAGGAAGTACTTGATGCCGAGCTCTTTGGCGGCATGCTTCAGATCGGCTTGGGCAAGATCAGTGGCCATGGTGCTATCCGGTTTCGCTGTTCCCCGGCCCGTTCGGGCTCGTTGGTCGTCATGACGTGCAAACCCCGCGCCGAGGCGCGGGGTTGATGATCAGAATCCGCCGTTGCGTCCCGGTATCCAGTCGGTGCCGGCGAGCGGCACATTGGCCATGGCGGCGGCCTCAATGGTCAGCGCGACGAGGTCTTCCGGCTCCAGATTGTGCACATGGCTCTTGCCGCAGGCGCGAGCGATGGTCTGGCACTCCAGCGTCAGCACGGCGAGATAATTGGCGAGGCGCCGCCCGGCGGCCACCGGGTCGAGCCGCTTCATCAGCTCCGGGTCCTGCGTGGTGATGCCGGCAGGGTCGCGGCCCTCATGCCAATCGTCATAGGCGCCGGGACGCGTGCCGAGCGCCTCATATTCGGCGGCGTAATGCGGGTCGTTGTCGCCCAGCGCCACCAGCGCGGCGGTGCCGATGGCCACCGCGTCGGCACCGAGCGCCAGCGCCTTGGCGACGTCCGCGCCGTTGCGAATGCCGCCGGAGACGACGAGCTGCACCTTGCGGTGCATGCCGAGGTCCTGCAGCGCCTTCACCGCCTGGCGCACGGCGGCCAGCGTCGGGATGCCGACATGCTCGATGAAGATTTCCTGCGTCGCTGCGGTGCCGCCCTGCATGCCGTCGACCACCACCACATCGGCGCCCGACTTCACGGCGAGCGCTGTGTCGTAATAGGGGCGGGCGGCGCCGACCTTCACATAGATCGGCTTTTCCCAATCGGTGATCTCGCGCAGTTCCTCGATCTTGATCTCAAGATCGTCCGGTCCGGTCCAGTCCGGGTGACGGCAGGCGGAGCGCTGATCGATGCCGACGGGCAGGGTGCGCATGGCGGCGACGCGCTCGGTGATCTTCTGGCCGAGCAGCATGCCGCCGCCGCCGGGCTTGGCGCCCTGGCCGACCACCACCTCGATGGCGTCGGCGCGCTTGAGGTCGTCCGGGTTCATGCCGTAGCGCGAGGGCAGATACTGGTAGACCAGCTGGGTCGAGTGCCCGCGCTCCTCATTGGTCATGCCGCCATCGCCCGTGGTGGTCGAGGTGCCCATGGCCGAGGCGCCGCGCCCGAGCGCTTCCTTGGCATTGGCCGAGAGCGAGCCGAAGCTCATGCCGGCAATGGTGATCGGGATCTTCAACTCGATCGGCTTCTTGGCGAAGCGGGTGCCGAGCACGACCTCGGTGGAGCACTTCTCGCGGTAGCCTTCCAGCGGGTAGCGCGACATGGAGGCGCCGAGGAACAGCAGGTCGTCGAAGTGGGGCACCCGGCGCTTGGCGCCGCCGCCGCGAATGTCATAGATGCCGGTCGCCGCCGCGCGGCGGATTTCCGAGAGCGTGTAGTCGTCAAAGGTGGCGGAAGAGCGCGGCGTGGTGCGCGGGGTGTGGCTGTGGTCGGTCATCGCGCCCTCAATAGCTCGACACGTTGTCGACGTGGAAATGGTAGAGCGTGCGGGCCGAGCCGTAGCGGCGGAATTCCGCGATATCGACCTCGCCCAGAAGGCCGGCCGATTTCAGCTTCTCGGCCAGCAGCGCCTTGTGCTCCTCGCGCATCTCTTTCTCGATGCAGTCGGCCCCGAGCGAGGCGACGGAGCCGCGCACGAACAGCTTGGCTTCATACAGGCTGTCGCCCAGCGCCTCGCCGGCATCGCCCAGCACGGTGAGGGTGCCGGCCTGCGCCATGAAGGCGCTCATATGGCCGACCGAGCCCTTCACCACGATGTCGATGCCCTTCATCGAGATGCCGCAGCGTGCCGAGGCGTTGCCGTCGATGATCAGCAGCCCGCCATGGGCGGTGGCGCCGGCGGCCTGGCTGGCGTCGCCCTTCACATGAATGAGTCCGCTCATCATGTTCTCGCCGACGCCGACGCCGGCATTGCCATGCACGATGACGCGCGCCTGCTTGTTCATGCCGGCGCAGTAATAGCCGACCGGCCCGTCGATCTCGATGGTCACCGGCACGTCGAGCCCGGCGGCGATGGCGTGACGGCCGGCGGGGTGGGCGATCTTCCACAGCGTCTGGTTGGTGTCGGGCGTCAGCTTGTGCAGGGCGCCGTTCAGCTCGCGCAGGGGAGTGGTGGCGAGGTCGACGAGGGTTTCGCCCTCGGCGGTGGCAGGCTTCAGCGAGAGGTTCATGCGGCGCGATCCCAGAAATAGACCTTAGCCGGTTCCGGCTCGAACACCCGCGCGGTCTCGATGCCCGGCAGGCCGGCCAGCGCCCGGTATTCGGAGGCGAAGGCGACGTAGTCGTCGGTTTCCGCCATGACGGCGGGCTTGCAGGCGATGGGGTCGCGCAGCACGCCGAAGCCGCTCTCGGTGCCGACGACGAAGGTATAGAAGCCGTCGAGATCGCCCAGCGAATGCTCCAGCGCCTCACCCAGCGTATCGCCGCCGCGCATGCGGTAGGTGAGGTAGGCGGCGGCGACCTCGCTGTCGTTCTCCGTCGTCACCGGAAGCCCCTCGCGGGCCAGCAGGCGGCGCACGCCGGCATGGTTGGAAAGCGAGCCGTTATGCACCAGGCACTGGTCCGGCCCGGTCGAGAAGGGGTGGGCGCCGTCCGTTGTCACCGCGCTTTCCGTCGCCATGCGGGTGTGGCCGATGGCGTGGGTGCCACTCATCTCTTCCAGCTTGAAGCGCTTGGCGACATCGGCAGGCAGGCCGACTTCCTTGTAGAGCTCCATGCGGGTGCCGGCCCCGACGACGCGCAGCTCCGGCGCGAGGCGGGCGAGCGCGGCGCGGACCGCCGTTTCCTCCGCCACCGGCACGCTCAGCACGCCGTGGGTGTCGCGGGGAAGGATGGGGTGGCCGATCGCCTCGCCGAGCGTGGCGAAATCGGTGCCGGCGGGGCCGCGCAGCGTCAGTTTCACGAAGCCGGGCGTGCCGCCGCCATAGACCGCGAAGCCGGCGGAATCCGGCCCCCGGTCGCACATGATGTCGAGCATCTGCGAAAGCAGGGCGCCGAGTTCCGGCTCCAGCTTCGGCTGCTTCAGGAACAGGCCGACAATGCCGCACATGGCTTGAGAACTCCTGCAGGCAAGGGAAGGGCAAGGGCCATGAGGCCGTGCCTCCTCTTGTAGGAGCGGCGCGGGCACGCGTCAATCAGCGTGAATATAATTTTCTTCTGAGGAAAATGTCGCGGTGTCCGGTTCCGGCCTCAGCGTTCGTTCTCGCGCGGGTACATGATGATGGAGAGGTAGCGCATCGGCCGTACCAGCAACTCCTCCGGCCCATGGGTGGCGGCGCTGTCGAACAGCAGCGAGTCGCCGGGCTTGAGGTGATAGGTGCGGTCGCCATGGCGGTAGATCACCTCGCCGGAGAGCATGTGGATGAACTCCACCCCTGCATGGCGGAAGCCGGTATACGGCACCGCTTCCTCGCTCAGCGTTATCAGATAGGGCTCCACCCCGACCTCGCCGCCGAGCGCATGGCCCAGCAGCTCATATTCATGCCCCACCTTGGTGCCGCGCCGCTCGATGCGCACCCCGCCTCCGGCCGGCACGAAGGAGCAGTCGCGCTTTTCCTCGAAGCTGGTGAACAGGGTGGAGATCGGCACGTTGAGCACGGTGGAAATCGACTGGAGCGTCGCCAGCGAGGGCGAGATCAGCCCGTTCTCGATTTTGGAGAGCATGCCGACCGAGATCCCGGCGGCGCTCGCGACATCAGAGACGGTGAGGTCGAGATCCCTGCGGATCGCCCGCACTTGATGGCCAAGCGCCTGTTCCAGCGTACGCTCGCGCGCCACCGGGGCGCCCGAACCGGTGGTCAGGTCCTCCGCCGGCACCTCAGCCACTGTTGCGCGCGCTTTGCGCCGTCCATCCGTCACGCCAGCTTCCCCCTTGTTCACCCAGCCGATGGGACGCGGTTTGCCGGCAAAAGCAAGCCCCCGGAAAGCCGCGCCGGGCAGGATCGCGCCGTCATGTGTCCGCCCGGCACTGTCATGGAGCCTTGGCATTCATCGTGCATCGAAGGGCGTGCCCCTACCTCGTTGCCACAGGACGGTTCGTCGCGCCATGTATGATTTCGACATGATTGTCATCGGCAGCGGCCCCTCCGGCCGCCGTGCCGCCGTCCAGTCGGCCAAGATCGGCAAGTCGGTGCTGGTCATTGAGAAGGGCCGCCGCGTGGGCGGCGTCTCGGTCCACACCGGCACCATCCCCTCCAAGACGCTGCGCGAGACCGTGCTCAACCTCTCCGGCTGGCGCGAGCGCGGCTTCTATGGGCGTTCCTACCGGGTGAAGCAGGATATCGGCGCCGCCGATCTTATGGCGCGACTGCACAAGACGCTCGACCACGAGGTCGAGGTTCTCGAACACCAGTTCGCCCGCAACGCGGTGAAGACCGCACGCGGCGAGGCGCGTTTTCTCGATCCGCACACCATCGAGATCACCGGAGAGGGCGGCGAGGTCGACACCGTCACCGGCGCGCATGTGCTGATCGCGGTCGGCACCCGCCCGTTTCGGCCGGATTATGTGCCGTTCAACGGCATGAGCGTGTTCGACAGCGACGAGATCGTCGATCTGCCGCGCCTGCCGCGCAGCCTCGCCGTCATCGGCGCCGGCGTCATCGGTGTGGAATATGCCTCGATCTTCAGCGCGCTCGACGTGTCGGTGACCCTGATCGAGCCGCGCTCGACCTTTCTCGACTTCATCGACAAGGAACTGATCGAGGAGTTCACCCACGAACTGCGCGACCGCAATGTCGGGCTGCGGCTCGGCGCCGCCGTCAGCGCCATCACGCTGGATGCGCGCGAGCGGCCGGTGTGCAAGCTGGCGGACGGGCGCACCGTCCAGGCCGACATGCTGCTCTTCGCCGCCGGCCGTGTCGGCGCCACCGACCGGCTGAATCTGGAAGCCGCCGGCCTCAGCGTCGATCATCGCGGCCGCATCACCGTCGAGCCGAAAACGCTGCAGACCGCCGTGCCGCACATCTATGCGGCGGGCGATGTCATCGGCTTCCCTAGCCTTGCCTCCACCTCGATGGAACAGGGCCGCGTCGCCGCCTGCCACGCCTTCGGGCTGGAGCCGCCGCCGCCGCCGGAGTTCTTCCCCTATGGCATCTACGCGGTTCCCGAAATCTCCACCGTCGGCATGAGCGAGGAGGAGGTGCGCAAGCGCGAGATTCCCTATGAATGCGGCATTGCCCGCTTCCGCGAAACCTCGCGCGGCCACATCATGGGGCTGAACAGTGGGATGATGAAGATGATCTTCTCGGTGAAGACGCGCCGCCTGCTCGGCGTCCACATCGTCGGCGAGGGCGCCACCGAGCTGATCCACATCGGCCAGGCCGTGCTCAACCTCAAGGGCACGATCGATTATTTCATCGAGAACACGTTCAACTATCCCACCCTTGCCGAAGCCTACAAGATTGCTGGCCTGGACGCCTGGAACCGCATGACCCGGGTGTGAGCGCCGCCGCCGGGCAGGGGGCTTGCGGCGATCACTGCAATCAGGAGTAGATTAACGCAACCCTGAGAGTTATCGTCGTCCCCTTCACAAGTCGCCATCAATATGGGACGCATGGGCAAAAGGTGCGCGGGCCGCTTTGCGAAAGGTCCTGTAGCCACGCCTCGGGGGAGCGACCAGATGAACGCAGCGCCACGGCTGAACCGCCGCAGTCTTCTCCTCGGCACGGCGGCCAGCGCCGCGCTGGCTGGCTTCGCACCACTGCGGGCGCAAGAGGCGCCGACCACCGCGCTGGTCCCTGCCTCCGCTCCGGCACCAAGTCCGCCGGTCGATCGCTGGCAGGCGCTGGCCCGGATCACCGATGGCGCGCTGCTGCGCCCCTCCGATGCCGGCTTCGCCGCCGAGGCGATGCCGAACAATCTGCGCTTCCGCCATGTGCGGCCGGAAGGCATCGTGCGCTGCCGCACGCCGCAGATGATCGGCGACGTGCTGAGCTGGTGCCAAGATTACGAAGTGCCCTTCGCCCTGCGCGGCGGCGGCCATTCCTATGCCGGCTTCTCCACCACCCATGGCCTGCTGATCGACATGGCGGCGATGAACACCATCGCCTATGACCCGGCTACTGGGCGGGCCAAGGTCGGCGCCGGCGCGATCAACCAGCCGATCTATGACGCGCTGCGCCAGGCCGGGCGGATGATGACGCATGGCCGCTGCCCCACGGTCGGCGTCGCCGGCTTCGTGCTCGGCGGCGGGATCGGCTTCAACATGCGCCGGCTCGGCCTCGCCTCCGATAATCTCGTCGCCTCCGAGATCGTCACCGCCGATGGCCGGGTGCGCACCCTCTCCGCCAGCGAGGAGCCGGATCTGTTCTGGGCCATCCGGGGTGGGGGCGGCGGCAATTTCGGGGTGAGCACCTCCTTCACCTTCGACACCGTGCCGGCCGATCCTCAGCTCACCGCCTTCCGCATCGTCTGGCGCCAGAACACGCGGAAAGTCGCCGGCGCCCTGTTCGCCGCGCTTGACGACGCGCCGGTGACGCTCGGCACTCGCGTCAGCCTCGCCGGCGTAACACCCAAACTTCACGTCGGCGGGCGGCAGGTGGCGATCACGCTGCTTGGCCAGTTCGCCGGCGACCGCCAGGGGCTGGAAAAGCTGCTGCAGCCGGTGATGGCCGTGGCCGCGCCTGAACTGGCCGACATCCGCGAACTGCCCTATTGGGACGCGCAAGCCTTCCTGATGGAGCCCGGCGCGCCCGCTTGGTACCGCGAGCGCTCGGCCTTTCTCGACACCGCGCCGTCCGACGCCTTCCTCGACAAGGCGTTCGACCATCTGGTGCGCTGGCCCGGCACCGGCGCGCATGGCGACCTGTTCTTTTTCCAGACCGGCGGGCGCATCAACGAGACCGCGCCGGCGGCGAGCGCCTTCGTGCATCGCGCCAGCCGCTGGCTGTCGGTGGTGGGTGTGAGCTGGAGCGAGGACGATACGGTGCGGCCGGAGATCGTGCGCGCCGCCAAGGATTGGCAGGACGCGCTCTACCATACGGTCGACCATGCCGGCGGGCACGGGGCTTTCGTCAATTTCCCCGACGCTTCGCTCGCCGAGTGGCGCGCGCGCTATTACGGCGCCAACCTGCCGCGCCTCGCCGCCATCAAGGCGGCGGTCGATCCCGGCAATCTGTTCAGCTTCCCGCAGGCGATCTGACGCGCCGGCAGCGCCGCCGCGTCACGCCTGCTGACGCCGCGCGGCGGTGAGCGTGTTGGCCAGCAGACAGGCGATGGTCATCGGCCCGACGCCGCCCGGCACCGGGGTGATGGCCCCGGCAATGCCCTGCGCCTCCGCGAACGCCACGTCGCCGACCAGCCGGCCCTTGCCGTCCGCACCGGTGATGCGGTTGATGCCGACATCGATCACCGTGGCGCCCGGCTTGATCCAGTCGCCGCGGATCATCTCCGGCCGCCCCACCGCGCCGATGAGGATATCGGCGCGCCGGCACACCGCCGGCAGGTCGCGCGTGCGCGAATGGGCGAGGGTGACCGTGCAGTCCTCGCGCAGCAGCAATTGCGCCAGCGGCTTGCCCACGATGTTGGAGCGCCCGACCACCACCGCTTCCAGCCCGGCGAGGCTGCCGAGCGTGTCTTTCAACAGCATCACGCAACCGAGCGGCGTGCAGGGCACCAGCGCGTCGAGCCCCACCGCCAGCCGGCCGGCATTCACCACATGGAAGCCGTCGACATCCTTGGCCGGGTCGATGGTGGCAAGCACCGCCTGCGCGTCGATATGCGGGGGCAAGGGCAACTGCACGAGAATGCCATGCACGCTGTCATCCGCGTTCAGCGCCCGCACCAGCGCCAGGACGTCGTCCTGTGTGGTGTCCGCCGCCAGCTTGTGCTCGATCGAGGCCATGCCGGCCTCCAGCGTCTGCTTGCCCTTGTTGCGGACATAGACCGCGCTGGCGGGGTCCTCGCCCACCAGCACCACGGCGAGGCCCGGCGTCACGCCGGTCTCCTTGATGAAGGCGGCGACCTCGCCCTTCAGCCGGGCGCGCATCGCCTCGGCAAAGGCCTTGCCGTCGATCAGCCGGGTTTCGACCATGAAAGCCTCCTCAGTCGCGGAACACCACCGTCTTGTGCCCGTTCACCAGCACACGGTCGTCGAGATGCCAGGCCAGCGCGCGGGCGAGGACGCGGCGCTCGATGTCGCGGCCCTTGCGCACGAGATCCTCGGCCGAGTCCTGATGGCTGATGCGCTCGACATCCTGCTCGATGATCGGGCCTTCGTCGAGGTCGGAGGTGACATAGTGCGCCGTGGCGCCGATCAGCTTCACCCCGCGCGCATGCGCCTGATGATAGGGCTTGGCGCCCTTGAAGCCGGGCAGGAAGGAATGGTGAATGTTGATGCAGCGGCCCGACAGCTTGGCCGACAGTCCATCCGACAGAACCTGCATGTAGCGGGCCAGTACCGCCACTTCCGCGCCGGAAGACTGGAACAGCTCCCACAGCTGCGCTTCCTGTTCCATCTTGGTCGATTTGGTGATGGGCAGGTAGTGGAAGGGAATGTCCGCGAAATCGAGATGGGCATAGGTCTCGCGCGGGTAATTGGCGGCGATGGCGACGATGTCCATGGGAATCTCGCCGATGCGCCAGCGATAGAGCAGATCCGCGAGGCAATGGTCGAATTTCGAGACCAGCAGCATCACCTTCGGCTTCCGGCCACGCGGCCGCATGCGCCAGTCGAGCGCGAACTTTCCCGCCACCGCTTCAAAATCGCTCTTCAGAGCCTCCAGCGAGCCGGCGCCGGCGGGGCGGTCGAACATCACCCGCATGAAGAAGCGGCCGCTTTCCGTGTCGTCGAACTGCTGGGCTTCGAGGATGTTGCCGCCCTGCTCGAACAGAAAGCCGGCGACGCCGGCGACGATGCCGGGGCGGTCGGGGCAGGAGAGGGTGAGCACATAGGTGTCGCGGGTATCGGTCATGTCAGGTCTCGTCGAAACGCCGGTCGCGGCGTCGGTGATGCGCGCGCCGACAGGCTTCTAGAGCAATTCCCGCAAAAGTGCCTAGCGGTTTCGCGATAGGAATTGCGTGCGATCAGAGCGTTAGAGGGGTTCCGGCGGCGTAGCATTCACCGGAATGGCTCTGGCGGAGAGAGGTGAAGGGGAAAGCGCGCGGCGCGCCACCGTCAACCTCGTCCCGCCGTTCCGTTCTCCAGAGCGAGGCCGAATTCCGCGCCGCTGGCGACAAGAAAGCGGGTGAAACTGGCTTCAAAGCTGCGTGCCACGAGGAGGCGCCAGGCGTTCTCGCTCACCCGCCACAGCGTCACCCCGATATGGGCGATCACCGTTGTCGCGGCATGGCCGGGCAGAAACACGCGGGGGTCGAGGTCGATCAGCGCGCCCTTGGCGAGGAGATCGGGCACCTTCTCGCCCGTGAGGTCGAAGGTGACAGAGGCGTCGTCCTGTTCGGTGATCGCCGCCTCCGCCCCCAGCAGCGCCCGCAGCGTGCCGGCGAGGTCCGGCTCGGTCTTCGACAGCACGAGGAAGCGTCCCGGCCCGGTGCCGACCACGGTGGAGGCCGCGCCCATCGCCGCGCCGGCCCGGTCGGCGATCTCCAGCCCGAAGGCCCGCCCCAGCCGGGCGGCGACGCTGGCGGCAAAGCCCTTACGGGCGACGACAAGGGCGATGAAGGGTGTGTCCGTGGTGGAGACGGTGACGCCGGGCTCGCCCGCCGCGCCGTAGCGGCCGGAGGGCGGCACGCGGTCGAAGGGAAGGCCCGCGAGGGGATCGGGAGACGAAAGGTCAGCCACGAAGACGCACTCCTTCCGGGTCGATGAAGCCGGGCGCGCAGATTTCCACTTCGATTTCCTCGCCGCGCACCGGGTCATAGGCGCGCACCCGCTCGCCGAGGCGCTCCGGCCCGCGCCGGATCAGGCCGAGGCCGAACCAGTGGCCAAGATGGGGGGAATAGGCCACCGAGGTCATGTAGCCCTGGTCGTTCGCCATGGTGGGCGCGGCGCCGAGGGGGAGGAAATGCGCCCCCGCCCGCAGCCGGCGCGAGGGGTCCACCGGCTTGAAGCCGACGAAGCACGGCCGCTCGGGGTCAGTGAGGCCCGGCCGGGCGGCCATCACGCGGCCGATATAGTCCTTCTTCGTCGAAGCCATGCGGCCGAAGCCGAGATCGCCGGCCGTGGTCTGTCCGGAAAGCTCGTTGCCGGAGACATGGCCCTTCTCGATCCGCATCACGCCGAGCGCCTCGATGCCATAGGGGGTGATGCCGAATTCCTCGCCCGCCGCCATCAGCGCCCGCGCCAGCGCCGCGCCCTGCCGGGCGGGCACGGCGATCTCATAGCCGAGCTCGCCGGAGAAGGAGAGGCGGAACAGCCGCGCCCTTACCCCGCCTATGACCGTGCCCTCGATGGCGCCCATGAAGGGCAGCGCCGCGTTGGACACATCGCCATCGGCCACTCGCGCCAGCACGTCGCGGGCACGCGGGCCGGCGATGGCGATCTGTGCCCATTGCTCGGAGACGGAAGACAGCGCCACGTCGAGTTCCGGCCACAGCACCTGCAGGCAGAATTCGAGATGCTGGAACACCTTGGCCGCATTGGCCGTGGTGGTGGTCATCACATAATGCTCGGGCGACAGGCGTGCGGTGGTGCCGTCGTCCATCACCATACCGTCCTCGCGCAGCATGACGCCATAGCGCGCCTTGCCGACGGCGAGCGCCGCGAAGCCGTTGATGTAGACACGGTCGAGGAAGGCGCCGACATCGCGGCCCTGCAGGTCGATCTTGCCAAAGGTCGACACGTCGATCAGCCCCACGGAGGCGCGCACTGCCGTCACCTCGCGGGATACCGTCTCCAGCCAGTCTTTTTCGCCCGTGCGGGGGAAATACTGCGCCCGCAGCCACGCCCCGGTCTCGATGAACACCGCACCCTGCTCGCGCGCCCATTCGTGAGTCGGTGTGAGGCGGACGGGGCGGAAGTCCTTGCCCCGATGGTGTCCCGCCAGCGCGCCGAGCGACACCGGCGTATAGGGCGGCCGGAAGATCGTCGTGCCGGTCTCGGGGATCGAGGCGCCGGTGAGGCTCGCCATGATGGCGAGGCCGGTGACGTTGGAGGTCCGCCCCTGGTCGGTCGCCATGCCCAGCGTCGTATAGCGCTTCAGAAGTTCGACCGAGCGGAAGCCTTCCCTGTGGGCGATGCCGACATCCTTGGCGGTGACATCGTTCTGCAGGTCGACAAAGGCCGCGCCTTTCGAGCCTTCGACATGCCAGAACGGGGTGAGGGCGAAGGGGGCATCCGCCACCTCGGGCACGTCGGGCGCCGGCACGGTGAAGCCAAGCGCCTGCGCCGCCTCGGCACCCATCGCCGCGCCGTCCTTCAAACACGCGCCAAGGCCGAAGACGCCCCGCGCCGCGCCCGCCACGGTGAGCCCCGGCGGGCAGGTGCCCGGCACGAAGGCGGCGATGGCCTCGTCCCATCTGGGCTTGCCGCCATGGTGGCAGGTGAGATGCACGGAAGGCGACCAGCCGCCGGAGACGGCGAGCGTGTCGGCGGCGATCCGCTCGGTACCCGAGCGGGTGGTGACGGTGAGCCCGCTGAGCGTCTTGCCCTTGGTGGCGATCACCTGCGCGCCGGTGAGCACGCGGAGGCCCTCGGCCCGCGCCGCCGCCATGAGGGCGGGGTCGATCTCCGCCCGCACGTCGATGATGGTCTCCACCGGCGCGCCAGCGGCATGGGCAGCCAGCATCTGCCGCCACGCGCCGTCATTATTGGCGAACAGCGCGATCCTTTGCCCCGGCAGCGCGGCGTGGCGCTGCACATAGGTGCCGACCGCTCCCGCCAGCATCACGCCCGGCCGGTCATTGCCGCCGAAGACGATGGGCCGCTCGGTGGCGCCCGCCGCCAGCACGGCGCGCCGGGCGATGAGCCGCCACAGCCGCTGGCGCGGCTGGAAGGGCAGGGGTTCGGCCCGATGGTCGCTGACGCGCTCCAGCGCGCCATAGGTGCCGCTGTCATAGACGCCGAACACGGTGGTGCGGCGCATCACCCGCACATTGGGCAGGCTCATCAGTTCCGCCACGACATGGGCGGCGAAGGCCGGGGCGGGCCGGCGGTCGATGTCGCCGGCCTCGGCATTCAGCCCGCCGCCGGGCAGAAAATCCTCATCAGCGAGGATCACCCTCGCGCCGGAACGCGCCGCCGTGAGCGCCGCCATCAGTCCGGCTGGGCCGGCGCCGATGACCAGCAGGTCGCAGAAGGCGGTAGCCTTCTCATAATGGTCGGGGTCCGCCTCCTCCGCCGCCCGCCCGAGCCCGGCGGCGCGGCGGATGATCGGCTCGTAGAGCTTCTCCCAGAAGGCGGCGGGCCACATGAAGGTCTTGTAGTAGAAGCCGGCGCCGAGAAAGGGTGACAGGAAGCGGTTGAGGCTCAGCGCGTCGACGGCGAGCGAGGGCCAGCGGTTCTGGCTGGCGGCTTCCAGGCCGTCATAGAGCTCGGCGACGGTGGCGCGGGTGTTGGGCTCGCGCCGCGCGCCGGCGCGCAGCTCCACCAGCGCGTTCGGCTCCTCCGCGCCGGCTGCGACGATGCCGCGCGGGCGGTGATATTTGAACGAGCGGCCGACCAGCCGCACGCCATTGGCCAGCAGCGCCGAGGCCAGCGTGTCGCCCTCATAGCCGCGATAGGCGGTGCCGTCGAAGCGGAAGCCGAGCGGCTTTGCCCGGTCGATCAGGCCGCCGCTGGTCAGCCGGTTGCGGTTGGGCGCGCTCATGCCGGCTCTCCCGTCGCCTGTTCGGTCGCACGCGCGGCGACCGCGCCTGAAATGGCATGGGTGCGGGTGTCGCGGGTGACGCGCAGCCACTGGCGGCAGCCATTGGCGTGGTACCACCATTCCTCATGCGCCCCGGCCGGGTTATCGCGCAGATAGACATAGTCGTGGAACGCCTGTTCAGCGTCCGGCGCGGCGGGGTCCGGGCGCGTCAGCGTCGCGTCGCCGAGATAGGCGAATTCATGGGCGTCGCGTTCGCCGCAATAGGGGCAGGGAATACGCATCAGGCGGCACCTTCGGGATGAAGCCCCTCACCCGGATCGCTGGGCGATCCGACCTCTCCCCCATGGGGAGAGGTGAAGGGCGGCCGGCTCCCTCTCCCCATGGGGGAGAGGGATGGGGTGAGGGGGAGGGCGCTAATGGCACTCATCAATGCAGGTTCGGCTGGGCGCCGACTCCCTTCTCATCGATGAGATGGCCGGTACGGAAGCGGTCCAGCCGGAAGGCGCCGGCGGTTTCGTGCGGCTCCCCTCTCGCCAGCAGATGGGCGAAGCACCAGCCGGAGGCCGGCGTCGCCTTGAAGCCGCCATAGCACCAGCCGGCATTGAGATAGAGCCCCGGCACCGGCGTGCGGTCGATGATCGGCGAGCCGTCCATCGACATGTCCATGATGCCGCCCCAGTGGCGCAGCAGCCGCAGCCTGCCGATGCGCGGCATCAGCGCCATGCCGCCCTCGCACACATCCTCGATCACGGGGAGGTTGCCGCGCTGGGCGTAGGAATTGTAGCCGTCAATATCGCCGCCGAAGACGAGGCCGCCCTTGTCGGACTGCGAGATGTAGAAATGCCCAGCGCCGAAGGTGATGACGCCGTCGACCAGCGGCTTCAGCCCTTCGGAGACGAAGGCCTGCAGCACATGGCTTTCGATCGGCAGCCGCAGCCCGGCCATGGCGGCGACGCGCGAGGACGAACCCGCCACCGCTACCCCGACCTTGCCCGCCCGCACCGGCCCGCGCGTGGTCTCCACGCCGACGATGGCGTCGCCCTCGCGGATGAAGCCGGTCACCTCGCAATTCTGCACGATGTCGACGCCCAGCCGGTCGGCGGCGCGGGCATAGCCCCACACCACGGCGTCGTGGCGGGCGGTGCCGGCGCGGGCCTGCCGCAGCCCGCCCTGGATGGGGAAGCGGGCATTGTCGAAATCGAGGAACGGGTACATGGCCCGCACCTGCGCCTTGTCCAGAAGCTGCGAGTCGACGCCGGCGAGGCGCATGGCGTTGCCGCGCCTGGCATAGGCGTCGCGCTGGGCGTCGGAGTGGAACAGGTTGAGAATGCCGCGCTGGCTCACCATCGCATTGTAGTTCAGCTCCTGTTCCAGCCCTTCCCACAGCTTCATCGACCATTCGTAGAACGGTTCATTGCCGGGCAGCAGATAGTTGGAGCGGATGATGGTGGTGTTGCGGCCGGCATTGCCGGAGCCGATGACGCCCTTTTCCAGCACCGCGACGTTGCGGATGCCATGCACCTTGGCGAGGTAATAGGCGGTCGCCAGCCCATGCCCGCCACCGCCCACGATGATCACGTCATAGGCCGGTTTTGGCACCGCCTCGCGCCAGGCCGGGGTCCAGCCCTTCTGGCCGTTCAGGGCATTGGCGAGCAGGGAAAACACAGAATAGCGCATGGGGCAGGGCTCGTTCGGGGCTCGCGTGGCGTTGGCTGCCGGACACCGTCAAAACCTATAGATCAACGCTGATCCGGTGATAATATAAGTTTTGGTTATAGATGGCCCCGAGAAGGCCGTCATCCTGAGGTACGAGCGAAGCGAGCCTCGAAGGATGGGTTTCCAGGCGCGCAGTGGCGAGAATCCTTCGAGGCCCGGCTCGCGCCGGGCACCTCAGGATGACGGCGAGACACGAAAGACCGCCCCATGCCCCCCGCCGACACGCTGCCCTTCGACCTGCGCGCGCTGGAAATCTTCCTCGCCGTCTGCGACGCCGGCACCATGGCGCAGGCGGCGCGGCGGCTCGGGCTGACCCAGCCCGCCATCTCGCAGGCGGTGGCCGATCTCGAACGGCGCATCGGCATTGCCCTGTTCGACCGCACCGCCCGCCCGCTCGGCCTCACCGCCGCCGGCGGGGCGCTGCGCCAGCGGGCCAGCGCACTGGTCTCCGAAGCCCGCCAGATCGCGCCGCTGCTGCGCGAGGCCGAGCATGCCCGCCTGCCGCTGCTGCGCGCCGGGCTGGTGGATTCGCTGGCGCGGGTGCTGATGGCGCCGCTCGCCCGCGCGCTGGGGGAGAAGGCGGAGCAGGTGTCGCTGCTCTCGGGCCTCACCGCCTCGCATGCAGGGGCGTTGCTGACCCGCCAGCTCGACCTGCTCGTCGGCGCCGACGCGCTGGACGAGATCGAGGGGCTGGAACGCTGGCCGCTGCTCACCGAGCCCTATGTGTTGCTGCTGCCGACGACGGCGCGGCCCCCGGCTTCGGTGGACGCGCTGGAGGAACTTGCCCGCGCCCTGCCGCTGGTGCGCTTCTCCGCCCGTTCCAAGACCGGCATGGAGGTGGAGCGGCATCTGCGTCGACTGCGGCTGGACCTACCGCGCCCGCTGGAATTCGACACGCCTTATGGCGTCACCAGCGCGGTGCTGGAAGGGGCAGGCTTCGCTGTGACCACGCCGCTCTGCCTGGTGGAAGCCGGGCTGAAGCTGGACGGTTTCGCCTGCCACAAGCTTCCCGGCCCGGGGCTGACGCGCCATCTCACCCTCATCGCCCGCCGGCAGGAATTGGGTCGCCTGCCGCGCGAGATCGCCGCCTTCTGCCGCGCCCGCCTTGGCGCCGTGCGCGCCGCCGTGGCGACGTTGGTGGGGGAGGGGCTGGCGGCGGAGTTCGAGGTGGAGGGGTGAGGCTGTGCGTGCTTCGAGGCCCGGGCGTTGCCCGGGCACCTCAGCATGACGATGGGAGGTCGGCATGCGCCGTCATCTTGAGGTACCGGACGTCAGCCGGGCCTCGAAGGCTGCCGCCTGCTCACCCGTACCGCTTCACCGCCAGCACCGCATTCAGCCCGCCAAAGGCGAAGCTCGACGAGATCGCGGCCTCGATGGCCGCCTCGCGCGCCGCGTTCGGCACGCAGTCAAGGTCGCACTCGGGGTCGAATTCGCGAAACCCCATGGTCGGTGGCAGGAAGCCCTCGCGCAAGGCGAGCACCGTGGTCACGAAGTCCAGCGCGCCGGAGGCGTTCATCGTGTGGCCGTATTGCGACTTGGACGACGACACCGGCAGCTTGGCGAGGTGATCGCCGAACACTAGCCGCAGCGCGGCGGCCTCAGTCTTGTCGTTCAGCGCTGTGGCGGTGCCATGGGCGCTGACATAGCCGACCGCCTCCGGCGCCAGCCCGGCATCCTCCAGCGCGAAGCGCATCGAGGTGGCGGCGCTCGCCATGTCCGGGGCGGTGATGTCCATGCCGTCCGCGCTCATGCCGAAGCCGACAAGCTCTGCGTGGATGGTGGCGCCCCGCGCCCGCGCCCAGTCCAGATTCTCCAGCACCACGGCGCCGGCGCCCTCGCCGATGACGAGGCCGGAACGGTCCTTGGAGAAGGGGCGGCAGGCCTCGGGCGAGAGCACGCGCAGCGCCTCCCAGCTCTTCAGCATGCCATAGGTGATCTGCGATTCGCCTCCGCCTGCCAGCGCGACATCCAGCATGCCGGACCGCACCATGTGGAAGGCGGTGCCGATGGAATGGGCGGCGGAGGAGCAGGCCGAGGCGATGGAAAAGGCCGGGCCGTGAATGCCGAGATCCATGGTCACATGGCTCACCTGCCCGCTCGGCATGGCGCGCGGCACGGTGAAGGGGTGCGGGCGCGGCGCGCCTTCGGCATAGAGCTTGCGGTAGCTGTCATCGACGGCATGGAAGCCGACCGAGGCGGCGAAGATCGCGCCGACGCGGTGGCGCGCCACGCCTTCCAAGGCAGGGCCGGCATCCGCCAGCGCCTGCCGGGCGGCGACGACGGCGAATTGCGAGGTACGGTCGACAAGGCCGAGCTGGCGCGGTTCGAAATGGTCTTCCGGCACGAAGCCGCGCACTTCGGCGGAAATCTTCGTCTTCATGGCGGAGACATCGAGGCCCTGCGTCTCGCCAATGCCCACCGTGCCGGCGCGCAGGCCGGCGAGATGGGCGGCGATATCATTGCCCAGCGCCGAGAGCGAGCCAAGGCCGGTGACGGCGACGCGAGCGGCCATCAGGCGGTCTTCGCCTTCTGCGCCGCGAGCAATTCGGCGACATGGTCGACCAGCGTGCCAACCGTGACCTCGCTGCCGCTCAGCGGGCCGTCATTGGGAATCTCGATGCCGAAACGGCTTTCCAGCTTGAAGATGGTCTCGATCAGGTCGAGCGAGGAGATGCCCAGCTCCGCCACCGGCGTGTCCGGCGTGAGCAGGCTCGCATCCACACCGACCTCGCCGGAGATGAAGGCGACGATTTCGGCGACGGCGGGATCGTCTGTCTGCATGCGTCTGTGCTCTGTCTCGTGCGTCGGCCCGTGAGCCGGCCATGCGGTTAGGTATCACATAGAAAGGGCCGTGGGGCACCCGCCGTCAAATGACCGACATATGTGTCGCGCGCATGTCGGTCTGTTAACAGGATACCTCAGGGCGCCGCAGCGCCGCTCTGCGTCTTCATCAGGCTGGACAGATAGCGCGCGGACTGCTTGAGCGTGCGCTGCTGGGTGGCGAAATCCACCCGCACCACGCCGAAGCGCCGGCGCTCGCCTTCCGCCCATTCGAAATTGTCGAGCAGCGACCAGACATAATAGCCCTTCAGCGCGCATCCCTGCGCGATCGCCTCGCCGGCGGCGACGAGATGCGCGCGCAGATATTCCGTCCGCTCCGGGTCCGCCACCACCCCGTCCACCGGCGCGGGGTCCTCATAGCAGGCGCCGTTTTCGGTGATGAACACCGGCGGGTTACCATAGGTGTCGCGCAGCCGGGCCAGCACCTCGACCATGCCCTGCGCGCTGATCGGCCACCCCAAAAGCGTCTGCGGCGTGTTCGGCGGCAGCGCGCCCCAGCTCGCCTGACCGAGAAAAGCGTTGGCGTCGTGGCGGATATAGGACGGCCCGTAATAGTTCACGCCGAGGAAATCGAGCGGGGCGCGGATTGTTTCCATATCGCCCGGCTGAACCAGCGGGGCGAAGGCCTCCGCAAACAGTTCAGGGTAGCGGCCATGGAACAGCGGATCGAGATTGATCGTGTTCCAGCAGGCGTCGAAGCGCGCGGCCGCCGCGATGTCGGCGTCGTCCTGCGAAGCAGGGAAGATCGGCTGCAGCGACAGCACCGTGCCGAGCTTGAGGTCGGGATGCAGCCCCTTCACGGCGGCGATGCCGGTGCCCTGGGCGAGGTTCTGGTGGTGTTGAGCCTTCACATAGCTGTCCCAGCCGGTGAGGCCGGGTGCGTGATTGCCAAAGCCATGGCCGAAAATGGCATGGACGGAGGGCTCGTTCAGCATCGCCCATGGCTTCACCCGGTCGCCGAGCCGCTGCACGGCGGCGCGCGCATAGTCAGCGAACCAGTTCGCCATATCGCGATTGTGCCAGCCGCCGCGTTCCTGCAGCGCCTGCGGCAGGTCCCAGTGGTAGAGGCAGGCCATGGGGGCGATGCCGCGCGCCAGCAGGCTATCGACCAGCCGGTCGTAGAAATCGAGCCCTGCCGCGTTCACCGCGCCGGTGCCGTCTGGCATCACCCGTGGCCAAGCGAGGGAGAAGCGATAGGCCTTGAAGCCGAGATCGCCCATCAGCGCCACGTCGTCGGCATAGCGGTGGTAGTGGTCGCAGGCGACATCGCCATTGGTGCCGTCGGCGATGCGGCCGGGCGTGTGGGAAAACACGTCCCAGATCGAGGGCCTGCGTCCGCCTTCCGCCACGGCGCCCTCGATCTGGTAGGCGGAGGTGGAGGCGCCCCAGACGAAATCCGTCGGCAGGCGCGGCGTGCCGGCCGGCGGCAGCGGCGCGGCGGCGGCTTGCGCGCGCGCGGTCAGCGGGAGGGCGGGCAGGCTGGCGGCGGCAAGGGCGGAGAGCAGCAGGTCACGGCGTCGCAGCATCGGCGCAGGTTCCTCGAACAGACAGTTCCTGAACGGGCGGTTCCTCAGGCGGTGGCCACCCGGACGGCGATGAGGCAGAGGAGGATCAGCCCGCCCTGCACCAGCGCCCCGCCGGAAAACCGCGCCAGAGCCGCCGGCGGGGTGAAGCGCCCGGCCCGCGTCACCAGCCAGAACAATCCGTCATTGATCTGCGGCACGGTCATGGCGCCGGCGCTCACCGCCAATGCGGCAAGAACGCGCCCCATCGGGTCGCCGAGGCCGAGCGGGGCGGCGAGTTCCATCATCATGCCGGCGCTCGTGATCGCGGCGACCAGCGACGAGCCTTGCAGGATCTTGATGGTGGCGGCGAGCGCGAAGGGCAGCACCAGCACCAGCGCGCCCGACGTGGGGGCGAGGGGAATGAGATATTCCGCCGTCATCTCCGCCATGCCGACATCCTGCGCCACCTTGGCGAGGCCGCCGGCGGCGCCGAGGATGAGGAGGAGAGGCGCCACCTTGGTCACCGCCCGCCCGGCCCAGCCGGCCTCGGAGAGCCCGGCTTTTTCCCAGCTCCAGCTCAGCAGCAGCAGCAGGCCGACGCCGGTGACCAGCAGCAGCGCCGGGCTGCCCAGCGCCAGGATGAAATGGCGGTCATTGCCGCCGCCGAAAGGTTCGGAGGCGATGTCGCCCAGCGCCTGCACGATCAGCATCGCCACCAGAACCAGGCTGACGACGAAGAGCGCCAGCGCCCCGCGCTGCGGCGCGTGCATCGTCGCGCCCGCGAGGCCGGCGGTGGTGTCGAGCGGGTTGGGCGCGCCGCTGGCGCAGCCCTTCGCCCACAGCGCACCGAAGGCCGCGGCGATCAGCGCCAGAGGCAGGCCGACGGCGGCCGCCAGCCCCCAATCGGCGCGCAGAATGGTGAGGCTCGCCAGCACGGTGGGGGCGGGGATCAGCAGGCCATGGCCGGCGGAAAGGGCGAGGCCCAGGGTGAGCGCCGAGCGCGGGCTGTCGCCGCCCATGCCGCGCCGCAGCGGGTTCAGCACCGCGAACGCCGCCGCCGGGGTGGAAGCCATGCCGCCGATCAGCCCGATGAGCGCCAGCGGGCCGGAGCGGGTGCGCCAGCCGCGCGCCATCTGCTGCAGCCGCGCCGTGGCGCCTGTCCCGTCGGCGATTTCCGCCAGCAGCGCGCCCGTCACCACGATGATGCCCAGCGCCGCCAGCGTCTGGCCGAAGCCGACGGAGAAGGATTTCACCACGAAGCTCAACGACCAGCCGACGCCCTGGTTGAAGGCGAAGGCGGCGAGCACCAGCGCGAGGAAGGGATGCACGCGCCCGCGCGCCGTCACCAGCGCGAACAGGGCCACGACGACAAGCAGGATGGCGGCGTAGAGGAGATAGGTCATGGAGGTCAGGGATCTGCCGGGGCGGGGAGGCGGGAGCCTCACGCTTAGCCTGCCGCGCGCGCGCTGTCACCGTGGCGGAAAGGGCGACGACGGCAAGGTGACCGCCGCGCCCCGCTACCGCCGGCCGCTCCGGTTTCGTCCACGGCGACTCCGCCACGGAACCCGAGCCTCTGAGAGGCCCGCTGACTTGCGCCGGCTTACTCTCGCTCGTTCGGCTTGCGGTTCGCCTTGTTCGCGGTGCCGGAAAAGGATACCCACACTGGGCGGAGAAATTGCCGTCCGCCGTGGGTGCGCCCCCGGAAGGAGGATGTGACGCCCTCCCTCCGCGTTCAAAACCGGTGTCGTGATGCCCAGATCGGCCGCGTGTCGCTCTCCCGGCCGCCGCCCGTCTGCCGGCGCCGGCCATGACCGGCCACCGACCTCAGAACCGCCAGCGATGCCCGCCGGGCGCCCGCCGCGCCATCCGGCTGCCGCTGCGCGGGATCGGCCTCATGCCTCCATGCGGGCCATTGCCGCCGCGCGCGGGCTTTACTAGGTTGCCGTCCATGATCCGCTGCGCTCTCCCCCTCGCCACCGCTCTCCTCTTTGCCGCCGCTCCCGCTCTGGCGCTGACCGACACGCCGGCGGCGCCGGCCGGTTCCGCCACCGCCGCCGCGCCGGCTGCGACCCCGCCCGCCAGCACCCCCGGCTTCATCCGGGCGGAAGGCACGCGCTTCGTCAATCCGGACGGGTCGACGTTCAATATCAAGGGCATGAGCTTCGGCAACTGGCTGCTGCCGGAAGGCTATATGTTCAAGTTCACGGTCCAGCGCTCGCCGCAGGATATCGAGGACGTGATCGAATATCTCGCCGGCCCGGAAGAGGCCGCGCGCTTCTGGAAGGATTTTCGCGAGGCCTATATCCAGGAAGAGGATGTCGCCTTCCTCGCCGCTTCCGGCTTCACCACAATCCGCGTGCCGCTGCACTGGAAGTTCTTCCTCGATCCGGCCAACCCCGACAAAGTGGACCCGAACGGCGAGGGCTGGGGCCGCATCGACCGGCTGGTCGGCTGGGCCAAGGCGCATGGCATCAAGCTCATCCTCGACATCCACGCCGCGCCCGGCGGGCAGACCGGCGTGAACCATGATGATGGCGTCGGCTACCCGCTCACCTTCTATGTCCCGGAATACAGGCGCCGTACGCTGACCATGTGGCGCGCCATCGCCGAGCGCTACAAGGACGAGACGGCGGTTCTGGGATACGATCTGCTCAACGAGCCGATCACCCCCTATCACGACACGGATTTCCTCAATTCACGGCTGGAGCCGTTCTATCGCGAACTGGTGGAGGCGATCCGCGCGGTCGACCCCAACCACCCGATCATGCTGGCGGGCGCGCAGTGGAGCACGAATTTCGACGTGTTCGGCAAGCCCTTCGCCGATAATCTCGGCTATACCTACCACATGTTCTGGGCCGGCCCGCAGCGCAGCTCGATCCAGAAATATGTCAACTTCGCCAATCGCTGGCAGGTGCCGATCTTCATCGGCGAGACCGGCGAGCTGAACGACGACTGGAACCAGAAATTCCGCACGCTCAATGAGCGCTTCGGCCTCGGCTGGAGCTTTTGGACCTACAAGAATCTCGACACGCCCTCCACCGTCGCCTCCATCAACCGCCCGCAGGGCTGGGACGCCATCGCCCTGTTCGGCAGCGTGCCGAAGAGCCAGTGGCCGACGATGGAAAAGCCCTCGCGCGAACAGGTGGCGGCGACGCTGCGCGACTACATCGCCAATGCGCGCTTCGCCAACACGACGATCCGCGCATCTTATGTCGCCTCGCTCGGGCTCAAGGCCACCTGTCCGCGCCTCGCGGGCGCGGCCCCCATCGCGCCTCAGACCGCCGCGCCGCCACCCGCCGCCACCCTCGCTACGGCGGGAGAGGCTTCGCTCGCCGCCGTGACCTCCTGCCCGTGATTGCCCGCTCATGACCAATCATCTGATCGACCGCCTGCGCGCCGGCGGCACCGACCCCTCCCGCGTCTTCGCCGAGACGGCGGACGGGGCCATCCTCACCTATGCCGAGCTCGACCGGCGCACGGCGCAATACGCGAATGCGCTGGTGGCCATGGGTCTCGCGCCCGGCGACCGGGTGGCGCTGCAGGCGGAAAAGAGCCTGGAGGCGGTGTTCGTCTATCTCGCCACGGTGCGGGCCGGCGGCGTATTCCTGCCGCTCAACACCGCGTACACGCCGCCCGAGGTCGACTATTTCCTCGGCGATGCCGAACCGGCGATCTTCATCTGCGATCCCACGGCGGAAGCGGTGCTGGCGCCCCTCGCCCGCGCCCGTGGCGTGGCGCAGGTGGTCACAATGGATGCGGGCGGGCAGGGCACGTTGCGCGCGGCGGCCGAGGCTTGCCGCACCACTTTCGAGAACGTGCCGCGCGGCCCGGATGACCTCGCCGCGCTGCTCTACACCTCGGGCACCACTGGTCGCTCCAAGGGGGCGATGCTGACCCATGAGAACCTCGCCTCCAATGCGCAGGCGCTGGCCGAGGCCTGGCACTTCACGCCCGACGACGTGCTGATCCACGCCTTGCCGATCTTCCACACCCACGGCCTGTTTGTCGCCATCAATGTGACGCTGGCGGCCGGCTCATCGATGATCTTCCTGCCGAAGTTCGACCCCGCGCGCATCCTCGCGCTCATGGGCCGAGCGAGCGTGCTGATGGGGGTGCCGACCTTCTATGTCCGGCTGCTGAAATCCCCCGAGCTCACGCCCGAGGCGGCAGCGGGCATGCGGCTGTTCATCTCCGGCTCGGCGCCGCTGCTGGCGGAGACGCACCGGGAATGGCGCGCCCGCACCGGCCACGCCATTCTCGAACGCTACGGCATGACCGAGACCGGCATGAACACCTCCAACCCCTATGAGGGCGAGCGCATCGCCGGCACGGTGGGTTTCCCGCTGCCCGGCGTGGAACTGCGCGTGGTGTCCCCCGAGAGCGGCGAGGTGCTCGGCACCGGCGAGATCGGCATGATCGAGCTGCGCGGTCCCAATATCTTCAAGGGCTATTGGCGCATGCCGGAGAAGACGGCGGCGGAGTTCCATGATGGCTGGTTCGTCACCGGCGATCTCGGCCTTGTCGGGCCTGATGGCTATGTGCAGATCGTCGGGCGCGGCAAGGACCTTGTCATTTCAGGCGGCTACAATGTCTACCCCAAGGAAGTAGAGACCGAGATCGACGCTCTGCCCGGCGTGATCGAGAGCGCGGTGATCGGCGTTCCCCATCCCGATTTCGGCGAGGGGGTGACGGCCGTGGTGATCGCCCGCCCCGATGCGGCGCTGGACGAGCAGGCGGTGGTGGAGGCGCTGGAGGGGCGGCTCGCGCGCTACAAGCTGCCCAAGCGCGTCATCTTCCCCGACGACCTGCCGCGCAACACCATGGGCAAGGTGCAGAAGAACCTGCTGCGCGAGCAGTACAAGGGGCTGTACGGGGGGTAAGGGGCACCCGTGTCCCGGACGCCTGAAGCGTCAGCGAAAGGCGAGCCGGGCGCCAGCGCAAAGCGTTTTAGCAAAAATCTCTCTGCGCCCGTGTTCAAGGCCGGGCAGCCCGCTCGCTCACCTGAGCTTACCGAGTACCTCGATCAGCTCGTCCACCTTGGTGCGCTGGGCGTCGGCGTCGCCGGACTGGATGGCGTGGGCGACGCAATGGGCGACATGGTCGCGCAGCACTTCCTCCTCCACCTTCTTTAGCGCCGCGCGGACTGCCGCCACCTGGGTGACGATGTCGATGCAGTAGCGGTCTTCCTCCAACATGCGCGAGAGGCCGCGCACCTGTCCCTCAATGCGGCTCAGGCGTTTCAGACAGGCGGTGCGGGTGTCGTTCTGCATCCTTGCCATATACCCTCATGGGGTATATATCGCAAGGGTCAAATACCTCATGGGGGTATAAGGAGGGCGCCATGGCAGCGAGCAATCACGGGCAGGCGGGCGACGGCGAGCCAGCGGGTCACGCGCCTGCCAAGGCCGGTGGCTGCTGCGGCGGACATGCCGCACGCGATCACAGCCATCATGACCACGCCCATCATGACCACGCTCACGCGCCCGCCCATCCGCATGATCACGGAGCGCAGGCCTCCCATCATGCCTCTCACATGGCCAAGGATCCCGTCTGCGGCATGGATGTCGACCCGCACACGGCGACGCTGAAGGCGGAGCACAACGGCATCACCTATTATTTCTGCGCGCAGGGCTGCCGCACCAAGTTCATCGCCAACCCGGAGAAGTATCTCGGCGACCGTGCGCCGGCCGAGCCGGTGCCGGAGGGCACGGAATATACCTGCCCGATGCATCCGGAGATCGTGCAGGTCGGCTCCGGCAGCTGCCCGATCTGCGGCATGGCGCTGGAGCCGATGCTGGTGAGCCTCGACGACGGGCCGAACCACGAACTCCTCGATATGACCCGCCGGTTCTGGATCGGCCTCGCCCTCACCGCGCCGGTCTTCGCGCTGGAAATGGGCGCGCATCTCATCCCGGCGCTGCACCACGCCGTGCCGCCGAATGTCTCGAATTGGGTGCAACTGGCGCTCGCCACCCCCGTGGTGCTGTGGGCGGGCTGGCCGTTCTTCGTGCGCGGCGCGCAGTCCGTGGTGACGCGCCATTTCAACATGTTCACCCTGATCGCGCTCGGCACCGGCGTCGCTTATCTCTACAGCCTCGTCGCGGTGCTGGCGCCCGGCCTGTTCCCGCCCGCCTTCCGCGGCGCGGACGGGGCGGTGGCGGTCTATTTCGAGTCGGCCGCCGTCATCACCGTGCTGGTGCTGCTCGGCCAGGTGCTGGAGCTGCGCGCCCGCGAGCAGACCTCCGGCGCCATCAAGGCGCTGCTCGATCTCGCGCCGAAGACTGCGCGCCGGCTCAATGACGATGGCAGCGAAGAGGAAGTGCCGCTCGCGGACATCGTGGTGGGCGACCGGCTGCGTGTGCGGCCGGGCGAGAAGGTGCCGGTCGACGGCACCGTGGTCGAGGGCCGCTCGGCGCTCGATGAATCGCTGGTCACGGGCGAATCCATGCCGGTCAGCAAGGGGGAGGGCGACGCTGTCATCGGCGGCACGCTCAACCGCTCGGGCGGGCTCGTCATGACCGCGGCCAAGGTCGGGCGCGACACGCTGCTCGCCCGCATCGTGCAGATGGTGGCGCAGGCGCAGCGCTCGCGTGCGCCGATCCAGCGCCTCGCCGATCAGGTCGCCGGCTGGTTCGTGCCGCTGGTGGTGGCCTGTGCCCTGCTCGCCTTCGCCGCCTGGGCGCTGTTCGGGCCGGAGCCGCGCTTTTCGCACGCGCTCATCGCGGCGGTGGCGGTGCTGATCATCGCCTGCCCCTGTGCGCTCGGCCTCGCCACACCGATGTCGATCATGGTCGGGGTCGGGCGCGGGGCGCAGATGGGCCTGCTGGTGAAGAACGCCGAGGCGCTGGAGCGGATGGAGAAGGTCGACACGCTGGTGGTCGACAAAACAGGCACGCTGACCGAGGGGCGCCCCGCGCTCACCGCCATCGTGACGCAGGAAGGTTTCGAGGAAGCGGAGGCGCTACGCCTCGCTGCCGCCGTCGAGCGCCCGTCCGAGCACCCGCTCGCCCATGCCATCGTGACGGCGGCGCAGGCGCGTGGCATCGATATCCCCAAGGTGCGCGGCTTCGATTCCCCCGTGGGCAAGGGCGCCTATGGGCTCATCGAGGGCAAGCGCATCGCCATTGGCAGCGCCGCTTTCCTGCGCGAGCTCGGGATCGACGCCGCTCCGCTGGAAGCCCGCGCGGATGAACTGCGCGGTGAGGGCGCGAGCGTCGTGCTGCTGGGCGTCAACGGCAAGCTCGCGGCGGCGCTCGCCATCGCTGATCCGGTGAAGGCGACGACGCCGGCCGCACTCTCCGCGCTGGCGAAAGAGGGCATCCGCGTCGTCATGCTCACCGGCGACAACCGGGTGACGGCGCAGGCGGTGGCCCGCCGGCTCGGCATCACCGAGGTCGAGGCCGAGGTGGCCCCCGAGGACAAGGCGGCAGTGGTGGAAAGGCTGAAGGCGCAGGGCCGCGTCGTCGCCATGGCTGGCGACGGGGTGAACGACGCGCCGGCGCTGGCGGCGGCCGATGTCGGCATCGCCATGGGCTCGGGCACCGACGTTGCCATCGAGAGCGCGGGGGTGACGCTGCTGCATGGTGACCTCACCGGCATCGTCACCGCTCGGCATCTGTCGCAGGCGACGATGCGCAACATCCGGCAGAACCTGTTCTTCGCCTTTCTCTATAATGGCGCCGGCGTGCCCATCGCGGCGGGCGTCCTCTACCCCGTCTTCGGCCTGCTGCTCTCGCCCATGGTGGCGGCGCTGGCCATGGCGCTGTCCTCGGTCAGCGTCATCAGCAACGCGCTCAGGCTCAGGGCTGTAAAGCTGTAGGGCGTCGCCAGCATCGCGCGCCCTCAGCCCCGGGCTCGACCCGGGGGTCCCGCTTATCCGTTCGGCCGCTGGGTGGCCGGGTCGAGCCCGGCCATGAGGGACGGGAATGCGAGATGCCGGTCCCGGTGTGCCTCGCGCTGACTTCCTCCGTTCGAGACATGCGGGCAGCGCCTCAACGCCCGCACATAAAAAACCGCCCCCGGCGTTCGTCCGGGGGCGGGGCGGGAGCCGGAAGGGTCGGCTCTCACAAGACCCGGAGCGGAAACGCGGACCGGGGCGGGGGTTCGGAAAACGGATGGTGCAGGCACCCCGCCGCGCGAGCGGCGAGCGCGGAAGCGTCACTCCGCGGCCATGCGCAGCATCGGGACTGGGGCTTCCACCGGCAGGGCATCGGCCACCTTGGCGGCGATGATCTCGGCGGTGGCGCAGGAGAGCGTCCAGCCCAGATGCCCATGGCCGGTGTTGTAGAACACGCCGGGCTTCTTGCCGGCGGCGACGCGCGGCATCATGTCCGGCATCATCGGCCGCAGCCCGGCCCACGGCACCACGCGGGCCGTGTTCACGCCGGGGAACAGCTTGCGGGTCCAGTCGACCAGCGGGCGGATGCGGTCGGCGCGGATGTCACGATTCTCGCCGTTGAACTCGGCGGTGCCGGCAACGCGGAAGCGGTCCTTGCCAAGGCGCGAGGTGACGATCTTGGTCTTGTCGTCGAGCAGGCTCACCCACGGCGCCGACGCCTGGCTTTCCTCGTCGTCGAGCATGACGGTGATGGAATAGCCCTTCACGGGATAGATGTTCACCCGGTCGCCGAGCCCGGCGGCGATGGCGCGCGAGCCGATGCCGGCGCAGACCACCGCGCCATCGAAGGCGAGCGTCTCGCGGCGCGGCAGCGCGTCCTCGGCGTCGGGGGCGATGGAGAAGGTCACCTCAACCCCGGTGCCGTCCTTGCCCGTGCCGGTGTGGGCGACGCGCTCGACACTCGCCTCGTTGATAAAGCGCACGCCCTGGCGCCGGCACACTTCCGCCAGCCCATAGGTGAATTTGTGGATGTCGCCGGTGGAATCGGACGGCGTGAAGAAGCCGCCATAGTACTTGCCGTGCAGCGTCGGCTCGATGACGCGGATTTCCTCCGGCGTCACCTCGCGCCGCTCCAGCCCGCCTCGGGCGTAGAGCGCGGAGACCTTGCGGGCGTTGTCCTGGGCTTCCTTGTCCCGGTAGATGTGCAGGATGCCGCGGGTCTCGTGGTTGAAGTCGATGCCCTCGCGCTTGGCGATGTCGAACATGTAGTTGCGGGCCTGAATGGCGAGACGGGTGGTCTCGACCGTGTTGGCCTCGTAGTTCGGGATGTTGGCGAGGAACTCGGCCATCCAGGAATATTTGTGCCAGGAGGGCTTGGGGTTCATCAGCAGCGGGGCGTCCGGCGTGAACATCCACTTGATGCCCTTGAGCACGGTGGCCCAGGAGTTCCACACCTCGGCATTGGAAGCGGAGAGCTGCCCGCCATTGGCGAAAGAGGTCTCCATCGCGCTGTAGCGTTGGCGGTCGATGACGGTGACGTCATAGCCCTTCTGGCTGAGGGCGTAGGCGGTGGTTACGCCGGTGATACCGGCGCCGATAACGGCAATATGGCGCATGGGTGGCTCCCGCGCTTGAGGACGACATGGCCCGAACGCGCGGTGCCCCGCTTGGCGTCCAGCCGGCTGTCCCCATCTGTCGCGGTACCTGAGAGCTCGCCCCGGGACCGACGGCGACGCCGTCACACCATCCCGGGCTTCCCCTTCGGTGGGCGTCCTACCCCGGGAAAACCCGGCGCGACGCCTCTCTCCAGATCGTCCTGATCATGCGGTCCTTGGTGCCTGAGAGTTTCCTGGGGGGTTGCTCCGTCGGCGCCGACGCTTATCCGGGAGGATGGTCGATCTCTCCCGCATGACCATTAGCAGACGCCTATATGCATCGCACAACGGCATGCCTTCTTCAAGTGCAGTCGCGCCCAATCGCGCCGAGTTGAGCCTGCGACCTTGGGAGGGGGAGGGTGGCGGGACGTGGTATTCCAGATGCCTGCAGCGTCAGCGCACGCGAGCCGGGACGGCACCTCACCTCTCCTCCCTCATGGGCGGGCCTGACCCGGCCACCCAGCATTCCCGGCGGCGCCGCGCGGAGAAGCTGGATCCCCGGATCAAGCCCGGGGATGAGGGCGCGAGGTGTTGAGGCCCTTCACACCCCCGCCGCATCCAGCCCAAGGTCGAGAATCGGCGCGGAATGGGTGATCCAGCCGACCGAAATCAGGTCCACTCCCGTCGCCGCGATCGGCCCCACCGTCTCGCGCGAGACGCGGCCGGAGGCTTCGGTGAGCGCACGGCCCGCCACCAGCGCCACCGCATCGGCGAGCATGGCCGGGGTCATGTTGTCGAGCAGCACCGCGTCGACCCCCTCCGCCATCGCCGCGTCGAGCTGCGACAGCGTGTCGACCTCCACCTCGATCTTCACCATGTGCCCGGCATGCGCCTTGGCCGCGCGGATGGCCGGCACCACGCCGCCGGCCACCGCGATGTGGTTGTCCTTGATCAGCACCGCGTCGTCGAGGCCGAAGCGGTGGTTGGAGCCGCCGCCCGCCCGCACCGCGTGCTTTTCCAGCGCGCGCAGGCCGGGCGTGGTCTTGCGGGTGCAGACGATGTGCGCCTTGCCATGCTGGCGGGCGATGGCCACCAGCCCCGCCGTCGCGGTGGCGATGCCGGACATGCGGCAGGCGATATTCAGCGCCGCCCGCTCGGCGGTGAGGATGGAGCGGGCGGAACCCTCCAGCCGCAGCACCACGTCGCCCGGCGCCACCTCGGCCCCGTCGCCGCGCTCGACCGTGACCTTCAGCGCCGGGTCAATCAGCTCGAAGGCGATCACCGCCGCGTCGATGCCGGCGATCACGCCGTGCTGGCGCGAGCCGATCACCGCCTCGAACCGCGCACCGGCGGGAATGCAGGCATCCGTCGTCACATCGCCGGCGCGACCGAGATCTTCCAGCAGCGCGGCGCGCATGATCGGCTCGATCATCAGGCGGGGGAGGGGAGGGAGGGCAGATAGCATCGCTCGGCTCGCTTCACATTCAAGGCCCCTCAGGACCGGGCTTGACCCGGCCACCCAGTCATCTGGATCCCCGGTCGGGACCGGGGATGAGGGTGGTTCGATGGCATCCCGTCGCGGGCGCCGGAGTGGAAGACCGGGACATGCCCGGGCCTGGCGTCGTCATCCGGGCTGGGCTCACGCCACCTGCCGCGCTTCGGCTGCGTCCGATGCCGGGTCGGCTAGCCGCGTCTCGGAATGCCGGGCCACCGCCGCCGGCGCGGGATGGTCGGCGCGGAAATGGCCGCCCCGGCTCTCGCACCGCTGCAGTGCGGCTTCAGTGATCGCCAGCGCCACCAGCGAGAGGTCGCAGCCGTCGCGGGCGGAAAGCGCGCCGAGCCGGGCGGCGGCGGAAGCCAGCCCTTCGGCGTCGCGCACCACGCCCACCTGCCGGTCCATCAGCGCGCGGATTTCCGCGCGGGCCGGCGAGCGCGGGCGAGGGGGAGAGGGCGCGCGCGGCGTGCCGGGCGCGGCGTCCTCGCCGGCAATATCGGCCGCGATCCAGTCGGCATAGGCCAGCGCCTCCAGCAGCGAATTGCTGGCGAGCCGGTTGGCGCCGTGCAGCCCGGTGGAGGCGACCTCGCCGCAGGCCCAAAGGCCCGGCACGCTGGCGCGCCCGGCGCCATCCACCTTTATGCCGCCCATGTGGTAATGCGCCGCCGGCCGTACCGGGATCGGCGCGCGCGCCGGGTCCAGCCCATGGGCGCGGCACAGCGCGACCACGCCGGGAAAGCGGGTGTCGATGTTCTTCATCCGGGCGTCCAGCACCACGCTCTCGCCGGCGGCGATCTCAGCGAAGATCGCGCGGGCCACCACGTCGCGCGGCGCCAGCTCCTGCCCCGGCACGTCAGCCATGAAGCGCTCGCCGCGGCTATTGTACAGCCGGGCGCCTTCCCCGCGCAGCGCCTCGGTGGCGAGCGGCATGGGCGCAGGGCCGCCAGAAGCGGCCCGTTCGGGGTCGGCGTCCACCGCCATGGCGGTGGGGTGGAACTGCACGAACTCAAGATCGCGCAGCACCGCCCCCGCCCGCGCCGCCAGAGCGAGGCCGGAGCCGACCGCGCCGAGCGGGTTTGTCGTCGCGCCATAGAGCCCGCCGAGCCCGCCCGTGGCGAGCACCACGGCGCGGGCGGCGAGGGCGAGCGTGCGCCCCTCGCGGTCGCGGGCGGCGATGCCGGCGATGCGGCCCTGGGCGTCGGTGAGCAGTTCGCCCGCCCGCCAGCCTTCCATAACCGTGATCGAGGGGCAGGCCCGCGCCGCACGGGCCAGCGTCTCCAGCACCACGCGGCCGGTGCCGTCGCCTTCGGCATGGACGATGCGCCGGCGGGCATGCGCCGCTTCCAGCCCGAGGGCGAGGCTGCCATTGGGGTTGCGGTCGAACGGGGTGCCGAGGCCGACCAGCCAGTCGATGGCGCCGGGGGCGGCGCCGGCCACGCGGCGTGCCACCAGCGGCTGCGACAGCCCGGCCCCGGCGGCCAGCGTGTCGATGGCGTGCAAATCCGGCCGGTCATCGGCGCCGAGCGCGGCGGCGATGCCGCCCTGCGCCCAGCCGGTGGCGGCCTCCGCCCCGAGCGGCGAGGCGACGACCAGTGTCACCGGGAGCGGCGCCAGCCGCAGCGCGGTGGCCAGGCCGGCCACCCCGCCGCCGATCACGACGATGTTCTCACGCGAATGGCTCACAAGCGGACCTTCCGAGATGCGTTCAGCGGGCGAAGAGCGTTCAGCGAATGGCGTTCAGCGAATGGCGGCGATCAGCTGATCGCCAGCATCCGCTCCACCGCGAGCCGGGCCCGGCCGGCGATGGCGGGGTCGATCTCGACCTGCGTCGTCATCGTCTCCAGCGCTCGGCGGATGTTCGGCAGGGTGATGCGGCGCATATGCGGGCAGAGATTGCACGGGCGCACGAACTCGATATCCGGGTGGTTCACCGCCACATTGTCGGCCATCGAGCATTCGGTGATCAGCACCACCCGCGCCGGCTTCTCGTCGCGCACATAATCGGCCATGCCGGCGGTGGAGCCGGCATAATCGGCCTCCGCCACCACCTCGGGCGGGCATTCGGGATGCGCCAGCACCACCACGCCGGGATGGTTCTCGCGCAGGTCGCGAATGTCCTGCGGGGTGAAGCGCTCATGCACCTCGCAATGGCCCTTCCAGGCGATCAGCTCCAGCTCGGGCACCAGCTTCTGCACATTCTGCGCGAGGAACTCGTCCGGCAGCATGAGGATGCGGGTGACGCCCCATTCCTTCGCCACCGCGCGCACCACCTTCACCGCATTGCCCGAGGTGCAGCAATAATCGCTCTCGGCCTTCACCTCGGCGGAGGTGTTGACATAGGTGACGACGGGCACGCCGGGATAACGTTCTTTCAGCAGGCGGATATCGGCGGCGGTGATGCTGTCGGCCAGCGAGCAGCCCGCGCCCATGTCGGGCATCAGCACGGTTTTGGACGGGTTCAGCAGCTTGGCGGTCTCGGCCATGAAATGCACGCCGGCCATGACGATCACGTCGGCATCCACCGTCACCGCCTCGCGAGCGAGCGCGAGGCTGTCGCCGACGATATCGGCCACCGTGTTGAAGATCTCGGGCGCCTGGTAGTTATGGCCGAGCACGACGGCGTTGCGCTCCCGCTTCAGCCGCTCGATCGCCTCGACCTCGCGGGCGATCAGCGGCCATTCCGCCGGGGTGATGTGCTTGGCCACCCGCGCATAGAGATGGGCCAGAGCCGGCGCGGCAGGGGCGGGGATCTCCTGCGCGGGCGCGAAGGATTCGGTGCGCTCCGCAGGGGCCGCGACATCGAATTCCAGCATCGTCCTCTCCCTTATGCTCGTTATGAGTATATCTAGGGCCAAAGAAGACCGGGCACCAAGGCCCGGCGGATCGTTCTTATGCTAGGACTGAGTATAAGTCGCTGTCAACACTTCGTCACAAATCGGCCGATATAGCTTTCCCATCGAGGAGCTGACGAATGACGTTGAAGATAGAGCCCGCCTGCGCTGCGGATGAGGGCGCGGTGGTCGCCCTCTGGCACACCTGCGGGCTCACGGTCCCCTACAATGACCCGGCGTCGGATTTCCGCTTCGCGCGCGGTAGCGCGAATTCGGAGGTGATGGTTGCGCACAATGAAGGGGGCCGCGTCTGCGCCTCCGCCATGGTCGGCCATGATGGGCACCGGGGCTGGATTTACTAAGTCGCCGTCGATCCGCTGCTTCAGCGCCAGGGCGTCGGCGCGGAGATTGTCAGTGCGGCGGAGGCTTGGCTGAAGGCGCGGGACGTACCGAAGGTGCAGCTTCTGGTGCGCGAGACCAACACCGCGGTCGTCGCCTTCTACGAGAAGCTCGGTTTCGAGGTCGCCCCGCGCGTGGTCCTGTCGAAACGGATCGACGGGCGGGACTAACTCTCACCGCCGCCCGAATCCGTCGGGCTCAGCTGCCACGCTTGAACCATCTCGCCACCGCGGCAAACGCGCGATCGAGAAGCGCAGGCGGGCGTTCCCCCTGGGCGGGCGCCGTTTCGAAGGCGGGCGCCATCTTTCCTTTCGCCGGCAGCCAGACCACGTCGGAGGTGGTGTCGAACACGCCAAGCCCGTGCTTCTCCGCGAGCTGGAGGGCAATGGCGAGGGCGTTATCGGTATTCTTCCAGCTGCCGCCGAGATAGATGATGTCGCGCCCGATCGAGTAGTCGGTGAGCCTGATGTCGGAATCGTCCAGCTCATCCGCCGCCAAGGGGCCATTAATCGGCGGGTGAGTGGCAACCATGTCGAGGAAGAAGGCGCGCAGCCGGGGCGTGGTCGAATCATAATCGTCGTAGTCGTCGGTGTCGTTCCAATCGGTCTGTTGTGCGTACCAGGCCAGAAACGGAGCAGCTTCCTTCGGTGCCGCCGCAGGTTCGAAAACCATCAGATTATAGCCCATGCCCGCTCTCCTGCGCCCGCCCTGTCTGCCGGTGCGTCAGTCTATCGGACTTCCCGTTTAGCGTGCAGCAACCAAAAGGTGGACCAGAAGGCGGTTGGCCCGACCGGGGGCCCTCACCGCCGCCCGAAGCCGCCGGGCAGGCGCACCCCCGGCGCCGGGCGCTCCAGCAGCACCTCGCGGCGGAAGCGCACCAGACGGGCGGGGCGCCCGCCGGTTTCCGCCGTGCTCTCGCCGGTCTCTTCTACCAGCCGCTGCTGCTCCACCAGCCGGCGGAAATTCTGCTTGTGCAGCCGTGCCCCGGACAGTGCCTCCACCGCCTGTTGCAGCTGGCCGAGCGAGAACGCGGGCGGCATCAGCTCGAATACCACCGGCCGGTATTTGATCTTGCCGCGCAACCTCGCAATGGCGAGCGCCAGCATGCGCCGATGGTCCTCGCGCATCTCCCGCCCGGACGGCGCGGCGGCGATGCGGTCGGAGCCGCGCTCGCGCAGCGCTTCGCCCACCAGCCCGGCCTCATAGAGCAGCTCGTAGCGCTCCAGCACCCGCTCCTCGTTCCAGCCGGCCTCGGTGCTGCCGCTCGGCCCGCCGAAACACAGGGCGATGCGCTCGGCGCGCCGCTCGCTCAGCCGTCCCTGGGCGGCGCCCGCTGCCCAGGCGCGCAGGCCGTGCTCCAGCATATCCAGCACGGAGGGCCGCCCGCCGCGCCAGTCCTCCCAAGGGAAATAGCGGTACCAGCTCTGCCACGCCGCATCGGTGTCGCCAGCCGGGCGCGCCTCTCGCACCAAGGCGAGATAGGCCAGCGAAAGCGCGCGCGTGCCATCCTCGCCACGGTCGCGGTCGCCAAAGGTATAGAGCTGCTCGACATAGCCGAGTTCCTGCAGCGTCTGCCGCTCCACCCAGCTGCGCAGGCCCATTTCCAGTGTGCGGTGGCCGCGCTCCAGCGGGCCGGAGGGCAGCGAATCGCGACCGTCCTCATGGCGCAGGGTCAGCACCTTCGGGTCGTCGCCGGTCACCGCCACGATCACCGCTGACAGGCCGATGGCCAGCGCCGGCTCCGGCGCGGGCGAGGCAGGGGCGGGCGCGCGGGGGTCGGGGGTCGGCGAGGGCGGCATCGGGTTCCGGGCGGTGAGGGTCGGCGGGGCGCGTGCCCGTGCACATTAGCACGACGGCGCCCGCGCGGCTTGCGCCGAGGGCGCGGGAGTGGCACTCCGGCAGAGGATGAAACGGAGGCGCAGATGAGCGGCAAGGTGGTTCTACCCGGCGGTCACAAGGTTCCGGCGCTCGGCATCGGCACCTGGATGATGGGCGAGCGCCCCGAAGTGCGGGCGGAGGAGACCGAATCGGTGCGCCTTGGCGTCGAACTCGGCCTGACGCTGGTCGACACGGCGGAAATGTATGGCGAGGGCGCCTGCGAGCGCTTTCTCGGCGAGGCGCTGGCCGGGCTGCGCGACAAGGTGTTTCTCGTCACCAAGGTCTACCCGCACAATGCCAGCCGCAACGGCGTGGTGTCCGCCTGCGAGCGCAGCCTGCGCCGGCTGAAGACCGATCATATCGACCTGTATCTGCTGCACTGGCGTGGCAGTGTGCCGCTGGCTGAGACCATCATCGGCTTCGAGCAGCTCAAGACCCAGGGCAAGATCCGCGACTGGGGCGTGTCGAATTTCGACACCGACGACATGAACGAACTGTACGAGACCCCGGGCGGCGAGGGCTGCGCCACCAATCAGGTGCTCTACAACCTCACCCGTCGCGGGCCGGAATGGGACCTGCTGCCCTGGCTGCAGGAACATGAAATCCCGCTCATGGCCTATAGCCCGATCGAGCGCGGCCGGCTGAAGAGCACCGGCGTGCTAGCCGATCTCGCCGCCAAGCATAATGCCCGGCCCTATCAGATCGCACTTGCCTGGGCGCTGCGCATGCCCGGCAACATCGTCATCCCCAAGGCGTCGCGCGCCGCGCATATGCGCGAGAATGCCGGCGCCCGTGACATCCGGCTGGATGCGGAAGACCTCGCCGCGCTCGACGCCGCCTTCCCGCCGCCCTCGCGCCGGCGGGCGCTGGAAATGCTGTAAGCGCTCATTCCGCGCCGGCCGCGATGCCTGCCAGCCAGCGGCGAATGATCCTCTCCTCGTCCGGCGACAGGCCGGCGAGGAGAGCGGGTTCGAGCCCATACACCCGCGCCTTGGCGGCACTCAGCCGGGCCTTGCCCTGCTCGGTGAGGGCGATCTGCTGGATGCGCCCATGCACCGCATGCGGGCGGCGGGCCACCAGCCCGGCCTTGAGCAAATTGGCGATAATGGTGCTCATGGTCTGCGGCGTCAGCAAGGCGAGGCGGGCAAGCTCCGCCCCCGACTGGGAAGGGTAGGCTTCCAGCATCACCAGCGCCGAGAACTGCGCCGAGGTGAGGTCGAGATCACCGAGCACCGCCTCCACGCGCTGGCGGTGCACATGCGCGGCCTGGCGAAGCAGATAGCCCAGATGGCCATCAATGCCGCGCCTGCCCTCGCTCGAGGCGGGGACGTCGCCTGCAGCAGGCAGCACGGCGTCGGATGAGTTGCGCATTATCAGTACTCTGATATTATGATCGTGCCCTGATATTATCTCCCTGCGCAGGTGCTTTCCATCATGACGACGCTTGAGAGCGCCCCGGCGGCGCCGTTTTCCTATGCCGGCTTCCAAAGTCTCGCTCCGGCGGCGACGCGGGCGCTGCTGGCGCTCGGCCAGTCGGTCGATGCCGGCCTCGACAAGGGGCTGGTCGAGTTGGTGAAGATCCGCGTGTCGCAGATCAATGGCTGCGCCTTCTGCACCGCCTATCACATCGCGCTCGCCCGCCGCCTCGGCGTCGATGCGGGAAAGATCGACCTTGTGACGGTGTGGCGCGACGCCGGCCTGTTCACGCCGCGCGAGAAGGCGGCGCTGGCCTGGGCGGAGCAACTGGCGGCCATGGCGGGCGGCCCGGTGCCGGAGGACGCGCTGGCGCGGCTCAGTGCGATTTTCACGCCGGACGAGGTGGTGCATCTCACCGTCGCCATCGCCGCCATCAATGCCTGGAACCGCATTGCCGGCGGATTGCGCTTTCCGCCGCCGGCCTGATCCGGCCTGGGTGGCAAGGGTAGGGCGGCGGCCGTGCTGTTCACGGCGCCGGGCAGGCCACCATCCGCCGCCGCGCATCGGCGAACAGATAGACGGCGACGGCGGCCACCACCAGTCCGCCACCCAGTAGCGCCGGCGCGCCCACCCGCTCGTCAAAGGCCAGCCACACCCAGAGCGGAGAGAGCGCCACGTCCAGCAGCAGCAGCAGGCCGGTCTCGCCGGAGCGAATGTGCCGCCCGCCCATCAGCGTCAGCACATTGGCAAGGCCGGAGGTGAGCGTGCCGAGCAGCGCGCAGGCCCAGAGCGAGGCGGCCGGCGGCAGGCCGGGCGTGGCCAGCGGCAGGGCGATCGCCGCCGCGATAAGAGCAGAGATGAGGCTGATCAAGGTGAGGTCGAGGCCCGGATGCTTCTTGGCCTGCACCAGCAGCCCACCCCAACTCAGCGTCATCAGCGCGGCGACGACCATGCCGGCGGCATCGCCCGCCGATAGCGCGGCCCCGGCGGTGATGGCGATGCCAGCCGCAGCCACCAGCGCCGCCGCGCCGAACCGCCGGCTCAGTTTCTCGCGCAGCAGCCACAGGCCGAGCAGCCCGGTGACGAAAGGCAGGGTGGCATAGATGGTCATCACCGTGGCCACCGACGTCAGCTGCAGAGCGGCGATGTAGCCGACATTGCCTGATACCGCGAGGCCGATAGCGAGGAGGCCGGCGGGGGCGATCATGTCGCGCAGCGCCCGCACCCGCTCGCGCGTCATCAGCAGCCAGAACGGCGTCAGCGCCAGCGCGGCGAACACCGAGCGCCACAGGATGACGGTCCACGCGTCGAGAGCGGCCATGCGCACGAACAGGCCCACGAGGCTCCACAGCAGGGTCGAGAACAGCACCACGCCGAGCCCGAGGGCGCGCCAGGAAACAAAGATGCCGGACGAAGCCGGCCCATGCGGCGCGGACGCTGTTGCGACGGGTGCGGGCACGCTAGGCTTCGGCACGATGGACATGGGCGCCTCTGTGTGTTCCGATCCGCCGCAGGATACGCAACAGTAGACCGGTCGTCTAGTATGATGGAAAAGCCATCCACGCGCGACAGGATCGTCGTCGCAGGTCGAAGGGCCATGTTGGAACAGGGCTATGAAGGCACCGGCATCGGCCCGCTTCTGGCGTCGGTGGCGGTGCCCAAGGGCTCCTTCTACCATTTCTTCGCCAGCAAGGAGGATTTTGCCGCGGCGGTGCTCACATCCTATGCCGACCAGTACCGCCAGCAGCGGCTGGAGCTCTTTGCCGATGCCAGCCTCAGCCCGCTGGCGCGGATCGAGCGCCATCTCGTGCAGGTGGAGCATGATTCGGCGGCGGAAACGTCGGTGCCCGGCTGCCTTTACGGCGCGCTCGCCCACGCCGCTCCCGGCCTCGGCGAGGAACTGCGCGCCCAGCTGGCGCAGGTGTTCACCGCCTGGGAACAGGACCTCGCCACGTTGATCGCCGAAGCCCAGCAGGCCGGCGAAGTGGAGGAGGGGCTCGACCCGGCCGAGACGGCGGCGCATCTCATCGACCTCTATGAGGGGGCGGTGATCCGCGCCCGCGCCGGCGACGGGCCGGCGGCCTTCGCCCGCTTCCGCAAATTCGCGCGCGCCACGCTGGCGCGCGGGGCCGGCGCCTCCCGCGATTAAGCACCGATGCCGCCTTCTTCACCGCCGGATGTCCCCGTGTCGCATGCCCCGCTGATCGAACTGGAAAACGTCACCCTCAGCCGTGGCGGGCGGGTGGTGCTCGATAACCTCTCGCTTGCCATCGCCGAGCGCCGCGTCGGGCTGATCGGCACCAATGGTTCCGGCAAAAGCTCGCTGGTGCGCCTGTTCAACGGCCTGCTCGCCGCCGATTCGGGCCGCGTCCGCGTGCACGGGCTCGACGCGGCGATGCAGGCGGGCGAATTGCCGCGCAAGGTCGGCTTCATCTTCCAGAACCCGGACCACCAGATCATCTTCCCCACCGTGGCCGAGGAAATCGCCTTCAGCCTCGAACAGGCGGGAATGCCGCGCCGGGAGGCGGCGAAAGAGGCGGTGCCCGCGCTCGCCCGCTTCGGGCGCGCCCATTGGGCCGAGCGGCCGGTGCATGCGCTGTCGGAAGGGGAAAAGCAGTTCCTCTGCATCATCGCGGTGCTGGTGATGCAGCCTGCGCTCATCATTCTCGACGAGCCGTTCGCCAGCCTCGACCTGCCCACCCGCCGGCGGCTGGAAGCGCTCATCGCCGGGCTGGACCAACAGGTGATCCTCGTCGCCCATGAGCTCGACGCCTTCGAAGGCTACGACCGGGTGATCTGGCTGCATGAGGGCCGGGTGCGCGGCGACGGCCCGCCCGAGGGGGTGCTCCCCGCCTACCGCGCCTTCGCCGAGGCGCTGGCATGATCTTGCTCTATCTGCCTGAGCGGACCTGGCTGCATGCGGTTCCCGCCGGGTGGAAGTTGCTGGCTCTGGCGCTGATCAGCCTTGTCGCCGCGCCGCTGGACAGCCTGCCCCTCATGGCCGGGCTGCTTCTCGCGGTGCTGGCGCTCTATGCTTCGCTCGGCAAGGCGGCGCTGGCGCAGATCGCCCTGCTGCGCCCGCTATGGCCGCTCTTCCTCATCCTGCTGGCTTTTCATTGGTGGAATGGTGACCTCCTCGCCGGCCTCGTCGTGCTGGCCCGCATCCTCGCCATGGTGCTGCTCGCCAATGCGGTGACCATGACCACCCGCATGGACGCGATGATGGACGCGGTCGAGCCGCTGCTCGCCCCGCTGCGCCTGTTCGGCGGGTCGCCACGGGCGGTGGCGCTGGCCGTGGCGCTGATGATCCGCTTTGTGCCGCTGCTCTTCGCCCTGTGGGAGGCGCTGAACGAATCCTGGCGCGCCCGCACCGGTAAGCGCGGCGGCTGGCGCCTGCTGGCGCCTTTCTGTATCCAGACACTCCGATTATCCCATCACACCGCCGAGGCGCTGGCCGCGCGCGGTGGCGCACCCCGCGGAGACCGCCGATGAAAGACCGCACGCTCGTTCAGGTCGCGCTCTACGCCGCCATCTTCGCGGTGCTCGGTCTGCTGCCGCGCTTCGACCTGCCGTTTGCCGCCGGCGTGCCGATCACCGCCCAGAGCATGGGGGCGATGCTGGCCGGCGTGATGCTGGGCGCCTGGCGCGGGGCGCTGGCCATGGTGCTGCTGCTGTTCGTCGTCGCACTGGGCGCGCCGCTGCTGGCCGGCGGGCGCGGGGGCTTGGGCGTGTTCTTCACCCCGTCGGTCGGCTTCATCTTCGGCTGGATCGCGGTGGCCTTCGTTTCCGGCTGGCTCATGCAGGCGCTGCGCCGCGCCCCGGTCTTTCCCGCCGCGCTCATCGCCGCCGTCACGGGCGGCATCGTGGTGATGTACGCCTTCGGCATTGCCGGCATGGCGCTGGTCGGTGGGCTGTCGGTGATGGACGCGGCCAAGGCCTGCCTCATCTTCATTCCCGGCGACGCCATCAAGGCGGTGCTGGTGGCGCTGATCGCGCAGACCGTGTCGCGCGGCCTGCCGGAGGCGCTTCTCTCGCGCCACGCCTGAGGCGATGACCCGCACTATCGGCGCCGGCCTGCCCGCCCTCGCGGCGGCCGATCCCTCCCGGCCGGCGCTGATCTGCGACGACACGGTGCTGACGCGGGACGCGCTCGCCGCCCGAATCGCCGCGCGGGCCGCGCATCTGGCGCCGCGCACAGTGCCGGGCGCCGCCATCGCCCTCGCCATGGGCAATGGACCGGAACTGGTGGACGCCTTCTTCGCCTGCGCCGTCAGCGGCCGGCAGGCGCTGGTTTATGACCCCGGCTGGCCCGCGCCCTACCGCGCCGCCATCGATGCCGCGCTCGCTCCCGCCCTGACACTGGAAGGCCCTATACTGGAGGCGGTCGCGGATGTGTCCCCCGCCCCGTTCCCGCAGCCGCCATCGCCGGACGCACCGTTCTATGTCGGCTTCACCTCCGGCTCCACCGGCCTGCCCAAGGGCTACCGGCGCAGCCACCGCTCCTGGATCGACAGTTTCAAGGTCAGCGAGGCGGCGTTCGGTCTGAGCGACGTCGATATCGTGCTGGCCCCGGGCGGGCTGGCGGCCTCGCTGCATCTCTATGGCGTCGTCCACGCGCTGCACACCGGCGCAACAGCGGTGATGATGCGCCAGTTCCACCCCCGCCGTGCGCTGCGCCTCATCGCCCGCCACGGTGTCACCGCGCTCTACGCCACGCCGACGCAGCTGCAGATGTTGATCGAGGCGGGGGCTGGCGAGAGCTTCCCGACGCTGCGCCTGCTCATGATTTCCGGCGCCAAATGGCGGGCGGAAACGCGGGCGGCCACGCTGGCGCTGTTCCCAAGGGCCGGCATCGCCGAATTCTACGGCGCTTCGGAAACCAGCTTCATCACCCTCGCCCTACCGGAGGAGGCGGTGCCCGCCGGCTCGGTCGGGCGCGCCGCGCCAGGTGTGACCCTGCGCATCCGTGACGCCGCGGGCCGCGACCTCAAGGCCGGGGAGGCGGGGGCGATCTGGGTCAAGAGCACGATGCTGTTCGATACCTATGCCTGCGGCGAAGCCCCGGAAACACGCCGCGAGGGTGGTTTCCTCACCATTGGCGACCATGGGCGGCTGGACGAGGCCGGCTTTCTCTATTTGCATGGGCGCGAGAAGCGCATGCTCGTCACCTCGGGGCTGAACGTCTATCCCGAGGAGGTGGAAACCGTGCTCGTGGGCCTGCCCGGCATTGAGGAAGCCGCCGTCTTCGGCCTGCCGGACCCTTTGCGCGGCGTCGAGCTGGTGGCGGTGCTGCGCGGCACGTTTGACGAACCCGCCATGCGCGCCGCCTGCCGGGCGCTGCTACCGGCAGCGAAGATCCCGCGCCGGTTCCTCAGCCTTGACGACTGGCCGCGCACCTCGGGCGGCAAGGCGGATCTCAGGGCGCTGGAATCAATCGCCCGCGAAAGGCTCGCGCGATGAACCCGGCCTTCCTCCTCGCCGCCCGGCGCACGGCGGTCGCCCCGCGCGGCGGCGCCTTCCGTCTGGTCGAGGCGCACGACCTCGCCGCCCCGGTGCTGCGCGCCTGCCTCAACGATGCGGGCGTGGCGCCGGACGCGGTCGGGCACGTCATCCTCGGCAATGCGCTGTCCGGCGGGGGCAATGTCGCCCGCCTCGCCGCGTTGGCGGCCGGCCTTGCCGAGTCCGTGCCGGCGCTGACCCTCGACACCCAATGCTGCTCCGGTCTCGACGCCATCCAGCTGGCGACGCGGATGGTGGAATCGGGCGCGGCCGAACTCGTGCTCGCCGGCGGGGTGGAGAGCTTCAGCCGGTCGCCCCTGCGCGCCGTGCGGCCGAAGGCAAAGGGCGAGGCGCCGCAGTTCTATGACCGCCCGCGCTTCACCCCCTGGCCGGCGCGCGACCCTGACATGATCGAGGTTCTGGCCCGCGCGGCGCGCGGCCTCAGCCGGGCCGAACAGGCGGAATTCGCCATTGCGAGCCACGCCAAGGCGCTGGCGGCGCGCACGCGGCTGGAAGCGGAGATCGTGCCGGTGGCGGGCCTCGCCTTCGACAGCTTTACCCGGGCGCTAGCCCCGGCGCTCTGCGCCCGCGCCCCGGTGCTCCACCGCGACGGTGAGAGCGAACTCGATGCCGCTGGCGTGGCAGTGGAGGCGGATGCGGCCGCCGTGGTGCTGGTGGCCTCGCGCGAATGGGCGGAGCGGCGTCTGAAGGCCGGTCGCCCGGTGTGCGAAGTGGTCCATGCCCGTTCCTTCGCCGCTGCGCCGGACGATCCGCCGGCGGCGATCGACCGTGCGCTCGCCCAGGCGCCGATCCCGCCGGGGCGCGCGATTCCGGTCATCGAACTGATGGAAGCCTCTGCCGGCCAGGCGCTAAGCAACTGCCGATCGAACGGCCTCGACCCTGCCGCGATTAATCGCGGCGGCGGGGCGCTGGCGCGCGGGCATCCCATCGGCGCGTCCGGCGCGATCCTCGCCGTGCGCCAGTTCCATGAACTCGCCCGGGAGGCGCCGGGCGCGCTCGGCCTTTCCGCCATCGCGGCGGCGGGCGGGCTCGCCAGCCTGCTCATGTTGCACCGCCTCTAAACAGGCGTTTGCGGCGCCGGGCCTCCTTGTGCAGGATGCGGTGCGAATCGTCCGCAGAAGACGGTCGTTCATTTCGGGAGAAAGGCCGTTGGCCGCATGAACGCGATCTCCTCACGCCAGCAGGACATTCTCGGCCTCGCGCGCGCCCAGGGGCGGGTGAGCGTGGAAGACCTCGCCGGCCGTTTCGATGTCTCGCCCCAGACCATCCGCAAGGACCTCAACGACCTGTGCGTCCGCCGGCTGATGTCGCGCGTGCATGGCGGCGCCGTGGTCGCCTCGGGGGTGGAGAACCTCGCCTATGAGGCCCGCCGCGCCATGGCGCAGGGCGCCAAGCGCGCCATCGCCGAGGCCGCCGCCAGCATGGTGCCCAACCGCGCCTCGCTGTTCATCAATATCGGCACCACGACGGAAGAGGTCGCCCGCGCCCTGTCCGACCATGAGGATTTGCTGGTCATCACCAACAACCTCAACGTCGCGACGCTGCTCTACCGCCATCCCCGCATCGAGCTGATCATGGCCGGCGGCCCGGTGCGCCAGGCCGATGGCGCGGTGATCGGCTCCGCGGCGGTGGATTTCGTCCGCCAGTTCCGCGTCGACTACGCCGTCATCGGCGCCTCCGCCATCGAGGAGGACGGCACGCTGCTCGATTTCGACTATCGCGAGGTGCAGGTCGCCCGCGCCATCATCGACAATGCCCGACAGATCATTCTGGTGGCCGACCGCTCCAAGCTGGAGCGCACCGCGCCGGTGCGCATCGGCTCGATGTCGGAGGTCGACACCTTCGTCACCGACACGGTATCGTCGCCCGAACTGCGCAATGTGTGCCAGCGCGAGCAGGTGGAACTGATCGAGGTCGGTTCGCTTGACGAGGACGGGTTCTAGAGCACGCGCCGATCAGCTTGCATCGCAAGCTGATCGGATAACGCGTTCTCTATCTTAGAGTTAGAGGGCGATTTACGGATCAGATTGGTTCAATCTGATCGGATCGCACTCTAGCGATCCCGCATTGCAACATCGGGGCGGCGCGCGCCGGGGGCCGGTGATCCCTGAGCCGTGCGCGGCGCCCCATCCCCCCAATTCGCCGGAGGAGAGACGAATGGAACTGCGCCGCCTCGGACGCTCGGATATTCTGGTGCCGCCGCTGTGCATCGGCGGTAATGTCTTCGGCTGGACCGCCGACGAGCCGACCTCCTTCCGCCTGCTCGACGCGCTGTTCGATGCCGGCCTGTGCTTCATCGACACCGCCGATGTCTATTCCCGCTGGGCCGAGGGCCATCAGGGCGGCGAATCCGAGACCATCATCGGCAAGTGGATGAAGGCGCGCGGCAATCGCGACCGCCTCGTCATCGCCACCAAGGTCGGCAGCGACATGGGGCGGGGCAAGGTCTGCCTGCAGGCGGACTATATCCGCAGCGCCGTCGACGCCTCGCTGGCGCGTCTGCAGACCGACTATATCGACCTCTACCAGTCGCATTGGGACGACCCGGACACGCCGTTCGAGGAGGTGCTCGGCGCCTATGACGAATTGATCCGCGCCGGCAAGGTGCGGCTCATCGGCGCCTCCAACCTCACCGCGCCGCGTCTGTTCGAGGCGCTGGCGGTGTCGACGCGCGAGAAGCTGCCGCGCTACGAGACGCTGCAGCCGGAATATAATCTGTGCGAGCGCGCCGGCTATGAGGCCGATGTCGAGGCGGTCTGCGCCGCCAACGGCCTTGGCGTCATTCCCTATTTCTCGCTCGCCGCCGGCTTCCTGACCGGCAAGTACCGCAGCGCCGCCGATGCGGGAAAGAGCGTGCGCGGGGGCGAGCTGGTGGCGAAATATCTCAACCCGCGCGGGGAGCGCATCCTCGCCGCGCTCGATGAGGTCGCCGCCGCCCATGGCGCCACGCCGACACAGGTGGCGCTCGCCTGGGTGATGGCGCGGCCCAGCATCACCGCCCCCATCGCCAGCGCCTCGCGGGTGGAACAGCTCGCCGACCTCATCGCCAGCGTCGACCTCGCCCTCACCGGCGCGGACATGGCACGGCTCGACACGGCCAGCGCCTGGAAGGAGTGACCGATGACCGCCCGCAGCCCGGCTGAGATCGCACGTTTCATCGAGGCCGGGCGCGGCACCGCGCCGGCCGATCTGGTGATCAAGGGCGCCCAGCTTCTGGACGTGATCACCGGCGCGCTCACCCGCACCGACATCGCCATGGTGGGGGACCGCATCGTCGGCACCTATGGCGAGTACAGCGGCGCGCAGGAAATCGACGGCACCGGGCTGTTCGCCGTCCCCGGCTTCATCGACACGCATCTCCATGTCGAATCCTCGCTGGTCACGCCGCTGGAATTCGACCGTTGCGTGCTGCCGCATGGCGTCACCACAGCGATCTGCGACCCGCACGAAATCGCCAATGTGCTGGGGGCGGAGGGCATCGCCTATTTCCAGCGCTGCGCCGAGGAGATGATCATGGACCTACGGGTCCAGCTCTCCTCCTGCGTGCCCGCCACCTCGTTCGAGACCGCCGGCGCCGAACTCGCCGCGCCCGATCTCGCGCTTCTGCGCGGCCATGGTTCCGGCATCGGGCTGGCCGAATTCATGAACTTTCCCGGCGTGCTGTTCGCCGATGAAGGGTGCCTCGCCAAGCTGTCGCTGTTCTCCGACGGGCACATCGACGGTCACGCGCCGCTGCTGCGTGGGCGCGACCTCAATGGCTACATCGCCGCCGGCATCCGCACCGAGCATGAGGCGACGGGGCTGGAGGAAGCGCGCGAGAAGCTTATGAAGGGCATGTCCGTCCTCATCCGCGAGGGTTCGGTCTCGAAAGACCTGCACGCGCTGATCCCGCTGATTTCGGCCGATACCTCCGCCTTCCTCGCCTTCTGCACCGACGACCGCAACCCGCTCGACATCGCGGAGGAAGGCCATCTCGACTACATGATCCGCGAGGCTATCCGCCACGGCGCGCCCCGGCACCATGTGTACCGGGTGGCGAGTTGGTCGGCGGCCAATGCCTTCGGCCTCACCGATCGCGGCCTCATCGCTCCGGGACGGCGCGCCGACATCGTGCTGGTGGACGATCTCGATGCCTGCGCGGTGCGTCAGGTCATTTCCGCCGGGCGGCTGGTGACGCCCGAACTCTTCGCCACGCGCCGCCCGGTCGCCCCGGTGGGGCTCGATTCGGTGAAAGCGCGCGAGGTGACAGCGGAGGATTTTCGCATTCCGGCGCGTGAGAGCGCCACCCGGGTCATCGGCGTGGTGCCCGGCCGCATCATCACCGAGGATGTGCGGCTGGAGCTTCCCGTCATCGACGGCGAGAAGCGCGCCGATCTCGCGCAGGACGCGGTGAAGGTCTGCGTGGTCGAGCGGCACGGGCGCAACGGCAATATCGGCCGCGGCTTCGTGCATGGCTTCGGCATGAAGCGCGGCGCTATCGCCTCCTCGGTCGGGCATGACAGCCACAACATCACTGTGGTCGGCGTCGATGAAGCGGATATGGCGCTGGCGGTGAACCGGCTGATCGCGCTGCGCGGCGGCTTCGCCGTGGCGGAAGGTGGCCGGGTGACGGCCGAGCTGGCGCTCCCCGTCGCCGGGCTGATGGCGGACACCCCTTTCGAGGAGGTGCACGACGCGCTGATCCCGCTACGCGCGGCGGCGAAGGCGCTGGGCGTGGTGCTGGCCGAGCCGTTCTTGCAGGTCGCATTCCTCCCGCTGCCGGTCATTCCGCATTTGAAAATCACCGATGTCGGCTTGTTTGATGTCAACGCCTTCGCCCTGCTGGAACCCGCCCCCGCTCCCGCAGGGAATGGGTGAACCCGGCACCACCCGGCGCGTCACATGCGGGCGTGCGGGGTGGAGCGGGTGCGGGTGGCGGCGATGGCGACGAAGCCGGCGGCGGCGGGGGAGAGCGGTGAGCCGCGCCGCCAGGCGGTCGCCACCTCCACCGCAGGCACGGTATCGATCAGCGTGCGCGCCTCGATCTTGTCGCCTTCCAGCGACCAGGGGCGGTAGGTGAGGTCCGGCAGCACCGCCACGCCGGCGCCGGTCGCCACCAGCGAGCGCACCGCCTCCACCGAGCGGGTGCGGAACGCCACGGGTGGGCGGATGCCGAGCCGGCGCCAGACGATTTCCGAGGCCTCGGCGATTTCGTCAATGGTAAGAAGCACATGCGGCTCCTCGCTGAAGGCCCGCAGGCTCACCCGCTCCTCCACCAGCGCGGGGTGGCCAAGCGGCATCCACACGCGACAGGGCGAGACTTCCACCGTCTCCGTCTGCAGCGCCGCCGAATGCCGGCCGGGCGGCAGCACCATGACCGCGACATCGAGTTCGCCGCCTACCAAAAGATGTTCGAGATAATCTCCAGCATCTTCAACGGCTTCCACGGCGACGCCGGGGAAGGCGCGGCGGAAGCGGGCGATGAGGTCGGAATAGATGTAGCCGGCGACCAGCGGTGTTACCCCCACCGCCAGCCGGCCGGTGAGCGCCGCGGTTTCCGGCCCGGCCAGCGCCCGCCGCGCATCGGCGACATCGCCAAGTATTTTGCGCGCATGGCGCAGGAAATGATGGCCCTTGAGGGTGAGATCAACGCCGCGCGCGTGGCGTTCCAGCAGCTTGAAGCCGAGGTCAAGTTCCAGTTCACGCAGTGATTCCGTCACCGTCGACTGCGAGATCGACAGCGTATGCGCGGCGGAGGAGACGGAACCATTCTCTGCCACCGCCACGAAATACTGGAGCTGGCGCAGCGAAAAGGCCATCGGAACTCCGGGGGAGGGGGCGACCAGCGGAGAGTAGACGCCCGATTTCGCCCCGCCAAGTACCGCTTTTTGGAGTGACCGATGAGGCCGATGAGGTGGACGATGAGGCCGACGCGGCCGGCCGCGCCTATTTCGCCAGCAGGGTCTTCAGCTCGAAGCCCTCGTCACCCGCCTGTTCCGGGGTGATCGCCGGGGTGCCGGCGAGCAGGCGGCGGCCGAGCATGTGATCGGCCGGGCGGTTCACGCTCTCAATGGCGGTGAGCACGCCGTCGCGGAAGCGGAACACCGAGAAGCGGCGCGAGGCGGGGTCGCCGCGCAGCACCGCGCTGTCGGTGGCGGAGGCGAGGCCGACGATCTGCAGCTTGAGATCGGCCTGGTCGCTCCAGAACCACGGCACCGCGTCGAAGGGCGTCCCCTTGCCGGTGAGTCGGTGGGCGAGGCTGCGGGCCTGATCGGCGGCGTTCTGCACCGATTCCAGCCGCACATTGTCGCCAGCGAAGCGGCTGGGATAGGCGACCGCGTCGCCGAGCGCGGAAATCGCGGGGTCCATGGTGGCGAGATGGGCGTCGACGACGATGCCGTTCGCCACCTCCAGCCCGGCCTCGGCGGCGAGTTCGACATTCGGCACCACGCCGATGCCGACCAGTACGAAATCGGCGGGGTAGACCGTGCCGTCACCGGTGGCGACGCCGGTGACGTGGCCGGCCTCGCCCTCCAGCCCGATCACCCCCGCGCCGAGCACGAGATCGGTGCCCATGGTGGCATGGGCGCTGGCGAAGAAGGCCGACATCTCGGGCGAGACGGCGCGGGCCAGCACGCGGCTGGCGCCCTCCAGCACGGTCACCTCATGGCCCAGCGCGCGGGCGACGGCGGCGAATTCCAGCCCGATGAAGCCGGCGCCGATCACCACCACGCGGCGGGCGGTGGCGAGCTTGTCCTTGAGCGCATCGGCATCCGCCCGCGTGCGCAGATAGAACACGCCGGCGAGGTCGTGCCCCGGCACGGGGAGCGGCCGGTTGCGGGCACCGGTGGCGAGGATGAGATGGACATAGGGCAGCGCCTCGCCGCCTTCCAGCACGAGGCGCTGGCCGTCGCGGTCGATGGCGGTGGCGCGGGCGTTCACCAGCTCGATACGGTGATCGGCATAGAAGGCGGCGGCGCGCAGTTCGATCTGCTCGATGCCGGCCTCGCCCTTCATATAGGCCTTGGACAGCGGCGGGCGCTGATAGGGCAGGCCCGGCTCGTCGCCGACCAGAACGAGCCGGCCCTCATAGCCGGCCTCCCGCAGCGAGGCCGCGGCCTGGAAGCCACCTTGCCCCGCCCCGACAATGACGATGCCCGCCGCGCTCATGAATGCCCTCGCTCCTGCGCCACCAGCCGGTCGCGCTCCTCATAGATCGCCTCGGTCAGCCGGGCCATGAACTCCTTGTCCGGCAGGCCGGGGGGGATGGACGGCAGGTAGGAGACGGTGATGGTGCCCGGCCGGATGCTGAAGCTGCGCGCCGGCCAGTACAGGCCGGCATTGTTGACGACAGGCACGACCGGCAGGTCCAGCGCCTTGTAGAGCAGCAGCACGCCGCGATGGAACTCCGCCCGCTCGTCCACCGCACGGCGGGTGCCTTCGGGGAAGATCAGCAGATTGCGCCCGTGCTCGCTGGCCTCGCGGCCTTCGCGGAACATCTTCTTCACCGAGGAGGCACCGCCCGCGCGGTCGATGGCGATCATCGGCGAACGCTTGAGGAACCAGCCGAACACCGGAATGCGGTACAGCTCCTCCTTCAGCACGATGGCGACATCGGGAATGAGCACGGCGGCGGCGATGGTCTCGAAGGCGGATTGATGATTGCCGACATAGAGCGCCGGTTCGGGCGGGCGGTTCTCTTCGCCGATGGTGCGGTAGGCGAGCCCGACGAGGCGCAGGATCACCATCACCCCGCCAGCCCAGAATCGGGAGAAGCGCCGGGTGAGGCGCGGTTCGTTGCGCAGCGCGTAATAGGGAATCGTCAGGGCGAGCAGCGCCGTCCACAGGACGAGCAGCACGAGGAAGACGGACGAGCGCAGGCGGGCCATCGGCGGGGGTCTCGGCAGGGAAGGCTCGGTTGAGAGGCTCGGTGGGGAGGCTCGGCGGGCAGGCTCGGCGGGGGTCTCGATCAGCGGCGGGCAGGTCTAGCAGATCGCACGGCCGGACGGGAGGGGTGCGGCGCTGGAGGGGCTTGCCGGCCGTCCGCGAGCGGGTGCTCCGCTGGAACCTACCTCATCCCCGGGTTTGACCCGGGGACCCAGCCCACCGCCCGCGCCCGGCGTGAAGGCTGGGTGGCCGGGTCAAGCCCGGCCATGAGGGCGTGGAGGTGTTGAGGGCGCTATGGAGATGGCCGAGGACTCGTGCGCCGCGCGTGCCCTCATCCCCGGGCGGGTGCTCCGCTGGAACGTCCCTCATCCCCGGGCTTGACCCGGGGACCCAGCCCACCGCCCGCGGCCGGTTTCAAGGCTGGGTGGCCGGGTCAAGCCCGGCCATGAGGGCGTGGAGGTGTTGAGGGCGCTATGGAGATGGCCGAGGACTCGTGCGCCAGACTCGCGCGCGGGGGCACGGCGCGGCGCTCCGGCTACACCTCCGTTGGTCGGGGACAGGGGGCGCCGACGTGCCGTCTCGCCGCGCGTGCCCTCATCCCGGGGCTTGACCCGGGGATCCAGCGCCACCGGCCGCGCCCGGTTTCAAGGCTGGGTGGCCGGGTCAAGCCCGGTCCTGAGGGCGCAGGGGGTTGAGAACGCGGTAGAGATGGCCGAGGACCCGTGCGCCGCGCGTGCCCTCATCCCCGGGCGGGTGCTCCGCTGGAACGTCCCTCATCCCCGGGCTTGACCCGGGGACCCAGCGCCACCGCCCGCGCCCGGCGTCAAGGCTGGGTGGCCGGGTCAAGCCCGGCCATGAGGGCGTGGAGGTGTTGAGGGCGCTATGGAGATGGCCGAGGACTCGTGCGCCAGACTCGCGCGCGGGGGCACGGCGCGGCGCTCCGGCTACACCTCCGTTGGTCGGGGACAGGGGGCGCCGACGTGCCGTCTCGCCGCGCGTGCCCTCATCCCGGGGCTTGACCCGGGGACCCAGCCCTACCGCCCCCGCCCGGTTTCAAGGCTGGGTGGCCGGGTCAAGCCCGGCCCTGAGGGGGCAGGGGGGTGAGAACGCGGTAGAGATGGCCGAAGACTAACGCGCCGCGCGCGCTCATCCCACGGGTCGAGCCCGATCCTGAGGACGTGATTGATGAGAGGGCGGGCAGGGAATGTCGGCGCTCGTCATTCCGCTCAACCCGCTAACCCCCTCTGCTGCCTCATCAAATTTCCCGGCCTCACGGCAGAACCGTGCTCGCCTCTTACTCATCGGTTTTTCCGATGTCACCGTTCTGATCTTTGGTGTGGCGCGGGGCGGGACGCAGCGTCACACTCAAGCCAAAGGGCCGCAAGCGCCCGCGCAACAGAGGGAAACAGACATGCCGACACTCTCGCATTATCTGCGTCTGCCGGCGCTCGCCGCCAGCGCCTCTCTCGCCTTGAACCCTGTTTTTGCTGCGGAAATGACCGCCGTCGGCAAGGGCGAAGGTCAGGTCGATATCGTCGCCTGGGCCGGCTATATCGAGCGGGGCGACACCGACAAGGCCTATGACTGGGTCACCGATTTCGAAAAGAAGACCGGCTGCAAGGTCAATGTGAAGACCGCCGGGACTTCCGATGAGATGGTCGCGCTGATGAATGAGGGCGGCTTCGACCTCGTCACCGCCTCCGGCGACGCCTCGCTGCGCCTCATCGCCGGCAAGAAGGTCGCCCCCATCAACACCAAGCTGATCCCGAGCTGGGGCACGGTGGATGAGCGGCTGCAGAACGCACCCTGGCACACCGTGAACGGCGTGCATTACGGCACGCCCTACCAGTGGGGCTCCAACGTGTTGATGTACAACACGGAAGCGTTCAAGGGCGAGGCGCCGAAGAGCTGGAAGGTGGTGTTCGAGGAACAGACGCTGCCCGACGGCAAGTCGAACAAGGGCCGCGTCCAGGCCTTTGACGGGCCGATCTACATCGCCGACGCCGCGCTCTATCTGATGGCCCACAAGCCCGAACTCGGCATCAAGGACCCCTATGAGCTGACCGAGGCGCAGTACAAGGCCGCGCTCGACCTGCTGCGCGAGCAGCGCAAGATCGTGCAGCGCTACTGGCACGACGCGATGATCCAGGTTGACGACTTCACCAATGAAGGCGTCGTCGCCTCTTCCTCCTGGCCGTTCCAGGTGAACCTGCTGCAGAGCCAGAAGAAGCCGATCGCCTCCACCATTCCCAGCGAAGGCGCGACCGGCTGGGCCGACACCACCATGATGCATGCCGACGCCGCCCATCCCAACTGCGCCTATATGTGGATGGAGCATTCGCTGAGCCCCAAGGTGCAGGGCGACCTCGCTTCCTGGTTCGGCTCGGTGCCCGCCGTTCCCGCCGCCTGCAAGGGCAATGAGCTTCTCGGAGCCGAGGGCTGCAAGACCAACGGCATGGAGGAGTTCGAGCGCATCCATTTCTGGCGCACGCCGGTGGCCAAATGCGCCACCCAGGCGGAAGGCTGCGTGCCGTATTACCGCTGGGTGTCGGACTACATCGCCGTGCTCGGCGGGCGGTAGGGCGCCGGCCGGTTGCGCGGTTCCTGCCCCCTCTCCCCGGCGGGGAGAGGGGTGGGGTGAGGGGCTTTTCGCTCCTCAACCTTGCCTCCCCCTACCGACCCGCCTTGCGCGGTCGCCAATACCCTCATCCCCGGGCTTGTCCCGGGGATCCAGCCCCGCCGCCGGTTGGTCCCCGTATCCTGGGTGGCCGGGCCAAGCCCGGTCCTGAGGGCGCGGGAGCGCGTGACCACCGGCGGAGCGCCCGCCGTGCCCTGTTTCCAGCCCTTCCCCGCCGTCCCGGATTTTCCTCATGCACGCCCACGCCGCCCCGCTCGCTTTGCCGGCCGTCCGTTTTGCCCGTGTCGTCAGGCATTTCGGCGCGGTGCGGGCGGTTGACGGGGTCGATCTTTCCATCGCGCCGGGCGAGTTCTTCGCCATGCTCGGCCCTTCCGGCTCCGGCAAGACCACCTGCCTGCGCCTCATCGCCGGCTTCGAGCAGCCGGATGACGGCCATATCGAGATCTTCGGCGAGACGGTGGAGGGCCTGCCGCCGTATCGGCGGGCGGTGAACACCGTGTTCCAGGACTACGCGCTGTTTCCGCATCTCTCGGTGGGCGAGAATGTCGCCTATGGGCTGCGGGTGCGCGGGGTCGGCCGGGCCGAGCGCGAGCGGCTGGCGCGCGAGGCGCTCTCCCTCGTCAAGCTCGCCGGCATGGAAACGCGCCGTCCCGCGCAGCTTTCCGGCGGCCAGCGCCAGCGCGTGGCGCTCGCGCGGGCGCTGGTGGTGCGGCCGAAAGTGCTGCTGCTCGACGAACCGCTGGGCGCGCTCGACCTCAAGCTGCGCGAGGAAATGCAGAGCGAACTGAAGGGCTTGCAGCGCGCGCTCGGCCTCACCTTCGTCTTCGTCACCCATGACCAGAGCGAGGCCCTGTCCATGGCCGACCGCGTCGCCGTGTTCAATGAGGGGCGGATCGTGCAGGTCGGGCCGCCGGAAGAGGTGTACGAACAGCCGGCGACGCGCTTCGTTGCCCGCTTCGTCGGCTCGGCCAATGTGCTGGAGCCCGCTGAGGCGCAGGCGCTGGGCGGGCCGGCGCGGCCCTGCAGCCTGCGGCCGGAGAAGATTTTGCTGCTCGCGCCCGGCGTCCCGGTGCCGGAGGGCGCGGCGGTGGTGGACGCGCGCGTCACCGACATTTCCTATCAGGGCCCGGTGCGCCGCATCAGCGCCCGCACGGCGCAGGGGCTCGCCCTCACCGCCGCCGTTCCCGCCACTGCGGCGGGGGTGATGGCGGGCGCCGATATCCGCTTCGCCGTGCCCGCCGGGGCTGTGCGGCCGATGGAGGGCGAGGAATGAGCCTCGCGACCCTCGATCTGCCCGCCCCGCGCGAGGGCCTGCTGCGCCGGCTCTCCGACGTGCTGGTGCGCCGCGGCCGGCTGCTGACGCTGCTGCTGCTGGTGCCGCCGCTGCTGTGGCTGGGCCTCGTCTATCTCGGCAGCCTGTTCGTCTTCCTCGCGCAGTCGATCTTCTCGATCGACGAGTTCTCCGGCACCATCGTCCGCGAGCCGACCACCGCGACGCTGCTCGAACTCTTCCGCCCCGCTAATTACGACATCGTGCTGCGCACCATCGGCATTGCCGCCGCGGTGACCGTGCTGTGCGCCATCATCGCCTTCCCCATCGCCTATTACGCCGCCCGCTATGCCGGGCCGAAGGTGAAGGCGGCGTTCTATCTCGCGGTCATGATGCCGCTGTGGTCGAGCTATCTGGTCAAGGTCTATGGCTGGAAGCTGCTGCTGGCCAAGGAGGGCGCCATCGGCTGGTTCTCGGCCAAGCTCGGCCTCACCGGCGCGCTGGAGGCGTGGCTGGCGCTGCCGCTGGTCGGCGGGCCCTCGCTCTCGGTCAGCTATACCGGCATGGTGCTGACCTTCACCTATCTCTGGCTGCCCTTCATGATCCTGCCGGTTCAGGCGGCGCTGGAGCGTGTGCCGCCGCATCTCATTGAAGCGGCCGGCGATCTCGGCGCCGCGCCGGGGCTGGTCTTCCGCACCATCATCCTGCCGCTGGCCATGCCGGGCGTGGTGGCGGGGGCGATCTTCACCTTCTCGCTGACGCTGGGCGACTACATCGTGCCGCAGATCATCGGCACCTCGGCGCTGGTGCTGGGGCAGGCGGTGTACACGCTGCAGGGCACGGCCGGAAATATCCCGCTCGCGGCGGCCTTCTCGCTGGTGCCGATCCTGGTCATGGCGGTGTTCCTCACCCTCGCCAAACGCACGGGAGCGTTCGATGCGCTGTGAGGGGTCGATTCCCGTTTCCCTGCGGAATGCCGTCATCCTGAGGTGCGAGCGGAGCGAGCCTCGAAGGATGGTGCCGCAGAAGTCCCTCGGCTTGAGCCTCCTTCGAGGCTCGGGCTGCGCCCGAGCACCTCAGGATGACGTCGGCGCCTGGAGTGTAGGGGGAAATTGCCCATGACCCGCGCCCCGCTCTCGCTCAAGATCGCCGCCCTTGCCGGGCTGGCCTTCCTGCACATCCCGCTGCTGTTCATCCTGCTCTACTGCTTCACCACGGAGGAGAAGAGCTACGCCTTTCCCCCGCCCGGCTTCACGCTGAAATGGTTCGGCGTGGTGTGGGGGCGGGCCGATATCTGGGCGGCGGTCGGGCTGTCGCTGAAGGTGGCGAGCATCGCCACGCTGCTGGCGCTGGTGCTCGGCACGCTGGCGGCCGGGGCGCTGGCGCGGGCGCGCTTCTTCGGTCGCGAGCCGATTTCGCTGCTGTTCGTGCTGCCCATCGCCCTGCCGGGCATCGTCACCGGCATCGCCCTGCGCCAGGCTTTCGGGCTGATGGAGATACCCTTCTCGGTCTGGACCATCGTGCTCGGCCACGCCACCTTCTGCATTGTCGTGGTCTACAACAACGCGGTGGCGCGGCTGCGGCGGCTCTCGCCCTCGCTGATCGAGGCGTCGATGGATCTCGGCGCCGATGCGTTCCAGACCTTCCGGCTCGTCATCCTGCCCAATATCGGCACGGCACTGCTGGCGGGCGGCATGCTCGCCTTCGCGCTGAGCTTCGATGAGGTCATCGTCACAACCTTCACCGCCGGCCAGCAATCGACTTTGCCGATATGGATGCTGTCCGAACTCATCCGCCCACGGCAGCGGCCCGTCACCAATGTCGTCGCCGTGCTCGTGATCCTCGTGACCTTCCTGCCCATCCTCGCCGCCTATTACCTCACCCGCCATGGCGAGGCGGTGGCTGGCTCGGGAAAATAGGAGACGCCCATGACTGCCCTTTCCGACACCCAGATGCTCATCGGCTCCGCCTTTGTCGCCGGCACGGAAACGCCGGAAACGGTGCTGAACCCGAAGACCGAGGAAACGCTGCTCGACCTGCCGGAAGCCTCGGTCGACCAGATCGACGCGGCGGTGAACGCGGCGGACAAAGCCTTCCGCACCTGGTCGCGCACCACGCCGGCCGAACGCGCCACGCTGCTGCTCAAGCTTGCCGATCGCATTGAAGCGGAAGCGGAATCCTTCGCCACGCTGGAGGCGCTGAACTGCGGCAAGCCGCGTCATGCGGTGCTCAATGACGAGCTTCCCGGCGTCGTCGATTGCTTCCGCTTCTTCGCCGGCGCGGCGCGCACCCAGCACGGCATGGTGGCGGGCGAATATCTCGCCGGCCACACCTCGATGATCCGCCGCGACCCGATCGGCGTCGTCGCCTCCATCGCCCCGTGGAACTACCCGCTGATGATGGCGGCGTGGAAGCTGGCGCCGGCGCTGGCCGGCGGCAATACGGTGGTGATCAAGCCTTCCGAGCAGACCCCGCTGACGCTGCTGAAGCTGGCGAAGATCATCGCCGATCTGTTCCCCGAAGGCGTGGTGAATGTTGTCGTCGGGCGCGGCGAGAGCGTCGGCAATGCGCTGATCCACCATCCCAAAGTGGCGATGGTCTCGCTCACCGGCGACATCGCCACCGGCAAGAAGGTGCTCACCGCCGCCGCCAAGACGGTGAAGCGCACCCATCTGGAACTCGGCGGCAAGGCGCCGGTGATCGTGTTCGACGATGCCGACATCGACGCCGTGGTCGAGGGCGTGAAGACGTTCGGCTATTACAATGCCGGCCAGGACTGCACCGCCGCCTGCCGCATCTATGCGGGCTCCAAGGTGTACGAGAAGCTGGTGGCGGACCTCGCCTCCGCCGTCTCGGGCCTCAAATTCGGCCAGGCCGATGACAGCGCCAACGATATCGGCCCGCTGATCTCGGCCCGCCAGCGTGCCCGCGTCGCCTCCTTCGTCGAGCGCGCTTCCGAACTCAACCACATCGAAATCGCCACCGGCGGCAAGCTGGCGGGCGGGGAAGGCACCGGCAAGGGCTTTTTCTACCAGCCGACCGTGGTTGCCGGTGCGCTGCAGTCGGACGAGATCGTCCGCCGCGAAGTGTTCGGCCCGGTCGTGTCGGTGACGCGCTTCACCGATGTCGACGAGGCGGTGGGCTGGGCCAATGACAGCGATTACGGCCTCGCCTCCTCGGTGTGGACGCGCGATGTCGGCCGCGGCATGGCCACCGCTTCGCGCCTGCAATATGGCTGCACCTGGGTGAACTGCCATTTCATGCTGGTGAACGAGATGCCGCATGGCGGCCTCAAGCAGTCCGGCTATGGCAAGGATCTCAGTGCCTATGCGCTGGAAGACTACACGGTGGTCCGCCACGTCATGGTCAAGAACGCCTGACGGTCAGTGTCTCTGCGCGGTTGCGCGCGGCGAAGGCGCACCGGCTTCACAGGCCGATGCATGGGAGTATGATGTTCCGGCAGCCGCGCGAATGTGATCGCGCGGTTTGGAATATGACACATAATTAAGTTGGAACTCTTCCCCATATCTGTTGTGTCGCAGCATGGATTTCCATGCTCCGCCGCAGCTTCAGGGGGCCTGATGCGACGCCGATCCGCCTTGCTGATGACCATTGCCGTTCTGGCGGGAGCCGGGTGGCTTGCGCATGACCGGGGATGGGTCGACGCGACCAGCCTGTTCGGCGCCCGCAGCCAGGCGAAGGCGGCCGCCCAGCCGGCGGCGGCGCGAAAAGTGCCGGTCGAAGTGGCGCCGGCGCGCGCCGCTTCGGTAACGACGGACATCTCCTCCATCGGCTCGCTCCAATCCGACGAATCCGTCAAGGTGGCCTCCGAAGTGGCCGGCCGCATTCAGGAAATCGGCTTTCGCGAGGGGCAGCACGTGAAGGCGGGCGACGTGCTGGTGCAGCTCGACGCCGCGCTGGTGAAAGCCTCGCTGGACGAGACCGAGGCGCGGCTGGACCTTGCGCAGGCGAATTTCGGCCGTGCCCAGCAATTGCAGAAATCCGGCTCCGGCACGACCCGCGCGCTGGACGAGGCCCAGGCTGAACTCAACACCGCCCGCGCCCTGCTCAATTCCCAGCGCGTACAGATCGCCAAGCACACCATCACCGCGCCGTTCGACGGCGTCGTCGGCCTGCGCACCGTGTCCAATGGCGCCTATATCGCCGTCGGCACGGAGCTGGTGAATCTTGAGAAGATCGACACGCTGAAGCTGGATTTCAAAGTGCCGGAGACGCAGCTCTCCAGCATCGCCGAAAACCAGACCGTGACCATCACGCTCGACGCGCTGCCGGGCCGTACCTTCACCGGCACCATCTACGCCATCGACCCGATGGTCGATGTCAATGGCCGCTCGCTAAGTGTCCGCGCCCGTCTCGACAATAAGGACATGATCCTGCGCCCGGGCCTGTTCGCCCGTGTGGTGGTGAAGGGAAGCGAGGCGCGCGACGCGGTGTTCGTGCCGGAGAGCGCGATCGTCCCGCGCGGGCAGGAGCGCCTCGTCTGGCAGATTGTCGACGGCAAGGCGCAACAGCTGAAAGTCGAGCTTGGCCAGCGCGCCAAGGGTGAGGTCGAGGTGAAGGGCGTGGCGCCCGGCGCCAGCATCGTCGTGGCGGGGCAGGGGCGCCTGCAGCCCGGCGCTGTGGTGGAGGTGGTGCCGCCGCCGCCGGCGCCGCAGGGCTGAGCCGCGCCATGGGCATTTCCGAGTTCTGCGTCCGCCGCCCCGTCTTCGCGACGGTGCTGAGCCTGCTGCTGATCCTCATCGGCATCGTCTCCTACAGCCGCCTGTCGGTGCGCGAATATCCCAACATCGACGAGCCCGTGGTGTCGGTGGTGACCACCTATCCCGGCGCCTCGGCCAGCATCGTCGAGAGCCAGGTCACGCAGGTTCTGGAAGGCTCGATCGCCGGCATCGCCGGCATCGACGTGCTGGAATCCACCAGCCGTTCGGAATCCAGCCGCATCACCGTGCGCTTCCGGCTGGAGGTCGACCCCGATGTCGCCGCCAGCGACGTGCGCGACCGGGTGAGCCGCGTGCGCCAGCGCCTGCCCGACGAGATCGACGAGCCGGTCATTTCCAAGGTCGAGGCCGACGCCCAGCCGGTGCTGTTCGTGGTCTTCCGCTCCGACCGCATGTCGGCGCTGGAACTGTCCGACTATATCGACCGCTACATTGTCGACCGCTTCAAGAACATCAACGGCGTCGCCGATGTGCAGATCTATGGCGAGCGGCGCTATGCCATGCGCATCTGGGTCGACCGCGAGCGGCTCGCCGCCTATGAACTGACCGTGCAGGATGTCGAGGACGCGCTGCGGGCGCAGAATGTCGAGATCCCCTCCGGCCGCATCGAGAGCGTCGACCGCGAATTCACCGTGCTCTCGCGCACCGGCCTGACCTCGGTCGACCAGTTCGACCAGATCGTCGTCAAGCGCGCGAACGGCGCGCAGGTGCATATGCGCGATGTCGCCCGCGTGGAACTCGGCGCCGCCGACGAGCGCCGGGCCAGCCGCTTCGATGGCGGGGCGGCGATCTTCATCGGCGTGATCAAGCAGGCCGTGGCCAACCCGCTGGATGTTTCCGCCGGCGCCCGCGCCATCCTCCCGGCGGTGAATGAGAGCCTGCCGGAAGGCATGAGCGCCACCATCGGCAACGACAATGCGGTGTTCATCGAGCGCTCCATCGAGGCGGTGTTTCACACCATCTTCGAGGCGGTCGTCCTGGTGGTGCTTGTCATCGTGGTGTTCCTGCGCTCGTTCCGGGCGTCGATCATTCCGATCGTGACCATCCCGATCTCGCTCATCACCACCTTCGCCATCATGTACGCGCTGGGTTTCAGCGTGAACACGCTGACGCTGCTGGCGTTTGTGCTCGCGATCGGCCTCGTGGTGGACGATGCCATCGTCGTGCTGGAGAACATCTTCCGCCACATCGAGCATGGCATGAAGCCGATCCCCGCCGCCATCAAGGGCGCGCGCGAAATCGGCTTCGCCGTCATCGCCATGACGCTGACGCTCGCCGCCGTCTACGCGCCCGTCGCCTTCGCCCCCGGCCGCACGGGACGGCTCTTCCTCGAATTCGCGCTGACACTCGCCGGCGCCGTCATCATCTCCGGCTTTGTCGCGCTGACGCTGACGCCGATGATGTGCTCGCGCCTGCTCAAGCATGAGGAGAAGCCGGGCCGGGTGTCCGCCTTCATCGAGGGGCGGCTGCGGGCGATGGAGAACGGCTATCGCCGGCTGCTGGGTTCGACCTTGAAGCTCCGCCCGCTGATCCTTCTGCTCGCGCTCGGCGTGGCGGGCGCCAGTGCCTTCTTCCTGACCGTGCTGCCCTCGGAACTCTCACCGGTCGAGGATCGCGGCGTCGTTCGCGTCACCGGCAGCGCGCCGGAGGGCTCCACCCTTGCCTATACCTCGCGCTACACCAACCAGATCGACACCATCGTCTCCAAAGAGCCGGAGGTCGACAGCGTCCTCATCATCAACGGCTTCCCCGAAGTTCACCGCTTTCTCGTCATCGGCCGGCTGAAGGACTGGGGCGAGCGCGATGTGCGCCAGCAGGAACTGGTGGCCAAGCTGACGCCGGAACTGCGGCGCATCGCCGGCATCAATGCCTATGCCAACAACCCGCCCTCGCTCGGCGCCTCCAACAGTTCACGGCCGATCGAGTTCGTGCTGCAGACCTCCGGCACCTATGAACAGCTTAACGAGTACACCGACCGCTTTCTCGAGCGCATCCGCGATTATCCCGGCCTCGTCAGCATCGACAGCGACCTCAAGCTGAACAAGCCGGAGATTTCCGTCTCGGTGGACCGGGCCAAGGCGGCCGATCTCGGCATCGACATCGCCGTCCTCGGCCGCACATTGGAGAGCCTGCTCGGCGGGCGGCAGGTCACGCGCTTCGAGGTGGGCGGCGAGCAATATGATGTCTATGTCCAGCTCGACGCTCGCGACCGCTCGACCCCGGCGACGCTCGACACCATCTATCTGCGCTCGGCGAGCGGGGAGATGGTGCAATTGTCCAACCTCGTCACCGTGCGCGAAAGCGTGGCGCCGCAGGAACTGAAGCGCTTCAACCAGCTGCGCTCCGCCACCATTTCCGCCAATCTGGCGCCCGGCTTCTCGCAGGGCGAGGCGCTGGCCTTTCTCGACCAGACCGCGCGCGAGGTGCTGCCGCAGACCGTGCAGACCGATGTCGCCGGCCAGAGCCGTGAGTTCCGCGCCGCCGGCCAGAGCCTGGTGGTGATCTTCCTGCTGGCGCTCGGCTTCATCTATCTCGTGCTCGCGGCGCAGTTCGAGAGCTTCCGCGATCCCGTCATCATCATGCTGACCGTGCCGCTTTCCATGACCGGGGCGCTGGCTGCGCTGTATTTCACCGGCGGATCGCTCAATGTCTATTCGCAGATCGGCCTGGTGACGCTGGTCGGCCTCATCACCAAGCACGGCATTCTGATCGTCGAATTCGCCAATCAGCAGCAGGAGGCGGGTCTCGACCGCCGCGCGTCCGTCATCGAGGCGGCGGTTCTGCGACTGCGGCCCATTCTGATGACCACGGGCGCCATGGTGCTGGGCGCCGTGCCGCTGGCGCTGGCGAGTGGCGCCGGAGCGGAGAGCCGGTCGCAGATCGGCTGGGTCATTGTCGGCGGCATGACGCTGGGCACGCTGCTCACCCTGTTCGTCGTGCCGGTGGTCTATTCGCTGATCGGGCGTGTCCATCACACGCCCCATGCCGAGATCGCCCCCGGCATCGTCCATACGCCGGCTGAGTAGACCGGGGCGCGTCGACGTGGCGCGTCCCGCAGCGGGCTATGGAACAAGGCGGGGCAATATTACTTTATCGCCCAGAGTGCCAAGCATTCCTCGCAGAGCTCTTCGCTTTCGCAGTAAGGGCATTCGCGGTCATAGGCATCTGTGAGCCAGTGCCAAATATATATGAGACATTTCAGCATGGAGGCTGCTCACCGCGCTAACGAATTGTTGACTGTACATTCGCGCGCCAATCCGGTGAGAGTGTGGTGGTAATATTTCCAGCCTATACAATAATGTTTCCCAAAATTACTGCCTAAACTCGGTCAAAGCTGTGGCTTTATCAGGGCGGCCGGCCGCGGGTGGCGGGAATGCGTGTCGCCCTCTCCGCACGCGGGCAGACCGTGCGGCGGCAGACATATCGGCGAGAGGCGCCGCGCCGGCTTGTAGCGCTTGCGCGATTTCCGCTGCTCCGCGAACTGGTTAACGCGACGTTAACCATGTTGCCGCGATGTTACCGGCACGGCGCTGCGGGTGCGTCGCACGAGTTTCGAGACCTTTTTATGCGACGGCGCCTTGTGAGGATTGGTGGATCGGCCGGCTTGGCCCTGTTGGCGGGCTTGGCACCGCTGGCGGCGGCCGCCGAGGAGATCAGTTGCGACCTCACCGTTACCGCCCTGCAGTGCGGCGGCGTGGCGAGCGGAGCGGATTCGACCGCGATCGGCGATGATGCGCAGGCGACGCAGGCCGGCACGACGGCCGTGGGGCAGGGGTCGCGCGCCTTTTCCGACAAGGCCAGCGCTTTCGGCCAGCTCGCCGTGGCCAATGGCGTATCCTCCACCGCCATCGGCTGGAGCGCGACGGCCAATGGCGAGCAGTCGACCGCGACCGGACAGGGAGCCGCCGCCAATGCCGGCTTCTCCTCGGCCTTCGGCAGCGGAGCGAGCGCCAACGGCACCGCCTCCTCCGCGCTCGGCCAGGACGCGCTCGCCAACGGCGCCAACGCAACCGCGGTCGGCCAGGGCGCGCGCGCCAATGCCGCCGCGTCGACCGCCATCGGGCAGGGCGCCGTTGCCAATGCCAGCAACGCGACCGCGCTGGGCACGGCTGCGACCGCCAATGGCGCCGGGTCGACCGCGTTGGGGCAGGGCGCCGTCGCCAATGCCGCCAACGCCACCGCCGTCGGTTTCGGCGCCACCGCCAATGGCGCCGGCGCCACGGCGATGGGGCAGAACGCCGTCGCCGCCGGGGCCGGTGCCGTTGCGCTGGGGCAGAACGCCAACGCCTCGGCCACCAACTCCGCCGCCCTTGGCACCGGCGCCATCGCTTCCTTTGAAGGTTCAACCGCCCTTGGCGCCGGCGCGACCACCAGCCGGGCGAACCAGATGGCGCTGGGCACCGCCGGCTCGACCTATACGATGGCCGGGCTGACCTCGGGCGCCAGCCGCGCCGCCCAGAGCGGGGCGGTACAGATCGTCACCACCGATGCCGCCGGCAATCTCGCCAGCGCCAGCACGGCGGAACTCTTCGACCTGCGGCCCGTCTGGGCCGAGATCGACCGTGTCAGCGAAGGCGTCGCCATGGCGATGGCGATGGATACGCCGACCCTGCCGAACGGCAAGAATTTGGCCGTGAGCGCCCAGTGGGGCACCTTCGGGGGCCAGAATGCGCTCGCGCTCTCCAGTATTGCGCGGATCGCCGACGATTCCTTCTTCGTCACCGGCAGCATCGGCGTGGGCCTCAATGAGGGCACGGTCGGCGGCAAGGCCGGCCTGCTGTTCGCGTGGTGACGCGCATGCGCCGCCCCGCCCGCCTTGCCGTTCTCGCGCTTGTGCTGGCCCTGCTCGCGCCGGCTTTCGCCCACGCGCAGAAGAATCCGGCCGATGCGATGCCGCCGCCGGCGGTGCTTCTGGCCCTGCTGCGCGGCACGATGATCGCGCTCAACCAGGCCAACCTGACCGGCAATTATTCCGTGCTGCGCGATCTGGCGGCGCCCTCCTTCCGGGACGCCAATTCCAGTGCCGCGCTCGCCGACCGCTTCCGCCAGTGGCGCGAGGGTCGGCTGGATTTCGCCGCCGTCGCCCTTCTCGACGCCAAGCTCTCGGCCGCGCCCTCCATCGGACCAGACGGAGCACTGCGCCTGCGCGGCTACTTCCCGACCGCCCCGCTGAGGATCGGCTTCGATATGGCCTTCCTGCCCGTGGACGGGCATTGGCGTCTCGGGGCCATTGCGGCCGAGCCGCTGGCGGCAGAGGTGACAGGGGCCGTGGCGCGCGCCCCGGAAACGCCGGCCGAGAGCCCCAAGATGGCGGAGGCCGAGCCGGCCAAGGCTGGGGCGACGACGTTCCGCCTGCCGGAGCTTCCGCCCGCCGCCAGCCTCGGCATCGCGCTTCCCCCGGGCGATCGCCCGCGCGGCTAGAGCACGTTCCGATCCGATGCTGGCGGGCCTCGATCAGGGCTGAGGCGCGGGGACGGTCGGATAGCCTTCGAGCGGCGCGCTCGGCACGCTTGGTTCGGTGTCGACGGGCGCCGGCACGGAACGGGGCGCGGAGGGGGCCGTGGTGCGCGCCGACGCCGCCGGTGGCGCGGTGGCCGCGCCCGTGCCGAACACGGTCGAGGGATAGACGACCGGTCCGCCGACCCGGCCAAGCTCCGGCGCGACCGGGAGAGGGCGACCATAGGGTTGCCAGCTGCGCGGCAGGAAATAGCCATTGATGGTGTAGCGGTACATGATCCGCAGCAGCGAGGCTTCGCTGGCGCCGCTCTGGCAGAAGCGCAGACGCACCGACAAGACGCCACGATCCACCGCCATAACGTTCATCCGTTGCTGGCCCTGAATGCGCTGCCAGGCGTAGAGGCAGAGGTCGCGTCCCTGTCCCGGCCCCACGGCGTAGCCGAAGGGTCCGTAGCGGTTCTGGACGAAATAGGTCGAGGCGCGCAGGTCGATGCCGGGCAGTGCCTGCTCCATCTCCTCCGCCAGAGCGTATTCGTTGAGGAAGCTGTCGTCCTTGATGTTCTCAGGGCCGGTTCGTCCCTCCACCGGCCCGAAAAACACGACGCTGAAGGCATTCTGGCCCGGCGTCGCCGCCTCGGTCGCCAGCATCACCTCCTGCTGCAAGGCGTTGGCATAGCGCGTTTCGATCACGCCGATGATGCGCGGGCCGCCGGGCTCAGGCAGCACCAGTGCCTCAACGGCGGGAACCTCGGCTGAAAGGGTGGCGACGATCGGCGGCCGGCCCGGGGTGCAGCCCCCCGCCAGCAGCAGGCAGCCCATGGCGAAGGCACCCCGACGCAAGCTTTTGGCGCTGGAATGTCCAAAGTGGGCAGCCGCGCGGCATGCACTGTCGCCTGTCGTTTCCTGGGGCGGGCGGGACATGGCGGGCCTGTCAGTTTCGCAAAACGAATCACGCATCAAAGCAATCTAGCGCCCCAGCGCCGCGGCAGAAACGGTCAAAGATCGAACAAGATGTTAGCAGATGTGACTGCGCGCTCATGACTTGTGTTCCTCGGCGACTTGCGATCACAGCACGTACGACGTAAGAGCCGCCGTAAGGGCGACTGCGGAGACCGGCCGGAAATTATGAATAGAAAATGGATTGCGGGTATTTGGGTAGTATTAATCGCCCTAGTCGCATTTATAGTGACCTTACCGGTTAACTTGCAGGCGCAGCTGGTTACCGGCTGTATAGTGATTCTACTAATTGTATTTTTGAGAATGTTTGCGCCGGAAGGTGTGCCTCGCATGGTTGCACTGGCGCTCGGTGTCGCAATGGTATCAAGGTACGTGTATTGGCGGACAACGTCAACACTACCTCCGGTAGAGGAATTGTCGAATTTTATTCCCGCCGTGCTGCTTTACATCGCTGAAATGTACAGCGTCGCGCTCATGGCGCTCAGTCTTTTTGTCGTGTCGGCGCCCCAGCCGTCGCGCGTCGCGCCGGCGATCGCGCCGGGCAGCGAGCCGACCGTCGATATTTTCGTCCCGAGCTATAATGAGGATGCGGGATTGCTGGCGACGACGCTGGCGGCCGCGATGTCGATCGACTACCCCCGCGATCGGTTCACCGTGTGGCTGCTCGACGATGGCGGGACCGATCAAAAATGCGAACAGCACGATCTGGCGGCCGCGCGCGAGGCGCAGGAGCGGCGGGCGACGCTGACCCAGCTCTGCGAGGAGCTCGGCGTGAACTATCTCACCCGTCCGCGCAACGAGTTCGCCAAGGCCGGCAATCTTAATCACGGCCTCGCCCATTCGGACGGGGAACTCGTCGTCGTCTTCGATGCGGATCATGCGCCGGCGCGCTCGTTCCTGCGCGAGACGGTGGGCTATTTCCACCAGGACCCGCGCCTGTTCCTTGTCCAGACGCCGCATTTCTTCATCAATCCCGATCCCGTGGAGCGCAGCCTCGGCACATGGCGCCGCATGCCGTCGGAAAACGAGATGTTCTATGGCGTCATCCAGCGCGGTCTCGACCGCTGGGGTGGCGCGTTCTTCTGCGGGTCGGCGGCGGTGCTGCGGCGCGAAGCTCTAATGGAGACCGACGGTTTCGCTCACTCCTCGATCACCGAGGATTGCGAGACGGCGCTGTCGCTGCATGCGCGCGGCTGGCACAGCGTGTATGTCGACACGCCGCTCATTGCCGGGCTGCAGCCGGAAACATTCGCCAGTTTCATCGGCCAGCGTTCCCGCTGGGCGCAGGGAATGTACCAGATTCTTCGCTTCCACTTCCCGCTATTCCGCTCGGGTCTGACGGTTGCGCAGCGCATCTGCTACATGTCCAGTATCCTGTTCTGGTTCTTCCCGATCTCGCGCGCGATCTTCCTGATCTCGCCCTTCTGCTACCTGTTCTTCTCGCTGGAAATATTCAATGGTTCCGGCGCTGAATTTGTAGCCTACACAGCCGTTTATCTCTTAACCAATCTCTTTATTCAGAGCTATCTCTTCGGGAAATACCGCTGGCCGTGGTTTTCCGAGCTTTATGAATATATTCAGACGGTCTATCTTCTTCCGGCGCTTCTTTCCGTCATGATCGACCCGAAGAAGCCGACCTTCCGGGTGACCTCTAAGGGCGAAACCATTGACGAGAACCGCATCTCGGAAATCGGGATTCCGTTCTTCATCATCTTCGTCGTCCAGATCGTCGCCGTGTTCGTGACGTTCTGGCGGATCGCCACCGAGCCTTACTCCGCCGACATCACCCTCGTCGTCGGCATGTGGAACCTGCTGAATCTCATCATCTCCGGCTGCGCCCTCGGCGTGGTGTCGGAGAAGGCGGCCAAGCGGCACAGCCAGCGCATGGCGATCAGCCGGCGATGCAGCCTTCTGATCGACGGTGTCGAGGTGCCGGCCGTCATCGACGACGTGTCCATGGGCGGCCTGCGTGTGCGCACGGAGCTTCCCGCCGACGCGCATGCGCGGCTCGGCATGCACGCCGTGGTGCGGCTGACGCCCCCGGACGAGTGCATCAGCGATACGCTTCCCGTGCTGGTGCGCAACATCGCCCATGATGATGGTGTGATCGTGCTCGGGGCCCAGTTCAACGCCAAGTCCGCCGCTCACTATCAGCTCATCGCCGATCTGATCTTCGCCAATGCCGATGAATGGAAGAAATTCCAGGAGAGCAGGCGGCGAAATCCGGGCGTTCTCCGAGGAACCGTGATGTTCGTCCTGATCGCGGGCTACCAGACCTTGCGCGGGCTCGCCTATGTCACGCTGCTGGAAAGACTGACGCGCCGCCTCATGCCCGGCATGTTCGCGGGAGCGACGGGACGATGAGAGCATTTCGGATCGGCGTGACCGGCGGTGTCCTCCTCACCGCCCTCTTCCTCGCGGCTGCCGGCGCGGCGGCAAAGCCACCGTCCGACACACCGGCGAACGCGGCTGCTCCCAGCCGCGTTCCGTCTGCACCCGCCTATGACATGCCGGCCTTCGACCTACAGGACGGGGACGACACGGAGGCTCAGCCGCTCGTGCTTCCCACCCTTATGGGGCCGACCGGCGCCCCATTCGGCATGACGCCGCCCGCGCCCGACGCGGCGCCGCAAGCCGCGCCCCAAACGCCTGGGGTTGGTTCCCCGGGCTATGTGGCCCCGTTCCAGATGGTGCCGGGTCAGCCTGTGGCCGCAGCCCCGGCGAAGATCGAAGCGCCGGGTCCGAAGACTCCCGATCGCTTCATCGTCCCGGTGCCCCGGTTGAGGCTTGAAGGGGAGTCGGTCTCGCGCGGCTGGGTGACCTGGTTCACGCAGCAGGAGGTGGAGCGCCCGGCCACGCTCCTCATCGGCTATCTCAACGCCATCTATGTGATGCCGGAACGCTCGCGGATGAGGGTCACCATCAACGGCCAGCTTGTGGCGGAGATTGCGATCGCCTCGCCGCAGGGGGCGACCCAGGTGACGGCCGCCATTCCCGCGGGTGTGCTCCGTGCGGGCGGCAATCTCATCCGTATCGACATGCTGGCGGTGCACCGCACCGATTGCTCCGTCGAGTCCACCTACGACCTCTGGGTGGAACTCGACAATGCGCTGACCGGCGTGGCGTTCGCAGGCGGTCCCGTGCCGCCGCCCGTCATGGTCGACGATCTTCCCGCGGTCGGGGTCGATGTGAGGGGATCGACCCATATTCGGTTCATCCACAATGGGCCGATCGAGCCCCACCATAGCGCGCATTTCCTGGCGGCCGCCCAGGCCCTGACCCAGCGCGGCCGCTACTCCCACCCGATCGTGTCGATCGTGGGACCGGATGTCGGCCCTGCGGGGCCGGGGACCTTGAACGTGATCGTGGGTATGCCCGAAGACCTGCGCGCCGCGATGGCCAATCCGCCGGCCCTTGTCGGCGGCCAGCCGATGGTCCGCTTTTTCAACGAAAGCCGTGCGGGCGGCACCGTTCTCGTGCTGGCCGGAGAGACCCCGCGGAGCATAGATGCCGCGATTGACCGCCTCGCGGCCAGCAGCGGCCAGTCCGAACCGAATAAACTGGCGATCTCCAGCCGCTTCGCGCCGGACGCGCCCTATTTCACCGGCGCGGGCAGCGTCCGTTTCTCCGAATTGGGCGTGATGACGCAGGAGTTTTCCGGTCGCCGGCTGCAACTGCGCTTTCCCATCGGCCTTCCCGCCGATTTCTACGGTTCCGCAAATGGCCAGGCACGCATTCTGCTGGACGCGGCCTATGCGCCGAGCGTGCGGCCGGGAAGCGTGCTCTCGGTCTATGTCAACGGTTCGCTCGCGTCCTCCTACATGCTCACCGATCGGCATGGCGGCTTGATGGAGCGGAAGGTCATCAAGGTTCCGCTGACGCATTTCCGCGCCGGGCTCAACCGGGTCTGGATCGAGGTGATGCTGGATGTCGATAGCGACCAGATCTGCGGCCCCGGCGCGACGCTGGCGCATGACAAGCGCTTTGTCGTGTTCGATTCCAGCGAGTTCGTGATGGACAATTTCGCCAGGATCGGCACGAGCCCCAATCTGGCGGCGTTTTTCGGCGGCGGCTTCCCGTATTTCAACTCCGCCCAGCCTGTCGCGGTGGTGATGCGCCAGGATAAGCCGACGGTTGCGGCCGCCGCGACGGTTCTGGCGCGGCTGTCCTTTGCTCAGGATCGCATCGCCTCCGTCGACACGGCGCCAACGCCGGCATCGCTTGCCAGTCGGCCGGTCCTGTTCATTGGGGAGATCAATCAGATCGCACCCGAAGTGCTGCGGCAGGTGGGTGTGGTGGAGGCCAGCAAGATCCGCTGGCGCACCGATCGGCAAGGCGAAAAGGGCGTGCCAAGCCCGGCGCCCGTCTTCTGGGGTGCGGGCGATACAGCCCCCCCGGAGCCGATGGCGATGCTGGAGCAGGGCGTCCGCGTCCGCTCCGGTTCGGGCAACGACGCCATCTTTGACCGCTGGCGGGATCAGGTCGCGGCAGGAAGCAACATCAGCGCCGAGCTGCTCCACTTTCAGAAATGGGTCACCGGCACGTTCGGCTTTTCCTTGGGCTTGCCCGATGGCGGCGATGTCGACCCGTTCAATCCCCCGCACAACACTTCGGTCCTGGTGGCGCAGGGGTTTGCCCCCAACAGCGATGCGGTCTGGACGCTCATTGCCGGGCATACGGCGGAGAGCCTCGATGCCGCCATCAATGAGTTCACCCTGCCGGAGTACTGGGCGAAGACGTATGGTCAGGCGGTGGCGTTCGACGCCGCCAACGGACGGATGGACATTCGCATGCCGAGCAGCGTGCGGTTCATCGTGACCCAGCCGCTGGGCCCGTCCAACCTCCGGCTCATCGCGGCCAATTGGCTGTCGCTCAATATTGTCACTTACGCCCTGGTTCTCGTTCTATGCTGTATCGCCTTCGCCTTCGTCACCAGCCTGCTGCTGCGCCGCTCGGGGCGGCGCGCCTGATGGTGCGCCCGATGGTGCGTCTGGGCCGCGGTGCCGGCGTCGTCGCCGCCATGCTGATGGCGGCGGCGTTTCTCGTCGCGCCGGGCGCCTTCGCAAAGGAGCCGGCCGGCATGATCTCGCGCGACGATTGGGCCGCCTATTCCGCACGCTTCGTCGACCCCAGCGGCCGGGTCATCGATGACGCGAACGGCCGGATCAGCCATTCCGAAGGGCAGGGCTATGGCATGCTGCTCGCCTATCTCGCCGGCGACAAGGCGGGGTTCGAGCGGATATGGACCTTTACCCGTACCGAACTGCTGATCCGCGACGATGGCCTCGCGGCCTGGCGCTGGGACCCGGATGCGGATCCGCACGTCACCGACATCAATGCCGCCAGCGACGGCGACATCCTCATCGCTTATGCGCTCGCCCTTGCGGGGGAGGCATGGAGCGTCCCGGACTATGTGAGCAGCGCGACCCGCATCGCGCGGGCGCTCGGCCAGCAGGTGGTGCGGCGTGAGGGCGGGCGGCTGGTGCTGCTGCCGGGCGTCACCGGCTTCTCGGTCGGCGAGCGGCCGGACGGGCCGGTGCTGAACCTGTCCTACTGGATCTTCGAGGCCTTTCCGGTCTTTGCCCGGCTCGCGCCTGAAGTCGACTGGGCGGGTCTTGCCGCCTCCGGCCGGGAACTGCTTTCCCTCGCCCGTCTCGGCCCGGCCAAGCTGCCGCCAGACTGGATTTCCGCGCCGGCCGATCGCCCGCTGGCGCCGGCGGAGGGCTTCGAACCGGTCTTTGGTTACAATTCGTTAAGGATAGTTCTTTACCTTCTGCGCGCCGGTATCCCCGACTCCGACGTTCAAAAAGCCATTCTCAACAATTGGATGGTTCAGAATGGGGGAATGCCGGCGATCGTGAATATCCCGACCGGCAAGGCCCTGGCCCGGCTGTCGGAGCCCGGCTACCGGATGCTGGCGGCAACGCTGGCCTGTGCGATCGACGGCACGGCGATTCCGGCAGATCTCAGGCGCCTGCAACCGAGCCAGTACTACCCGTCGACCCTTTATCTCCTAAGCCTGTCGCTGGTGAGTGAGAAATATCCGAAATGTCTTCGCTGAGGGTGCTTTTGCTGATCCTGGTCGGGGCGGCCGCCGTCCCGGCCATCGGCCAGCAACTCGCCTCGCCCTCTGACAATGGCGCCGCCCCCGCCGGGGCCGCCGCGACGCCCAAGGTCGATGAATCGGCGCTGCGCTTTTTCGCGGCGCAAGGCGACAAGCAGCGGCTGGATGCCGAAATCGCACGGCTGCGCGCGCTTTATCCGAACTGGCAGCCGCCCAAGGACCTGTTTTCCCCGACGCCGGACCAGGACCCCGACATTCCGCGTTTGTGGGCGCTGTTCGCCGAAGGGAAGTTCTCCGACATCAGGGCCGCCATCGCCCAGCGTCAGGCGTCGGAGCCCGGCTGGCAGCCGCCGGCCGATCTGATGGCGCGGCTCGGCGAGGGCGAGGCTGCCCGCCGGCTGGTCAATGCCTCGGAGGCCAAGCAATGGGCTTCCGTCCTGCGCATCGCCACCGACACGCCCGGCATGCTCGTCTGCGCCAATATGGACGTGCTCTGGCGCGTGGCGGAAGCCTTCGTGCGGACCGGGGCGCCCCAGCGCGCCAAGGATCTGTTCATCTATATCCTTACCTCCTGCCCCAATCCGCAGGAGCGCGTCGCCACGGCGCAGAAGGCGCTGCAACTGCTCGACGGTCCCGATCTCGACGCGGTGCTTGCCCGCGCCAATCCGGACAACACGCCCGAATTCGCCGGCCTGCGCGAAGACCTGCTGCGCATGCGTGTCGGCCGCGCCGCGCAGGATACGTCGCTTTCGGTATCGCCCGACGACATCGCGGCGCTGGAGCAACTGGCCCGCAGCGGATCGGTCGCCGACGATGCGCTGGTGCTCGGCTGGTACGCCTTCCGCCGCGGTGATGCGGCGCGGGCGGTCGACTGGTTCAAGCTGGCGCTGGACCGGCAGGGTGGGGCTTCGGCAGCCGAGGGCTATGTGCTGGCGCTGGCCGCGACCGGCCGCGCCCAGGAGGCGGAACCGATCGCCTATCAGTGGCGCGATGCCGGGGCGAGCAACCGCAAGGCCTATATCGACCTCATGGCCGGCCTGCTGGCCACGTCACCGCCGCCGCGCCTCGAACAGTCGGTCGTCGCCCGGTTCGCCCCGGTCGTGCAGGAGGCGAAATCCGCCACCGGGGCGCAGGCACTCGGCTGGTACGCCTATAATACTGGCCAGATTCGCACCGCCGCCTCCTGGTTCCGTACCGCCATGCAATGGGCGCCGGCGGATGAGGTGTCCGCCTATGGGCTGGCGCTTGTCAGCCAGCGCCTGAAGGACACCGCGACCCTTGACGCCATCGCCGCCACCTGGGCGGGGAAGTCCGAGCGCATCCTGGCCCTGGTGTCGCCGGCCGCCCGCCGCCGGCTGGCGAACCGAGCACCGACGGCGACCACCCAGCCGACAGCTACCGCGCAGTCGGCCGCGCCCCTTCCTGTCACCCGGCCCACGGCAGCGGTCGCCGCGCCCATGCCGCTCAATGGGGCCTTGCCGGACAGGCTGGCCGGAAACGACGACGGCCCGGCGCCCGGTGCATCCTCCCCCCGCAGCGCTCCATGTTCAAGCGCCGGCGATGCGGTGTTCCGTGCCGGCCGCGTGTCACCCGAAGAAGGCCTTGCGCGCGGCTGGTGCCTGATGGAACTCAACCGTCCGCTCGAGGCCATCAACGCCTTCGACATCGCCGTCCGTGACGGCGCCGGCCGGACGGCGGAAGATGCGGCCTATGGCAAGTCTCTGGCCTATCTGCGGCTCGGCCTGACCAACGAGGCCCAGGTCGCCGCCCTCGAGACGCCCCAGCCCCCGGCCCGGGCGGTGACGCTGAGCGCGGACCTGCTGGCCCAGCGGGCGATCGCCGCCTATCGCGATGCCCGCTATGTCGAGGCGATCCTGGCGCTCGACGAGCGCAGCCACCTCGCCCCGGAGCAGCAGGACCTGATGTCGATCCGTGCCTGGTCCTACTATCATCTGCGCGACTACGTTTCCGCCCGGCGCATTTTCACCGCGCTGCGCGACGCCGGCTATCCCGAAGCCGGGGCCGGCATCGATGCCATCCTGGCGGTGACCCGCCAGATCCGCAGCTGACCCGCGCCGTCACAGCGCGGGATAGCGGGGGATGTAGGCCAGTTCGTTGATGTGCGCCTCGATATCGGCGGGGCGCGGCACGCGGGCGAGGCCCTTGTCGAAGATGAGTTCGGCAATGCGCGCCGCCACATGCAGCGAGGCTTTGCGGATGTCGCGCTGCGGCGGATAGATCAGGCCGAGCGCGAGGTCTTCCAGCGTCACCTGCTCCGCCACCGCCTTGGCAGCGACGATGAACATGTCCTCGGTCACGCGGCTGGCCTGGGTGGCGAGCACCGCCATGCCCATGGCGGGGAAAATGTAGACATTGTTGCCCTGGCCGGGCACGAACCGCTTGCCGCCGAACTCCAGCGGCGGAAACGGGCTTCCGCTGGCGAAGATGGCCTGGCCGTTGGACCATTTATAGGCTTCCTCCGCCGTGCATTCCGAGCGTGAGGTGGGGTTCGAGTAGGGGAAGATGATCGGCCGGGCATTGATCCGCGCCATCGCCTCGATCACCGCCTGGTTGAACAGTTTCGGCACGGTGCTGACGCCGATGATGCCCGTCGGCCGGATCGCCTCGATGGCCTCGACGAAATTCGAGATCGGTGCGTGGTCATGGGCGAAGGGCTTCTGGAAGCCGGCGATGTCGCTGCGCGAGTTCACCATCAGCCCGTTCACGTCGAACAGCCAGTTGCGGGCGCGCGCCTCTTCGATGGTTGCGCCTTCCAGCACCATGGCTTCGCTGATCAGCTCGGCGATGCCGGTCGCCGCCGAGCCGCCGCCGAGGAACAGGAAGGTCTGGTCGGTGAGCTTCTGGCCCGAGAGCTTCAGCGCGCCGTAAATGCCTGCCACGGCGACCGCCGCCGTGCCCTGGATGTCGTCATTATAGGTGCAGATCGCGTCACGGTAGCGCTCGAGGATCGGCACGGCGTTGATGTTGGCGAAGTCTTCCCATTGCAGGCAGCACAGCGGGAACAGCTCCGTCACCGCCTCCACGAACTCGGCGATGAAGGCGTCGTACTCCGCGCCCCGCACGCGGTTCTGGCGCAGGCCGAGATAGAGCGGATCGTCGAGCAGCGTGCCGTTATTTGTGCCGACATCGAGGGTGATCGGCAGCGTCATTTCCGGTGGCACGCCGGCGCAGACAGAATAGAGAGCGAGCTTGCCGACCGGAATGCCCATGCCGTTCACGCCGAGATCGCCGAGCCCGAGAATCCGCTCGCCATCGGTGACGACGATGAAGCGCACATCCTTCTGCGGCCAGTGCGACAGCACCTCCTTCAGCCGGCCCTTGAGCGTGATCGGCAGATACATGCCGCGCGTGGCGCGCAGCACATGGTCGTATTTCTGGCAGGCTTCGCCCACGGTCGGCGTGTAGACCAGCGGCATGAACACCGCCGGATCGGACATCAGCACCGCGTAGAACAGCGTCTCGTTGCGGGCCTGAAGGTCGCTCAGCAGCAGGTATTTCTGCAGATCATTGTCGAGCACCGAGAGCTGCAGGTGAATGCGCGCCACCTGCGTCTCCAGCGTATCGGCCACCGGAGGCAGGAAGCCCTCAAGCCCGAGCCGCGCCCGATCCTCGGTCGAGAAAGCGCTGCCGCGGTTGAAAACAGGATCATGCAGCAGCGAAGGGCCGAAGGGGCTCGGCTGGGTGGCGGACGGTGACATGGCGCTTGCTCCCGGTGAATGCGTCTTTGCCCCGATGTTAGCACCGGCCATGGGCTTGGCGAGCCTCCGATCGGGGCCGGACATCATCCATAGGGATAGGTAGACCGGTGAGGTGAAACGCCGATGTCGAACGGTTTGAGCGAGGTTGCGCTTTCGGATTCGATGGCGGCAGCCAGGCGCCGCAAGGCGTCGCGCGCATCGGGGGGCGCGATGGTTTCCAGCCCCCTTGCGCTGGCAAGAAGCTGGCGCACCACGTCGGCATCGTTCATCCCATAGCGGGCGATGGCCGCAAGCGCCGGGCAGGCGAATTGCTCGAACGTGCTGAGCGGGACGAGCACCCTCGGCCGCCCCGCTTCGTCCGCCCGCACCGCAGACGGCATGTCGCGCTCGGCCAGCACGCATAAGGCCTGTTCGAGCCTGTCGATGCAGTACAGCGCCGTGGTCGGGTCGTTGATGCCGGGGGAGAGGGCACGCTGGGCGATCTCCACAAATCGATGAAGAGCGAACTGCAGGTCCTGCATGGGCGTGCGATCCGCGCCGAGGACGAAAGCCTGGCGCAGGCGATCCTTCACTTCCTCCGATACACGCGCCCGAGGCGCGGCACGCAGCAGGGGAATCCGCTCGGTGACGAACCGGCCGGGAGGCGCGTCCACGCCGATGACCAGCTCATGTTCAGTGGCGATCCGCATCAAGGCCGCCTCGTCGAGGCGCTGCACATAGCCGCTGCCGTCAACGAACACCGCGCGCGAATCCGCCTCCAGCATGTGGAGCAGGCTGGCAGAGGTGTGTCCGTCGCGCGTTTCCGGCTCCTGTCCCATCTGCGCCGGAAAGAGACGGTCGATGGTGCTTCGTGTCTCGCGCGAGAGCTCGGCGAGCACCGTTTCGATCCGGATCGCGTTGGCGACGTGATGAATGAAGTAGATCAGGACGGCGAGGCTCGCTGCGGCCAGAACGACGCCGAAGGTGACGGAAAGATGCGGAACGAAGTTCGCGTCCTCCGTGCCGCGCACGGTGCGCAGCACCAGAAGGCAATAGAGGAATGTGCTCGTGAAGGTTCCCAGCACCAGCTGGTTGCCGCGATCGCTCATGAAGCTGCGCAGCAATCGCGGGCCGAATTGCTGCGAGGCCAGTTGCAGCGTCAGCATGGTCATTGAAAAGGTGAGACCGGCCACGGTGATCATCGAGCCGGCGACCGCGGACAGCACCGCCCGCGCGCCTTCGGGACCGAAGCCGTAGAGCCAGCCCAGTCGCTCAATCGACTCCTCGCCCAGCCACGTGTCGAGCCAGACGAGGGCAAAGGAAAGGGCGGTAGCACCGGCGGCCATCGCCGAGGGCAAGAACCAGAAACTTGACCGCAGGCGGTCCCAGACGCCCAGCAGCCACGTCGGCAATGACACGTGCTCCATCCCCACCTCCGGCGATTAAGCGGTGGGACGACGGCTTGGTTCCATCGGCTGGCATGACCGTGGGCGGCGCCCGGCGTGGGCGGGGACTCACGTCGGCTCTGGCGACGAAGCGCCCGAAAAATGTTGGGCCTCAGCCCCATGCGGCAGTTTCCGCCGGTGTCGCCGCCCGCTAGAACGGCGTTTCTGCGGATGGAACATGCGATGCCCGATACGCCGACGATCCTCCTTCTCGGACATGAGACCACCCTTCACCACTCCTATTCGCCGGTCCGGCTGCGCGCCGTCGTTGGCGAGGCGGCCTATCGCGGCGTTCGGGTGCTTCTTGCCCGCAGTGCCGACTGCGACATGGAAGCCGAGCGGATAAGGGCGCATGAGTTCATCGACGGTGACTGGAGGCCGGTCGATGTCCCGGTGCCGCGCCTCGTCGTGGCGGCCGCGCCCCCGACCCGGCCCGCGCATCGCGTCGTCGATGCCTGGCTGCGTGCGCGCACCAAGGTTCTCGCCTTTGACGGCTATGACAAGCACCAGATGGCCGCGATGCTGGCCGCCTATCCGCATCTGAAGCCGCACATCATTCCTGAAGAGGTGCTCGTCGCCGAACGCCTCGAAGCGCAGCTCGCGGAATGGCTGGCCGGCGGCCCCATCGTGGTCAAGCGCGCCGATGGCGCGCTGGGGACCGGAATCTTCTTCCTCCTTCCGCAGGGCGACGAGGTTGCCGTTCACAAGGACGAGCACTCCTGGCGTTGCACGCGCGCGGAGGCGATTGCCCGCGTCATTGGCGCGATCCGCGTGCGCATGGGCTACCGCACCTATCTGGTGCAGCGCTTCATCGACACCCACGACCTGGCCGGCCAGCCGGCGACGGTGCGCGCCGACATGGTGCGCCGGCCGGACGATGGCTGGGATTTCTTCCGCCTGACCGGCCGCGTCTCACTTGGTTCCAAGCTGATATCGAACCGCGCCAAGGGCAGCGCGCTGATCGACGCGGAATCCTATTTCATCGCGCGTGGGGCGGCCGATCCCGAGGGCAAGGTCCGCGAGGCCAAGGCGCTGTCACGGGAAATCGCCAGCACGCTGTGCAAGCAGCCGGGCCTCGGCGACTGTTATGAGTTCGGCATCGACCTTGCCGTCGACCAGGATTTGCATTTCTGGTTTCTCGAAGCCAACAAGCGGCCCCTCGCCAATGGCGCCGAGATCGAACGGATGATGCCCGCGATGACCTATTGGCTGTCGCAGCTCGACGACTGATCGCCGCCCCTCCAGCCGCCGGGGCCGGAGGAGCGGACGAAGCTGTCGAGCAGCGGTCCGAACGTATTATTGGAGACGGTGACCTGGATCGTCCCATGGTCGCTGACGCCCGGCAGGGGATGCTCGACGACCATGGGCAGATCCGCGAGATAGCGCGCCGAGGCCACGTCCGCCTTATTGTCGGTGCCGTAGACGATCTCGATATGCGGCGCCCTCGGGGCAGCGGCAATCTGCTCGCGCAGCTGCGTGTCGGCGTCAGTGAGCGGGCGTCCTATCCGTTTGCTGATGCGCTCGCGCACCTTGCCCCGCGTCACCGGCAGGAGGATGGGGCTGAAGGTCATGACGCCATCGGCCCCGAGCTTCACGCCGTAATGGAGAGCGCCATAGCCGCCGGCGGACTGGCCGAGGCAGAGCACCCGGCGTGACTTCAGTTCCGCGCAGAGGTCACGCAGGCGCTCGACCGTCGCGTCGACGCTGCCGCCCAGCCCCGACACGCCGCCGAAATAGAAGCTGTTCGACCAGTCGAAGAGATAGATCAGGTTGACATTCAGCCGACCCAGCAGGCTGTGCATGAAATAGATCGACAGGCCCAGCAGCTGCGCCTTCCCGGCGAAGGCGATCAGCGTCGTGTCCGAATTGGCCGGCACCACCCAGTAACCGCGGTCTTTCGACCCCGCAGCGGCGTTTCCCGCCACCGGAAGAAACACGTGCTCCTCGCTGCGCGCCCGGCGCAGCGCGCGCAGCTCCCCCATGATCTCCGTCACGCTGCCCCGCAGATCGCGCACATCCATGAGCGTGGCGAGCATGGAGACGGTCTCGCCGATCATGCCGCAGCGGACGAACTGCCGGCACACCTCAAGGCGCAGCTGCGGGTCGGAATTCCCGTGCGCGATGGACTTGGCATAGGCCAGATAGGACGCGTCGAGGCGCGAGGCCGCGTGAATCCGCTGCGACGGTCGCAGCGCCTCGGGATCAATCGGCGTGCGCGGCGGCATTGGCGATGATCAGGTCGGCAAGCCCCCGCACCGTCGCGTTCGCGGCGAGGAAGAACTCCGCTCCGATCTGACGATCGAACGTCGTCTCGAACTGGAGCGCCATTTCGACGGCGTCCACGGAATCGAGGTCGAAATGCGAAAGCGGCATATCCGCGTCGATGGTGTCGCTGTCCTCACCGGAAATGACAGCGAGATAAACGACGATCCAGCGGAGAACGCGCTCGCTGTCAAATGATGCCTGCATGGGGACGCCACTCGATAACCTTTGGTTTCAAGGCGATACCATGTGTGCCAAAGCGAATCCAGACTTGCCGGGAGGCTGGAAAAAAGGCGGCGTGTCGACGTGCCCCAGTGTTTCAGGCATGTTTCCCGCTGCCGGTAAAATGCGCCACAATTGTTGCCCAACGTTGCGCATGGCAGCCTGGCAACGCTGGTTCGCAAAATTCTCCGGCGGAGGTTGCATCGGGCGCGTATAGCGGCGGCATGAACGACATGCGCGGTTCGGAAGCGGGCAGCGGCCCGCACATACTTGTGGTCGACGACGACCAGCAGATTCGCAAGCTGCTCGGGCGCTACCTCGCCGAGCAGAATTTCCGCGTGTCGCTGGCGGCCGATGGCAAGGAGGCCGAGCGCCGCCTCGCCGAGGGGCGGATCGATCTCATCGTGCTCGATCTCATGCTGCCGGATGTGTCCGGGCTCGACCTGTGCCGGACGATCCGAACGCGTTCCTCCGTTCCCATCATCCTCCTCACCGCACTGAAGGAGGATGTGGATCGCATCATCGGATTGGAGATCGGCGCCGACGATTATCTCGGCAAACCGTTCAATCCGCGGGAGCTGGTGGCGCGCATCCGCGCCGTGCTCCGCCGCCTCTCGCCGCGCGACACCGCGCCCGCACCGGCCCTGCGCCTGCGTTTCGGCGGCTTCCTCGCCGATTCCACCAGCCGCCGGCTGTGGGATTCGCAGGGGCGGGAAATCGTGCTCACCGGCGCCGAGTTCGACCTGCTCCTCGCCTTTCTCGAACGGCCGGGGCGCATGCTGTCGCGCGAGCAACTGCTCGACCTCACGCATGGGCGGGTCCCTTCCGGCTTCGACCGCTCCATCGATGTCCTCATCAGCCGGCTGCGTCGAAAGATGGGGGATGCCGGAAGTTTCCAGATCATCAAGACATTGCGCAATGGGGGGTATCAGCTCGCTGCGCGCGTGGAGCCTGCGGTCGATGAGGGCGAGGCTTCGCGATGAAGTCCATGCGCGCCAAGCTCACGGCGCTTCTGGTCGGGTCCGTTCTTGGCGTGCTTCTGCTGGCGACGGGCCTCTCGATGCTGCTCCTGAAACAGCCTGATTTCGCTCGGGTTGACCAGGCGGCGGCGACCCAGATCAGCATGCTTGTCGATCTGGCCGCACGCAGCCAAGGTCCGCTGGAAGAGGGGCTTTATGGTCGCATTGCCGATGCGCCCGCTGGCGGGCCCCAGATCCAGCCGGCGACCGATGCCATCAATGGTGTTCTGATGCGCCGCGGACATACGCTGCGCGTGACTGTCTCCGAACCTGTCGATTTCGACTGGCCCGTTGTTTCAGCTCCGCTGGCTGACGGGCGCTGGGTGATCATGCCGTTGGGGATTCCGATGCCGGGTCCTCAAAGAGGCTGGGGTCTGGTGGGCTGGATCCTGCTGGTGGCCTTGGGCGTGACGCTGGTCATGGTGTTCGCGGTCCGCCGCTTCACCGAACCGCTGGCGCTGCTGCAGCGCACGGCGGATGCCATCACGCCCTGCAGCGGTCTCGATCCGGTCGCGGAGAAGGGCCCCGCCGAAGTAAGGGCGGCGGCGCGCGCCATCAACCAGCTTGCGACGCGGCTGCATCAGGTGATGGAAAGTCGCATGCGGCTGGTGGCCGCCGCCGGTCACGATCTGCGCACCCCGATGACGCGCATGCGCCTGCGGGCCGAGTTCCTGGGGGAGGAGGAGCGCGCGGCCTTTATTGACGACCTCGACGAACTCGACGGGATCGCCGATAGCGCCATTCGGCTGGTGCGCGAGGAGGTGGAGGATGGTCGCGGCGAGACACTGTCACTCGACGCCATGGTGGCCGATACGGTCGCGGAATTGCGGGCCATCGGATATGCCGTGTCTCTGGAGCGCGCCTCCCCGGTAACCATCCAGGCCCGGCCGGAGGCGCTGCGCCGCGCGCTCCGCAACCTGTTCATAAATGCCGCCACCCACGGACGGCAGGCGCGTGTGCGGGTGGAGGCGGCCGAAGGCCTCGGCCGTGTGGTGATCGAGGATGTCGGGCCGGGCATTCCCGAGGAATTGCTGCCCCACGTCTTCGAGCCGTTCTTCCGCGTCGATCCGGCGCGCGGTGCGCCGGGGGCGGGGCTGGGCCTGGCCATCGCCGAGCAGATTGTCACCCGCAGCGGGGGAAGCCTGATCCTTGAGAATATGGCCGTCGGGCTGCGCCAGCGCGTCGACTTTCCCGCGATTGGCAGCAGCGCCGACCTCACCGAGGCAGGATAAGCCGAAGAAGCTATTGCGCTGGCGCGACTTTCCGGGCTGAGATGGCGCATCCCCCTCTGCCGGAGCCAGTCATGGCCAACTACGTGAAGATCAGCGGCTTTCTGGGCGCCTGCATCACCGGCGTCGTCCATTTCCTCACGGATCTGCGCAAGGCGCCCGCCCTTGCCGAGGAAGCCGGCTATGGCGACCTGCCCAAGCTGCCCAAGCCCAAGCCGACCCTCATCCCCATCATGAAGATCGCCCCGGCCGTCGGCTGGGGGCCCGGCCAGAAGCCCAAGCCCGCCCCGGGTTTCAAGGTAAGCTTCTTCGCCGAGGGCCTGGACCATCCGCGCTGGGTCTATGAGCTGCCCAATGGCGACATTCTCGTCGCCGAGACCGCCGGCCCGCCCTGGCCGGCCGGCATCTTCAGCCTGCGCTGGTGGGCGATGGGCTTCGTGATGGTGCGCGCGGGCGCTGGCGTGAAGAGCGCCAACCGCATCACCCTGCTGCGCGACGCCGATGGCGACGGGGTGGCCGAGATCAAGCTGCCCTTCATCGAGAACCTCTATTCGCCCTTCGGCATGGCCCTGGTGGGTGACCAGCTCTATGTGGCGAACGCGGATTCGCTGGTGCGCTTCCCCTATGTGCCCGGCGCCACCCGCATCGACGCGCCCCCGGTGAAGATCTGCGACCTGCCTTCCGGCCGCAACCACCACTGGACCAAGAGCCTCGTCGCCAACAAGGAGGGGACCAAGCTCTATGTCGGCGTCGGCTCCAACTCCAACGTCGCCGAGTTCGGCATGGAGGAGGAGGTGGACCGCGCCGCCATTCTGGAAGTGGACATCGCGACGGGAAAATACCGCGTGTTCGCCGGCGGCCTGCGCAACCCGGTGGGCATGGACTGGAACCCGGTGACCGGCGAATTGTGGACCAGCGTGAACGAGCGCGATGAGATCGGCGACGATCTGGTGCCGGACTACATGACCTCGGTGAAGGACGGCGCCTTCTATGGCTGGCCCTATTGCTACTATGACAAGATCGTCGACGAGCGGGTGAAGCCGCAGCGGCCGGATCTGGTCGCGGCCTCGCTCAAGCCGGACTATGCGCTGGGCTCTCACACCGCCTCGCTCGGCCTCACCTTCGTCGATGACGACCGTTTCGGCGCGCGTTTCCGCAACGGCGTCTTCATCGGCCAGCACGGCTCCTGGAACCGCAACCCGCCTTCCGGCTACCGGGTGATCTTCGTGCCCTTCGAGGACGGCAAGCCGGCCGGCCCGCCGGAGGAGATCCTCGGCGGCTTCCGCGTCGACGGCAAGGCGCTGGGGCGCCCGGTGGGGGTGATCGTCGACAAGCGCGGCGGGCTTCTGTGCGTCGACGATGTCGGCGACTGCATCTGGCGCGTCTCGCCGGTCTGATCGCTGCACCGCAGCAGGACGGAGGCGCCGGCCCTTCCTCCGGAGCCGGGAATGGCTTAAACGCGCGGGAGCTTCTCTCTAGGACCTCCCGCGCGCATGATCCGGCTCGATTCCATCGGCAAGCAGAACGGCAAGCAACTCGTCTTCATCGAGGCGTCGGCGACGCTGCTGAAGGGCGAGAAGGTGGGGCTCGTCGGCCCCAACGGCGCCGGCAAGACCACGCTGTTCCGCCTCATCACCGGCGAAGAGGCCCCGGATGAGGGGCAGGTCTCGGTCGATCGCGGCATCACCATCGGCTATTTCAGCCAGGATGTCGGCGACATGGCCGGCAAGTCGGTGCTGGCGGAGGTGATGGACGGCGCCGGCCCGGTGAGCAGCATTGCCGCCGAACTGCGCGAGCTCGAAGCGGCCATGGTCGACCCCGACCGTGCCGACGAGATGGACGCCGTCATCGAGCGCTATGGCGAGGTGCAGGCGCGCTTCGAGGAACTGGACGGCTATTCGCTGGAGGGCCGGGCGAGCGAGGTGCTGGCCGGCCTCGGCTTCTCGCAGGAAATGATGGAGGGCGATGTCGGCCGTCTCTCCGGCGGCTGGAAGATGCGCGTCGCGCTCGGCCGCATCCTGCTCATGCGTCCCGACGTGATGCTGCTCGACGAGCCGTCCAACCATCTCGACATTGAGAGCCTGATCTGGCTGGAGGCGTTCCTGAAGAATTTCGACGGCGCGCTGATGATGACCTCGCACGACCGCGCCTTCATGAACCGCATCGTCAACAAGATCGTCGAGATCGACGCCGGCGCGCTCACCTCCTATTCCGGCGATTATGAGTTCTACGCCCAGCAGCGGGCGCTGGCCGAAAAGCAGCAGCAGGCGCAGTTCGAGCGCCAGCAGGCGATGCTGGCCAAGGAAATCGCCTTCATCGAGCGCTTCAAGGCCCGTGCGTCTCACGCCGCGCAGGTGCAGAGCCGGGTGAAGAAGCTCGACAAGATCGAGCGTGTCGAGCCGCCGCGCCGGCGCCAGACGGTGGCGTTCGAGTTCCAGCCGCCGCCGCGCTCCGGCGAGGACGTGGTCAGCCTGAAGAATGTCCATAAGAGCTACGGCGCCCGGCGCATCTATGAGGGGCTGGATTTCCATGTGCGCCGGCGCGAGCGCTGGTGCGTGATGGGCGTCAACGGGGCCGGCAAGTCGACACTGCTCAAGCTGGTGTCGGGTGAGACCGCGCCGGACGATGGCAGCGTCGCGGTGGGCGGCAGCGTGAAGATGGCCTATTTCGCCCAGCACGCCATGGAGGTGCTGGAAGGCGAGCGCACCGTGTTCGAGACGCTGGAAGACGCCTTTCCGCAGGCGGGCCAGGGCTCTCTGCGCTCGCTGCTCGGCTGCTTCGGCTTCTCCGGCGACGATGTGGAGAAGAAGTGCCGAGTGCTCTCAGGCGGCGAGAAGGCGCGCCTCGCCATGGCCCGCATGCTCTATGATCCGCCGAACTTCCTGGTGCTGGACGAGCCGACCAACCATCTCGACATCGCCACCAAGGAAATGCTCATCGCCGCGCTGGCGGACTATGAGGGCACGATGCTGTTCGTCAGCCATGACCGGCACTTCCTCGCCGCGCTGTCGAACCGCGTGCTGGAACTGACGCCGGACGGCATCCACCAATATGGCGGCGGCTATGTCGAATATGTCGCGCGCACCGGGCAGGAAGCGCCGGGGCTGCGGAACTGACGGGCGTCTTCAGACCGGCGCGGTGATCGCGCGCAAGCCCTCTTCTTCGAGGGTGAGCGTGTCGTCATGCGCTTCCGGCACGAAGCCGAGCCGCGCATAGAAGGCCTGTGCGCCGGCATTGGCCTTGTCGACATGCAGCTTGATGAAGCTGCAGCCCTTCGGCGCCTCGCGGGCGATGACGGCGGCCAGCAAAGCGCGCCCGAGGCCGCTGCCGCGCTCCGTCTCCGCGACATAGAGGTCCTCGACGAACACCCCGGGCCGGCCGCGCCAGCCTGAAAAGGCGTAGGTGTAGAGGCACAGCCCCACCGCCGTGCTGTCCCGCCGGGCGATGACCGCCTCGAACAGACCCAGCCCGGTCGGGCCGTAGCGCTCCAAGCTCGCCGCATCGGCGCCCGGTCGAAAGCCGGGCCGGACATGATGCGCCAGCCGCGCGATCATGTCGGCAGCGGGGGCGAGGTCGGCCCGCTCCATCGGCCGGATCGTCGGCGCCGGCCGCGTGCCTGCCGCCGTCACCGGCCGGCCTCCGGCACCACGCGATGGCTGGCACGGAAACCGTCGAGGAAGGCGATCAGATTGTCGCCCAGCGCCTCGCAGACATAGCCGCCTTCCTGCACCACCACGGTGGGCAGCCCAAGCTCACCGATCTTCGCGCCGATGCGGCCGAAGCCGGGGGTGGAGACGCTGAGGCCGGCGAAGGGGTCGCCCTCATAGGCGTCGAGCCCGAGCGCGATGACCAGCGCCCCCGGGCAGAAGGTGGCGATGCGCGCCAAGGCATGATCCAGCGCGGCGAGGAAGCCCTCGTCGCCGGTCTTGCGCGGCAGCGGCAGGTTGAGATTGTAGCCGAGGCCCGCGCCGTCGCCGCGCTCCGCCGCATGGCCCCAGAAGAAGGGGTAGAACCGTGCCGGGTCGGCGTGGAGGGAGACGGTGAGCACATCCGCCCGGTCGTAGAACACCCCCTGCGTGCCATTGCCGTGGTGCACGTCGATGTCGAGAATGGCGACGCGGGCGGTGCTTGCGCGCAGCCTCTGCGCGGCGATGGCGGAATTGTTGAGGTAGCAGAAGCCGCCGGCCATATCCGTGAAGGCGTGATGGCCGGGCGGGCGGCAGAGCGCATAGGCCGCTGCCGCCCCCTCCGCGACCTGCTGCGCCGCATGGGCGGCGGCGTGGGCGCTGCGCAGGGCCGCTTCATAGGTGTCCGCCCCGATCGGGCAGGAGGTATCGGCCATGTGGTAGCCGGCCTGGCCGACGGCGGAGAGCGGGTAAGAGCCCCCGCGCCCATTGGGATGGATATTGGGGATCACCTCGTCCGACGCCCCTTCGATACGCTGCCAGCGCGCGAAGATGCCTTTGAGGAAGGCGAGATATTCCGGCGTGTGGATGGCGGCGGCCGGTGCGAGGCCGAGATCGGGCGGCTCCTCCGGCGTGAGGCCGGCGGCGCAGGCGGCGGCGAACAGAATATCGGCGCGGGCGGGCACTTCCGGGTTCGGGGCGCGCGCCCCGCTGGTCAGAAAGAAGCCGGGATAGTGCTTCTTCTGCGCGGCATCGAAGATCACCTTCATGGAAATTCGCTCCCGCTCGCGTTGGAAGGGGCGCCCTTGAGCCCGAGCCGGGCGCGCACCTCGTCCGGGGTGGCGAGGCGATGGCCGAGTTCCTCGATAATTCGCCGCATCTTGCGCACCTGCGCGGCGTTCGAAGTGGCGAGCTCGCCGCGGGCGATGGCGAGATTGTCCTCCAGCCCGACCCGTACATTGCCGCCGAGAATGACGCCCATGGTGCCGAGCGGCATTTGCTGGCGGCCGGCGGCGAGCACCGAGAACTGATAGTCGCTGCCGAGCAGCCGGTCGGCGGTGGCCTTCATGTGCATCAGCTGTTCGGGCGCTGCGTCGATGCCGCCCAGCACGCCGAGCACGAATTGCAGGAACACCGGCGGCTTCAGCAGCCCCTGCTTGATGTAGAAGGCGACGGTCTGGAGATGGCCGACATCGTAGCATTCCAGCTCGAAGCGCGCGCCGCGCCTTGCGCCGAGATCGGTGAGAATGGTCTCGATATCCTCGAAACTGTTGCGGAAGATGACCGAGCGGGTGGCTTCCAGAAAGCCGCGCTCCCACTCGTGCTGCCAGTCATAGCGATCGGCGAGAGGGAACAGGCCGAAATTCATCGAGCCCATGTTGAGCGAGCACATTTCCGGTTCGATGAGGCGCGCCGCTGCCAGCCGGTCGTCCAGCGTCATGCGCGAGGAGCCGCCGGTGGAGAGGTTCAGCACGGCGTCGCAGCGCGCGCGGATGCGCTCGACGATGTCCTGGAACAGCGCGGGATCGGCCGAGGGCGCGCCGCTGGCGGGATCGCGGGCGTGCAGATGCAGGATCGCCGCCCCCGCTTGAGCCGCCTCGATCGCCTGTTCGGCGATCTGTTCGGGCGTGATGGGGAGATAGGGGCTCATCGACGGCGTGTGGATGGAGCCGGTGACGGCGCAGGTGAGAATGACGGGTGAGCTCATCACGCGCCCCCCACCGGCAGCCGGGCCTCGGCGGCGAAGGCGGCCAGCGCGCCGCTCAGCTTATCCATGATCTCGTCGATCTGCTCATCAGTGACGATCAGTGGCGGGCACACCATGAAATGGTCGCCGATGCGCCCGCCGCGGGTGCGGCGGGAATAGATGATCAGCCCGGTCTCGTAAGCGATATCGACGAGGCGCAGATGCGCGTTCAGCTCCACCGGCAAAGGCGCCATGGTGGCGCGATCGGCCACCAGCTCGAAGGCCAGCAGCAGCCCCTTGCCGCGTACGTCGCCAATGAAGGGGAAGTTCGTCATCAACCCTTCCAGCCGCGCCTTCAGCACCGCGCCCTGTCGCGCCGCGGCGGCGATCAGGTCGAGCCGGTCGATTTCGTCAACCACGGCGAGGCCGGCGGCGCAGGCGAGCGGATTGCCGGCATAGGTGTGGCCATGGACGAAGCCGCCATGATCGATCACCGTCTCGGCGATGACGTTGTCCGCCACCATGGCCCCGAGCGGGGCGTAGCCAGCGCCGAAGCCTTTCGAGAGCGCCACGATGTCCGGCCGCAGGTTCCAATGCTCGCTGGCGAGATAGCGCCCGGTGCGTCCCGCCCCGCTCATCACCTCGTCGCAGATCAGCAGTAGGCCGAACTCGTCGCAAATGGCACGAATGGCGGCGTAATAGCCATCGGGCGCCACCAGCGCGCCGGTGGAGGCGCCACCGACCGGCTCCATGATGAAGGCAAGGCAGGTCTCCGGCCCCTGCCGCAGGATTTCGTCCCGCAGCATATGGGCGTAACGCAGGCCGCGCTCTTCCCATGTCAGTCCGTCGCGGTCGAGATAGCAGGTGGGGGCGGGGATTTTCGGCATTTCCCGCAGCATCGGCGCAAAGGGCGCACTCATGAGCGACATGCCGGTGACCGCCAGCGCCCCCAGCGTCGAGCCGTGATAGGAGGGAAAACGCGAAATCACCTTCCAGCGCTCGGCCTGGCCGCGCGCCACCGCATATTGGCGGGCGAGCTTCAGCGCGCTCTCCACCGCCTCCGAACCGCCGGAGACGAAGAACACCCGGTCCAGCCCTTCCGGCATGCGTTCCGCAATCCGGGTGGCGAGCCGTTCGGCGGGCTCATTCTCGAAATGCAGCCGGTAGCCGAAGGTGGAAAGCTCCATCTGCCGGCGCATGGAATCGAGCACGGCGGGGTTGGAATGACCGATATTGGAGACCATCGCGCCGCTTGAGCCGTCGAGATAGCGCTTGCCCGCGCTGTCCCAGAGATAGACGCCCTCGCCACGCGCGAGCGTCGGCCGGCGCAGGCGGGTCTGGTAGAAGAGGTGGGAGGCGGGGCGATCGGCGGTCATCAGGGGCTCTCAGGCGACGGAGGATAAGGACGCGATCACGCGACCCGCCGGCGATGGCAGCGTGGGGACAGGCCGCCTCGCCTCGCGGCTCCGTTCGAATCGGACGCTGAAGGTGAGTGCGGCACAGACTATCATCGGGCTGGCCTGGGCATCACGCTACCGTAGGAACGCCTAGCCGAGGCACGCATCCTCGCGGGCGGTGTAGCCCGCCGGCCGCGGCGCGCTGTTCGCGGGCTGGCCCCGCCCGAGGGCACCGTCCGACCGGGCGCGGAGATAGATGAAAATGGCGTCGATGAAGCACATCACATTCGGATTGGTGCCGAAGGCCGGCATCACCAGATCCTGGCTCGTGCTCACATTCTGCTTGCCGTTGGTGACGGTGTCGATGAACTGGCTGTAGTTCAGCGACTGCAGCGCGTCGGTCAGCGAGGGGGCGAAGCTGGAGCCAAGCCCGTCCGGGCCATGGCATTGCAGGCAGTTGGCGGTGTAACGGAGGTAGCCGATCGACGTGTACCAGTCGACCGTTCCGTCCTTGCTGATCTGGTAGGTGGGGTTGCCCTGCGCGTCGCTGTACAGGCCATCGGTGGAACTGGCAGCGGACGGATCACCCGAGGGGTCGGCCAAGGCCGCGCTGGTCAGAAGAACAAGGCCGGCGGCAATGGCCGCGCCCATGCGAGCAGGCATGCGATCCTCCCGCTCCGCCGTCTTGTTATGTCGTGGCGCGGTCGGAGCATGTCATGCTCCTTCGGACTTGGCGGCCGGTCAAGCCGAGCCGGCTGGGGCGGGATGCGGCGCTTGGCGATCCGTCGGGGCCGAGGTGTTTTTCACCTCGGGGATCGAGGCGCCATCCCAATGAGGGCGCCGTGACGCAGATTTGCGTGGGAAGGGGTGGGTGCACCGAGGTGCACCCAAGCCGCCGAGGTCAGCGTTTAGGCTCAGGGGCTGACGGGAATGACGATGACGCTGCTGCCGCCGTTGTCGATGCTGGAGAGTGCCGCAGCAATGCCGCCGGTGGCCGCCAGCATGCCGCCAATGGCGAGGCCGGGGTTCCCGCCCGAATTGGTCACGCCGAAGCCGCAACCCGGAGCGCGCAGCGTCTCGGTGGTGGAGCTGGGAATAGTGACCGTCCGATTGTCGCCAAAATCAACCACGGCATTGCCCTGGCCGCGCACGGAGACCTTGTCGCCCGTCTTCAGCGACGTACCGATCACGCCCGGCGTGAAGCCGCTGCCCTTGTCGATCATGACCGAGCCGACAGCGGAAGCCAACCGGCCAGCGGTCTGGCACGCATCCTGGGCGGCAGCGGAACCGGCCGCGCCGAACGAAAGAGCAGCCAAAGCCGCCATCGACAACACAATTCGCATCAGAGCCCCTTGAGTTTCGAGGACACAAAGTGCCACCGGCAAACCCTAGCACCTCATAACACAGATAGCTCTGTATGAAACTACCGCAGGGACATGGGCGCGGATCAAGAGAGGGTTTTTCCCCCTGTCACAGGTTGCAGATTGCGCAATTTCGCGCAGGGCGATATAATTCGTCTTTTCTTACAATGTCTTACATGTCGATGCGCGCGCTGTGTCCATAGGGCAACAGTGCTTCTGTTTTGACCCCTGCCGGTTTGGCATCCGGCTGTCGCGACGAATCGCGTCGCTCACTTCAGGCGTCCGGCCGCGCGCAGCGGCCCGGAATCGGTCTCGGATCGCTCCCCGCCTCGAAAAGAAGACGAGCCCTGAGCTCGCTCGAAATGAAGGGCTGGATTTCGCCCGGCGCCCCAGCCTATAGCCAAGGAGAACAGGCTTGGAGGGGGGGGGCGCGAGATGGCGGGCGAGGAGTTGCGGACGATTCTGTGTCGGCTGGAGACGGGAATGGTTCTCACCGTGCCGGACAGTTGGATCGACAAGACGATCCCCGGCTCGCATGTCACCCGCGCCCGCCTCGTCGCCGAAATCGCCCGGCAGTATTTTTGCACGCATTATCAGGATTTCGGCTCGCAGCGCTTCGAGAAGCAGGAAGTCGCGTTCACGGGCTGAGACGCGGCGCGGCATCTTTGCGACCAACGCCATCATGGCTGACGCGGAGCCTGCATTCGCCGTGATAGCCGCCTGGGCCGGGGCTCGGCGCATTTCTCCCGCGCGCCCGATGAGCCGCGGGCCTGCGACTATTTTTGATTGTAACGGGGTTGGGCCGGCCTTCGCCCGTGGGGAGCGCTGGAACTGCGCCGCGAAGTCTGGTCGTATGGGCAGGCTTCGACCTTGCGGCATCCGTGCGCGCTGTGGCCGGCGCGGAGTCATCCGGAACCCGTGGGTCTCGGTATGCTTGCCGGAGGGCAAGAGGGCATCGAAACGGCCCTGAGGCCGAGGACATGATGACGTTGCCTTTCCGCCTGCCCACCAATGTCGTCGTCCTGATTCTCACCCTCCTCCTGTTTTCACTCGCTGCCTTCTTCGTCGTCTCCCGGCCCGGCGGGTATCAGGGCTATGCGGAGGCCGATTTCATCTTTGTCGGGCCCGACGAGGTGGGCCGCATCGTCGAGCTGAACGTGGATGAAGGCGACGTGGTGACCACGGGAACGCCTCTTTTCGCCGTTGATGCGGATATTCAACAGGCGAATGTGAAGGCGGCGGAAGCGAGCCTGGGGCAGACCCTTTCCCAGCTTGCCAACATCAAGGCGTCGACCCAGCGGCCCGAAGAAGTGGCCGTGCTGGAGGCCGGGGAGAGGCGGGCCGCCGCCGCGCTGGAGCTTTCCCGCCTTGAACTGGAGCGCCAGAAGGATCTGCAGTCCAAGCAGGTTTCCTCCAAGGCGGCGTTGGACACGGCGCAGCAGACCTTCAACCAGAACGAGGCGTCGCTGGACGAAGTGCGCCGCCGGATCGAGGCGGCGAAGCTCGCCGGCCGCGACGCGGAAATCGCGGCCGCCGAGAAAGCGGTGGATGCGGCCCGCGCCGCCCTGGCGGTGGCGCAGGTGCGGCTGGACCGGCGACGCATGTCCGCACCCGTGAGCGGCACGTTGGAGACGGTGTATTTTCGCGTGGGCGAGCTGGTGCCGGCCGGGCGTCCCGTCGTGTCGATCCTGCCGCCCGATCTGATCAAGGTTCGGTTCTTCGTGCCGGAACCGGCGCTTCCGCAGCTCCGCATGGGCCGCGCGGTCACGGTGAGTTGCGATGGTTGCGCGGAGCCGATCGACGCCACGGTCAGCTACATCGCCAGCAGCGCCGAATACACGCCGCCGGTGATTTACAGCCTCGATGAGCGCTCCAAGCTGGTGTTCATGCTGGAAGCCAAGCCGCGGGACCCTTCCAAGCTGCGCCCCGGGCAGCCGGTCACGGTCGAGATCGCGCCATGAGCGCGCGGGCGGAGGGGGGGCAGCCGGCCGTGCCCCTGGCCGCGGAGGGCGAGAACGCCTACGCCATCGACGTGCAGGGCCTCAGCAAGAGTTTTGGTGGCCACCGCGTCGTCCGCGATCTCTCGATGCGCGTCAGGCGCGGCCAGATCTATGGCTTTCTCGGGCCCAACGGTTCCGGCAAGACCACCACGATCCGCATGCTCTGCGGGCTGCTGACGCCGGATGAGGGGCAGGGCACCTGCCTCGGCATGGACATCCTCACCGAAGGCCGCCGAATCCGTCGCCATGTCGGCTACATGACGCAGAGATTCAGTCTCTATGCGGACCTCTCCGTGCGGGAGAACCTTGAATTCGTTGCCCGAATCTATGGCGTGCCCGATGCGCAGACGGCGGCGGAAGAGGCCATCGCCTCGCTCGGACTGAGAGGGCGCGAGCGGCAACTGGCCGGGAACCTGTCCGGCGGCTGGAAGCAGCGTCTCGCCCTAGGGGCGTGCATCCTGCCCCGGCCCCAACTGCTCTTGCTGGACGAGCCGACCGCCGGCGTTGATCCCAAGGCCCGGCGCGAGTTCTGGGCGCAGATTCACGATCTGGCCGCGGAAGGTGTCACGGTGCTCGTCTCCACCCATTACATGGACGAGGCCGAGCGCTGCCACGAGATCGCTTACATCGCCTATGGCGAGTTGCTGGCGCAGGGCCGTGTGGAGGAGGTGATCGCGGACTCCGCCCTCCACATGTGGCGCGTCACCGGTCCTGATCCTGCGGCGCTGGCGCGCGAACTGATGGCGGTGCCGGCTTTCGAGCTGGTCGCTCCCTTCGGCACGAGCGTGCATGTGGGCGGGCGCGACCGGGAGGCGCTGGAGCGCGCCATCGACGGCCTCCGTGGCCGGGACGATCTCGTCTGGCGTGCCGACAGCCCAAGCCTTGAGGACGTGTTCATCGACCTGATCAACCGCTCGAAGGACAAGGTCCGGTGAGAGGCGCGGCGGGGTCCCTGCGCCGCATGGGCGCGATGATGCGCAAGGAATTCATCCAGCTGCTGCGCGATCGCGTCTCCTTCGCCGCGATGGTGTCGATCCCTCTCCTGCAGCTGATTTTGTTCGGCTACGCCATCAATACCACCCCGCGCCATTTGCCGACCGCCGTGCTCGCCTATGACCAGTCGGCACTGACCCGCGCCATCCTCGCCGCGATCGAGAACACCCAGTATTTCGCCATTACCCAGCATCCCTTGAACGAGGCGGAGGCCGAGCATTTGCTGCGCTCGGGGCAGGTGCTGTTCGTGGTGGAGATTCCCGCCGGCTTCGAGCGCGCGGTGCGGCGTGGAGAGAGCCCGGCGCTGCTTGTGTCGGCCGACGCGACCGATCCTGTCGCCTCGACAAGCGCGCTCGCGGCCCTGGGCCGTCTCGTGGAAACGTCGGTCCGCCGCGAGCGCTTCAAGCTTGACGACGCCCCCGAGGGCAGCGGGCTGGAGACCGCCCCGCCACCCTTCGAGTTCCGCACCCATCCCCGCTACAATCCGGCCGCCGTCACCCAGCTGAACATCGTTCCGGGCCTGCTCGGCACGATCCTCACCATGACCATGCTCATTTTCACCGCGCTTTCCGTGACGCGGGAGGTGGAGCGCGGCACCATGGAGACGCTGCTCGCGATGCCCATCCGGCCGGTGGAGATCATGGTGGGAAAGATCACGCCCTATGTCTTGGTCGGGGCGCTGCAGGCGGCGATGATCCTTGGCGCGGCGGTGGTGCTGTTCCAGGTGCCGGTCATGGGCAATCTCGTCCTCCTCACCGTCCTGACCGGCCTGTTCATCCTCACCAACCTGGCGATTGGTTACACCTTCTCGACCCTGGCGCAGAACCAGCTGCAAGCGGTGCAGATGACCTTCATGTATTTCCTGCCCAACATCCTGCTGTCCGGCTTCATGTTTCCCTTCGCCGGCATGCCGACATGGGCGCAGTGGATCGCCGAAGCGCTGCCGCTGACCCACTATCTGCGCATCGTGCGGGGCATTCTGCTGAAGGGGGCGACCTCGGCCGATCTGGCGCACAGCATTCTGGGGCTGAGCGTGATCATGATCGTGGCGATGGTCATTGCCGTCACGCGCTTCCGGCAGACGCTGGACTGAGCGGTGGCCTGGCAATCAGCGCGCGCGACCGTCGCCGAACATGTCGCCGGCCCGCTCAGCTGGGGGAAAGGTGGCGACAAGGGTGAACTGGTCGGCATTCTCGGTGCCGATCACGTCGAGGGCGCCCGCGCGCACCCATAAATGCGCCGAAAGCCGGCCTTCCCTGTCTTTCGCGACGCCATAATGAAGTGTCGTCGCCACGCCGCGCCGCCGCAGCAGCACCCGCGCCGTCAGGCCCTGCTCAAGGCACATGGCCCGGAAGGGCACACGCCGCGCCACGGCGCGGACGGCCCAGCGGGTGCGGCCGATGATCTGGGCCTCTGGATCGTCGGCACGCGTTTTCGCCGGTCGTGTGGCCGCCAGGCGAACCACATGGCGGAAGGGCAGGGTGACAAGCGCCAGCCGGGCGAGGCTGATCACCAGCAGCGCTTCCGCCAGCAGCGCGCGGTCACGCCAACGCAGTCGTCGCCAGCGGGCGGCAAGCGTCGCTGGCCGGGGTGCGCGGCTCACGGGACGATGTTCCGCCAGCAGAAGGGTGCGGCAGTCCGTCTCGCACTTGCGCCGTTCCACACGATCAGGTGCCTTGATGCCCTTGGCCGTCGGCCCGGCGCCGACAGCACATCCAACGTCGAAGTCGGAACTTTCTCAAGCCCGCGGCAGCGGTTCGGCTCTCACTGCCGGTCGAGAAGCTTGCGCTCGACGGTCTGCAGATGCGCGCGCATGCAGGCGGCGGCGGCGGCGATGTCGCGCTGCTCGATGGCGTCGACGATCGCCTCATGCTCGGCGAAGCTGTGATGGTCGGGCAGGGGCTTCACCGGCTCGGTGCGCAGCCGGCCCCACGTTACCGCGCGGCGCACCGCGTTCAGCGTGTCGAACAGGCCGAGAAGCAAGGTGTTCTGCGACGCTTCAGCAATGGTGCGGTGCAGGCGGGTGTCCCAGGCCTCATATTGGCGCCAGGTCTCCGCCTGACGCGAGCGCGTCAGGCACATGCGCATTTCCGCGATGTCTTCCGGGGTCGCGGTGAAGGCGGCGGCGCGGCAGATCTCCGGTTCCATCACGATGCGCGCCCGCATCACCTCGGCCGGATTGCTGCGCCGCGCCAGGGCCGCGATGTCGGCGAAAGTGTCCAGCGGCCGGCTCCCCATGAAGGTGCCCTTGCCGACATGGCGCCAGAGCTGGCCTTCCGCCTCCAGCACGTCGAGCGCCTTGCGCAGCTCGGTCCGCGAGACACCCAGCGCGGTCGACAACTCACGCTCGGGCGGCAGGCGGCCATCGTCCGGCAGCTCGATCTGGGCGAGATAGGCGCGCAGTTGCGTGACGATACCTTTTTCGAGGTGGGTGTCAGCAGCAGGGTTAAGCATGGGAGTCCGGATCAACCAAATTGCGAATTGGTTCATTCTATGGCGCCATCAAGTCGTGTGGTCAAGCCGATCCGGCCTTGACCGGTCACATGAGCCAATATAAACCAAAATGAAATTGGTATCCGACCTCGCGGGTCGGGCAAGTGGCGGATTGAACCGCTCGGCTCTCATGGGAGACTGAAAATGCTCAAGGAAATCACCAGAAAACTGCGCGATCTCTCCGGCGTGGCGGTCGCGGTCGGTATAGGCCTTGCCCTGTCCGCGCCCTCGCAGGCTGAGGCGAAGGTCCGCGTCGCCTATGGCGACATTGCCTCGGTCGAGAACCTGCACCTGCTCGCCGCCTTCGAGCTCGCCAAGGCGCGCGGCGTCGATATCGAGATGACCTATCTGAAGTCCGAGGACATCGCCGCCCAGGCGGTGGTGAGCGGGCAGGCGGATATCGGCGTCGGCGGTCCCTATGCGCTGATGCAGAAGGTGAAGGTGCCGGTGCGCATCTTCCTGCAGCTCTCCACCCTGCGCTTCTATCCGGCGGTCAACGCCGAGTTCTACAAGACCTGGAAGGACCTCAACGGCCAGGAAGTCGCCGTGCATTCGCGCGGTTCCGGCACCGAGGCCATCATGAAGCTGATGGAGGAGAAGCAGGGCATCAAGTTCTCCAAGATCAGCTACATCCCCGGCTCGGAAGTGCGCACCGGCGCGCTGCTGCAGGGCAACGTCAAGGCGACGATCGTGGATTCGGCCGGCCGCCGGCTACTGCAGGAGAAGGCCCCGGGCAAGTTCATCATCCTGCCGCTGGACGGCATCAACGCGACCGACGAGGCGCTGTTCGCGCGCCAGGACTTCCTCGACAAGAACCCCAAGGACGTGGACATCATCGTCGAGTCGGTGCTGACCACCTGGCGCGAAGTGACCAAGAACCCCGCGGTCGTCGCCGAGTGGCGCGCCAAGTACAAGCTGCTGCCGGATCTCCCGGCCGATCAGGTGGCGGAGATCACCCCTTACTTCACCGAACTTGCCCAGGGTAAGGCGTTCCCGCTCAATGGCGGCGGCGAGGCGGCGGCCAAGGACGATTTTGCCTTCTACACGCTCTCGGGCCAGCTCCAGGGCGACCCCAAGACCCTGAAGGTCGAGGATTTCTGGGCGCTCGAGCCGCTGAATCGCGCGCTCGCCAAGGTCGGCACGAACTGAGGCCGGCGGGATGACCTATCCGGTCCAGGCGAACGGCTCCTCGCGAGCCGTTCCCCCCTCCGAAGCTTCCTTCTTCTGGAGGAAGCTCTCGGAGCACCGCACCGCTCTCTGGCGCCTGGCGTCGGTCGGGCTGTTCTTCCTCATCTGGGAAATCGCCGGGCGTATCCCGATCAGCTTCGCCTTCCCGACCTTTCTTGAGACGCTGAGTGCCTTCGTGACGATGACGCTCGACGGCTCCTTCGTCGCGGCCTATGCCGAGACGTTGCAGCCGCTGGTGATCGGCATCGCCGTCTCCGCCGTCATCGGCATCGCTCTCGGCATCGTCATGGGCCTGTCGCGCTTCGCGGAATGGCTGGTGGCGCCGGTGTTCATCGTGCTTCAGGCCGCGCCGATGGCGGCGCTGATCCCGCTGATCACCTTCGTCTACGGCATCGGCCTGGTGTCGAAGACGCTGGCGGTGATCATGCTCGCCTTGCCGGTGATCGTGCTCAATGGTTACAAGGCGGTGCGCAACGCCAATCCCTCGCTGGTCGCCATGTGCTACTCGTTCCAGGGCAATCTGTGGCAGCGCATCACCAAGATCATCATCCCCGATGCCAGCCCGGTGATCTTCGCCGGCCTGCGCCTCGGCCTCGCCGCCGGCTTTATCGGCGTGATCCTGGCGGAGCTTCTCATCACCCCGACGGGGATCGGCGACCTCATCACTTATCACCGCTCGGTGGCCAATTATGCCGAGATGTATGCGGCGGTGGTCTCCATCATCCTTGTGTCCACCCTGACGCTCGCCGCGCTTGAGGCTTTCGAGCTTCGCGTGCTGCGTCCCGAGAAGAAGAGGTCCTGACCATGCGCAACATCACCGCCCAGGCGGCGAGCGCTGCCTCCCGTCCCGCCGGTTCGGATGTCGCGGTCGAGGTGCGCGGCGTCTGCAAGATGTACAATGAGGTGGAGGCCCTGCGCGGCATCGATCTCGACTTTCCCTCGGGCAAGCTGACCACGCTGCTCGGGCCGTCGGGCTGCGGCAAGACCACGCTGCTCAAGATCATCGCCGGCCTGATCCCCGCCACCTCGGGCGAAATCCGCGTGAACGGCAAGACCGTCACCGGCCCGGGTCCGGAACGTGCCTTCGTGTTCCAGGACTTCGCGCTGATGCCGTGGGCCACGGTGATGCGCAACGTCGCCTTCGGCCTTGAACTCAAGGGCATGGGCAAGGACGAGCGTCAGGCGATTGCCGCCAAGTACATCGCCGAAGTGGGTCTGGCGGGGTTCGAGAACAAATATCCGCACGAACTCTCCGGCGGCATGCGCCAGCGCGTCGGCCTTGCCCGCGCCTTCGCGGTGAATGCCGATGTTCTCCTCCTCGACGAACCGTTCTCGGCGGTGGACGAACAGAACCGGCGCAAGTTCCAGGAGGATTTGCTGGAACTGGTCGAGAAGGAGAAGAAGACCTTCATCTTCGTCACCCACTCGATTGAAGAGGCGGTCTATTGCTCGGACCGCATCGTCATTCTGTCGCGGCGCCCCGGCCGGATCGCGCAGATCATCGAGCCGGAGATCGACCGTTCCGCAACGCCGGACGCCATCCGCCGTGACCAGGGCTACCTCGATACGGTCGAGGAAATCTGGCAGGGCCTGAAGCGCTACGTCGATTAGGGAGGGCGCGATGACCTTGTTTGGATTTCGCGTGCCCATGATGGCGTCGCTGCTCGTGTGGTGCGTCATCTGGGAGATCGTCGGGCGTTCCGGCGCGATGTTCCTCATTCCCCCGCTTTCCGACGTGCTGGTGGCCGCCGTGGCGCTGGTGCAGACGGGAACCTGGCAGGCGGCGGCGCTCACCACGCTGAACAGCTTCCTGATCGGCATGTTCTTCGCCATCGTCGTCGGCATTGCCATCGGCGTGCTGATGGGGCGTTCGGCCACGGCCGACAACCTTCTGGGAATCTGGGTCAATATCTTCGTCTCCGCCCCGCTCTCCGCGCTGGTGCCGGTGCTGATGATCCTGTTCGGCATGGGCGAGACCACTGTCGTTGTGACGGTGTTCCTCTTCGCGGTGTGGATCATCGTGCTCGACACGCGTGCCGGCATTCAGAGCGTGCCCAATTCGCTGCTGGAAATGGGCCGCAGCTACGGCGCCTCCCGCTTCGCGCTCTACAGCAAGATCATCTTGCTGGCGGCGCTGCCGGAAATCCTCGCCGGCATCCGTCTCGGCGTGGTGCGCGGCGTCAAGGGTGTGGTCATCGGCCAGCTGCTGGTGGCGATCATCGGCTATGGCGAATTGTTCGAGCTCTACTCGCGCAATTTCGACATGGAGAATTTCTGGGCCCTCACCATCATCCTCTTCGCGGCGGCGATGGGATTGTCGGCCCTGATCGAAAGCATTGAAAAACGCGTCGACTATTACGCAGGAGTACGCTGATGAACGCGCCTATCGACACCTCCACCTATGTGATTACCCCTCCTGGCATTCCGACGCTGCCCGTCGAAGGCTCGGACAAGCTGTTCCCGATCCACCGCATCTACTGCGTCGGTCGCAACTACGCCGAGCACGCGATCGAGATGGGGCATGATCCCAACAAGGAGCCGCCCTTCTTCTTCCAGAAGAACCCCGACAACGTCATCACCGATGGCACCTTCCCCTATCCCGACAAGTCCAGCGATGTGCATTACGAGCTGGAAATGCTGGTCGCCATCGGCAAGGGCGGGGTGAACATTCCGGTCGAGTCCGCGCTCGATCACGTCTGGGGCTATGGCGTCGGCCTCGACATGACCCGCCGCGACCTTCAGGGCGAAGCCAAGAAGCTCGGCCGTCCGTGGGAAGTGGGCAAGGCCTTTGAGGCCTCCGCCCCGTGCTCGGCGCTGGTGCCGGCCTCCGCCATCGGCCATCCCGCCGCCGGCAAGGTGTGGCTCAACGTCAACGGCACCCAGCGCCAGGTCGGCGACCTCAACCAGATGATCTGGAAGGTGCCGGAGATGATCTCCTACCTCTCCGGCCTGTTCGAACTGCGGCCCGGCGATGTCATCATGTCCGGTACCCCGGCGGGTGTCGGCGCCATTGTGCGCGGCGATGTGATGGAAGGTGGCGTCGACGGCGTCGGCACGCTCACCGTCAAGGTCGTCTGATCCGCTTCAGCCCGGCACCCGATGCCGAACATCGGGTGCCGGCGACGCGTGGATGAACAGGACGCAGCGCGATCGCTGCGTCCTGTTTTTCGTTTGCCTTTTTCAGCTGTTAGACAGAACCCGAGGCTCGCTGCCGGTCAGGGCCGGCGCGGCGGCTTGCTCTTGCCGGGCTTGGTATAGGGCTTCTTGCCCTCCGTGCCCTTGTCGAAGCGCGGCTTGCCTTCGGGCTTCTTGCCTTCCGGCTTCTTGCCCTCAAAGCGGCCCGGCTTTTTGCCTTCAAAGGTTTTCGGGCGCTCGGGGCGCGCCGAACGCTCCCTGTCAGCGTCCGCCAGCGGGTTCCATTCGCGCTTGTCCGCCCCGCCCTTGCGATGAGCGGTTTTGGCGCGCTCGGGCCTGTCGCCCGTCATCGCCTCACGCCGCGTCCGGCCATCGACTGCTGCTTCGTGCGACCGCTCATGGCGTGCCGCCGGCGCGCGCGGAGGCTTGGCCTCGACAGGCGCCTCATAAGCAGGCTTGTCCTGAGCAGGCTTGTCCCGCTCCGGTCGCGCGCGCTCGGGACGTTCACGTTCGGGGCGGTCCGTCCGCTCGCGTATCGGCCGCTCGCGGGGCGCGCGGACGAAGCGACCTTCCGGCGGGCCACCGGGCAGAGGCTCGATCACCACGTCGCCGCCCTCGATCCGGCGCGCCGCCTTGGCGAAGCGGTCGGCGGCGGCAAGGCTCACCTCGAAAGCGGTTTCCTCGTCGAGAATGCGGATGACGCCGATGTCCTTGCGGGTCACATTGCCGCGCCGGCAGATCAGCGGCAGCAGCCATTTGGGATCGGCATTGCTGCGGCGCCCGACATTGAGCCGGAACCAGGCGCTGCCTCCGCCCGAAGGGCCACCGAACTCGCGGTCGGCCGCGCGGTCGCGCACCGCCCGCGGCTCGCCGGGGTCGGCCACTTCCTCGGGGGCCGGCAGGCCGGCGCGATAGAGCCGCACCAGTGCGGCGGCCAGGTGCTCGGGCGCATGGGCGGCGAGCAAAGTGCGCCCGGCGGCGAGGTCTTCCTCGTTCGGCTCTTCCGTGAGCAGCGCATCGCCCAGCATGCGCTCATGGTCGAGCGCACGGATTTCTTCCGCCGTCGGCGGCGCGGACCAGACCGGCGCGATACCGAGTCCGCGCATCAGTTCCTCGGTCCGCCGGCGCCGGAAGGGCGGCACGAGCAGCACGCTCACGCCCTTGCGCCCCGCGCGCCCGGTGCGCCCGCTGCGATGCTGCAGGCTTTCCGCATCATTGGGCAGTTCGGCATGGACGACGAGACCGAGATTGGGCAGGTCGATGCCGCGCGCGGCCACATCTGTGGCGACGCAGACCCGCGCCCGCCCGTCACGCAGCGCCTGAAGCGCATGGTTGCGCTCGTTCTGGCTCAATTCGCCGGAGAGCGCGACTGCGGAGAACTGCCGCTCCTGCAGCATGGCGTGCAGCCGCCGCACCGCCTCGCGCGTGTTGCAGAACACGATGGCGGAAGGCGTGTCGTAGAAGCGCAGCACATTGACCACGACGTGGTCGATCTCGGTCGGCGCCACACGGATGGTGCGATATTCGATATCGGCGTGCCCACCTTCGGCGCTCGCCACCTCGATGCGTAGCGCGTCATTCTGGTAGCGCTTGGCCAGCGTGGTGATGCCGCGCGGCATGGTGGCGGAAAAAAGCAGGCTGCGCCGTTCCGGCGGGGTGGCGTCGAGGATGAATTCGAGGTCCTCGCGGAAGCCGAGATCGAGCATCTCATCGGCTTCGTCGAGCACCGCGACCTTCAGCGCGGAGAGGTCAAGCCGGCCGCGTTCAAGATGGTCGCGCAGCCGCCCCGGCGTGCCGACGACGATGTGGGCGCCCTGATTCAGCAGGCGCTGTTCCTGCCTTGGGTCCATGCCACCGACACAGGAGACGATGCGGGCGCCCGTCGCGGCATAGAGCCAGCCGAACTCCCGCTGCACCTGAAGCGCCAGTTCACGCGTCGGCGCCACCACCAGAGCCAGCGGAGCCGCGGCGGGGGCAAAACGCTCCTCGGCGGCGAGCAGCGTCTCGGCCATGGCGAGCCCATAGGCGACGGTCTTGCCCGATCCGGTCTGCGCCGACACCAGCAGGTCGCGGGTCGCCGCCTCCGGCGCAAGCACGGCGCGCTGAACGGGCGTTGCGCTGGTGTATTCCCGCTCGGCGAGCGCACGGGCGAGCGCCGGGTTGGTCGTCATGAATGTCACGGCAGGTCCGCCTATATCGCAGGTCGTCGGGCGCACAGGCGCCATCCGAGAAGATCTCTAGGCTTCTCCTTAATCGTGCCGGCGTCACCGCGCTACTGTCACCAGCGCATTCCGGGGTCCAGCCGGGCGCGGAGCCCACGTCGCGAAGCGCCGAGCGTCTCTCGCTCCGGCATCCCGGCCTGAACTCCCCACGTCAGACAGGCCGTCCCTGCGGCAGCGCCGAGGCGCCGCATCGCGCCGACCAGCGGCCGTTCACCAAGGATTGCGATAATATAATACCGATTTTCGTCGGTCTCGTTCGGTTGTAGCGTTGGCCTGCTTGAACAAGGGGTGGCGCATGCAACGGCGAGGGTGCCGAGGGCCGCGCTTCTCCCGGCATGTCCGTTTGGCGGCTCAGGTGCGAGGGGAACGGACATGACGGGGACGCCCGACGGAACATCCGACCTCGCGGGGGTCTTGGGCGGCTCGGCTTTTTCACCGGCCCCTGTCGGACCCGTCGCCATGATGGGTCACAGTGGCTATCACCCCGCCAAGATGCGCCCCGTGCGCCTGCGGGCCTTGCTGGCCGAGGCGGCGCTCCAGAGCGTGGATCTCTGCTTCCTGAACAGCTCCGGTTGCGAGCCCGTTACCGGAATGGTGCGCGCCTGGAGATGGAGTGTCGACGGCTGGTGCCAATCTTCTCATCCCCTGCCTCCCGTGGTCGTTATCCTCAATGAACCCGCGACGCGGCAAGAGGCCGAGGTGGAACAATGGGTGCTCGGCTCCTCGACGGCCCTCGGTACCCTGAAACGAGATAAGCTTGGCAATGCTGACCTTCTGGTCGGCACGCAGTGGGAGAGGCATGTCATCCCATCCGAATTGCTTGATCCCGGCCGCGCCCAATTGCAATTGGGCGCGTGGCTGGCGGGCGTTGGGATCGTGGTCAAGCCGAATGACGGCATGCGCGGCATAGGCGTGCATTTCCTCATTCCCGCCGGGAATGGTCGATGGGAGATGATACAGGGCGACCGTCGCCACGTGGTGACCACCGATGAGGCCATTGCACGGGTATGCGCGGCGATAGGCGCGCGGATGGGTTATCGCAGCTATGTCGTTCAACGCTACATCGACACGCGCGACGGCAGCGGTCGGCCCGGAACGCTACGCTCGGAAGTGATGCGTATGCCGGGCGGTGCGTGGGACGTGGTGCGCATCACAGGCCGCATTTCGGCGCCGGGAAAAGTGGTGTCAACCATTGCGCAAGGGGGCGCGTTGATGCCCGTCGACAGTTATCTCCGCGCACGCGGCGAGGCCGACATCGGCGGGCGGATACGCCAGATCGAGGCCCTCTCGCTCGCACTTGCCGAACGGCTGACGGAAAGTGACGCGGCACACCAATTTGAATGGGTCTTCGACCTCGCTCTGGATCAAGAGGGCGACCTCTGGTTTCTCGAGGCAAATCCTCGTCCGCTTAACTTCGGCGCGGAGCTTGAGCGCGCCACGTGCCTCATTGCCTATCTCAAATCCCTCGTTCCGGTCAGTTCGGCTTCGGCATCGGTGACGGCGGCGTCATGATTCACGGCCGGATCGTGCGCGGGGCCGTCTCTTCTGTGCGCTTAGGTGTGTGGGGGCTTGAAGAGGCCGCGTGGCGCCCTTAATGTGCCGCCGGCCTGAGCGGGCGTAGTTCAATGGTAGAACGGCAGCTTCCCAAGCTGCATACGAGGGTTCGATTCCCTTCGCCCGCTCCACATTTCCATCCGGCTGCGGCAGCTGTTGATGGGAGACTTTAGCCTTTTCAGCGATTTCGAAGGTGCTCACCGCTGGTCGGTGACAGCACTTGTCTGCCCGCAATGAGGGGCCGGCGCCGGAGGCCCGGGATTTCTTCTGAGGAACGGGACACGCGTGGCGCCTGTCCTTCCCGGCACGCCTCTTGGCGGTTTGCGGGACGTGGCGCGATCCACGCGCCTATTGGCGCGCTGTGGAGGCCGTGGGCGGGGCGCCAATTCGGGCGGCGATGGCAGCTACCGTCTATGTCCGCGTGGCTCCGAGCCGATAGGATGGAGCGGCCGGCGAGTCGGGCGGCTTTGAAAGCGGAGAATGCGCGTGAGCGGGGATGCCCTGGTCTTCTACAGCGCGGTGGATGATGGAGAGGCGTGGCGGGCGGCGCTCAACGCTGAACTCCCCGAGCTTGATGTGCGGATCGACCCGGATGTCGGCGACCCCGCCGACATTCGCTACGCCCTGGTGTGGACGCCTCCCGCCGGCTTCTTTGCGCGCTTTCCCAATCTGCAGCTCGTGGTCAATCTGGGAGCCGGTGTCGACTCGCTGATGCGGCGGGACGATCTGCTGCCGGTGAAATTCGCCCGTCTCAATGATCCCGGCATGGAGGCGATGATGGCGAGCTACGTCATCTTCGCGGTGACGCGCTATGCCCGCGACATCCCGGTTTTCGAACGCGCCAAGCGGCGCGGCGAATGGGACTATGTGCATCCCCGTCCGCTCTACGAGATCAAGGTCGGTGTGCTGGGGCTCGGCGAACTCGGCGCGGCTTCGGCCAAGGCGCTGGCGGGCATGGGCTACACGGTCTCAGGCTGGTCGCGTAGCCCGAAGGATATTGCCGGCGTCACCGCCTTCACCGGCCGTGAAGGGCTGGAACGTGTGCTTGGTGAAAGCGAGATCGTGGTCTGCCTGGTGCCGCTGACGCCGGAGACGCATCACCTGCTCGGCGCTGCCGAACTCGCCCTCATGCCGCGTGGCGCGAAGCTGGTGAATGTGTCGCGCGGGCCGCTGGTGGATGAGGTGGCGCTTGTCGAGGCGCTGCGCTCGGGTCATCTAGCGGAGGCGACGCTTGATGTGTTCGAGACCGAGCCGCTGCCGAACGGCCACCCCCTGTGGAACCTCGACAATGTGCTGATCACGCCCCATGTGGCGAGCATCACCGTGCCGGCCTTGGCGGCACGTGATGTGGCCGAGAGTGTCCGCCGGGTGCGCCAGGGATTGCCGCCGTTGCACGAGGTAGACCCGCGCCGCGGCTATTGAGGGACTGAATCGCGGGCGCGCGGGTCGCGCTCGTGCTAGGCTGTGTCGGAGGTATGAGCACGATGGCGACACCAATGGCACACATCGCGGCTTCGCGGAGCAAGGCCTTGACCTGGGGTGCGGGGATTGCCGGGGTGCTCGCCGTCGGTGCGGCGATCGGCCTGTGGGCGCGCCACGGTGCGGTCGTTTTCTTCGAGATGCTGACGGCTGGTCTCGCTTATTGCTTCTGAGCCTTGAAGACTGATCCCTGGCGCGCGCCGGTCGGGCGGCGCCGAGCCTTGCTGTGGTGCCATGTCGAACCGTCGTGTTGTCCTGCTCCTCGCCGCCTTCGTCGTCGGTGCCGTGGCCATCGTCGCGAGCGCCCTTGCTCTGCTCCCCTCCGGCCGGGGAACCGTATCGAACGAGGTGGCAATCGGCGGTCCGTTTCAGCTCGTCGACCAGAACGGGAATGCGGTGACACAGGACAGCTATCTCGGCAGGCCCACATTGGTGTTCTTCGGCTTCACCCACTGCCCGGACATCTGTCCGACGGCGCTGTTCGAGATGTCGCAGCTGTTCGAAGCTCTGGGGCCGGATGCGCGCAAGGCCACGGGGGTGTTCATCACCGTCGATCCCGAACGGGATACGCCTGAGGTGATGAAGTCCTATCTCGGCAGCTTCCACCCGAGCCTTCAGGGATTGAGCGGCACGCCGGAGCAGATTGCCGCTGTCACCCGCGCCTACCGCGCCTACGCCAAGAAGGTGCCGACCCAGGGAGGTGATTACACGATGGACCATACGGCCATCGTCTATCTCATGGACAAGAACGGCCGGTTCGTGGCCCCCTTCAACCTGAAGCGCCCGCCCGAAGACGCTGCTGCTGAGCTGCGCCGCTATTTCTGAGGCGCAACGTCGGCCGCAATCCCTGCCTCCGGCGTGATGTGCGCGCCAGCCCGTGTTCGGTCTTCTCCCAGTGCGACGGGGCGATGACGAGCGCGATAAGGGCGCGCCAGGCTGCCGCCGACATCATGAGCCAGTACACCGGCATGCTCAGCGCCACGCCGACCATGCCGGGAATCCGGCGCCGCTGCATGCCGAGCATGGTCGAAAGCACGGTACCGAGAAGTCCGGCCACCAGCACGCAGAACCAAACCCCGTCGAGCAGTGTCGACGTAAACGACAGCTCATGGATGGGCTCCAGAAACAGCCCCAGGAGCACGGAAGCGAACAGCACGGGATGAAGCAGCGCGGCCGCCGTGCCGCTGCCGAGAAGGAACAGGAGGGTCAGCGTTTCCGCCCATCCAGCCTCGCGTCCCATGCGCAGGGGCTGGCGTATGTGCACCAGCAGCGTCTGCATCCATCCCTTGTACCAGCGCGTGCGCTGGCGCATCCACGCACCGAGCCGGTGGGGCGCTTCCTCATCCGTGGCGGAGGCAATGACGTCCGTCCCCCAGCCGGCCCGCGCCAGGCGCACGCCCAGATCGGCATCTTCCGTGACATTGAAGGGGTCCCAACCGTTCACGTCGTCAAGCGCGGCGCGGCGGAAGTGATTGGACGTGCCCCCGAGCGGCAGCGGCAACCGGTAGTGGCCGAGCATCGGCAGAACGACATCGAAATAGCCGGCATATTCGGCGGCGAACTGCCGGGAAATCCAGCCATCGGCGAGATTGTCGATGACAAGGCGCGCCTGAACGCAGCCAATGCGTTGATTCCCGCGTGCATTGAGCCTCCCGCAAACGTGCCGAAGCTGCAATGGATCGGGCACATCCTCGGCGTCGTAGACGCCGATCACGGTGCCGCGCGCGAAGGGCAGGGCGGCGTTGAGCGCCTTCGGCTTGGTACGGGGGCCGACCGGGGAGGCGACGATGACCTCGAAGCCGGGACGGCGGGCGTGGAGCGCGAGTGCTGTTGCCGTTGCCTCATCGTTTGGTTCGATGACCATCAGAATCTGGAGTTTTTCGCGGGGGTAGTCGATCCCGTCCAAGGCGTCGACCAATTGGGGCACGACCCGCGCCTCGCGGTAGAGCGGAACGATCAGGCTGTAATTGGGCAAGGACTTGTCGTCGCGTGCCGGGCGGGGAGGCTTCTGAGGCGGTATCGTGCAGGCCGCCAGCTTCAGCGTCGCGCTGCCTATGAGCATGAGAGCGACGAGGCCAGGCAGTATCCAGGCGCCGATGAAGGAGGTGGCAGTCGTGGTGAGGAAGACAGCGGCGAGGAGGCACGCGATTAGTCCGAACACATAGCGGGACGCATGGAGCGTTCCTGCCGACTGATGGGGCTGCCGGTTCCGCAGCCGATAGGCGGCGAGGTTGCCGAGTTGCCGCCCGAAGCGCGCATGAACGAAGCGCGACAGCCGCTCCGGTGTCGTGAGGCTCACCCGTCCACAAAGCTGTGGGCGCTCCGCCAGCGCCGCCGCAAGCCGTCGCAGCTGCGCACCACGAGCCGCGGCGACGAGCCGTCCATCCGTCGTTCGCATGACGCCGCTGCGCGGCATGGAGCAGACATCGGTAGCGGCGAGCCTTGGCGCGGCCTTGAACACCGCCGGGTCGAGCGGCTCGAAGTCGATCCCGAGATCCCGCGCCGCCGCCTGAGCCAGCGTGTCCGGCGAGGCATGACCCGTGGCGAGCAACGTCTCGTCGAGCCCGGTTCCCAGCCGCTCAGCCCGGCGCCGGGCGTAATGCAGCACAGCCGGGTCAAGCCCTTGAGCGATACCGCGCATCTCGATGGGGATGCCGGGTGCTTCCACCGGTTCCAGCGGGCCCCATGAGCGCCAGTGCGCCAACTGCGTCATCGCGCGGCCTCTCGCCTAGTGCAAACCAAGACGGTAGAACATCGCGGAGGCGCGGCATCCGCCTGATCCAGCGCGAGGAAAGTGTGCGGTATTTTTATCCGGCAGTTAAGTCCTGTTTGATGACGGTGCTTACCGGGGCGGCTGTCCTTGCGCTGGGATTGCAGGGCGGTGTGGCGCGGGCGCAACAGGTGGCGACCCCAGCCACGGCTGCCAGCGCTCCGGCGGCGGTGATGGTTCCGGGCTTCTGGGACCCGAAGCGGCGGCCGGAGCGGCCGGATGTCACCCGCCTGCCGGTCCAGATACGTTTTGTCACCACCGAGGACTATCCGCCCTTCAGCTTCCGCGGCGAGGACGGGCGCCCGACCGGCTTCAATGTCGACATCGCCCGCGCGATCTGCACCGAGCTTGCCATTCGTTGTACGCTTGAAATCCTACCCTTCGAGCAACTCGTCGAGGCGCTGGACAGCGGCAAGGCGGATGCCGCCATCGCGGGTATCGCCATTTCCGCCGCCAGCCGCGAGCGCACGGATTTCTCCGATCGCTATTTCCGCTCGCCCGCCCGCTTCGTCGCCCGTCACGGCGATCCGGCGCAGAAGGTGACGCCGGACGCGCTCGCCTCCAAATCGGTCGGCGTGGTCGCCGACACCGCGCACGAGGCCTATCTGCGCGACTTCTTCAACGAGATCGCCATCCGCCGCTTTCCCGATGCGGACGCGGCGCGAGCCGCCTTGCAGAAGGGCGACATCGACCTGCTTTTTGGCGATGGCGTGCAGCTCGCCCTGTGGCTCAACGGCACGGCCTCCGCCGGCTGCTGTGTCTTTGTCGGCGGCCCCTTCACCGAGAGCCTTTATTTCGGCGAGGGGATGGGGATTGCGGTTAAGCGGGGCAACGACCCCCTGCGCCAGTCGCTGAACTACGCGCTGGCCCAGCTGTGGGAGGAGGGGGTGTATACCGACCTCTACCTGCGCTGGTTCCCGATCAGCGTTTATTGACGCGGACCGCCGCACTACCTAGAGCATGGGCCGAGGCGGCGCAGCCGCCTTTGACGTTTCAGTGAAGCCAAGCCCAGGAGGGCCTATCATGACGGCGACCGCTCCGGTCGAAGATTTTGCAGTCGAACTGCGCACGCTGGCGGAGACCGCCGGTGCCTGGCCGTTCGAGGAAGCCCGCAAGATCGTCGAGCGTCTGAAGCGGAAACCCAAAGACGAGGTTCTGTTCGAAACCGGCTACGGCCCGTCCGGCCTGCCGCATATCGGCACTTTTGGCGAAGTGGCACGTACCACCATGGTGCGTCACGCCTTCCACGTGCTGACCGAGGGCAAGATTCCCACGCGCCTGCTCTGCTTCTCCGACGACATGGATGGCATGCGCAAGATTCCGGAAAACGTTCCGGACCCGGCGGCGCTGAAGCCCTATCTGCAAATGCCGCTGACCAAGGTACCGAACCCGTTCGGCGGCGGCTATGAGAGCTTCGGCCACCACAATAACGCGATGCTCCGCCGGTTCCTCGACACGTTCGGCTTCGACTACGAATTCGCCAGCGCCACGGACTACTACTTCTCCGGCAAGCTCGATGCCGTACTGCTGAAGGCGGCGGAGAAGTACGAGGCCATCATGGAAGTGATGCTGCCGACGCTGGGCGAGGAGCGGCAGGCGACCTATTCGCCCTTCCTGCCGATTTCGCCGGTTTCCGGCCGCGTGCTCTATGTGCCGCTAAAGGCCGTTGACGCGAAGGCCGGCACCATCACCTTCACGGACGAGGACGGGGTGGACAAGACCCTTCCTGTCACCGGCGGCCATGTGAAGCTGCAATGGAAGCCGGATTTCGGTGCCCGCTGGGCGGCGCTCGATGTCGATTTCGAGATGTTCGGCAAGGACCACCAGACCAACGCACCGATCTATGACCGGATCAGCGAAATCCTCGGCGGCATCGCGCCCGAGCATTTCGTCTATGAGCTGTTCCTCGACGAGAACGGCCAGAAGATCTCGAAGTCGAAGGGCAACGGCCTGACCATCGACGAATGGCTGACCTATGCCAGCCCGGAGAGCCTGGCGCTGTATATGTTCCAGTCGCCGCGTTCAGCCAAGAAGCTGCATTTCGACGTGATCCCCAAGGCGGTGGATGAGTATTTCAGCTTCCTCGCCCGCTATCCGACGCAGGACTGGAAGAACCGGCTCGGCAATCCTGTGTGGCACATCCATTCCGGCAACCCGCCGGTGGAGGAATTGCCGCTGAGCTTCGGCCTGATGCTCAAGCTCGCCTCGGCTTCCAATGCCGAGGACAAGGGCGTGCTCTGGCGCTTCATTGAGCGCTATGCGCCCGGCACCTCGCCGGAAACCCACCCGACCGTCGACCAGCTGGCCGGCTATGCCGTGCGCTATTTCATCGACCGGGTGAAGCCGCACCGGAGCTATCGCCTGCCCGACGAGGTCGAGGCGCAGGCTCTGGCGCGGCTCGACGCGGCGCTGGCGGAAGTGGATGGCGAGGATCGCGATGCGATCCAGAACGCCGTGCTCGATGTCGGCCGTGCCGAACCGCGCTATCAGGACCACAAGCGCAAAAGCCCTTCCGGCGGGCCGGGCGTGACCTTTGCGTGGTTCAGCGCGCTCTATGAATTGCTGCTCGGCGAGAAGGAAGGCCCGCGTTTCGGTGGCTTCGTCGCCGCCTATGGCATTCCCGAAACCCGCGCCCTGATCGCGCGGGCGCTTTCCGGTGAACTCGCCAAGGCGTAGCGAAAGCCAGTGTGGCGGCGAAGAGGGGCGCACGCGCGTGCGGCGCCCCTCACATGAGAGCCTTTGCGGTGAATTCGCATTCACCGCAAAGGCTCTAACTCTCTGATTATACGCACTTCCTATCGCAAAACCGCTCTGCACTTTTGCCGGAATTGCTCTTGGGGGACGACATGCCGAGACGGCGCAAGGGGCAGATCGACCTGCGGGTGGATGACCCGCAGCAATTGCTCGACATGCTCGACCCCTTTCCCTTCCGCGAGCGGGGTCTCGACCGGGAAGTCGACGACTATGTGCGCGAGCACGCCCTTGACGTGCCGCCCGATACCTCTTTGGCCATCATCGTCCACCTTCCGTCCGCGCAGGTCGAAGGGCCGCTGGCCCAGGGCCTGCCGGCTGTTTTCCGGCAGCATTTCCAGAACCGCGCGGAACGGGGCAGCCGCGAATTGACCCGCTTATTTGCCGAGGGCCGCAAGGCTCTGGCCATCGGTGTTCTCGTGCTCGGCCTCTGTCTGCTGGTCGGCCAGTCGCTGGTCAACCTCTTCCCCTACTCACGCCTCGCCAGCGTTGTCATGGAAGGCTTGGTCATCCTCGGCTGGGTGGCGAACTGGCGGCCAATGGAGATTTTCCTGTTCGACTGGTGGCCGCTGGTGCAGGAGCGGCGGCTCTGCCGCCGTCTGGCGCAGGCGCCCGTCACCGTGATCGCGCAGACGCGGCCGCCGTCCGACTAGAGCACGTTCCGATCTGATTGCATCGCAATCAGATCGGTAAAACGTTCTCTATCAATACTTTAGAGACTGATTCACCGATCAGGTTGTTTCAACCTGATCGGAGCAGGCTCTAGGCGTTCGACCGCCCCGCCAACGCCTTTTCCCGCAGCGCCGTGAGCGACGTGGTCGGTGTGATCGCTTCCGGGTCGAGCTTCACGTGCACGATCGCCGGCACGCCCGACGCAAAGGCCGCGTCGAGCGCGGGCACGAACGCCTCGTTGGACTCCACCGTCACGCCGAAGCCGCCAAAGGCGCGGGCATAGGCGGCGAAGTCCGGATTCTTCAACGTGGTGCCGAAGACGCGTGTCGGATATTCGCGCTCCTGATGCATGCGGATGGTGCCGTACATGCCATTGTCCACCACGATGGCGACGATGGGCGCGCCATACTGCACCGCGGTGGCGAATTCCTGCCCGGTCATCAGGAAATCCCCGTCGCCGCACACGGCCACCACAGGTGTTTCCGGCTGGGAGATTTTCGCCGCGACCGCAGCCGGCAGCCCATAGCCCATCGACCCCGACGTTGGCGCGAGCTGCGTGCCATAGGCGCGGAAGCGATGGAAGCGGTGCACCCAGATGGCGAAATTGCCCGCGCCGTTGCAGATGATCGTGTCCTTGGGCAGCGCGCGCAGATAGTGCACGAGGCTCGCCATCTGCACCGCGCCGGGATTGGCGGGGGGCGTCTCGGTCCATTCGAGATAGTCCGTCCGCGCCTGCGCCCGCCAGTCGCCCCAGGTGATGGTGTTTGGCGGCTGCACCCCTTCCAGCGCGGAGGCGAAGGCGCCGGAGGAAGCGTTGATGGCGAGCGCGGGCTGATAGACCCGGCCCAGCTCTTCGGCATCGGCATGGACATGCACGAGCGGCACGCCGGGATCGGGAATGCCGAGCAGGCTGTAGCCCTGCGAGGGCACCTCGCCGAACCGCCCACCGGCGAGAATGATGAGGTCGGCGTCCTTCAGCCGGGCCGTGAGCTTCGGATTGACGGAGAAACCGATGTCGCCGGCGAAACAGGCGTGATCCGCCGGAAACAGCATCTGCCGCCGGAAGCTGACCGCCACGGGAAGTTCGAAGCGCTCGGCGAAGCGGGCGACGGAGGCGACCGCCCGTTCATTCCAGCGCGCCCCGCCAAGGATCATCAGCGGCCGCTTCGCCGCCCAGAGCAGGCGCTGCAGCCGCATCATGTCGGCAAGGCCCGGCCAGGTCTCGGCCGGCTCCACGGCGGGCGCGTCCGGCACCTCGGCGAGCGCGCTCAGCACATCTTCCGGCAGGGCAACGACCACCGGCCCCGGCCGGCCCTGCATGGCGACGCGGAAGGCGCGGGAGACGATTTCCGGGATGCGCGCCGCATCGTCGATCTCCACCGCCCATTTGGCGAGCGGGCCGAAGACGGCGCGGTAATCGAGCTCCTGAAACGCTTCACGCCCGCGCATGGCCCGCGATATCTGGCCGACGAACAGGATCATCGGTGTCGAATCCTGCTGGGCGATATGGATCCCGGCACTCGCATTGGTGGCGCCGGGCCCGCGCGTGACGAAGCAGATTCCCGGCCGCCCGGTCAGCTTGCCGCAGGCTTCCGCCATCATCGCCGCACCGCTCTCCTGCCGGCAGATCACGAAGTCGATGGCGCTATCGGACAGCGCATCCAGCACGTCGAGATAGCTTTCGCCGGGCACGCCGAAGGTGCGCGTCACGCCGTTGGCGAGGAGGGCATCGACGAGGAGGCGGGCGCCGGTGCGGGGGGCAGGGGAGGGCAGGGAGGTCATGGGCAAGAACTCGACGCAAAGGACGGGGCACTCTAGAGCCAGCGGACGGCGAAGGCGAGTGAACTTGCGGCCAAGCCCGCCTCAGGCGAAGCCGATCCACCGTCCCGCCACGAGAAGGGCGAGCCAGAGCACAAGCGACGCGGCGGCACAGGCGCGCACAGCGGGCGTGACAGGCGCGCCCGTCATCGCCAGCGGCAAGCGTGCATTCGCGTGCTGAAGCCCGATATTCGCGAGCGCCGCGGCAAGGAGGGCCAGCTTGATCTGGAAGGCGGGGTTGGCGGCGTAGTCGGTGGGTCGTATCGAGAACAGCCACGCCCCCGTGAGCACAGCGAGGCCAAGGCCAAAAGCCGCCACCCGCAACTGAAGCGGCCCCATCACGGCAAGCGGCACAGAGCCGAACGCACCAAGCAGCCGCAGGTCGAGCACGAGAATGGCGCCGAGCAGCAGCGCGACGCCGAGAATGTGGGCCGCATTGACGAGGAGGTAGGCGATCCACGACGCCCGCAAGGCGCGGGCGCCGGGCCAGTCACCAAGCGCGGCGAGAAGGCTTCCCGGATCCTCCACCTGCAACCTCAGTTGCGGCCGATCCGCTCGGGGTACATGTCGTAATTCGTACCCGCCAGCGTGATGCGCACCGCTTTCATATGGGCCTTGGCGCTGTCGCGATTGCGGTTGCCAAGCACGGTGATGGCGTCGCCGGGCTTGGCCGTATCCCCGGTGAAGCCGGACGCGGCAGTCTGGCGGGGATTGCCGAGATCAACCTGCCAGAGCGTGCCGTCGCTGGCCGTTACCTCAAGCGAGGGGTGCGGCGGCGCCATCGAGATGGTCTTGATGGTGCCTTCCAGCGTCATCTGCTCGCTCTCCGCCCAGCTCCAGCCGTGATGGGCGAGAGCGGGGGCCGAGAGGGCAAGGAGGCCGGCAAGGCCGATGCCGAGCATCGTGCGTGGCGGGCGAAGGGGTGAGGGCATGGTGCGGCTCCTGTCGTAAGGGAAGTCGCACAACACTATGGGGCGGGCAGGCTCCGCGACGAGCCGTCCGCCCCTCACATCTGCGCCAGCACAGCGCTTCGCGGAGTTTGGCTTCAGACGTCGACGCTGGCGCGCAGCGCATTGTCCTGGATGAACTCGCGGCGCGGTTCCACCACATCGCCCATCAGGCGGTTGAACAGGTCGTCGGCGTCCGCGACTTCCTTCACCTTCACCTGCAGCAGCGAACGGGCATCGACATCAAGGGTCGTCTCCCACAGCTGCTCGGCGTTCATCTCGCCAAGGCCCTTGTAGCGCTGCAGTGCGACGCCCTTGCGGCCGGCGTCGGTCACGGCGTCGAACAGGTCCATCGGGCCGAAGACGAGGGTTTCGGATCCCTTGCGGCGCAGTGTGGCGGGGTCGGCATGCACCTCCTGCAGGTCGGCCGCCAGGCTGTCGAGCCGGCGCGCCTCGGCGGAGCCGATGAAGGTGGCGTCGAGCACGGCCACTTCCTTCACCCCGCGCACCGTACGTGTGAAGCGGAAGCCAGCGCCGTCGGCCTCGCCGACCCAGCCGCGTTCCGTGTCCTCGGCGATCCGGTCAAGCCGGCCCGCGACGACATTGGCGATCTCAGTGGCGCGCTCTTCCTCAACCAGCAGGCCGGGCATCAGCGCGCCGGCGATCGCCGCCTGCTCCACCACCGCGCGGTTGTAACGTGGATGCAGGCCATTCATCACATGGCGGAAGGAGCGGGCGCTTTCCAGCACATGATGAAGATCGGCCCCGCCGCGCACTTCGCCGGTGGCAAGGTGCAAGGACGCCTCGTCCAGGCCCTGGGTGATGAGGTAGTCTTCCAGCGAGCGCTCGTCCTTGAGATATTGCTCGGACTTGCCGCGCGTCACCTTATAGAGCGGCGGCTGGGCAATGTAGATGTGCCCGCGGTCAAGCAAATCCGGCATCTGGCGGAAGAAGAAGGTCAGAAGCAGGGTGCGGATGTGGGAACCGTCCACGTCCGCGTCCGTCATGATGATGATCTTGTGGTAGCGCAGCTTGTCGACATTGAAGTCGTCGCGGCCGATTCCCGTGCCGAGCGCCGTGATCAGCGTGCCGATCTGATCGGAAGAGAGCATCTTGTCGAAGCGGGCGCGCTCGACATTCAGAATCTTGCCGCGCAGCGGCAGGATCGCCTGGAAGGCCCGGTTGCGGCCCATCTTGGCGGAGCCGCCGGCCGAGTCACCCTCGACGATGAAAAGTTCGGATTTGGCCGGATCGCGTTCCTGACAGTCGGCGAGCTTGCCGGGCAGCGAAGCGACATCGAGCGGGTTCTTGCGGCGGGTGAGTTCGCGCGCCCGCCGCGCGGCTTCGCGCGCGGCAGCGGCTTCGACCACCTTGGTCACCAGCGCCTTGCTCTCGCCGGGGTGCTCTTCCAGCCATGTGCCGAGCGCGTCGTTCACCAGCGCCTCGACCACCGGCCGCACCTCGGACGAGACCAGCTTGTCCTTGGTCTGCGACGAGAATTTCGGGTCCGGCACCTTCACCGAGAGCACGGCGGTGAGGCCCTCGCGGCAATCCTCGCCTGTCGGGTCGACCTTTTCCTTCTTGGCGATGCCGGAGCGCTCTGAATAGCCGATGATCTGGCGTGTCAGGGCCGCCGCGAAGCCGGTGAAATGGGTGCCGCGGTCGCGCTGAGGAATGTTGTTGGTGAAGCACAGCACGTTCTCATGGTAGCTGTCGTTCCATGAGAGGGCGCATTCGACCATGATGCCGTCGCGCTCGGCGCGGATCACGATCGGCTTGGGCAACAAGGCCTGCTTGGAGCGGTCGAGATACTGGACGAAGGCTTCGACGCCGCCTTCATACATCATTTCCTCGCGCTTCACCTCCGCATGGCGGGCGTCGGTCAGGACGATCCGCACGCCCGAATTGAGGAAGGCGAGCTCGCGCAGCCGGTGTTCCAGCGTCGAATAGCTGAACTCGATATGCGTGAAGGTCTGCGGGCTTGGAACGAAGGTCACCATCGTGCCGCGGCGGCCTTCGGGCGCGGGCCCCTTCACCGCCAGCGGTGCTTCGGCATCGCCATGGCGGAAGCGCATGTGATGTTCGAGCCCATTCCGCCAGATGGTGAGATCAAGGGTCGTCGACAGGGCGTTGACCACGGAGACGCCGACGCCGTGCAGGCCGCCGGAGACCTTGTACGAATTCTGGTTGAACTTACCGCCCGCGTGCAGCTGGGTCATGATGACCTCGGCCGCCGAGACGCCTTCCTCGTCATGGATGTCGGTCGGGATGCCGCGGCCATTATCGGTCACGGTCACCGAGCCGTCGGCATTCAGCGTCACCGTCACTTCGTCGGCATAGCCGGCCAGGGCTTCATCGATGGCGTTGTCCACCACCTCATACACCATATGGTGGAGGCCGGAGCCGTCATCCGTATCGCCGATATACATTCCCGGGCGCTTGCGCACCGCGTCGAGGCCGCGAAGCACCTGAATCGACTGCGCGCCATAGTCTTCCCCGTTCGCGGTGTTCGCGGCGGGGGACGGAGCGTTGTCAGGGTCGGCCATGGAATGAAGCTCTACGAATCGAGGACGTGATTAGGATTTATACCGCACTCGCACGGTGAATTCGTGGCGGGGCGCGCGCACTTTGACAGGCTGGGGCCCAGGTGAAAGGCCACTACGACGGAGCCCGCCGACAAGCCCATTGGCATAGGCAGTTATTTAGGGCGTTTTCCCTTTTATTTCAAGGCTTCAGGCGTGCCTCTCGACATGGCCGGGCGTCACAGCGAAGGTTTCCGCCCGTCCAGCCAGCGCCGCGAAGGCCGAGGGGTCGGCGCCGGTCATCCACACCTGCGCGCCGAGCGCGTCGAGCGCGGCAAAAAGGGCAATGCGCCGTTCGGGGTCGAGATAGGCGACGACATCGTCGAGGAGCATGACGGGCGTCCCGCCCGTCATCTCCGTCACCAGACGGGCATGCGCAAGGCCGAGCCCGATCAGCAGCGCCTTCTGCTCGCCGGTGGAGCCCTGTCCAGCGGGAATGGCTTTCGGGCCATGGCCGACGAGCAGGTCGGTCAGATGGGGCCCCTCCAGGGTCCGGCCTGCCGCGCGGTCACGCGGGCGGGCGGCACGCAAGGCCATCCGGTACTGATCCTCGACGACCGTTGCCGGTTCGGTCGTCAGCGCACGCTCCACCTCGCCGTCGAGCGCAACCGTTGCCCAGGGGAAAAGGGACGTACCGTCGTCACGCGCCTCGCGCCCCTGCGCGATGCCGGCGGCAAGCCGTTGCACCGTCTCCATCCGCGCCGCGGCCACCGCGATCGCCAGCGCCGCCAGTTCCTGTTCCACGGCGTCGAGATAGCGGGGATCGGTCGTGAGCTCCTCAAGCAGGCGATTGCGCGACCGCAGCGCCCGCTCCAGCGCGTTGACCCGCGCCCCGTGCTCGGCGTCGACCGCCAGCACCAGCCGGTCGAGAAAACGCCGACGTTCCGAGGGCGGGCCGAGAAACAGCCCGTCCATGTCGGGTGTCAGCCAGACAATGCGGACATGGGCGGCAAAGGCAGCGGCCGAGCCCACGGCCTCACCGTCGATACGGCAGCGGCGGGTTCGTGCCTCGCTGTCGGCTTCGACGCCGGTGCCGAGCACGACCTCGCCATACGCCCCTTCGACCACGGCGGACACCGCCCACCCCTGGGCGCCAGGCCGACGCGCCGCGAACTGGTCGAGCGTGGCGCGCCGCAGGCCACGACCCGGCGCTAGCAGCGAGATGGCTTCCAGAAGATTGGTCTTCCCGGCCCCGTTCTGGCCCAGCAACACGATGGGCCCTGTGCCAACGCGAATATCCGCAGACGGGTAGCTGCGGAAATCGGTCAGCCGCAGGCGCGCGAGGCGGGCCGTAACCGTCGTGGTCGCGCTCACACGCGCATCGGCATCAGCACATAAAGCGCGCCGCGCTTGTCCGGGTCCTGCACGAGAGTGGGCGAACCGGGATCGGCAAGCTTCAGCTCGGCCGTGCTGCCTTCGATCTGCGAGGTGATGTCGAGGAGGTAGCGGCTGTTGAAACCGATATCGATCGGCTCAGCCGCGTATTCGACCTCGATTTCCTCGGTGGCGCTGCCCGAATCCGGGTTGGTGACGGAGAGGGTGAGCTTGCCATCCGCGATGGAGAGCTTCACCGCCCGGCCCCGTTCACTGGCCACGGTTGACACGCGATCGACGGCGGAAGCGAAATCGGCCTTGTCGACCACGAGAGTCTTGTCGTTGCCGACCGGAATGACGCGCCCATAATCCGGAAAGGTGCCGTCGATGAGCTTGGAGGTCAGCACCACGCGATCGAGCGACACGCGAATCTTGGCAGCGGAAAGCTCCACCGTCACCTCGGCATCCGCATTCTCGGCAAGCCGCTGGATCTCGGCCACGGCCTTGCGCGGCACGATGACGCCGGGCATGCCGCTGGCTCCGGCAGGCGCAGCCGTCTGAGCTTGCGCCAGGCGATGGCCATCGGTGGCGACAGCGCGCAGCACGGGTCCGCCAGCGTCCGCTACGTGGAGATAGATGCCGTTGAGATAATAGCGGGTCTCTTCGGTCGAGATCGCGAACTGGGTCTTGTCCACGAGGCGCTTCAGCTCGCCGGCCGGCAGGGTGAAGCTATGGGTCATCTCGCCGGCGGCCAGATCGGGGAACTCGTTCTCCGGCAGGGTCTGCAGGGCGAAGCGCGAACGGCCGGCACGCACGGTGAGCGTGCTGCGGTCACCCGATGTCTCGATCTGCACCTGCGCGCCTTCCGGCAGCTTGCGGACAATGTCGTAGATCGTATGCGCAGGGACGGTTGTCGCGCCTTCTTCCTGAACCTCGGCCGCGATCGTCTCGACAATCTCGATGTCGAGGTCGGTGGCCCGCAGCGCGAGCCCGCGCGGATCGCTGCGCATCAGCACGTTGGCGAGGATCGGAATGGTGTTGCGCCGCTCGACGACACGATGGACGTGGGCCAGAGACTTGAGCAACTCGGCCCGCTCGACAGTGACCTTCATGGCCGCGACACCCGTGGCTTTACGAAAAAGGAAAGGTGCACGAGGCACGGGCGGCCGAACGACCCCGGCCACGCGCCCCGGGCAGCGGCGCGACCGCGCCGCCGGGGGCGCCGACATTGCCGCCCCCCGCGTATCAAGGCAAGCGGCGCACCCAAGAGATGCGCCGAAATGATGGGGAAATCTGCGGGTATATCGGGCAAAACGCCGTCTGCGGCGCCCGGAGCTACTCGTCGTTGACCAGCCGCTTCAGCGTCTCGACCTCATCGGCGAGCACGCGGTCGGTACCGACGAGGCCGTCGATCTTGCGAACGGCATGCAGCACCGTGGTGTGATCGCGACCGCCAAAGCGCCGGCCGATTTCCGGCAGCGAGCGCAGGGTCAGCATCTTGGCGAGATACATCGCGATCTGGCGCGGTTTCACCACATTGGCGGTGCGGCGCTGGGAGAGGATGTCGGCGCGGCTGACATTGTAGTGCTTGGCGACGACGCGCAGAATATCGTCCACCCGTACGCGCTTGGGCTCGCTCGACCGCACCAGGTCGCGCACGGCGGTCTCGGCCATTTCGAGCGTGATGGCGCGAGAGGTGAGCTGGTTATGCGCCAGTAAGCGATTCAGCGCGCCGTCGAGGTCACGGCCGTTCTGGCCGCAATGGCGGGCGATGAAATTGAGCACGTCTTGCGGAACGCTGAAGCCCGGATGCTGCTGCGCCAGCGTCGCGATGCGGGCGTTCAGGATTTCGAGCTTCAGTTCGTCGTCGAGCGGCGCGATTTCGACCACAAGCCCGCCGGCGAGGCGCGAGCGTACCCGCTCCTCCAGCGCGTCGAGCTCGGCGGGCGGACGGTCGGCGGCGATCACCACCTGACGGCCGGAATCCATCAAGGCATTGAGCGTGTGGCAGAATTCCTGCTGCACGCTCTTGCCTTGCAGGAACTGCAGGTCGTCAATGACGAGCGTGTCGATGCCGCGAAGCTGCTCCTTGAAGGCGAGCGAGGACTGGCTCTTCAGCGCGGCGACGAAGCCGTACATGAAGCGCTCGGCGGTGAGGTAGACGACGCGGCGACCATGGCCGGCGCCATCGGCGGCGATGGCCTGAAGCAGGTGTGTCTTGCCCAGTCCCACGGCCGCATGGAGATAGAGCGGGTTGAACACCGGGCCGCTGCCGGCGGGCGCATGTGCCACCTTCAGCGCCGCCGCATGGGCGAGGCGGTTGGAGTCGCCAAGATGATAGGTCGAGAACGTAAGGCGCGGGTCCAGTGGAGAGCCATTTGCCACCTCGGCCGGATTGGCCAGCGAGGCCGGAGTCGACGGCGTGGGCTCAGCTTCCACGGGCGGCGCGACACGCGTGATGGCCGCGCGCACCGGCATCGGAGCGGCGCCCGGCGTGCGCATCACGGCGGTGCGGACGATCAGCTCGACGCGGTCCGCCGAGGCTTCTTCCTGCCACAGAGCGACGAGGCGCTCGATATAATGCTGCTGGATCCAGGTCTTGAGGAATCGGGTGGGCACGGACAGGCGCACGAAGCCGTCATTAATCCCATCGAGCTCGATGCGCGGGAACCAACTCGAATAGACTTCCTCACCGACCTCGGCCCGCAGCCGACGGCGAACCCGATCCCAAGCATCGCGCGCGTCGCTGTCCAACCCACCCCTCGCGGTGGCGCTTGCCGCCACGCCGGGAAACTGGGTTTTGCCTGAGGATTCGATGCCATCTTTGAACATATCGGCTCCGCGCTTCTTATGCGGTTGTTGGGACACACGAGAGCCGTGCCGCTCCGCCGGATCGCAGACGCGTTCCAGCAGGCGGCAGGCTCATCAGTGCGAATGAAGTGGTCGACGCTGCCTCTCGGCCGTCGGCGGGGGATGTCTTTAGACGACCCGCATCAGCGCCTCAACAGGCCAAAAGGCCAAGGCATGAGGCTCATGCAGAACGCACCTTATCCGAGGGGTGGATATATCGTCGTCGCAGACGCCTTCCGCTGCAGAAGCAGCGGAGCGAACGGAACACGCACCCTCTTGTGCGTTCTTGCGCGTAGTCATAGCAGCCCCTTCACGGCAAGATCATTGCCGTCGTCAAATGTTAAATTGTTATGATTTAACTAAAATCGCCAACACTACGCATTACGCGGACAAGATCTTCCCTCTTGGAAGACCTGTCGATCAACGCCCGGCGACAACATCGTTGTGGAGGCAGGGTCATGAATACAGCACACGCCACCCTCCCCACGTCGCTAAGGACCGCTCCAAAACTCAACATTTCGCTGAGGTGCCCGGCCCAACCGGATGAAGACAACATACACAGGCCCCCCCTGCGGTGCAACGCCGTCAGTGCCGCAGGGTCTGTATCCCGGTGCCGCAGGGCGGTGATTCGAGCGCCCAAAAAAGAGCCATCAGTCGGCAAATCTCTGAGTCACTTGCAAGATTCAATGAGGGTCATTGGCGGGTCTTTCCGCAGCTAAATTTGTGCCGCGGGGGGTGTGGAGGGGGCGTGAAGTGCCGATTCGGGCGGTGGTGGTCGACATGGGTCATAAGTAATTGAAATTAAGCAGGAAATTCTGCGCGATGGCGTCTGTTTTTCCTGTCGGTTCGGCAGGTTTTCCCGCTGCTTGGGCGTGACGGCAGAGTCAAGAAACAACTGGTTCTTCCAAGCGCGATTTCCGTTGGCGCGCCGCTCCGTGACACTTTTGCAACGCGGTCCGGATGTCCTCGCAGAACACAGGCGGGACACGGCGTAGCCTTGGCGGTGCCGGGCTCGCAAACGCAAAAAACCCGGCGCGAGGCCGGGCTTTTACGTCGTCTTGTCTGTGGCCGTCTGGCCGATATGGCCGCCTGTTCAGGCGCCCAGCTTGGCCAGACGCTGCGCCAGACGCGAAACCTTACGCGAGGCGGTGTTCTTGGGCAGGACGCCCTTCTGGGCGGCGCGCATGATCTCCGGCTCGGCGAACTTGAAGGCGGCGCCAGCCGCGTCCTTGTCGCCCGAGGCCAGCGCCTCTTCGACCTTGCGCACGAAAGTGCGCATGCGGGAACGGCGGTTCCGGTTGACCTCGGTCCGGCGCTCAATCTTGCGAGCCGCCTTTTTGGCGGAGGGCGTATTGGCCATCGGCCATCCTCTTCATCGTCGCAAGGACGCCGCGTACCGCGCCTTGCCGAAATGTCGGTTGCAAATGTTGAAGCGGAGACAAACCCGAAGGAGCTCCGCGCGAGTGGCGGGCTTATAGTCGGCGGGCGCCGCCGCGTCAACATGCATGGCGCGGGCACCCGCCCGCACAATGGTTAATTGTTGGTGAATGAGGCGCCGCGCTTGGCCGCGAAGGCGGCCATGCCCTCCTTCTGATCGGCCGTCGCGAACAGCGCCTGGAAGAGGCGACGTTCGAATCGGATGCCTTCGGCCAGTGAAGATTCGAAGGCGCGGTTCACGCTCTCCTTGGTCATCATCACGGAGGCCAGTGACAGGTCGGCGATGGTGTCGGCGACCTTCATCGCCTCCTCCTTCAGCGACGCCAGCGGCACCACCCGCGACACCAGCCCGTAGCGGTCCGCCTCCTCGGCCGTGAGGGTGCGGCCGGTGAGGCACATCTCCATCGCCTTCGCCTTGCCGACCGCGCGGGTGAGCCGCTGCGAGCCGCCGGCGCCCGGCATGATGCCGAGCTGGATCTCCGGCTGGCCGAAGCGCGCATTGTCGGCGGCGAGGATGATGTCGCACATCATGGCGATCTCGCAGCCGCCGCCGAGCGCGTAGCCGGCCACTGCCGCGACCACCGGCTTGCGGCAGCGCGAGAGCCGTTCCCAGGAGGTGATGAAGTCGTCGACATAGGTGGCGGGGAAGTTAAGTGCCTGCATTTCCTTGATATCCGCCCCTGCCGCGAAGGCGCGCTCGGAGCCGGTGAGGACGATGCAGCCGATGCCGGGATCGCTCTCGAACCCGTCCAGCGCCCGCCCCATCTCGCCGATCAGCGCGGCGTTGAGGGCGTTTAGGGCTTTGGGGCGGTTCAGGGTGATGACGCCGACGCGTCCATTGGTTTCGACGAGGATGGTGTCGTAGGACAAGCGCGTCTCCTATGTCTGGCAGGCGGCACAGTAGAAGGTGGAGCGCCCGCTCTGCACAAGCCGGGCGATGGTACCGCGGCAACCAAGTGTCTGGCAGGGCTCGCCTTCGCGGTCATAGGCGCGGAAGGTGTGCTGGAAATAACCCAGCGTGCCGTCGACCTGGGCATGGTCGCGCAGGGTCGAGCCGCCCGCCGCGATGGCCTCCTGCAGCACCTCGCGGATGGTCTCGACCAGGCGGACCGTGAGTTCGATGGGACCGCCAGTGAGACCGGCGAGGGTGAAAGCGCCGCGTTCCGGCGACAGGCCGGCGCGGTGCAGCGCCTCGCACACATAGATGTTGCCGAGCCCGGCGACGACCTTCTGGTCGAGCAGCGCCGCCTTCAGCGGGGTGCGCCGCCCGGCCAGCGCGCGGGCCAGCGACTCGGGGGTGAAATCCTCCCCCAGCGGCTCCGGCCCGATGGCATTAAACAGCGGGTGCGTTGCCAGCTCCGCGCGCGGCAGCAGCAGCATGAAGCCGAAGCGGCGCGGGTCGTTATAGACCACCTCCGCCGCGCCCGCCGTCCCGTCGCCTTCCATCCGCAGCACGACATGATCGTGCGCGGCGAGGCGCGAGCGCGGCAGGTGGAAATCGCCGGGCATTTCCGGCGGGCCGGCGTCGGGCTCGATGCGGAAGGAACCGGACATGCCGAGATGCATCACCAGTACCTCGTCGCTGCCGTCGGCGTCGGGTCCGACATCGGCCATGAGATATTTCGCCCGCCGCTCCAGCCGGCGCAGCGTGCGCCCGGTCAGCCGCTCGGCGAAGCGCTCGGGCAGCGGCCAGCGCAGATCCGGCCGGCGGGCGACGGCGGCGAGGATGCGCCGGCCCTCCATGACCGGCGCGAGGCCGCGCCTTACGGTTTCGACTTCAGGCAGTTCGGGCATGGGCGCTCATTCCGAGGGGCGGCGGCCGCCGCCGGCCCACCAAGGCAGAATCGTCTTTCGCGCGGCGGCGAGCTCCCGGTCGAGGGACTGGGCCCAGGCGGTGCGGCTCGCCGCCATGTCCGCGAAGAAAAACCAGGCGAGCCCCGACCGGGCCAGCAGGCTCGGCAACGAATCGACCGCGTCGCCGCCGGAGAGAAAGGCGAGGTTCTCCGGCAGCGGATGATAGATGCGGTGCTCAAACGCCATGGGACGCGGCGCCTTCTCGATAATGAACGCCCAGCTGCGGCCGGGCAGGGGCGAGGCCGTGAGCCCGTAGGGCGCGGCAAGCCGCGCCATCGCCTCGACGGTCCAGATGGTGATGTGGCCGCGCCCCAGCGGGTCCAGATAGGCCGGGTCCTCGTTTTCCACGAAGGGCGTGAGGCCGGTGTTGAACAGGAAGCAGCTGCCCTCGCTCGCCACCGCGGCAAGTGCCCGCAGCAGATTCGCGACCATGCGCGGCGTCAGGTGCTCGATCACTTCCATGCACAGGCCGGCCTCGAAGGTCATCGGGGCGAGGGAGTCGAGCGTGCCGATATGGTAATTGGGCGAGGTCGTCCGCCAGCGCTCCGGCGGCGGGAAAAGCTCGACCCCGTGAAGCGCGGGGCCGGCATGGGGCATCAGCCGCGCCATGTGATCGAGCAGGACGCCCGGGCCGGTGCCGATGTCCAGCACGGCACGCACCGGGGTGGAGGCGAGAAAGATCGCCTCGCACAGCCGCGCCATGCCGGGACCGGCCGCCCTTTGCCCGGCGGCGTGCATTTCCGTGTCCCAATACTCCACCTCATAGGTGCGGAGCGGTTTGCCGGCGTCGATGTCGCGCAGAATGTCCGGCGGCAAATGCAGGATGCCGCAGCCCGCGCACTTGAAATAGGCGAAACCCTCGACGACCCGGAAGGGAGCGGACGCGGCCTCGCAGACGGGACATAGCATCAGAGGGTCTCCCCCAGCCCGGCCTCCGCCAGAAACGCCGCGAGATCGCCCGCGCGGGTGAAGCAATGGGCGCGCAGGCCGGCCTCTCGGGCGCCGGCGACATTGACCGGCTTGTCGTCGATCATCACCGCCTCCTGCGGGGCGACGCCATAGCGGGCCGCCACACCTTTATATACGGAGGGCGTCGGCTTCTTGGCGCCGAACTCGCAGGCGACATGCATGGCCGGGCCGAACAAGGCCCGCAATTCCGGCACCAGCGCGTCGAAATGCTCGCGCATGATGTGGCCATTATTGGTGAGCAGGGCAATGGGCACGCGGGCGCTGACCCGCGGCACCAGCGCCAGCATGTCCGGGTCCAGCGTCATGGCGAGCGCGCGGGTGCGCAGCCATTCCTCGCGGCCGAAGGGCACGCCCAGCGCTTCGGCCACGGCGGCGAGATAGGCGTCCGGGGTCAGATGGCCGAGATCGGAGGCGTCTTCGATGCCGCTGTGCCAGACGCGGCGCTCGACCTCGGCGGCGGAAAGGCCGGCGGGGGCGCCCATGGCAGCCCGGCGGGCCTCGACATCATAGCGCAGCAGCACGTCATCCATATCGAAGATGACGAGACGGGGAGGGGGCATGTCAGACGGGGAGGGGGTCACGGTCCGCGCCCTCAGGGAAGCGCGTCGTAGCCCTGGCCGAACCCGTTGAGATTGAGCGGGATGCCGATGCCCTCATCCGGCTCGGGCGTCTCGCGGATGACGAAGATGGCCTTCTTGCCGTTGCGCAGCTTGTCCATCAGCGTCGCGTCCATCTCCACCTCGGCGACGCAGCCATTGGGCACGCAGCGCACGAAGCCGACGCTGCCAATCGGCTGGTCGTCGATGATGAGGCCGAGGCCGGAGGGCAGCAGCACGCCGAGCGGGGCCAGCACGCGCAGCAGGGTCTTGCCGTTGTCGCGCATCTTCAGCACGATGGCGGTGAGGCCGACATTGGGCCGGTCATCGGCCTGCACGCTCTGCAGCAGCACGCATTGCTCGGATTGCGCGCCGGGCGGGGTGTCGCACCGGATCTGCCATTCGCCATGGACCGAGCGCACGACGCCCTGCGCCGATGCCCCGCTGAGGGAGGCGAGCAGCGCCGCGCCGGCAAGCGCCGCGACTATGGCTGAACGGAGGGCCGCGAAGCCGGGCATGGCTGTCTCCCGAAAAGTGTCGTTCGCTATGTCTTCTAAAGAATCGGCGGCAGGGGACAAGGCGAATCGTGCGGCGTCCCCTTTTCGGCCGCTCCCCAGTGCAGGATGCGGTAAAAGCCCGAGGGTGATGTCAAGAATGCGGCAATCCATCGCTGCATGGAGATAGAACGGTTCCAGGCACCCGACGTCATGTCGCAGGAGTCGAACGCCCCAGGCGCGTTGCCCGCGTGTCCTTTTTGTGTTTGATGAAGATCAAATGCCGCTGTCCCGGAGAGCGATCATTATCGCTTGGGCTGGGCCGTGGGGAAGCTGATGGGAGTGACGTTCGCGATGAAATCGTGGATCCGCAATGCTGCGCGCACGGTCGCGGGCCTGGCCGGCGGGATGTTCGGCATGCTGGCGCTGGCTGGGGCTGCGCTGGCGGGGACCGGGCAGCCCTCGCCCTGGCAGATCAATCTTCAGGGGGCGGCTTCTCCGGTCATGGAGAGCATGCACTCCTTCCATTTCTTCCTGCTGGTGATCATCGTCGCCGTGGTGCTGCTGGTGCTGGCGCTGCTGGTCGTGGTGATGGTGAAGTTCAACGAGAAGGCCAATCCGGTCCCCTCGCGCACCACCCACCACACGATGATCGAGGTGGTGTGGACCGTGGTTCCGGTCCTTATCCTCGTGGCGATCGCCATTCCCTCCTTCCGTCTGCTGTTCCACCAGCTGGATCTGCCGCAGGCCGACCTCACCGTGAAGGTGACGGGGCACCAGTGGTACTGGTCCTATGAATATCCGGACAATGGCGCGTTCAGCTTCGACAGCCTGATGGTGCCGGAAGCGGACCTCAAGCCCGGCCAGCCCCGCCTGCTGGCGGTGGACAACGACGTGGTCGTGCCGGTGAACAAGATCGTCCGCATCCAGGTGACGGCGGCGGACGTGATCCATTCCTTCGCTCTTCCGTCCTTCGGCGTGAAGATCGACGCCCTGCCGGGCCGCCTGAACGAGAGCTGGTTCCAGGCGACCAAGGAAGGCATCTATTACGGCCAGTGCTCCGAGCTGTGCGGCAAGGACCACGCCTTCATGCCGATCGCCATCCGGGTGGTGAGCGAGCAGGAATTCGCGGCGTGGGTCGAGAAGGCCAAGCAGGAATTCGCGGCGGCCCCGGCGCCGGCGCGTGTCGCTCAGGGCGAGGTGGCGGGCGTCGCCGCCCGCTGAGAGTGCCGGTTCGGCGCATTGAAGTTTCTAAGTGCCCCTAAAGGGCGCGCATGAGGGACGGTTCCATGGCATACGCAGCCGGTCACGCGGGCGATCCGACGGGTTGGAAGCGCTGGGTCTATTCGACCAATAACAAGGACATCGGGCTGATGTACCTGATCTTCGCGATCGTCGCGGGGATCGTGGGCGGCGCCCTCTCCATCGGCATCCGCATGGAGCTGCAGGAGCCGGGGATGCAGATCTTCTCCGATCCGCAGACCTTCAACGTGTTCACCACCGGCCACGGCCTCATCATGATCTTCTTCATGGTGATGCCGGCGATGATCGGCGGCTATGGCAACTATTTCGTGCCGCTGATGATCGGCGCGCCCGATACCGCCTTCCCGCGCATCAACAACGTCGCCTTCTGGCTGCTGCCGCCCGCCTTCGCGCTGGCGCTGCTGTCGCTGTTCGTGGAAGGCGCGCCGGGCACCAACGGCTTCGGCGGCGGCTGGACGATCTATCCTCCGCTCTCCTCCAAGCTCGGCCATCCCGGCCCGGCGATGGACCTCTTGATCCTCTCGCTGCACATTGCGGGCGCTTCGTCGATCCTCGGCGCGATCAACCTGATCACGACGATCCTCAACATGCGCGCCCCGGGCATGACGCTGCACAAGATGCCGCTCTTCGCCTGGTCGCAGCTGGTGACCGCGTTCCTGCTGCTGCTGTCGCTGCCGGTGCTCGCCGGCGCCATCACCATGCTGCTGACGGACCGCAATTTCGGCACGACCTTCTTCGATCCCTCGGGCGGCGGTGACCCGATCCTGTTCCAGCACCTGTTCTGGTTCTTCGGCCACCCGGAAGTGTACATCCTGATCCTGCCGGGCTTCGGCATCATCTCGCACATCGTCTCCACCTTCTCGCGCAAGCCCGTGTTTGGCTATCTCGGCATGGCCTATGCGATGGTGGCGATCGGCGTGGTCGGCTTCGTGGTGTGGGCGCACCACATGTACACGGTCGGCCTGTCCTCCTCGACCCAGGCCTATTTCGTCGCCGCGACCATGATCATCGCGGTGCCGACGGGCGTGAAGATCTTCTCCTGGATCGCCACCATGTGGGGCGGTTCGATCTCCATGCGCGTGCCGATGCTGTGGGCGATCGGGTTCATCTTCCTGTTCACCGTCGGCGGCGTCACCGGCGTCGTGCTCTCCAATGCCGGCATCGACCGCGCGCTGCACGACACCTATTACGTGGTGGCCCACTTCCACTACGTGCTGTCGCTGGGCGCCGTGTTCGCCATCTTCGCCGGCTGGTACTACTGGTCCCCGAAGATGTTCGGCTACATGTACAGCGAGGGCATCGCCAAGGTGCACTTCTGGCTGACCTTCATCGGCGTCAACCTGGTGTTCTTCCCGCAGCACTTCCTCGGCCTCGCCGGCATGCCGCGCCGCTACGCGGACTATCCGGACGCCTTCGCCGGCTGGAACTTCGTCTCGTCGATCGGTTCCTACATCTCCGGCTTCGCGGTGCTGGTGTTCCTGTTCGGCATCTGGCGCATGTTCGCCGCCAAGGTGCCGGCCGGTGCCAACCCCTGGGGCGAAGGCGCGACCACGCTGGAATGGACGCTGAGCTCGCCGCCGCCCTACCACCACTTCGACGTTCTGCCGAAGATCAAGTGAGCGGCCCGGCCGTTTGAGAGACGACCCGGCGCGGTTCTCCGCGCCGGTTCCACAAGAGGGGCGGCGCCGCGTGCGGCCGCCCCGAAGAAAAGCGCCGCCCTAGGGCGCGCCGGAGTGAAGTGATGAGCGACGTCGCCTCGCGCGAATACGACCTGACCCCGAGCGAGCCCCGCGCGCTCGACATGCCGTCGCCCGCCTCGGTGGCCGACTATGTCGCGCTGCTGAAGCCCCGTGTCATGTCGCTGGTGATCTTCACCGCGCTGGTCGGCCTCGTGCGCGCGCCGGGCGAGGTCCACCCGGTGATCGCCTTCACCGCGCTGCTGTGCATCGCCATCGGCGCCGGCGCCTCCGGTGCGCTCAACATGTGGTGGGACGCCGACATCGACGCGGTGATGACCCGTACGCTGCGCCGTCCCATTCCCGCCGGCCGCGTCACGCCCGGCGAGGCGCTCGCCTTCGGCATGACGCTCTCCGTCGGCTCGGTGATCGTGCTCGGCCTCCTGGTGAACATGGTCGCGGCGGCGCTGCTGGCCTTCACCATCTTCTTCTATGTCGTCATCTACACGATGTGGCTGAAGCGCTGGACGCCGCAGAACATCGTCATCGGCGGCGCCGCGGGCGCCTTCCCGCCCATGGTCGGCTGGGCGGCGGCTTCCGGCGGCATCGGGCTGGAAAGCCTGCTGCTGTTCCTCATCATCTTCTTCTGGACCCCGCCGCATTTCTGGGCGCTGGCGCTCTACAAGTCGGGTGACTATGCCCGCGCCGGCGTGCCGATGCTGCCCGTGGTCGCCGGCCCGTCCGAGACGCGCCGCCAGATCCTGCTCTACACGCTTCTGCTGGTGCCGCTCGCCATGTCGCCCTTCTTCCTGGGCATGGCCGGCCTCGCCTATGGCGTCGTCTCCGGCGTCACCGGGGCGCTGATGCTGCTGCTGGCGGTGCAGGTCTATCGCCGGCGCGAGGGCGCCCCGGCGGAGATCGCGGCGCGGCGGCTGTTCGGCTTCTCGATCCTGTATCTTTTCCTGCTCTTCGCGGTCCTCCTCATCGAGGCGGTCGCGCCGGCCGGTTTCGGGCTGTGAGCGCATGGCGGCGAGGACTGGAATGAGCAACGACACGAAGCGGCCCGGCGGCGAGCCCGAAGGCGTGGTGCTGACCGAGGAGCAGAAGCGGCGCCGGCGCGCCCGTTCCATCGCCATCGCGGCGGTGCTCGCGGCGCTCTGCCTGCTGTTCTACGTGGTGACCATCGTCAAGCTCGGCCCGGCCGTGCTGATCCGTCCGCTGTGAGGGTGCCATGGCATCAGACCGCGAAGACCCGACCGACACCGAAGCTGCCCCGGCCGCCCCGCGCCGGCCGGTGAGCCATCGCGGCGTGGTGATAAGCTGCGTCGCTTTCGTCGTCGCCATGACCGGCGCCGCCTATGCCGCCGTGCCGCTGTACCAGATGTTCTGCCAGGTCACCGGCTTCGGCGGCGCTACGCGCGTCGCCGCCTCGGCGCCGGGCGCGGCCCTGGAGCGGGTGGTGGAAGTGCGTTTCGACGCCAACACCGCGCCGGGCCTCGACTGGGAATTCGCCCCCGAGCAGCGCTCGGTTGAGGTGCGGGTGGGCGAGACCAAGCTTGCCTATTACCGGGTGAAGAACCGCAGCGACAAGCCGGTGACCGCCGCCGCGACCTATAATGTGACGCCGGCCCAGTCCGGCTACCACTTCGCCAAGATGCAGTGCTTCTGCTTCACCGACCAGACGCTGCAGCCGGGCGAGAGCCTCGACATGCCCGTCGTCTTCTTCGTCGATCCCGCCTTTGCCGAGGATCCGGAGATGCGCGGGGTGAAGACCATCACCCTTTCCTACACCTTCTTCCCCAAGGCGACGCCGCTGGCCGCCGGGGCGGCGAAGGATGGAAAGGCGCCGCTCTAACCGGGCGGCAGGGAGAGTTGCGGCCGCGCTCGCGGCCTGCCCGAGCCTTTTCCGCGAAGGTCGGACGACCTTGGCGTCGAGAGGAACGGGCGCAGAGAATACGGTGCCGTTTCCCGTCGCTTCGGTGGTTCCACCGGCGCGGAAAGGGCTCTAGAGAAGCAGACGGAACGGAGAGCGCGACCCATGGCCGAGGCCCACGCCAAACATCACGACTACCACCTCGTTGACCCGAGCCCGTGGCCGTTCGTCATTTCCATCTTCGCCTTCATCATGGCCGTGGGCGCGGTGTTCTGGATGCACGGCCAGCTGACCTCGCTGGTGTTCATCGCCGGCCTGCTCGGCGTGATCTACACCATGGTGGTGTGGTGGCGGGACGTGATCCGCGAAGGCGAGCACGAGCACGCCCACACGCCGGTGGTGCAGCTTCACCTGCGCTACGGCATGATCCTGTTCATCGCCTCCGAGGTGATGTTCTTCGTCGCCTGGTTCTGGGCCTTCTTCGACGCGTCGCTCTTCGTCGGCGAGGAAATCAACTATGCCCGCGCCACCGCGACCGGCGGCGTCTGGCCGCCGACGGGCATCGAGACCTTCGATCCCTGGCACCTGCCGCTGCTCAACACGCTGATCCTGCTGACCTCGGGCACCACGCTGACCTGGGCGCACCATGCCCTGGTGCATGGCGACCGCCAGAGCGCCAAATGGGGCCTGTGGCTCACCGTCGGCCTCGGCTTCATCTTCTCGCTGCTGCAGGGCTTCGAGTACAGCCACGCCGAATTCGCCTTCTCCGGCAACATCTACGGCGCCACCTTCTTCATGGCGACCGGCTTCCACGGCTTCCACGTCATCGTCGGCACCATCTTCCTCGCCGTGTGCCTCGGGCGTATCTATGCCGGCCATTTCACCCCGACCCATCATTTCGGGTTCGAGGCGGCGGCCTGGTACTGGCACTTCGTCGACGTGGTGTGGCTGTTCCTCTTCACCTTCATCTATGTCTGGGGCAGCGCGGGCGCTCCGCACTGAACCGGCGACAGCTTTCGGCAAGGGGCGGCTTCGGGCCGCCCCTTTTTCGTTTATGTGGCGAAATGCCCGTGCCGCCCCGGCCCGGAATGGGAGTAGAAACCGGCCATGGACCTGCAACCTTATGATAGCGGGGTCTCGCCCTATACGGCCGGCCTCACCTGCCGCTGCCCGCGCTGCGGCCGGGGCAAGCTGTTCAACGGCTTCCTCACCGTGGCGCCGTCCTGCACCGCCTGCGGGCTGGATTACAGCTTCGACGATTCCGGCGACGGCCCGGTCGTGTTCATCATCCTCGCCGCCGGCGCGCTGGTGGTGGGGCTGGCGCTGTGGGTGGAACTCACCTGGCAGCCGCCCTTCTGGGTGCATGCGCTGCTCTGGACTCCGCTGGTGCTGATCGCCACGCTCGGCCTGCTGCGGCCGCTCAAAGCGACGCTGATCGCGCTGCAATATGCCAAGCGCGCGCAGGAAGGCCGTCTCGACAAGGGGGGCACGTGAGCACGCAGGCCCCTGCGCGGCACCGGCTGCTGCCCGTCGCGGCCGCGGCGCTGCTCGCCTTCGCCGTGCTGGTGGGGCTCGGCCTGTGGCAGCTGCAGCGGCTGGCCTGGAAGGAAACGCTGATCGCCCAGGTGGACGCGCGCATTCACGAGGCGCCGGCGCCGCTGCCGCCGGAGGCGGACTGGGGCAAGATCGACTTCGCCAATGACGAGTATCGTCGCGTCACCGCGCAGGGGCGGTTCCTCAATGCTCTGGAAGTGCAGGTCTATGCGCTGGTGGATCAGGCGGCGGATGGCTCCGGCGGGCCGGGCTATTGGGTGGTGACGCCGCTCAGCCTGCCCGATGGCGCCGTCGTTCTGGTCAATCGCGGCTTCGTGCCGCTGGCGCGGAAGGCGCCGGCGACGCGGGCCGAGGGACAGGTGGAAGGGCCGGTCACCGTCACCGGCCTGCTGCGCCTGCCGGAAGAGGCCGGGCCGTTCACCCCCGCCAACGACGCGGCCAAGGACAGCTGGTATGTGCGCGACCCCGAGGCGATCGCCAGTGCCAAGGGGCTGGTGCGGGTGGCGCCCTTCCTGATCGACGCGGATGCGACGGCGAACCCCGGCGGCCTGCCGCGCGGCGGGCTGACGCGGATCGTGTTCCCGAACCGGCATCTCGAATATGCGCTGACCTGGTTCGGCCTCGCGGCCTCGCTGCTCGGCGTGTTCGTCGCCTATGTCTGGAGCCGCCGGCGGCGGGTGTGAGCGCGGGAGGCGAGCGTTTGCTTGCCTCATCGGCTCCCCGCCACTAGGTTGCGGCCACTTTCTCCAGCGGAGGCGCGCGTGCGCTACATCTCGACCCGTGGCGAGGCTCCCGTGCTCGCCTTCTCCGACGCCCTGCTTGCCGGCCTCGCGCGCGACGGCGGGCTCTATGTGCCCGAGGTCTTCCCGGCGCTGGCCCCTACGGCGATTTCCACCCTTGCCGGCCATTCCTATGCCGAGGTCGCCGGGCGGGTGATCGCGCCCTTCGTCGATTCCGCCTTCACGCCCGCCGTGCTGACGCCGATGCTGGAGGCGGCCTATGCCAGCTTCCGCCATCCCGCCACCACGCCGCTGGTGCAGATCGCCCCCAACCGCTTCGTGCTGGAGCTGTTCCACGGCCCGACGCTCGCCTTCAAGGATGTGGCGATGCAGCTTCTGGGCCGGATGATGGACCATGTGCTGAGCGCGCGCGATCAGCACGCCACCATTGTCGGCGCCACCTCGGGCGATACGGGCAGCGCGGCGATCGAGGCGTTTCGCGGCTCCAAGCGCACCGATGTGTTCATCCTCTACCCCGCCGGCCGCGTCTCCGAGGTGCAGCGCCGGCAGATGACCACGGTGCCGGACGCCAATGTCCACGCCATCGCCATCGAGGGGACGTTCGACGACTGCCAGGCGCATGTGAAGGCGATGTTCAACCATCACGCCTTCCGCGACCGCCAGCGCCTCGCCGGGGTGAACTCGATCAACTGGGCGCGGATCGTCGCGCAGGTGGTCTACTATTTCGTCGCCGGCGTCGCTCTGGGGGCGCCGCAGCGCAAGACCTCCTTCGTGGTGCCGACGGGCAATTTCGGCGACGTGCTCGCCGGCTATGTCGCCAAGCGCATGGGCCTGCCGATCGAGCGGCTGGTGGTGGCGACCAATGTCAACGACATCCTCGCCCGCACGCTGGCGACCGGGCGCTATGAGGTGACCGGCGTGCGCCCGTCCTCCTCGCCGTCGATGGACATCGAGGTGTCGTCGAATTTCGAGCGCGTGCTGTTCGAGGCGATGGACCGCGACGCCGGCGCGCTGCGCGGGTTGATGGCCTCGCTGGCGCAGTCCGGGGCCTTCGCGCCGTCCAGCGCCGCCATGGCCGCGCTGCACGCTGATTTCGACGCCGGCCGTGCGGACGAGGCGCAGACGCTGGACACCATCGCCCGGGTGCGGGCGGAGACGGGCTATCTGCTCGACCCGCATACGGCGGTCGCCGTCTCGGTGGCCGAGCGCGTCGCGCATGATCCGCATGTCCCGCAGGTGGTGCTCGCCACCGCGCACCCCGCCAAATTCCCCGACGCGGTGGAGCGGGCCTGCGGCGAGCGCCCGGCGCTGCCGCCGCACCTCGCCGACCTCCTTGAGCGTCCCGAGCGCACACCGACCCTGCCCAATGATGTGGCGGCGATCGAAGCCTATATCACCCGCCATGCGCGGGCCTCGGAGACCGCCGCGTGAGCAAGGACACCACACAAGGCCCCCGCATCACCACGCTCGCCAACGGTGTCACCGTCGTTTCCGAATCCATGCCTCATCTGGCCACGACCTCGCTCGGCATCTGGGTCGGGGCCGGGGCGCGCGACGAGGAGGCGGACGAGCACGGCATCTCGCATCTGCTCGAACATATGGCGTTCAAGGGCACGCGCCGCCGCTCCGCGCGCGGCATCGCCGAGGAGATCGAGGCGGTCGGGGGCGACATCAACGCCGCCACCAGCGTCGAGCACACCTCCTATAATGCGCGGGTGCTGGCCGAGGACATGCCGCTGGCGCTCGACGTGCTGTCCGACATTCTCGCCGAGCCGGCCTTCGACCCGGAGGAACTGGCGCGCGAGCACAATGTGATCGAGCAGGAGATCGGCGCCGCCCTGGATACGCCGGACGATCTGGTGTTCGACCTGTTCCAGGAGCGGGCCTTTCCCGGCCAGCCCATCGGCCGCTCCATCCTCGGCACGCCGGACAGCGTGCGCTCCTTCGGGCCGGAAAAGCTGCGCGCCTATCTCGGGCGCACCTACCGCGCGCCGAAGATGATCGTCTCCGCCGCCGGCGCGGTGTCGCATGAGGCGCTGGTGGCGGAAGCGGAAAAGCGCGTGGCGGGCTTTGCCGGCGCCGACAAGCCGGCGGTCGTTCCTGCCCGCTATGAGGGCGGGGTGGAGATCGGCGGCGGGCGCGAGCTGGAGCAGGCGCATCTGCTGATCGGCCTGCCCGGCCTTTCCTATCGCGACCCCGGCATCCACGCGCTGCAGGTGTTCACCAATGTGCTCGGCGGGGGCATGTCCTCGCGCCTGTTCCAGGAAGTGCGCGAGGCGCGCGGCCTGTGCTACGCGGTGTATTCCTTCCACTGGGGCTATGCCGATACCGGGCTGTTCGGCGTCTATGCCGGCACGGATGGCGGCGATGTCGGCGAACTCGTTGATGTGGCCGTCGACCAGATCCTCGCCACCATCGACAGCATGACCGAGGCGGAACTGGCGCGTTCCAAGGCGCAGGCCAAGGTGGGGCTGCTGGCGGCGCTGGAGAGTTCCGGCGCACGGGCGGACCAGCTGGCGCGGCAGATGCTGGCCTTCGGCCGGCCGATCCCGCTGGAGGAGATCGTCGCCAAGGTGGAAGCGGTGACGCTGGACGATGCCCGCGCCGCCGGCAAGGCGCTGATCGGGCGCGGCCGGCCGACCTTCACCGCGCTGGGGCCGGGAAAATCGCTTGAATCGGCGGCGCGCATCGCGGAACGTCTTAGCGCAGCATAACGCCCGCCGGCAGCGCACATGGCCCTGTTTCGCACCGTGTCCTGGTCTGAGCCCCCGATGCTCGTCGAGGGGGCGAGCGTGCTGCTGCGCCTGCCGAACATGTCGGACTTCGCCGCCTGGGCGGCCCTGCGCGAGCAGAGCCGGGAGTTCCTTTCCCCGTGGGAGCCGACCTGGCCGGCCTATGACCTGACGCGCGGCTCGTTCCGGCGCCGCATGCGCCGCTATGCCCGCGATGTGCGCGAGGACGCAGCCTATCCCTTTCTGGTGATCCGCCGCGCCGACCGTGTGCTGCTGGGCGGCCTCTCGCTGTCCAATGTGCGGCGGGGTGTGACCCAGACCGCCAGCCTCGGCTACTGGATGGGCGCCCCTTTCGCCGGGCAGGGCTATATGAGCGCGGCGGTGCGCACCCTGCTGCCCTTCGCCCATGGCACGCTGGGCCTGCGCCGGATCGAAGCCGCCTGCCTGCCGAGCAACACCCCCTCCATGCGGCTGCTGGAGGGTGCCGGCTTCCGGCGCGAGGGCTATGGACGCGAATATCTCTGCATCGACGGCCGCTGGCAGGACCATGTGCTCTATGCCCGGCTGGCCGGCGACCCGATCGCGCGCGTGCCGGGGTTCGAGGGCGTCAGTTTGGTGCCATTCAAAAGTGCAGATGAGATGAGTTCGGGCGCTTAATCTGGAATCTCTCAAATCTAAGCCCACGAAGACTAGTCGATCGCCTCACATGATCGGCAGATTGGCATTTGCCGATTGACGCTTGGCCGGAATAGCGCGAAAAGAGAAGAGAAAGGCGATATTTAGAATAATTCTAAACGCCTGAAAACTTCGGTTTCGCGTCGCGATGATCGTGTGTTCCTGCAATGTGCTTTCCGATCGTCAGATCCGCAGCGCGGTGTCGGAGACGACGGCGCCCGTGCGAACGGTGGGGCAGGTGTATCGCTGCCTCGGCTGTAGCGCGCAGTGCGGCCGCTGCGCCCGCACCATCCGCAAGCTGCTCGACGATGTGAACGCCAGCGCCTGTTCGGTTTGCCCGCGCGAATGCCCGGCCGCCTTGCAGGGGGAGGGGGCGCCCGCCCCGCACACGCACTCCGCGGCGCCGCACTACCACGCGCCCCATGGCCATGCCGCCCACACGCATGCGCCGCATGCCCATGATCACAGCCATTCCCACGGCCATTCTCACGGCCACACGCATCACGAGCCTGCGCTGGCTCTGCCGGCCATCGCGGCAGAGTGAAGCGCCGCGCCGTCACGCCCGCACGAACTGTGGATGGGTGGTTGCCTTCTCCTTAGAAGTTTTCTAAAAAGATGCCGCTACTCGCAACAGGAGAGGCGGCGCCATGAAGGGCGATTCAAAGGTCATCGAATATCTCAACCGCGGCGTCCGCTCGGAGCTCACCGCGATCAACCAATACTGGCTGCATTACCGCATGCTGGACAATTGGGGGTTCAAGAAGCTCGCCGCCAAGTGGCGCGCCGAGTCGATCGAGGAGATGCAGCACGCGGATCGCTTCATCGACCGCATCCTGTTCCTCGAAGGTCTGCCGAACCTGCAGGTGCTGGACCCGCTGCGCATCGGCCAGGACATCAAGGAAGTGATCGAGTGCGATCTCGCCGCCGAGATCGAGGCGCGCGCGCTCTACCAGGAAGCCGCGACCTATTGCGAGAGCGTGCAGGACTACCCCAGCCGCGATCTGTTCAAGGCGCTGATGACGGACGAGGAAGGCCATATCGACTTCCTCGAAACCCAGCTCGACCTGATCAAGACCCTGGGCCTGCAGCTCTACGCCCAGCACCACATTGGCGAGCTGGAGTGAGCGTTTCGCCGCTCGTGCCAGAGGTTTAGCGGGGGGCCGGTCGCAAGACCGGCCCTTTTCGTTTCGGGCTGCGGCACGGGCGGGCGGTCTCCGCCGGGCCACGGCGGCGCTGGAAATCCGGCGCCAGGCAGGTCGGGCACCTCTCCTTAGACTTATTCTAACATATTGACTTCACTTTGCTTTTCGTTGACCGGCGGGGCCACGTCGGCTACCGCCTCGGACAGACGTACCGTCCACCATGCAACCGCCCCTTGACGGTGGTGCGCACACAGGAGACGCCCATGCCTGCCCGCAGCTCCCTTTCCCGCTACGCGCTGTCCGGCTTCATCGCCGCGACGCTCGCCCTCGCGCCCTTTGCCGCTTCGGCGGAAGAGGTGGTGAACATCTACACCACCCGCGAGCCGGGTCTCGCCAAGCCGCTGTTCGACGCCTTCAGCGAGAAGACCGGGATCAAGGTCAACAGCGTGTTCGTCAAGGAAGGCCTCGCCGAGCGCGTGAAGGCCGAGGGCGATGCCTCCCCGGCCGACGTGCTGATGACGGTGGATGTCGGCGCGCTGCTCGACCTGGTGGATCAGGGCGTGACCCAGAAGGTCAGCTCCGCCACGCTGGAAAAGGCCATTCCCGCCAATCTGCGCGGCAAGGAAGGCGAGTGGTTCGCTCTCTCCGCCCGCGCCCGCGTCGCCTACACCGCCAAGGACCGGGTGAAGGACACGGCGATCACCTATGAGAGCTTCGCCGACCCGAAGTGGAAGGGCGAGGTCTGCATCCGTTCAGGCAAGCACCCCTACAACACCGCGCTGATCGCCGCCTATATCGTCCATCACGGCGAGGCGAAGGCCGAGGAGTGGCTGAAGGGCGTGAAGGCGAACCTGGCCCGCAAGGCCGCCGGCGGCGACCGTGAAGTGGCGCGCGACATTCTCGGCGACATCTGCGACATCGGCCTCGCCAATTCCTACTATGTGGGCCTGATGCGCTCCGGCAAGGGCGGCCCCGAGCAGGAGGAATGGGGCAAGGCGATCAATGTCGTGCTGCCCACCTTCGAGAATGGCGGCACGCATGTGAACATCTCCGGCGCCAGCGTCGCCAAGAACGCCCCGAACAAGGGCAATGCAGTCAAGCTGCTGGAATACCTCGTCTCGCCGGAGGCGCAGGAAATCTACGCCAAGGCGAATTTCGAATATCCCGTGGTGCCCGGCGTGCCGGCTGACCCGATCATCGCCGCCTTCGGCCCGCTGAAGGTCGACAATATCGACCTCGTCCAGGTCGCCAAGGCGCGCAAGGCGGCGACCGATCTCGCCGACAAGGTCGGCTTCGACAACTGAACCGACCCGGCGGCGCCGCCCGCGCCGCCTTCTCCCCTGACATGAACGGGTCCCGGGGTGGTTTGCCGCTCCGGGACATTTGCCGAGATGAGCCTGGTCCTCTCCCCCAGCCCGCACCGCGCCCCTTTGACCGGCTCCCGCCTCGTGCGGGCGGCGGCGGGGGCGGTCGTGCTTCTGGTGCTGCTGCCGCTGCTGGCGCTGGCCTGGACCGCGCTGCAGGGTGCGCCCGATCTGTGGCCGCACCTCATCGCCAATGTGATTCCGCACGCGCTGTATGAGACCACGGTGCTGGTGCTCGGCGTCGGCCTGTTCGTCGCCATCATCGGCACCGGCACCGCCTGGCTGGTGGCGGTGTGCCGCTTTCCCGGACGCGGCGTGTTCGAATGGGCGCTGCTGCTGCCGCTCGCCATCCCGACCTATATCCAGGCCTTCGTCTATGTCGACGCGGTGCACCCTCTGGGGCCGATCCCGACGCTGATCCGCACCAGCTTCGGCCTGCGCCCGCGCGACCTCTGGCTGCCCGAGGTGCGCACCCTGCCGGGCTGCATCATCCTGCTCGGACTGGTGCTCTACCCCTATGTCTATCTCTCCGCCCGCGCCGCCTTCCTGGTGCAGACCGCTTCCGTGCTCGATGCGGCGCGCACGCTGGGGGCGGGGGCGGGGGAGGCGTTCTTCCGCATCGCCCTGCCGCTCGCCCGTCCGGCGATCGCGGTGGGGGTGACGCTGGCGCTGATGGAGACGGTGAACGACATCGGCGCCTCGGAATTCCTCGGCGTGCAGACGCTGACCCTGTCGATCTATTCCACCTGGCTCAACCGCTCCAGCCTGCCGGGCGCGGCGCAGATCGCGCTGTGCATGCTGGCGCTGATGTTCGCGCTGGTGCTGCTGGAGCGCTGGGCCCGGCGCCACCAGCGGACCGGCAGCATCGGCGATCGCGCCCGCCCGCCGGCGCGGCGCACGCTCTCCGCCGGGGCGTCGGTGCTCGCCTTCCTCGCCTGCCTCATTCCCATCCTGCTGGGCTTCGTGCTGCCCGCCGGGCATCTGGCGCTGGCGGCGTGGAAGCGCGTGGCCTTCCACGGCGTGTCGGAGACCATCCTGCACGAGGCGGCCAATACCGCGCTGTTCGCCGCGCTCGGTACCGCGCTCGCTCTTCTGCTCGGCTTCGCCGTGGTGGTGGCGCTGCGCACCGGGGCGCTGCGCTCCGGGCTGGCGCTGCGGCTCGCCAGCCTCGGCTATGCCGTGCCGGGCACGGTGCTGGCGGTGGGGCTGCTGGTGCCGCTGGCGGGCTTCGACAATCTGGTCTCGCACCTCTCCGAGCGCCTGACCGGCATTTCCACCGGGCTGCTGCTGTCGGGCTCCGGCGCGGCGCTGATCATCGCCTATGTCATCCGCTTCCTCGCCATTCCCATCGGCGGGGTGGAGGCGGGCTATGGCAAGGTGGGGGTGACGCTCGACATGGCGGCACGCAGCCTCGGCGAGAAGCCCGGCGGCGTGGTGCGGCTGATCCATCTGCCGATGCTGCGGCCGGCGCTGGCCACCGCCGCGCTGCTGGTGTTCGTCGACTGCATGAAGGAACTGCCGGCGACGCTGATGCTGCGGCCGCTGAATTTCGAGACGCTGGCGAGCCATGTCTATTCCGAAGCGGCGCGCGGCACCTATGAGGACGGCGCGCTGGCGGCGCTGCTCATCGTGCTGGTCGGGCTGGTGCCGGTGATCCTGCTGGCGCGGCTCTCCCGCCCCCGGCAGGGCTGAGGGCGAACTCTCTCTTACTCATCCCAAAACGGAATGCGGGGGCGGGCCTTTCGTCCTTCGAGGCCCGGCTTTGCCGGGCACCTCAGGATGACCGGCTTTGCCGGTCACCTCGCGATGACGATGCGTTGCCCCAGCAAAAAGGGCGCGGCTTGCGCCGCGCCCTTGATGTCTTCTGCCGCCACCTGAACCGGGCTTGCCCGGTTGTTCAGGCACTCAACCAACCGCAGGGGCGGATGGACTTCCTCAGAAGTCCATGCCGCCCATGCCGCCGCCGCCCGGCATGGCGGGGGCGCCGCCATCGCGCTTGGGCGCGTCGGCGATCATGGCTTCGGTGGTGATGAGCAGGCCGGCGACCGAGCCGGCGTCCTGCAGCGCGGTGCGCACGACCTTGGCGGGGTCGACGATGCCAGAGGCGATCATGTCGACGAACTGCTCGGTCTGGGCGTTGAAGCCGAAGTTCTGGTCCTTCGTCTCCAGCACCTTGCCGACCACGATCGAGCCTTCCACGCCGGCATTCTCGGCGATCTGGCGGATCGGGGCTTCAAGCGCGCGCAGCACGATCTTGATGCCGGCCTGGATGTCCGGGTTGTCGGAGGAGAGCTTCTCGACCGCCTTCTTGGCGCGCAGCAGGGCGATGCCGCCGCCGGGGACGATGCCTTCCTGCACCGCGGCGCGGGTGGCGTTCAGCGCGTCGTCGATGCGGTCCTTCTTTTCCTTCACTTCGACTTCGGTCGCGCCGCCGACGCGGATCACCGCGACGCCGCCCGCGAGCTTGGCGAGGCGCTCCTGCAGCTTCTCGCGGTCGTAGTCCGAGGTGGTTTCCTCGATCTGCGCCTTGATCTGCGCGACCCGGCCCTCAATGTCCTTCTTCTTGCCGACGCCGTCGACAATCGTGGTCTTTTCCTTCTCGATCACCACCTTCTTGGCGCGGCCGAGCATGGAGAGGTTGACGCTCTCAAGCTTGATGCCGAGCTCTTCGGAGATGACCTGGCCACCGGTGAGGACGGCGATGTCTTCCAGCATGGCCTTGCGGCGGTCGCCGAAGCCGGGGGCCTTCACCGCCGCGACCTTCAGGCCGCCGCGCAGCTTGTTGACCACCAGCGTGGCCAGCGCCTCGCCTTCCACGTCCTCGGCGATGATGAGCAGCGGCTTGCCCGACTGCACCACGGCTTCGAGCACGGGCAGGATCGCCTGCAGGCCGGAGAGCTTCTTGTCGAAGATGAGCATGTAGGGATCTTCGAGATCCACCGTCATCTTCTCGGCATTGGTGATGAAATAGGGGGAGAGGTAGCCACGGTCGAACTGCATGCCTTCGACCACGTCGAGCTCGGTCTCGGCGGTCTTGGCTTCCTCGACGGTGATGACGCCCTCATTGCCCACGCGCTGCATGGCGCCGGCGATCATCTGGCCGATGGAGGCATCGCCATTGGCGGAGATGGTGCCGACCTGAGCGACTTCGTCGCTGTTCTTCACCTTCTTGGCGCGCTTTTCGATGTCCTTGATCGCCTCGGCGACAGCAATGTCGACGCCGCGCTTGAGGTCCATCGGGTTCATGCCGGCGGCGACGAACTTGGCGCCTTCGCGGACGATGGCCTGGGCGAGAACGGTGGCGGTGGTGGTGCCGTCGCCGGCGAGGTCGTTGGTCTTGGAAGCGACCTCACGCACCAGCTGGGCGCCGAGATTCTCGAACTTGTCCTCGAGCTCGATCTCCTTGGCGACGGTGACGCCGTCCTTGGTGATGCGCGGAGCGCCGAAGCTCTTCTCGATGACGACATTGCGGCCCTTGGGGCCCAGCGTGACCTTCACCGCATTGGCGAGGATGTCGACGCCGCGCAGCATCCGCTCGCGGGCATCGCCGGCAAATTTAACGTCCTTGGCAGCCATCTGGCCTACTCCTGAAAATCGTTATGTCCGGAGAGCGAAGGTCGGCTCAGCCGACGATGCCCATCACGTCGGATTCCTTCATGATCAGGAGGTCCTGACCGTCGATCTTGACCTCGGTGCCCGACCACTTGCCGAACAGCACCTTGTCGCCGGCCTTCACGTCGAGCGGCACGAGCTTGCCGGCTTCGTCGCGGGCGCCCGGGCCCACGGAGAGAACTTCGCCCTGCGAGGGCTTTTCCTTGGCGCTGTCGGGGATGATGATGCCGCCCGCCGTCTTCTCTTCGGCGTCGAGGCGCTTCACCACGATGCGGTCATGCAGGGGGCGGAACTTCAGCTGGGCCATCGGTAGATCCTCGGTCTTCCTGTCGCGCGCCGGTGCGGCGCTGGTGAGAAGCGTATTAGCACTCTTCATAAGTGAGTGCCAAACCGTCGCCGAGATAGGAATGGTACCGGATTGAGTCAAGCGCGCGGCAAGGGGCGGCGCTGTCATAAATCGTCATGCGCGGCTGGCGGGGATGTGATGGCGCGCCAGACATGAAAAAACCCGGCCCGCGCGGGGCGCGGACCGGGTTCGATCTCAACGGCGAAGCGGCGATCAGGAAGCCTTCTTGATCGTCTTCTCGACCGAAGCCTTGATCGGCTCGGCGGTGTCGGCGGCGACCTTCTGCGCCAGGGTGGAGAGTTCCTTGGCCTGGCTGGAGAGCACGTCGAACTGCTTGCGCAGATGGCCGGTGGAGAGTTCCACCGCTTCCGACACGCTCTTGGCACCGAACAGCGCGCCCATATAGTCGAAGGCGGCGTTCACATTGGTGCGCAGGGATTCCAGTGCCGCCGTGTTGTACTCGGCGAGGCCGCGCGACGCGGTGGAATAGGTGTCTTCCAGGAGGTCGGTGGTCTCTTCGGCGTTGGCCTTGAACTTCTCATAGGTCTCGCGCGCGTTCTGCACGCTCTTCTCGGCCATCTCGCGCACCACGGCGGGCACTTCGACGGCGGAAGCGACATCGAACTTGGGGACTTCGAACTTCGGCATTTCAAACTTCGGCATGGAAGACTCGAAAGCGGCGGTGGCGGCCTTGGCGGTCTTCTTCGGGGTGGGGGTGACGGGGGCAGCGTCGACCATGGGGGTTATCCTCGCAGTCGCGGTGGATTGGGAACTGGCGACAACCGCTCCGCGCCTGCGGTCGCGCCCTGACCGGCAAAGGCCTGTCCGAGTGAAACCCGACCCTCTGCCTTGTCTTGTCCCCTAATATTGTGCAATGCAGCATCATATTGCAATGCACAATTTGCCCTGACGAGCGAATTTTTTCGCTTTTTTTAACTCCGCGGGCCGCGTGCCGCCCGGCAGAGCGGCGCGGAGGCCTATTTGTCGCCCTTGCCGAAGGGCGAGGCGGCGCTGGCGTGCTGGCCGAGCGCCTTGGCCTGCTCGGCGAGGCGGGCGGCCTGTTCCTTCACATACTCGGCGTGAAGGCGGGCCCATTCGTCCACCGTGGTCGCGCCAGCGAGGCGGGAGGCGAAGTCGAAGCCGGCGGCGATGTTGGCCTCGACGAAATCCAGCGTGGTGCGGCCGAACTCGCGGGCATTGCCCTGCGCCGTATCGACATGGCGGCTGGCGTCGTCGAGCGCCTTGTGCGCGGCGCCGAGCAGGCCATCAATGGCCGCGCGTGCCTGCCCCACGCCCTGCTCGGCAATGGCGCGCAGCTCGGGGGGAACGTCGAGTTTCGGATTGTCGGCCATGGCGAAAACTCCTCCGGATGACGATGTGGGAGTGTAGACGCAACGGAAGGCACTTCTATCCGGCCGGATGCCTACATCAAAAGTAGTAGAGCGCAGCCAAAACGCAACCGAATTCGCGTCGCTGCGGGTCAGCCGGTTGCACTTGGTTAACCGGGATCGGTGGCAACCAATTAACCGGAAAAGGTGAAGCTGGCGCGACAGGGCAGGCGGCGCATGGCAAGCGGCGCCGGCCCGCATTATTGTTGGAATGCGGCGGCGGGTCCTTGCGGGGCTTGTGTCGCCGGCATCCGGTTCTCACCGGCGGGATCATTCGGGCGCACATGACCACCGACGACATCGGCACATTGGCGACGCAGAACCTGCGTGCTCAGGCGGCGACCGCGCTCGCCGGGGCGGCGCCGGCGGTGCTCGCCCTCGCCGATGGCCGCGTGCTGGACGCCAACGACGCCGGCCGTGCCCTGCTCGACCCCGCGACTCTCGCCACGCTGGCGCCGCGCCTTGCCGCCACGTTGCGCCCGTCGCGTCCGGCGCGGCTGGAACGGCTGCGCGTGCCGGGCACGCTCACCCCCGTTACCTTCGCCTGCTCGCTGCTCGCCGCCGGTGGCGCCCGCGCGCTGCTCCTCGTCGGGGTCGACGCCAAGCCCGCCCGTGCCCCGTCCGCGCCGGCGGAGAGCGCTTCGTCGCCGGAAGCCCCGGCAGCGGCGCCCGCCCGCTTCACCTGGAGCACCGGCCCGGATGCGCGGCTAACCCGTATCGACCCGCGCCTCGCCGCCGCGCTGGAGCGCATGCCGGACGACCTCGCCGGCCGCGACTGGCGCGCGCTCGGCGCGCCGGACGCCCACCGCGCGGTGCTGGAGGGGCGCAGCTTCACCCATTTGTCGCTGCTTCTGCCGACCGCGCGCGGCGAGGGGCTCGCCGTCGAACTCGGCGGTGCGCCGATCCGTGGCGACGGCATGCGCGGCTTCGGCGTGACAAAGGGCCGGCGGCCGCTGGAGGCGCGGACCGAGACGCCCGCCCGCCCGGACCTTTCCCCGCCGGTGAGCCCGCCGGCGCCGCGTGTCCCCGAGGCCGCGTCCCCGGCGCCCGAGCCCGCCGCGCCGGTGCGGGTGACGCTGAGCCTGGTGCCGTCGCCCGCCAATGTGGTGCCGCTGCGCGCCGGCGGTGAACCGGGCCGCGACGCCGCCCGCTCCTCCTGGGAGGGGCTGTCGACCGGTGAGCGCAACGCGTTCCGCGACATCGCCCGCGCCCTCGGCGCGCGGCTGGAAGGTGTCGACGACCTCGACGATACGCCCGCCGAGCCCGTCATCGAAACACCGGCGCCGACGCCAGAGCCGCCCCGCGCGACGCCGCCCGAAGCCCCGCGCACTGTCGAGCCCGCCGCCCGCGAGACCGCCGCCCCTGAAAGCACCGGCCTGCGCCGCGTGCTCGCCGAGGGCGAGCGCCCGGTGCTGGACCGGCTGCCGCTCGGCCTGCTCGCCTTTCGTGGTGACCGGCTGCTCTATGCCAATCGCGCGCTGCTCGACTGGACCGGGCATGAAGACCTCGCCGCGCTGGAAGCGGCGGGCGGCCTTTCCGGCCTGTTCGATACCGCTCCGGCGGCGGGGGGCGGCGACGTGCCGCTGACCATCGTCGGCGCCGAGGGCGCGCCGATCCGCGTCGAGGCGCGGCTGATGTCCTCCCCCTGGGAGGGCGGGCCGGCGATGCTCTATGTGCTGCACCGGTCGACGGCGCCGGCGGCGGCGCCCGACGACATCTCCGCTGAAGCGGCGGCGGCCGAGGCGCTGGCCGATGAACGGCTGCGCCAGGCCGAACTCGCTTTGCGCGAGGCGGAGCGTTCCAGCCGCGAATTGCGCGCCATTCTCGACACCGCCACCGATGGCGTAGTGCTGATCGACGCCGCCGGCACCATCCTGTCGATGAACCACCCGGCGGAGGCGCTGTTCGGCTTCCCCGCCGGCGAGGTGAAGGGCGAATCCTTCACCCTGCTGCTGGCGCCGGAGAGCCACCGCGCGGCGGTCGACTATCTCGACGGCCTCGCCGCCAATGGCGTCGCCAGCGTCCTCAATGACGGGCGCGAGGTGATCGGCCGCGTGCGCGAGGGCGGGCTGATCCCGCTGTTCATGACGGTCGGCCGGGTCGGCGACGATCCCACCAAATTCTGCGCCGTGCTGCGCGACATCACCCAGTGGAAGCGCGCCGAGGAGGAACTGATCGAGGCCAAGCGGCTCGCCGAGCGCGCCAACCTCGCCAAATCCGACTTCCTCGCCAAGATCAGCCACGAGATCCGCACCCCGCTCAACGCCATTATCGGCTTCTCCGAAGTCATGATGGAGGAGCGTTTCGGCCAGGTGGAGAACCAGCGCTACCGCGACTATCTGCGCGACATCCACGCCTCGGGCGAGCACCTCGTCTCGCTGATCAACGATCTGCTCGACCTCTCCAAGATCGAGGCCGGCAAGCTCGACCTCGCCTTCACCAGCGTGTCGCTGAACGAGGTGGTGCAGCAGTGCATGGGCATCATGCAGCCGCAGGCGAACCGCGAGCGCATCATCATCCGCTCCTCGCTCGCCACCGACCTGCCGCCCGTGGTGGCCGACACGCGCTCGATCCGCCAGATCGTGCTCAACCTCGTGTCCAACTCGATCAAGTTCACCCAGCCCGGCGGGCAGGTGATCCTGTCGACCACGCTGACGGAGGAGGGCGAGGTGGTGCTGCGGGTGCGCGACACCGGGGTCGGCATGTCGGAATCCGACGTGATGGTGGCGATGGAACCGTTCCGCCAGATCACCACCTCGGCCCGCGCCGGTTCCGGCGGCACCGGCCTCGGCCTGCCGCTGACCAAGGCGCTGGCGGAAGCCAACCGCGCCGCCTTCAATATCCGCAGCGCGGTGGATGTCGGCACCATCGTCGAGATCATCTTCCCCTCGACGCGGGTGCTGGCGGAGTAGCCCTGCGCGTCACGCCACATGGCGAGATAAGAAAGGGGCCGTCCGGACGCAATCAGTGTGAGCCCGTGCACTGGACGCACACAAGAAATCTGAACGCGTGCTGGCGGCTTCACCTGGGCACGGAAGCGGACGTGTCCGGATGGGCAAGGTCTATTGGACGCAAATAACTCAAGAGCGAGTGAGAAGCTCTACTATTTCGGCACGCAAATCAGCACGAGAAAGTCCGGCCGCGTGAGCGCGCACCTGCCCAAACTCCTCCTCAGATAAATGTTCACCTAGCTCGTCGAGGTTTCCTCGCACAATTGATAAGCTCTCAGGGGCAACGTTAGCGATCAAAAGTATCGCTTTAAGGGCGGCAATACATTGTGCTTTGATATTCTGATCGCCTCTCAGCCCCTCAATCAACAATGCATCTGCAAGCCCAACGTACCTTATTTCATGTTCAGTAAGAAAAATTTCCTTGTCTAGGGCAAATGTGCCGCTAAGCCCTGCGATTAAGCTCACCAGCTCCGACCGGTCGCTACCTATGGCTAGAGACATGAGGCCCCTCACCCTAGTTCGCATCCTCACTGCAATCACCATAGACGTAATTGCAACGGACAGTGCAGACAGCGCGGCTCCGAGGAGAGGAAGCCATGGCCGTTCGTCTGCGGCCACTTGTGGCACTAGCCCACCCAACACCTCTAAACTTCTGACTGAAACATCGAGACCTGACTCCACATTGGGCGCCACCGTCATGGCCGAGATGGTTAGGCGCTCGCTTGGCAACATCCGAGGGATGCGGACCAAACCTCCGTCCGGCCCTGTCTCGAACTGAGGCATCAGGATGTTCTCGCCAACGGCAATGCTCTCTATTTTGCCGCCGGGGTCACGCATGCGGACCGTCACGTCGGTCAGCCCCGTTTTGCCTTCGTTCGCAACGACCACTGCAAAAATGCGTTGAAAATCATTGCCTTTGGGGAGTCCGGGTCCTGAAATCACACTGTAATTTAAGATGGAGGTAGGTCTGGTGATTTCGTCATAGAGCTTTGGTGCGAGCGAGAAAAAGCCGGCCACGAAGGCGGGCACGATTACAAAGAGGAGAAAGCGCTTCCAGCCCAAATGAGGTTTATTGGAGCCCGCGTCATTAGCATCGCTTACATCAGTCACATCGTCCCCCTGCCAACGAACTACCGCAGAACTGTACCGCTAGCTTTCACTCCCGGTATAGGTGCGCGCGGAATTTCCACCGCTTCGAGTCGTATCGCCCGCTACCAGATTCCAAGCTTTGGGCGCATGGCTGACGTTTGAATGAAGGGGGCAGGGGGAATTTGGCTCAATTGCTCGAAAAGAGATACGCGCTCACACCGCTGGCCGAAAATCATCTTGCGTCGCTTGACCTCACTCCAAGTTTTCAGTCCAGATGCAACGCATCGACGGCCGAAAATATCCAGCCTGATCAAATACCTACGGCGCTGCTCAGGAAGCATCTTCCCCTCGACACGGGTGCTGGCGGAGTAGCCTCAGGGCGCGGGGGCGGAGACCTCGAGTTTATCCGAGGGGGCGAGGAGCGCACGGCCGGCGCCGGAGCGGCGGATCAGCGCCTGCGGGTCGGGCAGAAGGATCGGCCGCAGCCAGTCGCCGCGCACGATGAAGGGCAGTTCGAACGCCACCGTGACCGCCGGTGCGGCGGCGCTGGCCGCCAGCGCCGACGTGTCGGCGGCGAGGCTCGCCGCCACGCCCGCCACGGACGGGGCGGCGCTTTCCGCATTTGCCGCGGTCGCGGCGGGAATGGCACTGGACGCTGGCGCGGCATTCGGCACCGGATTTGGCGCGGGCGCTGCGGCCTTGGCCAGCTTACCGGGCGGGGTGGCGCGCACCAGCTGGGCGACGCCGGCAAGATCGAGGCCGCGCGAGGCCACGGGGCTCTCGCCGGTCAGCGCCACATGCAGCGTGCTGCTCGACAGATCGAGCCGGTCCAGCTTGACGATGCCGTCGGCGATGCGGGCATCGACCACGATATCGGTGAAGGGCGTGCGCCCGCCCCGCAGATCGCCGCCGGACAGCGGCCGTTTTTCCAGCCGGGTCAGAATGCGGCCGACATCAAGACCCACCAGCGCGCCCCCGCTGCCGCTGAGGGTGAAGGCGCCGCCAAGCCCCTCGGCGATCTCCATGATGCTGGCGCCGCCGCCAATGGCCGAGAGCCGGAAAGAGCCGGTGCCCTCCAGACGCTGGACGCGGAACAGGTCGCTCAGCGCCGGGCCCAGAGCCACATCGTCGGCGGAAAGATCGAGGCGCACATTCATCCCCGGACCGGCCGGGCGGGGGGAGAGCTGGACGGCGGCGCGGAACAGGCCGCCCCAGGCCTCGGCCTCGCCGATGGTGAGCGACAGCCGCCCGCCCTTGGCGGTGGCCGCGGCCGCCATGCGCTGGAAGCTGGCGCCGCCAAGACGCACCTGGCCGGCGGAAAGCCGCAATTCCACATCCAGCCCCCGGGCGGGGCCGAGATCGAGCGCCTCGCGGCTCCAGCTGCCCTCATGCGGGTTGGACAGGCTGAGTTCGCCATAGGGCGAGAGGTCCATGGTCTCGCAGGCCAGCGAGCCCTGCAGCATCGGCCGGGGGCCGTCGATGCGCAGATTGAAAGCGCCGATGCCGGTATTGCCGTCGAGATCGAGCTTGGCCTGGCTGAGCTGGGCGCCTTGCGCCGAGAGCAACGCCATGCCGCGCAGCGCGAATGGGCCGAAGCCGCGCTCGGTCGGCGCGTCCATGCCGAGCCACGCCAGCGTCTCGCGCAGCTGTCCGGCGCCGATCTTGAGATCGCCCGAAACCACCGGCCCGCCCGCCAGCCGAGCGCCGCCGGTGAAGCTGGCCGTGGCCAGCGGCGCCGCGAGGGACAGGGAGAGCCCGCCGACCTCGCCTGCCGCCAGCGCGCGCAGATTGCTGAGCTTGCCGTCGATCGCCACCCGCTCGCCGCGCCAGACGGCGGTGCCGGCCACGGTGACATTCGCTCCGCCGCGCCAGCCAATGGCGAGGTCCGCGTCGGGAACCAGCATGTCCGTGCCGTCGCCATGGGCGAGGGTGACGCTGCCATTGGTGACGACGAGATCGCCGCGCGAATCGGCGCTGCCGAGCGAGGCGATGAAGCCGCCAAGCGCCGTCAGCCCGTCGCCGGGATCGGCGAGAATCAGCCGGGCCTCGGAGAGTTCGATGGAATCGGCCCGCACATGGCCGGCAAGCAGCGGCAGCACATCCAGCACCACCCGCACGGAGGGGGCTTCGAGCCGGGCGCGGGGGTCGTCAAGGCTCACCCCCTCAAGGGTGAAAGCGGGGCGGGGCAGGACGGTGAAGGACACCGGGCCATCGATCCGCGGCACCACGCCGGTGGCGGCGGCGATCATCGCTTCCGCCTGCGCCCGCAGCGTTTCCTCGGAAGCGAGCTTGGGCGCGAACACGCCCGCCACCATCGCCAGTGCCACCGGCACGAGGAGGAATGGAATGTATTTCTTCATTGCGTCGTCAGGCTCCACGCCCTCGCTACCCCATCGCAGCCAGGCCGCGCAAGCAAGGGCGGCGCTCGGAGAGGTACGGGTCGCGCGCAGGTGGCGTACCGAAAGTTGCCGCACCATGTCGGCGCTCTGTGTCTGTTTGATGGCCTGACAGGCGGCGTTGCCGGCGCTATGAGTGTTGCAGTGCAAAACGCCGAGCAAACGGCGCCTGAAACGGGAGGAAGGCCATGGGGGCAGACGGCAACGCAGGCATGGTGCAGGACAGCGCGGGGAGCGCGCCCTTGTGGACGCCGAGCCCGGAACGGGTGGCGCGCACGCAGATCGCCGCCTTCCTGGCGCGGGTGAATGCCCGCCACGGCACCGCGCTTACCGATTATCGCGGGCTGCACGCCTGGTCGATCGCCCATCCCGCCGCCTTCTGGGAAGAGATCTGGGACCTCGGCGGGGTGATCGGCAGCCGCAGCGGGCCGTCGCTGGTCGATGGCGACCGCATGCCGGGCGCCCGCTTCTTCCCCGAGGCGCGGCTGAACTATGCCGAGAACCTTCTGCGCCCGCGCGACCGCGACAGCGTGGCGCTGGTGTTTCGCGGCGAGGACAAAGTGGAGCGCCAGCTGAGCTTCGGCGACTTGTCCGATCTCGTCTCGCGCCTGCAGCAGGCGCTGCGCGCCGCCGGTGTCGGCATCGGCGATCGGGTGGCGGCGACCATGCCGAACCTGCCGGAGACGATCGCGGTGATGCTGGCGGCGTCCTCGCTCGGCGCGGTGTTTTCCTCCTGCTCGCCGGATTTCGGCGAGCGCGGCATTCTCGACCGCTTCGGCCAGATCGAGCCCAAGGTGTACGTCGCCTGCGACGGCTATTGGTACAATGGCAAGCCGGTCTCCATCGCCGAGAAACTGAAAGCCGCGGTGCCGCAACTGCCGAGCGTGGTGGCGACGGTGATCGTGCCCTATCTCGGCCAGGCCGAGGAGGTGGCGGCTGCGCTGCCGAATGGGGTGACGCTGAACGCCTTCATCGCCCCCTTCGCGCCGGCGCCGCTGAGCTTCGAGCGGCTGCCCTTCAACCACCCGCTGTTCATCCTGTTCTCCTCCGGCACGACCGGCGCGCCGAAATGTATCGTCCACGGCGCCGGCGGCACGCTGCTCCAGCACATCAAGGAGCACCGGCTGCAGTGCGATCTCGCGCCGGGCGACCGGCTGTTCTACTTCACCACCTGCGGCTGGATGATGTGGAACTGGCTGGTGAGCGGCCTCGCCAGCGACCTAACCCTGTGCCTGTATGACGGCTCGCCCTTCGCGCCCAATGCTGCGGTGCTGTGGGACTATGCCGAGACGGAGCGCTTTGCGCTGTTCGGCACCTCGGCGAAATATATCGACCAGCTGCGCAAGGAAGGCGTGCGGCCGGCCGAGACCCATGACCTCTCCGCGCTGAAGGCGGTGACCTCCACCGGTTCGCCGCTGGCACCGGAGAGCTTCGCCTTCGTCTATGAGGCGATCAAGCCGGACCTGCACCTCGCTTCGATCTCCGGCGGCACCGACATCGTCTCCTGCTTCGTGCTCGGCGATCCCACCGCGCCGGTCTACCGGGGCGAGATCCAGGCGGCCGGCCTCGGCATGGCGATCGAGGTGTGGTCGGACGACGGGCGGCCAGTCACCGGCCAGCGCGGCGAACTGGTCTGTGTGAAGCCGTTCCCCTGCATGCCGGTCATGTTCTGGAACGACCCGGAGGGCGCGAAGTACCACGCCGCCTATTTCGAGCGCTTCCCCAATGTGTGGTGCCATGGCGACTTCGCGGAATGGACCGCGCATGGCGGGCTGATCATCCATGGCCGCTCCGACGCCACGCTGAACCCGCAGGGCGTGCGCATCGGCACGGCGGAAATCTACGCGCAGGCCGAGCAGATCCCGGAAATCGTCGAGGCCATCGCCATCGGCCAGGAATGGGACAATGACGTGCGCGTGGTGCTGTTCGTGCGGCTGCGCGAGGGGGCGGTGCTCGACGCCGAACTCGACAAGCGCATCCGCACCCAGATCCGCACCGGGGCCAGCCCGCGCCATGTGCCGGCCCGCATCCTCGCGGTGGCCGACATTCCGCGCACCCGTTCCGGCAAGATCACCGAGCTTGCGGTGCGCGACGTAGTGCATGGCCGGCCGGTGAAGAACACCGAGGCGCTGGCCAACCCGGAATCGCTGGAGCTGTTCCGCGACCGGCCCGAACTGGCGCAATAGGCCAATTTCCGTGCGTTCGGCTCCCGGGGCGCGGCCCCGGGGGCGCACCGGTCGTCAGATCGGCGGCAGGTTCAGCCACTTCGCCGCCGCGCTGAGGATGAGGTCCACCGCCATCGCGGCCAGGATCATGCCCATCACCCGGCTGATGATGGAGGCGCCGCCACGGCCGATGATGTTCACCAGCCGCCCCGCCGCCAGCATGATGGCGAGCGTCACCAGCAGCACCAGGCTGAAGGTGACGATGGTCATCATCCGGTCGGGGAAATCGTGCCGCGCATTATCGGAGAGCACCACGGCGGCCAGCATCGCCCCGGGGCTGGCGATGGAGGGGATCGCCAGGGGATAGACCGCGATCTCCATCGGGTTCATCTCGGCCGGCGTGTGCGGGTCGGCGTGGCTCTTGCCCTGGATCATGGTGAGGGCGAACAGGAACAGCACGATGCCGCCGGCGATCTGGAAGGAGTCGATCGACACATCCATCGCCCGCAGCAGCCAGCTTCCGGCCAAGGCGAAGAACACCAGCACGCCGAAGGAGATGATCACCGAGAGCACCGCCGCCTTCTTGCGCTCGGCTACGCTGAAGCCGGTAGTAGCGGCAAGGAAGACGGGCAGCGTGCCCAGCGGATCGATCACCACCCAGAGGGTGACGAACTCCTGAATGCGTTCCGCCAAATTCATGATCCGCCCACCCGTTCGCCTCTGCCTTATAGCGGTATCTGAGGTGGCGCCAAGTTGCATCGCGGACGGGCCGTGGGCATGGTGCCGGCCGGCGCGCCGGCGCCGGCGAATCGTATGAGAGACCCTGCATCATGGCGGAGCCGCGACAGAAACCGGACTTTTCGCGGGAGCTGGACGCCCACCGCGCGGGCGAGGTGCCGGTGGCCGGTGTGGATGAGGTCGGGCGCGGCCCCTGGGCCGGGCCAGTGGTCGCCTGCGCCGTGGTGCTGAACCCGGCGCGGGTGCCGGCGGGACTGGACGATTCCAAGCGGCTGTCGGCGGGCCAGCGCGAAAAGCTGTTCGAGGAAATCTGCGCCACTGCCGATGTGTCGCTGGCTTTCGCGCCGCCGACGCGGATCGACGGCCACAATATCCGCCAGGCGACGCTGTGGGCGCTGGCCCGCGCGGTGGCCGGCCTCGCCTGCACCCCCCGCCTCGTGCTGGTGGACGGCAACGACCTGCCGCCCGTGCCCTGCGCCGCGCGCACGATCATTGGCGGCGACGGGCTGGTGGCGTCCATCGCCGCGGCCTCCATTGTCGCCAAGGTGACGCGGGACCGGCTGATGGGCGCGCTCGGCGCCGCCCATCCCGGCTATGGCTTCGAGCGGCATATGGGCTATGGCACGCCGGAGCATCAGCAGGCGCTGGCGGCGCTCGGCGTGTGCCGCCACCACCGCACCTCCTTCGCGCCTGTCCGCGCAAGGCTGGCCGCGGCGGAGTAGACCCGCGCGCCTTAGCGCGTCCGGTTCAGGGGCGCCCGCCACCGCGCGGGCCCGTGCCGTTCCTTCTGGTGCCCGCTTACTCCTCAAAAGTGTAATTTGAGAAGCTCTGCAATCGTCACGCTCTAGCTTCGACTAACAATTCTAATAGTCTATAGACTATTAGCAAATTGGAGGTTTGCATGAGCGAGAATGAAAATGGCGGGCGTGAAGGCCGGCGCGGTTTCCTGAAAGCGGCCGCAGCCTCGGCGGCGGCCGTGGCGGTTGGCGCGGAACTGCTGCGGCCTGAGCCGGCGGCGGCGCAGTCCGTGGCCTGGAAACAGGCCGGCAATAACAACCATGTGCTGGAGTTGCAGAAGGCCGTGCCGGAGACGGCCGGCAAGGTGCAGATCGACTATTTCGGCCACACGGCCTTTCGCATCACCACGCCGGCCGGACTGACGCTGGTGTTCGATCCCTGGCGCAACGACCCCTCGGGTGCCTGGGGCCTGTGGTTTCCGAAGGAGTTTCCCAAGCTCAAGGTCGATGTCGGGCTTTCCACTCACGCGCATTTCGACCACGACGCGCTCGACCGGCTGGAGGCGACCGCGCTGCTCGACCGCGTGCCGGGAACCTGGAGCTTCGCCGACGTGACCATCACTGGCGTGGCCGACAAGCACGCGACCGATGCGCCAGGCTGGTACAAGTGGATCGATGCGGTGAAGGAGTTCGGGGCCGATCCCTATCCCCCGAACAATCCCGGGCATCTCGACAACGTCACCTATCTCGTCGAGACCGGCGGCGTGCGCATCCTCATCTGGGGCGACAACCGCCACAATCCGCCGGATGACGTGTGGAAGAAATGGGGCCGGGTCGACGTGCTCACCCTGCCGGTCGACGGCTCGCAGCACATCCTCAGCTATGAGCAGGCGAACGGCGTGGTGGACCGGCTCAAGCCGAAAGTGGTGATACCGACGCATTATCTCGCGGCCGGCACCTCCTCCACGCTCAGCACACTGCAGACGGCGGATGCGTGGGTGGATGCCCAGAAGGCCTCGAAGCGGCTCGACGGCCCGAACCTCGCGCTCGATCCAGCGTCCATCGCCGGCTACGACCGGCAGTTCCTTTATTTCGGCCCGAACGTGCTGCGCGGCTGAGGCGCTGGCTGGGAGGCAGGGCGCGCGGCGCGCCCTGCGGCCTCAGTGGTAGCCCTCGCCCTCGCGCACCTTGCCGCGGAACAGCCAGTAGACGAAGGCGATGTAGCCGAGGATCACCGGCAGCATGAAGATGGTGCCGATGAGCATGAACACCTGGCTCGCCGGGGCGGCGGCGGTTTCCCACACGGTCAGCGAGGGCGGCACCAGATAGGGGAAGATCGACACGCCGATGCCGAGATAGCCGAGCAGGAACAGGCCGATGACGCCGAAGAACGGCAGGTTGTCATGGCCCTTCTCCAGCCAGCGCCACACCGCATAGGCCAGCACCAGCGTGAGCAGCGGCACCGGCGCGAGGTAGAACAGGTTCGGCGTGGTGAACCAGCGCTCGGCGATGCGCGGGAAGGCGATGGGCGTCCACAGGCTGACAATGCCCATGAAGACGAGCACCGCCGGCAGCAGCAGCTTGGCCCGGGCGCGTGCGCGGGCGGCGGCGGCGCCGTCGGTCTTCATGACAAGCCACACGCAGCCGATCAGCGCATAGCCGGCCACCACGCCGACGCCGCAGAGCAGGGCGAAGGGAGTGAGCCAGTCCAGCGGCCCGCCGGCGAAGGCGTTGTTCTCCACCTTGATGCCCTGCACGAAGCCGCCGAGCAGCACGCCCTGGAAGAAGGCGGCGAGCGTCGAGCCGCCAGCGAAGGCGATGTTCCACAGGAACCGGCTGGTGTCCGCGACATGGCGGAACTCGAAGGCGACACCGCGAAAAACCAGCGCCAGCAGCATGAAGATGACCGGCAGATACAGCGCCGGCATGACGATGGAGTAGGCGAGGGGGAAGGCGACCAAGAGGCCGCCGCCGCCGAGGATGAGCCAGGTCTCGTTGCCGTCCCAGAACGGGGCGACGGAACTCATCATCTGGTCCTTCTCGGTCTCGCTGGCCGCGAAGGGGAAGAGAATGCCCATGCCGAGGTCGAAGCCGTCCAGCACCACATACATGGCGATGGCGACGGCCAGCAGCAGTGACCAGATGACGGGCAGATACCATTCCATACCAACGCCGGTCATGTTCATTCCCCCGGATGGTTGATGGCGGCGCGCGTCGCCTTGTGCGCCGAGGTGAGCGGACGGCTCGGCACGCCCTCGGGCGTCTCGACGGCGGAACCCTGCGGGCCGCGGGCGATCAGGCGGTTGATGTAGTAGATGCCGCCGGAGAACACGATGCCGTAGACGAAGACGAACAGCGCCAGCGTGGTGGCCACCGCCCAGCCCTCGACCGGCGAGATCGCGTCCGCCGTGCGCAAGATGCCATAGGCGACCCAGGGCTGGCGGCCGACCTCGGTGACGAACCAGCCGGACAGGATGGTGACGAAGCCGATGGGCCAGATGTGCTGCAGCGGGGCGAGATACCAGTCGGTTTCGAACAGCCGGTGCCGCCAGAGCAGGAGCACGCCGAGCCAGCCGACGAGGATCATGACGATGCCGAGCCCGACCATGACGCGGAAGGCGAAGAACGGCACGGCGACCGGCGGCCGCTCGTCGCGCGGGTATTCCTTCAGCCCCTTGAAGGTGTCGTCCCAGCTATGGGTGAGGATCAGGCTGCCCAGATGCGGGATGGCGATCTGGTAGTCGTTGCGCTCTTCCGCTTCATTGGGCCAGGCGAACAGCACCAGCGGCACGCCGCTGGCGCCGGGCTCGTTCTGCCAGTGCGCCTCGATGGCGGCGATCTTGGCCGGCTGGTGCTTGAGCGTGTTCAGCCCGTGCGCGTCGCCGATGAAGGCCTGCAGCGGCGCGAGAATGGCGATGAGGCCGAGCGCCATGCGCATCATGGTGCGCCCGTCTTCCGGGTAGCGGCCGGAATAGACGTAGCGCGCGCCCACGGCCAGCACCACGAAGGCGGTGGTGAGGTAGCAGGCTGTGACCATATGAGCGAGGCGGTAGGGGAAGCTCGGGTTGAAGATGACCGCCAGCCAGTCCACGGGATGGGCAACGCCGTCGATGATCTCGTGTCCGGCGGGCGTCTGCATCCAGCTATTGGCGGAGAGAATCCAGAAGGCGGAGAGCGTGGTGCCGACCGCCACCATCACGCAGGAGAACACGTGCAGGCCGCGCGGCACACGGTTCCAGCCGAACAGCATGATGCCGAGGAAGGTCGCTTCCAGGAAGAAGGCGGTCAGCACCTCATAGCCGATGAGCGGGCCGATGACATTGCCGACCACGCGGGAGAAATGGCTCCAATTGGTGCCGAACTGGTAGGACAGCACGATGCCGGATACCACGCCCATGGCGAAGGAGACGGCGAATATCTTGGTGAAGAAGCGGGCGATGCGGTGATAGCGCTCATGCCCGGTGCCGATCCACAGCAGCTCCAGCGTCGCGATATAGGCGGCGAGGCCGATGGTGAAGCTGGGAAAGATGATGTGGAAGGAGACAGTGAAGGCGAACTGAATGCGCGCCAACATTGTGGGATCTAGTTCC
>NZ_CBDFNE010000017.1:0-10072 GCF_965249975.1 Ancylobacter sp. | reverse complement strand
TCCATGGGCGTACTCCCTGATGCCGCGCCGCTTTGATCCGGGCGCGTGGTTGGCAACAGGGATCGGCAAGAGCCATGCCAGCTCACAGGCGCGGCAATTGGCGCCGTTTCGGGCGATTTTCGCCGTGCAGGCCGGGTCATTTTGGGTAATTATGTTACCACAATCGTCTTTTTACCCATTTCGACCCGGGAGCGGCCTGTGCAGGGTGTGATCGTCTCCGATCTCGCGGACGCCGCCGCGTTGCGCGCGGACCTCGCCGTGCTGGCGCCCTATCTGGCCGGCCTGTCGCCGGAGGCGGCGGACATTGTCGGCATGATGCCGATCGGCTCGGTGAACGAGGCGCTTCTGGCGGCCCTGCCGCCGCCGGGGACCACGGTGCCCGGCAAGCTCATAGCCGCGCTGTTCCTCTGCGACCCGTTCCTCGGCGGGGCGCCGGCTGTTCGAGCGGCTGCGCGCGGCCGGCGTGAGCGGCGTGGTGAACCTGCCGAGCACCCATCTCATCCCGCCCGGCGTCTACCGGCAGGCGCTGACCGGCGCGGGCATCGAGCCGGGTGCCGAACTGGCGGCGCTGGCAGAGGCCCGCCGCGCCGGGCTGGAGGTGATGGCGACGGTCGCCTCCTACGACCAGGCGGCGCGGGCGGTCGAGGCCGGCATTGCCTCGCTGCTGTTTCATCCCGGCACGCCGACCGGGGAGGCGGCGCTTGATCTGCGGCTGGTCGAAGGCGTCGTCGCCACGCTCGGCCGCATCGCCGCCATGCCGCAGGCGCCGCGCCTGGCGCTGTACCGCCCATCCCGGCTTCGGCGCGCGGCTCGCGCCGGCGGCGGGGCTGGCGGACGATGTGCTGGACTGGGCGGTTCCCGGGCCTCGCGGCGGCGCTCGCCTCTCAGCCGAGGCCGTATAGGCGCATCTTGTTGTAGAGCGTCTTGCGGGCGAGGCCGAGTTCCTGCGCCGCCGCGCCGCGCCGGAAGCGGTTGCGGCGCAGCGCGTCGAGAATCCATTCGCGCTCGCTCTCCACCCCGGGCTCGGGCGCGGACGGTGCCGCTACGCCGGCGGGCCGCACCTTCGGCTCCGGCGCGCGGGCGGGCTCGGCGAAGCGCGGCAGCTGCGCCAGCCCGATGCGGTTGCCGTCGCACAGGATGGCCGCGCGCTCGAGCACGTTCTTCAGCTCGCGGATATTGCCCGGCCAGGCATGCGCCATCAGCGCCCGCAGCGCCGGCCCATCCACCGATTGCACATTCTCGTTCACCGCCGGCACCGCCGACTGCAGGAAATGCTCGACCAGCAACGGAATGTCCTCGATGCGCTCGGCGAGCGAGGGCACGCGGATCTCCATCTTGTTCAGCCGGTAGTAGAGATCCTCGCGGAAGCTGCCCTGCGCCACCATCGCCGTCAGGTCGCGATTGGTGGCGCAGATGATGCGCACATTGATGCGGCGCGGCTGGTTGGAGCCCAGCCGGTCCACCATGCCGGCCTCCAGCACGCGCAGCAGCTTCGCCTGCAATTGCGGTTCGAGGTCGCCGATCTCGTCGAGGAACAGCGTCGAGCCGTCCGCCTCCTCGAAGCGGCCGATGCGGGTCTTCACCGCGCCGGTGAAGGCGCCCTTCTCATAGCCGAACAATTCGCTTTCCAGGAGGTCGCGGGGCAGCGCGGCGCAGTTGACCGCCACCAGCGCGCGCCCCGCCCGCCGGCTGCCGGCATGCAGCGCCTGCGCCACCAGTTCCTTGCCGACGCCGTTCGGTCCCTGGACAAGGATGGTCATGTCGGTGGCGGCGAAGCGGTCGATCAGCTGCACCACTTCGCGCAAGGGTGGCGAGCGGCCGATCAGCCCGTAGCGCCGGCCCTGGCCGAGCACGGCGTCCTGGATCGCCTCAAGCCGGCGGCTCAGCACATTGACCGACTTGTATTCGGACGTTGCACCGGAGACCGCCGCCTCCAGCGGCAGGCGATCAATGGTCGAGCCGCCGATATAGCCGTCGGCCTGCCCGGCCTGGCACACCGTCGCGGCGTTTTCCGGCGTGTCGATCGGCCCGCCCTCGACAACGCAGAGCACGCCGGCGCGCCGCCGGCGCACCCGCTCGAAAATGTCCGAGGCATCCGCCGCCGCCTCGTCGAGGCTGACCGTGCTGGGCTGGCTCTCGCGCCCCCCGCTGTTCCAGCCGAAATTGAGGCAGATGAGATCGACGCCCGCCTCGACCATCTGCTCGGCCTGTTCGGCGGTGCGGACATAGCCGACGGCGACCAGGCCCGCCTGTTTGGCCAGCCTCAGCATCTCCACCTCGCGCGCGAAACCGAGGCCGAGGCGGGCGAGGCCGGCCTGAAGGAGCGGGTCGAGATGGATGGAGGTGGGGAAATTGGCCATGCCGGCAAAGCCGTCCTGCTGCACCTGCGCGACCAGCGCGGCCAGATCGGCGCGCGGATCGAAGGCCGAGGCCCCGAACACCACCGGCACCGAGACCTTGCCGAGGATTTCGGCGGTGGCGAAGGCGGTGACCATGGCGTTCGCGTCGTGGATCGGCAGCATGCAGGCGATGGACGGCGCGCCCATGACCCGCACCCGGCCGGCATTCAACGCCAGCAGGAAATCGGCGCCGCCGCGCTCGGCCGCCTTGGCGATCATGCCGGTGCCGATCGCTGCGCCGATGAGAAACGGCCTGGACCCGGATTTGCCGTCATGCCCCTTCAGCCAGCCGGGGGCGGCGGGGGTGGCGGGGGTGCTCCTGGCAAGGGCGGCGTGCGATCGCACGATTGGCAACTCTTCGGACAAGGGCGGGCCCGGGGGGCGGACGGCACGTTTTATCACGCTTCGGCACAGACCGAAGGCCATCCGCGCGGCAGGCCGAAAAGGGTGTTGCCAATGTCTGGAAATGTCGTACTGTACGTACAAGACTGACACGCCACCCCGTGATCGCCATGTCCAGCATCGACCGCCACTCACCGGAACCTTACTACCTCCAGCTCGTGCGGCTGGTGGAGGCGGATATCGACGCCGGGAAATACGCCGTCGGCGAGCGTCTTCCTGCCGAAACGGAGCTGTGCCGCCATTTCGACCTGGCCCGCTCGACGGTGCGTGAGACGCTGCGCAGCCTGCAGGAAAAGGGTCGGATCAAGATGGTGCCCCGCCGCGGCGCCTTCGTGGTCGATCCGCTGCAGGCCGGATGGTCGCTGCAAGTGGCCGACGGCTTCTTCGAGGCCGAAGTCGACCACCACCGACGCAATGTCGAGACGCAGGTGGTCAAGGCCGGGCTGTCGCCCCTGCCGGCGGCGGCGGCGGATGCGCTCGGTCTCGCGGCCGGCGAGGCGGGGTATAAGCTGAAGCGGCTGCGCTATCTCGACGGGCAGATCGCCCTGCTCTCGGTCAACTATCTCGTGCCCGAGGTCGCGCCGGTGCTCGACGGCAGCGACGTGCTGAGCGGCAAGGCCTCGCTCAACCGCACCCTGCGCGAGGGCGGCTTCAGCGTGTTCGGCGCGCGCCGCAGCGTGGAGGCGCAGGCCGCCACGCCGGAACTCGCCGGCTATCTGCACGTGCCGGTCGGCGCCCCGCTGCTCCTCGTCACCTCGGTGTCCTGGGGGCGCGATGAGAAGCCGTTCGACTATTACACATCCTGGGTGCGCAGCGACGTCGTCAAGGTGACGATCGAAGCCCGCGCCGCCAGCGAGTGACGCGCCCGCGCGCGCCAGAACCGCCGACGGGAATACCCGCGGCACGCCACAAACGAATGGGAGAAACGCCAAGATGACGACGATCCGAACGGCCTGACGGCCCGTCCCGCCCCCGACATGACCGACTGAGCCCGACCCGCTGCGCACCCGGTGCGCGGACCGGCGTGCCCATGCCTGCCGGTCGGCCAGCCCACGCCCCGCACACCCGCAAAGCCCGATCCCGGCGCCTGCCGCGCCGCGGCTCGCGGCTGCCAGGGATATCGCCCGCATGACCGCCGCCACGCGGCGCGGCGCAGGAGAGCGCGCGCCCGGCGCTGAGCCGGTCGACAGCCGGAATCGCCTGAAGCCGTTTCACGCCCAAGTCGTCTTACGCCAAGTCGTCTCACACAAAGACGTTTCACGCCAAGTCGTTGGAGCCGAGCACGGGCCACAGAAGCCCGCGCCGTCACAAAGGAGGACGCCATGAAGGAGCCGTTTATGAAGCCCCGTATCCCGAGGATCCACAAGGCGCTGGCCGTCGCCGCGCTGGCCGCCGCGCTCGCCCCTGCTCTCACGGCCGCGCCCGCAGCAGCGGCCGGATTCGATCAGGCGGCGCTGATCAAGCCGGTCACCAAGGCCAATCTCATCTTCATCCCGAAGGTGGTGCATCCCTGGTACGACGTGGTCGAGCAGGGCGTGAAATTCGCCATCGCCGAGTACAAGAAGGAAGGCATCGAGGTCACCTACACCTGGGATGCCCCGCCCACCGCCGACATCGACCAGCAGAACCGCCGCATCGAAACCGATATCGGCCGCAATCCCGACGGGCTGGCCGTCTCCTGCCTCGACCCTGCGACAAATACCCAGCTGCTCAAGGAAGCGGTGAAGAACAAGGTGAACCTCATCACCTTCGACACCTTCTGCGACGCGGCCTTTCCCTTTGTCGGCCACCGCAAGGATGAGGAGGACGGGCGCACCGCCGCGAACTATCTCGGCGCCAAGCTGGGCGGCAAGGGCAGTGTCGGCATTCTGGTCGGCAGCCTCACCGCGCCCAACCATGTCGCCCGCGTGAAGGGCTTCAAGGACGAGCTGGCCAAGAAGTATCCCGGCATCAAGATCGCCTTCGAGCAGCCCGACAACGACAATCTGGAACAGGCGGTGGCGATGGCCGAGAGCGGCCTGCAGGCGACGCCGGACCTTGGCGGCATCTATGGCGCCAACGCCTCCGCCCCGATCGGCGCCGCCCGCGCGGTGATCGCGGCCAAGCGCGTCGGCAAGACGCTGGTGGTCGGCGCCGGCGACATTCCCGAAACCTACCAGCTGATCGAGGACGGGGTGATCTCCGCCATCACCGCCCAGCGCCAGTGGGAAATCGGCTACTGGGCGGTGCGCTACCTGGTGTCGGCCAAGCAGAACCACACCATCCCGATGGATCACGCCACCGGCGGCTTCCTGATGACCAAGGAAACGCTCGCCAAATAGGCCTCTCCCCAGAGCACCTCTCCCCAGAGCAACTGCCCGGCGGGGCCATCCCGCCGGGACTTTCCGCCCCCGGCCTTGCGCGGATGCGCGCCCTCCCGCGCGCCGCGATGCCCGCTACCGCTCGATCCGCGAGACCCTTCCATGCGCAGCGATTTCGAAGTCCGCGACCTGTCGAAGAGCTTCGGCCATGTCCATGCCGTGCGTGGCGTGTCGCTGCGTGTCGCGGCCGGCGAGGTGGTGGCGGTGATCGGCGAGAACGGCGCGGGCAAATCCTCGCTGATGTCGGTGATCTGCGGCCGGCTGACGCCGACCTCGGGCGAGATCCGCATCGACGGGGCCGCCGTGCATTTCGCTTCGCCCAGCGATGCCCAGCGCGCCGGCATCGCCATCGCGCCGCAGGAAATCAACCTCGCCGCCGACCTCACCGTGCTGGAAAACGTCATGCTCGGCCGCCAGGTGGCCCGGCGCGGCCTCATCGACTGGCGCGCCACCGAGGCGGAGGCCCGCCGCCATATCGAGGCGCTCGATCCGACCATCGATCCGCAGGCCCGCGCCGGCTCCATCACCGTCGCCCAGCAGCAGCTGGTGCAGATCGCCCGCGCCACCGCCACCGGCGCCCGGCTGCTGATCTTCGACGAACCGACCGCCGCCCTCACCGAGCGCGAGACGGAGCGGCTTTTCGCCTTCATCCGCCGCTTCCGCCAGCAGGGCGGGCTGGTGCTCTACATCTCGCACCGGCTCGACGAGATACTGGCGTTGGCGGACCGCATCACCGTGCTGCGCGACGGACGCCATGTCGGCGATCTCGACCCGCGCACCGCCACCAAGGAGGCGATGATCCGCGCCATGGCCGGCCGCGACGTGCAGGAGCTGAACCTGCGCGCCGTCATTCCCTCCGCCGCCACGGACGAGGTGGTGCTGGAGGTGCGCGGCCTCTCCCGCGCCGGCGAATTCGCCGATGTGAGCTTCGACCTCCGCCGGGGCGAAATCCTCGGCATTGGCGGGCTGATCGGCGCCGGGCGGACGGAGACGGTGCGCTGCCTGTTCGGCGACACGCCGCGCCAGGCCGGCACGGTGAAGCTCTTTGGCCGCGAAGTCGCCTTTGCCGGCCCGGCCGATGCCATCGCCGCCGGCCTCGTCTATCTGCCGGAAGAGCGCCGGCGCGACGGGCTTTTTCCCGATCTGTCGGTGGCCGAGAACATCGTGCTGCCCAGCCTCGCCAAATTCACCAGCCGGCTCGGCATACGCTGGCTCGACGCCTTCGGCGCCGCCGACCGCTATGTGAACTCGATCCCGGTGAAGGTGCATTCCAGCCATCAGCTCATTTCCGAGCTGAGCGGCGGCAACCAGCAGAAATGCATCCTCGCCCGCTGGATGATGAGCCAGTGCCGCATCCTGATGCTGGACGAGCCCACCCGTGGCATCGATGTCAACGCCAAATGGGAGATCCAGAAGCTGCTGCGCCAGCTCGCCCGTGACGGCATCTCGGTCATCTACATCTCCTCGGAACTGCAGGAGATCATCGATGTCTGCGACCGGGTGATGCTGATGCATGAGGGGCGCGTGCGCGCCATCATTCCCACCGAGGCGGCCACGCAGGAAGACCTGCTTGGCCTCGCCATGAGCTAGCGGGCCCCGGCGATGGACACCCCCGCTTCCGGCCCGAGATCGCTGCCCGCCCCGCTGCCCGGCCCTGCCGCCGCCCTGCGTCCCGACCTTCCCCGACACGGATTGCTTGCCGCCATGCCAAAGACCACGCTTCACACGCTCCGAAGCCGGATCGGCCGCTTCGAGGCGGTCGGCATCATCCTTGCCCTCGCCGTGATGTGCGGCCTGCTGGCGCTGGCGACGGAGAACTTCGCCACCAGCTACAATCTGGCGGTGGTGCTGCGGCAGGCGTCCTTCGTCGGCATCATCGCGCTCGGCCAGACGCTGGTGCTGCTGATCGGCGGCATCGATCTCTCGGTCGGGGCGGCCGCGGGGCTGTCGGCGATCATCGGCGGGCTGCTGCTGGTGCATCTGGGTGTCGACCCCTGGCTGGTCATCCCGCTGACCTGCCTGTTCGGCTTCGTGCTCGGCAGCATCAATGGCGCGCTGGTGGCTTATGCCCGGCTGAACCCGTTCATCGTGACGCTGGCGGCGTGGGAGATGTTCGCCGGCGCGACGCTGGTCATCACCGGTGGCTCGCCGATCCGCCCGCTTGGCGCCACCTTCCAGCAATTCGGGCTCGGCGCGCCCTTCGGCATTCCCGTGCCGGTGATCGTGTTCGCGGTCATCGCGCTGGTGCTGGCCTTCGTGCTGAACCGCACCGCCTTCGGGCGCAACATCTACGCCATCGGCGGCAATCGGCAGGCGGCGATCCTGGTCGGCATCCCCGTCAAGCGGGTGGAAATGCTGGTGTTCGGCCTCTCCGGCAGCCTCGCGGCGCTGGCCGGCATCCTCTATGCGAGCCGGATGGATTCGGCGCAGCCCTCCGTCGGTGAAGGCTGGCTGATGCCCTCGATCACCGCGGCCATCATCGGCGGCGTCTCGCTGCGCGGCGGGCAGGGCACGGTCACCGGCACCGTCACCGGGGCGCTGCTGATGGCGGTGCTGGCCAACGGAATCGTGCTGCTCGACATCTCCAGCTACTGGCAGCGCGTCATCGTCGGCGCCGTGGTGCTGCTGGCCATCCTCATCGATCTCGTCCGCCGCCGCTGACGCCAACTGCGCCGCGCGCCGGACCGCCTTTCCCCACGCGGCCGACGGCATCGGCGGCGCTCACCCGAACCACAACCCTTGAGGGCATCATGAGCCTCGATTCTCTTTTCGATAGTCCCGCCCGGGGCCAGATGAAGGCGGTGCGCATCACCCAGGACCACCGCGTCTTCGTCGCCGATGTGCCGGTGCCGACGCCCGCCGAGGACGAGGTGCTGATCCGGCCCGCCGCCTGCGGCCTGTGCGGCACCGATCTGCACATCCTGCACCACGGCTTTCCCGGTTCGGTCTATCCGGTGACGCCGTGCCATGAATTCTCCGGCCATGTCGTCGCGGTGGGCCGTGCCGTCGCCGGCCTGCGCGAGGGCGACTTCGTGGCGGTCGATCCCAATGTCACCTGCGGCACCTGCCGCTGGTGCCGCGCCGGGCGGCCGAACCTGTGCCCGCACCTGTCACCGATCGGCGTCGCCCGCCCTGGCGCGGCGGCGGAATTCGTCGTCGCCCCGGCGCGCAACACCTTCCGTCTGAAGGCGGGGCTGCGCGCCGACGTGGCGGCGATGATCGAGCCGCTGGCCTGCGTGCTGCACGCGGTCGACTCCTCGCAGGGCGTCAAGGACCGCGACGTGCTGGTGATGGGCGGCGGCACCATGGGCCTGCTCATCGCCATTGTCTGCGACCTGTTCGGCGCCGGACGCGTCACCATCGCCGACCCTTCCCCCGCCAAGCGGGCGATCGCGGCCCGCGCGGGCATGGCCAACAGCGTCGATCCCGCCGCCCTCGGTCCTGACGGAGCGCTGGGGGCGGCCTGTTTCGACGTGGTGTTCGAGGCGGCGGGGGTGCGCCGCGCGCTGGAACAGGCGCTCGACCATGTCGAGAAGACCGGCGTGCTGGTGCAGGTCGGCGTCCACGACGCCGAGGCCCTGGTCGGCATCAATCCGTTCCGCGTCTACGAGCGCGAGCTTCGCATCATCGGCTCGAACTCGCTGGCCGACAAATTCCCCGCCGCCGTCGAGGTCATGAACGACATCGCCGACCGGGCGGCGGTGCTGATCGGCGACACCTTCCCCGTCTGGGAGTTCGCGCAGGCCGCGCAGGCCATGGCCGGCGGCACCGGCATCAAGACCCAGCTCGCTTTCCTCTGATCCGCGACTTCATCGCACATCGTGAAACAGGAGACCCACGTGGCCAACCGCTATTCCACCAGCTACCGGATGAACCGCATTTTCCGCGAGGACCGCGCCGCCCTCGTCGTGCCGATCGACCACGGCCTGGTCTGGGGCCGGGTGCCGGCGTTGGAAGCCCCGGTCGAGGTGATGCGCCGCTTCCTGCCCGAGGACATCACCGGCTTCATGGTCAGCACCGGCATCGTTAAGGCCAGCGAGGTGCTGCTGGCCCGCGCTCCTGCCATGTCGCGCATTCTTGCCATCGACGCCTTCTGGCCCACCTCCGCCCCGGCGACCGGCACCGGCTGCCTCGTCGCCAGCGTCGAGGATGCGGTGCGCATGGGTGTGGACTGCGTCAAGCTGCTGCTGCCGTGGAACGTGGTCGATGAGGAGAAGGTGAATTACTGCCAGCGCATCGGCACGGTCGTGTCGGAAGCCGCCAAATGGCACATTCCGGTGATGGTGGAGCCGGTGTTCCTCAACACGCCGCGCTCGCCGGAGATCATCGAGAAGGAGCTGGAAGTGGCGCGCGTCGGCTATGACCTCGGCGCCGACATCATCAAGATCACCTTCCCCGGCCCGGACGCCACCGCCAAGCTCTGCGCCGAGCTGGACATTCCGGTCGTGGTGGCCGGCGGCCCGCTTTCCGGCGACAGCGCCTCGACGCTGCGCGACGTGAAGGACGCCATCGACGCCGGCGCGCAGGGCGTGGTGGTCGGGCGCAAGGTGTGGCAGCGTCCGCCGGAAGAAGCCGCCGAGGTCATCGCCGAGATGGCGCGCATCACCCGCACCAGCTTCAGCCGCCGCTGGTGAGAGCATTATGACAGGCGCCGGCCCGGGAGATCCGCCATGATGGAACGCCTGTGCGGTATCGACATCGGCACCACCAATCTCAAGGTGGTGCTTATGGACGAGGCTGGCGCCTGCCGCTGGAGCCGCACCCTCCCCACGCCGCGCATCGCCTTCCGCGAGGGTGTCGCCACCGATGCCGAGGCCCTTCTCGCCGTGGTGGAGGCGCTGGTGATCGAGGGATGGCGCGCGACCGGCGCGGGTCGGCCCCTGCGCGCCATCGCCGCCACCGGGGTCGGCG
>NZ_CBDFNE010000016.1:0-8087 GCF_965249975.1 Ancylobacter sp. | reverse complement strand
TGCCGGGGATGCGCCCGCCGCGGAGCGCGGCGAGGGTGACGGCCAGCTCGACGAGCCCGCAGCTGCCGAGCGTGTGGCCGAGGCTGCCTTTCCAGCCGGTGAGCGGGGCGCCGGGAAAATGCCGGGCAAAGGCCTCGGCCTCGAGCCGGCCGGCGTCGAGCGTGCCGGTGCCGTGGCCCTTCACCCAGACGCGCCGCCCGCCCGCGGCCGCGGCGATGCTGCCGGCGCAGGTGGCGAAGCCGGCGCCATCGGGCTGGTTGGAGGTGAAGTGGAACATCTCGTTGTGCAGCGCGTGCGCCGCCAGCCGGAAGGGCGCCGCGTCGCGCGTGAGCACGGCAAATGCCGCGCCGTCGCCGAGGCCGATGGATCCGGTCTCGCGCCGGGCATAGGGCGCGGGCAGGCCGCCGTTGAGGATCTTCAGGCTGTGGAAGCCGCCGGCGACGAACGGGCTCACGAAATCAAACGAGAACACCAGCACGCGGTCGGCCAGCCCCGCGTGCAGCAGCCGCGCGGCGTGGGCGAGTCCGAGATGGGCGGTGGCGCAGGCATGCGAGAACACCGTCACGTGTTCGCCCCAGCCGAATTCGTTGCGGAGGAGCCCGACGGTGGCAAAGGGCGTGCCGTGCGCGAGGTGCCGCTTATCCCGGTCGCGCGTGAACGCGTAGAGGCTGCCGACGCCGAAGTTGCTGCTCGTCACGACCACCGGTGCGCGGGCCGTGCCCCACGGGCCGGGGGGGATGCCGGCGGCCAGCTGCCGCAGGCCGGGCAGCCAGCGCGGGGGCAGGGTCTCGTCCATCGGCCCCGTCAGCGCGAGCGGCACGGGGTCGCCGCCGTCGCGCCCGAGCACGGGCGAGAGGGTGAGCGCGCGCCGGCCGGCCAGCAGGGCGGCGGCGGTCGCGGCGGCATCACCGAAGGGGGTGAGGCAGTCGCAGGCCGCGAGGCCGGCGGGCAGTTGATCGGCGGCGGGCATGGGCGGATCAGGCGCCGGCGGACTGGGCGCGGACGAAGGCCGCCAGCGTGCTCACGCTCGTGAGCGCCCGGCGCGACTCCTCGCTGTTGCCGATCTTGACGCCGTAGGCCTTCTCGACCGCGAGCACGAGCTCGAGGGCGTCGAGCGAGTCGAGGCCGAAGCGGGCGGAACCGATGAGCGGTTCGTCCACCGGGATGTCCGCGGGTCTGACATCGTCGAGCTTGAGCGTGGCGATGATGAGCGTCTGGAGGTGATGGATGAGGGGATCCGGCATGGGGAAATCAGGTCGGGCGGCGGAGGAGGTGGCAGACATTGCTGCCGCCGAAGCCGCTACTGTTGTTGAGCACGAGGCGCGGGGCCTCCGCGAGGGTGGTGCGGGGCAGATCGAGGCCGGCGCAAACGGGATCGGGATCCACGAGGTGCGCGGCGCCGGGGATGAAGCCGCCGTCGATGGCCAGAGCGCAGAACGCGGCCTCCATCACGCCGGCGAGGGACAGGCCGTGGCCGGTCAGGGCCTTCGTGCTGCTGATGCGCGGCCGGGCGTTCTCCGCGGTGAACACGGCGTGCAGGGCGAGCGCCTCGGAGCGGTCGCCCGCGACGGTGGAGGTGGCGTGGGCGTTGACGTAGGCGATGTCGGCGGCATTGACGCGGGCGTCGGCGAGCGTGCGCTGCATGGCCCGGCGCAAGCCCGCGCCCTCGGGGTGCGAGACGGCCACGCTGTGGCCGTCGCCCGCCTGGCCCCAGCCAATGAGCTCGGCGTAGATGTGCGCGCCGCGCGCGCGGGCCAGGTTGGCGTCCTCGAGGATGAGCGCGACGGCGCCGCCGGTGCCGACGAAGCCGTCGCGGGCGCGGTCGAAGGGGCGCGAGGCGGTGGCGGGGTCGGGGTTGGAGGAAAGCGCACGCAGGCTGGCGAAGGAGACGATGCTCTCGGCGGTCAGGTCCTCCGCGCCGACGACCAGCATGCGCTGCTGCCGGCCGAGGCGGATCTCGTCCATCGCGTAGCCGAGGGCGTGGCTCGACGACGCGCAGGCGGAGACGAACCCGCAGACCGCGCCGGCAATCCGGTAATGCGCCGCGAGGTTGAAATTCAGCGTGCCGGCGATCGACGAGACGATGCCCATGGGATTGCCGCGCTCGCCGCGCGTCTCGTGCATCTGGTTCAGGAAACCGCGCAGCATGAACGGCGAGCCGGCCGAGGCGCAGAACAGCCCGCTAGTGCCGTCCGCCAGCGCGGCCGGCTCGAGGCCGGCATCGGCCAGCGCCTGCTGCAGCGCGCAGACGGCGTAGACGCCGTGCGGGGCGAGGCCGCGGAGCAGCTCGCGATCAACGGTAAACCGTTCCGGCCAGCGCCAGTCGCGCCAGCTGGTCGTGGGGAAGGCGAAGCCGTCGATGAGGCCCGCGACCTTCACCGGCAGGTCCGGGTTGCCGAGGAACTCGACGGGCGCAAAGCCGTGGCGCAGCCCGACCAGGCTGCGCTGCACCGTGGCGCGGTCCTGGCCGATGCTGGTGATGAAACCCAGGCCGGTGATGACGGGGAGCGGCGGCATAGAGACGGGCTTTCAGCGCGCCGGCTGACCCGTCACCTTGAGGTGGATGAACCCGCGCAGGTCATCCAGCGTGCGCACGCGGACGATTTCCTCGTTGGTGATGGCGATGCCGAAAAGGTCCTCGGTGAAGAACACGACCTCGGTGATGGCGAGGGAGTCGAAGCCCAGGTCGTCGGCCAGCCGGGTGTCGCCCGGCAGCTCCGCCAGCGGGCGGGCGGGGGCCTTGGGAATGAAGTCCTCGAGGATGGCGAGCAGGACGGGGTCGAGCGCGGCGGGCTCGCCGCCGGCCGAGAAGCGGGCGAAGGCGGCCTGCGCCGCCTCCGGCAGGTGCCGGATGCTTTCCTCCCGGTAGTCCGGGGTGGTGAGGGTGGCGGTTGCTTTCATGAGGGGGCGGGTCAGGCCTTGACGGCGGTGTATTCGCTGAAGAGGCCGAGCACGACGTCGCGCCGGACGGCGGTGAGGCCGGCGGCCGCGAGCGCGGCGAGCACGGTGGCCGGCGGCACGCACGCATCCATCGTCTCCCAATAGTAGAACATCATGTCGCTGGCGCCCTCGCTGCGGGTGAACAGCCGCGTGAGCCACGGGTAAAGGCGGCCGAACCAGAGGCGGAAGAGGAAGCCGCCGGGCCGCCCGGCGGGCTTGGTGACCTCGAGGATCAGCAGCTTCCCGCCCGGCTTCAGGACGCGGTGGAATTCCCGGAAGGTCTCCTCCAGGCTCGTCACATGGCGGAGGGCGTAGCCCATCGTGAGGAAATCGAACGAATTGTCCGCCAGAGGCAGCGCCTCGGCGCGGCCGAGGACAAAGCGTGCCGCGAGCTTGGTCCGCGCGACGTCCAGCATGCCGGCGCTGGGGTCGAGGCAGGTGATGTGGGCTGCGGTGCGGAGGATCTTCGCCGCCTCGGCCGCCACGAGGCCGGTGCCGCACGCGACATCGAGCAGGTGGTCGCCGGGCATCAGGCCGTGCTGCAGCAGCGTCCGGTGACGGTAGGCGGCGCCGCTGCCGAGAAAGCCCCAGCCCACCACGGTGTCGTAGTGCCGGGCGCCGCGATCAAAGAGGCGGTTGACGAACGCCGGCTTCGCCTCGGGCGTGGGGTAACGGGCGGCCAGGGTCGGATGCGGCATCATCGGCGGGGTGGGTGAGGGATTTTTCCGGGGGACACGGCGGCGCTCAGGCGCAGGAGGCCTGCAGGTGGCCGGCGGCGCGGCTCGAAGCACGTGAAGGGCGAAGCGTCGTCGAATTCCGGGTAGGCCTTGCCGAGCAGCACGCGGAGGTTGGTCCGGGCGCGCGCGATGCGGCTCTTGGCCGTGCCGACGCGGATGCCCATCGTGAGGCTGATGTGGCTGTAGGAGTGCTGCTGCACGTTGCGCAGCGTGAGGATGTCGCGCTGGCCGGCCGGCAGGCGGCTCATGCACTCGGTGACGATCGCGCTGAACTCGCCGGTCGTCGCCTCCTGCACGGGGCCGGGTGCGTCGCAGGCGACCAGCTCGGCGAAGGTCGCGCTGTTGCCTTCGCCGACCGACGCGTCGAGCGGCAGCGACGCGTGGCGGCGGCGGCGGAAGAAATACCAGTAGCGGTTGCGCGAGAGGTTGAGCGTGATGCGGTAGAGCCAGGCGGCGAGCGAGGCGTCGCCGCGGAACCGCGCGAGGCCGCGGTGCGCGCGGATGAAGGTGTCCTGCGCGATCTCCTCGGCGTCGGCGCGGTTGCGCAGGAGGCCGAGCGCGACCACGAGCATCTTGGCGCGGTAGCGGCTGACGATCTCCACGAAGGCGGTCTCGTCGCCGGCGTTGAAGCGGCGCACCAGCCCGGCGTCGTGCAGCGCCTCGCGGCGGGACAGGGCGGCGCGCTCGGCGACCAGGGGGGACGGAACGCGGGCGGGACGGAAAATAGGTGCAACCATGGCGCCAAGACTACCGGCTAAACCCAACCGGCAAAATGGGGTCTTGTGCTACCGGCGGCGCACGGCGGCGAGGCTCCGCACGGCGCCGAACACCACCGGGCCCCAGCGCAACACCGTGCCGAGCACGCTGGCCCGCGGCGCCGCGGCGCGCCTGAACAGGAAGCCGAGCGGCACGGCGGCGAGGGCCGCGAGCGGCGACAGGTTCCGCACGAGTGCCACCAGCCGGTCCGCCCAGGCGAGCGGTTGCAGCACGCGCCCCGCGTCGGCGGCGCACGCGTGGCGCCGGCGGGCGATGCGCAGCCGGATCGCGGTCTTGTGCGAATCGAGCCGGATCAGTTCCTGGTTTGGATACATGCGCGGTCCTCCCCGATTTCCTGCAGGGTGGCGGCGAAGGGCTGGGGTTGCCGCGCGAGGTAGCGGCGCAGGGCGACAATAATCGCGACCAGCGCGACGGCGTAGAGGGCCGTCAGCCCGCCGAGCACGGCGAGCCGGGCGCTCGCCCAGAAAAAATAAACCACGGTGAGGCTGGCGAAGGCCAGCGTCATCATGGCGGTGAACACGGCGGCGCTGATCCAGACGAAGGTCCGGATCAGGCGGAATTTCTCCTCCTGCAGCTCGACGGAGAAAAGCTCGAGCCGGTCCTGGAGACTGGCGGCGAGCCCGTCCCCGAGTTGCCGGAGCGAGTCCATGAAGCCCGGCGGCGGGTCAGGGGGAGTTTCCATCGGGCGTGGTGATCAGTTGCCGCTGCGGCGGCCGACGAGCACGCCGACGAGCAGGCCCACGCCGGCGGCGATCGCGATCGACTGGTAGGGGTGGGCGCGGATGGTCTCGTCGGTGTATTTCGCGCCGGCGGTGACGTTCTTCTTCGCGCTGGCGTAGATCTCGCCCATGCGCTCCGAGGCGGCCTCGTAGCGGTGGCGGAGCGCGGACACGGCCTCGTCGGTGTGTTCGGAGACGGAGGACTCGATCATCTTCTCGGCGTCGACGACGAGGGTGCGGAGATCGTTGAGCAGGTCGGCGGGAGTCTGGGGCGCGGAAGCGCGGTGGTTTTTCATCAGGAGGTTGGGTTGGTTGGGGCGGCGGGGTGAGCCGGCGGACGGGTTTGTCGCCGGGCGCAGCTGCCACCGGTCCGAGCATACCGGCCAGCGGGCGCGCCGGCTATGGGGTGTTCAGGGCACACGCGGCGTTCAAGTGGACCAGAAGGTGATGAAGAACAGCGCGGCGCGGTAGGCCTGCAGCGAAAGGTTGAGGGCGATCCCGAGAGCGAGGGCCTTGGCCAGCGTGAGCCAGGCGGGCTCGGCGGCATAGATCGTGCGCGCGGCGCGGAAGAGGTAGGTGGTCATCAGCACGAGGCTGAAGCCGATGATGCCGCCGTTGACCGCGGTGGCGGAGGGAAACACGTCGACGGTGCGCAACAGGCGCACGGTGAGGTTGGTCAGGGGCCAGCGTCGCGCTGATCAGGAGCAGCCAGAACGCGCCGAAGTGCAGCGAAAAGACCAGGTGCGCCGAGTAATGTCGGCGCTGCCGCCAGTGGAGCGCCATCACGGCGAGGGAAAAGAACGGCACGACGAGGATGACGAGCGACTTGGCCAGGGTGATCGCCGCCGGGTCGAAGACGGCGGCGTAGGCCTCGACCGTCACCGAGCGCAGGGCCAGGCGCGGGGTGACGAGGGACTCGGCGAGGCCATGGTGCCAGGTGTAATGCAGCTGGGTGTTGAGGTCGGTTGTCAGCGTGTTTCGAACCGATCAGCGGGTGGAGCAGGAAAAAGATCAGGTTCGCGATCAGGAAGAGCTGGAGCGGCGGGATGTAGGGCTTGCGCTTGCCCCGCAGGTAATCGGCGGTGAGCCGGCCCGGGCGGGTGAGGAGGCAGCGCAGGGTTAGGAAGACCTTGCCATCCGCGTGCGTGAAGGCCTCGAACAGGTGCTCGAGGAAGCGCCGCAGCGTGTGGTCGGCGGGGCCCACGAGCTTCTCGCCGCAGCGGGCGCAAAAGCGGCCGCCGAGTGGCTCATGGCAATTCGCGCAGCGCGCGGCTGGTTCAGTCATGGCCATAAAAAAGGCCGCCATGGAGCGGCGGCCTCTGCAATGGGAGGGTCATGGACCGCTTCAGGTCTTCATGATGTTCCGGCCGGCGGGGCGGTTCTTGATCGGGCCCTTGCCGCCCTTGGATTTTGCTGCGCGATTCTTGGCGGCGGTCATTCGGCCGCCTCGTGATTTCTTTGCCATAATGTTATTTCCCGGTGGTTGGATTGAGGATGTTTCGTTTCAAGACGCATGATGCCCGAGTGGCGGGGCCGGGGGTATAAGGTATAACCCTACATCATGGCGGCGGCGGGTGAAACGGGTTTTGACTGCGGGCCAGGTCGCTTTACTCATGTCTGAACATGCACGCGGAAGACCTCCTGGAACGGGCGGCCCACTACGTATCCGGCGAGATGCCGGCGACGGAGCGCGAGAGCTTTGAGGTCGTCCTCGAGTTTCACGAGGAATTGCGGTCACACGTGGCCGGGTTGCAGGAAACCGTGGCCGGGCTGGCCGCGGCGGAGGCACCGCCGGTCGCACTCCCCGCGGGATTGAAGGCACGCCTGCTCGCCGCCGTGGCCGCGCTGCCGGCGCCGGCGGAACCGGAGGCCCTCGTGGTCACCGACCCGGGCGGGCTGGTGCTGTGGGTCAACCCGGCTTTCACGGCGATGTGCGGTTACTCGCTGGCGGAGCTCAGGGGCCACAAACCCGGCGAGTTGCTGCAGGGCCCGGCCACCGATGCCGCTGCGGTGCAGCGCATCCGCGAGTCAGTGCAGGCGCGGCGCGCCTGCCGCGAGACGCTGGTCAATTACCACAAGGACGGCAGCCGTTATCGCGCCGAGGTGCGCATCGCGCCGGTGCTGGCCGACGGCGGGGAGCCGCTGTGGTTCGTCGCGAAAGGAACGCAAGGTTCCGGAGACGGCGCGGGCCGGCTGAGCCGGATCTGCGTCTAGTCGCCGTTGCGCGGCTTCGACGCGATCAGGCCCGGATACTCGACGCCGAAGAGCGCGGGGCGTGCCTGCGGCCGCGGGTCGGCCCCCGGGGCGAGGTGCTTGAACACGTCGCTGAAGCGGATCGAGCACTGCAGGCGGCGCTGGCCGTGGGCGTCGATCTTCGGGTTCACCTGGATGACGGCGCCGGTGAACGGCGGGGAATTCTTCATCTTCAGCGCCAGCTTGCGGGTCTCCTCCACCGAGGGTCCGGTGTCCTTGATGAGCGCATCGAGCTTCAGCAGGTCGGCGTAGGTGACCGGGCCCCACAGCCTGCGCCACAGCTCCGGCGAAACCTCGGGGGCGATGATGTTGACGATGCGCTTCATGTCGCCGTCCTGCGACCAGAAGCCGATGATGAGCAGGAACGGCTCGTCGATCTCATACTGGCGGAGGGCGTCGCCGAGGTCGACGGCGGTGCCGTGCTTGACGGCCTTGGGGTTGACGGGGATGGCGCCGTGTGCGCGGTTCGCGGGCCGCGGGGATGTCCCAGCGCTGCGTGTAGCTCGCCGGCTTGTAGCCGTCGAAGAAGGTGTCGCGCACCCAGCGCTCGAACACCAGGCCGTGCGACTGCACCTCCTGCGCGGAACCAAGGGTCAGGGCCGCGGCGCAGGCCGCGAGCAGAAGCCGGAAGCGTCTCATGTTTCGAGGAAGACCCGGAGGG
>NZ_CBDFNE010000015.1:287500-461149 GCF_965249975.1 Ancylobacter sp. | reverse complement strand
GGTCGTCGCGGCTGATGGTGGGCACGCTCGCCAGCGTGCCGGCCACCGGGCGGCCATAGGGATGGTTCGGGAAAGCCGCCGCCGACCAGCCGAGGCTCGCCAGCGAGGAGGGATCGTTCAGCCGCCGGCGCAGCTGCGCCAGCTGGCCCTGGCGGATGCGCTCCACCGCCTCGTCGTCGAAGCGCGGCGCGTTCACCGCCAGCGCCATCAGCGCGAAGGCGTCGTCGACATTCTCCGACAGCGTGCGCAGCGAGCCGCCGAGGCTGTCGCGCGAGGCGTCGAAGCGCAGCTCGATCGCCTTTTCCGCCAGCCGGTCCTGGAAGGCGCGGGAATCGAGATCGCCCGCGCCTTCGTCGAGCAGCGAGGAGGTGAGGCTGGCGACGCCGGGCTTTTCCGCCGGGTCCTGCGCCGCGCCGCCGAGAAAGGCGATCTCCATCGCCACCAGCGGCAGGGTGGTGTCGTGCACCAGCCACGCCTCGATGCCCGCCCGGGCTGATCACCCGCTGGATGCGCGTCGTTTCGGACTGGGCGGGCGAGGCGGGGACGAGGGCGATGGTCATGAGCGTGGCCGCGGCGAGCGAGAAAAAGGAACGGAGGAGGCGGGAGCGCCGGCCTGCGGCGCGGCCGGTCACGAACGGTCCTCCCCGGGGCTGGTCCGTTCGGCGCCCGGCTCGGGCAGGGCGGCGGCGGGGGCAGGCTTGGCCTGCAGCAGCTGGCTGGTGACGGCGCGGGCGGGCACCAGCCAGCGCCGGGCGGCGTCGCGCACCTGCTCGGCGGTGACGGACTTCACCAGTTCCGGCCAGATCTTCACATCCTGCGCGGTGGAGCCGGTGGCGAGCGCGGCGCCATAGATGCGCGCCAGCGTCGCCTGGTTGTCCTGGGCATAGATCGCCTCGGCCACCAGCCGGGTCTTGGCCCGCTCCAGCTCGGCCGCGTCCGGCCCGTCCTTGGCCAGCGCGGCGATGGTCTCGTCGAGCGCGGTTTCCACCGCCTCCATCGTCACTTCGGGGCGCGGCGTCACCGAGAGGCCGAAGCGCGTATCGTCGAGCGCGGTCGACTGGTACCAGGCGCCGGCACTGGCGGCGACGCCCTTGTCGACCACCAGCGAGCGGTAGAGCCGCCCGGTGGAACCGCCGCCCAGCACCTGGGCGAGCACGTCGAGCGTGACGCTCTCGTCGCGGTCGCCGCGATAGGAGGGCACGAGATAGCTGCGCGAGAGGCTCGGCTGGCCGACACGGCCATCCGCCAGCACCAGCCGGCGCTCGGCGCGCGGCGGCGGCTCCTGCGGGCGAAGCCGCTCCGCCGTCTCGGCGCGCGGGGCGACCTTGCCATAGGTCTCCTCGGCCAGCTTCTTCACCTCCTCCGGTTCGACATCGCCCGCCACCACGAGGATGGCGTTGTTGGGCGTGTAGAAGCGGCGGTAGAAATCCAGCGCGTCCTGCCGGTTCAGCTGCTTGATCTCGTCTTCCCAGCCGATGATCGGATGGCCATAGGGGTGGTTGACGAACATCGCCGCCTGCGCGGCCTCGGAAAGCTGCGAGGCGGGGTCGTTGTCGGTGCGCATGCGGCGCTCTTCCAGCACCACGTCGCGCTCGGGCAGCACCACCTCGTCGGTCAGCACCAGCCCGGTCATGCGGTCGGCCTCGAAGCCCATCACGGTGGCGAGGTTCTGCTTGGCGACGCGCTGGAAATAGGCGGTGTAGTCCTGCGAGGTGAAGGCGTTTTCCTGCCCGCCGAGCTTGGCCACCACCTGCGAGAACTCGCCGGCCGGGTGCTTGTCCGTGCCCTTGAACATCAGATGTTCAAGGAAATGGGCGATGCCGGACTTGCCCGGCTGCTCGTCGGCCGAGCCGACCCGGTACCACACCATATGGGTGACGACCGGGGCGCGATGGTCGGGCACCACCACCACCTGCATGCCGTTGCCGAGGGTGAACTCCGCCACCTCGGCGGCGTCCGCGCGCGCGGGAGCGGTGGCAAGGCCGGCGGCGGCGCCGGCGAGCAGCATCAGAGCGGGCATGAGTCTTCCAGTCACAGCTTCATCCGTTTCGGCGGGCCGCCCGGAGGAGACGGGCGCGCCACCCGGTCTCGGGCGGCGCAGGGCGGAGGCGCAGTCAATGTAGCGATGAAGCGGGCGCGGCGCGATGCGCCGCCGGCGGGCTTCACCGCGAAGTGAGGAACCGGGCCGCGCGCGGCCCGCCGCGAGCGCGATAAAGGCGCGGGCAGGGCAGCGCGCCGGCCGGCGCGGGAACGGGAAGGCGCGCCGGCAAGCGGGCGCGCCCGGTCAGTTGCCGTTCTTCTGCGTGCGGTCGAACCAGCTCGGCATCTTCCACGCCTTGTCTTCCGGACGGTCGGAGACGACGCCGTATTTGGCGCCGGGCGCGGGGGTCTGGTAGCCGGGCGGCGGCTCGGTGAGCGTTGCACGCTCCGGCTCGCCCTCGAAGCGGATCGTATCGTCCTTCTTGTTGCCCCAGCCGAGAAAGCCCATCTCGTTCACCGAGAGACGGTTGCCCTCGTTGGCGCGGCCATCATTGGCGAAGCCGCTGCCGGTGGCCTTGCCGGGGCGATAGCCCTTGTTGAGTTCGGCCGGGGTAAGCGAGCGGGCCTCGCCGACCCTTGAGGACTGCCGCGTGTCCACCCAGTTCGCCTTCGCTTCCGCCTGACGGACCATCTGATCGTGGTCCTTCGGCCAGGCGGGATTCTGCGAGATCGCCGAGGCGTCGCGCGGCGGGGGCAGAATGTCGCCCGTCGGCGGCACCACCAGCGGCGGGCGCTCGCGATACTCGATATCGGGCGGGGGCGGCGGCACCAGGCCGAGGCCGGTGAGAAGCCGGCCGGTAAGGTTCATCTCCGGCGGCTCGTCGTCGGCGAAAGCCGGCGCGGTGCCGAAAGCCCCGGCGGCGGCGCAGGTCAGGGCGCCGGCGAACAGCGCGGCGCGGGCGGCATGAACTCGTGTCGTCATCCGGTCGTCTCCTGCCGGTCCGTGGGGGGCGAGAACGCCTCGCCCACGCGACCGCTCAAGCGTGCGGAAGGTCCGATCTCACTTCAGGGCGGCGATTTTGCGGCGCTCCCGAAAAAGGAAGCATACAAAAGCAGCCCGACCCCGGCAACAATGGCCACGTCGGAGAGGTTGAACACGTACCAGTAGAAGCCGAAAGCGTGCAGCGAGACGAAGTCGAACACGGCGCCATAGGCGGCGCGGTCGATGGCATTGCCGAGCGCGCCGCCGATCAGCAGCCCCAGCGCGGCGGCCTCCAGCCGGTTGTCGGTGCGCGCCAGCCAGAACCAGAACAGCACCGCCGCGACCAGCTTCACCCCGCCGAGCACCCACCAGCCCTCGGCGCCGAGCGAGAACAGCCCGTAGCTGATGCCGGTGTTCCACGCCCAGACGATATCGAGGAAGGGCGCCACCTTCACGATGCCGTCAGGGCCGAAATCCACCCCGTGCAGCACGGCGAGCTTGGAGCCCTGGTCGATCGCCAGCGCGGCGAGCGCGAACAGGGCGCCGGTGAGCGTGTGGGGGCCGGCGAGGCGGAGCGACACGCGCGCGCTCACTCCGCCGCCCGGCGGGCATGCGCCAGTTCGCGCAGAGCCCGGGCGTCGCGCGGGGTCACGTCGGGATAGTCCGGCTCCGTGCCGACCAGCGGCGAGATCTTCCAGGAGCGGGCGCATTTATGCCCCAGCGCCCGGTTCGGCACCACCGCCACGCCCGGCACGTCGGGCAGGCGGAAGGCGTCGGCCGGGCCTTCGTCCGGCATCAGATGCGCGTCGGAGGTGATGCACACTTCCGCGAGATCGACCGCGCTCACCGCGGCGAACAGGTTCGGATCGCTCACATGCACCACCGGCGCCGCCTCCAGCGAGGAACCGATGCGCTTGGCCGCGCGCTCCACTTCCAGCGCGCCGAGCACGACGCGCCGCGCCAGCCGGATCTTGCGCCACTCATCGGCCAGCACCGGATCGCGCCATTTGGCGGGCGTGTCGGGGAAGGTCTGAAGATGCACCGAGCCTGTCTCGGAGGGGAAGCGCGCCAGCCAGGTCTCCTCCGCCGTGAAGGGCAGGATCGGCGCCAGCCAGACGACGAGCCGGTTGAACACCTCGTCCAGCACGGTGAGGCAGGCCCGCCGCGTCACCGAGGACAGCGGGTCGCAATAGAGCGCGTCCTTGCGCACGTCGAAATAGAAGGCCGAGAGTTCGCTGGTCATGAAGGCGGTCAGCGCCGCGTTCACCCGCTTGAAGTCGAAGGCGGCATAGGCCTCGCGCACCACGCCATCGAGCTCGGCGAGGCGGTGCAGCACCATCTTTTCCAGCGCCGGCATGTCGGCGAAGGCGACGCGCTCGGCCTCGCGGTAATGGTGCAGCGAGCCCAGCAGCCAGCGCAGCGTGTTGCGCAGCTTGCGATAGGTCTCGACCGTGGTTTTCAGGATTTCCGGGCCGATGCGCAGATCGTCGGAATAGTCGGAGGCGCACACCCACAGGCGCAGAATGTCGGCGCCGGAGTTCTTGATCACCTCCTGCGGGGCGACGACATTGCCGACCGATTTCGACATCTTGCGGCCCTGCTCGTCGAGCACGAAGCCATGGGTCAGCACCACGTCGTAAGGCGGGCGCCCGCGCGTGCCGCAGCTCTCCAGCAGCGAGGAATGGAACCAGCCGCGGTGCTGGTCCGAGCCTTCGAGATACATCACCCGGTCCGGCCCGCCATTGAAGGCGCGGTCGGCCTTCAGGTCTTCGCGCACTTCCAGCGTGAAGGCGTGGGTGGAACCTGAATCGAACCACACGTCGAGAATGTCGTCGACCTTGCTCCATTCATTGGAGCTGTAGTCGCTGCCGAGGAAGCGCTGGGCGGCGCCTTCCTTGTACCAGGCGTCCGCCCCCTCGGTGGCGAAAGCCTCGGCGATGCGGGCATTCACCTTCTCGTCGCGCAGGATCTCGACCGTGCCGTCGCCCTTGTCGCGCACGAAGACGGCGATCGGCACGCCCCAGGCGCGCTGGCGCGAGACCACCCAGTCCGGGCGGTTCTCGATCATGCCGGTGATGCGGTTCTGGCCGGAGGCCGGCACCCACTGCACCCCGGCGATGCCGCCGAGCGCGCGGGCGCGCAGCGTGTCGCCACTGGCGCTGGAACCGTCCGCCGCCGCGATGTCCTTGTCCATCGCGATGAACCATTGCGGCGTGTTGCGGAAGATGATCGGCGCCTTGGAGCGCCAGCTATGCGGGTACTGGTGCTTCAGCCTTCCGCGCGCCAGCAGCTTGCCGGCGGCCGACAGCGCCTTGATCACCGCATCATTGGCGTCGCCATCCTTGCCCTTGTCGTCCATGACGCGGGCGCCGGCGAAGAGGGGCACATGGTCGTAATAGCGCCCGTCGGGGCCGACCGTGTGCGGCACCTCGCCGAGATGGGCCGACATAAAGAGATTGAAGTCGTCGGCGCCGTGGCCGGGGGCGATGTGGACGAAGCCGGTGCCGGTGTCGTCGGTGACGAAATCACCGGGCACCACGGGCACGCGGAAGTCGAAATAGCCCTGCGCGCCCTCAACGCCGTTCAGCGGATGGGCGCAGACGAGATGGGTCGGGTCGACCTCTTTATGGCGTTCGTAAGCCGTGACGCGGGCGGCCTTGAACACCTCTTCCGCCAGCTTGTCGGCGAGGATGAAATGCTCGCCCACCTTGGCCCAGTTGTCATGCGGCGCCTCGGTCACCTCATAGACGGCATAGGTGACGTTCGGCGAGAAGGCGATGGCGCGGTTGCCGGGGATGGTCCAGGGCGTGGTGGTCCAGATCACCACGCTGGCGCCCTCATAGGAGGGGAACAGGTGGATGTCGGCGGCGTCCTCCGGCGGCTCCAGCCCCTTGGGCAGGCCGCCGGCGGTAGCGGCGCTCTTGCGATAGCCGGTGACCGGGAACTTGACGAAGATAGTGGTCGACTGGTGGTCGTGATACTCCACCTCGGCCTCGGCCAGCGCCGTGCGCTCCACCACCGACCACATGACCGGCTTGGAGCCGCGATAGAGCAGCCCATTGCCGGCGAACTTCATGATCTCGCGGGCGATCTGCGCTTCCGCGTCATAGCTCATGGTCACATAGGGGTGCGACCAGTCACCCTCGACGCCGAGCCGCTTGAACTCGGCGCGCTGCACGTCGATCCAGCCCTCGGCGAAGGCGCGGCATTCCTGGCGGAACTCGACGACCGGCACCTCGTCCTTGTTCTTGCCCTTGGCGCGGTACTGTTCCTCGATCTTCCATTCGATCGGCAGGCCGTGGCAGTCCCAGCCCGGCACATAGTTGGAATCATGGCCGAGCGCGCCTTGGGAACGCACCACCACGTCCTTCAGGATCTTGTTGAGCGCGTGGCCGATATGGATGTTGCCATTGGCATAGGGCGGGCCGTCATGCAGCACGAAGCGCGGCCGGCCGGCGCCGGCCTTGCGCTGCTGGCCATAGAGGTCGATCCGCTCCCAGCGCGCCAGCAGCTCCGGCTCGCGCTGCGGCAGGCCGGCGCGCATGGGGAAATCGGTCTGCGGCAGGAACAGGGTCGCGGAATAGTCGTGCGCCGTGCCCTCGCCGGCCGGCTCAACCGACGCTTCGTTCCCGTTGCGACCATCGCTGTTGCGGCTCGTCATGACGCGCTCCTTAAGCCTTCGCGCCCGGTTTAAGCGCAGCGCCGGGCGCGTGCAAGGGAGGGCGGGGGATGCGGCCGTTCAGCCGGGCGTCACCACGATCTTGCCGAAGGCGCCGCGCTCCAGATGATCAAGCGCCGCCGGCAGCTCCGCCAGCCGGTAGCGCGCATCGATGACCGGCCTCAGCCCCGCCGCGTCGACCGCCCGCACGAGATCCTCCAGCGCCCGCCGATGACCGACGCCGATGCCGTTGACGGTGAGCTGCTTGAGCATCAGCGGGCCGAGCGGCAGCGACGCGTCGAAGCCTTCGATGACGCCGATCTGGGCGATGCGCCCGCCGATCGCCGCCACCTCCACCGCCCGGCCAAGCGTGGCGCCGCCGGCCAGCGCCAGAACATGATCGGCACCGCGTCCGCCGGTCGCCGCCCGCACCGCTTGCACCCAGTCGCCTTGCCTGCGGTCAATGAAGATATCGGCGCCGAGCGCCCGGGCGCGCTCCCGCTTTCCGGCGCTGCCGGAAACCACGATGGCGCGCGCCCCCATGGCCTTGGCGATCTGCACCCCGAACAGCGCGACGCCGCCGGTGCCTTCCACCAGCACGGTATCGCCGGCCCGCAGCCCGCCGCGCTCGACCAGCCCGAACCAGGCGGTGAGCCCGGCGCAGGGCAGGGTGCTGGCTTCCTCAAGCGGCAGCGTTTCCGGCGCCGCGGCCAGCCAGGCCTCGGGGAGCGCGACATATTCGGCGAGCACGCCGGGATAGGCGCCCCCGAGCGCCTGATAGGGCAGAAGGGCAGAATCGCCCTCGGGCAGGCCGTCGATCCAGCCGGGAAAGAAGGTGGAGATCACCCGCGCCCCCGTCGCAAACCGGGCGGCATTCGCGCCCATGGCGACGACGGTGCCGGCGAGATCGGACGCGGGCGTGAAGGGAAAGGCGAGCGGCGCGCCCACGCCGTCGGCGATGATGAGCAGGTCGCGGTAGTTCAGCGCCACCGCCGCGACCTTCACCAGCACCTCGCCCGGGCCGGGCCGGGGCACCGCCACGTCGCGCAGTTCCAGCGCCGCGCGGCCGAAACCGTCCATCTCCCAGCGCCGCATCGTGGCGGGAATCGTGTCTGCGTTCATTGTCCTGGCTCCGTGAGCGGAAACGTCTCGGAGCGTTCTAAGGTTGAAGCTGCGTCTCCGGTTGCGCTAGTTTCTCCCGCTATTGGCGACGTTGAGGCGCCAATAGCGGGAGGCGATCGGAAAGCGGCATGAGCGAGGTTCTGGCGGGCGTGGACGCCTTCGTCGCCGCGGTGGACACCGGCAGCTTCTCGGCGGCGGGCGCCCGCCTCGGCCTGACCCGTTCGGCGGTGGCGAAGACGGTGGCGCGGCTGGAAGGTCGGCTCGCGGTGCGGCTGTTCCACCGCACCACCCGCGCCCTGAGCCTCACCGAGGACGGCCAGCGCTATTACGAGCATTGCGTGCGGGCGCTGGGCGAGTTGCGTGCCGGCCGGGCGACGCTTGAGAGCGGACGGCGCGAGGCCACGGGGCGCCTGCGGGTGAGCGCGCCGCTGCTGTTCGGGCGGCGCTGCGTCGCCCCCCTGCTGGCGCGGCTGGCCGCCCGCCATCCCCGGCTCGAACTCGATCTCGCCCTGTCGGACCGGCTGGTCGATCTGGTCGAGGACGGGTTCGATCTCGCCATCCGCAATGGCGAGATCGGGTCAGGCCATGGATTGATGACCCGCACCGTCGGGCTCCAGCGGATGACCGTCTGCGCGGCTCCCGCCTATCTGGCGGTGGAGGGCACGCCGCGGGGGCTCGACGATCTTCACCGCCACCACGCGGTGACCTATGCCCGCGACGGCCGGGTGAGGGCCTGGGAATTTCCGCTGGGCAAGGGAGCGCCGGTGGCGGTGACGCCACCGACCCGGCTGCGCTTCGATGATCTTGAGGCGATCGCCGATGCCGCCGAGGCGGGGCACGGCCTCGCCTGGCTGCCCTGCTGGCTCATCCGCGCGCGGGTTCACGGCGGCACGCTGGTGCCCTTGCTGGCGGACGTACCGCGTCAGGTCTTCGCCACCCATGCGCTGTGGCCGGCGGCGCCGCATATGCCGATGAAGCTGCGCCTCGCCCTCGACGCGCTCGCCGCCGAGCTGCCCGGCAGCGCCGAGCTTTGAGCTTACCCCAGCGCCGCGCGGGCCCGGGCGCTGTCGATGTCCATCTGCGCGATCAGCGCGTCGATGCCGTCGAATTTCAGCTCCGGCCGCAGCCAGGCGTGGAAGGCGACGGTGAGCACGCGGCCATAGAGGTCGCCGGCGAAGTCGAAGATGAAGGTTTCCAGCCGCGGCGCGCCGTCGTCGAAAGTCGGGCGGCGGCCGAAGCTCGCCACGCCCTTGTGCCGCGTCCCGTCGATCTCCACCGTCACCGCATAGATGCCGTGCGCCAGCGTCACCGCCGGGTCGAGCCGCATATTGGCGGTGGGGTAGCCGAGTTCGCGCCCGCGCTTGTCGCCATGCACCACCTCGGCCTCGATGGCGAAGGGCGCGCCCAGCATATGGGCGGCCTGCTCGACGCGGCCCTGCGCCAGCGCGGCGCGAATGACGCTGGAAGAGATTTGCGCGCCCTCATCGAGCAGCGGCGGCACGATCTCCACGCCGAAGCCATGGCGCTTGCCGGCCTCGCGCAGGAATAGCGGCGAGCCGCCCCGGCCCTTGCCGAAATGGAAATCATAGCCCGCCACCACCATGGCGACGCCGAGCCGGGCGACGAGAATGGCGGCGACGAAATCCTCGGCGTCGCGCCCGGCCATGGCGGCGTCGAAGGCGAGCACGACCGCGCCGTCGAGCCCGGTCTCGCTCAGGCGCTTCAGCTTCATCGGCTCCGGCGTCAGGCGGAAGATCGGCTCGGCCGGGCGGAAATAGGCGCGCGGATGCGGCTCGAAGGTCAGCGCCAGCGCCGGACGCCCGAGCGAGCGCGCCTGGTCGATGGCGGTGCCGATCACCGCGCGGTGGCCGCGATGCACGCCGTCGAAATTGCCGATGGCGACCACCGGCTGGGCGAGGGCCGGGGGCAGCGCGTCACCCTCGCGCAGCACGAGGAAAGGGTGCGGGGTAGCGGCGGCGTGGGTCATGTCAGCGCAACGCAACGGGAGGAGCGCCCCTGGAGGCGTCGGGAGAGGCGGCTGCTTAAGTGGCCCCGTCCCGCGCCGGCGTCAATCCGGGCGCTACCAGGCGAGGCGCGTGGTGACCGCCGCCGGGCGCCCCGGCCCGTCGGCGAGCAGGCGGGCCAGCGCCCGCTCATCCACCTCGGCGCCCTGTTCGAGGCCGAGTTCGCCGGCATGGATGCCGGCCGCCACGAACAGGCAGTCAATGCCATGGCCCAGCGCCCCGGCGAGATCCGTGCGCAGCGCGTCGCCAATGGCGATGGCGCGCGTCTTCTCCACCGGCGCGCCGCGCAGCGTCGCCGCCGTGGCGAAGGCGGTGTCATAGATCGGGCGGTGCGGCTTGCCGCAGAACACCACCTCGCCGCCAAGCTCGGCATAGGCCTCGGCGATGGCGCCGGCGCACCAGATCAGGTCGCCGCCGCGCTCGACCACGATATCCGGGTTGGCGCAGATGAAAGGCAGGCCCCGCGCCTTCGCCGCCGCCAGCGTGTCGGCATAGTCGTCCGGTGTCTCCACCGTGTCGTCGAACAGGCCGGTGCAGACGATCAGCTCCGCCTCCTCGAAGGGGGCGAGGGCCAGATCGAGGCCCTTATAGATGCCGAGATCGCGCTCCGGGCCGAGATGCCACATCTTCACCCCCGGCCGTCCGGCCAGCAGCGCGCTGGTGACCATCCCTGAGGTGACGATCGCGTCATAGGCGTCGCGCGGAATGCCGAAGCCGTCGAGAATGCGGGCGACGCCCTCCGGCTCGCGCGGGGCGTTGGAGACGAGGATCACCGTCGTCCCACCCGCCCGCGCCCGCTGCAATGCATCCGCCGCCGCCGGGGAACCGGCGACGCCATTGTGCAGCACGCCCCACACGTCGCACAGGACGAGGTCGTAGCGGGGCGCCAGCGTGGCGAAGGAGGGGACGAGGGGCGGGGCGTTGTCGTGTTCCATGGCGGGGCGCATGCCATTTCCGCGCGCCGCGCACAAGGCCCGCGCCGGCAGGGCAGGGCTGCGGGAACCTTCCCGCCTCCCGCTCACGGGCGGAAGGACGGGCCGTTGGTGATGACCATGCCGTGGCCCGCCACCTCATTGGCGCGGGGATAGACCCCGCTCAGCACCTCGTCGAAATGCCGCTTCACCGCCGCGTGGCAGCCGCAGCCCAGGCCGCGCAGCCGCTCCGCATCGGTGATGCGGATGCGCCCGCGGCGCGGCTCCACGGCGCCGGCCGCCTTCATGTCCCCCAGCACCCGGCTGATATAGGGCCGCCCCACCGCCAGCATGGCGGCGAGCTGTTCCTGGGTGAGGCGCAACGTGTCGTCGCCCGTGCGGTCATAGGCGGCGAGCAGCCATTTCGCCGTGCGCTGGTCGATGGAATGGGTGGCGTTGCAGGCGACCGACTGAAAAACCTGCGCCAGCAGGCAGTCGGCATAGCGGGCGAACAGGTTGCGCAGCGGCGGCGAGGTTTCCTTGGCCCGCTCCAGCTCGACGCCGTCGAGCCGGAGCAGCGGGCCTTCCATCTGCACCACGGCGCGGGAGAAGGCCGGCAGCCTGCCCTGGCTGACGATGCCGCCCACCGCGCCCTCGCGGCCGATGCTGGTGATCTCCACCTGCCGGCCGTCCTCCAAAAGCACCATGAAGGAGACGAGCGTCTGCCCGCAGGGGAAATAGACGTGGCGCACATCGTCGCCGGGCTCGTAGAGCACGCCGCCAGCGGGACGGTCGATGCGCTTGAGATGCGCGCGCAGCAGCGCGAAGTCCGCCGGGCGCAGGGCGCCGAGCAGGTTGTTGCCACCCGACGACGCGACCGCCCCGCCATTCCCGCCACTCTCGTCATTCTCGTTGAGGCGCATGGTTCCGACCCTCGTTTCCCTATCAACGCACCACGAAGGGAAATGTTCACAAACGGACAGAAGCCGGGTGACGAGTTGGGTACAAACGGGCACACTCGCGCACCAGCGACAGGAAGCGCGACAGGGAGTCCTAATCGATGCATGCGACTTCCACGGCGCCCCGGCGGGCGACCTTCCGTGATTCGCCGGCGGTTTCTCGCCCATGAGCGACGGGTCGGCCCGTCAGCGGGATCTGGACAGCAAGGCCATGACAGAGGGTTCGGCGGCGCGCGACAGCGTGGACCGTTCGTTCTTCTGGTCGCTGGTGCGTGCCGCCCAGCCCCTGCGCCGCCACCCCTGGCTGCCGGACGCGGTGGGGGTGGCGATGTTCGGCTTCGCCCTGGCGCTGCGCTTCGCGGTGGACGATGTGCTGCCGCCGGGCTTTCCCTTCCTCACCTTCTTCCCGGCGGTGATTCTCACCACCTTCTTCTGCGGGCTGCGGCCGGGCATCACCTGCGCGGTGCTCTCCACCTTCGCCGCCTGGTTCTGCTTCATCGGCCCGGACAACGGCATGCAGATCGACGGCCAGACGCTGCTGGCGCTCGGCTTCTTCGTCGTCATCGCCGCCATCGACATCACGCTGATCCACTTCACCTTCAACGCCGCCGACCGGCTGCGGCGCGAGAAGGAAACCACCGCGCGGCTCTACGAGACGCAGCGCACCATGTTTCAGGAGCTGCAGCACCGCGTCGCCAACAACATGCAGTTCGTCGCCGCGCTGCTGTCGCTGCAGAAGCGCAAGGTGGGGCAGGATGCGCGCCAGGCGATCACCGCGCTGGACGAGGCGCGCTCGCGGCTCGACACCATCGCCCGCATCCACCGCCAGCTCTACGCGCCCGAGCGGCTCGACCTGCCCACCGACCAGTATCTGAGCCAGCTCTGCTGCGATCTCGTCACCGCGTCCGGCACGCCCGGCATCGGCTGCACGGTGGACGCGCCGAACCTGCCGCTCAATGTGGCGCAGCTCACCACCCTGTCCATGCTGGTGGCGGAGATCGTCACCAATTCGCTCAAGCACGCCTTTGTCGGGGCCGAGTCCGGCACGATCAGCATCACCGTGCTGGCGAGCGGCGGCAAAGGCTATGAAATGACCATCGCCGATGACGGGCGCGGCCTGCCGCCCGGCGCCGACCTCTCGCGCAGCGACGGGCTCGGCTGGCGCATCATCCAGAGCCTCGCCTCCCAGCTCGGCGGCAAGGTGGAGCTCGCCACACGGGTCGAGCCCAGCCGCGGCACGGCGGTGCGGGTGCAGTTCACGCTGGTGTAAGCCGCCGACGGGGACGGAAGGCGTTCACCTGCGCCGCGCTTTGGCGTAAGAGCGAGCCGGCGCGGCCTTGCGGCGGCAAGCTCTCATGACAGGCGGGGACAGCATGACTGAGACCTTCGATCTTCTCCTCAAGGGCGGCACGGTGGTGAATCAGGACGGCATCGCCGCCCGCGATGTCGGCATACGTGGCGGGCGCATCGTCGGCCTCGGCGCGTTCGACCCCGCGCAGGCGGGAGAGACCGTGGACTGCACCGGCCTGCATCTGCTGCCCGGCGTCATCGACACCCAGGTGCATTTCCGCGAGCCCGGCCTCGAGCACAAGGAAGACCTGGAATCCGGCTCGCGCGCCGCCGTCATGGGCGGGGTCACCGGCGTGTTCGAAATGCCGAACACCAACCCGCTCACCACCTCGGCGCAGGCGCTGGAAGACAAGCTCGCCCGCGCCCATCACCGCATGCATTGCGACTTCGCCTTCTTCGTCGGCGGCACGCATGACAATGTGAAGGACCTGCCCGAGCTGGAAATGCTGCCGGGCGTGCCGGGCGTGAAAGTGTTCATCGGCTCCTCCACCGGCTCGCTGCTGGTGGCCGACGATCCCGGCGTGCGCGCCATTCTCAAGGTGATCCGCCGCCGCGCCGCCTTCCATTGCGAGGACGAGCCGCGCCTTGAAGAGCGCAAGGGCCTGCGCGTGCCGGGCGATGCTTCTTCGCATCCGGTGTGGCGCGACGAGATCGCGGCGCTGACCGCCACCACCCGCCTCGTCAACCTCGCCCGCTCTGAGGGCAAGCGCGTGCATGTGCTGCACATCACCTCGCAGGAGGAGATCGAGTATCTGCGCAGCCAGAAGGATGTCGCCACGGTGGAGGTGACGCCGCATCACCTCACCATGGACGCGTCCTGGTACGCCACGCATGGCACCGGGGTGCAGATGAACCCGCCGGTGCGCGAGGCGCGCCACAAGGCGGCGCTGTGGCGCGGCCTGTCGGAGGGCGTGGTCGACGTGCTCGGCTCCGACCATGCCCCGCACACGCGGGAAGAGAAGGCCAAGCCCTATCCGGCGAGCCCCTCGGGCATGACCGGGGTGCAGACCTTCGTGCCGACCATGCTCGACCATGTGAATGCCGGCCGGCTGACGCTGGAGCGCTTCGTCGATCTGTCCAGCGCCGGCCCGGCGCGCATCTTCAACATCGCCACCAAGGGCCGCATCGCGGTCGGCTATGACGCCGACTTCACCATTGTCGACCTCAAGCGCCGCGAAACCATCCGCAATGAATGGATCGCCTCCAAGGCCGGCTGGACGCCCTATGACGGGGTGGAGGTGACCGGCTGGCCGGTCGGCACGCTCATTCGCGGCAACCGGGTGATGTGGGAAGGCGAGCTCGTCACCCCGGCACAGGGCGAGGCCATCCGCTTCCTGGAAACGCTGGCGAAGGGGTGAGGCTCCTCCGTCATCCCGGACGGCCTACGTTTCCGCCTCCGCGCGGCTGATCATCCTTCGAGGCTCGCTGCGCTCGCACCTCAGGATGACGGCGTGAATCAGCGGAGAGGAAAAACCTCGTCATGCTGAGGCGCCGGCGCACCGCGCCGGCTTTGAGGCACGCAGTGTTTTGTCACCCCACCCACACAGGCGCCCCCATGCCCCGCCGCACCCTGCAGCCGCCGCAACTGTTCGACAGCCGCCCCTGGGGCTTCTCGCAGGTCAGCATCTCCCCGCCCGGCACGCTGGTGCATGTCGCCGGACAGGTGGCGTGGGATGCGGAGGGAAAGGTCAGCGCGGTGGGGCGCGAGGCACAGCTGCGGCAGGTTCTGGCGCAGGTCATCCTGGCGGTGGAGGCCGCCGGCGGCACGGCCGACGACATCCAGATGCTGCGCCTCTACATGCCCGGCTTTCACTCGGGCCCGGAGGCGGACCTCGTCGGCCGGGTGCTGGCGGAGACTTTCGGCACGGAGAATCCGCCCGCCTCCACCTGGATCGGCGTCGACGCCCTCGCCCAGCCGGAATATCTCGTCGAGGTCGACGCGGTGGCGGTGATCCCCACGCCTTGAAGCATCTGCGCCGTGAGGCGCCCCCGCGCGGGGGCGCCCTGCCCGCGCTCAGCGGGTGATGAGCGTGCCGGCGCCGTGGTCGGTCAGCAGTTCCAGCAGCACCGCATGCGGCACCTTGCCGTCGAGGATCACCACCCCTTCGACGCCCTGCTCCAGCGCATAGATGCAGGTCTCGACCTTGGGGATCATGCCGCCGGAAATGGTGCCGTCGGCGATCAGCGCCCGCGCCTGGGCGATGGTCAGTTCCTTGATCAGCTGCTTGTCGGCGTCGAGCACGCCCGGCACGTCGGTCAGCAACAGCAGCCGCTTGGCGCCGAGCGCGCCGGCAATGGCGCCGGCGAAGGTGTCGGCATTGACGTTGAACGTGCCGCCATCCTTGCCGGTGGCGACGGGTGCCAGAACCGGGATCAGCTCGCGGCCGAGGATCTGGTCGAGCACGGTGGTGTCCACCGTCTCGGGCTCGCCGACGAAGCCGAGATCGACCACCTGTTCGAGATTGGAATCCGGGTCGCGCACCGAGCGCGTCACCTTGGAGGCGACGACCATGTTGCCGTCCTTGCCGGACAGGCCCAGCGCCTTGCCGCCGGCCTCATTGATGAAGCCGACGAGGGATTTGTTGATCGAACCGGCCAGCACCATCTCGACGATCTCGACGGTGGCCTTGTCGGTGATGCGCAGCCCGGCGGCGAATTCCGACTTGATGCCGAGCTTGGCCAGCATGGCGCCGATCTGCGGCCCGCCGCCATGCACCACGACAGGGTTCACGCCGGACTGTTCGAGCAGCACGATGTCCTGCGCGAAATCCCGCGCCACCTGCTCGTCGCCCATGGCGTGGCCGCCATATTTCACCACGATGATGGCGTCGTCATAGCGCTGCATGTGCGGCAGCGCCTGCACCAGCACGCGGGCCTTGGTGTGGTCGTCGATCGGTTCGGCGGCGGGCGCGGAGGTTTCGGCGGTCATGACGGGTCCGTTCGCACGGGGGGGCTTCGGGTGAGGCGGGCGCAGGCCCGGCGGGGGCTCGGCGGCAGGGAACGCCCTTCTAGCCGATTTCAATGACGCTTCTCAATCATTGTGGCGTGGCGCCAGGCACTCGTGGCATCGCCTTGTGGCGGGGCGGTGGCGGCCGGGCCTCAAGCGAAGGATGGGCGTGCCTGCAAGAAACGGGTTGCGCGCACGGGGCCTGTGCGGCGGGCGGTGCGCATGCCATATGCCCCGCCATGGACACGACCGCCCCCCGCAAGCCGCTGAAGGCCCGCTTCGTCGAAGGCTCGACGATGCGCCATGTCGCCACCATGACCGCCGCCGGCTCGGTCGGGCTGATGGCGGTGTTCGTGGTCGATCTGCTCAACCTGTTCTACATCTCGCTGCTCGGCGAGGAGGAGCTGGCGGCGGCCATCGGCTATGCCGGCACGGTGATGTTCTTCACCACCTCGGTCGGCATCGGCGTGATGATCGCCGGCTCGGCGCTGGTGTCGCGGGCGATCGGCAGCGGGCGGATCGAGGAAGGGCGACGGCTCTCCACCTCCTCGCTCATCTATATGGCGCTCGCCACCGGGGCGATGACGCTGGCCCTGCTGCCCTTTCTCGGGCCGCTGCTTGCGCTGCTCGGCGCCACCGGGCGCACGCTGGAGCTGGCGCGCGACTTCCTGCTCATCGTGCTGCCCTCCACCCCGCTGCTCGGCCTCGGCATGGCGGCGTCGGGCACGCTGCGCGGCATTGGCGATGCGCGGCGCTCCATGTGGGTCACGCTGGCGGGCGGGCTCACCACCGCCGTGCTCGACCCGCTGCTCATCCTCGCCCTCGGTCTCGGCGTCGAGGGCGCGGCGGTCGCCAATGTGCTGGCCCGCGTCGTCATGGTCGCCTATGGGCTGAATGCGGTGATACGGGTGCACAAGCTCGCCGCGCGCCCGCGCCTGCCGGATTTCATCGCCGATGTCGGCCCGCTCTCGGCCATCGCCGTGCCGGCCATCCTCACCAATGTCGCGACCCCGGTGGGCAATGCCTACATCACCTTCGCCCTCGCCCCGCATGGCGATGCGGCGGTGGCTGCCTGGGCGGTGATCGGCCGGCTGATCCCGGTCGCCTTCGGCCCGCTCTTCGCCCTCACCGGCGCCATTGGCCCGGTGATCGGCCAGAATGTCGGCGCCGGGCGCTATGACCGGGTGCGGCAGGCCGTGCGCGATAGCCTTGCCCTGACCGTCAGCTATGTGCTCGGCGTCTGGCTGATCCTGGCGCTGGCCCGCCAGCCGCTCGCCGGGCTGTTCGGCCTGTCGGCGGAAGGCGTGGCGCTGGTGGAATTCTTCTGCCTCTACGCCGCCGGGGCCTATGTGTTCTTCGGTGCGCTGTTCGTCGCCAATGCCGCCTTCAACAATCTCGGCGCGCCGCTGCTGTCCACCCTGTTCAACTGGGGGCGGGCGACGCTCGGCACCATTCCCTTCGTCTGGCTCGGCAGTCGCTGGTATGGCGTGGAGGGCGTGATCGCCGGCCAGGCACTGGGCTCGGTCTTCTTCGGCGTGGCGGCGCTGATCTGCGCCTTCGCCGTGGTGCGCCGGCTGCATGCCGGCAACCCGCCGCCCACGCCGACGACCGCGCTGGCCGGGCCGGAACTGCCGCCTTTCTCGCGCGGCGAGGACGCCCCGGCGATCGAGACCGCCGCCGGGGTCTTTCCTCGCGCCGAGGAGAACGGATAGAGTACGGGAATGAGCGACACCGCCTTTGCCGACCTCGTCCTGCCCCCGGATGGGCGCCAGTCCGAGACCGCCCGCGCCATCCAGCGCGGGGCGCTGCGCTATCTCGCCGCGCGCGGGCTGGTGGGCGTGCCGGAATTCAGCCTCGCCTCCGGCCGGCGGGCGGACATCGCCGCGCTCGACCTGCGCGGCGAGGTGTGGGTGGTGGAGATCAAATCCTCGGTCACCGATTTCCGCACCGACCGCAAATGGGCGGAATACCGCGCCCATTGCGACCGGCTGTTCTTCGCCGTCGGCCCGGATTTCCCGCTGGAGATCCTGCCCGAGGACACCGGCATACTGGTGGCGGACGCCTTCGGCGCCGGGCTGGTGCGCGAGGCGCCGCTGCATGCGTTGGCCGGGGCGACACGCAAGGCGCTGACCCTGCGCTTCGCCCGCGCCGCCGCCGGACGGCTGATGGGGCTGATGGACCCCGAGGCGCTGCGCGGCGTGGTGCTTTAGAGTCATCGTGCGGCGGCGCAGACCCTTCCATCAGGTGTGCGTGCTTCGAGGCCGGCCTCTGGCCGGCACCTCAGCATGACGGGCCTCGTTATCGGGTGCGCCGTCATCCTGAGGTGCGAGCGAAGCGAGCCTCGAAGGATGCCCATCCGGCGAAACAGTGAGGGGATAACCGCACCCGGCGCTTGAAAGGCGCCCCTCCCCTCTGCCAGCGTCCCCGCCATGGATCAGCCCGAGAACAGCCCCGCGCCCGTATCGCCCAAAGCGCTCGGCGACGCCGAGCGCGTTACCCCGATGATGGCGCAGTACATCGAGATCAAGGCCGCCAATCCCGGCAGCCTGCTGTTCTACCGCATGGGCGATTTCTACGAGCTGTTCCTCGACGACGCCGAAATCGCCGCCCGCACGCTCGGCATCGTGCTGACCAAGCGCGGCAAGCACCAGGGCGAGGACATCCCGATGTGCGGGGTGCCGGTGGACCGGGCGGAGGAATATCTCCACAAGCTCATCGCCGCCGGCCACCGCGTCGCCGTGTGCGAGCAGATGGAGCCGCCGGCCGAGGCGAAGAAGCGCGGCCCGAAAAGCGTGGTCAGGCGCGACGTGATCCGCCTCGTCACCCCCGGCACGCTCACCGAGGACGCGCTGCTGGATGCAAGACGCGAGAACGTGCTGGCGAGCCTCGCCCGGGTGAAGGGCAGCGGCGAGGAGGGCGACGGCTATGTCTATGCGCTGGCTTTCGCCGATATCTCCACCGGCTCCTTCCGCGTCGCGGAAACCGACAGCACAAGGCTTTCCGCCGACCTCGCCCGCATCGAGCCGGCCGAGCTTCTCGTCGCCGACGCGGTCTATGAGGATGCCGAGCTGCGCCCGCTCTGGCGCACCCTTCCCGCGGTGACGCCGCTGCCGAAGGAGAGCTTCGACGGCGCCACCGCCGGGCGGCGCATCGCCGGCTTCTTCCAGGTGGCGACTCTGGATTCCTTCGGCAGCTTCTCCCGCGCCGAACTCGCCGCCGCCGCCGCCATCGTCGCCTATATCGAGCGCACCCAGCTCGGGGCCCGTCCGCCGCTCGGCCGGCCGCAGCGCGAGGCCTCCACCGAGGCAATGATCATCGACCCGGCGACGCGGGCGAACCTCGAAATCCTGCGCACCACCACCGGCGAGCGCACGGGGAGCCTGTGCGCCGCCGTGGACCGCACCGTCACCTCGGCCGGGGCGCGCCTGCTCGCCCGCCGTCTCGCCGAGCCGCTGACCGACCCGAAGCGCATCGCTGAGCGGCTCGACGCGGTGGAGTGCCTCGTCGAGGAGACGAGCCTGCGCGCGCAATTGCGGGACCGGCTCGCCGGCGTGCCGGACCTCGCCCGCGCGCTGTCCCCGCGTCGCGCTCGGCCGCGCCGGGCCGCGCGACCTCGCCGCCATCGGGCGCGGGCTGAATGAGGGCACCGCCATCGCCGGGCTGATCGCCGACGCCCCGGCCCCGGCCGAATTGCAGGCCGCCGCCCGGGCGCTGGGCGGGGTCGATCCCGCTTTGGCGGCCAGGCTCACCGCCGCGCTCGACGACGAATTGCCGCTGAACCGCCGCGACGGCGGCTTCATCCGCCCCGGCTATCACCCCGAGCTCGACGCCACCCGCGCCCTGCGCGACGAGAGCCGGCGCGTGGTGGCGGCGCTGGAGCGGCGCTATGTCGAGGAAACCGGGGTCCGCGCGCTCAAGATCCGGCACAATGCGGTGCTCGGCTATTTCGTCGAGGTAAGCCAGCAAAACGCCGACCGGCTGCGCGAGCCGCCTTTCGACGCCGTGTTCATGCACCGCCAGACCATGGCGGGGGCGATGCGCTTCACCTCCACCGAACTCGCCGAGCTGGAAGCCAAGATCGCCAGCGCCGGCGACCGGGCGCTGGCGCTGGAACAGCTGCTGTTTGACGAGCTGGTCGCGGCGGTGACGGCGGAGACCGAGGCGATCCGCGCCTGCGCCGAGGCGCTGGCGGTGATCGACGTGACCGCCGGCCTCGCCAAGCTCGCCGTGGACGAGAACCATGTGCGCCCGGAGGTGCATGAGGGGCTCGATTTCCGCATCGAGGCCGGGCGCCACCCTGTCGTGGAGCAGGCGCTGCGCCGCGATGGCGGGCCGTTCGTCGCCAATGAGTGCGAGCTTTCCCCGCCTGAAGGCGCCCGCGCCGGGCGCATCTGGCTGGTCACCGGCCCCAACATGGCGGGTAAGTCGACCTTCCTGCGCCAGAACGCGCTCATCGCCATCCTCGCCCAGGCCGGCGCCTTCGTGCCGGCGCGGCTGGCGCGCATCGGCGTGGTCGACCGGCTGTTCTCCCGCGTCGGCGCGGCGGACGATCTCGCGCGCGGGCGCTCCACCTTCATGGTCGAGATGGTGGAAACCGCCGCCATCCTCAACCAGGCCACCGAGCGCTCGCTGGTGATCCTCGACGAGATCGGCCGCGGCACCGCCACCTTCGATGGCCTGTCCATCGCCTGGGCGAGCCTGGAGCACCTGCACGAGGCCAATCGCTGCCGCGGCCTGTTCGCCACCCATTTCCACGAGCTCACCGCCCTGTCCCAGCGCCTTTCCCGCCTCGTCAACGCGACGGTGAAGGTGAAGGAGTGGGAGGGCGAGGTGATCTTCCTGCACGAGGTGGTGCCGGGCGCGGCGGACCGTTCCTACGGCATCCAGGTCGCCAAGCTCGCCGGCCTGCCGCATGCGGTGGTGGAGCGCGCCCGCGCCGTGCTGACCGAGCTCGAATCCGCCGACCGCGCGGCGCCGACGCAGCGCATACTCGACGACCTTCCCCTCTTCGCCGCGCTCAACCGCGCCCCGCCCCCCGCCGCGCCGGCAGCGAAGGCGGACCCGGTGGCGGCGGCGGTGAAGGACGCGCTGGCCGGGATCGACCCCGACGAGATGACCCCGCGCGAGGCGCTGGAAGCGCTCTACCGGCTCAAGGCGGCGGCGAAAGGCTGAGGGCGGCTGAGGGCGGCTGAGGACGACAAAAGGGGGCGGCACCGCTGACGCGGTACCCCTCACGCATCGGCGGCGAGGATGTGGTTGCGCACCAGCGGATAGACCTGCCCCTTCCAGCGGCGGCCGGAGAACACGCCGTAATGGCCGACGCCGGCCTGCATGTGGTGGCGCCGCAGATGCGGGCGCAGCGAGGCGCAGATGTCCTGCGCCGCCACGGTCTGGCCGACGGCGCAGATATCGTCGCGCTCGCCCTCCACGGTGAGCAGCGCGGTGCGGCGGATGGCGCGGAAATCGATCCGCTCGCCGCGATAGGTGAGCACGCCGCGCGGCAATTCGTGCTGCTGGAACACCTTGGCGATGGTCTCCAGATAGAACTCGGCGGCGAGATCGAGCACGGCGAAATATTCATCATAGAAGGTCTTGGTGGTCGCCGCCTTGTCGTGCTCGCCCATGGCGAGGTTCTCATACAGCCCGACATGCGCCTTCACGTGGCGTTCCATGTTCATCGCCATGAAGGCGCCGACCTGGATGAAGCCGGGATAGACCCGCCGCCCCGCGCCCTTGAAGCCCGGCGGCACGGTGGCGATGAGGTTCTGCTCGAACCATTCCATCGGCTTGGAGGTGGCGAGTTCGTTCACCTTGGTCGGGTTGATGCGGGTATCCACCGGCCCGGCCATCAGCGTCATGGAGAGCGGCTGGGCGGGGTTGTTTTCCTGCGCCATGACAGCCCCGGCGGCGAGCACCTGCACGCAGGGCTGGCACACGGCGAGCACATGCCCGCCCGGCCCGATCTCTTCCAGAAAGCGGATCACATGGGCGACGTAATCGTCGAAGCCGAAGCCGCCATCGGTGAGCGGCACGTCGCGCGCATTGTGCCAGTCGGTGATGTAGACATCGTTTTCCGGCAGCAGCGTCTTCACCGTGTCGAGCAGCAGCGTGGCGAAATGGCCGGACAGCGGGGCGACGACGAGCAGGCGCGGCTGCTTCTGGTCGACATCCTTGGCGAAATGCAGCAGCGAGCCGAAGGGCAAGGCTAGCGCCACCTCCTCGCGCACCTCCACCTCGCGATTGCCCACCATCACCGTGCCGATGGCGAAAGGCGGGCGCTCATGGCTCAGCCCGGCGCGCTCGATCATCTCGAAGCCGGCCGAGAGGTTGCGCAGCAGCGGCGTGTCGTGGAGGCCGCCCATCGCCTCGCCCATCGTGCCGAGCATCTGCCGCGACAGCCTGGCCGCGAGGCGGAGCGGATCGAACAGGTCGGACTGGGCCTGATAGGCGGCATAGAGCATGGGCGGGGCAATCTTCCGGCGGCAGGGGCGGCAACGGCTCGATCGGCGACAGGCCGTCGGCCGCCGCTCGGCGCAGGCGCAGGCGACCCGCTGCGCTGAAGGAGCGGGAGCCCTGCCGGCGCCATCCTAGAGCGGATGCAATGACGCTGCCAAGGAGGTTGCCAAGTAGGTTGCCCAGCAGGCTACCGAGCAGGCGAAAGGCGCCGGGGAGCCCGCCTCGCCGGCCGGCGCGCTGTCACAGGCCGGTCAGGAATGGCACGAAGTGTGATTGCCGCTTCCGGGCTGCACACTGAACGCCCGCCGAAACAGGACGCCTGCCATGCCCTCCGCCACCGCGACGCCCAAGCCTGCCACCGCTCCGGCCCGCAAGAAGGCGCCGGCCAAGGCGGAAATGAAGGCCGAGGCCTCGCCGAAGCCCACCGCGCCGGCGCCCGAAGCGGTGCTGACCCTCAGCAGCAAGAACTATTCGTCCTGGTCGCTGCGCGGCTATCTGCTCTGCCGGCTCGCCGGGCTCGCCTTCTCCGAGGCCCGCGTCTCCGCCGACGATCCCGCCATCCGCGCCGAGCTGCTGCTGCAATCCTCCTCCTTCCTGGTGCCACGGCTCGACCATGAGGGGCTGCGCATCTGGGACACGCTGGCCATCGCCGAATATCTGCACGAATGGAAGCCAGACGCCGGATTACTGCCTAGGGATCGCGCAGCGCGGGCGCATTGCCGCTCCATCAGCGGCGAGATGCATTCCGGCTTCGCCAATCTGCGCTCGGCGCTGCCGATGAACATCAAGGCACATCATCCCGGCTTCAAGGTGTGGGCGGGGGCGCAGGGCGACATACTGCGCATCGTCGCCATCTGGACCGAGTGCCTGGGCACCTATGGCGGGCCCTATCTGTTCGGCGCCACCCCGACCATGGCGGACGCGATGTACGCCCCCGTCTGCTCGCGCTTCACCACCTATGACGTGGCGCTCGACCCGCAGAGCCGGGCCTATTGCGCCACCATGCTGGCCCTCCCCGCCATGCAGGACTGGATCGACGACGCCCGCGCCGAGCCGGAGGAGATGGAAGAGCTGGACGTGGAGTTCTGAGAGGGGCAGGGCGGCCGGCTCGTGCGCGGGGTGCCGTCATGCTGAGGTGCCGGCCGGAAGGCCGGCCTCGAAGCACGCAGGTCGGGCCCCGACGGAGGCGCACCGGAGCGTGGGCCCGCTTCCCGGCCTCATCCTTCGAGGCCCGCTGCGCTCGCAGCTCAGGATGACGGTGGACTGGGGGACGGGCACCGGCCCGGCTCACCCCTCAATGCGCCTCGTCCCAGTTCAACGCCGCGCGGGCGTCGACCTTCAGCGGCACTTTCAGCGCCACCGCCGGGAAGGGGGCGATCTCCATCACCTCGCGCACCACGGGGATGGTGGCCTCGACCTCCGCGTCCGGCACCTCGAAGATCAGTTCGTCATGCACCTGCAGCAGCATGCGGGCGGAAAGGCGCGCCTTCTCCAGCGCCCCGTCCATCCGCACCATGGCGCGGCGGATGATGTCGGCGGCCGAGCCCTGCAGCCGCGCATTGATCGCCGCGCGCTCGTTGAAGGCGCGGATCGAGGGGTTCTTGGCGTTGATATCAGGGTAGTGGCAGCGCCGGCCGAACAGCGTCTCGACATAGCCATGCTCGCGGGCGAAGGCGCGGGTCTCGTCCATATAGGCGCGGATGCCGGGGAAGCGCTCGAAATAGCGCTTGATATAGGCCCCCGCCTCCTCGCGCGGGATGGAGAGCTGGTTGGCGAGGCCGAAGGCGGAGATGCCGTAGATGATGCCGAAATTGATCGCCTTGGCCCGCCGGCGCACCTCGCCCGGCATGCCCTCGATCGGCACGCCGAACATTTCCGACGCCGTCATGGCATGAATGTCCAGCCCGTCCTGGAAGGCCTGGCGCAGCGAGGGCGTGTCGGCGATCTCGGCGAGCAGCCGCAGCTCGATCTGCGAATAATCGGCCGAAATCAGCTTGTGGCCCGGCGCGGCGATGAACGCCTTGCGGATCTTGCGTCCCTCTTCCGAGCGCACCGGGATGTTCTGCAAATTCGGCTCGGAGGAGGAGAGCCGGCCCGTCGTGGTGGCGGCGAGCGCGAAGGAGGAATGCACCCGGCCCGTCTCGGGATGGACATAGGAGGGCAGGGCGTCGGCATAGGTCGATTTCAGCTTCTGCAGCTGGCGCCAGTCGAGAATGCGGCGCGGCAGCTCGTGGCCCTGCTCGGCCAGCTCCTCCAGCACGTCGGCCCCGGTGGACCAGGCCCCCGTCGGCGTCTTGCGCCCGCCGGGAATCTGCATCTTGCCGAACAATATGTCGCCCAGCTGCTTGGGTGAGCCGGGATTGAAGCTCTCCCCCGCCATCTCGGAAATATCCGCCTCCAGCCGGCCCATGCCTTGCGCGAACTCGCCGGACAGGCGCGAGAGCATCTGCCGGTCGATCATGATGCCGCGCGCCTCCATGCGGGCGAGCACGGCGACCAGCGGGCGCTCCAGCGTCTCATAGACCGTCGCCTTGCCCTCGCTGGCGAGGCGGGGTTTGAGCACCCGCCACAGCCGCAGCGTCACATCGGCGTCCTCGGCGGCATATTCGCTCGCCTTGTCGAGCGGGGCGCGGTCGAAGGTGATCTGCCCCTTGCCCTTGCCGCACACCTCCTCGAACTTGATCGGCGTGTGGCCGAGCCAGCGCATGGACAAGGGGTCCATGCCGTGCGGCGAGGCGCCGGCGTCGAGCACATAAGAAATCAGCATCGTGTCGTCGTAAGGGGCGACCTCGATGCCGAGGCGCCGCAGCACCAGCCAGTCATATTTCAGGTTCTGCCCGACCTTGAGGACGGCGGGGTCCTGCATCAGCGGCGTCAGCGCGGCGAGCGCGTCGCGCAACGGAATCTGGTCCGGCAGCAGCCCCTCGCTGAACAGCCCCTCATCCCCGCCCTTATGGGTGAGCGGAACGTAGCAGGCCTCGCTCGGCCCGGTGGCGAGCGAGAAGCCGACCAGCTCCGCCTGCATCGGGTCGAGGCCGGTGGTCTCGGTATCGACAGCGACGACGCCGATCTCGGTCGCGCGGGCGATCCATTCCTGCAGCCGGGCGAGCGTGCGCACCGTCTCGTAGCGGGAGCGGTCGACCGGGGTGGCGGTCGCTTCCGCCTGCCGGGCGGCGGCGAGCGCCTGCGGGGTGAAGCCCTCCGCCGCGCTCGGCGCGTCGTCCAACGGCACCGCGGTCTCGCGCGTGTCCGGGTCCAGCCCGGCGGCCAGCAGCGCGCCCTCCCCGCCCCCCGCCCTCAACCCGGGATCGGGCTCGATGGCGGCGACATCGACCTCATAGGCCTCGGCCACGCGGCGGGTCAGCGTGGTGAACTCCATCGCCTTGAGGAAGGCGACGAGGCGGGTGGCGGACGGTTCCACCACGGCGATGTCGTCGAGCGGCACGTCGAGCGGCACGTCGCGCTTCAGCGTCACCAACTGGCGCGAGAGGCGGGCCTGGTCGGCGAACTCGATCAGGTTCTCGCGCCGCTTGGTCTGCTTGATCTCGGGCGCGCGGGCGAGCAGCGTGTCGAGGTCGCCATATTCGGCGAGAAGCTGCGCCGCGGTCTTGATGCCGATGCCGGGCACGCCGGGCACGTTGTCGACGGAATCGCCGGCCAGCGACTGCACGTCCACCACCTTCTCGGGAGCGACGCCGAACTTCTCGAACACTTCCTCGACGCCGATCGCCTTGTCCTTCATCGGGTCGTACATGCGCACCAGCCCGTCGACGAGCTGCATCAGGTCCTTGTCGGAGGAAATGACGGTGACCTGGGCGCCGCGCGCCTTGGCCTGCTCGGCATAGGTGGCGATGAGGTCGTCGGCCTCGAAGCCGCTCTGCTCCACGCAGGCAAGATCGAAGGCGCGGGTGGCCTCGCGGATCAGCGGGAATTGCGGACGCAGATCCTCCGGCAGCTCAGGGCGCTGGGCCTTGTAGAGCGGGTAGATATCCTTGCGGAAGGTCTGCTCGGACTTGTCGAACACCACGGCGAGATGGGTCGGCCGGGGCGCGAATCCGCCGCCATTCTGCCCGGCGCGCACCAGCTTCCACAGCATGTTGCAGAAGCCTGCCACCGCGCCCACGGGCAGCTTGTCGGACGAGCGGGTGAGCGGGGGCAAGGCGTGATAGGCGCGGAAAATATAGGCCGAGCCGTCGATCAGGACGACATGGTCGCTGGCGTCGACATTCTCGTGGTGGGCATCAGTGGCGGGCATTGCGGGCTCCGTTTGCGGCCGCACGATGCCCCCGGCGCCGCGCCGGGGCAAGGGGGCGGGGAGCGGGGCCGGGGAGAGGGGCGCGCGGCGGCACGTCCCTCTCCCTCATCCCCGGGCTTGACCCGGGGATTCAGAAGTCTGCGGCGCGGGCAAAGTCTGGGTGCCCGGGTCAAGCCCGGGCATGAGGGCGTAATGGGGGGCCTGAGGCCCGGAGAGGTGACGCGCCGCGCGCGGGGCGCTACAGAGCGCGCAGGAAAAACCATGCCCCGCTACAAGCTCACCATCGAATATGACGGCACCCCCTTCGTCGGTTGGCAGGTCCAGGCGGCGGGGCTGAGCGTGCAGGGCGTGCTCGCCGAGGCGGTACGCCGCTTTTCCGGTGAGACGGTGGCGGTCCACGGCGCCGGGCGCACCGATGCCGGCGTCCACGCCACCGGGCAGGTGGCCCATGTCGAACTCGCCCGCACCTGGCGCCCGGACACGGTGCGCGACGCGATGAACGCGCATCTGCGCCCGCACCCGGTCGCCGTGCTGGCGGCGGAAGAGGTGGCGGAGGATTTTCACGCCCGGTTCTCGGCGACGGGGCGGCGCTATCTCTACCGCATCATCGCCCGCCGGCCGGACCTGGTGCTGGAACGCGACCGCGCGTGGCGGGTGCTGCGCCCGCTCGATGCCGACGCGATGGCGGACGGCGCGGCCCGGCTGATCGGCCGGCACGACTTCACCACCTTCCGCGCCATTGGCTGCCAGGCGGCCTCGCCGGTGAAGACGCTCGACCGGCTGGAGGTGGAAACCGTGCCGCTCACCGGGCCGGGGATGGAAATCCGCGTGCACGCGCAGGCACGTTCCTTCCTGCACCATCAGGTCCGCTCCATGGTCGGCACGCTGGTGAAGCTGGGCGAGGGCGCGTGGACGCCGGACGACGTGACCGCCGCGCTGGAAGCGAAGGACCGGACGCGCTGCGGCCCGATGGCGCCCTCGGCCGGGCTCTATCTCGCCGAAGTCACCTATTGAGCCGCCAAGGCCGGCTCCGGCACCGCCGCTGACTTTCCGCACCGACCCGCCCGAACCCGACCCGAACCCGGCCGCCCCGGTGCGGCCATGGAGTTGTCACCTGCGTGTCACCATTGACGCGGCAGGCTGCGGCGTCCCATGGTGCGGCCCGTCTCTTCCCTTCGGAACCAAAGGAGTGTCCCCGAGAATGTCAGTCTGGCCGGTCTACGGAAAAATCGACGGTCCCATCGTGATGATCGGCTTCGGCTCGATCGGTCGCGGCACCCTGCCCCTCCTGGAGCGGCATTTCGATTTCGACAAGGAACGGCTGACCGTCATCGACCCGGTGGACGACAACCGCGTCCTGCTCGACGAACGCGGCATCCGCTTCCTGCAGCTCGCCATCACCAAGGAAAACTATATCGAGGTGCTGAAGCCCCTGCTGACCACCGGCGGGCGCGGCTTCCTCATCAACCTCTCCGTCGATACCGGCTCGGTCGATATCATGACGCTCGCCCGCGAGTGCGGCGCGCTCTACATCGACACCGTAGTCGAGCCCTGGCTCGGCTTCTATTTCGACAAGGACGCCACCCCGGCGAGCCGCTCCAACTACGCGCTGCGCGAATCCATGCTCAAGGCCAAGCGCGCCAACCCCGGCGGGCCGACGGCGGTTTCCTGCTGCGGCGCCAATCCCGGCATGGTGTCCTGGTTCGTCAAGCAGGCGCTCATTGATGTCGCCACCGATACCGGGCTCGCTTTCGAGGAACCCACCACCCGCGAGGGCTGGGCGGAGCTGATGGCCCGCGTTGGCGTCAAGGGCATCCACATCGCCGAGCGCGACACCCAGCGCGCCCGCGATCCCCGCCCCTTCGGCACCTTCGTCAACACCTGGTCGGTGGAAGGCTTCGTCTCCGAGGGCCTTCAGCCGGCCGAGCTCGGCTGGGGCACGCACGAAACCTGGATGCCGGCCAACGCCCACACGCATAATTTCGGCTCCGGCGCGGCGATCTATCTGATGCAGCCGGGCGCCGCCACCAAGGTGCGCACCTGGTGCCCGAGCCTCGGCGCCCAGCACGGCTTCCTGGTGACGCATAACGAGTCGATCTCGATCGCCGACTATTTCACCCTGCGCAACGGCGCGCAGGTCGCCTACCGCCCGACCTGCCATTACGCCTACCATCCCTGCAACGACGCGGTGCTGTCCTGGCACGAGATGTTCGGCAATGAGGGCCATTTCTCCGGCGAGTGGACCATCCTGACCGAAGGCGAGATCGTCGACGGGCGCGACGAGCTCGGCGTGCTGCTCTATGGCCACGCCAAGAACGCCTATTGGTACGGGTCGCAGCTCACCATCGAGGAAGCGCGCAACCTCGCCCCCTACCAGACCGCCACCGGGCTGCAGGTGACCTCCGCCGTGCTCGCCGGCATGGTGTGGGCGCTGGAAAACCCGCAAGCCGGCATCGTCGAGACCGACGAGATGGATTACCGCCGCTGCCTGGAAATCCAGAAGCCCTATCTCGGCACGGTGAAGGGCTATTACACCGACTGGACCCCGCTGGACGGCCGGCCCGGCCTGTTCCCGGAGGATATCGACCCCTCCGACCCCTGGCTGTTCCGCAACATTCTGGTGCGGTGAGGCGCAGCGACGGCCGGGGGCTCACCCCTCCGGCCGGCCGATGCTGAGGCAGCGCCGGCGCGCCGCCTCCAGCCCTTCGGCCACCACCTCGGCGAGGCCCGCCGCCCGCAGAGCCTCCAGCCCCGCCGCGGTGGTGCCCGCATAATCCACCATCTCCTGCACGAAGTCCGCCGCCGGCCGCTCGCTCCCCGCCAGCATCGCCCCGGCAGCGTGGAACAATTGCCCCACCGCCCGGCGCGCCACCTCCGGCGCCACGCCCTGCGCCTGCGCATAGGCCTCGACGCTCGCGGCAAAGGCGGCGACGAAGCCCGGCACCGGGCCGGTAATGGCGGTGAACACGTCGATCTGGCTCTCCTCAGGCACCTCGTCCGTGCGCCCGCAGGCGGTAAACAGCGCCCGCACCATGTCCCGGTCGGCGGCGCTCACCCCCTCGCCGGCGAAGAACGGCGAATAGGCCATGCCGCGCGCGGCGGCCGGGCTCGACATCGCCCGCACCACCCGCGCCCCGCCGCTGATCGCCGTGAGTTCGTCGATCCTCACCCCGGCCATGACCGAGACCACCAGCCGCCCCGCGCCGGCAAAGCGCAGCGCGCGCCCGGCGGCGGGGGGCAGCGCGAGCAGGATCACGTCGCAGCGCGCCGCCAGCCTCCCCACATCCGCCGTCCAGTTCACCCCCGGCACGGCGGCGAGGTCGCCCGCCGGCCCGGAGCGGTTGGCGACCCACAGATGCCCCGGCGCCACCGCCTCCGCCCGCAGCAGCCCCGCGCCGATCGCCCCGCCGAGCTGGCCACCACCGACGAGCCCCACCATCTGTCCGAGAACCGCCATGCCGCCTCCTGATCCTCCCGCCGCCGGGAAGCGTACACCAAAGCGCGGCGCGCGTTCGCCCAGGCCACCCGCGACATTCGTCCGGTTGGAATGCGGCGCCCCTCACCCTATAAGCACGGCACATTCTGCCGGCAGCGACCCGTCGAGGAAGTAGCGATGAACAAGCCTGTTGCGGCCAAGGACGCCTCCGTGGCCCTCACCCCCGCCCCCGGCGGCGGGCTGCCGGCCGGCCACCCACCGGTGGCCTTCGGCAAGATCGGCGTGCTCATCGTCAATCTCGGCACGCCCGACGGCACCGATTACTGGTCGATGCGCCGCTACCTTAAGGAGTTCCTCTCCGACCGGCGGGTGATCGAGGTCAACCGCGTGCTGTGGTGGTTCATCCTCAACGTCATCATCCTGTCCATCCGCCCGCAGGCCAAGGGTAAGGACTACGCGACGATCTGGAACAACGAGCGCAATGAAGGCCCGCTGCGCACCATCACGCGGGCGCAGTCGGAAAAGCTCGCCGCCGCGCTCGGCGTGCGCAGCGACCGGCTCGTCTTCGACTGGGCGATGCGCTACGGCAACCCCTCCATCGCCTCGCGCATCGAGGCGCTGCAGGCGCAGGGCTGCGAGCGGCTGCTGCTGGTGCCGCTCTATCCGCAATACGCCGCCGCCACCTCGGCCACGGTGTGCGACGCCGCCTTCGACGCGCTGAAGAAGATGCGCTGGCAGCCGGTGCTGCGCGTCGCCCCGCACTGGCCGGACGAGCCGGCCTATATCGAGGCGCTGGCGAATTCCATCACCTCGGAACTCGCCACGCTCGACTGGGAGCCGGAGCTGGTCATCGCCTCCTTCCACGGCATTCCGAAGGAGTATTTCGACAAGGGCGACCCCTATCACTGCTATTGCTACAAGACCACGCGGCTGGTGCGCGAGAAGCTCGGCTGGCCCGAGGGCAAGCTGCGCCTCACCTTCCAGTCGCGCTTCGGCAGCGCCGAATGGCTGCAGCCCTATACCGACAAGACCATCGAGGCGCTGGCGAAATCCGGCGTGAAGCGGCTCGCCGTGCTCACCCCCGGTTTCGTCGCCGACTGCCTGGAAACGCTGGAGGAAATCGCCGGCGAGAATGCCGAGATCTTCCACCATAATGGCGGCGAGAAGTTCCACTTCATCCCCTGCCTGAACGACTCACCCGGCGGCATCAAGGTGCTGGAAGCGGTGGTCGCGCGCGAGCTGAAGGGCTGGGTGGAGATTTAGGGGGCGCGCAGGCGCTTGCGTCCCCAACCGTCATCCCGGACGGCCGAAGGCCGATCCGGGATCGTGCGCTATTGCGCTCACACCGCTGGAGCCGATCCCGGCGCGTCGCCTGCGGCGCCGACCGGGATGACGACCCTTCATTGCGGCCCCGCGTATCAGGCGCGAAACCCAAAGTGTGTTGCCGCACCCCGTGTCCTCGCCCAAGCAGGGCGCCCGTCCTTGGCCACGGAGCGCCGCCCATGTCCTCATCCGCACGCCGCGAACCCGCCCTGCCCGCCGCCGACGATCGCCGCAGCGAGATGCAGCGCTTGCTGGCGGGCGAACTCTACCGCGCCAGCGATCCCGAGATTCAGGCCGCCGAACGCACCGCTTTCGCCTGGCTGGCGCGCTTCAATGCCTCGCTCACCCTCTCGCGGGCGGAGCGACGGGCGCTCTTGGCCGAAGGGCTCGGCACGGTCGGGGAGCGCACCGGCATCCGCCCGCCCTTCCATTGCGATTACGGGTTCAACATCCATCTCGGCACAGGGGTGTTTCTCAATTTCGACTGCGTGATCCTCGACGTGGTGGAGGTCCGCATCGGCGACGGCACCGAGATCGGGCCGGGTACCCACATCTACACCGCCGAGCACCCGCGCGACCCGGAGGTGCGCCGCCTCGGCCTGGAATATGGCCGCCCGGTCAGCATCGGCCGCAATGTCTGGATCGGCGGCAAGGCGATCATCCTGCCGGGTATCACCATCGGCGACAATGCGGTGATCGGCGCCGGCGCCGTAGTCACCAAGGACGTGCCGGCGGGCGCGACGGCCGTAGGCAACCCGGCGCGGGTGAGGTGAGGCGCGCTACTCCTCGCGGGCCGTGCCGGCGAAGCGGTCGGTGAAGGCGAGCACCGCATAGGCGACGAGGAACAGCACGCTCGCCGCCATCAGCCAGCGCACCTGCGTCTCGCTCACATCCGTTTCCAGCCGCATCAGCGCCTTGAGCAGGGTGATGGCGCAGATCGCCATCAGCGAGGCGAACAGTTTGAGCTTCAGCCCGGAAAAGCTGATCCGCATCATCCAGGCCGGCGAGTCCGGCGCGTGGCGGCGGTCGATCGGTGCGACGAAATTCTCGTAGCCGGACTGGATGATGATCACCATCAGCCCGCCGACCAGCACGAGGTCGATCAGGGTCAGCAGCTCCATGATGACCGCCGTCTCGGTGAGGGCGGGCAGCTGAACCGCGAAGCTCCACAACCGCAGCGCGAAGGCAACGATGAGCAGCAGCAGGGCGAAGGCCAGCCCGAGAAACAGCGGCACCATCGCCCAGCGGCTGAGCAGCACGGTACGGACGATGAGCCGGCCGACCCAGCCCGATGTCGCCGGCGCGAATGGGGGAGACAGTACGGATGGGGCTTGGCGCTCTGGGTCTGACATCATGCTCGCGCCTCCGCGCTGGCGTCCGGGTCGACGAAGGCGCCGAGAGAGGACAGAGCCTAGCGGAGGAAAGTGACGCCATCAAACGCTGCGGCGGCGACGGAACCGAGCTCGGGCCGGGTACCCACAGCTACACCGCCGAGCACCCGCGCGACCCGAAGGTGCGCCGCCTCGGCCTGGAATAGGGCCGCCCGGTCAGCATCGGCCGCAATGTGTGGATCGGCGGCAAGGCGATCCTCCTGCCGGGCATCACCATCGGCGATAACGCCGTGATCGGCGCCGGCGCCGTGGTCATGAAGGACGTGCCGGCGGGCGCGGCGGCGGTGGGGAACCCGGCGCGGGTGCTGTGAGGGAGAACAAGATACCGCTTGCCAAAACCATCGATTGCATTTCTACTTATGCAACCGATGGGCTGAGGCGGCGATGACCGAATTTCAGTTTCTGCGCGATTGGAGCAAGGCCCATCCTCACGAAGCTGCGCTGATCCTCGCCGGGGTCGCGCTGGCGGCAGCGGCGGCGGCGGTCGGCAAGTTCGTCAATCTGCAGACGGATATTCCCACCATCCTGTTCGTGCTCGGCGGCGGCCTCGCCGTGCTGCTTCTCGTGGCCATGATCCGGGATGCGGTCATCGCCCTGTTCCTGCGCTGGTTCGTCCTGCTGCTCGCCGTGTCATGGGTCGGTCTGTTCACCTTCAGCACGCTGAAGCCGGGCTGGCGCGAAATGGACTGCCTCGTTCATTTCTGGCGGTCGTGTCTGGTCGTCGCCGACGATGCCGCGCCTGCCGCCACCGTGCCGGGCGCGGCATGGGTGAGCGCCGCGGCCGCCGTGCCGCCAGCGCCGGCGGCGGCCGCCACCATTCCGGTGTTCACCCAATTCGCGGGCTACAATCGCGACGACATCCGCGCGGTGATGGCGGAACTCGCCAAGGCCGGTTGGAACATGCAGGGGCTCAGCGGGGGCGGCGAGCGCACCACCGCCGCGGCGGGCCAGTGGGAGATCCGCTATTCCGGCGATCTGAAACCACTGGCAACAGCGCTTGCAACCAGCCTGCAGCAAGCTCTCGCCAACGCCAAACTGCCGGGAAAGCCGCTGAATGTGGTCTCGAACCCGCGCGTCGCGCCGGGGCGGCTGGAGATCTGGATTTCGCTTTAGCGGCCGAGCGCGGCCTCCTGCCCTTCCTCGCCCTCTACAGCTCTGGATAGTGCCTACGAGAGGTAACGACCTTCAAGGGGGGCCCCATGGCCGGTACGTCGCTGCTTGAACGCCTCGTTTCGATCTATTACGACGACCCGATCCGTTTTCCTGGGCTGCGGGCCGTCACGCTGGCGCAGTGGATGCTGGAGAGCGGCCGGGGCACTTCCGGCCTCGCCACCGCCCATTACAATCTCGCGGGCATGAAATGGCGTTCGGAAATGGCGCCCTACGCCACCAAGGTGCTTTATCTCGCGCATGACGGGCCGGACTATTACTGCAAATTCGCGACCCTCGAGAATTTCATCGCGGGCTACTGGGCCTTTCTCAACCGCTCGCCCTATTCCGGCTGGGAGGAGCATACCGACGATCCCGAGGACTTTATCGGATTTATCGGCAAGACCTATTCGGGATCGGACGCCTATGCGGCCAAGGTGCTCGCCCTGCTGCCGGAGGCCGAAGCGTTGCTGCGCGCCGCCGCCGCCGCGCCAGCCGACGACGCGCCAGCGCCGGCGGCTGCGGACGCCGCCCTGGACCTCGGCACGCTCGTCATCGACCCCGGCCATGGCGGCACCCAGCCTCTGCCGGGAAGTTCGCCCAACAATGCGATCAGCGTCAGCGGCGTCAAGGAGAAGAAGCTCACCCTCGATTTCGCCTTCTCGCTGAAGAGCGCGCTCGAACGCCAGGCCCACGGTGCCGGCGAGACGCTGCGCGTGGTGCTGACCCGCAGCAGCGACGTCAATGTGGCGGGACGTGACCGCGCCCAGCGCGCCTTCACCACCGGCGCCCGCGCATTCCTCTCGCTGCATTTCAACGGCAATGCCAACCCGACGCCCTCGGGGGTCGAAACCTACCTGCGCGCCCAGGAGAACGGCAACATCAACTATGCCGAGGACCTCGCCTTCGCCCAGGCGGTGCAGGCCGGCCTGCTGAGCGGGCTGCGTTCGGTCGCGCCCGGCACCAAGGACCGGGGCGTCAAGCCGGACACCCAGACCCAGCATTCCGGCGGGCTCGCCGTGCTGAGCGATATCAATCTCGGCAACACCACCAGCGGGCGCCGCTGCGTCGCCGCGCTGGCCGAGATCGAGTTCATCACCAATCCGGCCGTGGATGCACGGCTGGTCTCCGGACCGGATGCGCTGGAAAACCGGACCGCGGTGATGGAATCGCTGGCGACCGCCCTGCGCCGCTATCTGCATCCATAGCCGCAGGTCCCCGCCCCCAAAACAAAACGGCCGGCGTGTCGCCACGCCGGCCGTCTTTAGCTTTGTCGATCCGCGCTCAGGCGGGCCGGATCAGGCGGATCACTCCGCCTTCTCCTGGAGAGGCCGCTTGCGCGGCCCTCCGGGAGAGGCCGATCAATCGGCCTTCTCGGCCTGCTTCTTCAGCGCGGCGCCGAGGATGTCGCCGAGCGAGGCACCGGAATCCTGCGAGCCGAACTGGGCCACGGCTTCCTTCTCCTCGGCGATTTCCAGCGCCTTGATCGAGACCTGCACCTTGCGCGCCTTGCGGTCGAACAGGGTGACGCGGGCGTCGAACTTCTCGCCGACGGCGAAGCGGTCCGGGCGCTGGTCGCCGCGGTCGCGGGCCAGTTCCGAGCGCTTGACGAAGGTGGTCATGTCGGAGCCGATGATCTTCACATCGACGCCGCCATCCTTCACGTCGATCACCTCGCAGGTGACGATGGCGCCCTTGCGCAGTTCGCCGGCGTCCTGGAAGGGGTCACCGCCGAGCTGCTTCACGCCGAGCGAGATGCGCTCCTTCTCGACATCCACGTCGAGAACGACCGCCTTGATCATGTCGCCCTTCTTGAACTCCTCGATCACCTGCTCGCCCGGACGGTTCCAGTCGAGATCGGAGAGGTGGACCATGCCGTCCACATCGCCGTCGAGGCCGAGGAACAGGCCGAACTCGGTCTTGTTCTTGACCTCGCCCTCGACCACCGCGCCGGCCGGATACTTCTCGGCGAAGGCGTCCCACGGGTTCTGCAGGGTCTGCTTGAGGCCGAGCGAGATGCGGCGCTTGACCGGGTCGACCTCGAGGATCGCCACTTCCACTTCCTGCGAGGTGGCGACGATCTTGCCGGGGTGGACGTTCTTCTTGGTCCAGCTCATTTCGGAGACGTGGATCAGGCCTTCGATGCCCGGCTCCAGTTCCACGAACGCGCCGTAGTCGGTGATGTTGGTGACGCGACCCTTGAAGCGGGCCTCCACCGGGTACTTGGCCTCGATGCCCTCCCACGGATCGCCGAGCAGCTGCTTCATGCCGAGCGAGATGCGGTGGGTCTCGTGGTTGATCTTGATGATCTTCACCTTGACCGTCTGGCCGATGTTCAGCACCTCGGTCGGGTGGTTCACGCGGCGCCAGGCGATGTCGGTGACGTGCAGCAGGCCGTCAATGCCGCCGAGGTCGACGAACGCACCGTAATCGGTGATGTTCTTGACCACGCCGTCGATGACCTGACCTTCTTCGAGGTTCTGCACCAGCTCGTGGCGCTGCTCGGCGCGGGTCTCTTCGAGAACCGTCCGGCGCGAGACGACGATGTTGCCGCGGCGGCGATCCATCTTGAGGATCTGGAACGGCTGCGGGTTGTGCATCAGCGGGCCGACATCGCGGATCGGGCGGATGTCCACCTGGGAGCGCGGCAGGAAGGCCACGGCGCCGTCGAGGTCGACGGTGAAGCCGCCCTTGACCTGGTTGAAGATGACGCCCGTCACCTTCTCCTGCGCGTTGAACGCCTTTTCGAGGCGGACCCAGCTTTCTTCGCGGCGGGCCTTGTCGCGGGAGAGGACGGCTTCGCCCAGCGCGTTCTCGACGCGCTCGAGATAGACCTCGACCTCGTCACCGACCTTGATGTCCTGGTCGCGGCCGGGGCCGGCAAATTCCTTCAGTGCCACGCGGCCTTCGGTCTTCAGGCCGATATCGATGATCGCGAGATCCTTCTCGATCGCGACGACGATGCCCTTGACGACGGAACCTTCGGCGAGCTCGGACTGGCCGAAGCTCTCTTCGAGCATGGCGGCGAAATCGTCACGCGCGGCGGCAAGCGTTTGAGTAGCGGACATAGATGCTCCTTGCCAGGATCTGCGCCGGACGGGGTTGAATGAGCCTTCTTTCCCACGGACGCCGGGTCTGGCAGGCCCGGCGCTGTCCACCCCTTGAAGGAGCGGACCCGGCGCGCTGGCCGCGGGAGAAAAGGCTTAGAGCTTAGAGGGCGATGTACCGATCCGACTGACTCAATCGGATCGGATCGCACTCCGGGTAAACGCCTGTTCGGCGCCGGTCCGGGCGCGGCCCCTTGGCGAAGGGGTCGTCACGCACGGGCACGCCGCCGAGATAAGTTGCATGGGTCCGGGGCAAGCCGCGAGGCGGGAATCGGAGGGCAGGCCTCCAAGCGACGGAGAGCGCGCATCCCGCGCCTCCGGCCCTCCCGATGGACCGCCTCGATAAATGGTGGCCCGGACACGCGCGTGCAATAGCGCAAGGGGAGGGGAAGGGCAAGCGGTTGGGGGGGAGGGGGAGTTAAAACAGCCTTTTAGCTATGTCGCTAACCGAGTTTAGCCCGCCTCTCACATCGCCCCCTGTCTTTGGAAGCGTAAATGTATATCTTGGATCGTTCTTATATATTAGCTTATAGTGCTTCCCGATTTCCGAAATCGCAAAGCCCATTCCTGTTAGCTCTGCACGCACCTTTCCATCCATCTTCTTATAGGACTTCAATAGCGACTTAAGCTTCGCGCGCTCGGAGCCAGCTTCATTTGTCGCCGGATTGGCATTGATGACAGATTCTATCAAATGCCTCCGCCTACTATCCGAACCTAGATTGTTCTTCGCATCCGTAAGGACGTCAATTATACAACTTAATATCTCTCTCGGATAAAATTCCTGCTCTGATCCGGGATTGATCGCCAACCCTACGGCAGGGGGGCTCATGGCCTCATAGCGCCTGATTTCGCTCTTCAGTCGAGATATTTCTTTTTCAGAAGAAGCGAGATTTTGCTTTACCGAAGCAAGCTCCTGATCAAACTGCTCAATATAGTAATCGACCTCCTTAGAGTCGACGGCCTTAAGCTCCGAAACAATTTTTCTTGATAGAGCCTCCTTCGCCGAATCCCAAGTACAATTGTAAAGAGGCTGCCGATTTACCAAAGAGGTCCTTATGGCTGAAAATATATCTCCTCTAAGATCTGCAGCTTTGTGATAATCATAAGGTCGGAAAAACAATCGCCTACCAGCCGCATCTGGCCAATATATCCCGACAACGCCTCCATAAACGTTAAGCGAGTTAACCTCTAGCTGCAAGCGCTGCGAAAATGGACGATTTGGCTCTACCACAACATGAGCCATACCAGATAATTCTTTTGCTAGGGTGCTTGGGTCGACTGCGGGTCGACCATTAAACGATACGCTAACGTATACGACTGGAAGTCTCGTCTCGATCGAACCAAGCACTATCTGGGCGGCGAGCGCGATCTCATTGTTTGTTAAAAATCTTGGCATCCCTTGAACCGCGAGGTCGCCATCATTGGCGCCACCCAACGCGTCAAGAATCAATCTAACTATGACTGGCTTCTTGGCCATGGGAAGAGATACGGTGGCATTCCGCGCCTCGCGAGAGGTCCGAACGCCTATCCAGCACTCTTCTCCATTTTTATGAAGTACGATGCTTGTAGTCCATTCAATATCCCTATCTTCAGCAACGAGTTTAGACGCTAAAGTAACTTCATTGTTATTTGATACTGAAATCGAAGATAGAATTTGACTCCCGACTTGAACATTAAATTCATCGCCGAGACCAACGTGCGCTATATCCGACTCTGTAAAAGCGGTGTGAGGCGATTCAATAATCCACTTCTTAATTGTAGCCAAAAAAATCGATTCCACACCCTCTGATGGAACAGGAAACTCCGTTGCAAAAGAAAGCATAATTCTCTCGAATCTTGAATCGCAACGTGGTCGCCTTTTTGAAGGCGCAAATCACGGGCAGGTTAATTTTAGAATCACATGAGCTGCCATTTCAGCAAATAAAGCGTCATCAGTCATCCGCCATCTGTCTTCAGCAGTCTGCTCTCCATCGCTTCCGCCCCAAGGCGCCGGTATGTTGGCTCCATTCTTGAGACCGTCATCCCGGCCGAAGGCGAAGGGCCGGGATCGTCTACCAGGCTTGGGACACGATCCCGGACAGGACCTGCGGTCCTTCCGGGATGACGCTGGCGGCAGCGCGTTGAAGCCGGGGCTCCGCATGCGCAGCGCCCGGCGGGGGCTGAGCGCTTGTCCCGGCAGAAGGATCACCGCCTCCCCGCCCGGACCACCGCCGCCACGCCCATAAGGATCAGCCCGGTGCACACGCCGGCCGCGAGGACGGCGGCGGGGGTCATGCGGGCGCCGCCGGCGAGGCGGAGCGGGCCGAGGCGGATTTCGCCCGCCGCCTTCATCTCCTGAGGGTGCGTGGGCGGGGCGGCGAGCCAGGCGAGCACGGGGGAGGCGGCCTCTGCCCGGGGCGCGGGCTCCGCCCGGCCGGGCGCGGCAGGCCGGGCCGGCACGGGGCGCGCGGGCAGGCCGGGGCGGCGGGCGGCATCCTCAAGCGAATCGTCACGCGGGTCGGTGGCCATGGCGGGCTCCTCGCGGCTGCGTTGCGCGCCCATTATGCCGGGGAATGCGCGCGCGCCAAGCGCGCCAAGCTCTCGCGCCAACACCTATCGCGGGAGGCGCCCGGCGCCTCAGCCGGGGGGCAGCGCCCGGGCCAGCCACACATCCATCACCCAGCCGCGCGCCGCCTTCACCTGCGCCCTCATTTGCGCGATCTCGCCCGCGACCGCGCCGAGCCGCCCGTGCAGCAGCACCTGCGCTGACGTGCCGAGATTGGCGCCCCACCAGATGTCGCCCTCAAAGCCCCGCGCCGCCAGCGCGGCGAGGCCGGAACCATCGTCCAGCAGCACGGCGAAGGCGGGGGAAGCGGGCGTCGCTTGCGCCACATTGCGCCCGGTGGTGAGCGCCACTTCCTCGCCAATGGCGTTGAGCGGGATGGCATGCGCCGCGCACAGCGCCTGCAGCGCCGTGAGGCCGGGAAACACCTCGACGGTGAATTCCGCCTGCGCCCGCGCCGCGCTGAGCACCCGCAGGGTCGAATCATAGAGCATCGGGTCGCCCCAGACGAGGATCGCCCCCGTGCCCTCCTCCGGCAGTTCCCCGGCGATGAGGCCGGCGAGCAGGCGGGCGCGGGCGTCGTGCCAGTCCGCCACCGCGCCTTCATAGGTTTCGCGCGCGCCCGCGAAAGCGGCCGGGCGGCGGGGCGGGCTCGGCGCCCGCACCACGCGGTGGCCGGGCCTGCCGAAGCGGGCGATCAGCGCTTCACGCGCCGCCACCAGTTCCCCCGCACCCTCCCCCTTGTCGAGCAGGAAGAACACCTCGGCGCGGGCAAGGGCCGAGATGGCGTGGCCGGTGAGCCCTTCCGCCTCGCCCATGCCGATGCCGATGACCAGCACGCGCCGCATGGCCTACCCCGCCACGGGGGCGAGGCCGCGCGCGGCGAACACTTCCTTGGCGATGAGCAGCGCGTCGAGCGCGGCGGGGAAGCCGGCATAGAGCGCCATCTGCATGATGACCTCCACCACCTCGTCCCGCGTCGCCCCCACATTCAGCGCCGAGCCGATATGCACGCGCAGCTCCCGCTCGGCATGGCCGAGGCAGACCAGCCCGGCGACGGTGGCGAGCATGCGGGCGCGCAGATCCAGCCCCGGGCGGGAATAGACATCGCCATAGCCGAACTCGAAAATGTAGCGGGCGAAATCCGGGGCGACATCGCCGAGCGCGGCCATCACCTCCTCGCCGGAGCGTCCGGTGATGGCGGAGAGCCGCGCCTTGCCGCGGGCGAGCTTGTCCTCCGCCGGGGCCTTCCCGGTCAGGTCGGCCGCATCGTCCACCTCATCGGACTCACTAGTCCCGCTCATCGCGCCCCTCCCAAAGCCTGCCGGCGGGCGACGATGGCGAGCGCCGCTTGCCAGCTTTCCTCCACGCCGAGATGGGTGTTGTCGAGGATCTCGGCATCGTCGGCGCGGATCAGCGGGGCGCTGGCGCGCCCGCTATCCCGTTCATCACGCTTGCGAATATCCGCCAGCACCTGCTCGAAGGTGACGGCTTCGCCGCGCTGGACAAGCTCGGCATGGCGGCGCGCGGCGCGGGCTTCCGGCGTCGCGGTGACGAAGATTTTCACCTCCGCCTGCGGCGCGATGACGGTGCCGATATCGCGCCCGTCCAGCACCGCCCCGCCGGGCTGGCGAGCGAAATCCTGCTGCAAGGTCAATAGCTTGGCGCGCACGCCCGGCAGGGCGGCGACGCGCGAGGCGGCCTCGCCCACGGCGCCGGATTTCAGCGATTCGGGGTCGAGGGCGGCGAGGTCGAGCGCGCCGGCGAGGCGTTCGAGGGCGGCGGCGTCATCGAAATTGACGTGTTCTGCCAAGGCCTTGGCACCCACCGCGCGGTAGAGCAGCCCGGTGTCGAGATGCGGCAGGCGGAAATGCGCGGCCAGCCGCCGGGCGATGGTGCCCTTGCCCGAAGCGGCCGGTCCGTCCAGCGCGATGATCACGCCCCGGCCTCGCTCTCGATCACCGCCCCCAGCGCCCGCATCTGCGGCAAGAAGGTGGGGAAGGAGGTGGCGATGAAGGAAATATCGTCCACTTTCAACGGCTTGTCGGTGGCGAGGCCCATGACGAGGAAGCTCATGGCAATGCGGTGATCCATGTGCGTGGCCACCGTTCCGCCCCCCGCCGCCGCCCCGGCGCCGGTGACGATGAGGTCGTCGCCCTCGATGCGATAGGAAACGCCCGCCTGCGCAAGCCCATCCGCCACCGCCGCGAGGCGGTCCGATTCCTTCACCCGCAATTCGGAAAGCCCGTTCATCCGCGTCTCACCAGAGGCGAAGGCGGCCGCCACGGCCAGCACCGGATACTCGTCGATCATCGAGGGCGCCCGTTCTGCCGGCACATTGACGCCCGTCAGCGCCGAGGCGCGCACGCGGATGTCGGCGACGCTCTCGCCGCCCTCGACGCGTTCGTTCTCGAAGGCGATGTCGGCGCCCATCTCCTTGAGGGTGATGAACAATCCGGTGCGCAGCGGGTTGGTCATCACGCCTTCGATCACCACCTCCGAGCCCGGCACGATCAGCGCCGCCACCAGCGGGAAGGCGGCGGAGGAAGGGTCTGCGGGCACATGGATCGGCGCCGGCTTCAGCTCCGGCCGGCCCTTCAGCGTCACCTTGCGGCCATGGTCGCCATAGGGCTCCACCGTCACCTCGGCGCCGAAATGGGTGAGCATGCGCTCGGTATGGTCGCGGCTCGCCTCCTTCTCGATCACCGTCGTCTCGCCCGGCGCGCCGAGCCCGGCGAGCAGCACGGCGGACTTGATCTGCGCCGAGGCGACCGGGCTCTCATAGGTGATCGGCACCAGCTCCTGCGGCCCCTTGAGGGTGAGCGGCAGGGCGCCCGCCCTCGGCGGCATCGACGACGACGACGCCCATCTTCTCCAGCGGGTCGAGAATGCGGCGCATCGGCCGGCGGCGCAGGCTGGCATCGCCGTCGAAGGTCGCGGTGATCGGGTTGCCGGCGACCACGCCCATCATCAGCCGCGAGCCGGTGCCGGCATTACCGAAATCCAGAACGCCCTCGGGCGCGCGCAGCCCGCCGACGCCGACGCCGTGCACCCGCCATTCGCCCTCGCCCACCCGCTCCACATCCGCGCCGAGCGCGGCACAGGCCTTGGCGGTGTTCAGCACGTCCTCGCCCTCCAGAAGGCCGGAAATGCGGGTCTCGCCGACGGTGAGCGCGCCGAAGATGAGCGAGCGGTGCGAGACCGACTTGTCGCCGGGCACGCGCACCCGGCCCTTCAGCGCCGGGGAGCGGCGGGCAAGGGCGGGAACGGGGAGGGTGGCGTGACCGGTGCTGCTCATCACTCAAGCCTTGTCTTGCGATCGATCGGGGAACCGCCCGGCCGGGGGCGGTAACGCGGAACGCCGGGAGAAGCCTCCTGCGGCGCCACAATGCGGGGCCCCTCCTAGCACGGGGGCCGGCCAGCCGCCACGGCCCGTGCAGATGCGGCTTGACTCCGCCCCCTCAGCGGTTCAATGGGAGCACCCTTTCCATCACCACCCGAGGTCCGAAACCGTGGTGAAACCTGAATTAGGCACCAAGCGCGTCTGCCCCGTCACCGGGCGGAAGTTCTACGACCTGAACAAGGATCCGGTGATCTCGCCCTATACCGGCCAGATCGTGCCGATCACCCTTCCGGTCACCCGCGGCCGCGTGGAAGCCCCGCGCGTCGCCGCTGTTGCGGCCGATCCCGACCTGGAAGAGGTCGCCGATGTCGAGCTGGTCTCGCTGGAGGATGCCGACGAGGAAGCCGCCGGCACCTCGAAGGCGGCGGCCGTCGACGACGATCTTGAAATCGACGACGACGAGGTCGCGACCGATGACGACGACACCTTCCTCGAAGAAGACGAGGATGGCGATGATGACGTGACCGATCTCATCGGCGACGGCATCGAGGACGACGAAGAGAGCTGAAAGAGGAAAGCCCTGGGGACGGATCACTCGATTTAAAATCGAGGCTTGCAGTCCGATCCGTCCTGTGGTTTACGAGCGTCCCGTCCCGGAGCGATCCGGGCCGGAAAGACCGGATGAGAACCCAAGGTGCAGCGCTCCGGCGCTCCACGCATCCGGCGCCCTCGGTGGGGCCATAGCTCAGTTGGGAGAGCGCTTGAATGGCATTCAAGAGGTCGGCGGTTCGATTCCGCCTGGCTCCACCAAATCTCTCCTCCCCCAAGACATTCCCGATAAAGACGTCGATCTGAACAGTCGGCGTCTGGCGTTGTTCCAGCGCGGCGCGGCCGATGGCCGGAACGCAAGCCTCCAGGCAATGCGCGGCGAATCACCGGCGTCTGACCATGCCGCCCGCGCAGCGCGTCAGGCGCGAAGGGCAGCCGCAGGGGACTGGCGATAGGCCAGCATGGCCGGCAGCAGCGCCGCCAGCCCGCCAATGGCGAACAGCAGCAGAAAGGCCACGCCATCCTCGGCGGCGAAGCCCACCGGCAGCACCACGCCGGTCTGCGTCGAGATCTGCCGCGCCAGCATCCGGGCGACGCCATAGCCGAGCGCGAATCCGCCCGCCAGCCCGGCGCCGATCACCAGCACCGCCTCCAACCAGACGACGGCACATACCACCGCGCGCGGCGCGCCGAAGGCCCTGAGCGCACCGATCTGACGACGGCGACCCATGACATGGATGAGCACCACCAGCAGCACCGCCGCAGCCACCAGAAGCTGAGCGTTGAGCGTCACGAAGGCGAGAATCTGCCGCGCATCGCCGAGCGTGCCGTAAAGGCGGGTGAGCACCTCGCCGGGAAACACAGCCAGCGTGTGGTCGGTGCGGTAGGCCTGCCGCAGCCGGTAGGCATCGGCGATGGTGCGTGGCTTCACCACGATGGCGGGCACGCCCGGGGCATCGGGGTCCGTCAGCGCCGCCGGGTTGATCGGGGCATCGAAGCCGGCGGCCTCGTTCTGCTCCCGCTGCCTGTGGGCCTCGGCGATGGTCCGCGCCGGCGCGCCAGCGGCCGGGCCGGGTTCCGAAGCGTCCGGCGCGCTTCGCGGCTCCGCCTCCGCCGGCGCGTGGTCCTCGGCCGCGTGGTTCGCGTCTTCGTGCTCTTCGGGCCCGTGAGCTTCGCTGCCATGGCCCTCAGCCCCGTGGGTGCCGGGTGCATGGGTGCGCCACACCGCCTCGATCGGCACCAGGATGGCCCGGTCCCACGCGGTGCCGGTCGGTGCCAGCCGCCCGACGATTCGGTAGGTGATGGCGCTGTGCACCCCGCCACGGGCTTCCGCCATCCCATGCATGGGATGGAAGCTCTCCCCGAGCGCGCGGGGCACGGCGGCACCGATGATAGCGTCGCCCAGCCGGCGGAAACTGTGGCCCTCGGTCACGCCGCCGAGACCGTCGACCAGCGGCTGGGTGGTGCCGACGAGGGGCCGGTCATCGGAAAAATCGCCGAAGCCGACCGGCGCTGCGTAGGCAACGCGCGGGTCGGCGGCCAACGCGGCCAGCACACTGCCGGGCAACAGGGTCAGCGGCGCCGGCTGCAGGAACACCGCCGAGAGCACCAGTTGCGTCTCGCTGCCGGGGGCGCCGATGACGAGGTCGAAGGCCGCCGCCGCCCGGGCGCTGCCAAGGCGCAGGGCCCGCTCTTCCAGCGTGACCGCCACGCCGAGCGCGGTCGCCAGCGCGATCAGGAGCGCAATGGCGAGCGCGCCCCAGCGATGCCGAACGAGATCCGCCGCAATGAGCCGGAACATCTGCGCCTCCTGAAGCATCTTCGAGCGAAGCGGGGTGCGGTTCGCGGGAGAAATGCGCAACAAACAAAGCCCGGAGCCCGTCCGTTGACCCGGCGTGCCCCGGAAACGAGCTAGGCGGCAGGGTCGACGGCCGCGTGCGCCGGCGCGGCTGGACGCGTGTCCGCCGGCACCAGCCGCCCCGCTTCGAGGCGCAGCACCTGGGCCATGCCGGCGATGAGCCGGGCATCATGCGTCGCCACGATGAGGGTCGCCCCCACCTCGCGTGCCAGAGCGACAAGCAGTTCCGCCACCGCCGCCCCGGCATCGGCGTCGAGACTGGCGGTTGGCTCGTCAGCGACGAGGATGTGCGGACGCGCCACCAGCGCCCGGGCCACGGCCACGCGCTGCATCTGGCCGCGGGAAAGCGTCTCCACCTTCTGCCCGGTGCGCGCGATGCCCACCCGCGCCAGCAGGCGGTTGGCCTCGTCCCGCAGGATCGGCGCCAGCCGGAACGCCGCCAGGCGCTGCGGCAGCAGCACATTCTCCAGCGCCGAGAGGCCGGGGAACAGGTGAAAGTCCTGCATCACCAGCCCGACATGCGCGGCACGCCAACGGTCGCGGGCACCCTCGCCCAGCCGGCCTATGTCGGTATCGCCCCAGACGATCCGCCCGGCGGGGGCGCGGTCGAGCCCGGTGAGCAGGTTGATGAAGGTGGTCTTGCCGGAACCGGAGGGCCCGGTGAGCGCCACATGGGCGCCGGCGGGCAGGTCGAGCGCGGGGATATCCAGCGCCGGCCGCTCCAGCCCCGGAAAACGCACGGCGAGGTCGCGGACGTGAAGTTCCGGCATGGTCACACGGCCCGGAAGGCGGCGCCGACCAGGCGCAGCAGGCTGACGAAGCCGGTTTGCGGGTCGGTCCAGGAGCCGACCTCCAGCCGTCCGGTCACGTCGATCGGTGCGTTCGCCTGCACAAAGGTCTGGGCGCGGTCGAGATAGACCACGACGATATTGTCCGGCCAGTCGCTGTCCGAGGAACAGAAGGGGCAGATGGACATCGGAATCTCGGTCAGCACGAAGAAATTGGCCTCGGCCTTCAGCGGCGGCGCCATGAAGCCGCGCATGGTTACCTCGCGGCCGTTCAGGCTCTTCACCTTGTCGGAGAAGGTCAGGCCCAAGACGGTGACCTTGGCGTAGAGCTCGTCGAAGTCGAGCCGCGTGGCAGCGGCAGCGGGCAGGCCGCACAGAGAGGCGCCACCGGCCCCAAGCAGCAGCCGCGCGCTTCCGATGAGGAAGGCGCGGCGACGGCAGAAGCCGGCCCCCGTGGGGGCCGGCGGAGACGACAGCATCGCTGGGTCGCCCGCGATCACTTCGGCGCCGGGGCGAGGGCGAACGCCTCGACCAGCACGCGGTACACGTCGCTTTCTTCCATATAACCCTTGAAGGCTTCGGCGCCGGGGCCGGAAGCCTGCAGGATGCCGTCATCCACCGCATGCACGGCGGTGTCGGTCGAGCGCGGAATATTGCCGATGCGCAGCACCGCGCCGGGCAGGTCCTTATAGGCGGCGTTGGCGACGTATTCGCCCTTCTCGTTCTTGATCGCCGGGTCGAACGGACCGTTCATCTTCGGCCGCCAGGTCTCGTAATAGTCCGGGAAGTTGTTGGCGAACACGGCGAGGCGGCGCGACACGTCCACCTTGTCGGGATAGCCGTCGCCGTCAGTGTCGGTGTAGTTGGGGAAGCCGGCCGCCGCGTAGACGCCCACCTTCTCGCGCATGTCCTCGCCCGGCTTGTCGTCGTCAATGGTGCCGATGATGGAGACGCCGTGGGTGTGATCCGGGGTCGCGATGACGAGCGTGTCGGGATGCTCCTTGGCGAAGTCCATCGCCACGCGCAGGGCCTGATCGAACTCGATGGTGTCGTAGAGGGCGCGGTCCCAGTCCATGGGATGCGACATCTTGTCGATGGTGGCGCCTTCCACCATCAGGAAGAAGCCTTCCGGGTTCTTGGCCAGCTGGGCCAGCGCCACCTTGGTCATGTCGACGAGGCCGGGCTGGTCGGGGAACTTGTCGACCGTGCCCTTCTTCAGGAATTTGCGGTCGAGCACCGAGTCCATGTTGCCGGTGTGGAACAGGCCGAGAATCTTGCCGGCATTCGCCTGCCCCACCGCCTGCAGCGTGCCGGCGTCGGTGGCGAGGCTGTAGCCGGCCTCGGTAAACGCCTTGATGAAGTCCTGCTCGTCCTTGCGCTTCGAGCCGGGGGTGGTTTTCGGCAGGAAATAGGCCGAGCCGCCGCCGAGCACGACTTCCGGCTTCAGCGCGAACATCATCTCGACGATCTCCGCCTTGCGGTCGCGCAGGCGGGTATGGGCGACCACGGCGGCCGGGGTCGCGTCTTCCACCTCGGCGGTGGTGACGATGCCGACGGACTTGCGGCCGGTGCGGGCGAGCGCTTCGGTGATGTTTTCCACCCGCGGGTCGTCCAGCGGGTCCTTGGTACGGTCGGCATAGACGCCGAGCGCGTTCACCGCCGTCTTGTGGCCGGTCATGTGCGCCGACATGGTGTTGGCGCTGTCGGTGGCGATGGCGTTGGTGGACGAGGTGCCGATAAAGGCCATGTAGTCGAGATCGTCCATGGCGAGCCGGCCATTGGCCTTGCCCTCGGTCATGCCCTTGGAGAGCAGCCGGGCGCCGGTGCGGTGCGCCACCGACATGCCGTCGCCGAGGAAGAAGATGATGTTCTTGGCCTTCGGCACGTCCGGGGTGCCGTACACGTCCCAATGCGCCGTCTTGGTGTCATTGCCGGCCTTCACCTCAACCGCGTAGGTGCCGGGCTTGACCACCTTGGCCGCGCGCAGCAGCACGGCCGAGGCGTCGACGCCCTCTTCCCTGGCGATGAACTCGAAATCCTTCCCGAGGATCTTCGCCGCAGGCTCGCCATTGATGGTGATCGACACATCTTCCGGCTTCACGACACCGGCGAACTCGACCTTGAAGTCGAAAGCCGAGCCGGCCAGGATCGTGGCGCGATCGATCGGATAGACATTCGCCGCATCGGCGGTGCCAATGAAGCAGGCCGTGGCGGCCAGCAGCGCTGCAAAAAGGCGCATGATTTTCCCTCGCTACACCGAAGTACCGGGCCTTGTTAGCGCCGCCGCGTGTCACGGCGATAACAGGGCGGGTCCCCAGCGGCGGGGGCCTATTCGCGGGCGGTGCGCCAATGGGGATATGTGACATAGGCGGTGAGGGCGCCCTCCTCCCGCGCCAGGATGGTCACCGTCTCGCCCTTCGGCATATAGACGATCTCGCCCGGACCGGCCTCGACAGAGCCGCCCTCCGACGCGACCGAGAGCCGGCCGGCGAGGACGACCATCACATCGTCCACCGCCATGGTTTCCGTCAGCGTCTGGTTGGGGGCGTAGCGGCCATAGCCGATGGTGATCGGCCCGCCGTGGCGCTCATCGACGGCATTGCCGACGAAGATGTCCGCCTCCGTGCCGGGCGTGCGTTCCAGCGCAATGTCGGCGATGGCGAATTTCTGCAGCTTCATCATCCTCTCCCTGCGGCCCGGGCCGGCGGCTCATCGGGCGGCAGGGAAATGACGGACATGCGGGAGGACTGTTCCCGCAGTTGAAGATCTTGTGAGCGCGGACGCGCCGGTCTGGAGCGTTTTCGAGCGAAGTGGATAACGGTTCGCGTGAAGAAAACGCGACAAAACAAAGAATTAGATCATTTCACTGTTTCCGTGAAACGGTGAAATGATCTGGGACAGCTGGCGAACCGCGACCGGGCGCGTGCGCCCGGCCTGGACGATCTTCGCGCCGGATCAGGCGCCGGGGGCGCGGGGCAGCACGAAGCGCTCGATGGCGTGGGCGACGCCGTCCTCCTCATTGGTGCGGGTGACGAAATGCGCCTGTTCCTTCACCTCCGCCGCGCCATTCCCCATGGCGATGGCGAGGCCGCCGACAGCGAACATCGGCAAATCATTGGCCATGTCGCCAATGACGGCCACCTCGTCCATCGACACGCCGTAATGCCGAGCGAAGGCCTGCGCCGCATAGCCCTTGTCGGTGCCGGGCGGCGTCATGTCGAGATATTTCGCCTGCGAGCGCCGCGCCGTCGCGCCACTTCCCACCAGCGCCTGCAGTTCCGACTCGCTCGCCGCCAACATGTCGAAATCGGTGGAGGAGAACACGATCTTGCCGGCGCGGGTGAGATGGTCGCCGAAATCCTCCACCACCGTCGGCTGGAAGGCGACGGTGCGGATCTCGCCGGCGACGTAGGTTCCATTGGGATCGGTGACGAACCATTCGTCATCGGCGAACACCCAGACCGCCGCGCCGCGCGGCTGCATCAGGGCGATGCCGGCCCGCGCCGCCTCGGCCGAGACGAAATGTTCCTCGACGACCGAGAAATCCCGGCGCTGGATGCAGCCGCCATTGAAGCCGCCGAACAGGTCGACATTCAGCGCCTCGACCATCAGCCGCATGCCACGCGGCGGGCGGGCAGAGACGGCGGCGAAGGCGATGCCGGCTTCATGCAGGCGGCGCACCGCCTCAATGGTGGCCGGCGTCACCTCCTTGGCCTTGTTCACCAGCGTGCCGTCGACATCCGACACCATGAGGCGGATGCGCGACGCGGGCGGGCGGGTGGCGCCTCCCCGCTCTTCGAGGGTCAGTTCGGTCGAAGCGCTCATCGCGGGCGATCCCTCTCCAGCGGCAGCCACTGGAAGCCGTCCTGCGCCAGCATCACATCCGACATGGCCGGGCCGCTGGAGCCGGCGGAATAGAACTGCACCTCGTTCTCGCCGCCGCTGACCGCCTCCAGGATCGGCTCCACCGCTTCCCAGCCGGCCTCGATCGTGTCGGCGCGCTGGAACAAAGTGGGGTCGCCGCACAGGCAGTCATAGATCAGCGTCTCATAGCCGGTGCTCGGCGCCGCCTTGAAGTAGTCGGCATATTTGAAGCTCATCTCGACATCCGAGAGCCGGACCTTGCGGCCGGGCACCTTGGCGGCGAAGCGCAGCGAAACGCCCTCATCCGGCTGCACATGGATCACCATCAGGTTCGGCTTCAGCGCCGTGGGCAGGTGGCGGAACAGCACGCCCGGCGCCCGCTTGAACTGGATGGCGATCTCGGTGCGCCGTACCGCCAGCGCCTTGCCGGTGCGCACATAGAAGGGCACGCCGTTCCAGCGCCAGGAATCGACGAAGCACTTCAGGGCCACATAGGTCTCGGTGCGGCTGTCGGGATGCACGTCCTTCTCGTCGCGATAGTCCTTCACCGCCTGGCCATTGACGAAGCCGGCGCGGTACTGGCCCCGCACCGCCGCACCGATCGCCTCGCTCGGGCGCATATGTCGGATGGCTTCAATGACCTTGGTCTTTTCCGAGCGCACCGCGTCGGCATCGAAGGAGTTCGGCGGCTCCATCGCGGTCATGGCCAGCAGCTGGAACATGTGGTTCGGCACCATGTCGCGCAGCGCGCCGGTGGCATCGTAGAAGCCGCCGCGCTGTTCCACCGTCACCGTCTCGGCAGCGGTGATCTGGACATGGTCGATATATTCCTTGCTCCAGATCGGCTCGAAAATGCCGTTGCCGAAGCGCAGCGCCATCATGTTCTGGACCGTTTCCTTGCCGAGGAAATGGTCGATCCGGTAGATTTGGCGCTCGTCGGCCACCGCCAGCAGGCGCCGGTTGAGCGCCTTGGCCGACGGCATGTCGGAGCCGAAGGGCTTTTCCACCACGACATGGCGAAAGGCGCCCTCCGCCTCCTTCAGCAGGCCGGCGGCGCCGAGCTGCTCGGAGATGGTGGCGAAGAAGCGGGGCGCCACGGCGAGATAGAACACCGCATTGCCGGTCTGCGCCTTGCGCTGGTCCAGCCGCTCGCGGATGCGCCCATAGGTGGCGGGGTCCTCGAAATCGCCGGAGACGTAGAAGATTCGGCTGATCAGCCAGCGCCAGGTCTCGCCCTCGGGGTCGACCGTGCCCGGCAGTTCCCGCACCGCGTCGGTGAGGAAGGCGCGGTAGTCCTCCTCGCTCTGCGCCACATGGTCGACGCCGACAATGGCGAAGTCGTCGACCAGCACGCCCTCATGGGCGAGGTTGTAGAGCGAGGGCAGCAGCAGGCGCTTGGTGAGATCGCCCGAGGCGCCAAAGATGAAGAAGGTCGAGGCCGGTGCCGGCGCCGCATCGGGCGCCAGCACCTTCTGGCCGAGAACGACGGACTCGCTTCCCATGGATCGCTATCCGCCGCTCACTTGGTCTTGAATTCGGTGTGGCCGCCGAACTGGAAGCGCATCGCCGACAGAAGCTTCTCGCCGAAGGTGTGGTCCTGGCGCGAGCGGAAGCGGGTGTAAAGCGCGGCGGACAGCACCTCGGCGGACACCGCTTCCTCGATCGCCGCCATCACCGTCCAGCGCCCCTCGCCGGAATCGGCGACCTCGCCGGGGAAATCGCTGAGAGTCTCATCCTTGGTGAGGGCGATGGCGGAGAGATCGAGCAGCCAGGACGACACCACCGAGCCGCGACGCCACACCTCGGCGACATCGGCCATGTCGAGGGTGAAGCGCTCATTCTCCGGCAGGTCGGTGGAGTTCTTCTTCTTCAGGATCTCGAAGCCTTCGGCATAGGCCTGCATCAGCCCGTATTCGATGCCGTTATGCACCATCTTGACGAAATGGCCGGAGCCGGCCGGGCCACAATGCATGTAGCCATGCTCGACGCGGGCATCGCGGTCCTCGCGGCCGGGGGTGCGGGGAATGTCGCCAAGTCCCGGGGCGAGGGCGGAGAAGATCGGGTCGAGCCGGTCCACCGCTTCCTTCGGGCCGCCGATCATCATGCAATAGCCGCGCTCCAGGCCCCACACGCCGCCTGACGTGCCGACATCGATATAGTGCAGGCCCTTGGGCTCCAGCTCGGCAGCGCGGCGAATGTCGTCCTTGTAGAAGGTATTGCCGCCATCGATGATGACATCGCCCGGCGCCAGCAGGCCGGTCAGGGTGGCGATCGTGCTCTCGGTCGGGCCACCGGCGGGCAGCATCACCCAGATCGCGCGCGGGGCGTCGAGCTTGGCGACGAGATCGGCGAGATCGGCGGCGGGCCGGTTGCCTTCGCCGCCCAGCTCCGTCACGGCGGCTTCGTTGCGGTCCCACACCACGCAGTCATGACCGGCCTTGGTGAGGCGGCGCGCGATATTTCCACCCATGCGGCCGAGGCCGATGATTCCGAGCTGCATCTGCTTTTCTCCCCGATACGACGCCACCCGCCCGCTCGTGCCGCGGCTGCGGAGCCGGCGCCCGCTGCATTCAAGCCGAATGTCTAGGCCAAGCCTATGCCGACCATGCGACAATTGGAACGGGTGGGGTGCGAAAGCGCCGGCATCCTCGCAGCGGCGCGTTCACATCTCAGGATGAGAACTCGGTCTCGTGCTTGAGCACGTCCTCCGCCTCCGGATTGAGCGGGCGAGCGGGGCGCTCGGGCGCGACCAGCGGCTCGGGCTCGAGCGGCAGCGGCCCGCGATCCTCGCCTTCGGCCAGCTGCCGGCGCAGCCGTTCCAGGTCGCGCTGGCGCACATCGGCCACGGTCGCCTGCGCGGTGGCGGCATCGATGCCATTGGCGCGCAGCGCGGCTTCACCGAAAGCGAGGGCCGATTCGAAGGTCTCGCGGATCTCGAAATCCACCCCGCGCCCGCGCAGCGCCACCGCATGGGTGCGGTCATAGGCGCGGGCGTGCAGGCGCACATCGGGCATGTTCTGGCGGATGATCTCGACGATACGGTCGGTGGTCTCGCGCCGGTCGACGCAGACGGCGACCACCCGCGCCCGCTCGGCGCCAGCGGCGCGCAGCACGTCGAGCCGCGTGCCGTCGCCATAGAAGATGCGGAAGCCGAAGCGGCCGGCGTTCTGGATCATCTCGACATCATTGTCGATGATTGTCACCTCCAGCCCGCGCGCCAGCAGGCACTGCGACACGATCTGGCCGAAGCGACCGAAGCCGACCACCAGCACCGAGCCATGCGCGTCGCTGAAATCCTCGTCCGGCAAGGTCGCGCGGCGGTCGAGCCGGCGGGCAAGCTGCTCGCCGAGCAGCGCCACCGGGGGCCCGAGCAGCATGGTCATGGCGGCACAGGCCACAAGCATGTCCGACTGGCGCGAATCGATCAGCCCCAGGCTGAGCGCGAGCGGAAACAGCACGAAGGAGAATTCACCCGCCGGCGTCAGCACGGAGGCCGAGCGCACGGCGTCGGCGCGCGTGCTGTCGGAAAAGCGGAACACCGCCCACACCGACACCGCCTTCACCAACGTCACCATCAGCGTGCCGACGATGAGCAGGGGCGCGTTGGCGAGCACCACGTCGAGATTCATCGACATGCCCACGCCCATGAAGAACAGGGCGATCAGCAGGCCGCGAAAGGCTTCGATATTGGCTTCCAGCTCATGGCGGAAATTGGATTCGGAGAGCATGACGCCGGCGAGGAACGCGCCCAGCGCCATCGACATGCCCGCCGCCGCCATCAGCGCGCCGGCGCCGAGGACGACGAGGAGCGCGGCGGCCGTCATCACCTCCCGGGCGCCGGAATGGGCGAGGATGCGGAACACGAGTGGCAACAGATAGCGGCCGGCACCGACGATAAACAGCATCGCCCCGAGGATGATCGCCACATGCTCGGCCGAATCGAGGAAGCTGTGCTCCTCATGCGCGCCCTGCCCGAGAAAGGGCAGAAGGGCGAGCAGCGGCACGATCGCCATGTCCTGGAACAGCAGCACGCCGAAGGCCCGCTGGCCATAGGGCTGGGCGAGGCCGCTCTTCTCTTCGAGCAGTTGCAGCGCGATGGAGGTGGCCGACAGCGCCAGTGCCATGCCGGCGACCAGCGCCCCGCGCCAGTCGAAATCGCGGGCGGCATAATGGCTGAGCACGGCGATGGCGGCGCCGCTGAACAGAAGCTGCGCGGTGCCGAGGCCGAAGATCGCCCGTCGCAGCGCCAGCAGCCGCGAGAATTGCAGTTCCAGCCCGATGATGAACAGCAGCAGCACCACGCCGATTTCGGCGACGGTGATGATCCGTTCGGGATCGTTGAAGGCGCCGAGGCCCGAAGGTCCGATAGCGACACCGGCCAGCAGATAGCCCACGATCGGCGAGAGGCCGAGCCGGCGCGCGACCGGAACGGCGATGACGGCGGCGGCGAGGAAGACCAGCGCCCCGATCAGAAATCCGTGGCCGTCTGCATGCATGGACCCGCCATCCTCCGCGCCTTCGCCCGCCCCACAGTAGAGGATCGGATGACGCGCGCCGATGGCGGAAGCGTGATGGAAAGGCGAAGATTCGGCGCTGAACCCGGCCATTCGCACGAAATCATGCGGCGGAAAACCGCCCCGGGCACATGACCTAAGGGAAGGCACCGGCGCGAGAGCCCCGACATGACGAGGCCGGCAGCGCCTCGCGGCGTGCCGGCCCCGTGTAAAGCCGCAGGCCTCAGTGGTGATGCGCGGTCGGGCCGGGAATGTCCTGGGTCGGGCGCGGGAGAGGGATGCTGTCGCGGGAGACCGGCGGCAGCGACTTCAGCGCCTCGAGCACATGCGGGGCAAGGCCCTCGCCACCGGCGGCGATGTGGTCCTCGATGCGCGCGCGCATGCGCGGATCCCAAAAGTCCTTGATATGCTTGGCGACGCCCTTCACGGCCTTCTCATAGCCCTGCGGCTCGAAGAACTTGCCGATCTGGTTCGCCATATAGACCAGACGTTCCATCGTGTTAGCCGACATGGGCGATCCGCTCCTTCTCTGCCCCGTCCAGCACGATGCGATGGGGGTGGGTAAAAACTTCAAATCCATCGTCGCGGGCGATGGCGACGAGGGTGATGCCGGCCTTCTCCGCCGTGCGGACGGCGAGAGCGGTCGGGGCCGACACCGCCACCAGCACCGAGGCGCCGAGCATGGCGGTCTTCTGCACCATCTCGATCGACACCCGGCTGGTGAGCAACACCAACCCGCCACCGGCCTCCTGGTCGTTGCGAACCAGATGGCCGACGAGCTTGTCGAGCGCGTTGTGGCGCCCGACATCCTCGCGTACCGCCACAAGCCCGGCGTCCGGCTCCCAGAACGCGGCCGCATGCACGGCACGGGTCTGGTGGTTCAGCGTCTGCGCTGGGGGCAGGGCGGCCACGGCGCGGGAAATCTCCGCGGCGGTGAACCGTCGACCCTCCGGCACGGTGCGGGCGGGCTTCACCGCCAGCTCCAGACTCTCCACCCCGCACAGACCGCACCCCGTGGGACCGGCGATCTGGCGGCGGCGGGCGACCTGTTCGCCGGCGCGGGCGGCGGTGAGCCAGAGGCGAACCTCGACGCCGCTGACGCCGTCCTCCTCGCCGAATTCGAGCGTCTCGATCTGCTCGACATCGGCGAGGCTTTCGATGACGCCCTCGGTCAGGCTGAAGCCATAGCCGAAATCCTCGAGATCGGCCGGCGTCGCCATCATCACGGCATAGGTGGAGCCGTTATGGACGATGGCGACGGGCGTCTCTTCGGGGATCGCCCGCTCGCCCGCCGTCACACCCGTGGAGGTGACGGCGCGGCGCGCAACGCGGGCGACCGGCGGGATCATGACCGCGAGGCCCCGCTCACTCCGCCGCCACCGCGATGCGGCGGCTCTGGCGGGTGAACTCGTCATAGTCTTCCTGCCACTCGGACGGGCCGTTCGAGCGGGCGATCTGCACCGCCGTCACCTTGAACTCAGGGCAGTTGGTGGCCCAGTCCGAGAAGTCGGTGGTGACGACATTCGCCTGCGTCGTCGGGTGGTGGAAGGTGGTGTAGACGACGCCCGGCGCCACGCGATCGGTGATCTGCGCGCGCAGGGTGGTGGAGCCGGCGCGGCTGTCGATGCGCACCCAGTCACCGTCGCGCACGCCACGCTGCTCGGCGTCGTGCGGGTGGATTTCCAGCACGTCCTCGGGATGCCAGGCCACGTTCTCGGTGCGGCGGGTCTGCGCGCCGACATTGTAGTGGCTGAGGATGCGGCCGGTGGTGAGCAGCAGCGGGAAGCGCGGGCCCGAACGCTCGTCGGTCGGCACATATTCGGTGACGACGAACTTGCCCTTGCCGCGCGCGAAGCCGCCAATGTGCATGATCGGCATGCCCTCGGGATTGGCGTCGTTGCAGGGCCACTGCACCGAGCCCATCTCGTCCAGCTTCTTGAACGACACGCCGGCGAAGCTCGGGGTGAGCGCGGCGATCTCGTCCATGATCTGGGCGGGGTGGCTGTAGTTCCAGTCCAGGCCGATGGCGCGGGCGAGCATCTGGGTGACTTCCCAGTCGCCATAGCCATTCTTCGGCGCCATCACCTTGCGCACGAGCTGGATGCGGCGCTCGGCATTGGTGAAGGTACCGTCCTTCTCAAGGAAGGTGCAGCCCGGCAGGAACACATGCGCGTAGGCGGCGGTCTCGTTCAGGAACAGGTCCTGCACGATCACCAGCTCCATCGCCGCGAGGCCGGAGGCGACGTGATGCGTGTCGGGGTCGGACTGCAGAATGTCCTCGCCCTGGATGTAGATCGCCTTGAAGGTTCCGTCGACGGCCGCGTCCAGCATGTTGGGAATGCGGAGGCCCGGCTCGGGATCGAGCGGGCGGCCCCACATCGCCTCGAAGGTGGCGCGGGTGGCGTCGTCGGAGATGTGGCGATAGCCCGGCAGCTCATGCGGGAACGAGCCCATGTCGCACGAGCCCTGCACGTTGTTCTGGCCGCGCAGCGGGTTCACGCCGACACCGCGGCGGCCGATATTGCCGGTCGCCATGGCGAGGTTGGCGATCGCCATCACCGTGGTCGAGCCCTGCGAGTGCTCGGTGACGCCGAGGCCGTAATAGATCGCCGCATTGCCGCCGGTGGCGTAGAGCCGGGCCGCGCCGCGGATCTGCTCGGCCGGCACGCCGGAGAGCTTCTCGACTTCCTCGGGCGAGTGACGCGCATCGGCGACGAACTCGGCCCAGTCCTGGAATTCCTCCCAGTCGCAGAACTGGCGGACATATTCCTCGTTCACCAGCCCCTCGGTCACGACGACATGGGCGAGCGAGGTGACGATGGCGACGTTGGTGCCCGGCTGCAGCGGCAGGTGGAAATCCGCCTTGATGTGGGGCGAACGCACGAGGTCGATGCGGCGCGGATCGATGACGATCAGCTTCGCGCCCTCGCGCAGGCGCTTCTTCATGCGCGAGCCGAACACCGGATGGCCGTCGGTCGGGTTGGCGCCGATCACCAGGATGACATCGGAATCCTCGACCGAGTCGAAGTCCTGCGTGCCCGCCGAGGTGCCGAAGGCCTGGTTCAGGCCGTAACCGGTCGGCGAATGGCAGACGCGGGCGCAGGTGTCGACATTGTTGGTGCCGAAGCCGGCGCGGATGATCTTCTGGACGAGATAGGCTTCCTCATTGGTGCAGCGCGAGGAGGTGATGCCGCCGACCGACTTGCGGCCATAGGTGTCCTGGATGCGCTTCAGCTCGGAGGCGGTGTAGGCGATCGCCTCCTCCCAGGAGACTTCGCGCCACGGCTCGGTGACCTTGGAGCGGATCATCGGCTTGAGGATGCGGTCCTGGTGCATGGCATAGCCCCAGGCGAAGCGGCCCTTGACGCAGCTATGGCCGCGATTGGCCTTGCCATCCTTCCACGGCACCATGCGCACCACTTCCTGGCCGCGCATTTCCGCCTTGAAGGTACAGCCGACGCCGCAATAGGCGCAGGTCGTCACCACCGAATGCTCGGGCGTGCCGATGTCGATGAGGCGCTTCTCGGAAAGGGTCGCGGTCGGGCAGGCCTGCACGCAGGCGCCGCAGGACACGCATTCCGAGGTGAGGAAGGCTTCCGACTGGCCGGGGGAGACGCGGCTGTCGAAGCCACGGCCGGAAATGGTCAGCGCGAAGGTGCCCTGCACTTCCTCGCAGGCGCGCACGCAGCGATTGCAGACGATGCACTTGGCCGGATCATAGGTGAAGTACGGGTTCGACTCGTCCTTCGGCATGGCCAGCTCGGACGAGGGGGCGAAGTGGTTCGCGCCCTCCATGCCGTAGCGCACTTCGCGCAGGCCGACCGCGCCGGCCATGTCCTGCAGTTCGCAATCGCCATTGGCGGCGCAGGTCAGGCAGTCCAGCGGGTGGTCGGAGATATAAAGCTCCATCACCCCCTTGCGCAGCTGGGCGAGCCGCGGGGTCTGGGTGTGGACCTTGATGCCCGGCGCCACCGGCGTGGTGCAGGAGGCCGGGGTACCGTTGCGGCCCTCGATCTCGATCAGGCAGAGACGGCAGGAGCCGAAGGCTTCCAGCGAATCGGTGGCGCAGAGCTTGGGGATCTGCGTCCCCATCTCCATCGCCGCGCGCATGATGGACGTGCCTTCCGGCACGGTCACTTCCATGCCGTCGATGGTGAGGGTCACCATCTTGTCGGTCTTCGGAGCCGGCGTACCGTAGTCGATCTCATGGATGAGAGACATGATGCGTCCTCCTCACTCGGCGGCTTCGAGGCGGCGCGGGGGTGCGCCGAATTCCTCGGGGAAATGGTTCAGCGCACTCAGCACCGGATAGGGGGTAAACCCACCAAGGGCGCAAAGCGATCCAAGCTTCATCGTCTGGCAGAGGTCGGTGAGCGTGGCGAGATTGGCCTCGACGCGCTCGCCGGCAATGATCTTGTCCATCAGCTCGACGCCGCGCGTCGAGCCGATGCGGCAGGGCGTGCACTTGCCGCAGCTTTCCACGGAGCAGAACTCCATGGCGAAGCGCGCCATCTTGGCGAGGTCCGCGCTCTCGTCGAACACGACGATGCCGCCATGGCCGATCAGCGCGTCCTTGGCCGCGAACGCCTCGTAGTCGAAGGGCAGGTCGAACTGCCAGGTCGGCACATAGGCGCCGAGCGGACCGCCGACCTGCGCGGCCTTCACCGGCTTGCCGGTGGCGGTGCCGCCGCCAATGTCGTTGATCAGCTCGCCGAGCGTGATGCCGAAGGCGGTTTCGAACAGGCCGCCGAACTTCACATTGCCGGCGATCTGGATCGGCATCGTGCCGCGCGAGCGGCCCATGCCGAAATTGGCGTAGAACTCGCCGCCATCGGCCAGGATGTGCGGCACGGCGGTGAGCGAGAGCACGTTGTTGATGACGGTCGGCTTCTGGAACAGGCCCTTATGCGCCGGCAGCGGCGGCTTGGCGCGCACCGTGCCGCGCTTGCCTTCCAGGCTGTCGAGCAGGGCGGTTTCCTCGCCGCACACATAGGCGCCGGCGCCCATGCGCACTTCCATGTCGAAGCTGTAGGCCGAGCCGGCGATGTTGACGCCGAGCATGCCATGGGCGCGCGCCACCTCGATCGCCTTCTCCATCGCCCAGATGGCGTGGGGATATTCGGACCGGGTGTAGACATAGCCCTTGGTGGCGCCCACCGCGATGCCGGCGATGGTCATGCCCTCGATCAGCTCGAAGGGGTCGCCTTCCATGATCATGCGGTCGGCGAAGGTGCCGCTGTCGCCCTCGTCGGCGTTGCAGACGATGTATTTGCGGTCGCCCTTGGCGTCGGCCACGGTCTTCCACTTGATCGCGGTCGGGAAGCCGGCGCCGCCGCGCCCGCGCAGGCCTGAGGTCTTCACTTCCTCGATGATGCCTGCCGGGCCCAGCGTCAGCGCCCGCTCCAGCCCGCGATAGCCGCCATGGGCGCGGTAATCCTCGTAAGAAGCCGGGTCGATGATGCCGCAGCGGGCGAAGGTGAGCCGGGTCTGCTTGGCGAGGAAGGGGTGCTCCTCCGGCTTGCCGATACGCAGCGCATGGTCGCCGCCGGTGAGGAAGCCGGCCGCGAACAGGCCCTCGACATCGCCAGCCTCGACAGGGCCATAAGCGATGCGGCCCTCGGGGGTCACGACCTCGATCATCGGCTCGAGCCAGAGCATGCCGCGCGAGCCGTTACGCACGATCTCGACCGGCTGGCGCGCCGAAACGGCGGCGGCGGCGATCGCCTCGGCCACCTCGTCGGCGCCGCAGGCGATGGCGCAGGCATCCTTGGGAACGTAGATGCGAATGGTCACGACTGGGCCTCCTCGATCAGGGCGTCGAGCCGGCGCTCGTTGAGCCGGGCAACGATCCGGCCGTCCAGCATGGCGGAGGGCGCGGTCGCGCACAGGCCGAGGCAGTAGATGGGCTCAACGGTCACGCGGCCATCGGCCGTGGTCTCGCCGAGCTTGCAGCCGAGCCGGTGCTCGGCATGTTCGGCCAGCGCGTCGCCGCCCGCCGCCTGGCAGGCTTCGGCGCGGCACAGCTTCAGCACATGGCGGCCGGCGGGCTCGTGGCGGAAGTCATGATAGAAGGTGACGACGCCGTGCACTTCGGCGCGCGAGACGTTCAGCTTCTCGGCCAGCATGGGTACGACGGCGTCGGGTACGTGGCCGAACGTCTCCTGCACCGCGTGGAGCATCGGCATCAGCGGGCCTTCCAGATGAGAAAACTCATCGATGACCGCGCGGGCGCGCTCGTCGCTCCAGGGTTCGTAATGCGGCATTTCTCCCGTAGCCTTCTTTTAGAATTTTCCGAAGGTAAGGATGGTACGCGGCGAAACTGAAATCAATTCAGGTGTTCCGTGCCACGATAGAATTTCTCTATCATCAATCAGGCGGGTAGGCGCTTAACGTTCTGTTCATGTTCCGCCTTGTTTGTTCCCTTATTGTTCTTGACGTTCCCGTCCTGGGCCGTATTCTGCCACCAGCGGGTGCGGAAAGGCGGCGCCCCGACGTGCATTGCCGGATCTCCTGGGAGAGGGTGCGATGGTCCAGCGCGTGGCGACGGTGGCGTTCGAAGGGGTGGAGACCCGCCCCGTCGATGTTCAAGTTCAGGTGAGCCCGGGCCTGCCGGCCTTCAATCTCGTCGGCCTGGCCGACAAGGCGGTCACCGAAGCGAAGGAGCGGGTGCGCGCCGCCCTCACCGCCTCCGGCCTTGCGCTTCCCGCCCGCCGCATCACCGTCAACCTCGCCCCCGCCGACCTGCCGAAGGAAGGCAGCCATTACGACCTGCCGATCGCCCTCGGCTTGATGGCGGCGATCGGCGCCATCGGCCCGGACGCGCTGGAAGGCTTCACCGTGGTCGGCGAACTCGCGCTCGACGGGCGCATCGCCGCCGTCTCCGGCGTGCTGCCGGCGGCCATCGGCGCCAATGCGCGCGGCCACGGGCTCATCTGCCCGGAAGCCTGCGGGCCGGAAGCGGCCTGGGCGAGCCCGGACATGGCGGTGCTGGCGCCGCACTCGCTGATCCAGCTGGTCAATCACTTCGCCGGCCGCCAACTCCTCAGCCGTCCGGAGCCGCGGCTGGAGGCGGGATCCGCCCAGCTGCCCGATCTCGCCGATGTGAAGGGCCAGGAAACGGCCCGGCGGGCGCTGGAGATTGCCGCCGCCGGACGCCACAATCTTCTGCTCAGCGGCCCGCCCGGCGCCGGCAAGTCCATGCTGGCGCAGCGCCTGCCCTCGCTGCTGCCGCCGCTCACCCCCTCGGAGCTGCTGGAAGTGTCGATGGTCGCCTCGGTGGCCGGCACGCTGCAGGGCGGGGCGCTGACCAGCCGGCGCCCGTTCCGCGCCCCGCACCATTCCGCCAGTATGGCGGCGATGGTGGGCGGGGGGATGCGGGCGCGGCCGGGCGAGGTGTCGCTGGCGCATAATGGCGTGCTGTTCCTCGATGAATTGCCGGAATTCGCCCCCGCCGTGCTCGATTCGCTGCGCCAGCCGCTGGAAACCGGCGAGGCGGTCATCGCTCGCGCCAATCACCGCATCTCCTATCCCGCCCGCTTCCAGCTGATCGCGGCGATGAACCCCTGCCGCTGCGGCCGCGCGGGCGAGCCGGGGCAGAGCTGCCGGCGCGGGCCGCGCTGTGCGGCGGAATATCAGGCGCGCCTCTCCGGCCCGTTCCTCGACCGGGTCGACCTGCATCTCGACGTGCCGGCCGTCGCGGCGGTCGATCTCGTGCGCCCCGGCCCCTCCGAGCCCAGCGCGGCCGTGGCGCGGCGGGTGGCGCAGGCGCGCGTGCTCCAGCGGGAGCGCTTCCTGGCGCTCGGCCGGCCTGACCTGTTCACCAATGCCGAGGCGACAGGCCCGATCCTCGAAGAGATCGCCACGCCCGACGCCGCCGGCACGGCGCTGCTGGCAGACGCGGCCAAGCTGATGCGGCTCTCCGCCCGCGGCTATCACCGGGTGCTGCGGGTGGCGCGCACCCTCGCCGATCTCGCCGGAGCGCAGACGGTCGGCCGGGGTCATCTGGCCGAGGCCTTGGCCTACCGCGCCGCGGCCGACCGCCACGCCGCCGCCGCCTGACGGAGAAGGCGAGCGGAGGTCGGCCCGGGGCATTTGGCGTGTGTCGCCGCCCAGGCGGGTCACGACACGGGGCCAGCAATCATCGCCGCCCCGCTGGCGCAGCCGCGTCGACACGACGGCTCGGCCTCTGCCACCCCGGCGCGACTTAAGGGCCCCCGTCTGTCACATGACCGTCCGAGAAATGTGATTCCTGTCACAAAACGCTATAGTGAAGGCAGCGTGGGGGATCGGACATGACGCAGCTGTTCGCCGAAGGGACTGTCGAGACACCGCCCGCCTCGCGCTTTGCCGCCCCGCTCAACGCTCCCGGCCTCTCGGCGCTGCGCAGCTTCTTTGCCCCTCGAACGGCCCTGCCCGGCGCGGCACCGTTGCGGCTGGTGCCGGCGGCGCTCACCCCCTCCCGCCTGATGCCGGCCTTGCGCTCCTATTCCGGCGTCCGCCATCGCGGCAGCCGTGGCGAGCCCGGCCCGGCGACATTGGGGCGCATCGGTACGCTGGAAGTGCGGCTCGCGGTGACGGCGGCGGATGTGCGCCGCGCCCAGCGGCTGCGCTACGAAGTGTTCTACGAGGAAATGTCGGCGACCCCCGCCGCCGCCATGCGGCTCGCCCGGCGCGATGTCGACGCCTTTGACGGCATTTGCGATCACCTTCTCGTGCTCGACCATGACTCCTGCCGCATGGTGCGCGGCAAGCGCGTGCCGCGCGTCGTCGGCACCTACCGCCTGCTGCGGCAGGAGATCGCCGACCGGCACAATGGTTTCTACACGGCGAGCGAGTTCGACATCGCCCCGCTGCTGGCGCGCCACCCGCACCGCCGCTTCCTCGAACTCGGCCGCTCTTGCGTGCTCTCATCCTACCGCACCAAGCGCACGGTGGAGCTGCTCTGGCACGGCATCTGGGCCTATGTGCGCCGCCACGGCATCGACGTGATGTTCGGCTGCGCCAGCCTGGAGGGCTGCGACCCGCAGGCACTCGCCCGTCCGCTGGCCTTCCTGCACCATTTCGCGCCGACCGATCCGGAATGGGCGGCGCAGGCGCTGCCGCAACATGCCGCGCCGATGGACCTTGTTTCGGTGGAGGCGCTGGACGCCAAGGCGGCGCTGCTGGCGCTGCCGCCGCTCATCAAGGGCTATCTGCGCCTCGGCGCGCAGATCGGGCGCGGCGCGGTGATCGATCGCCAGTTCGGCACCACCGATGTGCTGATCGTGCTGCCGGTGGAGAAGATCAACCCGCGCTATCTCGACCATTTCGGCGTCAATGGCGAGCGCCACGCCGCCTGAGCGCGGCACGGAGAGCCCATCGCCTCGCCCCTCTTGAAGCCCCGCTGAACACCTGTTCGGCCGAAAGGCTCCAAGCGTTTGTTCCAGCGTATTTGTCTTGCCGCGAACCGGAATCCACGGCGCGCGAGAAGGCTGGAGGTCGCGGCGCGGCCATCGCCCGGCGCAGCCGGCTGCGCCTTCTGCATTCCCCCTGCGACTCTCCACGCATGTCCGGCGTCTTGCGCAGTGACCGGCACGCGCCCATATCGCTTCCCAACGGGATGCCTTCACCGGGTCCCATCACACAAAGTCGCTTCAGACGAGGACTTTGGGAGCATGTCGCGTATTCCCTCGCTGTCGAGCCCCTTCCTGCTCGGCTTTGACGAGGTCGAGCGGGCGCTCGACCGTGTCATGAAAGGTTCCGACGGGTACCCGCCCTACAATATCGAGCGGGTGGCCACGCCGGATCAGCCGGAAAAACTCCGCATCACCCTGGCCGTCGCGGGCTTCACCCGCGAGCAGCTCGATGTGACGGTGGAGGAGAAGGAACTCGTCATCCGCGGCCGCCAGAGCGAAGAGCCCGGGCGGGTCTTTCTTCACCGGGGCATCGCCGCCCGCCAGTTCCAGCGCGTCTTCGTGCTGGCCGAAGGCATGAAGGTGATCGGCGCCGAACTGAAGAACGGCCTGCTCTGCGTCGAATTGGTGCGGCCGGAACCGGAACGCGTCGTCCGGCGTATCACCATTGCGACGGATGAGTGACGACGTCCCCCAGGCGGTCTCGACTGTACGCAGAGGAGTAGCCGATCATGACCAATGAATTTCACATCGACCCCGCTTCCGCCGGTTCGGCGCTCGCTGGCGCTCTTACCGCGGAAGACTTCGCCAATCTCGGCGGCGGGCACATCGCCTATCTGCGCACCATCCGTTCGGAAGAGGCGGCGGAAATGTTCCCGCAGGCCCATCTCTCGCCCGGTCTCGTGCTGTTCACCCTGCATGCCGCCGACGGCACGCCGATCATGCTGACCGACAGCCGGGAAGCGGCGATCGCCAACGCGATGCAGAACGAATTGGTGACGCTCAGCGTCCACTGAGCCGCTCAAGCCCGCGGCTTGAAACGCGACGGCACCGTCCCCTGGGGCGGTGCCGTTTTCGTTTGAGCCGGTCGGCCCGGCCTCAGCGGCGCTTGGCCTCGATCATGTCCCACACCGTCACCGCGATGTCCGGCCCGCCAATGCGCTTGATGGCGCGAATGCCGGTGGGGGCGGTGACGTTGATCTCGGTGAGATGGCCGTCGATCACGTCGATACCGGTAAGCAGCAGCCCACGCGCCCGCAGCGCCGGGCCCAGCCGCTCGCAGATCTCGCGTTCGCGGGGCGTCAGGTCGGTTTCCGCCGCCGCCCCGCCGCGCACCATGTTGGAGCGCAGATCGCCCTCGCTCGGCACCCGGTTCACCGCGCCGGCGAACACGCCGTCGACCAGAATGATGCGCTTGTCGCCGTGCTTCACCTCGGGGAGGAAGCGCTGCACCACCCAGGGCTCGCGGAAGGTGGTGGCGAACAGATCATAGAGCGAGCCGAAATTCAGGTCGTCGCGGGTGAGCCGGAACACCGAGGCGCCGCCATGGCCATAGAGCGGCTTCATCACGATGTCGCCGAATTCGTCGCGGAACGCCTTGATCTCGTTGAGGTCGCGGGTGATCAGCGTCGGCGGCATCAGGTCCGGGAATTCGGTGACGAAGATTTTCTCCGGCGCGTTGCGCACATGGGCCGGGTCGTTCACCACCAGCGTCTTCGGGTGAATGCGCTCCAGCAGATGCGTGGCGGTGATGTAGCTCATGTCGAAGGGCGGGTCCTGCCGCATCAGGATCACGTCGAACGTGTCGAGCCGCACCCGCCGCGCCTCGCCAAGCGTGTAGTGGTCGCCCTTCACATCGCGCACCTCCAGCGGGTGCACGGTGGCGAACACCTCGCCATCGCGCATCGCCATGCGGTCGGGCGTGTAATAGGCAAGCGCGTGGCCGCGCGCCTGGGCTTCCAGCATCAGGGCGAAGGCGGAATCGCCGGTAATGTTGATGCGGTCGATCGGGTCCATCTGGACGGCGACGTTGAGGCTCATGGGAGTTCCGTCTGCGACAGGAGGGAGCCGGCCGGCGGCAGTCTTGCCCGGCGGCATTTTCATCTCCCTGTTTAGTCGCTCGCGCGTCGCCGCGCCACGGCCTCGTGCCCCGCGCTCATTCCGCCTCGAACGCGCCCGGCAGATGCAGCGGCGGCGCGCCGGGCGCGACGAGAACCACGTCGAGCCGCTGGTCGAGAGTGGCGAGTTCAGGATGGCGCGCGAGATAGATTTCCGCCGCGCCGACGATCCGCCGGCGCTGGCGCGGCAGGATCGATTCGGCTGCGAAACGTAAGCAGGCGCGGGCCTTCACCTCGATGAAGACGACGAGATCGCCGCGCCGCGCCACCAGGTCAATCTCGCCGCGCGGGGTGCGGGCGCGCCGGTCCAGAATGACGAAGCCTTCGGCCTCGAACAGGGCGGCGGCGGCGGCTTCCGCCGCCATGCCTCGGGTGAAGGCGGCCTGGCGGCGTTGCAGCGCCCGCGCGCGCCCCGCATCCGCCGGCGCGCCGCCGTCAGCCATCGCCGCCCTGCAGGGCCAGCGCACGGGCATAGACGGCGCGGCGCGGAAGCCCGGTCGCGGTCGCCACCGCCGCCGCCGCGTCCTTCACCGAAAGGCTGGCCAAGGCCGCTTTCAGCGCGGCGTCGAGATCGGCCTCGCTGGATTCCTCCGCCAAGGGCGGGCCGATCACCAGCACGATCTCGCCCTTGGGTGGGCCGGCCTCGGCGTAATGGGCGGCGAGCGCGTCCAGCGTGCCGCGCCGTGCCTCCTCGAAGGTCTTGGTAAGTTCCCGGCACACCGCCGCCGGGCGCGGGCCGAGCCCATCCGCAAGGTCGGCGAGGCTGTCGGGCAGGCGCGGGCCGCTCTCATAAAGGATCAGCGTCGCCGGCAGCGTCTTCAATTCGCTGATGCGGGTGCGGCGGGCGCCGCTTTTCGCCGGCAGGAACCCCTCGAAGAAGAAGCGGTCGGTCGGCAGGCCGGCGGCCACCAGCGCGGCAAGGCTCGCGGAAGCACCCGGCAGCGGAATCACCCGGTGCCCGGCCTCGATGGCGGCCGCCACCAGCTTGTAGCCGGGGTCGGAGACCAGCGGCGTGCCGGCATCCGACACCTGCGCCACCACCCCGCCTTCCGCGAGCCGGGCGAGCAGGCGCGGTCGGGCCTGTTCGGCATTGTGGTCGTGATAGGCCACGAGTTTCGTTTCGATACCGTAACGTTCCAGCAGCCGACGGGTGACGCGGGTGTCCTCGCAGGCGATGAGGTCGGCACCGGCAAGGGTTTCCAGTGCGCGCAGGGTCACGTCGCCGAGATTGCCGATCGGCGTGGCGACAATGTAGAGCCCGGGCTGCGGGCGCGTGGCGGGCAGGCTGTGCGCGCCGATGCGGAAGCTGCGCGGCGCGGTGGTCTCAGACGGAGCGGAGGTAGCGGGAGAAAGGGTCATGCGCGCATTGTAGAGAGCCGCGCGGCCCGCGTCATGCGCCGCGTGCCGGACCGGCGCGGCCCGCGCTGGCGCAGAAAGACGGCCGAACGCGTGGATATTTAACGCTTTCGCGCCTCCGGCCCTGCGGAGAAGGTGACAGCGCGAGTCCCGCCGTCCTAAAAAGGTGGGCGACGTCGGCCAGGGTGGCAGGCGCACAGCCGAGCCGAACGCACCGCATGAACGCTAGGGATACGGCCGCGATCCGCACAGGCCTCGCCCGGACGAGCCGGCGCGGCTTTCTCCTCATGGCGGGCGCGGCGGGACTGGCCGCCTGCTCCTCCGGGCCGGATATGGGGGCGCCCCAGGCGGCGCTGCCGCTGCCGGAAGCGCCGCCGGCCGCCAATCCCGCCCTCGGCACCGGCACCCCCATCGGCCTCATCCTGCCGCTCGGCGCCAGCGGCAATGCCGGCGCGGTGGCCATCTCGCTGCGCAACGCCGCGGAAATGGCGCTGTCGGAATTTTCCGGCGCCCGCATAAGGCTCATCGTCAAGGATGATGGCGGCACCGGGCCGGGAGCACAGGCCGCCGCCAGCCAGGCGCTGGACGAGGGCGCCCGCGCGCTCATCGGGCCGCTCTTCGCCCATTCCGTCGCCGCCGCCGGACAGGTAGCACGCCAGCGCGGCGTGCCGCTGGTCGGCTTTTCCACCGATACCAATGTGGCGACGCAGGGGGTCTATCTCCTCAGCTTCCTGCCGCAGACCGATGTGGAACGGGTGATCCGCTACGCCGCCTCCCAGGGCCGGCGCTCCTATGTCGGGCTGGTGCCGGACAATGCCTATGGCTCGGTGGTCGAGGCGGCCTTCCGCGAAACCGTGCCTGTGGTCGGCGGGCGCGTGGTCGGGCTGGAACGCTACGCCTCGGGCCAGGCGGCAGAAGCCGCGCGCCGGCTCGCCGGCTCGATGGCGCAGGCGGACGCCGTGTTCCTCCCCGACGCTGCCGATACCGTGCCGCAGATCGTGCAGGCACTGTCGGGCTCGGGCGCCAGCCTCGCCGGCAAGCAGCTCATCGGCACCGGCCTGTGGGACGATGCCAAGCTGTTCGCCAATCCCGCGATGAATGGCGGAATCTTCGCCGCGCCGGACACGGCCGGCTTCCGCGCCTTCGCCGCCCGCTACCGCGCCCGCTTCGGCAGCGAGCCGGTGCGCACCACCACGCTCTCGCATGATGCGGTGTCGCTGATGGCAGCGCTCGTCAACTCCTATGGCGAGAACGGCATTACCGATGCGGCGATCCAGAACCCCTCGGGCTTTTCCGGCGTCGACGGCATTTTCCGCTTCCGCGCCGACGGCACCAATCAGCGCGGTTTGGCGGTGATGCAGATTTCCGGAGGGACCTCGCAGATCGTCAGCCCCGCCCCCCGCAGCTTCGCGCAGGGGTGAGGGGCACCCTCTCACGAGAGAACCGCGTCATCCCAAGGTGCGAGCGAAGCGAGCCTCGAAGGATGGTTCCTTCGGACCTGCCCTAACGAGCATCCTTCGAGGCTTGGCCTTTGGCCAAGCACCTCAGGATGACGGCCATCTGAGCTAGGCGCACATCTTCACGCCGCCAGATCGGCGACGAGGGCGTCGAGCACCGGCAGGCCGAGAGCGGTGGCGCGCAGGCGGTCGCCCGGCAGTTCCTCGATCATGCCGTCTTCCAGCAGCGCCGCCACGCGCGCGGGGTCGAAGCCGCGCCCCGCCAGCCGGGCGAAGCGGGCGCGGTCGATGCCCTCCATGAGCCGCAGGCCCATCAGCAGATATTCGTCGGCCTGCTCGGCGCGGGTCAGCGTCTCGTCGGCGATGACGCCATGGCCCTGCGCCTCCACCTTCGCCACCCATGCCTCCGGGCCGCGCTCGGTGGAGGTGGCGACCCGCCCCTCCGGCGTGTCGAGCCGTCCATGCGCGCCGGGCCCGATGCCGGCATATTCGCCATAGCGCCAGTAGAGCAGATTATGCCGGCTCTCCGCCCCTGGGCGGGCGTGGTTGGAGATTTCATAGGCCGGCAGGCCTGCGGCGCGCGTCGTATCCTGCGTCACGTCCCACAGGGCGCGCGCGACCTCGTCCTCGGGCACGATCAGCCGGCCGGCGCGGTGCAGGGCGGCGAAGGGCGTGCCCTCCTCAATGGTCAGCTGGTAGAGCGAGAGATGCTCGCAGCCCTCGTCGATGGCGCGGCGCAGCTCCGCCGCCCAGTCCGCCGGTCGCTGGTCCGGCCGGGCATAGATGAGATCGAAGGAGACGCGCTCGAAGGCGGCGCGCGCCACCGCCACCGCGCCCAGCGCCTCCTGCGCGCTGTGCATGCGCCCCAGCGCCTTCAGCGCGCCGTCGTCCAGGGCCTGCACGCCGAGCGAGACGCGGTTGACGCCCGCGGCGCGATAGCCGCGGAACCGCCCGGCCTCGACGCTGGTGGGGTTGGCCTCCAGCGTCACCTCGGCGCGCGCGTCGAGCGGCCAGGCCGCATGGATGGCGTCGAGAATGGCACCGACGGTCGCCGGTTCCATCAGCGACGGCGTGCCGCCACCGAAGAACACGCTGTGGGTCCGCCGCTGGCCGATACGCTCACGCGTATGGGCGATCTCGGCACGGAACGCCGCCACGAAGCGCGCCTGGTCCGGCGGTGCGTGGCGGACATGCGAGTTGAAGTCGCAATAGGGGCATTTGGCCTTGCAGAACGGCCAATGCACATAGACGCCGAAGCCGGGGTCCACCGGCGGCGGCGCGGGCGCGCGCTCAGTCAAACGTCGCCCCAAGGCAGGCCTGCGCCAGCGTCATGAAGGCCCGCGCCCGGTGCGAGAGGCCACGCCCATGCGGCGGCAGGCCGTGCTTCTCCGCGCCGCTCATCTCGCCGAAGGTGCGCTCATGGCCATCGGGCTGGAACATCGGGTCATAACCGAAGCCGGCCGGCCCGCGCGGCGGCCATACCAGCGTGCCGTTCACCACGCCCTCGAAATCCTCGACATGCCCGTCCGGCCAGGCGAGGCACAAGGCGGAGATGAAATGCGCCTTGCGCAGGTCGGGCAGTTCCGCCCCGGCATCGCGCAGCTCCTCCTCCACGCGGGTCATCGCCGCCATGAAGTCCTTTTCCGGCCCGGCCCAGCGGGCGGTGTAGAGCCCCGGCGCGCCGCCCAGCGCGTCGACGCACAGGCCGGAATCGTCGGCGAAAGCCGGCAGGCCCGACGCGTTGGCGGCGGCGATCGCCTTGATGCGGGCATTCTCCCCAAAGGTGAGGCCAGTCTCTTCCGGCTCGGGCAGGCCGAGTTCGCCGGCGGACACGGCATCGATGCCATAGGGCGCCAGCAGGCCCCGCATCTCTTCGAGCTTGCCGGGATTATGGGTGGCGATGACGACCCGGCCTTCCAGCCGGCGGTGCGCAGCGGGGCTCATGCGACGGCCAGCTTCTGCAGATCGACCAGCTTGGCGACGCCCTTGCGGGCGAGGCCGAGCATGGCGTTGAACTCGTCCTCGGTGAACGGCGTCTTCTCCGCCGTGCCCTGCACCTCGACGAAACCGCCGGAGCCGGTCATGACGAAGTTCACATCCGTATGTGCCTCGGAATCCTCGGCATAGTCGAGATCGAGCCGCGGCTCGCCGTCGATGATGCCGCAGGAAACGGCGGCGAGATGATCGCGCAGCGGCAGGGTGGAGAGCATGCCGCGCGCCTTCATCCAGCTCAGACAGTCATGCAGCGCGATCCACGCCCCGGTGACGGAAGCGGTGCGGGTGCCGCCATCGGCCTGGATCACGTCGCAATCGATGGTGATCTGCCGCTCGCCGAGCTTCTCCAGGTCCATCACCGCGCGCAGCGAACGGCCGATGAGGCGCTGGATTTCCTGCGTACGGCCGGATTGCTTGCCGGCAGCGGCCTCGCGGCGCGTGCGGTCATGGGTGGCGCGCGGCAGCATGCCGTATTCCGCTGTCACCCAGCCGCGCCCCTGCCCCTTCAGCCAGGGCGGCAGCCGCTCTTCCAGCGTGGCGGCGACGAGCACATGGGTCTCGCCGAACTTCACGAGGCAGGAGCCCTCGGCATGGCGCAGCACGCCGCGCTCGAAGCTCACGGCCCGCATCTCGTCGGGAAGGCGGCGGGAAGGGCGCATGCGGACGATCTCCTGAACGGCGGCGGCGGGCCCGTCGCGACGGGCCCTGTGGGCGGACCTTGTAAGGGCGGCGCCCGCCCTGTGCAATCGCCGGGCGCCCGTCATGGCTCGATGACGGGGCCTCAGCACGCGCCGCCTTGTACATGGACGGCGATTACCGAGATAATAGACACCCATGACCGGGTAGACGAGACAAGGGACAGGCCCCCGCGATGCCCCTCGACCCATTTCTCTCCGCCACCGCGCCGTCGCTGGCGCGGCTCGACGAGCGCTCGCGCGAGATTTTCCGGCAGATCGTCGAGACCTATCTCGCCACGGGCGAGCCCGCCGGCTCGCGCAATATTTCGCGGCTCATTCCGATGACGCTGTCGCCCGCCTCGGTGCGCAATGTGATGGCGGACCTGGAAGCGGCGGGGCTGATCTTCGCCCCCCACACCAGCGCCGGCCGGCTGCCGACCGAGCTGGGGCTGCGCTTCTTCGTCGATGCGCTGCTGGAGATCGGCGATGTCTCCGAGGATGAGCGCAACTCGATCGAGACGCAGGTGCGCGCCGCCGCCCGCGCCCAGACGGTGGACGGGGTGCTGGCGGAAGCGTCGAACCTGCTCTCCGGCCTGTCGCGCGGCGCCGGCGTCGTCACCACGGGCAAGAGCGATGTGCGACTCAAACATATCGAGTTCGTGCCGCTCGACCCCACCCGTGCGCTGCTGATCCTCGTCTCCGACGATGGCGAGGTGGAGAACCGCCTCGTGCCGCTGCCCAAGGGCCTGCCTTCCTCCGCGCTGGTGGAAGCGACCAATTTCCTCAGCGCGCTGACGCGTGGGCGCACGCTGGTGGAGCTGCGCACCGAGGTGGAGCGCACTCTCGCCGCCCGCCGCGCCGAGCTGGACGAGGTGACGGCGCGGGTGGTGGAAAGCGGCATGGCCAGCTGGTCGGGCGGCGACAAGGCCGAGCGGCGGCTCATCGTGCGCGGCCAGACGCGGCTGCTGCACGATCTGCGCGCCATCGAGGATCTGGAGCGGGTGCGTCTGCTGTTCGACGATCTCGAAGCCAAGCAGGAGGTCGTGGACCTTCTGGGGCGGGCCGAGGACGCGCAGGGCCTGCGTATTTTCATCGGCTCGGAGAACAAGCTGTTCTCGCTGTCCGGCTCCTCCACCATCGTCGCGCCCTATCGCGATGGGCAGGGCAGGGTGGTCGGCGTGCTCGGCGTCATCGGGCCGACGCGGCTCAACTATGCCCGCATCGTGCCGATGGTCGACTTCACCGCCCGCGTCGTCAGCCGCGTCCTCGCCGGTCCGGGGATTGACGCGGCTTGATTTTTGCTGCTTCCGCCCCGATATGGCGGGCGTCCGCGCGGCCCTGCCGCCGGGACGGATTCATTGTTCGACGAGGTATTCATGAGCGACGCAAACCGCACTCCGGCTGACCAGCCCGAAACGGGTGATCAGACTGTCGACGCCGAGCACGGCGCTGCGGGCGCGCCGGACGACCTCGCTGCCGCCTTCGCCGCCGAGAAGGAACAGCTCGAGGCCGAGATCGCCGCGCTGAAAGACAAGTTCCTGCGCGCCTTCGCCGAGGCCGACAATGTGCGCCGCCGCGCCGAGCGCGAGGTGGCGGACGCCAAGGTCTACGGCATCACCGGCTTTGCCCGCGACATCCTCACCGTGGCCGACGATTTCGAGCGCGCGCTCGGCGCCATCGACGCCGAGGCCCGTGCCAAGGCCGACGGCACGCTGAAGACGCTGCTGGAAGGCATCGACCTGACCGGCCGCGCGTTGCTGCACGCGCTGTCCAAGCACGGCGTGGCGCGCATCGAGGCGGAAGGGACGAAGTTCGACCCGAACATGCATCAGGCGATGTTCGAGGTGCCGAACACCGAGGTGCCGTCCGGCACCGTGGTTCAGGTCATCCAGCCCGGCTACAAGCTCGGCGAGCGCGTGCTGCGCCCGGCGCTGGTCGGCGTCTCCAAGGGCGGGCCGAAGGCAGCGCCCACGGACGCCCCGCCGGCGGGAAACTGAGCCGGGCTCCGCGCGCCGGCCCATCCGACATGAAAAAGGGCCCCGGCGGGGCCCTTTTTTGTGGTTGGTCCGGAGGCTCAGCGCAGGGTCACGCCGTCGCGCACGGCCCGCATGGCGGTGTAGTCGGCATCGAAATTGTCCGTCGCCGCCACGCCGACCATGCGCAGATAGCCGCTGCGGCCGAAGCTGAGCCACTGCGCCACCTTCACCGGCGCGCCGCTCTGCTGGTCCACCGCATTGGCGATCAGCTCATAGCCGGGCTGGCCGCCGACGCGCAGCGGGCCGCCGCGCTCGACGCGCAGTTCCTTGATGCCCGGCACGCTGGCGATCGCCCGCTTGGCCACCGCCTCGCGCTCGTCCTCGCGGATTTCTCCGGGCCCGACGGCGACGATGAAAAAGGACTGGGACTGCTGCTCGCCCTTGTCCGCCGGAGCGGCATCGACCTTGGTGAGCAGCACCGCATTGTTGCCGATCACCTTCATCACCTTGTAGCCGCTCAGCTGATCAAGCGTGAAGGGCAGCTTGGCGAGCATTTCCTCGGTGCTGGGGGGCGCGCGGAACACCACCGTCTTCAGCGCCTCCTCGACCTTGGCGTCGGGATAGCGGCTGCTGGAAGCCTCGGGGAACTGCACGGTTATCATGCCGGTCTGGTCCTTGCCGCCGGCGATGAGGATCCATTTCTTCAGCGCCCCGGCGCCCACGGTCTGGAAGCCCTTGAGCAGGACGGCCGGCACACCATCGGCGAGCGTCACGTCGCGCCGCTCCTCCACCGTCACGCCCTGCTTCTCCAGCTCCTTGGCAGCGAAGCTCTTGGTGATCTCCTCATAAGCGGGCTTGGGCATTTCCAGCACGAGCAGCGAGGCGCTGGCGGCGCGATCCTGGAATCCGGGCACGCCGGGCACGGGCACCATACCCTCCGGCGGCACCAGACCGATCGTGCCGTCATTGACGAATACCGGCTGGGCGGCGGCGGGAAGGGCGAGCGCCGCCAGGACAAAGGCAGCGGCGGCAAGGCGGGCAACAAGGCGCATTCGCAATCCTTCAAATCTCAAGGCGGCTGTAACTTCGCCCTTTCTGCGCATTCATCAAGGCCGAATTTCGCTCGTGCCCGCCCTGTGTACCCGCCGTAACGTCAGATTGATGCGTCCCGGCTGCTTCAGAAGCGTCGAAGTGCCGGGATAGATGCGGTCAATGCCGTGAAAGGCCGGTCGCGCCGGCCCTGCCAGCAGCAGCGCGTCGCCGGAGGCGAGGCGGAGCGAGCGGGTGGGGTCGCTGCGCGCCGTGCCGCCGATGCGGAACAAGGCGGCGTCGCCGAGCGAGAGCGAGAGAACCGGGGCCGCGAACTCCTCCTCGTCGCGGTCCTGATGCAGCCCCATCCGCGCCTGCGGCCCATACCAGTTGATGAGGCAGGCCTCCGGCGCCAGATCAGCGCCCGCCAGCGCGTCCCAGGCGCGGATCAGCATAGGCGGGAAGGGCGGCCAGGGCTGGCCGGTCTCGGGATGGGTCGGCTGGTAGCGATAGCCGGACACGTCCGACACCCAGCCGAGCGGCCCGCAATTGGACATGCGGACGGAGAAGGGCTTGCCGGTGCGCGGCATGAGCGGGGTGAACAGCGGCGCCGCAGCGAGGACGGCGCGCAGCTCTTCCGCCAGCGCTTCCTGCCCCTCGCGGTCGAGCCAGCCCGGCCAGTAGCGGCAGCCGGGCACGATGTCGACCGCCGTCGTCATGTTAGAGCTTCCTCAGCGCCACCGCCTCGACCTCATGGTCGCCGCCCTTGCGCAGGATGAGGTCGGCGCGCTGGCGGGTGGGCAGGATATTCTCGCGCAGGTTCACCAGGTTGATCGAGCGCCAGATGGCACGGGCGGTGGCGTCCGCCTCCGCGCCGGTGAGGCTGGAATAGCGGTGGAAATAGGCTTTGGGATCGCGGAAGGCGGTCTCGCGCAGCCGCATGAAGCGCTCGACATACCAGCGCTCCAGAATGGTCTCGTCGGCGTCGATATAGACCTTGAAGTCGAAGAAGTCGGAGACGAAGGGAATGCCCTTGCCATCCTTTGGCGGGCGGCTGGTCTGCAGCACGTTCAGCCCCTCGACGATGAGGATGTCGGGCTGGTCCACCTCGATCGCCGCATTGGGCGTCACGTCATAGTCGAAATGGCTGTAGAGCGGCGCCCGCACCGGCCGGCGGCCGGCTTTGATGTCGGTGAGAAAATGCAGGAGCGCCGGCAGGTCGTAGCTTTCCGGGAAGCCTTTGCGCCCCATCAGCCCTTCCTGTTCGAGAATGGCATTGGGCAGCAGAAAGCCGTCCGTGGTGACCAGCGCGACCTTCGGCGTGTTGGGCCAGCGCGCCAGCAGCGCCTGCAGCACGCGGGCGGTGGTGGACTTGCCCACCGCCACCGAGCCGGCGACGCCGATGATGTAGGGCATCTTGCCGTTCTGCTCGGGGCCGAGAAACTTCTGCATCTGCCGGAACAGCTTCTGCGTCGCCCCGACATAGATCGAGAGCAGGCGCGAGAGCGGCAGGTAGATTTCCTCGATCTCGGGGAGGGACAGCCGGTCATTGAGACCCTGCAGCCGCTGGATCTCGTCCGGCTTCAAGGGCTGGGGCGTGTCGGCGCGCAAAGCCGCCCATTCGGCGCGGCTGAATTGACGGAAAGGCGACAGCACCGCCCCGTCGAGCTTCAGGTCCATGGTAGCGTTTCCCGGCTCGCCCGGACATTCAAAGCGCCGGGCGTTGGTCGACCGTATACCACCTTAGTTGAAGGCAGGATACTGGCCGCCGGCCGGAGAACCGCCGTCGGAAACAAGGGGAAGGCGCCCTCAGCCCTTGGGGCGGGACGCCTTTTCCTCCAGGCCGGACTGGTTCGTCCGGCGGCCGAGCTCCGCATACACGTCATCCAGCGACACGCCGCGCGCCTGAAGCAGCACGGCAAGATGGTAGAGAAGATCGGCGCTTTCGGAAATGACCGCTTTCGTATCGGTGCCGACGGCGGCGAGTGCCGTTTCCACCGCTTCTTCGCCCAGCTTCTGCGCGCATTTGGCGACGCCCTTGGCCAGCAGGGTGCGGGTATAGGACGGCTCACCCTCGGCCGCGGCGCGGCGGGCGACGATGGCGGCCAGCTCTTCGAGGGTAACGCGGGCGGGCGTCGCATTCATCGGCCGGTCTCCTCAATGTCGGCGCCACCGCGCCGGACGGGCAGGCCGGCTTGCGCCAGGGCGTCCTTGGCGTCGCCGATGGTGAAGGTGCCGAAATGGAAGATCGAGGCCGCCAGCACCGCCGAGGCCCCCCCATTGCGGATGCCATCCACGAGGTGATCGAGCGTGCCGACGCCGCCGGAGGCGATCACCGGCACTTTCACCGCATCGGAAATGGCGCGCGTCAGCTTCAGGTCGAAGCCCTCGCCGGTGCCGTCGCGGTCCATGGAGGTGAGCAGGATCTCGCCGGCGCCGAGCGCGACGACCTCCTTCGCATACTCCACGGCGTCAATGCCGGTGCGGTTGCGCCCGCCATGGGTGAAGATCTCCCAGCGGTCGGGCTCGCCCTCGGCGGAAACCTTCTTGGCGTCGATAGCGACGACGATGCACTGCTCGCCGAACTTTTCCGCCGCCTCGCGCACGAACTCCCGCCGGTTCACCGCCGCCGTGTTGATCGACACCTTGTCGGCGCCGGCGTTGAGCAGCGCGCGGATGTCCTCCACCGTGCGCACGCCGCCCCCGACGGTCAGCGGCATGAAGCACTGTTCGGCGGTGCGGCTCACCACATCGATCAGCGTGCTGCGCGCCTCGACGCTCGCGGTGATGTCGAGGAAGCAGAGCTCGTCCGCCCCGGCGGCGTCATAGGCCTTGGCCGCTTCCACGGGATCGCCGGCGTCGCGCAGATCGACGAACTTCACGCCCTTGACGACCCGGCCGTCCTTCACGTCGAGGCAGGGAATGACGCGGACCTTCAGCATGGACTCCCCCCGGGCGGCTGCGTCGCTCATGCCGCCAGCCCCGCCACCAGCGCCAGCGCGGCGCGCGGATCGAGCCGGCCATCATAGAGCGCCCTTCCGGTGATGGCGCCTTCCAGCTTCGCCGCGCGCGGCTCCATCAGCGCCTTCACGTCGTCGAGCGAGGCGAGCCCGCCCGAGGCGATGACCGGAATGGAAATGGCCTCCGCCAACGCGATGGTCGCCTCCATATTGAGGCCCTTCAGCAACCCGTCGCGGGCGATGTCGGTGTAGATGATGGCGGCGACGCCGGCATCCTCGAAGCGCTGCGCCAGTTCCAGCGCGGTGAGGTCCGAGGTCTCGGCCCAGCCTTCCACCGCCACGCGCCCGTCCTTGGCGTCGAGCCCCACCGCCACACGGCCGGGAAAGCGCCGCGCCGCTTGCCTGACGAAGGCGGGGTCGCGCACCGCCGCCGTGCCGAGGATGACGCGGGTGATGCCCTTGGCCAGCCAGTCCTCGACCCGGCCAATGTCGCGAATGCCGCCGCCGAGCTGCACCGGCATGGTGACGGCTTCGAGAATGCGCTCCACCGGCGCCGCGTTCACCGGCGCACCGGCGAAGGCACCGTCGAGATCGACGATGTGCAGATAACGGAAGCCCTGGGCCTCGAACTGCGCCGCCTGCTGGGCGGGGTCGTGGTTGAAGATCGTGGCGCGTGCCATGTCGCCCTGCTGCAGGCGCACGCACTTGCCTTCCTTGAGATCGATGGCGGGAAAGAGGATCACGGCGCCCACTTCAGGAAATTGGCGAGAAGGGCGAGGCCGAGGCGCTGGCTCTTCTCGGGATGGAACTGCGTTCCGGCGATGTTGTCGCGGCCGACCATGGCGGTGATCGCCCCGCCATAGGAGGTGGTGGCGATCACGTCCGCCGCGCGCGCGGCCTTGAGGTGGTAGGAATGCACGAAATAGGCGTCGAGCCCGTCCGCACCGGTGGGAATGCCGTCAAGGATCGGGTGGGCACGCGCCACATCGAGCGAGTTCCAGCCCATATGCGGGATCTTCAGCGCCGGATCGGCCGGCTCGATCTTCACCACGTCGCCGTCGATCCAGCCGAGCCCGGCGGTTTCGCCATGCTCCAGCCCGCGCGTCGCCATCAATTGCAGCCCGACGCAGATGCCGAGGAACGGGCGGCCCCGTTCCATCACCGCCTCGGTCAGCGCCTCCACCATGCCGGGGATGGCGTCGAGGCCGCGCCGGCAATCGGCATAGGCGCCGACGCCGGGCAGCACGATGCGGTCGGCGCGGCGCACCACGTCGGGGTCGGCGGTGACCAGCACGGCCTTGCCGCTGCCACCCTCGCGCGCGGCGCGCTCCAGCGCCTTGCCGGCGGAATGGAGATTGCCGGAACCGTAGTCGATCAAGGCGACGGGGGCGGGTGGGGTCATCGGGACGCCTCCGGAAACAGGCCGAGCACGCCGGCCTCGGCCGGCCGCGCCCCGGCATGGGCACGGGCGCCGCCCATCGGCGGCAGGAACGGACGCGGCGCGGCCACGTCGCCGAGCCGGGCGTCGAAATAGCGCTGTTCGGCGGCTTCCAGCTTCGGCGCCACCACGCAGCCCGCTTCCTCATAGCCCTGCGCGGTCAGCTTTGACCGCCGCAGGCCCGGCAGGCCCACGGCGACGGCGCTATTGCCGACCAGCAGCAGCACCAGCGCACGGTCGGGCAGGTCGAGCACGCTGACAGCGAGGATCACCGCCGCCTGCAGCACCGCATAACCGAGCAGGGCCAGCCACAGGCGGTGGCGCAGCAACACCAGCGGGGCGAAGAGCAGCGCGCTCCAGGACAGGCGTTCGGGCACGAAGACGAAGCCGTCCGCCCATTGCTGGGTGCTGCGCCGCGTCTCCGCCTCCTCGGGTTCGAAAACCGTCCAGACCGCCATGCCGCCGTTCCTGCCCTGTCAGCCGCCGAGGCTGCCCTTGGTGGAGGGGATTTCCCCCGCCGCCGCCGGATCGATGGCCACTGCCGCGCGCAGCGCACGGGCCAGACCCTTGAAGCAGCTCTCCGCTATATGGTGCGCGTTGGCGCCATAGAGAGTCTCCACATGCAGGGTCAGCCCGGCATTGATGGCGAAGGCCTGAAAGAATTCGCGCACCAGCTCGGTGTCGAACTCCCCGATCTTCGCCGCCGCGAACTCGGTGCGGAACACGAGGAAGGGCCGGCCGGAAATGTCGAGCGCGACGCGGGTCAGCGTCTCGTCCATCGGCAGGTGAAGGCTGGCATAGCGGGTGACGCCGCGCATATCGCCGAGCGCCGCCTTCACCGCCTGGCCGAGCGCGATGCCGACATCCTCCACCGTGTGGTGGAAGTCGATATGCAGGTCGCCCTTGGCCTCGATCTCCATGTCGATGCGCGAATGGCGGGCCAGAAGGTCCAGCATATGGTCGAAGAAACCCACCCCGGTCGCGATCAATGCCTTCCCCGTGCCGTCGAGATCGACGGAGAGGCGGATCTGCGTTTCCTTGGTGGCGCGGGTGATGCTGGCCGTGCGCATGGCAAAGGGCTCCCGGAAAGAGCGCGCCTCTTAGCAGCTATGCGGGTGCTATGCCATATGCACGCATGACAGCAGCCAGCCGCGCGCGCGGCGAGTTGCGCCCGCGCAGTGAGGCCTTAAGTAAGGGGCCTCGACCGGAGCCCTTCATGACCCATTCCCCCGACACGATCTACGGCACCACCATTGTCTCCGTCCGCGCCGACGGGCGCGTCGCCATTGGCGGCGACGGGCAGGTGACGCTCGGCAACACGGTGATGAAGTCGAACGCCCGCAAGGTGCGCCGGCTGGGCAAGGGCGACGTGATCGGCGGCTTCGCCGGCGCCACGGCGGATGCCTTCACATTGTTCGAGCGGCTGGAAGCCAAGCTGGAACAGTATCCCGGCCAGTTGCAGCGCGCCTGTGTCGAGCTCGCCAAGGACTGGCGCACCGACCGCTATCTGCGCCGGCTGGAAGCGATGATGATCGTCGCCGACGCCAACGTCACGCTGGTGCTCACCGGCACTGGCGACGTGCTGGAGCCGGAGAACGGCATCGCCGCCATCGGCTCGGGCGGCGGCTTCGCGCTGGCGGCGGCCCGCGCGCTCGCCGACAGTGGCAAGGACGCCGAGGCCATCGTGCGCAAGAGCCTCGCCATCGCCGCCGACATCTGCATCTACACCAACCATAATGTGGTTGTGGAGACGATCGGGTGACCCTCTCAGAACAGACCGTCCTCGCTGCGGTCGAGCGCGGCATCATCTCGCCGGAACAGGCCGAGCGCCTGCGCGCCCTGGAAGCCGAGCTGGCACCGAGCACCGCCGCCCCCCTCCCGCCGCCGGACGACGACGAGCGGCTGCGCCTCGTCGGCGGCTTCGGCGACATCTTCGTCACCATCGGGCTGGCGTTGTTCCTCGGTGCGCTGGGCTATTTCGGCGATACGCTGGGGACTGCCGTTGCGTGGGTGGTGGTCGCCGCGGCCAGCTGGCTGCTGGCGGAATTCTTCACCCGCGTGCAGCGCATGGCCCTGCCCAGCATCGTGCTGCTGGTGGTGTTCTGCGGATCGGTATTCTACGCGGTGTCCGCATGTCTGGGCGACAACATGCCCTTTCTCCCCAATGAGCGTTGGTTCAGCCAATACCCGCTCACAACGCCACTGGGCGGGCTTGGGGCGCTGGCTGCCACGATATTGCATTACTGGCGTTTCAGGGTGCCGATCGCCCTTGCCGCCACCGCTGCCGCGGTCGTCGCGATCGTGGTGGGCGTTGCGGCTGCCGCGGCGCCCGGTGCCTTCAACGTGGTTATCAACCCCCTGCTCGTGGCCTGCGGCCTCGGCATCTTCGCCCTCGCCATGCGTTTCGACCTGAGCGACCCCCAGCGGCTCACCCGGCGCACCGACATCGCCTTCTGGCTGCATATGCTGGCGGCGCCGTTGATCGTGCATCCGCTCATCCACGGCTTCATCGGGCCGGACGGTAGCCCCGGGGTGGCTGGCGCGTTGCCGGTGCTGGCGGTGTTCACCGTGCTCGGCGTGGTCGCGGTGCTGATCGACCGCCGCGCGCTGCTGGCTTCCGGCCTCTCCTATGCCGGCGTCGCCTTCGCCTCGCTGATCGAGGTGACCGGCTTTACCAAGAGCTCGACACCGCTGAGCCTGCTGGTGCTCGGCGCCCTCATCCTCTTGCTGAGCGCGCTCTGGCACCCGCTGCGTCGCGGCGTGCTCGCGCTCCTGCCGGCCCGCCTGGCGCAGCGCCTGCCCCATCCCCCTGTTTCTCTCTCGACGCGGAACGCCTCATCGTCATGACCAGCTTCTCGCCCCGCGAAATCGTCTCCGAGCTCGACCGCTACATTGTCGGCCAGCACAAGGCCAAGCGCGCGGTCGCCATCGCCCTGCGCAACCGCTGGCGCCGCCAGCAGCTGGAAGGGCAGCTGCGCGAGGAGGTGCTGCCGAAGAACATCCTGATGATCGGCCCCACCGGCGTCGGCAAGACGGAAATCTCCCGCCGCCTCGCCAAGCTGGCCGGCGCGCCCTTCCTCAAGGTGGAAGCGACCAAGTTCACCGAGGTCGGCTATGTCGGGCGTGATGTCGAGCAGATCATCCGCGACCTCGTCGAAATCGGCATCGGCCTGGTGCGCGAGGTGCGCCGCAAGGGCGTCGAGGCCAAGGCGCATCTCGCCGCCGAGGAGCGGGTGCTCGACGCGCTGGTCGGCGCCACCGCCTCATCTGGCACCCGCGAGAGCTTCCGCAAGAAGCTGCGCGACGGGCTGATGGACGACAAGGAAATCGAGATCGAGATCGCCTCGGGCAATCAGGGCATGCCGATGTTCGAGATTCCCGGCATGCCCGGCGCGCAGATGGGCGCGGTCTCCATCGGCGACATGCTGGGCAAGGCCTTCGGCGGCCGCTCCAAGCCGCGCCGGGTGACGGTGAAGGACGCCCATCCGCTGCTGCTCTCGGAAGAAGCCGACAAGCTGATCGACCAGGACGCCATCGTGCAGGAAGCCATCCGCTCGGTGGAGGAGAACGGCATCGTCTTCCTCGACGAAATCGACAAGATCGCCGGCTCTGAGCGGCGCGGGGGAGCGGACGTGTCGCGCGAGGGCGTGCAGCGCGACCTGCTGCCGCTGATCGAGGGCACCACCGTCTCCACCAAGCACGGGGCGGTGAAGACCGACCACATCTTGTTCATCGCCTCCGGCGCCTTCCACGTCTCCAAGCCGTCGGACCTGCTGCCCGAACTTCAGGGCCGGCTGCCGATCCGGGTCGAGCTGGAAGCGCTGACCCGCGAGGATTTCACCCGCATTCTCACCGAGACCGAGGCCAGCCTCGTCAAGCAGTCGGTGGCGCTGATGGGTACGGAAGGGGTGGAACTCATCATCACCGAGGACGCGGTGGCGGCCATTGCCGACATCGCCGTGCAGGTGAACGCAAGCGTGGAGAATATCGGCGCCCGGCGGCTGCAGACGGTGATCGAGCGGGTGCTGGACGATCTGTCCTTCACCGCGCCGGACCGCGCCGGCGACCGAGTGGTGGTGGATGCCGACTATGTCCGCTCCCGCGTCGCCGACCTCGCCGGCAACACGGATCTGAGCCGCTACATCCTCTGATTCGGCACCGGAACGAGTGCTGAGCCGACTCAGCGTTTCACGTGAAACGGGCAGTCGGATAGTGACGCTGGAAATACCCCCGTCATGCTGAGGAGGCGGGCGGAGCCTGCCGTCTCGAAGCACGCAGGTGGCTAAACCGGCGTTGGCTCGGAAGGCGCCCCACATGCCCAGCAGGAATGGGATCGGCGATGTTCTGCGTCCTTCGAGGCTCGCTCCGCGAGCACCTCAGGATGACGAGGGGTGTCATGCTGAGGAGCGGGGCATTGCCCCGCGTCTCGAAGCACGCAGGTCCACCGCACCGCTACCCCGGCCGTCCCAGGATCTTGAGCCGGCCAAGCAGTTCCGCCACCGCTTCCGGCGGCAGGGTGGCGATCTCGCGGGCGAGAAGATTGGCCAGCTCGGTGGCCTCGGGCGAGAGGCCGGACGTGTCCACCACCACGCGCGGGTCGGAAAGCTCCGCCAGCACCTGCAGCGCCTCCGCCTCGTCCCAGATCACGTTGAAATAGGCGATGATGCGCTGGAGCATTAGCCAGGTCGGCTGGCCGCGCTTGCCATGTTCCAAGGCGGAGAGATAGGCGGCGGAAACGCCGATCGCCTCGGCCATCTGGCTCAGTGTCACCCCGCGCTCGGCGCGCAGTTCACGCAAGCGGCGGCCGAAGGGGGTCACAGCCGGCCTCCGCGCAGGCGCCGCACCCGCACATAGAGCGCGCCCTCCCCGCCATGGCCGCGCCCGGCGGTCTCGAAGCCGAGCACGATGGTGCGCAGCTCCGGCGCGCCGAGCCATTGCGGCACCAGCCGGCGCAGCACCCCGCGCCCGCCCTCGCCGGCGAGCATGCTCATCGCCTCGCCCTTGCCGGTAATCACCAGCACCAGCCCGTGGCCCTCCCCCTGCGCCGCGCGCAGAAAGCCGATCAGCCGGCCATGCGCCGCGGCCTGGGTCATGCCGTGCAGATCCAGCCGCGCATCCACCTCCACCCCGCGCGACAGCCGGCGGCGCAGCTTCGGTTCCAGCGGGGCGAGCGGCGGCGGGGCCGGCGGCTTCGGCGGCACCTTGGGGACGGCGGGCACGGCCTTGGCCGGCTTGGCGGCGGCCACGGCGGCAGCCTCGGGCGGCGCTTCGACCACGCCGCCGGCCTCGGCCTTGGCGAGGGCGGCGCGCTTCACCGGGCGGATCGGCTTGATGGAACGGGTCACATGCTCCCACAGCGCCTTTTCCTCGGCGTCGAGCGGCCGCCGCCGGCGGCTGCGCCCGGCTGAATCGCTGCCCGCCATCACGGCGTCTCCGACAGCGCAGCGGGGATCGCCGGCCGGGGCCTCGGCAGCGGCACGCGGGCGCGGGCGGGATCGAGCGCGCGCGGCAGCAGCAGGACGAAGCGGCCGGGATGCTGCACCCGGCCGGCGATGGTCCCCGCCTCAGGCCCCGCGCCGAAGAAGATGTCGCCGCGCGCCGGGCCGATAATGGCCGATCCGGTGTCCTGCGCGATCATCAGCCGCTCGAAGGGCTCGGACGCACCGTCCGGCCCGGTCGGCAGCGCGGCGTCGAGGAAAATGGGCGTGCCGTAGACATGGATCGCCTTGTCGACGGCGAGCGAGCGCCCGGCGGTCAGCGGCAGGCCCTGCGCGCCCACGGCGCCGTCCTCGGCGGTCAGTTCGCGGGCGACGCGGAAAAAGACATAGGAACGGTTCTGCCGCATCAAGGCGCGCCCTTCGTCGGGATGGGCGGCGATATAGCCACGAATGGCGTCCATCGACATCTTTTCGCGCGGCACAAGCCCGCGTTCGATCAGCAGCCGGCCGATCGGCGTGTAGGGCTGGCCGTTATGGCCGTCATAATTGAGCCGCAGCACCTCGCCATCGGGCAGGCGCACCCGCACCGATCCTTGAATATGGGCGAAGAAGGCGTCGGCGGGATCGCGGATCCACGCCACCACCTCCGCCCGGTCGCCCAGCGCCCCGTCCTCGATGGCGGCACGGTCGAAATAGGGCAGGCGCCGGCCGTCCACCTCGCGGAAGGCGCCGCTTTTGTTGGTCGGCGGCCCGCCGCCCGGCGGGGTCTCGATGATGAGGTCGCGCGGCCGGGCATAGAGCGGCGTGGCGAACACGTCGGAGCGGGTGCGCGACCCCTCCACTTCCGGCTCGTAATAGCCGGTGAGGAAGCCGTCCGGCTTGTCCAGCGCGGTGATGATGTAGGGACGGAATTCGCGCTCGAAGAATTTTCGCGCCGTCGCCTCGCCCGGCTGCTTCGGCAACCGCGCCGCACGGGCGCAGATGGGCCGCAAGGCGGTGAAGACGGGGCGGGGCGGACGAACGAGGTCCGGCTTGCGGGTGAGCGCCGTGCAACTGCGGCGGAAGGTGGCGAGCGCCTTGGCGTGGTCGTCACCGGCCCAGCCGGGCAGGTCGGCGAAACGGGTCGGCTCCAGCACCGCCTGCGGAAACAGCGGGGCAGGGGCGGCCTGCGCGCCGCTGCCCCCGCCGGCGAGGGCGCCGGTCAGAACGAGGAGAAGAGCGGGGAGGACGAGAGGCGTGCGCACCCCGTCATCTTCTCACGAAGCCGCTTCGGTGGCGACCAGCTTCCAGTTGGGGTCGCGGGCGCCAAGTTCGCGCGCGAAGGTCCACACATCGGTCACGTCGGCAACCTGCTCGGGATCGCCGTCCACCACGCCGCCATTGCGGTCGCGGGTGACGGAGATCAGCTGCGAGAGGAAGCGCACGGTGATCTGCGCGCTGCGTCCGCGCGCCTCAGCTTCGATGATCTCGGCCTTCTCGATGCCGACGAACTGCGTTTCCATCTTCTCGCCGCGCTGCTCGCGCTCGGCGATGGCGGCGCTGAAGCCGTCGAACACGTCGCGCGCCAGAAGGTCCTTCAGGCTGGCGCGGTCGCCATTGGCGAAGGCGACGATGATCATCTCATAGGCCGCGCGGGCACCGGTGAGGAAGTGCTTGGCGTCGAACTCGCGCTCCTGCGCGGCGATGGCGTCGAGGCCATTGGCCACGGCCGAACCAACCTCGGCGATGCCGGCCCAGCGCGCCGGGGCGGGCTCGGCGTCTTCCACCGGTTCCACCGGCGCGGGCACGGCCGGCGTGTCGGTGGCGGTGCCGGGGAAATTCACCACCTTGTCGGAGGCGCCCACGGGCGCCTTGGCGGCATCGCGGCGCGAATAGGGATCGTAAGGCGGCCGCTCCCGCCCCGTCCGCTGCCCCAGCACGCTCCGCAGCCGTATGAAGATGAACACGGCGAGGGCCAGGAAGATGATCGTATAAATATCGAACACGTCGCAGTTCGCCGCTGTTGGCCCCGCCGGAGCCGTTCCGGCGCGGGACTGTGCCTCATGTGGTGTCCGCGCGGCGCCTTCCAAGGACGGGCCGGCCGGTTGACATGACCTATTTACGACGTCTGGCCGATTTCGCCACCCCGTCCCTGCCGCAGGGTCATCACTTCGGCGGAGCAGCAGGGCGATAACCTGACATCCCGGCCACAGTAGAGCACAGCCGCCGCGTCCGCCAAGCGCCGCCGTCGCCCACATCCGCAGGAGGCCGCGCAAAGCGTGCCGCGCGCTTGTGAGCCGCACCCAACCGTGTTAGCGACACCCGCCCTTTGCAAGACCGGCTGAGGCGGAACGACCGACCCAGCGGCACCATCGCCGGCGCCCCTGAGGGCGATGCCGGCGAACCCCACGGAGAAACCTATGGCTGAGACCGACAACGCCCAGATGCCGACGCTTCAGGTGCTGACGCAGTACACGAAAGACCTGTCCTTCGAAAATCCGGGCGCGCCGGAATCGCTGGTCGTCAAGGGCCAGCCGCAGATCGGCATCCAGATCAATGTCGGCGCCAAGCCGCTGCGCGACGGCGCCGAATATGAAGTCGAGCTGAACGTCGAGGCCAAGGCCGAGCTGAACGGCAAGACGCTGTTCGCGCTGGAGCTGGTCTATGCCGGCATCTTCCGCGCCCAGAACGTGGCGCAGGAGACCATCCACCCCTTCGTGCTCATCGAATGCCCGCGCATGCTGTTCCCCTTCGCGCGGCAGATCGTCGCCGACACGGTGCGCAATGGCGGCTTCCCGCCGCTGATGATCGACCCGGTCGATTTCGTCACGCTGTATCGCCAGCGCATGGCCCAGCAGGCGCCGAGCAACGTGCTCGCTTCCTGACGCGGCTTGCCGCATCCGACGCTTTACGACACGGCCGGCGGCGTCAGCTACCGGCCGTGTACTCGTTCCAGATGGCGTTTTCGCCCAGCGTGGCGATGAAGGCGGCATGCGCCGTCGCCTCTTCCGGGCTCCGGCGCGGCGCCAGCGGGCGGGGGCGCTGCAGCGGTGCCGCCACCTGTCCCTCGATCACCACCGTGGTCGACGTCTCCACCATGGTCAGGCTCAGCGCCGTCTGCTTGCCGCCGCACAGCTCGGCATAGACCTCGGCCAGCAATTCGGAATCGAGCAGCGCCCCGTGCTTGGTGCGGCGGGAGGAGTCGATGCCGTAGCGGTTCATCAGGTCATCGAGACGATTCGACGCACCCGGGTGCCGCCGCCGCGCCAGGGACAGCGTGTCGACCACGCGGTCGAAGGTGAGTGCCGGCCGCCCGACCTTCGCCAGCTCCGCATTGAGGAAGCCGATATCGAAGGCGGCGTTATGAATAACCAGCGGATCGCCGGCGATGAAGGCGAGGAAATCGTCCACCACCTGCGCGAAGAGCGGCTTGTCGGCGAGGAATTCGGTCGAGAGGCCGTGGACGTTGAACGCCTCCACCGGCATGTCGCGCTGCGGGTTCAGATAGACATGGTAGACCTGCCCCGTCGGGATGCGGTTGTAGATCTCGACACAGCCGATCTCCACCAGACGGTCGCCGGTGAGCGGGTTGAGGCCGGTGGTCTCGGTGTCGAGCACGATCTCACGCATCGCTTTTCCCTTCCTCGTCGCCGCGCAGTGCCCGCAGCTCGTCCAGCAGCGCCGCCACCGCCGCGCGAGCGCGGTCGAGCCCATGGCCGGTGTCGATCACATGATCGGCCCGCTGCCGCTTTTCGCCATCCGGCACCTGCCGGGCAAGGATGGCGGCAAATTTCTCTTCCGTCATGCCCGGCCGGGCCAGAACCCGGGCGCGCTGCACCGATTCCGGGGCGCTGACCACCAGCACGGCGTCGACGCGGTTCTCGCCGCCGGTCTCGAACAGCAGCGGGATGTCGAGCACGGCGATGGGCGCGCCGGCAGCCGCCGCCGCCTCCAGAAACGCCTTTTCGCGCGCGTGCACCAGCGGGTGGACGATGGCTTCCAGCCGCTTCATCGCCGCCTCATCGCCCAGCACGCGGGCGCCGAGCAGGGTGCGGTCGATCCGCCCGCCCTGCGTCACGCCGGGAAAGGCGGCTTCGACCGGGGCGACGCCCTCGGCGCCATAAAGCGCATGAACGGCCGCGTCGGCATCGTGCACCGGCACACCCAGCTCGCGGAAAATCTGCGCGGTGGTGGATTTGCCCATGCCGATCGAGCCGGTGAGGCCGAGGCGGAAGGGCGGGCGAGGGCTCACGCGAACGTCCCCCTCACGCGAACTGCCCTTTGGCCTTGAGGTCGGCGATAGCGAGGGCGCGCAGTTCCGCCGTCACCTGCGGGCGCACGCCGAACCAGCGCTCGAAGCCCGGCACCGCCTGGTGCAGCAGCATGCCGAGACCATCCACCGTGGCAAGGCCGCGCGCCTTGGCGGCCCTCAGGAGCGGCGTTTCCAGCGGCACATAGACGATGTCCGTCACCAGCGCGTCCGGCGAGAGCGCGGAAAGGTCGATATCGAGCGGCGGCTGGCCCTTCATGCCGAGCGAGGTGGTGTTGACCAGCAGCCGGCAGCCGATCAGCCGCCCACCGAGGTCGCGCCACTCCACCGGCAGCACACGCGGGCCAAACTGGTCGCGCAGCGCCTGCGCCCGTTCCAGCGTCCGGTTGGCCACCACCACGCGATCGACGCCGCGCTGCAACAGCCCATAGACAATTGCCCGCGCCGCGCCGCCGGCGCCCAGCACCACCGCCTCGCCCAGCGCCCGCGCCCATTCCGGCTCGGCAGCGTCGAGATTGGCGAGGAAACCGTGCACATCGGTGTTGGCCCCGTGGAGAGCGCCATCTTCAAGCCAGATCGTGTTCACCGCGCCGAGCGCCTCCGCCACCGCATCACGCGCCGCGCAGGCGCGGAAGGCGGCTTCCTTATGCGGCACGGTGACATTGCCGCCGACGAGGCCGGAGGCGGCGAAAGCGCCGAGAAAACCGTCGATCTCGGCCGGCGGAACGTCGCGGACGCCGTAGCTGCCATCGATGCCGTGCTGGGCCAGCCAGTAGCCATGGATCAGCGGCGAGCGCGAATGGCTGACGGGATGGCCGATGATCGCGACATGACGGGTCACAGCAGAAGTCCTTCGGAGCGCAGAAAGCCGAGCAGGGGCAGCAGTGGCAGCCCCAATATCACCGAATGGTCGCCCTCGACACGCTCGAACAGGTGAATGCCCAGCCCTTCCAGCTGGTAGCCGCCGACGCTGGACAGCACCGCCTCGCCCGCCGCATCCAGATAGGCCTCGATCGCCTCGCCATCGAGCGGTCGCACGGTGAGATGCGCGCTCTCCACGGTCGCCCACAGCACCTCCCCGTCGCGCGCCACCGCCACGGCCGAATGCAGGCTATGGGTACGCCCGGCGAGGCGGGCGATCTGCGCCCTCGCCGCCGTCCGGTCCGCCGGCTTGTGCAGCGCCTCGTCGCCCAGCGCCAGCGTCTGATCGGCACCGATGACGTGCCGGCCGGGATGCGCCGCCGCCCCCGCCAACGCCTTGGCCCGCGCCAGGGTGAGCGCGACAGTGGCGGGATCGGCGCCATCGCGCACCGCCTCGGCCTCGATGGCGCGCTCATCGACCGCGACGTTGACCGCCTCGAACGGCACGCGGGCGGCCTCCAGCAGCGCGCGGCGTGCGGCGCTCTTCGAGGCGAGCACCAGCGGCGCCCCCCCGCGCCACAACGGATTTCCGGGCGCCATGTCAGCCATTGGGATTCTCGGTCTGCTTCCGCCGGCGCTCCTGCAGCAAGGCAATGATCGCCGCCGCCGTCTCCTCGATGGAGCGGCGGGTGACATCGATCATCGGCCAGCCATGGCGGGCGCAGAGCCGGCGGGAAAAGGCGATCTCCTCCGCCACCGCCTCGCGGTCGGTATAGGTGTCGGCGGTCTGCGCCGCATTCAGCCCGAGCAGCCGGTTGCGGCGGATTTCCACCACCCGGTCGGCACTGGCGAGCAGGCCGACGATCAAGGGGCGCTTGAGCTCGGCGAGGCCCGGCGGCACCGGCAGGCTCGGCACCAGCGGGATATTGGCGGTCTTGATGCCGCGATTGGCGAGATAGATGCTGGTCGGCGTCTTCGAGGAGCGGGAAATGCCGAGCAGCACGACATCGGCGGCTTCCAGCCCGTCCACATGCTGGCCGTCATCATGCATCACGGTGAAGTTCATCGCGTCGATGCGGCGGAAATAATCGCCGTCGAGCTGGTGCTGGCCACCGACGCGCGGCTCCGGCGCGCCGCCGAGATAGGCCTGGAACAGCTGCACGACAGGCGCCAGCACCGAGAGCACCGGCACGCCATGGTCGCGGCAATAGGTCTTCAGCCGGTTGCGCAGTTCCGGATCGGTCAGCGTGTAGAGCACGATGCCGGGAAATTCGTCGATCGCCTGCACCACCTTGTCGAGCTGCTTGTGCGAGCGCACCAGCGGATAAATGTGCTCGATCGGCTTCACGTCATACTGCGCCGCCGCCGCCCGGCCGACGCTAATCAGCGTCTCGCCGGTGGAATCCGAGACGAGATGGAGATGGTAGTAGCTCTCCGACGGGCGGTTGGCGTCAGTCACGCCGTTCATCCACAGGCCTGTGCATAGAATGGGAACAAGCCACGCCCTTCGACGGTTCGCAAGGGGAGGGCTGGGGACAGCGCCGGATTTCCTCCACAGGCGAGACCCTGTGCGCTTTATCAAGGCGCCTGCGGCGAACTGCGTGGATAACCCCGCACGCGGCGCTTAAGCCCTTAAACCGGCTGAATTTTGGATTCGTCTGCGCGCGGCCGGTCCGCGGCAAGGCTGGGGGTCTGTTGTGGGCGGGGAGGAACATCTCTAATCCCCTGCTCACTACACAGACAACCTTCTATTCAAAGTGCTTAAAGAAGTATGAAGAGGCAGGGGACAAGCGGATGGAAAGCGCCGGAATGGACAGCGCCACGGCAGGGGCCAGCGTGACGAAGAAGCCGATCCTGCTCCAAGCGCTGGAAGGCCATGTGCCCAGCCGCACCCCGATCTGGATGATGCGCCAGGCTGGACGCTATCTCCCGGAATATCGCGAGGTGCGGGCCAAGGCCGGCGATTTCCTCACCCTGTGCTACACGCCCGACTATGCCGTCGAGGTGACGCTGCAGCCGATCCGCCGTTTCGGCTTCGATGCGGCGATCCTCTTCTCCGACATCCTCGTCGTGCCGCACGCGCTCGGCTGTCCGATGACCTTCGAGGCCGGCGAGGGCCCGCGTCTGGTGCCTGTCACCACTGGCGCGGAACTGGCGGCGCTGCGCGAGACGCTCGACCCGGACAAGATCGACCGGGTTCTGGAAGCGGTCAGCCGCATCCGCGCCGAGCTGCCCGCTGAGACGGCGCTGCTCGGTTTCTGCGGCGCGCCATGGACGGTGGCGACCTATATGATCGCCGGGCGCGGCACGCCGGACCAGGCGCCGGCGCGCCTCGCCTCGCTGCGGGACCCGGCGTTCTTCACCGCGCTGATCGATCTCTTGGTGGAAACCTCCGCGCGTTATCTCGTGGGCCAGCTCAAGGCGGGCGCCGATGCGGTGCAGATTTTCGACAGCTGGGCCGGGGTGCTGGACCCTGAGAGCTTCCGCCGCTGGTCCATCGACCCGATCCGCCGCATCGTCGCCGCCGTGCGGGCGGAAGTGCCCAACGCGCGCATCATCGCCTTTCCCAAGGGGGCGACGCTGTCCGGGCTTACCGAGATGGTGCAGGCGACGGGGGTGAACGCGGTGGGCCTCGACTGGACCGCCGACCGCAAGGCGACCCGCTATGCGCTGGGCGGCAAATGCGCGTTGCAGGGCAATCTCGATCCGCTCACCCTCATCGCCGGCGGCGCGGCGCTCGATTCCGCCATCGACGCCATTCTCGCGGATTTCCACGGCGCCTCGCATGTGTTCAATCTCGGCCATGGCATCCGCCCGGAAACGCCGATCGCCCATGTCGAGCGGATGATCGCGCGGATTCGCGGCGTCTAGAGCACGTTCCGATCCGATTGCATCGCAATCAGATCGGTAAAACGTTCTCTATCAATACTTTAGAGACTGATTCACCGATCAGGTTGATGCAACCTGATCGGATCAGGCTCCAGGCGAGGATCGAAGGCGTTCCATGCTGTATGAGTGGATCAAGGTGCTGCATGTGATCGCCATCATCTCCTGGATGGCCGGCATGCTCTATCTGCCGCGGCTGATGGTCTATCACTGCGACGCGCCCAAGGGTTCGCCGCAATCGGAAACCTTCAAGGTGATGGAACGGCGCCTGCTCAAGGCGATCATGAACCCGGCGATGATCGTCGCTTGGCTCGCCGGCCTCTGGCTCGCCTGGGACGGAGGCTGGTTCACGTCGGGCTGGTTTCACGTGAAACTGGCGCTGGTGCTGGCGATGAGCGGCTTTCATGGCGCGCTGTCGCGCTGGGTGAAGGATTTCGCCGCCGACCGCAATGTCCGCCCGGCCCGCTTCTACCGCATCATGAACGAGGTGCCGACGCTGTTGATGATCGGCATCGTCATCATGGTCATCGTAAAGCCGTTTTGACGCGTTCAAAGCGTCACGCGGCGCACTTGCGCCGAATCGTGCCTTTGCCTATGGTGCGCGAACTCCACGAAGCTGGCTGTCGCTCCGTTCAGGCGGGCATCTTCCCCGATGCCGCACGGTGTGCCGGATAAGAAGCCGATCCCCTCGGCCTGGGTCCGCAGACCAGCGCTTCCCACCTTTTGTCGTTTCGGCGGGACTTCCCGGCCGGCTACGTCCACATTTAGATATCGAGGCCTTTTCCCATGGGGGAAATGAAGCTCCAGGACCTCAAGTCCAAGAACCCCGCCGAACTTCTGGTGTTCGCCGAGGAGCTTGAGGTCGAGAACGCCAGCACGCTGCGCAAGCAGGAGCTGATGTTCGCCATTCTCAAGCAGCTCGCCGCCAAGGACACCGACATCATCGGCGAGGGCGTGGTCGAGATCCTCTCCGACGGGTTCGGCTTCCTGCGCTCCCCGGACGCGAACTACCTCCCGGGCCCTGACGACATCTATGTCTCGCCCAGCCAGATCCGCCGCTTCGGCCTGCGGACGGGTGACACGGTCGAAGGCCAGATCCGCTCCCCGAAGGATGGGGAGCGCTATTTCGCCCTCCTCAAGGTCAACACGATCAATTTCGAGGACCCGGACAAGATCCGGCACAAGATCAACTTCGACAACCTGACCCCGCTCTATCCCGACGAGCGGCTGAAGCTGGAAATCGAAGACCCCACCCGCAAGGATTTCTCGGCCCGCGTCATCGATGTCGTGGCGCCTATCGGCAAGGGCCAGCGCGGCCTCATCGTCGCGCCGCCGCGCACCGGCAAGACGGTGCTGCTGCAGAACATCGCCCAGTCCATCACCACCAACCATCCCGAGTGCTACCTCATCGTGCTGCTCATCGACGAGCGGCCGGAGGAAGTCACCGACATGCAGCGCTCGGTGAAGGGCGAGGTCGTCTCCTCCACCTTCGACGAGCCGGCGCAGCGCCATGTGCAGGTCGCCGAGATGGTAATCGAGAAGGCCAAGCGCCTCGTTGAGCACAAGCGCGACGTGGTCATCCTTCTCGACTCCATCACCCGTCTCGGCCGTGCCTACAACACGGTGGTGCCGTCGTCGGGCAAGGTGCTGACCGGCGGCGTCGACGCCAATGCCCTGCAGCGGCCCAAGCGCTTCTTCGGCGCGGCGCGCAACATCGAAGAGGGTGGCTCGCTCACCATCATCGCCACGGCGCTGGTCGATACCGGCTCGCGCATGGACGAAGTGATCTTCGAAGAGTTCAAGGGCACCGGCAATTCCGAGGTCATCCTCGACCGCAAGGTGTCGGACAAGCGCGTGTTCCCGGCGATCGACATCACCCGCTCGGGCACCCGCAAGGAAGAGCTGCTTGTGCCGGCCGACGTTTTGAAGAAAATGTACGTCCTGCGCCGCATTCTCAACCCGATGGGCACGGTCGACGCGATCGAGTTCCTGGTCGACAAGCTGCGCCAGACCAAGACCAATGGCGACTTCTTCGATTCCATGAACACCTAAGGCGCAAAGCCGAAACGAGACCGCGGGGAGGCGGGCATGAGGGCAGGGCAGTTCTACCGGCTTTCCGTCATGGCGCTTCCCCTCACACTGCTTCTGGCGCTGCCGGTGCAGGCCGGCGTCGCGGAACGTGAGCCGCCGCCAGCGGAACTCTGGCTGTTCGTTATCGGCATCGCCGCGCTCAGCTGGGTCATGGCCTGCCGGCGCTGGTGGCTTCCCCTCGCCGTGTGGCTGCCCACGGCTTTGTTCGTCGCCAGCCTCATCGCCGATTTCGCCGATCCCGTCATCGGGCCGGCGGTGCGGGCCGAACTCGGGCTCGCTTATGTGCTGCAGGCGGACCTCGCCGGCGCGCTCATGCTGGTGGTGCCGCTGATGCTGGCCAATGTGAAGTTCAGCCGGCTGGACACGGATAACCGTCCGGGAATGCGGCGCCAGCGCCGCTGATTGCGGGTTCGCAATAAAGGCGTCCGAATCTTCTATATCTCTGGCAAATTCGCCTAAAATTCATCATTTCGCTTACGAAATGATGGCCTCCAGAAATGACTCAGGGCGGGCGAGAGACGTGTCGTCCGATTCATCCATCACAAAAGGCAAAACGGCCGCCAGCGCCCGTTTCTGTTGATTTGTGCGGGGGTGCGGGATTTTCTCCCCGGATTATCCACAGGCTTACCCACACCCGCCGCCGCAAGGGCCGATTTCGCCCAAAGATGCCGCCGGCGGCGCGCCAATCGCCCGCTCATGCCGGCAAGCCGAGGGGGCGTCATCGGCCCTCCCTTCAGCTGCCGCGGAGCAGCTCCTCCAGTCGATTCACCTCCGTAACGGGCAGCGAGCAGCTGCCGCCGGCGCAGACGAAGGCGGCGGCTGACCCGCTGGTGTCGCTCGTCACGCTTGTCGCCTTCGCGCGCGCCGGGTGATCGGCGGGCAGGGTGGAGGGGCCGGTCACGCGTTGCACGCTGACATCTGCCAGCGGCAGGCGCCGGGCGGCCTCCGCGAGGGTCTCCGCCTCTGCACCCGCGCCGATGACGACGACCTCGCGCGCCCGCAGCCTCGTGTCGAGCGCGTTCAGCAGGCCGGCATGGCTGTAGAGGTTCGGCGCAGCGCGCGGCAGCAGAGCCGCGAACAGGCGGTCGGCGCGGGCGCGATAGGCGTCGTCCCCGGTCAAGATCGCGAGCCGCACCAGGTTGCGGGCGATCAGCGCCTGCGGGTTGGTCACGGCGTCATCGGCGGTGGCCTCCGGGCGCAGGATCAGCCCTTCCGCGTCGTCGGCGGTGAGGTAATAGCCGCCCGCTTCCGTCGCGTGATGCCGCTCCAGCATCCCTTGCCACTCAACCGCCCGGTCGAGATAGGCGGGCTCGCCCGTCGCTTCGGCCAGCGCCAACGCCGCGCCGATCATCGCGGCGTAGTCGGAAGCGAGACCGGGGAAGACCAGCCGGCCCGCGCGCCAGCTATGACCGAGCCGTCCGTCCTTCACCATCGATTCGGCGATGAAACGGAAGGCGCCGGCGGCCAGCTCCACCCATTCCGGCCGGCCGATGCGCGGGGCGGCGCCGACCAGCGCCGCGATCATCAGCCCGTTCCAGTCGGCCAGAACCTTGTCGTCGCGGCCGGGCGGCACGCGCTTTTCGCGCACGGCCAGCAGCTTGTCGCGCAGCATGGCGAGCCGCACCTCGTCGGCGCCCGAGCGCTCCATCTCCTTCAGCCGGTTGGGAATCGACACGCCTTCCCAGTTGCCGAACGGGGCGATGTCGTAATGGCGGGCGAAAAATTCCGCGTCCTGCGCCCCCAGCGCCTCCAGCACCTGCTTCAGCGTCCAGACATAATAGCGGCCCTCATGGCCCTCGGAATCGGCGTCGAGGCTGGCGGCGAAGGCGCCGCCCTCGGTCAGCATTTCCCGCTGCAGCCAGCCCACCGTCTCAATGGCGCGGGCGCGAAAAAGCTCGGCCCCGGTCTCGGCATAGCCGAGGCCGAGCAGGTCGAGGATCTGCGCATTGTCGTAGAGCATCTTCTCGAAATGCGGCACCAGCCAGCGGTCATCGACGCTGTAGCGGGAATAGCCGCCGCCGATATGGTCGTAGATGCCGCCCTCGCTCATGCCGTCCAGCGCGTGCAGCGCCGCGTCGCGCAGCTTTTGCCGGCCGGTGCGCTCCCAGCCGCGCCACAGCAGTTCGAGGAACGGCGTGTTGGGGAATTTCGGCGAGCCCTGCAGCCCGCCATGCTCGGTGTCCATGATACCGAGAACGCGGCCGGCGATATCGTCGAGCTCATTGGTGCCGATCACCACCTGGCCCGCCGGCCGCGCCTTCTGCCGCAGCCGCTCCAGCAGCGCCACGCGGTTCTGGGCAATGCGCGGATCACTGGCGGCATAGGCGTTCGCCATGGTCTTCAGCACATCGGTGAAGGCGGGCTGGCCATAGCGCGCCTCCTTGGGGAAATAGGTACCGCCCCAGAAGGGTGCGCCCTCGGCATCGAGGAACATGGTCATCGGCCAGCCGCCCTGCACGCCGAGCTGCTGGAGGGCTGCCATGTAGATCTGGTCGACCTCCGGCCGCTCCTCGCGATCGACCTTGATGTTGACGAACAGCTCGTTCATCACCGCCGCCGTCGCCGCGTCCTCGAAGCTCTCATGCGCCATCACATGGCACCAATGGCAGGCGGCATAGCCGATGGAGAGCAGGATCGGCCGGTTGCTGCGCCGCGCCTCGGCGAAGGCCTCCGGCGTCCATTCCCACCAGTCGACGGGGTTGTCCTTGTGCTGGAGCAGATAGGGGCTGGCGGCGGCGGCGAGCTGGTTGGGCAAGATGACGCTCCGGCTTGGGACGGGGTATCGTGGCCGCGGGTCAAGGCGGCCGATTCAACAGATAGGGCGTAGCGGGTGGACGTGCAGAAAAATAGCGCAATCGCGGCCGACGCAAAGGCGACCGGTCCGGGCGGTGGGGCAGGGGGCGGGGCACCGGGCCGGGCGCGGGGCGACACCATCGCGGCGGTCTCTTCCGGCACCGGCGGGGCGGTGGCGGTCATTCGCCTCTCCGGCCCGCAGGCGGGGGCGGCGCTCGAAGCGCTCGCCGGGCGCCTGCCGGAGCCGCGCCGCGCCCAGCTCGCCCGGCTGCGCCATCCCGTCTCCGGCGAGATGCTGGACCAGGGGCTCGTGCTGTGGTTCCCCGGCCCGCGCAGCGCGACCGGCGAGGACATGGCGGAGCTGCAGATCCATGGTGGCCGCGCCGTGGTCGCCGCCGTGCTCGGCGGGGTGCTGGAGGTGCCCGGCCTGCGGCCGGCGGAAGCGGGCGAGTTCACCCGCCGCGCTTTTCTCAATGGGCGGATGGACCTGACCGAAGCCGAAGGCCTCGCCGACCTGATCGCGGCCGAGACGCAGGCGCAGCGCCGGCTGGCCTTCGCCCATGCCTTCGGCCATCTCGGCCAGCAGGTGGAAGCCTGGCGCGGCCGGCTCATCCGCGCCATGGCGCTGGTGGAAGCGGGCATCGACTTCGCCGATGAGGACGACGTGCCGGCCGGAGCGCGGGCGCTGGCAAAGCCGGAAGTGGTGGCGCTTCTGGACGAACTTACCCGTGCGTTGGCGGACCGGCGCGGCGCGCTGGTACGCGAGGGAGCGCTCATCGCCATTGCCGGCCTGCCCAATGCCGGCAAGTCGTCGCTGCTCAACGCGCTCGCCCGGCGCGAGGTCGCCATCGTTTCCGATGAACCGGGCACGACGCGCGACCTGCTGGAAGTCGCGCTCGACCTTGACGGCCACAAGGCCACGCTGGTCGACACCGCCGGCCTGCGCGAGGCGGAAAGCCGGGTGGAGGCGGAAGGCATTCGCCGCGCCCGTGCTCGCATGGCGGAAGCCGACCTCGTTCTCTGGGTACACGATCTCACCGACGGCGCCGCGCCGGCCGAGGCCCCCGTGACGGCCGACGCGCCGCTTTGGCTGCTCGGCAACAAGGTCGACCGGGCGGAGGGCTCCCCCACGCTCGAGGTTGCCTGGGCGCGCCATCAGCTGACGGTTTCCGCCGCGCGGGGCGAGGGGTTGGAAGAACTCACCGGCGCCCTTGGCCGCTTCATCGCTGAGCGGGCGGCGGGGGAGCACCCGGCGCTGCTGCGGGCACGGCACCGCAGCAGTGCCGAAGAGGCACGAACCCACATCGCCCACGCCCTCGCGCAGTGGGATCGTCTCGACGACGAACTCCTCGCCGAAGAGCTGCGCCTCGCCGCGCGGGCGCTGGGCCGGATGACCGGCGCCATCGGCGTCGAGGATCTTCTCGATGTCGTGTTCCGCGAATTCTGCATCGGCAAATAGGCTCCCGTAACGCCCTCGGATTCACGTGAAACACCGGCCGCAGCGGGGCCGATTCGTAAACGAAATGTTTCACGTGAATCAGCTCCGCGCGTTCTCCACCACAAAGGCGCCACCCCCGCGACTTGACGGCGCGGCGAAACGCTGGCTCAAACGGCACTCTCCCTTTGCCGGCCGATCCGTGCGCGTGCTTTCAGCGACGCGCGAAAACGCCGCGAGCCCATGAACCGCGAGCCATGATCCGCGAGCCCATGACCAGCGCTTCCGCATCTCCCGATCTTCACTTCGATGTCGTCATCGTCGGTGGCGGGCATGCCGGCACCGAGGCGGCGGCCGCGGCCGCCCGGCTCGGTGCCCGTACCGCGCTGGTGACGCACAGCCACGCCACGCTCGGCACCATGTCGTGCAACCCGGCGATTGGCGGGCTCGGCAAGGGCCATCTGGTCCGCGAGATCGACGCGCTGGACGGGCTGATGGGCCGTGTCGCCGATCAGGGCGGCATCCAGTTCCGGCTGCTCAACCGGCGCAAGGGACCGGCGGTGCGCGGCCCGCGCGCCCAGGCCGACCGCAAGCTTTACGCGCAGGCGATGCAGCGGGAAATCGATTCGCAGCCGAACCTGTCGGTGGTCGAAGGCGAAGCCGACCGCCTCATCATGCAGGATGGCCGCGTTGCCGGGCTGGTGCTGGCGGATGGCCGCCATGTCGCGGCGGGCGCCGTCGTCATCACGACGGGCACGTTTCTCAACGGACTGATCCACATCGGCGACCGGCAGATCCCGGCGGGCCGCATGGGGGAGGCGCCGGCGCGTGGGCTCTCCTCGTCGCTCGCCGCGCTCGGGCTGCGGCTCGGCCGGCTGAAGACCGGCACGCCGCCGCGTCTCGACGGACGCACCATCGACTGGGCGGGGCTGGAGATGCAGGAGGGCGACACGCCGCCCGAACCGTTCTCGGCGCTCACCACCGCCATCACCAACCCGCAGGTGATGTGTGGCATCACCCGAACCACGCCGGAAACCCATGCGGTGATCCGCGCCAATATCGCGCGCTCGGCCATGTATTCCGGCAATATCCAGAGCGTCGGCCCACGCTACTGCCCGTCGATCGAGGACAAGATCGTCCGCTTCGGCGAGCGCGACGGCCACCAGATTTTTCTGGAGCCGGAGGGGCTGGACGACCCCACCGTCTATCCCAACGGCATTTCCACCTCGCTGCCGGAAGAGGTGCAGCGCGCGCTGCTGGCAACCATTCCGGGGCTGGAACGGGTCGAGGTGCTGCGGCCCGGCTATGCCATCGAATACGACCATGTCGACCCGCGCGAGCTGGAGCCGACGCTGGAGGTGCGCCAGGCGCGCGGCCTTTTCCTTGCCGGCCAGATCAACGGCACGACGGGCTATGAGGAAGCGGCCGCACAAGGGCTGGTCGCCGGGCTCAATGCCGCCCGCCGCGCCGGTGGCCAGGACGGCGCGACTTTCGATCGGGCGGAAGCCTATATCGGCGTGATGATCGACGATCTCGTCACGCGCGGTGTGTCGGAGCCGTACCGCATGTTCACCTCGCGGGCGGAGTACCGTCTCTCGCTGCGCGCGGACAATGCCGATCAGCGGCTCACGGCCAAGGGCGAGGCGCTCGGGCTCGTCGGCGACGCCCGCCGCCACCACTTCGCCGGGCGCCGGGAGGCGCTGGCGCGGGTGACGGCCTGGGCACATTCGGTCTCCATCACCCCGGGGGAGGGGGACCGGCACGGCCTCACCCTTAATCGCGACGGCCAGCGGCGCACGGCGTTCGACCTTCTCTCCTACCCGCAGGTCGACTGGGCCGATATCTGCCGCATCTGGCCGGAGGCACAGGCGGAAGAGGCGCGCATTGGCGAGCAGGTCGAGGTCGATGCCAAATACGCCGTCTATCTCCATCGGCAGGAGGCCGATATCGCCGCCTTCCGCCGCGAGGAAGCGGCCGAACTGGCGGAGATGGACTATCGCGGGTTGGCGGGACTCTCCAATGAGCTCAAGGCCAAGCTGGAATCGATTCGGCCCCGTACCATTGGTCAGGCGGGTCGCATCGATGGCATGACCCCCGCCGCGCTCGCACTGCTCGCCGCCCATGCAAAGCGGGCCTCCTGAACCGGCGCGACCCCCGGTCTTTCGCTGATCCCCGGCCGCCGATGCGGTATGCTGCGCCATGTCCCAGAACGATTCGTCCGACCGCGCCCATGCAATGAGCCTCACGCCTGTTTCACGTGAAACAGAACAGCGGCTCGACATCATCGTCGCCCTTCTCCAGAAATGGCAGCGCACCATCAATCTCGTCGCGCCGGCCACGCTCCCCGTGGTGTGGACGCGGCATGTAGCGGATTCGCTGCAGCTGCTCCCACTGGCCGGAACGGCCACACGCTGGGTCGATCTCGGCTCCGGCGGCGGCTTTCCCGGCCTCGTCGTCGCGGCGGCGCTGGCGGAGCGGCCGGACGCGGATGTGACGCTGGTGGAGAGCGATAGCCGCAAGGCCGCCTTTTTGCGCGAGGCGGCGCGGCTGGCGGACCTTCCCGTCACGGTGGTCCCGTCGCGCATCGAGCAGGTCGCCGGCGCGCTGGCGCCGGGCGTCGAGGTCGTTTCGGCCCGCGCGCTTGCGCCATTGCCGCGCCTGCTCCAGCTGGTGGCGCCGTTCCTTGCACAGGGGGCGACGGGCCTGTTCCTGAAGGGACAAGATGTTGATAACGAATTGACCGAGTCAGCTAAATCTTGGAGAATCAACAGTGAAATCTCGCCCAGCCTGACCGGTGGCGGCGGGCATGTCCTGATCGTCCGCAGCGCGGTTCCCTTGAGGGCCGACGCGGCCGGAGAGGTCGGTTTTTTGCAGGGTGGACATCATGACTGAGGCTTCGCTCGCTCCCGCCGCGCCCCGGGCAGTTCCCCGCGTGCTCGCCCTCGCCAACCAGAAGGGCGGCGTCGGCAAGACCACGACGGCGATCAATCTCGGTACCGCCCTCGCGGCCATTGGCGAGACGGTGCTGATCATCGATCTCGACCCGCAGGGCAATGCCTCCACCGGGCTCGGCATCGAGCGCAGCCGTCGGCGCGTCTCCACCTATGATGTACTGACCGGCGAGATCGAGCTGCGCGACGCGGTGCTGGAAACCGCAGTGCCGCGTCTGCACATCGCGCCCTCGACGCTGGACCTCTCCGGCATTGAACTGGAACTGGCCAGCCAGCGCGACCGCGCCTTCCGCCTGCGCGACGCCATTCGGCGGCTGAACGGGACAGCCGATTCGGACCCGGAACGAACGGATCCCGAATACACCTATGTGCTGATCGACTGCCCGCCGTCGCTCAACCTGATCACGGTCAACGCCATGGCGGCGTCCAACGCGATTCTGGTGCCGCTGCAATGCGAGTTCTTCGCGCTGGAAGGTCTGTCGCAGCTGCTGAAGACCGTCGAGCAGGTGCGCACCACGCTCAATCCCGGCCTGTCCATTCATGGCATCGTGCTGACCATGTTCGACGCGCGCAACAATCTCTCCACCCAGGTGGTGGACGATGTGCGCCAGTTCATGGGCGCCAAGGTCTATGAGACCATCATCCCGCGCAATGTGCGGGTGTCGGAAGCGCCGTCCTATGGCAAGCCGGTCCTGCTCTACGATCTCAAATGCGTGGGGTCGCAGGCCTATCTTCGTCTCGCTTCCGAAATAATTCAGCGCGAGCGCAGCCTGCGCGTCGCGGCGGCCTGAGGGAGGGAGCGATGGCGATGGCGGAAGACGGCGGCCGCTCGCGGCTCGGGCGCGGCCTGGCGGCGCTGATCGGCGATATGGGCGAGGATGGCGGCGCGGCCAATGAGCGGGCCCGTGTCCCCGGCGGGGCGCGCAAGGTGCCGCTGGCCTTTCTGCGCGCCAATCCACGCAACCCGCGCCGCAGCTTTGCCGAGGCGGACCTTGAGGATCTCGCCGCTTCCATCCGCGAGCGCGGCATCATCCAGCCCATCGTCGTGCGCCAGGTCGCCGGCGAGCGCGACGCCTATGAGATCGTCGCCGGCGAACGTCGCTGGCGGGCGTCGCAGCGGGCCGGCATTCATGAGGTGCCGATCGTCGTCGTCGAGGTCAATGACCGCGAGGCGCTGGAAATCGCCATCATCGAGAACGTCCAGCGCGCCGATCTCAACCCGCTGGAAGAGGCGGCGGGCTACCAGTCGCTCGCCGACCAGTTCGGCTATTCGCAGAACGATCTCGCCCGCGTCATCGGCAAGAGCCGCAGCCATGTCGCCAATACGATGCGGCTGCTGCGCCTGCCGGAACCGGTGAAGGCCTATCTCGCCGATGGCCGCCTCTCCGCCGGCCATGCGCGGGCGCTGTTGACGCAGGACGATCCCGAAGCGCTGGCGCGGGCGATTGTCGAGCAGGGCATGAATGTGCGCGCCATCGAGGCGCTGGCGCAGGAGCTCAACGTCGCCAAGGCGGAAGCGGCCGGCAAGCCGCCGAAGAAGCCGAAGCACCCGGCGCTCGACGCCGACACCGCCGCCCTGCAGCGCCGGCTGTCCGACGAGCTCGGACTCGCGGTGACGCTGAAGCATGATGGCGAGGCGGGCGAGATCCGCATCCGCTATTCCTCGCTCGATCAGCTCGACGAGGTCTGCCGCCGGCTCGCCGGCGTCTAAGCCGGGCGCGCCGTCTCAGCCGCGCCGGGCCTGCGCCGCCACCTGCAGCAGCGCCCGCTCGGCGATGGCCGGCCCGAGCGCGGCATTGCGGCGGGCGGCGAGCAACGCATCGTCCAGCGCGAACAGCGCCGTCTCCAGCCGGGTGACGGTCCAGCTGCGCAGAGCCTTCTCGACGAAGGGCTTGCGGCGGAAATGGATCGCCGGCCGCGCGCCTTCCACCGCCCGCTCGACGCTGCCGCCGGCCTCAATGGCGAGACGCATCTGGTGCAGCGCCTGCGCGGTGCGGCACACCGCCCCCAGCACGATATCCGCCCGCATGCCCTCGCCGGTGGCCTTGGCGAAGGCGCTCGCCATGTCGGCGGGCTGGCCGGCAAAGGTGGCGTCGGCGATTTCGTCGAGCGCGAGACTGGACGCGTCGCCGACAATGGCGCGCACATGGGCGCTGGTGATGCGCGGTTCGCCGGCGGCGTAAAGCAGCAGCTTGGCGATCTCGCCGCGCGAGGCCATGCGGTCGCCGCCGAGCAGCGCCATCAGTTCGCCGCGCGCGTCGCGGTCGAGCTGGGTGCCGGCCTCGGCCATCATGGTGTCGATAAGCCGGCTAAGGTCGCGTTCGCTATCGGCATAGCAGGCGATGGCCAGCGCATGCGGCGAGGCTTCGCACACCGCCCGCAAGCCTTGGCCGCGCTTGAGATCGCCGGCCTCGATGACGACGATCGCCTGTTCGGGCGGCTGGGCCAGCAGCGCTTCAACCGCGGGCACCACATTGCGCGAGCCGACGCGCAGCGAGACCACGCGGCGGCCGCCGAACAGCGCCACCGTACCGGCCTCGTCGACCAGCCGTCCGGGATCGCCGGAAATCTCGTCGCCGTCGAGCCGGATCAGGCCGAAAGGATCGTCGGAACCCGCGCTGGCGCGGGCGAGATAGGCCTTGGCGCGCTCGCGCACCAGGCCGCTATCCGGGCCGAACAGCAGCAGCACAGGGCGCAGCGGGTCGAGGCGGCTCAGCGTCGCCTCGACATCGCCCGGCCGTACGGCGACCATGCCTCAGCTCTTCGGCGCGGCGGTCGCGGGCGCCGGGGCGGGCGCTTCGGTCAGCGGCGCGGTCGTCACAGGGGCGGTAGCGCCCGGGGCGGCGGTCTTCGGACCGCCGGTGACGAAATAGGAGGCGAGCTGGCTCTTGATCGTTTCGGCGGCGACGGTGGCCGAGCGGTTTTCGGCGTCGCGAATGGCGCGGGCGCGGGCGAAACGCTGATAGCCGCTATCGAGCGAGGCCTTGCCGATGGCTTTGCCGGTGCGCAGCGGCGTCTTGAGGTTGCCGGCGTCGAACAGCTTCCACGAGACGTCCACCGAGACGATCTCCACTTCCGGCAGGCCGGTGAGCGGGCTGACGACGGAGGCCTGGTTGGTCTTGCTCGCCACGTCGAGGAACAGCTTGTAGGGGACGCCCGTCGGATTGCCGGCGCCGCCGGTCAGGGCGAAGATCAGGTCGTTGCGCACCTCGTCGGCGACGCGGCCCTGCGCGAACACCACTTCCACCTGGCTGAAGCTGTCCTGCAGGGACGAGCCCTGGCCGGGCGTGGTCTCGGCATACATGGGCTGGAAACAGCCCGCCGTGGAAAGGGCGAGCAGTCCCGCCCCGGCGAGACCGAGCAGGCGGCGGCGTGAGGGCATCGTGTTCCTCCGGTCAGGCGACGACATTCACAATCCTTTGCGGCACGACGATGATACGCTTCGGGGCGCGTCCGTCGAGGGCCTGCGCGATCAGGTCGAGGGCGAGCACCGCCTTCTCCACTTCGGCGGGGCTGGCCGCCTTCGGCACCACGATCTCGCCGCGCCGCTTGCCATTGATCTGAATCGGCAGCGTAACGGTGTCGTCCACCAGCAGCGCTTCATCCACCTCGGGCCAGTGCGCCTGCGCCATCAGCCCGGCGCCGTTCAGCACCTGCCCGCATTCCTCGGCGAGATGCGGCACCATCGGCGCCACAACGGAAAGAAGGAAGCCTGCGGCCTCACGCAGGGCGAAGGCGAGGTCGGGCGCCAGCGCGCCGGCCTCCGCCGTCTTGCGCGCGCCCGCCAGCGCCTCGCCGAACACATTGGCGAAGCCGTGCACGCGCGCCACCGCCACGTTGAAGCGCAGCCGCTCGATATCCTCGGCCACCTGCGCCGCCAGCTTGTGCGAGGCGCGGCGCAGCGCCAGCGATTCGGTACCGAAATCATCCGGCCGCGCCACCGCGCCGGGCACCAGGGCGGCGGTGTCGCCGACGAGGCGCCACACGCGCTGCACGAAGCGCCAGGCGCCCTCGATGCCCTTGTCCGTCCATTCGCTGTCGCGCTCGGGCGGGGTGTCGGAGAGCATGAACCAGCGGGCGCTGTCGACGCCATAGGTGTCGGCCACCACTTCCGGCGGCACGACATTCTTCTTCGACTTCGACATCTTCTCCGGCGCGCCGACCGTCACCTTCTCGCCGGTGCCAACCTTCACCGGCTGGCCGGCGGCGTCGCGTTCCACCTCTTCGGGGAACAGCCAGCGGCCTTCCGCGTCCTTATAGGTCTCGTGGACGATCATGCCCTGCGTGAACAAGCCGGCGAAGGGCTCGGCCACGGAGACGCGGCCGAGCTTCTTCAGCGTGCGGATGAAGAAGCGGGAATAGAGCAGGTGCAGGATCGCGTGCTCGATGCCGCCAATATACTGGTCCACCGGCAGCCACTGGTCGGCGGCGCCCTTCTGCAGCGGCGCGGTGCCGGGCTCGGCGGCGAAGCGGGCGAAGTACCACGAGGAATCGACGAACGTGTCCATCGTGTCGGTTTCGCGCCGGGCCGGCGCGCCGCACTGCGGGCAGTTCACATGCTTCCAGCTCGGGTGGCGGTCCAGCGGGTTGCCGGGCTGGTCGAAGGACACGTCCTCCGGCAGCTTCACGGGAAGCTGGTCGTCCGGCACCGGCACCGGGCCGCAGGAATCGCAATGGATGATCGGGATCGGGCAGCCCCAATAGCGCTGGCGCGAAATGCCCCAGTCGCGCAGGCGGTAATTCACCGCCCGCTCGCCGACGGGCGCGTTGCCGAGAATCTCGTTCTCCAGCCGCAGCGCCACCTTCTCCTTGGCCGCCGGCACGGTGAGGCCGTCGAGGAAGCCGGAATTGAACAGCACGCCCTCGCCCTCATAGGGCGCCTCCGCCACCGAGAAACCGGCGGGGTCGACATCGGGCGGCAGCACGACCGGGGTGATCGGCAGGGCGTATTTGCGGGCGAAGTCATGGTCGCGCTGGTCATGCGCCGGGCAGCCGAAAATGGCGCCGGTGCCGTATTCCATCAGCACGAAATTGGCGACATAGACCGGCAGATCCGGCCCGCCCAAGGGGTGGCGCACCTTCAGCCCGGTGTCGAAGCCCATCTTTTCCTGGGTCTCGATCTCGGCGGTGGAGGTGCCGCCGCGCCGGCATTCCTCGACGAAGCTCGCCAGCGCCGGGTTGCCGGCGGCCAGGGTCTCGGTCACGGGGTGGCCGGGGGAAAGGGCAAGGAAAGCGGCGCCGAACAGCGTGTCCGGCCGGGTGGTGTAGACCTTGATTTCGCTCGGCAGGCTTTCGGGCCGCCCCGCCGGCGCGTCGGCCAGCGCGAAGCGCACATGCAGCCCTTCCGAGCGGCCGATCCAGTTGCGCTGCATCAGCCGCACCTTGTCGGGCCAGCGCTCCAGCGTGTCGAGCCCGGCGAGCAGTTCCTCGGAGGCGTCGGAAATGCGGAAGAACCACTGCGCCAGCTTGCGCCGTTCCACCAGCGCGCCGGAACGCCAGCCGCGCCCGTCGATCACCTGCTCATTGGCGAGCACGGTGTTGTCGACCGGGTCCCAGTTCACCTCGCTCTCGCGGCGGTAGACGAAGCCGCCTTTGAGGAAATCGAGGAAGATGCGCTGCTGCTCGCCATAATAGGAGGGATCGCAGGTGGCGATCTCGCGCGACCAGTCGAGCGACAGGCCGAGCAGCTTCAGCTGCTCGCGCATGGTGGCGATGTTCTCGTAGGTCCACTTGCCCGGATGCGTCTTGCGCTCGATGGCGGCGTTCTCCGCCGGCAGGCCGAACGCGTCCCAGCCCATGGGGTGGAGCACGTTGAAGCCCTTCATCCGCTTGAAGCGCGCCACCACGTCGCCCATCACATAGTTGCGGCCATGGCCGATATGGATGCGCCCCGAGGGGTAGGGGAACATTTCGAGCACATAGTATTTGGGACGCGGATCGTCGTTGCGGGTGCGGTAGATTCCGCGTTCGTCCCAGATCTTCTGCCAGCGGGGCTCGGCCTCGCGGGCGTTGTAGCGCTCGGTGCTCATGGACAGGCTTCTTGGATAGGCGGACGTCGACTAAGGAGCCGCAAGGGTTCAGGTAATGGCGCCGGACTAGGCACCAAGTCGCGTTCCCGGTCAACCTTTCGCTGCGCTGCGGCGTTTTCCGCGAGGCCCGCGTTTGCGCGCGGGCGCGATTGGCGTATCTGGTCGGGGTCCGAAGCAGGAGAGCGCCATGGAACCCATCCGCGACGAGACCGCTGCCGCGAACGCGATCACCGCCCGGCTGGACGAGGTGCGCGCCCGCATCGCCCAGGCCTGCGTGGATGCGGGGCGCGATCCCGCCTCGGTTCAGCTGATCGCGGTGTCGAAGACCTTCGGCGCGGAAGACATCGCCCCCGTCATCGCCGCCGGCCAGCGCCGCTTCGGCGAGAACCGGGTGCAGGAGACGGCGGGCAAATGGCCGGCCCTGCGCGCGGCCCATCCCGATCTCGAACTCCATCTGATCGGCCCGCTGCAGACCAACAAGGTGCGCGAGGCGCTCGGCCTCTTCGACGTGATCCAGACGCTGGACCGCCCCTCGCTCGCCGCCGCCCTCGCCAAGGAACTGCGCCGCGAGGGCGCCCCGCCGGCCCCGCGCCTGCTGGTGCAGGTCAATACCGGCGAGGAGCCGCAAAAGGCCGGCGTCGCCCCGCACGAGGTCGATGCCTTTCTCGCCGACTGTCGCGACGCGCACGGGCTGGCGATCGAGGGGCTGATGTGCATTCCCCCGGCCGACGAGCCGGCGGCGCCGCATTTCGCCCTGCTGGCGAAGATCGCCGCGCGCCATGGGCTCAAGACCCTCTCCATGGGCATGAGCGGCGATTACGAGACCGCGATCACGCTCGGCGCCACCCATGTGCGGGTCGGCAGCGCCATTTTCGGCCACCGCTAGAAGCTGGTGGCAGGGGCAGGGCGAAGGCGCACCAGCGCCCGCCCCAGCGCGATGCCCGGCGTCTCCACATAGGTGAAGCTCAGCCAGGCCAACGGCAGCGTGAGCCCGCAGACGGCGAGGATGAAGCCGTAGCCCTCGGCATAGGGGTGGACCAGCACCATGACGATCGGGTGCAGCAGATAGACCGAGAAGCTGATCCGGCCGAGGAAAAGCAGCGCCCGCGCCAGCCACCCCTGCGGCGTCGCCACCCCGGACAGGGCGGCGAAGAACAGCAGCGAGGCCAGCAGCCACGGCACCAGCGCGTGGTGCAGCCGGATCGATGGGTGGGTGAAATAGCCGAACGCCACGCCGTTCGCGATCAGCATCAGCAGCACGAAGGCCACCGCCGCGCCCACCACGTCCCGGCGGGAAATCTCGCCTTCGGCATGGCGATAGACCTGCATGCCGACCACGGCCGCGTACAGCATGCCGATCCGGCCGAAGGGCAGGCGCACCCCGGAGAGCAGCGAGAACACGACCAGCGCGGCGAGGCCGAGCGGAAAGGCCAGCGCCAGGAGCCGCAGCCCGCGCCGGCCGAGCGTGAAGACGCAGAGCCCGAACAGCCCGTACCAGGCGAATTCGATCGGCAGCGTCCAGGTGACGCCAAGCAGGCCGGGCACGCCGACGACATCCTGCAGCAGCAGCAGGTTCATCAGCCAGACATAGGTGGAATCGGAGATTCCGGGCAGCGCCGGGATGGCGCCGAGAGCCATCAGCCCGCCGAGCAGGGCGAAGGCGAACAAGGTGAGCGGATAGATGCGCAGCAGCCGCCGCAGCGCGAAATCCTGCCAGCGCGGCGCGCCGCGCAGCGAGAGCGGAATGACGAAGCCGCTGATGAGGAAGAACAGCACCACGCCGAACACGCCGGGCGCGGCTTCCAGCAGCGGCCACAGCTCCGCCCGGCCGGAGGATTCCGCCACATGCTGCAGCACCACGGCGCTGGCCGCGAGGCCGCGCAGCATGTCGACCACGCCGATGCGCCGCTGGTGCCGGCCGGCCGCCGTCGTCTCGCGCTCCGCGCCTACCATGTGCCGCCCTAATCGTGCCACGCACCCTTCGCGCCAGTGTGGCGGTCCCGGCTGCCCGGCGCCACGCCGAAACGCGGGGAAGGACGAGTTTCCACCGCGTGAGGTCCCGGCCCGCGCCCTCACGCCCGCGCCTCACCCCTGTGCGGCGGCGGCCCGGTCCTCCCCGGCCAGCGCGAGAAAGGCCTGCGCCGCCTTGGTGGTGTAGCGCTCGCGGTGGCGCAGCGAGAGAAAGGGGCGCGCGGGCAGGGGGTAGTCGATCAGCGCCATGGTGCCGGCGCGGAGGGCGCCTTCCACCACCCGGCGCGAGATCACCGTCACCCCGCTGCCGGCTTCCACCGCCGCCCGCACCGCCTCGTTCGAGGGATAGTCGAGCACGACGCGCAGGCTGGCGGGCGCGATCCCCGCCGCGTCGAGATAGGCTTCCAGCATGGCGCGGGTGCCCGATCCCGGCTCGCGCAGCACCCAGGGGCCGTCGATGAGCTCGGCCGGCGCGCGCGGCGGGCGCCAGTGCCAGGGATGCGTCACCGGCGCCACCAGCACCATTTCGTCCTGCGCCACCGCGGCGGTGGCCAGCACCGGGGTCTCGATGCCGCCCTCGATGAAGCCGAGATCGGCGGCCCCTTCCTGCACCAGGGCGGCGACGAAATCGGTGTTGCCGATGGAAAGGCTGACGCAAACGCCGGGATAGCGGCGGCGATAGGCCTCGATCAGCGGTGGCAGCCAGTAATTGGCCACCGTCTGGCTGCCCGCCAGCGCCAGCGTGCCATGCACCAGCCCGGCGAGGTCGGCCAGCACCTTCTCGGCGGCGCTGGCGCGGGCCAGCACGGCGCGCGCCTCCGGCAGGAACAGCCGCCCGGCTTCGGTGAGCACGATGCCGCGCCCCACCCGGTCGAACAGCTTGGTGGCGTGGCGCGCTTCCAGCGCCGCGATGGCCGCGCTGGTGGCGGAAGGGGTGAGGTGGATGTCCCGCGCGGCCTGCGTGATGTGCTCACGCTCCGCCACGGCGACGAAGATGCGCAGCTGTTCCAGGGTCATCCACCGTCCTCGGCCTCGCTCAGGCGGTCATCTTTACCAGAGCGAGGCTGAACAGGGCGATGAAGACGAAGGCGGCGAGGCCGAGCAGGAAGGGGCGCACGCCCTTGGCGCGCAGCTTGGCGATGTCGGTCTCCAGCCCCATGGCCGCCAGCGCCATGGAGAGCATGAAGGTGGTGGCGAGCACCAGCGCCGCCTTCATCTCGGCCGGCATCGTCACCACGCTGTTGAGCGCCACCATGGCCAGAAAGCCGAGCACGAACCACGGCATGGGCGGACGGGCGCGGCCGGCATCCTCGCCGCGGCTGCGGGCCTGGCGCGCCGCCATCAGCCCGAGGGCGATCACCATCGGCGCCAGCAGCATCACCCGCGACAGCTTGGCGATGGTGCCGAATTCGCCCGCCGCCGGCCCACCCTGATAGGCGGCGGCCACCACCTGGGCGATCTCGTGGATCGAGGCGCCGGCCCACAGCCCATAGGCGTGCGGGGACAGGCCGAGCACCACGGGGAGCAGGGGGTAGAGGAACATCGCCACCGAGCCGAACACGGTGACGCAGGCCACCGCATAGGCGACATCCTCGTCATGGGCGCGCGTCACCGTGTTGGTGGCGATCACCGCCGAGGCGCCGCAGATCGAGGTGCCGGCGGCGATCAGCTGGGCGAGGCCACGCTCCACCCCCATCAGCCGGCCGAGCCAGGTGGTGAACAGGAAGGTGGAAACGAGCGTGAGGGCGATCACCGCGAGGCCGGTGGCACCCACTTCCGCCACCTGCGCGGCGGTGAGCTGCAGCCCCAGCAGCACGATGGCCGCCCGCAGGATGCGCCGCATGGCGAAGGTGACGCCGGGCTTGGCCCGTGCCGGCGTGCCGATGAGATTATGAAAGCCGATGCCGATCATGATGGCGAGGATCATCGGGCTCAGCACCCCGACCATGGGCAGCTGGCGCAGCGCGAAGCCGAGGCCGGCAATGCCCGCCGTCAGCGCGAGGCCGGGCAGCAGCGCGGCGGGCGCGATCTTCGCGGTCGGGTGCTTCGCGGCATGGACCTTGGCGGCATAGACCTTGGCGGCGCGGAGCTCGGTGGTGCGGGTGTCCTCGGCCATCTCGACATGTGCGACCATGATGCGTCTCCCCTTGCGGCACCACCTTCGTCGCAGGAGATGATCGTTCGATCCAACGCATTATATCGCACAAATCATCCGATATAATCGGATGATTACAGGCGTCGCCGCTGTTACCCCGTGGGCGACGAAGACCAGGCGTGGCACTCACCATTGGCGGCAAGGGACATCTGGGGCGCAGCCGATGTCCAGCGGGGCGCAGTCCATGCTCGGCGCTGCCCCGCGACGTGCCTCTCCCCATTGGGGAGAGGTGGCCCGCGAAGCGGGTCGGTGAGGGGGTACGCCGGGGCGGAAGGGCAAGTACCCCTCTCCCCAACCCTCTCCCCCACGGGGAGAGGGAGCGGACGCCGCTTGTCATAAGGGCGTTGGGGTATTGAACCGCCCCCCTTGTCCCAACGCCCGCAGCATTAGCGGAAGGCGATCAGGAGCCCAGCGCAGCACTCTTCGGCACTTTACCGAACGGGGGTGGTGTCGAAGCGCGCTCCCGGCCTTGGCTGGGGAAGGGACCCGTATCGAGCGAAGGGGAAGCGGCGCCGGCTCATCCTCTCAACCCAACGCCCCCTCATGGCCGGGCTTGACCCGGCCACCCACAAATTTCCCGCGCACCAGCGCAAACACGGCATCGCGGCTCACGCCCGGGGATGAGGGCGCGCGGGGGCGCGGAACGAATGACGCAAAGGGGGAAAGGGGGAAAGGGGTGCGGCCGGGCTCTCAAAGCCGGGGCGGAGGAATGGTGCCGCTTGTCAGACTCGAACTGACGACCTCCGCATTACGAATGCGATGCTCTACCAACTGAGCTAAAGCGGCACGCGCGGCTCTGATAGCGGCGAAGCGCGGCTTTTTCAAGCGTCACGGCGGCAATGGGGACGCGATGCGCGCGCGATCAAGGCGCAGGGCTGGAAAACCGGGGCTGCCGGCGCCCAGCCTGCGCTGCGCCCGAAAGCGCTCCCGCGCTCAGCCCCAAGGGCCGCGCCGGCCGTCGTCGCCGCGCCGGCCCCAGGGATTGCCGGCCGGACGGCCCGCCGCTCGCGAAGCCCCGCCCCTCGCCCACGGCCCGCCCTGCGGCGCTGCGGAACTGTAGCCGCCGCCCGAATCCATCTGCTGCGCCAGCGCCTGCAGCGCGGCGATGCGGTTCTCGGTGGCGGGGTGGGTGGAGAACAGATTGTCCATCCGCTCGCCCGACAGCGGGTTGATGATGAACATATGCGCGGTGGCCGGGTTGTGTTCGGCCGGCATGTTCGGCACCGCATGCGCGGCATTGGAAATCTTCGCCAGCGCCGAGGCGAGCCACATGGGCTGGCCGCAGATCTCAGCCCCGAGCTTGTCCGCCTCATATTCGCGCGAACGCGACACCGCCATCTGCACCACCATGGCGGCGAGCGGGGCGAGGATGACCATCGCGATGGTGCCGAGTATGCCGAAGCCGTTGTTGTTGTTGCGGTTGCCGCCGAAGAACATGGCGAAATTCGCCAGCATGGAAATGGCGCCCGCCAGCGTGGCGGTGATGGTCATGGTCAGCGTGTCGTAATTCTTCACATGCGCCAGCTCATGCGCCATCACCCCGGCCACCTCCTCGCGCGACAGCGAATGGAGCAGGCCTGTCGTGGCGGCCACCGCCGCGTTTTGCGGGTTGCGGCCGGTGGCGAAGGCGTTGGGCTGGGGATTGTCCATGAGGTAGACGCGCGGCATGGGCAGCTGCGCGCGCGCCGCCAGCTCCTCCACCATGCCGTAGAATTCCGGCGCGCTGGCCCGGTCGACCTCGCGGGCGCCGTACATGGACAGCACCATGCGGTCGGAATTCCAGTAGCTGAACACATTCATGCCGGCGGCAACCAGCAGCGCGATCATCATGCCGCCCTGGCCGCCGATCATGAAGCCGACGCCCATGAACAGCGCGGTCATGCCCGCGAGCAGGATGGCCGTACGGAAATAATTCATCGTTCCCTCATACGCCGCAGGTTGCGGCATGTCGGTGGGGAAATGGGAGCGCCCGGCAGGCCGCGCAAGATTGGCAGCCCAGCGCCGGCGCGTCGCGCGCTCGTGAGCGGATCGCTCTTGACGCCGGCGCGCGGCGAGTGGTTCCAATGGCGCATGAGCCAGAGCGATCCCACCGCACCGATCGGTCCCACACTCCACCTCACCGCACTCACCGGTCAGGCCACCGAGAGCGTTGCGCCGGCCCCGCGCCGTCCGCTCACCCCCGCCGCCGCGCGGGCGCTGGCCGAGGCCGAAGCCCGCCGCGCCGCGTCCGCCGCGCCGGTGGTCGGGCCCAGGGAAATCGACGGCCGCGACGGCCCCGAGCCTGTGCGCTACGGCGATTGGGAAGTGAAGGGAATCGCTACGGATTTCTAGGGGTTAGCTGGGCTCAATCCTCGCTGCCGCCCGAAGGCCGGTCGCGGCGCAGCGACTTGATGCCGGAGCGCTTCGCCTTGCCTTCCAGCCGGCGGATCTTCGAGCCGAGGGTCGGGCGGGTCGGCCGGCGGGTGATCGGCACCACCGCCGCCTCGCGCACCAGCTCCACCAGCCGCGCCAGCGCATCCGCCCGATTCTGCTCCTGCGTGCGGTAGCGCTGCGCCACCAGAACCAGCACGCCCTCCTTGGTCAGGCGCCGCCCGGCCAGCAGCTCCAGCCGCTCTTTCACGTGGTCCGCCAAGGTCTTGGAGCCGCGCACGTCGAAGCGCAGCTGCACGGCGCTCGACACTTTATTGACGTTCTGCCCGCCCGGCCCGGAGGCGCGGATGAAGGTTTCCTCGACCTCGTCCTCGTCGAGCCAGACCCGGGGGGCGACCGGAATCATGGCCGCGGCACGTCCTCGATCGCCTCCAGCCGCTCGCGCACGCGTTCGAGATCGGCAAGGGTGGCGGAGACGCGCTCGCTCAGCCGGCGGGTGAGTTCCCGCGCGGCATCGGGATAGCTTTCCAGCGTGCGCAGGAACATGTTGCGGGGAATGCGCAGCACCTCCGCCGGTTCCAGCGCCGTGGCAGTGGCGGGGCGGCGTGTTTCGGTGAGGAGCGCCATCTCGCCGATCAGCGCGCCTTCGCCGGCGCGGATGCTCTGGCCCGGGCGCATCGCCAGCTGCGGATCCTCCGGCGCCACCCGCAGGCTGCCTTGCTGCACCACATAGGCGCAATCGGCCGGCTCACCCTCGTGAAACAGCGTCTGCCCGCGCGCCAGCGTGAAATGGTCCACGCTGATCGCGATGACGCGCAGCGCCTCCCGCCCCATCAATGCGAGCGTCGGCACACGTTCCAGAAAGGCGATGTCGTCCTCGATGGACATTCGGCGGGCGAAACTCCAAGGCCGGACGAATCAATCGGCCAGTCAGGGCAGCAATTTGTAGCCGCCAGCCTCGGTGGCAAGCAGGCTGGGGTGGGAGGGGTCTTTCTCGATCTTCTGGCGCAGGCGATATATATGCGTCTCAAGCGTATGGGTCGTCACGCCTGAATTATAGCCCCACACTTCCTGCAGAAGTATTTCGCGCGCCACCGGCTTTTTTCCAGCCCGGTAGAGATAGCGCAGAATGGCCGTTTCCTTCTCGGTGAGACGGATCTTGGAATTGCGCTCGGTCACCAACATCTTGGCGCCGGGGCGGAACGTGTAGGGCCCGATGGTGAAGACCGCGTCCTCGCTCGCCTCATGCGAGCGCATCTGCGCGCGGATGCGGGCGAGCAGCACGGCGAATCGGAACGGCTTGGCGACATAGTCATTGGCGCCGGCTTCCAGCCCCATGATGGTGTCGCTGTCCGTGTCGTGGCCGGTCAGCATGATGACGGGCGCCTTGAAGCCGTTCTGGCGCATCACCCGCACCGCCTCGCGCCCGTCCTTGTCCGGCAGGCCGACATCCATCAGCACCAGATCGACGCGTGTCGATTCGACTTCGCTGATCGCGGCATTGGCACTGTCGACGGAGACCACCTCGAATTCGTCATAGAGCGAGAGCTGTTCGACCAGCGCCTCGCGCAGATCCTTGTCGTCGTCGACCACCAAAACTCGCAGAGCGTTCGCCATATCGCTTTCCCGAATAATCGCGTTCCCGAGAGAGGCCGCTCGTCGAAGCCCTTGTCCCAGGTGCCTCGTGCGTCCACTCTCACGCGAGGTTGGAGTGAAATGCCGTATGCCCCGAGTAGGCAGGCGAAGCGCATTCGGCAAGCGTCGAGGACTCGTGGGACGAAGGTGCTGCCGGTTCGTGACGTGATCGTGAACGGAAATGGCGTGAAGAAGAAGACCCTTCGCACAGAATCACACGGAAAATCCCACAGCCTTTCCCGCCTGCGTGTCGCCGCGCGACCCGGCGGTCCGCTCAATGGGCGCCAGCGTGGCTGGCTGCTTGTCGATGGCCGGCCTGTTCCCGTCGCGCTGGGCCGGTCGGGAATCCGCGCCGACAAGCGAGAAGGTGACGGCGCGACGCCAAAGGGCATCTGGCACGCGCGAGAGGTGCGCTATCGCGCCGATCATGGCCCCCGCCCAGTCACGCGCCTTCCGGTGTTTCGCATCAAGCCTGACGATGGCTGGTGCGACGCGCCGCGCCATGGCCGTTACAACCGGCCGGTCAAGCGGCCGTTTCCCGCCTCGCATGAAGAGATGTGGCGGGCGGACGGGCTGTATGATCTCGTGGTCGTGCTCGACCATAACAGCCGCCCCCGCCGCGCCCATCGCGGCTCGGCGGTGTTTCTCCATATCGCGCGCGGTGCCTTCGAGCCCACGGCGGGCTGCGTCGCCTTTCGTCCGGGCGATCTGCGCCGCCTGATCGCCCGGCTCGGGCCGCGTACGGCAATCGAGATCGTCTGACGACAAAGGCCGCGACGGGAGTACCCCCTCGCGGCCTCGATCATCAGAGACGGTCAAACGCTAGCGATAGACATACCAGCAGCGGCGCACCGGGCGGCCCCAGCGGTCGCGACGCACCGCGCACACCCGGCGGCGGCGACGGCGGCGGCGCCAGCCGGGAGGCGGCGGGCCGGGCGGGCCCCATTGGGTCGACTCGATCGGCGTGCCGTCCGGCGCGTGCGCGACCGCGTCCAGGCTCTCTTCCGCATCGGGGGCGATGTCCCGCAACTGGTTCAGCAACGCCGCTTCGGCCGACGATGTCAACAGCGCGCCGGCGGCGCTGCCCGCGCCAAGCACGCCGGCCAGGCCGAGCAAAAAACCTCGTCTGTCCATATCCTTCTCCACTCTCCATGCCCTAGGGCTGCCGACCCCCAACAACGCGGCACGCGGAGAATGGTTCGCCGGTCGCGGCCGGCACGGCGGGGCGGGATGGGCCTCATCGTCGCGCAACGGTGCGGCCTTGCCGCCGGCCGGGCCGCGCGCGATAGTCGAGCGAGCGAATCGCGAGGTCGGACATGAACGTCTTCGGCACCAAATTCCTGGGGTGCAAATTCCTGGGGTGCAAATTCCTGGGGTGCAAATTCCTGGGGTGGACGATCCGGGCGACACTGGCGCTTGCCGTCGCCCTGCCGCTGCTGGCGGTGAGCCCGCCGGCCCGTGCCGGCAATTCGACCGGCGCGCTGATCGGCGGGCTTGTCGCCGGCGCGCTGGTCGGCTCGGCCGTCACCGCGGCGGTGAACCAGCCCAAGACCTATTATTACGCCCCGCCGCCGCCGCCCCCGCCAGCCTATTATCCGCCCCCGCCGCCGCGTCCGGTCTATGGCCCGGGCTATTGCGGCGCGCCGCCCTACCCGCCGTGCCGCACGCCGGTCTACTGAGACGCTTCGCTCCGCTCCTTCCGGTCACGCATCAGGGCACTCCCATGCTGAAGACGGCCGCTACCGCGCTCTGCCTGCTCCTTGGTCTCGCCGCCGCGCAGGCGCAGGAGACGCAGGCGCTGGATTCCTCCGGCGCCTCCACCGGGCCCTCCGCCGCTGTGCCGCCGCCGGCCCCGGCAGGGGAAACGCTCCCGGCGCCGATCGCCTGCACGTTCGAGAAGGTGTTCGTCTGCACCGCAGCGGGCTGCAATCCCTCGCCGGAGCTGGGCACGATCGATCTGCCGGCGCATTTCCTCATCCATTTCGGCGAGCAGATCATCGCCAGCGTGTCGGACGACAAGGTGCCGCATATCAGCTCGATCCAGAGTGTCATCGGCGATGGCGACACGCTGATTCTCGACGGCAATGACAATATGGCCGCCTGGGCGATCCAGCTGTCGCTCGCCAAGCCCGAGGCGACCCTGACCACGCTCGCCGGCGGCAAGGTGCTGACCTCCTTCGGCACCTGCGCCCCCGCCCAGTGATACGCGCCGATCCTGCGCGGCCATGAAAGCCGGCTGTTGACCGCAGCCGGCTTTTCTCTTGGCGGCGCGCGTCGTTTCGTTATAGACAGCGCTCCGCGCGGGCGTGGCGGAATCGGTAGACGCGGCGGACTCAAAATCCGTTTCTGGTGACAGAGTGTCGGTTCGAGTCCGACCGCCCGCACCAGTTCTTTCAGCATCATCACTCCCGGCCCCGCCGTCCCGCCCCAGCGGGGCGATGACGGCGTCGCGCCGGCTCAGCTGAGATAGCCCTGGTCCAGCAGATAGGCGAAGATGCGCTCGGCGGCGGCCTCGGCGGCCAGTGCCCCGCTCTCGATGGTGATCTCGGCGGCGAGCGGTGGCTCATAGGGGCTGTCGATGCCGGTGAAGTTGCGGATCTGTCCGGCCCGCGCCCGCTTGTACAGCCCCTTCACATCGCGCGCTTCCGCCACGTCCAGCGGCGTGTCGACGAAGATTTCGACGAATTCGCCGGCGTCCAGCAGCTCGCGCGCCATCTGCCGCTCGGCGCGGAAGGGCGAGATGAAGGAGACGAGCACGATCAGCCCGGCATCCACCATCAGCCGCGACACTTCCGCGACCCGGCGGATGTTCTCCACCCGGTCGGCATCGGTGAAGCCGAGATCCTTGTTCAGCCCGTGGCGGACATTGTCGCCATCGAGCAGATAGGTGTGCTTGCCGAGCGCGTTGAGGCGCTTCTCGACCAGATTGGTGATGGTCGACTTGCCGGCGCCCGAGAGGCCGGTGAACCACAGCACCGCCGGCTTCTGCAGCTTCAGCCCGGAGCGGCTGGCCTTGGACACGTCCAGCGCCTGCCAGTGCACATTGGTCGCCCGCCGCAGGCTGAAATCGACCATGCCGGCGCCGACCGTCTGGTTGGTCATGCGGTCGATGACGATGAAGGCGCCGGTCTGGGGGATTTCGGCGAAGGGGTCGAGCGCGATCGGCTCATGGGTGGCGATGTTGACCACCGCGACATCGTTCAGCACCAGCGTCTTGGCGGCCAGCTTCTGGAAGCTGTTCACGTCGATGCGGTGCTTGATCTCGGTCACCGACATGACGACGTTGCGCGTGCCGATCTTCATGACATAGGGGCGGCCGGGCAGCAGCGCGTCCTCATGCATCCAGATCAGATGGGCGGCGAACTGGTCGGAGACCTCCGGCCGCGCCGTCGCCGCCGCGATCACGTCGCCGCGCGAGGCGTCGATTTCGTCTTCCAGAGTCAGCGTCACCGCCTGGCCGGCGCCGGCTTCGGGCAGTTCTCCGTCGGCGGTGACGATGGCGGCGACGCGCGAGGTCGCACCCGAGCCGGCGACCGCTACCGCCTCGCCCACCCGCACCGTGCCTGACGCGATTGTGCCGGAGAAGCCGCGGAAGTTCAGGTTCGGCCGGTTGACCCACTGCACCGGCAGACGGAACGGGCGCGTATGGGCGCCGTCCTCCACCTCCAGCGTGTCAAGATGGTCGAGCAGCGAGGGGCCGTCATACCAGGACGTGTTGGCGCTGCAGGCGATGACATTGTCGCCATGGCGGGCGGAGATCGGGATCGGCACCAGCGTGCGGAAGCCGAACTGTGCCGCGAAGGCGCGGTATTCCGCGACGATCTGGTCGAAGACCGCCTGGGAATAGTCCATCAGGTCGATCTTGTTGACCGCCAGCACCACATCCTTCAGCCCTAGCAGCGAGACGATGAAGGAATGCCGCCGTGTCTGGGTGAGGATGCCCTTGCGCGCATCGACGAGGATCACCGCCACGTCGGAATTGGAGGCGCCGGTCGCCATGTTGCGGGTGTACTGCTCGTGGCCCGGCGTGTCGGCGACGATGAATTTGCGCTTCTCGGTGGCGAAGAAGCGATAGGCGACATCGATGGTGATGCCCTGTTCGCGCTCGGCCGCCAGCCCGTCGACCAGCAGCGCGAAATCGAGATCCTCGCCGGCGGTGCCATGCTTGCGCGAATCCGAGGCGAGCGTCTCCAGCTGGTCCTCGAACAGCAGCTTGGTGTCGTAGAGCAGCCGGCCGATCAGGGTGGACTTGCCGTCATCCACGCTGCCGCAGGTGAGAAAGCGCAGCAGGCCCTTGTCTTCATGGCGGGCGAGATAGTCGGCGGCGCCGAGGGAGGTGATCGCCTCATTCATCAGAAATAGCCCTCGCGCTTCTTCTTCTCCATCGAGGCGGCCTCGTCATGGTCGATCAGCCGGCCGGCGCGCTCGGAGGTTCGGGCGAGCAGCATCTCGCCGACAATGGCCTCCAGCGTGTCGGCATCGCTTTCGATGGCTGCGGTGAGCGGGTAGCAGCCGAGCGTGCGGAAGCGCACCCGCTTCATTTGCGGCACCTCGCCCGGCGCCAGCGGCAGGCGCTCGTCATCGACCATGATGAGTTGGCCGCCGCGTTCCACCACCGGCCGTTCAGCGGCGAAATAGAGCGGAACGATGGGGATGTTCTCGGCGAGGATGTATTGCCAGATGTCGAGTTCGGTCCAGTTGGACAGCGGGAAGACGCGGATCGATTCCCCCGGCCGCACGCGGGCATTGTAGAGGTTCCAGAGTTCCGGGCGCTGGCTCTTGGGGTCCCAGCCATGGCTGGCGGTGCGGAAGGAGAACACCCGCTCCTTGGCGCGGCTCTTCTCCTCGTCACGGCGCGCACCGCCAAAAGCGGCGTCGAAGCCGTGCAACGTCAGCGCCTCCTTCAGCGCTTCGGTCTTCATCACATGGGTATAGAACGAGGACCCGTGGTCGAACGGGTTGATGCCGCGCGCCACCCCGTCCTGGTTGGTATGGACCAGCAGCTTGAAGCCGAGGCGCTTGGCCATGGCGTCGCGGAAGGCGATCATCTCGCGGAACTTCCACGTCGTGTCGATATGCATCAGCGGGAAGGGCGGGGGCGAGGGATAGAACGCCTTGGCCGCGAGATGCAGCATCACGGCCGAATCCTTGCCGATGGAATAGAGCATCACGGGGTTGGCGAACTCGGCCGCCACCTCCCGCATGATGAAGATGGATTCCGCTTCCAGACGCCTGAGGTGCGTCATCCGTTCCGACGACATCGAATCCGCCTCTCTCTCCTGATCGCCGCCGCTTGTCAGCGCGCGGGTGCGGACGTCCGCGCCACGGGACGGGCAAAGCGAGCTCGCCGCGCCCGGGGAGCGTGGCCGGACCGTCTTCGCCGACGGCACCGAGCCGTCGTCGGGCAGGTGCCAGCATCAACCTCACGCGAGGCGTTCTTAGAGACGCCGGGGAGGGAGGTCAATATCTCACAGCAGTCAGTCGGTTTCCGTAGATATATACTACGAGACAATGTGTTTAAGTGCGTGCCCCAGCGCCGGGTCGGACTCGATCTGCCCTCACCGCCGCGAACACGCCGCTCCACCTTAGATGATCTCTAAACTATTGATATTGATAGACTATTTATTTTCACGTAAGTGTGAACCCGGATCATCAGCCGCGCCGCCACGGTGCATGAGGTTTGGACACGGTGACTGCCGATCTGAAAATCGCGTTCCACACGCATGGGCCGGAGTTACGCAATTATCTCCGGGGCCGGCTTGGTGATACGCATCTGGCCTCCGACCTCGTGCAGGACACCTTTCTGCGGGTGATCGAGCGGCCGGAAACCCGTATCCAGGATGTGCGCGCCTATCTCTACACCATCGCCCGCAACCTCCTGCTCAATCACCGCAAACAGGAATCCCGCCGCCGCACCGACAGCGTGCCGCATGAATGGCTGGGCGCGGTCGCGGCGGATGCGCCGTCGCCGGAAGATGCCGCGGACGCGACGTTGCAGCTTGAACGCCTGCAACGCTTCATCGGCGAATTGCCGCCGCGCACCCAGCAGATCTTCGTGCTGAATCGCGTCGACGGCCTGACCCAGCCGGAGGTGGCGCGCGCGCTTTCCCTTTCCGAAAGCACGGTGCAGAAGCACCTGGCGCTGGCGATCCAGCACGTGACGCAGCGCCTGCGCGCGCGCTAGATCAGCGGCTCTTTACGGGTTTCGGCCGCGCCGGTTGTCCTCTTCGCATGAGGACATTGCGGCGCGGCTTTCGGGGATGAGGGCGTGAACGAGGATCAATCGTCGGACACCGACCGGCGCGCCGCGCTCTGGGTCGCCCGTCTCGACGGCGGGCCGCTGGACGAGGCCGAGCGCACCGCCTTCCGCGCCTGGCTCGACGCCGACCCCGATCATCGCGCCGCGTTCGAAGAGGCGCACAGCGCCTGGCGCAGCCTTGCCGTTCTGCGCCGCGAACCCGGTCCGCTGCGTGCCGTGCCGCGTCCCCGGCGGCGGGGGAGTCTCGGCCGGGCCGGCATGGCCGGCGCCGTGCTGCTTCTCGCCGCCGGCCTGCTCGCCCTGCGCTTCCAGATCGGCGATCCCTGGATCGCGCTCGCGGCCGACTGGCGCACCGAGCCGGGGCAGACGCGTCAGATCACGCTTGCCGATGGCAGTCTGGTCGATCTCGGGCCGGACAGTGCCATCGCGGTCGACTTCACCGATGAGGAGCGCCGGGTCGTTCTGCTCTCCGGCGAAGCCTTCTTCCAGGCGGCGCCGCGCGCGGGCGGGGAGCGGCGTCCCTTCGTGGTGGCGGCGGCGCAGGGCACCACCACCGCGCTCGGCACCCAGTTTCAGATCGAAGAGTGGGAGACGGGCGCCCGCGTCACCGCGATCGAGCACCGCATCGAAATCGCGCTCGACCTTCCTCAGGATGGTGCGGAGCGCGTCGTGCTCGTGCCGGGCTCTGCGGTGGCCTATAGCGGGACGCATGGCCTCGGCCCGGTCGCCGCCGCCAATGTCGAGGAAGCGACCGCCTGGCGGCGGGGCCTGCTCGTGTTCGATTCGGTGCCGCTGGAGGACGTGGTGCGCCGGCTCAACCGCTACCGGCGCGGGCGCATCGTCATCGCCGATCCCCGGCTCGCCCAGCGCAAGGTCAGCGGCGTGTTCGCGAGCGGAAATCTCGACGATGTCATCCGCACCATCACGGCGGAACTCGGCGCGCGCGCCTCCTCCCTGCCGCCGCTGGTGACCGTGCTGTACTGAGGGCGCGATTTTTTTTACGGGGTCCGGGCCTCCCGGTTGTCTTCCCCTCCAGCGACCAGGCGCTGGCACGAGGGGACGAACAGAAATGGCTGAGAAGCGGTCTATGGCGGGCTCTCCCGCACGGCATCGCGGGTTGACGGCAGGGTTGGTCGCCGGGCTTCTTGCTTCCGTCGCGCTGCCCGGTCTCGCTGTTGCCCAGCAGCCCGCCTCCGCGGTGGCCGGCCGTATCGCCTTCGACATTCCCGCGCAGGATCTCAATCGCGGGGTGCTCCTCTTCGCCCAGCGCGCCGGGGTCCAGGTTTTCTATGACACGGCGAAGCTGCAGGGCCGCCGCTCCTCGGCGGTGTCGGGCACGCTGACGCCGGCGGAGGCGCTGGCCCGCCTGCTCGCCGGCACCGGCCTCACCTACCGCTTCACCGGGCCGAATCAGGTCACCATCGTCGATCCCAGCGCGACCAACGCGGCCGGCACCAGCCCGGACGGGGCGATCGAACTCGGCACCATCGACGTGCAGGGCAGCGGTACGGTCGGCTATGTCGCCACCACCAGCGATGTCGGCACCAAGACCGACACGCCGCTGATCGAGACCCCCCAGTCCATCTCCGTCGTCACCCGCGACGAGCTCAATGACCGCAACGTGCAGACCCTCACCGAGGCGGTGGCCTACACGCCGGGCGTGCGCACGCAGGAGAGCGGCTTCGACCCGCGCTTCGATTCCTTTTCCATTCGCGGCTTCGACGTCACCTATAACGGCATCTATCGGGACGGGCTCCGGCTTCCCGGTGCCAACATGTCGATCTTCAAGGTCGAGCCCTATGGGGTCGACAGCGTCACCATTCTGCGTGGGCCCAGCTCCGCGCTCTATGGACTCGGCTCGCCCGGCGGTCTCGTCGACATCACCTCGAAGCGCCCGACGGAGGAAGCCTTCGGCGAGGTGGAGCTGCAGGGCGGCAATTACGATCTGTGGCAGGGACAGTTCGATGTCGGCGGGCCGGTCGATAAGGACGGCACGTTACTTTACCGCCTGACCGGCGTGTTGCGCGACGCCGGCTCGCCCAACACGCTCGGCGGCGGCGTGAACGACATGGCCTATATCGCGCCGGCCGTGACCTGGAAGCCGAACGACCAGACCAAGATCACCTTCCTTGGCGAGTACCAGCAGTCGGAGACGCCCGCCGCCATGCCCTATTTCGGCTGGAACGGCAGCGTCAACGCGCCCTTCAGCCAGAGCATCGGCGACTATAACAGCCTCAAGCAGAACCAGTGGCGGATCGGCTACCTCGCCGAGCACGAGTTCAATGAGGTATTCACCGTCCGTCAGAACCTGCGCTACGGCGATGCCGACACCCATGTGCGCTACAACGGCATCTCCGCCTATGACTACGAGGCGGGCACCGCCAGCCGCTACACCGGCTATGTCCACGACACGCTGGACTCCTTTGTCGTCGACAACCAGCTCCAGGCCGATTTTTCCACCGGGCCGGTCGTCCACAAGCTGCTGTTCGGACTAGACTATTCCTATCTCGCTCTCGATGGCGGCATCGGCTATGGCACCGCCTCGGACATTTCCCTGTTTAACGGCCAGCCGCTCGGCCCGACCTTCGATCCTCCGCTCAACTACGCGCGCTACGATCAGAAGCAGAGCCAGACCGGCCTCTATGTGCAGGAACAGGCGACGTTCGACCGCTGGATACTCACGCTCACCGGCCGCTATGACTGGGTCGAGACCAGGGATGAGGATCTCCTCGCCAACACCACCGAGAATATTGACGACAACGCCTTCACCGGCCGTGTCGGCCTGACCTATCTGTTCGACAACGGCATCGCTCCCTATGTGAGCTACGCCACCTCCTTCGCGCCCAATCTTGGCGTCGACATCAACGGCAATGTGTTCGACCCGACGACGGCCCGCCAGATCGAAGCCGGTGTGAAGTATGCCCCGGTCGGCTTCGACGGCTACGTCACCGCCGCCGTGTTCCAGATCAACCAGGAGAACGGCCTCACCACCGACCCCACCAATCCGCTGTTCCAGGTCCAGACCGCCGAGGTGCGGGCACGCGGCTTCGAACTGGAAGCGGTGGCCAATCTCGGCAAGGGCCTGAAGTTGCGTGGCGCCTACACCTATCTCGACCTCACCAATGTGGAGGGCGATCCCGAGACGATCGGGCTCACGCCGTCGGGACAGCCGCAGAACGCCTTCTCCCTCTGGGTGGATTACCAGTTCCAGGAGGGCAGCAAGCTGGCCGGGCTGGGGATCGGCGCGGGCGTGCGCTACACCGGCGCCACCTGGGGCGACTCGCTCAACACGTTCCAGAACAGCGCCTACACGCTGGTCGACGCCAAGCTGAGCTATGACTTCTCGTACCTCGATGTCCGGCTCAAGGGCTGGAGCGCGCAGCTCAATGCCCAGAACCTGCTCAACGAAGAATACGTCACCTGCGATGTCGGCTATTGCTATGAGGGCATGCCGCGCACCGTCATAGCCGGGCTGAAGTACCGCTGGTAGGTGCCCGTCGTGCCCGCCCTCCACCCTGTCACCCGGCGCGGCCTGCTCGCGGGGGCGGCGCTCGGCCTTGTCGCGGCGCCGTCCCGTCTGTGGGCGGACGCGGCGCCGGCGCGGATCGTCTCGCTCGATTACGGCCTCGCCGAAACCTTGCTGGCGCTGGGCGTGACGCCGGTCGCCATCGCCGAGGCGGATCAATGGGCGACCTGGGTGGTGGAGCCGGCCATGCCGCCGGGGGTGGTCAATCTGGGGGCGGCGCAGGAAGCCAATATCGAACTGCTGCAGGCGCTGAAACCCGATCTCATCCTCACCACCCCCTATCTCGCCGGCCTTCTCCCGGTGCTGCACCGTCTCGCCCGCACCGAGAGCTTCGCCATCAACACCCCTGACCCCGGCACGCCCTATTCCCGCAGCCTCGATGCCACACGTCGGCTCGCCGGGCTGATCGGCCGGTCACGCGAGGGCGAGGCGCTGATCGCCGCCAGCGCGGCGCGCATGGACGAGACCCGTGCCGCCCTCGTGCCGGTGGTCGCCACGCCGGTGTTTCTGGTCAGCTTCATGGATACCCGCCATGTCCGCGTCTATGGCACCAAGAGCCTGTTCGACGACGTGCTGACGTTGTGCGGCCTCACCAATGCCTGGCAGGGACCCACCAATTACTGGGGCTTCGCCACGGTGGGGATCGAGCAATTGGCCAGGGCGCCCGCGGCGCGGCTGATCTATGTCGAGCCGATCGCCGCCGACGTGACGGCGGCGCTGGCCCGCTCACCTCTGTGGAACGCGCTTGGCTTCGTGCGGGCGGAGCTGGTGCAGGCGATGCCGCCGGTGCTGATGTTCGGCATGCTGCCCTCTGCCATGCGCTTCGCGCGGCTGCTGCAAGCGACCCTCTCCGGAGCGCCGCGCGGATGACGAGCCGGCTTTCTTTCGGTCCCGGAAGCCTGATCGGCCTTCTGGCGCTCGCCGCGCTTGGGCTCAGCCTGTCAACCCTGGCGCTGCGGCTTCCCACCTCGCTCTGGCTGGAGGCGTTGGCGGCCCCCGACATTGCCGATATCCGCCAGATGCTGGTGCGCTATAGCTACGCGCCGCGCCTCGTCACCTCGCTGCTGTGCGGCGGCGCGCTCGGCCTTGCCGGGGCGCTGCTGCAAATGGCGCTGCGCAACCCGCTGGCGTCGCCGACCACGCTCGGTGTTTCGGCGGGTGCCAATCTCGCCCTGGCGATGGCGATGCTGTGGGCGCCGGGGCTGCTGGCGGTGGGGCGGGAATGGACGGCGATGGCCGGCGGGCTCGCCGCCGCGCTGGTCGTGCTCGGCCTCTCCTGGTCGCGGCGGCTTTCCCCGCTCACCGTCGTGCTGGCCGGCATGGTGGTGAGTCTGTACTGCGGCGCGCTGGCGGCGATGCTCGCGCTGTTCAACAGCCATTACCTCGCCGGCCTGTTCATCTGGGGCGGTGGCTCGCTGAGCCAGCAAGACTGGGAGATTCCCCGCTTCCTGGCGCCACGGCTGGCGCTTGCCGGCGTGGCCGCCGCGCTTCTGGTGCGCCCGCTCACCTTGTTGACCCTCGAGGACGACCAGGCGAAGGGCCTGGGCCTGTCCGTGCCGCTGATCCGGCTCTCCACTCTCGCCCTCGCCGTCGCCCTCACCGGCTTCGTCGTCGGCACGGTCGGCGTCATCGGCTTCATCGGGCTGGCGGCACCGGCACTAGTGAACGCCGCCGGCGCCCGGCGGGTCGGGCCCCGCCTGCTCGGCGCGACCCTGCTCGGCGCGGCGCTGCTGTGGCTGACCGACCAGGGCGTGCAGCGGCTCGCCGGCGATGCCGCCGAAATGGTGCCGACCGGCGCCGCCACCGCCCTGTTCGGCGCGCCGCTGCTGCTATGGCTGGTCACGCGTCTGCGCCTCTCGCTGCAGCGGCCCGCCGGGCCGGAAGAGGCCGTCCGCCGCGCCGCCCGGCCGCTTGTCATTCTCGGCGGGCTCGGGCTGGTGCTCGTGGTGCTTCTCCTGCTGTCGCTCGGCATCGGCTATGGGCCGGAGGGCTGGAGCGTCGCGCCCGATCTCGTGCCTTGGCGCTGGCCGCGGGCCATTGCCGCCCTCGCCGCCGGGGTGATGCTGGCCTGCGCCGGGGGTATGCTGCAGCGCCTGACCGGCAACCCGATGGCAAGTCCGGAAGTGCTGGGGGTGAGCGCCGGCGCCGCCTTCGGCCTCATCCTCGCTCTGTTCGTTCTGGAGTCGAGCGCACGCGGGACGCAGCTCGGCGCCGCGACTCTGGGCGCCCTGCTGGCCCTGCTCGCCATTCTCGCGCTGGGCCGCAGCCGCGTCGCCGTGCCGGAGCGCATGCTGCTCGCCGGCGTCGCGCTCGGGGCGATGTTCGACGCGCTGGTCACGGGGTTGATGGCGGGCGGCGATCCGCGCGCCATGCTGCTGCTCAACTGGATGACCGGATCGACCTATGGCGCGACCGCGACCGATGCGGCCGTCGCGGCGGCGGCGGCCATGGCCAGCCTCGCCGCCCTGCCGCTGGTCGCGCGCTGGCTCGACATCGTGCCGCTCGGCGCGCCGACATCCACCGCGCTCGGCCTGTCGCCCCGCCGGAGCCAGGTCGTGCTGCTGGTGCTGACCGCGGCGATGACGGCGGTGGCGACGCTGGTGATCGGCCCGCTCACCTTTGTCGGGCTGATGGCGCCGCATCTCGCCCGCTTTCTCGGGCTGCAGCGGGCCCTGCCACAGCTCGTCGCCGCGGCGCTGCTCGGGGCCATCCTCATGGTGGCGGCGGACTGGCTCGGCCGAACGCTCGCCTTTCCCTGGCAGATCCCGGCGGGCCTGACCGCCACCTTCATCGGTTGCCCGGCCCTGATGTGGCTGCTGGCACGGAGACACAGCGCATGACGATCCCCGCCCGCATCCCCGGCACTGTGCAGTTCGACCTCGCCTCGCGCGAAGGCGGCGAGCCGCACCGCATCTTTCTCTACACCCCGCCGGGCGAATCGCCCGCTGGCGGCTGGCCGGTGCTGTACCTGCTGGACGGCAACGCCGTCATCGCCACGGCGGTGGAGGCCATGCGGGCGCAGGCGCCCTATACGCTCGGCACGGGCATCACCTTCGGGGTGATCGTCGCGGTCGGCTATCCCACCGAGGAGGCCTATGACAGCTTGCGCCGCTCCTGGGATCTCGGCCCACCGCCGGGCCAGACCTACCCGCCCTTCGTCGAGGGCGGCCCGCCGGTCCGCACCGGCGGCGCGGACGCGTTCTTCGCCTTCATCGAGAATGAACTGAAACCCGAGGTCGCCCGCCGGGTGCCCGTGGATGCTGGCCGTCAGGCGATCTTCGGCCATTCATTCGGCGGCCTGTTCGTGCTGCACGCCTTGTTCCAGAAGCCCGACGCCTTCGCCGGTTGGATTTCCGCCAGCCCGGCGATCTGGTGGGAGGGCGCGGGCATCGTCGACCGGGCGCAGGCTTTCGTCGCGGCGGGGCAGGGCGGGGCAAAGCGGGGCGACGTTCGTCTGTTGCTGCTGGTTGGCGAATATGAGCAGCAGCTCGCCCCGTTCCAGATCGGGGCCGAAGACGCGGAAAAGCGCCTTGCCAGCTTCCTGGAGAGCCGGATCGTCGACAATACGCGGGAGATGGCCGAGCGCCTGGCGTCCGTGCCGGGCCTGGCGACGTCCTATCAGTTCCTGCTGGGTGAGACGCATATGTCGGTGCTGCCGGCCTCGGTCAACCACGCGCTGCGCGTTGCCTTCGGCGTGCAGCATGGCGGATGAGGCGCCGCTGTTCGCGCGCGAGGCGGTCCGCTTCGGTGCCGGCGGCCGCACCCTGCTCGGCCCGCTGGAGGCGATCTACGGCATCGCGATGGGCGTCGTCACCGCCGGCGAGAACGGCCCGGCCTTGTGCCAGGCGCGCTGACGGGCGGGCGCGCGCGGCCGCCTGGCCGCACGTGCCGCCGCGCGCGGATCAGACCGCGATGCCGAGATGGCGCCAGAGCGGCAACAGGCCTTTGCGCAGCTTTTCGATCGGCTCGGCCAGTTCGGCGGCGTCCGCCGCGCCGAGCGCCCGGTCGCCCCGCCGCATCTTCTGTCCCGACGCCTCGATCTCCCTGATCACCCGCCCCGCGACTTCCGTCGCGGAGGCGTCCGGCGCGCTGAGAAGCGCGGGGAGCGCGAGACGGTCGAACTGGCTGGCGGAGATCGCCGAGCCCGCCACCGGCGCCGCGAGGAAGCGGTGGGTGTCGGCGACGGAGGCCATCGCGCAGATCGCCGCATTGAACCGGCGCGCCGCGCTCTGGTCGCCTTCGCCGCCGTCGGGCCGGCAGGGAAGCACAGCGCCGTTGTGCACGAGGAGTTCGAGCACCACCTCCACATCCTTGTCGCTGAAGCCCTCGGGACGTGTCCGCTCGAGAAGCTCCGCTCCCGTTGCGGAACCCTCGCCAAGGCGCGCCGCGAGGGCGGCCACCAACCCCGCCTTGGGCCGTGCGTCGCCGGAGGGAACCTTCCAGCTCTCCTTCGCCCCGGCGCCGATCGAGGTGAGGGCGAAGCGGGCGCGCTCGAAGGCCTGCCGCTGCTCGGCCGTGGTCAGCGCGATCGGCCCTTTCACATAGACGTCGCGACGGAACTGCTTGTTGACCGCGAAGTCCTTCACCTGCTCGCGCATGGCGAGGTCGGTCGCCGAGGTCACCAGCTCATGCATGTCCTTCGGCACGGCGAAGGAGAGCCGATTCTCCGCGATTGAGGCCGAGCCGATAAAGGTGAGCTTTGCCTCGCGGAACTGCTCGAAGGCCTGCGTCACATAGATCGGCGACCATGTATCATGCAGGAACTCGTGAACCAGGTAGTTCGCGTCCTGCTGCGCGAGGTTCTGGATCCGGGTCCGCACCGCCGGGTTCTGCGCGGTATAGGCGCAGCCCGGCCGCGCCAGCTGGCTCATGACCTCGCGCGCACGCTTGATGCGGGCGAGGCTGTCGCCGGTCGAACGGGCGGCCACCTCGCGGATCATATGCTGCAGCGGCGTGATGGCGGCCCAGCCGGGATAGGTGTTGTAGCTCACATAAGCGATGCCGCCGGGCCGCAGCCGCGTGCGCAGAAAGGCGACGATGTCCCGCTGCGCCTCCGGGCTGACCCAGGTGAAAACACCGTGAAGGGTGACGAAGTCGAGATCGTCCAGCACCGGGTCGCTGGACGCCCCCGCATCGCCGAAGCTCGCTTCCAGGAAGGTGAGATTGGGAAGGCCGACCTTGTCGGCGAAGGCACGCGCCTCGGCGATATGGGTCGGGTTGAAATCGATGCCGACGAAATCCATGTCGGGATTGGCGGCGGCAAGCAGGGCGGTCCCATAGCCGCGCCCGCAGCCCAGTTCACAATAGCGCAGCCGCCGCCCCGCCGGCGGGCCCTTCACGCCGTTGGATTCGCAGACATAGGTGAGAAAGGCCGGAGAAAGTTCGCGGTAATAGCCCAATGTGTAGGCGACATCGCTGACATAGCCGCCCATCCAATTCGCCGACATGACATCCCCCAAAGCCCCGCATGAGCTTGCCCGGCTAGTTAGGCAAGCCCATCCCAAGGGATCAAGCGCCACGAGGACGGTATTTCGCTGATGCCGGCGGCAAACGGGCAGATTATCGGCGCGCCGCCCGGCCCTGTTGCGCTGCCCACGGGCGAAGGCAAATCCAGCGTCGCCTCTCCGAGATGGGTGCACGAACGTACAAGTCCCGCCTTTGGGGGACGCAACATAAAAGATTGTCAACGCGAAGATGCGTTGGACCTCGATAAAGCTGCCAAACGCGACCATGATGCATTCGAGAAGGCGGTGGCTGAACGCGATTCTGACAAAGCGATTTAAGCATGAATAGCAAAAGCAAGATGATGCAGGATTACATTGGAGTTAACGTTGAAGCGTTGCTCAATGATGAGCCGTTTAGAAACTATAAGTTCGCGCTTAGTGAAGTAAACGACTTACCTGAATACTATTGTATGTACGCTTGTGAGGAATATGGGTTTGAATTTCACTGCGATGAAGACAAACGAATTACAACGATATTTGTATCCAGAGAGAGCGATCTATCTGATAGATTAGACGTTCGTATTGGTTGTAGTTCTCATGACGTGCGTCATCGTCTAGGAGTCCCTACCAAATCGGGGAAATCATGGGATCGGTTTGACGGTGCGAAGTATTCTTTTCATGTATCGTACGATCAATATGACCTCGTTGAGATGATTACGTTGATGCGTGATGATGTCGTCCCACGTTGATAGTTTTGTATTTGCAGGTGTGGCCATCGGCGTTAGCCGCGAAGGGCGTACAGAGAGGGTGCGCTGGACAATTCAGGCGGCCGGTGCAGGCGAAAGGCAGGGCGCGATCATCGCTTAATGGGTTTTTGTGATATGAATATATTATTTGTTTTGTCGTATCTTTGTATAATCGAAATAAAAAGGTCGTACAAAATTGTTATATTCATAGCATTATTTGCATTAATAGCATCGAATGCGCAGACGCGAAATAAGGATTATTCTGTTTTTGTTATTTTGATCTCTTCAATTATAGCGATAGTAATAACGCTTGGGATGGTCGCGGTAATAAGATATCGATACGCCCTACAATATTGGCCTGATATATCAGTTAAAATAAAAGAAGCGAGAGGTATACAGGGTCGAGTTGAGGTGGCGAAATATGTATCGGAGAAGGTGGATTTCAAGAAATGAGTTTTCAGCGTTTGTGAGGCGAGCCCTGCGTAGGGGCGCGCGCCAAGTGCCAGATCGGCTACACTAAATCGCGTGCGTGCGGCACCTGGCCATTCGGGTGGCCGGGGTTCACTGCAGCATCGCCGTTGCCGCTCGCGGAGGACACTCGCCTTTCTCAGCCACGCGGAGCCAGCCGTCCGGGAGGTGTCTGGCGCGGCGCGGCGGGCATGGCTGTCAAACTCGGCGACGCGGGCAAATGGCCGTTCAGGAGCGGCAAGGAGACGGCGATCAAGGCCGGGCGTGGCGCGCTCGACTTCGTGGCCCTGATCCTTGGCTCGTTCGAGCGGGCCTTTCTCCCCCTGTGCCGGGTCCTCGGCTTCAAGCGTCTTCGCCCGGAGGTGGAGGCTGCCGCGGCGAGGGCCGGCATCGACCGGGATCAACAGTCACCTTCAATGACTGATGGCCCAGCGATGCAGGCCCCATGTCAACATTCCCTCACTTACCCCGCGCAGGGGGACAGAGTGCGTGCGTCGGGCATCGCTGGCTTTCCGCCGGGCGGTGGGGTCCAGATCAGCGAGAGGCCCCAGATGTGGGCACCGCACCGGAGCCGAATCAGCGTCTGGCGGGCAAGGCTGGCACCTGCCGCGCGGGAGGACGGGGTGAAGCGCCGCTCCGCTGTTGGCCCAGCCCGCAGACGCAGCGCTCTAAGCCGGCCGCCTGCTGCGGCGATGTTGCAGAAATGCGACGGTATGCCTGTTTACAATCGGCAACGATCTTCCATCGGCGGTGGCACGTTGCCGGGCGCACCGCTACGTGGAATCCTACGAAAATACCGTTAGTGCGTCGGTACATCTAGGCTGGGGGGCCGATGCGTCCGTTTGTTTCCGCTACCACGCCCGTCCGTTCGTCCACCCGCGCGAGCGCCTGCCTGCGTGCTTCGCTGCTCGCCTCCGCGGCGCTGCTGATGCTCACCGCGTCGGCCGGCGCGCTGGAATTCAGCATTGGTGGCAATGGCGGCAATGGGGGCCAGGGCACCGCCGGTGGCAAGGCTGGGTATACGACGGCGGGCGGCGCCGGTTCAGATGGAACACTCACCGGGACGGAGGGCGGCGGTGGCGGCGGCGCCGGTTCCAGCGGCGGCGTGGGCGGTACCGGCGGCGGCGATGAAGGCGGCGGATTTGGCGGTATCGGCGGAACCGGACTCGGCGCCAATGGCGGCGCCGGAGGGGCTGGCGCCGCGGCCGGTGGCGGCGGCGGTGGCGCCGCGCACGGCTATGTCGGAGATGCCAGCAGCCTCGATAACGCTTCTGCCAGCTTCACGGGCGGCGCGGGCGGGACGGGCGGCGATGGCGGCGGTGGCGGCGGCGGTGGTGGCGGTGGCGGCGGCGGTGGTGGCGGTGGCGGCTTTGGCGCGGTGGTCTCGGTTGGCGGCGGAGCCACCTCGATCGCGGCGGACTTTCTCGGTGGCGCGGGCGGCGCCGGCGGGTCGGGTACCAATGGCGGCTTCGGCGGCAGCGGCGGCGCCGGCTTTGCTCTTCAGGTCGTCGACGGGCAAGCCAGTGTGACGTTCGCCACTTCGGCCTCAGCCATCGGCGGTGCCGGTGGTGGTGCCGGCGCTGGTACGGACGCGTATGACACCGCGGCAGGAGAGGCGGGCGGCGCGGGCCTGCTCTTTGCCAATCAGTCGTCCAGTCCGGCGGTTCTGACCGTGCAGGGCACGGCGACCGGCGGAGCCGGTGGTGACGTTATCTCGGGCGGTTACCAGGGGGGCCAGGGCGGAACGGGGCTCTATATCCAAACCGTCGCAGGCTTCGGCACGTCCACCATCAATGTGAACGCGGCCGTATCCGGCGGCGCGGGCGGCGCGGCCGATAACCCAATCGCGTTCAAAGCTGGATTGGGGGGTATCGGTGCCTTCGCCGGCAACGGGGCTGATCTCGCCGAATCCGGCACATCCATTCTCAACATCAACGCGAATGTGACGGGCGGCGCTGGTGGTACCCTCACTCAGGGCTTCAACGGCACGGCTGGCGATGGCGGTACCGCCATCTTCGCCTACAATTCCACAATCACCGTCGCCAACGGCGCCACCGTGTCCGGCGGCGCCGGGGGGGTGGCGGACCCGACCTTTGTCGATGGTTCCGGCGGTGTCGGCATCGCGGCCACCAATTCCAAGATCATCCTCGACGGCACCGTCACCGTGCAGGGCGGCCTCGGCGGGGACGGAACGACCCGCGCCGCCGCCATCGCGTTTGGCACTGGCACCAATTCGCTCGAACTGCGCGGCGATGGGGAGGGTGACCTCGCCGATCTCCTCGGCGGCGTCACCCATTACGGCAATGCCGACACGCTCATTCTCGGCGGCACCAACAATGTCACCATCGGCGCTGCGACCCTGGGGGGCTTCTCCGGCGGTTTCGGCCTGCTGGTGAAGAGCGGCACCTCCACCTGGACTCTGACCGGTGACCTCTCCGCCAGCACGGTTCCCTGGACGCTCCGGGAAGGCACGCTCTCGATCAGCGATGACAAAAGCCTCGGCGATGTCTCGGCGGCGGTCGCGATGGAGGGCGGCACGCTGGCTGTGACCGAAACCCTCACCACCTCGCGCGCCTTCACCCTTGGCAATGATGCCGGCGAATTGGGCGGCACCTTCTCCGTCGCTGCCGACAAGACGCTGACCATCGAAAGCGGGCTCTACGGCAGCGGCACCTTGACCAAGAGTGGGGCCGGCACGCTGGTCCTTACCAAAAGCAACACGAAGTACGACGGCGCCGTCACCATCAGCGCCGGCACACTGGCGCTGAGCGGACCGGGCAGTCTCGACGACGCCCGCAGCGTCACGCTGGGGAAGGCGACGCTGGACATTTCTGGCACCAAAAATGGCGCACGGATCAGGAACCTCGCCAGCACCGAGGCGGACAGCCGGGTCGTCCTCGGCGGGAAGAACATCTCGGCGGACGTGAAGGGGGCCACCACCTTTGCCGGTGTCATCGAGGGCACGGGCAGCGTGACGGTGATTGGCGGCGGCGAGTTCACGTTGAGTGGTGACAACACCTATACCGGGACGACCGCGGTCAACGGCGCCTATCTCTATATCGGCGCCGGCGGCACCACTGGGTCGGTGGCGGGCGATATCACGGTCGACGGGTTGAGCATGCTGGTCTTCAACCGGTCAAACAGCACCACGATCGCCAATAATATCACCGCTGCGGCGGGGACGGCGGTGGTCTTTAGCGGCGGCGGTACGTTCACTTATACCGGTGCCACCGGTATCGACAGCTATGTGTCGGTGCAGGACGGGGCGACGCTGCACCTGGCCGGCGACCAGTTCGCCGGCGCCAACACATTGTCGGTAGGAGATGGCTCGGTCCTCAGCGGTAACGGCACGGTCAACATCGTCGCCATCAACTCCGGCGGAACGCTGGCGCCCGGCAATTCCCCGGGCCAGATCAATGTTTCCAGCCTCAGCTTTAACGCCGATTCCATCTATCGCGTGGATGTGACCCCGTCCGGGGAGCATGATCTCGTCGTTGCGAGCGGGATTGTGGACATCGATCCGGGCGCCAAGGTGGAACTGGTCGCCGTGCCCGGCAAATATGAGGTGGACAGCCGTTACGCCATCATCACCGCGACGGGCGGCGTCACCGGCACTTTCGGCAGCGTGACCGAGAACTACGCCTTCCTCGACGCCGCGCTCGAGTCCGACACCAACAACATCTACCTGCTGCTCCACTATAACGGCGTGTCCTTCGCCGACTATGCGCGCACGCCGAACCAGTTCAGCACCGCCACGGCGGCGCAGACGCTGGGGAGCGGCAATGCGATCTATGACGCGCTGCTGATGCTGCCGGAGAACGCCGCGCCCGCCGCCTTCGACGCGCTCTCGGGCGAGGCCTATGCGTCGGTGAGCAGCGTGCTGCAGCAGCAGTCGATCTATGTCCGCGACGCGGTGAGCGGGCGGCTGCGCCAGGCGCTGACCGCGCCGGGCGTCTCCCCGCTCGCCTATGGCCCCGGCCCGGTAAAGGCGCAACTGGCCGAGGGCTACACGCCGACCCTGTGGGCGCAGGGCTATGGCGGCTGGGGCAACAGCTGGTCCAATGGCAACGCCGCCAGCATCTCCAACACTATCGGCGGCTTCCTCATGGGCGCGGATGTGTCGGTGGCGGAGAATGCCCGCGCCGGCCTGTTCGGCGGCTATAGCCGCTCGACCTTCGATGTCGACGGGCGTTCGTCGTCGGGCTCGGCGAATAATTACGATCTCGGCCTCTATGCCGGGGCGCAGTATGGCGCCGTGGCGCTGCGCGGCGGCGCCGCCTACACTTGGCACGATCTTTCTGTGTCGCGCAGCGTGGTGTTCCCGGGCTTTGCCGAGTCGCTCAAGGGCAGCGACACGACCGGCACGGCGCAGGTCTTCGGCGAGATCGGCTATGATGTGGACGTGGGCGCCATCGCCTTCGAGCCGTTCCTCGGCCTCGCCTATGTCAATGTGTCGGGCGCCTCGCTCGGCGAAGAGGGCGGGGCGGCGGCGCTGTCCGTCTCCACCGACGACATGAGCACGTTCTACTCCACGCTCGGCGTGCGGCTGGCCACCACGGTGGAGGTGGGCGGGCGCACGCTGACCCCCTATGCGACGCTGGGCTGGCAGCATGCCTTTGGCGATGTGACGCCGAGCTCGACCATGCAGTTCGCCGGTGGGCTGACGCCGTTCAGCGTGTCGGGCGTGCCGGTGGCGGAGGATGCGCTGCTCGTGGAGGCGGGTCTGAGCTACGCGCTCTCGCCCAATGCGCAGATCGGCGCCACCTATGCCGGCCAACTCGCCGGCGACGCCTCGCAGAACACCTTCACCGCCCAGTTCTCGCTGAAGTTCTGAGGCGGGGGAAAGGTGAGAGGGGGCGGGACCGTGCCCAAGCGCTAGGGGACGATTCCACCGAAGCCAGAGCCTCCCGCGGCGGACGACTGCCGCGGTGCCGGGCTCGGTGAGGAGGAAGCGACGATCCGCATCGGCGATTTCCCGCAGCTACGCCTCATTGCCTGGAACATGGATTCCGACATGCGGCTCACCGCGAAAGGCGCCCTCTCGCTCGATGAGCGAAATGGACGGCATGTCGATCAGGGGAACATGCCGCCCCATGAGCGCGAGCTCCTGGAGCGCCTGATCCTCACAGCCGGGAACGGCGTGCTGCATGGCTGAGACCGGGGATCGCCAGCGGATCGCGGAGCTGCTCGGCGCCTTTGACGGGACTCTGCTTGAGAAGGCCGGATGTTATCTCGGCGGCGGCGCGGCCCTCGTCCTCGCTTTGGACGAATACCGGCAACTGAACAACGTCAATTTCATGTGCGCCTCGGCCGAAGGCTACCGCCTGCTGCGCAACACTGTTCAGGCTACGCATCTCAGCGCCTTGCTGACGCGCTCCCTGCCGATTGTGCGAGAGGTGCGGACCTCGGCCAATGTCGTGAGCACCTTCCTCGAATTGCAGGGTGCCCCGATCAAGGTGGATTTCGCGTGGGAGATCCGGGTTGCCATCTCAGGTACCTTTGACGTTGCCCTCGGCGTTCCCGTGCTCTCGCGCGTGCGCAATTACGCGCACGCATGAAACGGGTTCCGGGAGGCTCGGCCCCTCACGCGTGCGTAGCCCTCTCAGAACCTCAGGCGGGCTTGGCTGCACCCGCCTAGGCAGTGAATGCTCGGCACGGCCTCAGAACTTCACGCTCAATCTCGCATTGAAGCCGTTCTCGGTGACACCGTCGCCATACTGGCCGGTATAGGCGATGCCAAGCGTCGCGGACGGGGTAACGAGCATGTCGATGCCGGCTTCCAGCACCGCCGCATCCTCGGCAATCGGCACGCCGGTGACCGTGAACGCGTCCCAACCGACGAAGGCCTGCGACACCGTGGGCGAAATGTCGCCAAAGGCATGCCGCCACCCGAGCGCCCCGCGCAGCGTGGCCGTGCTGGCGCCGAAGGCGACTTCCTTGGACAGGCGAAGACCCAGCGTGCTGAAGCTCGTGTCCATGGTCTCGGAACCGCCGGTCAATGCCGCCGCGCCGCCGCGCTCGGTGTAGCCGTCCTGGCTCAGGCTCACATAAGCGAGATTGGCGAAGGGCTCGAAGGCGACGCCCATGGCGTCAAACCGATAGCCGAGTTCGCCAAAAGCCAGCACCGTTCCGGCATCGTAGTCGGCCGAGAGGCTGTCGGCATAGCCAGTAAAGGCCACCGAGCGGTGGGTCGAAACATCCTGCCACGTATAGGCAAGGCCGGTGCGCAAGGCGAGCGGGCCCCAGACATTGCCGCCATAAAGGGCGATATGCCAGTTGTCGCTATTGCCCGACGCGTTGCGTCCGGAGATCGAGAAGTCCGTATAGCTGTAGCCGCCGGCCAGACCCAGCCGCCAGCCCTCGCCGACCACGCCATCGACGCCGATCAGGAAGCCGCCGGTGGAGTTGGACAGGCTGGCGGCGTTTGCGTTGCCGTCCATCTCGCCCCAATTGCCGAAGGCCGTGCTCCAGAAGGCGAAACGCTCGGTGGTCGCGGGCAGCGCGACCGCCTTCAGCGCCATGGAGGCGTCGGCGCTCTGCACCGCCCCGGGCGCGGCATAGGCAAGGGAGGGCGTCTCCGCCCATCCGACAACCGGGCCGGAGGAGGCACCCACCCGGCCCTGAGCCGCGCGCAGGCGATCATTCAGCGCACCACGGATCAGCGACGACTGCTCGATGAACAGGCTCTGGGTCGAGGCGTGCACCTCGCCGGAGAGCTGGTCATAGGCCCAACGCGCCTCGCTCGCAGACGTGAGGAAAAGCACGGAATTGTAGAGCCCGAGAGGCGCCCCGGACTGCGGCAGCCGGCTCAGCGCGGCAGCGGTCGCGCGTTGGTTTGCGCTGGCAGCGACGCTGGCGAAAGCGTTGTCGGACACCGCAATCACCACGTTGATCGCGCTGGAGAGGTCGTCCACATCGACCGAAAGGAACAGCGATTCCGTCGTCACCTTGCCGAAATTGCCATCGACCCCGCCAGTGGCCGCGACGATGGTATAGACCTGCGGCAGCTTGTAGCTCGCCTCGGGGTCGACGGGCACGAGGTGCACGGTCGCTCCATTGAGGAAGGCCTGGCCGGTGGCGGTGATGAGGTCGCTATTGCCGGCACTGCCCAGCTCGACGACATAGACCGCGCCAGGCACCAGGTTCACGTCACCATTGACGACCAGGGTGCCGATGGAATTGCCCGGCGAAACCGTTCCCCCCTGCGCGACGGTGAGCGACTTCAGCGTGCCATTGCCACCGAGCGTGCCGCCGGCCCCCACATTCACGTCAAGGCCGGCAATGTCAGCATTGAGCTTCACGGTGCCGCCGATCAGATCGAGCGTGCCGGTGAAACCGGGCGAATCCACGGTAAAATCGGTAACGCCGGCCAGATGACGGATCGCGCCTCCCGTTCCCGACAGCAGGTTGTTGAAGGTCAGCCCACTGCTGGTGTGGTTAAACACCAACGTGGCATCGCCATCGCCGAAGCGCACACCGTTGGTTCCGAGCACGGTGCCGGGGGCCACCGGCGCATCGCCTTCGGCGGCACCGATGTTGAGCACGCCCGTCGAGGTGGCATAATCGGCGATGATCACGTTGACGGCGGAGAGCGTCGCGCCGTCCTGCACGGTAACCGTGCCGTTGCCCGAACTACCGGCGCGGAAGTTGCCGGCGTAGCCATCACGGGAAAGCACCTGAAACAGGGTGCCCTTGCCGGTGATCAGCAGCGTGCCGGTCGAGCCGACATCGGTGCCCGCTGCGGCCGTATAGGACGTGGCCACAGCTCCATCGGCCACTGTGGCGTGGCCGGTGGTGGCGACACCATTGCCGTTGCCGCCGACGAAGATGTTGAGCCAGTTGTGCCAGGTGGTGCCCTCGCCGGTCACGAGAATGGAGCCGGTGCCGGCCGGCCCGTCGATATAGCTCGCATCCGCGTCCAGCTTTGCGCCACCACTGATGACCACGGTGCTGTCGCCGGCACTGAGCCAGCCGTCGCCGTCGTTCCAGTCGACGGGCGGCGTCGCATGGGCGGTTCCCACGAGGAGCGCCGATCCAACGCCGGTGACGGTTATCGTGGCGCCCGCGCCCGCATAGAGGCCGCCCGCCGAAGTCTCGAAGGAGCCGCCATCGGTAACGGTAAGGCTACCGACCGCACCGGCTTCGGTCGCGATCTGCACATGCGTTCCGCTCACCAGCGAATTTACCCAGCGACTGCCCGCGCCCGTGACCGTCACCGATCCGCTACCGGTCGCCCATTGATCGACATAGCCGGTGCCCTGGCCGATGCGCAGCGCCTGCTGGTTCACAACCGACGCCCCTCCGGACACGATGATGCTGCCAGTGCCCGCACGGCCCACCTCGACGCGCACGGTGTTGTTCCACGCCGCGTCCGCGCCGTTGAGTGTGAGCGCACCGCGGCTGCCGGCGCCGTTCCCGATCAAAACACCATTGGTGTTTAAGGTCGTGCCGGCAGACATTTGCAGCGTGCCGCTGCCCGAATCGCCGACGATGAGGAAGTTGCTCGAATCGGTCCAGGTCGCACCAGCGCCACTCAGGATCGCCGTACCCGTCGACCCGCTGTTTCGGCCAATTATCCCACCTGCCGTATAAGTGCTGGCAATCGTGGCGCCATCCCCTGTCGTCGTCAGCGTCGCTCCGGCGCCCACCGTCAGCGTGCCGGTCTCACCCGTGGAAATCCCGACGAGGACCTGATCCCAGGTCTGGCTTGAGCTGAGGGTCTCGCTCTGACCGGGAGGCGGAGCGCTCACTTCGAGAATGTCGTAGCCATTGGCACGGACGGTCGCACAGGACAGCGAGAGGGCCATGAGAGCTGTGGACGCCATCAGGGCGCCCCGAAATACCAACTTAGACATTCGTCCCCCGCTCCCTGCGTTATCGCAGGAGTACCGTCACCGCGCCATTTGCAGCGCAATGAACCCCAGCCGAATAAGCCCGCCGCTCAACGAGCCATCCGTATGTTGCTCGCAATCTCCAGCAACATTGACCTAACGGTATCATTGGACCCACCAGGGGCAACAGGAAAAACACTGACTGGAGTAGGGGGGCTCTTCGAGCGTCGCGCGTGGGGCGGGCGAGCCGATCGAGCCGCGTGACCAGAAGCACATCGCCCGGTTCAAGTCGCTTGATCGCCGAGGCGAGGATGCGCCGATCTGCACGCGCGCCGCTCACCCTGAAACAGATGCACAGGTCAATCTTTACATCGCTGATGCGGTAAAGACGATGGCGAAGACCTACGGAATGAATCGCGAACGGTGATTGTCCAACCGCTCCATTCGATAAGACAATCGCCGCGCTAAATATCTGAAAAAACGGGATGGGTGGCGGCCTCCCGGAAGGGAATCGAACCCCTGACCCCAGGTTTAGGAAACCTGTGCTCTATCCTGCTGAGCTACCGGGAGTGACCGCGCGTACATGACCCGAATCCGGCGCGGCGATCAAGGGGGCCCGGGAGCATCGCCGTTCTGCCGCGCACAGGCCCCGCCCAGGCGGGGTGGGCGAGGGGCGGGCTTTGCGCTAGGCTGCCGCAAAGGCACGGGAGCCACGGGCCGGAGGCGCGTGGAAAACGCCATGGCGATGCGCACGACCTCCAAGCCGTCTGACCCGCGCGTCTGTGCCCGCGTCCGGGCGAGACTCGCGCCGTGGCTGCTCGCGGCCATCGGCCTGCTGGTCCCAGGGGCGGTTCTTGCCGCCTCCCCGCCGCCGGCTTCCGTCTCCGCGCCCTGCCTGCCGGTGCCGCTCGCGCGCGGCCATGTCGCTGACGTGATGGCGTCTGGCGATCTCGTCCTGGATGACGGTTCCGTCCTGCGGCCCGCCGGGCTGGGGGGCGGCGGCGCGGGCACGACGGTGAGCTGGCGGGCGGCGCTCGTGGAGCGGGTCGCGGGGCGCGAGATCGCCTTCGCCGCCGGGCCGGCGCGCGACCGTTACGGCCGGCGCGCCGCCCTGATCGCCGATCCCGGCGCGACTGCGGTGGCGGAAGAGGGGCCGACCCTGCAGCAGGCGCTGTTGCGCGAGGGCCTCGCCTTGGCGCGGCCGGAAGACGCGGTGCTCGCCTGCCTGCCCGCCTGGCTGGCGGCGGAAGCCGAGGCGCGGCGCGAACGGCGCGCGCTGTGGCGCCAGCTGCCGCTCGCGGCCGCCAATATCGCCGCTTTGCGCGCGCAGCAGGGGCGGTTCACAATCGTGGCAGGCCATATTCTTGACGTTGGAAAGACGGCCCGCGTGGATTACCTCAATTTTGGCCGGGTTTGGCGGCAGGATATGACGGGAAGGGTCGAGGCCGAAGGCCAGGCGTCGTTGGCGGCGCGCGGTCTGGCGCCGGCCGATCTTGCCGGGCGCCTTGTGCGGCTGCGCGGCACGCTGTTCGAGGCCGGCGGGCCGGCGATCACCGTGCGGCGGGCTGAGCAGATCGAACTCGCCGGGGACGCGGCGCAGGCGCCGCGCGGCGGCGGCATGGAAAATGGGGCAGAAGGCCGGGTACGGCCGACGGGGGACGAGTGACAGGAGCGAGGAGCACAAGCGGGACGCAGCGGGCCGCGCCATTCGGGCGCGCGCGGGCGCTCGCCTTGTTGCCGCGCGCCCTGCTGCTCGCGGCCGCGCTCCTTGTGGCCGGCTGCGCCGCCGTCGACGACAAGCAGGCTTCCGCCCCCTCGGCGATCAGCCGCGACGACGCGCTGACCCCGGCGCAGCGCAAGGAACATGAGCGGCTCGTCGCCTCCTATGGCGGGGCCTATAACGACCCCAAGCTGCAGAAGCAGATCGAGGTCGTGGTGGCGCGCCTCGTCGCCGCCTCGGAGCGGCCGGATCTGCATTACCGCGTCACCATCCTCAATTCCCCGGCGGTCAACGCCTTCGCCCTGCCCAATGGCTCGCTCTATGTGACGCGCGGCCTGCTGGCCCTGTCCTCCGACAATGCCGAGCTCGCCTCGGTGCTGGCGCATGAAATGGCGCATGTCATCGCCAATCACGCGGCGACGCGCGAGGACCAGATGAAGCAGGCGGTGCTGGTCAGCCGCGTCATTTCCGATGTGGTGAACGATTCCGATCTCGGCGCGCTGGCGCTGGCGCGCAGCCGTGTGTCGCTCGCCAGCTTCTCGCGCGGGCAGGAACTGGAGGCGGACGCGATCGGGGTTGGCATCAGCGCCCGCGCCGGCTTCGATCCCTATGGCGCCGAGCGCTTCCTCACCACCATGGGCCGGCAGGCAGGCATGCGCTCCATGTCGATGAACCAGAGCGCCGGCGCGGATTCGCCCGATTTCCTCGCCACGCACCCGGCGACGCCGGAGCGCATTTCCATCGTCATGGCCAATGCGCGCGAATATGCCTCGCCGGACAAGCCGGGGGAGCGCGACCGCAAGCAATATCTGGCCGCGATCGACGGGCTGGTCTATGGCGACGACCCGAAGGAAGGCTTCGTGCGCGGCAGCCGGTTCTTCCATCCCAAGCTCGGCTTCACCTTCACCGCCCCCGCCGGCTTCACGCTGGAGAACACCTCGCAGGCGGTGCTGGGCGCCAGCGCCTCGGGGCGCGAGGCGCTGCGGCTCGATGCGGTGCGCGTCGCCGGCGACCAGTCGCTGTCGCAGTACCTGTCTTCAGGCTGGATCGAGGGGGTGGAGATCTCCACGGTGGAAAGCCTCGTGCTCAACGGCTTCCCCGCCGCCACGGCGGTGGCGCGCGGCGACCAGTGGTCGTTCCGCATGTTCGCCATACGCTTCGGCAGCGATGTCTACCGGCTGATCTTCGCCGCGCGCGAATTGACGCCGGAGCTCGACCGCGCCTTCCGCGAGGCGGCGGAAACCTTCCGCCGCGTGTCGATCGAGGAGGCGGAAAACGTCAAGCCGCTGCGCCTGCGCATCGTCACCGCCGGCCTGACCGACACGCCGGAGCGGATGGCGGCGAAGATGGACGTGCAGGACAAGGCGCTGGAGCGGTTCCTGATCCTCAACGGGCTCAATCGCGGCGACAAGCTCGGCTATGGCGAGCCCTACAAGATCATCGCGGAATAGGCGGAGGTCGGCTGCCGAGGCTGCGCCTCGGGCCTGCTTCAGGCGGTGAAGGCACCGCGCGGCACGTCCGGCCCGTTGGTCAGCGCGAAGCGCAGCTTCTCGATGGCGCGGCTCTCGATCTGCCGCACCCGCTCCTTGGAAATGCCCAGCCGGGCGCCGAGCACTTCCAGCGTCTCGCTCTCATCGGTCAGCCGGCGCGCCTTGATGATGCGGAATTCGCGGTCATTGAGTCCTCGCAGCGCGCCGATGAGCCAGCGCCGCTGGCGCTCGCCGTCGATTTCCCGGCTCACCTGTTCGTCGGGCAGCGGATCGGTGGCCACCAGCTGGTCGAGCCGCTCCGCTCCGTCCTCCTCGCCGGCGGCGACAGGTGCGTTGAGCGAGAGGTCGGGAATGTTCAGCCGCGCATCCATGCGCGCCACCTCGGTGGAGCTCACGCCGAGCTTTTCGGCGATGGAGCGGTGCAGTTCCTCGCGGGTCGGGGCGGCGCCACCTTCATTGGCGCGCTCCAGCCGCGCCCGCACCCGGCGCAGATTGAAGAACAGCGCCTTCTGGCCAGAGGAGGTGCCGCCGCGCACGATCGACCAGTTGCGCAGCACATAGTCCTGGATCGCGGCGCGGATCCACCAGGTGGCATAGGTGGAGAAGCGCACCTCGCGCGTCGTCTCGAAGCGGGCGGCGGCTTCCATCAGCCCGATATGGCCTTCCTGCACCAGGTCGGACATGGGCAGCCCGTAATTGCGGAAGCGGCGGGCAATGGCGAGGGCGAGGCGCATATGGGCGTGAATGAGCGCGTGCAGCGCCTTCTGGTCGCCTTGCTCGCTCCAGCGGCGGGCGAGGTCGTATTCTTCCTCGCGTTCGAGCAGCGGCGTCGCCATTGCGGTGCGCGCCATCTGGGTGCTGCGGGTGGCCTGTTCGCTCATGCGCCTCTCCCCGAACCTGCCGGGCGGGCGACGGCATGCACCGGCGGATGACCGCCGGGGGCGCCGCGCCCAGGCCCGAACGGGGCATCAACGCGCCGGGGGGCAGGAAGTTCCCGCGCGGGCGCCGCGAGATAGGGCGCCAGCGGGCCGTGTCAATGAACGGGTCTTGTCAATGAACGAGCCTTGTCAATGAAAAGGCCCGGCGCGGGCCGGGCCTTTCGGGTCTTGTCAGCGACGGAGCGCCGGGGTGCGGCGCGCCTCAGGCGGCGGCTTCCTCCGTGTCGGCCTCGTCATCGGCCTCGGCGGCATCGGCTTCCGCCTCGCCCTTGCCGGTGCGGCGCGGGCCCTTGAGCAGGTTCTGCTCGATGAGCTTGATCGCCTCGGTTTCCGTCAGATTGTCGACGGCGGCGAGTTCGCGCGCCATGCGGTCGAGCGCGGCTTCATAAAGCTGGCGCTCGGAATAGGACTGCTCGGGCTGCGCCTCGGAACGGTAGAGGTCGCGCACCACTTCGGAGATCGCGACGAGGTCCCCGGAATTGATCTTGGCCTCATATTCCTGGGCGCGGCGGCTCCACATGGTGCGCTTCACGCGGGCGCGGCCCTTGAGGGTTTCCAGCGCCTTCTTCATCACCGTCGGCTCGGAGAGCTTGCGCATGCCGACCGAAGCGATCTTCGGCACGGGGACGCGCAGCGTCATCTTGTCCTTCTCGAAATGGATGACGAACAGCTCAAGCTTGAAGCCCGCAACTTCCTGGTCCTCGATCGCCATAATACGCCCGACGCCATGGGACGGATAGACGATGTGCTCGCCCGTCTTGAAACCCTGGCGGATGTTGCTGGACGGCTTCTTGGTCGACGTCATTCTGTGCCTGCTCCTGGGTCTCGGTTCATCCGGCGCCGCGTCGCCCTCGGCGCGCTGCCGCCTGCGGCCCAGCCGCAGGGAAAAGAAACACCCCGGCGCCCCGCGGATGCGGGAGCCGTACTTCAGCCGTCGACGGAAAATTCAGGGATGCTCTTCCCGCGGCGTGCGCCGCACGAGGAGCGAAGACCCGACATCGGTTCCGGGAGGGGCGCTCCGGGAAGGGAGCGTTGCGCCATGGCAAACCCAATCGACTGCACGAAGGGCTATATAGCACAAATCTGGGGAGAATCAAAATACTGCCGCATTGCAGCGCATACCACGGCGCCGCCGCCGGCGGAAGCGGCAGCGGAGAAAGGCGCGGTCAGCAGGCTGCCGTTACGGCCGCCGCTCAGTCCTGCTTACCCGGTTCGGGCGAGAGATACTGTAGCTTGTCGGGCACACCGTCCCACTCCTTGGCGTCGGGGAGCGGGTCCTTGCGGTCGGTGATGTTCGGCCAGACCTTGGCGTAGTCGGCGTTGAGCGTCAGCCATTTGTCGAGGCCCGGCTCGGTATCCGGCTTGATCGCCTCGGCCGGGCATTCCGGCTCGCACACGCCGCAATCGATGCACTCGTCCGGGTGGATGACGAGGAAGTTCTCACCCTCATAGAAGCAGTCCACCGGACAGACGGAGACGCAGTCGGTGTATTTGCACTTGATGCAATTATCCGTGACTACGTAGGTCATTGATCCAGTCTCCGTGCGGGGCATGTGAATTAGAGGCGCCGGACAACCCCGCAACGGCTCCCCTAGCGCACCTGCCGGGGCCGCGCAACACCATCCCGCGCTTGGCTGCATGGGCGCGGCGCATGGCAGACCTGCCGCGCGGCGAGAGCCTGATCCGATCAGCTTGAATCAAGCTGATCGGTGAATCAGTCTCTTGATGATTGATAGAGGACGTTTTCCGATCTGATTGCGATGCAATCAGGTCGGAACGTGCTCTAGGAGCTCGGTCCGTCCGGCGGCAGCGAGAGGGCCGACTCCGCCGTCACTTCTACATAGGTGGTGAGGGCGGTGGGCGCATCCCCCCGCCGTTCGATGAATCCGGTCACGCGCCACAGCCTTACCCGGGAATCGAGCGAAAGGGTGAGCACATCGCCGATGCGGACGGGATGGCTGGGGGCGGTGACGCGCGCGCCATTCAGCCGCACCCGCCCCGCTTTCACCAGATCGGCCGCGCTGGTGCGGGTGCGCACGCAGCGGGCGTGGAACAGCCAGACATCAAGCCGCTGGCGGACGGGCTCCGCTTCCACGCCGGCCGCAGGCGGGCCGGAACGGGGGCGGGAGCCGGCGCCGCGCATGGGGCTCAGCCGCCCTTCTTCTCCGCCTCCATGCGCGCCTTGAGGGCGAGCAGGGCGGCAAAGGGCGAATCGGGATCGACCGGCTTGTCGCGGCGCGGTTCGCTGCGATGCTCGTTCCGGTGCTCCGGCCGGTTCTGGCCGGCGCGGTGGTCCGGGCGCTCGCCCCGTTCCGGGCGCGGCGGGCGCGGGCCGGAATCGCGGCGGTTGTCGTCACGGCGCGGCTCGCGCTCGCCTTCGGCGCGCTCGGGCCGGCGCTCGCGCCGGTCGTCGCGCGGCGGGCGGCGGCCGCGTTCGCCTTCCGGACGCTCGCCCTGGGGACGGTCGCCCTGCGGACGTTCGCCCTGAGGACGTTCGCCTTGCGGGCGCTCGCGGCGGGCCTCAGTGGCGCCGGCTTCCGCCGGAGCCTGACCACGCGCGCCGGAGCGGTCCTGCGGCGAGCCGTCGCGATTATTGCCGTCGCGATTGTTGCTGTCGCGTCCGCCACGGCGGGCGCCATAGGCCGGGCGGTTCTGCCCCGGCGGACGGCCGGGACGCCAGATTTCGATCATCGCCGGCTCGGCGGGCACCTCAGGCGTGGCCTCGGGCGCCCCCTCGGCGGGCGCCACGTCGACCACCGTCGCGTCGGTCGTGGCCGGTTCCGCCGGCGCCGCCTCGATCACCGGCGCCGCGGCCTCCGCCGCCGGCTCCAGCGCCGGCTCGACGGTCTGGTCGAAGACGGGATCGGTGAACACCTCGCCGCTAACCGCGCCGTCATCCACCGGCAGCGCCTCGCGCACCTCGATGGCGGCGGGGGCCTCTTCCAGCGCCGGCTCGACGGTCTGGTCGAAAGCGACATCGGTGCCGACCGGCACGTCCGGGGCGGCCATGTCCGCCGCCGCTTCAATGGCAGGGGCCTCGAGGACGGGAGTCTCGATCGCGCTCGTCTCGGTCGCCGCCACTTCGGCCACCGCCGGCGTCTCCACCGGCGCCGGGCGGCGCTCCAGGCGATAGCCGAGCGAGCGCAGGATGGAGGCGAAGTCCTCGCCCGCGCAGCCGGCCAGCGAGGTCATGGCGACGGTGGCGATGAAACCATTGCCGTCAAAGGCGCCCGCCGGCTTCTCGCCGGGCGAATTGGGCCGCCAGGCCAGCGCCGGGCGGATGAGGTCGGCGAGGCGTTCGAGAATGTCGACGCGCACCGCCCGCTCGCCCGCCACGCGGAAACCGACGGCGCGGTAGAGCCCCTTCTGGATTTCCGGATCGACCGGGATCGAGGTGCGGCCGGAAGCGGCGAGGTGCGGGAGTTCGTCCAGCCCCTTCTGCTGCAGCCCGCCATGCTTGAGCGCCCAGAGCTGGGCGGCCAGCGCGCGCGGGGCCGGCTTCAGCAGGGTCGGCAGGTAGATGTGGTGGGCGCCGAAGCGCACGCCATGGCCGCGCAGCACGGCGCGGGCCTCCTGCGGCAGCGCCTTCATCTCCTCGGCCACGCGGTGGCGTTCCAGCACACCGAGCGATTCGACCAGCTGGAAGGCGATGCCACGGGCGATGCCGGTCACGTCCTCGGCCTTGCCGAGCACGAGCAGGGCGCCGAGCAGCTTCTCGATATGCGCCTTCAGCCACAATTCGATGCGTGCCTGCACCGCGTCGCGGGCCGGGCCGGTGAGGTGCTCGTCGGCGATGACCTTGAGGCGGGGGGTGAGAACCTCCTCGCCGGGAATGAGCTTGGCGACGGGATCGCCGATCCAGCGCAGCGTGCCGTCGGTGGAGAGCACGAAGGCATCGTCGCCCGCCTCGGACAGGCGCTTGGCGCGGGCCTCGATCTCGCCGGCGAGCGCCTTCTGGGCGGCGGCGCGCAGCGCCTTGGCCTCCGGCCCGCCGGCGGAAGCGTCCGCGGCGAACTGGAATCCGAGAAGGTGGCCGATCACATGGCCTTCAACGACGACGTCGCCGGTCTTGGTGATTTCTGTTTCGAGCATTGCGTTCTCTCGCAGGCGTCTCATCAGCACGCTGGTCCGGCGATCGACGAAGCGGTGGGCGAGCCGCTCGTGAAGCGCATCGGACAGCCTATCCTCCACACGCCGCGTGACACCCTGCCAGTGTTCCGGGTCGTCGAGCCAGTCCGGCCGGTTTGCCGCGAAGGTCAGAGTACGGACCTGCGCTATGCGTCCCGACAGGGTGTCTATGTCACCTTCCGCTCGGTCCGCCAAGGCCACTTGTTTGGCAAACCACTCGGTGGAGAGCCTTCCGCGCTGCATCAGGTCGGCATAGACCGTCGCCACGAGGTCGGAATGGGAGGCCGGGGACACCTTCCGGTAGTCCGGCAGCTGGCAGGCTTCCCACAGCCGTTCGATCGCCGGCGCGCTGTTGGCGAGGCGGCGGATGGCGGGATCGCCGGCCAGCCGTTCCAGCACCAGCACGTCGTCGGCGGTGGGGGCGCGGGTCAGCCCCTCCTCGCGCGGCGGGATGGAAAGCGAGCGGTTCAGCGCCTCGATGCTGGAAAAATCCAGCTGGCTGTTGCGCCATTGCGCCATGCGGTGCGGCTCGAAGGCGTGCGCTTCCAGCCGCTCGACCATTTCCGCGTCGAAGGGCGCGCAGCGCCCGGTCGTGCCGAAGGTGCCGTCGCGCTGGGCGCGGCCGGCGCGGCCGGCGATCTGCGCCATCTCGCCCGGGTTCAGCCGGCGGAACTGCCAGCCGTCGAATTTGGTGTCGCCGGCAAAGGCGACATGGTCGACATCGAGATTGAGCCCCATGCCGATGGCGTCGGTGGCGACGAGATAATCGACGTCGCCATTCTGGTACATCGCGACCTGCGCGTTGCGGGTGCGCGGGGAGAGCGCGCCCAGCACCACCGCCGCCCCGCCCTGCTGGCGGCGGATCAGCTCGGCGATGGCATAGACCTCGTCGGCCGAGAAGGCGACGATGGCCGAGCGGCGCGGCAGGCGGGTGATCTTCTTCTCGCCGGCGAAGGTGAGGTTGGACAGGCGCGGGCGCACCAGAATGCTCACGCCCGGCAGCAGCTTCTCCACCAGCGGGCGCATGGTGGCGGCGCCGAGCAGCAGCGTCTCCTCGCGGCCGCGCCGGTTCAGCAGCCGCTCGGTGAAGACGTGGCCCCGGTCGAGATCGGCGGCGATCTGGATTTCGTCCAGCGCCACGAAGGCGACATCGAGATCCCTAGGCATCGCCTCGACGGTGGCGACCCAGTAGCGCGGATTGTCCGGCTTGATGCGCTCCTCGCCGGTGATCAGCGCCACATTGTGCTCGCCGGCGCGTTCCACCAGCTTGCCATAGACCTCGCGGGCGAGCAGGCGCAGCGGCAGGCCGATCAGCCCGGAGGAATGGCCGAGCATGCGCTCGATGGCCAGGCTGGTCTTGCCGGTATTGGTGGGGCCCAGAACGGCGGTGACGCCGCGCGCGCGCTGCTGCGGCAGCAGGGGCTTGGTGTCGGAGCGCAGTTGGGCCGGCGGGGCGGCGATGTTCATTGAGCCGTTCAGCTGGAGCCGTTCAGAAAAAGCCGTTCAGAAAAGTCATGGCGTCGCGCCGTCGCGGGGAACGCCGGCGGGCGCCTTTTAGCATGGGAAGCCGCATATGGGCACGCCCCCGGCCGATTGCTCGTCCCGCGCGCGAAATGGCTCAAAGGCTCAGGGCATTCCCGAACGCTCAGGGCAGTCCCGCCTTGGCCGGGGTGGCGCGGGTGCCGACCATTTCGCGCGTCTCGAAGGCTTCCGCCTCCAGCGCGGCGATGCCGATGGCGGTGGCGACCGAGGCGCGGAACGGCACCAGCACGCGGGTGCCGGCCACCGGCGCCAGCCACACGAACATGTCCTTGTTCTTCATCATGTACTTCACGCCGGCGCGGTTCGGCTTGTGGCCGGACACCGGGCGATAGGCGACGCGGCAGACCACGGCCGGGCCGGCATAGCCCTTGTCAGCCTTCACCTCGTCAATGCGCTCATAGGAGAGCACGAGATCGTAGCGCTGGCGGCCGTCGAAGATGGCGAGCGTGCGATCGCACGCCTTTTCCGACACCGGCGCCTCGGTGCCGGGCACCAGAACCAGAGCCGCCGTCATCGGATCGAAAATGCCGCGCTTGTCCTTGTCCGCCACCGGCACCCGGTCGGGGGAGGGAATGACGGGTGGCTCGACGCGCATGTCCGACACGCCGGCGGGGGTCATCACCAGGCGGATGGCCTCGCTCTTCTTGTCGGATTCCGCTTCCATGGCGAAGCTGCGCGGGGCGAGCGCGCCGCCGCTGATGGCGCCGCGCGCGCCCGCCGTGCCCTTGCCGGTGGAGACCGCCTGCACCACCCCGGTGAGCCGCCCGCTGCCGGAGGCGATATAGGAATTGCTGTCGATCTCGACGAGAAGCGCGACACGGCCGAGTTCCAGCCCGCCCAGCGACAGCCGGTAGCGGGCGTCCAGCCGCCCGTCGGCGAAGGCATCCGTCACCATCGTGCCCGCGCCGGCGAGCGCGAGGAAAGCCGTGAGGCAGGCGCGCATCATGAAGGCTATTCCCGAATCGGCCCCGCCGGCCGGACGAAGCGTGAATTTATCCCGGTTTCGGATGTGGGGGGAAGGCGGCGGAACTGTGACTCGCCCGCTCACGAACACGACAGCGCCATGACAGGGGCGGCGGACTCCTGCCGCTCCGGCCTTGACGGGCCTGGGTCATCCCCTTATAGGAGCGCACTCTAATTTCCACGGATGCCGCATGCGGGATCGTCGGGCGCTCACAAATGCCTGCGACGCATCGGTTTTGATACAAGGAAGTCCACGATGTCGCGTCGGTGCGAACTTACCGGGAAGGCGGTTCTGACCGGCAATCTCGTGAGCCACTCCAACCGCAAGACCCGTCGGCGCTTTCTGCCGAACCTGGTGAACGTCACGCTCACCAGCGACGTGCTGAAGCGGTCGGTGAAGCTCCGCGTGAGCGCCAATGCCCTCAAGACCGTCGATCATCGCGGCGGCCTCGATGCGTTCCTGCTGAAGGCCCGCAGCGAAGAACTGTCGCCGAAGGCGGCCGAGCTGAAGCGCGCCGTCGCCAAGGCGAGCGTCGCTGCCGCCGCCTGAGCCGATGAAGCTCGCCGGCTCCGAGATCGCGTTCAAGACGCTCGCCCTCCCCGTCCTCTCCATGATGGCGGTGGTGGCGGCGTCGAACGTGCTTGTCCAGTACCCCGTGCAAGCCTTCGGGCTTCAGGAAGTGCTGACCTGGGGCGCCTTCTCCTATCCCGTCGCCTTTCTCGTCAATGACCTGACCAATCGCCGCTTCGGCCCCGCCGTCGCCCGGCAGGTGGTCTATTTCGGCTTCGCCCTCGCGGTGGTGCTGTCGATCTGGCTGGCGACGCCGCGCATCGCGCTGGCCTCGGGCACCGCGTTCCTGTTCGGCCAGCTGCTCGACATCGGCGTCTTCAACCGCCTGCGCCGGATGAGCTGGTGGCAGGCGCCGCTCGCCGGCAGCCTGTTCGGGTCGGCCATCGACACGGCGCTGTTCTTCTCGCTGGCCTTCGCTGGCGATGCCGACATGTCCTTCCCCGTCACCTATGCCTCGACCGGCATTACCGTGCCGCTGTGGATGGGCCTCGCCTATTTCGATTTCCTGGTTAAGGCCGCCTGCGCGCTGCTCGCGCTGCTGCCCTATGGCGCGCTGATGGGCTGGCTCAAGCCCTGGCGCGCGGCCCCCGGCGCTCGCTGAGGCGCCTTTCCGTCTCCCACCTCATTCGACCAGTGCGAAGCGCAGCAGCAGCGTGCGCTGCAGCGGCGAGAAATTGTCGTCGGAAATCAGCGTCAGGATCAGCTCGCCCGCCGCGTTGCGGTGAAGGGCGAGGCCTTCCATGTTGTCGATCGCGGCCACCCGGTTGGCGCTGAGCAGCACCTCGCCCTCGATCACCGCGCCCGGCTGGATGGCACTGAGCGGAAAGCGGCGAAGGCGCAGGGCGACGCCGCGCAGCAGGTCGAAGCGCCGTTCCAGCAGATAGACGTGGCCATCATCGGCAAGCGCCGCGTCGGTGGCGTCGAACTCGTCCGTGCGGGTGATCGTGAAGCGGCCCTTCAGCTTCGGGCCGGCGAGGGGGTCGAACAGGAAGCCGGGCAGGGCGTTCGCGTCGTCCGGGCTTTCCTCGCCGATGACGATCACCGCCGCCGGCACGCCGCCGGGCGGGGCAAGCAGCGTCTCCGGGCCCTGATTGCTGCCGAGCCGTGAGAGCGCCGGGTCGGAAATCAGCCGGCGCCCGGTCGCCACCAGCGGGTCCGGCCCATCGAAGCGCCAGACTTCCTGCACGCGCTCGATCCCCACCAGCACGCCGCCGGGAATGCGGGCGAGCGATTCCACATCGCCGCGCCCCTGGCTCGCCAGCGTCGCGCCCTTGGCGGTGCGCATCGGCGCCATGCGGGCCTCCGCAATGCCGACGGGCGTGTCGCCCTCGCTGACGATGCGGCCGGAGAGCCACCAGCCCTTGTCGGTGACGGCGAGAAAATGCGCGCCGGCCTCGTCCACGATGAGGCCGGAGAGCCCGCCGAACTGGGGCGAGGGCGAGGACAGCACCAGCCCGCCGCGAAACTCCAGCGGCCCGAAGCGCCGCGCGCCGCCGGCATCGAAGCGCTCGATCGGGGCCGCTTGCACGGTGACCGGCTCGGCCACTTGCGCCCGCGCCGGGGCCGGCGCGGCGGCCGCGAGCAGCAGGGCGGCGGCGAGGAAGGTGGAGGCGAGTAAGGTGGAAGCGTGGCGCGTCGCCATGGGAATTTCGTCGCTCCGCGTGGACCGGCGCGGTCGGCCCGAATCGCCGCGTCCGCGCCGGCATATTGCGGTGGCTTTCCTTTCCGTGCCATGTCAGGGCATGAGCCAGGGGACCAAGCCTTCGCCGAGAGCCGCGCATCCCGCCGAACCGGCGCGGCCCTCCCGTGCCGCGACGCCGGCCCGGCCGAAGACGCCGCACCGCCTGCGCCGCCTCGCCGAAAAGCGCGGCGCCATTCTCGATGCCGGGCTGGCGCTGTTCTCCCGCCAGGGCCTGCACGGCACCACGGTGGAGCAGATCGCCCGCACGGCCGCCGTCTCGAAGACCAATCTGTTCTACTATTTCGCCTCCAAGGAAGAGGTCTATGTCGGGGTGCTGAGCCGGCTGCTCGACGAGTGGCTGGACCCCTTGCGCGCGCTGGAGGTGGAGAGCGACCCGGTGGAGGGCATCCGCGCCTATATCGCCCGCAAGATCCGCTTCTCGCGCACCCACCCGGAAGCCTCGCGGCTGTTCTGCCTGGAAGTGGTGCAGGGCGCGCCGCTGCTGCTGCCGGAACTGGAGACCACGCTCCGGCAGCTGGTCGAGGCCAAGGCGGGGGTGATCCGCGGCTGGATCGCCGCCGGCAAGCTGGCGCCGGTCGATCCGCACCACCTCATCTTCGCGCTGTGGGCGACGACGCAACACTATGCCGACTTCGCGCCGCAGATCGACGCGCTGCTCGGCAGGGGGCTGGACGAGGAGGCGTTTGTCGAAGAGGCTACGCGCAACGTGCAGCGCCTTCTCCTCGACGGGCTGCGCCCCCGCTAGTTCGGCGGCTGCGTCCCGTCGGGCGTGCCCGCAGCCAGAAGGACGTTCCGATGAAGCGCCGCGCGCTGCTCCTCACCGCCGCCGGCGCCCTTGTTGCCGCCGCGCTGCCGGTTCTCGCGGCCACGCCGGAGGTGAAGCCGCCGGCGGCGAAGACGCTCGATGTCGACGCCCTGCTCAATGACAAGCAGACCCCGACCTTCGGCAACCCGCAGGGCGATGTCACCATCGTCGCCTTCTTCGACTATCACTGCGGCTATTGCCGCAAGTCGCTCCCCGAGCTCGAACGGCTCGTGGCCGAGGACGGCAAGATCCGCCTCGTCTACAAGGACTGGCCGATCCTGTCGGAATCCTCCGTCGTCGCCGCCCAGCTGGCGCTGGCCGCGACGTATCAGGGCCGCTATCTCGACGCCCACAAGGTGCTGATGAAGATGCCCGCCCGCGCCTCCACCGAGCGGATGAGCGAGGCGCTGGGCGCGGCCGGCATCGACCGCAAGAAGCTGGCCAAGGACCTCAAGGCGCATGCCGGCGAGATCGGCGCCCTGCTCCGGCGCACCAACGACCAGGCCGAGGCGCTCGGCCTGCCGGGCACGCCGGTCTATCTCGTCGGCCCGTTCAAGGTCGCCGCCGCCCTCGACTATCAGGGCTTCAAGGACGTGGTCGCCGACGCCCGCGCCCGTGCCGCCGAGAGCGCGCCGCCGAACTGATCTTTACCCCTCCAGCAGCGCCCGGGCCTGCGCCAGAACGGTGGCGGGCGGCCGGGCGGAATCCAGCCGCACCCAGTCGAGCGGGCCGGCCTCGCGGCCCGCCTGCCAGCGCACCACTTCCGCCGTGGCGTCGGAGGCGTCGCCGCGTCGTGCGGTCACGCGGTCGGTCAGCGCCTCCACCGGCGCGTCCAGCCACAGGCCGAGAAAATCCACCCCGCCTTCCTGCGCCAGGGCGGCAATGTCCGCCCGCTCGTCGGGGCGCTGGTGCACGGCATCGACAATCACCGCATGACCGGCGGCCAGCACCGCCTCCGCCCGCTCGCGCAGCACGGCATAGACCTGTTGCGTCATGTCCAGCGAATAGGCCTCCGGCGGCAGGCGCTCCAGCTCCGGCGTGCCGTTGAGCCGCTTGCGCTCGACATCCGAGCGCAGATGCACCGCGCCGGGTGCCGGCCCGAGGAAGGGCGCCAGCGCGGCGGCGAGCGTGCTCTTGCCGGAACCGGAGAGGCCGCCCACCGCCACCAGCTTCACCGCACGCGGCGTCAGAGCCGCCTGCGCATAGGCGAGATAGGCGCGTGCATCCGCGCCCGCCGCTTGCCGGCCGGCCGGGTCGCGAAAGGCCGCCGCCGCCGCGCCCACCTGCGCGCGTATCGCGGCGCGAAGAGCGAGAAACAGCGGCAGTGCCCCCAGCCCGTCATAGGGCGGGTCGTCGCCACAGGCGATGAGGTAGCGGTTGAGCAGCCGATTCGCCGCGAACGCCATGCCCCGCATGGCGATGTCCATGATGAGGAAGGCGAGGTCGTAGAGCCGGTCGGTGGTGGCGAGTGCCTCGTCGAATTCCAGCGCGTCGAACAGCACCGGCGCGCCGTCGATGAGCGCGATGTTGCGCAGATGCAGGTCGCCATGGCAGCGCCGCACCTCGCCGGCCGCCGCGCGGCGGGCCAGCAGCGGTTCCAGCCGGTCGAAGGCTTCGAGAAAGGCCGCTTCCAGCGCGGCGACCTGCGCCGGCGGCAGCAGGTCGGGTGTCTCGCGCAGCCCGGCGACGACGTTGCGCGCCACCGCCCGCAACGCGCGGCCGCTGGTGCCGGCCACAACAGGGGCCTGCCGGTGCGCCCGCTCCACCGCCTGCGCCAGCGCATCGATCAGCGCGGGGGATAGCCCCTCGCGCGCCGCCACATGGTCGAGCGTCGCGTTCTCGTCGAAGCGGCGCATCTCAACCGCCCATTCCACGATCTCGCCCGATGCGTCACTCGCGCCCACCCGGCCCAGATGCAGCGTCCCGTTCCGCCGCAGGATCGGCACGAGCCCGCGATAAAGCGCCGGCGCGGTGGCGCGGTTCAGTTCCACTTCGCGGGCGCAGGCCCGCCGGCGCTGTTCCAGCGTGGAGAAATCCATGAAGGAGAAGCGCACCGCGCGCTTGATCTTGTACACCGTGTCACCGGCGAGAAAGATCACCGCGCCATGGGTGTCGATACGGCGGACGGGGTCGCTCACGCCGTAGGTGGAGGGGTCGGCGAGCAGGGCGAAGATCGCCTCCTGGTCGGCGACGACATGGTCGCGGGCACTCATGCGCGCCATCTAACCCCGTCGCGCGGGCGCGCGCCATCCGGCACTTGACGCAGGGAACGCCGCGCCGGCGCGATTGACAAGCGCCCCGGCTGGGTCTCCTCCCTTGTCGAACCGTTCCTCACCGCCGCAGGACCCGCCGTGACCGACACCCCCGCCTCCCGCCCGCCTGGCTTCGGCAGCGACAATGTCGCCGGAATCTCGCCCGCCATCCTCCAAGCGCTGGCGGCGGCCAATGAAGGGCCGATGCCCTCCTATGGCGCCGACGCGATTTCCGCCCGCGTCGAGGCGAAGCTCGCCGCGCTGTTCGAGCACGAGGTGAGCGTGCTGCTGGTTTCCACCGGCACCGCCGCCAATGCGCTGGCCTTGTCCGTTCTCACCCCGCCCTGGGGCGCGGTGCTGTGCCATCCTGATAGCCATATCGAGAATGATGAATGCGGCGCGCCGGAATTCTTCACCGGCGGCGCCAAGCTGGTGCATGTGCCGGGGGCGAACGCGAAGATCGATCCCGAAGCGCTGGCGGTGGCCGCCCGCCGCAACCGGGGCGATGTGCATTGCGTGCAGCCCTCCTGCGTCTCCATCACCCAGGCGACCGAGCTCGGCACGCTCTATTCCGTGGACGAGACCGCCGCCCTCGGCGCGGTGTGCCGGGAGGCCGGCTTGCCCTTGCACATGGACGGCTCGCGCTTCGCCAATGCGGTGGCGGCGCTGGGCGCATCGCCCGCCGAGATGACGTGGAAGGCGGGGGTCGACATTCTCTCCTTCGGCGCCACCAAGAATGGCGCGCTGGGGGTGGAGGCCATCGTGCTGTTCGACCCCGCCCGCGCCGGCGAGCTCGCCTTCCGCCGCAAGCGTGCCGGGCACCTTTCCTCCAAGATGCGGTTTCTCGCCGCGCAGATGGACGCCTATCTCGACGGCGATCTCTGGCTCGCCAATGCCCGCCACGCCAATGCCATGGCGGCGCGGCTGGCCGCCGGGCTCTCAGGCATTGCCGGGGTGGAGATACAGGGGAAGGTGGAGGCGAACATGCTGTTCGTCCGCCTGCCCGCGCCCATCTGCGAGGGCCTGCTGGCGCAGGGCTTCCGCTTCTACACCGACCGCTGGGGCGCGGGCGTGGTGCGCCTCGTCACCTCCTTCGCCACCTCGGAGGGCGATGTCGACCGGCTCGTGACGGCGGCGCGGGCACTGGGGTGAGGGGGTGGGCGACCGCGTGCGTGCTTCGAGGCCGGCCTGTCGGCCGGCACCTCAGCATGACGGTGGCTTGTGTGGTCGGAACGTCGTCATCCTGAGGTGCCCGGCCATCGGCCGGGCCTCGAAGCACGCAGGCCCGCTCACATCACCGCCGACACTACCTCGGGCGATTCTTCCAGCGCGTGCGCCATGAAGTCCAGCGCCGAGCGGATCTGCGCGCGCGTCGCCGGGCCGCCGAGGCAGACGCGCACCGCCTCCACCGTGGGGGCGGTGACGGTGAAGGCGTCGCTCGCCACCACGCCGATGCCGGTGGAACGCATATGGCCGACAAAGGCCGAGCGGGTCCACGGCGCGGGCAGCTCGATCCAGAGATTGAAGCTCAGCGGGTCGGCGCGGAAGCTGCCCTTGGGCAGAACCTCGCTCGCCAGCGCCTGCCGCGCGGCGGCTTCGGTGCGGATGAAGCGCAGCAGCGTGTCGGCGGTGCCGTCCTCGATCCAGCGCGTCGCCAGCGCGGTGGTCAGCGGCGAGGCCATGACATTGGCGGTGCGCAGGGCGCTGGCGAAGGCGTAGCCGGCGCGCACCTCCGGCGCCACCACATAGGCGGCGCGCAGCCCGGCGCCGATGCACTTGGCCAGCCCCGCTATGTGCCAGGTGAGGTCCGGGGCGATGGCGGCCAGCGGCGGCGGGCCGTGCGGCGGCACGAAGCCATAGGCGTCGTCCTCGACGATCGGCACGCCGAAGCGCCGCGCCACCTTGGCGATCGCCTCGCGCCGTTCCTCGGGAATGGTCAGCGTGGTCGGGTTCTGCAGCGTCGGGTTGAGATAGAGCGCCTTGGGCGCGAGGTCGCGGCAGGCGGCAGCAAAAGCGTCGGGGTCGATGCCGTCACGGTCCATCGGCAGGCCGTGAAGCTTGATGCCGAGCTGGGCGGCGATAGCACGCACGCCGGGATAGGTGATCGCCTCGCACAGGATCGTCTCGCCCGGCCGCGCCAGCAGGCCGAAAATGCCGAGCAGCGCGGGATGCGCGCCCGGCGTGACGAAGATGCGCTCCTGCGCCGGCACCAGCGCGCGCCGCCCCAGCCAGGCGGACGCCGCGTCCTTGTCCGCCACCGTGCCGCCGAAGCCCTGATAGCGCAGCAGGCTGACCAGATCGCGCGCCACCTCGGCCAGCCCCTCCTGCATGCGCTCGATCAGCGCCGGGTCGTCCGGCTCGGGCGGCAGGTTCATGGAGAGATCGACCGTGCCGGGCTTGGGCGCGGCGGGTGTACGCGTCTTCGGGCGCGGCGCGCCGGTGACGAAGGTGCCCTGGCCGACGCGCGATTCGACCAGGCCGCGCTTCTGCGCCTCGACATAGCCGCGCGCCACGGTGGTGAAGTCGATGTCGAGCCGGGCCGCGAGCTTCCTCTGCGGCGGAAGCCGGTCGCCGATGGAAAGCCGCCCGGCGCGGATGTCCTCGCCGATCAGGTCGGCAATGGCGAGGTAGCGCGGCTTGTCGGAGCGGCTGAGGTCGGGAATCCAGTCGGCCATGCGTTCACCTGTCGTCATCCCGGACGGCCGCAAGGCCGATCCGGGATCGTCTGCCCGAGCGGAGATCGAGCCCGGCGCTCATGGCGGTCGGCCGGGAAGACGGTATCCTCCCGGCCTTGCCGTAATTGACTGTATAATGTTGCAAAGGTGGCCTGTCACCCCTGGTCCACAACTTGCTGCGTAGAGCCAGTCTCGCGCCGACGTGCCGTGCCTGCGCAGCAAGCGTGCAGAGTCCCGCCTGTTCTCTCAGCGTCCGCCCGTTCTCTCGCCACCGCCTCGCCGCCGTCCTCAGATTAATTGTATGTATTATTGAATGTAATTTGACTGTTTTGCTGATTCTTTCATCATTCCATCAATTGGCACCTTGATTGCATTGCCTGTTCCGCCCGGCCCCCAATGCAGGTTCCCCGCCGGCCCATTGCAGCAGCCAAGGAGAGCGACATGGCCACCATCACCGTGCCGGCCCATGCCAAGGGCGACGTGCTTGTCGATTATGAAGAGAAGAAGTTCGAGGACGTCAAAGCCGCCCCCGGCGAAAAGGCGCTCATCACCTTTCACACCGTCGCCTTCGAGGGCTCGATCGGCCTCGTCAATCTGCTCCAGGCCTCGCGCCTGATCCAGAAGGGCTTCGAGACCTCGGTGCTGCTCTATGGCCCCGGCGTCACGCTCGGCGTGCAGCGCGGCTTCCCCAAACTTGGCGACGAGGCCTTTCCCGGCCATCTCAACTTCAACAACCGCATCGAGAAGATCCTGAACGATGGCGGCAAGGTCTATGCCTGCCGCTTCGCCCTGCAGGCGCTGTACGGCCATGGCGAGGGCGCGCTGATCCCCGGCATCATCCCGGTCAGCCCGCTCGACGTGCTCGACATCGTGCTGCTCCACCGCCGCGAGAACGCCTTCATCCTCGACACGTGGACGCTGTGACGGCTGTCCACTGACCGAGCGGTCCCGGATCGGCGGCGTGCCGCCGTCCGGGATGACGACCAACCGGGAGGCCGCCATGGCCGAGAGCAAAGTGGCCGAAAAGAAAATGGTCCGCGTCGCCGCGGTGCAGATCGCGCCCGATCTCGACACGCTGGAAGGCACGCTCGCCCGCGTGCTCGCGGCGCTGGAAGAGGCGGCGGCCAAGGGCGCCAAGCTCGTCGTGTTCCCCGAAACCTTCCTGCCCTGGTATCCCTATTTCTCCTTCGTCCTGCCCCCGGTGCTGACAGGGCCGGAGCATTTGCGGCTGTATGAGCAGGCCGTGCTCATCCCCGGCCCGGTGACGGAGGCGGTGAGCGCCAGCGCCCGCCGGCTCGGCGTGGTCGTCGTGCTGGGGGTGAATGAGCGCGACCATGGCTCGCTTTATAATACCCAGCTGATCTTCGACGCCGATGGCGCGCTCAAGCTCAAGCGCCGCAAGATCACCCCCACCTTCCATGAGCGGATGATCTGGGGCCAGGGCGATGGCGCCGGGCTGAAGGTGGTGGAGACGGCGGTGGGGCGCGTCGGCGCGCTGGCCTGCTGGGAGCATTACAACCCGCTCGCCCGCTACGCGCTGATGGCGCAGCACGAGGAAATCCACGTCGCGCAGTTTCCCGGCTCGCTGGTCGGGTCGATCTTCGCCGAGCAGATCGAGGTGACGATCCGCCACCACGCGCTGGAATCGGGCTGCTTCGTCGTCAACGCCACCGGCTGGCTGACCGAGGAACAGATTGCCCGCATCTCCCCCGAGGAGAAGCTGCGCCGCGCCCTCACCGGCGGCTGCATGACGGCGATCATCTCGCCGGAGGGCAGCCATGTCGTGCCCCCGCTCACGTCCGGCGAGGGCATCCTCGTCGCCGATCTCGACATGGGCCTCATCACCAAGCGCAAGCGGATGATGGATTCGGTCGGCCACTACGCCCGGCCGGAACTGCTCAGCCTCCACCACGACACTCGCCCGGCCGTGCCCGTCCACACCACCGCCGGGGCCGATGGCCCCGTCCTGACAGGGAGCGTTTCCGATGAAGCCGATGGATCTCGCGCGGGAGCTCACGCCGCTGCCGACGCAGCAGCTGATCAACGAATTGCAGTCCTACGGGGTGCGGCTGGTTGATCCGCGCGCCGGCGCCGATTCGCGCCGGGGCGGGGCCGGGCCATCCGACCACAAGGCGATGACGCTCGACGGCATGACGGTGATGGTGCCCGTCCACACCGCGCCGGCCTTCGAGAGCCCCTATCTCGTGGAGAAGCCGGACGCCTTCGGGAAAAGCCGCATCAGCCGCGACGGGCTGGTGCTGGGCGAGGTGTCGTTTCCCCTGCAGCCGAAATTCTACGGCCTCACCACCGCCGACGGCGTTCCCTATTCCAAAATTGCCGTGCTGCATGGGCGCGACGTGCTGGCGACGACGGTGCTGCAAAGCTGCATCCGCTATCAGAGCCGCACCAAGACCTGCCAGTTCTGCGCCATCGGCCAGTCCTTGGCGGCGGGCCGCACCATCGAGCGCAAGACCCCGGCGCAGCTCGCCGAAGTCGCCAAGGCCGCCGTGGAGCTCGACGGCGTCAAGCACATGGTCATGACGACAGGCACCCCGCCGGGCAAGGACCGCGGCGCGGCGATCCTCGCGGAAAGCGCGGCGGCGGTGAAGGCGGCGGTGAACCTGCCCATTCAGGTGCAGTGCGAGCCGCCCGATGACGATGCCTGGTTCGCCCGCATGTTCGAGGCCGGCGCCGACGCGCTCGGCATGCATCTGGAAGCCTGCACCGAGGAGGTGCGGCACCGCATCATGCCCGGCAAGGCGCAGGTGTCGGTGGAGCGCTATTTCGCGGCCTTTGCCGCCGCCGTGCCGGTGTTCGGGCGCGGGCAAGTGTCGACCTACATCCTCGCCGGGCTCGGCGACACCGCCGGGGACATCCTTTCCGTCTGCGACCGGCTCACCCGCATGGGCGTCTATCCCTTCGTCGTGCCCTTCGTGCCGATTTCCGGCACGCCGCTGGAAAGCCACCCGACGCCCACGCCCGCCTTCATGAACTCCATCCTCGGCCCGCTCGCCGGCATGCTGCGGGCGACGGGGCTGAAGGCCACGGAGGCGAAGGCGGGCTGCGCCAAATGCGGCGCCTGTTCGGCGCTGGCCACCTATGAGCGGCAGGGCGCGGTGACGGGAGGGTGCGCGTGATGTTCGAGCCCTTCCGCCCCTTCCGCGCCGCCGATTTCCAGGTGAAGTTCGCCACCCAGACCTGGGAGAGGCGCGGCGCCGCCCGCCTGCGCCACGAGGTGTTCTGCCAGGAGCAGGGCCTGTTCGACGGCGATGACCGCGACCCGATCGACGAGGTGGCCATTCCGCTGGTTGCCGTCTCCATGCTGGGTTTATTAGCCGACGATGTGGTGGGCACGGTGCGGATTCACGAGGCCGCGCCGGGGGAATGGTGGGGCTCGCGCCTTGCCGTGGCGGAGGATTACCGCAAGGTCGGCGCATTGGGCGCGGCGCTGATCCGCCTCGCCGTGTGTTCCGCCCATGCGCGCGGCTGCACCACCTTCCTCGCCCATGTGCAGAGCCAGAACGCGCTGCTGTTCCGCCGGCTGCGCTGGGACATTGTGGAGGAAAAGCAGCTGCATGGCCGGCCGCACGTGCTGATGCGCGCCGATCTCGCGCATTACCCGCCGATCCATGACGCGGAAACCGGCTTCCACGCCCAGCCGCGCCGGGTGGCGTGAGGAGGGGAGGGCGCATGTCACTCACTCTCGCCCGCCCCGCCGCCGGTCGGCTCGACTTCGCCGGGGTGGCCTTCTCCGAGGTCGTAAGCCGGCTACGCGCCTCGGCCGGCCTCGCCTCCAAGGCCGATATCGCCCGCGCCGCCGCCCGGCTCGGCTTTGACGGGCGCGAGGCCATCCGCGTCGGCGACGACTGCGCGGCGATCCCCGATGGCGAGGGCTATCTGCTGTTCGCCATCGAAGGCTTCATGAACGGCTTCGTCGCCGCCGATCCCTGGTTCGCCGGCTGGTGCGGGGTGATGGTCAATCTCTCCGACATCGCCGCCATGGGCGGGCGCCCGCTCGCGGTGGTCGATGCGGTGTGGGCCAGGGGAGAAGACGGCGCCGCCCCGGTGCTGGAGGGGCTGCGCGCCGCCTCAGCCCGCTTCGGCGTGCCCATTGTCGGCGGGCATACCAATCTGGCGAGCGAGCAGGGCCAGCTCTCCGTCGCCGTGTTGGGTCGGGCGAAACGCCTGCTCACCTCCTTCGACGCCCGCCCGGGCGAGGTGCTGGTGGCGGCCATCGATCTGCGCGGGCGCTACCGCGAACCCTTTTCCAATTGGGACGCCGCCACCGGCGCGCCGGCCGAGCGGCTGCGCGGCGATCTCGAGCTGCTGCCCCGCCTCGCCGAGGCGGGGCTGGCCCGCGCGGCCAAGGACATCAGCCAGGCGGGGCTGGTCGGCACCGCCGCCATGCTGGCGGAGGGCTCCGGGGTCGGCATCGAGATCGACCTCGACGCCGTGCCCGCCCCCGAGGGGGTCGATCCCGCGCGCTGGCTGATGACCTTCCCGAGCTTCGGCTACATCATCCCAATCGGACACACTGTCCTTCCCATCGTACTCACCAGCCTCGCCGAACGGGGCATTGCGGCGGCGATGGTCGGCACCGTCACGGCGGAACGGAAAGTCACGGTCCGCCAAGGGCTTGAGGTTGACACCGTGTGGGATTTCGCCCGCGCGCCGCTCATCGGCTGCGGACCGGCGGAGGACGCGGCATGAAGCGGCCCCTGCGCATCGCGATTCTCGCCCATTCCACCAACCCGCGCGGCGGCGTCGTCCACGCGCTGGAACTCGGCGAAGCGTTGGTACGGCTGGGTTTCGAGGCCGTCGTGCACGCGCCGGACTCGCGCGGCGCGGGGTTTTTCCGGCCCAGCCTGTGCGCGACGGTGAGCGTCCCCGCCGCGCCTGCCCCGGGCGACGTGGCGGCGATGGTACGCCAACGCGCGGACGAATATGTCCACTATTTCAATGCTTTGGAGCATCGCCGCTTCGATGTGTTCCATGCCCAGGACGGGATATCCGCCAACGCGCTGGCCACGCTAAAGGAGCGCGGCCTGATCCCTGGCTTCGCGCGCACCGTGCATCATGTCGACGCCTTCCGCGATCCCGAACTTAAGGCCTTGCAAAATCGATCGATTCGCGCCGCCGACCGGCATTTCGTCGTCAGCCATCTCTGGCAGGACCTGTTGCGCGAGACCTTCGGGATCGACGCCGTTCTGGTCGGAAATGGCATAGATACCAAGCGCTTCACGCCCAAGCCCGACGGTCGGGAGGCGGCGCTGGCGGCCCGGTTGGGGCTCGGACCCGGGCCCATCGTGCTCAGCGTCGGCGGGGTTGAGGCCCGCAAGAACAGCTGCCGGATTCTGCAGGCTTTCCAACAGCTTCGCGCGATGCATCCGCACGCGCAGCTCGTCATCGCCGGCGGCGCCAGCGTGCTCGACCATCACGACTATCTCAACGAATTCAAGGATTTGCTCGCCGCGTCCGGCCTGCCGACCGAGGCGGTCATCCGCACCGGGCCGCTACCGCAGGACGATATGCCGGCGCTCTACCGCCTCGCCGACGTGCTCGCCTTCGCCTCGGTGAAGGAGGGCTTCGGCCTGGTGGCGCTGGAGGCCATGGCCTGTGGCGTGCCGACGGTGATCTCCCGGATTCCGCCCTTCACCGAACATATCGGCGAGGATGAGACCGTGTGGTGCGATCCGCTGCATCCCGCTTCCATCGCCGACGCGCTCATGCTCGCCTTGCAGCCGCAAACCCTTGCGCGGCTTGCCAAAAAGGGTCCGCTGGCCGCCGCCCGATTCGATTGGGCCGCCACCGCGCGGGCGCATCTTTCCACCTATGAGCGCCTCGCGGAGCCGGTCCATGCCTGAAATGCGCTTCACCATTCGCTGGCCGGACGGCGCGCTGGAGAGCTGCTACTCGCCCTCGCTGGTCATCAAGGACTACCTAACTTCAGGTGAAAGCTACGCTTTGGCGGATTTCCTGCGGCGCTGCCGCGAGGCTCTCACCATCGCCAGCCAGCGGGTCGAGGCCCGCTACGGCTTTCCCTGTTCCCGCGCCATGGGCCAGCTCGCCCGGCTGGAGCAGGCGGGCCAAGCCTATGCCACCCATCCCGATGCCCGCGTCGCCGTCGAAGCATTCGCGGAATGAGCCGGAGCCACCCATGAACGAGAATCGTATCGCGCATTATCCCGTGGTCATTGTCGGGGGCGGGCAGGCGGGTCTGTCGACCAGCTACCACCTCACCGCGGCCGGTATCGACCATCTGGTGCTGGAGAAGCGCACGGCCATGCACGCCTGGGAAAGCCAGCGCTGGGACAATTTCTGTCTCGTCACCCCGAACTGGCAATGCGACCTGCCGGGCCATCCCTATGCCGGCCCGGACCCGGACGGCTTCATGAAGAAGGACGAAATCCTAGAATATCTCAAGGCGTTCCGTGCCAAGGTCGATCCGCCGATCCGCGAAGGGGTGACGGTACGCCGCGTCAGCCGACGCCCCGAAGGGGGTTTTCTCGTCGCCACCTCCGCCGGCGATGTCAGCGCTGACGCGGTCGTCGTGGCCTCCGGCGGCTATCACGAGCCGATCGTTCCGCGCATGGCCGAGCGCCTGCCGCCCGCGCTCGTGCAACTCCATTCCGCCGCGTACCGCAATGCCGGCCAGCTGCCGGATGGCGCGGTGCTGGTCGTCGGCTCCGGCCAGTCCGGCGCCCAGATCGCGGAGGATCTGCACCTTGCCGGCCGCAAGGTCTTCCTCGCCGTGGGCAATGCCCCGCGCTGCGCCCGCTTCTATCGCGGCCGCGATGTCGTCACCTGGTTGGCCGATATGGGCTATTACGACATGCCGGTGGAGCAGCACCCGCTGCGCGAAGGGGTGCGCGACAACACCAATCATTATGTCACCGGCCGCGACGGCGGGCGCGACATCGACCTGCGCCGCTTCGCGACGGAAGGGATGGAGCTGTTCGGCGTCTTGCGGGACTTTGACGGGACGAATCTCCTGTTCGACACCAATCTTGCCCAGGCGCTGGACGACGCCGACCGCACTTATAACGGCATCAACGCTGCCATCGACAAGCACATCGCGGAGAAAGGCCTCACCGCGCCGCCGCCCTCGGTCTACACGCCGGTGTGGCAGCCGGAGCGGGAGCGGCCCGCGCTCGACCTCGCCGCCTCGGGCATCGCCGCCATCATCTGGTGCATCGGTTTCCGGCCTGATTTCCGCTGGCTCGACGCGCCGGTGTTCAATGGCGCCGGCCACCCGCAGCACCGGCGGGGGGTAACCGCGCAGGAGGGTGTGTACTTCATCGGCCTGCCCTGGCTCCACACATGGGGTTCGGGACGCTTCGGCAGCGTCGGGCGCGACGCCGCCCATATCGTCGCCCACATCGCCGAGCGCCGCGCCAGTGCCGAAGCTACCCTCGCCGACCGGGACACCGCCGCATGAATATCGCGCTCCCGTCGGAGGGACCTGCCGCGATAGAGGTCTTCGTGGCGGAGGAGACGCTGCTGCTCGGCATGCCGCAGCTCTGCCTCGCCGGCCTCTCCGAGGTCTGGCTGCTGAAAGAACTCGGCCACCGGCACTGGATGGGCCTGGCGCAGCTGGCGGGGCGGTCCGTTCCCGATTTCCGCGCCACGGATGGCGCGCCGGTCTACGCCGCGTTCCGGGCGCTGTCGGTGGAACAGGCTGACTTCGCCGTGCTGGGCGAGAACGACCGATTGACCATCCGCACCACCCTATGCCGTCTGACCCACACCCAATGTGCCAGCCGGCACGAGCTGACCTGTCGGGGTCGGCCGGTCGGCACGGTGAATCTGGTCTCCACCTTTGTGCGCCGGGCGCCTAGAGGCGGCAATCATACCGTGGCGCGCGTAGCGCTGGAGGCGTTCCCCAAGCTCATGCCCCCACTCATGGCACTTGGCCGTGCCGGCGAATCGCTCGCCGCACGCGCCGCAACCTTCCGCAGCACCGGAGCGGCGCCGGAGCCCCGATTCGCCGCCGCCGGCCTTGTCGAGGACGGGTGCGTCACGTTCGATCCCTGCCCCGCACAGGATTTCAACGGCGCCGGCTTTCTCTATTTCTCGAGCTTCATTGCCCTGATTGATCGCGCCGAGTGGCATTTCGACGGCCGGTCGGCGCCACAGGCGACAACGCGCCGGCGCGAGGTCTATTTTCACGGCAACATCGATCCGGGCGAGCGCGTCGTGGTCCGCCGCCTGATGGATGAACGCGGTGCCCGGGAACGTATCCATCACTATCGGCTGGAGCGTGCGGGCGATGACCTGCGCCTCGCCGACGCCTTCACCCAGCGTGTCTTCTGATCTTCCGCCCCCGGTCAGCTCGCCTGAACGTGGCACCGTCAACAGGCTGTGAGAAATCCTGCGGGACCCCGTTGCAATCTCCGCGAGGCTGGGGCATAGAGGCGTCCCGTTCGGGGCGGCAACGAAAGCCGACGCGGACGACGGAGCGGGCGGGTGTAGCTCAGGGGTAGAGCACAACCTTGCCAAGGTTGGGGTCGTGGGTTCGAATCCCATCGCCCGCTCCAAATTTTCCTACGTCAGAAAGGCCTCGCGATAGCGGGGCTTTTGTCGTTTTGGGCTTGGCGATCCCGCTCCTCGGAGCGACGGGTCACGCAGCATCTGCGGTGAGCGGGCCGAGCCGCTTCATTCGAGCATCGTGTCCGATGGACGGGCCACGGTGAGCCGCCGCCAGCGACATTGCTCGCGCCAGAGGTTTTGCTGTACGCGATAACCTTCTCACAGCGCGATTCGAGTGCCGCGTGAACACGATGCAACCATCGGCTTTCGACATCTTCCTGGATCTCACCCAGGACCTTGCTGTCGATCTCCCGGCCTATGTGCAGCGGGTCGCGCTGGAAGAGGGTCTCTTCGAAGGTCGACAGGTCACTATCGTGCTGCCCACGGGGGGCGATGCAGCGCTCATCGAGACGCTGCGCCCCGCCCAGGTCTTCACCGATGCGTTGGCAGGCCTCGGCTTTGCCCTTGCCGGCGCTGCTGAACGCGGCCGAGCGCTGGCCCTCATTATCGGTGCGTGGCGCTGGCGCAACCAAACCCTGCAGGCGCTTTCAGCCGAAGCCGATCGTGATCCTATGGTGGCGACCGTCCAGCCTCGCTTCAGTGATGTGGAGGCCCGGCACATATTCGGGCTTCCCGGCGTTTCTGAATGGAAGCTCGGGGCGGCCGCGGCCGCCTTGTTGCCAGCGCATTACGTGGCCCCTGAGTTGCTCTCCCCTCTTCAGGTGATGACGCCGCAGGCGGTGGCGGCGGTGCCGCCTCTCGCGGCCACCTCGCTCAGTGAGGCCTATGCTGCGATGTTGCGGGGCCTGAGGCGGCGCGGCTATCGCAGCCTCATCTGCAATCGCACGATCGTTCCCTGGCCCGGCGGCACAACGGCTTACCGCGTTCTACCGGCCGGGGTGCCGCCGGGTGATGCCGAGCATTCCGCTGAGATGATGCGGGACATGCCTGAACACCGGCTGGAGAGAATCCTGACCGACGCCTTCGACGATGATGGGCGTCCGCGGATTCTCTTGGATTGCAAGGGCCTGCACCCGGTGATGAACGGGACAGCCGTGTGCATTGTTGGCTTGTTGCGCGGGTTTCACGATCTTGCCGATCCGCGCGTGCGCATCAGCGTTCTTGTTGCCGAGGAAGCCGCCCGGTTTCATCGGCTGAAGGTCTTGTTCCCCAGTTTCGATTTCCAGCATGGCGGCCCGCAAGGCGGGTTCATGGCAGCGATCCTGCTGGACCAGCCCTGGGCGATCTCAACGATCCGGGATCTTCATCATGTGGCGGGCCTGATCATGTTCAACATGCTCGATACGATCGCATGGGACATCATCTACGCGGCGGTGCCGGGGCTTGGCCGTGCCTGGACCGTTCTCGGGCAGGTAGCGGATACGCTTTTCTTCATATCCGCCTATAGCCGCGATCGGTACGTCTTTCGCTTTTATCCGGATGAGCGGCTGCCCCTGCTCGTGACCCATCTAAGCATGGACCCGGCCGAGATCGTTGGCGATCCGGAGGCGGGCCGCGTCGCCGATGCGCCCTACGTGCTGGTGATGGGTAACAGCTATGACCACAAGGACGTCGCCGCGACGCTGTCCAGTCTTTCGACGGCTTTTCCTTATACGTCCTTCATCTCCATAGGCGCGAAAGATGTCCCGTCGGCAAACGTGATCGCGATGGAAAGTGGCGCCCTGTCGCCCGCCCGTATCGCGCGGCTGTTCGCGGATGCAGCGGTCGTGGTGTTCCCGTCGCACTACGAAGGATTTGGCCTCCCCGTGGGAGAGGCGATCGCCTATGGCAAGACGATCATCGTGCGGGAAAGCGCGCTGTGGGACGAGATCGGCGCGCTCTCGTCCCATCCAGAGCGGATCGTGACCTTCCGTCTGGAGAATGATCTCGTCGCGGCTGTCGGCGCAGCGCTTCATGCCACCCCGGTCGCGATCGCGACTCCGATCCTATCGGAAGGGGCGCCGGAGCCACGTTGGGCGGATTGCGCGCGTGTGATGCTCGACGCCACTCATGCCGCCATTGCCGGCTTCGACGGACGGCGTTGGCTGATCCGGGAAGCCATGCTGGCCAGCGCGTAAGGGACCGTTCGATCATGCCCAGGGCACCGTCCATTCCTCACGACTCCCTGACGGAAGAGGTTCAGGGGCGTTACGGCGCCCTTCGGTTCTTCACCAAGGATACCGTCATCGGGGTCGCCTTGCGGGCCTATGGCGAGTGGGCGGAGAATGAACTGCGCTTCTTGCGCCACGTCATTCCGTCGGGCGGGACAGTCATTGATGTCGGGGCCTTCGTCGGCACCCACGCGCTCGCCTTCGCGCACCGCGTGGGGGATGAAGGGCAGGTCCATGCCTTCGAGCCGCAGTCACGTTCATTCGCGCTCCTTGAGACGAATATTCGCGCGAATGGGCTTAATCGCGTCCATCTTCATCACGCAGCGGTGGGCGCGGCGCCGGGCCAGGCTCGTCTCGACGTGATGAAGACGGACGAAGCGGCGAATTTCGCAGGTTTGGGTGTTCGGTCGGCGCAGGCCGACGCAGGAACCTTCGACGAGGTGGCGGTCGTGGCCATCGACAGTCTGGATCTTCGGCGCTGTGACCTCATCAAGCTCGATGTCGAGGGCGCGGAGGATGCGGTGCTGCGCGGTGCGGCCGAAACCATCACGCGATTGAAGCCCGTCATCTATGCGGAATGTAATTCGCTAGCCGATGGCGCGCGGAGTTTTGCCGAACTCACCTCTCTCGGCTACGCGCTGTTCGTGCATGTCGCGGATGCCTTCAATCCGGACAACTGGTTTGGCGCGCGGGAAAACATGTTCGGCGTGGCGCGGGAGGCGGCCATCGTCGGCGTGCCGCCCGAGCGGCGCGACGAAATCGCGGCGCTGACCGACCCGAACTGGCAGATATTCGAACTCAACAGTCTCGATGATCTCGCCTACGCGCTGCTTCAGAAGCCGCAATATATCGATGAAATCCTGCGCGCGGGCCTTGCCGCCGGATGTGGGGGCCGCGTGGCAAGTGCCTTCGAGCATGCGGCACTTGAGCAGGCCCATCATCGTGTTGTCGAGGCTCAACATCGTCTCGCTCATGAATGCGAGGCACAGCGTCGCGAACTGGCTGATCTCCGGCAGGTCGTGGCGGCGACCGAGCGGTCGAACATCTTCAAGCTTGTGAGGCCCTTTATCCGAGCGGAGGCATCCTTTCGAACCGGCCTGAGGAAGCTGCGCCAGAAAATGCGCGCAGGCCTGCCGAAACGCCGCCCGGTTGCGGCAACGAGAACGGATGACAACGGGCCTCAACTCACCATCCGATTGCAGGGTCTGACGGAGCGTGGTGTTGCCCGGACGGTCGCTCGGAAGGCTCCGCTCATGGTGTGCGTGTCACATGTGTCGCCCTGCCCACCCCGGGCCGGCAATGAGTACCGCATCCTGCAGCTCACACGCTGGCTGCGCGCGCGTGGCCTTGATCTGCTGCTGATCGTTTGTCCGTTGCCGGGGGAGGAACTCGCACCGGAGCGTGCTGTCGCGCTCGCGGCGGAGTTCGACAATGTCGTGGTCGTTGGGCGCGAGGGTGAACTGCGGGTTCACCTGGCGCGACAGGATCTCGCGGAGGTTCTTGGGTCATTGTCCGGCGTCGATGTCCGGAACTTCGCGGAGGCCCTGAGGGAGGATGCGAACAGCGATGGGCGGATCCTGTCGATCACGCGAACGTTCTGCCCTGATCTCCTGCTGGAGGTCATGTGTGCGATCGATGCAGCGGCCAAGCCCTTCGCCTTCCTGCTGAGCTACTGCTTCATGACGCGCGGCGTGCCTCTGCTTCGGCCCGACGTGACGAAGATCGTCGATACCATCGATGTCTTCTCCGCGAAGGCGAGCAAGGTTGTGCGGTTTGGCATCGAAGACACGCTCGCGCTGATGCCGGCGGAGGAGCGGGATCTGCTGAGCGGCGTGGATGCCGTTCTCGCGATACAGCCCGACGAGGCGGACGAACTCCGCGCCCTTGGCCTTGATGCTCCGGTGCTGACCGTCGGCGTGGATATGGACGTGTCGTCACCGGCCGCCGGGCAACCTGCCGAGCCGGTGGTGCTGATGGTGGCGTCCCACAATGAAATGAACGTGAAGGGCCTCCGGGACTTCCTGCGTTTTGCCTGGCCGCGTGTGCGCGCGGCGGTGCCGGCGGCACGGCTCCATGTTGTGGGATCGGTGGGCAGGATTCTGACGGGTCATGAGCCCAATGTCCGCTGGCTTGGCCATCTGGAAGACCTCGGCGACGCCTATGCTGCGGCCCGCCTCGTCATCAATCCCGCCGTCGCTGGTACGGGGGTGAAGATCAAGACCCTGGAGGCGCTGAGCCAGTTGCGGCCCATCGTTCTGTGGCCCTCTGGCGTCGATGGCCTCTCCCCCGAACTCCGCACCTATTGTGCGTGCGTGACCGATTGGTATGCCTTCGGTGAGAGCGTGATCGCCCTGCTTCGCGACGCGGCGGCCGGAGATCGGCTGATCGAGGCGCGCGATACCATCAGTGCTCTGCTGTCACCGGAGCATGTTTATGCCGAGTTCCAGGCCTTGCTGAGCCGCCGCCTTTCCGTGGGTGAAGTGGGTCACGCGCCTCGCGCGGCTGAGCTTACCATGTGACGAGCATGCCAATGTCGGCCTTCCGCGCCTCAGGCACATCGATCCCCCGCTCCACTTAAGGCAGGATCCGGCACCTGTTCCGCTCATCAACGCGCGCCCGTTCATGAACATTCTCAGCCTTTTTGTCCGCCACGGTACCGAGAAGTATCCTCACGCCCATGAAGAGCTGCTCGGCTACTATGCCGATCGGCTTTCCAGCGCTCGGATCGACTGCGTCATCATCGACAATGCGCTCCCGGAAGGCACACGCGACAAGCAGGCGGATGGCACATGGCTGCTCGGCGGTTCAAATGCCTGCTGGGAATTCTCCGCCTGGGAGCGGGCGCTGGAGACGTTCCGCCTCGATCTTACCCGCTATGATTTCGTCCATTTCGTCACCTCGGCCTACCGCCAGCTCTACACCGCCTATATCGAGCGCATCGGCATGCCGCTTCTGGCCAATCTGCTTGGTCGCGACGTGATGCTGGGGCACATCGACAGTTATAGTGACCCGGTCGATTTCCTCGGCTGCAGGTCCCAGGCTTGGCTGCGCTCCTGTTTCCTGTTTGGGCCGCCCGCAACGCTGCGCCGCCTGGGATCCATCGTCGGTCTGCGCAATCCCGGCGTCTGGTTCTCGGGCAATGCTGCCGCACCCTTCCGGGACGACGCGCCGCTATCCCGG
>NZ_CBDFNE010000015.1:0-282500 GCF_965249975.1 Ancylobacter sp. | reverse complement strand
TATAGGGTCTGACGCCTGCCCGGTGCCGGAAGGTTAAGAGGAGAGGTGCAAGCTTTGAATCGAAGCCCCGGTAAACGGCGGCCGTAACTATAACGGTCCTAAGGTAGCGAAATTCCTTGTCGGGTAAGTTCCGACCTGCACGAATGGCGTAATGACTTCCCCGCTGTCTCCAGCATAGACTCAGTGAAATTGAATTCCCCGTGAAGATGCGGGGTTCCTGCGGTCAGACGGAAAGACCCCGTGCACCTTTACTGCAACTTTGCACTGGCATTCGTGTCGGTATGTGTAGGATAGGTGGTAGGCTTTGAAGCGAGGGCGCCAGCTCTCGTGGAGCCATCCTTGAAATACCACCCTTATAGATATGGATGTCTAACCGCGGTCCGTCATCCGGATCCGGGACATTGCATGGTGGGCAGTTTGACTGGGGCGGTCGCCTCCCAAAGAGTAACGGAGGCGCGCGATGGTGGGCTCAGACCGGTCGGAAATCGGTCGTCGAGTGCAATGGCATAAGCCCGCCTGACTGCGAGACTGACAAGTCGAGCAGAGACGAAAGTCGGCCATAGTGATCCGGTGGTCCCACGTGGACGGGCCATCGCTCAACGAATAAAAGGTACGCCGGGGATAACAGGCTGATGATGCCCAAGAGTCCATATCGACGGCATCGTTTGGCACCTCGATGTCGGCTCATCACATCCTGGGGCTGGAGCAGGTCCCAAGGGTTCGGCTGTTCGCCGATTAAAGTGGTACGTGAGCTGGGTTCAGAACGTCGTGAGACAGTTCGGTCCCTATCTGCCGTGGGTGTAGGAATATTGAGAGGATTTGTCCCTAGTACGAGAGGACCGGGATGAACGTACCTCTGGTGGAGCTGTTGTGGCGCCAGCCGCAGTGCAGCGTAGCTATGTACGGACGGGATAACCGCTGAAAGCATCTAAGCGGGAAACCCACCTCAAAACGAGTATTCCCTTGAGAACCGTGGAAGACGACCACGTTGATAGGCCGGGTGTGTAAGTATGGCAACATATTGAGCTTACCGGTACTAATCGTTCGATTGGCTTGATCGTTCTCATCCTCGATGGCCATCCCATCAAGGATCAAAGACATCCAAAGACCAGGCGCAAACGCGCCGACCCAATAATAGGGTCCTTGCTTCGCAAAATGCTGTGCTTCGCCGGCCTGGTGGCCATTGCGAGGAGCCCCAACCCGATCCCATCCCGAACTCGGCCGTTAAACTCCTCAGCGCCGATGGTACTATGTCTCAAGACCTGGGAGAGTAGGTCGCTGCCAGGCCTGCTAAGCACAGCAAAAAAGCTTCTTCACAACCCAAGAAAACCCCGCCCGTGAGAAATCACAGGCGGGGTTTTCGTTTTTGACTCTGGCCAACAGGGCGTTCCAGCGGGCACGGCAATTACCGGTCTGATCAGCTCGAGCGAAATCCGATACGATCGATGGCGATCCCGGCGTCGTCGAGCGGACTCCTCTGGGAAAGGTGCCGACGCTCATCGCCGCGTGTTCCCGGCCGATGGCCCGGCGCGCTGGACAGCACTGACCCAGCAGTCTTTGGGCGACGGCCTGCTCGATGCCGCCTTGCTGGTGCGTTACGAATCCACCGCCCGAGCACCGGTGGGCGCAGTGGCAGGAGCGGCAGTTCGATAAGATCCACTCGGCTTTGGCGCGGATCGACAAATGGTCCGACGGGCTGGGAACCCAGCTGACCATCGGCACCATCACGCCCGCCTGCGCGCTCGGCTATCTAGCTCTGCGCTTTCCCGATTACGATTGGCGAGCTGATCATCCGGGCGCCGGGAGCTGGTCCGCCGCGATTTCGGCGCATCCTAGCCTCACGGCCACCCGCGCGCCGCAGCCGCTTGCGGCGTAAACGAAAGGACGAGACGATGAGCGAGCATTCCCACGACCATCCGCATGACCGCGAACACGCGGAGGACCATTGGAAACATAACGGTGTACGCGTCATCAAGGGCGACCGGCTCGACGCCAACACCGCGCAGACGCCGGGCATGTACCGGCAGGCCGCGATCAACCATGCCCGCGTCGGCGCGCAGAAGATCTGGGCCGGCACCGTCACCATCCAACCCGATGCCAAGACTGGCGTCCACCATCACGGCGCGCTGGAAAGCGTGATCTTTGTGGTGCGCGGGCGTGCCCGCATGCGCTGGGGCGAACGGCTCGAATATGTCGCCGAGGCGGAAGCCGGCGATTTCATCTTCGTGCCGCCTTTCGTGCCGCATCAGGAGATCAACGCCGATCCGAACGAGCCGCTCGAATGCGTGCTGGTGCGCTCCGATAACGAGGCAATCGTAGTGAACATCGCCGATGTCGATCCGGTGGAGAAGCCGGAGGCGGTCTATTGGGTGGACCCGATCCACAAGGCGCCGACGTGAGCAGAAGCGGGTGATTCGAGCCGCTGGCATCGCATCTTTATGCCATCGCTAGTAAGATGAGATGATCGCGTGGATCCTAGGGGATAATCAACGCGATATCTTGTTCTGACTGCAATGACATTTGTAATTGTATTACCGTTTGCCCCTGTTCGTTACTGAGCTGCGTTGTCGTGGTGGTCTGTTCGGGATCGGGTTGCAAGCGCGCCGGGGTGAGGCAGCGAAGGCTCGTATGCGGCCAGGCGGCGTTGTGATCTGTTTCCCCTTCCAAGGTCTTCGGCATTGGCATGACGACCGCCATTGTCTGGGCGCGCCGCGTAGGAGACGAGTTCGCGCGCCGGCGTTGGCAGTATCTGGACCTAGCTCGACCGCTGCGGGCTGACATTCAAAAAGCACGCGCAAGCCAGCGAGCAGGGCCGGCGAGCTCGATCAAGCGCGAAGCGTGGTTCGGCGGTTAGCCCGAGCTCGACCAAGGGTGCTTGATCTTCATCGACAAGACCTGGGCGTCCACCAACATGGCGCGTCGGTGCTGCCGGTTGCCGAGCGGCGACCGGCAGCTCGCGGGCATTGGAAAACGCTCGCTTTCGTCGCCGGACTGGGCCTGACCAAAATCGCCGCGCCCTTCCTGCTTGGCGGCCCGATTGACGCGACCCTCAGTCTCCTTAACGTTCGAGCTGGCCATTGAGAGCACCGGAACATGAGGCGGGGCCGCTCCCCGGAAGAGCAGATCGTCCGCACCTGACAAAGCATGAGGCCGGCGTGCCGGTCGCGGCACTGTGTCGCCAGTACCGGGCCAGCGACGCCCGTAGCTCGCAAAGCTGAACCTCGGTCAGGTGAGTGAGCGAATCCGTCCCCTTCCGCAAAGTCCTCCATTCGCGTTCCAACATCCCAAGTCGCATCAGAAGGATGCAGCGCAGCGGCCTCCAATGAAGGCCCCTACCGTTCATTCGAAATCGGTCCGCCGGGACGTCGGACCCAAGCCGCCGATTGGACAGAGGGCTGGATAAAGGGCCGGTGCGCCGCCTTGACCTCAGGGTCTTGGTATGTACACTGGTCTTACCACGGCAAGCTAAACCGATGACCGAGACGTTTGAAATCACCCGGGTTGACGAGCAGGGCGGCAAGGGCTTCGAGAAGGTGTTCGCTTTTCTGCGCGAGCGGCTTCTCGCCGGTGCGCTGAAGCCGGGCGACCGGCTTATTCCCGAGCGCGAGCTCGCCGCACAGCTCGGCGTCAGCCGGCCGATCCTGCGGGAGGCGCTGCGGGCGCTCACCGTGCTCGGGATCGTGGAAATCCGCGACCGCGTCGGAACCATTGTCCGGCGGCCGGACATTTCCGTGCTGAATGACTTCTTCACCTTCGCGCTGGCGCACCGCGCCGACCTTATGGATGACATCGTCCAGGCGCGTGTGGCGGTCGAGTGCCAGTCCATCCGCCTCGCGGCGGAGCGCGCGAGCGTGAGCGACCTTGAGCGCCTGCAGGCGGCGCTTCGCCGGATCGAGGCGACGATCGACGATGCCGATCTCGGCGCCCTTGCCGACTTCGACTTCCATCATGCCATCGTGCAAGCAAGCGGCTCCGAAACATTGCGCGTGCTCTACGATTCCATGTCGGCCGTGCTGATGCGCTCGCATGTCGACCGCCGGCACCTCGTGCGCATCTTCGACATGCGGACCTATCTGATCGAGGACCACAAGCGGGTCTTCGACGCGATTGTTGGTGGCGATCCGGAAGTCGCCGACCGTTCGCTGCGCGAGCACTTCGCCATCGGTGACGAGTTCCGCCGCAAGCTGGCCATCGAGGGAGGGCGGCGGGCCGGCACGCCCGACTGATCAGCGCCACAACAAAAAGCAGGACGCTATGGGACGGAAACAACAAGGAAACGTCGGCTTCATCGGCCTCGGCACGATGGGGCGCGAGATGGCTCGCAATCTTCTTGAGGGCGGTTTCACCGTGCACGTCTTCGACGTCGTGCCCGCGGCGATCGATGCGCTGGTGGCACTCGGCGCGGCGGCGGCCGGCAGCCCGGCGGACGCGGCGCGCGAGGCGGACATCGTAATCACCATGCTGCCCGACACGCCACAGGTCGAGGATGTGGTGCTCGGTCCGGCAGGACTTCTCGCCAATCCGCCGCGCGGACGGCTGGTCGTAGACATGAGCACCATCTCGCCAGTCGCGGTGCAGAAGATGGCCGCCACGCTGCGAGCGGCCGGCATCCAGCTGCTGGACGCCCCGGTTTCCGGCGGCCCGGTCGGCGCGAAGAACGCGACACTCTCGATCATGGTGGGAGGCGAGGCCGACGCTTTCTCACGCGCGCGCCCCTTCTTCGAGGCGATGGGAACCACGATCCATCATGTGGGCGCGTCCGGGGCCGGGCAGGCGGTGAAGCTGTGCAACCAGCTCATCTGCGGCATCAACATTCAGGCGATCTGCGAAGCGCTGGCGCTGGGCCGCGCCCTGGGAGTGGAGCTCGGCCAGCTCCGGCAGGTGCTGCTTGGCGGCTCGGCCGCCTCATGGATGCTCGACAAGCTGGGCCCGGCCATGATCGAGGGCGACGACAGCGCCGGCTTCCGTATCGACCTGATGCTGAAGGACCTCCGGCTGGTGCAGGAACAGGCGCTCGCCCTGTCCGTGCCGCTTCCGGGAACGGCGCTGGTCACCAGCCAGTATCTCGACGCCCGCGCGCATGGGGAGGGGAGCAACGGCAATCAGGCGCTGTTCCGCGTCTATGACCGCATGGTCAACCAGCCGCGTTCGTCCAGCAACGCCTGATTTCCCTTGCCAATTGTTCTCGACAGGTAGGTGGAGCTCCCACCATGGGTCTCGTACTTGATTTCTCGGTGGTGCTGGAGCGCTCGCACGCGCTTCTCGACGGCGCCGCGCTGACGCTCCAGCTAGCCTTCATCGCCGTCGTCTGCGGTGCGGTCATCGGCATTTTCGGGGCGATCGGGCGGCGGGGCGGCAACCTCGTCGTCGAACGTCTCTGCGGGGCCTATGTCGAGGCGATCCGCAACACACCGCTGCTCGTCCAGATCTTCCTCGTCTATTTCGGCCTGTCGAGCCTCGGCCTGCAATTCTCCGCCTTCACCGTCGCCGCCGTGGCGCTGACCATCAATGTCGGCGCCTACACAACCGAGATCATGCGGGCCGGCTTCGACTCCATACACAGGGGCCAGATCGAGGCGGCGGAGGGGCTCGGCCTGTCGAAAGCGCAGATCTACTGGCACGTGATCATCTGGCCGGGCATCGAGCGCGTGTATCCCGCCCTCACCAGCCAGTTCGTCCTGCTCATGCTTGCTTCGTCCGTCACTTCGCAGATTTCGGCAGAGGAACTGACGGCCATCGCCAATTATATCCAGTCCGAGACCTACCGTTCGTTCGAAACCTACATCGTCGTCGCGCTGATCTATGTCGCGCTGTCTTTCATCATGCGCTTCGGCTTCTGGCTTCTCGGGCTGGCCCTGTTCCCCCGCCGCCGCCGTCTCGGCACTCCGTTGTGAGGAGAGGGTCATGGGTGGCGCACTGAACATCAACCATCTTCTCTTCCTCGGCCACGGGGCTCTTTGGACCATCGGCCTGTCCGCCATCGCGCTGATCGGCGGCGGCGCGTTCGGCCTTTTGGTGGCGCTGGGACGCGTCTCCTCCAGCCGGGTGCTGCGGCTGCTGGCGGCGACCTATGTGCAGCTGATCCAGGGCACGCCGCTGCTCGTGATCATGTTCCTCTCCTTCTTCGGGCTTGCGGCGATCGGCTTCAACATATCGCCGCTTCTCGCCGCCGGGGCCTCGATGACCATCTTCGTCGCCGCCTATCTCGGCGAGATCTGGCGGGGCTGCATCGAAGCGGTTCCCAAGCCGCAGTGGGAGGCCGCCGAAGGGCTCGCTTTGTCGCGCACGCAGCGCATGGTCAAGGTCATTCTTCCGCAGGCGATCCGTATCGCCACGCCCCCGACGGTGGGGTTCATGGTGCAGATTATCAAGAATACCTCTCTCGCCTCGGTGGTCGGATTCGTCGAGCTGACGCGTTCCGGTCAGATCATCAACAATTCTCTGTTCGAGCCCTTCCTCATCTACTCGATCATCGCGCTCGTTTACTTCTCGCTCTGCTATCCGCTTTCGCGCCTCAGCCGGAGGCTTGAGCGCACGGCCCTCCAGAAGAAGCCGTCTCTCGCGTGACGGCCCGAGGGAAAGCCAGGGAAAACGCCCATGAATGCCCATCAGACCGCGCCCATCTCCGCATCCGCTGCCCCCGTGGTGTCGCTGCGCAATGTCCATAAGAGCTTCGGTTCGCTCAAAGTGCTGGACGGCGTGAGCTTCGAGGTCGGGCGCGGCGAGGTGACCGTGCTCATCGGCCGCTCCGGTTCCGGCAAGAGCACGGCTCTTCGCTGCATCGATCGCTTCGAGAGCATCGATGACGGCCAGATCGAGGTGTGCGGCCGTCGGGTCGACGATGCGGGGCTGGACCTGCGTGCCCTGCGCCAAGACGTCGGCATCGTGTTCCAGAGCTACAATCTGTTTCCCCACCTCACCATTGAAGAAAACATCACCCTCGCGCCCCATGCGGTGAAAAAGGTGCCCAAGGCCGAGGCGCGCGCGCTGGCCGCGAAGGTTCTGGCGCAGGTGGGGCTGGAGGAGAAGCTGCACGCCTATCCCGAGCAGCTCTCCGGCGGCCAGCAGCAGCGCGCCGCCATCGCCCGCTCGCTTGCCATGCACCCCAAGGTGATGCTGTTCGACGAGGTTACCTCGGCGCTCGACCCGGAACTCACCGGCGAGGTCCTCAAGGTCATCGAGGCGCTCGCCGCCGACGGCATGACCATGGTGATGGTCACCCATGAAATGAGTTTTGCGCGCGGCATCGCCGATCAGGTGGTGTTCATGCACAAGGGCAAGGTCCACGAGGCGGGCCCGGCCGACATCCTCTCGAAACCCTCCACTCCCGAACTCGCGCAGTTCGTCGGCACGGGGTTCTGAGGCGTTCGACACAACCAAAATCAAGGGAGAGACGCATGCTCAAGCAAACGATGTTCGCCGCCGCCCTCGCGGCGACCTGCCTGTTCGGCGGCGGCGCCGCCCACGCCGATCTGCTCGACAACATCATGGCCGCGAAGAAGATCCGGATCTCGACGGATATGGCCATTCCGCCTTCGGGCATGATGGACGCCAACATGAAGCCCACCGGCTCCGACGTGGAGACCGCCGAGCTTCTCGCCAAGGATCTCGGCCTGGAGATCGAGTGGGTGCAGACGACGGGTGCGACCCGCATCCCCAACCTGCAGACCAACAAGGCCGATGTGGTGATCTCCACCCTCTCGGTGACGCCGGAGCGCGCGAAGGTCATCGACTTCACCGAGCCTTACGCCGCCCTGGAATCGGTCGTGGGCGGTCTCAAAACCATCGAGGTCAAGGACTGGGACGGTCTGAAGGGCAAGAAGATCGCGGTCTCGCGCGGCACCACGCAGGACACCGCCCTGACCAACCGCGCCAAGGACGGCGGCGGTTTCGAGGTCGCGCGCTATGACGACGACGCTACCATGGTGACGGCGGCGGTGACCGGCCAGGCCGATTTCGTCGCCACCTCGGCGACCATCGTGAACCAGATCGGCGTGAAGAATCCCGCCCGGGCATTCGAGCCCAAGGTGCTCATCACCACCTTCAACCTCGCCATGGGCGTCAAGAAGGGCGAGCCGCGCCTCGTCGCCAAGCTCAATGAATGGATCGCCGCCAACATCGCCAACGGCAAGCTGAACGCGATCTACAAGAAGTACCACGGCACCGACCTGCCGGAGAACATGCGCGGCGCCAGCTGAGCCGTTCGCACATGGCGGCGCCCCACGGCGGGCGTCGCTCCCCCTCATCAGAAGGAAGACATCATGCGCCTTGTCATTGGTTCCGATCACGCCGGCTGGATGCTGAAGGGCGCCGTCATCGACCATATTCGCAGCCTTGGACACGAGGTGATCGACGTCGGCTCCTATGACGACAAGCCGGTCGATTTTCCCGATATCGCCCGCCAGGTCGCGGCGAAGGTCACGTCCGGCGAAGCGGAACGCGGCATCATGGTCTGCGGCACCGGCGTCGGGGCCTCCATTGCGGCCAACAAGATGAAGGGCATCCGTGCCGCTGTCTGCCACGACATCCACTCCGCGCACCAGTCGGTGGAGCACGACGACGTCAATGTCATGTGCATCGGCGCGCAGATCATCGGCCCGTGGCTGGCGCAGGATCTGGTGACCTCCTATCTCGCGGCCGAGTTCTCGACGGATGAGGATTTCCGCCGTCGCGTCGAGAAGCTGCACCAGATGGACGCCGAAGGCTGACGTTCATGAGCGCCGCGCGGAGGAGCAGAACGTGATCCTTGTCTTCGGCTCGATCAATATGGATCTCGTCGCCTCCGTTCGGGCGATTCCCCGGCCCGGCGAAACCGTTCTTTCTCCGGGCTATCGCACGCTGTTCGGCGGCAAGGGAGCGAATCAGGCCGTCGCCGCCGCCCGGATGGGGGGGCACGTGACGATGATCGGTCGTATCGGCCGGGATTCGTTCGGCGAGGCCTGCCGCGCCAACCTCACCGCCAACGGGGTTCGTACCGAACATGTCGTAATGTCCGACGTGCCGACCGGATGCGCCTTCATCACGGTGGATGAGGCGGGCGAAAACGCCATCACCGTCGCCAGCGGTGCCAATCGCATGCTGGACGCCCACGATCTGCCCACCGAGCTTCTCGGGCCGGAGACGGTCGCGGTGATGCAGATGGAGGTGCCGCTCGCGGCCAGCCTTGTGGCTGCGCGGCACGTGAAGAACGCCGGCGGCCGAGTGATCTGGAACCTCGCGCCGACGCCCGCGCGACTGGAGCGGGCGGAACTGCTGGATCTTCTGGCGACGACCGACGTGCTGGTGGTCAACGAAATCGAGGCGGCGATGGCGGCCACTGTTTTGGACGGCGCCACGGACTTCAAAGCTGCCGCGCAGCTTCTCGCGGTTGAGGGCGGCCTGGCCTGCGTGATGACGGCGGGTGGTGCGGGTGCTTTCGTCACCTCCCCAGGCGCGGAACTGCGTCACGTGCCGGCGGTTCCCGTGACTCCGGTCGACACGACGGGGGCCGGTGATACCTTTGTCGGTGTTCTCGCTGGTGAACTGGCTGCGCAGGCGGAACTCGAAACGGCACTGCAACAAGCCTGTGCCGCGGCCTCCATGGCATGCCTTTCGGCCGGCGCGCAGGACGGCATGCCGACCCGCGCCGCGCTCAAGACTTGGCTGGATGACCGCCAGTTGACCGCGAGCTAAACTCCAGGCGTCGCTTCAGTTTTTCATGCAACATGTCCGGCCCTTCATCCCCCAGCCGAAGGGCGCAACGGCGCAAACGGGGGGGGAGCGGGCTGTCGGCTTGCAGCGTCTGCCCGGCAAAGCGGACATTGTGATCCACCGACGCGGCACCCTGAAGTGACCCTCCTGGGACCTCGTGCGACCAATTCAAAGTGCCTTTGGCGCCGACTGGGCGGTGAGGCGAGGTAACACTGCGTTCGATCGATAGCGAAGATGAGCGGGGTTAGGAGGGCTATCTCCGTTAGAGGTCTCTCGGCCGGTTGAAAAGCTCCGTTACCAATCGGCCGCCTGCTACTCGACAAACACCTCAGCGCAGCGGCGTTGCACTATTGGCACAACGGCGAGCAGCAGAAGTGCGCCCGCACCCAGCAGCAGGGTAAGGCTGATCGGCTTTTCGACGAAGGTCGAGATATTGCCGTGCGCGACCAGCATGGCGCGACGGAAATTCTCCTCCAGCATCGGTCCGATGATGAAGGCGAGCAGCAGCGGCGTGGGCTCGCATCCGAGCCGCGAGATCGCGTAGCCGAACAGCCCGGCCACCACGAGCACCAGCACGTCAAAGGCCGAATTGTTCACGGCATAGGCGCCGATGCAGCAGAACAGGATGATCGCCGGTACGAGATGGCGATAGGGAATACGCAGGATTGACACCCAAATGGCGATCAACGGCAGATTAATGATCAGCAGCATGGCGTTGCCGATCCACATCGAGCACACCACGCCCCAGAACAGGTCGGGCCGCTGCGTGACCACTTGCGGGCCGGGCGAGATGCCATGGATGGTCATCGCCCCGATCATCAGTGCCGTGACCGCACCCGACGGCATGCCGAGCGTCAGCATCGGGACGAACGAGGTCTGCGCGGCGGCGTTGTTCGCGCTTTCCGGCGCCGCCAACCCCTCGATCGCGCCTTTACCGAAGCGTTCGGGCGTGCGCGAGATGCGCTTCTCCAGCATGTAGGAGGTGAAGGAGGCGAGCAGTGTGCCGCTGCCGGGCAATATGCCGAGCACGGTGCCGACCCCGGTGCCGCGCAGAATCGGCAAGGCCGACGCCTTGAGGTCCGCCCATTTAGGCCAGAGCCCGGTGATGCGGGTGCGCAGCACCTCGCCGTCGCCCGGTGATTCCAGCGTACGCAGGATCTCGGCGATGCCGAACAGGCCCATGGCGAGCGGGATGAAATCGATGCCGTCGCGCAGTTCCTGGATGCCGAACGTGAAGCGCGCTTTGCTGGTTTCGACATCGGTGCCAATGAGACCGAGCGCGAGGCCGATCAGCACCATCACCAGCGCATTGAGCACCGAGCCCCGGCCCATTACCATCACGGCGGTGATGGCGAGCACCATCAGCGACACATTTTCCGCCGGGCCGAACATCAGTCCGAGTTCCGACAGCGTGCCGGCCGATCCTGCGATGAAGAAGGTCGAGATGGTGCCGGCGAAGAGCGAGCCGATGGCCGCAATCGCGAGCGCCACGCCGGCGCGGCCTTGCTTGGCCATCTGGTGCCCGTCGAGGGCGGTGATGATGCCCGATGACTCGCCGGGCATGTTGACGAGTATGGCGGTGGTGGAGCCGCCATATTGCGCCCCATAATAGATGCTGGCGAGCATGATGAGCGCGCCGACGGCCGGTAGTTCGAAGGTGATCGGCAGCAATATGGCGATGGTGGTCGCCGGACCGATCCCGGGCAGCACGCCAACCAGCGTGCCGAGCAGAACGCCGATGAGGCAGAACAGAAGGTTCTGCCAGGTGAGCGCGACATCGAAACCGAGCGCGAGGTGACCGAGCAGTTCCATCACAAGAAGGCAGGCAGCATGGGCAGCGGCAGGCCGAGGCCGAGAGAGAACACGCCGCCGGCCACCGCAGAAAGCCCGCCTGCGAGCAGAGCCCGCTCGCCGATGCGGTCGCCATCCTGCGCCAGCGAACTTACGAACACGGTGACGATGGCACTGGCGATCAGCCCGATCGGCTGAATCAGCATAGCGAAGGCGAGAACGCCAAGGCCGATGGACGCCGTGCCGCGCCAGTGCAGCGGGGGTTCGTTCATGGCTGCTTCGCGCCTATGACGCACGGTGACACAAGCCCGGACAGCAATCGCTGCCGCGACCAAAAGCAACCCTACCGCGACAGCGCGAGGCACGAATCCCGGCCCCATACGCAGCGCGGTGCCGACGGGAAGATGGCTGCCAAACACTAGCAATATCAGGGCGAAAGCCGCAGCAAGCACCGCTACGGAAAGGTCGCGGAACAGCATGTCCGATGATCTCCAGCTAATAATCTATTTTTGCTATAGACAATTGGCCGTGTCAAACTAACATGGTTCGACACCGGAGATAATCTCGTTATGAACCGCTCTCTTTGCACCATCCTTGTGGGTGCTGCCCTCGCCATTTCGCTCGCCACGCTTCCCGCTTCCGCGCAGGAGGTCGACCTTTCGAAATATCCCGAGCAACCGGTGCGGATCATCGTGACGTCCTCCGCCGGCGCGAGCGCGGATGCCTTGGCGCGCACCGTCGGGCGCGAGCTTGGCAAGATCTGGGGCCGGGACCCGGTGGTCGAGAATGTGCCCGGCTCGAATGGCAATATCGGGCTGGAGCAGGTCTCCAATTCCAAGCCCGACGGGCTGACCATCGCGGTCGGCGGCGACAAGGTGCCGCTCAACGCCATCTTTTACGGGCCGGAACTCAAGACCGACCTGATCAAGGACCTGTCGACGGTGACCAAGGCCGTCGCGAATCCTCAGATCCTCGTGGTGCGGCCCTCGCTGGGGGTGAAGAACCTTCAGGAATATCTGGCCTTGGCGAAGCAGAAGGACGGGACGCTGACCGTCGGCACGCCGTCCAATGGCGGCGCGCACCATATCGGCCATGAACTGCTCGGCCAGCGCACGGGCACGAAATACACCTTCATCCCCTACAAGGGCGGCGCTCCGGCGGTGACCGACCTGCTCGGCGGTCATATCGATGCGGTGATCATTACGCTTGCCGCCGTGACCGAGCATGTGCGTGCCGGCCGTCTGGTCGCCATCGGCGTGTCCACCGCGGAGCGCTCCACCGCGCTGCCGGATGTCCCGACCTTCCAGGAACAGGGCATCAAGGATTTCGACATCGCGACCTGGCAGGGCTTCTTCGTCACCGCCAAGACCCCGCGTCCCCTGGTCGACAAGATTAACCGCGACTTCGTTCAGGCGCTCACCGCTCCAGGGGTGAAGAGCTTCCTGGAAGGACAGGGGTTCGTCGTCGTCGCCTCCAGCGCGGAAGAGGGTGACGCTGCCGTGCGCAAGGATTTTGCGGATTACGGCCGGGTCATCAAGTCCGCCAACATCAAGCTCGATTGAGCCGCCGACGGATAGCGACATGACCGCCGATACCCGCCTCCATCTCAACGTCTTTGTTCCCACAACAGGGCATCATGAAGCCTCTTGGCTTTACCCGAAGGCGCAGCCCGAGCGCGTCACCGATATCGGTTACTACCGCGAAATTGCGCGCATCGCGGAGCGCGGCACGTTCGATTCGATCTTCCTCGCCGATCAGCTCGCCATCGGCCGCAGCGTGCGTCACGTCGCGCAAGGCAAGCTGGAACCTCTGACGCTGCTTTCCGCCATTGCCGGCTCGACCGAGCGCATCGGCCTGATTGGCACCGCGTCGACCACCTATACCGAGCCCTATAATCTCGCCCGGCAGTTCGCCTCGCTGGACCACATCAGCGGCGGGCGGGCAGGGTGGAACATCGTCACTTCGTGGTCGGCCGAGGCGGCTGACAATTTCGGCCTCGCCCAGCGCAACTCGCATAGCGACCGCTACAAGCGCGCGACCGAGTTTGTCGACGTGGTGCGCAAGCTCTGGGACAGCTGGGAGGACGACGCCCGGATTCATGACCGTGCGAGCGGCATTTATGCCGATACCGACCGCATTCATGCCATCGATCATGTCGGCGAGGAGTTCCGCGTGCGGGGGCCGCTGGATCTGCCGCGCCCGCCACAGGGCCATCCGGTGCTGGTGCAGGCGGGTTCGTCCGATGACGGGCGTTCCTTCGCCGCGCGTTACGCCGAGGCAATCTTCACCGCTCAGCAGGAATTGGACGACGCGCAGGGCTTCTACGCCGATGTGAAGCGCCGCGCGCTGGCCTTCGGCCGCGATCCCGCCGCGATCAAGATACTGCCGGGCCTGTCCCCGATCCTTGGCTCGACGCAGGCCGAGGCTGATGCACTGGAGGAGGAGTTGAACGAGCTCACCCTGCCGGTAGTCGGCCTGAAGCACCTGTCGCAGCGCTTCGACGGCTTTGACTTCAGCGGTTTCCCGCTCGACGAGCCGATCCCGCTGGAAGCCTTCCCACGACCGGAGACCGTGCAGGGCGCGCAGAGCCGCTCACAAGTGATCCTTACCCTCGTCGCGCGCGAGCGCCCGACACTTCGCCAGCTGCTGCGCCGGCTCGCGGGTGGGCGCGGCCACAAAGTGCTGGCCGGGACGCCAGCGGCGCTTGCCGACCATATCGAAAGCTGGGTCGAAAACCGCGCCGCCGATGGCTTCAACATCATGCCGGCGGTCACGCCACACGGGCTTGAAGCCTTTGTCGATGAGGTGGTGCCGATCCTTCGCCAGCGCGGGCTTTTCCGCACGGACTATGTCGGCCGCACGCTGCGCGCCCATTACGGCCTCGACCGTCCGACGAGCCGCTACGCCCGCTCGGCCTGACCATTTTCCTGCCATCGCCTGCGTGCCTGAACTTTCGGAGACTGCCGTGCCCGCTCCCGCTCATGCCGTCGACTGGACGGAAACCGCGCCGGAAAGCCGTCCGCGCCTCGAACTGCGCGGTCTGCGCAAGAAGCTCGGCGACACCGCTGCGGTCAACGGCATCGACCTCACGGTCACCTCTGGCGAGAGCGTGGTTCTGCTCGGGCCCAGCGGCTGCGGCAAGACGACGACGCTGCGCATGGTTGCTGGGTTTATCCAGCCGGATGCCGGTGAGATCCATCTCGACGGCGTGCTCGCCTCCACCGGCTCCTTCGCCCTGCCGCCGGAGAAGCGCCACCTCGGTATGGTGTTCCAGACCTATGCGATCTGGCCGCATAAGACCGTGGCCGACAACGTCGCCTACGGACTGGAAGTCGCCGGCCGGCGCCGGGCGGAGATCAAGGCCGAAGTCGCGACCGTGCTCGATCTGGTGCAGCTCGGCCCGCTCGCCAATCGCTTCCCGGCCGAACTCTCCGGCGGCCAGCAGCAGCGCGTCGCTCTGGCCCGTGCGCTGGCCACCAAGCCTTCGCTCCTGCTGCTCGACGAGCCTCTGTCGAATCTCGACGCGTCGCTGCGCGAGGAGATGCGGTTCGAGCTGCGCGCGCTGCAGACGAAGCTGGGCATCACCACGCTCTACGTCACCCATGACCAGGACGAGGCGCTGGTTCTCGCCGACCGTATCGTGGTGATGAACAAGGGGCGCATCGAGCAGGTGGGAACGCCCGAAGAAGTTTACCGCACCCCCGCGACGCGCTTCGTCGGCAGCTTTATCGGCATCGCCAATCTGCTTGATGGCGAGATTGTTGCGGTGGATCGGACGGGTGAGCGCGTGCTTGTGGCGCTCGACGCCGGTGGCCGCCTGTGGAGCCGCGCGCCAAAATCCTGGCTGGCGACCCAAGCTGCCGGCAGCCGGGCGACCGTGCTGCTGCGCCCGCAGGACATCAAGCTGGAAGCCCCAGAAAATCCCGATGCCGAACAGGCCATCGCCGCAGAATTCCTCAGCGAAACCTTCCTCGGCGGGCATTACGAGCTGAAGCTGGCGGCAGGCGAGACGCTGCTGCGCGTCCAGTCGCGGCAGCGTGGCAGCTTTCCCGACGGGCGGGCCAACATCTGGGCGCGCCCGGGCAGCGCGTGGGTGGTGGCATGAGCGAGATCAGCTTCCCCGGGTCCGCCCTGACCGACCGGCCTCTCGCGCAGGGCACCTCCGCCGGCAGCCGCCTGTTCCGTCGGCTCTCCGCGCTCCAGCCCGCGCGCTTTCTGGTCATCGGCCTGTCCATCGCGATCCTGTTGGCGCTCGTCGCCTACCCGCTGGCACTGCTGACCGGCTACAGCCTTATCGATGCGCAGGGCCATGTGACCTTCGACACTTTCGAGAAAGCCTTCGCCCGCCGCGGCATGTGGCAGGCCACGGTGAACTCCGGCTGGCTGGTGTTCTTCGTGACCATGGGCGCCTGCGCGCTCGGCATTCCCCTTGCCTGGCTGGTGGCCCGCACAGACGCGCCCGGCAAATCGCTGATAACGCTTGCGGCCGGCATCTCCTTCGTGATCCCGACTTTCATCTCGGTGATCTCCTGGATCTTCCTTGCCGCGCCGAACTCCGGCTACCTCAACAAGATCGCCACGGGCTATCTCGGCTTCAGCGAGGCCCCGCTCAACATTATGAGCTTTACCGGCCTCGTCTTCATCGAGATCGTCGGCGTCTACCCGCTGGTGTTCTTTGCGGTGAACGCCGCGCTGAACAACATCGACGCCAGCCATGAGCAGGCCGCCCGCATCCTCGGGGCGAACCGCTGGCGCACCACGCTCACCATCACCTTGCCCATGGTGCGTCCGGCTATACTGTCCGCCATCATCCTGGTGATGCTGGACGCCCTCTCCTCTTTCGGTGCGCCGGCCGCCATCGGCACCATGGCCAACTTCTCGGTCATCACCACCAAGATCTACGACCTGCTGAAATTCCCGCCGCAGTTCAATTACGCGGCGGCGGTGGCGATGCCGATCCTGATCGTCACCGCCATCAGCCTGCTCATCCAAAAATACGCGGTGCGGGCGGAGAATTTCCGCACTCTCACAGGCAAGGCGACGCCGGAACAGATCGTCAAGCTCGGCCATTGGCGCTGGGTGGCCGGCGGGTTCTGTCTCGCCGTGGCGCTCGTCACGGCAATCCTCCCGGTGGGCGCGCTGCTGCTCCTGTCTGTGCTCTCCTCTTTCGGCGCGCCGATCAGCCTGGAGAACCTTGTCGGCAAGCACTACGCGCTGATTTTCGACGAGAACTTCGCCGCCCGCGCCTCGATCCTGCACTCCATGCTGCTGGCTCTCGCCGCGGCGACCGTGTGCGCGACGCTTGGCCTCGTGCTCGGCTGGGTGGTGGAGCGCTTCCGCTTCTTCGGCCGGGAGTTGATCAGCTTCCTCGTGATGATCGCCTATGGGTTCCCCTCCATCGCCTATGCGGTGGGAATTCTGATGGGCTATGTCAACCTGTTCTATGGCACGCTGACGCTGATCCTCGTCGCCTATGCCGGCAAGCTGCTGCCGATTGCCTTCGTGCTGGTGCGCAATGGCATTCAGCAACTCTCCACCGATCTTGAGGAGGCCGCGCGCATCTCTGGCGCCGGCTGGCTGCGCTCGATCAAGGACGTGACCTTCCCGCTGGTGCGCGGCTCGGTCGGCATTGCCTGGGTACTCGTCTTCTCGCTGAGCCTGCGCGAACTCTCCATGTCAGCGATCCTCGCCCAGTCGGACACGCAGGTGATGCCGACCGTGGTGCTCCAATTCATCGAAGACGGGGCGGTCGAACTCGCGGCCGCGCTGGCGGTGATCATCGTCGGGGTCAGCCTGTCGATGCTCGCCGTCATCCGTCTCTTCACGGCCAGGAAGACGGCCTCCATCAGCTAGCCGAGCCACATCATGAGCCTGCACACTTCCTCTCCCGACCGCTTTGACGAGGTCTGGGACGTTCTCGTCGTCGGCTTCGGCTTCGCCGGCGGCGCGTCGGCCATTGCCGCTCATGATGCGGGCGCGCGCGTGCTGCTGATCGAAAAGCAGCCCGATCCCGGCGGCATCTCCATCTGCGCCGGCGGCGGCATTCGCACGATCGTCGAGCCGGCAGGGGCGCGCGCCTATCTGCGAGAAACAGTCGGACCGGACGTGCCGGACGATGTGCTCGACGCGGTGGCGCAGGGCATGGCGGGTCTGGAAGACTATTTCCGCGACCTCGCCAAGGTGAATAGCGCGGAGATCGCCGTGCATCGGCGCCCGGCCAATTACCCGTTCCCCGGCTATGACGCCTTCGGCACCGTCGAGGTGCTCTCCATCCCCGGCTTCGACCCGCGCGTCGAATACCCGCAGGTGCGCGGCCGGCTGCGCGGACCGAACGTGTTCAAGCTGGTGCATGACAATGTCCGCGCCCGCGGCATCGAGGTTCGGCTGAACACGGCGGCGGAGAAGCTGATCCTTGGCCGGGATGGCGAGGTGCTGGGCGCTGAAATCGTCCAGGAGGGCACGCGCAAACGCATCGCCGCCCGGCGCGGCGTTATCCTCGCCTCCGGCGGCTTCGAGGCCTCGCCGGAGCTTCAGCGCAAATATTGGCAGATCCGCCCGGTACTCCCCGTCGCCACGCGCGGCAATACCGGCGACGGCATCCGCATGGCGCAGGCCGCCGGGGCCGACCTCTGGCACATGTGGCACTTCCACGGGTCCTACGGCTTCCGCCATCCCGACCCTGCCTATCCTTACGGTCTGCGCGTCAAGAAGGTGCCGGACTGGACGCCTGGCTTGAAGGAACCGGACGTGCGCATGTCCTGGATCGTGCTCGACCGGCAGGGCCGGCGCTTCATGAACGAGTACCAGCCCTATCTGCAGGACACCGGCCACCGCCCGCTGGACCAGTATGACGCGCAGACTCAGCGCTTCCCGCGCATCCCCGCCTTCCTCGTGATCGATGAGGAGGGCCGTAAGCTCTACCCGCTCGGCCAGACCGTGCTGAACGATCGTACGGTCGAGCCCTATGAATGGAGCGACGACAATCTCAAGGAAGTCGGCAACGGCATCCTGAAGCGGGCCGACAGCGTCGAGGAGCTGGCGGCCCTCATCGGGGCGGATGTCGCCACGCTTACCGACAGCCTCGCGCGATGGAATGCGTCCGTCGCGGCCGGTGAGGATCGCGACCATGCCCGCCCCTCCGGCTCGCTCTTTCCGGTGACGAATCCGCCCTTCTATGTCGGCGAATTGTGGCCCGTGGTCAGCAACACCCAGGGCGGCCCCGCCCATGACGCCCGTCAGCGCGTCTTGAACGCGCATGGCGCGCCGATCCCGCGCCTCTACGAAGCCGGCGAGCTCGGCTCGATCTGGGGCTTTCTCTATCTCGGCGCCGGCAACCTCGCCGAATGCTTCGTCACCGGCCAGATCGCCGGTCGCGACGCCGCGCAGCAGAGCCCGTGGACCGTTTCCGCGCAACAGACGGCCGCCGGACAGCCGCAAAGGACAGGACAATGACCAAACAGATGGCGCTCGGCGCCTTCCTCTACCCCACGGGCCATCACGCGGCCGCCTGGCGCCACCCGGACGCACAGGCTGATGCCGGCGTGAACTTCCGCCACTACGCCCAGATCGCGCAGGCAGCGGAGTCGGCGAAGTTCGACATGCTGTTCCTCGCCGATAGCGCCGGTGCGCGCGGCGAGGACTGGGGGGCGTTGGCGCGCTTCTCGACCCATTATGTCGCCCAGTTCGAGCCCCTCACACTGCTTGCCGGCCTCGCCGCCGTCACGGAACGCATCGGCCTCGTCGCCACCGCCTCCACCACCTATAACGAGCCGTATATTCTCGCGCGCAAATTCGCCTCGATCGACCATATCAGCGGCGGGCGCGCGGCATGGAATCTCGTCACCTCCGCCAATGAGGCGGAAGCCCTGAATTTCGGTCGCGACCGGCTGCTCGACCATGACGAGCGCTATCGCCGCGCGGCGGAGTTCCTCGCTGTCGCCCAAGGGCTTTGGGACAGCTGGGAAGATGACGCCTTCCTGCGCGACAAGGAGACCGGCGTCTTCTTTGACCCCGAGAAAGTGTACACGCTCGATCACCAGGGCGAGTTCTTCAAGGTGCGCGGACCGCTGAACATTCCGCGCGCGCCGCAGGGCTACCCGGTTCTGGTGCAGGCCGGCTCGTCCGGGGCGGGCAAGGAACTCGCCGCCGCCTCGGCCGAGGTCGTCTTCACCGCGCAGCAGACGCTGGAGGATGCACAGGCCTTCTACCGGGACGTGAAGGCGCGGACCCGGACCCATGGCCGTTCGCCGGACGATGTGAAGATCATGCCCGGAATCTTTCCGGTGGTGGGCCGCACGGAGGCCGAAGCGAAAGCGAAGTTCGAGCAGTTGCAGAACCTCATCCACCCGGATGTGGCGCTGTCCATCCTTGAGCACCGGCTCGGCGTGCCGCTGCGCCACCTGCCGCTCGACGGCCCGCTGCCGAAGAATATTCCTCTTACCAATGCCGCGCAGAGCCGGCAGGCGCTTCTGGTGGAACTCGCCGAACGCGAGGGCCTTTCCATCCTCCAGCTCGGCCTAAGAGTAGCCGGCGCGCGCGGCCACTGGCAGGTGGTCGGCACGCCCGAACAGGTCGCCGATGCGATGGAGGAGCGCTTCCTCAACGAGGGGGCGGACGGCTTCAACGTGATGCCGCCCTATCTGCCCGGCGGGCTCGACGATTTCATCGAACTGGTCGTGCCGGAACTGCGCCGTCGCGGCCTGTTCCGCACCGAATATGAGGGCCGCACGCTGCGCGAGCATCTCGGCCTCGCGCGCCCGGCGCGCCGTCACAAGCATCACAAACCCAGCGCGACGCCCCATGCCTCTCCGGCGGCGGCGTGAACCTTTGGACTTTGGAGAAACCAAAATGCTGATCGACAAGCGCAGTCTGCTGAAGGGTGCTGCAGGGCTTGCTCTCGCGGCGGCCATCGCCGCTCCGCTGACGCCCGCTCGCGCGGACACTCTGCCGGAGCGCTTCGCGCCGCTGTATGAGGCCGCGAAAAAGGAAGGCCAAGTGGTGTTCTACACCTCCTACCGGCAGGAAACGAGCACGGCGGTGCTGGAGTTCTGGCGCAAGACGTTTCCCGACGTGAAGCTGAACATCGTCCAGAAGCAGACGCTGGACCTCATTCCCAGCATCGAGGCCGAAAAGGCGGCGGGCCGCACCAATCTCGACGTGGTGTTCATCAGCCAGCGCTTCATCCTCGAGGACTGGAAGAAACGTGGCTACCTGACGCCCTACAAGGTCCGCGACTTCGACAAGATCGGCGGCAACTACAAGGATGCCGACGGCAACTATCTCGCGACCGCCGCGACCTTGCTCTCCGCTGCCTACAACCCCAAGGCGTTCCCCGACCCGTCCGTGCTGCCGAAGAAGATCGCCGACTTCCTCGATCCAAAGTGGAAGGGCAAGATCGTCTTCTCCGATCCGAAGTCGGCGGCCTCGCAGCTCACCTGGTTCCAGACACTGCTGGCCCACAACATCATCACCTGGGACACCATCAAGGGTTTCGCCAAGCAGGATTTCCTGTTCACGCGCGGCAATGCGGAGTCGGTGCGGCTCCTGGTCGCCGGCGAACGTGATCTGTCGCCGCTGATCTCGTCGCAGAACGTCATCACCGCCAAGGAGAAGGGCCAGAGCATCGAGGCCTACATCCTTGAGGACGGCGTCGTCACCAACGAGAACTACCTCGCCATCTTCAAGGGCGGTCCGAACCCGAACGCCGCCAAGCTGCTTATCGAGGTGCTGACGAGTGCCGAAGGGCAGGAATTGGTGGCCGCTGCCGGCTCCTACATCCCCACCCATCCCGACGCCAAGATCCCGGCGGGACTGCCGAAGCTGTCCGATCTGAAGATCATCGTCGCCGACCAGGATATTGGCGGCGAAGCCTCGCAGAAATTCCTCGAGCAGTTCGACGCGGTCTTCAACCGCCAGTGACGCGAACTGCCGCGACAAGCCTGCCGGCCCCGTCGCGAGCGGGGCCGGCTCCTTCCCGCCTTCAGCCACCAGCGTGACGCATGACCACCGCCTTTGCGCGCATTGATGCCGCTACCCTTCATGCGCGCCTGACCGCGCGCGCCGAGATCGCCCTTCTGGATGTGCGCGAGGAAGGCATCTTCGCCCAGCGCCATCTGCTCGCCGCCTCCAACACACCGCTGAGCCGTCTCGAAAGGCTGGTGCCGCCGCTGGTGCCGCGCCGCGCGACTCCCATCGTGCTGGTTGATGAGGACGAGACTTTGGCCGCACGCGCCGCGCATGTGCTCGCCGCCAGCGGTTATTCGGACATCTCGATCCTTGCCGGCGGCGTGCCGAGCTGGGCCGCAGAGGGCTTTGAGCTGTTCGCGGGCGTCTATGTGCCCAGCAAGGCCTTTGGCGAGGTGGTCGAAGTCACCTACGACACGCCGCATATCGACGCGCACGAATTCGAAGCGCGCCGCCAGGCTGGCGAGAAGATTGTGCTGCTCGATAGCCGGCCGTTCGACGAGTATAACTGGATCACCATCCCCGGATCGATCGACTGCCCAAGCGGGGAACTGGTTCTGCGCGTCCGCGAAAGCGTTCCGGACGAGGATGCACTCGTGGTGGTGAATTGCGGCGGGCGTACCCGCTCGATCATCGGTGCGCAAATTCTGATCGATGCCGGACTGCCGAACAAGGTCGTGTCACTGAAAAACGGCACGCAGGGGTGGCATCTCGCCGGGCTCGAGGTTCAGCGTGGCGCCTCCCGTGTGGCGCCACTGCCGGCCGCTCCGGCTCATGCCTGGGCTCGCGAAGCCGCTGGCCGGCTGGCGGATCGTTTCGAGGTGCCGACCATCGACGCCGCTGACCTCGCCCGCTTCGAAGCCGAACAGGACAGCACGACGCTTTATCGCTTCGATGTGCGCGATCCCGCCGAGTATCGCGCCGGTCACCGCGCGGGCTTCCGTTCGGCACCCGGGGGCCAGCTTGTTCAAGCGACCGACACCTTCATAGCGGTGCGCAAGGCGCGGATCGTGCTCAGCGACAGCGATGGCGTACGCGCCCATACCACCGCCGCGTGGCTGCGGCGCATGGGCTTCGAGAACGTGTTCGTGCTGGACGAGAACGCTCCCGTCGCGGTGGAGAGCGGCGACGCGCCGGAGACGGTCATCGGCCTCGCGACAACAACGGCCGAATTCATCAGCCCATCCGAACTCGTGGGCCTGCTCGACCGCGACGAGGCGGTCGTGGTCGATGTGGCCACCAGCCGTGAATACCGCGCCGGGCATATACCCGGTGCGTGGTTCGCCATTCGCGGCCGGCTTCACGAAGATGCAGCTAAGTTACCGGAATCGCCCCTTTACGTGCTGACCTCGTCGGATGGGGTCATTGCGCGCCTCGCCGCGGCCGAGCTTGCCGCCGCCACCCGCAAGCCAGTGAAGCTGCTCGCGGGTGGCACAGCGGCGTGGCGGACGGCGGCACGTCCCGTCGAAACGTCGCAAGAGAACCTCGCTTCCGAGACCGACGATTTGTTCCTCAAGGCTTTCGAGCGTCGCGAGAAACGCGAGGAAGCGATGCGCGACTACCTGCGATGGGAGATCGATCTCGTCGAGCAGCTGCGCCGCGACGGCACCATCCAGTTCCATCTCTGATCTGTCGAAGGACCTCTCATGAGCACCGAAGCCAACCGGCCGCTCGCCGGCAAGGTCGCCCTTGTCACCGGCTCCGCCCGCCGCATCGGCCGCGAAAGCGCGCTGTTGCTGGCGCGAGAGGGCGCCCATGTCATCGTTCACGCCAAGTCTTCGCGCGACGAGATCGAGGCCGTGGCGGCGGAAATCCGCGCGCAGGGCGGCCGCGCCAGCACGGCTCTGGCGGACATAACCGATGAGGCGCAGGCGCAGGGCCTCGTCGACGAAATCGTCGCGGCCCGTGGCCGTCTGGATATCCTCGTCAACAACGCGGCCATCCGGCGCGAGACGCCGTTCGCAGAGATCAGCCTGGCCGCGTGGCGGGAGATCAATTCGGTGATCGTTGAGGGCGCCTTCCTCGTCACCCGTGCGGCGATCCCGCACATGGTTCGCCACGGCTTCGGCCGCATCATCACCATTGGCGGAGTCAGTGCGCATTCCGGCGTGTTCCACCGCGTTCATGTCGCTACCGCCAAGGCGGCACTGGTCGGCTTCACCAAGGCATTGGCGGTTGAATTCGGCGGACATGGCATCACCGCCAACCTCGTCGTCCCTGGCCGCATCGGCGGCAACCGCTCGGCGACCTCGGGCGCCGGCGGCGCGTTTCCGGGCGGTGGTCATCTGCTGGTCGGGCACGAAGGCGAGCCGCGCAACGTCGCCGAGTTCGTGCGCATCCTCGCCCTGCCGGCCGGTAGCTTTACAAGCGGCCAGACCATCCATGTGAACGGCGGAATGTACCTGCCCTGACCACCCGGACTGGGGTGCCTTGGTGGCGCAGATTGGGTTCGGACAATACTGCGCAGCTGGTCCGAACCTCGATGTTATCATCAGCCGGTCAATGACGAATCACCGGCTCGGCTGGCAAGCCCACCTCCGCGCAGATAACCGCCCTCTTGCAGCCACGTTCTACCCCAAGGCGGATTCATACTCTCCCGAGTGAACATCTGCCCCTCGCGCCAGACCGCTGCATGCCCGGGTGAATAACCTATGCTTTCACCGCTCCGGCCGTGAGGCCCGCGACGAAGTGCTTCTGCATCAGGAAGAACAGGCACACCGGCGGCAGGGCTGCGAAGAGCGCGGCGGAGGAAATGAGGTTCCAGGCCGTCAGCCACTCGCCCTTGAGGCCGGCGATGCCGAGCGTCAGGGGCTTGGCGGAATCGCTCTGCACCAGCACCAGCGCCCAGAAATAGTCGTTCCAGACAAAGGTGAAGATCAGCACGGCCAGTCCCGCGAGCGCCGGGCGCAGCAGCGGCAGCACGATGCGGCGCAGGATCTGCATCTCGGTGGCGCCCTCGATGCGCGCCGCCTCGAACAGCTCGTTGGGCAGCGAGATGATGAAGTTGCGCAGGAAAAGAGTGGCGAACCCCGTCTGGAACGCGGTGTGGAAGAGCACCAGCCCCCAGACTGTGTCGTAGAGCCCAACCCCCAGCACCATGTTGCGCACCGGGATCATCAGGATCTGGTAGGGGATGAAATTGCCGCCGATGAACATCGCGAACAGCAATGTGCTGCCGGGAATGCGGTATTTCGCCAGCGCCACCGCCGCCATGGTAGCGAGGATCAGCACCAGCACCACCGTGGTGCCGGTAACCGTGACGCTGTTGATGAAGAAGCCCCACATGGGTGAGGTCGCGAACATTTCGCGGTAATTGTCGACCAGCGCGAAGCGCGACGGCGCGCCCCAGTAATTGCCTTCCAACAGGTCCGACTGCGAGCGGATCGCCGTCATCATGATGGCGAGGAGCGGCAGCATCCACACGAGCATTGCCGCATAGAGCGCCAGGCGATAGCCCAGGCGTACGCTGGCGGAGCGTTCATTGACCGGGGTGGGATACATCAGGCGCCCCTCTGTTCACGACGCAGCGTGTGCCGCAGGAAGAAGGCGATGTAGACGCTCATGATGAGGAACAGCACCGTGGCGATGGCGGCGCCATAGCCGGCGCGGTAGCTGAAGATGGTGGCGTCGTACATCTGATAGGCGAGGACGGTGGAACTGCCATAGGGCCCGCCCTGCGTCATGACAGCGATGAGGTCGAAATTCCGCAGCGAGCCGATCACCGTGATGATCGTCGCCACGAAGGAGACGGCGCGCAGCTGCGGCAGCACGATGTGGCGCAGCAGCGTCCAGCCGGAGGCGCCGTCAATCCGGCCCGCGGCGATCAGTTCGCCGTCGAGCTGGGAAAGTCCGGCGAGGAACAGCACCAGGCAGAAGGCGGTCTGCGCCCACAGCGCGGCGAAGACGATGCCGAAGGTGACGAAATGTTCGTCGGAGAGAATGGCGAAGGGCTCGAAGCCGAAGAACCGCATCACGATGGCGAGGATGCCGAAGGTCGGGTCGTAGAACCAGGTGAACACCACGCCGATGATGACATTGGCCAGCACCAGCGGGATGAAGAACACGGATTTGACGATGCGCATCTCGCCGAGCGGCTGGTTAAGAAACAGCGCGAGCGCGAGCCCGAACACTGGCGCCAGAAGAAACAGCACGATCCAGATGATGTTGTTCTTCAACGAGGTGAAGAATTGCGCGTCGGCGAACAGCTCCCGGTAATTGTCCAGCCCGACGAAGGTGGCCGGGCCGGTGCCGTCCCACTCATAGAAGCTGATGGCGATGCTCTGGAGGATCGGCCAGACGATCATCATCAGGAACAGCGCCAGCGGCAGCAGCAGCAGGAGAATCGGCGTCAGCCAGGACTGGTTTCGGCGCCAGATGCGCAGCATGGGAACCTCGGGCGAGAAGGGACGGGTCGCACCGCCGATAGGGGCCCGCATGGCGGGCCCCGGCCGCGTTCAGTTGAAGATGCGCTTGCGGGCCGCGTCCAGCCGCTCGAGGATCGCATCCTCGCGGTCGGGCTTGGCGAGGAACTCCTGGAAGCCCTTCATGCCGGCCTGCGCCATTTCCGGGTCGGTGTCGCGGTCATAGAACTGCGACGAGCCCGCGGAATTGCGCACCTGTTCCATCTGCACCGAGGCGAAATCGTTCGGGTCGATCTGGATATCGGTGCGCGCGGGCACCACCGAGCCGCCCTTGGCAAAGGCCGAGAGGTTTTGCGGCTGGGCGAGGAAGGCGAGGAACTTCAGCGCCAGCTCCTTGTTCTTCGCGCCCTTGGGGATGCCGACGCCGTTGATCGAGACCTGCTCGATATTGGGCACGGAAGGATCGACCGTCGGGAACGGGAAGAAGCCGATATTCTTGCGGGCTTCCTCGGGCAGCGAGGTCAGCACATAGGGGCCGAGCAGATACATCGCCGCCTTGCCCTGCGCCAGGAACGGGATCGCTTCCTGCCAGCCATAGGAGGAGGCATTGTCGAGGAAATAGCCCTTCTCGATCGGCACGCGCCAGGTGTCGAACACCTTCTTCATGCGCGGATCGGTGTAGCTTTCCTGCCCGTTCATCAGGCCCATGTAGAAATCGAGGCCGTTGATGCGCTTGGTGAGGTAGTCGAACCACAGCGCATTGGCCCAGAGATCACGCGTGCCGATGGTGAACGGCACGATGCCGGCCGCCTTCGCCTTCTCGGCGATCGCCATCAGCTCGTCCCACGTCTTGGGCGGCTCGACGCCGAGCTTGGCGAACACCTCCTTGTTGTAGAAGAAGCCCCAGGTGTTGAAATTGGTGGGCATCATATACTGCTTGCCGTTGTCCGTGACGGCGGCAAGGAAGGGCTCCATCGGCTTCTCAAGCTTGTTCTGCGTGTAGAAGCCGCTGATGTCGGTGAACAGGTCGCGCTTGGTGAAGGCGCGCATGCGAGCGCCGGTGAACCAGAAGGCGACATCCGGCGGGCTGGCGACCAGGAAGTTGCGGATCGAGGTCTTGTAGGATTCGACGTCGCTGTAATTGACGGTGACCTTGACGCCGGGATTGGCGGCCTCGAAATCGGCGACGATCTTGTTCATCGCCGCCTTCTGCCCGGCGCCGCTGCGATCGGTGTTGATCACCAGCGTTTCCTGGGCCGCCGCCGGGGTGGCGAAGGGGTGGAGCAGGCCGCAGGCGAGGGCGAGCGCACCCGCCCCCATGAGCAGGGCGCGACGCGGCAGGGAAAGCGTCATTGTCATTCCTCCGTTGCTGGGCCGGTTTCGATCTCGCATCCACATTTCTCGGGACGCTTCAAATGCGCGGCAAGGGTGCGGCCCATCGCTTGTCGCGTCTCATGCCAGAGAACTCTAAACTTACTTATCGATAAGTCAATTTCTGGTCACGCCTGCCTCGCCCGGGGCGCGGGTCAGCTGATGCGGCACCCGGTCGTGCGGTCGAACAGATGCACCTGGTCCGCATCGGGCAGGACGCGGATTTTCTCGCCCGGCCGGACGGCGACGCGGCTGCGGAACAGACAGTTGAACTCGGCGCCGCCGGCGCGGACCAGCACTTCGGTCTCCGAGCCCGTGGGCTCGACAACCACCACATCGGCCTCGACGCCCGCGTCGTCGATGCGGAAATGCTCGGGGCGCACGCCATAGACCGCCTCGCCCTGCGGGGCCGCCTGCCACTTCCGGCCCGCCGGAAGCACCAGCCGGTCGCCGGCGCGAAACGCGCCGTTCTCGAACCGCCCTTCGAGGAAGTTCATGCTGGGCGAGCCGATGAAGCCGGCGACGAACTGGTTATCCGGTCGATCATACAGGTCGAGCGGCGCGCCGATCTGCTCGATCATCCCGTCGCGCATCACCACGATCTTGTCCGCCATGGTCATCGCCTCGATCTGGTCGTGGGTGACGTAGACCGTCGTGGTCTTGAGGCGCTGCTGCAGTTCCTTGATTTCCGCCCGCATGGCGACGCGCAGCTTGGCGTCGAGATTGGAGAGCGGCTCGTCGAACAGGAACACCTGCGGGTCGCGGACGATGGCGCGCCCCATGGCGACGCGCTGGCGCTGGCCGCCGGAAAGCTGGCGGGGGTAGCGGTCGAGCAGCGGCATCAGCCCGAGAATCTGCGCCGCCTTCTCCACCCGCTGGCGGATTTCCTCTTTCGGCGCGCTGCGCAGCGACAGGGCGAAGGCCATGTTCTCGTAGATCGACATATGCGGGTAGAGCGCGTAGCTCTGGAACACCATGGCGATGTCGCGATCCTTCGGCGACACGTCGTTGACCACGCGCGTGCCGATCCGGATGTCGCCGGCCGTCGCCTTCTCAAGCCCGGCGATGGTGCGCAGGAGCGTCGATTTTCCGCAGCCGGACGGGCCGACGAGGATGACGAACTCCCCGTCCGCAATGTCGACCGAGACGCCCCGCAGGATATGGGTTTCCCCGAACTTCTTGTGGACGTCGCGGATGGTCACCGATGCCATGGGGAAGGTCTCACGATCTTGGATTCGCCACCCGAGGCAGGCGTGGCACTGCGTTTCCACTGCGCCTCTTAGGCCTCGCCCGGCCGGCGCTCGTCCAGAGAGCTAGCATTGACCTTGGAGGCGGTCAATGCAAAGTTACTTATCGATAAGTAAGTTTTCCGGGGAGGCCGCATGACCGTTGACGCAACGACACTTCTTTCGCCCGCCGGCGCGCTGCCGCCCGGTCTTTACGGCTATGACGACCTCTCCGAAGGCGCGTTCTTCCTCACCTCCGGCGTCACCGTCACCGAAGCCCATATTGTCGGCTATGCCGGCATCTCCGGCGATCTGTTCGACGTGCATATGGACGATGCCTTCGCGCGCGAGCAGGGCTTTCCCGGCCGCATCGCCCATGGCCTTCTGGGCCTCGCCCTGATCGACGGGCTGAAGACCCGTTGCCCGGTCAGGCTGCAGGGCATTGCGACGCTGTCGTGGAACTGGTCGTTCAAGGCGCCGATCCTGATCGGCGACCGCATCGCCGCACGCTTCGATGTGCACGCCAAGCGCCCGACCCGCCGCGCCGACCGGGGCATCGTCACCTTTAACGTGAACGTCGTGAACCAGAACGGCGAGGTGGTGCAGGAAGGGCAGACCCTGCTGATGATGGGGGGACGGAAAATGAGCGACGCCGCTTCGGCTTGACCGATTGCCGCCGCTTGCTCATCTGTTTGCAGCACGCGAACACGCCGCGTGAGGGGGAGTTATCAGCCGATGGCGCGCAAGGCCGGCGGAGAGACGGTGGCACCGAGCCGCCTGTCGATGCGCGACAACATCAAGAAGGTGGCGACCGAACTGCTGATCCGCCACGGCTATCACGGCACCAGCTTTCGCCACATCGCCGACCGGCTCGATATCACCACGACCAATATCCACTACCACTTCGGCAATAAGGAGAAGCTGGTCGAGGAGGTCGTGCGCGACTACGTCACCAGCACCTGCGCTAAACACAAGGCGATCTGGGAAGCGCCGGACCGTTCGCTGCCGCAGAAGCTGATGGACGTCGCCGTCTTCAACCGCACCCGCTACAAGGCGTTCAACCGCGGCCGCAAGAGCGGGCAGCCCTGGAGCCTTATCGGGCGGCTGCGTCTCGAAGGTGAAGTGCTGAGCCCGGGCGCGCGCGAATCACTCGCCTCCTTCACCGACAATGTGCAGGCCGCCGTCCGCGTCGCGGTGCAGATCGCCTATGACCGCGGCGAACTCGTCAGCGATGCGCCGTTGGACGACATCGCCTTTCTGCTGGTGAACATCGTCAACAGCTCTTCGGTCTTCACCCAGGACGCCGGCAATTTCGAGCGGCTGGAACAGTTCTTCGAGGCTTTCTCGCGGGTGATGCTCTCCGCCTACGCGCCTGCGAGCCGACCGGACGTCGCGGCCCAGTAACCTCCGGCGCCGTCCTGGCCCGCACCACCGCGCCCTCCTCACGTCATTCTCGCCCTTGCGCCGAAGAGCCGCCTTGCCGTGCAGGGCGGTCCCGGGCGCAGCCCCGCCGCTGCGCAGGGGAGGTCGTCTCAAGCACAGGGTTGCGGATGTCCGTTTTCTGACTTACTGATAAGTAAGTTTAGAGGCAGTTGGTGCCTTCCATCCTTCTGGAGTTCTGGGATGAAGATCCTCACGGCGTCGGCCGCAGCGGCGCTCGTGCGCGATGGCGACACGATTCTCATCGGCGGTTCGGGGTCCGGCCATGCGGTGCCGGAAGCTCTCATCGCCGCCGTCGAACAACGTTTCCTGGCCGAACAGCAGCCGCGCCGCCTGACCACGATCCATCCCGTCGGCCTCGGCAATCGCGGCGAGGCCGGCGCGTCGCGCTTCGCCCATGACGGCCTGATCCGCCGTGTGGTCTGCGGCACCGTGGTCGACGCCCCGCCCCTTGCCGCCATGGCGAGCCGCAACGCCATCGAGTGCTACACCCTGCCCCAGGGCGCCTTGTCCCAGCTGATCCGCGAGATCGCAGCCGGGCGGCCAGGATTGCTGACCCATGTCGGGCTGCACACCTTCGTCGATCCGCGCCTCGCCGGCGGCAGGCAGAGCACGGCCTGCTCGGAAGATCTCGTCGAGCTGGTAACGCTGAAAGACCGCGAATGGCTGTTCTACAAGCCCTTCCCCATCGATGTGGCCTTCCTGCGCGGCACGACCGCCGACGAGGACGGCAACATCTCGATGGAGGACGAAGCAATCTTCGGCGAGATGCTCTCCATGGCGCAGGCGACGCGACGGCTGGGCGGGCTGGTGATCGTGCAGGTCAAGCGCCTCGCCCGACGCGGTACGTTGCCCGCCAAGACGGTGAAGATTCCCGGCATGTTGGTGGATGCCGTGGTGGTCGATGCCGAGCAGAAGCAGACCTACCAGACTTTTTTCGATCCCGCCTTCGCCGGTCAGCTGCGCATGCCGCTGGAGGGCTTCCCGCGCCTGCCGCTCGACGAGCGCAAGATCGTCGCCCGGCGCTGCGCGATGGAATTGCGGCGGGGCGCCATCTGCAACATCGGATCGGGCATCTGCACCGGCATCGGCCTCGTCGGCGCCGAGGAGGGGCTTCTCGACGAGGTGGTGCTGACCAATGAGCAAGGGCTGATCGGCGGCGCGCCGGCCTCCGGCCTCGATGCGGGCGCCGCGCGCAACTACTGGGCGATGATCGACCAGCCCTACCAGTTTGACTTCTACGACGGCGGCGGGCTCGACATCGCCTTCCTCTCGGCGGTGGAGGTAGACCGATCCGGCAATGTCAACATCAGTCGCTTCGCCGGCCGCGTCGTTGGCATTGGCGGCTTCGTCAACATCAGCCAGAACGCGCGCACCATGGTGTTCGGCGGCACCTTCACCGCCGGAGGGCTCAAGGTGCGGGCCGAGAACGGCGCGCTCGTCATCGTCGAGGAAGGCAAGCACCGCAAATTCGTCGAGGCGGTCGAGCAGGTCGCCTATAGCGGCCCCTATGGCCGCTCGCGCGGCCAGGCCACGCTGTTCGTCACCGAGCGCGCGGTGTTCCGCACCGGTGAGGACGGGATCGAACTGATCGAGATCGCCCCCGGAATCGATCTGGAGCGCGATGTGCTCGGCCAGATGGCCTTCACCCCGCGCATCGCTCCGACGCTCAAGCGCATGGATGCGCGGCTCTTCCGCCCCGAGCCCATGGGCATCGCCACCGAGATGCCGGGCGAATGGCGCGTGCACGATCGGCTGCGCTCCGCCTCGTGAACCTCAGCAGGGAAAACGCCATGACAACCCCCGCGACGCGCCCCTCAGGCCTCACCGTTTGTCTTCCCCGCGCCGACGGCACGCTCGAGGCCTATCGCCTCACCGGCACGCCGCTGCCGGCGACTGCGCCGCAGCGTCCGTTCACCCGCATCGCCTATGCCGCCGGCCATGTCGTCGTCGACCCGCGCGCGCCCTTTGACCCAGCGGTGAAGACCGTGGTCGACTGGGAGCGCACCCTGGCTTTCCGCGAGCATCTATGGGGTCTTGGGCTCGGCATCGCCGAGGCGATGGACACCGCCCAGCGCGGCATGGGCGTGGACTGGCCGACCTCGCTGGAGCTGATCCGCCGCACCAGCGCCGCCGCCGGCCGCGACCGGCTCGTGGTCTCCGGTTGCGGCACCGATCAGCTCGCGCCGGCCGAGGCCCGCACGCTCGACGATGTCATTCGCGCCTATGAAGAACAGATCGAGGCGATCGAGGCCACCGGCAGCCGTCTCGTGCTCATGGCGTCGCGCGCGCTCGCCCGCGTCGCCAAAGGACCCGACGATTATATCGCCGTCTATGACCGGCTGCTGCGGCAGGTCAGCCGTCCCGTCGTGCTGCACTGGCTCGGCGACATGTTCGACCCAGCTCTGGCGGGGTATTGGGGAACGCCGAACATTGCCGGCGCCATGGATGTCGTCGCCGGCATCATCGACACTCATGCCGGCAAGGTGGACGGCATCAAGATCTCCCTGCTGGAGGCCGCCCACGAGGTCGCGCTCCGCCGCCGCCTACCCGAGGGCGTGCGGATGTATACGGGCGACGACTTCAACTATGTCGCGCTGATCGAGGGCGACGGCAGCCATCACTCGCACGCGCTGCTCGGCGCCTTCGATGCCATTGCCCCGGCAGCCTCCGCCGCTTTGGGCCGGCTGGCGGATGGCGATGCCGAGGGATACCGCGCCCTCCTCAAGCCGACCGAAGCGCTGTCCCGGCACCTCTTCGCCGCGCCGACCCAGTTCTACAAGACCGGCGTGGTGTTCATGGCCTATCTCAACGGCCACCAGGACCATTTCACCATGGCCGGCGGGCTGGAGAGCGCGCGCTCGGCCGTTCACCTCGCCGACATCTTCCGGATGGCCGCTGCGAATGGCCTGCTGGCCGATCCCGAACGGGCGACACGCCGGATGAAGGCGGTGATGGTGCTGCGCGGGATCGAGGGATGATGCCGGCCCTGCTTCCCGATCTCCCCGGCCTGCCGCTGCCGCTCTCCGGCGCCACGCGGCTCTATGCCATTGTCGGCGATCCGATCGCGCAGGTCGGCTCCCCCGGCCTGTTCAACGCCGCCTTCCGGCGCCGGGGCGTCGAAGCGGTCCTCGTGCCGCTGCATGTCGCGCCGGACGGCCTCGCCGACCTCATGCGCATGTTTCGCACGACGAAGAACTTTGACGGCCTCATCGTCACCGTTCCGCACAAGGTCGCCATTGCCGCACTGATCGACGAGATCGGCCCGATGGGGCGCCGGATCGGCGCGGTGAACGCCATCCACAAGCGCGACGGCCGGCTCGTCGGCGGCAATTTCGACGGCATCGGCTTTGTGCGCGGGCTGCAGGCCAAGGGCCATGAGCTCGACGGCCGCCGCGTCCTTGTCATCGGCACCGGCGGTGCCGGCCGTGCCGTGGCGCATGCCGTTGCCGATGAAAGGCCGGCGCGGCTGCGCCTGTTCGATGTCGATCCCGCGCGCGCGCAAACCGTGGTCGCGGAGCTGAAGGCTGCCGCTCCCGGTCTCGACGTCGATGTCGGTGCGCCTGACCCGTCCGGCTTCGACGTGGTGGTCAATTGCACCTCGGTCGGCATGCGGCCGGAGGATCCGTTCCCGGTGGCAATCGACCCTCTCGGCCCCGGCACGCTCGTCGTCGACATCATCCTCAAGCCAGCGGTGACACCTCTGCTGGCCGAAGCCGGCCGCCGCGGCTGCCTTACCCATGCCGGCGCCCCCATGCTTGAGGGCCAGGTCGACGCGATGTGCGATTTCTTTGGGCTGGCCGCCCCATGACGTTGACGCCACAACGCTGCGCAATCAACACGGCGACACTCGGCTATAAGGACCCGATCGACCGCGTCATTGACCAGATCGCCCGCCATGGCTTCGGCGCCATCGCCCCGTGGCGCCGGGAAGTCGAGGGCGGCGACGTTGCCGCGATCAGCCGGCGCATACGCGATGCCGGCCTTGCCGTCTCCGGCTATTGCCGCAGCACGGCGATCCCTGCCGAGACGGCTGCGGCGCGGCGGGCGCAGCTGGAAGAGAACCGGCGGGCTCTGGCGGATGCCGCCACGCTGGGAGCGGCGTGTTTCCTCATCGTCGCCGGCGGGCTTGCAGGCGGCAGCCGCGACCTCGCGGATGCCCGTGCCCAGGTCGAGGAAGGGCTCGGCCATCTGCTGGTGGAGGCGCGCTGTCTCGGTGTGCCCGTCGCCATCGAGCCACTTCACCCGATGTACGCGGCCGACCGATGCTGCGTGAACACCCTGGCGCAGGCCCTCGATCTGTGCGCCCGCCTCGATCCCGACAATGCGGGCGGCATCGGCGTCGCGCTCGACGCCTATCACGCGTGGTGGGACCCGGACCTTTCCGCCGGCATTCATCGCGCTGGCCGCGAGCGCCGGCTCGTCGCCTTCCACATCTGCGATTGGCTGGTCCCGACCACCGATCTGCTGATGGATCGCGGCATGATCGGCGACGGCGTGATCGACCTCGCAACGATGCGTAGCGAGGTGGAGGCCAGCGGCTTCGCCGGATATGCCGAGATTGAGATATTCTCGAATCGGTGGTGGTCCACCGATAGCGATGAGACGCTGCGAGTCTGTGTCGATCGTTTACGCTCGTTATAGCCAATGTCGCTTGGGCTACAGAGGCGGACGTCCGATGGCAAGATCTGGCCACGCGGAGCGTGGCGTCTGGCTCAACAACACCGATGCGTAGACGAGAGAACAGGCCCCGAGATTAAGGTTCAGACCACGCATTACGCCGTCGTGCCCGCTGGTGTCCTCTTTGGGAACAGGCCTTACGTTCCGCACCGGCGCCGCGTTCCTGAACGCGGCCTCGCCATATTCAGCAACGCCTTAGGGGTCAGATTTCCGCTCTCTTGGCAAGCGTAAGCGCATCATCGATATCGACACCGAGATATCGAACGGTATTTTCGATTTTGGTGTGTCCAAGCAAAATCTGAATAGCTCGGAGATTGCCCCCCAGCGTTCGAGCCACGCGAGCAGACTTGCCCTCGTGTCTGCGGCATCTCGAACTGAACGCGCCTTGGAATGCACCCCTTGCGGCTGACAGCGTGACGACGAGCAATTGGCCCGAGAGCCGGGCTTTCGAAGGATGAAAGCCCATGGCCCGACACCGTCCCCAAGGCATCGCGTTCAAGCGCCAAGTGGCGCAGGAGTACCTGGCGGGCGCGCCGCTCAACAGCCTCGCCCGTGGCCCTAAGCTATTGAATTATAATGGATGTATAGGCCCGTTGGAACGCTGGCGGAGAGGGTGGGATTCGAACCCACGGTACGCTTGCACGCACAACGGTTTTCGAGACCGTCCCGATCGACCACTCCGGCACCTCTCCACACGTGGGCGCGGGGTCAGTCGCGCCGAGGAGTGGGCTCCATAGCCGAGCCACGTGCTGCGCACAAGTACCCATGCCCTCCGACGGGCGATTCATCGCTTCCATCGCCAACATCGAGAAAACAGCCTCCGAGGAGCATGGAACAAGGGTCGGCGCGCCGGCCGAATTCCGGCGGAAGTGCTGGCAAGGCACCGGTGCGGCTAACCGGGGGCGGAGGGGTATGAGTGAGCCATCGCAGCGGGCACTGACCGGCATGGACCTCGGCCATCTAGCGCTTAGGTGACCGAGACTTCCGGCCGCACGCCATATCGGCGATGCGGTGCCGCGCACGCCGGCACGAGGCATGCCATCGCCACGGCCCAGACAAGGCTCTATAGCCTCGGTCGAACCGACATGACGTATCAATTCGGTCTCGCCCGAAGGAAACGTCTAACGCACCAAGCTGGGCTGTCTCAGTGACCCTGGAAATGAGCGGCCCGTCCGGGCCTTGCCCCTGCCACGGCGGAGGGCGCGCTGAAGCGCGGCATCGGCGGCACGTGGTCCCGGCCTGCGAGGGTTTATGGCGTGTTTATGGCGCCATCGGCCGCGTCGGGCGCAGTGCAGGGCTGCGCTTGCCAGCGCGGCGTCGCGCGCGTTATCTCCTCGCATCTTGAGGCATGACAGCCCCGTGGGCTGGCCTCCTTTTGTGCGCCTTATGGGATACCAGAGATGATGAGCGACAGTCGCACAGCCGGTGATGGGGTTGCCCGTACCCGGGCGGGTGGGATCAGCCGCCGCGGCTTCCTCGCCGGCTCGGCGCTCAGCCTCGGTGCGCTGGGTCTGGCGGGCTGCGCCAACCCGGACGGGATGAGCCTCGCCGAGGCGGCCAAGGTCTATGGCCCGGTGCCTGAGGAGAAATTCCCGATTCCGGCGGTGGATGTCAGCAAGGTCAATCCGAAATACTTCCGCCGTACCGTCCGCTACGAGACCGACGAGGCGCCGGGCACCATCATCGTCGACCCGAAGAATTACTATGTCTACCGCATCGAGGGAGAGGGCATGGCGACCCGCTATGGCGCCAATGTCGGTCGCGAGGGCTTCCTCTGGAGCGGCGACGCCTATGTCGGGCGCAAGAGCGAATGGGCGACCTGGACACCGCCCAAGGAAATGATCAAGCGCCAGCCGGAGGCGGCCAAATATGCTCGTGGCATGCCGGGTGGCCTCGACAATCCGCTGGGCGCGCGCACGCTGCATCTCTACCAGAACGGCGTCTACACGCTGTACACGATCTATGCGACGAGCGATCCGGAATCGATTGGCTCGGGCGTCACCAGCGGCTGCGTCGGGCTTCTGAGCCAGGACATGATCCAGCTCTATAACGAGACGCCGGTGAAGACCAAGGTGGTGGTGCTGCCCGCTTAGGCCCGCAAAACGCGCGTGCGCAGGCCGCCATGGTCGGTCTGAAGGCCGTTCCCGCCACCCGCGTCATGCCGCGTCGCCCGCGTGACTTCTGTCGCCTCAAGGTGTGTTGGACCTGCGAAGTTTCCAGCCAATACGTGCCAAGGTTAGCCTCCTCTTTGGTGCCCACTGTCTTTTTTCAGTGGAAGCGGGAACCGTCAGCACACTGTCAGCGCTTCTGCCCGAAATTTGCCGCGAGGGCGGTATGGTGATGGCGTCCGCCAGGGGCGCCGTCACGGTCCGCCCGGCCAAGCGGGTGAACGAATGGACGGCAGCGCGGAGCGTCCGATCACGGACGACAGAGCATCCTGGACGGGTGCGGGGAACGCCCCTCTCGCGTCGTCGGGCGTCCTGCGGACCGGGGCCTTCCGGCGCCTGCTGGACGAGGTGGCGCACCTGCTTCCTCTGCATGGGGTACAGCCTTTCATGACGGCCGGCCTGGTCGGCATGGGAATCGATCTCCTCGCCTTCCTGGCGTTGCTTGGCCTCGGCTTGGGGGTGATGGGCGCGCAGCTTGTCAGTTTCAGCCTCTCGACATTCTGCCTGTTCGGGCTGAGCCTGCGCTGGGTGCTGCCGCGCCTCGGCGTAACGCTCCTTCCGCCCAAGGCTGAGCTTTCCGGGCGCATCGCCGTGGTTGTCCTGCTGGCACTCGCGCTACGGTGCGGGATAGTGGCGAGTGCCGCCGCGCTTGTCGGCCTGCCCGCGCCCATCGCCATCCTTCCCGCGATCGCCGCGACCGCGATGGTGAACGCACTCGGCGCGGGGTTCTTCATCTGGCCGGGGGCGCTGGCGCCTCTCTCGCGGACGGCGCGCTGGCGGCTCGCCGCTGTCGGGGTGGTGGCCTACAGCGTCGCGCTGCGGTTGATGTATCTCGGCGTCACCGAACTGATCCCGCAGGAGGCCTACTACTGGAACTACGCCCAGCATCTCGATATCGGCTATCTCGACCATCCGCCGATGGTGGCGTGGCTGATCTGGATCGGCACCGGGCTGTTCGGCAATAACGAGTTCGGTGTCCGCATCGCCGCCTGGCTGTGCTGGGGCGCGACCGCCTTCTTCAGTTTCGGCCTCGCCGCGCGCCTGTTCGGGCGGTCGGCCGCTTTCGTCACCGTTCTGCTGGTCGCCGTGCTGCCGTTCTATTTCGGCACCGGCCTTGTGATGACGCCTGATGCGCCGCTCACCACCTTCTGGGCCGGGACGCTGTATTTCCTGGAGCGGGCGCTGCGCGGTGGTCAGGCGAAGGCCTGGTGGGGCGCCGGCCTCTGCCTCGGCCTCGGCCTGCTGTCGAAATACACCATCGGCCTCCTGGTGCCGGCGGCGTTTCTGTTCATGCTGATCGACGTGCGGGCGCGGGCGTGGTTCCGGCGGCCGGAGCCCTATCTCGCGGGTCTATTGGCTCTGCTGGTCTTCTCGCCCGTCATCATCTGGAACCTTCAGAACGACCTCGCTTCCTTCGCCTTCCAGAGCACGCGCCGGGTCGGCGGCAGTTTCCGCTTCTCGCTGCCCGAACTCATGCTGGGCATTGCCGGCCTGTTGACGCCTATCGGGCTGATGGCCGCCGTCGGCGTGCTGTGGCTGCGCGAGCGGGGCGTGCGGCGCGGAGCGGTCGCCGTTGAAGTTCAGGAGGTCGACCGGCGCCGCTGGCGTTTCGTCGGTGTGTTCACCCTGGTCCCCCTTTCGGTTTTCGTCATCTTCAGCCTTTTTCACATGTCGCGGCTGAATTGGACGGGGCCGCTCTGGCTGGCGGTCCTGCCGGCGGTGGCGGCCAGCCTCCTCGCGGCATCGAGCCACATCGGTGGGGCTCAGCGGTGGCTTCAGCGCGCCTTCGTGCCCACCATTGCCATCACGCTGGTGCTGTGCGGCCTCGGGCTGGGCTATCTCGTCGCCGGCGTGCCGGGACTTCAGCGGTTTTCACCGTTTCCCGCCGTGCCGGTCGCCTGGCGCGATTTCGGCGCCCAGGCGGCAAGCCTCGCCGAGGAGGTGAGGGCCTCCACCGGGCAGGAGCCGGTACTGATCGGCCTCGACCTCTACAATGTCGCGAGCCAGCTTGCCTTCTATGCCGCTGGACCGGATGCCGCGCACGGGATGTCTGTCGGGCGCGGCGTTCTCGGCCAACCTGCCCTCATGTACAGCTATTGGTACCGTCCCGAGACCGTCGGGGGTCGGCCGGCCGTGCTGTTTTCCTTCTCGCAGCGGCAGATCGAGAACCCCCTCCTGCCCCGATCTTTCGATGGGCTCGGCGAGGTGAAGCGGCGCGACGTGACGCGCGATGGCCGCGTGGTGGGCCACTTCTTCTACCGGGTCGGGCGCCTGAAGGCGCAGCCGGCCGTGGACGGCTCGATTTTCGCGCTGCCGTTCACAGCCGACTGATCCCGCCACGCGGGCCGCCGCCGCGTCTCAGCGGCGGAGGCGGGCGGCGTGCCAGGCGATGTGGTCCGCCATGAAGGTCGAGATGAAGAAATAGGAATGGTCGTAGCCCTCGCGCAGATGGAACGTGAGGGGAATGCCCGCCTTGCGGCAGGCATCGGCGAGAAGCTGCGGGCGCAGGCCGGTGTCCAGGAACGGATCGGCGCCGCCCTGATCGACCAGGAACTCGGGGAAACGCTTCCCGTCCTCGATCAGCGCCACCGCGTCAAAGGCCCGCCAGGCGCTTTCATCCGTGCCGAGATATTTCTCCAGCGCCGGCCGCGACCAGTCCGCCGTGCTCGGCTGCACGATCGGCGCGAAGGCGGAGCAACTCTTGAAACGGTCGGGATGCTTCAGCGCCAGAGTGAGGGCGCCGTGCCCGCCCATGGAATGGCCGAAGATGCCCTGCCGGGTCATATCCGCCGGAAACTGCGCCGCGACGAGGGCGGTGAGTTCGTCGACGAGGTAGGAATACATCCGGTAATGCGTGGCATAAGGCGCTTGGGTGGCGTCGAGATAGAAGCCGGCGCCGGAGCCGAACTGCCAGTTGTCCGGCTCGTCCGGCACCTCGCCGCCACGCGGGCTGGTGTCCGGCGCGACGATGATGACGCCATGGGCGGCCGCGGCGGCGCGGTACTCGCCCTTTTCCATCACATTGGCATGGGTGCAGGTGAGGCCCGAAAGATACCAAAGCACCGGAACGGGTCCCTGTGCCGCCTGCGGCGGCACGAAAACGGCGAAGGTCATCGGGGTGCCGGTGACGCGCGAGTCATGCCGATAAACGCCCTGCACGCCGCCATGCGATTTCGCCTTGGAGACGGTTTCCATCGTCGCGCCCATCAGTAGATCACCACGGAGCGGATCGACTTGCCCTCATGCATCAGGTCGAAGGCGGTGTTGATCTCGTCGAGCGGCATGGTGTGGGTGATGAGATCATCAATGTTGATCTTGCCCTCCATGTACCAGTCCACGATCTTCGGCACGTCGGTGCGCCCGCGCGCGCCGCCGAAGGCGGAGCCGCGCCAGTTGCGGCCGGTGACGAGCTGGAACGGGCGGGTGGCGATTTCCGCCCCGGCCGGCGCGACGCCGATGACGATGGAGGTGCCCCAGCCGCGATGGCAGGCTTCGAGCGCCTGGCGCATGACGTTCACATTGCCGGTGCAGTCGAAGGTGAAGTCGGCGCCGCCATCGGTGAGGTCCTGGATCGCCTGAACGACCTTGTCGCTGCCGACATCCAGCGGGTTGATGAAGTCGGTCATGCCGAACTTCTTCGCCATCTCGACCTTGGCGGGGTTGATGTCGACGCCGATGATCTTGTCGGCACCGACCATGCGGGCGCCCTGGATCACGTTGAGGCCGATACCGCCGAGGCCGAAGACCACGACATTGGCGCCGGGCCAGACCTTGCCGGTGTAGACCACCGCGCCGATGCCGGTGGTCACGCCGCAGCCGATATAGCAGATCTTGTCGAAGGGGGCGTCCTCGCGCACCTTGGCGAGTGCGATCTCCGGCAGCACGGTGAAGTTCGAGAAGGTCGAGCAGCCCATATAGTGGAAGATCTCGCCGCTCTGGGCGCCCACCCGCTCGCAGGAGAAGCGCGTGGTGCGGTCGGGCATCAGCCCCTGGCCCTGGGTGGCGCGGATCGAGGTGCACAGGTTCGAGCGCTGCGACAGGCAGGTTTTGCACTGCCGGCATTCTGGCGTGTAGAGCGGAATGACGTGATCGCCGACCTTCAGCGAGGTGACCCCGGCGCCGACCTCGCGGACGATGCCCGCACCCTCATGGCCGAGAATGGCGGGGAACTTGCCCTCGGAATCCAGCCCGTCCAGCGTGTAGGCATCGGTGTGGCAGACGCCGGTGGCCATGATCTCGACCAGCACCTCGCCGGGCTTGGGCCCGCCGATCTCGATGGTCTCGATGGTCAGCGGCTTCTTGGCTTCCCAGGCGACGGCGGCACGCGATTTCATGGACTTCTCCCTCTCGGATCTGGTCGGCTATTTCAGATAGGTGCGCAGGATCTTCATGATGGCGTCGAGCTCGTCGCTGGCGGGAGGTGCGCCTGCCGCGCCGATGGCATGGCCGATACTCTCACGCAGATGGATGTCGAGCACCTCGGCCATCAGCCCGCCGGCTGCTCCGCGCAGGGCGGCGATCTGCTGCAGCAGCACGCCGCACTCGGCTTCCGCCTCGATCGCCCGTTCCAGCGCCTCGGCCTGGCCCTTGATGCGGCGCAGCCGCGTAAGCGCGCGTTTCTTGTCGTCGGGAGAGTGAGGCATCCGGTACCACGCACGCCGCCAGCTCTGCGGTTGGGGCCATTCAATATACTGGCGGGAGTATACACGCAAGGGAGCGCAGGCGCGGCCTCGTCGCTGAACCGGCGCAAAAATGGCACGGCCGGCGGAGCCAAAGGCGCCGCCGGCCGGTGAGGTGGTCCGGGATCTGCACCGTGCGCGCCGTGCCTCTATTGGGCGGCGGCGCTGGCGCTCCGAGCCGCCGCGTCGATCACGTCGGCGACGACCTTAGGCTGGGTCATGAACACGGCGTGGCTCGCGGGAACCTCGGTGACCTTGGCACTGATGCGCTTGGCCATGTGCTGCAGCATGCGCTGGTCAAACGCCTTGTCGTCTGTGGCGATCACCGCCCAGCTCGGCTTGCTGCGCCAGGCCGCCTGGGTCAGCTTCGTGCCGAAGGAGGACATGGCGATCGGCACCTGCGAGTCGCGCATGAAGGCCGCGTCGGCGTCGGTGGTGTCGGCGGCGAAGCCGGCCTTGAACTGCGACGACTTCACATCGCCGAAGCCATCCTCGCCGATGTCGAGCACGAATTCGGGCGGGGTGACGAAGCCTTCATATTGCTGCGCGGTGGTCTCGCCGGCATCGGGGGAGAGGGCGGAGACATAGACGAGCCCTGGCCACTTTCGGGTCGACGCCGGCCTGGGTGATGACGGTGCCGCCCCAGCTGTGACCGACCAGAATGGCCGGGCCGTCCTGGCGGGCCAGCGCGCGGCGGGTCGCGGCGACATCGTCCTCCAGCGAGGTGAGCGGGTTCTGCACGATGGTGACGCGGTAGCCGCGCTGGGTCAGCTGATCATAGACGCCGCGCCAGCCGGAACCGTCGGCGAAGGCGCCGTGGACGAGCACGACATTGCGGACCGGCTGGGACGCTGGGATACCTTCGGCCGCGGCGACGGCAGTGGACAGGCTGGCGGCGGCGGCCAAAGTGGCGAGCAGGCTGCGGGTCTTGATCGTCATGATCGGCTCCTTGTGCAGTGGCGATAACTATTATCGCGATAAATGTTAGATAGACGAGCACCCGCGGTCTGTCCAGCATAAATCTTATCGCGATATTCTTTTTTGCGGCTGCCATCGCTATATTGACGGGGAAGGAGTCCTGTCATGACCGCCAACGCCAACGCCAACGCCAACGCCAACGCCAACGCCAACGCCAACGCCAACGCCAACGCCAACCCGCCCGTACCGCTCGACGACCAGCTCTGCTACGCCATCTATTCGGTCGGCATGGCCATCCAGCGCGTCTACAAGCCGCTGCTCGACCAGCTTGGGCTGACCTATCCGCAATATCTCGTGCTCAATGTGCTGTGGCGGGAGGACAAGCTCACCGTCGGGGGCATCGCAGAGAAGCTGGCGCTTGAGTCGAGCACGCTCACACCGCTTCTCAAGCGGCTCGAAGTCGGCGGGCTGCTGCGTCGTACCCGCAACCCCGACAATGAGCGGCAGGTCGTGGTCGCTCTGACCGATGAGGGTCGCGCGCTCAAGAGCAAGGCAGGCTGCCTCGGCGATGCGTTGCTGCTCGCTTCGGGCCAAAGCCCTGCGCATCTTGGCGCGATGAACCGCGATATGCGCGATCTGCGCGACGCGCTCTACACCCATCTCGGCGACTGGACCGCGCCGGGCTGACCGAGACCAGCGCGCGTTCGCGCGCCGTCTCCGCCGGCCAGGCGGCGCCGTTCAGCCGAGCGTGGCGAGCGCGCCGAGCCAGTCGCGCAGCCGAACGGGCAGGGCGCTGCCGTCCGGCTCCGGCCACAGCGCCAGGCGCGGACGCACCACCGCCGCGACGAAGGGGGCCGCCGCGAAGGCAATTCCCTCATACTGGGCGAAGTTCGCGAACTGCGCCGTGACGCCGCCCGGCACCGGGGAGAGGTGGGTCACTTCGAACAGGGGAAAGGGCACGGTAAGCCCGGTGCGCAGTGCCTTGGAAAGCGCTTCCTTCAGGCTCCACAGCAGCAAGAGCTGTTGCCCTTCCTCGCCGGGAGCGGCAGCGCGCATCGCCTCGCGCTCGCGCGCTGTTGTCTGCTCCCGCAAGGCGCCGAGATGCGCGGGGACGAAACGTTCGAGATCCACCCCCATGGGGCAGGCCTCCGGATGCGCGATTGCAAAGGCGGCCCGGTCGGCATGAGCCAACGACACCTGCACATTGGCCCGGCCGGGCATCGTCACCACCGGCTGCCCGAACAGACCGGGCAGAATGCGGATGTCGCGAGGATCAAGCTCGGGGGCGAGAAGGCCGAGCGCGTCCTTGGCCGCCCGGCGCCCGGCGAGCAATGACTGACGCCGCGCGGGGGCCAGGCGTTCCGTCAGCAGCGCGGCCTCCTCGGGCGCCAGTTCGCCGGGCGCCGCCGCCTCGAGTTCGGCGAGCGGCGCCGCCACCAGCGCCATCGCGCCGTCAAAGTTACGGCCGTCGCCCTCAAGGGTGAAGGCGGCCGCGCGGCGAAAGCTGCCGGGGGCAGGAGGCGCCGACATCTCACGCGCCCGCGTTGGCGGTGGCTGGCGCGGGCTCGTCCCTGTGGCTCAGCAGCAGGTAGAAGGCCGGCACCACGAACAGGGTGAACAGCGTGCCGATGGAGAGGCCGGAGGCGATGACGAGACCCATATTGTAGCGCGAATTGGCGCCGGCCCCTGTGGCGATGATCAGCGGAGTGACGCCCAGCACCATGGCGGCCGTCGTCATCAGGATCGGCCGCAGGCGGATGCTGGCGGCCTCAATCACCGCCTCGCGCTTGGCCAGGCCCTGCTGGCGCAGCGTATTGGCGACTTCGACCATAAGAATGCCGTGCTTGCTCACCAGCCCCATGAGCGTGACGAGGCCGACCTGGGTGTAGATGTTGATCGTCGCCCCGCCAATGCCGAGCCAGATGAACACCAGCGCGCCGGCGAGCGACATCGGCACCGACACCAGGATGACGAGCGGATCGCGGAAACTGTTGAACAGCGACGCCAACGCCAGGAAGATGATGACCAGCGCCAGCGCGAAGGTGGTGACGAAGCCGCCCGATTCCTGCTCCAGCTGGCGCGAGGCGCCGGCAAAGCCATAGCTGTAGCCGGCGGGCAGCGCCCGCGCGGAAATGGCCTTCAGCTCGTCCAGCGCCTCGCCATCCGAGACGCCCGGCATGGGGATGCCGGAAATGGTCGCGGAGTTCAGCTGCTGGAAATGATTCAGCGACTGCGGCACGGTCTTCGTCTCGATCCAGGCGATGGTCGAGAGCGGGACCGAGGTGCCGTCCGACGCCTTGATATAGTAGTTCAGCAGCTGGTCGGTGTTGAGCCGGTGCTGCTGCTTCACCTGCGGAATGACCTTGTAGGACCGGCCGCCGAGGTCGAAATAATTGGCGTAATTGCCGCCCAGCATGGTCGCCATGGCGGCGCCGACATCGCTCATATTGAGGCCGAGCGACGAGACCTTGTCGCGGTCGAAATGGATGGCGGCGTGCGGCTGGTCGATCTTCATGTCGCTGTCGAGAAAGATGAACTTGCCGCTCTTCATCGCCTCGGTGAGGAAGTTCTGCGAGGCCTCGTAAAGCCGCTCATAGCTGTCATTGGACTTCAGCACGAACTGGATCGGCAGGCCGCTGCTGCCGGGCAGGGGCGGCAGCTGGAAGGCGGCGACGCGCACGCCGGCGATCTTGTTGAACTCCTGCTGGATCAGCGGCGCGAGCTGCAGTGCCGACACGCTGCGCTCGTCCCACGGCTTGAGCACCCAGCCGCCGATGACCTGTCCGGGCATGTCGATCTGGAAAACGAGGTCGGTTTCCGGCCGCTTGTCGAGAATGTCGTAGATCTTCTGCACGTAGAATTCGCGCTGCTCCAGCGTCGCGTTCGGCGCCGCGGTCATCATGGTCAGGATGACGCCTTCATCCTCCGCCGGCGCCAGCTGGGAGGTGGAGTTGGAGTAGAGCCAATAGATGCTCGACAGCACCAGCGCGCCGAACAGAACGGTGAGCGGCAGCACATGCAGCGAAGCCGAGAGAGCGGCGCGGTAGACCCTAGTGACCGCTTTCATCGCGCCGTCGATGGCGCGCACCATCCGTGCCTCCACCGTGCGGGCGGCGGGGTCATAGGGGGCGAGCAGATAGGCGCAGCTCATCGGCGAAAGGGTGAGCGCGATGACCGCCGACACCATCACCGCCGCCACCAGGGTGAAGGCGAACTCGGTGAACAGCGAGCCGGTGAGCCCGCCCTGGAAACCGACCGGCACATAGACGGCGATCAGCACGGCGGTCATGGCGACGATCGGCCCCGCCAGCTCGCGGGCGGCGGCCATGGCCGCGTCCTTCGGCGAGAGGCCCTGCTCCATGTGGCGGTTCACGCCCTCCACCACGATGATGGCGTCGTCCACCACGAGGCCGATGGCGAGCACAAGCGCCAGCAGGGTCAGCAGGTTGATGGAGAAGCCGAAGGCCAGCATCAATGCGAAGCTGCCGATCAGCGAGAGCGGGATGGCGACGATGGGAATGAACACCGAGCGCCAGGAGCCGAGAAAAACGAACACCACCAGCGTCACGATCAGCGCCGCCTGGAACAGCGAGACGACCACTTCATGAATGGAGGTGTTGACGAAATCCGTTGCGTCATACAGCACCGTGCCGGTGAGGCCGGTCGGCAGGTCCGCGAAGATGCCCGGCAGGATCGAGCGCACCTCGCCGATGACGCTCAAAAGATTGGCCGAGGGCGCCACCTGGATGCCGATATAGACCGCGCCCTTGCCGTTGAAGCTGGTGCGTGAATCGTAATCGTCGCTCCCCAGCTCGACCTCGGCCACGTCCTTGAGCCGGATCACCGCGCCGTCGACATTCTTGATGATGAGCTGGCGGAACTCCTCGGCCGAGTGAAGATTGGTCGCGGCGGAGAGTTTCACCTGGATCAGCCGGCCCTTGGTGGTGCCGATGCCGGCGATGTAGTCATTGGTCTCCAGCGCGGTGGCGACATCGGTGGCGGTAAGGCCGAGCGCGGCGAGCTTGTCCGGGTCAAGCCAAGCCCGCAGCGCGAAGTTCTTGCCGCCGAGGATTTCCGCCACCTGTACGCCGGCTACCGCCTGCAGCTTCGGCTGGACGATACGGGCGACATAGTCCGTGACCTGATTTTCCGCGAGCACGGTGCTGGAGAAGGCGATGTACATCGCGTCGATGGTGGAGCCCGTCTTCAGCTCCAGCACCGGCTGCTGGGTGCCGTTCGGCAGCTGGCTGAGCACCGAACTGACCTTGGTGCTGATTTCGGTAAGGGCGTCGCCGGTGTTGTAGTTCAGCCGGAGATTGACGGTGATCGTGCTGACGCCGGTCTGGCTCGACGAGGTCATGTAGTCGATGCCGTTCGCCTGCGCGATCACGTTCTCCAGCGGCGAGGTGATGAAGCCGGCGATGATGTCGGCGTCGGCGCCGGCATAGGTGGTGGTGACGGTCACCACGCCGTTCTGCATCGCCGGATATTGCAGGATTGGCAGGCCGACCATGGCCCGGAGGCCGATCACCAGGATCAGCGCGCTCACCACCAGCGAGAGCACCGGGCGGCGGACGAAGAGATCGGTGAAGGCCATGATCCGCTCCCGTCAGTCCGACACGGTCGGATTGAGCTCGACCTTGGGCAGATGGCTGTTGTCGATCACCGCCGGCGTGCCGTTGCGCAGCTTGATCTGGCCGGCCACCACGACCGTTTCGCCCTCGGTGAGGCCCGAGACGACCGCGACGAAGTCGCCCCGCGCTTCGCCCAGCTTGACGAAGGTCTCGCGCGCCACCAGCCCCTTGCCGTCGGCTGTCTTCTCCAGCACGAACACGGTCGAGCCATAGGGATTGGCGACGATGGCCGTCTGCGGCAGGGTGACGAAGTCTTCGGCCGCACCGACATCGAGACTGATCCGGGCGAACATGCCGGGCACCAGCTTGCTGTCCGGATTGGGCAGCGTCGCCCGCACTTTCACGTTGCGGCTGCCGCTCTCGACCTTGGAATTGATCGCGCTCACCGCGCCGGCGAAGGGCTGGCCGGGATAGGCGTCTACCATCACTTTCACCGGCTCGCCCACTTTCAGCGTCCCGAAGAACTTCTGGGGCACGAAGAAGTCGGCGAAGAGCGGATCAAGCGCCTGCAGCGTGACGACGGAGGTGCCGGCGCTGAGATATTCGCCGAGATCGACATTGCGAATGCCCAGCCGGCCCGCGAAGGGCGCCTTGAGTGTGTAGTAGGAGACCAGCGCCTCCTGCTGCTTCACCAGCGCCTGCGAGTTCTTCAGATTGGCCTCGTCCGTGTCCACCGTGGCCTGGCTCACCGCCTTGATCTTCAATTGCTCGATGTCGCGCTTCAGGATGATCGCGTTGAGCTCGGCGGTGGCCTTGAGCGAGGCGAGCTTGGCGATCTGGTCCTCGGCAACCAGTTGCAGCAGCGGCGTGCCGACCTTCACCGTCTGCCCGGACTCGAAGGACAGCGATTCCACGATGCCGGAGACCTGCAGCGAGAGGTCGGCGCCCTCGGAGGCCACCAGTTCGCCCACCAGTTCCATGGTGGGCTGCCAGCTCTGCTTCTGCGCCGTCTGCGCCGCCACCGTCTGGGCGGGGGCACCGCCATGCGGCGGTGGGGCGCCGGGGGCAAGGCGGTCCTTCGTGACATAGAAGGCCGCGCCGGCAAGGGCGGCCACGGCCAGCCACATGATCACACGCGGTTTGCTCACCGGGATGTCTCCTTGGCAGTGCCGGGCTCCGGCGTCGGTGGCAGGTCGGGCAGGCCCGGACGGGTGGCGGCGAGCGCGGGGCCGTCCGGCCCTTCGAAATAGCCGCCATTGCGCGGCGCGGCCTCGGCGGTCTCGTCGACGCGGTTCCACCAGCCGCCGCCCAGCGACTGGAACAGCGCCACCGTGTCGTTGTAGCGCAGCGCCTGGGCCTGGATGCGGGCGATGACGGCATTCTGATAGGCCTGCTGCGCCTCAATGACGATGGCATAGCCGATGGCGCCGACCTTGAACTGTTCCTGCGCCATCTTCAGGCTGTCGAGCGCCGACTGCTCCGCCAACGCCTGGGCGCGCAGCGTGCCGGCGTCGTATTGCACGGCGCGCAACGCGTCCGCCACGTTCTGGAAGGCGGTGAGCACCGTGCTTTGATAGAGCGCATAGTCCTGCTCGAAGGTGGCGACGCTCGCCTCCTTGGTGCGGTAGAGCTGAGCGCCGTCCATCAGCGTCTGGGCGATGCTGGCGGCGGCGGTCCAGGCGAGGCCGTTCGGGGTGAACAGCTGGCCGACCTCCAGCGCCTGCGAACTCACCGAGGGGGTGAGGGTGATCTGCGGCAGCAGATTGGCCGTGTTCACCCCCACCGTCGCCGCGGCCTGATGCAGCGTGGCTTCCGCCTGGCGGATGTCCGGGCGCTGCCGCACGAGGTCGGAGGGCAGGCTCACCGGCAGCTTGCGCGGCAGGCGCAGGCTGCGGAGACTGACGCTTTCGCCGCGATCCTCGCTGGGCAGCCGGCCGAGATAGGCCATGAGCTGGTTGCGGCCCTGCGCCAGCTGCTTCTGCAGCGGTGGCAGCGTCGCTTGTGTCTGCGCCAGCGTCGTCTGCTGGGCGAGCACATCGGCCTGCGAGACGGCACCTACCTCGAACTGGCGCTGGACGCGGCGCAACTGGTCGGTCTCCGCATCGACGATGGCCTGCGTCGCCGCGATCTGGTCGCGCAGCGAGGCGTCGGTGATGGCGGAGGTGATGACATTGGCGATGAGGGTGAGATAGGTGGCTTCCATCTCGAAGCGCTGATACTGCGCCTGCGCATCGGCGGATTCGACCTGCCGGCGAATGCCGCCGAACAGATCGAGCGTGTAGGAAACGTCGACCGTCGTCTCATAGAGATTGTAGAGCGTCGGAGCGCCCGTCGTGCCACCCGAGGCGGCGGTGATCTGTTCACGCGTCGCCGTGACATTGCCCGTGACCTGCGGCAGGAACTGCCCGCGCACCTGCAGCGCCGTTTCCCGCGCGGCGCGCAGCGCATATTGCGCCGCCCGGACATCGGGATGGTTGCGCACCGCCTCTTCGACAAAAGCGTTGATCTGCGGCGAGTTGAACTCCCGCCACCACTGCCCCCCGACATCGAGCGCGTTGACGAAGCTCTGCGGCGCGCCGCCGGTCACATCGGTCGCCATGGCCGGCTTGAGCCGCGGTTCCACCGTGTAGCCGCTGACGGCCGGCGCCGGCGGTGCCTGGAAGTTCGGACCCACCATGCAGCCGCCGAGCAGCAGGACGCCGACAAGCGCGCTCAGCCGCCCGCGCGTCCCGGGCGCCGCCCGGTGCGCGGCGTCTTGCGCCGGTCGATGTCTCTCTGTGCCGCGAATCGGGCCTTCCCCCATGGCGTTATCCTACCTGCGCACAGGGAAGGACATGTCGAGAAAAGAAGCGATGGCCCCAGCCGTTTGTACAGCCGCCGCGCCGGACAGCATGGACACATGGTCGCCTGGGACCTCGTGCACACCGAGCACGCGATCGTTGAGCCGGGACCAGCCCATATCAGGCGTGGCGAGAACGGCCCGATCGGCCTCGCTGAGATCGTCGCCAGCAGGATGGCCGGCGCGGACAAGGCCCAGCTTAAAGTCGCGCGGCGCGTTCTCGGGAGGAGCATAGGCCAGGAAGGCGTCATAGAGCGCGCGGCTGGCGCGATAGGCACGGCGCAGCCAGGCGGCGTCGGCTTCCGGCGCGATCAGCCCAGCTTGCCGCATCCGCGTGCAGGCGAGGGCGAAGCGGGCATCGTCGGTCTGCGCCAGCAATTCCTCCAGGCTGAGGGCGAGCGGGGCCTGATGGTGGCGGGCGCGGACCTGAGCCATTCGCAGCAGCCATTCTGACTGCGCCCGTTCGGGATCCTCCGGCAGCACCGAGCGGCTGCCGAGCGGGGCCGGCGTGTCGATGATGATGAGCCGTTCGGGCGGCGTGCCGCGCGCGTGAAGCTGGCAGGCCATCTCATAGGCAACGATGCCGCCGAAGGAGTAACCACCAAGGAGGCGGGGAGCGGCCACACCCCTGCGCGCCAGCGCGTCGAGATTGGCGGCCGCCAGCGTCGCGACGCTGGTGGGCGGTTCCTGGCCTTTTTCCAGCCCCGGCGCCTGCAGGGCCCAGAAGGGAATAGCCGCAGGAAAGGCCCGGGCGAGATCGAGGAAGGCGCTGACATCGCCAGCGATGGGGTGCGCACAGATGAAAGGCGGGCCCTCCCCGCCGGTAAGCGGCACCACCGCATCCCACGCCGTCGCCCCGGCCTCCTTCCCGGAGAGCGCCCGCGCCAGCGCGGCGGCACTGCGATGTTCGATCAGCGCCGTCACCGGCACGGGGCGGGCGAGCCGTTCCGACAGCCGGACCGCCGCCGTGGCGAGGCCGAGCGAGGTGAGTCCGGCCGCCAGCACGTCCTCGGAGCGGGCGAGACGGGGGCCGAGCAGCGCGGCGAGCACGTCGAGCACCGCTGCCTCGATGGCATCGGAGGGTGGTGCGGGTGGCGCCGCGTCCGGCGCCGGCACGTCGTCGATAGGCGACCTTTCTTCCGCAGGCGACAGGGCAGCGGCAGCGGGCAGCGGCACGGCGGCGACCGTCCCGTCGATGAGGCCGGGCAGCGCGGCGAAGACGGCGGCGAATTCCGCCATCATCCCCTCGCCGCGCGCGGCGGCGGTGCCGTCGAGGTCCGGCAGAACGAGGGAGAGCCCGATCCGCTCGCCCGGCACCACGACGCCGGTGAGGCTGTAGGCGGATTTCAGCGCATTGTGCACGCTCTCCACCCGCAGGCCGCCGGCGCCGGCCCAGGCGTCCGAACCCGCCGGCATGTTCTCCACCACCAGCAACGTGTCGAACAGGGAAGAGGCGCGATCGGCAATCCCGGCGGCCTCGGCGACCTCTCTCAGCGACAGCTGCGCCTGCGATTGCAAAGCGGCGATCTGGCGCTGCATCTCCTGCGCCAGAGCCAGCAATGGGCTGGAAGGCGAAAAGCGCAGCCGTACCGGCAGGTTGTTGATGAACAGGCCGACCATCTGCTCGACGCCCGGCACCTGCGGCGGTCGGCCGGAAACGGTGGTGCAGAAAACCGTGTCCGCCACCCCGCGCCGGGCCGCGGTCCACAGGCCCCAGGCGAGATGCGCGAGGGCGGCGACGGTGAGGCCGCGCCGGCGCGAGAGATCGCTCAGCGCCTTGCTCGGCTCCAGCGGTAGCGGGCGGCGGATGGTGACATAGCTTGCCGCGCCATTGCCGGCCGTATGCAGCGCTGGCTGCGCGGGGGCGCCGGCGAGGAGCGGTATGAAGGCCGCGCGAAGACCCTCGCGCTCCAGCGTGGCGGTCCAGGCGATGAAGTCGCGGAAGCGGGCCGGCGGTGGCAATGCCGGGGGCATGCCGCGCCGCAGCGCCTCATAGGCGGCGCGTGCCTCCCGCTCCAGCTGGGCGAGGCACCAGCCATCGGCCAGCATGTGATGGAAGGAGGCGATGAGATAGGCCTCGGCGGCGCTCACCCGGATCAGAAACAGCCGGGCGAGCGGGCCGGCCTCCAAGTCGAAGCCTGCCGCGCGGTCCTGCGCCAGACGCTGTTCGAGCCGCTCGGCGCTGATGCCCGGCCAGGTCTCCAGTTCCACAGGCGGCGGCGCGTTTCGGCGGACGAGCTGCAAGGGCCGCTCCAGTCCGCGCCAACGAAACACGCTGCGCAGCACCGCGTGACGTTCGAACACCAGCGCCCACGCCTTGCGTAGCGCCGCACTGTCGAGCGCGCCGGTGAAACGCATGCAGCTCTGCTCGAAATTCACCGCCGACCCCTGCCGGCTGAGCGAATGCAGCAGCATCGCCTCCTGCATGGGCGAGAGCGGGTAGATGTCCTCCAGATCGGGGCACGCGCCGGCCAGAGCGTCCAGCGTCGCCGCATCGATCCCGGCAAGCGGAAAGTCCCCGGGGGTGAGTAGCGGCGCCGTCTCGCCTTGCGCCCAGCCGGCAATGGCGCGCAGGCTGTTACCAACGGCCGCCAGCCGTGCCTCCGCCATCTCGACCGGCGCGGCCTCCGACCAGCCGAGCGCGAGGCGACCGCCGCTCACCCGCACTGTCAGCCCGGCGCGGACCGTATCCGGGACGTTCGGTGCCTGCGGGTGGAGGCGGATCGCCGGGTCCGGCGCGGCGGCCGGCAGCAAAGCCACGCTGAGCGCCGGCGGCGCAAAGTGGAAGGCGGTGCGGATCGCGCTGAAGGCGAGGCCCAGCGGCTCGGCGCGCTGGCGTGCCGTCTTGGCCGCGCGCAGCCGCGCGCCAAGCGGCGCCCCGGATGCGCAGGCCTGCAAGGGCAGCAGCACGTCGAGATTGCCGACGAGGCCCGCCGCTTCCGGCGCGCCCGGCGGGAGCGCGCGGCGGCGATCCACCAGCTCGACGGCGGGCGCTCCGTCCAGCGCCTCGCCGAGCGCAACCAGCAACGCATCCACCAGCGACACGCCGAGCCGGCCGGGCAATTCCTCCAGCAGCAGGCGCGAGGTACTGGCGTCCAACAGCAGCTGCGCGGCGGCGAGGGTGGGGGCGCTGGCGGCGAACGCATCGGGCGGCGCTTCAGCCTCAGCGGCCTCGCAGGCCATCGCCGCCGCGCGCACCTGTGGGCTGGCGGCATGGTCGGCGAGCCAGGCGAGCCAGTGCGAGAAGCCGAAGGGCGGAGCCGGCGGCAGGGCGCTGTCCGGCCCGGCGGCCAGCGCGGCTTCAAGCTCGGTCGCCAGCAGCAACAATGCCCGGTCGTCCGCCACACCCTCGTGCAGGGCGAGCACGACGGTGGCCCTTCCCGCCGCTGGCGCCTGCGCTGTCACCAGCGTGGCGGCGATGGTCACCCCCGCCGCCAGGTCGATGCCACGCGCCAGCCGGGTGCTGTTCTCCGTGATCCAGCGGTCGAGATCATCGAGCGTGGTCGCGGGCACATCGACGAAACGCACGGGCACGGCGGGGAGGAAATCGGAGATGGCGAGCGAGCGCCCGGTGGCGTCCTCCACCCGCACGAGGCGCAGCGCGTCGTGCCGTTCGGCGAGGCGCTCGATCGCATAGCCGAGATCGACCGTCGAGACAGTGGCCGGCACCGAGACGCTGACAAAACGGCAGGGATTGCGGGAATCGCAGGCGGCGGCAATCAGCTCCGCGCCATAGCGGGCACCATGGCTGCGCGCCTGCACCGCCCGCTGACGCCTGAGGGCGATGGCGGCGAGGCCCTCAATGGTCGGCTGGTCGAACACATCCTTCAGCTCAAGGTCGAGGCCGGCCTCATAGGCGCGGGCGACGAGGCGGATGGTGAGGATGGAATCGCCGCCGACATGGAAGAAATTGTCGCGCACCCCGAAGCCGCTCGTGGTCAGCAGATCGGCCCAGATGCGCGCGAGAATGCGTTCTTCCGGCGTGCGCGGCTCCACCGGCGCTTCGGCGGGAGTTTCCGCAATCTCGACCACCGGCAGGGCGCGGGTATCGACCTTGCCATTGGCGTTGAGCGGAAGGCGGTCGAGAAGGAGATAGGCCTGCGGCAGCATCTGCCGGGGCAGGCGGGCTTCCAGATGCGCGCGCAGCTCGCCCGTTGTCAGTACAAGGCCCGCCTTGGGCGCGACATAGGCGACGAGATCGCGCTCGCCGCTCGCCCGGCGCGGCGCCAGCACGGCCGCGCCGCCGACGCCGGGATGCAGCGCCAGCACGGCCTCGATCTCGCCGAGCTCGATACGGAAGCCGCGCACCTTCACCTGCCGGTCGGCGCGGCCGAGAAATACGATGCTGCCGTCCGCCCGCCAGCGGGCGAGGTCGCCGGTGCGGTACATGCGCGCCGCCGGGGCGGTGGCAAACGGGTCGGGGCGGAAGCGGGCGGCGGTGAGGTCCGCATCGCCGTGATAGCCGAGCGCGACGCCGTCGCCGCCGACCCAGAGTTCGCCCACGAGGCCGGGTGGCAGCGGGCGGCCGGCGGGATCGAGCACATAGGCGGTGCTGTTGGAGATCGGCCGGCCGATGGGGATGGTCAGTTCGTCCGCGCCAAGATCGCCGATGTCGAACAGCGTGCTGAAGGTGGTGTTCTCGGTCGGGCCATAGCCGTTGAACAGCGCTAGCCCCTTCCCGCGGCCCGCTGCCAGCACGGCGCGCGCCGCCACCGGATTGACCACGTCGCCGCCGGTGATGACGAGGCGCGGTCCGGCAAAGGCGGCCGGGTCCAGCGCGGCGATCTGCTGGAACAGACCGGCGGTGATCCACAACAGCGAAATCCGCCCTTCGTGAAGGAACAGCCGCAGGGCGCGTGGGTCCATCACCACCGTGCGGTCCACTGGCAGCAGCGTGCCGCCATTGAGCAGCGGCACCCAGATTTCCAGCGTCGAGGCGTCGAAGGCGGGGTTGGAATACACCGCAGCGCGCAGGCTGGGTGCCGCCAGCCCCTGCGCGCGGGCGAGGCGGACAATGGCGCGGTGCGGCACGCTCACCGCCTTCGGCGTGCCGGTGGAGCCGGAAGTGAACATCACATAGGCCGGGCTCTGCGCGCTTAGCGCGACCTCGGGATGCGGCGCCGCCGCTTCGGCAGCCTCACGCAGCGCGGCCCAGCCCAGCGTGGCGCATCCTTCCGTCGCCTGCGACGGGTCGAGCGATACGGCGTGGCGGGCGCCGACCTGGCGCGCGCGCACATCGCGCTGTTCGGCCGGGTAGGTCGGGTCGATCGGCGCATAGGCGGCGCCGAGCGCCAGCACCGCGAGCTGCGCCTCGATCAGCGCGCCGGAGACCGGCAGCACCAGCAGCACCACCTCGCCCGCCGCCACGCCCTGCGTCGCCAGCACGCCCGCCAGCCGGCGCGCCCGGTCGGCGAGCGCTCCATAGCTGAGACGCAGGCCGTCCTCCTCGATCGCGATCGCGTCCGGGTGGCGCGCCGCGTCATGCAAGAACAGGGCGATGGCGCTGTCCTCGCGTTCATAGGCAAGGGCGGTGGCGTTGAAGCGCCCCACCTGCGCGGCCCCTTCCGCGGGAGAGAGCAGGGGAACCTCCAGCACCGGCTGGTCCGGCCGTGCCGCCACCGCCTGCGCCAGCCGGCCGAACCAGCCAAGCACGGCGTCGATGGTGACAGCGTCGAACAGCATGGCGTCGTAGCGGCACCACAGGCGCAGCCCGTCCGGGGCGGCGGCATAGACCACCGACAGTTCCGCCTTGGCTTCCTGGTCGAGCTGCTCCGGCATGATGGCGAAGCGCGTGCCGTCGAGCGCGGTGAGGGTGGGCGCCGGGGGCTCTGCCGCACCGAACAGCACCTGCAGGAAGGGCGCGGCCTCGCCCCGCCGCTCGACGCCGCTCGCCTCGACGATGCGCTCGAAGGGCAGGTCGCGCTGCGCCAGCGCCGCGCGCAGGCTGTCCTGCACCTCGCCCAGCAGCGCGGGAAAGCGCGCCTCATCCGCTACGCTGGCGCGGATCGGCAGCGTGTCGACCAGCAGCCCGATCATGTCGGCAAGGTCCGGCCGGTCGCGGCGCGCGGCGGGAATGGTGACGACGAGATCGTCCAGCCCGCTCCAGCGCCGCAGCACGACGAACAGCAGGGCGAGGTAGAGGCTGAATTCGCTCGCCCCCTCCCGCCGCGCCAATGCGGCGAGCGCGGTGGCGACATCGCCCGGCACATGCAGCTCCGCCTGAGCCGCGCGCAGGCTGCCGCTCTCGCTCGGCGCGCGGTCATAGGGCAGATCGAGACGGGCCGGCGCGCCGGCGAGCCGGCCGCGCCACGCCGCCATGGCGGCATCGAGCGCGGGGCCAGGAGCACCGAACCGCTCCTGCTCCCAATCCGCGACATCGGGAAACTGCAGCGGCAGCGGCGCTCCCGCCTGCGGCCGGCCAGCCAGCGCCGCGTCATAGGCCGCCACCAGATCGTGCAGAAGAATCGTGAGCGAGGCGCCGTCGCTGATGATGTGGTGGAGCACGGCCACCAACACGCCGCCCTCATCCGCTGCTCTCACGAGGCCGAAGCGTGCCAGCGGCCCGGCCGAGAGGTCGAAAGGTTCGTCCACCATCGCCTGGGCCTGCGCGGCCAGGGCGGTGTCGAAAGCGGGGCTGTCGAAAGCCTCTCCGGTGGCGATGACGGCGAGCGGCAGCGGGACCTCGTCCGCCACGGCCTGCACCGGCGCGCCATTCACCAGGGGGAAGGAGGCCCGCAGACTATCGTGCCGTCGTGCCACCATCGCCAAGGCAGCACGCAGCGCGTCCGGATCGATCGGCCCCTCGATGCGCACAAGCAGGGGCATGGCGAACAGCGTGCGGCCGGGCCGCAGCAATTCCGCCATCCTTATCTGGCGCTGGCCAAAGGAGAGGCCGGCAACATAGCCGCTGGCCATCAGCGCGGCCCCGGCGCCGGTCGCGCGCTCATGAAGGCAGCTCCACCCGGGCGCGGGCACGTGCCACGGGGGCCGGGGCTGGGTCCGCGGCCGGCGCGGTCCCGAGCCGCTGCGCCAGCGCGGCGAGTTCCGGGGCCTCGAATAGGTCCGCCAGCGTGGCGGGAAGCGCCAGCTCCCGGCGCAGGCGGGCGATCATCTGCATCGCCAGCAGCGAACTACCACCAAGCGCAAAGAAATGGGCGTTTCGGCCAACCGTGGGAAGACCCAGCACCTCCGCCCACAATGTGGCGAGGGCGGTTTCCAGCGGTCCCTGCGGGGGCTCCGCGCCGACAGCCGTCGCGGCGAGCGGCGCGCGGGGAAGGGCGGCGGTATCCACCTTGCCATTGGCTGTGCGCGGAAGCTGCTGATGCCGAAGGATGGCCTGCGGGATCATATAGGCCGGCAACCGCGCGGCCAGGAGCCGGCGCAGTTCCGCCTCATCCGGGCCGGTGTCGGGCGCGAGATGGGCGACGAGGCGGGCGGGTCGGCCGTCCCCTTCCTCGACCACGAGCGCGGCTTCGCGGATGCCGGTCTGCGCGAGCAGCGCCGCTTCGACCTCACCCGGCTCAATCCTATAGCCGGCTATCTTCACCTGCCGGTCCCGGCGGCCATGAAAGTACAACCGGCCATCGCTGGCGAGCGACACGCGATCGCCGGTGCGGTAGGCGGGGGCAGCGGTGCCGGCCAGGGAGGTGCGCAGGCTCACGCCCGGCTCTGCGCCGATGTAGAAGCGGGCCACCGACGGCCCAGAGATGACAAGTTCGCCAATGGTGCCGTAAGGGCAGGGGCGGTCCTCGCCATCCACCACGTGGAGAACCGTGCCGGGGATGGGGTGACCGATGGCGACGCTCGCGCCGGTAGTTTCCGGCCGGCAGCGCTCGACGCAAACCCACACCGTCGCCTCGGTGGGGCCGTACTCGTTACACAACACCGCGTGGGGCACGCGGGCAGCATGGGCGGCGACCAGAGCCGGCGGGCAGGGCTCGGCCGCCACCTTGGCCATGCGCAGGGTGGGCAGGCCCTCCGCGCCGGCAGCCTCCAGCAGAACGCCCCAGAAGGAAGGGGTGAGGCACACATGGGTCACGCCGGCGCCGCGGATGAGCGCGACCAGCCGATCGGCGTCGCGCGCCGCGCCGGCATCGGGCAGCACCAACGTGCCGCCTTCGCACAGCGTGCAGAACAGGCCGGTGACGGAGCCGTCGAAGAACAGCGGGAAGGTCAGCATGAAGCGGCCGATCGGCAGGTCGGCATTTTCTGCCGCGCTGGCGGCGACATGGGTGCGCAGATTGTCGTGGCCGACGCTCACGCCCTTCGGCTGGCCGGTGGAGCCGGAGGTGAAGATGACATAGGCCTCGTCCCCTGCGGCCGGCCGCACCACCGCGTCGAGATCGACGGGCTCCGGGGACGCGTCCCCCACCGTCAGCACCGGCAGACCGGGCGCCTCGCCGGCGCGGTCGTGGCGCGTCACGAGGGCGGCGACGCCGGCGCTGGCGAGGATCATCGCCCGGCGCTCGGCTGGCGCCTCGGGGTCGAGCGGCACATAGGCGGCGCCGGCGAAAAGAATGCCGAGAATGGCGGCGACCGCCTCCGGTCCCTGGTCGACCATGACCGCGACCCGCGCGCCCGGCTTCACCCCGGACGCTATCAGCCGGCCGGCAAGGTCGATCGCCTGGGCGCCGAGTTCGCCATAGGACAGCGGGCGACCCTCGGCGATGAGCGCGGGCGCTTCGGGACGGGCACGCATCTGCGCCAGGATCAGGTCGACCACTGTCCCGGCCGGCCGGGGCAGGGGCTTGCCCGTCAGGGCGGCGGCGATCTCGGCGAGCAGCGCTTCCGGCATCACGTCGAAGGCGGCGGCCGGCGCGTCGAGATGGAAAGGCAGGCGCTCCAGCGCGGTGGCGAGCATGGCGAGCAGCTGCCGGGCCTGCGGCAGCGGCACATGAAGCTCGTCGACCATCAGCCGCAGTTCGAAGGCCTCGCCAATCTCGACCATCAGATTGAGCGGCAGGTCGGGCAGCGTAACGTCGCCGCTCGCCAGCAGCTCAAGCCCGGCGGCGCGGAAGGCGGGTGCCAGCGCCAGCGGATAGGTCTGCACCGCGATCAGGCTGCGCAGCGGCAGCGCGTCGCTCGGCAGGCCGAGCAGGTCGCGCATGGTATCGAGCCCCAGCGGCCCGGCGTCGCGTCCGCGTGCCCGCGCCTGCTGCAGTTCAGCCAGCCAATGGCGCAGCGGCGTCGCGTCGCGGCGCAGCCGGCTGGGCAGCACCCCGACCTGCGGCCCCACCAGATGATGGCTTTGGTCGCCCAGCAGTTCGGGCGGGCGCACCGTCTCGATACAGCCCATCACCACATCGTCGGTCCCGTCCGCGCGGGCGAGCACCAGCGCCCAGGCGCCTTCGACCAGCGTGCTCAGGGTCAGACGCTCGCTGCGCGCCAGTGCGGCGAGGCGGTCGGCGACGGCGGGCGAGAGATTCCGCAGGACCTCGCCGATGCGGGGCGCGGCGGCGGTCGAAACGCGCGGGGTCGCGCCTGGCTGATGCCCGGCAAGCATGGCGCCCCAGTATGCCCGCCCGGCGGCAGCATCGCGGCCCTGCCACCACTCGACATAGCGGCGGAAGGGAAGCGCCGGTGGCACCGTGCCGCCGCGATAGAGGGTGAGCACCTCGTCCAGAATCTCGCCGAGCGACCAGCCATCGACGGCGAGGTGATGGCGCGTCCAAATCAGGAGGTGACGCGGCCCCGCGCCCTCCTCGGCGAGCGTGACGAGGCGCACCCGCATGAGCGGCGGACGGCGCACATCGAAGGGCTGGGCGCGGTCTTCCTGCAACAGCGCATCAAGCGCGGCGCGCCACTCCGCGAGAGAACTCCAGTCGAGCCGCTCGACCGCGAAGCTGGGCGCGGCGACCACCACCTGAGCGGGATCGCCCTTCAGTTCCCAGTGAAAGCCCGAGCGCAGCACGGTATGGCGCTGGACGACCGCGGCCCAGGCGGCCGCGAAGCCGTCTTCATCGAGCGTGCCGCCGAGGAGGGCCCACCACTGGCCCATGAAGAGGGGCTGATCGGGATAGCTCGCGCAGCGTATCAGCATGGCGCGCTGCAGATCGGTCAGGCCGTGAATATCTTCGATGGGACCGCGGGCCACGTCACTACCTTCTGCAGCAAAACGTCGTGCTGCACTTCGTGCCGGCATGTAATCGCCGCGCCATTCTTCCTGCCGGCGTGCGCTTTCCTTGCCGCCTAATGGCTGACGGGTAAGAGCCGGACCGCCCACGCCCTGTCTGCACCCAAGGGCATGGGGGACGGCAACCTAAAGTAGAAATCGACCCTGCCGGCCGAAAGAAAACCGGCGGCAATCGTAACTGCCGCCGGAAGTCTTCAGAGGCTTTCGATGTAGAAGCCTTCGCCCTTGATCTCGCCGTCGCAAAGCTTCTGGAGCTTCTCGACGATGCCGCCACCGTCCTTGGCGCGCGGGTTGGAAGACATCTTGTCGAAAGCAGCTTCGCTTTCCCACACAGTGCAGATGCCATACATGGACGGGTCCTTCTTGGACTTCATGAGTCCAAAACCGACCAGCCCTTCAATGACATCGCCCGGCTTCTTGCCGTCGTTGGGGAGCATTTCTTTTTCGAGAAGCGCGCGTGCATCCTGCTCGCTACCCGCCTTAACGTGACAACGAGAGATCGTCATAAACATACTTGCCACAGGACTTCTCCAGCCAGAGTTGCGGATGATGGCTTAGCGCGGGTCGCTCGTCTGGGCAACTGTCTATTTTTGACCCGTTCTCAGTATTCTCTCGCAAGCCGTGCAATAAGGTTCTAGCAATTCATGCGCGTTTCACATGGCTGCGTTAGCATGATCGGCTCCATAGACTTCGGGTTCGTCCGTCTCTGCACGTCAACCCCCGCGTGCGGCGGGGAAGGCGTGTTATACGCCCCGCCGGTCGGCGGGATGTGGCGAGGGCGGCGAAGGACGAGTGTCTCCGGCCATTGCTGATGGATTGCTGCTGATGCCTTCCCTAAAGGAAAGGTTGCCCCCCAGTCTTCGGCGCCCCCACACGGGCACGCCGGGTGTGGCGGCGCGTGCCCTTGCCGGCCGCGCCGCCCAACGCTTCTCAGGCAAGGGGCGTGAGCACCGGGAAGAGCTTGCCCCGGATCGGCGCGCCGACTGCGAGGTCAACCTCGAAGCCTTCCGCCACCAGCCGGTCGACCACGGTGCGGCCATGCGGCGCCAGCACGGCGGTCTCGTCCACCCAGCGCGTCACCATGCGCCGCGTGTCGTGGTCCAGCGTGTTGCCGGGCGAGCCGTGCAGGGTGCGGGCGTGGAAGACGAGGCAATCGCCCGGCTCCATGTCCCAGCTCAGAATGTCGTAGTCTTCACGATGGGCCTGGATGTCCGGCACACGCGAGAAAGTGTCCCGCGCGGCGATGTCGAATTCGCCGTGATAGCGGGCATAGAATTCCTCCACCGCCGGCAGCGCTGCCTCTTCGCTCTCGAAGAAGTTTGCCGGCATGAACAGCTTGTTCCAGCGATGCGAGCCCCGCACGAATTCCAGCGCCGCCGCACGCGGAATGGGATCGAGCGCCACCCAGATGGAGCAGAACGGGCCGAGCACCACATTGTCGTGATGCCAGGGCGTGCGTGCCTGCGTGCCGGGACTCTTGTAGAACCAGGTGTCCTGCAGCAGCCGCACGGAGGGTGTACGCAGGCAGCGCGCGGCGATGGCGGCCGAGGGCGATTGGAGCGCGAAGGTTTCAAGCTCGGAGATGTGCCGGCGCGACCAGATGTCGGAATAGAAGGCGCCCTTGTCATTGGGCGAGAAACTCTGGAACAGCGCGCCGGGGCTCTCGAGGTTGCGGCGGATGCCCTCCGCGGCGAGATTGACCCATTCCGGGCCGAAAGCGCCTCTGAGGCAGATGGCGCCGTCGCGGTCGAGGGTCTCGATCATCGCCTCGTCGATGGGAGAGGTGTCGTTCGGCATGGATCCTCCTGGATTCGGCTGCGGCACGCGGGCTGGTCCCGGACGCTGTCGCCCCGAACGGCGACGGCGCCGCGTGAGACGCGTTCGGCGGCGGGACGGTTCCTCGGCACCGCGGCTGCACGGTGTGGCACATCGGTGGGCGCTGTCCATTGGCGAATTTTGTCATGATCTCGCGACGATCCGAGGCCCGCATCAATTCGCTGGAGCCGCCGCCGGCAGCGCCCCGCGACCTGCTGCGCTGGGTGCGCCGCCCAGCGGGTGCGCCGGTACTCATCTGCCTGCCGCATGCTGGCGGCAGCGTGCTGTCCTGCCTCGGGCTCGCCGCCGCTCTGTCGCCGCACATTGCCATCGCCACGGTCGCGCTGCCGGGCCATGACGCCCCGGTTCCCGACCTGTCGGTGGATGAGGCCCCGCCGCTCGCCGATGTCCGCCTTCTTGGCCGGGCCTTGGCGTCCGCGATCGCCGACGAACTCGGTGCCGCCCTGGCACCGGAGGGGCTGGGTGTGACGCTGCTCGGCAACAGCTTCGGCGCGCTGCTCGCCTTCGAGACGGCGCGGGCGCTGGAGCGGGACGACCCGGCCCGGGCAGGCGGGCTGCATCTCGTCGTCTCCGGCTTCCGCTCGCCGAGCCGGCCGCCGCAGGAGGCGCCGCTGCACCGGCTACCCCGCGCGCAATTGCTGGCAGAACTGCGCGAGTGCTTCGGGGCCGCCGGTCCGGACGTCGGCGACCTTCTCGGGCCGTGCGAGGAAGCGGCGCTGCGCGCCGATCTGGCCGCCTGCGAGACCTATCGGCTCATTGATGCCACGCCGCTGCGCTGCGCGCTTTCCGTCATCCGCCTCACCGCCGACCCCTCGGTTTCCGCTGAAGAGAGTGCGGCATGGCGCGAGGTAGGCGCCGGGCCGGTCGGATTCCACATGCTTTCGGCCGGACATTTTCCCTGGAGCGGCGCGACGGCCGCCTTCGCCGCCCTGATCGGCGATCTCATTGCGCGTCGGCAAGCCTCCGCCGAGCGTCACCCGTTCCCGACTTTCCGCGAATCATAAAGAGCCGCCATGTCCAACCGGCATTTCGACTGGTTCAAGAAGCACGAAACCGAGGATGAGGTGCAGCACAAGCTGCAGCGCCTCTATGCGCTGGCCTGCGAGCGGCTGGCGATAAAGCCGGACAAGGGCTTCATCGCCGCCGCCATGGCCGCCAATCCGGATGAGGCGCGTCGCGATCCGGTGCGGCGCGTTGCGCATCATCTGTTCACCTACAAGCTGGCGATGCCGAGCGGTGCCTGGGGGCTGCTCGGGCTCGGTCTTTTGCATTCGGTGCTGCTGGAAGTGGCGCGCGAGGACGGCAAGAAGCCAGCGCCCGTGCGCATCGCGCGCACCGACGCGCATGACCTTAACGGGCTGGCGGGTCGCCTGCTCATGCCGGAGGTGGACCAGAAGGATGTGCGCCGGGCCGCGGCGTTCGTCGAATATCTGCTGAAGAGCAAGGGGCCGCGGGGCTTCCTGAAATTCGGGCGCAAGATGAGCGCCAATGGCAATGTCGACGCCGCCTGCGAGGCGGTGGCCGGCGCCTCCACCGGGGCGCTCGAACTGAAATGGCAGGACGAAATCCGTGCCGGCACCCCAGAGAGAGGGCCAACCCATCTGGTCATGTGGGTGGCGAAGGCGGCGGCACGGCACAAGATGCTGCTGTTCTGGTTCCTCATCGCCAATGCGGTGCAGATTCTCTACGCCGTCTATGTCCCGCTCTGGCTGCAGACGCTGTTCGACGACGGTATCAAGCCCAGCAATGTCGATGTCATCCGCACCTATATCGGCTATCTCACCTGGGGTTTCCTCGCCGCCTCCTTCTTCGGCGTCATCCTCGACTATTCCGTCGCCAAGCTCGGCCCGCGCATCCTCAATGATCTGCGCGCGCGCATGTTCGCCAAAATCAACCGGATGGACGCGCGCGAACTCGCCAGCTCCGACACCGACGCCATCATCGCGGATTTCTCCAATGACCTCACCGTGGTGGAGAAGGCGGTCATCTGGGCGGTGCCGGGCCTGTTCTCAAAGGGGCTGATGCTGATCGGTTCGGTGGCGGTGGCGTTCACGCTCGACACCCAGCTCGCCATCGCCACGCTGGTGTCGCTGATGATCGCCTTCTGGCTGCCGCGAGGCTTCAGCAAGCGCGCGGTGCGCTACAATTATGAGCGCGGGGCGGAGGACGCCAAGATCGCCCATGTGGTGAAGGAAACGCTGCTCATGCAGCGGGTGATCCGCATTTTCGGCCTGCACGAACTGCAGTCGAAGCTGTTCACCACCCAGCTCGCCCGCCTGTTCAAGGCGAGCTACCACCAGTATTTCTCTTCCGGTCTCGTCGGCCGCATGACCAGCTTCGGCGTCAGCGCGGCGCAGCTGCTTGTCATCGGCCTCGGCGCCCTGCAATCCGTGCATGGCGACGTGTCCTCGGGCACGATCGTCGCCTTCATCACCCTGCTGCTCACCATTGGCGGCGCCGCCGGCTTCATCGGCGCCCAGCTGCCGTTGCTCATCCAGGGCGTCGGCGGGCTGGAGCGGGTGCAGGCCCTGCTCGGCAAGCCGGACGCGGCCCCCGACCCGGAACGGCCGGAGGATATTGGCGGCAAGGTGCACTCGCTGACCTTCGACGAGGTGAGCTTCAGCTATGACGGCACGGCCGCGACGCTCGACAAGGTGTCGCTGGCCATCGACTGCCCGCGCCGGGTGATGGTGGTGGGTCCGTCCGGCTCCGGCAAATCGACCCTCTTGCGGCTGATCGAGAACCAGTTCTCGCCCCGCAGCGGCCATGTCCGGGTGAATGGGGTGGATATCCGGATGCTGGGGGAGGCGCAGCTGCGCTCCCTCATCTCGCTGGTGCCGCAGGAGACCATCCTGTTCCAAGGTTCGGTGCGTGAAAACATCCGCATGGGCAAGCTGGGTGCCAGCGATGCCGAGGTGGAGGCGGCCGCCAAGGCGGCCGACATTCACCCGATCATCATGGCGCTGCCCGACGGCTACGACACCGATGTCGGCGAGGCCGGCAACAAGCTCTCGGGCGGGCAGCGCCAGCGCATCGCCATCGCCCGCGCCATTCTCCACGATCCTCAGATCATGCTGCTGGACGAAGCCACCTCGGCGCTCGACCCGGCGAGCCGCGTCGCGGTGGAGGAGACGCTGCGCAAGGTCACGCAGGGGCGCACCGTGGTCGCCGTCACCCATGACCTCACCCAGTGCGAGCATGCCGATCTCGTCTATGTCGTCAAAGCCGGCCGGGTGGTGGAGAGCGGTACCCATGCCGCGCTGCTGGAAGCCGAGGGCGTCTATGCCGATCTGTGGGAGCGCAGCGTCATCGCCGGTGCCGAGGGCGTGGTGCCGCGCGAGCAGCTTCTGGAACGGCTGCGCAAGCGCCCGCTGCTGCAGGGACTGGCGCCGGGCTTCCTTGAAAACCTGCTCGCCCGCATGAGCGTCGAGACGGTGGGGCCGGACACCGTGCTGATCGAGGACGGCCAGCCCGCCAACCGGCTGATCTTCATCACCCAGGGCGAAGCCCAGCAGAGCGTGCGGCTGCCCGATGGCACCTTCATGTCGGTGGAGGTACTGGAAGCCGGCGACGCGCTGGGCGAGAATACGGTGCTGGAACATGCGGAGGAGTTCACCCGTGTGGTGACGCGCAAGCCCTGCCATTTGCTGACCATCGACCGGGCGACGCTGCGCGGGCTCCTCGCCGCGAATCCCGAGGTCGAGCAGAAGATCGTCTCCACCTTCGCCCCGCGCTACGAGGCGATGATGAAGCACTATGCCTGGCTGAAGCTGCAGGTGCCCTCTCAATGAGCCCCGTTTTCCCGACCGGCACCGTCGCCACCCGCCTCGCCGCGCTGGCGGAAAACTCGGACGCGCGCTGGACCATCACCTTCCTCGACAGTTCCGGCGCGGTGGCCGAGCGCTGCGACGCGGCCGAGCTGGCCGCGCGGGCCGCCCGCGTCGCCGGCTTCCTCGAACAGGCCAGCATGCCCGGCGCGCCGGTGCTGCTGGTGTTTCAGCCCTGCGTCGACTTTCTCGTCGCGTTTCTCGCCTGCCAGTGGTCGGGCCGCCTCGCCGTGCCGATCAACCCGCCGCGCCGGCACCGGCTGATCCAGCGCCTGCAGGCGGTGGCGGTCGACAGCGGCGCCGCTCTCGCCCTGACCGGCGGCGGTGTCGCCGAACAATCGACCCTCTGGCAGGCCGACAGCGCGGAGCTGGCGGCGCTGCGCTGGCAGGATGTCGGCGATCTCGGCGCGCAGGCCATTCCGCCCACGCCACTACGCACCGTCGATCCAGAGGCGACCTGCTTCATCCAGTACACGTCGGGTTCCACCGCCCTGCCCAAGGGTGTGGAGGTCAGCCACGCCAATCTCATGGCCGATATGGTGCGGATGGAAGCGGCCTGGGGCCTCTCGCCGGCGAGCACGATGGTGACCTGGCTTCCGGCCTTCCACGATCTCGGCCTGATTTTCGGCCTGTTGCAGACGCTGTACTCCGGCTGCCCGGTGGTGCAGATGGCGCCGAACAGCTTCCTGCAGCGCCCGGTGCTGTGGCTGGAGGCGATCAGCCGCTTTGGCGGCACCCACACGGCGGCGCCGAGCTTCGCCTATGATCTGTGCGCCCGGCGCATTCCGGCCGAGGCGCGGGCGGGTCTCGACCTCTCCTCCCTCGTCATGGCGATGAACGCCGCCGAGCCGATCGACCCGCAGGTGATGGAGGATTTCATCGCCGCCTTCGCCCCGCACGGTTTTCGCCGCGAGACCTTCGCCCCGGCCTATGGTCTGGCGGAATCGACCCTGGCCGTCACCGCCAGCCCCGTGGGTGCGGCGCCCCGGCTGTTCTCGCTCGATGCCGCGGCGCTGGAACAGGGCCGCATTGTCGAGGCCGGCGCATCGGTGCGCACGAACCTCATTCCCGGCTGCGGCACGCCGCTGGAGGATGTGCGCATCGCCATCGTCGATCCCGCCACCGGGCGCCGCCAGCCGGCCGATCGCGTCGGCGAGATCTGGCTCGGCGGACCGACCATCGCGCGCGGCTATTGGCGCCGGCCGGAGGAAAGCGCGGCCACCTTCGGCGTACGCATCGAGGGCGAGGACGAGCCGACGGGCTATCTGCGCACCGGCGATCTCGGGGCGATGATCGGCGACGAACTCTGCGTCACCGGCCGCATCAAGGACCTCATCATTCTCTCCGGCTCGAACCACTACCCGCAGGATATTGAGCGCGTGGCGCAGGCGGCGCATCCGGCGTTGCGCGCGGGCGGCGGCGCGGCGTTCGGCCTCATCGGCGAAGCCGGCGGCGAACAGGTGGTGCTGGTGCAGGAGCTGGAGCGCGCGCAGCGGCGCACCGATCCCGCGCCGCTGTTCAGCGCCATCAGCGCTTCGGTGTGGCAGATGCTGGAGCTTCAGCTCTCGCGTATCGTGCTGGTCGAACCCGGTGCCGTGCTGCGCACCTCCAGCGGCAAGATCCAGCGTGCCGCCAACCGTCAGGCCTGGCGCGCGGGCGAACTGCCGGTCATCGCGGAATGGCGGAGCGCGCGGCAGGAGATGCTGGACGCGGCTGTTGATTCAGCGCGGGCGGCGGCGCACGCGTCGGCCACGCCCCTTGCTGTGCCGGCCCTGGAGCGCTGGATTCGCGATTGGCTGGCGGGCCGGCTCGGCCTGCCGGTCTCCGCCGTCGCCGTGGATCGCGGGCTCGGCGAACTCGGCCTTACCTCGATCGACGCGGTCGATCTCGCCGGCGCCCTCGGCAGCCATCTCGGTCGTGCCCTGCCGCAGACGCTGGCCTTCGACCATCCGACCGTCAATGCGCTCGTGGCGCATCTTACGGGACAACCTCAGGTAATGCCGGCGCAAGCCTCGCCGTCGATACCGGCTCCGTCGCCCGGCGCGGGTGGCGACCTTGAAGAACTTCTGTCGATGATTGAGGGGGGCGGCCGTGGCGAGCAGTGAGGAGCGGCGCGCGGGCCTGCTCGCCCGGCTGAGCCGGCTGCACCCCGAACAGGTCACCGATCTGATGCTGGCGCTGGAAGGGCGCATCGACGCGCTGCGGGCCGAGACCGCCCGTGCCCGTGCGCCCGTGGCTGTGATCGGCCTCGCCGCCCGCTTCGCGGATGTCGACTCGGCGCAGGCTTATGGCCGCTTGTTGTTCGAGGGCCGCGACGCCGTGCGCCCCGCTCCCGCCGACCGCCCCGAACACGACGGCCTGCCGCCCGGCGGCTATGTCGAGGGCGTGGAGACTTTCGACCCCGGCTTCTTCGGGCTGCGCCCGCTCGAGGCCGACGCCATGGACCCACAGCATCGCCTGGCGCTGATGCTGGCCTGGCAGGCGCTGGAAGATGCCGGCTATGCGGATGGGGCGCGGCGTCCCCGCGCGACCGGCGTTTTTCTCGGCCTCGGCGCCAATGAGTATGAGGCCCGGTTTCAGGCAACCGATTCGCTCTCCCCCGCCGCCATTCTCGGCAATGCCGGCTCCATCGCCGCCGGCCGCATCGCCCATTGGCTCGATGTCACCGGCCCGGCGCTGGTGCTCGACACCGCCTGTTCCTCCTCGTTGGTCGCCGTGCATGCGGCCTGCCGCGCGCTGCGCAGCGCCGAATGCGACCTCGCTTTGGCGGGCGGCGTGAACCTGACGCTCGACGCCGATGTGACCGCCGCCCTGGCCGCCGCCGGCATGCTCGGCCCCAGCCATGCCTGCCGCACTTTCGACGCCGCCGCCGATGGCTATGTGCGCGGCGAGGGCGGCGGGCTGGTGGTGCTGAAACGACTCGCCGATGCCCTGCGCGACGGCGATACCATCCGTGCGGTCATTCGTGGTTCGGCGCTCAATCATGACGGCCATTCCAGCGCGCTCACCGCGCCCAATGGCGCGGCACAGCGGGCGGTGATCGCGAGTGCTCTCGCCGATGCCGGCCTGTCGGCGGCCGAGGTGCAGGCGGTGGAATGCCATGGCACCGGCACGCCGCTGGGCGATCCCATCGAGGTGCAGGCGCTTGCCGCCGCTTACGGCCTGCTGCGCACCGAGCCGCTGCTGCTGGGCTCGGTGAAGACCAATATCGGCCATCTGGAAGCCGCCGCCGGCATTGCCGGGCTGATCAAGATGGTGCTGGCGCTGGAAGCCGGCCGGCTGCCGGCGACGCTGCACCAGACCCAGCCAAACCCGCGCATCGCCTGGGACGAACTTCCCGTGCGCGTCGTCGCCGAGGCGATGGAATGGCCGGCCGGCGAGCGGCGCCGGGCCGCGGTCAGCAGCTTCGGCTTTTCAGGCACCAACGCCCATCTCATTCTGGAAGAAGCCCCGCCTGCGCCGGAGTCGCCGGTCGCCCTGCCGCTGCCTATCGTCTTCGCCTTTTCCGCGCCCGATGCCGAGGCGCTGCGTCGCGTGGCGGCGGGGCTCGCCGATCATCTCGCCGCTGACCCGCAGGTCCCGCTCGCCGGCATCGCCGCGGCGCTGAACCGGGGGCGCGGACGCTTTGCCCATCGCGCCGCCTGTCTCGCCCGCAGCCATGAGGAAGCGCTGGCGGGCCTGCGCGCCATTGCCGCCGGAGAGGCGCCGCAGGTCGGCGCCGTCGGGCAGGCTCTGGCGGACACCCCGAAGGTTGCCTTCCTGTTTTCCGGGCAGGGCAGCCAGTGGCCGGGCATGGCGGCGGATCTCTACGCCGCAGATTCCGCCTTTCGCACCCATATCGACGCGGCCGGGGCGCAGATGGGGCTCGACCTCGCCGCGCGCATGTTCGACAGGGAAGCCCCGCCGCTGACCGACACCGCCGAGGTGCAGCCGGCGCTGTTCGCGTTGGAAATGGCGCTGGCCGAACGGCTCGCCGCCTGCGGCATCACGCCGGACCTCGTCGCCGGCCACAGTCTCGGCGAATGGTCGGCCGCCTGCCTCGCCGGCGTGGCGCCGTTCGAGGCGGCGCTCGATATCGTCGCCGCGCGCGGTGCGCTGATGGGGGCGCTGCCGCCGGGCGGCGAGATGGTGGCGGTGTTCGCGCCGCTGGAACAGCTCGGACCCGTGCTGCCCGCTTTCGAGGGTCGCCTCGACATCGCCGCGCTGAACGCGCCGGAGGAAGTGGTGCTGTCCGGCCCGGGCGAGGCGATCGCGCAAGTGCTCGCCGCGCTCGACGCCGAAGGCATCCGCAGCCAGCGCATCGTCACCAGTCACGCTTTCCATTCCCATCTGATGGACGCCGTCGTCGGACCGTTCGAGCAGCGGGTGCGTGAAGCGGTTCTCGCCGCCCCACGCGTGCCGGTCGTCTCCAACGTCACCGGCGACCTCTCCGCCGATCTCCGCGACCCCACCTATTGGGGCCGGCAGATCCGCCAGCCCGTGCGCTTCGGCGCGGGGCTCGACACCCTGGCGCGCGAGGGCGTGAATGTCGTGGTGGAAATCGGCCCGGCCGCCACACTGGTCGGCTTCGCCCAGCGCGCCGCCGGCTTCGAGGGACGCGACACCCGCTTCATCCCCACCATGCGCCGCAACCGGGCGGCGGGCGAAACGCTGGCGCTGGCGCTGTGCCGCCTGTTCGTCGCCGGCCTTGATGTGACATGGCCGGCGAGCGGCGCCGTCCCGGTGCGTCTGCCGCCCTATCCCTTCACGCGCGACCGCCACTGGGTCGAGGCGCCGCCCCGCCGCCCCGCCGTGCCGCTGGCCACGGCAAGCGAGGCGGTCTCTCACGCGGTGGCGACCGTGCCCGCCGCACCGGCCTTGAGCCGCGAGGACATTCGCGCCGCCCTCGCCACCAGCCTGCGGCGCAGCCTGCAGCTGAGCGAGGCGGCGCTGGCGGGGGACGCCGGCTTCTTCACGCTGGGTGTGGATTCGCTGGCGCTGGCTGAGGCGCTTTCCACGCTGGAGCGGCGGTGGAAGGTGGCGATCCCCCGGCGCGAACTTTTCACCACCCTCACCACGCCGCGGGCGCTGCTGGAGCGGGTGCTGCGCGAGGTGGAGGCGAAAGCCGCCGACCCCACCGCTGCAGCTGCCGCCATCGCCCCGCTTCCCGCCATTCCGACCATGGCCGCCCGCACGGCGGCGACGGAGGCTCGCGTGTCTAGCCCTGCTCTCCCGCCTGCCAGCCCCTCGCCCGCCGCGCCGACCGAGGCGCTGAGCCTGGAGGCGGCGGGCTTCATCGCCGATTTCGCCGCCCGCTACGGCGCGGCCCACGGCGCCTCCCGCCACCAGCGCGAAGCTTTCGGGCCGGTGCTGGCCGATAGCCGGGCGGTGGCGGGATTCCGACCCGAGACCAAATCGCTGCTCTACCCGATCATCGGTGTGAAGGGGCAGGGCAGCCATGTCGTCGATGCCGACGGCAATGACTATGTCGACCTCACCATGGGTTTCGGCGTGCAGCTGCTTGGCCACAACCCGCCCATGGTGGTGGAGGCGATCCAGCGCCAGATCGCCGAGCAGGGGCTGTTCCTCGGCCCGCAGGCGGAAAAGGCCGGCGAGGCCGCTGCGCTCATCGCCCGGCTCACCGGCAATGAGCGGTCGCTGTTCTGCAACACCGGCACTGAAGCGGTGATGACCGCGCTGCGCCTCGCCCGTCACGCCACCGGCCGTTCGCTGGTGGCGATGTTCGCCGGTTCCTATCACGGCCATTTCGACGGCACGCTCGCGCGTTCCGGCAGCGATGGCGCCAGCCTGCCGCTCGCCAGCGGCACCCCGCCCGGCATGCTGGCGGATGTGGTGGTGCTGGACTATGCAGACCCGGAAGGCAGCCAGATGGCGCTGGAAGCGCTGGGCGATCGGCTGGCGGCGGTCATTGTCGAGCCGGTGCAGAGCCGACGCCCGGGCCTGCAGCCGCGCGATTTCCTCCACTGGCTGCGCGGCTTCACCGCCCGCGCCGGCGCGGCGCTGATCTTCGATGAGGTGCTGCTCGGCTTCCGTGTCGCCGCCGGCGGGGCGCAGGACTGGGCCGGGGTGCGGGCTGATCTCGTCACCTATGGCAAGATCGTCGGCGGCGGCCTGCCCATCGGCGTCGTCTCCGGCCGCAGCGCCTTTCTCGACGGTATCGACGGCGGCGTCTGGCCGCTCGACGGCGCCGGCGGCCCCAAGGCCGAGCGGACCTTCTTCGCCGGCACCTTCAACAAGAATCCGCTCGCCATGGCGGCGGCCACCGCCATGCTCGGCCATCTCGACGCGTCTGGCCCGGCACTGCAGGAGCAGCTGAACGCCCGCACGCAGGCGCTTTGCGCCACGCTGAATGCCGGGCTGGAGGAAGACGGAAGCCCGCTGCGGGTGGAGCACTTCTCTTCCGTGCTGCGTTTTTCCGGCGCCAGCGACTTGTTCTACAGCCAGCTGATCTCGCGCGGTGTTTATGTGTGGGAGGGGCGGACCTGCTTCCTCTCCACCGCCCATAGCGAGGACGACCTCGCCCATGTCGCCCGCGCAGTGCGGGAGAGTGCCCGTGCCCTCGCCAGCGTCGGCCTGATGGGCGGCGCGGCGCTGCCGGCAGCCTCGGCGGAGCCCCACAGCTTCGCCACCGCGCCGGGCCAGCAGGCCCTATGGACGCTCGCCGCCTTTAGCCCGGAAAGCGCGGCGGCCTATAACCAGTCGCTGGTGCTGCGCCTGCCCGGTTCGCTCGATGCGCCGGCGCTGAGCGCGGCGCTGGCCGATCTCGTCGCCCGCCATGACAGCCTGCGCATGCGCTTCGAGAACGATGGCGCCACGGCGGTCATCGAGCCGGAGGCCCGGGTGGCGCTGGAACAGGCCGCGTTCACCGACGCGGCGGAGCTGGATCGCCTCGTGCGGGAGATGGCGGCGCGGCCCTTCGACCTAGCGCGCGCCGGCATGTTGCGCGTGGCGCTGCTGAGCGGCGGCACGGAGACGGCGCTGGTCCTGATCCAGCCGCATATCGTCACCGATGGCTGGTCGCTGCAGGTGCTGGCCAACGAACTCGGCGCGCTCTACACCGCCCGCTTCGCTGGCACTGGGCCGGCGCTGCCGGCCCCGGCCGCCTATGAGCGCTTCGCCGACTTCGCCCGCGACGCCGCGGCCGATGCGGAAGCGGCGGCGCATTGGCAGAGCGTGTTCGCCCAGCCGCCGGCGCCGCTGGCGCTTCCCACCGACCGGCCGCGCCCGCCGCTCCAGACCTACGAAGGCGGCACGGTGCGGGCGCTGCTGCCTCCCACCTTCGCCGCTGAACTTGGCGCGCGGGCGCGGGCGCTCGACTGCTCGCTTTTCACCCTGTGCCTCGCCGCCTATGGCCAATTGCTGGCGGAGCTTTCCAGCCAGGACGATCTCGTCGTGGCGATCTTCGCCGCCGGGCAACCGCTGGTGGGCGAACCGGGCCTGACCGGCTATTGCATCTCCACCGTGCCGGTGCGGCTTGCCGGTCTCCAGGGCGATGCCCTCGCCGCGACCCGTGCCGCCATGGCGCAGGCCATGGCCTATCCCGCCTATCCGCTCTCCGCCATCGTCAAGGCCAGCGGCGTGCGCCGCGACCCGTCCCGCCCGCCGCTGGCGAGCGTGTCGTTCAATCTCGACAAAGTTGAGCCGCTCGCCGCCTTTGCCGACCTGGCTCCGACACCGCGCGCCAACGCTCATGGGCGCGTGCGCTGGGACCTTAACTGGAACCTCGAATCCAGCGAAGAAGGCCTCGCGATCGAGGCCAATTTCAACACCGACCTGTTCGACGCCGCCCGTGTCGAAGCCTGGGTCGCCCGCTACCGCGCCTTGCTGGAAGCGATTGGCACGGCGGCGGCCGAGCCGGAGGCGCCGGTGGTCCCGGCGCAGCCGGAATCCGAGCCTTTGCCCACCAGCCTCGCCGATCATGTCGCGCATTGGGCAGCCACCACCCCGGAGGCAACCGCGGTGATCGACCGCGACGGCACGCTCAGCTGGGCGGAGCTCGCCCGAGCGAGCGGCGATCTTGCCGCTCGTCTGGCGGCGCAGGGTGTGGGGCGCGGCGACCGCGTTGCCTTCTGCCTCGCGCGGGGGGCCGGCCCGCTGGTGGCGATGGCGGCGGCGAGCCATCTCGGCGCGGCCTTCGTGCCGCTCGATCCCGACTATCCCGCCACCTATCGCGCCACGCTGCTGGCGGCGTGTGGCGCGCGCGTGGTGGTTGCCGACGCCGCCACCGCCGGCGAACCTGTCTCTGTGCCGGTGTTGGGCTGGAGCCGCGACCCGCAGCCGGGTGAGACCCCGCCGCGCGCGGAATCCGCTGCCGACGATCTCGCCTATGTCCTGTTCACGTCCGGTTCCACCGGCCGTCCGAAGGGCGTGCGGGTGTCCTGCGGCGGGCTCGATGCCTATGCGCGGGCGTTGCTGCGCCGGCTGGACCTTCCCGGCCCGCAGGTCTTCGCCATCGCCACCTCCTTCGCCGCCGATCTCGGCTATACCAGCGTGGTCGGCGCCGTGGCCTCCGGCGGCACGCTCAACGTGCTGGACGCGGCGACCGCCCGTGACCCCGCCGCCTTCATCGACTGGATGACCCGCCACCCGGCGGATGTGCTCAAGATCGTTCCCACCCATCTCGCCGCGCTCACGGCGCATCCGGAAGCGGCGGCGCTGCTGCCCCGCCGGGCGCTGGTGTGCGGGGGCGATGTGCTGACCTTCGGCCTCGTCAGCAGGCTGCGGGCGCTGCGGCCGGAGCTGCGCCTGTTCAACCATTACGGCCCGACCGAAACCACCATCGGCTGCACCATGGTGAAGGTAACGCCGGCGCTGGCCGCCGGGGCGCAGGCGCAGGACCGTGTTCCCGTGGGCTATCCGCTCGACGGGGCGCAGATCGACATTGTCGACGCCGATGGCGCGGTGCTGCCCGCCGGCGAGACCGGGGAAATCCGGGTGAGCGGGGCGGGTGTGGCGCTCGGCTATGTCGGCGATGCCGAGGCGGAGCCGATGCCGTCCGGCGAGGCTGCCAGCGGCTTTATCCAGCTCGGCGACGGCACGCGTGCCTATCTCACCGGCGATCTCGGCAGCCGCGACGCCGATGGACTCATTCGCTTCCTTGGCCGCAAAGACGATATGGTGAAGGTGCGCGGCCACAGGGTTGATCCCAACGGTGTCGCGGCGCAGCTGCGTGCCTGCGCCGGGGTGCGCGACGCGGCGGTTCTGGCGCTGCGCGAGGAGGACGGCACGGTGCGCCTCGTCGGCGCCGCGGTGGCGCCGGGACAGGACGCGGCGCGTCTCGACGCTCAGCTCAAGGACAGGCTGCCCGAGGCGCAGCGCCTCTCGCGCCTCATCCTCGTCGAGGCGCTGCCGCTCAACGCCAATGGCAAGCTGGACCGTACGGCGCTGCGCGCGCTGTTCGCTGCCCCAGTGGCCGGCAACGCCGTCCTCGTTGCCGAGGCTTCCGGCACGGGCGATCCGCTCGCCACGGTCCTTGCGCTGTGGCGCGAGCTTTTCGCCGCGCTCGGCACGGCGGCCAGCCTTGGCCCGGACGATGATTTCTTCGCGCTCGGCGGCGATTCGATCATGGCAATCCAGCTCGCGGGCAAGGCGCGGGCGGCGGGGTGGCTGCTCTCCCCGGCGCAGATCTTCACCGCGCCGACCCCGCGCGCCCTGGCGGCGCTCATGAAGCCGGCCGCCGCCAACGCTGTGGAGGCACGCGGGCCGGTGGCCGAGCCGGTGCCGCTGACCCCGATCCAGAACTGGTTCATGGGGCTCGCCATGCCCGACCGCCGGCATTGGGCGCTCACCGCTGTGTTCGATCTGCCGCCCGGCACCGCGCCCGCGGCGGTGGAGGCGGCGCTGGCGGCGGCCGTTGCTCGTCACGACGGGCTGCGGGTGCGGCTGCAGGAAGGTCCGCCGCCGCGGCAGGAAGTGGCGGAGGCGCCGCGGCTGCCGGCGCTGCTGCGCGACAAGGTGGCCGTCGGTCAGGATGTCTCCCCGCGCGAAGACCGCATGGCCGACCGCCTTGTGGCGACAATCGACCCGCTGGCCGGACGTGCCCTCGCCGCCGGCATGATCGAGGCGGGCGCGGTGCTGCGCCTTGTCGTGGCGGTGCATCACCTCGTCTTCGACATGGTGTCCTGGGCGATCCTCGCCGACGATCTCGCCAAGGCGCTGTCCGATCCGCCGCAGCCGGTGCTGGCGCCGCCCACCGCCTGGTCGTGGTGGTGCCGCCACCAGGCCGGGGCCGGTGCCGCCTTCGAGGCCGACCGGCCCTATTGGCAATCGGTGGCGCTCGCGCCCACCACCGTGCCGCTCGACCATCCCGCCGCGCCGGATGTGGAAGGCAGCGCCCGCACCCGTGATCTGCGGCTGGAGGCAGCGTTGTCGCAGCCGCTGCTCGCCGACCTCGCCGAGCGTTTCGGCCACCAGCCGCAGGAGAGCGCGCTCGCTCTCATCGCCCGCCCGCTCATCGCCTGGACCGGCGGTGCGCTGCAGCTGGAGCTGGAAGGCCATGGCCGCGACACCGGCGATGGCGCCATCGACCTGTCGCGGACCATAGGCTGGTTCACCACCCGCTATCCCGTGGCGCTGCCGGGGGAGACGGGCGACCTACCGGCCTGGCTGCTGGCGGTGAAGGAACGCGCGCGCGCCGCCGCTGGCCGGTCCATGGGCTATGGGCTGCTGCGCGCCGCCACCCCGCCGCTCACCGGGGCGCGACCGCAAGTGTCGTTCAACTTCCTCGGCGATATCAGCCGTTTCGGCCATGCCGGCCTAGCGCTTGTGCGGCTCGGCGCGGGGCGCGAGCGGGCGGCGCAGGCGGCCCGTCCGCACCGGCTCGCCTTCAATTGCTGGCAGGAGGGCGGCGCGCTCGTGCTGCGCTGCGAGTTCGGCGCCGGCCATGACGCCGCGACCATTGAGCGCCTGCTCGATGCCGTGCGCGCCGAGGCCGAAGCCTGCCGCGTGGTCGCGGCCCAGTCGGCCCGGCGCTATTCGCCGAGCGACTTCGCCGGGCTTGCCCTCAGCCAGGACGATCTCGACACGCTGATCGCCTTCACCTGAGCGGCGGCGGGTTCAGGGCTGTGGCGCGGGAAAGAGCTTCCGCCACAGCCCTTCCAGCCCCAGCGATCCGCCGCCGAACACCACCAGCGCGAAGGCCATGGCCGCCCAGGGCAGATGAAAATTCGCCCAGCCCTCGGGAATCGTAAGCTGGATGATGGCCGTCATGATCAGCAGGCCGAGCGCGGCAAAGCGGGTGCCGAGGCCGAGCAGCAAAAGCAGCGGCAGCACGATCTCCCCGGTTCCCGCCGCCGCCGCCATCAGCGTCGGGAAGGGGTAGGGGTAGGCGGCGCCAAAAAGGTGCAGTCGGAACTCCTCCTCGAACAGGAAATGCGCTCCGGCCGAGAGGGTGAGGAAGCCATCCCATTTGGTGAGGCCCGACAGGAAGAACGGCACCGCCAGCGCCACGCGCAGCGCGAGCAGCGGCAGGGGCGGCGGAATCGCCGCCAGCAGTGCCTCCGCCCGGGCAATTGCGGCCAGCAGCGAAAGAGGCCGACGCTGCTGCCCCCCGCGCGCAGCGCCCCTTATGTCGAACGTCATGGCACGTCTCCCTGTTGCATGTCGGTGAAGGCGCCAAGAGTGAGAAGCCCGACGAGCGCGGTGCCGAAGTCAAAGCCGGGGTTGGCGGCAAGGGCCGCCTCCGCCGCCGCGCCCAGCGTGTGGCCGGCGAAGAGCCGCGCGGCGAAGGGCTCGTCGCCGGGCGGCAGGACATGCACGCTCACCGTCATGTCCGGCCGCACCACCAGTACCGTCTCCGCGTTCCAGCTTTCGACCGGGGTGACAGTGGCGCCCTGATGCGCCGCCCAGATCGCGCCGACGGGATAGGCGGAGCGCAGCAATGTCGCGGAAGGATGCGGACGCAGGGCGAGGCCCGCCATCTCCTCCGGCGGCAGGCCGGCGAGCCGCTGGAGCTCCAGCGGTGCCGCGTCGGGGGCGTGATAGGCCCGCGTCCACGCCGCCTCAAGCCGGGCGACATCGGCGAGATAGGGCAGGGTCGCGGCAGGCGCGAAGCCGGCTATGAACTCCGGGAAATCGTCGCCATAGTGCATGAGCAAGGGTGAGACGGGCTTGCATCCACCGACATAGGCGCGAGCCATGCCGGCGAAGAATTCCGCCCCCACCAGCCGCTCGGTGACGGTGAAACGCTGCGCCAGCGCCCGCGTCAGCCCCACATGGACATTGTTGCGATAGACGGCGAAGCGAGCGGCATCCGCCGTGCCGCGCGCGCCGGTGAGGCCAGGCGGTACCTGGGCGCCAGGATGGAGAAGGGCTTGTGCGAAACCGTGTTGGCGGGTGGCGCTGTCCATGGCTCACCCCACCCGCCGCAACGGGGCGCATCGCGCCGCCTCGGCCGCGATCCGTGCCTCCACCCGCACCGCCTCGGCGTGCAGGGTGGCGAAGTCCGGCACGTCATTGTCCCATTCGATCAACGTCGGTACTGGGCCGGTGCGGGAGAGCGCATGGTCGTAGAGCGCCATCACATCGGCGCGGACCGGTGAGCCATGGGCGTCGATCAGCAGCCGGTCGCCGGCGCCGTCCGTCGTCTCGTCATAGCCGGCGAGGTGGATTTCGCCGACGTGCTCGACCGGGAACCGGTCGATATAGAGGTGAGGGTCCAGCCTGTGATTGACGCAGGAAACCATCACATTGTTCACGTCGAGCAGCAGGCCGCAGCCGGTGCGGGAGGCGACCGCCTCCAGAAAATCGATCTCGTCGATCGTGCTCTCCGCGAAGATGAGATAGGTGGAGGGATTCTCCAGCAGCAGCTGCCGCCCGATCGCCTGCTGCGTCTCCTCGACATGCGCGCTCACCCGCGCCAGCGTCTCCGCCGTGTAGGGCAGAGGCAGCAAATCGTTGAGAAAGCCGGTGTCATGGGTGGACCAGGCGAGATGTTCGGAAAAGCTCTGCGGCCGGTAGCGGTCGATCAGCGCCCGCAGCCGGTGTAGATGCGCGGTGTCGAGCGGTCCCGACCCGCCGATGGACAGGCCGACACCGTGCAGCGACAGTGGGTAGAGGCCGGCCACCGCTTCGAGATAGGCGTGTGGCGGCCCGCCCGCGCCCATATAGTTCTCGGCATGGACCTCGAAGAAGCCGATATCGGGCCGGGTTTCCAGCACATCACGGTAATGCTCGGGCTTCAGGCCGAGCCCGGCACGGGCCGGCAGGCGGTCGGGAGTGAGAGACATGGGACATCTCGCGTCAGACAAAGGGCTCGGGCAGGGCGCCGAAGAGGAGGCCCGCATAGCGGGCCTCCCTGAGCCGGCTCAGCTCTTGATCGGGGTCAGCGAGCCCATATGGCTGCCACCCTTCATGGTTACGCAGGTGCCCTTGGGCACCGCCTTCCAGGCATTGCCCTGATAGTCCATGGTCGAGGTGCCGGCGCAGCTGGTGCCGGGGCCGGCGGCGCAGTCATTCTGCCCCTTCAGGGCGATGCCGTAGCACTTCTCATTGCCGGCCATCTTTTCCGGCGCCAGCGGCGCGGCAAAGGCGGCGCCGGCAAGAGCAGCGGTGAGCGAGCCGGCGAGGGCGAGAGCAAGGGTCGAGCGGTTCATGGGTCGTCTCCTGTGGCATGGCGCGGCCCAGCTCGGCCGTGCGATTGTCCATTCGACCGCTACGGGGAAGGTGTTACGTTGCTGCCCGACACGAAGTCGTGATCGGTGCGCGACGGGTCTTGGCCGTTCTTTGCGCCCTCCCGTAACAAGTCGCCTCTGGCGTGCGAACAGGAGAAGCCGACGTTGAGCGGCCGGAACGAGCGCGAACTTGCCGATCTGCTCCGGGCGGCCATCGCTGGCGACGGGCGCAGCTATGCGCTGTTTCTCGACCGTGTCGCCGGTCTTGTCCGTGCCTATGCGCGCAGCAAGATCAGCCATGGCGGGGTGGACCCGGAGGATGTGGTGCAGGAGGTGCTGCTGGCGATTCACCTGAAGCGGCATACATGGCTGCCCGACGCTCCCGTGCTGCCCTGGGTCTATGCCATTGCCCGCTTCAAGCTGATCGACGCGTTCCGTCGCCGCGGACGGCGGGCGGAAGTGGAATTGGACGATATCGCCGAGACGATTCCCCAGCCGGAAGCCGAGACGGTGAGCGCGCGCGACATCGGCCGGGCGCTGGAAGGGCTCGCCCCCGGCCAGCGCTCCGTGGTGGCAGCGATTTCGGTCGAGGGCCGCTCGGTCGAGGAGACGGCGCGCACGCTGGATATGACGGAAAGCGCGGTGCGGGTGGCGCTGCACCGGGGCCTCGCCGCCATCGCGCGGCGCTTTGGACGTGAGTGACGATGTGAGTGACATGGACACGCAGGACCTCATCCGCGCCATGGCGGCCGATACAGGCCGTCGCGCCCTGCCGCTGCGCACCGCCTGGCGCGCCGCGCTGGCTCTGGCTGTTCTGGCGGCTGGGGTGGTGTTCGCGCTCGCTCTGGGCCCGCGCCCCGATGCTCTGGCGGCGCTGGAAACGCTGCGCTTCCTGTTCAAATTCGTGGTGACGCTGGCGCTGGCCGGCAGCGCCTTGCTGCTGCTGCGCCGGCTGGCGCGGCCGGGGGAGGAGGCGCGCGCCCCGCTCGGCTGGCTGCTGGCCGGGCCGGCGCTGCTGCTCGCCGGTGTGGGACTGGAACTGCTCGCCGTCCCCGCCGCCGACTGGTGGGGCCGGCTGGTCGGCGTCAATGCGAGGGTCTGCCTCACCTTCATTCCGCTGATCGGCGCGGCGCCGCTCGTCCTCTTCCTTGCCGTGCTGCGCCATGGCGCCCCCACGCGGCCAGCGCTCGCGGGCGCGGTGGCGGGGCTGCTGGCCGGCGGGCTGGCGGCGGCGTTCTATGCCGCGCATTGCCCCGACGATTCCCCACTCTTCGTCGCCACTTGGTACAGCCTCGCCATTGCCGGGCTGGCGGTGGCGGGGGCGATACTCGCCCCGCGCGTGGCGCGCTGGTAGGCGGGCGCCGCTATCCCGCGATCTCCGGCTCCACCAGTCGGGCCAGATTCTCCAGCGATTGCTGCCAGCCAATGGTGCAGGCTTCAGGCGGGATGGCGTCGGGTATGCCCGCCTGCACGATCTCCAACTCGGTGCCGAGCGACACCGCCCGCAGGCTCACGCTCACCACGATCTCGCCGGGCAAAGCGGGGTCGTCGAAGCGGTCGGTGTAGCGCAGGCTGCTGCCCGGGATCAGCTCCTGATAGGCGCCGCCGAAGGAATGGCTCTCGCCGGTGGTGAAGTTGCGGAAGGACATGCGGAACGACCCGCCGACGCGGGCATCGAGATGGTCCACGGTGCAGGTAAAGCCGTGTGGGGGAATCCATTTCGCCAGCGCATCCGCCTCGATGAAGGCGCGATAGACCTTCTCCGGGCGGGTTGCGAGGACGCGGTGCAGGCGTATCGTGCTGGGCATGGCGCGTGAGCCTCCTGATGTGCCGGTGCTGCCCCAAGGACGTGCGACCCGGCCCCCTGCCGACAGGGCCGCGAAAAAAGTTTCCGCTCCCTGTCGGTTCTGCGCCTCGCTTTTCGTCCTTGCGGGATCGAGGCGACCAGAGGGAGAACCGCGATGAACGTGCAGGCCTATCTGATGTTCAACGGCCGGACCGAAGAAGCGCTGGCGTTCTACACGCAGGCGGTCGGGGCAGAGGTGACGGCGCTGATGCGCTTTGGCGACGCGCCGGAGCCGCCGCCGCCCGGGATGATCCCGGAAGGTTGGGATGACAAGGTCATGCATTCCAGCTTCCGTATTGGCGCCGCCGAGCTCATGGCGTCGGATGGCTGCCAGTCTGGCGAGGCGGGCTTTGCCGGCATTTCGCTGGCGCTGTCGGTCGCGACCAAGGAAGAGGCCGAGACGCGGTTCGCCGCCCTGGTGGAGGGCGGGCAGGTGACGATGCCGCTCGGCCCCACTTTCTTTGCTCCCGCCTTCGGCTCGCTGGTCGATCGTTTCGGCGTGTCCTGGCTGGTCGTGGTCGTGGCGAGTTGAGGGGAGGGCGTGATGGCACAGCAGGTTTTCGTTCTCGTCGGCACCCGTAAGGGCGCCTTTCTCGCGGAAAGCGATGCGGCGCGCCGCTCCTGGCAGTTGCGCGGCCCGTTCTGCGAGACATGGCCGACCAACCATGTGGTCGCCGATCCGTTGAGCGGCACGCTCTATGCCGGCGGCGGCAATGAATGGTTCGGGCCGGCGGTGTGGAAATCGACCGATTTCGGCGCCAGCTGGACCCATTCGAGCCAGGGCCTCGCTTATGAGGCCGGGCAGGACCCGGTGAAGTCCGTCTGGAGTTTGGCGGTGGCCGGCGACGGCACGCTCTATGCCGGCGTCGAGCCGGCGGGCCTGTTTCGCAGCACCGATGGCGGGGTCAGCTGGACCCATCTTGACGGACTGCAGAAGCACCCGACCCGGCCGGAATGGCACCCCGGTGGCGCCGGGCTGATCCTGCATTCGCTGGTGCTGGATCCTGCCGACCCCAAGAAGATCTGGGTCGGCATCTCGGCGGCCGGCGTGTTTGCCAGCGAGGATGGCGGGCTCACCTGGGAGACCCGCAACCGCGGCACCCGCGCCGACTTCATGCCGGAAGGGCAGAACTATCCCGAATTCGGCCAGTGCGTGCATTGCCTCGTCATGGCGCCGGGCGGGCGCGGGCGGCTCTACCAGCAGAACCATTGCGGCATGTACCGTTCGGATGATGGCGGTCGCAGCTGGGAGAGCATCGAGAAGGGCCTGCCCTCCTCCTTCGGCTTCCCGGCGGCGGTGCATCCGCGCGACCCGGACGGGCTCTACCTCATCCCACTGAACGGTGACATCAAGGGCCGCTTCATGCCGGAGGGCAACGCGGCCGTCTGGCGCACGGGAGACGCGGGTGTGAGCTGGAGGGCACAGCGCTCCGGCCTGCCGCAGGGCGGCGCCTATTTCAACGTGCTGCGCCAGGCGATGGCCACCGACACGCTGGAACCGGCCGGGGTCTATTTCGGCAGCAATGCCGGCGGGCTTTATGCCAGCGCCGACGAGGGCGAAAGCTGGGACTGCATCGCGCCCTATCTGCCGACCATCACGTCCGTCGAAACGCTGGTGTGGGAGCGGTGACGACCATGGAGGAGGCGGGCAAGACGATGGAAGTGGCGCCCGCCGCCGCCCCCGTCCTCGTGCGCCTGCCGCCGCATCTCGTGGTGCTGTTTCCCGGCGCGGATCGGCTCGTGCCGCTGGAAGCCGCCAGCGTCGCCGAGATGGTCGAAGGGCTCGACGCGCTCTGGCCCGGCATGCGCGAGCGCATCTGCGACGAGACGCCGGCGATAAGGCGCCATATCAACGTCTTCGTCGGAGGGCGCCGCGCCCGTCTCACCACCCCGCTCGCCCCCGGGGCGGATGTCTTCGTCATCACTGCGATCAGCGGCGGCTGATCCCTGCCTCACGAAAGGTGCCCCATGTTTTACGCGCTGCTTTGCTATCATCAGGAAGACGTCGTCTGCGGCTGGACCAAGGAAGAGGACGACGCCGTGATGGTGCGGCTCGGTATCGTCCATGAGCGGCTGGAGGCCGCCGGCAAGCTCGGCCCGGCGGCGCGCCTTCTGCCCACCACCGCCGCCACCACGCTGCGCAAGGACCAGGACCCGCCGCTGGTGCTGGATGGTCCGTTCGCCGAGACCAAGGAGCAGCTGCTCGGCTTCTACATTCTTAACTGCGCCGACCTCGAAGAGGCGATCGGCATCGCCCGCGAGCTCGGTGCGGCCAATCCCGGCGGTTGCTATGAGGTGCGCCCGGTCGGGCTGTTCGTCGACGGCGGCGCGCGACCCTGATGGACGAGGCGCGCACGATCGGCACCACGCTCACGGCGGCGCGCCCGCAGGCGGTCGCGGCGCTGCTGCGCTATTTCCGTGACCTCGACCTCGCCGAAGAAGCGTTTCAGGAGGCGTGCCTGCGGGCGCTGAAGAGCTGGCCGCAGAACGGTCCGCCGCGCGACCCCCCCGCCTGGCTCATCTTCGTCGGCCGCAATGTGGCACTCGACAGCGTGCGGCGCCGGGCGAGGCAGGTGGCGCTGCCGCCCGAGGAAGTCTTTTCCGACACCGAGGACGCCGAGGCGGAGATCGCCGCGCGCATGGATGGCGCGCATTACCGCGATGACGTGCTCCGCCTGCTTTTCATCTGCTGCCACCCCGAACTGCCGGCGACGCAGCAGGTCGCGCTCGCCTTGCGCATCGTCTCCGGCCTCTCCGTCGGCCAGATCGCCCGCGCTTTTCTCGTCAGCGAGACGGCGATGGAACAACGGCTCACCCGCGCCAAGGCGCGCATCGCCCGCGCGCAGGTGGGGGAGGGCGGCGTGCCCTTCGAGCCGCCCGGCGCGCTGGAGCGGACGGAGCGGCTCGGCACCGTCGCCGCCATGCTCTATCTCGTCTTCAACGAGGGCTATTCCACGGCGGGCGACGCGGCAGCGGCGCGTGCGCCGCTGTGCGAGGAGGCGATCCGCCTCGCCCGGCTGCTGCTGCGGCTGTTTCCGGCCGAGCCGGAAATCATGGGCCTTGCCGCGCTGATGCTGCTGCAGCATGCCCGCGCCCCGGCCCGTTTCGCTGCCGACGGCACGGTGATCCTGCTGGAGCATCAGGACCGGACCCTTTGGAATCGTGCCTTCATCGCTGAAGGACTGGCATTGCTCGACAAGGCGATGCGCCACCGCCGGCCCGGCGCCTATCAGGTGCAGGCGGCTATCGCCGCTCTGCATGCGCGCGCCTCTACCCCTGAAGAGACCGATTGGGCGCAGATCGATCTGCTCTACGGCACGCTGGAAATCCTGACCCCTTCGCCCGTGGTGACGCTGAACCGGGCGGTGGCCATCTCCAAACTGCGTGGGCCGGAAGTCGCGCTGGCCATGGTGGAGCCGCTGGGCGACCGGCTTTCCGGCTATTTCCATTATCACGGCCTGCGCGGCGCGCTGCTGATGCAGCTCGGCCGCACCGGCGAGGCACGCGAAGGCTTCATGACGGCGATCAGCCTCGCCACCACGCCGGCCGAGGCCGCGCATATACGCAGCCATCTCGACGGGCTGAAATGAAGGGTTGTTACGCTTTCGGATTCCCTCGCCGTGCGGGGCGGGCGGGGCCGAGCTCGATCCAGGCCGGGGCATGGTCGCTTGCCTTGTCCCAGCCGCGCACCGCGCGATCGACCCCGGCGGCGGCGAGGCGCGGCGCCAGCGCCGGGCTGAGCAGCAGATGGTCGAGCCGCAGCCCGGCATCGCGCGCGAAGGCGTGGCGGAGATAATCCCAGAAGGTGTAGAGGCGCTCATCGGGATGCAGCGTCCGCAGCGCGTCCGTCCAACCCTGTGCGGTGAGAGTGTGAAAGGCCGCGCGCATCTCGGGCCGGAACAGCGCGTCGTCGGTCCAGCGCTCCGGCTTGTACACGTCGAGTTCGGTTGGAATGACGTTATAATCGCCGGCGAGCACGACAGGCACGTCGAGCGCCCGCAACTCCGCCGCGTGCGCCAGCAGCCGCGCGAACCAGCGCCGCTTGTAGTCGAATTTCGGCCCCGGCACGGGATTGCCGTTCGGCAGATAGAGGCAGCCGATCAGCAGGCCGTCGACCGCTGCCTCGATGTAACGCGCCTGCGTGTCCTCCGCCTCGCCCGGCAGGCCGCGCCTTGTCTCGATCGGCTCGCGGCCGCGGGCGAGGATGGCGACGCCGTTCCAGCTCTTCTGGCCGTGCCAGATGGCGCCATAGCCCGCCTGCTCGATGTCGCGGGCGGGAAAGCGGATGTCGGCTGCCTTGAGTTCCTGCAGGCACACCACATCCGGGCGTGCCTGCTCCAACCAGCGCAGCAGCACGGGGAGGCGCCCATTGACGCCGTTGACGTTGAAGGTGGCGATCTTCATCGGCGCGGTGCGTGCAAAAGGCGGGGCGGCGCTGTTATGTGCCGCCCCGCCGTGGCATCAGAGCTTGACCGCCGCTTCCCGCGCCCACAGGCGCAGCGCGCGGCAGCTCTCGATGAAGGCGTCCACCGAGGCGGCATCCTCCAGCGCGATCAGCCCCTCATCGGCGTCCGGGGCGACGCCGGCCCTGGCCAACAGCGGCAGGGCACCGGGGGTGAAAGCGATGAACTTGCAATGGGCGAAGGCGTCCGCCACGAAATCGCGCGCCGCCGCCTCGCCGGCGAGCCGTTCCGCGCCTTCCTCCGACAGCAGCAGCGCCACCGCGTCGAACAGCACCGAGGGCCCGCCATCGATCATGTGATGGGCAGGAAGCTTGGTGCCGGCGGCAGTCTCGACCCCGCCCACCTTCGGCGCGATCAGCTCCATCGTCGCGCCTTCTGCCGCCAGCGCCGTCTGAAGCGCCGTCAGCAGCGTGCCGTCGCAGCCATTGCTGACCAGCACGCCCACCTTGCGACCCCTAAAGCTCTTCGGGCAGTTTTCGATGATGCTGAGTGCCGGCGAGGCGGGCAGGTCGTCGCGAGGGGTTACCGCCGCATCGGCGGGTTTAGGCAGCGTGTCGATGCCAAGCTTGTCGGCAACGGTCGCGCCCAAAGCCTCGTCGATGTTCAGCAGATGCGCCACCATGCGCTCGCGGATAACCACCTCTTCCACCTTGCTGAGCTCGAAGGTCAGCGCCATGGCGATGTGCTTCTGCTCCGGCCCGGTCTGGCTGTTGAAGAACTGCCGCGCCTGGCTGTAATGGTCGGCGAAACTCTCGGGGCGCAGCCGCACCTTCGGCGCGTCGATTTCCTCACGGAACGAACGGAAGCCACGCGCCGGATCGGGGCGGGGGCCCTCGCCGCGTGAATTGGGCTGGTAATTGGTGCGCCCCACCGGGTTGCGCATCGCCATGTGCCCGTCCTGCTGGAAATGCGCGAAGGGGCATTTCGGCGCGTTGATCGGGATATGGGTGAAGTTGGGGCTGCCCAGCCGCTTCAGCTGGGTGTCGAGATAGGAGAAGTTGCGGCCCTGCAGCAGCGGGTCGTTAGAGAAATCGATGCCCGGCGGCACGTTCTGGGTCATGAACGCCACCTGCTCGGTCTCGGCGAAGAAATTGTCCGGCATCCGGTCCAGCACCAGCCGGCCGACCGGCACCGGCTTGATGATTTCTTCCGGGATCAGCTTGGTCGGATCGAGAACGTCGAAGTCGAAGCTGTCGGCGAAATCCTCGTCGAACAGCTGCACGCACAATTCCCATTCCGGGAAATCGCCGGACTGGATCGCCTCCCAAAGATCGCGGCGATGGAAATCGGGGTCGGCGCCGTTGATCTTCACCGCCTCGTTCCACACCACGGATTGCAGCCCGAGCTTGGGCTTCCAGATGAATTTGACGAAGGTGGATTCGTCCTTGGCGTTCAGCAGGCGGAAAGTGTGGACGCCGAAACCTTCCATGAAGCGGAAGGAGCGCGGAATCGCCCGGTCGGACATCACCCACATGATCATGTGCATGGATTCCGGGGTTAGCGAGATGAAGTCCCAGAAATTGTCATGCGCCGACTGCGCCTGCGGAAAGGCGCGGTCCGGCTCCGGCTTTACCGCGTGGATGATGTCGGGAAACTTGATGGCGTCCTGGATGAAGAACACCGGGATGTTGTTGCCGACGAGGTCCCAGTTGCCTTCCTTGGTGTAGATCTTTACCGCGAAGCCGCGCACGTCGCGGGCGAGGTCGAAGGAGCCCTTGGAACCGGCCACGGTGGAAAAGCGCACAAAGGCCGGCGTCTTCTCGCCGGGGCGCTGGAACAGATCGGCGCGGGTATATTCGGCGAGCGATTCATAGGTCTCGAAATAGCCATGGGCGCCATAGCCGCGGGCATGCACCACGCGCTCGGGAATGCGCTCATGATCGAAATGGAACATCTTCTCGCGGAAGTGGAAGTCCTCGATCAGCGCCGGGCCGCGCGCGCCCACCTTCAGCGTGTTCTGGTCGTCCGCCACCGGTCCGCCTTGGGCGGTCGTCAGCGCAGGCGTGTCGCCCTCTGCGAACTGGTGCAGCTCGCCGCCAGCGCCGCGCGTCAGCGTCTGGTCGTGAATCGTCGCGGTTGCCCCTGCGGCCCCCTTGGTCTTGCGTGCCATGTGTCTGCGCTCCCTGGGCGTGCGATCGGTGATCGGCCATTGCGTCACTAACCGCAGGGCAGGGGTTTCGTTGCCGGCGAGGGCGCATTCACGGCGCGGATTCGTCTGCGCCGTTCGCCGCGCTTCGCCGGCTACCGGCCAGGGGTATTCCGTGGGCGGTTCAGGGGAAGCGGCGGCTGAGGAAGGGCGAACCGCGCAGGCCGAAGCGCCAGGGTTCGTCCATCGCCTTGGTAATGCCGATGCGCGGCCCGCTGACGATATCGGGCGTGCCCTCGCGCTCGCGCCAGTCGAAGGGCGGAAGGCCGAGCGGGGCGCCATCGAGGGCGCCTGTTATGGCGAGCGCCTGGGTGAGCCGGCCGGGACCCGCGCAGAGGAAGGCCGGGCCGCCCCGGCGGGCCGCCATCCGCTCCAGCCCGACGAGCGGCGCCAGAGCCCGTATGAGCACCGCCCCGTGGTCTTGCGCGACGATGTTGAAGCACCAGTGCAGGCCATAGGAGCGGTAGACATAGGCATGGAAGGGCGGGCCGAACATGGCCGCGTTGCGCGGCGTGGGTCCGGTGAAGCTGTGCGAAGCCGGGTCGTCGCGCCGATAGGCCTCGGTCTCGACGATGAGGCCGCCGACGCCGTCGACCAATAGTGTCACGCCAATCAGTCGAGGGGCGAGGGCGAGCGCGTCGCCTTCAAACTGAATCATGCCGCGAGGATAGCATGAGCCATGCACCGGAGGGGGCGCACGGCCCCCGCCGGCGTCGACGGATCAGAACGGGCTGTCGGGGAAGTAGAACTGCGCCGCATTCTCTGCCGTGATCAGCGTCGAGCCGATGATGAAGCGGCCATAGACCGGCGTGTTGGAAACGAAGCGCAGCGCGGTGACTTCCAGCGCGGTGGAAATCTGCGCCGGGGTGTAGGACACGTCCACCGGGATCTGCGGGTCCTTGTCCATCACGCGCTTTATGATCTCCTTCATGCCGGCGCCGCCGACGATCCACATCTCCTTCTGCCGCCCGGCCTGGGAGATGGCCTCCATCACGCCGATCGCCATGTCGTCGTCCGCCGCCCACACGGCGTCGATCTTCTTGTGCTTGGACAGGTAGTCCTGCATCACCTGGAACGCCTTGTCGCGGTTCCAGTTGCCGTGCTGCATGTCGAGGATTTCGATGCCGGAGCCGGCAATGGCGGCCTGGAAGGCGTCGACCCGCTCATTGTCGAGCGTGGTGGGGATGCCGCGCAGCACCACGATCTTGGCGCCGGGCTTGAGGTTGGCCTTGAAGTATTCGCCGGAGACGCGGCCGAAGGCGGTGTTGTCGCCGGCGACATACAGGTCTTCGATGCCAGGCTGGGAGAGGCCGCGGTCGACCACGGTCACCCATTTGCCGGCATCCTTCACCGCCTTGACCGGGCTGGTCAGCGGTTCGGATTCGAAGGGCAGCACGACAAGCGCGTCGATGTTGCGCGTCGCCACCATGTCCTCGATGTCGTTCACCTGCTTGCCCACCGCGCCGGCGGTGGCGAGCACGAATTCAAGGTTCGGATAGGTGGTCTTCAGGCGCTTGATGGTTTCCTGCGCGTGCCAGTTCAGCCCGCCCATGAAGCCATGGGTGGCGGAGGGGATCGAGACACCGATCACCGCCTTCTTGCCCTGCGCGTGCGCGGGCATGGAGACGCCTGCGGCAGCCGTGGCGGCGCCGATGGCGGCGGTGGTGAGGAAGGTCCTGCGTTCCATTGTCGTTTCTCCCATGGTCTCCGCTCTCAGGCGGATGATGATTTGCCGCGCTGGAGAACCACCGCGAGCACGATGATGACGCCCTGGATCGTCCCGTTGAGATAGGGAGAGACGAGGTCCGCCAGGATGAGGATGTTGTCGATCAGGCTGAGGATGAGCACGCCGACCACCGTGCCCCAGACGCGGCCATAGCCGCCCTTCAGCGCCGTGCCGCCGATGATGACGGCGGCAATCGCCTCCAGTTCCCACAGCATGCCGGTGGAGCCGGAGGCCGAGCCGAGCCGCGGGACGTACATGATGGTGGCGAGGCCGACGAGCAGGCCGAGCAGCACATAGGTCATCAGCCGGATTCGCTCGACGTTCACCGCCGAGTACAGCGCCACCTTGTCGTTGGAGCCGATGGCCTCGCAGTAGCGGCCGAAGCGCGTGTGGCGCATGGCGATCTGCCCGGCGACCGCCACGATGGCGAAGACGATGATCGGCCAGGCGATGCCGAACAGGCCGGAATAATAGACCGGCCGGTAGAACTGGCGGACGCCGAAATCGAGGCTGATCGTGCCGCCATCGGCGAGCCAGGTCACCAGCGAGCGGAAAATGCCCATGGTGCCGAGCGTGACGATGAAGGGCTCGATCCGCGCTTTCGTCACCAGAAGCCCGTTGCCAAGCCCGGCCAGCAGCCCGACGCCGAGCGCGATGCCCATGCCGGCCAGCACCAGAGGCAGGCCGACGCCCATGGAGGGCAGCAGCGCGTTCATGCCAAGGATCATCACCCCGGCGATGAACGCCGCCATCGAGCCGACCGAGAGGTCGAGCCCGCCGGACGTGATGACGAAGGTCATGCCCACCGCGATCATGCCGATGAAGGCGGAGCGGGCGAGCACATTGGTGATGTTGCCGGCGGAGAGGAAATTCTCGTTGAGATAGGCGCCCAGCGCCACCAGCAGGATCAGGGCCAGCAGCGGGCCGAGTGCCGACAGGCCGGGCAGGCGCGCGCGGCCGGCGGGGGCCGCATGGGCGGGGCGTGCGAGGTCAGGGCGCGTGAGGTCAGACATGCGAGGCGCTCCCTGTCGGCTGTTCATTCGTGCCCATGACGAGGCGCACCACGTCGGTCTCGGTCACCCGCGCGCCTTCCAGCTCGCCGGCGAGGCGGCCATGGCGCATCACCAGCACGCGGTCGGACAGGCCGAGGATTTCCGGCATGTCGGAGGAGATGACGATGACGCTGCGCCCCTCGGCCGCGAGCGTGTCGATGAAGGCGTAGATCTGGCTCTTGGTGCCGACATCGATGCCGCGCGTCGGCTCGTCGATGATGACGATCTCCGGGTCGCCGAGCATGGTCTTGGCCAGCAGCAGCTTCTGCTGGTTGCCGCCGGAGAGATTGCCCACCTTCATGTCGCGGCGCGGGGCGCGGATGTCGAACTCGGTGATGGCGCGGGAGAGCGCTGCCTCCTCGCGCCGGCTATCGATGAACAGCGCGCCGAAACGGGCGAGGGTGGAGAGGGTGAGGTTCTCGGTCAGGCTCTTGTCGAGCAGCAGCCCGCGCTCCTTCCGGTCCTCGGTGAGGTAGGCGATGCCGCTCGTCGCGGCGTCGCGCACCGAGCCGATGGCGACCGGTATGCCGTGGCGCAAAATCTCGCCGGTCGCCGGGCGCAGCCCGACGAGCCCTTCGGCCAGTTCGGTGCGGCCGGAGCCGACCAGGCCGGAAATACCCAGCACCTCGCCGCGCCGCAGGGTGAAGGAAATATCCTTCACCAGCGGCGGCACACAGAAGCCGCGCACCTCCAGCGCCACCGTGCCGGCATGGTGGCGCTTCTGCGGATAGATATCCTCCAGCTTGCGCCCGACCATGGCGGTGGCCATGCCGTCCTCGGTCAGTTCGCCGCGTATGGCTCGGCGCACCACCGCGCCGTCGCGCAGCACCGTGACGCGATCGGCGAGGCGGGTGATCTCCTCCAGCCGGTGCGAGGTGTAGAGCAGCGCCACGCCCTGTGCCCGCAGCCGCTCGATCTGCCGGAACAGGACCTCCACCTCCTTATGGGTGAGCACGGCGGAGGGCTCGTCCATGATCAGCACCCGCGCCTTGCGGGAGAGGGCCTTGGCGATCTCCACCATCTGCCGGTCGGAGACGGGCAGGTCGCGGATGCGCGCCTCCGGGCGGATGGCGCTCCCGAGTTCGTCGAGCAGTGCTTGCGTGCCCGCGCGCATGGCGCGGTGGTCGAGAAACAGCCCGCCCTTCTCGCGCCCGAGCCAGATGTTCTCGGTGACGGTGAGGTCGGGAGCGAGGTTGAACTCCTGGTGGATCACCACCACGCCGGCCGCTTCCGCCTGCGCGCCGCTGGTATAGGGCGCCGGCGCCCCGTCCAGCCGCACCGCGCCCGAGGAGGGCGCGAGGAAGCCGCCGAGGATCTTCATGATCGTCGATTTGCCGGCGCCGTTCTCGCCGATCAGCGCGTGGACCTCGCCTTGATGGAGCGCGAAGTCGATGCCGTGCAGGATTTCGATCGGGCCGAAACTCTTGCGGACATCGACCAGTTCGAGCACCGGGGCGGTCGCACGCTCCGGGGCGGCGCTCATAGGTTTACCCAGCCGGCATTGCGGCGGGAGGACTGCACGCAGGCCTCGACGAAGCGCATCCCCGCCAGCCCGTCGGCCAGGGTCGGATAGAGCACGCCGTCGGGCACCTTTTCGCCCGCCTTGTGCGCACGAATGGCGAGTGCTGCCTCGGCATAGATATTGGCGAAGCCTTCCAGATAACCCTCGGGGTGGCCGGGCGGGATGCGCGAGACGCGGCCCGCCTCCGGCCCCGCCCCCGCGCCATTGCGGGTGATGCGGCGGCGCGGCTCGCCGAAGGGGGTGAACCAGAGATAATTCGGGTCCTCCTGCGCCCATTCGAGCCCGCCCTTGTCGCCATAGACGCGCAGGCGCAAGCCGTTCTCGTTGCCCGGCGCGACCTGGCTTGCCCACAGCATGCCCCGCGCCCCGCCCTCGAAGCGCAGCAGCACATGAGCGTTGTCGTCCAGCGCCCGGCCCGGTACGAAGATGGAGAGGTCCGCCGCCAGGGCTTCCGGCGTCAGGCCAGAGACGAAGCAGGCGAGGTTGTAGGCATGGGTCCCGATGTCGCCCGTCGCCCCGCCGGCACCGGAGCGCTCCGGGTCGGTGCGCCATTCCGCCTGCTTGGAGCCGGATTTCTCCGCCGCCTCCGTCAGCCAGTCCTGCACATATTCCACCTGCACGAGCCGGACGCGGCCGATCTCGCCCGCCGCGACCATGGCACGGGCCTGCCGGATCATGGGGTAGCCGGTATAGTTGTGGGTCAGCACGAACAGGGCGTCGGCCTTCGCGGCCGCTGCGGCGAGCTTCTTCGCTTCCGCCATGGTCGCGGTCAGCGGCTTGTCGCAGATGACATGGATGCCGCGCTTGAGGAATTCGATCGCCGGGCCGGCATGCATGTGGTTGGGCGTGACGATCGCCACCGCCTCGATGCCGTCCTTGCGCCGGGCCTCACCCTTCGCCATGGCGAGGTAGTCGTCATAGACGCGGGAGAGGCCGAGCGCCTCGCCGGAGGCGCGGGATTTCTCCGGCGTGGAGGAGAGGGCGCCGGCGATGAGCGTGTATTCGCCGTCGAGCCGGGCGGCGATGCGGTGCACGGCGCCGATGAAGGCGCCGGAGCCGCCGCCGACCATGCCGAGCCGCAGCGGGGCGTGTGCGGAGGCGGCGCTCATCGCTCCAGCCCCAGCAAGGCGCGGTTGGCGGCGCGGTCGGTGGCACCGGCGGCGAAATCGTCAAACGCCTTCTCGGTGACGCGGATGATGTGGTTCTTCACAAATTGCGCGCCCTCGCGCGCCCCATCCTCGGGGTGCTTGAGGCAGCATTCCCACTCGACCACCGCCCAGCCGTCGAAATCCATCGCGGCGAATTTCGAGAAGATGGCGCCGAAATCCACCTGCCCGTCGCCGGGACTGCGGAAGCGCCCGGCGCGTTTCAGCCAGGGCTGGTAGCCGCCATACACGCCCTTGCGCCCGGTCGGGTTGAACTCGGCGTCCTTGACGTGAAACATGCCGATGCGCTCGGCATAGATGTCGAGATGGTCGAGATAGTCGAGCTGCTGCAGCACATAGTGCGAGGGGTCGTAGAGCATCTTGGCGCGGGGGTGGTTGTCCACCCGCTCCAGGAACATCTCGAACGTGTCGCCGTCGTGCAGGTCCTCGCCGGGATGGATCTCGAAGCACAGATCGACGCCGCACTCATCCGCATAGTCCAGCAGCGGGCGCCAGCGGCGGGCCAGCTCGTCGAACGCCTCTTCCACCAGCCCGGCGGGGCGCTGCGGCCAAGGGTAGACATAGGGCCAGGCGAGTGCGCCGGAGAACGTCACCATGGCGGTGAGGCCGAGATGCTTGGAGGCGGTGAGCGCCTTCCTCATCTGGTCTACGGCCCATTCCTGCCGCGCCTTGGGGTTGCCGCGCACCTGAGGCGCGGCGAAACCGTCGAACATGGCGTCATAGGCGGGATGCACCGCCACCAGCTGGCCCTGCAGATGGGTGGACAGCTCGGTGACGATGACGCCGTTCTGCGAGCCTTTTCCCGCCCATTCCGAACACCAGTCGCGCGAGGCGGCCGCCTGGTCGAGATCGAGGATGCGCGGGTCGTTCGTCGGCACCTGCACGCCGGCATAGCCGCAGTCGGCGGCCCAGCGGGTGATGTTGTGCCAGCTGTCGAAGGGCGCGTCTGTGCCGATGAACTGGGCCAGAAACAGGCCCGGTCCCTTGATGGTCCGCATGGTTTCCTCCCGACCGGCATGCCGGCCAACCGTTGGTTTTTGTAATCGGTTGCATTCAGCCTAACGGAGGCCTGTAATCGATTGCAAGGGGGGTCGAGAAGGGTTTCCGTAACGGCATCGCGAGGCGATTGCCAGCGGGGGGCCGGCGCGTCTATGGAGTGGCCATGCAGCACCAGAGACCGAAGATCGTGGACGTGGCGCGGCTCGCCGGCGTTTCCACCGCCACGGTCAGCCGCGTGCTCTCCAACCCCGACGTGGTGAGCGCCGAGACGCGCCGCAGCGTTGAGGAAGCCATCCGCCAGACCGGCTACCGCCTCAACCACGCGGCGCGGAACCTCCGCCACCGGCGCACCGGCGGCGTGGTGGCGCTGGTGCCGAACCTTTCCAACCCGTTCTTCTCGCAAATCCTCGCCGGCATGGCGGCGGTGCTGGCGGGGGCGGGCTATAATCTGCTCATCGCTGATAGCTGCGTCATGGGCGGGGAGGCGCTGCTGGCCTATGCCGAACCGAGCCGCGCCGACGGGCTGATCGTGCTCGATGGCTCGCTTCCCGCCGAAGGGCTGAAGCGCCGCGTCCCCGTGGTGCTCGCCTGCGAATGGATACCGGGCATCCAGGCGCCGCGGGTGAAGATCGACAATCGCGCGGCGGCGCGGGTGGCGGTGGAACATCTCATCGGCCTTGGCCATCGCCGCATCGGCCATGTCGCGGGCCCGCCCGGCAATGTGCTGAGCGAGGCGCGCCTTGCCGGCACCGAGCAGGCGCTCGCCGCCCACGGCCTACCGGCGCCCCGCGTGCTGCCCGGCGATTTCAGCCTCGACTCCGGCCGTCGGGCCGGTGCGATGTGGCTCGCTTTGCCCGCAGAGGAACGCCCCACGGCGATGTTCCTCGCCAGCGACGCCATGGCCTGCGGCTTCATCGGCGAGGTGCAGCATCGCGGCCTCGCCGTGCCGCGCGACGTGTCGGTGATGGGGTTCGACGATATCGAGCTGGTCTCCCACATGACGCCGGCCCTCTCCACCATCCGCCAGCCGCGCGAGGCGATCGGCCGGCGGGCGGCGCAGTGCCTGCTGGCGATGATCGGCGGCGCGGCGCCGGAGGGCGATATCGTCCTGCCGACGGAACTGGTGCTGCGCGCCAGCACCGCCCCACCCGTTACCACCCCTGCCATAAAGAGCCACGAGGCGGGCCCGGCGCGCTTGTGAGTGTGGCGGAATCCGGGCTATCGCTGCGGAAGGTGTCACGGCGAGGGAAGGCGACGTGGGGACAAAAGGCGGGCGATCGGCGGCGAAAACCCGCTTCCGGCGGCGCGCTGGTGGCCGGACGGGACGGACCGGGAGGCGCCTTGCGGCTCTGCTCACCTTGGGCTGTGCCTCGCTCGTCGCCGCGCCGGCGGGTGCGATCTACCTCAACGATGTCGATGCCGCCGCCGTCGGAGGGGTACAGAACTGGTACGACAGCGAAAACCAGTTTTCCAATGTCGTCGCGGTCTCGATTGACGGCCTCGCGCATTGTTCCGGCACGCTGATCAACTCCCGCACCGTGCTCACCGCCGCTCATTGCGCGCTGAGCGACGAGACGGGCGTGGTGCTCAGTTGGTTCAACGACGTGGAGGTCCGCTTTTCCCCGGACTCGACCCTCGCCAGCCCGAATGACCGCGCCCTCAGCGGCGTCGCGGTCAATCCCGCCTATGTGACGGAAGGGTTCTCTTCCAGCGATCTGGCCCTCGTCTCGCTGGCGCAGCCGGTGACCGGCGTCGCGCCGGTGACCCTCGCCACCTCGCGGGACCAGATGCCGGGCCTTGGCGACGTGGTCTGGCTTGCCGGCTATGGTCAGATCGGCACCGGCACGGTAAGCGATCTCGGCTATGACGACCGGCGCCGCGCCGTCACCAGCACGCTGGGGCAGGTCAAGGTTCTGCCTGACGACCGACTTGAGATCAGCGTTCAGTTTCGCGACCCGTTGAGCCCGAACGATCCGAATGAATTCGGCGTCGACACCCCGGTGCCCGCCTGGCAGGGCGGAACCTCCTTCGGCGACAGCGGCGGACCGCTGTTCATGATCGGTCCGGAGGGGGAGCTTTTCCAGGTCGGGATCAGCTTCACCGCCGGCTTTTCCGACCCCGACAGGCCCGGCGAATACCTCTTCATCTACGGCTCGCCCTCGTATTACGGCGCCGTCGCCGACCATGCGGACTGGCTCGCCGCCGCAAACCCGCTGCGCACCACCGCCGCCGCCGCTGGCGCCTTCGCATGGAGCGAGGCGGCCCGCTGGACCGACACGCTTGGCCGCCACGAGACGCCGGACAATGCGGATGGCGACTTCGCCGGCTACGGAACGCTCGGCCGCTATTATGAGGTGACTCTCGCGCAGCCTTCGCAGATCCGCCTCGACATGTCGCCGACTCTTGACCGGCTGACCGTCGCCCATGCCGGTGCCAGCCTCGATATCGCGGCGGGGTATCGGCTGGACGTGCTGCTCGACACAGTGCTCGCCGGCGGAGGGCTGCTTATTGACGGTACGCTGACGACGGCCTGCCTGCTGCAGGCCGGCGGCGTGGTCTCCGGCACCGGAACGCTCGGCGCGGCTGGCGGCTATGTCCAGACCGGCGGCACGCTGGCGCCGGGTGCTTCGGGTGCGCTCGGCACGCTGGCCCTCACCGGCGACTATGCGGCGGATGCAGCCGCGCGGCTCGACGTGCGGCTCGGCGCGGCGGGCGCCGACCGGCTGGCGGTGAGCGGCACGGCCAGCCTTGGCGGGACGCTCGCCTATCGCCTGTTCGATCCCGCGCCCTTCGGCAGCTACACCGTGCTCACCGCTGGCGAGGGGATCGAGGGAGCCTTCGCCACGCTGGAGGGACCGGCCTCGGCCTTCGCCGCCGTCAGCGCGGTGGCCGGGGCGCATGAACTCCGGTTGGCGGTCACCCAGTCCCGTTCCTTCGCTTCCGCCGGCCTCACCGCTAATCAGCGCGCGCTCGGCGCCGCGCTCGACGCGCTCGATCCCGCCGCGCCCTTGGTCGCCTCCGCCGCCTGGCTGCCGAGCCTCGCCGCCGCGCGCGAGGCTTTCGACGGGCTGTCGGGCCAGAGCTATGCCTCGCTGGAAACGCTGCTGCTGCAGGATACCCGCTTCGCCCGCGCGGCAGCGCTCGACCGGCTGCGGGCAGCCTCCGGCGCCGGAGGTGGCGGGTCGGGCGCGCAGGTGGCAAGCTATGCCGATGACGGCACGCGGCTCGCCGATGCGGCATCGGGCACGGGGACGTCGCTGTGGCTGCAGGGTTTCGGTGCCTTCGGCAGGCTCGAAAGCGCCGGCGCCGGCCTGTCGCGCGACATTGGCGGCTTTTATGCCGGGCTTGACCGGCTGTTCTTCCAGGATTGGCGGCTCGGCGCCTTTGGCGGTTACAGCCACAGCGCGCTCAGCGCCGGGGGCTCTGCCGACTCCTGGGGGCTCGATACCTACACGCTCGGGCTCTATGGCGGGCGCCGCTGGGGGCCGCTCGCGCTCAGCCTGGGCGGCGCCTATGGCTGGAACGATGTATCCGCCAGCCGCAGCCTTGCCCTGCCCGGCCTCCCGCAGACGCTCACCGCCGAATTCAGCACCGGCGCGGCGCAGCTTTTTGGCGAGATCGGCTATGAGTTCGCGCTCGCCGAGGCGCGGCTGGAGCCTTTCGCCGGTCTCGCCTATGTCGCGCTGGAGGGCGGCCGCTTTCACGAGACGGGCGGCGCGGCGGCGCTGGCGATGTCCGGGGCGGATGCCGAGGCCAGCTTCGGCACCCTCGGCGCGCGCCTCTCGCTGCCGCTCGCCGCGCCGGCGGGGGTGAGGCTGCGGATGGACGCCTCTGCCGCCTGGCAGCATGTGTGGGGCGGCACCCCGACGCTCGCCGTCGCCTTTGCCGGGCCGCCGTCCGGCGGCCTCGCCGGCGGGCCGGCTTTCGTCGTCACCGGGGCACCGCCGGCCCAGGACACGGCGCTGCTGGAGACCGGGCTGGTCGCCCAGGCCGGCACCGACCTGCAGCTCGGCTTGCGCTACACCGGCCAGTTCGGCGACGGGCTGCGCGACAACGGCTTTCAGGCCAGCCTGCGGTTGCGCTTCTAGGCGGCGGCCCGTGCCCACGCCGGCCATGGCGATTGACCGCACCGGAAATTCCCCGCAGGTTCCCCGCTGGGGCCACAGGGAGACAGGCGCGCCGGACCGATCCGGTACGTCCGTTGGCAAGATCGTCCCTCAAGGGACGTGAGTTGGGGGTAACGCCATGAGTGACGATGGAGAACTTGTACCGCCCGGCGGCCCCGGCGGCCCGGCACGCTGGACCTCGAGCGCCAAGGTGGGCGTCGGCACGGCGCGCACGGCGGCGAGCCGGCTGTGGTTCACCCTCAGCCACGGCATTCTCAACGAGATCTACTATCCCCGCGTCGACACCGCCTGCACCCGCGATTTCGGCTTCCTCGTCACCGGGCCGGACGGCTATTTCGCCGAGGAGAAGCGCGATGCCGACCATGAGGTCGGCGTGCTCGAACATGGCGTGCCCGCCTATCACCTGCTCAACACCGCCCATGACGGGCGCTGGCGCATCCAGAAGCAGATTCTCACCGATCCGCGCCGCGAGGTGCTGATCCAGAAGGTGACCTTCGAGGCGCTGATCGGCGACATCTCGGATTATCGCCTGTTCGCGCTGCTGGCGCCGCACCTCATCAATGCCGGGGCGGACAACACCGGCTGGGTCGGCGACTACAAGGGCACGCCGATGCTGTTCGCCTCCGGCCGGCGGGGCCAGTCGCTGGCGCTCGCCTGCTCGGTGCCGTGGAAGGCGCGTTCGGTGGGCTATGTCGGCACCTCCGACGGCTGGCAGCAGCTCAGCCGCCACGGTCAACTGGAAGAGCGCTATCGCCGCGCCGAGTCCGGAAATGTCGCGCTCAGCGCCGAGATCGACCTTGCCGCCTGCAATGGCGAGATGCTGGTGGCGCTCGGCTTCGGCGCCCGGCCGGAGGAAGCGGGCTTCCGGGCCGTGTGCAGCCTGCAGGAAGGCTTCGAGGAACTGCGCCGCACCTATGTGCAGGGCTGGCGCAACTGGCAGAGCACGCTCATGCCGCTCGACCATCCGCAGGGCCGCTCCAACATCAATGCCTACCGCGCCAGCACCATCGTGCTCGCCACCCACCAGCCCTATTCGATGCCGGGCGCCATCATCGCCAGCCTCTCCATCCCCTGGGGCTTCAACAAGGGCGACGAGGATCTCGGCGGCTATCACCTCGTCTGGCCGCGCGATCTCGTCGAGAATGCCGGCGGCCTGCTGGCAGCGGGCGCCTATGACGAGGCAAAGTCCGTGCTCGGCTATCTCCGCGCTATACAGGAGGCGGACGGCCACTGGTCGCAGAATGTCTGGCTGGACGGCGTACCCTATTGGGGCGGCGTGCAGATGGACGAATGCGCCTTCCCGATCCTGCTCGCCGACATGATCCGCCGCAGCGGCCATTTCGCCCATGGCGAACTCGACAGCTACATGGACATGATCACGCGCGCCGCGCGCTTCATCGTCCTCAACGGCCCCGTCACCGGCCAAGACCGCTGGGAGGAGGATGCCGGCTATTCGCCCTTTACCTTGGCGGCGGAAATCTCCGCGCTGCTTGCCGCCGCCGACATGATGGATATCGCCGGCCGGAGCGCGGATGCGCGCTATCTGCGCGAGAAGGCCGATGCGTGGAACGACTCCATCGAGCACTGGACCTTCGCCACCGGCACCGACCTCGCCGACCGGCTCGGCGTCGAGGGCTATTATGTGCGCATCGCCCCGCCGGAGACGGCGGACGCGGCTTCCCCGCTCGACGGCTTCGTGCCGGTGAAGAACCGCCCGCCCGCCGATACCGACCGGCCGGCGGCGCAGCTGATCTCGCCGGACGCGCTGGCGCTGGTGCGCTTCGGCCTACGCGCACCGAATGATCCGCGCATCCTCGACACCATCAAGGCCATCGACGCCGTTCTCAAGGTGGAACTGCCGCAGGGGCCGGTCTGGTACCGCTACAATGGCGACGGCTATGGCGAGCATGAGGACGGCTCGCCCTTCGACGGCACCGGCATCGGCCGCGCCTGGCCGCTGCTCACCGGCGAGCGGGCGCATTACGAGATCGCCGCCGGCAATCTGGTGCGCGCTGGCCAGCTTCTGGTCACGCTGGAGGATTGCGCTGGGCCGGGCGGCCTGCTGCCCGAACAGGTGTGGGACCAGGACGACATTCCCGAGCGCGAGCTCTACAAGGGCCGGCCGTCGGGCAGCGCCATGCCGCTGGTCTGGGCCCATGCCGAGCACATCAAGCTGATGCGCTCGCTGCATGACGGCAAGGTGTTCGACACACCACCGCAGACGGTGCAGCGCTATCTCGTCGACAAGGTCACCTCGCCGCGCCGGCTCTGGCACTTCAACCAGAAGCTCCGCTCGCTGCCCGCCGGCCTTTCCCTGCGCATCGAGCTGCCGGCGCCCGCCGTCATCCACTGGTCGCTCGACGGCTGGACGACCAGCCAGGACACGCCGACCCAGCCCACCAGCTTCGGCCTGCACATCGTCGATCTGCCGACCACGCTGCGCCACCACGGCCGTCATCTGCGCTTCACCTTCTTCTGGCCTGAAGCGGACAAATGGGAAGGCGAGGATTACAGCGTCGTCGTCGACGGCGACGGAACGCTGTTCCACGCGGCGGCGGATGAGCCGGAAGTGAGCCGGCGGGTCGCGGAGCCCGCGCGTAGCGATGTCGAGGGAGGGCAGGCATGACGGACGCAACGAGCACCGCAGGCGCGGCGGCAAAACCCGGCATTCTGGCGGCGGATGTCGGCGGCACCGGGCTGAAATGCGCGGTCATCGACGATCACGGCACCATGCTGTCCGAGCGCGAGAAGGTCGACACGCCCCATCCCTGCCACCCGGAGGCGCTGCTCGATGCCTATGTCGGCATGGCGGCCAAGCTGCCGGCCTTTGACCGCATCTCCATCGGTTTTCCCGGCGTGGTGCGCAACGGCCGGGTACTGACCGCGCCGAACCTCGGCACCGAGCTGTGGGCGGGCTTCGCGCTGGCGGATGCGATGGCGGCGCGCCTCAAGGCGCCGGCAAGGCTGATCAACGATGCCGAGATGCAGGGCTATGGCATCATTTCCGGCAAGGGGCTGGAACTGGTGATGACGCTCGGCACCGGCTGCGGCACGGCGCTGTTCCGCGACGGCGATCTCATGCCGCATATGGAGCTGGCGCACCATCCGGTGCACGACAACCTGACCTATGACGAATATCTCGGCGTGGCCGCCTATGAATCACACGGCAAACACCACTGGAATCACCATGTGAAGCGGGTGATCGAGCTGCTCTATGTGCTGCTGCACTACGACCATCTCTATCTCGGCGGCGGCAATGCCAAGCATGTCGAGATCGAGCTGCCGGCCAATGTCAGCCTCGCCAGCAACGATGCCGGCCTCACCGGCGGCGCCGCGCTCTGGCGCAAGGGGTGAGCGGGGGGCCTATCCCTCTCACACGCCCTCATCCCCGGGTCACACCCGGGCATGAGGGCGGAGCGCGCCCCCTATTCCACCACTTCCGCCGCTTGCAGCACGGCCTGCAGCAGCACATCGGTGCCGGCGCCGGCCCATGCCGGCGTGATGTCCTCTGCCTCGTTGTGGCTGAGCCCGTCGACGCAGGGACAGAAGATCATGGCCGAGGGCATCGTCTTCGCCACCCAGCACGCGTCGTGCCCGGCACCCGAGACCATGTCGCGGTGGGAATAGCCGAGCCGCTCGGCCGCCGCGCGCAGGTCGGCCAGCAAATCCTCGTCGAAGGCGGTGGGGTCGAAGGCGCCGACCTCCGCGATCGCCACCCCGACGCCGAGTTCCGCGCCAATGGCGCGCGCCGCCTCTTTCACCTGCTCCCCCATGGAGTTAAGCGCCGCCAGCTCGGGATGGCGCAGATCGGCGGTGAACACCACCTTGCCCGGCAGGATGTTGCGCGAGTTCGGCGCGAAGACCAGCTGACCCACCCCGCCGACCGCCTTCGGCCCGTGCGCGCGGGTGATCGCTTCGATGCGGTCGATGATGCGCGCCGCGCCGAGGCTGGCGTTGAGCCGGCGGTCCATCGGCGTGGTGCCGGTATGGGCCTCGCGCCCGGTGAGCGTCACCTCCACCCAGCGCAGCCCCTGGCCATGGGTGACGATGCCGATATCGACGCCTTCTTCTTCCAGGATCGGCCCCTGCTCGATATGCAGCTCGAAATAGGCGTGGCCCTTGCGCTGGCCGACCGGTTCCTCGCCCTTGAAGCCGATGCGCTCCAGTTCATCGCCGAAGCGCAGTCCCTGGGCATCCGTGCGATCATAGGCCCAGTCCAGCGTGTGGACGCCGGCATAGACGCCGGAGGCGACCATGGCGGGAGGAAAGCGCGAGCCTTCCTCATTGGTCCAGTTCACCACCTCCACCGGCCGGCGGGTGCGGATGCCGAGATCGTTCAGCGTGCGCACCACTTCCAGCGCGGCGAGCACGCCGAGCACGCCGTCGAACTTGCCGCCTGTCGGCTGGGTGTCGAGATGCGAGCCGATGAGGATTGGAAGCGCCTGCGCATCCGTGCCCTCGCGGCGGGCGAACATCGAGCCCATGGCGTCGATGCCGACCACCATTCCGGCCTCCTCGCACCAGCGCTGGAACAGCAGGCGCCCCTCGCGGTCGGCGTCGGTCAGCGCCTGCCGGTTGTTGCCGCCAGCGATGCCGGGGCCGATCTGCGCCATCGCCATGAGGCTTTCCCACAGCCGCCCGCCATCGACGCGCATATTGCCGGTCTGCTGGTTCATGCTGGTGGTCTCCCGTTGCGCGGATGCGGTCCGTCGTCTGGCTCATAGCCGGCTTCGCGCCCATTGGCGCGGTGAAAATAGGCGGCGGCATGATCGGCGAAACGCCGCAGCAGGCCGTCGCGGGCGCCGTAGCGCGAGGCGAGTACGATGCGCAGCGGCCGCACCGGCCCGGCAATCCGCAACGTCTTCACCCGGCGCCCGTCATAGGTGGTGGCGGAGGGCGGGCGCATCACCAGCAGGGTGAAGCCGAAGCCCGCCGCCACCGCGCTGCGCACCGCTTCCAGCGAGGTCGAGACATAGGCGATGGGCGGAGCGATGCCGCCTTCCGCCAGCAATTCCTCGAAATAGGCCCGGCTGCCCGGACCGTCGAGCATCACATAGGGTTCGTCCGCCAGCTCGTGCCAGGAGACCGCGCGGCGCCGCGCCAGCCTGTGGTCGGCCGCCACCACCACGCTGGGTTGGAGCGCGGCGAGTTCGAGCCGGGGAAGGTCGGAGAGATCGGCGCCGCGATCATAGGTGAGCGCGAGGTCGATCTCGCCGCTGCGCAATGCTTCGGCAAGCGGGTCAGCGCCATTTCCTTTTGCCGGATGACGACGCCCGGGGACTGCCGCGCGAAATCCCGCATCAGGTCGGCGGCATAGAACGGCGCCAGCGTCCAGAACACGCCGAGCCGGATCTCTCCCGTGGTCTCGGCCGCCAGCGCCCGCGCCTCGCGCTCCACCTGCTCGGCGGCCAGCGCCAGCGCTGTGGCATGGCCGAGAAAACTCCGCCCCTGCAGGGTCAGCGTCAGTCCGCGGGCATGGTGGCGCTCGAACAGGGTGAGGCCGAGCGCCTGCTCCAGCTTTGCCAGCGCCTGGGCGATGGAGGGTTGGGCGATGTTGAGCACCCGCGCCGCCTGGGCGATGCCTCCCTGCTCGGCCACCGCGCGGAAATAGGCGATTTGGCGGAGCGTGTAGCGGACCATATTCTAGCTGTCTCGATGCTCGGATAATTGAGCTTTTATCTATGTTAGGAGCGTTGCACCCTCGGGTTCAAGCCTTTGACGCAGCCGGCCGCCGCCTCCCGGCGGAGCGCGGCCGGATACCCGCCGAGGATGACACGCATGAGCCTTCCGCCGCCCTCTGCCCTATCACCCGCCGCCGTGCTGCTTGCCGCCGCCGCCCGTCCGTTCGAGGACGCGGTCGCCATGCCGCCGGGCGTCTATACCAGCGTGGATTTTCTCGCCCGCGAGCTGGAGACCATCTTCGCCCGCGAATGGATGTGCGTCGGGCGGGCGAGTTCGCTGGCAAATCCCGGCGACTATCTGACCTATGAGCTGGCCGGCCAGCCGGTGATGGTGCTGCGCGACGGCGAAGGGCAGCTGCGCGCCTTCTCCAATGTCTGCCTGCACCGCATGTCGACCCTGCTGGAGGGGACCGGCAGCCGGCGTGCCATCGTCTGCCCCTATCACGCCTGGACCTACGGTCTCGACGGCCGGCTGCGCGGGGCGCCGTTCATGGCGCAGACCAGCGGCTTCTGTAAGGAGGACTATTCTCTCCCCTCCATTCGCTGCGAGGAATGGCTTGGCTGGATCTATGTCACGCTGGACGAAGGCCGACCCGGCGTCGCGGAAAGCCTCGGGGCGCTGGAAGAGATGATCGCGCCCTACCAGATGCAGAACTATGTCGAGTGCTTTCGCGAGACCCATGTATGGGACACGAACTGGAAGGTGCTCGCCGAGAATTTCATGGAAAGCTACCACCTGCCGGTCTGCCACGCCGCCACTGTGGGCGGCCATTCCAAGCTGGAGGAGATGGAGTGTCCGCCGGGCCTGCCGGCGTTCAACTATCACTGGATCACCAAGGAAGCCTCGCTGCCGATCGGCAATGCTCACCCCACCAATACGCGGCTGGAGGGACGCTGGCGCAAGACCACGGCGCTGCTGGCGCTCTATCCCAGCCACCTCATCACCCTGACGCCGGGCTATTTCTGGTATCTGTCGCTGCACCCGCAGGGGCCCGACAAGGTGTCGCTGCTGTTCGGCGGCGGGCTCTCGCCGGAATTCATGGCCGATCCCCGGGCGGACGAGTATGTCGCGACGTTGAAGGGTCTGCTCGACGAGGTGAATGTCGAGGACCGCGGCTGCACGGAGAAGGTGTTTCGCGGCATGAAGGCGGACCGCGCCCGTGCCGGCCATCTTTCCTATCTGGAACGGCCGATCTACGATTTCATGCAGTACATCGCGGCGCGCACCGCCGGCTTCGAGCGCGCCTTCGCCCGCACGGCCGCGTGACGGCGCTGGCTTCGGTTTTTCCTATCCAGCGGCTTGGAAATTCCTGCTTTGCCGCGCCGCTCCGAGGCGTCACCCTGCGGGCGTCCCGTCTTGCTTGCGCCGGCCGCCGATGAACACTTCACGCCCGATCGACATTCTGGAACGGCTGATCGCCTTTCCCACCATCAGCCGCGAGTCCAATCTCGCGCTCATCGACTTTGTCCGCGCGCTGCTGGCGCCGCTCGGCGCCCGGCTGACGCTCGTGCACAATGCGGCCGGCACCAAGGCCAATCTTCACGCCGTGCTCGGCCCCTCCGGCGGCGGCGGGGTGCTGCTGTCCGGCCATACCGATGTGGTTCCCGTCGAGGGGCAGGCGTGGAGCACCGATCCGTTCCGGCTCACCGCGCGGGGCGATCAACTGCTCGGGCGCGGCAGCTGCGACATGAAGGGCTTTCTGGCCTGCGCGCTCGCGGCGGCGGAACTGGCAGCGACGCGGCGGCTCGAACGGCCGTTGCACCTTGCCTTCAGCTATGACGAGGAGATCGGCTGCGTCGGCGTGCGCGGCCTGATCGAGCAGCTCGTCGGCGCGCCCGACCTGCCGGCACTGTGCATCATCGGCGAGCCGACGATGCTGGAAACCGTGGTCGCGCATAAGGGCAAGCTGGCGGCCCGGCTCACCTGCCGGGGGCGGGAATGCCATTCCAGCCATGCCCCGGAAGGGCTGAATGCCATCCACCTTGCCGCCGACATGCTGGGCGAGATGCGGGCGCTGCAGGACGAACTCACAGCGGGCCCGCAGGACGACGCCTATGCCGTGCCCTTCACCACCGTCCATGCCGGCACCATCCAGGGCGGCACCGCGCTCAACATCGTGCCCAACGCCTGCACGATGGAGTTCGAGATCCGCAATCTGCCGACCGACGATCCGGCGCGGCTGATGGACCGGCTGTTCGACAAGGCGGCCGAGCTGACGCGGGCAGCCGAGGCGCGCTTTCCCGGCACGGGTGTCTCCATCGACATCGTCAACGCCTATCCTGGGCTGGAAACGCCGCCGGAGGCCGAGGTGGTGGCGCTGCTGCGCCGGCTCAACGGTCCCGGCCCGCTGCGCAAGATCGCCTTCGGCACCGAGGGCGGCCTGTTCCGGGAGAAGCTCGGCATCCCCACCGTGGTGTGCGGCCCCGGCGACATTCGCGACGCGCACAAGCCGGACGAATATGTCAGCCGCGACCAGCTCGCCCGCTGCGGGGTGATGTTGGCCCGGCTTGTCGACGCGATCAGCGCCTGACGCCTACCGCACCCGCGTCAGCCGGGCGCGGGCGACGATGAGCGCCAGCACGGCCGAGGCGGCGCAGGTGAGCGCCGCGAGGTCGACGGCGTGGGAGAAGGCGCCGAAAGCAGCATGAAGCAAAGCCGTTGCCAACGGCTCGGGCAGCTTGGCCGCGCCGAACACGGCAGCGTCCAGCGTGCGCTGCGCCGGCTCCAGCAGCGCCGGGGGAATGCCTTCCGGCAGGGGCGCGGCCTCCATGCCCAGCCGGTAGCTTGCCGCCACCAGGCTGCCGAGCACGGCGATGCCCATGGCGCCGCCGAACTCGAAGCTGGTTTCCGAGATGCCGGAGGCCGCCCCCGCGCGCTCGGGCGGGGCGAGGCGCATCACCAGATCGGTGGTGAGGGTGCCGGCCGGCGACAGGCCGAGGCACATCAGCACGATGGCCCCCATCAGCAGCCCCATGGAGGGCTCCGCGCGCAGCTGGGTGAGCAGTAGGAAGCCGGCAATGGCGCAGACGAGGCCTACCGAGAGCACGTCCACCGGCCGCCAGCGCCGCACCAGGCGCGGCGTCGCCATGGAGCCGAGGGCGAAGCACAGGCCGGAAGGCGCGGTCCAAAGCCCCGCCTCCAGCGGGCTCATGCCGAGCACGAATTGCAGATATTGCGAGATGAACACGAAGATGCCCATCACCCCCATCATCGCCAGCACATTGATCGCCAGCGCCGCGCCGATGCCGGGATGGGCGAACAGCGCGAGGTCGATCATCGGGTCAGCGAGGCGCTTCTGCCGGCCGAGAAAGAAGCCGGCGACGACAAGCCCCAGCGCCAGCGCCGCAGCCGCTTCCAGCCCCGGCCCATGCTCGGCGACGCGCTTCATGCCATAGACCAGCGCCAGCACGGCGATGACCGATTGGGCGGCGCTGAGAATGTCGAGCCGGCCCGCCTTCTCGTCACGATATTCCGGCAGCAGCAGCGGCCCGGCGACCAAAAGGGCGAGCATGACGGGAACGGCGGCGAGGAATACCGCACCCCAGCCGAAATAGGTCAGGATCACCCCGCCCACCAGCGGCCCCAGTGCCGCGCCTGCGGAGAAGCAGGCGATCCACACGCCGATGGCGAAGGTGCGCTCGCGGTCGTCGAGGAAGATGTTGCGGATGAGCGAGAGCGTCGAGGGCGCCAGCGTCGCCCCGGCAAGGCCAAGCAGGGCGCGGGCGAGGATGAGCTGCTCGGCGCTGCGCGCCATGGCGGCGACGATCGAGGCGAGCGCGAAGGCCGCCGCGCCGATCAGCAGCAGCTTGCGCCGGCCGATGCGGTCGCCCAGCGTGCCCATCAGCATCAGCGCGCCGGCGACCATGAAGCCGTAAATATCGATGATCCACAAAAGCTGCGCCGCCGAGGGCGCGAGATCGAGCGCGAGATGCGGCACGGCGAGATTGAGCACCGTGAGGTCCATCGCATAGACCGCGCAGGGCAGGGCGATGACGCCCAGCGCCACCCAGTCGCGCGGGCGGGCGCGGTGAAGCGGAACGGTGGCGGGTTGTTGGAGATGGTTCGTGCGTGCCATAGTACAGTATTCAGTGGATCACCGAGGCGTCGACTGCCAGCCGGATAGCCGATAGAGGCGCGGGCGGCTAGGCCCCGCGGCCGCCCAACCCGGAACTGTCGCGGCATGACACGGATCGCCGTCCTCGCCTATTACGAGGTCAACACCTTTCCCGCGCTTCATTTCCTGGCGAAGGGGCTCGCCGAGCGGGGCGGCGAGGTGCTGCTCGGGGGACCGGTGCCGCCAAACGCGCTGCTGGACGAGCGCATCTCTCTCGCCTCGCTGGCGACCTCCGGCAGGTTCAAGGGCCTGCCAAATACCATCGAGTGGCACATCAGGGCGTTCAGGACGCTGTCGAAATTCCGGCCGGACTGGATCGTTGCCGATCAGGAGCTGGCTTTTCCTGCGCTGCTCTACAAGGGCGCGCACCCGTTGCGGCGGGTAAAGGTAGTCAGCTACTCGACCGATTACTACCTCAACCGCCAGATGAAGGTGGTGGGGGCGATGGCGTCGGGGATCGACGCCATCGTCAGCGACTGCAGTCTTCGCCTGGAGTGGCGCCAGCGCGACTGGCGGCGATCGAAAGCAGAGGGTTTCGTGATACGTCCTGCGCCGCTGAAGGATTCGGCGGTGACGGCGCATGCCGATGCCATCCCGGTGGAAATGGAAGCCGCCGGCCCGCGCATCGTTTTCAGCTCCTCCTACTATGCCCTCCTCGCAATGGACCGTACCCGGCTGGGGCGGTTCTTCGCGCGGCTTTGCGAGCAGGGCATCAATATCGATTGGTATTTCTTCGGACAGGCCGGGGTGCGCGAGCAGGCACGGGCGCTGCTTTCCCATCCGCGTTACCGTGTGTTTGCGCAACTGCCCAAGGCAGAGCTGCTTGGCCGGCTTCCCTCTTACGATGTCGGCCTTCACTGGGCGCCGATGGCGGAAGCAGAGAACGCGAGCCCCTTCTGGCAGAGGTATTTTCTCTCCGCTGCCTCCAACAAGGTCGGCGAGTACATCGCTGCGGGCCTTGCCGTCGCCTATGCGGGCAATCCGGGCCTGCGCTACCTTCCTGAATCCCTATCGGTAGCCTTCGACCCGACCGATCCGGAACAGGGGGCGGACCAGCTTGCCGCCCGCCTGCACGACGCAGACTGGCTGAAGGGCGCGCGAGCGGCGGCGCTTCGCTATCACCGGGATGAGATGAACGCCGAGGCGCAGACCGCTCCGCTGATCCGCCAAATTCTTGGCGAGCCGGCGGCGGACTGACGCCACACGGGAGCGTCACGCCATCAGCGCGCGCACGCCCTGCACGATGAGCGCCAGCCCGCCGAGGATTACCACGCCGTCGAGCACGCGCAGATGCGCGCCCTCGGACAGGGTGCCGACCAGCCGCTTGGCCAGGAACACGCCCGGCGTCGCCGCCACCCCGATCAGCACCGCCAACACCCAGGAGGCGAGGGGAAGAGTCCCCGCCGCCTGGAACACCCCCACTTTCACCGCGCCGAGCACCAGCGAGATGCCGGCATCGGTGGCGATGACGGCCGCCCCGTTCAGCCCCGCCGCCAGCAGGATGGAGAGCAGCACGACGCCGGTTCCCGCCGTGCCGCCCATCAAGAGGCCGAAGCCGGCACCCGCGACGGCCAGGCCGGAGCCGGCGAGATGGCCCTTTACCCGCGCCAGCCCGTGGCGGGTGGGGATCGCCAGCATCAGCACCATGCCGATCACCACCGACACGCCGGCGCCTGAAAGGCGCGTATAGCCATAGGCGCCCAGCGCCGCCGTCGGCAGCGACGAGGCGACGAGGAGCGCGGCGCGGCGCGGGTCGAAGGCGCGGCGGAAGGCGATGAGCCGGCTGGTGTTGGACAGCATGGAGGAGACCGCGATGACCGGCACCACCGCTTCGGCGCCGATGATCGGCAGCAGGATCGGCGGCATCAAAAGCCCCGGCCCATAGCCGGTGACGCCGCCCGCCACCCCGGCGACAAAGGCGACGGCGGCGACCAGCGCGTAATGCCACAGGCTCACATCACCGAACATGACGGCGCTCAGTCGGTTGGGGGAGGCCGACGCGGATCACGGCAGGAAGGCGCCGCCATTGACGTGGACCGTCTGGCCGGTGACGAAGCGTGCCTGCGGCCCGGCGAGATAGGCGACCATCGCCGCCACCTCCTCGGCCGTGCCCTCGCGGCCCAGCAGTGTCTGGTTGCGGGCATGGTGCGCCGGGTTCTTCTCCGCCGAGGCGTGGCTGCGGTCGGTGCCGATGCGGCCGGGCGAGACGAGATTGACGGTGATGCCGCGCGGCGCCAGCTCCACCGCCAGCGCCTTGGTCAGCCCGTCCAGCCCCGCCTTGGCGGCGACGACATGGGCGCGGTTCGGGGCGCCGGTATAGGCGGTGAGCCCGCCAATATTGACGATGGCGCCGGCGGGCGAGTCGGCGAGGTGCGGAATGGCGGCGCGGCTGAGCAGGAAGGCTCCATCCAGGCAGATGCCGATGATCTCCCGCCATTCCGCCAGGCTCATCGCCTCCACCGGCTTCTCGCGGCGGACGGCGGCGTTGTTGACGAGGACATCGAGCCGGCCGAAGCGCTCCAGCGCGTGGCCGACGATGAGGTCGGCAGCGGCCTCGCCGGCGACATCGGCCAGCACCGACGTCGCCGGCGTGCCCATGGCCTCCAGCTCGTGCACCACCTTCTCGGCCGCGTTCCGGTCCGAGCGCGCGACGATGACCACCGCCATGCCCGCTGCCCCCAGCGCCAAAGCAATGGCGCGGCCGATATTGCGCGAACCACCGGTGACGATGGCGACGGGGCGGGAAGCGACCTCAGCGGTTGATCCGTTCATGCGCTCTCTCCCAGCGCTATCTTACCGCCGGCGGCGAGGGCGTCGATGGCGGCGTGCAGGGCTTCCGCCGCGGCTGCGTCGCCGCCGCCATAGGCGATGTTGGCGTTGAACTTGGCCAGCAGCTCGGCGTCCGAGAGCGGCTCGCGCGCGCCGCCGCGCATGTGCGGCTGGCGGATTTCGCGCACCGAACCGTCGGTCAGCGTCGCCCGCAGATGGCCGGTGAAGTTGCGTGGATATTCGTCCGCGGGGTCGATGACGTAGGAAATCTTCGCCGCCAGCGCCCGCACGTCGGCACGTGCGGTCTGCGCGTCGGTGAACTGCACCAGCCCGGCCGCGCCGTCGAGAAAGCCGACGGCCATGCAGAAGGGGGTGGAGAATTTGGCGGCATAGCCATTCGGCACCGCCTGCTTGGCGGCGAGCGGTTCCCAGAGCCGGTGCACCGTGCCCTCGCCGACCTTGCACACGAGGCTGACGATCTCCTCCGCCCGCACCCCCTGGCCGGCGAGCGCGATGGCGCAGTCGATGAAGGGTTGGGTCATGGTTCCGCAGGCATAGGGCTTGAAGGCGATGGTGGGCATGATCCACTCGTCGCCCAGCCCCTCCAGCAACGGGGCGAAATTCGCCGTCTTCGAGGGAGCGAAGGCGCGGAAGAAGCCGTGGTCACCCTCGAACACGCTGGCTGGGCCCTTGAAGCCGCCTTCCGCCAGCAGCGCCGCGCGCAGCCCCGCCTGCGCCGCCGCGCCGGGGTGCAGCCGCTTGGTCCATGAACCGTCGGCGAGATATTCGATGATGCCGGAGGCGAGGCTGCCCGCTATGCCCAGCGCATGGGCGAGCCGCGCCCGGTCGAGCCCGATCGCCGCCCCCGCTGCCGCCGCCGCCGCCATGGCGCCGATCACCGCGGTGGGGTGGAAGCCGGCCTTGTGGATCGCCTGCGGCGCCACGAGGCTGAGTCGGCTCATCAGTTCGGCGCCGATGGCGATGGCGCGCATGACCGCCGCGCCGTCGAGGCCGCGATGCTGGGCGAGGGCGAGCGCGGCCGGCACCACCACCACGCCGGCATGCACCGGGCCGCCCTCGAACGTGTCGTCATAATCCTCGCCATGCGCCGCCGTGCCGTTGACCAGCGCGGCGTCATAGAGGTTCAGCCCCTGCGCATGGCCGATGGCGGTGCAGGGCCCGGTCCCGGCGGCGCTCGCCAGCGCGGCGCTTGTGTAAGGCTCGTGCCGGGCGGCGAAGGCGAGGCCGCAGATATCGAGCAGCAGGCGCCGGCTCACCGCCTCGGCGGCCGGGGGCGGGGCAGCGCTGGCGGCAAAGCGTGCCAGACGGCCGGCGACGGTATCCTCGGAGAGCGCGCGGTGCTGGTTCACGAATGGGTTTCCTGCAGCTGGGTCCGGCGCGCATCGCGGTATTCGCGCGCCAGCGAGAAGACGATGAAGAACAGGGCGGCGCCGAGCAGGCCCACCGCGATCGGGTCCTCGATGAAGATGTGGAAATCACCGCCGGAGAGCACCAGCGAGCGGCGATAGCTCGATTCCACCATATGGCCGAGCACCACGCCGAGAATCATCGGCAGCACCGGGAAGCGGGCGATGCGCATGAGATAGCCGACCAGCCCGAGTGCGAGGGCAAGGCCGAGATCGAACGGGCTGTTGTTGAGCGTGAACAGGCCGGAGAGGATGAGGGCGAGGATGAAGCCGGCGCGGTAGGGGCGCGGCCGGTTCACCAGCCACACGCAGGCCGGCAGGATCAGCACGCCGACGCCGATCTGGGCGATGATGGCGATGAACGAGCCGACATAGAGGCTGTCGATCACCTGCGGGTTCTGCTCGAACAGGCGCGGGCCGGGCAGCAACCCGTGCATCAACAGCCCGCCCAGCAGCACCGCGGTGGAGTTGGAGCTGGGGATGCCGAAGCTGAGCAGCGGGATCAGCGCGGTGGAGGCGACCGTGTTGTTGGCGGCCTCCGGCGCGGCGATGCCCTCTTCCGAGCCCTTGCCGAACTTCTCCGGCGTCTTCGACCAGCGCCGCGCCTCATTATAGGACATGAACGCGGCGACCGAGCCTCCTCCGCCCGGCGTCAGTCCCTCGAACAGGCCGAGAATGCAGCCGATGATCTGCGAACGGCGCAGCCGGGCCATCATGTCCCAGCTAGGCAGCCGGATGCGGATCGAATTGCCGAGCTGGGTGACCGAGGTGGAGCCGGACTGGCTCATCAATTCAGTCAGCGCGAACAGCCCGACCATCACCACCACGGGTTCGACGCCGCTCAAGAGGTCCGCCACATCGAAGGTGAAGCGGGTGACGCCGGAAATCGGGTCGGTGCCGACGGTGGCGATCATCAGCCCGATCACCGCCGAGGCGAGGCCCTTGAGCAGCGATTCCCCGCTCATCGAGGCGATGACGCTGAGGCCGAGAATGCCGAGCGCGAAATAGGAGGTGGGGCGGAAGGCCAGCGCCAGCCAGGACAGCGGCTCGGTCAGCAGCGCCAGCATGGCGAGGCCGAACAGGCTGCCGACGACGCCCGACATCAGCGAGATGCCAAGCGCTTCGCCGGCCCGCCCCTGGCGGTTCATCTCATAGCCATCGATGACCGTGGCGGCGGAGGAATTGGTGCCGGGGGTGCGGATCAGGATCGCCGGGATCGAGCCGCCATATTCCGCCCCGATATAGACGCAGGCGAGCAGCGCGATCGCCATCGCCGGGTCCATCGTGTAGGTGAAGGGCAGCACGAGCGCCATGGTGATCGAGGCGGAAATGCCCGGCAGCGCGCCGCCGAGAATGCCCCAGGTCAGCCCGAGTATGGCGACCAGCACCAGCGGTGTGGCGGTGAGAAGATGCAGGATATCCCAGAAGGTGGTCACGACAGCCATCCCTGAAAGAGGGAGCCGGCGGGCTGGTGCACCCCCAGCAGCTTGACGAAGATCGCCCAGTACAGCGTCGCCCCGCCCAGCGCGGCCGTCGGCAGCACCCAGCTGCGGGCGGCGCCCTCATAGAAGGCCACCGCGCCGATCAGCATCGCGACGGAAAGGAAATAGCCGAGGAACGGCAGCAGCAGCACATAGGCCCCGCCGATCAGCAGCAGGCCGACGGCGCGCGGCAGCGAGGCACCTTCCTCTTCCTCGGCCGCGAGCGGGGGCACGCGCGTGCGGCGGGCGGCAAGGTCGGCGAGGGCGGTGCGCACCAGCAGCGCCAGCCCGATGAAGGCGAGCAGCATTGCCAGCAGCCGGGGCAGGCCGGTGGCGCCGATCTCGTCCGACAGCGTGCTCTCGGCGATGGTGCCAGTGGCGGCGTAATAGGCCGCGGCGAGGGCGAGAAGCACGCCGCCGCTGAGATAATCCTGTCTCATGATCCGTTCCTCGGAGGGCGGAAGGTGCCGCCGGCCCCGGCCCGGGTGGGGGCGCGCAGGGCGGGCATTGCGGCAAGCGGCGACGCCGGCGGGGGCTGCCGGCGTCGCCTCGGCGGCTACTTCACCGCGCCGGTTTCCTTCAGGAACGCCTCGGTCGTGTCGGCGAAATTGGTGATGAACGCCTGGTACTGCGCGTGCGGGATATAGTTCGGCACCAGAACTTCTTCGGTGTAGCGCGCCTTGTACTCGGGGTCGGCGAGCACGTTCTTGATCGCCTCGTCCCACACCTTGGTGACATTGTCCGGCAGGCCCTTGGGGCCGGCAAGGCCGCGGAACTTCACCAGCGTCACGTCGAAGCCGCTTTCCTTCACCGTCGGCACGTCGGGCTTTTCCGGAATGCGCGCGGGGTTGAAGGTGGCGAGCAGGCGGATCTTCCCGGCGTCGATCTGCGAACGCAGTTCCTGGATTTCGCCGATGCCGATGTCGAGCGTGCCGTTGAGCACGTTCAGCATCATGTCGCCGCCCCCCTCATGGGTGACGATGGCGGCGTTCACGCCGGCGGCGCGCTTGAGCTGCTCGGCGGCCTGGCGCTCCAGCGAGGCCGGGTTGGCGGCGCCCCAGCGGCCGCGCTCCTTCTTGGCCTTGTCGATCACGTCCTGCAGCGTTTTGAACGGCCCGTCGGCGCGGGTGTAGATCACCTCGCTGTCGGCGAACAGATTCACCAGAGGCTCCAGGTCCTTATAGGTCGCGGAGGGCTTGGAGAGCAGCGAGGTGTAGATATAGGTCGGCGTGGTGGCGTAGAACACGCTGCCATCGGCCGGCGCGGCGGCGACGCGCGCCACCGCCTTGGCGCCGCTGCCGCCCTGCACGTTCTCGACGATGAAGGTGGCGCCGATATACTTGCCGAGATATTTCGACAATTCGCGCAGGAACACGTCGCTGCCGCCGCCGGGGCTCGAATGGGTGACGAGGGTGACGACCTTGTGCGGATAGGCGAGGGGTTCGGCCTTGAGGCTGAACGTACCGAGCCCCACGGCCAGCACGGCGCTCAGAAAGCCGGTCAGGGTCTTTCGCATGGACTTCCTCCCAGGAGTGCGGGGCCGCCTCTGCCGGGCGATCTCCCGATGATGATGTGACGGTTGCGGCGGCACGCGCCCCTTGGCGCGGGCGTGCGTCGCCGGATGTCGGGCGCCCTTGGCCGGGCGCCTCTCCTTGAACGCTTCAGGTCAGGCGCTTTGTTCCTCGGCCAGGCCGGCGGGGACGGAGCGGGCGAGAAGCCGCTCCTTGCCGCGCTCGACATGGTCGAAGCTCGTCTGGTAGGCGCTGGCGGCGTCACGGCCCTCAATGGCCGCGACGATGCGCGCATGTTCCTCGTTGGAAAGCTCCAGCGTGTTGCCGGTCATCAGATTGCCGGCGCGGTAGAGCCGCAGCTGCTTCACCAGCCCGCGATACTGCGCGGTGAGCACGCCATTGCCGGCGCGCTCGACGATGAAATCGTGAAAGGCGAAGTTGAGCGGGTAGTAGCGGTCGAAATCATGCGCCTGCGCGGCGTCGGCCATCTCATTCAGCATGCCGCGCAGCCGGGCGATCACTTCCGGCTCGGCGCGCGCGGCGAGAAGTTGCGCGGCATAGCCGAACAGCGCGGCGCGCACGCCATACATCTCGACCACCTGGGTGATGTCGAGGCTGCGGATGAACACGCCGCGATTGGGCAGCAATTCGACGAGGCCCAGCGCCTCCAGCGAGCGCAGCGCCTCGCGCACCGGGCCGCGGCTGACGCCGAAGGTGGCGGCGAGCTGGTTCTCGTTGATCCGTCCGCCCTCGCTCAGCCGACCATCGAGGATCATGCTCTCGATCTCGCGCTCCAGCAGCATGGGCAGCGAGGTGAGGCGCAGGAAGCTGACATCATGGGCGGCGGAAGAGGTCATGAGCAGAGCCTACGCCTCTCGTTCAAAGTGTCAACAATTTAATGTCGCCATATTGCATTCGACATATTCCCGACTCCGCGCGCAAAAAAAGACCCCGGCGCAGGTGCCGGGGTCGAGGGGAGGCCTTCGGGGCCGAAGGCCTTGGGGAACCGGGTGCGGCCTTAGCCGCAGGAGGCGGGGGCGTGATGGTCGAGCGCCTCGAGATCGAGGAAATGCCCGGCGCGGTCGCGCTTGGCGGCGAGGTAGCGGATATTGTCCGCACCGCGCCGCCCATAGAGCCGCTCGACGCCCGAGACCTGCAGTCCGGCACGGCTCAGCGCCGCGATCTTCTCGGGGTTGTTGGTCATCAGCACCACATGCTCATAGCCGAGCTGGCGCAGCATGGCGGCGGCAAAGTCGAACCGGCGGGCGTCGAGGCCGAAGCCGAGCGTCTCGTCCGCCTCATAGGTGTCGAGCCCGTCGCTCTGCAGCCGGTAGGCGCGCATCTTGTTGGAGATGCCGTTGCCGCGCCCTTCCTGGTCGAGATAGAGCAGCACGCCGCCGCCCGCCTGCGCCATGGTAGCGACGGTGGTGCGCAGCTGGTCCCCGCAGTCGCAGCGCAGCGAGCCGAAGAGGTCGCCGGTGAGGCAGGCGGAATGCAGCCGCACCAGCACCGGCCGCGCCGGGTCCGGCGTGCCGACCACCACCGCCACCTGCTCGCGCATGCCCTCGCCGCCGCGGAACACGACGAATTCGCAATTGCGCGCGGTAAGCAGCGGCACCGGGGCGCGGGAGACGATCTCCACCCGCGTCGCCCGGTCCTCGCCATAGCGGGTGATCGCCTCGGCACGCACGGTCAGCGCCGGCAGGGTCAACGCCGCCGGGGCGAGCGGGCCGACGAGCACGGCGGGCAACATCAAAGCGAGGGTGGCAAGATGCAGCGCCGCCGCACCGGCCGCGTGCGCCTCGACAAGTTCGGCGCCGAGCGCCTCCCCCTTGGCGCCAGCCAGATCCTGCGCGCTCAAGGCCCGCACCCGCGCGGACCCCAGTTCCGAGACCGGCAGCGCCATGGGCCGCGCTTCGTCCGGCCGGCCCAGCGCCCGTAGCCGGGCGGGGGTGAGCACCAGTTGCAGCGCGCCGCCCACAAGCGCGTCCAGCGCCGCGAGCCGCTCTGCATCGGCGAATTCGGCGCTCGCCGCCAGGAAGAGCCGGCCGCCTTCGGCGAGGATGACGGGCCGCCCGGCGCGCATTTCGGCGATGGCGCGCTCCGCCTCTGTCAGGGTGGCGTCGCCGAAGAGGCTCGCAATCGTGCCGGCGGTCGTCGCGCTGCTGCTCATTGAAATCTCTCCCGCTGCACCATTTCCGTGTCTTGCACGTAGTAGCTACGGATATAGGGCGCCAACGGACCAGCAACGCCGGCGGCCCTTGATCGTTCAGAGGATCGAGATGCACAAAGCGGGGGGCCTTGCGTGAATCGTCGCGAAACACCGATCGACCCGCTGGCGGCACTTTATGAACCGCTGCTGCGGCCGCGCGCCGCGCCCTATGTCATCGCCCAGCTCGGCCAGTCGCTGGACGGACGGATCGCAACGCCGACAGGAAAATCACGCGATATCAACGGCCTGAGTGGCCTCGACCATCTTCACCGACTGCGCGCGCTTGTCGATGTGGTGGTGGTCGGGGTCGGCACGGTGGTGGCCGACAACCCCCGCCTCACCACCCGCCGCGTGCCCGGCCGCAGCCCGGCGCGGGCGGTGATCGACCGCAGCGGCCGCTCGCCGCGCGACGCCAAATGGCTCGCCCCGGACGGCTGTCACAGAATCGTGTTCACCCATAATGACGCCGGCTGGCCGGAGGCGGTCGAGCGCATCGGCCCGCCGGACGAGCCCGACATTTTCAAGCCGGCTAAGCTCATCGCCGCGCTGGCGGCGCGTGGCCATCGCACCATTCTGGTCGAGGGCGGGGCCTCGACCGTCTCGCGCTTCATCGATGCCGGGGTGGTCGACCGGCTGCATGTGTGCGTGGCGCCGATCATTCTCGGCTCCGGCCGGCCGGGCCTGGCGTTGCGGCCCATTGACGGTCTGGAAGGGGCGCTGCGCCCGCGCGTCGATACCTATCTTCTCGACGACGGCAATATTCTCTGCGACTGTGATCTGCGCGGAACCGGCGAGGGAGGGACGTATGTCGGCTTCGGATCGGAACCTGCCTGAGGCGCGCTTTCGCTACGGCCCCACCGCCCGCGCTTTGCACTGGGTGATCGGCGTTCTGGTGATCGGCCTCATCCCGCTCGGGCTCTATATGGTGGCGCGCGGGGAAGCGACCGGCTTCGATGCGCTGACCGGCTCGCTTTACAGCCTGCACAAATTCGTCGGCTTCCTCGTCCTGTGGCTGGTGGTGCTGCGGGTGCTGGTGCGGCTGCGCCGGGGGGAGCCGGCACGGGTGGCGCCGCTGACTCCGTTCGAGCGGCTCGCCTCCGCCGCCGTGCATGCCGCGCTCTATCTGCTGTTGCTCGTCGTGCCGCTGCTCGGCTGGGCGGGCGTGTCGGCCTATCCCGCGCTGAACGTCTTCGGCCTTTTCGACCTGCCGGCGCTCATCGGGCCCGACGAGGCGCTGGCCAAGCGTATTCTCGGCCTGCACGGCCTGCTGGCGCAGCTTCTGGGCGTGTTGGCGCTCGCGCACATCGCCGCCGCGCTCTACCACCGCTTCCTCAAGCGCGACGGGGTGATGGCGCGGATGTGGCCGCCCTTCTGAGCGGCGCCGCGCCGTCGGAGCGTTTTCGAGCGAAGTGGATTCCGGTTCGCGTGAAGAAAACGCGACAAAACAAAGAATTAGATCATTTCACCGTTTCCATGAAACAGTGAAATGACCTAGAGATGGCCGAACACGTCGCGATGGCCGATCCGCACCTTCTGCGCCCCCGCCTGCGCCTTCGCCCAGGCGGCGAAGGCGGGTTGCCGTTCAGGCTCGATCTCGCCCGCCGCCTGGGCAAAGCCATCGGTCAGCGCGCGGATGAGTTCGGCCTCACTGGGACCGAGCACCCAGGGGCTGGTGAGCGAGCCATAGCGGTAGCCGTGCTGGCGCAGCAGTTGCGCCAAAGCCTCGCTTGAGGCCGGGCCGAGCGCCGGCCCGAACCCCTTGTCGCCGCGCTGATGGCGGTTGAAGGCGGCGATCACCCGCCCGTCCAGCGGGTCGGCGGGCTGCCATTCCGCCTCGCCATCGTAATTCAGCACGGCATAAAGCGGCAGCTTGACCGCCGCCAGCGCCGCGACGAGGCGCTCCAGCCAGCTCTCCGACACGAGATCGAGCAGCGCGGCGGCGGTCACAAGCTCCGCACCTACTGCGCTGAAGTCGAGCTCGCGGCGGGTGAGGTCGGCGCGTTCGAAGCTCACCACGATTTCCCGCCCGTCGCGCCGCAGCCGCAGCCGCTCGCCGTCGGCTTGCGCCTCTTCCGCCCAGTCGGCGAGGGTTTCACGCGCCCGCTGCAGCAGCGCCGCGTCGCCGTCGATCAGGTGCCAGTGCTGGCGGGGCGGCAGATCGGGGGCGAGGCCGCGCAGATTGGAGCCAGTGCCGCAGCCGAGATCGACAATGGTGAGCGCGTCACGCCCGGCGAAATGCGCCCGCACCCGCGCGGCGAGCGTGGGATTGCGGGAGGCGTGGTCCACCTTCTCGCGCAAAGCGAGCCAGTCGGCAGCGAAGCCGCTCATCGGGGCATCTCCTTCAGCGCGGCGAGCAGCGCCGCGGCGGTCTCGGTCCAGCTGGGCAGGGTTTGGGCGTGGCGCCACGCCGCATCGGCGAGCTGCCTGCGCCGGGGGGTATCCTCGAGCAGAACACGCAGCCCGTCGCGCAGGCTCCGCGCATCGCCGGGCTCCACCAGCAGAGCGGCCTCCGCCGGCACAGTATCAGGAATGGCCCCGGCGCGGGTGGCAAGGATGGGCAAGCCGCGCGCCAGCGCCTCGGTCAGCCCCATACCATAGCCTTCGAACAGCGAGGCGGTGACGAAAAGGTCGGCGGCGTCGAATTCGCCGGCCAGCGCCTCGGTCGACAGCGCGCCCGTCAGCCGGACACGGGCGCCGAGCCCATGGGCGGCGATGAGCGCCGCCACCCGTGCGGCCTCGGCGGGGTCGCGGTCGGTGGCGCCGACGATGTGGCACTGCCAGTCCAGCTCCGCCAGCTCCGCCAGCGCCTCCACCAGCAGCCCATGCGCCTTGCGCGGGATCACCGAGCCGACGGCGAGCAGCCGCAGCGGCCGGGCCGTGCCGATGGCGCGCGGGGCGGGGTCTGTTCCCGGCACGGCAACGTGCAGCCGGCTTTCCGGCACGCCGTAATCGCGCATCAGGTCGCGCGCCGTGGCGGGGCTGGTGGTGATCACCGCCGCTGCCTCTGCCAGCGCCGCCTTTTCACTGGCGTGAAGCTGCGCCCGCTGGTGGTCGCTCAGCCCGGCTTCCAGCGCCAGCGGATGATGCACCAGTGCCGCCACCGGCCGTTCAAGCCCGCGCAAGAGCGATGCCGGCAGGGCGCCGAGGGCGAGACCGTCGATCAGCACGGGTTGGCCCGGTGGCAACGCGCGCAGCAGGGCGGCGCTGGCCTCCAGCTCCGCCAGCGAGGGGAAGGGAAAACCCCGGGGTAGCGCGACATGGGTCAGCGTTCCGCCGGCGCGCGGCGCTTCGGCGATCACCCGGCGGTCATAGGCATAGCCGCCGGTCGGCAGGTCGAGGTCGCCGGGTATGGCAAAGGCGAAGTCGTTCACGCCCGCGCCTCAGCCGAGGCCGGATTCGAAGCTGGCGCGCGCAAGGTCGGTCTCATGCAGGGTCACGCGAATCTTGGTCAGCCCCTGCCCGTCCGCCCCCAGCGCGCCGGCCTTGGCCGCCGCCGCCATGGCATCGAAGATATGCCGGGCGAGATATTCCGTGGTGGTGAGGATGCCGGCGAATTGCGGCAGCGTATCGAGATTCTGGTAGGCGAGCGGCGCCAGCGTCTTTTTCAGCACGTCGAGCGCGGCGCCGATGTCGACGACGACATTCTGCGCCGTCAGCGTCTCGCGGAAGAAGGCGACATCGACCACGAAGGTCGCGCCGTGCAGGCCCTGCGCCGGGCCGAAGAACGGGTCGGGCAGGGAATGGGCGATCATGATGCGATCGCGGACTTCGACACTGTACATGGCATCCCTCATCGGTAATCGAGCAGGATCGCCAGCGCGTCCTCGCCCCCGGTCAGAAGTGGCGGCAGCCGTTGCGGCGCCGTATCGAAAGCGACGACATGCGTGACCAGCGGGTCGAGCCGCGCGTCGTCGAGCAGGGTGAGCGCCTTGGCCAGCCGGCGCGCATGCGGCCAGCGCGGCCGCCGTGACGCAGATACGGAACCCACCTGCGAGCCGATCAGTTGCAGGCGCCGGCTGTGGAAAGCCTCGCCCAGCGGCACGGCGGGCGCGTGGCCGCCATACCAGCTCACCTCCACCACCTTCGCCTCGAACGCCGCCGCCGCCAGAGCGGTGGCGAGGCCGCTGGCGGTGGCGCTGGTATGGAACACGACATCGGCCTCGTCGGTAACGGCGTCGGGCAGGGCGAAAGCGGCGCCGAGCGCGCGCGCCATGTCGGCCCGGGCCGGGTTCACATCCACCAGAGTCACCTCGGCGCCGGGCAAGCGCGCGGCGAGCGCGGTCACCAGCAGGCCGACGACACCGCCGCCGACAATGGTGATCCGGTCTCCTGGCCCGGCGCCGGAATCCCACAGCGCATTCAGCGCCGTCTCCATATTGGCGGCGAGCGCGGCGCGCTCCGGCGGCAGGCCCTCGGGCACCTCCATCGCCGCCGTCACGGGCAGGCGGTAGCGGTCCTGATGGGGGAAAAGCGCGAAGACGATGCGGCCGCGCCATGCCGCCGGTCCGGCCTCGACCACGCCGACGCTCTGATAGCCATACTGCACCGGAAACGGGAAATCCCCGTTCTGGAACGGGCCGCGCATGCGCTCATGTTCGCTTGGCGGCACAGCGCCTTCCAGCACCAGTCGCTCGGTGCCCCGGCTCACCGCCGAGACAAGGCTGCGAATGAGAAGCCCGTCCTCGACCGGCGGGGGCAGCGGTGCGTGGCGCAGTTCGTACCGCCCCGGCGCCACGCACCAGAGCTGTGTGGCCATCTCCGCCGTGCCGCCCATCAACCGTCACCCCCTGCCCTTATTCGCGTGCATAACAGCATCACGGTGCGGTTAGATCCCACATGCACGTGAACCGCCCACGACGGGGCGCGTACAAGCCCCGGGTGCGGCCATGGTGGCCGCGCGCCCGCGCCGAGCCGAGGATCGCATGAGTCTGGACGAGAATCTCGCCGAAGGACGCTTCATTTCCGCAGGCCGCGCCGAGCGCCGCACCCCCACCGGCGTGCAGTCCGCCCGGCAACTCACCCAGCGCCGCGTGGTTGTCTTCACCCTCATCGCGGCGACCTATGCCGCCCTCGTGGCGCTGTTCGCCCATCTCCTCGCCCATGGCGGGTTCACCCTGCTGGATGGGCTGCTGCTGGCGGCCTTCTGCCTCTCCACGCCCTGGACCATTCTCGGCTTCTGGAACGCCCTCATCGGCCTGTGGCTCCTGCACGGGCCCGGCGACGCGCGCCGCTCGGTCTATCCCTATGCCACGCGGGCGGCGGAGGAGGCGCCGATCACCGCCCGCGTCGCCATGGTCATGACGCTGCGCAACGAGGATCCCGCCCGGGCTTTCGCGCGGCTGCGCGCCATGGAGCGCGCGCTCGTCGCCAGCGGTGCAGGCGAGGCCTTCGCCTGGTTCGTGTTGTCGGACACCACCCGGCCGGAGATCGCGGCGCAGGAGGAAGCGCTGTTCGCCACCTGGCAGGTGGAACGCGGCGAAGGGGCTGCGCTGCACTACCGCCGCCGCACCAGCAATGAAGGCTTCAAGGCTGGCAACATACGGGACTTTCTCGAACGCTGGGGCGACGCGCACGACTTCATGCTGGTGCTGGACGCCGACAGCTTCCTCGGCGCCGAGGCAACGCTGCGCCTCGTGCGCATCATGCAGGCGCATCCGCGCCTCGGCATCCTGCAGAGCCTCGTCGTCGGCCTGCCCTCCCGCTCGCCCTTCGCCCGCATCTTCCAGTTCGGCATGCGCCACGGCATGCGCTCCTACACCATGGGTGCATCCTGGTGGGCGGGCGATTGCGGGCCCTATTGGGGGCACAACGCCGTCATCCGCATCGCCCCGTTCAAGGCGTATTGCCAGCTCCCCGTCCTGCCGGGCAAGGGGCCGCTCGCCGGCCATGTGCTCTCGCACGACCAGATCGAGGCGGTGCTCATGCGCCGCGCCGGTTATGAGGTGAGGGTGCTGCCGGAGGAAATGGACAGTTTCGAGGAAAACCCGCCGCACCTCACCGAATTCACCCGGCGCGATCTGCGCTGGTGCCAGGGCAACATGCAGTATTGGCGCCTGCTGGCCTTGCCCGGCCTCCGGCCGATGAGCCGGTTCCAGATCGCCTGGGCGATCCTGATGTATCTCGGCGCCTTCGCCTGGATGGCCTTCGTCGCCCTCGCCGCGCTTAAAGTTTTCGACACCGAGCGGGCGGACGCGCCCTTTCCCGCCGCGCTGGGGCTCACCCTGTTCGCCACCATGTTCGCGATGAGCCTCGCGCCGAAGGTCGCGGGTCTGCTCGACGTGCTGCTGCGGGCCGGCGAGCGTGCGCGCTATGGTGGCACCGCCCGGCTGGCGGGGGGCGCGCTGGCGGAGTTCGTCTTTTCCGTGCTGCTGGGGCCGGTCGTGGCCTTCCGTATCGCGCTGTTCATGATCGGCCTCGCCTTCGGCCGCACCGTGACCTGGGAGGCGCAGGCGCGCGATGCCGAGCGCCTGTCCTGGCGCACCGCCCTTGCCGGCCTGTGGCCGCAATTCCTGTTCGGTGCGTCGCTGGCCGCACTGCTCGCGGGCTTCGCGCCGGGTGCGCTGCCCTGGGCGCTGCCCGTGCTCGTCGCCCTGCTCGCCGCCGTGCCCTTCGCGGTGCTTACCGCCGAGCCGGCGCTCGGCCGGTGGCTGGGGCGAAGCGGCCTGTGCGCCACGCCTGAAGAGGTGTTTCCCACGACGAGCCTCACCTGCCTTGAGGCGGAGCAGGCGACTACGGGACGGTGAGGTTGGCGCGCCGCACGCCGGCACAATCGGCGGATGAGTGTGCGCAGCGACCGCGTGGCTTCTTGACGGTAAGAGCGTAGTGCGCAAGAGAGGCGGACATTCTTCGGCCCAATAGGCTTGCCAAGCCCTCTGTCCGCTGGCCTATCCTGGGTGAAGGACGCTGGCGTGAGCACCAAGACGGAAGATTCATGAAAATCCGGTTTGGCAAGACCTATGTGTACCTGGCTGAATACCGGATGCCGATCCTGCGCGCCCGCCTCGCCCGCAGGCTTGGTCTCGAATCCACACCGGTCATTGTGCCCGGCGAGCGGCATCATCCCGGCCATGTCCATGCTGTTTTCCTCATCTGGCAGCCGCAGGCAACCGCCTGGTATGTGACCAACGCGCTGGAAGCGCTGGCCGAGGCGGGGATCAATGTGACCCTGGTGGTCAATCACCCGCTCAGCGAGGCGCGATTGGCCGAGCTGCGGCCCTTCGCCGACCGGATCATGCTGCGGGACAATTCCGGCCGCGACATGGGCGGCTACCGCGACGCCATCCTGTCATTTGCCGGGCGGGAGCCGGAGCGGCTGCTGCTGATGAACGACAGTGTCTATTACTTCCGCACCGGTCTGGCCGAGATGGTGCACAGACTCGCCACCTCCCCCTGCGATGTCTGTGCGACGTATGAGAACTGGGAGTATCATCACCATTTCCAGTCCTTCTGCTACTCGATCTCGCGTTACATGCTGGAGAAGCCGGCGTTTCAGCAGTTCTGGCGCGACTATCTTCCGGTGAATGCCCGGCCCTGGGCCATCAGCAAGGGCGAGGTCGGCAGCTCGCGCCGCATGCTCCGCCTAGCCCGCTCCACCGAGGTTCTGTTCACACCGGCCAAGCTGCGCGAGGCACTGGCCGGCATTGATTCCATGGGTCTGCAGGATCTCTTCGGCCATCTGCCGATCGACCTGCGTCCGGCTCAGGAAGGTCCGAGGACGCGTCAGGAAAGGGTGCTGCGCCAGCTGACGGACGCGGTCGTCGTCCGTTCGCAGATTCACACTGGTGGGTTTCTCTACCGCCGCTTCCTTCGGGCGCCGCTGATCAAGCGCGATCTTCTGTTTCGCCTGCAGTACCAGCTGCATGAGATCGAGAGCTTGCTGAACATCGTCGGCGCGGAAGGCCACACGGCCGACATCATTACCGAAATGCGCGCCAAGGGCATCGGCTTCCAGCTGCGCGGACGGGCGCGCCAGCGCTTTCTGCTCGACCTCTAGCGCCTCCGCCCCGCCCGAGGTCGGCAAAAGCTCTAGCCATCGCCCTGCGGGGCGCCGATATGGAGGGAATGGTGCCCCCCGTCCCGCCCGCCGCGCCGTCTTCCCCACCGCCCCGCCGCAGTGCCCGTGACAGCGCTGCGCGCCGCACCCCGCCGCTGTTGCGGGCCCTCGGTATTCTGTTCCGCCTTCTCTGCACGCCGCTGATCCTGCTCGACGAGCTGGTGCGCCCGCTCTACCGGCCGCTCATCGCCCGCCTCGCCGCGCTCAGGATCATGCGCACCTTCGAGCACTGGATCGCGGCGCGCTCGGTGACGACGATCCTGGTGCTGCTGGTCGTTGCCTATGTCACCATCGAACCGCTGAAACTCGTTGCGCTGGTCTGGATCGCCGATGGCTGGCCGAAGGCGGGAAGCGTACTCTTCCTGCTCGCCTATCTCATCAGCTTCGTCATCATCGAGCGCATCTATTCCGCCGGCCGCTCGAAGCTGATGACCGTGCCGTGGATGGCGTGGGTGATCGTGACGCTTACCACCCTTCGCGATCGCGTGGTGGCGGCGCTGCGGCTCGACCGGCTCAAGACCGCGCTGCGCCGCCGCGTGCGCGAGGTGAGGCGTTCGCTGGCGCGGCTGTGGCGCTGAGGATGGGGAAGATCATCCCAAGGGATGGGGTCGGCCACATGCAATGGTGATCCGGCTAAGCGCAGGCGTGATAGAGGCCGCCCTCGCGCGGGCCTACCCTTTCCTGGTCATCGGCACCGCATGGAGCGGGCCGGAAATCAGGAGAACCGCCATGACCAAGTTCCTCACCCTCGCTGTCCTGTCCACCACGCTCGTGCTCGGCGCCGTCTCGGCGGAAGCGGCGGCGACCCGTCCGGCCACTTCCGCCCAGACGGTGGTCGAAGGCCGCAACATGACCGAGAGCTTCGCCGCCCGCAACGGCGCCGCCGCGATCCGCGAGCAGGTGGAAGCCAATTTGCGCGCCGCCAACTGAGCGCGCCGCAACGCTGCTTATGCCGTCGGCCCGGTCCCTGACCGGGCCGAACGCTTGTTCAGTCTCCCGCCGCGCGCGTCACACGCTTGCCTTTGGCCCGCCTCGGGCCGCTATAGTCTGCCAAAATGTGGGAGCGGCAACTGACCGTCGACCCGATATCGAGGGGGTGACGGGAGACGACAGCATGGGCTTTGGCGCGCCGCAGGCGGTGGCGATCCCCTGCCAGGATGGGGTTTCACTCGGCGGGCTCATCTGGGCGGCGGCGCCTGGCCCCGCCCACGGCGCGGTGGTCATCAACCCCGCCACCGGGGTGGCCGCGCGTTATTATCACCGCTATGCCCGCTTCCTCGCCGGCCATGGCTTCGAGGTTCTCACCTTCGACTATCGCGGCATCGGCCTCTCGCGGCCGACCCGGCTGCGCGGCTGCCGCTATCGCTGGCGGGACTGGGGCGAGCGTGATGTCGATGCGGCGCTGGGCTTTCTGGCGGCGCGCACGGCGGCGCCGCTCATGGTCGTCGGCCATTCCATCGGCGGATTCCTGCCCGGTCTGGCCGAAAATGGCGCGCGGATCGCGCGGCTGCTCACCATGGGGGCGCAATATGCGTGGTGGGGCGATTACGCGCTGCGCCAGCGCGCCAGCCTGTTCCTGAAATGGCACGTCGCCATGCCGGCGCTCACCGCCCTGTGCGGCTATTTTCCCGGCAAGCGGCTGGGCTGGCTGGAGGATTTGCCGGCCGGCGTCGCCCATGAATGGAGCTTTCGCGGGCCGCGTTTCGAGACCAGCCATCCCGGGCCCGCGCGCGCGGCGGTGCGGGCCCGCATGGCGGCGGTGCGCGCCGATATCCTCGCCGTGGCCATGAGCGACGATCCGCTCGGCACCGTCCCGGCGCTCTCCCGCACGCTCGGCTACTACACCGGCGCAAGCCGCACTCTGGTGCGCCTTGCCCCCGCCGATTACGGAAGGGAGGCGATCGGTCATTTCAGCCTGTTCCATGACAGCCATGCCGAAGGCTTCTGGCGCGATACGCTCGCCTTCCTGCGCGAGGGGCGCAATCCCTGGCCGGACAAGGTGGTGGCTGCCCTGCCGCCGGGGTGAGCGTCAGCCGCCGTCGATCAGGGCGGTGATCTCGGCCACCCGCCGCGTCACCTTCTCCGGATCGCCCTTGGCCTCCACATTCAGCCGCAGCAGCGGCTCGGTATTGGAACGGCGAAGATTGAGCCGCCAGCCGCCGAAATCGAGCGAGAGACCGTCGGTCTCGTCACGCGCCGGGTTCTGCCCGGCGAAGGCCGCTTCCACCCGCGCCACCGCGCCGGCGGGATCAGCGAGGCGGAAATTGATCTCGCCGGAGGAGGGAAAGGCGGCCATGCGCGCCGAGACGAGGTCGCTCAGCTTTTGCCCGCTGCGCCCCATCAGCTCGGCGACCAGCAGCCAGGGAATCATGCCGGAATCGCAGCACATGAAGTCGCGGAAATAGTGATGCGCCGACATTTCCCCGCCATAGACGGCGCCGGTGTCGCGCAGCGCCTGTTTGAGGAAGGCGTGGCCGGTGCGCGCCTGCACCGCCCGCCCTCCGGCGCGGGCCACCTGGTCCTGCGTGTTCCAGATCACGCGTGGGTCGTGGACGATGGTGGCGCCCGCTTCCTTGGCGAGAAACACCTGCGCCAGCAGGCCGACGATATACTCGCCGGGGATGAAGCGGCCGGTCTCGTCGAACAGGAAGCAGCGGTCGAAATCCCCGTCCCAGGCGACCCCCATATCGGCCCCGGCGGCGAGCACCGCCTCCGAGGTCACCGGCTGGTTCTCGGTGAGCAGCGGGTTGGGAATGCCATTGGGAAAGCGCCCGTCGGGCTCATGGTGCAGGCGGATGAAGCGAAGCGGCGCCCCGCGCGCCTCAAGAGCGTCCGCCAAGGCGTCGAAGGTCGGCCCCGCCGCGCCATTGCCGGCATTGACGAGAAGGGTGAGCGGGCGCAGCGCGCGCGTGTCGACAAAGGAGAGCACGCGCGCGACATAGGCCGCGCGGGCGCCTTCCGCCGAGACCACCCGACCACCCGGCAGGTCCGGCAGGTCGGGTCCCTCTGCCAGCGCCTGGATCGCCGCCAGCCCCGTCGCGGTGTCGAGCGGGGCGGAGCCGGCGCGCACCAGCTTCATGCCGTTATAGTCCATCGGGTTGTGCGAGGCCGTCACCTCGATGCCGCCATCGGCATTGAGATCGGTCACGGCGGCGTACATCTCCTCGGTGCCGCACAGGCCGAGATCGAGCACCTCGACGCCGCCAGCCACCAATCCTTCGATGCACGCGGCCGCTAGCGCTTCTGAAGAGGCGCGGCAGTCGCGCCCGATCACCACCCGCTTCGCCCCGAGCCCCTCGGCGAAGGCGCGGCCGATGCGGCGGGCGATGGCCTCGTTCAGTTCCTCCCCGAGCCGGCCGCGAATGTCGTATGCCTTGAAGCAGGTGAGCATGGCCGGGCCTTTCCTGAGCACGGGCGCGGAGAGCGGAGCGCGTCCGCGCGGCGATACGGATTCTGGGAGAAGAGATCAAGGCGCTTGCGCCGCCTTGCCTTTCCGCCGTGCCCCGCCCACACTTCGCGCCTCGGCACGGCCCACCGCGCCCACAGGGCGCACTGCGACATCCAAGGCTCCATGGCTCATCTCTATCCCGTTCTTCTCTGCGGCGGCTCCGGCACGCGCCTGTGGCCGCTGTCGCGCAAGAGTTTTCCCAAGCAGTTCGTCACCCTTGGCGAAGGCGAGACCCTGTTTCAGGCCGCCGCCCGGCGCCTTTCCGGGCCGGATGTGCGCCCGCCGGTCATCGTTACCAATGCCGATTTCCGCTTCATCGTCACCGAACAGCTGGCCGAGGCCGGCATTCCGGCCGGTGCCGTGCTGATCGAGCCGAGCGCGCGCAACACCGCACCGGCCATTCTCGCCGCCGTGCAGTATCTCGCCGCACGCGACCCGCAGGCACTGCTCCTCGTCATGCCGTCCGACCAGGTGGTGCCGGACAGCGCCGCCTTTTCCGAGGCGGTGCGCGCCGGCCTGCCGGCGGCGCAAGCGGGGCGCATCGTCACTTTCGGCATCCGCCCGACCCGGCCGGAAACCGGCTATGGCTGGCTGGAACTCGCCCATGCCCCGGAAGGTGCCACGCCTGCGCCGGTGCCGCTGCGCCGCTTCGTGGAGAAGCCCGACGCGGCGCGCGCCGCCGCCCTGCTCGCGGACGGGCACTATCTCTGGAACGCCGGCATCTTCCTGTTCTCGGTGAAGACCGCGCTGAAGGCGTTCGAGGCCCATGCCCCCGCCATGCTTGCCCCGGTGCGGCAAGCGCTGGACGAGGCGGCGAGCGACCTCGATTTCCTCCGCCTCGCCCCGGAGCCATGGCAGAAGGCGGAAGACATCTCCATCGACTATGCCATCATGGAACGCTCGGACAATCTCGACGTGGTGCCCTTCGCCGGCGACTGGTCGGACCTCGGCGACTGGGCCTCTGTCATGCGCGAGGGCGAGGCGGATGCCGCCAACGTGGTCGCCCATGGACCTGTCACCGCCATCGACTGCGCCGATTCGCTGCTGCGCTCCGAGGCGGAAGGGCTGGAGCTGGTCGGCATCGGGCTGAAGGACATGCTCGTCGTCGCCATGCCGGACGCGGTGCTGGTGGCCGACCGCTCGCGCTCGCAGGAGGTGAAGCAGGCGGTGACGGCGCTGAAAGCGCGCGGCGCGCGGCAGGCCGAGCATTTCCCCAGGGATCACCGGCCCTGGGGCTGGTTCGAGACGCTCGCGCTGGGCGACCGTTTTCAGGTCAAGCGCATCGTCGTCCATCCCGGCGCGGCGCTGTCGCTGCAGAGCCATTATCACCGCTCCGAGCACTGGATCGTCGTCTCCGGCACCGCCCGCGTCACCATTGACGGCACGCCGCAGCTGCTCACCGAGAACCAGTCGGTCTACATCCCATTGGGCGCGGTCCACCGCATGGAGAACCCCGGCAAGGTGCCGATGGTGCTGATCGAGGTGCAGACCGGCACCTATCTCGGCGAGGACGACATCATCCGCTATGAGGATGTCTATGCCCGCGGCCAGGGGGCCAAGGGGTAGCCCCGCTTATTCCTCCGCCAGCGCGGCGCGCCAGCCGCCGCTGGCGGTGATGTCGCGCGCGCCCTTGAGCCCGTGCGGCTCGCACAGGAAGCCCTTCACCGTGCGCCCATCTTCCAGCTCCACCGTGCCGATGACGAGCGGGGCGGGGATTCCGGCGAGAAACTCGCCCACCGCGGCGCGCGGCAGCGCCCACACTTCCAGCGCGATCGCCGCGCCGCCTTCGGTGGCGCGCAGCAGCCCCGGCCGCGCCGGCGGGCCGCCGGGCAGGGAGAAGAGCCGGTAATGCGGCGCCGTGCGCGCCGGGCGAAGCAGGCGGCCGCCGCGCGCGGTGAGTTCGCCATTGAGCGGCAGGCCGGCCATGTGCGCGCCGCAGACGGCAAGGGCGATCTCGTCGCTCGCCGGCGCATGGCCGTGGGCATCGGTCGGGAGCGTCACCGCCGCGCCTGCGCGCTCGACCCGAAGCGCCAGGGCAGCGGCGCGCCCGTCCTCGCCCTTGCGTGCCAACAGGGTAAGGCTCCCCGGCCGGCCGTCGGCACGTGGCCCGGTCGGCACGGCGATGCCGCAGAGATCGAGCAGATTGACGAAATTGGTGTAGGTGCCGAGCCGGCTGTTGGGCCCGAACGGGTCGGCGGCGATCTCATCCCGCGTCACGAAGCAGGGAATGGTCGGCACGCAGAGGAAATCCGCGCCCTCCAGCGCCTGCGCGCAGACCCGCCGCAGTTCCTGCAGCCGGTATAGGCCGTTGAAGGCATCGACGGCGGAGAGAGAAAGCCCCGGGGTGAGGATGGCACGCGTGACCTCGTGCAGGGTTTCCGGCGCAGTGACGAGCCGGCTTCCCACTGCTGCAACCCGCTCGGCGACCCAAGGGCCGGAATAGAGCAGCTCCGCCACCGCGTAGAAGGGCGAGAGATCGATCTCGCGCACCTGCGCCCCCTGGGCGCGCAGCCGCTCGACCGTGGCGTGGAAATGCGCGGCCTGCGCTTCGTCGCCAAAGGTGCGCAGACTGGCCGCATCGGGCACCGCCACGGTGACCGCCTCTGGCAGCGATGCGAGGCGCGGCGGCGGCAGGGGGCGGGAAAAGGCATCGGCAGGATCGAAGCCGGCGGTGAGCGCGAACACCTCCCACGCGTCGGCGACGCTGCCGGCAAAGACCGAGATGGTGTCGAGCGTGCGGCAGGCCGGCACCATGCCGGCGGAGGACAGCGCGCCGAGGCTCGGCTTCAGCCCGACAATATCGTTCAGCGCCGCCGGTACGCGGCCGGAGCCGGCGGTATCGGTGCCGAGGCTGAACGCCACCAGACTCTGCGCCACCGCCACCGCCGAGCCGGAGGAGGAGCCGCCCGGCACCAGCGCCGGGTCGATGGCGTTGCGCGGCACCGGATAGGGCGTGCGGACCCCCACGAGCCCGGTGGCGAACTGGTCGAGATTGGTCTTGCCGAGGCAGATCGCGCCGGCGGCGCGCAGCCGTGCCACCACGAAGGCGTCGGCCGTCGCCTCATAGGCGAAGTCGGGGCAGGCGGCGGTGGTCGGCATGCCGGCCACGTCGATATTGTCCTTCACCGCATAGGGAATGCCCCAGAGCGGCCGCCCGTCGGGCGCGCCCAGCGCCCTTGCCTCGGCCAGCGCCTGCGCGCGGGCCTCGTGCAGGAAGATTCCGGGATCGCCCAGCGCGTCGAGCCGGCGGAACGCTTCCGCGATCACCGCTTCCGGTTGCAGCCCCCGCCCATAGGCAGCGCGGAGCCCGGCAAGGGTGAAGGCAAGATCACGCGGCATAGGCTGGCTCCCGGAAGCGACAGGGCGACATAGTAGGCAGGCCGTTTCGAACCGCCAAGTCGGTAAGCAGATCAGGCGACGTTGTATACATGAGATGCGAGACGAGAGTGGACGCGGGCCTTTTGGCGCAGGGTGTTTCGCCCGCCCGCCACTGCGGTGCCCTTCGCGCCATGGGGCAACGCGCCTGCGGCAGGAAAAGGCTCATTCTTCATCGCGGTCCGCCGCCGCCTTAGGCGAAGGTCGCCTACGTTCAGTCCGCATGACGAATCGGGCATGCGCGCTGCCCCGCTCATACCCCCGGCATTCCATGCCAGGAGCTTCGCCCGCGGGGGCGGAAGCTGTTCAAAGGCCGACCTTTCGCCGCCTGCCGCGTGACACGAAGGCTGCAAAAGAGGCGTGCCTAATTGCGCATCAATCAAAGCGTTCGCGCGCTGCCCCGCCGCGTGAGTGCCCCTTCCCCATCCCGGCACCGGCGGCCATGCGGCGCGCTGCCGTGGGGGCGCCGCCCCAGCTGGCTGCCGCTGCGTCAATCATGGCCAAGTCACGCTAAGCAACGGAGAACGCAGCAAGAAATCGGCTTCGCCTGCTCCGGTGTCCTTCCCGTTCCGCTTGGCACGACCTTTGCGGAGGCAGGGGCAGGCGGAAGCTCGGGTCGGCGATGGAAGGTTGCCGTTCCGGGGCGTTCCGCGCGGCTCGTCCGAGGAGGAAGCATGAAGCTTGCGGTCAGCGCCAATGACAGTTTCGTCGAGTTCGCCGGCGTGCAGAAGAGCTATGACGGCGAAACGCTTGTGGTGAAGGACCTCAGCCTGCGCATTCGCCGCGGCGAGTTTCTCACCATGCTGGGCCCTTCCGGCTCAGGCAAGACGACGACGCTGATGATGCTCGCCGGCTTCGAGACGCCGACCTCCGGGGACATCATGCTCGACGGCGCCCGCATCGACGCGCTGCCGCCGGAAAAGCGCAATATCGGCATGGTGTTCCAGAACTACGCGCTCTTTCCTCACATGAGCGTGGCGCAGAATGTCGGCTATCCCTTGAAGGTGCGGGGCCGGCCGAAGGCGGAGATCGCCGACCGCGTCGCCAAGGCGCTCGACATGGTGCATCTCGGCAGCTTCGCCGCACGCATGCCGGGTCAGCTTTCCGGCGGCCAGCAGCAGCGCGTCGCGCTGGCACGGGCGCTGGTGTTCGAGCCCAAGCTGGTGCTGATGGACGAGCCTCTCGGCGCGCTCGACAAGCAGCTGCGCGAACACATGCAGATGGAAATCCGCCATCTGCATGAGCGGCTCGGCATCACCGTGGTCTATGTCACCCACGACCAGAGCGAGGCGCTGACCATGTCGGACCGCGTCGCCGTGTTCAATGCCGGCATCATCCAGCAGGTGGCGCCGCCGTCCGAACTCTATGAATACCCCGCCAATTCCTTCGTCGCCCAGTTCATCGGCGAGAACAACCGGCTGCCCGGCCGCATCGAGGCGGCCAATGGCGCGCTGTGCTCGGTGGTGCTCGCCAATGGCGATGTCGTCACTGCCACACTGACCGAGGCGGCCGGGGTGGGGGAGAACTGCCTGCTCTCCATCCGGCCCGAGCGGGTGCAGATCGCCCCGCCCGGTGGTTCGCTCGACAACCATTTCGAGGCCGTCATCGCCGAGACGATCTATCTCGGCGACCATGTGCGCGTGCGCTGCGTGCTCGATAGCGGCGCCGAAATGGTCGTCAAGGTCGGCAATGTCGAGGACCGCCCGGTCCTCGCCGTCGGCTCCCGCATCCCGCTGGCATGGCGCGCGCAGGATTGCCGCGCCCTCGACGCGGCCTGAGACCTCCGCCCCCAGACCTTCGCCCCCTAGACCCAAAGGGAATGACCATGCAGTTGAAGTCGCTGACGATGACCCTCTCCGCGCTCGCCCTCGCGGCGACCTGCGGCACCGCCTTCGCGGCGGACGGCCTCACCATCACCTCCTGGGGCGGCGCCTATCAGACCAGCCAGGACGAGGCCTATTTCAAGCCCTACACCGCCAAGACCGGCACCAAGATCACCCAGGAAGAATATAATGGCGAGGCGGCGCGCATCCGCGCCATGGTCGAATCCGGCAACACCACCTGGGATGCCGTCGACGTTGACGCCGCCACCGCGCAGCAGGGCTGCGACGAGGGCTTCCTCCTCCCGATCGACTATTCCAAATTCGGCGGCGAGGCGGCGTTCGTGAAGGGCTCCACCTTCGAATGCGGCATCCCGACCATCATCTATTCCACCATCTACGCCTATGACGCCGACAAGCTGAAGGACGGTCCGAAGACCATTGCCGGCCTGTTCGACACCAAGACCTGGCCGGGCAAGCGCGCGCTGCAGAAGACCCCCTTCGGCAATCTCGAATTCGCGCTGATGGCGGATGGCGTGCCGGCCGACAAGGTTTATGAGACGCTGAAGACCAAGGAAGGCGTCGACCGCGCCTTCAAGAAGCTCGACACCATCAAGAAGGACATCGTGTGGTGGGAGGCCGGCGCCCAGCCGCCGCAGCTGCTCGCGTCCGGTGAAGTGGTGATGACGACCGCCTGGAACGGCCGTATCTTCAACGCCAACAAGGTGGACAAGAAGAACTTCAAGATCGTCTGGGACGGCCAGCTGCTCGACTATGACCTGTGGGCGATCCCCAAGGGCGTGAAGGACCTCGACGCGGTCTACAAATTCGTCCAGTTCGCCTCCAGCCCGGAGGCGCAGGCGGCGCAGACCAAGTACATCTCCTATGGTCCGGCGCTGCTCGCCGCCACGCCGCTGGTCGCGCCCGACATCCTGAAGGACCTGCCGACCGCGCCGGAGAACGCCAAGACCGCGCTCGCCAACGATCCGGTGTTCTGGGGCGACAACAAGGAAGAGCTCTTGAAGCGCTTCAACACCTGGATCGCCCAGTGACCCCAGGCGCGCCGGCGGCTAGCCGCCGCGCGTCCTGAACACGCGCCCGCTCCTTTTGGGGGCGGGCGGAAGGCGGGCCGGGGCTCTCGGTGCCTCGGCCGCTCACCGACCGCGCCGCCCTCCGGGGCAAGGCCGCGGCAGCAACCGAGGGGGATTTCTCGACATGGCCGTGGCCGCCCTTCCGGGCGAGGCCGGACCCGCTGTGGACCGCACCTCGCTCAAGACCAAGCTCCGGCGCGCCGAGCGGGTGAACCGCCTGCGCTCCTTCTCGCTCGTCGCCCCGCTGCTGCTGTTTGTGCTGGCGGTCTTCGCGCTGCCGATCGGGCTGATGCTGCTGCGGGCGGTGGAGAACACCGAGGTGCGCGAGACCATGCCGCGCACCATTGCCGCGCTCAATGGGTGGGACGGGCGGGAGACGCCCGGCGAAGAGGTGTTCGCCGCCTTCGCCACCGATCTCGTGCAGACGCAGAAGGACCGCACCACCGCGCTGGTGGGCAAGCGCATCAATTATGAGGTGCCGGGTGCCCGCTCGCGCTTCCTCAAAGCTGGTCGTCTCATGGATGCCGGCGGCGGCGGGCCGTGGAAGGAGAAGTTCCTCGCCAGCGACGCCGAATGGGGCTCGGTCGAGTTCTGGGCGATCATGAAGCGGGCGGGGCAGACGCTCACCCCCTATTATCTGCTCACCTCGGTCGACCTGCGGCAGGACGCCGGCGGGGCGGTGACGACGAATTTCGCCGACCAGTCCATCTTCATCGACATCTTCATCCGCACCCTTTCCATCAGCCTCGTGGTGACGCTGGCAACGCTCGTGCTCGGCTATCCCGTGGCGCATCTGCTGGCGATCCTGCCGCCTCGCCACGCCAATGTGCTGATGATCCTGGTGCTGCTGCCCTTCACCACCTCCATTCTCGTGCGCACCACGGCGTGGATCGTGCTGTTGCAGAGCAATGGCGTGCTCAACGACATTCTGCTGGCGCTGCACCTGACCACGGAACGGGTGCAGCTGATCTTCAACCGTTTCGGCACGGTGCTGGCGATGACCCATATCCAGCTGCCCTTCACCATCCTGCCGATCTATTCGGTGATGAAGTCGATCCCGCCCTCGCATCTGCGGGCGGCGCGCTCGTTGGGCGCCGGGCCGCTCACCGCCTTCGTCTCGGTCTATGTGCCGCAGACCCTGCCGGGCGTCGGCGCCGGCTGCCTGCTCACCTTCATCCTGTCGCTCGGCTACTACATCACCCCGGCGCTGGTCGGCGGGCCGCAGGACCAGATGGTCAGCTATTTCGTCGCGCTCTACACCAACCGCGAGATGAACTGGGGCCAGGCCTCGGCGCTCGGCGGCATCCTGCTGATGATCACGCTGGTGCTCTATGCGGTGTTCAACCGCGTGGTCGGCATCGACAAGGTAAAGCTGGGTTGATCGACATGCTGGCACCGTCCTACGCCACCCCGCGCGAGAAACTGACCTATTTCTTCTTCGCCGTGTTCTGCACGCTGGTGTTCCTGTTCCTCGTCGGCCCGATCCTGGTGATCATGCCGCTCTCCTTCTCCAGCGAGCCCTGGTTCACCTATCCGCTGCCGGGGCTCAGCCTGCGCTGGTACATCGATTTCTTCACCGATGAGCGCTGGCGTATCGCGCTGCAGAACAGTGGCATCGTCGCGGTGTTCTCGACGCTCATCGCCACCGGGCTTGGCACACTCGCCGCGCTTGGCCTGTCGCGCGGCAATGTGCCCTTCGCCGGGCTTATCCTGTCGATCCTGATCTCGCCGATGATCGTGCCGGTGGTCATCGTCGCGGTGGCGATGTTCTTCGGCTTCGCGGCGGTGGGGTTGAACAACACCTATCTCGGGCTCGTTCTCGCCCACGCCATTCTCGGCACGCCCTTCGTCGTCATCACCGTGACGGCGACGCTGACCGGCTTTGACCGCTCGCTCACCCGCGCCGCCGCCTCGCTCGGCGCCTCGCCCTGGACAACCTTCCGCACGGTGACGCTGCCCTTGATCGCGCCGGGGGTCACGTCGGGGGCGCTGTTCGCCTTCGTCACCTCCTGGGACGAGGTGGTGGTGGCGCTGTTCCTCGCCAGCCCGGACCAGCGCACCCTGCCGCGCCAGATGTTCTCCGGCATACGCGAGCAGATCTCGCCCACCATCACCGCCGCCGCGACGCTGCTGGTGCTGTTCGCGGCACTGCTGATGCTGACGCTGGAACTGCTGCGCCGCCGCTCCGAGCGGCTGCGCGGCACCGGCGGCTGAGAAGAGGCAACCGAGCGGAAAGGCGGCGGGCCGCCTTTCCTCAGCCGCCGAAGGTCTCGCGCAGACGGTCCCATTTCAGCCGCGCCTTCACCGCCAGCGGCCAGGCGGCATGGCCAAGAATCGGCCGGATGCGGGTGACGGGCAGGTCGAGCGCCTCGGCCCCGCCCCCGGCGGCGTGGCGGGCGAGCATGCGCCCGGTGGCGGTGGCCATGGCGACGCCGCGCCCATTATAGCCGAGCCCGATGGTGAGCCCCGGCTCCGGCTCATGCAGATGCGGCAGGTGATCCCAGGTCACCGCCACCTGTCCGTTCCAGCGATGCGTCCATTCCACCGCTTTCAGCACCGGGAACAGCCGCGTCGCCTGTTCGACAAGCGCGCGGAAATCCTGCTGAGCGGTGGCCGGCCGCAGCACGCTGCGCCCGCCCATGACGAAGCGGCCGGCATCGTCCAGCCGGTAATAGGCGTAGGAGGCCGACATCTCGTACAGCACCACGCCGTTCGGCATGATCGGCGCGGCGAGTTCCGGCGGCAGTGGCTCGGTGGCGGTGATCGAGGAATAGACCGGGATCACGCTGCGCCGCAGGCCGGGCCAGAGGTCGTCGCTATAGCCATTGGTGGCGAGAATGACGCGCTCGGCCGTCACCCGGCCGCCCGGCGTGTCGATGAGCCAGCCGCTGCCCGCCTTCGCCAGACGCAGCGCCGGGGTGTCGGTGAACAGGCGGGCGCCGGCCTTCAGCGCCGCGCGGCCAAGGCCGCGGCAATAGGCGAGCGGGTTCACCTGCCCGCCGCGCCGGTCATGCGCGCCGAGAGGATAGAAGCCGGTGCCGGTGAGGCGCGCCATCTCCTTGCCCTCGGCGATCACCACATCGGCGCTGCGCGCCGCCCATTGCCGTTGGAATTCACGCACGCCTTTGGCGGCGCGTTCCGACAGCGCGGCGCGCAGCGTGCCGCCGCGCTTGGGCGCACAGTCGATGCGGTGGCGGGCGATAAGGTCGAAGACGAGGCCGGGGGCCTCATCGCCGAGCCGCACCATCCGACCGCCGAGCTCGGCGCCGAAGCCGCGCTCCAACTCCTCCGGGTCCCATTTCAGCCCGGGATTGACCTGCCCGCCATTGCGGCCGGAGGCGCCCCAGCCGATCTGGCTCGCTTCCAGCACCAGCGTATCGACGCCGGCCTCGGCGAGGTGCAGCGCGGCGGAAAGGCCGGTATAGCCGCCGCCGATGATCGCCACCCGCGCGCGCGTGTCGCCCGCCAGCGCGGCGGTTTCCGGCGCGGGCGGGGCCGTCTCCCGGTAGAGCGAGCGGGGCAGGGGGCGGCGGGCGAGGGTCTGGACCATGGGCGTGTTCCGCTCGGGGGGTGACGGATCGGCGGGTGGGCGGATCGACGGGTGGCGGGTCAGAGCCCCGCCATCGGGCGCGGCCGCGAGCCGTCGAAGAAGCGCGACAGACGGTAGGGCAGGGGATCGGCTATCGGCGTGGCGCCGGTGACGAGATCGGCGACGAGATGGCCGGCGCCCGGGCCGATGCCGAAGCCATGGCCGGAAAAGCCGGTGGCGACGATGAGGCCGGACACCGTGTCGGCCGGCGAAATCACCGGCACCGCGTCCGGCGTCGCGTCGATGAAGCCGGCCCAGCTCTGCACGATCCGCGCCTGCGCGAAGGCCGGAAAGCGCCGCTTCAGCGCGGCGAAGGCCTGGTCGAGATAGCCCTGGTCCGGCGTCGGGTCGAGCACCCGCGCCGCTTCATAGACCGAGGGTTCGTCGAAGGGGCGCCGCGCGCTCTCGCGCCATTCGGTGATGAAGCGCGGCCCGAGCCGCAGCCGCAGCGAGGCGAATTCCATCTGCAGCGCAGGGAGGAAGGGCAGGGCGAAACGGAAACTGTCCGGCACGATCGGCACCACGTTCACATGGCCATTGGCGATGGTGTAGCCGCCATCCTCCCGGCGCCGGAAGGCGAAATCATGGTCCCACAGCGCCGGCGTGGGGCCGCCCTCTACCGGCGAGGTGCGCAGCACGCTGGCGCGCACCTTCAATTGCGGCAGGTCGATGCCGACATCGCGCAGCACCCGCCGCGTCCAGGCGCCGCCGGCGACGACGACGGTCGAGGTGGCGATGCGGCCGCGCTCGGTCACGGCGGCGATCACCCTTCCGCCGCCGGTCTCCACGCCGCGCACCGCACAATCGGTGAGGATGATGGCGCCGCGCTTTCGCGCCGCCTCGGCGATGGCGGGCGCGGCCTTCTGCGGTTCGGCCCGCCCGTCGGACGCGCACCAGAGCGCGGCGGGCGGCGGCTTTGTATCGCCGGGCATATGCTCCGCCAGCCGGGAACCGCTGACCATCTCGGCATGAATGCCGGCGCCGGCGGCCTCCTTCACCCAGTCGGCGAAGGAGGCTTCCTTCTTCGCGTCATTGGCGGCGAACAGGATGCCGGTCGTGGTGAAGCCGGTGGCCGCGCCGATATGCGCGTCCATGCCGCGCCAGAGCCGCAGCGCCTCGCGGATCAGTTCGAATTCGCGCGGGTCGCGCTTGGCCTGGCGGCACCAGCCCCAATTGCGGCTCGATTGCTCGCCGGCGATATGGCCCTTCTCGCACAGAACCACCTTGAGGCCGCGTTCGGCGAGATAGAGCGCGCTGGTGGCGCCGATAATGCCGCCGCCGACGATCACCACGTCGGCATGGGTCGGGCAGGAGCTGTCGGAGGCAACGGGTACGACCTGGGGTCCCATGATGGCCTGTTCACGCTGGTAAGGACGTCCGGCCTTCATGCGCCGGGCGGGACGCCAAAGCTAGCAAAACCAGTGCCAGGGTGATGCTGCCGAGCCGGCAGAGGCGCAACCTATCCTGCGAGGATTCCGCTGAGGAAGGTAAAATAGTCCTACATCAAGTAATGATCATAATACCTTATTTGAGTCTTTATGCAGGATTCGAAGCCAAAATGTGCGGTGTAATCGTAGTGTTTCACGTAACATGGTACGGCATCGCTCCGATTTTCATTTCAATCTAAGCGAGTGTTGCTCATTTGCACTACGCGAATCCCGCCAAATCGGTACATTTGCCGCTACGTAATCACACTGGGGGAAGCGAAATGAAGAATGTACTGCTGGGAGCCGTCCTGATGAGCGCCGCCATGCCGGTGGCGGCGATGGCGGCGGATCTGCCCTATCCGACCAAGGCCCAGGTCATCGTCGCCGAGCCCATGTTCTCGTGGACCGGCTTCTATCTCGGCGCCAATGTCGGCTTTGGCGGCAATGATTTCGACTACCCGTTCTCGGTCACGGCCGACGGCCTGCCCATCGCCAGCGGTTCGGCGACGGTGGATTCGAGCGGCTTCTTCGGCGGCGCGCAGATCGGCTACAACTATCAGTTCACCAACAATGTGGTGCTCGGCGTCGAGGCCGATTTCCAGTGGTCGGGCATTGAAGGCAAGGCGAATGCCGGCCTTTCCGTCCCGCTGATCCCGGCCAACCTGTCGGCCTCGGCCGGTTCGGAAATCGAGTGGTTCGGCACCATTCGCGCCCGTCTCGGCTACGCCTTCGACCATCTGCTGGTCTACGGCACCGGCGGCGCGGCCTATGGCAAGGTGAAGCACAGCATCGGCGTCACCGCTCCGGGCCTGCTGTTCAGCGAATCCGCTGACGACACCAATTGGGGCTGGACCGTTGGTGGTGGCTTCGAATACGCCATCAACAACAACTGGACGCTGAAGACCGAATATCTCTACGTCGATCTCGGCGAGAACACGGCGATTGCCGGCTTCCTGGCCCCGGGCGTCTATGGCGCGCTGGATGCCAAGACCACCTTCCACACCGTCAAGGCCGGCCTGAACTACAAGTTCTGAGCGCTCTTCTCCTCGGGCGTACATTGAAAGGGCCGCGCAAGCGGCCCTTTTTCTGTGCCTCGTGCAAAGGGAACGAGCTAGCGGCCTGCTTCCTGCGCGCGGAAGCTCGGCAAAGCGCGCAGGGCGAAGGAGGTCAGGTGTTCGGGATCGCGCAGCCCGGATTTCGCCCCTTCGAGGACGGCGAAGGCCAGCAGGCTGCGAATGCCCTCACCGAGGGCGAGGCGCTGGGACGCCTCGTTGCAGGCCCGGGTGAAGGCGGCGTCGAGCAGCGCCACATCCTCGGGCTCATAGGCGGCCCCGGCCAAGGCCTCGTCGATGGCGAAGCGGCTGCCGGTCGCGGACATTTCGAACGCCATGCGCCGTCTCCTTGAAGAGGGGAGTTCAGCGAAAGCGCGACGAGACAGGCCCGAACTCTCCCAGTCGCCGGCGTGCTGGTGATCACCGACGATGTCTCACTGTAACACGGCTCCGTCCCCGCCGGCGGGCGAGGGATACCATCGCGCCGCGTTCGGCCACGGGTGCGCCGGGCAGGGTGACGGGCAGGCGCGGCCATCCCCCTTCCGCTAACGCCTTTCGATTCATGCGGGAACCTTCGCCCGTTCCGGCCGTAAGAGAGGAGGCGTTGCGCTCCGCCGCCCGGCGGCCCGCCAATGTCACGCGCGAATGTGATCCGCATCAATGCCTCGCGCGTAGTGTTTTGCTTGAAGTGCGTAAACGTTCACCGAGCGAGGCGTGACGATGGTCAGGACGATCCAGGCGAAGGGGTGGCTGCGCGCCAGCGACTTCGGCTCGGCGACGGCCAGCTTCGAGATCCGCTTCGAAAGCGACGGCGCCGTCGGTGAGGTGCGGTCGGAACTCGCCGTCCTCACCGAGGCCAAGGCGGCGGGACGCGCCAATCTGGTGACGGAAGCCGGCCGGTGGATCGCCATCCGCCCGCTGGACATGACCGGCAGCCGTCTGACCTTCCGGGTGCTGGATGATGAGGCGACGCTCAACCGCTGTTTCGCCTGAGGCCGGCGGCCTCACCCCGGCGGGTGCAGATGTTCCGGCTCCGGCCCGATCTCCCGCACCGGCGCGGGTTCGGCATCGCCGGTGATCAGCCGGGCCGCGCGCTGATAGGTGAGGTAGTTCCAAAGCCAGGACAGGGCGACGGTGATGCGGTTACGCGCGCCGACCAGAAAATAGACGTGGACGAGCCCCCAGAACATCCAGCCGAGAAAGCCGGTCAACTCAATCCGCCCGAGCTTCACCACTGCCGCATTGCGCCCGATCGTGGCGAGGTCGCCGGCATGGCGGTAGCGAAAGCCCGGCGCGGGGTCGCCGGAAAGCCGCGCCGCAATGACGGCGGCGACATGGTCGCCCATCTGCTTCGCAGCGGGGGCGATGCCCGGCACCGGCCGCCCCTCGGAATCGGTGACCGCCGCCGCATCGCCGATGACGAAGATATCGGGCGCGCCCGGCACGCTGAGATCGGGCGCGACCCGGCAGCGCCCGGCCCGGTCGGCGGCGACGCCGAGCCATTCCGCCGCCGGTGAGGCCCGCACCCCGGCCGCCCAGATCTTGGTCGCGGCCGCAATGGTCTCGCCGCCTTCCAGCGTCACATGGTCGGCGCCCATATCGACCACCGGGCGCCCGGTCATCACCTCGACCCCCATCGCCTCCAGTCGCTCGCGCGCATGAGCGGAAAGCCGCTCCGGCAGGGTGGGGAGCAGCCGCGGCCCCGCCTCGATCAGCAGGATGCGTGCGGTGCGCGGATCGACCCGCTTGAAGTCCGGCGCCAGCGCGTGGCGGGAAATCTCGGCGATGGAGCCGGCGAGCTCCACGCCCGTCGGCCCGCCGCCGATGATGGCGAAGGTGAGCAGGCGCCGCCTTGTCTCCGGCGCGGTGGCGACCTCCGCCCGCTCGAAGGCGAGCAGGATGCGCCGGCGCAGCTGGGTGGCGTCCTCGATATCTTTCAGCCCCGGCGCGAAGCGCGCCCATTCCGGGTGGCCGAAATAGGAATGCGTCGCCCCGGTGGCCAGGACGAGGAAATCGAAGCGGAGCGGGCCTTCACTCGTCAGCAGTTCGCGGCGCGCGCGGTCCACCCCCTCCGCTCGCGCCATCAGCATGGTGATGTTGGGCTGGCGCGAGAGGATATGGCGGATCGGCCAGGCGATGTCCGCAGGGGAGAGGGTGGCGGTCGCCACCTGGTAAAGCAGCGGCTGGAAGCAATGGTAATTGTGTCGGTCGATCAGCGTCACGTTCACCGGCGCCTTGGCCAGCCCGCGCGCGGCCTCCAGCCCGCCGAACCCGGCGCCGACGATGACGACATGCGGGCGCGCGGTCGCCTCACGGGTCTCAGGATCGCTCACGCAGCACCTCCGGCTTGATACCCCGGCCTCTTTTAGCGCGGCAGAGTATAGGCGATCACGTAATCGCCCGCCTTTGTCCCGATCGAGCCGTGGCCGCCCGCCACCTGCACGATGAACTGGCGCCCGCCCGCCTCATAGCTCATCGGCGTCGCCTGACCGCCGGCCGGCAGGCGCTGCTGCCAGAGCTGGGCGCCGGTGGTCACATCATAGGCGCGGATATAGTCGTCGATGCTGGCGGCGAGGAAGGCGACGCCGGAGGCGGTGAGCAGCGGCCCGCCAATGCCGGGGACGCCCATGGGGATCGGCGGCAGCGGCACGGGGGCGGCGTCGCGCACCGTGCCGTTCTTGTGCATCCAGATCTTGGCGCCGGTTCTGAGGTCGACGCCGGCGACATAGCCCCAGGGCGGCGCCTGGCAGGGCAGGCCGAGCGGCGAGACGAAGGGCCCCATGCGCACGCCATACTCCCCGCCGGCATTGACGTTCAGCCCCGCCTCGCCGGCATTCACCTGCTCATCGGCGGAAATCTCGTCGGAGGGCACGAGCTGGGAGGTGAAGGCGAGATAGGTCGGCATGCCGAACATCACTTGCCGTACCGGATCGACCGCGACCGAGCCCCAGTTGAAGGTGCCGAAATTGCCGGGGTAGACCAGCGTGCCCTCAAGCGTCGGCGGCGTGTAGCGGCCTTCATAGCGCAGCTGGCGGAACTTGATGCGGCAGACGAGCTGGTCGAGCAGGCTCGCGCCCCACATATCGGCCTCACGCAGCGGCTCGGGGGCAAAGCTCAGCGCCGAGACTGGCTGGGTCGGGGCGGTCCATTCGCCCTTGATCGCCCCGCCGGGTGCCGGCACCTCGCTCACGGGCACGATCGGCGTGCCGTTGCGCCGGTCGAGCACATAGATGTCGCCCTGCTTGGTCGGCTGAACCAGCGCCGGCGTGGTACCCTCGGCCGTGGCGAGGTCGATCAGCACCGGCTGCGCCGGCACATCCATGTCCCAGAGGTCGTGATGCACGGTCTGGAACACCCAGCGCACCGCGCCGCTGGCGATGTCGAGCGCGACGACGGAGGAGGAGAAGCGCTCCACCGCCGGGCTGCGATGCGCACCGAGCTGGTCGGGGGTCGCATTGCCAAGCGGAATATAGACGAGGCCGAGCGTGGGGTCGGCACTGAACACGGTCCAGCTATTGGGCGAGTTGGCGGTGTAGGTCTCGTCCGGCCCCAGAGGGGTGGTGCGCTCGGGATTGCCGGAATCCCACGCCCAGACCAGCGTGCCGCTCCGCGCGTCATAGGCGCGGATGACGCCGGAGGGAGATTCCACGTCGTAATTGTCGTTCACCGAGCCGCCGATGATCACGAGGTCGTTCACCACGGTCGGCGGCGAGGTGGAATAATAGAAGCCGCTCTTCTGGTTGGGCATGTTCGCCCACAGATTCACCGTGCCGTTGGCGCCGAAACCGGGGCAGGTCGCGCCGGTGAGCGCGTCGAGCGCGATCAGCCGCGCGTCGGAGGTGGGCAGGAACACGCGCGCGGTGCAGGCGGGGGCCCTCGCGAGATCGGCCTCGGCCACGGTGCTGTCGCGGTAATAGGAAAGCCCGCGACAGGTCTGGTGCTGACGATTGGGGTCGAGCCCGTCCTTCGCGTCGAAGCGCCAGCGTTCCGCGCCGGTCTCGGCGTCGAGGGCGATGGCGATATGGTGCGGGGTGCAGAGATAGAGCAGGTTGCCGATCTTCAGCGGCGTCACCTGATAGGTGGTCTCGTCGACATCGTCCGGGCCGCGCACATCGCCGGTGCGGTAGGTCCAGGCGACTTCCAGAGCCTCCACATTGGCCGGTGTCACCTCACCGAGCGGCGTGTAGCGCTGGCCGGCGAGGGTGCGGCCGTAATGGTGCCACTCGCCTGCAGGCACGTCGGCGTTCACGCTCGCTCCGGGCACCGGCGCGGCGGCCTGCGCCTGCCAGCGGCCCTCGATTATCTGCGGGTCGCGCAGCAGCGCCGCGCCGGCGACACCGACGCAGCCGATGACGACCAGCGCCAGCACGGTGCGGCCGGTATTCCACCCGCGCCGGCCCACGGCCCAGGGCGTGAGCAGCCACAGGCCGAGCAGGACGAGCAGCCCGCCGCGCGTTGCGAGCGGCCACCAGTCGAGCCCAACTTCCCAGAAAGCCCAGCCGAGCGTGGCCGCGAGCAAAAACGCGTAGACCAGCCGCGCGCTTGTCCGTTGCCGCCAGACCAGCACGGCGCAGAGGATCAGTCCGAGCCCGAGTGCGGCGTAGAATGGGCTGCCGCCGAGCGTCACGAGCCAGCCTCCGCCCCCGGCCAGAAACAGGCCGATCAGCCCCAGAAGGAGGGCGGTGACGAGGGAGGAGGAGGAAATGCGCATCGGCCAGCCTTCCGGGTCCGGGAGAGGGTGCGAGGCGCCCGACCCTGGACGGCGAGACCGACCCGAGCCGTCGCTCATCGCGACGGGGCCGCGCTGCCGGAGCGGCGCGGATGCCGGGCTAACGGGCGAGCGGGCGATGCGTTCCCGCCTGGGCTAGGCCGTCGGCCGCCGTCCGCTGGCTCAAGCGCGGCGATCCGGTTGAAGGCAGGCTGTGGCAGGCTCAGGCCGCTGCGCGGATTTTCGTCTTCCAGCACGAAGAAGCATGCTTTCCCGCCTCCCGGACAGGCGGGTAATTTGCCGGCAATAAATCATCCTGGCCGGCGCGGAGGTCACGAGGCGCCGGGCGAGCCGGCGCCTCCTGCCCGCGTCGCGTCACGCGGCCTTGAGGGCCTTCTGGTTGGCGACCTTGTCGGCCAGCTTGGTGAGGGCGTCGTCGGTCATCGACTCTTCCTTCAGCGTGGCGTCGAGCAGCGTCACCGCGTCCTTCATGCCGAGCACCTGCGCCCAGCGCTTCAGTGTGCCGTAGCGCGCGATCTCGTAATGCTCCACCGCCTGCGCGGCGGCGGCGAGGCCGGCGTCGAGCGCGGGCTGGCCCTTGAACTCGTCGAGGATTTCCTCGCCTTCCTCAAGAATGCCCTCGATGGCGGCGCAGGTCTTGCCCTGCGGACGCTTGCCGATCAGCTCGAACACCTGCTGCAGGCGCTCGATCTGGCCCTCGGTCTCGTCGCGGTGCTTCTCGAACGCCGCCTTCAGCTCCGGCGACTGCGCGCCGCGCGCCATTTTCGGCAGCGCCTTCAGAATCTTGCGCTCGGCGTAGTAAATGTCTTTCAGCGTCTCGTGAAACAGGGTTTCGAGGTTCTTTTCGGCCATGTCGGTCTCCGTCGCGTGATGTCCCCAAGCCTCGGGCCGACAACAAAGCCTGTCGTGCTTCGTTCCCTGCGGCCGGCGGGTCATTTTGCCGGCGGAAGGCCCGACTGATCCGCGCGGCGCGGCGCGCCGTACCCGCTGGCACATCCGTCACCGCTGCAGAGGCGCGCTCATGCCGTTCATCGTCGCTTATCTCTCGACAGGGCTGGTCTTCCTCGCCCTTGACGCGCTCTGGCTCGGCTTCATGGCGAGCCGCGTCTACCGGCCGCTGATCGGTGACCTGATGGCCGACCAGCCGAACTGGCCGCCGGCGGTGCTGTTCTATCTGCTCTATATCGCCGGCGTGGTGTTCTTCGCGGTGCAGCCGGCCCTGGCCTCCGGCCGCTGGACCACGGCGCTGATGCTCGGGGCCTTTCTCGGCCTGCTCGCTTACGGCACGTATGACCTCACCAACCACGCCACGCTGCGCAACTGGCCGGCGGCGATGACGGCGATCGATCTCGCCTGGGGCACGTTCGCCACCGCCGTGGCCGCCACCGCCGGCCTGCTGATCACCCGCGCCTTCACGGCCTAGGATCGCGCCGCGCCGGGCCGGGCCAGAAGGCGTTGACGCGCCGCTGATAGGCGCGGAACGCGTCGCCACGCGAGCGCAGCATGTGCGCCTCATTCGGTGGGATGCCGGAAGCGTAGACCAGCAGAACATACATCAGGGCGGGCGCGAGCAGCGCGGCGGCGCCCGGCAGATAGGCCAGCGAAAGGGCGATGGCGGGATAGGCGGTCCAGCCCAGCCATTCGAAGAAATAGTTCGGGTGGCGCGTCACCCCCCACAGCCCGGCATCGCACACACGCCCGCGATTGGCGGGATCGGCACGAAAGCGCGCCAGCTGGCGATCGGCGAGGGCGGCGCCGAGAAGCGCGCCGAGAAACAGCGCGATGCCGAGCCCGTCGCCCAGCCGCCAGAACGGTGCTGGATTGTGCGCCGCCGCGCCCACCGCCACCGCGAGCACCAGCCCGGCCAGCGCCTGCACCTGCAGGAACTGGAACAGACGGCGCGAGGCCGCCGCGCCCCATTGCCGGCGCAGATCAGCATAGCGCGGGTCGTCATGGCCGCGCAGGGTTCGCTGCAGGATATGCGTGCCGAGCCGGGCCGACCACAGCCCCACCATCCCCGCGACAAGCAGCTGGCGCGGCAGCCAGGGCTCGCCGCCGAGTGGCAGCAGCGCGGCGGCGACGCCGGCGACGCCTGACGCATAAGACCAGATCGTGTCCACCCAGCCATGATTGCCGCTGCGCTCCGCCGCCCACCAGGCCCCTGTCATGGCGAGGCTGAGGAACAGGGTGACGGCGGCAAGCGAGAGGATCAGGGTCACCGCGTCGCTCCTCGTGCTGGCAGGCGCGCAATAAAGCCGCTGACATCGCCGAGCACCGGGGCGATGAGGCGCAGCGGCGGCGCGAAGGCGCCGACGATCAGCCGGTGATCGAGGTTCTTGTAGCTTTTCAGTTCCACCGTGCCGCCTGCGGCGCGCAGGCGTTCGGCAAGCCGCGTGCTGTTGCCGGGATCGACTGTGGTGTCGCGGGCCCCGCTGGCGAGAAAGGCGGGCGGCGCCGCGCCGGTGACGAAGTTGATCGGCTGGCTGCGCCAGCGCTCCGCCTTCGGGCCGAAGATCGCCTTCAGCCTTTCGCTGCGCAGGGGCAGGAAATCATAGGGGCCGGCGAGGCCGACCAGCCCGGCCACGTCGCGCGCCGGGTCGAGCCCGACCGCCCCCAGCCATTGCGGATCGAAGGCCAGCAGCGCCGCGATTTGCGCGCCGGCGGAATGGCCCATCAGAACGAGGCGCCCCGGATCGCCGCCATACGCGGCCGCGTGGGCACTGGCCCAGCGCACGGCGCGCGCGCCGTCCTCGACAAAGGCGGGAAAGCGTACCTGCGGATAGACCCGGTAGTCGGGAATGACGACGACCATCCCCCGGCTCGCCAGCGCGGCGCCGACAAACCGGTACATGGCCCGTGCGCCCGAATCCCAGCTGCCGCCGTAGAAAAATACCACGACGGGAAGGCCCTGCCGCGCGCCGGCGGTCGGTGCGTAGACATCAAGCCGATGGCGGGGACCGACGGCATAGGCGAGGTCCGTACTCACCCGCGCCGCGTCCAGCCGTGACAGCGCATTGAGCAGGGCGATGGGGCTTTCGGCGGCGCGGGCGGGGGCCATCATCAGCAAGGCGAGGGCGAGCAGCAGCGCCGCGCGCATGCCTAGATCCGGACGAAAGGCTGCACCAGCCGGCCGAAGAAGCCGTTCAGCCGCATGCTGCCTTCCAGCGCCGCCAGGCAATAGCACTCGCCGTCGCGGTCGACGATCGGCTGGTGCTCGATCTCCTGGTCCATCTCGCTAAGATCGCCCGGCCCATAACGGCCGAAGCCATCGGAGAAGGAGCCGGAAATCACCTGGGTGAACTCGGTGCCGACATGGCCGTGCTCCGGCAGCTTGCGCCCCGGTCCGACGCGCAGCAGCGTCAGCCGCGCCTGTGGGTCTTCCGGCAGCCGCACCGTGCTGGCGCGCACGCCAAGGCCGATCCAGCGCCAGGGGCCGATTTCGCAGTCCTGCAGCGGCGCCGGCAGGGGAATGCCGCCCGGCAGCGTCGCCGGCGCACGGGGCGTGGCGCGTGCTTCCAGATGCGTCGGTGCGGCGGTTGCCGTCGGCGCGCCGGCGCCCTCCTCGCGGTCGATGGCGCGCAGGGCGGCGGCGAAGGCATCGGGCGCCATGGGGGCGGGCGTGGTCGCTTCCAGCAGCGCGCCGCCCACCGCCTCGAAGGCGGCGAGGCGCTCCCGGCAGCACGCACAGGTGGCGAGATGAACCGCGAGCACCCGCGCCGGCCCCGCCGGCAACTGACCGGCGGCGTAGCGCAGCAGCGATTCGTCGCTCGCGTGGTGGCGGATCGTCATGAGTGGCCTTCCAGAAGAACGCGCAGCCGCCCTAGAGCGAGGCGCACGCGGGATTTGACGGTGCCGAGCGGCAGCCCAAGTTCGCGAGCGATTTCCGAATGCGCCTTCTCGCTGAAGAAGGAGAGGCGCAGCACGGTCGCCTGCTCGTCGGAAAGTGTCTTCAGCGCTTCGCGCACCCGCGCCTCACGCTCCGCCGTCAGCAACAGGGTCTCGCCCGAGGGGGCGGTTTCAACTTCGACCGGTTCCTCTTCGCCCGCTGTCGCGGTGCGCAGCCGGCGCAAATGGTCGATCCGCAAATTGCGGGCGATGGTGAAGATCCAGGTCGCCGCCCCGGCGCGGGCGGGGTCGAAATAGGACGCCTTGCGCCAGACCGAGAGCATCACCTCCTGGGCGATCTCCTCCGCCGTGTTGGGCGGCAGGCCGGAGCGCCGCAGAAAGGCGTTCAGCCGCGGCGCGAAATAGCTGTAGAGGCGCGCATAGGCCTGCCGGTCGCGCTCGGTGGCGACCCGGCCGATCAGCCGCGCCAGCTCGTCGCCATCCGGCACGCCGTCATCCTTCATCAGCCGAGTCACCGCGGACCTCCGCCGAGGGGGGGAGGCTGCGCCGGGCTCCGTGGAGCGAAAATGGTCGAGCGAGGCATTCATGTTCCCTTCTACGCGCCGGCGCGGCGGCTGGATCATTCCGCCCGCGAGTGATCCACCGCCGAACCGCCCCCGTACACTAGACAACCTTCGTACGCCGCTCCACAGCCTCAGGTTTCCGCGCCATGAACATTCGTCAGGACTTCGCGCCCGGCTCGGCGCTGTCCGTCGCCGTCATCGGCGCCGGCATTTCCGGCCTGTCGGCGGCGTGGCTGCTGGGCAAGCGGCACGATGTCACCCTGTTCGAGGCCGAGGCCCGGCTCGGCGGCCATTCCAACACGGTGGAGGCGGCGGGCCTCGCGGTGGATACCGGCTTCATCGTCTATAACGAGCGAACCTATCCAAATCTCACCGCCCTGTTCGCCCATCTCGGCGTGGCGACGCAGGCCACCGACATGTCCTTCGCCGTGTCGCTGGACGGCGGGCGGCTGGAATATTCCGGCGCCAATCTGCGCGGCTTGTTCGCCCAGCCGCGCAATCTCGCCTCGCCCCGCTTCGCCTCCATGCTCGCCGATCTGCTGCGCTTCTACCGCAACGCGCCGCGCGATCTCGCCACTATGGGCGAGGAAAGCCTCGACGCCTATCTCGACGCCCACCGCTATGGCGCGGCGTTCCGCGACGACCATCTCTACCCGATGGCGGCGGCGATCTGGTCGACCCCGGCGGCCGAGGTCGGGCGCTATCCCGTAGCGGCCTTTGTCCGCTTCTGCGCCAATCACGGCCTGCTCCAGCTGGCCGACCGGCCGATCTGGCGCACCGTGGCTGGCGGCAGCCGGCGCTATGTCGCCCGCCTGCGCGCGGATTTCGGCGGCGCGGTGGTGACGGGCGGCCCGGTGCGGGCGGTGACGCGCGGCGCCACGGGGGTGAGCGTCACCGACGCCTCGGGCCAGGTGCGGCGCTTCGACCATGTGGTCATCGCCACCCATGCCGACCAGGCGCTGGCGCTGCTCGACGGGCCGACGGAGCGCGAGCGGGATGTGCTCGGCGCGTTCCATTACAGCCGCAACGAAGCCATCCTGCACGCCGATGCCAATCTGATGCCGCGCCGCCGGGCGGCATGGGCGGCGTGGAACTACCTCGCCGACCGCCGGGCCGACCCCAAGCTCTGCGTCACCTATTGGATGAACTGCCTGCAGAACCTGCCCGCCGACCGCCCGCTCTTCGTCACGCTCAACCCGGTGGAGCCGCCGGCCGAAGCCTTGGTCCACTACCGCGCCTCCTATGAGCACCCGTTGTTCGACACCGGGGCCATGGCGGCGCAGAAGCGCCTGTGGTCGCTGCAGGGCGAGGGCGGTGTATGGTATTGTGGGGCTTATTTCGGCGCGGGATTTCACGAGGACGGGTTGCAGGCGGGGCTGGCGGTGGCGGAAGCGCTGGGCGGGATACGGCGCCCCTGGACGGTGGCGGACGAATCCGGCCGCATCGCCCTTCCGCCCGGCTATGCACCGCCGACCCTGGCGGAGCTGGTGTGATGGACGGGGCCTCGGCGCTTTATGCCGGCGAGGTGATGCATGTGCGGCTGAAGCCGCGCCGGCACCGGCTGGCCTATCGCCTGTTCTCGCTGCTGCTCGATCTCGACGAGATCGACGGCCTCGATCGCCGGCTGCGCCTTTTCTCGCGCGGGCGTTTCAACCTGTTCAGCTTCCATGACCGCGACTATGCCGACCCCGCCGCCGGCCCGTTGAAGGCGCAGGTGGAGCGCCTGCTTATCGCGGCCGGGCTGGAGCCCGATGGCGGGCCGATCCGCCTGCTCACCTTGCCGCGCCTCGCCGGCTACGCCTTCAACCCGCTGAGCGTGTATTTCTGCCACCGCCGCGACGGCGCGCTGCTGGCGCTGCTCTATGAGGTCAACAACACCTTCGGCCAGCGTCATTCCTATCTCATCCCGGTCGGGCCGGGGGAGGGGACGCCGTTGCGGCAGAAGGCGGAGAAGCGCTTCTATGTCTCGCCCTTCATGGATATGGGCCTGACCTATGCCTTCCGTATCAACCCGCCGGGCGAGGATCTGCGCATCGCCATTCTCGCCAGCGACGCCGAAGGGCCGGTGCTGAGCGCGGTGCACAGCGCCACCCGCCGCCCGCTGAACGATGGCGAACTGCTGCGCGCGGCGCTGAGCTATCCGCTGCTGACGCTGAAGGTGATCGCCGGCATCCATTGGGAAGCGCTGTTCATCTGGGCCAAGGGAATCGGTCTGCGCCCGCGCCCCAAGGCGCCCGACGCGCCGGTCACCGTTTCGCCTGCGCACCGACACTGAGGAAAGAGCTGTATGCCGCGTGACGCCGACATCTTCGCCGATCCGTCCACCGAACTCTCCCACGCCTCCGAGACGCCGGCCGCACGGGCCGGCCGCACCGGCTGGCGCGAGGCGGCGCTGGCGCGTCTCATCGGCGAGCTTGCAATCGGCACGCTGACCGTGGTGACGCCGGAAGGGCGCCGGCTGGTGGGGCGTGGCGCCCGTCCGGGGCCGGAGGCGACGCTGGTGCTGCACCGCTGGCGGGCGGTGCGCCGGCTGGTGACGGGGGGCGACATCGCCTTTTCCGACGCCTTCATCGCCGGCGACTGGTCGAGCCCGGACCTGCCGGCGCTGATCGAACTCGCCGCCCATAATCTCCCCGTTCTCGCCGGGCGCATCGACGCGCTCGCCCCTGTGCGGCTGTGGAACCGGCTGCGCCATGGGCTGCGCCGCAATTCCCGCACCGGCAGCCGCCGCAACATCTCGTTCCATTACGATCTCGGCAATGAATTCTACCGGGAATGGCTCGATGCGGGCATGAGCTATTCCTCCGCCCTTCGCGTCGCCCCCGGCCAGACGCTGGAGGAGGCGCAGCAGCAGCGCCTCGCCCGCATCGTCGAGATGCTGGAGGTGCGGCCCGGCCAGAGCGTGCTGGAAATCGGCTGCGGCTGGGGGGCGCTGGCCGCCGCGCTGGCGCGCACGGGCGCGCGCGTCACCGGCATCACCCTGTCGCGCGAACAGCTCGCCTATGCGCAGGCGACGATTGCCGCCGACCCGGCACTCGACGGGCGCACCGATCTCAGGCTGCAGGACTACCGCGATGTGAGCGCGCGCTATGACCGCATCGTCTCCATCGAAATGCTGGAGGCGGTGGGCGAGGCGTACTGGCCGACCTATTTCGCCAAGCTGCGTTCCTGCCTGAATGAGGGCGGCACGGCGGTGCTGCAGGTCATCACCATCGCCGAGGACCGTTTCGAATCCTATCGCCGCAACACCGATTTCATCCAGCGCCACATTTTCCCCGGCGGCATGCTGCCGACCAAGGCGCATATCGCTGACGAGGCCGCGCGTGCCGGGCTGGAGCTGTTGGAAACCCAGTGCTTCGGCCTCGGCTATGCGCAGACGCTCGCCGAATGGCGCTCACGCTTCCTCGACGCCTGGCCGCGCATCGAGCCGCTGGGCTTCGACGAACCGTTCCGGCGGCTGTGGGACTATTACCTCGCCTATTGCGAAGGCGGCTTCCGCGCCGGCGCCATCGATGTCGGTCTGTACCGGCTGAAGGGCTGACGGACTACGACGCGCGCGGCGCCGCGCGGCCCGGCTCGGCCCGCGACCTCACCGCACCGGTCGCTTCTCCAGCTTGCGCGCCAGCGTGCGCCGGTGCATGCCGAGCCGCCGCGCGGTCTCGGAAATGTTGAAATCCGTCTCCACCAGCGTCTCGTGGATCCGTTCCCATTCGAGACTTTTCAGCGAGGTCGGGCGCCCGTCCAGCGGCACTGACACGTCGCCCTCGGTGCGCTCGAACGCCTTCTCGATGTCGTCGGCATTGGCGGGCTTGGGCAGATAGTGACAGGCGCCGAGCTTGATCGCCTCCACCGCCGTGGCGATGCTGGCGAAACCGGTGAGCACGACGATCCGCATGCCGGGGTCATGGGCGTGCAGCGCTTTCACGCAGTCCAGCCCGGATTCGCCGGCGAGCTTGAGATCGACCACGGCAAAAGCCGGCCGGGCCGCGATCAGCAGGGGCGCCATCTCGTCCAGCCCGGCGCAGCTCGCCACCTCATAGCCGCGCCGTTCGAAGGAGCGCTTGAGCGTGCGGGCGAAGGTGGCGTCATCCTCCACGATCAGCAGCGGCCGGGTGGGCCGCGCCGCGCTCATGGCCGGCCTCCCGAGAGCCCGGCCAGCGGCAGGGTCAGCCGCACCTGCGCGCCGCCGCCGCTGGGCGCGGCGATGTCCAGCGCGCCGCCCAGCCGGCGCAGCACATTGACGACGAGGAACAGGCCGAGTCCGGCGCCGGCCCGCCCCTTGGTCGAGCGGTAGGGCTTGCCGGGCGCCGCCGCGATATCGACGGGAAAGCCCGGGCCGCGATCGGTCACTTCGAGGCACAAGGTTTCGCCCTGCCGGCGCGCCACCACGCCCACCCAGCCGGGCGAGGCTTCCAGCGCATTGTCCAGCACATTGACGATCACCTGCTTCAGCGCGAGATCGGAAATGACAGGCTCGTCCGGGGCGAAGCCATTGTCATAGGCGAAGGCGGCCGGCGCGCGCAGCGCCTGCCAGTCCGCCACCGTCTCGTCGAGAAAGGCCCGCACGCCGGTGCGGATCGTGCCTTCGCCGCGCGCCTCGCCGGAGGAGAGCAGGATGCCGGTGACGATCGCCTTGCAGCGCGCGAGCTGCGCCTGCATGTCCGCGAGATCCTGCGCCAGCTCGCGGTCGCGCGCGAGCGCCGGCATCTTCTCCCAGTCATTGAGAATGACCGAAAGCGTGGAGAGCGGCGTGCCCAGCTCATGCGCCGCGCCGGAGGCGAGCAGGCCCATGCGCACCACATGCTCCTCCTCCGCTGATTGCTGCCGCAACTCGGCCAGCCTGGCGTCGCGGCGGCGCAGATTGGCGGTGATGCGGGTGATGAACGCCACCAGCAGGCAGGCGGAGAGCAGGAAGCAGATGAACATGCCCTGTATGTGCAGGTTCCAGAACCCACCCATATGGCTGTGCGGCATGTTGATGTCGCGGTGGAAGGCGGTGAGGCCGACGAAACAGGCGCTGGTGATCGCCACCAGCGTCCACACCGACCACGCCTCCAGCAGGATGGCGCCGAGAATGACCTGCAGCAGGAACAGCGAGATGAACGGGTTCAGCGCCCCGCCGCTGAGAGAGAGCTGCACGGTGAGCGCGCCGACATCGAGCAGCAGTTCGAGGAACAGTTCGGTATTGGTCACCCGGTCGCGGTGGCGGTAGCGCAGCAGGCTGACGAGATTGAGCCCGACGAGAAAGGCGACCACGGCCAGCATCTCCGCCAGCGGCAGGGCAATGCCGAGTTCGGCATGGACGTACCAGATGGTGGCAAGCTGCCCGATGGCCGCGATCCAGCGCAGCTGGATCAGCAGCAGCAGGTTCTTCCTGTCGCTGGCATCGCCGCTCGTGTCGGAAACCAATCCTCACGCCTCCTGCCGTGCCTGCGCCTTGCCGGTCCGCGGCACGCCCCGCCGCCGGCGCGCGACGCGGGCACAGAATTACCCTTCTGCGGCTTCTAGAGCGAGTGCGCCTTGAGGCCGATTGGGCATTCTGTCCAAGGGCGCAGGCGGCGGGTCACTGTTAAGTAGTTCTACGAAACCCATGGACGCGCCGGTCTCGATGGCGGCGCGGCAAAGACCTCGTGCGCTCAAACGGCGCAAGTCTGAGGAATGCGGATGTATTGCCTGTTCTCGGCGGACGCGGAAAACCTTCGCGGCACGCAAAACACACGCGCGTCACGCGACGGGGAAGCGGATCGACCTGTGCGTGTCGCCCCCGCTGCGGGCGGACACGCGCACCGCTGCCGCCTTCATCAGCCGATTTCCGGTGCGCGCCGGGCGGCCCTTGCGCGGCGTGCCCTCATCCTCGCTCATCAGCATGATGGCGAATCCCATCTGCACGCTGCCGAAGGTGATGCCGACGGCACAGGTGAGCACGGTCAGCGCGATGAGGCCGGAGGCGGACTGGCCGGCCAGCGTGCCGAGCCGGCCGATATCGAGCAGCACCAGCGCGCCGACGAACAGCGCGCCGAGGCCGACGCCGATCAGCGCGTGACGGAGCAGGAAGCGCACGAGCAGGGGCATGGGGTGTTTCCCCGTTCAGGAACGCGCCGGCCGGCGCATCAGCCCGATGGCTTCGGCCGTGCATATGCCGCCAGCATAGACCGCGAGCAGCGCGGTGAAAACCGCGAAGCCACGGTCTGCCGCCGCCGCGAATCCCGCCAGCGCGAGGAGGGCGAGCGCGCCATGGCCGAGACCGATCGCCCAGCCCACCGGCTCCCCGCGCGGACCCAGCGCGGCATAGGCGCCGGCGATGAGGGTGGCGGCCAGCAGGATGAAATGGCCATTCGTCATATCGGCTCTCCCGGAATACCTAGAAACGGCGCCATGATTTTCGATTATTTTTCGATTAGTCAATATTCATATTTAACAACTGCACAATTTTACTTGAAGAGATCAAATAATACCGGCCACGGGGCGCGTGTCTGACATGGATGCGGCTCTCATCTTTGCTCCGGTGGCCGGCACGCGCGCCATTCCCGGTTACAACGACGCCATCATCCGCCGCTTCACCGTGGCGACGGTGCTGTGGGCGCTGTTCGGCTTTTCCGCCGGGGTGATCGTGGCGGCGCAGCTCGCCAATCCCCAGCTCAATCTCGGGGAGTATTTCACCTTCGGACGGCTGCGCCCGGTGCATACGTCGGGCGTGGTCTTCGCCTTCGGCGGCAACGCGCTGATCGCCACCTCGCTCTATGTGGTGCAGCGCACCTGCCAGGTCGGGCTGTGGGGCGGGCCCCGCCTCGCCAATTTCCTGTTCTGGGGCTACCAGGCGTTCCTGGTCATCGCGCTGTCCGGCTATGTCCTGGGCATCACCCAGAGCCGGGAATATGCCGAGCCGGAATGGTATGCCGACCTCTGGCTGACCGTGGTGTGGCTCGCCTATCTCGCCATTTTCGTCGGCACGCTGATGCGCCGGCGCGAGCCGCACATCTATGTCGCCAACTGGTTCTTCCTTGCCTTCATCATCACCGTCGCGGTGCTGCACCTCGTCAACAATCTGGCGATGCCGGTGTCCTTCGTCGGCACCAAGAGCTATTCCGCCTTCTCAGGCGTGCAGGACGCGATGGTGCAGTGGTGGTACGGCCACAACATTGTCGGCTTCTTCCTCACCGCCGGCTTCATCGGCATCATGTATTACTTCGTGCCCAAGCAGGCGGAGCGGCCGATCTATTCCTACCGGCTGTCCATCGTGCATTTCTGGGCGCTCATCTTCCTCTATATCTGGGCCGGCCCGCATCACCTGCACTACACCTCGCTGCCGGACTGGACGCAGACGCTGGGCATGGCGTTCTCGATCATGCTGTGGATGCCGTCCTGGGGCGGCATGATCAACGGCATCATGACGCTCTCCGGCGCGTGGGGGAAACTGCGCACCGATCCGATCCTGCGCTTCCTCGTCGTCGCCGTCGCCTTCTACGGCATGGCGACCTTCGAGGGGCCGCTGATGGCGCTGAAGTCGGTCAACTCGCTCAGCCACTACACCGACTGGACGGTGGGCCATGTCCATTCCGGCGCGCTGGGCTGGGTCGCCTTCATCTGTTTCGGCGCGCTGTACTACATGGTGCCGCGGCTGTGGCGGCGGCCGCTCTGGTCGCACCGGCTGGTGGAATGGCACTTCTGGATCGCCTCCATCGCCATCGTTCTCTACATCACCGCCATGTGGGTCGCCGGCATCGCCCAGGGGCTGATGTGGCGCGCCTATGACGCCTTCGGCTTCCTGCAGTATTCCTTCGCCGACAGCGTCGCCATGCTGCACCCCTATTATGTGATCCGCCTCATCGGCGGCGTGCTCTACCTCGCCGGCGGCGTGCTGATGGCGCTCAACTTCGCCATGACGCTGCGACAGCCCATCCGCCAGCCCGTCCCCGCCCGCGCGCCGCAGGCCGCGCCGGCGCCGGCGTCGTGAGGGAGGCGGACATGGCCATGAACGCTGAGAACCCCACCGGCCACGCCATCATCGAGCGCTCCACCACGCTGCTCTTCGTGCTGACCCTGCTCGTCGTGCTGATCGGCGGGTTGGTGGAGATCGTGCCGCTGTTCAAGCTGGAGACCACGGTGCAGCCCGTCCCCGGCATGCGGCCCTATTCGCCGCTCGAACAGATCGGCCGCAACGTCTACACGCGCGAGGGCTGCTACACCTGCCACAGCCAGCAGATCCGCCCGTTCCGCGACGAGGTGGAGCGCTACGGCCATTACTCGGTCGCCGCCGAGAGCATGTATGACCACCCCTTCCTCTGGGGTTCCAAGCGCACCGGGCCGGACCTCGCCCGCGTCGGCTCGAAATATTCCAACGCCTGGCACCTCGCCCATATGGTCGACCCGCGCAGCGTGGTGCCGGTGTCGATCATGCCGGCCTATGCCTTCCTGAAAGACCGCGACATCGATGTGGAGGGCTTCGGCGCGCATATGCGGGCGCTGCGCGCGGTCGGCGTGCCCTACACGCCGGAAATGATCGTCCGCGCCGCCGCCGATATACGCGCCCAGGCGAGCGGGGAGGAGGCGGAAGGGCTGCTTGCCCGCTACCCCAAGGCCCGGCTCGGCGATTTCGATGGTCAGCCCGGCCGCATCACCGAGATGGACGCGCTGATCGCCTATCTGCAGGTGCTTGGCACGCTGGCGGAATTCCCCGCCGGCACGGTGACGGGGAGCGGCCAGCCATGAGCGAGGCCCTTATCGTCTTCGCGCTGAAATACTGGCTGGTCGCCGCCTTCGCGCTGTTCGTCGCTTTGCTCTGGCAGGTGTTTCGCCCCGGCGCCCGCGCCGCGATGGACCGCCACGCCCGCATTCCCTTCGCTGGCGGGGAGGACACAGATGGCCGCACCTGAACGCGATTCCCTCACCGGCTACCAAACAACAGGCCATGAGTGGGACGGGATCAAGGAGCTGAACACCCCCATCCCCACCTGGTGGGTGACGGTGTTCCTCGGCTCCTGCCTCGTCGCGCTGCTCTACATGTGGCTGTACCCCTCCTTCGCGACCACGACCGGCATCTTCAAGGGCCGGCTGGGCTGGACCAGCCACGGCCAGCTGGCGGAAGAAATGGCGCAGGGCCGCGCGGCGCAGGCAGAGTGGCGCCGCCTGCTCACCGATACGCCGCTGGAACAGGTGGAGGCGAACGCCGATCTGCGCCGCTTCGCCATTGCCGGCGGGCGCGCCGCCTTCAACGAGAACTGCGCCCCCTGTCATGGCGTCGGCGCGGGCGGGCAGATCGGCCAGTTTCCGGCACTGGTGGACGATGACTGGCTGTGGGGCGGCACGCTGGCCGACATTCACCAGACCGTGCGCTACGGCATCCGCTCCGGCCATGACGAGACACGCCAGAGCCTGATGCCGGCCTTTGGCGAGATGCTCACCCCGGCGGAGATCGACGCCATCGCCGATTATGTGCTGGCGCTTGGAGACCCAGGCGCCGAGGCGCGCCGCGCCGCGCTGCCCGGCGCCACCCTGTTCCAGCAGAACTGCGCCGCCTGCCACGGGCTCAGGGGCGAGGGCAATCGCGACATGGGCGCCCCCCGGCTCAATGACGCGATCTGGCTCTATGGCGGCACCAAGGAGGCGATCCGCCACCAGATCGCCTCGCCGCGCATGGGCGTGATGCCGGCCTTCACCGGCAAGCTGGACGCGGAAACGCTGCGCATGCTGGCGCTCTATGTCCATTCGCTGGGGGGAGGGGAACGCTGATGCCGGCCACCGCTCTCCAGGGGCCCGCCCCCGCCCGCGCCATTGTCCGCCCGGACATTCCCCATGCCGTGCGCGGCCGCTTCCGCCGCATCAAGACCGCGCTCACCGTGGTCCTGCTCGGCTTCTTCTTCCTCACGCCCTGGCTGCGCTGGGAGCGCGGCGAGGGGCTGCCGGGGCAGGCGGTGCTGTTCGATCTGCCGGGGCGGCGGCTCATGGTGTTCGGCCTGGAATTCTGGCCGCAGGATTTGCCGATCGCGGTGGGGATGATGGTGTTCGGCGCCATGGCGCTGTTCTTCGCCACCACGCTGGCCGGGCGGGTCTGGTGCGGCTTCGCCTGCCCGCAGACCGTGTGGTCGGACCTGTTCTTCGCTGTCGACCGGCTGATCGTCCGCCTCGTCGGCAAGGGGGCGGCGGAGCGGTGGCTGCGCACCATGGCGTGGATTCTGATCGCGGTGGCGACCGGGGTCGGTTTCACCGCCTATTTCATCGACGCGCCCAGCTTGCCGGCGCTGCTGCTGGCCGGGCAGGCGCCCGCCATCGCCTATGCCACGGTGCTGGTTCTCACCGGCACCACCTGGCTGCTCGCCGCCTATGCGCGCGAACGGGTGTGCCTGCACATGTGCCCCTGGCCGCGCTTCCAGGCGGCGCTGCTCGACCGGCAGAGCCTCGTCGTCACCTATCAGCACGGGCGCGGCGAGCCGCGCGGGCGCCGGCGCATGCCGCTGCGCCCCGATCTCGCCGGGCCGGCGCCTGCGACGCCCGGCCTGATGGCGCTGTTGTGCCAGGCGACCGCTTTTTCCGCGACCGCCTTTTCCGCGACCGCCTTCTCCGCTTCCGATGCCGTTTCCGCGCCTGTCGCCGGGCTACGCGGCGACTGCATCGACTGCACGCGCTGCGTCACCGTCTGTCCCACCGGGGTCGACATAAGGCGCGGCCTGCAAATGGGCTGCATCGGCTGCGGGCTGTGCATCGACGCCTGCAACGAGGTGATGGTGAGGCTCGACCGGCCGGAAGGGCTGATCCGTTTCGATGGCGAGGTGGCCCCGGGGCTGCCCACCCGCGCGGCGCCGCGCGTGGATTGGCTGCGGCCCAAGGCGCTGGCCTTCGGCCTCGCCGCGCTGCTGGCGCTGGGCTTTTCCGGCTATGGCATGGCGACGCTGCCGCCGGTGAGCGCCCATGCCGAGCCGCAGCGCAACCCGCCCTTCGTCCAGCTCTCGGATGGCAGCGTGCGCAATGATTACGCGCTGCGCCTCGCCCATCGCCGCGCCGGGCTGGCGGAGGTGGCGCTACGGGTCGAAGGGCTGGAGGGTGCGCAGCTGCGGCTCGGCACACAGGAAGGCGCCCCCGCGCCCTTGTTGCATATCGCCATCGGCCCTGACCGCAGCCTCGACGAGCGCCTGCTGGTGCAACTGCCGCGCGCCGCCGTGCCGTCCGGGCGCCACGCCATCATTATCGTGCTGAGCGATCCCGCGAGTGGGGCCGAACTCGCCCGGCTGCCGAGCTATTTCTGGGGGCCGGAGCGGTGAGCCGCCCCGACACCTCGCCGAGCCCGCGCCGGGATTTGTGGATTCCGGCCGGCTTCGTGCTGTTCTTCGTGGCGCTGGCCGGGTTGCAGCTCTGGTTCGTGCTGCTGGCCAATCGCAGCTTTTCCGGTCTCGTCACCGATCCGCGCCCGGCCGCCGGCGTGCACGCGGCGGCGCGGGCGCCGGACTGGACGGCGCGGCTCGCCTTCGTGCCGAGCGAAGCCCTCGCCGGCACCCTCGCGGTGGAGATTGCCGGGGCGAACGGCGTGCCGATGACGCCGGACCGGCTGGCCGCCACCGCCGAGCGCGCCACGCGCTTTCCCCAGCTCCTGCCCATCGCCTTGCACGAGGTCGGGCCCGGCCGCTTCGAGGCGCCGCTGCGCCTGCCGCTGGCCGGCGATTGGGCGATCCGCCTTACCCTGACGCAGGCCGGCGCCACCTCCGAGCGCATCGAGACGCTGGAGGTGGCGCCGTGAGCCTCGCCTACGCCCCCGGTGCCGCGTTCGAGGCGGCGGCGGGCCCGCGCTCCGTCCACGGCTTCGTCGAGAGCGAAGGCATGACGCGGCGGCTGCATCTCCTGGTCGACGGCGCCCATTGTGCCGCCTGTATCGGCACGATCGAGAGCCGGCTAAGGGCGGACCCCTGCGTCACCGGCGCGCGTCTCAACCTCGCTTTGCGTCGCCTCAGCGTCGAATGGCAGGGCGACGCGCGGCATGCGGATGTGCTGGCGGGGGCGGTGGAGGCGCTGGGCTACCGGGTGGCGCCCTTCGATCCCACCCATCTCGCCCGGCTCGACGCCGATACGGGGCGCGAATGGTTGCGTGCCCTCGCCATCGCCGCCTTCGCCTCGTCGAATGTGATGATGCTCTCGCTCGCCGTCTGGGCCGGGCAGGCGCAGGACATGGCGCCGGGCACGCAGGCGCTGTTCCAGTGGCTCGCCGCCCTCGTCACCGTGCCGGCGGTGGCGGTCGCCGGGCGCCCGTTCTTCCGCTCGGCGCTGCGGGCGCTGCGGGCGGGGCACGGCAATATCGATGTTCCCATCGCCCTCAGCCTCCTCCTCACCGTCCTCATCAGCCTGATCGAACTCGCCCGCCAGGGCCGCGATGTCTATTTCGACAGCGCCACCGCGCTGCTCTTTGTGCTGCTTCTCGGCCGCACTCTCGATTTCCACGTCCGCGCCCGTTCCCGTGGCGCGGTGGAGCGGCTGCTGATGCTGAAAGCCGAGGGCGCTGCGGTGTGCGGGGACGACGGCACGGTCGAGGTGCTGCCGGCCTCCGCGATCCGCCCCGGCATGGTGGTGCTGGTGCGGGCGGGCGAGCGGCTGCCGGTGGACGGCACCGTGCTGGAAGGCGACACCGATCTCGATGTCGGCATCGTCACCGGCGAGAGCCAGCCGCGCCCGGTGGCGCCGGGGGCGCTGGTTCTGGCCGGCAGCGTCGCCCTCACCGCGCCGCTGCGCATCCGGGCCAGCGCCGCTGTCGCGGACAGCCATCTCGCCGATATCGTCCGGCTGGTCGAGCGGGCGGAGCGCACACGCGGCCCGGCCGTGGCGCTGGCCGACCGGGTGGCGCGCATCTGGACGCCGGTGATCCATGGTGTCGCGCTGGCGACGCTTGCCGTCTGGTGGCTGTTCACCGACGCCGGCGTGCCCGCCGCGCTGCTGCACGCGGTCAGCGTGCTCATCATCGCCTGCCCCTGCGCCATCGGCCTCGCCGTGCCGGCGGTGCAGGTGGTGGCGACCGGCGCCCTGCTGAAGCGCGGAATCCTGCTGCGCGCGGGGGATGCGCTGGAGCGGCTCGCCCGCATCGACCAGGTCGCCTTCGACAAGACCGGCACGCTGACCTCCGGCGCGCCAGGCGTCACAAGCTGGCCGGACGACGCGGAGGCGATCCGCCTCGCCGCCGGGCTGGCGACGGCGAGCCGGCATCCGGTGGCGCGTGCGCTGCACGCGGGCCATCCGCTGGCGCGCCCGCTCGCGGGCGTGGAGGAGATTCCAGGCGAGGGTCTGCGGGCGCCGTGCGCGGGCGGCGAGATCCGTCTCGGCCGTGCCGCCTTTTGCGGCGTCGTCCCGATGGACGCGGCACCCGGCGAGACGGCGGGCGGTGAGGTCTGGCTCACGCGCCCCCTTCACGCGCCGGCGCGCTTCCTCATCGAGGATACCCCCCGCCCGGAGGCGGCGCGGGTGGTGGCGGCCTTCGCCGCCGCCGGCGTGCCGGCCACCTTGCTCTCCGGCGATCGCCCCGGCGCCGTGGCCCGTCTCGCCGGGGCAGTCGGCATCGGTGACTGGCAGGCCGATCTGCGCCCCGGCGACAAGCTGGCGCGGCTGGAGGCGTTGCGGGCACAGGGACGCCGCGTGCTGATGGCCGGCGACGGGCTGAACGACGCCCCGGCGCTGGCCGGCGCCTTCGTCTCCGCCAGCTTCGCCCATGGCGCCCCCGCCAGCCAGAGCGCCGCCGATCTGGTGCTGCCCGCGGACGATCTCGCGGCGCTGCCGGTGGCCTGGCGGGTGGCGCGGCGCGCCCGGCGCCTCATCGTTCAGAACCTCATCCTCGCCGCGCTCTACAACATGGCGCTGATCCCCGTCGCGGTGCTGGGGCTGGTGACGCCGCTCGGCGCCGCCATCGCCATGGCGGCGAGTTCGCTCACCGTCACGCTCAACGCGCTGCGGGCCGGCGCGCCCGCCGGGGAGCGAAGCTGATGGACGTGCTGCTGTTTCTCGTCCCCATCGCCCTCGCGCTCGGCACGCTCGGCCTCGCCGCGTTCTTCTGGACCCTGCGCGCCGGCCAGTATGACGATCTCGACGGCGCCGCCGCCCGTGTCCTGCTCGACGATGATTCCCCGGAGGCCGCTCCATGACCCGTCCCGTTCCGCCTGCTTGCCTGCGTGACGCCGCGCCGCTCCGTCCGGCGCCGATGCCGCACGCCGTGCCGTTTCTGCTCAACATGGCGCTCGCCGCCGCGCTGGGCGGCTTCCTCGGCGGCGGGGCCGGGGCACTGGCCGGGGCGGTGCTGCTGGCGCTGCTGGCGGCCTTCGTGCTGGCGCCGGCGCTGGCGCGACACGTGGCGCGACAACTGGCGCGACACATGCCGCCGCTCTCGGCACGGCTCGCCCGCGCCGCCGCGCCTCTGGGGGCGGTGCTGCGTCCGCTGCTCGGCCTCGTGCTGCTGCCGCCGGCCGCGCTGGTGACGATCGGCGCCAGCCTGCTGCTGCTGGTGTGGCAGCGCACGCTGGGGCGGCTGAACCCGCCGCAACTGTCGGTCATCGCGGCGCTGCAGCGGCGTATCGACGCCTTGCGGAAACTGCTCGGCGGGCTGCTGGCGGCGGACAATCTGCCGATGACGGCCGTCAATGCCCTGCTGCTCCTCGTGCTCGGCTGCGTCCTCGGCGGCATTCAGGTGGCTTTCTATGTCGCGCTCGCCGCCGTGCCCGTGCTGATCTGCGCGCTGATGATGCTGGCGGTGGAATCGAGCCGCGAACCCGAGGACGGGCCCGCCTCAGTGCCCGTGTCGGCACCTGTTTCCCCGCCATCCGTCGCCGCCCCTGCCCTCGCGGCGGTTTCCCCCGGGAGGGAAGCCGTCGGCGCGGAAACCCGGCCGACCAACGCCCCCGCCATGGAGCCCATCACGGCGGCGACGGGCTGAGGCGGCGATGGTCGATCTCAGCTTTCTCGGCGGCCTGCTGCTGGGCCTCGCTTCCAGCCTGCACTGTGCCGGCATGTGCGGGGGCATCGCCTCCGGCCTGCTGCTTGCCTTCGAGCCGGGGCGCGGCGTGGGCGCCCGCGCCCGCGTGTTGCTGGTCGCACAGGCCGGCCGCATCACCGCCTATGTCGCGGCCGGCGGGTTTCTCGGCGTGGTCGGCTCGGCCTTCTACGGTGCCTTCGACCACGGCGCCGCCCATCTCGTGCTGCGCTGGGCGGCATCGGTGGCGCTGGGCTGGATCGGCCTGTCACTGCTCGGCCTCGCCCCGCCGCTGACGGCGGTGGACCGGCTCGCCGCGCCGCTCGCCCGGTGGCTCCGGGGCGCGCCGGGGGCTGGCCCGGCGACGGCGCGTCCCTTTTTCTCCGGGCTCGCCTGGGGGCTGCTGCCCTGCGGCATGGTCTATGGCGCGCTGTTCTATGCCATGCTCGCCGGCAGCGGCGCGGGCGGGGCGCTGGTCATGGCCGGCTTCGGGCTGGGCACGCTGCCGGCCGTCACCGCCACCGCCTTCGGTGTCGCCAGCCTGCGCCAGAGCGCGCGGGCGCCGCGCCTGCGGGTGATGGCCGGCACCGGCCTTCTCATCCTCGCCACGGTCAGCGCGCTGCTGCCGGAGGCGGCGTGGCAGGCGCTGTGCCTGAGCTGACAGCCGGCCATAGGACGTCTTGTCCACTGTCGGCGCCATGGCCGGGTGCTAGGTGACCGACTCATAACTTCGCAGCCATATGCGGATTGAAGCGAGTTGGACTGACGCGAGAAAGTTGTCATCTCGCTTGTCGTAGCGGGTGGCGACGGCCCTGAAATGTTTGAGTTTGTTGAAGAACCGCTCGACGGCGTTGCGTTGGCGGTAGACCCAGGCGCTGAAGGCGAAGGTTTTGACCCTGTTGGGCATGGCGCGGACATTGGCCCATGCTCCGCGCCGGTTCATCTCTTTGCGCAAGGCGTCGCTGTCGTAAGCCCTATCGGCGAGAAGGATGTTTCCCGGCTCGAGCGTGCCCAGCATGTCGGCGGCCGAGCGCCCGTCGTGAGCCTGGCCTTCGGTCAGCTTGAGGCGGATCGGTCGGCCTTCAGCATCGACAAGGGCGTGGATCTTGGTGGTCAGGCCGCCACGCGAGCGACCCATGCAACGGGATCGCCCATCTTTTTTTGGCCGTTGGCGGCATGCTGGTGAACGCGGATCGACGAGGCGTCGATCATCTGGATATCGCCATCGTAAGCGGCTGAGACGGCTTGCAGAATGCGCGCCCAATGGCCCGCCTTGCGCCATCGGTTGAAGCGGTTGACGCACGTCGTATGCGGGCCATAGCGCGCCGGGATATCGGCCCAAGGCGCCCCAGTGCGCAGGCGCCAGAAAATGCCATTCAGAACGCGCCGGTCATCTACCCGCGCGACCCCACGCACCTTCGTCGGCAGAAGCGGCTCGATCACCGACCACTCGAAATCCGTCAGATCAAAGCGGGCCATCTCAACCTCCAAGGCTGAGATAAGTGAATCAGAACACCAGCCCGCAGGGAATCCCGTTTATGGGTATGTGACCTAGTGTGCGATCCGATCAGATTGAACCAATCTGATCAGTAAATCGCCCTCTAACTCTAAGATAGAGCACGCGTTATCCGATCAGCTTGCGATGCAAGCTGATCGGATAACGCGTGCTTTAGACTTCGCCGCGCGCGCCGGGCCTGTGCCGTCGCGCCTTCCTGCTCTCGTGTGGGCCGCCATGGCACAGCCGCTCTTCCGCCTCGACCGCCTGATCGCCGGCCTGCCCGCGCGGTCCTCGGTCACGCGCGGCGGCGGGATGGCGCTGCGGCTGCTGTGCGCGCTGGCGCTGATGCTGGCGCTCGCCCTGCACCGCCCGCCGGTGGCGAGCCCGGCCGGGCCGGGGATCGACCTCGCGCAGTACACCCTGCCCGATGGCACGGTGCCCGATCTCTGCCTCACCGGGACGGGCGAGGACGGCACGCCGCTCGCCGCCCTGCACCGCCCCAGCTGTGAGGCCTGCCGCCTCCACGCCATCGCCGCCCTGCCCGGGCCGGCGGAGGATCAGTTCGTCCGCGCTTTCTACCGGCGGCTGGTGCAGGCGATCGCGCCCGACCCCCGGCGCGGGACGCCGGCGCCGCTTTTCCGCCTCTCCTCGCGCGGGCCGCCGGCGCCCGGCCATGCCGCCCTGTTCGCGGCAGGCGGGCGCCTGCCAGTGCTGTAATGCTGCCGGAGCGGCCCGTCTGAGGGGCTGCCGGCGCCTTGCCGGATTGCCTCCATGTATATGAGCCCCCTTCCCGCCGACTCCCGGCCTCTCGGCCCGTTGCCGATCGATGCGTCGCCGCTCAGCCCCCTTCCAGCCGGAGAGCCGGCGGCGTTCGCTTTCGAGGCGCGGCTGCCATTGCCTGCCGGCCTGCTTGACCGCAGCCCCGCGCTTGCCCCCAGCCCCGCGCTTTGCTGGGCGACGGGCCTCACCGTCCGCCTTCCCGCCCCGGCGGCGGAGGCGGCCCCGCTCTACCGGGTCGGCAAGGGCTGCCTGGCGCTGATCCGCCGGCTCGACGCCGAGCGGCGGCAGATTCTCGACATTCTCGGTCCCGGCCGTCTTCTCGATGCGGCGATGCTCGCCCGGCTGGAGGGGACGGCGGTGACGCTGGCGCCCACGGAACTGGCGAAGGTGGAAGCGCCTGCCGAGCTGTGCCGCCGGCTGAGGGCGGAAAACCAGGAACTGCTGCTGGTGCGGGCGCTCGGCCATGTCACGCGGCTGGGCCGGCAGAGCGCCGGCGAGCGCGTGGCGGCGGCGCTGCTGGACCTCGCGGCCCAGTTCGCGCCAGCCGGCGCGGCGCGCGGGCCGGCGGTCGGGTTTCCCTTGCATCTCGGCCGGGGCGACCTTGCCGACTGGCTCGGCCTGACGCTGGAGACGGTGAGCCGCTGCATGAGCCGCCTGCGCGAAGAGGGGCTGATCAGCTTCGGCCGGGAAGGGTGGCTGGTGCTGGAAGACCCCGCCGCGCTTGCGCGCGTCGCGCTCGGCACGCGCAAGGTGGAAGCGCTCTATGCCACCAAGGGGCGCCCGGCCGACGCCCGCCCGCCGGGCCGCCGGGCCGCGCGGCAGGAAGCTCCCGCCAATGTCGCGGCTTCCACCAATGTCTCGGCTTGCGCCAACGCCGCGACTTGCGCGCCGTGAGCGCGGGCTGTTCTATGCGCGGGTCGATGCACCCATCGATTCCTCATGGTGTCCGCGAGGCGAACCCTCGCGGATGAAACGGGAACGGGGAAGGGCGTTGCGCCGCAAGGTGCCGCGCCCGAAGCCCCGACCGCCCCCGCGACTGTGAGCGGCGAGCGGCCTTCCATCGAGCCACTGGAACGCGCCTTCGGGCCTGTCCGGGAAGGCGGAAGGCATGCCGTGACCCGCGAGTCAGGAGACCGGCCAGGAGGATGGAGTCCATGCGCGCCGTCGGGTGAGACGGCACAGGAGAACATCATGCATATCGAACCCGGCCTCGTGGCCGAAGGAAAGATCTGGCTCAGCTATGTGACGGCGGCCGGCGTGGGCGCCTATACGCTGAAGCTCGCCGCCGAGGCGGTGGCCGAGCGCGGCCTCGTTTCGCTCGCTCTCCGCAGCCTCGCCACCACGGCGCTCGTCTTCTGCTTCTTCGAAGTGCTGCCGCACCATCCGGTGGGCGTGTCCGAGGTGCATCTCATCCTCGGCTCGACGCTTTTCCTTATTTTCGGCGTGGCGCCGGCGGCGATCGGGCTGGCGGCGGGGCTCGCCATACAGGGAGTCTTCTTCGCGCCGTTCGACCTGCCGCAATACGGCATGAACGTCACCACGCTGCTGGTCCCACTGTTCGCGCTGGCCTCACTGTCCACCCGACTGGTCGCCCCGAACACGCCCTATGTGGAGCTGAAGTACCGGCAGGCGCTGGCGCTCTCCACCACCTATCAGGCGGGAATCGTGGTCTGGGTGGCGTTCTGGGCCTTTTACGGCCACGGTTTCACGGTGGAAAACGCGTCGTCGATCGTCTCCTTCGGCGCGGCCTATATGCTTGTTATCATTGTGGAACCTCTGGTCGATCTCGCCGTTCTGGCCGCCGCCAAGGCGCTCAGCAGCCTGCGCGGCACGCCGCTTTTCGAGCGCCGGCTCTACGACGCGGCGTGACACTCCGTGCCGGGTGGCAACGCGCCGCCCGGCATCGGTCCTTTCGGTCGATAGATCGAAAAAACGGCGTGTGAGGAAGCACTTACCATGGAAGCGTCGCAACCCGGTGCCACCGAAGGTCCGCTGAGCGGGATCCGGGTGATCGAGCTCGGCAATCTGATCGCCGCGCCCTTCGCCGCCCGACTGATGGCGGAGTTCGGCGCCGAGGTGATCAAGGTCGAGGCGCCCGGCGAGGGCGACCCCTTGCGCAAATGGCGCAAGCTGCATGAGGGCACCTCGCTCTGGTGGTACCTGCAGTCGCGCAACAAGAAATCCGTCGCCATCAATATGCGCCTGCCGGAAGGGCAGGAAGTGGTGCGCCGCCTGGTGCGCGAGGCGGATGTTTTGATCGAGAATTTTCGTCCCGGCACGCTGGAGCGCTGGGGTCTCGGCTGGGATGCGCTGAAAGCGATCAACCCGAACCTCGTCATGGTGCGCATCTCCGGCTTCGGCCAGGATGGTCCCTATCGCGAGCGGCCCGGCTTCGGCGCGGTCGGCGAGGCGATGGGCGGTATGCGCTTTACGACAGGCGAGCCGGACCGCCCGCCGGCCCGCACCGGCATCAGCATCGGTGACTCGCTGGCCGCGCTGCACGCGGTGATGGGGACGCTGATGGCACTGCTCCACATCAAGTCCGGGCGCGGCACGGGGCAGGTCGTGGACGTGTCTCTGTTCGAGAGCGTCTTCAACATGATGGAGAGCCTGGTCCCGGAATTCGACGCGTTCGATTTCGTGCGCACCCGCTCGGGCGGCGCGCTGCCGGGCATCGCGCCCTCGAACTCCTATCCCACCGCCGAGGGCACTTATGTGATCGTCGCCGGCAATGGCGACGGCATCTTCCGCCGGCTGATGGGCGCGATCGGTCGCGACGATCTCGCCGGCGACCCGCGCCTCGCCTCCAATGACGGGCGCGTGCGCCATGTCGAGGAGATCGACGGCGCGATTACTTCCTGGACCAGCCGGCACTCGCTCGACGAGGTGACCGCCGCGCTCGATGCCGCCGAGGTGCCGAACGGGCGCATCTATTCGGTCGCCGACATTGTGAGCGACCCGCAATATCTCGCCCGCGACATGATCCTGCCCTCCACCTTGCCGGACGGGCTGAAGGTGAAGATGCCCGGCATCGTGCCGAAGCTCTCGGCCACGCCGGGGGCAGTGAACTGGCTCGGGCCGCAACTCGGCGAGCACACCGTGCCGGTGCTGGCGGCGCTGGGTTATGGCGAGGCGGAGATCACGGCGCTGGTCGCGAGCGGGGCCGTAGCGGCGGCGGAGCCTGCTGGGGGAGAGCCGGCATGACCGGCCCCGGCTTTCCGCCGCGTGTTCACATTCAGGAAGTGGTGACCCGCGACGGGTTGCAGATCGAACCCCGCTTCCTGCCCACCGAGGATAAGGTGGCTCTGATTGACGCCTTGTCGCAGACGGGCGTCGCCAAGATCGAGGTGACATCCTTCGTTTCGCCCAAGGCCGTGCCGAACCTTGCCGATGCGGCCGAGGTCGCGCGCGCGATCACCCGCAGGCCCGATGTGACCTACGTCGCGCTGGTGCCCAATCTGCGTGGTGCGGCGGCGGCACTGGAGGCGGGAATGGACGAGCTGAACCTCGTGCTTTCCGTGAGCGAAACGCACAACCTCGCCAATATGCGCATGACGCCGGCGCAGTCGCTGGAAGGCTTCCGCCGCATCGTCGCTGCGGCGACCGGCACCAGGGCGACGCTCAACGGCTCCATCGCCACCGCCTTCGGCTGCCCGTTCGAGGGGCGGCAGTCCGCTGAGAAGGTGCTCGATCTCTCGGAGGCGCTGCTCGCGGCGGGCCTGCATTCGGTGACGCTGGCCGATACCACGGGCATGGCCAATCCCCGCCAAGTCGGCGCGCTGGTCTCGGCCTTCCGCGCGCGCTTCCCCGGCGTGCCGCTGACGCTGCATTTTCACAATACGCGCGGCATGGGCCTCGCCAATGTGCTCGCCGCGCTGGAGGCGGGCGCGGACCGTTTCGATGCCTCGCTCGGCGGCATTGGCGGCTGCCCCTTCGCCCCCGGGGCGACCGGCAACATCTCGACCGAAGACCTCGCCCATATGCTGGGCGAGATGGGCGTGGCGACGGAAGTCGACCTCGCCGGCCTGCTGGCCCTGGCGCGAAGCCTGCCGGCCCTTCTGGGTCACGACATTCCCGGCCAGGTCGCCAAGGCGGGCCGCAGCGGTGACCTCCACCCTGTGCCGGCGCATCTTGGAGCGCCGCTGGAGACGCCCCCGCAATGAGGAGCGTGAACGAGCGCTAGCGGTCTCATATGCCGGCCGGCCCTCTGCCATGTCGCGGATGGTCGCCGCGCGGCCCAATTGACGGGCTACGTGGAGAAGTCGCACACAGCGTCAGATGATTCCGGCTGCGCGCAGCGCCTGCCGCTCGGCCGCCGACAGTCCGAGCCTTGTTTCCAACACCTCGTCGGTGTGTTGGCCGAGCAAGGGCGGGGCGGTAGCGCCGTCCATCGGAGAGTCTGCCAGCCGCAACGGGCTGCGCACCCCCGATGCGGTGCCGCCGAGCGGATGGGGCAGGTTCATCGCGAGCCCCCGCGCCAGCGCCTGCGGTTCGGCGAAGGCCTGAGCGATGGTGTTGATCGGTCCGGCGGGAATGCCGGCGGTGTCCAGCATGGCCAGCCATTCGGCCGTGGTCTGCCGCTTCAGCGCCGCCGCGATCAGCGGCACGAGGGTGTCGCGATGCGCCACGCGTTCGCGATTGGTGGCATAGCGTGGGTCCTCCGCCAGTGGAGCGAGGTCGGCGAGGCGGCAGAAGCGAGCGAATTGCGCGTCGTTGCCGACGGCGAGGATGATGTGGCCGTCAGCCGTCTCGAAAGCCTGATAGGGCACGATGTTCGGGTGGGCATTGCCCAGCCGGCGCGGCGCGGAGCCGCCGACAAGGAAGTTCAGCGCCTGGTTGGCGAGGCTCGCCACCGCGACATCGAACAACGCGATGTCGATCCTCTGCCCGCGCCCACTCCGGTGGCGCTGCTCCAGCGCTGCGAGTATGGCGATGGTTGCGTTCAGGCCGGTGAGGATGTCGACCAGGGCGACGCCGACCTTTTGCGGCTCGGTTTCCGGGCTGCCGGTCACCGACATCAGGCCGGACATGCCCTGGATCATGAAGTCGTAGCCAGCCCGTCCCGCCTCTGGCCCGTCCTGCCCGAAGCCGGTGATGGAGCAATAGATGAGGCGCGGGTTCAGCGCGGCGAGGCTGTCATAGTCGAGCCCGTAGCGCTTCAGGCCGCCGACCTTGAAGTTCTCGACCACCACGTCGCTCTCGCGTGCCAGAGCGTGGATCAGTGCCTGACCTTCGGGCCGCGCCATGTCGATGGTCACCGAGCGCTTGTTGCGGTTGGCGGCGAGAAAATAGGCACTCTCCCGTGTCGGGTTGCCCTCACCGTCTGCCAGCCAGGGCGGACCCCAGCCGCGCGTGTCGTCGCCCTCGCCAGGCTTTTCGATCTTGACCACCTCGGCGCCGAGGTCACCCAGGGCTTGCGTCGCCCATGGGCCGGCGAGGACGCGGGACAGATCGAGCACGCGGATGCCGGAGAGGGCCTGAGCGGGTGGCGAAGGGGCGGCGGCATCGGTCATGCAAGCATCCTCGGGCTGGGCGCGGGGCGCGCACGATAGCCGCGCGGCCGGGGTTGCGCCATCAGCCTGCTGGCCTCCGGACATTGTGGCGGCAGGGGCACGGAGGCCTTATCGCCACCCGGCGGGCGGCGCTTTTCCTTGACAGAAGAGGGCTCGCTTTGTAAGGAGCCGGCCTGCGTGGTGGGATGCTGTGTCCTCTGCGTTTCTTCAACCGACCGAAAGAAGCCGGTCCAGGCGGCAACGCCGGAGGCCGGCATCGAACGAAAGGACAAAACATGTTCGCGGTCATCAAGACGGGTGGCAAGCAGTATCGCGTCGCCCCCGACGCCCTCGTCACCGTCGGCAAGATCGAAGCCGAGGCTGGCACCTCCGTGACCCTGCCGGTGCTCATGCTCGGCGGTGACAGCCCGAAGGTCGGCGCTCCCCTCGTGGACGGCGCTTCCGTGACCCTCGAGGTTGTCAAGCACACCCGCGGCGCGAAGGTCATTGCCTTCAAGAAGCGTCGCCGTCAGAATTCCCGTCGCAAGATCGGCCACCGGCAGGACTTCACCGTCGTCCGCGTGACCTCGATTACCGGCGCCTGAGACCGCCAGCTAGGAAATAGGAGAGCAACATGGCTCATAAGAAGGCAGGCGGTTCCTCCCGCAACGGTCGCGACTCGGCCGGTCGCCGTCTTGGCGTGAAGAAGTTCGGCAGCGAGAAGGTCGTGGCCGGCAACATCATCGTGCGTCAGCGCGGCACCACTTGGCATCCCGGCACCAATGTCGGCATGGGCAAAGACCATACCCTCTTTGCGCTGATTGACGGCCGAGTCGAGTTCCGAGCCAAAGCTAATTCCCGCACTTACGTATCCGTCATTCCGGCCGCCGAGGCCGCCGAATAAAGCCGGTGAGGGTTCTTGGAAATCCCGCCGGTCTCGCCCGACCGGAAGGATTTCCCGAACGTCCGTGACGGACACCCGGGGTACCCGACAGGGGAGGCGAGGAAACCGCCTCCCCTTCGTCGTTCCGGTCCCAGGAGCCCTCAGATGACCATTGTCGAAGCGACCCTCGGGTCACCCCTCGTCGAGAGCAGTACCGCCGTCCTCGAAACCGGCCGCCTCCTGCTGCGCGTGCCCCGGATCGAGGACATGACGTGGATTGCCGAGCTCGCCGACAACCGAAAGGTGGCGGAGATGACGGCGAATATCCCCCATCCCTACGGCATGGCGGACGCGGCCTCCTTCGTCGCCAATCTGCCGGGCGGGCCGGAGGCGGCGACCTTCGCCATCTTCCTGAAGAACGAAGCGGCGCTTCGTCTGCCGGGGCAGCCGGCCTTCGGGCCGGCCATTCCGGTCGGCATGTGCGGCTTCAACCGCCGCGACGAGGACGTGCCGGAAATCGGCTACTGGCTCGGCGAGCCCTATTGGGACCACGGGATCGCCACCGAGGCCGTGCGGGCGCTGATCGACCATGCCTTCGGCGACCGCCGGCTGACCGCACTCACCGCCTCCGCCCGGGTCGTCAATCCGGCCTCGCGCGGCGTGTTGGAGAAGTGCGGCTTCCAGTGGACCGGCGTCGGCCTCGCCCGGGTGCGGGTGATCGGCGCCTCGGTGCCGGTCGATCGCTTCCGGTTGGAACGGCGGCTGTGGACTTCGCTGCGTGCCTGGGGCGCCACCCAGCCGGCGCGGCTGCACGAGCTCGATGCCGTTCGGCATTGAGCCGGCCTTTTGTTAGTCTTGGAGGACTCCCGCCCCGTGGGCGTCCGCAACGTTGAGCCGTACCGATGAAGTTTCTTGACCAGGCCAAGATCTATGTCCGCGCCGGCGATGGCGGCGCGGGCTGTCTCTCGTTCCGGCGCGAGAAGTTCATCGAGTTCGGCGGCCCCGACGGCGGCGACGGGGGGAGGGGGGGGGATGTTTGGATCGAGTGTGTCGATGGGCTCAACACGCTCATCGACTACCGCTACCAACAGCACTTCAAAGCCAAAAAAGGCGGCTACGGCATGGGAAAGAACCGCGCCGGGGCCAAAGGCGACGATGTTGTGCTAAAAGTGCCGGCGGGCACTGAGGTTCTTGAGGAGGACGGTGAGACCGTTCTGGCCGATCTGACCGAGGTCGGCCAGCGCATCCGCTTCCTCAAAGGCGGCAATGGCGGCTTCGGCAACGCGCATTTCCAGACCTCGACCAACCAGGCCCCGCGCCGCGCCAATCCCGGCCAGGAGGGCGAGGAGCGCTGGATCATCCTGCGCCTCAAGCTGATCGCCGATGCCGGTCTCGTCGGCCTGCCCAATGCCGGCAAGTCCACCTTCCTCGCCGCCACCACCGCCGCCAAGCCCAAGGTGGCGGATTATCCGTTCACCACCCTTCATCCCGGCCTGGGCGTCGTAAAGGTCGACGGGCGCGAATTCGTCCTCGCCGACATTCCCGGCCTGATCGAGGGCGCGCATGAGGGCGTCGGGCTCGGCGACCGCTTCCTCGCCCATATCGAGCGCTGCCGCGTGCTGCTGCACCTTGTCGACGGCACCTGCGAGCATGCCGGCAAGGCCTACAAGACCGTGCGCGCCGAGCTCGACGCCTATGGCGCCGGCCTGGAGGACAAGCCGGAGATCGTCGCCCTCACCAAGATCGATTCGCTCGACGCCGAGACGCTGAAGGCGCAGATGGACCGGCTGAAGCGCGCGGCGAAGAAGAAGCCGCTGGCGCTGTCCGCCGCCACGGGCGATGGCGTGCGCGAGGCGCTGCGCGCGCTGCTCGGCATCATCGACGAGGGCCGCGCGGAAGAGGCCGACAAGGTGGTGCCGGAACCCTGGCGCCCGTGACGCCACTCCCTCTCCCCCACGGGGAGAGGTGAGGGCCGCCACAATTCCCGCGCGCCGGCGACGGAAACGGCGTATGTAGCGCGCCGTCTTCCCTCTGATCGAAGCCCGCCGCGATGACCCTCTCGACCGACCCCGCTGCCGACACCGCCGTCTCCCTGCCGGAGGCCGCCCCGGCGTCGCCCCAGCTTTCCGCCTTCCGCCGCATCGTGGTGAAGGTGGGCTCGGCGCTGCTGGTCGATCAGGCGCGCGGGGCGCTGCGCCATGCCTGGCTGGCGGCGCTGGCGGAAGATGTGGCGCAGCTGCACCGCGAGGGGCGGGAGGTGCTGGTGGTCTCGTCCGGCGCCATCGCGCTGGGGCGCAATGTGCTGGGCCTGCCGCGCCGGGCGCTGAAGCTGGAGGAAAGCCAGGCCGCCGCCGCCGTGGGGCAGATCGCGCTGGCCCGCGCCTGGTCGGAAGCCCTCGCCCATGAGGGTGTCGCCGCCGGGCAGATCCTCATCACCCTCGGCGATACCGAGGAGCGGCGGCGCTATCTCAACGCCCGTTCCACCATCGCCAAGCTCATGGAGCTGAAGGTCGTCCCTGTTATCAACGAGAACGACACGGTGGCGACCTCGGAAATCCGCTATGGCGACAATGACCGGCTCGCCGCCCGCGTCGCCGGCATGACCAGCGCCGATCTGCTCATTCTGCTGTCGGATATTGACGGGCTCTACACCGCCCCGCCGAATGAGGACCCGGAGGCCCGCCTCATCCCCGTGGTGCCGCGCATCACCGCCGAGATCGAGGCGATGGCCGGCGGCGCCGGCACGGAGCTGTCGCGCGGCGGCATGAAGACCAAGATCGAGGCCGGAAAAATCGCCACCACGGCGGGCGCGCATATGGTCATCGCCTCCGGCAAGGTGAAGAACCCGATCCGCGCCATCGAGACGGGGGCGCGCTGCACCTGGTTCCTCGCCCCGGCCAATCCGGTGGCCTCGCGCAAGCGCTGGATCGCTGGCGCGCTGGAACCGCGCGGCGTGCTGCATCTCGACGCCGGCGCCGTGGCCGCGCTGCGCCGCGGCTCCTCGCTGCTGCCGGCGGGGGTGAAGCGCATCGAGGGCGAATTCACCCGCGGCGACGCGGTGGTGCTGCGCGGGCCGGACGGGGCCGAAGTCGGGCGCGGGCTGGTGGCCTATGACCACGACCACGCCGAACGGCTCAAGGGCCGCTCATCGGACGAGATCGCCACCATCACCGGCTTCGAAGGCCGCACGGCGATGGTGCACCGGGACGATCTGGTGCTGGGTGGGGGTGGGTGAGGTAAGGGCTAGATAGGCGTGAAATTCAGATCATAAGAATATCTTTCCATGCCGACTTTGAATATTTGGCAGTTTTGATTTCTTATTTTCGCTAATGACGTAATATAATTTGTAAATTTATCGTCCGACTTAACGCCAATATACAATTCTTTTATCATAGAAGGATCGATATTGTGTAGGTAAAAAGAATTTCCTTTGCGATTTACATCAAGTATTACAGAACGTACTTCCTGTTCGTAAGACCAATCATTGCTCTTACTCAAAAGAGCACGCTCTGTAAATTTGTCGACAGTAGAATCTATATTATTTATTTTATTAAGTGTATGTTCCGTAACCGTATCATAGAATGATACTCGACTGTTGGAATATATTACATCCATTAGCGGCGCGTCCTGGTGCACGCAGTCTCTAGAAATTCCTACGATCGCACCTTTGTGACCTTCTGCGTAATGCGACCACATTAAGATGCTTCGGATATTTTTTGTTGCGCAAAAAACGCCGCAATTAGCAATTGGATCAATAATTATTGAATTGTCTTGCTTGGGTATATTAAACGGAAATTTAATATCTAAATCTCTACACATCCCTTCAATAAGATCCGTATATTCATGATCTTTCAGTTCATTAAGAGTTTGCGAAAAACGACCTATATTGCTCTGTAAAAACCAGCTATCTATGCCTGAATGAACATTAAGAAAATAATCAAACGGCTTTGATTTAATAAAATCAAGATATAATTTCAATCTTCTCCTTTTAATATCTATTTCGTCATAATTCATGAGGTCATCAATAAATAAATCAAAAGGATCATTTAGTGCATGCGGTGCCGTATATTTCAATGTGCAATCCGCGATCATTTTAATCGCGCCATTTTGGTCTACATATTTATAAAGTGTGTCCATATTTCCAATAGACTGAATTATTAACCTAGACTGAAATAATACCACGTCAGCCTTCCCCAGTCGATGGCTGCTAATTCGGACCTCTCCCCCCATCGTGACCACCCTTCCCCCGCGTCCGCCCTATCTTCTGTGGCATGAACCGTCGTTCCCTGATTGCCGCTCCGCTGCTTCTGCTCGCCCCGCGCCTTGGCCTCGCGCAAGGCGCGCCCGCGCCTGACGCCCCGCTGCCCGCGCTTAACGCGGTGCTCGACCGCGCCGGGGCACTGGAGCCGCTGCGCACCGTGCTCGTGATGAAGGACGGTGAAACGCTGGCTGCGCGCGGCTATAGCGGCGGGCGGGTGGACCGGCCGACCAACATCAAATCCGCCTCGAAAAGCATCCTCGCCATGCTGGCCGGCATCGCCATCGATAAAGGCGTGCTGGAAGGGCCGGAGCAGAAGATCGCCCCGCTGCTGAAGGCCGATCTGCCCGCCGACCCCGACCCGCGCCTTAATGAGATCACGCTCGGCAATCTGCTCTCCATGCAGGCGGGGCTGGAGCGCACTTCCGGCGCCTTTTATGGCGCGTGGATCGCCAGCCCCAACTGGGTGCGCGCGGCGCTGGCGCGGCCCTTTGTCGATCAGCCGGGCGGGCAGATGCTCTATTCCACGGGGTCCTCGCACCTCGTCTCGGCGATTTTGACACGGGCCAGCGGGCGCTCGACGCTGGCCCTCGCGCGCGACTGGCTCGGCCCCATCGAGGGCTTCGCCATCGCCGATTGGGAGCGCGACCCTCAAGGGGTGTATTTCGGCGGCAACCAGATGGCGATGCGCCCGACCTCCCTGCTCGCCTTTGCCGAGTGCTGCCGCAACGGCGGGCGCAACGGCAAGGGGGAACAGGTGATCCCGCAAGACTGGATCGCCCAATGCTGGCAGGCGCGCACGGCCTCGCGCTTCACCGGCGACGCCTATGGCTATGGCTGGTTCACGCGCGAGATCGACGGGGCGCGCGCGCATTATGGCTGGGGCTATGGCGGGCAGATGCTCTATGTGGTGCCGCAGCGCGGCGTCTCGCTGGTGATGACCTCCACCACAGACGCGCCCTCCGGCCGCACCGGCCATCGCGACGACCTGCACGCGCTCGCCGGCGCCCTTCTGGCCGCGCTGGGGTGAAGGGGCGGGCGGCGCCCGTTTTGCGTGCAGGGAGGTATTATCGCCTGCTGAAAAGCGCGGCAGTGGCGGCATGGCGTCGGGATTCGACAAGGGCGCGGTCGGATTTGTGCAACGCGGCGACGGGCGCGCGCTGCTGGCATAGTTCCTGCTCTCCTCTCCCCCGGTCCATGCCATCCCGAGGGGAACGCCGTGACGAAGAAGACAGAGCCGACCAATTCGTCCATCGAGACGCTGCTCGCCGCCCGCAGCTTCACCCGCCGCGTGCTGTTCAAGGGCGCGCTCGCCGCCGGCACGATGGCCGCCGCCGGCCCCTATCTGGTGCGCGACGCCTTCTCCTCCTCCGGCGAGCTGAGCCTGCTCAACTGGGACGACGAACTGCCGGCGCCGGTGATCCCGAACTTCGAGAAGAAGACCGGCATCAAGGTAAAGACCACGCCGTTCTCGCAGAACGAGGAGCAGATCAACAAGCTGCAGGCGACCGACGGCGAAGGCTTCGACCTGTGCGCGCCGACGCGCGACCGCGCGCCGCAGTTCAAGGAGCTGGGCGTGCTGGCGCCCTACGACACCTCCAAGCTGGCGCTCGACAATCTGCTGCCCTCCATGCTGGAAGCCTCGACCAGCGTGTGGACCTGGGACGGCAAGCTCTACCATGTGCCGCATTGCTGGGGTTCGGAGGCCATCGCCTGGCGCACCGACCTCGCCACGCTGACCTATGACAAGCTGAGCTACGGCACGCTGTGGAGCCCGGAATTCAAGGGCAAGATGCAGGGCCGCCCGCACTCGCTGCTGCTCGGCATCGGCCTGTGGTGGGACAAGACCGGCAAACTGACCTCCAACCGCATGCTCGACGCCTTCAAGGACGAGGCGACGATGAAGAAGATCTACGATCCCATCCTCGCCTTCGCCATCGAGAACAAGGCGCAGGTCAAGCAGTTCTGGGATTCGGCCGACAACACCAAGTCCGGCTTTATGGAAAATGGCTGCGTCATCGGCCAGACCTGGGACGGCCCGCCGCTGTCGCTGAAGAAGCAGGGCAAACCGGTCACCTATATGGCGCCGCAGGAAGGCGCCATCACCTGGGTGGACGGCTGGTCGCTGACCAAGGGCGCCAAGAACATCGCCCAGGCCTATGAGTTCCTCAACTACATCCACACGCCGGAAGCCTCCGCCGCCGTCGCCGACGGTTCGGGCTACAACCCGGTTGTGAAGGGCGCCGACAAGTATCTCTCTGAGGTCGCCAAGAAGAACTTCGCCGAGGCCTATCCCGGCAACGCGCTGGAAAACCTGTGGAGCCGCCCGCCGGAGCCGTCCTGGTACGCCGAACTGCGCACCCAGTACGCCGAGAAGTTCAAGGCGGCGTGAGCCCTGCCTACTGACACACCCCTCACGGCTGGACGCGCCCGGCCGTGAGGGCGTCCGGGCCGTGCCTTGGCCCGCATCTTCCCCGAGTACAGGAAATCCGCATGGCCGCTGCCGTCGAGCTTGAGGGCGTCAATGTCACCTTCGGCGATTTTGTCGCCGTCAGGGACGCGAACCTCACCATCGAGCCGGGCGAGTTCTTCTCCTTCCTCGGCCCGTCCGGCTGCGGCAAGACCACGCTGCTGCGCACCATTTCCGGCTTCATCGAGCCCACGCGGGGACAGGTGAAGATCGGTGGCCAAGACATGAAGGGCATCGGCCCCAACAAGCGGCCGACCGCGCTGATCTTCCAGAACCTTGCCTTGTTCCCGATGATGACGGTGGCGGAGAATATCGGCTACGGCCTGCGGGTGCGCGGCGTGCCCCGGCACGAGCGCGACGAGAAGGTGAAGAACCTGCTGGTGCAGGTCGCGCTTTCCGAGCACGGCCACAAGAAGGTGTCGGAGCTTTCCGGCGGCCAGAAGCAGCGCGTCGCCATCGCCCGCGCGCTCGCCGTCGAGCCCTCCGTGCTGCTGCTCGACGAGCCGCTCTCGGCGCTCGACCTCAAGCTGCGCCAGCACATGCGTGCAGAGCTGCGCGCCATCCAGAAGCGGGTCGGCATCACCTTCATCTACATCACCCATGACCAGGGCGAGGCGCTGACCATGTCGGACCGCATCGCGGTCATGAATGCCGGCGTGATCGAGCAGGTGGGCGACGGGCGCGCCGTCTATGCGGAGCCGCGCACACCGTTCGTCGCCTCCTTCGTCGGCGAGAACAACCGCATTCGCGGGCGGGTGAGTGCGGTGGAAGATGGCTTCGCCACGCTCGACACGCCGCTCGGCGCGCTCAAGGGGCGCAACCCGGTGGCGCTCGGCGTGGGGCAGGAAGCACTGCTGTTCGTGCGGCCGGAAGTCCTGCGCCTGCGCGCCAATGGCGGCACCAGCGGCTTTGCCGGCGAGACGCTGGATGTCGCCTATGAAGGCAGCGTCTCCCACATCACGCTGCGGGTGAAGACCGGGCAGAAGGTGACGGCGAGCGTCGGCGGTGGCGTGGCGCTGCCTGCGGCGGGTGAGGAGCTGCATCTCGGCTTCACCCCCGAGGATGGGCTGCTGCTGGCCCTGCCGGAAGGGCACTGAGATGAATGGCAGCCTCGCCTTCGTCTTCGGCCTGCCGCTGGCGGTCGTTGTGCTGTTCTTCGCGCTGAGCGCCTATGAGCGGCGCATGGGCATTGCCACCGGGCCGGGCTTCTTCCAGCGCAATGGACTTGCCGTCGGCCTCTATCTGGTGCTGGCCGTCGGCTTCTGGGCCTTTTTCATCATCCTGCTGCCGCAGCTCGCTATGGTGGACATGTCGTTCCGCCCGAAGCTGCCGCCGGCGCAGATGGGCGGACCGAAGGACCTCTACACGCTGGAGAATTACCGCTACTTCCTGTTCGGTTCCACCACCTCGACCGCCGAATGGAACTGGCTGCACATCAAGGCCTTCTTCCTCACCATCGGGGTGAGCATCCTCATCACGCTGATCAATTTCGCCATCTGCTACCCCTTGGCCTTCCACATGGCGCAGTCGGCGAGCGCGGCGCGGCTCAGGGTGCTGCTGCTGCTGCTGATCCTGCCCTATTGGGTGAACGAGATCCTGCGCGCCTTCGCCTTCCGGGTGCTGCTGTCTTCCGGCGGCATCATCAACCAGCTGCTGATGGGCAGCGGGCTCACCAGTGAGCCGATCGATTTCCTCGGCGCCGATGTCGGGCTCTATATGGGCCTGTCCTACGCCTATCTCCTGATGATGATCTTCCCGCTCTACAACGCCATTGAGAGCCTCGATCGCAACCAGGTGGAAGCGGCGCGGGATCTCGGGGCGCCGTGGTGGCACATCCACGCCTTCATCGTGCTGCCGCACGCCAAGCCGGGCATCGCCTCCGGCTGCACGCTGGTGTTCATGCTCACGGCCGGCGCGCTGGCCGCGCCGCTGGTGCTGGGCGGGCCGCGCACGCTGTGGTTCACCCCCATCGTCTATGACCGCTTCTATCAGGCCTTCAACTGGCCGCAGGGCGCGGCCTATGCCTTCATCCTGCTGGTGAGCTGCATTCTGTTCGTGCTGGTGGTGCTCAAGGCGTTCCGGCTCAGCCTTGGAGAAATCACGCGATGATGGAGTACACGCGATGATTCCTGGTCCGTTCCAGCGGGTGATGTTCGCGCTCTATACGGTGATCTTCTTCCTTTATTTGCTGGGGCCGCTGGCGGTGATGGGCGTTTCCGCCTTCAACACCCCGCAATACCCGCAGGTATGGCCGATCGACGGGCTGACGCTGGACTGGTTCGCGGCGCTGTTCGCCGACCAGGACATGATGACGGGCCTGAAGATGAGCCTGTGGATCGGCGTGCTGGTGGTGTGCATCTCCGTGCCGATCGGGCTGGCGGGGGCCATCATCATGACGCAGATTCAGCCGCGCGTGCGCTCGCTCTATTATCTCGTCGTGGTCTCGCCGGTGCTGACGCCGGGCATCATCATCGGCATTTCGACCGTGGTGTTCTGGCGCCAGTTCACCGGGCAGACCGGCACGCGCTTCCTTTATGACGGCGTGGTGCTGACCGTGCTGGGGCAGGCGAGCTTCATTTCCGCCTATTGCATGCTGATCATCCTCGCCCGGCTGCAGCGCTTCGACCGCTCGCAGGAAGAGGCGGCGCTCGATCTCGGCGCGAGCTACCCGCAGGTGTTCCGCCACATCTTGCTGCCCTTCCTCAAGCCGGCGCTGGCCTCGGCGGCGGTGCTGGCCTTCCTCTCCTCCTTCGAGAACTACAACACCACCACCTTCGCCATCCTCTCCGACAAGACCCTGACCACGGTGCTGGCCGGGCGGGTGCGGCAGGGCTCGACGCCCGCCATCTCGGCGCTGGCGGTGGTGATCGTCGCGGTGACGGTAGTGGGTGCCATCGCTTTCGAGATTTACAAGCGGCGGGCGGATGCGGCCGCGGCGCGGCGCCAGCGCGCCGCGCTGGAGGCGGAGGAAGCCGAGCTTTCCGGCACGCCGACGCCGGCGATGGGCTGAGGCCAGGCGGGGCGAACGGACGACAGGTCCGCCCGCCCCTCGCCATGGCAGGCGCCCGGCTTCACCGCGGCTGCAGGCCGACCTGCCCGCGTGGGAAGCGCGCAATCACGGCCGGGTCGATGTTGAGATGCGCGGCGACGAGTTCCGGCGGGGCGTGGGTGAGCCAATCCGCAAGGTCGACCTCCTGATATTCCGCCGTGCGGAACACGGCCAGCACCTGCACGTCCTCATCGCCGGTGTTCTCGATGTAATGGCCTTGGCTCTTGGGCACCACGCCGAGGTCGCCGGCCTGAAAATCGATGGTCTGGGCGCGCGGGCCGGTGTTGAAAACCGTCAAGCGGCCCCGACCCTTGATCCAGTACTGCCATTCATCGGCATTGGGGTGCCAGTGCAAGCGCCGCAGGCCGCCGGGGCGGATGGTTTCGATGGCGGCGGCGATGGTGGTGGAGGCCTTGAAGCTGCGGCTGTCGGCCAGATGTACCTCGCCCGCCTCGTTCTTCTTCACCGGCGGCGTGCCGGTGAGCGAGAAGGTGAAGGGCTCGGCCGGCGCCCCGCCGGCGGCGACGGCCGCCTGATCCACCGCCAGCGGCGGCGGCTCCTGGCCCTGGAAGATCCACAGGTCCTGCAGCGGGATGTTCTTGAACGTGTCCGCCGGCACGCCGAAATTCTGCGCGAGAATCTTCGGCGGGGTGTGGGCGAACCAGTCGGTGAGCAGCAGCGTGTTGTATTCGGACTGGAAGGCGTCGTCGAAGACGATGATGAACTCGCAGCCTTCCGGGCCGAGACCCTGCAGCGAGTGCGGATAGCCGGCGGGGAAGAACCACAGGTCGCCGGCGCCGACATCGCGCACATAGGGGTGGCCGTCCTTGTCCAGCACGGTGATGCGGCAGCGGCCATTGGTCATCAGCGCCCATTCGCCGGCGAGATGCCAGTGCATTTCACGAATGCCGCCCGGCCCGAGGCGCATGTTCACGCCGGAGACTTCCTTGGCGGCTGGGAACTCCGTGGCGGTGATCTGCCGGGCCCAGCCGCCGGCCTGCACGCGCTTGGGCATGATGTTGAACGACGACCACAGCATCGGCATGTTGCCGACATCGGTGGCGGGCGGGTTCTGGAAGGCGGGGATTTGCGCTTCCAGCGCCGGATTCTGTGGGCCGGGATTGGACAGGGCGCCGGGCGTCGAGTTGATCGCGCCCTCCGGCGGCTGGTCGGGATTGCCGAAGCTCGCGGCCTGCGCCGCGCCGCTGGCGACGGCGACGCCGCCAAGGGCGCTGAGCGCGAGCAGGGTGCGCCGGGACAGATCTTCCATTGTCGCTCTCCTCACGGGATCGGGGGGGCAGGGGGGCGGGCCTCCTGTGCGGCCCGGACTGTGCGGGGAGCGAGCTGGGTAATCTTGCGCGCGTGCACGATCCGGCACGTGAGCGGGCGGATGCGCAAAAGCCAGCCGGCGCGGCGCGGGTTAACGTTGCGGATTGGGGCCGGGTGGGGAGGATGGCGGAAGAGAGTGGGAGTCGAACCCACCAGGGACCGGCTCGCGGCCCCTTCCGGATTTGAAGTCCGGATACCTCACCGGAGGTAACGCTCTTCCAGAAGGCATGTCCGCGCCCCGGGCGGGGGCGGGCGCATCAGTGTGGTCGATCGCGCCGAACAGGTCCAGCCGGTGGCGGTTGAGGCGGCGCAGATCGCCGCGCCGCAGGGTGACGCCATGGCGGTCGAGAAATTCCAGGATCTGGATCGCCACCTTGCGGCCGACGGCGTGGCCGCCGTGCTCTATCCGGTCGCGGAAGGCGCTGGCGGCGAATTCCCGCCCCGGCGCGGCCTCGGCGAGGGCGTGGGCGAACGCCACCATCTCCGCCACGGTGGCGCGCAGGAAGAAATGGTCGTGCGCCACCTCGTCCACCTTGCCCATGCGCGCGAGCAATTTCATCAGCCGGCGCATATCTGCCTCCGCTTCGCCGGTCTGCGCGGCGAGGTCGCGCACGCGGGGCGGGCGGAAGCGGGCGTCGGCGGCAAGGGAGGGGGCGATCCGCTCCCACAGCGCTTCGTCCCGGGGGGTGAGGCGCACCTCATGGCCGGGAAGCCGCACCCAGGCGCCCTCGCGCACCAGCGCGCCGCTGTCCCCGAGGCGGCGCAGTGCCTCGGTGAACACCGGCTTGGGCAGCCGCGGGTGCAGTGCAAGGCGCAGTTTTTCCGCGCCCATGCCGGCGAGGTCGGGATTGGCGTCGTGAAAGGCGCCGATTTCGCGGAGCAGCTCCTCTACATAGAGTGCCCAGCGCACTGGTGAGAGGGCGATGCGCGTCTCGCCCTCATGGAGGATCTCCAGCCCCAGCCGGGCGGCAATGGCCTCCGGCGCTTGCGCCCCCAGCGCCCGGTCGCGGGCGAAGGCGGCGAGGTCGAGATGGAACGGCGCGACCTCGAGCAGCCCGGACACCGCCGCGTCCGGGTCGGCCTCGCGCAACGCGGCGAGCTGGGCGAGGCGCTCGGGCGCGCGCCGCTTGCGGGCCGGGGCGCGCAGGTCGATGAGGCGGCCGCCGCCGATGCTGCGCTGCGCCGAGGTGTCGCGAATGACGTAACGGTCGCCGACAGCGGCGGCGATCGGCCGTTCCAGCACGATCTGCACGAGGCCGGTCGTGCCGGGGGCGATTGTTTCGGCGGAGAGCGGCACTAGCCGTGCCCCGATCTCGCTGGCGCCATGGTGGAAGCGCACCGGGAACCACGCACCAAGCGGTTTCGGCTCGCTCGCCAGCACGGTGAGCGTCGCGTCGATCCGCTCGGTGGGGGCGTGCAGCGTCGGGTCCAGCACGAGATCGCCGCGCTTTATCGCCTCGGCGCGGATCGACTCGCCGGCGAGGTTGAGCGCGCAGCGCTCCCCGGCGCGGCCTTCCTCCGCCTTGCGGTTCTGCGCATGCAGTGAGCGCAGCCGTGCGGGCAGGCCGGACGGGCTGACGATCAGCGGATCGCCCACGCGGACACGGCCGGAGAGCACGGTGCCGGTGACGATGGTGCCGGCACCGGCGAGGGTGAAGCTTCTGTCCACGGCGAGGCGAAAACGCCCCTCCGCCGTGCGGGCTTCGGACCGGCGGGCGGCGGCGATCAGCGCCTCGCGCAGCGCCGCCACCCCTTCGCCGGTGTGGGCGGAAACCGGCATTAGGGCGGCACCGGCGAGCGACATGCCTTCCAGCAGCGCCGCGATCTCGCCGGCTACTTCGTCGCGGCGCGCCGCGTCGGCAAGGTCGGCCTTGGTGAGGGCGACCAGCCCCCGATTGATGCCGAGGAGGTCGATGAGCGCGAGATGCTCGCGTGTCTGCGGCATCACCCCGTCATCGCAGGCGACGATGAGCAGGGCGAAGTCGATGCCGCTCGCCCCCGCCAGCATGGTGTGGATGAACTTTTCATGGCCGGGCACGTCGATGAAGCCGAGCGTGCCGGCCTCGGTCGGCAGATAGGCGAAGCCGAGATCGATGGATATGCCGCGCGCCTTCTCCTCCTTCAGCCGGTCGGTATCGACGCCGGTGAGCGCGCCGACCAGCGCGGTCTTGCCATGGTCGATATGGCCGGCGGTGCCGATGATCATGCCGGCACCCTTATGTCGGCGAGGCTGGCGAGGAAGCCGGCCTCGTCTTCCAGGCAGCGCAGGTCGAGAATCAGCGCGCCTTCGCTGATGCGGCCGATGATCGGCACCGGCAGGTCCCGCAGCGCCTTCGCCAGGGCGATGAGCCGCCCGCCGGAGGCTTCCGCCGCCGGGCGGATGGCAAAGCCGGCACTGGGCAGGGTTTCCAGCGGCAGCGCGCCGGAGCCGATCTGGCTGGAACAGTCGACGATCTCGATGTCGAAAGCGTCGCCCAAAGCGGCGGCGAAAGGCTCGGCGAGCGCATGGGCCTGGGCGGCGATCTCCGCCCGCCTGCGCGCCAAGAGCCGCAATGTCGGCAGCCGGGCGGCCAGCCGTTCCGGGTTGCGATAGAGCCTTAGCGTCGCCTCCAGCGCGGCGAGGCGGATCTTGTCGACCCGCAGCGCCCGCTTCATCGGGTTTCTGTTGATGGCGGCGATGAGGTCGGCACGGCCGACGATGAAGCCGGTCTGCGGTCCGCCGAGCAACTTGTCGCCGGAGAAGGTGACGATATCCGCCCCTTCCGCCACTGCTTCCCGCACCGTCGGCTCGTGGGCGAGGCCGATCCGGGCGAGATCGAACAGGGTGCCGGAGCCAAGATCATTGACCAGAGGCACGCCCTTGGCGCGGGCGATCTCCGCCAGTTCGCGCGCCGGCACCTCCTTGGTGAAACCTTCGATGCGGTAGTTCGAGGTGTGAACCTTCAGCACTAGCCCGGTGGTCTCGTTGAGCGCGCCGGCATAGTCCTTGGGATGGGTGCGGTTGGTGGTGCCGACCTCGACCAGCTTCACCCCGGCGCGGGCCATGATGTCAGGCATGCGGAAGGCGCCGCCGATCTCGATCAGTTCGCCGCGCGAGACGATGGCCTCGCGGCCGAGGCCGAGCGTGTTGAGCACCAGCAGCACGCCGGCGGCATTGTTGTTGACGACGGTGGCGTCTTCCGCGCCGGTGAGCTCGATCAGCACATCGCGCACATGGTCGTCGCGCTCGCCGCGTTTGCCGGTGGCGAGGTCATATTCGAGCGCCACGGCGGCGCGCATGGCGCTCGTGGCGGCTTCCACCGCCTCTTCCGCCAGCAGGGCGCGGCCGAGATTGGTGTGCAGCACCGTGCCGGTGAGGTTGAACACCGGGCGCAGGCGGGTGCGTGCCTCCAGCTCCAGCGCTTCCGTTGCGGCCAGCGCGACGTGATCGGCCGTGGGCAGGGCGGCGAGCTTGCCCGCCAGCAGGCAGGCGCGCACCTCAAGCAGCGCGGCGCGGATGGCCGAGGTGGCAGCGGCGCGGCCGAACGCTTCCACGGCTTCCTGGCCCGCGGGAGTAGCGAGCACGCGGTCGACCGAGGGCAGGTCGCGTGGGGAGGGGGCGGCGGTGAGGGAGGGCGCGTCCATGGCCGCCCCCCTCAATAGCCGAGCAGGAACGGGTTGAAGGCGGCGCGGCGATAAGGACCCTGCCGCATCATCAGATCGAGACCCAGCGTGCCGATATCGTCGGCGACCGGCTCGATGGTGACATCCTTGTTCTGGTACATCACCTTCACATAGGTGCGGCACTCGTCGCAGGTCTCGGCTTTCACCGTGCCGGGGCTGCCGTCGATTTCCTGATAGCCGATGCCCTTGGTGGTGCCGCAGGCGCAGCAGCGGATGCGGACATAGTTCCACAGGGTGGAGCAGAGCGAGCAGGCGCAGAAACGGTTGCCATGCGCGTTCGGCCATTCGACGATGAGCGAAGCGACAGGCGGGCCGCCGCAGGCGGGGCAGACGCCATCGCCCACCGGCACCAGCTTTTTCGCGTCGAGCGTCGCGGCGAGGCGGGCGAAATGCACCTGCAGGGCGCCCGCGACATAGACATGCTCGGCGAGGCGTTCCACGGGGAGGTCATGCGCGAGCACGTCGCGCACCATCTGCGCGCGCTCGGCGCCATCGGCACGGCGCACGCGGGTGAGAGCGGCGGCGGCTTCCTCGGGCATCGCCACACGGGCGGCCGCGTCGAACAACTGGTCGAGCGTCGCTTCCAGCGTGTCGTCGAGCAGGGTGGTGGCGCGGTCCAGCGCCGGCATCTCGAAGGCGCGGGCGCGCTCCAGATGCTCCGGCTCCGGCGGCTCGACCGGGGGGAGGGCGGACACGATGGCCTGCTGTGCCTCGATGAGGCCGGCGACGAAATCGAGATAGGGCTTGAGCGGGCTCACCGCTGCATAGGTGCGCAGCCGCTTCGCCCGAACGCCGAACAGATGCGCGGGATCGGGCAGCACCGCGAAGGGAGGGGTGGAGACGGTGCCGATCACGCTGGGATCGGGCTGAAGGTTCTGCGACATGCTCACCTCACGAACCGCACGGGCCACGTGGAACGGAAGGGCTCCGCCCCGGACAGGCAGGCGCCCGGGACGGAGACGAAGCGGGCGGCGCCTATTCCGCCGGTGTCGGCGGGCGCTTGCCCGGCCGTGTGCCGACCAGCTCGCGCAGCCATTTGCGGTGGTGGCGCCACGCCCAGCCGCCCGTCACCTTGCCCCGCGTCATGGCGCCGATGGTGCCCTTGACCCAGATGGCGGCATAGACGTGGATGATCCACACGCAGATGATGGCCACCGCCGCGATGGAATGGACGAGGATGGCGACGCGTTTCTGTTCGATGCTGGTATAGGGGTAGAAATACTGGTCCCACATCACCACGCCGCTGGCAATGAGGATGACGATCAGCGCCGACATGCCCCAGAAGACGAATTTCTGACCGGCATTGTACTTGCCGATTTCCGGCAGACGCTCCTCCCGCCCGCGCAGCACATCGCTGATGCGGGCGAGCCAGGTGCCGTCCTCGCGCGCCGGAAGGTTGGCCCGCCAGAAGCGCAGGAAAAGCCCGGCGAAGGAGAAGAACAGCACCACGCCGATCCAGGGATGGATGGCCCGCGTCCACTGCCCGCCGCCGAACAGGCCGGTGAGGAAGAACAGGCTCGGCGTGAACAGAGCAAGGCCCGACAGTGCCAGCAGGATCAGGCTCAGCGCGGTGATCCAGTGGTTGATGCGCGCGCCGACCGTGTAGCGCGACACCTCGACCGGGTGGCCCGGGCGCACGGCGTCGCCCGGTTCCACATCGTCCGCTGCGTGGATTTTGAGGTTGCCGGCGCTCATGGCGTCCTCCTCTCCGCAGGCCCGGCGGGTGTCGGCGGCGGCGGAGTGCCGTCGGCGAGCCGCTCGGCGTTCTCCTCATCCTCCTCCGAGACCTTGTTCGGCCCGGCGACGACATAGTGCAGGAAGCCGGCGGCGGCGGCGAAGCCCATCACCGCGAGGCCGACATATTTCGTCACGCCCTTCCAGGCGTCGACGATGGGCGAGATGCGCGGATTGTCCGGCAGGCCGGCATAGATGGACGGCGTGTCGGCGTGGTGCAGCACATACATCACATGGGTGCCGCCGACGCCGGGCGGGTCGTAGAGGCCGGCATTCTCGAAGCCGCGCGACTTCAGGTCCTTGATGCGGAAATCCGCCCACTCCTTCATCGCGTCCTTGGTGCCGAAGACGATGGCCTGGGTCGGGCAGGCCTTCTGGCAGGCCGGACCCTGGCCGACCGCGACACGGTCGGAGCAGAGCGTGCATTTATAGGCGGTGTGGTCGACCTTGGAGATGCGCGGAATGTTGAACGGGCAGCCCTTGATGCAGTAGCCGCAGCCGATGCAGTTGTCGTGCTGGAAGTCCACGATGCCGTTGGAATATTGCACGATGGCGCCGGGAGCCGGGCAGGCCTTGAGGCAGCCCGGATCCTCGCAATGCATGCAGCCATCCTTGCGGATGAGCCATTCCAGGTTTTCGGTCTCGGGATTCACCCATTCGGTGAAGCGCATAAGGGTGAAGGTGTCCGGCGTCAGGTCCATGGGATTGGTGTAGATCCCGTGGTTGAAGCCGACCTCCTCGGTGAGGTTGTTCCATTCCAGGCACGCGGCCTGGCAGGCCTTGCAGCCGATGCATTTGGAGACATCGATCAGCTTGGCCACCTCGGTCAGCCGCTCAGCGGGCGGCGTGACCGTGGAGGCGCTGCGGCGGAGAATGTCCTTCTCGCCGAAGCGCGGCGTGGCGGCGTCGGTGGCGACGTTGGGATTGGGGATCGCTGGAAACATGATGCCGCCTCCCTATGCCACCACCGGCCCGGTGGAGGGCTCGATGTTGACCATGAACGCCTTGAACTCCGGGGTTTCGATGTTCGCGTCGCCCACGAAGGGGGTGAGCGTGTTGGCCGGGAAGCCCTTGCGGGCCGAGCCGACGAAGCCCCAGTGGATCGGCACGCCGACGATGTGCACGGTCTTGCCGTCGATGGTCATCGGCTTGATGCGCTTGGTGACGACCGCCTTGGCGTAGAGTTCGCCGCGCTTCGACCACACCCGCACCCAGCCGCCGAGCGCGATGCCCTTCTCCTTCGCCAGTTCCTCGGAAATCTCCACGAACTGTTCCGGCTGCAGGACCGAGTTCACATGGTTGTTCTTGGTCCAGTAGTGGAAATGCTCGGTGAGACGGTAGGAGGTGCCGGCATAGGGGAAATTGGGATCGCCGATATCGGCGAAGCTCTTCCAGTCCTCCTTGAACACGCGCGCCACCGGGTTGCCCCTGATCTTCGGCGCGATGACATTGGCAACCGGGCTCTCGAACGGCTCGTAATGCACCGGGAACGGCCCGTCCCGCATCATCTTGCGCACCCACAGGCGTGACGTGCCCTCGGGGTTCATGATGAAGGGGCCGACATCCCGCGGCTTGGCGGTGGGCGCGATGTCCGGCACGTCGTAGCCGGTCCATTTGGCGCCGTCCCACTCGATGAGCTTGCGCGAGGGGTCCCACGGCTTGCCGTCGAGGTCGCAGGAGGCGCGGTTGTAGAGCACGCGCCGGTTCGCCGGCCAGGCGAAGGACCATTTGAGGAACATGCCGGCATCGCCGGGATCGGAATTGTCCCGCCGTGCCATCATGTTGCCGGCCTCGGTCCAGCAGCCGGAGAAAATCCAGCAGCCGCCCGCCGTGGTGCCGTCGTCGCGCATTTGGCCGAAGCCGGAAAGCTGCTTGCCGGCCTCAAGGATCTTCTTGGTCGGATCGGCGGGGTCGTAGACATCGACCAGCACCGAGCCGTTCATCTCCTTCGCCAGCTCTTCCGGCGTCGGCTCGCCGGGGTCCTTGTAGGACCAGTTGAGGTTGACGATCGGATCGGGGAAGGCGCCGCCCTCCTTCTTGTACAGCTCCTTCAGCCGCAGATGGATCTGCGCCATGATCCAGATGTCGGTCTTCGCCTGGCCCGGAGGCGAGCCGCCGGGCCAGTGCCATTGCAGCCAGCGGCCGGAACTGACCAGCGAGCCCTCATCCTCGGCGAAGCAGGTGGTGGGAAGCTGGATCACCTCCGTCTTGATATCCGCCGGGCTCACCTTGTTGAAGGTGCCGTGATCCTCCCAGAAGCGGGCGGTCTCGGTTTCCAGCGGGTCCATGATGACCAGCATCTTCAGCTTGGCGAGGCCGGCGGCGAGCTTGCCCTTGTCGGGGAAAGCCTGCAGCGGGTTGAACCCCTGGCAGAAATAGAGGTTCACCTTGCCCTGCTTCATCATGTCGAAGACGCGCAGCACGTCGTAGCTGGCGACATCGAGCTTGGGCAGGTAGTTGTAGGCCCAGTCGTTCTGCGCCGTCGCGGCCGGACCGTACATCGACTTCATGAAGCTGACGAAGAACTTGCGGTAGTTCTGCCAGTAGCTGGTCTGGTTCGGCCGCAGCGGCTTGAAGGCCCGCGTCGACATGTAGGTGGTGAAGTCCGGTTCCTTCTGCGTGGGGATGTTGAGATAACCGGGGATGAGGTTGCTCATCAGCCCGAGATCGGTCAGCCCCTGGATGTTGGAATGGCCGCGCAGGGCGTTCATGCCCCCGCCGCGCACGCCGATATTGCCCAGAATGAGCTGGAGCATCGCCATGCCGCGAATATTCTGCGCGCCCTTGGAATGCTGGGTCCAGCCGAGCGCGTACATGCTCGTCATGGTCTTGGTCGGCGTCGAGCATTCCGCCACCATCTCGGCCACCTTAAGGAAGGCGTCCTTCGGTGTGCCGCAGACGCGCTCCACCAACTCTGGCGTGTAGATGGCGACGTGCTGTTTCAGCAGATTCCACACGCAGCGCGGGTTCTGCAGCGTCTCGTCGACCACGGCATAGCCGTCCGGGCCGATCTCGTACTCCCAGCTGTCGCGATTATAGTCGCGCTTTTCCTCGTCATAGCCGGTGAACAGCCCGTCCTGGTAGCCATAGCCCTCGCGGACCACGAAGCTGGCATTGGTGAAGGGCTTCACATAGTCCCACTGCACCTTGTCATTGCTGATGCAGTGATTGATCAGGGCCATGAGGAAGACGATGTCCGACCCCTGCCGGATCGGCGCGTAGAAATCCGCCACCGACGCCGAACGGTTGTAGCGCGGGTCGACAACGATGAGCTTGGCGCCACGGTTGGCTTTCGCCTCGGTGACCCATTTGAATCCGCACGGATGGGCTTCGGCGGCATTGCCGCCCATGATGACCACGAGGTCGGTGTTCTTGATGTCCGTCCAGGCGTTGGTCATTGCTCCACGGCCAAAAGTTGGGGCGAGACTCGCCACCGTCGGGCCGTGTCAGACACGCGCTTGGTTATCGAACGCCAATATGCCGGTCGAGCGCACGACCTTGTAGGTCGCGAACGCCGTCTCGTTGGTGGTCGCGGAAGCCGCGAGGAAGCCGGTGGTGAGCCAGCGATTGACGGTCACGCCATCCTGGTTGGTGGCGACGAAATTGGCGTCGCGGTCGTCCTTCATCGCGCGGGCGATCTTGTCGAGCGCGGCGTCCCAGGAGATCGCTTCGAATTTGTCAGAACCGGCCTTGCGGATCATCGGCTGGGTGAGCCGGGTCGGCGATTTCACGATGTCGCGCAGCGCCGCGCCCTTGGGGCAGAGCGTGCCGCGATTGGTCGGATGGTCGGCGTCGCCCTCGATATGGACGATGTCGGCCTTCTCGCCTTTGCGCAAATCACCCTTGGAATAGATGATGATGCCGCAGGCGACGGAGCAGTAGGTGCAGGTGTTTCGCGCTTCCGTGGTGTTCACCAGGTGGAACGGCTTCACGGCAGCGGCGACGGCCGCCTCCGCCTCGCTGAAGCCGAAGGCACCCAACGTGGTACCGGCAAGACCGGCCCCCGTCGTTTTGAGGAACGTACGGCGCGAGAGCTCCATATTCATCGTGGCCCTCCCGTTTCTCGTCACAAAGCCCATCGACCGATAGGCTTTCCCAATCACAAGGCTATTTTTTAGCTCCTCCAATGTCAAACAGACTTAAGGTGAGGTGAGGGACAAAAAGTCGTGTGATTTCAGTTCGTTCGTGATGTTGCCGTGCGATCCCGACATGTTGCGCTGCAACCAATGCGGGTTTCGCCCCAGGGCCGATTGACGATTTCCCGCCCCCGGCGCAGCATTGCGCCCGTGCTCGCTTCTGCGGCTCCCGCGTGTCGGGGCGGAAAGAACCTCATCCTGCTGGCGGCTGTTGCTTCCCTAGCGTCATGGGCGCTGGCGGAAGGGCAACCCGCTCATGCCGGCGCGCCGCTGCCGCTGGGCGCGGTACCGCCGCCCTTGGCGTTGCCCTCACTCGATCATGGGCCGCAGAGCCTCGCGGCGCTGCACGGGCGGCCGGTGCTGATTCACTTCTTCGCGACCTGGTGCGCGCCCTGCCGCGACGAAATGGCGGGCCTTGCGCGACTTGCCGACCGACGCGGCGAGGGACCGCTCGTCCTTCTCGCCATCGATGTGGGCGAGGTGCCGGTGCGGGTGCGGCGCTTCTTCGCCACACAACCTGTGCCCTTCCCCGTGCTGCTGGACGAGGACCGCGCCGCGCTGAAGGCGTGGAAGGTCGCCGGCCTGCCCGCGACCTTCGTGCTCGACGCCTCGCACACGCTGCGCCTCTACGCCGACGGCCCGATGGATTGGGACGACCCCGCCGCCGACCGCCTGCTCGACAGGCTCGCCGACCCCGCCGCCGCGCTGGAAGGCGCGCGGCTGCCCTCGCTCAATATGGATGAATCCCGGGAGAATGCGCCATGACCACTCGCCGTGACTTCCTCAAGACCGGCGTCGCCCTTGCCGCCGTCGCCGCCGCGCCGCACGCCGCCTTGGCACAAGCCGCCGGCCCGGCCGCTGCCGCCGCTTTCGCGCCGAAGCCGGGCAAATGGCGCCATTTCGAGGTGGTGACGGTGCTGGACGTGAAGCCGGTGGAGGGTAAGGCCGGCCCGGCGCAAGCCTGGGTGCCGCTGCCCTCCTACACCGCCTCCGACTGGATGAAACCGGGGGAGAGCACCTGGAAGACCAACGCCGCCACGGCGGAAGTGGTGAAGGACCCGCATTACGGCGCGCAGATGCTGCATCTGACCTGGGCGCCGGGCGAGGAAAAGCCCAGTGTCGAAATCACCTCGCGCTTTTCCACCCGCGACCGAGCCACCGATTTCGCCGCGCCCGGTGCGGTGGCGGGGCTGTCGGCGGAGGAGCGGGCGCTGTTCCTCGCCCCCACCGACCTCATCCCCACCGACGGCATCGTCAAGGCGACCGCCGACAAGATCATCGCCGGCAAGACCTCGGACCTTGAGAAATCCCGCGCCATCTATGAATGGGTGGTTGAGAACACCTATCGTAACGCGGCGACGCGCGGCTGCGGCACCGGCGATGCCGCCTCGCTGCTGGCGAGCGGCAATCTCGGCGGGAAATGCGCCGATCTCAACGCGCTGTTCGTCGGGCTGAACCGCGCCGCCGGCATTCCCGCCCGCGATCTCTACGGTATCCGCGTGGCGCCTTCCGCCTTCGGCTATAAGAGCCTCGGGGCCAATTCGCCTACCATCTCCAAGGCGCAGCACTGCCGCGCCGAGGTGTGGCTGGAGGGGTTCGGCTGGGTGCCGGCCGACCCCGCCGATGTGCGCAAGGTCGTGCTGGAGGAACCGCCGGGCAAGAACGCGCTCGACGACGCCAAGGTGGTGGCGGCGCGCAAGGTGCTGTTCGGCTCCTGGGAGGGCAACTGGCTCGCCTATAATTACGGCCACGACATCGCCCTGCCGGGCTCTTCCGGGCCCAAACTCGGCTTCCTCATGTACCCGCAGGCGGAAGTGGCGAGCCTGCGCCATGACTGCCTCGACCCCGACGCCTTCGCCTATGTGATCAAGGCGAGCGAAGTGGCGGCGTGAGCGGCCTGCGTGCTTCGAGATGCGGGGCGTTGCCCCGCTCCTCAGCATGACGGGCGTCAAACTCACGTCATCCTGAGGTGCCCGGCACAGCCGGGCCTCGAAGCACGCAGGCGACCGCCGCGTCCGTGCCGACGACAAGGAAGACATGCCATGCTCGACACCCCGGCCTCCGCCGCCACGTTCCGCCTCACCAGCCTCGCCCATGGCGGCGGTTGCGGCTGCAAGCTGGCGCCCTCGGTGCTGCGCGAATTGCTCGCCGAACAGCCGGCCAGCACGGGCTTCACAAATCTGCTGGTCGGCACGGAGACCGGCGACGACGCGGCGGTCTACCAGCTGGACGACGACACCTGCCTCATCGCCACCACCGACTTCTTCATGCCGATGGTGGACGAGCCCTTCGAGTTCGGTCGCATCGCCGCCACCAACGCCATTTCCGATGTCTACGCCATGGGCGGCAAGCCGCTGCTGGCGCTCGCCATTCTCGGCATGCCGCTTGGCAAGCTGGAACCGGCCATGGTGCGTGAGATCTTGAAGGGCGGCGCCGCCATCGCGGCGGAGGCCGGCATTCCCGTGGCGGGTGGCCATTCCATCGACGCGCCGGAGCCGATCTATGGGCTGGCGGTGATCGGCACGGCGCGGCCGGAGCAGATCCGCAAGAACAGCACCGCCTTTGCCGGGGACGCGCTGATCCTGACGAAGGCGCTGGGTGTGGGCATCTATTCCGCCGCCTTCAAGAAGGAGAAGCTCTCCCCCGCCGCCTATGGCGAGATGATCGCTTCGATGACGACGCTGAACCGCGTCGGCACCGCGCTCGGCCGGGACGCGGCCGTGCATGCGGTGACCGACGTGACCGGCTTCGGCATCCTCGGCCATGGGCTGGAAGTGGCGCGGGGCTCGGGACTCGCCTTGGAGATCGAGGCGGCGGCGCTGCCTCTGCTTGGCGACGCCCGCGCGCTGGCGCAGGCGGGATTCGTCACCGGAGCCTCGCACCGCAACTGGGCGAGCTATGGCGAGGGGGTGCGCCTGCCCGACGGGCTGCCGGAGGCGGAGCGGCACCTGCTCACCGACCCGCAGACCTCGGGCGGGCTCCTTGTGGCGGTGGCGCCGGACGCGGCGGAGCGGGTGCTTTCCGAAATCCGCGCCGCCGGTTTCCCCCGCGCCGCCCTCATCGGCCGAGCGGTGGAGGGGGCGCCGGCCGTCACCGTGATCTGAGCCGCGCCTTCGTCTTCGTGACCCACTTGCGGGTTTATGCGCAGGTGGCGGCGGGATATCCTTAGCCCTGAAGCGGTCGGAGGGTGGACCTGTGGCCGCGCGTGGAGTTGAAGGATCGGCCATGTCTGACACGGGTCTCGAACTCGCCTTCGGGCGCGGCGCGCTGCATCTCAGCCTTCCCCCGGGGGCGAAGCCGACCGTGCTGCGCAAGGCGACGCTGCCCAAGCTGCCGGACAATGCGGCGGCCATCCGCCATGCGCTCGACAACCCGATCGATTCGGCACCGCTCGCCGCCCTCGCCGAGGGGCGCACCAGCGCCTGCATCCTCATCTGCGACATCACCCGCCCGGTGCCGAACCGGCTGTTCCTGCGGCCGATGATCGAGACGCTGATGGCGGCCGGCATTCCCGCCGCCGGCATCACCGTGCTGGTGGCGACCGGCCTGCACCGGCCGAATGAAGGCGAAGAGCTCGCCGAGCTCGTCGGCGACCCTTGGGTGCTGGAGACGGTAAGGGTCGAGAATCATTTTGCCCGCGACGAGGCGGCTCATGTCGATCTCGGCCCCACCGCGACGCGCGGCACGCCTGTCTTCATCGATCGCCGCTTCGTGGAAGCCGAGCTGCGCATCGCCACCGGGCTGGTCGAGCCGCATTTCATGGCCGGCTGGTCGGGCGGGCGCAAAGTGGTGGCGCCGGGCGTCGCCGGGCACCAGACCATCCGCACCTTCCATTCCGCCCGCTTCATGGAAGACCCGCTGGCGGTGCAGTGCAACCTCATTGGCAATCCGCTGCATGAGGAGCAATTGGAGATCGTCCGCAAGCTCGGCGATGTCTATGCGCTGAACACGGTGCTGGATGAGGAGCGGGACGTTGTCTTCGTCTCTTTCGGCGAGATCATCGCCAGCCATCTCGCGGCGGTGGACTTCGTCGAGGGGGCCACCATCATCGAGACGCCGCGCCGTTACGCCACGGTGGTAACATCCTCAGCCGGCTATCCCTTGGACAAGACCTATTACCAGACGGTCAAGGGCATGGTGACGCCGCTCGACATATTGGAGCCCGGCGGCACGCTCATCATCGCCTCGGAATGTTCGGAAGGCTTCGGCAGCGAGGAATTCCGCGCCGCACAGGCGCGGCTGGTGGAGCTGGGCCCGGAGCGCTTCCTCGCCACGCTGACCGCCAAGACGCTGGCCGATGTCGATGAATGGCAGACCGAGATGCAGCTGAAACCCATGCGCGTCGGCCGCATCCAGCTCTACACGACCGGGCTCTCCGAGGAGGAGCGGCGCATCACCGCGGTGGAGCTCGTGCCCGATCTCAATGCGGCGATCGCGGCGAGCCTGGCGCGGTCCGGCGACAACGCGCTCGCGATCATTCCCGAGGGGCCCTATGTGATTCCGGTCTGCCGGGAACAGCAGGCGGCGGCGTGACCTCCAGCGGCGTGAGACGCATCCATCTCGATGCGGTGGGCGGCGTCGCCGGCGACATGTTCGTCGCGGCGCTGCTCGACGCCTTCCCCGACCTCGCCCCGCGCGTGCTGGCCGATGCCCGCGCCGTGCTGCCGGAAGGGGTGGGGGAGCCGTTTTTGCGCGAAGGGCTGAGCGGAGGCCTCGCTGTGCGGCGCTTCGGGCTGGAGGGCGGGCATTCCCATTCCCACACCCACAGCGCTCACCCTTCTTTAGCCCTCATGGCCGGGCCTGACCCGGCCACCCAGACTTCGCCTGCGGTCCTCGTGGAAGCGCTGGGTCCCCGGGTCGAGCCCGGGGATGAGGGCGCGCGTGGGAGTGGTGAGCCGGCTCATCATCCCCACTGCCACAGTGCCGGCACCTATCGCGACATGGTCGCGCGGATCGAGGCGGTGCCGCTCGGCGCGGGGACTTCCGGCCATGCGCTGGCGATCCTCAGCCTCATCGCCCAGGCCGAATCCGCTCTGCACCGCGTGCCGGTGGAGGAGGTGCATTTCCACGAAATCGCGGATTGGGATTCGCTGCTCGATGTGGTCGCCGCCGGCAGCCTCGCGGCCGCGCTCGAAGGTGCGGTGTGGACGGTTTCGCCTTTGCCGCTCGGCGGTGGGCTGGTGAAGACGCAGCACGGGCTGCTGCCGGTGCCGGCGCCGGCCACCGCCGCCCTGCTGCAAGGTTTCGACTGGCGCGACGACGGTGTGTCCGGGGAGCGGGTGACGCCGACCGGCGCGGCGATCCTCAAACATCTGGCGCGCTCCGGTGCTCCCCTCGGCGGGCGGCTCGTCGCCTCCGGCAATGGGGCGGGCACACGTGACCTCCCTGGCCTGCCCAATGTGCTGCGGGCGCTGGTGTTCGAGCCGGTTGCGGCGGAAGGCGATACGCTGGCGGGCGATGTGGTCACCGTTCTGGAATGCGAGATCGACGACATGACCGGCGAGGAGATTGGCACCGCGATGGAGCTTCTGCGTGGTGAGTCGGGCGTGCTCGATGTCAGCCTCGGCCAGCGCTTCGGCAAGAAAGGGCGGCCCATGGTGGCGCTGCGGCTGCTGGTGCGGCCGGACCGAGCGGAGGCGGTGGCGCAAGCCTGTTTCGCACAGACCTCGACGCTGGGGCTGCGGCGGCGCGAGGAGCGGCGGCTGGTCCTCAAACGCGCGGCCGGCGAGGTGGCGGGCGTGGCGGTGAAGCGGGCGGCGCGGCCGGGCGGCGACACGGTGAAAGCCGAGAGCGACGCGCTCACCGGAGACACGCTGGCGGCGCGGCGGGCGCTGAAGCAGCGGGCGGAGCGCGGCGATGAGTGACGCGGCGGCCATGCTGCCGGCCGCGCGGCTGGCGCGTGTGCTCGGTCGCTTCCCCGCTCTGGCGGTGGCGGTGAGCGGCGGGGTGGATTCGCTCACCCTCGCGAGCTTCGCGCACTCCGAAGGCCTGCCGCTCAGCGTGATCCACGCCGTTTCCCCGGCGGTGCCGGCGGAGGCGACGGCGCGGGTGCGGGCGATGGCGGCGGCGCAGGGCTGGGAGCTGATCGTCACCGGCACCGGCGAGTTCGACGATCCGCGCTACCGCGACAATCCGGTGAACCGCTGCTATTTCTGCAAGACCAATCTCTATGATCGCATTGCCGGGCTCACGGACCGGCCCATCGCCTCGGGGGCCAATCTCGACGATCTCGGCGATTATCGCCCCGGCCTGATCGCCGCCGCCGAGCGGCGCGTGGTGCATCCCTTCATCGAGGCGGGAATGACCAAGGCGGATGTCCGGGCGCTGGCCCGCGCGCTCGGCCTCGGCGCGGTGGCGGAACTGCCGGCGCAGCCCTGCCTCGCCAGCCGGGTCGAGACCGGGATCGCCATTGATGCGGGCGACCTCGCCTTTGTCGAGCTGGCGGAGCGCCGGCTCGCCGCGCTCACCGGTGGCGGCACGCTGCGCTGCCGGATCATCCATCAGGGCGTCGCTGTGGAGCTGGGCGAGGGAGCGACGGGCCGGGAGCGCGCCGTCGAAGCGCTGATGACGGAGCTTTGCGCCGGGGCCGGGCGGGTCTATGCCGGAAGCCGGCCCTATCGCCGTGGTGCCATGTTCGTCGGCGCGCCGGCCATGGAAGCCTGAGCCATGGATTTCACCTTTGACTGGGGCCGCGCCGCGCGCACGGGTCTTCCCGAGGCGGTGCTGTGCAGCGCCAAGTCGCCGGCACAAATCGCGGAAATCCTCGCCGCCGCTCGCGTGCGCGGCGCGCGGCTGCTGTTGACACGGCTGGAGCCGGCGGCCTTCGCCGCGCTGGACGAGCCGGCCCGCGCCGGGGTGGATTATGACCCGCTGTCCCGCACCGCCGTGCTGGGCGGGGAGGTCGCGCTCTCCGGGCCGCGCGTCGCCGTGGTGGCGGCAGGTACGTCGGATTTGCCCGTGGCGCGCGAGGCGGTGCGCACCCTCGAATTCAACGGGCACGGCGCAAGCCTCGTCGCCGATGTCGGCGTCGCCGGGCTGTGGCGGCTGATGGAGCGGATCGAGGAGATCCGTGCCTGCCGGGTGGTGATCGCGGTGGCGGGGATGGAGGGGGCGCTGTTCAGCGTGCTCGGCGGGCTGGTGGCGGCGCCGGTCATCGCGGTGCCGACCTCCGTCGGCTATGGCGTCGCCGAGGGCGGCAAGGCGGCAATGACCTCGGCACTGGCCAGCTGCGCGCCCGGCGTGGTGGCGGTGAACATCGACAATGGCTTCGGCGCTGCCTGCGCCGCGTTGAAGATGCTCGGCGCCGCTGCAAGGGGGGAGGGCTGATGGCGCGGGTGCTCGTCACCGGTGGGTCCGGCTTCATCGCCGCCCATGTCATCCTCGCTTTGCTGCGCGAGGGGCACGAGGTGCGGGCGACGCTGCGCGGCATGGGGCGAGAGGCCGACGCCCGCGCCCAGCTGGCGGCGGGCGGCGAGCCGGCGCCGGCACAACTGAGTTTTTACGCCGCCGATCTGCTCGCCGATGACGGCTGGTCCGCCGCGATGGAAGGCTGCGATTACGCGCTCCACGTCGCCTCCCCTGTGCCGGCGGGCATGGCGGCGAGCGATGAGGCGGCGCTGATCGCCGTCGCCCGCGAGGGGACGCTGCGGGTCCTGAGCGCGGCGCGGGCAGCCGGGGTGCGGAGGGTGGTGGTGACCTCGTCCTTCGCGGCGGTGGGCTATGGACGCGCGCCGCGGGCCGATTTTTATGACGAGCGCGACTGGACCTACCCGGATGGCGAAGGGGTCGATGCCTATACGCGCTCCAAGACGCTGGCCGAACGCGCGGCATGGGACTTCATCGCCGGCGCCGGCGCGGGCATGGAGCTTGCGACCGTCAATCCCGTGGTGGTGCTCGGCCCGGCGCTGGGATCGGACATGTCCGCCTCGCTCGATCTCGTGCGCGCGCTGCTCGACGGGGCGGTGCCCGCCTTGCCCCGGATTTATCTCGGGCTGGTTGACGTGCGCGATGTCGCCGATCTGCACGTGAAGGCGATGACCGCGCCACAAGCGGCGGGCGAGCGCTTTCTGGCAACGACAGGCGCGGCGGTGTCATTCGCCGGTATCGCGCGCACGCTGCGCGACGGGCTCGGCCCGGCGGCCCGGCGGGTGCCGCGCTTTGAGCTGCCCGACCTCGCCGTGCGCCTCGCCGCGCTGGTGCTGCCAACGGCGCGGCTCGCCGTCCCCCGGCTCGGCATCCGCCGCAGCGCCACCCCCGCCAAGGCGCGGGAGACGCTCGGCTGGTTGCCGCGCCCAGCGGAAGAGGCGATCCTCGCGACGGCCGAGAGCCTGATCCGGCTGGGGCTCGTGAAGCCGTAGCTTCAGCCCGGCGTGCCCAGCGGCTGCTGCTGGGTGATGCAATGGATATTGCCACCGCCGAGAATGATCTCATGCGTCGGCACCCCCACCACCTCGCGGTCCGGGAACAGCCGGGCGAGAACGGTGCGCGCTTCCTCGTCCTTCGCCGGATCCAGAAGCGGCATCAGCACGAAGCCGTTGCCGAGATAGAAATTGGCGTAGGAGGCGCCGAGGCGCTCGCCGGGACGCCGCGACATCGTGCCGGGCTCGGTGCCGAGGTCGAGCGCTTCCTCGCCCGTGCGGAACAGCGGGCCGGGCAGCGGCAGGGTGACGATCTCGAGGGCGCGCCCGCGCGCGTCGGTTATCCTCGACAGGCGCTCATGCGCATCCTTGGAGATGGCGTATTGCGGGTCGAGCGGGTCGTCGCAGCCGGTGAGCGCCACCACGCCGGGGCGGACGAAGCAGGCGAGGTTGTCGATATGGCCCGAGGTTTCGTCATCGACGAGGCCGGCACCGAGCCAGAGCACCTTGGAGACGCCGAGATGATCCTTGAGATGCTGCTCGATTTCCTCGCGGGTGAGGTCCGGGTTGCGGTTCGGGTTGAGCAGGCATTCCTCGGTGGTCAGCACCGTGCCTTCGCCGTCGACATGGATCGAGCCGCCTTCGAGAACGAGCGGGGCGGCGTAGCGCGGCGCGCGCTCGATCTCCAGCATCTTGGCGGCGATCAGTTCATCCTGGTCGCAGGGCGTGTAGAGCCCGCCCCAGGCGTTGAAACCCCAATCCACCCCGCGCAGCCGGCCGCGCGCATCGGTAAGGAAAGTGGCCCCGCTGTCGCGGCACCAGGAATCGTCCGAGGTCGCTTCCACCACCCGCACCGTGGGCGGCAGGGCGGCACGGGCGTGGCGCCACTGGCGCGGGCTCGCCAGCATGGTGACCGGCTCGAAACGGGCGATGGCGCTGGCGACCGCGACGAAGGCGGCCTGCGCCGGCTCGGCATCGGCGCGCCAATTGTCCGGCCGCTCCGGCCAGATCATCCAAGTGCCGGCATGCGGCTCCCATTCCGCCGGCATGCGAAAGCCGTCGGCGGCGGGAAGCGTGGAGAGGGTCTCGCTCATGCTCTCACCCGATCGCCCGCGTCGGCGCCCGCCCGTCGAGGGTGAGCACCGGGGCGTAAAGCTCCGGCCGGCGGTCGCGGAACACGCCCCAGCTGTGGCGCTGGCGGGCGATGCCGTCGAGATCGAAGGTCGCGGTGAGCACGGTCTCTTCCTCCCGCCCGGCTTCCGCGACCTTCTCGCCGGTCGGCCCGGCGATGAACGAGGAGCCGTAGAAGGTGATGGCGGTGCCGTTGCGGCCCTCTTCGCGGCCGATGCGGTTGGAGGCGATGACCGGCATCAGATTGGCGCCGGCATGGCCCTGCATCACCCGCTGCCAGTGGCCGGCCGAATCGAGGCTCGCATCATGTGGCTCGGAGCCTATGGCGGTGGGGTAGAGCAGCACTTCGGCGCCGAGGAGGGCCATGGTGCGCGCGCATTCCGGGAACCACTGGTCCCAGCAGATGCCGACGCCGATGCGGCCGACCGCGGTGTTCCAGACCCGGAAGCCGGTGTCGCCGGGCGAGAAATAGAACTTCTCGGTGTAGCCCGGCCCGTCGGGAATATGGCTCTTGCGGTAGAGGCCGAGCACCTCGCCATCGGCGTCGACCATAGCGACGCTGTTGAAGGCCGCCGGCCCGGCACGCTCGAAGAAGGAGACCGGCAGCACGACGCCCAGCTCCTTCGCCAGACGGGCGAAATGCGCCACCAGCCGATTGCCCTCGAAGGGCCTGGCGAGGTCGAGGAATTCGTGCAGCTGGTCCTGGCAGAAATAGGGGGTCTCGAACAGTTCCTGCAGCAGGATGAGTTTCGCGCCCCGCGCGGCGGCCTCGCGCACCAGGGCTTCGGCGCGGGCAATATTGCCCTCGATATCCCAGTCGCAGCGCATTTGAGTGGCGGCGACAGTCAGGCTGCGCATTTAGATCTCCGAATCGATGTGAAAGGCCGGTCAGTTGACGGCGCGCAGCGGCTTTTCCAGCACCGCGATGACGCGCGCAAGCTCATGCCCGCGCTTGAGGATGAGGCCGGTTTGCGACACCACCGTGTAGGCGCCCTGTTTGCGGGCGAGGCGCGGGTCTTTTTCGATGCGGTAGATGGGCACCTCGGTGGCGCGGCGGAAAATGGAGAACACCGCCTTGTCGCGGGTGAAATCGATGGCGTAGTCGCGCCATTCGCCCAGGGCGACCATGCGGCCGTAGAGATCGAGGATGCGGTCGAGTTCGCGCCGGTCGAAGGTGACGCGGTCAACCCGCGCACCGGCCGGCAAGGCTATGGGCTCGATGTCCGCCACGCGGCGCCTCCGGCCTGTGCGGCCCGGCGTGAGCGGGCCTGTGGGCTGAACCGTGTCATGTCGCCGTCATGATCCAACGCCCGGCGCGCGGCTTCAAGCCCCCGTACGCACGCCGGCGGTGCGGCGCGGGCGATGAGAGGGGCGGGAACGAAAAAAGGGCCGGCGACATGGCCGGCCCTGAAGAGCAATTCGGGGATTGAACCTAGGTAGCGTCAGGCCGGCCCACAAACACCGCGGGGGGCTGGGGGGCTGGGAAACCGATGCGCTCGCGAACCGGCCCAACGCTATGATGCCAGGATGGAGGGCGCTCGGGGCATCGCAACGGCCGAATTCGGGCAGCCTTGTGTTTTCAGTTAACGAGGCCGTGATTCGGTTGTCCAAGTATCATCGGACACAGTCGTACGTCTCATCAGATGTCCACGTGCTCAGTCGAGCGGCTGCAGTGCCGCCCCGACCATGGTGCCGGGCTCGGTGGACGAGCCCGTCTGGACGAACACCGCCACCGCGTCGACGCCCTCGCCGGGCGCACGGTGGACCGGGACGTCGAAACGGGCGGGCATCCCTTCCCAGCTGCCGAGCCGCACCCAGCCGCGCACCACATTGTGGTAGACGACGCGGGCGCCCTCATTCTCACCCCGGCCGATCTCAACCTCCATGCGGCTCGCCACCGGGCAAAGCCACACCTCGGCCTTGGCCGCCCCGGGCAAGGCGCCGATCTGAACCGTGACGTTGCCCGCGACGGATTCGACCGACACCGGCACGACGGGGGCGGGGCTGGCGGCCAGCACGCGCTCCAGCGCCGCCCGGTCCGAGCCGATGGTCATAGCGCGTCCGTTCACCACCGCCTGGGGGGTGAACATTTTGCCGTCGCCGCGCATATGCGCATAGGCCTTCTGGCGCAGCGAATGCCCATGCTTGGCGAGCGTGTCCTTCCAGCCGAGATAGTCCCAGTAATCCACCGCCAGGGTGAGCGCGAGCACATCGGAGCGGGCGGCGAGCTCGCCCATCAGCTTGTCGGCCGGCGGGCAGGAGGAGCAGCCCTGGCTGGTGAACAGCTCGATCACCGCCTTGGGCGCGGTGATCGGCTTCACCGGCTCGGCCTTGACCGGCATGTCCTCGGCATGGGCCGTGGCAGGAGCGAAAAGCAGGCTCATCAGGGCGAGGGTAACGCCCCAAAACAGCGCACGGGTGAAGAGAGAGGCGCGGACGGGCGGGCCGAAAGCGGAAGCGGCGGTCAGGGACATGTCGGGCGCTTGTCCTTGGGCGCGGGGACTCAGGGCACGCAGCGGGCAGCCCGCCTAAAGGCCGCCCTCGCAGGGTTCGACGCGGGCACGTGCCGGGATCGCCAGCGGGCCTGCGTCCAAGGCAATAGGACGACACGGGGCGCGCCACCAGTCACATTCGGGTGTCGCCGTTGACGCCGGCGTGACGTGGCGAGGTGTGCTGGGCGGAGGGTTCGGACATGAAAGGGCCGGCACAGGAGGTATCCTGTGCCGGCCCGATGTCAAGACACGCGGTCGGTTCAGGCGGCGAGATTGCGCAGCACGAAGGGCAGGATGCCGCCATTGCGGAAGTAGTCCAGCTCGTCCAGCGTATCGATGCGGCAGGTGAGCGGGACGTTCTTGATCGTGCCGTCGGCGAAGAGGATCTCGGCGATCAGCGTCTGGCGCGGCTTGAGGTCGCCCTCAATGCCCTTCAGCGTGACGATCTCGTCGCCCTTGATACCGAGCGACTGCCAGGATTCGTCGTTCTGGAACACCAGCGGCACCACGCCCATGCCGACGAGGTTCGAGCGGTGGATGCGCTCGAAGCTCTGGGCGATGACGGCGCGGACGCCGAGCAGCGCCGTGCCCTTGGCCGCCCAGTCGCGCGAGGAGCCGGTGCCATATTCCTTGCCGGCGAAGACCACGGTGGGCACGCCTTCCTGCTTATAGAGCATGGCGGCGTCGTAGATCGGCATCTCGGTGCCATCCGGCCAGTGGCGGGTGAACCCGCCTTCCTTGCCGGCCAGCATCTGGTTCTTGATGCGGATATTGGCGAAGGTGCCGCGCATCATCACCTGATGGTTGCCGCGCCGTGTGCCGTACTGGTTGAAGTCGGCCGGGCGGACCTGATGGTCGCGCAGATAGGCGCCTGCCGGGCTCGCTTCCTTGATCGAACCGGCCGGGGAAATGTGGTCGGTGGTGATGGAATCGAGGAACAGCCCGATCACCCGTGCCTTGATGATGTCGGTGACCGGCTCCGGCTCCATCCGCATGCCCTCGAAATAGGGCGGATTCTGCACATAGGTGGAGCGGTCGTCCCAGGCATAGGTCTCGCCGGCGGGAATGGCGATCTTCTGCCAGTTCTCGTCGCCCTTGAACACGTCCGAGTACTTTTCCTGGAACATCTTCTTGGTGACGTTCTCGCGGATGAAGGTCGCGATTTCCTGGTTCGAGGGCCAGATGTCCTTGAGATAGACCGGCTGGCCGTCCGACCCGGTGCCGAGCGGCTCGGTGGAAAGGTCGATCTGCAGCGAGCCGGCAATGGCGTAGGCGACGACGAGCGGCGGGGAGGCGAGGTAGTTCGCCTTCACGTCCGGGTTCACGCGGCCTTCGAAATTGCGGTTGCCCGAAATGACGGCGCCGGCGATCAGGTCGTTCTTGTTGATCGCCTCGGAGATCGCCTCCGGCAGCGGGCCGGAATTGCCGATGCAGGTGGTGCAGCCGAAGCCGACCAGGTTGAAGCCGAGCGCGTCGAGGTCGTCCTGCAGGCCGGCGGAGGCGAGATAGCCTTCCACGACCTGCGAGCCGGGCGCGAGCGAGGTCTTTACCCAGGGCTTGGACTTCAGGCCCTTCGCCACCGCATTGCGGGCGAGCAGGCCGGCGGCGATCAGCACGCTGGGGTTCGAGGTGTTGGTGCAGGAGGTGATGGCGGCGATGGTCACATCACCATGGCCGAGATCATAGTCGGTGCCTTCCACCGGCACGCGCTTGGCGGTCTCGCCCGCCTTCTTGAACTCGCCTTCCAGCGCCGCGAGGAAGCCCTGCTTGGTGCCGGAGAGCAGCACCCGGTCCTGCGGGCGCTTGGGGCCGGCGAGCGACGGCAGCACGGTGGAGATGTCGAGCTCCAGCACATCGGTGAAGACCGGATCGGCCGTGCCCGCCGTGCGCCACATGCCCTGCGCCTTGGAATAGGCCTCGACCAGCGCGATGCGATCGTCGGTGCGGCCGGTCTCGTCGAGATAGGCGATGGTTTCCGAATCGACGGGGAAGAAGCCGCAGGTCGCGCCATATTCCGGCGCCATATTGCCGATGGTGGCGCGGTCGGCGAGCGAGAGGTTGTCGAGGCCCGGGCCGAAGAATTCGACGAACTTGCCGACCACGCCCTTCTTGCGCAGCATCTGGGTGACGGTGAGCACGAGATCGGTGGCGGTGATGCCCTCTTTCATCTCGCCGGTGAGCTTGAAGCCGATCACCTCGGGAATCAGCATGGAGACCGGCTGGCCGAGCATGGCCGCCTCCGCCTCGATGCCACCCACGCCCCAGCCCAGCACGCCGAGGCCGTTGACCATGGTGGTGTGGCTGTCGGTGCCGACGCAGGTGTCGGGATAGGCGACGGTGACGCCGTCCTCATCCTTCGTCCACACGGTCTGGGCGAGATATTCGAGGTTGACCTGGTGGCAGATGCCGGTGCCCGGTGGCACCACGCGGAAATTGTCGAAGGCCGACTGGCCCCATTTCAGGAAGCGGTAGCGCTCCTGGTTCTGCTTGTATTCCTCTTCGACATTCTTGCCGAAGGCGGCGTTGTTGCCGAAGAAATTGACGATCACCGAATGGTCGATGACGAGGTCGACAGGAACCAGCGGGTTGATGCGCTTGGGATCACCGCCCAGATGCACCATGGCGTCGCGCATGGCAGCGAGATCGACCACGGCGGGAACGCCGGTGAAGTCCTGCATCAGCACGCGGGCGGGGCGATAGGCGATCTCGTTCTCGACCTTGCCGCGATTGACCAGCCAGTCCTTGATGAAGACGATGTCCTTCTTCGAGACGGAGCGCCCGTCCTCGAAGCGCAGCAGGTTCTCCAGCAGCACCTTCATCGAGAAGGGCAGGGCCGAGACGCCGTCGAGGCCGTTCTTCTCCGCCTCCGGCAGGCTGTAATAGACGTAGGTCTTGGAACCGACGGTGAGAGTTTTCCGGCATTTGAAGCTGTCGAGCGACGTCACGGCTGGCAGATCCCCGCTAACAAAGTGACAGGATGCGCCGGGCCTTGGAAGGAAGTGGGCTCGCGGGCTATAGCTCAGCTCGCGCGGGCTTTGGCAGGGCGCCGGGCGCATCGTTCAGTTTTCTATATAGAGCCATTTCAAACTTCGATCCTAGAGGGCATGACGCGATGCATTGGAAATTTGTGCGGCGCGTCGGCAGCTTCTGGGCGCGGGGCCTCTGATGCGGCTGGTGGTAGCTGATCTCGCCTGCCGACGCGGCGTGCGCCTGCTTTTTCAGGGGCTCGGCTTCACCCTCGAGGCGGGACGAGCGCTCATCGTCACCGGCCCGAACGGGACCGGCAAATCCTCGCTTCTGCGCCTTCTCGCCGGGCTGGCGCGGCCAGAGGCGGGCACGCTGCGCCTCGACGGCGCTCCGGAGCCGGACGATTTCGCCGAGGAGACGCATTATCTCGGCCATCTCGACGCGCATAAGCCCTCGCTTTCCGCGCAGGAGAATCTCGCCTTCTGGCGCGCCATGCTCGGCCGTCCCGCGCTTTCCGTCGGCGCGGCGCTGGAGGGGGTCGGGCTCGGCGGGCTGGAGCGGCTGCCGGTGGCGGTGCTCTCGGCCGGGCAGAAGCGCCGCCTGGCGCTGGCACGTCTCCTCGTGGCGCAGCGCCCGCTTTGGCTGCTCGACGAGCCGACGACGGCGCTGGACGTGTCCGCTCAGGCGCGCTTCGGCGAGCTTGCGCGGGCGCATGTGGCGGCGGGGGGGCTGATCGTCGCCGCCACCCATGCCCCGCTTGATTTCGGGCCCAGCGACGCGCTCGACCTCGGGGCCTGGCGGCCGGCGAGGACCCTGCTTCAGGAGGAAGGGCTGTGAGCCGGGCGTTCCTGGCGCTGCTCGCCCGTGACCTGCGGCTCGCCTTCCGCGCCGGCGGCGGGGCGGGGCTCGGCGTCGTCTTCTTTCTTGCTGTGGTCGTGGTGACGCCCTTCGCCATCGGGCCGGATCTCGCGCTTCTCGCCCGCATCGGCCCGGCGATTCTGTGGATCGGCGCGCTGCTCGCCTCGCTGATCGGGCTCGACCGCCTGTTCGCGGCGGATGCGGAAGATGGCGCGCTCGATGTGCTCGCCATGGCCCCGCTGCCGCTGGAACTGGTGGCGGCTGCTAAGGGGCTGGCGCACTGGATCGCCACTGGCCTGCCGCTGGTGGTGGCCGCGCCGGTGCTGGCGCTGCTGCTCAACCTCGCCCCCGCCTCCATCGGGGCGCTGACGCTGACCCTGCTGGTGGGCACGCCCGCCATCACCTTTCTCGGCCTGATCGGAGCCGCCTTCGCCGCCGTGTTCCGGCGCGGCGGGCTGCTGGTGGCGGTGCTGGTGATGCCGCTGACCATCCCCGTGCTGATTTTCGCCGTCGCCACGACCGCCACGGCGCTGGGCGGCACCGTGCCCTTCGGCACGCCGTTCCGGATCCTGCTTGGCCTGTCACTGGCGGCGCTTGTGCTCGGCCCGGTGGCGGCGGCGGCGGCGCTGCGGGTGGCGCGCGACTGATCCCGCGTCGCCTGCCGACGGCTCGGCACCGGGCTCTGGTATGCCAGAGCCCGCGACATCCTCGCGCAGGGGTGGAAAAGCCGGTGCATCAACGGGCGGGCGGCGCGGTGCAACAATGCGCCGCAGGGCCCGCAAAGCCTTGTGGCATCATGAGATGGCGCGGCGGCGGGGAATCTGTGGCTGCTGCGTCAGTTGCCCCGGTTTTTCCCTCACGCGCTCGTGTTGCAGCATGCGGAGAGCCGTGTTAGGGAACCGCCGACTTCGCTGTCGGGTAAGGGAAACCCCTACGCCGCCTTGAGTTCACATCCTTCCAGTCCGGAAGAAGCGTCCCCTCCCGGGCGGCGCGCTCTCCGGACGAGCCCCGAGAGAGGCAACGTGGCCGAGACCTACGTATCCGGAGTGGCAGGACGCTACGCGACGGCGCTCTTCGAGCTGGCCCGCGACGCCCATGCCGTCGATGCGGTGAAGGCGGACCTTGACCGTTTCAGCGCGATGATCGCCGAGAGCGCCGACCTGAAGCGCCTCGTGCGTAGCCCGGTCTTCTCCTCCGAAGAGCAGGAGAAGGCGGTTGCCGCCCTGCTCGCCAAGGCGGGCATCACCGGCCTCGCCGCCAACTTCTTCAAGACCGTGGCGGCCAACCGCCGTCTGTTCACGGTCGAGACCATCATTCGCGACTTCAGCCTGCTCGTCGCCGCCTATAAGGGCGAGGTGACGGCGGAAGTCACCGTGGCGCAGCCGCTGTCGGAGGCCCACGCCGCTACGCTGAAGCAGTCGCTCGACACGCTGACCGGCAAGGACGTCAAGCTCGCCATCGAGGTGGATCCCTCGCTCCTGGGCGGCCTGAAGGTCAAGGTCGGCTCGAAGCTCGTCGACGCTTCCCTCAAGACCAAGCTCAATTCGATCCGCACTGCGATGAAAGAGGTTCGCTGATGGATATCCGCGCCGCTGAAATTTCCGCGATCCTCAAGGAGCAGATCAAGAATTTCGGCCAGGAAGCCGAAGTCTCCGAGGTCGGTCAGGTCCTCTCCGTCGGTGACGGCATCGCCCGTATCTACGGTCTCGACAACGTCCAGGCGGGCGAGATGGTCGAGTTCGAGAACGGCACGCGCGGCATGGCGCTGAACCTCGAAATCGACAATGTCGGCGTCGTCATCTTCGGTTCCGACCGCGAGATCATGGAAGGCCAGACGGTCAAGCGCACCGGCGCCATCGTCGACGTTCCGGTCGGCAAGGGTCTGCTCGGCCGCGTCGTCGACGCCCTCGGCAACCCGATCGATGGCAAGGGTCCGATCGAATACACCGAGCGCCGCCGCGTCGACGTGAAGGCCCCCGGCATCATTCCGCGCAAGTCTGTGCATGAGCCGATGCAGACCGGCCTCAAGGCCATCGACGCGCTGATCCCGATCGGCCGTGGCCAGCGCGAGCTGATCATCGGCGACCGCCAGACCGGCAAGACCGCCGTGGCGCTCGACGCGATCCTGAACCAGAAGCCGCTGAACGCCGGCGATGCGCCGGAGAGCCAGAAGCTGTATTGCGTCTATGTCGCGGTCGGCCAGAAGCGCTCCACCGTCGCCCAGTTCGTGAAGGTGCTGGAAGAGCAGGGCGCGCTGGAATATTCCATCGTCGTCGCCGCCACTGCGTCCGACGCCGCGCCGATGCAGTTCCTGGCGCCGTTCGCCGGCACCGCCATGGGCGAGTTCTTCCGCGACAACAGCATGCACGCCCTCATCATCCATGATGACCTGTCCAAGCAGGCCGTGGCGTACCGCCAGATGTCGCTGCTGCTGCGCCGCCCGCCGGGCCGCGAAGCCTATCCCGGCGACGTGTTCTATCTCCACTCGCGCCTGCTCGAGCGCGCCGCCAAGCTCAATGATGAGAACGGCGCCGGCTCGCTGACCGCCCTCCCGGTCATTGAGACCCAGGCCAACGACGTGTCGGCCTACATCCCGACCAACGTGATCTCGATCACCGACGGCCAGATCTTCCTCGAGTCCGACCTGTTCTTCCAGGGCATCCGCCCGGCGGTGAACGTCGGCCTCTCCGTGTCGCGCGTCGGCTCCTCGGCGCAGATCAAGGCGATGAAGCAGGTTGCCGGCAAGATCAAGGGCGAGCTCGCCCAGTATCGCGAGCTGGCGGCCTTCGCCCAGTTCGGCTCGGACCTCGACGCCTCGACCCAGAAGCTGCTCAACCGCGGTGCCCGCCTCACTGAGCTCCTGAAGCAGTCGCAGTTTGCGCCGCTGAAGGTCGAGGAGCAGGTCGTTGTGATCTATGCCGGCACCAATGGCTATCTCGACGCCCTGCCGGTGTCGAAGGTGCGCGAGTTCGAGCAGGGCCTCCTGCTGTTCCTCCGCTCCAAGCATGCCGACATTCTCGACACCATCCGCACCTCGAAGGAACTTTCGAAGGACACCGCCGACAAGCTCGTGAAGGCGCTTGATGCCTTCTCGAAGACTTTCGCCTGATCGGCAGAGCGGAGCATCGGGTAGATGGCCAGCCTTAAGGATCTGCGCAATCGCATCGCTTCGGTGAAGGCGACGCAGAAGATCACCAAGGCGATGCAGATGGTCGCCGCCGCCAAGCTGCGGCGCGCCCAGCAGGCGGCCGAGGCCGCGCGTCCCTATGCCCAGCGCATGGAGAGCGTGCTCGGCAACATCGCCAGCGCGATTTCCGGCGGGCCGGACGCGCCGCTGCTGCTGACCGGCACCGGCAAGGACGAGACGCATCTGCTCATCGTGCTGACCGCCGAGCGCGGCCTGTGCGGCGCCTTCAACTCCTCGATCGTCCGTCTCGCCCGTGAGCGCGCTTTGTCGCTGATGGCGCAGGGCAAGACGGTCAAGATCTTCTGTGTCGGCCGCAAGGGCCACGACGCGCTGCGCCGTCAGTTCGAGAAGCAGATCGTCGAGGCCGTCGAGTTGCGCGCCAACAAGGGCGCCACCTTCGCCGACGCGCAGAAGATCGCGGAGAAGATCGGTGCCATGTTCGCCGCCGGCGAATTCGACGTGGCGACGCAGTTCTTCAGCCGCTTCCAGTCGGTGATCTCGCAGGTCCCGACCGCGCAGCAGCTCATCCCGGCGACCTTCGCCGCCCCCGCCGAAGCGCCCAAGGGCAGCGAGGCGGTCTATGAATACGAGCCGGGCGAGGCCGAAATCCTCACCGACCTGCTGCCGCGCAATCTCGCGGTGCAGATCTTCAAGGCGCTGCTCGAGAACGGCGCGTCCGAACAGGGCGCGCGCATGAGCGCGATGGACAACGCCACCCGCAACGCGGGTGAAATGATCAAGAAGCAGACTTTGACCTACAACCGCACCCGTCAGGCGATGATCACGAAGGAACTTATCGAGATCATCTCCGGCGCCGAGGCGCTGTGAGGCAGGACCCGGAAGGACGACGAACATGGCTAATGTCGGACGCATCACGCAGGTCATCGGCGCCGTCGTGGACGTGCAGTTCGAGGATCACCTCCCGGAGATCCTGAACGCGCTGGAGACGACCAATCAGGGCAACCGCCTCGTGCTCGAGGTCGCCCAGCATCTCGGTGAGAACACCGTGCGCACCATTGCCATGGACTCGACCGAAGGTCTGGTCCGCGGCACCAAGGTGACGGACACCGGCGGCGCGATCTCCGTGCCGGTCGGCGAGGCGTGCCTCGGCCGCATCATGAACGTCATCGGCGAGCCGGTGGACGAAGCCGGCCCGCTGGTCGGCGAGACCACCCGCGGCATCCATCAGCCGGCCCCGTCCTATGCCGAGCAGTCGACCGAGGCGGAAATCCTCGTCACTGGCATCAAGGTGGTGGATTTGCTGGCGCCCTACTCCAAGGGCGGCAAGGTCGGCCTGTTCGGCGGCGCCGGCGTCGGCAAGACCGTGCTCATCATGGAGCTCATCAACAACATCGCCAAGGCGCACGGTGGCTACTCCGTGTTCGCCGGCGTGGGCGAGCGTACCCGCGAGGGCAACGACCTCTACCACGAGATGATCGAGTCCAAGGTGAACGTCGATCCGCACGAGCACAATGGCTCGTCGGCTGGCTCGAAGTGCGCGCTGGTCTATGGCCAGATGAACGAGCCCCCGGGCGCCCGCGCCCGCGTCGCGCTCACCGGCCTCACCGTCGCCGAGCATTTCCGCGACCAGGGCCAGGACGTGCTGTTCTTCGTCGACAACATCTTCCGCTTCACCCAGGCGGGTTCGGAAGTGTCGGCGCTGCTCGGCCGTATTCCCTCGGCGGTGGGCTATCAGCCGACGCTGGCCACCGACATGGGCGCGCTGCAGGAGCGCATCACCACCACGACCAAGGGCTCGATCACCTCGGTGCAGGCCATTTACGTGCCCGCCGACGACCTGACCGACCCGGCGCCGGCCGCCTCCTTCGCCCATCTCGACGCGACCACGGTTCTGTCGCGCTCGATCGCGGAAAAGGGCATCTACCCGGCGGTGGATCCGCTCGACTCCACCTCGCGCATTCTCTCGCCGCTCGTCATCGGCGAGGAGCACTACAATGTGGCGCGCCAGGTGCAGCAGACGCTGCAGCGCTACAAGTCGCTGCAGGACATCATCGCAATCCTGGGCATGGACGAGCTCTCGGAAGAGGACAAGCTCACCGTCGCCCGCGCCCGCAAGATCGAGCGCTTCCTGTCGCAGCCCTTCCACGTCGCCGAAGTCTTCACCGGCTCGCCCGGCAAGCTCGTCGACCTCGCCGACACCATCAAGGGCTTCAAGGGCCTGGTGGAAGGCAAGTATGATCACCTCCCGGAGCAGGCCTTCTACATGGTCGGCACCATTGAAGAGGCGATCGAGAAGGGCAAGAAGATGGCTGCCGAGGCCGCGTGATCCGCGCGCCCCGGCCCTGACGGCACGGGGCGTCGATCATTGACGCTGACGCATCCCCTGGAGGATCCATGGCCACCTTCCCGTTTGAACTCGTCTCGCCCGAGCGCCTCGTCTATTCCGGCGCGGTGACCGAGGTGATCGTCCCTGGCGCCGAGGGCGAGTTCGGCATCCTTGCCGGCCATGCGCCCTTCGTGTCGACGCTGAAGCCTGGCGTGCTGACGATCAAGGGCGATGGCGGCCCGAAGAAGCTGTTCGTGCGTGGCGGCTTCGCTGAAGCCAACCCGGCGGGCCTCACCGTGCTGGCCGAGACCGCCATCCCGCTCGCCGAGCTGAAGGCGGAAAATCTCGCGCAGATGATCCGCGACGCGCAGGAAGATGTCGAGGACGCCCGCGACGAGAATATCCGGGCCAGCCGCCAGCAGTTCCTTGAACAGCTGAAGTCCGCGGCGGCGGCGATCGAGGCGGACGCCCGCACGTCGCACTGAACCATCCGGCACGGTTTTGCCGCCGGGGAATCAGACCAGTATGATCCGGGCCGCTGTCACCAGCGGCCCTTTTCATGTCAGGAGGAAACGCCATGAGCGACGGCTCGACCCTCAGCGCCCATTCCTTCAGCGCGCACGCCTGGGGCCGTAACCTGCCGACCTATGAGGCGATCCGCACCATGCCGTTCAACGCCGCGCTGGCGGACGGCACACTCTCGGGCGAGCGCTTCCGCCATTACATGATTCAGGACGCGCATTATCTCATCGCCTTTGGCCGGGCGCTGGCGATTGCGGCGGCGAAGGCGGAGGACCCGGACGAACTGGTGCAGTTCGCGGAAGCCGCGAAGGTCGCGGTGGTGGTGGAGCGTTCGCTGCACACCGATTTCTTCAACAGCTTCGGCGTCGATGCGGACGAGTTCGCGCGCACGCCGATGTCGCCGGTGTGCCACCACTATTCCAACTTCCTGATCGCCACCGCCTATGCCGAGCCCTATCCAGTGGCACTGGCGGCGCTGCTGCCCTGCTTCTGGATCTATGCCGAGGTCGGCCGAGACATTCTGGGCCGCGCGGTGCGGCCGAACCCCTATGATGCCTGGATCGACACCTATGCCGGGGAGGAATTCCACGAGGCGGTGCGGGCGGTGATCGCCACCACCGATCGTGCGGCCCATGGCGCGTCGCCGGCCGTGCTCGCGCGCATGCATGCGACCTATAAGCGGGCCACGGAACTTGAATGGATGTTCTGGGATTCGGCCTGGCGCCTCGCCGACTGGCCGGTCTGACCGGCGGGGCGAAGGGCGCGAGGCGAGGGCAGGCGGGGCGGCCGGGCGAAACGCCCGGCGCCTCAGCGGCGACGGCCCGGAGGCGGACGGCGCTGGCCGCTGCCGATCGGCGGGGTCGGTCCACCGGTCTTGTGACGGAAATTGATACGTCCGCGCTCAAGGTCATAAGGCGACATCTCGACGACGACGCGGTCGCCGACGATGGTGCGGATGCGGTTCTTCTTCATCTTGCCCGCCGCATAGGCGAGTATCTCGTGTTCATTGTCGAGCACGACGCGGAAATTGCCGTCGGGCAGAACTTCCGTCACGGTGCCGTCGAACTCGAGCAGTTCCTCTTTCGCCATTAATGGCTCTCCTCGTACAGGCTGCTGCCGGCCTTGCCGCTAGGCCAATACCCTGCCGGCCGGCATTTGTCTTGTCCTGATAATGCTGCGCGGCAGCAAACACCAGAGGACCCCGCGCTCCTTTCGGTGCGCGGGGTGTTCGCGACCCGATAGATCAGGGCGCGGCGTTGTAGGCCTTGCGGCGCGGCGGGCGGCGGCCCTCGCGCGGCGGACCCTCGCGGCGAACGCCGTCGGTGCGGCCTTCGTGGCGCGGGCCGTCATGGTGCGGCCGATCATGGCGGGGACCGTCCTTGCGGGCCTCGCCCTCGGGACGGGGGCCGCGATTGAACGGGCGGGCGCCGCGCGGGGCGTCGCTGCGCGGGCCACGCGGCCCGCGTTCCTCGCGCGCCGGGCGCGGGCCATCGGAGCGGAAGCCTTCTAGGCGCGGCGCGCCTTCGCGGCGGCTCTCGCCACGGCGGTCGACCGAGGGGATGGTGATCTTGATCAGCCGCTCGATGTCGCGCAGGAAAGCGCGCTCCTCGCCGTCACACAGCGAAATGGCGATGCCTTCGCGGCCGGCGCGCGCGGTGCGGCCGATGCGGTGGACATAGCTTTCCGGCACGTTGGGCAGGTCGTAATTGATCACATGGCTGACGCCCGGCACGTCGATACCACGCGCGGCGATGTCGGTGGCGACAAGCACCTTGACGACACCTTGGCGGAAGGCGGCGAGCGCCCGCTCACGCTGCGGCTGCGACTTGTTGCCATGGATCGCCTCGGCGGCGATGCCGGCCCCGGCAAGCCCCTTCACCACGCGGTCGGCGCCATGCTTGGTGCGCGAGAACACCAGCGCGCGATCGAGATCGGGCTCGGAGAGCACTTCGACCAGCAGGTTCGGCTTGCCGGCGCGGTCGGTGAAGAACACCTTCTGCTCGATGCGGTCGGCGGTCTTGGCGACCGGCGTCACGGCGACGCGCACCGGATCGGTCAGCAGCGAATCCGCCAGCTTCTCGATCTCGCGCGGCATGGTGGCGGAGAAGAACAGGTTGCGACGCTTGGCCGGCAGCCGGGCGCAGATGGCGCGGATGGCATGGATGAAGCCCATGTCCAGCATCTGGTCGGCCTCGTCGAGAACGAGCACCTCGACCATGTCGAGCCGAACCGCGTTGTTCTCCAGGAGGTCGACGAGGCGGCCGGGGGTCGCCACCAGCACGTCGACGCCATTGGCGAGCGCGCGGGCCTGACGGCCGATCGGCACGCCGCCAATGGCGAGCGCGGTGGAGGGGCGCACATGCTTGCCATAGAGGCGGAAGCTCTCAAGGATCTGGCCGGAGAGTTCGCGGGTCGGGCTCAGCACCAGCGCGCGGGCCGAGCGGCGCTCGGGACGGAAGCGGTGGGTGACGAGGTGCTGCAGGATCGGCAGCGCGAAAGCGGCGGTCTTGCCGGTGCCGGTCTGGGCGATGCCGATGAGATCGCGGCCCGCGAGAACTTGCGGCACGGCCTGAATCTGGATCGGGGTGGGCGTGGTGTGGTTGGCTTCCGCGAGGGCCTTCAGGATCGGCTCGGCAAGGCCGAGTTCGTTGAAAGTGGTCAAGTAGCGTTCTTTCATGGGCGATTGCGTCCGCGCGCACGAGCAGCGCGAACCGCGAATCACGGGGTGTTGAGACACCCCGCGTGGCCTGGGACGTCGGCGATTTCCGATGATGAGGGGCCGAAGACTGCCGCGGCTCAGAAGTGGAGGCGGAAAAGCGGCCAGGAAAACCTGACCGGATCCGGCTCCCAGCCGAAGCGGACATCGAGCGACGCGGCCCCGATGCGGACGAAGCGACCGCATGCCCCGCCTATGTGGCGCAAAAGGGTGGTGATTTCAAGGCGTCATCGCGCAGGCTATAAGCTTCGGCCATGTATCCTGACGTTGTCGGCCTTCGCAGCTTCTATGCCCAGCCCATCGGCGTGGTGACACGCCGCCTTGTCGGCCGGGCCATTCGTGCCCGCGCCGGCAATATGCGCGGGCTGTCCGTTCTCGGTATGGGCTACGCCACGCCCTATCTCGGCATGTTCCGCGAGGAATGCGAGCGCGCCCTCGCATTCATGCCGGGCGCGCAGGGGGTGACACGCTGGCCCTCCGCAGCCCCGACCCTCGCCGCGCTGGTGGACGAGACCGAATTGCCGCTGCGCGCGGGCATGATCGACCGGGTCATCGCCGTGCATCTTCTGGAGATGACGCCCGATGCCGGCGAGGTTCTGCGCGAGGTGTGGCGGGTGCTGGCGCCGGGCGGACGGCTGATCTGCGTGGTGCCGAGCCGTCGCGGCGTGTGGGCGCGCACCGAGAATAACCCGTTCGGCCACGGGCGGCCGTTCTCGCGCACCCAAATCACGGATCTGTTGCGCGGCGCGCTGTTCACGCCCGTGGGCTGGGACGAGGCGCTCTACATGCCCCCCGTGCCGCGCAACTGGTTCCTGCGCTCAGCCGTGGCCTGGGAGCGCGTGGGCGCCACGCTGGCGCTGCCCTTTGCCGGGGTACATGTCGTCGAGGCGACGAAGCAGGTTTACAAGCCCGTGCCCACCAAGCGCCGCGCCCGCCTGGCCGTGTTCGAGCCCGTGATGGCGCCGCAGCCGATGGGGGGGTGAGAATGCGTGAAGAGACGCGCCTGCGCTGTCTTTCGCCCGGGATGGACGCCGATATCGTTGCGGCCATCGACGACCGGCTTGCGGCCATTTGCGTGACCCATGGCGTTCAGATCCCGCTCGCCATCGAGAGCGGAAGTCGGGCGTGGGGATTCCCCTCGCCGGACAGCGACTATGATTGCCGCTTCATCTATGTCCGTCCGCTGGACGACTATCTCGCGCTGTTCCCTAAACGCGACGTGATCGAAACGCCGGTGGATCGGATATTCGATGTGGGCGGGTGGGACCTTGCGAAGGCGTTGACCCTGCTGCTGAAGGGCAATGCGGTGGTGGTCGAGTGGCTTACCTCGCCGATCATTTATGGCGCGGATGACGCGTTTCGGTCGGAAATGCTGGCGCTCGCCCAGCGCGTCACAGACCGCACGCTCATCCTCCGCCACTATCTTCACCTCGGTGAGCGCATCCGGCGTACCGATCTGCCCGATCCAGCCGATGTGCCGCTGAAGAAGCTGTTCTATGCGCTGCGCCCGGCCCTCATGCTGCGCTGGATGCGCCTTCACCCGGCCCAAGCCTTCGGACCGATGCACTTCCCGACACTGGTCGGCGATGCAGAACTTCCCGGCCGATTGGAGGCCATCATCGCCGATCTTCTGTCCCGCAAGGCCGTTACGCGGGAACTCGGCAATGGCACGATGCCGCCGGAAATCGCGGCATTCATGGACGCCGAATTTGACGAGGCGCGTCGGGGGCTGGCGCTGAAGCAGGTCCGTGCGAATGAAGAGCCCCGCCGCGAAGCCGAGCTGTTCTTCCGGCGGATGGTCAGCAGGTTTGGCGACGCAGCCCGCTGATCTTTCGCGGGCACCGGTCCTGTCTTGGAACGCCCGGAACTGCAGCCAATGACGGGATCCCGCCCTCACCCCTTCCGCGACAGCAGAAACACCGCCTGTTCGCCGAGCAGGTTCCACACCGCCCAGGGCAGGTTGAAGCGCACCGGGTGGCCATAGCCGTTGAGAGCGGCGGCGCGGTCGATGCGGGCGCCCACCTCTTCCACCAGCGCGACGAAATCGCGGATGGTGCAGAAATGGATGTTGGGCGTGTCGTACCAGCTGTAGGGCAGATTTTCCGTGCTCGGCATCCGTCCGTTCAGCAACAGGTCGAGCCGCATCCGCCAGAAGCCGAAATTGGGGAAGGAGACGATGGCGTGGCTGCCCACCCGAAGCATCTGCTCCAGCACCCATTTCGGACGGCGCGTCGCCTGGATGGTCTGCGAGAGGATGACATAGTCGAAGGAATTGTCGGGATAGTCGGCGAGGTCGACATCGGCGTCGCCCTGAATGATGGGAAGCCCGCGCGCCACGCCGGCATTCACCCCCTCGCGCGACAGCTCGATGCCACGCGCGTCGCAGCCGCGCGTGGTGGCGAGCAGTTCCAGCAGCTCGCCGTCGCCCGAGCCGACATCGAGCACGCGCGAACCCGGGCGCACCATGTCGGCGATGAGCAGCAGGTCGACGCGCTTGCCGGATGCCGCCCGCGCGGCTTCGCTCATGGTGCGGTCGCGCGCGGCCATCAGGACACTCCCACGGCGCGCGCGGCGGAATCGATGAAGCCGCGCGTGATGGCGAAGAATTCCGGCTCGTCGAGCAGGAAGGAGTCGTGGCCCTTGTCGCTCTCGATCTCGGCGAAAGACACCTGCGCGCCCGCCGCGTTGAGCGCGTGGACGATGGCGCGCGAATCCGCCGTGGTGAACAGCCAGTCTGAGGTGAAGGAGACGAGGCAGAAGCGGGTCGTCGTGCCCCGGAAGGCATTGGCCAGCACGCCGCCATACTCCCCGGCGAGGTCGAAATAATCCATGGCGCGGGTGACATAGAGATAGGAATTGGCGTCGAACCGGTCGACGAAGGCCTCGCCCTGGTGGCGCAGATAGCTCTCCACCTGGAAGTCGGCGTCGAACGAGAACGTGTGCCCGTCGCGGTCCTGCAGCCGCCGGCCGAATTTCCGGTGCAGCGAGGAATCCGACATATAGGTGATGTGCGCGGCCATGCGCGCCACAGCGAGGCCACGGCGCGGGCTGGTGCCCTCGGTGAGATAGCGTCCGCCGCGCCATTCCGGATCGGCCATGACAGCTTGGCGGCCGACCTCGTGGAACGCGATGTTCTGCGCGGAGTGGCGCGCGGCGGTGGCGATGGGCATGGCGGCGAAGACGCGCTCGGGATAGCTCGCCGCCCATTGCAGCACCTGCATGCCGCCCATGGAGCCGCCCACCACCGCGAGCAGCTTGTCGATGCCGAGATGGTCAATGAGCATGGCCTGCGCCCGCACCATGTCGCGGATCGTCACCACCGGCAGGTCGAGCCCATAAGGCTGGCCGGTGGCCGGATTGGTGGAGGAGGGGCCGGTGGTGCCGAGACAGCCACCGAGCACATTCGAGGCGATGACGAAGCAGCGTTCGGTGTCGATCGGCTTGCCCGGCCCGACCAGCGTCTCCCACCAGCCCGGCTTGCCGGTGACCGGGTGGACATTGGCCGCGTGCTGGTCGCCCGACAGCGCGTGGCAGAGCAGGATGGCGTTGGAGCGCGCCGCGTTCAGCGTGCCATAGGTCTGGTAGGCGATCTGGAACGGGGTCAGGACGCCGCCGGCATCGAGGGCGAGCGGCTTGTCGGCGCCGAAGCGCACCACGGCGGAATGCGGATGGTCCGCTTCGCCGCGGGCGGCTTCATAGGCCGGAAGATCGCGCAGGGCCGTTGTGTCGGACATGGGAACCGTCATACCGGACGAAGAGTTCGTTATACCGGACGATGCGATGATCCCACAGCCGGCACTTGTCAATAGAGCGCTGCGTCAGATTTTGCTTTGCGCGGCGCCCGCGTGAGGTTTACGACAAGCCGCCATGGACATGAAGGCCCACACTCAGGACGCGCCGCAAAGGGCGGTTTCTCCGGCTTCCGACGCCGCCGCGCCGGATCTCGGCAGCCTGCGCGCGGAGATCGACCGCATCGATGCACAGATGCACGCGCTTTTGATCGAGCGCAGCCAGATCATCGACCGGCTGGTGGCGGTAAAGCGGGCGCAGGGCACTGAGAGCGGCTCGGCCTTCCGCCCGGCGCGCGAGGCCTCCATGATGCGCCGGCTGGTGGACCGCCACCGCGGGATTCTGCCGCTCGACACGGTCGAAGGCATCTGGCGGGTCATCATCTCCACCTTCACCTATGTGCAGGCGCCTTACGCGGTGCATGCCGATCTCGCCTCCGGGGAGGCGGCGATGCGCGACGCTTCGCGCTTCCATTTCGGCTTTACCGTTCCGTTCATCGGCCATATGGGCGCCTCCGGCGTGGTGGCGGCCGTGGCGCGTTCGCGCGGCGATCTCGGCCTGGTGCCGGCCTTCGCCTCGCCCTCCGCCGGCGCGTGGTGGACGGCGCTGGAAGGCCCCCACACGCCGAAGATCATCGCCCGCCTGCCCTTTGTCGAGCGCGCCGACCATCCCGCCGGCCTGCCGGTGTTCTGCATCGCTCATCCGGTGACGGACGGGGCGGTGACGGAGGTGGAGGCGTGGAGCCTGCACGTCTCCGGCTGGAATGCCCAGGCGGCCCGGGCGCTGGCGCCGCTGGCCGATGTGATCGCCGTGCCCGATCGCGGGCTCGACGGCGCGGCGCTGCTCGCCTCGATTCCGGTCGGCGGGGCGGTCAGCCTCGACACGGTGCTGGCGGCGCTGCGCGAAAGCGGCGCGTCTGTGCGCGCGGCGGCACTCGTCGGCAGCCATGCCAGCCGCTATACCCATGCGCCGGCGCTGCACGCGCCCGTCACCCACGCGCCGACGGCTTGACCCCGGCGCCTTTCCGCTCCTTCTCCTCGCGACTTCCCTCTCCCCGACCGTCTCCCTTGGAGCCCCGTCATGTCGACCGCCCCCCGTCCCAACCGTCCCGTCCCGCGCGCCGGCGTTCTGGCGATCGAGGCCTATGTGCCGGGCAAGTCGCAGGGCGGCCCGGGGGTGAAGGTGCATAAACTCTCGGCGAACGAGAATCCGCTCGGCCCCAGCCCGAAGGCGGTTGCCGCCTTCCAGTCGGCGAACGCGCTGGAGCTTTATCCCGACGGCTCGTCGACCAAGCTGCGCGAGGCCATCGCCGCCCAATATGGGCTTGATCCCACGCGCATCGTTTGCGGCACCGGCTCGGACGAGCTGTTGATGCTGACCGCCGCCGCCTTTGCCGGGCCGGGCGACGAAGTGCTGTATTCGCAGCATGGCTTCCTCGTCTACCGCATCGCCGCGCTGGCGGCGGGGGCGACGCCGGTCGTGGCGCCGGAGAAGGACTATCGCAGCGATGTCGACGCACTGTTGGCGGCCGTGACCGAGAAGACCCGCGTGGTCTTTCTCGCCAACCCCAACAACCCGACCGGCACCTATCTGCCCTTCGACGAGGTGAAGCGGCTGCAGCGCGGCCTGCCGCCGCATGTGCTGCTGGCGCTCGATGCCGCCTATGCCGAATATGTCCGCCGCAACGACTATGAGGCGGGTATCGAGCTGGTGGCGACCTGTTCGAACGTTGTCATGCTGCGCACCTTCTCCAAGATTTACGGCCTCGCGGCGCTGCGGGTCGGCTGGCTCTACGGGCCGGCCGAGGTGGCGGACGCGATCAACCGCATTCGCGGGGCGTTCAACGTTTCCGCCCCCGGCCTAGCCGCCGCCGTCGCGGCCATCGAGGACACGGCCCATGTGGAGACCGCCGTGGCGCATAATGAGACCTGGCTGCCTTGGCTGGCGCAGGAACTCACCGCGCTCGGGCTGACTGTGACGCCAAGCGTCACCAACTTCCTGCTGGTGCATTTCCCGCAGACCCCCGGCCGCACGGCGAAGGAGGCGGACGCCTTCCTCAGCCAGCGTGGGCTGATCCTGCGGCGGGTGGATTCCTACGGCCTGCCAGACGCGCTGCGCGTGACCATCGGCACCGAGGAGGCCAATCGCCTGCTGGTGGAGGCGCTGAAGGCGTTCATGGGCGGGGAGGCGGGCCATGGTGCTTGACCCGCCGCTGGCGCATCCGCTCATCGGCCGGCTGACCGTCATCGGCATCGGGCTGATCGGTTCGTCCATCCTGCGCGCGGTCAAGGCGCGCGGGCTCGCCGGCACGCTGGTGGCCTATGATGGGTCGGAGGCGGTCCGTGATCGCGTTCTCGATCTGGGCATCGCCGATCTCGTCGCCGCCACGCCGGCGCAGGCGGTGGCGGGCTCCGACATCATCATCCTGTGCGTGCCGGTCGGCGCCATGGGCGCGGTGGCGGAGGCGATCGCCCCGCATCTGAAGCCGGGCGCCATCATCTCCGATGTCGGCTCGGTGAAGGGCGCCGTGGTGACTGCGCTGCGCGCGCATCTGCCGGCCAATGTTCACATCGTGCCCGGCCATCCCGTGGCCGGCACGGAATATTCCGGTCCGGATGCCGGCTTCGCCACCCTGTTCAAGAATCGCTGGTCGATCCTCACCCCGCCCGAGGGCGCCGACCCCGCGGCGGTGGCAACGCTGTCCGGGCTGTGGACGGCCATGGGCGCCAATGTCGAGACGATGACGCCGGAGCACCATGATCTGGTGCTGGCCATCACCTCGCATGTGCCGCATCTCATCGCCTACAATATCGTCGGCACGGCGGCGGACCTTGAGGCGGTGACGCAGTCCGAGGTGATCAAATACTCGGCCGGCGGCTTCCGCGACTTCACCCGCATCGCCGCCTCCGACCCGACCATGTGGCGCGACGTGTTCCTCAACAACCGCGAGGCGGTGATCGAGGTGCTCGGCCGCTTCACCGAGGATTTGATCGCGCTGCAGCGGGCGATCCGCTGGGCGGAGGGCGACAAGCTGTTCCAGCTGTTCACCCGCACCCGCGCCATCCGTCGCTCGATCATCGAGATCGGTCAGGAAACCGCCGCGCCGGATTTCGGCCGCTCCCACGACTGAGGCGCGAGGGCTGCCTGGGCCTATGGCGCGTCATTGAGGGCGTAGACCCGCAGCCGGTGGCCATCGGGATCGAGCGCGACGAAGCTGCGGCCGAAATCGAGATCGGTCGGCGGCAGGGCGATCGCTACCCCCTTCGTCGCCCAGTTCTCATAGGCGGCGTCGACGGCGGCGGGATCGGCGACCTTGAAGCCGATCTCATTGCCGCCCGCGCGCAGATGCGGCCGCGGCGTCACCCCATCGCGCTGCCACAGGCCGAGCATCATGCCCGGTGCCAGCGGCAGCAGGGCGAAGGTCGCACTCTGCTCCACCGGCGCACGGTCCAGCAGCGCGCCGTAGAAGCGGGCGCTGGCGGGCGCATCGTTCACATAAAGAAGAATATTGCTGGCGTCGGTCATGTCGTCCCCCGAAGATTCGAGGGGCAAGCATAGGCGGCACTGCTGCCAATTTATGTCAGCAGGATTCGGGCTTTTGCGAAGCGGCCGCCTGCTTCGCCAGCTTCCATTGCCGGATCAGTTCCGCCCGTCGCACGGGGTAGCGCGCTTCCCGGATGTCCGCCCGCGTGATGCGGTCGGTGCGGAAGCTGCGGAAGGCGCCGCGCAGTTCGCACCAGCCGATGAGCAGCCGCACCTGGTCGAAAAAGGCCAGCGCGAAGGGCCAGACGATGCGCTCGCTCGCTGTGCCGGCCGCGTCGAGATAGGCGAGGGAGAGCTTGCTCTCGGTGCGGATCGCCTTGCGCAGCAGAGCGGAGTCGATGGAATCGGCCGGAATGGCGGCGCCGGGGGCCACGAACAGCGCCGAGGCTTCCATCTCGGCGCGCAGCTCCGCCGGCAGCACGGCGCCGATGCGCGCGAGCGCCGACAGTGCCGCCTCGGCCAGCGGGCCATCCGCCCGCCCTGCCACCCAGCGCGAGCCGAGCACCAGCGCCTCGATTTCCTCGGGCGGAAACATCAGCGGCGGCAGCAGGAAGCCCGGGCGCAGCACATAGCCGACCCCGGCCTCGCCCTCAATGGTCGCGCCCTGGGCCTGTAGCGTGGCGATGTCACGGTAGAGGGTGCGCAGGCTCACACCGATCTCGTCGGCGAGCACGCGCCCGCTCACCGGCTGGCGGTGGCGGCGCAGGACGTGCAGCAGATCGAACAGGCGCTCGGAGCGGGACATGCGCCGAGACTAGTCGCATCCGCCACTGCCTGAAAATGGCAGCAGCGCCGCACGGGTCTCCGCCGTGCGGCGCTGCCTATTGCCTCGTGTCGTCCGTCAGCCGCTGGTCGGCATGACGAACTGGGCGCCCTCGCGGATGCCGGTCGGCCAGCGGGCGGTGGTGGTCTTCATCTTGGTGTAGAAGCCGACGCCTTCCATGCCATACACGTTGCGGTCGCCGAACACCGAGCGCTTCCAGCCGCCGAAGGAGTGGAACGCCACCGGCACCGGGATCGGCACATTGATGCCGATCATGCCGGCCTTGGCGTCGCGGTCGAAGGCGCGGGCGGCGTCGCCGTCGCGGGTGAAGATGGCGGCGCCATTGCCATATTCGTGCTCGTTGACCAGCTTCAGCGCCTCGTCATAGCGGTCGACGCGGACGACGGAGAGCACCGGGCCAAAGATCTCTTCCTTGTAGATCTTCATGTCCGGCGTCACCTTGTCGAACAGGCAGCCGCCGATGAAATAGCCATTCTCATAGCCCTGCAGCTTCAGGCCGCGCCCGTCGACCACCAGCTCGGCGCCGGCGGCGACGCCGTCATCGACATAGCCGGAAACCTTGGCGAGGTGTTCCTTGGTGACGAGCGGACCCATCTCGCTTTCGCGGTCGAGGCCGGGGCCGACCTTGAGGGCGCGCACCTTCGGCACGAGCTTTTCCATCAGCGCATCGCCGACGCCGCCGACCGCCACCGCGACCGACACCGCCATGCAGCGCTCGCCGGCCGAGCCGTAGCCGGCGCCCATCAGCGCGTCGACGGTCTTGTCGAGATCGGCATCGGGCATCACCACCAGGTGGTTCTTGGCGCCGCACAGCGCCTGCGCCCGCTTACCGTGCGCGGCGGCGGTCTTGTAGACATATTCGCCGATGGCGGTGGAGCCGACGAAGCTGACCGCCGCGACATCGGGATGGGTGAGGAGGGCGTCGACCGCCTCCTTGTCGCCCTGCACGACGTTGAACACGCCCGCCGGCAGGCCGGCCTCGGCCAGCAGTTCCGCCAGCATCAGCGAGGGGGTCGGGTCCTTCTCGGAGGGCTTGAGCACGAAGGCGTTGCCGCAGGCCAGCGCCACCGGGAACATCCACATCGGCACCATGACGGGGAAGTTGAACGGGGTGATGCCGGCGACCACGCCGACGGGATGGCGGGCGGAGAACACGTCGACGCCGCGCGCCACCTGCTCGGTGAAGTCGCCGCGCATCAGGTGCGGGATGCCGCAGGCGAATTCCACCACCTCGATGCCGCGGGTCACTTCGCCCTTGGCGTCCTCGAAGGTCTTGCCGTGCTCGCGGGTGATCGCTTCCGCCAGCGCGTCCATGTCGCGCTCAAGCAGCGCCTTGAACTTGAACATGATGCGCGCGCGCGTCAGCGGCGGCGTGTCGGCCCAGGCGGGGAAGGCGGCAGCAGCGGCGGCCACCGCCTCGCCCACCGTGGCGACGGAGGCGAGCAGCGCTTCGCCGGTCTGCGCGCCGGTGGAGGGGTCGAAGACCGGGGATGTGCGCCCTGTCGTCGTCACCACCTTGCCGCCGATGTAATGCCCGATGACCGCCATCGCGATCTCTCCTCTGGTTTTCCTGGCTGCGGTTTTGCTTGTTGAAAGTCGTCACTTCAACGACGATGTTTTCGCATCCGTTGTGCGGCTGCGCACAATGCGATAGGCAACATGCCATGGATTGGGACCATCTGCGTATCTTCCTCGCCGTGGCGCGTGCCGGCCAGATGCTGGCCGCCGCGCGTCAGCTCGGGCTGGACCATGCCACCGTCGGTCGCCGGCTGGGAGCGCTGGAAGCGAGTCTCGGTTCCAAGCTCTTGGAGCGGCGCACCACGGGGAGCGAACTCACCCCGGCGGGGGAGCGGCTGCTGGCGCATGCCGAGCGCATTGAGACCGAGATGCTGCAGGCGCAGGCAGCGCTGGGCAATGTCGATCTCGCTCTGGCTGGCACGGTGCGGATCGGCGCCCCGGACGGCTTCGGCACCTATTTTCTCGCCCCGCGCCTCGGGCGCCTCGCGGAGGATCATCCGGGCCTGTCGATCCAGCTCGCGCCGCTGCCGCGCAGCTTCTCGCTGCCCAAGCGCGAAGTGGATATCGCGGTGACGCTGCAAAGGCCGAGCGAGGGGCGGCTGGTGGCGCGCAAGCTCACCGACTACACGCTCGGGGTCTATGCGGCGCGGGATTATCTCGCCCGCACCGGACCCATAGGGACCCTGCGCGATGTTACCGGGCGGCTAATCGTCACCTATGTCCCCGATCTGGTCTACTCGCCGGCGCTCGACTATTTCGAGGTGTTCCGCGAGGTCGAGGCGCGCCGCCTGGAATGCGCCAGCGTGGTGGGGCAGATGGAGGCGGTGCGGGCCGGCGGCGGCATCGGCATCCTGCACGACTATGCCGCGCTGGCGCATCCCGAACTGGTGCGGCTGCTGCCGGAACTGAGCTTCCGCCGGTCCTACTGGCTTGTCACCCATGCAGACATCCGCGACCTCAGGCGCATCCGCACGGTTGAGGATTTCATCGCCGGTGCGGTGCGCACGGCGCGGGCAGGCTTCACCTGCGAGCCGGTCGCGGTGCCGCAGGACGGGGAGGCGCCGGCGGAGGCCTGAGCCGGCTTTGCCAGTCAGGCGTCGGCACGCTGGTGGTGGGCGCAGGCGCCGTGATCGGCCAGTATCTCGATCACCCGGCAGGTGGCGACATGGCCATGGGCGCAGCCTTCCACCATGCGCTGGAGTTCGGCCCGCAACGCGGTGAGGCTGGCGATACGGCGTTCCACGCTGGCGAGATGATCGCGGGCAATGGCATCGGCGGCGGCGCAGGACTGGTCCGGGGCGTCCTGCAGATGCAGGAGCGTGCGGATCGCGTCGATCTCGAAGCCGAGCTCCCGTGCATGGCGGATGAAGGCCAGCCGCCGCAGGTCCTTTCCGCCATAGGCGCGCCTTCCCCCGTCCGTGCGCGGCGGGGCGGGGAGGAGGCCGATCTCCTCATAATAGCGGATGGTGGGCACCTTTACGCCGCTCTCGCGCGCGGCGTCGCCAATTGTGTACTGGGCCATCATTTCCCGCTTGCTCCTCTAGTCACTAGAGGAAGTAGGTTGGCTCTGCCGCCGATGCAAGGCGGGACGGAGGAGTGACGCGCATGCTGGCCGAGAAGACCTGTTACCGTATCGAGGGCATGGATTGCGCCTCCTGCGCGATGAAGATCGAAACGGCGGTGCGGCGCGTCGACGGCGTCGCGGATGTCGCGGTCTCTGTCACCGCCGGCACGATGACGGTGCAGCACAGCGGCGCCGATCTGCCGCTGGTGGAACGCCGCGTCGCTGGCCTTGGCTACGGCATCTCACCCCTGGCGACAGCGGCGGCGGCGCCTTCCGGTCACGCTCATGCGCACACGCACGGACCCGACTGCGATCACGACCACGCGCATGACCATGAACATGACCATGCCGCCCATGCCGCGCCTGCGCGCGCCGCCGGCAGCGTGGCCGCCCAGCCGGGGGCGGGCGGCCACGACCACGCGCATCTCGCGCTGGATGGGCCTTGGTGGAAGAGCGGCAAGGCGCGGCTCACGCTTCTCTGCGGCGCGGCGCTGGCGTCGGCTTACGGCCTCGGCCATTTCTTCCCACGCCTTGACCCCTGGATCTTCATCGCCGCGCTGCTGATCGGCCTGGTGCCGATCGCCCGCCGCGCGGTCATGGCCGGGCTTTCCGGCACGCCCTTTTCCATCGAGACGCTCATGACCATCGCCGCCGTCGGCGCCGTCATCATCGGTGCGTCGGAAGAGGCGGCGGCGGTGGTGTTCCTGTTTCTCGTCGGCGAGTTGCTGGAGGGCGTCGCTGCCGGCCGGGCCCGCAGTTCCATCCGCGCCCTCACCGCGCTGGTGCCGAAGACGGCGTGCCTCGTCGAAGGCGGCGCGACGCGCGAGGTGCCGGTCGAGAGCCTCAGGATCGGCGACGTGATCCTGGTCCGCCCTGGCGAGCGCCTGCCCGCGGATGGTGAGGTGCTGGACGGTGCTGGCACAGTGAATGAGGCGCCCGTGACGGGGGAAAGCGCGCCGGTGGCCAAGCAGGCCGGTGACGCCGTCTTCGCCGGCACGGTGAACGGGGAGGCCGCGCTCACCCTGCGCGCCACCACCGCACCGTCCGACAACACCATTGCCCGCGTGGTGCGCCTCGTCGAGGAGGCGCAGGAGAGCAAGGCACCGACCGAGCGCTTCATCGACCGTTTCGCCCGCTGGTACACGCCGCTGGTCGTTGTTGTCGCCGCGCTGGTGGCTGTGCTGCCGCCGCTTGTCTTCGGCGCGGCCTGGGACGAATGGATCTACAAGGGCCTGGCCTTGCTGCTGATCGGCTGCCCCTGTGCGCTGGTCATTTCCACCCCCGCCGCCATCGCCGCCGGGCTGGCGGTCGGCGCGCGGCGCGGCCTGCTCATCAAGGGCGGTGCGGTGCTGGAGGCACTGCGCACGATCAATGCCGTGGCCTTCGACAAGACCGGCACGCTGACCGAGGGCAAGCCCGCCGTCACCGATCTCGTGGCCTTTACCGGGGACGACGCCGGGCTGCTGGCCCGCGCGGCGGCGCTGGAAGCGGGCTCGACCCATCCGCTCGCCAGCGCGATTCTCGCGCAAGCGGCGGCGCGTGGGCTTGCCATCCCGCCCGTGCAGGCGGCGGTCGCGCTGGGCGGCGAGGGGGTGAGCGGCACGGTCGAGGGCGCGGCACTGTTTTTGGGCTCGCCCAAGGCGGCGGGCGCGCGGGCGACGCTGAGCGCCGACCAGGAGGCGACAATCGGGGCGCTTAACGCCGCTGGCAAGACGGTGGCGGTGCTGGTCGCGGACGGGCGGGCGCAGGGGCTGATCGCGCTGCGCGACGAGCCGCGGGCCGATGCCCAGGTCGGGCTTGACGCGCTCAAGGCCGAGGGCATCCGCACGCTGATGCTGACCGGCGACAATGAGCGCACCGCGCAGGCGATCGGTGCCGCCCTCGGCATCGAGGTGCGCGCCGGCCTGATGCCGGCCGACAAGCAGCGCATCGTCAACGAGTTGCAGCGCGAGGGGCTGAAGGTCGCCAAGGTTGGCGACGGCATCAATGACGCGCCCGCGCTCGCCGCCGCCACGGTCGGCATCGCCATGGGCGGCGGCACGGATGTGGCGCTGGAGACGGCGGACGCGGCCGTGCTGCACGGCCGGGTCGGCGATGTCGCGGGAATGATCGCTCTGTCGCGCGCGACCATGCGCAACATCCACCAGAACATCACGCTGGCGCTGGGGCTGAAGGCGGTGTTCGTCGTCACCACCCTCGCCGGCATCACCGGCCTGTGGCCGGCCATCCTCGCCGATACCGGTGCCACCGTGCTGGTGACGGCCAACGCCTTGAGATTGTTGGGTCGGAAAGGGTAGCACGCCGCCCGGCCATCATCCCGGACGGCTTAAGGCCGATCCGGGATGACGGTGGCCATAAGAACCGCCTACTTCGCCAGCTGCTTCAGCCAGCGCTTGGCCTGGGCGCGGACATTCTTTGGCGCCGTGCCGCCATAGGAAACGCGGCTGGCCACGGATTTCGCCACCGAGAGCACGCCGAACACTTCCGCCGTGATGCGGGGCTCGACGCTCTGCATCTCCGCCAGCGTCAGCTTGTGCAGCGGCGCGTTCTTGGCGGAGGCGAGCGCGACGATGCGGCCGGTGACGTGATGCGCCTCGCGGAAGGGCAGGCCGAGCACGCGCACCAGCCAATCCGCGAGGTCGGTGGCGGTGGAGTAGCCGGAGCCTGCGGTGTCCTTCATCCGCTTCTCGTCCGGCACCATGTCGCGCACCATGCCGGCCGTGGCGGCGATCATCAGCGACAGGGTGGAAAACGCGTCGAAGGCGCCTTCCTTGTCTTCCTGCATATCCTTGGCATAGGCCAGCGCCAGGCCCTTCATCACCATCAGCAAGCCATTGAAAGCACCGGCGATTCGCCCGATCTTGGCCCGCACCAGCTCGGCCGCGTCGGGGTTGCGCTTCTGCGGCATGATCGAGGAGCCGGAGGTGAAGCGGTCGGAGAGCTTCATCAGCCCCACCAGCGGCGAGGTCCAGATCACGATCTCCTCGGCGAAGCGGGAGAGGTGCATCGCCGCGATGGACGCCGCCGCCAGTGTCTCCAGCACGAAGTCGCGGTCGGAGACGGAATCGAGCGAATTCGCCGTCGGCCGGTCGAAGCCGAGGGCGCTGGCGGTGGCGAAGCGGTCGATGGGAAAGGAGGTGCCGGCCAGCGCAGCGGCGCCGAGCGGGCACTCGTTGAGCCGGGCGCGGGCGTCGCGCAGGCGGCCGCGATCACGCCCGAGCATCTCGACATAGGCGAGAAGATGGTGGCCGAAGGTCACCGGCTGGGCGGTCTGCAAATGGGTGAAGCCCGGCATCACCGTGCCGGAATGGATCAGCGCCTTCTCCACAAGTGCTTGTTGGAGATCGCGAATCTGTCCGTCGAGCGTGTCGATTGTGTCGCGCACGTAGAGCCGGAAATCCGTCGCCACCTGGTCGTTGCGCGAGCGGGCGGTGTGGAGGCGGCCGGCGGCCGGGCCGAGCAGGGTGGCGAGGCGCGATTCGACGTTCATATGGATGTCTTCCAGCGCCCGCTGGAAGGTGAAATCGCCCGCTTCGATCTCTGACAGGATCGTGTCTAGACCCGCCGCGATCTTTTCGGCATCAGCCTTGTCGATGATCCCCTGGGCCGCCAGCATCGAGGCATGCGCCTTCGAACCCGCGATATCCTGCGCGTACAGGCGCTGGTCGAAACCGATGGAGGCGTTTATCTCCTCCATGATCGCGTCGGGGCCGGTCTCGAACCGGCCGCCCCACATCTTGTTGCTCATGCTCACTTTTCTCCGCGAGGACGGCCATGACCGAACGACCTGAGGACGCCGCCGCACCGGCGGGCGGGGTTCCGCCGCGCCGCGCGGGCCGCTTCGCCCTCGTGCTGGCGGCCGCGCTGGTGCTGGGCGCCATTGTCGGGCTGGCAGGCGTATACGGGATTGGGGGCGGGGCGCGCAACGCCGTTGCCACCGGGCCGGCCGCGCCGGCGCCGATCGCCGTGGCCGATGAGGCCGGTGAGGTGGACAGTCAGTGCAGTGCGGCCAGTGCGGCCGGCAAAAGGCTGGCCACGTTTGCCACCGGCGAGCTCGCCGCCTTCGCCCCGACGGAAAAGCCGACCCGCATCCCCGATCTCGCCTTCCTCGACCCCGAGGGGAAGCCGACCCGGCTGTCGCAGGTCGGCGGCGACGGGCTGAAGCTCGTCAACATCTGGGCCACCTGGTGCGTGCCCTGCCGCAAGGAGATGCCGGCGCTCGACCAGCTTCAGGGCGAACTCGGCACCAAGGGTGCGCAGGGTCAGCCGGGCTTCGAGGTGATCACGGTGAACATCGACACCCGTGACGCGGCCAAGCCGAAAGCCTTCTTCGCCGAGACGGGGCTGAAGCACCTCGCGCTCTATACCGACCCGAAGGCGCAGGCCTTCCAGGATTTGCGCGTGGTCGGGCGCGGCTTCGGCCTGCCCACCACCATGCTGATCGATGCGCAGGGCTGCGAGCTTGGCCACATCGCCGGCCCGGCGGAATGGGCGAGCCCGGATGCGGTGGCGCTGGTGAAGGCGGCGCTGGCCGAGACGGGCAAGGCGCCCTAGGACGCCTTCGCCGGAGGCTCCGTCATGCTGAGGTGCCGGCCGCAGGCCGGCCTCGAAGCACGCGGGGCCGGGCCGCTGTCTCGCCGGGCCTGGGGGCGGAAGCTTTCTGCGTCCTTCGAGGCCCGGCGGTGCCGGGCGCCTCAGGATGACGGGCCGGGTGCACAGGTCGACCGGCCATCTTCGCGTCGAAACCGGGTGGCGCGCCGCCCGAGGAAGGGCTAAAAGGCCGCACCCCCTTGCAGGAGCGTGCCATGTCCGCGTCGAGCCCCGTTCACCGCACCGGGCTCGCCACGGCCGTTGCCGGGCCGCTGCCGATGGCGCCGGCCGATTGGGGCGCGCTGGCGCTGCTGGCGCTGATCTGGGGTGGCTCCTTCTTTTTCGGCAAGGTGGCGGTCGCCGAGATTCCCCCGCTGACCATGGTGCTCACCCGCGTCGCTGTCGGGGCGCTGGCGCTGTGGATCATCGCCCGCGCGCGCGGCATACATCTGCCGCTGAACCGGCGGCTGGCGGGCGAGTTCCTGCTGCTGGCGGTGATCGCCAATCTCATTCCCTTCGGACTGATCGCCTGGTCGCAGCAGCATCTGCCGAGCGGGCTGTCCTCCATTCTCAACGCGGCGACGCCGCTGTTCACCGTGCTGGTGGCGCAGGCCTTCACCCATGACGAGAAATTCACCCTCGGCAAGCTGATCGGCGTCGCCCTCGGCTTTGTCGGCGTGGCGGTCATGATGGGCCCGGCGCTGCTTGGCCAGCTCGGCGGGCACCATCTGCCGGCGCAGCTCGCCGCCATCGGCGCCACCGTGTCCTATGGTTTCGCGGCGGTCTATTCCCGCCGCTTCCGCCATCTGCCGCCGCTCGGCGTCGCCATGGCGCAGCTCACCACCTCGACGCTGCTGCTGCTGCCGGTGGCGGTGCTGGTCGACCGCCCCTGGCATTTGCCGGTGCCCTCGCTGCCGGTGATCGGCGCGCTGCTCGGGCTCGGCGTGCTCTCCACCGGGCTCGCCTATATCCTCTATTTCCGCATCGTCGCCCGAAATGGGGCCACCAACATCTCGCTGGTGACCTTCCTCGTGCCGGTGAGCGCCATCTTGCTCGGCGCTCTGGTGCTGGGCGAGGCGCTGGAGCCGCGCGAATTCGCCGGTTTCGCCCTCATCGCGGCGGGGCTGGCGGCGATCGACGGGCGGCCGGCGCGGTGGGTGCGGGGGAAGATGGGGTAGGGGGCTGCACCCGTCTGCGTCCTTCGAGGCCCGGCTTTGCCGGGCACCTCAGGATGACGGGGCTAGGCGGGCGGGGCCGCCGTCATTCAGCGTATCGGCGTGCCCCGCCTCTAGCGGGTCGGCACCGGCTTTTCGCCGCGATAGTCGTAGAAGCCGCGCTGGGTCTTGCGGCCCAGCCAGCCGGCTTCGACATATTTCACCAGCAGCGGGCAGGGGCGGTACTTCGAATCGGCCAGCCCCTCATGCAGCACCTGCATGATGGAGAGGCACGTATCCAGCCCGATGAAATCGGCCAGCTGCAGCGGGCCCATCGGGTGGTTGGCGCCGAGACGCATGGCGGTGTCGATGGCGTCCACCGAGCCGACGCCCTCATAGAGCGTGTAGATCGCCTCGTTGATCATCGGCAGCAGGATGCGGTTGACCATGAAGGCGGGGAAATCCTCCGCCACCGCATAGGTCTTGCCCAGTCGGGTGATGAAGGCCTTGGAAAGCTCGAAGGTCTCGTCCTCGGTGGCGATGCCGCGCACCAGCTCCACCAGCTGCATCAGCGGCACCGGATTCATGAAGTGAATGCCGATGAAGCGCTCCGGCCGGTCGGTGGAGGCGGCCAGCCGGGTGATGGAGATGGAGGAGGTGTTGGTGGCGAGGATCGCCTCCGGCTTCAGGAACGGGCAGATGGAAGAGAAGATGCGGCGCTTGATCTCTTCCTTCTCCACCGCCGCCTCGATGACGAGGTCGACCTCGGCGAGGTCGGGGGCCTGGTCGGTGCCGTGGATGCGGGCGAGCGCCGCCTTCTTCTCGTCCTCGCCATAGAGGCCCTTGGCCACCTGGCGCGACATGTTGCCATTGATGGTGGCGAGGCCGGACTTGATGCGGTCGGCCTCAAGGTCGTTCAGCACGACATCATAGCCGGCGAGTGCGCACACATGCGCGATGCCGTTGCCCATCTGGCCGGCGCCGATAATGCCGATACGCTTGATCTCGAAAGCCATTGCTGCGTCCGTTCTGCCCCTGCGGAGGCGGCAGTATAGTGTCCCGTCAGGCTTTTGCCTTAGCTATTTCGGCCTTGAGCTGCGGCACGATCTCGAACAGGTCACCCACCAGCCCGTAATCCGCGACCTGGAAGATCGGCGCGTCCTCGTCCTTGTTGACGGCGACGATGACCTTGGAATCCTTCATGCCGGCGAGGTGCTGGATGGCGCCAGATATGCCGAGCGCGACATAGAGATCGGGCGCCACCACCTTGCCGGTCTGGCCGACCTGCCAGTCATTCGGGGCATAGCCGGCATCGACCGCCGCGCGCGAGGCGCCGACCGCCGCGCCGAGCTCGTCGGCCAGCGGCTCGACAATGGCGTGGAACTGCTCGGCCGAACCGAGCGCGCGGCCGCCGGAGACGATGATGCGCGCGGCGGACAGGTCCGGGCGGGCGCTGGCGGCGATTTCCTCGCCGAGGAAGCTGGAGCCGGCGGCGGCTTCGGCGGCCCCGAGGGTGCGGATCGGCGCGGCGTTGCCCTCGCCGGCGGCGGCGAAGGAGGCGGTGCGGATGGTGAGCACCTTCACCGCATCGGTGGCGCGCACGCGCTGGATGGCGTTGCCGGCATAGATCGGCCGGTCGAACGTGTCGGACGAGACGACGGCGATCACGTCGGAGACCTGCATCACGTCGATCAGCGCGGCGATGCGCGGCATCACGCTCTTGCCGAAGGCGGTGGAGGGGGCGACCATCGCGCCATACTCCTTGGCGAGGCTGACACCCAGCGCTGCCACCGGCTCGGCGAGGCGGTGGGCATAGGCGGCATCGTCCGCCAGCAGCACCTCGGCGACGCCGGCGAGTTTCGCGGCAGCCTCGGCGGCGGGGCGGGCATTGACGCCGGCCACCAGCACATGCACCGGGGCGCCGAGCGCCAGCGCGGCGGTGAGTGCGCGCGCGGTGACGGGGGTTCAGGCTGGCATCGTCATGTTCGGCGAAGAGCAGGGTGGCCATGGTCAGAGTACTCCGGCCTGCTTGAGATGGCCGACCAACTCGGCCGCGGAGGCCACCTTGATGCCGCCGGTGCGGCCGGCGGGCTCGGTGGTGGCGAGGATTTCCAGCCGGGGGGCGAGGTCGACGCCGAGCTCGGCGGCGGTCTTTTCCTCGATCGGCTTCTTCTTCGCCTTCATGATGTTGGGCAGCGAGGCGTAGCGCGGCTCGTTGAGGCGCAGATCGGTGGTCAGCACCGCCGGCAGAGCGAGACGCAGCGTCTGCAGCCCGCCGTCGATCTCGCGGGTGACATCGGACCGTGCCCTCGCCGAGCACGACCTTGGAGGCAAAGGTCGCCTGCGGCCAGCCGAGCAACGCGGCGAGCATCTGACCGGTCTGGTTGCAATCATCGTCGATCGCCTGCTTGCCGAGGATGACGAGGGACGGGCCCTCGCTGGCGACGATGGCCTTGAGCAGCTTGGCGACGGTGAGCGGCTCGATGCCGGCCTCGTCCGTCTTCACCCATATGCCGCGATCCGCACCCATGGCGAGCGCGGTGCGGATGGTCTCGTCGGTCTTCACCGGGCCGATGGAGACGGCGACCACCTCGGTCGCCTTGCCCGCCTCCTTGAGCCGCAGCGCCTCCTCGACGGCGATCTCGTCGAACGGGTTCATCGACATCTTGATATTGGTCAGTTCGACGCCGGAACCGTCGGCCTTGACGCGGATCTTGACGTTGTAGTCGACCACCCGCTTCACGGGCACGAGGATCTTCATCACCTGTCTCCCCCGGCAGGGCAGCGACCCCGCCTCTGGCAGCCATCGGCGCCGGCGGCACCGCCTGCCAGTGCCGCGCGGAAAGCCGGAAGAAGGGGCTTGGGGGCGGGGATCTGGGGGGAGCGGGAGCAGCCGGCGAAAAGCGCCGGCAAACTAGGATTCGGCCCCCGCACTGTCAACGCCGCGCGCGGCGTGCGCGGGGGACGATCACACCGGCGGGCGCCCGTCCGGCGTGCCATCGCGCGTCATCACCCAGAGCGGCACGCCCGGCCGGCGCAGGAAGACGATGAGCACCGCCCCGGCGACGAGCCCGGCAATATGCGCCCACCATGCGGTTTCCTCGTCGCCGGACTGGAACAGGCTCCACAGCTGGAAGACGATCCAGGCCCCGAGCGGCCAGATGGCGGGCACGCGCAGCGGCACGCGCAGGAACATCAGCACCCAGATCCGCACATTGGGGTGCAGCATGAGATAGGCGCCGACCAGCCCGGATATCCCCGCCGAGGCGCCCACCAGAGGGGACGCCGAATCAGGCACGGCGAGGGAATGGGCGAGGCCGCCGGCGACGCCGCACAGTACATAGAACAGCAGGAAGCGGGCATGGCCGAGCGCATCCTCGACATTGTCGCCGAACACCCAGAGGAAGGCCATGTTGCCGGCGAGATGCAGCCAGCCGCCATGCAGGAACATATAGGTGACGAGGGTGAGTTCGGCCGGCAGGCGGACATATTCCTCCGGCAGCACCGCCGCATGCGTCACCACGGCGGGAATGGCGCCGAAGCCGAAGGCGGAAGGAATGTCGAGCTCGGCCCGGTAGCCATGCTGCACCAGCACGAAGACCAGCACATTCACCGCGATCAGCGCCCAGGTGACATAGGCGTGGGTGATGCCTTCCAGCGGGTTGTCGTCGTTGAACGGGATGAGCATGGCGCGGCGCAGCGAATCGCGGGAAGCGGCGCGGGCGCGACGCGGCACCACATTGCCGCTTCGCGTGTGAAAACGCCATCGGGTGGGCACGGGCACTCAGCCGGCGGAAAGGCCGAGCTGCCGCAGCGAGGGGCGGGCGATCATGCGCACCCACCACTCCGCAAGGCGGGGATGGGCGGCGAGCCGGGCCGCGCCTTCCGGCGCCTGGTGGAAATAGGAGACCATCGGTGCGAGATGGAGATCGGCAAGGCTCAGCCGGGGACCGGCGAGGAACGGCCCGCCGTCGATGAGCGCCGCAAGGGCGGCGAGACAGACATCCGCCTCGGCGAGCGCGGCGGCGACGCGGGCCTCATCGGTTCGCTCGCCCTGCGCCGGCTTTTCCACCCGCTCGACATAGACCCCCCAGACCATTGGCCGATAAGCGTAGGAATCGGCGAGGCTGATGATCTGGTTGGCGCGGGCCCGCGCCTTCACGTCTTCGGGCAGGAGGGCAGGGCCCTCGAAGGCCTCATCGACATAGCGGGTGATGGCGCCGGCCTCAAAGAGACGGAAGCCGTCATGCTCGAAGGCGGGAATCCGGCCGAAAGGGTGGCGCGTGCGGTAGGCGGGCGGCACGCCTTCCGGCGCGAAGGGATCGACCGGCACCAGCTCGTGATCGACGCCCTTCTCGATCAGCGTCAGGCGGACGATGCGGACATAGACGCTGTCCGCCGTGCCGAAGACGCAAGGCCGCGTGGACGGCGCGTCCGCCGGGCCGCTCACTCCCGCCCCGCCGCGGGCACCCACAGCACGTCACCGGCTTCGCCCTCGCCGGCGGCGCGGGCATTGGCGAGGCGGCTCATGACGAAGAGCAGGTCAGACAGCCGGTTGAGATATTTCACCGCCTCCGGCCCGACGAATTCGCCCAGCGTCGCGGAAAGTTCCACCGCCATGCGCTCCGCCCGGCGGCAGACGGTGCGGGCGACATGAAGATGTGCCGCCGCCGGCGTGCCGGCCGGCAGCACGAAGGAGCGCAGGGGTTTAAGGCCGGCATTGAGCGTATCGATGTCGCGCTCCAGCTTGTCGACCTGCGCGGCGACGATGCGCAGCGGGGTGTAGCCGAGGTCTTCGCCGGTCTCGGGCGTGGCGAGATCGGCGCCGAGGTCGAACAGGTCGTTCTGGATGCGGGCCAGCACCGCGTCGATGTCGGCCAGCGCCGGGTCCGCGCCGGTGTGCAGCCGGGCGACGCCGATCACCGCATTGGTTTCGTCCACCGTGCCATAGGCGGCGACGCGCAGATCATATTTCGGCCGCCGCTCGCCGGTGCCGAGCGCAGTGCTGCCGTCGTCGCCGGTGCGGGTGTAGATGCGGTTGAGAACGACCATGAAAACCCTCTCAGCCCTGATGCATCAGGAAGATGGTGATGAGCACGAAGCACAGCGCCACCGCCTGCAACAGCACACGCCACTGCATGAGCTTCTGCGAGCGCTGCGGCGAGCCGCCGCGCGCCATATTGGCGAGGCCGAGCAGCAGAACGACCGCCACCGCGCCGAGCGCGATGGGCAGGACGATGAATTTGGCGATGGTGACGAGATCCATCGAAAGTCTCCGCTAGCGCCCGCCGGCAGGGCGGTTAGTTCAGGGCCACGATGGCCGCGTTCAGCGAGGTGGCATAGGACACCCAGGCGAGATAGGGAACCAGCAGCGCGGCGGCGATGCGGTCGATCCGCAGGCAGGACCAGATGGTGGCGGCGATGGCGAGCCACAGCGCCACCACCACGATGAGCGCCGCGCCCGGCGCCTCCAGCCCGAAGAAGATCGGCGACCACGCGGCGTTGAGCGCGAGCTGCGCGAGCCACAGGCCGATGGCGCGGCGGCGTTCCGGGGAGGGCGCGTGCAGCTGCCACAGCCGCCACAGCGCCACCGCCATCAGCACATAGAGCGTCGTCCAGGCGATGGGGAAGGCCCAATCCGGCGGGGTCCAGGACGGCTTCACCAGACCGGCATACCAGGTGGGGATTTTCGGCGTGGTGGCGAGCGAGCCGAGCGCGCCGACGCCCAGGCACAGGCCGACGGCGAGGACGAGGCGGAAGAAGGAGAGGGTTTTCATCGCGGTTCCTGCAAGGCTCGGGCACGCCGTCGCCGGTGCGTGCGGAGGCACTACGGATGAGGCGGGCGCCGGGTTCACTTGCCCAAGGGCCCCGGACGCAGAACCCCGCCGCCGGAGGCCGGCGACGGGGCAATGTTAATCCTCTTCGGGGCTTCGGCGAAACCGCCGGCCTCAGGCCGCCAGATGCTTCTCGATCTCGTAGACCGGCAGCTTGACCATGTCGCGGTCGACCTCGGCGGCGACGATGTCGCTGACCGCCTTGGTGAGGTGCGGGCGCAGCGCGCCGAGCGCGCGCGGGGCGGCGACGATGATGAGCGATTTCACCTCGCCCGCCGTCACCGCCGCATCGAGCCGGCCGGCGACCGCGCGCATGAAGGCGCGCTCGCCCTCTTCCTGCCAGTCGGTGGGCTCCACCGAGGAGCGCGCCGAGCCGACGGACTGGTGCACGCGGCCCGGCTGGTCAGTGCCCTGTTCGCGGGTCGGCGGGTTTTCCTGCTCATGCACCTCGTGGGTGCGCAGATTGGGGAAGGTGGCGTCGCCCTTGTTGCACAGGATCAGCGCCTTGCGCCCGTCGCAGACGACGACCCACGCGCCTTGCTCGATCCGGATCTTATCGTAGCTGGTGCTCATTCGAGCCTCCTTCCCTTCGCAACTTACCGTGCCATTGGGCACCCGGGCGGCGCCGGGAGCCTTGACCTTGGTCAAGCGGCAGGAGGGCGGGGAGGTTCCGCCGTGGCGTCAGAGCACGCGCCGACCAGCTTGCATCGCAAGCTGATCGGATAACGCGCTCTCTATCTTAGAGTTAGAGGGCGATTCACCGATCAGGTTGATTCAACCTGATCGGATCAGGCTCTAGAGCCGGCCTTCGCGGGCGCGGCGGATGGCGGCGTTGAGTTCGCCGCCATACACGAAGATCGAGGCGGTGGTGTAGAGAAAGACTAACGCGATCATGACCGATGCGAGGCCGGCATAGGTGGTGACGTAATTGCCGGCGAATTCGGCGAGATAGCGCCCGAAGGCGGCGCCGGCGGCGAGCCACAGGGCCAGCGTCACCAATATGCCCGGCAGCACCTGCGACAGGGTGCGGCGCCCCGCCGGCAGCCACATATGCGCCACGACCAGCGCCACGATCAGGATCACCGAGGTGGCGGCGTAGCGCAGGAAGGTGATGACCCAGCCGAAGGGCTCCAGTGCCGGCACATAGCGCACCGCCGCCAGCCACAGCACCGGGCCGAGCACCACGAGGAAGGACAGCGCCAGCAGCCCGGCGGCGCCGACCACGACATAGCCGATGGATTCGAGGCGCAGCCAGTACCAGGAGCGAGCCTCGCGCATGCCATAGGCCCGGTTGAGGCCGATGCGCAGGCTCTCGATGCCGTTGGACGAGAAATAGATCGCCAGCACCACACCGATGGTCAGCACATCGGTGCGGACCTGGGTGAGCACGTTGCGTATTTCGCGGCCGATCGGGTCCGCCACCTGCGAGGGCCAGGCTTCCAGCATCAATTGCACCGTCTCGTCGGCGAGGTTCTTGAAATCGAAGAACGCCGCCAGCGCGGTGACGAAGATGAGGAACGGGAACAATGACATCAGCGCCGACAGCGCGATGTGGCTGGCGATCGCCCAGCCATCATCCTCGACGAAGCGCCAGAAGGCGTCCCAGGCAATGTCGAAGGCGCGAAACAAGAGCGGCGGTCTCCTCGCGGATCGCCTCAAGGGGCGGGCATTGTGCCGTGACATCGGATGCCCGCGCCCAAATGGCAAGCCTTGCGGGCGCGATATGGTAAAGAGCGGTGCCGATGGCCATTTGCTTTTGGCGCCCCGCCGCCGCTTCGTGGTAGAGAGGGCGCCCGCTTTTAACGCCCTCTGAACTCGAACGGGTGACATCATGACCGCCTCCTCCGCCCTGCGCCCCGCCACCGTCTCCGCGTCCGTTGCCGGCGCGCCGGCGCCGCGCGGGCCGGAGGGCGAGGATGTGGCGGCGGTCATGGCCGGGATCGGCGCCCGCGCCCGCGCCGCCGCCCGCACGCTGGCGCTGGCCCCGGCGGCGGTGAAGGAGGCGGGGCTGCGCGCCGCCGCGCAGGCGATCCGCGACCGGGCGCCCGCCATTCTCGCCGCCAATGAACAGGACCTCGCCGCCGCCCGCGCCGCCGGCATGAGCACGGCGCTGCAGGACAGGCTGGTGCTGAACGAGGCCCGGCTGGAGGCCATCGCCCGTGCGGTGGAGGAGATCGCCGCGCTGCCCGACCCGGTGGGGCAGGTGACCGAGAGCTGGGAGCGGCCGAACGGCCTGCGTCTGGAGCGCGTGCGCACGCCGCTCGGCGTCATCGGGGTGATCTATGAGAGCCGGCCCAATGTGACGGCGGATGCCGGCAGCCTGTGCCTCAAGGCCGGCAATGCGGTGATCCTGCGCGGCGGCTCGGACAGCTTCCATTCCTCCCGCGCCATCCATGAAGCGCTGGTGGAAGGGCTCACCAGCGCCGGCCTGCCGGCGGACGCCATCCAGCTGGTGCCCACCCGCGACCGCGCGGCGGTGGGCGAAATGCTGGCCGGGCTCGGCGGCAACCTCGACGTGATCGTGCCGCGCGGCGGCAAGAGCCTCGTCGCCCGGGTGCAGGCGGAGGCGCGCGTGCCGGTGTTCGCCCATCTCGAAGGGCTGGTGCATGTCTATGTCGACAAGGCCGCCGATCTCGAAAAATCGCTCGCCATCGTGAAGAACGCCAAGCTGCGCCGCACCAGCGTGTGCGGGGCGGCGGAGACGCTGCTGGTCGACCGTGCGGATGCCTCCCGCCTGCTCGCCCCGCTCGTCACCATGCTGCTCGATGAGGGCTGCGCGGTGCGCGGCGACGAAGCCGCCCGGGCGGTGGACCCGCGGGTGACCGAGGCCAGCGACGAGGACTGGCGCACGGAATATCTCGACGCCGTCATTTCGGTGAAGCTGGTCGACGGGGTGGAAGAGGCCATCGACCATATCGAGACCTATGGCTCGCACCACACCGACGCCATCCTCACTGAGGACGCCGCCACCGCCGAGCGCTTCCTCGGCGAGGTCGATTCCGCCATCGTGGTGCACAACGCCTCCACCCAGTTCGCCGATGGCGGGGAGTTCGGCTTCGGCGGCGAGATCGGCATCGCCACGGGCCGCATGCATGCGCGCGGGCCGGTGGGCGCGGAGCAGCTGACCTCGTTCAAATACCGCGTGCGCGGCACCGGCCAGATCCGGCCGTGAGCGAGAGCGACGACGCTCCCCCTCTCCCCGTGGGGGAGAGGGTTGGGGTGAGTGGCCTTGACGCCGCCCCGCTGGCGCCCTTCGCCCGCATTCCCCCGCTGGCGCCGGGGCTGCGCGTGGGGCTCTATGGCGGCAGCTTCAACCCCGCGCATGAGGCGCACCGCGCCGTCAGCCTGCTGGCGATCAAGCGGCTGCGGCTCGACCGCGTGTGGTGGCTGGTGACGCCCGGCAACCCCTTGAAGGACAACCGCGCGCTGCCCCCGCTCAGTGCCCGGCTGGCGCAGGCGCGCGCGGTGGCCGACCATCCGGCGCTGGTGCCGACCGGGCTGGAGGCCGGGCTCGGCACCCGCTTCAGCTTCGACACGGTGGCGGCGCTGGTGCGGCGCTTTCCCGGCGTGCGTTTCGTCTGGCTGATGGGGGCGGACAATCTCGCCGCCTTCCACCGCTGGCAGCACTGGCGGGAGATCGCGGCGCTGGTACCCATCGCCATCATCGACCGGCCTGGCTGCACCTTCCCCGCCATGGCGAGCCCGGCGGCGCAGGCGCTGGCGCGCTGGCGCGTGCCCGAGAGCGAGGCCGCCGCGCTGCCGCTGCTGCGCCCGCCGGCCTGGGTGTTCCTGCACGGGCTGAAATCGCCGCTGTCCTCGACCCAGCTGCGCGCGCAAGCGTAGACGCGCGGGGACGGTGCTCTGGCGAGGGGCGGCGGGGCGTGGCAGACTGGTGCCCTGTTCCTCCGCCACCGTTCCTCCCCCGCCCTGCCTCCCCCAGCCATGCCTCGCGGTGCCTGATGCTGTTCTCCCTGAACCGGCTTCTCCAGGAGCCGGCGCCGCTCGCCGCACTGGAGCGCCAGAGCTGGCATCCCTGGCTCGTCGTCGGCCTCGTCTCCATCGGCGCCTTTGTCGGCCAGCTCGACGCCACCATCGTGCAGCTGGCGCTCCCCGCGCTGGGGCGGGCCTTCGACGTGCCGCTGCAGCAGGTGAGCTGGGTGGCGCTGTCCTATCTCCTCGCCTTCGCTTCCTTCCTGCCGATCTTCGGCCGGCTGTGCGAAATCCATGGCCGCAAGACGCTCTACATTGCCGGCTATGCACTTTTCATTGCCGCGAGCGCACTCTGCGCTCTGGCCGAGAGTTTCGGCCAGCTCGTCGCCTTCCGCTTCCTGCAGGGCATGGGCGGGGCGCTGCTCGGCGCCAACAGCATCGCCATTCTGGTGCAGGCGGTGCCGGAGGGCGCGCGCGGCCGCGCGCTCGGCTATTTCGCGGCGGCGCAGGCGGTGGGGATGAGCGCCGGCCCGGCGCTGGGCGGCTTCATCGTCGAGGCGCTCGGCTGGCGCTGGATCTTCGGCCTCACCGTGCCCTTTGGCGTGCTGGCGATTCTCGCCGGCTGGCTCGCTCTGCCGCGTGGGGCGGCGGGTGGCGACAAGCCGGCCTTCGACTGGGGCGGGGCGCTGCTGATCGGCCCGGCGCTGATCCTCGTTGTGGCGACGCTCAACCATGTCTCCAGCTGGGGCCTCGCCTCGCCGCTGACGCTGGCGAGCCTCCTCGTCGCCGCGCTGCTGCTGTGGGCTCTGCAGCGGCGCGAAACGCGCACCGCCGCGCCGCTGATCGACCCGCGCCTGTTCACCGTGGGCGCCTTCCGCTGGGGCGCGCTGGCGGTGGTTCTGGGCTATGGGCTGCTCTATGGCGTGTTCTTCCTCATGTCCTTCGGCCTCGCCCATGGCTATGGCGAAAGGGCCGGCGCGGCCGGGCTGCGGTTGGCGCTGGTGCCGGTGGCGCTGGGGCTCACCGCGCCGTTCAGCCATGATGCGAGCCGCTTGCTCGGCCCCCGCCGGATCGGGCCCGCTGGCATGGGGCTGGTGCTGGCGGGGCTGGCGATCCTCGGCGCGACCTTCGGCCTCTCGCCCTATCACCATGTGCTCGACACGGTGTCCTTCGTGCTCATCGGCATCGGGCTCGGCCTGTTCGTGGCGCCCAACAGCCACGCCACCCTCGCCGCCGCGCCGGCCGGCCTCGCCGGGGCGGCGGGGTCGCTGCTCAATCTGATGCGCGTGCTCGGCACCAGCCTCGGCGTCGCCGCCGGGGCGAGCATGCTGGCCTGGCGGCTCGGGGTGGAAACGGGAAGCGGCGCCGGGACCGCCGCTGTGGCGGCGCTTGCCGCGGATGGCCCCGGCCTGCTGGCAGCGGTGCGCACCAGCCTGCCGCTGCTGGCGCTGATGGCGCTCATCGCCGCCGTCGCCGCGCGAAAGGCGACGGCGGGAGGGGTGGCCCCATCCGTTCTTCCTAAATAATCACTGGACAATATAGCGTAGGCGGCTCTTCGGACATTAAATGTGAGCGGAAGATATGACGGATGATAATCTTGTTCTTCCCGTTAACTCGTTTATTGTTTTTATAGATGAAACAGGAGTTGAAGATCTCAGTGATCCAGGGAATCCAACTTTTGGGAGGGCTGGATGTGGATGCCGATATTCAGAGTATGACGAAATAATCAGGCGACCCTGGAGGAGACTTAAGCGCGAGAGGCTCGGCGGATCGCAGAAGCCGTTTCATGCGGTAGAATTTGAACGTTCAAAACCGACACGTCGGCAGATTGGCGGAATCAATGAGTTTATGCGTCGTCCTTTTCGGCGCTTTGGAGTGATGCTCGACAAAACGACTATACTGCCGAATGGGATGGATGCGCATAAAGCGATTTCGCTTGTAACTTATACGTATTTTGCACGTTTCGTGGAGAATCTAGACGTAGAAACCGTCGCATTAATATTCGAAGGGTCTCGGCGTGGTGACGGCTTAGTTAGACGCGATTATGAAAAATCTGCGCCAAACTTAAGAAATATATACGGGCGGACTGTCAATTTTGAGGGATATTTTATGAATAAAAATTCCGCCGAGCCCGGCTTAGAAGTGGCCGATTTAATTGCTCATACCACAAGCCGTCAGCGCAGGTTTGAGTTAAAGGGTGGCGCTGGTCACCTCAAGGATTTTCAGATGACTTATTGGGATAATCCCATTCCACCGGAATTTATGGCGATTAGTTCTATCTCTATTTCTGAGGCGATTGATGCTGGGTAGGCTTGGTTGCATGACCCATAGACTGTCTCGAACCAGCCTATGGTTACACCTGCCTTTCCAGAGACCCTACGTCTGCCATCCCACCCCCCAGCCCCTAGACTTCCGCAGCGTCATGCCCTAAATACCCCTTCGGGTGTCGTCGGCTGCATCCCGCAGCTGGGGCAGGTATGCGCTGGTCGGGCCGCCGCGCGGGACCTGTTTGCATGGCCGGACGCCTTTATCGTCGCACCAGCGCGCGTGCGCGCCTCGCCACCGAGCGCGCTTTCCACGCCGCCGAACGTTTCCTGCATATCGAAGCCGTCAGTGGCCTGGTGCTGCTGGGCGCGGCGGCGATCGCGCTGATCTGGGCGAATTCGCCCTATGCGCAGAGCTATCACGACCTCTGGCACGCGCCGCTCAGCTTTGGCATTGGCGGCTTCGTCGTGTCGCACTCGCTGCATTTCTGGGTGAATGACGCACTCATGACCCTGTTCTTCCTCGTGGTGGGGATGGAAATCCGGCGGGAAATCCATGAAGGCGCGCTCTCCAAGCTGCGCGCGGCGGTGCTGCCCATGGCGGCGGCGGTGGGCGGCGTCGCCCTTCCCGCGCTGATTTATGTCGCGCTGAACCCGGTGCCTGGCCAGATCGAGGGCTGGGCGGTGCCGACCGCGACCGACATCGCCTTCGCCGTCGGCGTGCTGGCGCTGCTGGGGCGCTCCATCCCGCCCAATCTGCGCGTCTTTCTGCTGGCGCTGGCGATCATCGACGACATTGCGGCGATCCTCATCATCGCCCTGTTCTATTCCGGCGGCATCGACCCGGCGGGGCTGCTGGTCGGGCTCGGCGGCCTCGCTTTGGTGGTGGCGCTGCAAATGGCCGGCATCGGCTCGGCCTGGGCCTATGTGCTGCCCGGCGCGGTGCTGTGGATCGGGCTTTTGCAGGCGGGCGCGCACCCCACCCTCGCCGGGGTGATGCTCGGCATGCTGACCCCGGTGCTGCCGGCGCGCGGGCGCGAGCCGGCGCTGAATGCGGCCATGCGGGCGCTGGACGAGATCCGCGCCAGGGCCGCCCGTTCGCCGGACGCGGCCGCCAGCCTGCTGCCGCCGCTGCGCCGCCTCGCCCTCGCCCAGCGCGAGATGACCCCGCCGGTGACGCGGGTGCAGATGCTGCTGCACCCCTATGTCGCCTATGGCGTGATGCCGATCTTCGCCCTCGCCAATGCCGGGGTGAGCCTCGACGGGGTCGATCTCGGCCGGGCGGATGCCTTCGCCGTGATGGCGGGCGTGGTGGTGGCGCTGGTGGTGGGCAAGCCGCTCGGGGTGTTCGCCGCCAGCTGGCTGGTGGTGCGTGCCGGCTGGGGCAGCCTGCCGCCGGGCGTCACCTGGGGCGGGGTGCTGCTGGTGGGGCTGCTGGCCGGCATCGGCTTTACCATGTCGATCTTCATCGCGACGCTGGCTTTCGCCGACCCGGCGCTGCTCGGCGCCGCCAAGCTCGGCGTGCTGGTCGCCTCGCTCACCGCCGTCGGCCTCGGCCTCGGCTGGGGGCTGGTGCAGGCGCGGCGGGCGCGGGCGGTGGCGACCGCTTCCGCCTCGGCCTGAAGGCCCCCGGGGGCGGGCAGCGCGTTCGCTCCCGTCATCCCCCGGATGCCCGGCCCGGACGCCGCAGTTGCAGGTCGCCCGCCAGCGTCCTGAGGTGGCATTCAGGTGCCCCCCATGGCAGGATGCTGCCGTTGCGTCGGGGGCAAGGATGACGGCTGAGTATATTGGCGGGGTGGTGGGATACTGGTTGGGCCTTTATGGAGTCTCCTTCCTGCTCACATGGGGTTCGCTGGCCTGCCTGCGCGGAAATATGCCGCGCTATCTCGATGTGGTGGTCGCCAGCGTCGCCGTATTGCTGACGCGCGCACTGGTTTCTGGGGACGGCTTTGTCGAAGGCGTGGTGCATTACGCGCCGCCGCAAATCGCGTGCCTGATCGTCTTTGGCATCGACGCGCGCCGCCGCGCCGTGCGGGAGGCACGGGCCGCAGCGGCGGCGGCGCCAGAGCCGACCGATCAGCTCTTCCTGCCGCTGCCTGAGTTCGCGGTCGCGCGACCCGCTCCGCCTGTGCCCGCTGCCCCTGTGGCGCCACCCCCGCCACCGCCGCCACCGAAGAAGGGCTGGAATCCCATCGCCAATCACTGGCGCGGCGCCTATTCGCTCGGCGTGTCCTATTGGGTGGTCGGCACGCTCGCGACGATCGTGATGTTCGTCGTCATCGTCGCGGTCTATGTCGTGCTGGCGCTTAGCGAGTACTGGCCGGCTCTCATGTTCTGGGCCACCGCCTTCATGTGGCTTTTCGTGTGGGCGCTGACCGTCTGGATCTGTGTCGGCATCTGGCGCTCCGCCAACCGCCGCATTCAGGAGCGGCGGGCAATCGGCCGACGGCCGTTTTGGGCGGGCATTGCCAAGCTCACCATTGTCCTCAGCACCTTCTTCTCGATCGTCGATTTCGGCACCTCGGGGCTTCCCGACCTCGCCGACACCTACCAAATCGCGTTCAAGGGCGATCCCATACTTCCCGATTACAGCCTGCGGATCATGCGTGACGGCACCGAGATCGAGATCACCGGCGGCATCAAATACGGCCTGACCGACGATCTGCTGACCGTGATGAAAGCCTCCCGCCGGATCAAGACCATCCACCTCAACAGCGATGGCGGCCGGGTCGCGGAAGGATTGAGGTTGAACAAGGTGATCCGGGACGCCGGCCTCAATACCTATGTGTCTGACAAGTGCGCGTCGGCGTGCACGATCGCCTTCGCGGGAGGAGTCGAGCGCTGGATAGGGGAGTATGCCAAGCTGGGGTTCCATGCGTCGGCGGCGCCGGGCTTCTCCAGTGTCGGGAGCGCGACGGGGGACGAGATCCAGAGTGCGGTTCTGGTCCGCTCCGGCTTCGACAAGGCTTTTGTCGAGAAGGCGTTGGCCACGCCGAACGACGATCTCTGGGTTCCCGAACTGGCAGAACTTCAGGCTGCGGGCGTCGTCACGCATGTCTCTGACGGATCGCAGTTCGCCATATCAGGACAGGGCGGCCATGCAACCAAGGAGGAATTTGCCGAGCGAATTGTTGAGAATCGTCCTCTTCTGGCACTGCTTGAGAAGAAATATCCCGACGAATTCTCTGATATGATCGACGACGTTTTCAAAAATTATCTCGATGGTGGCACCGTTGATGACCATAAAGATGAAATGAATTATCACGAATACAGAGCGGTGAACCGTCATATACGGTCGACGAGTGATGCGGTGGTCGTGGAGCTCGGCCGACTTTTCGTCGATGAGCTGGCCCTGTTGCGCGAGAAAAATGTCAGCCGTTGCGCCAGGTTCGGCACGAAGGGCGGAGCTGTTTACAATATTCAGTCCTCGTTTCCTTCCGAGCTGATGCAGCGATACCGAAAGATTGGACAGCGGTTGATCGAGGCGTCGGGCGCCCCTCGCGAGGATGACGAAGGCGCGGTCAAGCGGATGCTGGCACAGGCTATGGATCGGGTGCAGCCGGCCTTTACGAGCGAGCAGCGCGCCCTTGTCGAGGAGAACGACCCGCGGGGCCGCGATAATGAGGCGTACTGCGGCGCCGTGATCGCGCTCTATCGGTCGATCCTGGAGGCACCCGAGGCGGACGCCGCCGCCATGCTGCGGGCAAAGATGGGGCCCAGCCAAGCGGCTCCCACCGCCCCCGGTTGAAGATCGGCCGCATCCGCATTATTCTTGAAGGGCAGGCACGGTGCGGAAGGTCCGTCCGTGGCTTGCGGTAAAGACGAGAGGATCAGGACCCCTGTCCATCATGGCGCTTGCAGCGGCCGACATCAGCCCGGCGTCTGCACCTGTCTCCGACGCGCGTTTAGACGCTGAGGAGATTCTTGCCCTCGTTCTCGCCCGTCTCGATGATGACCAGGCCGAGGACGTCGTCTCCATCGAACTGCGCGGCAAGACGACCATTGCCGATTACATGGTCGTCGCTTCCGGCCGCAACCAGCGTCATGTCGGCGCCATTGCCGAGCACCTCGTCGAGGCGCTCAAGGGCCTTGGCGTCAAGGGCGTGCGCGTCGAGGGCCAGCCGGCCTGCGACTGGGTGCTGATCGATGCGAGCGACGTGATCGTCCACATCTTCCAGCCGGAAGTGCGCGGGTTTTACAATATCGAGAAGATGTGGTCGGCCGCCATTCCCGGCGGGCCGTCGACGCTGACGCGCGGCTGAGCGCGTCTTGCGGCTCATTGTTCTCGCGGTCGGCCGGCTGAAGGCCGGGCCCGAAAGGGAGTTGTGCGCCCGCTATCTCGACCGCTCGGCCAAGGGCGGGCGGGCGCTGGGCCTCTCCGGCCCTGACGTGACCGAGATCGCGGAAAGCGCCGCGCGCCGCCCCGAGGACCGCATGGCCGAGGAGGGCGCGGCCCTTCTCGCCGCGCTGCCCGAGGCCGGGGCGGTCATGGCGCTCGACCCGCGCGGGCTGGAGATGACGAGCGAGCAGATCGCCGCCGACCTCGCCGCGTTGCGCGACCGGGGTTCGCGCAGCCTCACCTTCGTCATTGGCGGGGCGGACGGGCTGAGCGAGGCGGTGCGCGGGCGGGCGGACCGGCTCATCGCCTTCGGTCGCGCCACCTTTCCCCACCAGCTCGTCCGCGTCATGATGGCCGAACAGATCTACCGCGCGACGACCATCCTCGCAGGCCATCCCTACCATAAGGCCTGAGCGGGCGGCGGCGCTAACCCGTTCTTAACCACGCCGGCCCCTCCTATTCCGATGCCCGCGCGCCGCTCCTCTTCGCCCCCCGTATCTCGCCCGCCCTTGCGCGCGGCGGTCGCGGCGGCGTGCGCGCTGGCGCTGCTGGCCGGACTGTGGGCAAGGCCGGCCGACGCGCAGGGCGGCGCCACGCAGGGCGGCGCCACGCAGGGCGGAACCAAGCCGGCCGCGGTTGCGCCCGCCGCCGCGCCGGAAAAACAGCAGGAACAGCAGCAGCGCATCGAGCGGCTCGATGCCGAGCTGAAGGATTCCTCCGCCGTGCAGAAGCGGCTCGCCGCCGAGGTGGCGGCGCTGGAGGGCGACCGCGCCAAGCTGAACGAGGCGCTGCTCGACACCGCGATCCGCGTGCGCGAGACCGAGGGCAAGCTCGACGCCAGCGAGCAGCGCCTGCTGGTGCTGAGCCGCGAGGCGGACGACATCAAGGAATCGCTGGAGGCGCGCCGCGCCGTGCTGGCGGAAGTGCTGGGCGGGCTGGTGCGGCTCGGCCGCCGTCCGCCGCCGGCGCTGATGGTGCGCCCGGACGACGCGCTGGAATCGATCCGCTCCGCCATGATGCTCGGCGCCGTGCTGCCGGAACTCAAGGCGGAGACGGACCTGCTCGCCAGCGAACTCGCCGCGCAGGAGCGGGTGCGCCAGGATACCGCCCGCGAGCGCGACGCTCTCGCAGAATTGAAACGCTCCCTCGCCGATGAGCGCGCCCGCACCGCCGCGCTGATCGAGGAGAAGAAGAACTCGCTGCAGCAGGGCGAGGCGGCCCTCGCCGAGGAGAAGACCCGCGCCGCCGCGCTCGCCGCCGAGGCGGGTAATGTGCGCGAGTTGATGGAGCGCATGGAGACGGAGATTTCCGCCACCCGCAAGGCGGCGCAGGAAGCCGCGCAAAGCGAGGCGGCGCAAGGCGCGGGGGGCAGTGCGGCGGACCGGCTGGCGGCGCTGCAGAACCCTGGCCGGCTGAGCCCCGGCGTGCCGTTCGAGGACGCCAAGGGCCTGCTGAAGCTGCCGGTCGGCGGCGCGGTGCTCAAGGCCTTCGGCGCCGATGACGGCTATGGCGGGCAGGAAAAGGGAATGTCGCTGGGCACGCGGATCGAGGCCCAGGTGGCTTCCCCCAGCGATGGCTGGGTGGTCTATGCCGGGCCTTTCCGCTCATATGGACAACTGTTAATTATCAATGCCGGCAATGGTTATCATATCCTGCTCGCCGGAATGGATAAGATCACGGTGGAATTGGGTCAGTTCGTGCTGTCGGGCGAGCCGGTCGGGATCATGGGGCGCGGTCCTCAACTGGTCTCGTCGGCTGGCCTTGGAACTGCCCAACCCATTCTTTACGTCGAGTTCCGCAAGGATGGTAACTCGATCGATCCAACGCCATGGTGGGCGACGAGCGAAAGCGAGAAGGTACGCGGATGATGCGTAGGACGTCTGTATTTCTCTTCGGTGCGGCGGCCGGCGCCCTGATCGCGGTCGGTGCCACCCAGCCGCGGCTGCTGATTGAGCCGACGGCGGCCATGGCGGCCGCTTCCGACACGTACCGCCAGCTGAACCTGTTCGGCGACGTGTTCGAGCGCGTGCGCGCCGACTATGTCGAAAAGCCGGAGGACTCGAAGCTGATCGAGGCCGCCATCAACGGCATGCTGTCCTCACTCGATCCGCACTCCACCTATATGGACGCGAAGGATTTTCGCGACATGCAGGTGCAGACCCGCGGCCAGTTCGGCGGGCTCGGCATTGAGGTGACGATGGAGGATGGCCTCGTCAAGGTCGTCGCCCCGATCGACGACACCCCGGCGGCCAAGGCCGGCGTGCAGGCCGGCGATCTGATCGCCAAGCTCGACGGCGAAGAGGTGAAGGGCATGACCCTGAACCAGGCGGTCGACAAGATGCGCGGCGCCGTCAACACGCCGATCAAGCTGACCATCGTCCGCAAGGGCCAGGACAAGCCGATCGAGCTGTCGATCACCCGCGACATCATCAACATCAAGTCGGTGCGCGCCCGGGTCGAGAACGACGATATCGGCTATATCCGCATCACCTCCTTCAGCGAGCAGACCGGCGAGGGCCTGAAGAAGGCGGTGGCCGACCTGACCAAGCAGATCGGCGAGGACAAGCTCAAGGGCTTCATCATCGACCTGCGCAACAATCCGGGCGGGTTGCTCGACCAGGCGATCGACGTGTCCGACACCTTCCTCGACCGTGGCGAGATCGTCTCCACCCGTGGCCGCGACCCCGAGCAGACCGAGCGCCGCAACGCGCGGCCCGGCGACCTCGCCAAGGGCAAGCCGATCATCGTGCTGGTCAATGGCGGCTCGGCCTCGGCCTCGGAAATCGTCGCCGGCGCGCTGCAGGACCACAAGCGCGCCACGGTGCTGGGCTCGCTCTCCTTCGGCAAGGGCTCGGTGCAGACGGTGATCCCGGTTTCCGGCAATGCCGCGATCAAGCTGACCACGGCGCGCTACTACACGCCGTCGGGCCGCTCGATCCAGGCCAAGGGCATCCAGCCCGACATCGAGCTGGTGCAGGACGTGCCGCAGGATGTGAAGGCGAAGGCCGAGGCGGCCGGCGTCGAGACCACGCGCGGCGAGGCCTCGCTCAAGGGCCATCTGAAGAACGGCGAGGACGAGCAGACCGGCTCCCCGGCCTATGTGCCGCCGGACCCGAAGGACGACACCCAGCTCAAGCTGGCGATCGACCTGATCGAGGGCGTGCAGAAGAACGCCGCCTATCCCGCCGACCCCAAGGCGGCCGTGCCGAACTGATCGCGCCGGATGGGACGCCGCCGGCCCCGTGCCGGTGGCGGTTTCAAACAGAGCAAGGCCCGCTTCCCCAGGCGGGCCTTTTCCTTTTGGCGGCCCTGTACCTTAAGCCGCCCTGGCGCTTTTTTGCGCTGCCGCGACGAATGCCCGATTCTGCCCCGATCCTGCCTTGGTCGGGGGCGACAAAGGCGGCATGAACAGCGCGACTCCTCTCCGCCTGCCGCCCCGCCCGCTGGACACGCTGCCCGCCGGTGACAGCCTGCCCGGCCGCGACGCCAGCCGCGACCATGCGCGGCACTATGCGGCGGTGGGCGTGTTCGGCCTCGCCGCCCTCGCGGTGATCAGCGTCGCGGTGGCGGCCTATGTGCTGCGGCCCGGTGCGGGCGCCGCGCCGCAGGGCCTGCCGCTGACGCTGGAGGACAGCGGCTTCCCGACCATGGGCGTCGCCGCCGACATGCCGGCGCTGCGGCCGAGTCAGGGCGGCGATGAGGGCGTGAGCATCACCGTGTTCGACGGCGCGACCGGCCGCAGCGAAGTGCTGACCGGGCCCGGGCCGCTTGCCGGCGGCGTTGGCGACACCACGTTAACCCCGTGACCATGCGGCACCGCGCGGCCTCTGGTGTCGCGCCGCCGCTTGCCTATGATCCCGGCCGGCGCGTGTTTCCAGCTTGTGCGGTGGCCCCATGATCCCTTTCGACCAGCTTCCCTATCGCCCCTGCGTCGGGGTCGTGCTCGTCAATCGCGACGGGCTCGTCTTTCTCGGCGAGCGCCGGGGCGGGCCGGAACAGGTGGACGCGCAGCATTCCTGGCAGATGCCGCAGGGCGGCATTGACGAGGGCGAAAGCCCTGAAGAGGCGGCGCGGCGCGAGCTTTACGAGGAAACCAATGTTTCCTCCGTCGAACCGCTCGCCGTCGCGCCGGAGTGGTTCACCTACGACCTGCCGGAGCCGCTGGCGCGGCAGGCCTGGAAGGGCCGCTACCGTGGCCAGACGCAGAAATGGATCGCGCTGCGCTTCACCGGCACGGATGACGAGATCGACGTGCTCAATCCCGGCGGTGGGCACCACAAGCCGGAATTCGTCGCCTGGCGCTGGGAGAAGCTGGAGCGCACGCCGGGGCTGATCGTGCCGTTCAAGCGGCCGGTCTATGAGCAGGTGGTGAGTGCCTTCCAGCCGGTGGTGGCGGCGGTGGGATAAGCCGTCGCCTGCATCCGTTCCCGCCGTCGTCGCGTATCCCCGCCAAGGGCACGGCAGGTCATTTCCCGGTGTTGCAAAATGCGAACGAACGTTCGTTCTTGACTCAGGGCAGGGGTCTGTCTAAATGCGAATGAACGTTCGCTCCAACCCGGATCGGTGCATGAACACCCTTGCTCCCCGCGCGACCGCCGCCCCTGCGGCCCGTACGCCGGACGGAAAGTCGGCGGCCGCACGCCCGGAAAAGGAGCGGCGGGACCCGCGTCGCCGGGTGCTGGAGGCGGCCATCGCCTGTTTCGGACGCTCCGGCTTCCACGGCACCTCGATGCAGCAGATCTGCGCCGAGGCCGGCATGAGCCCGGGCGCGCTCTACCGTTATTTCCCGTCCAAGGAATCGATCATCGTCGCCATCGTCGACGAGGAGCGGGCGCTGCGGATGAGCTGCGTCGACATGCTGGAAACCGCCCCCAGCTTCGTTGAGGGCCTCGCCCGCATGGGCGCGGCGCTGTTCTCCGGTGAGACGCGCATGGTGTCGCTGGAACTCGGCCCGGAAATCTACGCCGAGGCGGCGCGCAATGCGGCGCTGAAACCGACCTTCGACGCCGCCGAGGACGAGATGAACGCGGCGATCCGCGCCTGCTTCGTCGCCGCCCAGGCGCGCGGCGAGATCGACCCCGCGCTCGACCCCGACCTCGCCATGGTGATGATTAACGCCATTGGCGACGGGCTGGTGCTGCGCCACGGCTTCGAGCCGACGCTGCCGCTCGACAAGATGATGCCGGCCCTTTCCGGCCTCGTTGCCCGCATGCTGGCGCCCGCCCCGGCGCCGATCCTTTCACCGGACCGCACATCATGACCGTGAAGCCGCCATCCCTGCGCGGGCGCATCGCCCTTGCCCTCACCATGACCGCCGTGGTGGTGGGTGTCGCCGGCTACGCCTTCCGCGACCGCATCGCCACCGGGCTCGGTCTGTTCGAACCGGCTCAGGCCGAGGTCGCCGCGCCGGCGCCGAACGAGGTGAAGGGCATCACCATTTCCGTCGTGCCGGCCACGCGGCGCGAGGTGGTGGAGAAGCTCCCCGTCACCGGCACGCTGGTGGCGCGCGAGGAGGTGATGGTCGGGCCGGAGATCGACGGCTACCAGATCACCGAGATCCTGGTGGAGGAGGGCGACCGGGTGGAGGTGGGCCAGGTGCTCGCCCGGCTGTCGCGCGACATGCTGGAGACGCTGCTCGCCCAGAACACCGCCAATAGCGCCAAGGCGCAGGCCGCCATCGCGCAGCAGCGGGCGCAGCTGGAACAGGCGCAGGCGCAGCTGATCGAGGCCAATGCCGCCGTGGAGCGCGCCCGCACCCTGATCAAGACCGGCGCCACTTCGCAGGAAGTGCTGGACCAGCGCGAGCGCGCGGCCAAGGTCGCCTCTGCGCAGGTGACGGCGGCGCAGGAAATGGTGACGGCGGCGCTCGCCGAAGCGGACCAGATCAAGGCCAATCGCGACGAAATCCAGGTGCGGCTGGCCCGCACCGAGATCAAGGCGCCGCTCGCCGGCATCGTCTCGTCGCGCTCCGCCCGCATCGGCGCCATCGTGCTCTCCGCCAATAGCGAGCCGCTGTTCCGCATCGTCAAGGACGGCGCCATCGATCTCGATGCCGAAGTGCCCGAATCCGCCCTGCCGCGGGTGACGCCCGGCCTGAAGGTGGCGGTGACGCCGGCCGGCATCCACACGCCGCTGGAAGGAACGGTGCGGCTGGTCGGCGCCAAGGTCGATCCGGCCACCCGCCTCGCCCGCGTCGCGGTGGCGGTGCCGGACGATGCGCGCCTGCGCCCCGGCGCCTATGCGCGCGGCGTGATCGAGATCGCCCGCCATGACGGCGTCGCCCTGCCGCAATCGGCGGTGCAGTTCGCCCCCGAAGGCGCCTTCGTGCTCGTGGTCGAGGGCGACACGGTGCGCCGGCGCCCGGTGACGATCGGGCTCAAGGGCGACGGCTATATCGAAATCACCGACGGGGTGCGCGAGGGCGAGAGCGTCGTCGCCCGCGCCGCCGGCTTCCTGCGCGACGGCGACCGGGTGAGCCCCGTGCCGCTGGCCGATGCTCCCGCGAAGGGCGGTGTGTGATGGCTCTCAACATCTCCGCCTGGGCGATCCGCAAGCCGGTGCCCTCCATCGTGCTGTTCGTGGTGCTGACCGCGATCGGCCTCTACACCTTCGACCGGCTGCCGATCACCCGCATGCCGAACATCGACGTGCCGATCGTTTCCGTCACCATCACCCAGCCCGGCGCCGCGCCGAGCGAATTGGAAACGCAGGTGACCAAGGTGGTCGAAACCTCGATCGCCGGCGTGCAGGGGGTGAAGCACATCTCCTCCACCATCACCGAGGGCACCTCGCTCACCGTCGTCGAGTTCCAGCTGGAAACGCAGGTCGACCGCGCGGTGAACGACGTGCGCGACGCGGTGACCAAGGTGCGCACGGAAATGCCGCAGGACATCGAGGAGCCGCTGGTCCAGCGCGTCGATGTCGAAGGCATGGCCATCGTCACCTATGCCGCCTCCGCCCCGGCGATGACGCCGGAGGAACTGTCCTGGTTCGTCGACGACACGCTGGTGCGCGCGCTACAGGGCGTGCGCGGCGTGGCGCAGGTGAAGCGCGAGGGCGGCGTGGAGCGCGAGATCCGCATCTCGCTCGACCCCGACAAGCTGGCCGCGCTCGGCGTGACGGCGGCGGATGTGAACCGCGAGCTGGCCGCCACCAATGTCGACCTTGCCGGCGGGCGCGGCGAGATCGGCACGCAGGAACAATCCGTGCGCACGCTGGGCGGCGCCAGCACGGTGGAGGACCTCGCCGAGACCCGCATCTCGCTGCCCGCCGCCGGCGGCGGGGGCACGCGCTATGTGCGCCTTGCCGACCTCGCCACCGTGACCGACGGCGCCGCCGAACCGCGCATCTTCGCCCGGCTCGACGGCAAGCCGGTGGTCGCCTTCGGCATCTACCGCGCCAAGGGCTTCTCCGACGTGGTGGTGGCCGAGAACGCGGAAAAGGCGCTGCTGGATCTCGAAAAGCGCCATCCGGAAGTCGACATCACCCTTATCGACACCACGGTAAAATACACCGAGGCCGACTACACCTCGGCCATGCACACGCTGATGGAAGGCGCGGTGCTGGCGGTGATCGTGGTCATGGTCTTCCTGCGCGACTGGCGCGCCACCATCATCACCGCGACGGCGATCCCGCTTTCCATCCTGCCCACCTTCTGGGTGATGGACATGCTCGGCTTCTCGCTCAACGGCGTGAGCCTGCTCGCCGTCACGCTGGTGACCGGCATTCTCGTCGACGACGCCATCGTCGAGATCGAGAACATCGTGCGCCATATGCGCATGGGCAAATCCGCCTATCGCGCGGCGATCGACGCCGCCGACGAGATCGGCCTCGCCGTGGTGGCGACCACGCTCACCATCGTCGCGGTGTTCCTGCCCGTCAGCTTCATGGGCGGCATTGCCGGCCAGTATTTCCGCCAGTTCGGCATCACGGTGGCAGTGGCGGTGCTGTTCTCGCTCTTGGTGGCGCGCCTGCTCACCCCCATGCTCGCGGCCTATTTCATGCGCGACCACGGCCACCGGGAGACGCCGGACAGCTGGGTGATGCGTGCCTATGTCGGGCTGCTGCACCGCTCCATCCGCCACCGTTTCCTCACGGTGACGGCGGGCATACTGCTGTTCATCGGCTCGATGTGGCTCTCCACCCTGCTGCCCTCCGGCTTCATCCCCAATTCCGACGTGTCCCGCTCCGTTCTGGCGCTGGAACTGCCGCCGGGAGCCACGCTGGAAGCGACGCGGCGCGTGGTGGATGAGGTGACCGACACGCTGAAGGCGCAGCCGGAAGTGGCGAGCGTATTCGCCACCGCCGGCTCCGGCTCCACCGACGGGCCGGCCAGCGGCGGCGGCGAGGTGCGCAAGGCGACGATCATCGTCAACCTGGTGCCGCGCGCCGAACGCACGGCGACGCAGAAGCAGTTCGAGATGCGGCTGCGCGACGACATCGCCCGCATTCCCGACCTGCGCTTCAATTTTGGCGCCTCCGGCGGCGCCGGCCCTGGCGGGCGCGAATTCACCATCATCCTCTCCGGCTCGGACGGGGCCGAGGTGGAGGCGAAGGCGCTGGAGCTGGAACGCGAGATTCGCGAGAAGGTGAAGGGCCTGTCCAATGTGCAGACCTCGGCAGCGCTGGAGCGGCCGGAACTGCGCGTGGTGCCCAAGCTCGCCGAAGCGGCGGCGCTCGGCGTCTCCGTGTCGGACATCGCCCAGACGGTGCGCATCGCCACGCTTGGCGACGTGTCGCAGAACCTCGCCAAATTCTCCGCCGGCGACCGCCAGGTGCCGATCCGGGTGCAGCTCGACGAGCGGGCGCGCGGCGACCTCTCCACCTTCGAGACGCTGAAGGTGCGCACCGCCGCCGGCGCCTCGGTGCCGCTGCTCTCGGTCGCCGACATCTCCTTCGGCACCGGCCCGTCCAGCCTCGACCGCTATGACCGCGCGCGGCGCGTGGCGATCGAGGCCGACCTCGCGGGCAACACCCAGCTGGGCGAGGCGCTGGCGGAGGTCTATGCCCTGCCGGCGGCCAAGAACATGCCGTCCAGCATCGTGCTGAAGGAATCCGGCGACGCCGAGATCATGGGCGAGGTGTTCGGCGGCTTCGCCACCGCGATGATGGCGGGCGTGATGATGGTGCTGGCGGTGCTGGTGCTGCTGTTCGCCAATGTGCTGCAGCCGATCACCATCCTGATCGCGCTGCCGCTGTCGGTGGGCGGCGCCTTCATCGCCCTGCTGCTCACCAACAACGCGATGACGCTGCCGGTCGTGATCGGCTTCCTGATGCTGATGGGCATCGTCACCAAGAACGCGATCCTGCTGGTGGATTTCGCCATCGAGGCGGTGCATGCCGGGGTGGACCGGACCACGGCACTGATCGAGGCCGGGCGCAAGCGGGCGCAGCCCATCATCATGACCACCATCGCCATGGCGGCGGGCATGATGCCCTCGGCGCTCGGGCTGGGCGAGGGCGGCGATTTCCGCTCGCCCATGGCGATCGCGGTGATTGGCGGCCTGCTGGCCTCGACCCTGCTGTCGCTGATCTTCGTGCCGGCCGTGTTCACGCTGATGGACGATCTCGGCCACCTAATGGCGCGCATCTTCGGCCGCTTCATCGGCGCCCGCGACGAGCCGGACGAGCACGCCGCCGCGCCGGTGGCGCGCGCGGGGCTTCACGCGGTGGACGCCGGCCCGCACTCCACCCCCCGCCCGCCGCTGGCGGCGGAGTAAAAGGGGTCCGATCGTCCCTCATCCCCGGGCTTGACCCGGGGACCCAGCGTCTGCGCTTCGCGCCGGCAGGAAGGCTGGGTGGCCGGGTCAAGCCCGGCCATGAGGGCGGGCGCGCGACGCGCTATTGCAGCGTGCCGTCGCCTTCGCCGCCAGTACGGGCCATGGTCATCTGGGTGACGGCGATGAGCATCTCGGCGCGGGAGGCGAGGGTCGGGGCTTCCAGCAGCGCCTGTTTCTCGCGCGGGCCGAACGGGGCCATCATGGCAAGCGCATTCACCAGCGCCTCATTCGGCGCGTCCTTGATGCTCTTCCAGTCCGCTTCCAGCTGGTTGGCGTCGAGATAATCCGCCAGCGTGCGCAGCAGCGTGGCGCGGTCCACCGCCTCGGCGCCGGCATTGGGGGTGAAGTCGTCGCCATAGGGCGCGTAATCGACCTTGGCCTGGCGGAACGGCGTGCCGGAATCGACCTCCGCCACCACGCGAAAGCGGGCAATGCCGCTGAGATTGAGCAGGTAGCGGCCATCGCCGCTCTCGGCGATCTCGGTGATGCGGCCGACACAGCCCACGCCGACAATGTCCGGCGCACCCGGCACGGTGAGCGCCGACTGCTGCGGCGCGGTCTGGATGATGCCGATCAGCCGGTGGCTGGCCAGCGCCGCGTCGATCATCGCGACATAGCGCGGCTCGAACACGTTGAGCGGCAGCTGGCAGCGCGGCAGCAGCAGCGCCCCCTCCAGCGGGAACAGCGGGATGATGGGCGCCAGCTCGGAGGGGCCGGCATAGGGCTTGTTGATCGCCATGGCGTTCCTTGCGCGATGTGTCGGCCCCGAAAGGCCGGTGCCGCATCCCGGCCGTGACGGGGGACGCCCCCGCCGGCGTCAGGCGAAGAGCAGCGAGGACAGGCGGCGGCGGCCGGCGAGCGTGTGCTCGTCCGTCGGCCCCCAGGCCTCGAAGAACTGCACCAGCTGCTTGCGGGCGCCGTCCTCGTTCCAGGCGCGGTCCTTGCGGACGATGGCGAGCAGATGGTCCACCGCCTCCTCGCGCCGTCCCCGCGCGCTCAGCGCCACGGCAAGGTCGAAGCGGGCCTGATGGTCCAGCGGGTTGGCGGCGACCTTCGCCTCCAGCTCCTTCACATCGCCCAGCGCGCTCGCGGCCTCTTCCAGCTCGATGGCGGCGCGCACGGCGGTGAGCGCGGCGTCGTTGGCGGCGCTGGCGGGCGCGAGGGCGAGCGTCGCCTTGGCCTGTTCGAGATTGCCGGCGGCCAGCTCGGTGCGGGCGAGGCCGGCGATGGCGGCGAGGTTTTCCGGCTCCTCGCCCAGAACGGCGGCGAAGATTTCCGCCGCGCCGGCGAGATCCCCCTCCGTGAGCGCCGCCTCGCCGCTGGCGAGAATGTCGGCGATGTCGTTGCCGCCGCCCGACGCGGCGATCAGCTTGTCGACGATCGCCTTGATCTGCGCCTCGGGCTGCGCGCCCATGAAGCCGTCGACCGGCTGGCCGTTGACGAAGGCATAGACGGTGGGCAGCGACTGGATGCCGAGCTGCTGGGCGACGGCGGGGTGCTCGTCCGTGTTCATCTTGGCGAGGCGCACCTTGCCCTTGGCCCCGCGCACCACCTTCTCGATAACAGGGGTCAGCTGGCGGCACGGGCCGCACCAGGGCGCCCAGAAATCGACCAGCACCGGACGGATGCGCGATTCCTCGACCACATCCTTCATGAAGCTCTTGGTGGTGACGTCCATCACCAGATCGTCGCCGCCCGGCGCGTCGCCCTTGCCGGCGGGGGAGGAGGGCTGGTTCAGCAACATGGGTCGTCCTCGCAATAGGGCAGGTGCTGTCGGGTCTCGTGCTCGGCGTCTAAAATGGTCTGCCGCGCCGCGAATGCAACGGGGCGATCAGACCTCAGTGGTGGCGGGCTGCTCCGCCTCGCTGCGCCGGGGCACCGCCAGCACCCGCGGCTCATGGCCGGTGGCGCGCAGGAAGCGGATGAGGTCGGCGCTGGCGATGCTGGTGGTGGCGGTGTTCACCAGCGGGTGGCAATTCACCGTCTCATGCGCCATCAGCTCCGCGTCGAGCACCACGGTGACGCGGCCCTCGACATCGTTGACCGGGCCGAAGGCGGTGACGGCGCCAGGCTTCACCCCCAGCACCTCTTCCAGAAGCTCGGCGCTGCCGAAGGAGAGCTTGCTCGCCGCGCCGAGCGCAACGTGCAGGTTCTTGAGATCGACCCGCGCCTCCTCCTCCACCACGACGAGGAACAGGTTCCCCTTCTTGTCCTTGAGGAACAGGTTCTTGGTGTGCCCGCCGGCAATGTCGCCGCGCAGCGCCTGCGAATCCTCCACCGTGAACAGCGGCGGATGCTCGACCGTGGTGGTGGGAATCCCGAGCTCGGCGAGCCGGGCGAGGAGATCGTCGCGGGAAAGGGGCATGGGGCGGATCCGGCGGAGAGAGACGAGGGCGTTGTAGGGCGGCACGGGGCGGTGGAGCAAGGCTTGGGAGCAAGGCGGGGAAGGGGGCTCAGCCGCCCCCTGCCGGCAGGGGCGTCCGGCTCCAGTTCTTGCAGGTGAGGAAGCGCTCCGTCGGCGCGTAGATCAGGATGTCCGGCTTGAAGCGGTCGATGACGCCCCGGTCGAACTCGCAGGCATTATGGTGGATCCAGATCACCGCCGAGGCGCGGTAGGCGAGCGGGTTGGACCAGAAGCCCTGGGTGAAGGAATCGCCGATCACCATGATGCGCGGGCCGGCGTGGCCGGTGGTGTAGGCGTTGAATCCGTAATTCTCGGTGCCGCGCGGCGGCGGGCCGACGATGCCCTCGAGCGGCGTGGTGTCGTGCGGCCCGCCCACCGGCGGTTTCCACACATAGTCCACATCCGCCGGCTCGCGGTCGGGGACGCCGGCCACCCGCAGGAGGTCGCCGCCCGGGCGTCGCTTTGTGCCGCTGAACGCCAGCGACGGCGGGATGGCGAGTTCCGGCCGGCCCGCCGCATCCATGACCGCGTTGAACGCCAGAAGCCCCGCGAGCGCGTTCCAGTGCGTATCGTAGCGATAATAGAGCGGGTCGCTTGCCGTGCTTTCATCGACGATGGGGCGCAGATCGACGAAGGTGATGCCGTCGCGCTTCATCCGCGCGGCGACGAGGTCATATTCGGTCGGCTGGTGGCGCTGGGCGCGGATATAGTCGGGCAACTTGTCGAAGCGGGCGGTGGCGGCGTTGGGCGGCAGAGTGAGCACGAAGGTGCCGCCGCTGGCCGCCATTTTCTGCTGCAGTTCCTCGGCGAGGATGGCGAGCCTTTCCACCCCCTGCAGCCGCACCAGCTGGCCGATCGACTGTTCCAGCGCGTTGTTGTCGCGCAGGAACAGGCTGCCATCCGTGCCGTCCACCACACGGGTGCCAGGCGGGGAGCCGATGAAGCGCAGATAGCGGCGATGCGCGGTGAGCACGGGACCACGAAAGCCGAAGACGTTGTTGATATAGGGGTCGAGCCGCTCGGAGGCGTGTTCCCACCAGCGCGCCTCCGGCGCCAGCACGGTACGCATCGGGCCGGGCATGGCGGGGAGCAGCAGGCCAATGGTCGGCAGCGACAGCAGCGCCACGAAGATCACCGCCCACCAGCGGCGGAAGGCCATGAGCAAGGGCATGGTCGCGCTCCCCTCAGAACCGGAAATACAGGAAGGGCGAATAGGTCGCCGCCCCCACCGACAGGATGCACAGCACGAACAGCGCCGCCACCACGACGCTGTCGGTCACGCCATACAGGGCGCGGCGCAGATGTGCCGGCAGCCGCTTGGCGCCCGGCTGCGGCAGGCCGAACATGGCGAGCGGCCAGGCCAGCACCATGATGACGATCGTCACCGGCTCCAGATCAGCCAGCAGATTGATCGACAGCGGGCCCACCCCGTTCAGCCCGGCGAGGCCGGCGAAGAGGTCCATCGCCTGCGGCAGGCTCTCCGCCCGGAACCAGACCCAGCCGGTGAGCACGACGAGGAGCACATAGGCATGGCCGACCATACGCGGCGCGGCGCGCAGGGCGGCGCCGAGGCGGGTGCGCTCTAGCACCAGGAAGGTGCCGTGATGCACGCCCCAGATGACGAAGGTCCAGCTCGCCCCGTGCCACAGGCCGCAGAGCAGGAACACGGTCCAGAGATTCAGCGCCGTGTGCACATGGCCGTGCCGGTTGCCGCCGAGCGGGATGTAGACATAGTCCCGGAACCAGCTCGACAGGCTCATATGCCAGCGGCGCCAGAAATCGGTGATCGACAGAGCGCCATAGGGCAGGTTGAAATTGCGCGGGAATTTCAGCCCCATGGCCAGCGCGAGGCCGATCGCCATGTTGGAATAGCCGCCGAAGTCGAAATAGATCTGCAGCGCATAGGCGCAGACGCCGATCCACGCCTCGCCGAGGTTCGGGGCGGTGGTGTTGTCGAACACCACGCTCACCAGCGGCGCCACCTCGTCGGCGATCAACACCTTCCAGGACAGGCCGATGACGAAGATGCGCAGCCCCGCCGACACACGGCCGAGCGTGGTGCGTCGCGCCCTGATGCGGTGGGCGATGGTGGAGTAGCGCACGATCGGGCCGGCCACCAGCTGCGGGAACATGGTGATGTAGACCGCGATCTCCTCGAAGCGGCCATTGGCCCGCGCCTTCCCGCGATAGATGTCGACGAGATAGGAAATGGCGTGGAAGGTGAAGAAGGAGATGCCGAGCGGCAGCGGCAGATGCACCACCGGCAGCTGGGCGGCGTCGGGCAGCAGGTGATTGAGGTTCTCGGCGAGGAAGCCGGCATATTTGAAGGCGATGAGGCCGGACAGGTTCAGCGCCACCGCCAGCCCGAGCATGCGCAGCCGCCACGGGCCGGTGCGGGTGTCGATCAGCAGCGCGAGGCTGTAATTGGCGATGATGGAGACCGCCAGCACCACCACATTGGCGAGCCCGCCCCAGGCATAGAACACCAGCGAGAAGGCGAGCAGCACCAGGTTGCGGGCGCGCAGCCCCGGCGTCGCGAAATAGCAGATCAGGAACGCCGGCAGGAAATAGAACAGAAAGGTGACGGACGAAAAAACCATGGGCTTCCGGCGGCGCCTGCGGACGAGGGGGTGGCCCTTCATACACGAAGATTCTTCGCCGGAAACATTTGGGTACGGAGCGCGGTGGGGCAGCGGCGATCGGGCGCAAGCGGCAGGGCCGCGCGCCGTGCGGGGCGGACGTGCGTCGCTGCGCCGTTGACAGCCGCCGGGGGCGCGCGCCACATCAGCGGCAGTGAGCGCAGGAGATATTATGCGTCCGGTTATCGGTGTGATCAGCGATGTGAAGGCCAGGGACGGACATGTCGTCCATGGCGTCACCGAAAAATACATCTATGCGGTGGCGCGCGGCGCCCAGGCGATGCCGGTGCTCATTCCCGGCACCATCTCGGCGGTGGATTCCGCCATGGCGCCGGAGCGGATCGTCGTCGACGAGATTCTCGCCGCCGTCGACGCGCTGTTCCTGCCGGGCAGCCCGTCCAATGTCGGCCCGCATCATTATGGCGACCTGCCGCACGACCCGCCGCTGCCGGCCGACCCGCACCGCGACGACATTTCGCTGCCGCTGATCCGCGAGGCGCTGGAACGCGGCGTGCCGCTGTTCGGCGTGTGCCGCGGCTTCCAGGAAATGAACGTCGCGCTCGGCGGCACGCTGTTCCAGAAGCTTTATGAGCAGCCCGGCCGCTTCGACCATCGCGAGGATTCCAGCCTCGACATCGAAGGCCAGTACTCGCCCGCCCATGGGGTGGCGCTGACCGAAGGCGGCCTGCTGGCGAGCCTTGCCGGTGACACGACGTGGCGGGTGAACTCGCTGCACGGCCAGGGCGTGGCGACGCTGGCGCCGGGCGTGGCGGTGGAGGCGACGGCCGGGGACGGCACCATTGAGGCCTTCCGCGTGCCGGATGCGCCGGGCTTCAACATGGCGATCCAGTGGCACCCGGAGTGGCGCTTCTGGGAGGACAAGCTGTCCAGCGGCATCTTCACCGCCTTTGGCGCCGCCGCACGCCTCGCCGCCGAGCGCCGGCGCGCCGGCGGCCGGCTGAAGGCGGCGGGCTGAGGGCTTTTCGCGTCATCCCGGACGGCCGCAGGCCGATCCGGGATCATTACCAGGCGGAGAGCGATCCCGGCGCTGCGGCTTTGCCTCCGGCCGGGATGACGGCCAGTGGAACGTCATCCCCGGGCATGACGGTGTGTTGGGGTGGGGCGAGTAGGCCTACCCCAGCTGCGCCAGCAGATGGCCGATGCCGTCGCGAATATCGGCCTCGATGGCGCGGCGCAGCGCCGCCTCGTCGCCGGTGCGCAGCGCGGCCAGCGCTTCGGCGTGGCGGTCGACGGGGTAGTGGGTCTCGAGGTCCGCCAGCGCCATGCGCATGAACGGGCCGATCTGCAGCCACACCGATTCGATCAGCGGCAGCAGCACATTGTCCGCCCGCCCGCCATAGAGCGCGCCGTGGAAGGCGAGATTGGTCTCGATCATCGCCTCGGTATCGGCGGCGGCCACCGCCGCGTCGGATTCGGCGTTGAGGGCGTCGAGCCTTGCGATGAAGGCGTCGTCGGCCACGGCGAGGGCGCGGGCCGCCGCTTCGGTCTCCAGCAGCGTGCGCGCCATCATCAGCTCCTCGAAGCGGCGCGCGGTCATTTCCGGCACGCGCACGCGGCGATTGTCGAGCAGCACCAGCGCGCGTTCGGCCACCAGCCGCCGCAGCGCCTCGCGCACCGGCATGGAGGACACGCCGAGCTCATCGGCCAGCCCGCGGATCGTCACCGCCTTGCCGGGCGGAAAGCGGCCGGCCATGACCGAGCGGCGCAGGCGGCGGAACACCCATTGCTGCAGCGTATCGCCATCAAGGCGGGGCTCCAGGGCGAGATCGAGCGGGGAAGATTCCATCGGTCCGTGGCGCTTCGGGGAAGGTGGCGACGTGAGAATGTCAGCTTGCTGCGTTATATAGCCGGAATACGTTTGTGACCCTGCCGAAGATCGGGAGATTCCTGCCCATGGCCGCTGCATCCCCCATTCCCGCGCGCGCGGGCTATGAGATCGACCCGAAACTGCTGGAATTGCTGGTTTGCCCGGTCACCAAGGGGCCGCTGGATTATGACCGCGCGGCGCAGGAACTGGTGTCGCGCGCCGCGCGTCTCGCCTACCCGATTCGCGACGGCATTCCGATCCTGCTCGCCGACGAGGCGCGGCAGCTGACCGAGGAAGAGGCGGCGCGCTGATCCCATTCCTTTTGTTGTCGCGTTTTCTTCACGCGAACCGGTATCCACGTCGCTCGAAAACGCTCTACAGCGCTTCCCCGCGCAGAAGGCGCGGGGCGCGCCCGCCAATGCCGGCGGCGTCGCGGATGAAGAAGCCCTTCAGCGCCGGTAGGCGCTCCACCAGCCCGAGCCCGACATCGCGCGCCAGCCGCACCGCGTCCGAGCGCAGGCCGAACAGCCGGTTCAGCCCGTCGGTCGCCACGCCCATGGCCAGCGTGTCGAAGCGCCGCCAGCGCTGGTAACGCTCCAAAACGTCCCGCCCGCCGATGTCGAGGCCGAGCCGGGCGGCGTCGGTGGCGGCTTCCGCCAGCGCCGCCACATCGCGCAGCCCCATATTGATGCCCTGGCCGGCGATGGGATGGATGGTGTGGGCGGCGTCGCCGACCAGAGCGAGGCGCTCGCCGATGAAGGAACGCGCCATCTGGAAGCCGAGCGGGAACGCCTTCGGTTCATCCAGGATGTCGATCTCGCCGAGTTCCAGCCCGAAGCGCTGTTCCAGCTCGTCCAGCAGCAGCACGCGCGGCAGCTTCAGCAGGCGTGCGGCGGTGTCGGTCGCCTCGGTCCAGACGATGGAGCAGCGATTGCCGGTGAGGGGGAGCATGGCGAAGGGGCCGGCGGGCAGGAAATGCTCGATCGCCTTGCCCTCGTGCGGGCGCTCATGGCCGACCGTCATCACGAGGGCGGACTGGTGATAGGACCAGCCGGTGACGCCGATGCCGGCCAGCGCCCGCAGCTTGGAGCGGCCGCCATCGCAGGCGGCGAGCAGGGAGGCGGAAGCTTCCGCGCCGTCGGCGAGCCGCAGCGCGCCGCGCGCCGCGCCGGGGGTGAAGCCGGCGATGCGGGTGGGCAGCAGCGCGACGCCGCGTTCGCGGGCGAGGTCGGTCATCGCGTCCTGCAGCACCGCATTGGGCAGCATATGGGCGAAGGGCTCGCCCGGCTCCACCTCGCCGTCGAAGGAGAGGAACACCGGCCGGGCGGCATCGCCGAGCTTGGAATCGGTGATTTCCATCGCCAGAATCGGCTGGGCCTGCGCTTCCACCCGCTCCCACACGCCGAGCGCCTCGAACAGGCGGCGGGCGCCGGCGGCGATGGCGGAGGCGCGTAGATCGGTACTCGCCGGGCGCGCGGCGGCGAAGGCCGGGTCGGCCACGGCGAGGCGGGCACTGTCGCCCAGTCCCTGCCGCAGCGCGAGCGCGAGGGTGAGCCCGGCGAGCCCGCCACCGGCCATCACGGCATCATATCGCTGGTCCTGTTGCATGGCGTGCCGCCTCCGCTCTCGACCATCCGCGCATTGTGCGCGCTCCCTCCTATGCCTTAGCTAGGCACCCCGGACAATGCGCCGGGGTGCCGCCCCCGCCTTATCCCATTCTGCCCCGCCCGCCGTTCCGTCGCGATGAGGAAAAGCCCGCCCATGACCCAAAGCGCCGCCGAACTCGTCACCCTGCTCGATCTGGAGCGGCTGGAGGACAATCTCTTCCGCGGTCTCAACCCGCCGGAATCCTGGCCGTTGCGCACACGCGTCTTTGGCGGGCAGGTGCTGGCGCAGGCGCTGGTGGCGGCGCAGCGCACGGTGGAAGGGCTCGCCGCCCATTCCATGCACGCCTATTTCCTGCTCGCCGGCGATCCGAAGGTGCCGATCATCTACGATGTGGAACGGGTGCGCGACGGGCGCAGCTTCGCCACGCGGCGGGCGGTGGCGATCCAGCACGGGCGGCCGATCTTCATCATGTCGGTCTCGTTCCATCGCGAGGAGCCGGGGCTGGAACACCAGCTCGACCTCGACATGGCGGTGCCGCCGCCGGAGGAGGTGCCGGGCATCGGGGACCTGCCCCCGGAGGTGGTGGCCACCCTGCCGGCGCCGGTGCTGGCCTATTGGCGTCGCCCGCGCCCGATCGAGCTGAAGCCGGTGGGCCTCGGGGAAAAGCGCGTCGCGCCGCGCCGGGCGGTGTGGTTCCGCACCACGGGCCCGCTGCCCGACGCGGAAGGGCTGCACCAGGCCGTGCTCGCCTATGCCTCCGACATGACGCTCCTGGAAGCGACAACGACGCTGCACGGCACCAGCGTGCTGGGCGAGAGCCTGCAGGTCGCCAGCCTCGACCACGCGCTGTGGCTGCACCGTCCCTTCCGTGCCGATGACTGGCTGCTCTATGCCCAGGACAGCCCCAGCGCCGCCGGCGCGCGCGGGCTGGCGCGCGGGCTGATCTATGATCGCGCCGGGCGGCTGGTCGCCTCGGTGGCCCAGGAAGGGCTGATCCGGCCGGTGCGGGCGCCTGCCACACAGGCATCTGCCTAGAATTTAGTCAACTGATGGCGAATGTGCGGCGGTGACTCGGGAAGGGTCAGCGTCCCGATCAAGAATTGAGCAATCCGGCGGCGCCGCGTGGGTGCGGGGCGATGGCTGCCAGCCTTGCATCGGCCGGCGCTTGCCTGCGGCATTTCCACTGGAAGCGTTGATCCGCAACGGTTGGCACGCGAATTGATTCTCTCTCCCCGGCTGGATCGGCAGGTTGCGGAAAACAACCTCGGCGAGTCCGACATGAAACGCCCAGAACCCCGCCAGCGGTTCGGGGCCAAGCGGGGACAGAACCCATGAAGATCGTCATGGCTATCATCAAGCCCTTCAAGCTTGAGGAAGTCCGGGATGCGCTCACTGGCATTGGTGTGCACGGACTGACCGTTACGGAGGTCAAGGGATATGGCCGTCAGAAGGGCCACACCGAGATCTATCGCGGCGCGGAATACGCAGTGAGCTTCCTGCCCAAGCTCAAGATCGAGGTCGCCGTGGCGTCCGATCATGTTTCCAAGGTCATCGACGCGATTACCACCTCGGCCAAGACCGGCCAGATCGGCGACGGCAAGATCTTCGTCTACGCGATCGATCAGGCCGTGCGCATCCGCACCGGCGAAACCGACGCCGACGCCCTCTGAGCCTGCGTCACCGATCCCGACATTTTCCGATTGCGACGGAGCATTGAACCCATGACGACCAAGAATTGGATACGCGCGGGCCTGCCTGCGCTGGCGACGACGGCGCTGTTTGCGGCCGCCGCTTTCGCCCAGGACAACCCGGCCGCCGGCGCGGAAGCCACCGCCGAGGTCGCCGCCGCGGTCACCGTGGACAAGGGCGACATCACCTGGATGATGGTCTCCTCCATCCTCGTTCTGTTCATGACCGTGCCGGGCCTCGCCCTTTTCTATGGCGGCCTCGTGCGCGCCAAGAACATGCTCTCGGTCCTCATGCAGGTCACCGTCATCGCCGCCGTGATGATGCTGCTCTGGGTGTTCTACGGCTACTCGCTCGCCTTCACCTCCGGCAACGCCTTCATCGGCGGCTTCGAGAAGGCCTTCCTCGCCGGCGTGACCACGGAAAGCCTGGCCGACACCTTCTCCAAGGGCGTGAAGATTCCGGAATACATCTTCATCGTGTTCCAGATGACCTTCTCGGCCATCACCCCCGCGCTGATCATCGGTGCCTTCGCCGAGCGCATGAAGTTCTCGGCCATCGTGCTGTTCAGCATCCTCTGGGTGACGTTCGTCTACTACCCGATCGCCCACATGGTGTGGTTCTCGGAAGGCTACCTGTTCGCCATGGGCGCGCTCGACTTCGCCGGCGGCACCGTGGTGCACATCAATGCCGGTATTGCGGGCCTCGTCGGCTGCATCATCATCGGCAAGCGCACCGGCTACGGCAAGGAACTGATGCCTCCCCACTCGCTGCCCTTCGCCATGGTCGGCGCCAGCGTCCTGTGGGTGGGCTGGTTCGGCTTCAACGCCGGCTCCAACCTTGAAGCCAATGCCGGCACCACGCTCGCCGTGATCAACACCTTCGTCGCCACCGCCGGCGCGATCGTCGGCTGGACGCTCATCGAGTGGCTGGCCAAGGGCAAGCCCTCCATGCTCGGCGCCATCTCCGGCATGGTCGCGGGCCTCGTCGCCATCACCCCGGCTGCCGGCCTCTCCGGTCCGCTCGGCGCGATCGTGCTCGGCTTCGTCGCCTCCATCGTCTGCTTCTTCTTCTGCACCACGGTGAAGAACGCGCTCGGCTACGATGACAGCCTCGACGTGTTCGGCGTCCATGGCGTGGGCGGTATCGTCGGCGCCATCGGCACCGGCATCGTCGTCGCCCCGGCGCTCGGCGGCCCCGGCATCGCCGATTACGCGATGGGCCACCAGGTGTGGGTGCAGTTCCAGGCGGTGGCGGTGACCCTCGTGTGGGGCGGTATCGTCTCGGCGATCCTCTACTACGTGGTCAACGTCCTCATCGGGCTGCGTCCGTCGGTGGAGAAGGAGCGCGAGGGTCTCGACATCGTCGAGCACGGCGAGCGCGCCTATCACAGCTGATCGGAGCCTCCGGCTCCGCCGGGCGGCGCGTTCCGCGCGCCGTTTCCAGGTCTCTTTGCTGCGCAAGGCCCCGGCATCGCCGGGGCCTTTTCTTTGCCGGCGGCTTGGCGCTTCTGCGCGCATGGTTAAGAACGCCTTTACCGCAGCCGGGCTATTGTGCCGGCAGAGGCCGCATTCCGTGGCCGAGGCGAGACCGATCCCGTGCCTGATGCCCTCTCCCCCGCTGCCGCCGCGACACCGGCCGTTGTCCCCGATCCGGGGCCGGCGGCGCGCTCGCCTTTCGTGCGGCTGACCGAGCTGCTCGCCGATCTCGCCCCGGGAAAGCCGGCGCTGAGCCTGGCGGTCGGGGAGCCGCGCCACGCCATGCCCGGTTTCGTCGGCGCGGTGCTGGCCGGCCATCTCGACGGCTTCGGCCGCTATCCCGCCGGCAAGGGGCTGCCCGAGTTCCGCCGCGCCGCCGGCGACTGGTTCGCCCGCCGCTACGCGCTGGCCCGCGCGCCCGACCCGGAGCGCGAAGTCCTGGTGCTCAACGGCTCGCGCGAGGGTCTGTTCTTCGCCGCGCTGATGGCGCGCCGGCTGCTCTCGCTGCAAAAGCGCGCCCGCATCGGCGCCGCCGAGCCCGCCGTGCTGCTGCCCAACCCGTTCTACGCTGCCTATGGCGCCGGGGCGGAAGCCGCCGGCTGCGCCAGTGTCGATCTGCCCTTGCCGCCGGGGGGCGGCTGGCTGCCGGACCTCGACGCGCTGACCCCGGAGCTGCTCGACCGTTCGGTCGCGCTCTATTTCGCCTCCCCCGCCAATCCGCAGGGCACCATCGCGCCGCGCGCCTATCTGGAGCGGCTGGTGGCGCTGTGCCGGGCGCATGAGGTGATGATTTTTGCCGACGAGTGCTATTCCGAGATCTGGCTCGGTGCGGCCCCGCCCACCGGCATTCTCGAAGTGGCCGGGCCGGATTTCGCCGGCGTCGTCGCCTTCAATTCGCTGTCCAAGCGCTCCAGCCTGCCGGGGCTGCGCTGCGGCTTCTGCGCTGGCGAGGCCCGCTTCATCGAGGCCTTCGCCGATTTCCGCAATGTCGCCGCGCCGCAGGTGCCCGAGCCGCTGCAATGGGTCGGCATCGCGGCGCTGGCCGACGAGGCGCATGTGGCGGCGAGCCGCGACCTCTACAAGGCGAAGTTCGACATCGCCGACGAGGTGCTGGCCGGGCATTTCGACTATCAGCGGCCCGATGGCGGCTTCTTCCTCTGGCTGAACGTCGCCGGGCTGCGCACCGGGCAGCACAGCGCCGGCGAGGAAGCGGCGCGGCTTCTGTGGCAGCGCGAGGGGCTGCGCACCGTGCCGGGCGGCTATCTCTGCCGTGGCGATGCGCAGGGGCGCAATCCCGGTGCCGACTATCTGCGCATCGCGCTGGTGCAGGACCTTGAGACGACGCGGGAGGCGCTGCCGCGCCTTCTGGCCGGTCTGTCCTGAGCGGGGCGAGGCGTTTGGCGAGGCGGGGCAAAGAGACGGGGCGGGACATGGGGACGCAGACGACGATGCGGACGCCTCGGCTGGAGGCCGCTCCGTCCCGTGCCGCCCGGCCCCGGCCCCGGCCGGAGGGGGCTGGCAAGAGCGGGGCGAGCCCGCGCGCGCACCGGGCCGGGCAGAGCGCGCCGGGCGGCTTCCTGCCCGAGGAGGTGCGCGGCGCCCTTTCCCGCCGCACGGCGGAACTGGTCGGCCTTGCCTGGCTGAGCCTGTGCGCGCTGATGCTGCTGGCGCTGGCGACCTGGTCGGCCGACGATCCCAGCCTCAGCCGCTCCAGCGCCGCCGCGCCGTCCAATCTGCTGAGCCTTCCCGGCGCGATCTTCGCCGATGTGATGATGCAGCTTTTCGGCGTCGCCGCCCTGGCGGTGGTGCTGCCCATGGGCATATGGGGCTGGCTGCTGCTGACCCATCGCCATCCCGGCCGGCTGCGGGCGCGGTTGATCGCGCTGGTGGCGGGCATCGTGTTCGCCTCCGGCTTCGCCGCCTGCCTGCCGCGTTTCGGCGGCTGGCCGCTGCCGAGCGGGCTCGGCGGCGTGCTGGGCGAATTCGTGCTCGCCGTGCCGGCGGCGTTACGCGCAAGCTGGCTGACCAGCGCCGATTATGCCGTGGTCGGCGTCGTCTGCCTCATCGGCGCCGCGCTCACCCTGCCGCTGGCGGTCGGGTTCGGGCTGCGGGCCGAGCCGGAGGAGGCGCTGGACGACCCGCGCCGCGCGCCCGCCAGCTTCGAGGATGACGAGCCGGGCTGGCTCGCCTTCCTGCTCGGCATGATGACCCATGGCGTGCTGTCGCTGAAGGCGCGCTTCGCCCCCGGCGCCGCCCGCCGCCCGCGCCCCGCGCGCGGCCTCGCGGAACGGCTGCGCGAAAGCGTCGGCTTCGGCGGTGCGGAGGAGGACGATTTCGCGGCCCTGCGCGCCGGTCGGCATGAGCCGAGCTTCGGCCGGCGCGAGGCGTTCGATGAGGAGGAGGATGTCGCCGGCTTCGAAAGCGCCGATGACGACCTGCCCGACGCGCTGGACGAGGCCTTCGCCGCACCCCCGCCGCCGGTGCCGCGCGCGGCCAAGCGCCCGCCGCCGCTGCGCTCGATCCGGGGCGGGCGTGCCGCGCTGGAGGAACAGCGCCGGCGCTACGCCATGCCGGGGCTCGACCTGCTGTCGCCGCCGCCGCCGCGCGGCGGTCCCGCGCTCTCGCGCGAGGCGCTGGACCAGAACGCGCGCGATCTCGAAGGTGTGCTCGACGATTTCGGCGTGCGCGGCGCCATCGTCAATGCGCGCCCCGGCCCTGTGGTGACGCTGTACGAGCTGGAGCCGGCGCCGGGCATCAAATCGAGCCGCGTCATCGGCCTCGCCGACGACATCGCCCGCTCGATGAGCGCGATCTCCGCCCGCGTGGCTGTCATTCCCGGCAAGAACGCCATCGGCATCGAACTGCCCAACCCCAAGCGCGACAAGGTGCTGCTGCGCGAGATTCTCGTCGCCCGCGATTTCGGCGAGGCCGCGCACAAGCTCGCCATCGCGCTCGGCAAGACCATTGGCGGCGAGCCGGTCATCGTCGATCTCGCCCGCATGCCGCATCTTCTCGTCGCCGGCACCACCGGCTCGGGCAAGTCGGTGGCGATCAACACGATGATCCTCAGCCTGCTCTTCCGCATGCGGCCGGAGCAGTGCCGGCTGATCATGATCGACCCGAAGATGCTGGAGCTGTCGATCTATGACGGCATTCCCCATCTGCTCACCCCTGTCGTCACCGACCCGAAAAAGGCGGTGGTGGCGCTGAAATGGGCGGTGCGCGAGATGGAGGAGCGCTACCGCAAGATGTCGAAGGTCGGCGTGCGCAGCATTGACGGCTTCAACGCCCGCATCGCTGAGGCACAGGCCAAGGGCGAGCAGATCGTGCGCACCGTGCAGACCGGCTTCGACAAGGAGACGGGCGAAGCCATCTATGAGCGCGAGGAAATGGACCTCTCGCCCATCCCCTATATCGTCGTCGTCGTCGACGAGATGGCCGATTTGATGATGGTGGCCGGCAAGGAGATCGAGGGCGCCATCCAGCGGCTCGCCCAGATGGCCCGCGCCGCCGGCATCCACCTCATCATGGCGACGCAGCGCCCGAGCGTCGACGTGATCACCGGCACGATCAAGGCGAATTTCCCGACCCGCATCTCCTTCCAGGTCACCTCGAAGATCGACTCACGCACCATTCTCGGCGAGATGGGCGCCGAACAGCTGCTCGGCCAGGGCGACATGCTCTACATGGCCGGCGGCGGGCGCATTTCCCGTGTCCACGGCCCCTTTGTCTCCGACCAGGAGGTGGAGCGGGTGGTCGAGCACCTGAAGGCGCAAGGCGCGCCCGACTATCTCGACGAGGTGACGACCGACTTCGACGGCGAGGGCGAGGACGGTGCCGTGTTCGATAAGAGCGGCATGGGCGCGGAGGAAGGGGGCGACCTCTATTCCCAGGCGGTGGCGGTGGTGATGCGCGACAAGAAGTGCTCCACCTCCTACATCCAGCGCCGGCTGCAGATCGGCTATAACCGCGCGGCTTCGCTGGTCGAGCGCATGGAGCGCGAGGGGCTGGTCGGCCCGGCCAACCATGCCGGCAAGCGCGAAATCCTCACCGAAGGCGGCGGGGAGGGCTATTGAGCCGATGACGGCCGCCGCTCCCGCACCTGTGTTTTCGCCCGTCGCTGACGCAGCGTCCGGGCCACAGGATCGCCACAGCGGCGCGCTACCCGCTGCCCCGACACCGACAAGCGCACGAGGCCCCCGCGCCTTGTGCCGCGCCCGACGTGCTCCAGCGAGATGTGCCCCATGCGCTCCATGATCCGTATCTGCGCCGCCGCCCTGCTGCTCCTGCCGGCGGGCCTCGCCCTGGCGCAGGTGCCGCCGCCGCCCTTCGCGCCGGTGCCGCCGAAGAAGCCGGCGTCGATGCGCACCGCCCAGGCCGGCCCGACTGCGGCGGCGGGGGCTGATGCCGGCATCCAGGTCGCGGCGGTGGCCAACCAGCGCGCGGCGGCGGAGACGGTCCAGCGCATCAATGACTATTTCAACAGCTTCAAGACGATGATCGGCGACTTCGTGCAGGTCGATCCCGACGGCACGCGCCAGCAGGGCCAGTTCTACATCCTCAAGCCCGGCCGGGTGCTGTTCGAATATGAGGCGCCGAGCCGGATCGAGCTGGTGGCCGACGGGCGCTCGGTGGCGGTGCGCGACAAAAGGCTGAAGACGCAGGACATCACGCCGCTCTCGGCGACGCCGCTGCGCTTTCTGCTGTCGGAGAATTTCAACCTCGCCCGCAACGCCAATGTGACCGGCGTCTATCAGGACGACATCTTCGCCACCGTGGTCATCGAAGAGAAGCAGCCCATGGTCGGCACCTACCGGCTGATGATCATGTTCGACGCCAAGACCATGCAGCTGAAGCAGTGGACCGTCACCGACCCGCAGGGCTACGATACCACGGTCGCGGTTTCCAACCTCGACACCTCCCAGCGCCCGGACCCGATGATGTTCGTCATCAATCGGAATTGAGGGGAGCCGAGGCAGGGGTCGGGGATAGCCGCACGCGCCTCCCTCATGCCCGCGCTTGACCCGGGCACCCAGGTGGCTGAAGGCCGGGCATGTGTTCGCGATCAACGGCGCGCCGCAAGGTTGGGTCCCCTGGTCAAGCCCGGGGATGAGGGACGTGGAGGATGAGGAGGCGTGGGATAAGGGTGCGCGGCGGCGATGACGGTGCGGCGCCGTTCACCTTCGGCGGAACATGCTCTAGTGTCGCGCCCGATTCCCGCCCCTCGACAGGTTTCCTCGCTTTGACGCTCTCCATCGCCACCTGGAACATCAATTCGGTGCGCCTGCGCATCGGGCTCGTCGCCAAGCTCGCCGAGGAACACCAGCCGGATGTCATCTGCCTGCAGGAGACCAAGACGCCGGATGACCGCTTTCCGCTGAAGGAGGCGGCAAAGTTCGGCTATCCCCACGCCGCCATCCATGGCCAGAAGGGCTATCACGGCGTCGCCATCCTCTCGAAGCGGCCCTTCGAGGATGTGAGCCGGCAAGGCTTCTGCGACATGGGCGATGCGCGGCATATTTCGGTGGTGCTCGGCCGCGAGGCCGGTCTTTCCGCGCCGCTCACCATCCATAATTTCTACATCCCCGCCGGCGGCGATATTCCCAACCCTGACGTGAACGAGAAGTTCCGCCACAAGCTCGCCTTCCTTGATGAGGCGACCGCCTGGGAGCACCTGCACCCGCAGGATCCCGCCGCGCGCTCGGTGCTGGTGGGCGATCTCAATATCGCCCCGCTGGAAGCGGATGTGTGGAGCCACAAGCAGCTGCTCGACGTGGTCAGCCACACGCCGATTGAGGTCGACAAACTGGCGAAGCTTCAGGCGGCGGGGAACTGGGTGGATGTGATGCGCAATTTCATACCGCCGCAGGAAAAGCTCTTCACCTGGTGGAGCTACCGCGCCGCCGACTGGGCGGCTTCCAATCGCGGCCGGCGGCTCGACCATGTGTGGGCGACGCCGGCGCTGGCGCCGACCGCCCGCGCGCTCACCGTGCTGCGCGAGGCGCGCGGCTGGGAGCGGCCTTCCGACCATGTGCCTGTGATCGCCACCTTCGACGCCTGACGGCGGCGACGAGCCTGCGCGGCGGGCCTCGCCTTTCCGCAAGCGGCGTTATAGGTTGCGCCTGAACCCGATCCGACCCAGCCGAGGAAGCCTCCTTGTCCCGCGCTCTCTCCCGCCTGTGCCGCACCTTCGCTCTTACGCTCGCGCTCGGTGGCGCGCTGGCGCTGGGCGGCTGCGGCGTGAAAGGCCCGCTGGAGCCGCCGCCCGGTTCGCCGCAGGCGCAGCCCGGTCCGGACGGCAAGGTGCCGAAAGATACCGGCCCGGTGAAGCCGAAACAGCCTTTCATCCTCGACGGCCTGCTCTGACCACCGAAGCGCCATGCACCATTTCGCCTATCGTAACGGCATCCTCCATGCGGAGGATGTGAGCCTTGTCGATATCGCCCGCGCGGTCGGCACGCCGTTCTATGCCTATTCCACGGCGACGCTGGAACGGCACCACCGCGTGTTCACCGACGCCTTCGCCGATATGCGCACCACGCTGTGCTACGCGGTCAAGGCCAATTCCAACCAGGCGGTGATCCGCACCTTCGCCAAGCTCGGCGCGGGGGCGGACATCGTCTCCGGCGGCGAATTGAAGCGTGCGCTCGCGGCGGGCGTGGAGCCGCACAAGATTGTGTTCTCCGGCGTCGGCAAGACCCGCGAGGAAATGGCGGCGGCGCTCGATGCCGGCATAATGTGCTTCAATGTCGAGAGCGAGCCGGAACTGCTCACCCTCTCGGAAGTCGCGGTGAGCCACGGGGTGGCGGCGCCGATCTCGATCCGCGTCAACCCGGATGTGGACGCCAAGACCCACCACAAGATCTCCACCGGCAAGTCCGACAACAAGTTCGGCATTCCGGTGTCGCGGGCGCGCGAGGTCTATCGCCACGCCGCCGCCCTGCCGGGGCTGCGCATCACCGGCGTCGACATGCATATCGGCAGCCAGATCACCGATCTCGGCCCGTTCGACAACGCCACCGCGCTGCTGGTGGAACTCGCGCGCGACCTGATGGCCGAGGGGCATCCGCTCACCCATCTCGATCTCGGCGGCGGGCTCGGCGTGCCCTATGTCGCCGGTGAGGCGGAGCCGCCGCTGCCGTCGGCCTATGCGGCGCTTGTGAAGCGGCACACGCATAATCTCGGCCTCGGCCTCGTCTTCGAGGTTGGGCGCATGCTGGTGGCCAATGCCGGCATCCTCGTCGCCCGCGTGCTCTATGTGAAGGAAGGCGAGGGCAAGCACTTCGTCATCGTCGACGCGGCGATGAACGATCTCATCCGCCCGACGCTCTATGACGCGCATCACGAAATCTTGCCCGTGCGCCGAGGCGGTGCCCGGCGAGGGGCAGATGGTCGCGGATGTGGTCGGTCCGGTGTGCGAATCCGGCGATTTTCTGGCGCTGGGGCGGCGCCTGCCGGGGCTGAAGGCGGGCGATCTCATCGCCGTCATGACCGCCGGCGCCTATGGCGCGGTGCAGGCCTCCACCTACAATACCCGCGCGCTGGTGCCGGAAGTGCTGGCGCGGGGCGGGGAATTCGCGGTCGTGCGTCCGCGTGTCGAGGTGGATGAGCTGATCGCGCTCGACCGGATTCCCGGCTGGCTGGCCTGAAGGCCGGCGGGCGCCTCCCGTCCCCTTCGCCGCCGCGACCGCTCACAAGGTGATGATGGCTTGAGCCTGCCCGTTCCGGCGGCAGGACTGGCGCGCCCGCCTCGCCATGTTAAGGTGACCTTGGGGCTGGTGTGGACCTGAGAGCGTCGGAGGTCGGCCGCGTGACGGCAACACCGGATGGAACGGAAGGCGAGGGCCGCCCGGCGGCGGAGGTGAACGCGCGTGCCGAGCGGGCGCGGGCGGACGCCCGGCTGCAGGAAACTCGATCGCACGAGCCTCGCCCGCACGAATTTCGCCCAGCCGAGCCCGGCACGGCCGAGGCGCGCATGGGCGCGGCGCTGCGGCGCGCGCGCGGCGTGCTGCTGTGGGAGCGGGTCTGGCCGGCCATCGTCGCCTTCGCGGCGGCGCTCGGCGTGTTCCTCATCGCCTCCTGGCTCGGCCTGTGGCTTGCGCTTCCGCCGCTCGGCCGCATCATCGGCCTCGCTCTTTTCGCCGCCCTGTTCGCCCTGGCGCTGGTGCCGGCCTTCCGTATTCGCCCGCCTTCCGCCGGCGAGGCGCTGTCGCGGCTCGACCGCGAGAGCCATCTGCCGCACCGGCCGGCCACCGCCCTTTCCGACCATCTCGCCTCCAAGCCCGACGACCCCGTCGGCGCCGCGCTGTGGCGGGCGCATCTGGCGCGGATGGCGACGCAGATCGGCAACCTGCGCGTCGGCATGCCCGCGCCGGGCGTCGCCGCCCGCGATGGGCGGGCGCTGCGGGCCCTGGTGCTGCTGGGGGTGATCGCGACCTTTTTCATGGTGCCGGGCGAGCATCTGCGCCGCATCGCCTCCGCCTTCGACTGGGCGGAGCTGGTGCCGCCCAAGCCTTACCGCGTCGACGCCTGGGTGACGCCGCCCGGCTATACCGGCCGCGCGCCGATCCTGCTGCCGGGCCTGCGCTCGCAGGAGGTGGCGCAGGGAACGGCGGCCGCACTGCCGGACGCCGGCGCGACCTTTGAAGCGAGCGCGATGGCCGTGCCGGCCGGCAGCGAGCTGGTGGTGC
>NZ_CBDFNE010000014.1:0-65741 GCF_965249975.1 Ancylobacter sp. | reverse complement strand
CCGCCTTCGACCAGGCGCTGGCGGCGACGCTGGCGATTCTCGGCGGGGCCTTCCTGCTGACGCTGGTGTTCCAGGTGCTGTTCGGCCTGCGCCCGCTCAAGCGCATGCTGGGGGCACTGCACGAAGTGCGCACCGGCCGCGCCGACCGCATCGAGGGCGACTATCCCATCGAGATCGCCCCCTTGGCGGCGGAGGTCAACGCGCTGATCGACACGAATCGCGAGATTGTCGAGCGGGCCCGCACCCATGTCGGCAACCTCGCCCATGCGCTGAAGACGCCGATTTCCGTGCTGCAGAACGAGGCGGCGCGCGGCCACGGCGCGGAGGCCGGGCTCGCCGCCAAGGTGACCGAAACAGCGCAGATCATGAAGGACCAGGTGGCGCATCATCTGGAACGCGCTCGCATGGCCGCGCGCGCCTCCGTCGTCACCACGGTGGAGGAGGTCGAACCCATCGTCGCCCGCATCGCCGCGACGCTGGCCAAGGTCTACCGCGCCAAGGGCGTGGCGGTGGAGGCCGAGGTGGCGGACGGGCTGCGCTTTCGCGGCGAGCGGCAGGATCTGGAGGAGATCCTCGGCAATCTCGTCGACAATGGCTGCAAATGGGCGCGCACGCTGGTGGAGATCGCGGTGGCGGCCGTGCCCGGGGCGGCGGGCGAGCGGGACTATTTCGACATCACCATCGACGATGACGGCCCCGGCCTGACGCCGGAGCAGCAGACCGAGGCGCTCAAGCGCGGCAAGCGGCTGGACGAGACCCAGCCCGGTTCCGGGCTCGGCCTGTCCATCGTCGCGGAACTCGTCGGCCTCTATGGCGGTCGGCTCACGCTCGGCCGTTCGCCCTTCGGGGGGGCTGCGCTGCGTGGTGCGGCTGCCGGCGGCCTGACGGCGAAAGGGGTGACGGGGCCGCGCTTTCGCCCTATTCCTCTCATCCTTGGTGCGAGAGGCGCCGTGCCGAAGCTGGAGGATGTAATTTCATGCGCGCATACCAATTCGTCGCCGTGGGCCTTGTCGCCGGCGCCCTCGCGGGCTGCAGCACCGCGCAGGAAAACCCGAACACCGTGGGCGGCGCCGCCGTCGGCGCGGTGGCGGGCGGCATTATCGGCCAGGTGGTCGGCCACAATACCGCCAGCACGCTCGTCGGCGCGGCGGTGGGTGGCCTGATCGGCGGCTCGATCGGCAATGCGCTCGACCAGGCGGACCGGCAGCGGGCGCAGCAGGCGGAAATGCAGGCGCTGGAGTATGGCAATCCCGGCGCGCCGGTGAGCTGGCGCGGCGACAGCGGCGCCTATGGCACCATCGTCCCCGGCCCGAGCTATGCGCGCGGCGGCTCGCCCAAGTGCCGCGAGTTCACCCACACCATCTATATCAACGGCCAGCCGCAGACTGCGCGCGGCACTGCCTGCCGCAACCCGGACGGCACCTGGTCGCCCGTCTCGGGCTGATCCGCGCGGCGGGGTGACGCAGGCGGGGTCCTCGGGGGCTCGGGTCCTCGCGGCCAAAGCGGGCCCGCCGGGCCCGCGTGCTCGCGGCACTGTGAGCCTGCGGCGATCCGACTGAGGGTGTTACGGATTGGCGCCGGGCGTCGGGTCGGCTACCTCAGCGCATTAGAGGAACGCTAATGTTGCTGTGGATCGCCTTCTCGCTGATGACCGGCGCCGCCATTCTGGCGGTGCTGTGGCCGTTGCGCACCGGCGCGGCGGCGCCCGCCGCCAGCACGGCCGAGGCCGATCTCGCCGTCTATCGCGACCAGCTGGCGGAAATCGAGCGCGACCGCGCCGCCGGCCTCATCGCCCCCGCCGAGGGCGAGGCCGCCCGCACCGAGGTGGCACGGCGCATCCTGCGCGCGACCGCCGAGCGGGCGAGCGAGGGTGAGGCTTCGGGCGAAGGCCGCCGCCGGCGCGTCGTCGCCGTGGTGGCGCTGCTCGGCGTGCCGCTGCTGGCCGGCGGGCTGTATCTTTCCCTGGGCTCGCCGCTCTACCCGCCGCAGCCGCTGGCGCAGCGGCTGGAGGCGCAGCCCAACCCTTCCGACATCGCCATTCTCATCCGCAAGGTGGAGAGCCATCTCGAAGCCAACCCGAATGACGGGCGTGGCTATGAGGTGGTGGCGCCGATCTATGCCCGCATCGGCCGGCTCGACGATGCCGCCCGCGCCTGGGCCAACGCCATCCGGCTTCTCGGTCCCAGCGCCCAGCGCGAAACCGGCCTCGGCGAGGCGCTGACCGCGCAGGCCGGCGGGGTGGTGACCGCCGAGGCCAAGGCGGCGTTCGAGGCGGCGCTGGCCGCCGACCCGCAAGGCCCCAAGGCGCAGTATTTCCTCGGCCTCGCCGCCGAGCAGGACGGGCAGAAAGAGCAGGCGGCGGCGCGCTGGAGCGCGCTGGTTGCGCAGTCCCCGCCCGATGCGCCCTGGCTCGGCCTGCTGCGCGAGGCGCTGACCCGCATCGGCGCGCCGGTCCCGGCCGCCGCCGGCCCCGGCCCCGGTGCCGCCGATGTAGCGGCGGCGGAAAGCCTGACGCCGGAGCAGCGCGAGGCCATGGTGCGCGGCATGGTCGAGCGGCTGGAAGCCCGGCTGGCGCAGCAGGGCGACGATATCGAGGGCTGGCTGCGGCTGATGCGCGCCTGGACCGTGCTCGGCCAGCAGGACAAGGCGAAGACCGCCGCCGGCCAGGCCCGCACCCATTTCGCCAGCGACACGGCGGCGCTCGGCCGCATCGACGCGCTGGCGCGCGAACTCGGGCTGGAGAGCTGACGCCATGACCCGCAAGAAACGCCGCCTCCTCGTCATTTCCGGCGCCGCCGCCGTGCTCGCCTTGTCCGCCGGGCTGGTGCTGTTCGCGCTCAACGACACCATCGTGTTCTTCCGCACCCCGAGCGAGATCGCCGCTGAGGGCACCCAGCCCGGCACGCGGCTGCGGCTCGGCGGGCTGGTGAAGGAGGGCAGCGTGCAGCACACGGACGGTACGCATGTGCGCTTCGTCATCACCGACCATGGCGCGGATATGAGCGTCGCCTATGTCGGCCTGCTGCCCGATCTGTTCCGCGAGGGGCAGGGGGTGATCGCCGAGGGCGTCATCGCGCCCGATGGCAGCTTTGCCGCCGACAGCGTGCTGGCCAAGCATGACGAGACCTATATGCCGAAGGAAGTCGCCGACGCGCTGAAGAAGCAGGGCGTGTGGAAGGAAGGGGAGGCGACGCAGTGAGGGTTCTCCCGCCTCGCCTCCGGTCAGCGTCATCCCGGGCGCGGCGCAGCCGCGAACCGGGATCGGCTGCCGGTTCCCGTGCCATGATTGGCACGCGGTCCCGGATCGGCCTGGCGGCCGTCCGGGATGACAGCTTCATGGGCGAGGCGGCCGCCACGCATAAGGGCCGGCAGGGAAGGGCAAGCGCATGAACCCGGAAATCGGCCATTACGCGCTGGTGCTCTCGCTCGCCGTCGCCATCCTGATGACGGTGATCCCGATCTGGGGCGCGCGTACCGGCGATGCGGCGCTGATGCGCGTCGGTTCGACCCTCGCGCTGGTACTGGCCGGCTTTGTCGGACTGTCCTTCGCCACGCTTGTCGTGGCCTATGTGCAGTCCGATTTCTCGGTGCTCAACGTCGTCGAGAACTCTCACTCGGCCAAGCCGCTGCTCTACCGCATCACCGGCACATGGGGGAACCATGAGGGCTCGATGCTGCTCTGGGTGCTGGTGCTGGCGCTGTTCGCCGCTCTGGTGGCGCTGTTCGGCAGCAATCTGCCGGCGCGGCTGAAGGCCAATGTGCTGGGTGTGCAGGGCGCGGTGGCGGTGGCGTTCCTGCTGTTCATCCTGCTCACCTCCAACCCGTTCATAAGGGTGGTGCCGCCGCCGGCGGAAGGGCAGGACCTCAACCCGATCCTGCAGGATATCGGCCTCGCCATCCATCCGCCGCTGCTCTATCTCGGCTATGTCGGCTTCTCCATCACCTTCGCCTTCGCCGTCGCCGCGCTCATCGAGGGGCGGATCGACGCCGCCTGGGCGCGCTGGGTGCGGCCCTGGGCGCTGACCGCCTGGGCGTTCCTGACGCTGGGCATCGCCATGGGGTCCTACTGGGCCTATTACGAGCTCGGCTGGGGCGGCTGGTGGTTCTGGGACCCGGTGGAGAACGCCTCGCTGATGCCATGGTTCGCCGGCACGGCGCTGATCCATTCCGCCGTGGTGATGGAAAAGCGCGACGCGCTGAAAGTGTGGACGGTGCTGCTCGCCATCCTCGCCTTCTCGCTGTCGCTGCTCGGCACCTTCCTCGTGCGCTCGGGCGTGCTCACCTCGGTGCATGCCTTCGCCACCGATCCCTCACGCGGTGTGTTCATCCTCGCCATCCTCGTCTTCTTCATCGGCGGGTCGCTGGCGCTGTATGCGCTGCGGGCGCCGATGCTGCGGCAGGGCGGGCTGTTCGCCCCGGTGTCGCGCGAAGGCGCGCTGGTGCTGAACAATCTTCTGCTCACCGCCGCCGCCGCCGCCGTGCTGGTCGGGACGCTCTACCCGCTGGCGCTGGAAGCCTATAACGGCGCCAAGATCACGGTGGGTCCGCCCTATTTCAACCTGACCGTCGGCGCGCTGATGCTTCCCGTGGCCTTCGCCATGCCGTTCGGCCCGCTGCTGGCCTGGAAGCGGGGCGATCTCGCCGGCGCCGCCCAGCGACTGATGGCGGCGTTCGGCGCGGCCATCGTCATCGCCGCTCTGGCGGCCTATGCGCAGGGCGGCGGCCCGCTGCTGGCGCCCTTCGGCATGGGGCTCGCCGCCTTCGTGGTGATCGGCGCGGTGGCGGAAGTGACCGAGCGCGCCGGCTTCGGCCGGGTGCCGCGGGCGACCGCCTTCGCCCGGCTGCGCGGCCTGCCGCGTTCGGTATTCGGCGCGGCGCTGGCCCATGCCGGCGTCGGCGTCTGCCTGTTCGGCATCATCGCCGAAACGAGCTGGAACGCCGAGCGCATCACCGGGGTGAAGGTGGGCGGGCGGTTCGAGGTCGGCGGCTATGAGCTGACCCTCGACCGGCTGGAACCGCGCAACGGGCCGAACTACCGCGATCTCGTGGGCGTGTTCACCATCCGCCGTGGCGGGGTGGACATCGGCACCATCGAATCCTCGAAGCGACTGTTCACCGCCCGCAACATGCCGACGACGGAATCGGGCATCCGCACCTTCGGCTTCAGCCAGCTCTATGTCAGCCTCGGCGACGAGCTGCCCGGCGGCGGGGTGGGCGTGCGCGCCTATTGGAAGCCCTATGTGACGCTGATCTGGATCGGCTCCATCATCATGGCGCTGGGCGGCGCGCTCTCGCTCAGCGACCGGCGCCTGCGCGTCGGGGCGCCGAAGCCGGCGAAGAAGCCGAAGCCCAAGGCGGACGCCCCGTCGCCGGTGCCGGCGGAGTGAGGGCGATGCGAAAGGCCCTCGCCCTCACCCTGACCGCCCTGCTGCTGGCGGCGACGCCCGCCGCCGCCGTGCAGCCGGACGAGGTGCTGCCTGATCCGGCGCAGGAGGCGCGGGCGCGCGAGCTCTCCAAGGAGCTGCGCTGCATGGTGTGCCAGAACCAGTCGATCGACGATTCCGACGCGCCGCTGGCGCGCGACCTGCGCCTGCTGGTGCGCGAACGCATCGCCCAGGGCGAGAGCAACCAGCAGGTTCTCGACTATCTCGTCGCCCGCTATGGCGAGTTCGTGCTGCTGCGCCCGACCTGGCACGGGGCGAATGTGATCCTGTGGCTGGCGCCCTTCGCGGTGCTGGTGTTCGGCGGGCTCGGCCTCGTCGTCGCCTATCGCCGCCGCGCCGGTCAGGCAGGGGCGAGTGGCGCCCCGGCCGCGACGCCGCTTTCGGCGGAGGAAGAGGCGCGGCTGCGGGCCGCGCTGGCGGAAGCACCTGACGAAGCGGCACGCGACGTTACGAAAGTTTAACCCGCTCGCCAGACTGCGTTAAGGCGACGGTCTCTAGGTTCTCGTTCAACGCTCCCGGTGGGGAGAGTGATTTGTCGAACGAGGAACGACACATGTCGCGCACCGCGCCCAACACGACCCGCACCCCTGCCTCCACGCTGCGCAAGAGCCGTTCCCGGCTGCTCGCCGGCGTCTTCACCCTGGCTCTGGCCGGCGGCACCGTCGGCGCCTTCGTGCTGCCCGAGATCATCACCCCCGCCCAGGCCCAGCTGACCACCAACCAGCCCGCCGGCACCTTCTCCTTCGCCGACATCGTCGAGAAGGTTTCCCCCGCTGTCGTCAGCGTGAAGGTGAAGAAGGACGAGGACAAGCTCGCCGCCAATGACGAGGAAGGCATGGGCGGCCAGAACGTGCCGCCGCAGATCGAGCGCTTCATGCGCCGCTTCGGCTTCGGCCCCGGCGCTCCCGGCGGTCCGGACATGGGCCCGCGTCGCGGCCCCGGCCATCGCGCCGTAGTCGGCCAGGGTTCCGGCTTCTTCATCTCCGCCGACGGCTATGCCGTGACCAACAACCACGTGGTCGACGGCGCCTCCGAGGTCGACATCACCACCACCGACGGCAAGACCTACACCGCCAAGGTGATCGGCACCGATCCGCGCACCGACGTGGCGCTGCTCAAGGTGGACGGCAAGTCCGACTTCCCGTGGGTGAAGCTCGCCGGCAAGGCGCCGCGCGTCGGCGACTGGGTGGTCGCGGTCGGCAATCCGTTCGGCCTCGGTGGCACGGTCACGGCGGGCATCGTCTCGGCGCGCGGCCGCGATATCGGCTCGGGCCCGTATGACGATTTCATCCAGATCGACGCCCCGATCAACCGCGGCAATTCCGGCGGCCCGACCTTCGGCCTCGACGGCGAGGTGATCGGCGTCAACACCGCCATCGTCTCCCCCTCGGGCGGCAATGTCGGCATCGCCTTCGCCATTCCCTCCGAGACCGTCTCCGAAGTGGTCGAGGCGCTGAAGGAAGGCGGCCAGGTGGCGCGCGGCTATGTCGGCGTGCAGATCCAGCCGGTCAGCGATGAGGTCGCCGAGGCGCTGAACCTGAAGGAAGCCGAGGGTGCCCTCATCGCCCAGGTGCAGCCCGGCACGCCCGGCGAGAAGGCCGGTCTCAAGCCCGGCGACGTGGTGACGGGCATCGACGGCCAGACCGTGAAGGACTCCCGCGAAATGTCGCGCGAGATCGCCCGCAAGAAGCCGGGCGTGACCGTGAAGCTGAGCGTGCTGCGTGACGGCAAGTCCATGACCATCCCGGTCACGCTGGAGCAGCTGCCGACCGATGTCGCCTCGGCCGACAAGAGCAAGGCGGACCAGGGAGACCAGGAGGACGGCAAGGGCATTCCGCGCCTCGGTCTGTCCCTCGCCCCGGCCAAGGGTGTCGCCGGCGCCGGTGACATCGGCGTGGTCGTCACCGACGTGGACCCGAACGGCCCGGCGGCCGAGCGCGGCATCAAGGCGGGCGACGTCATTCTCGATGTCGGCGGCAAGCCGGTGATGACCCCCGCCGAGGTCCGCGACGGTCTCGCCACCGCCAAGAAGGACAACCGCAAGGCCGTGCTGATGCGCGTCAAGTCCGAGCAGGGCACGCGGTTCGTGGCCATCTCTCTGGGTGACCAGAAGGGCTGAGCCTAAAGGTTCCGGTTGCGGCTCGTTCCGTCGCCCCTTGGGCTGCGGCCGGTTCGGTGGCGCGGGGAGTCCGGGAGGATTCCCCGCGTCATTACTTTTCAGGGGCGCCCCGGCGGGATGCCACGATAGGCGCGAGGCGCGAAATGACGTACATGGAGACGAATCCGAATCGTACCGTTGCCTCCGATTCCGCGCGGGGCCGAGAGGGCCCGTTCATCGAGCTCGCGGAGTTCCGGAGAGCCGCCCGCAAAAACGCCGACGAGTCCCCCATGCGCCTGCTTATCGTCGAGGACGACCGCGACGCCGCCGACTACCTGCGCAAGGCGTTCCGCGAGGCGGGCCATGTCGTGGACCTCGCCGCCGACGGCGAAGAGGGGCTCATTCTCGCGCGCGACGGCGGCTATGACGTGCTCATCGTCGACCGCATGCTGCCCCGGCGCGACGGGCTCTCGGTGATTGCCGATCTGCGCGGACGCGGCGACAAGACGCCGGCGCTCATCCTGTCCGCCCTCGGCCAGGTGGATGACCGCGTGACCGGCCTGCGCGCCGGCGGCGACGACTACCTGCCCAAGCCCTACGCTTTCACCGAACTGCTGGCCCGCGTCGAGGCGCTGGCCCGGCGCGGCGGGCCGCAGGCCGCTGACACGGTTTACCGCGTCGCCGATCTCGAACTCGACCGGCTGGCGCATCGCTGCACCCGCTCCGGCCAGGAGATCGTGCTGCAGCCGCGTGAATTCCGCCTGCTGGAATATCTCATGCGCCACGCCGGGCAGGTGGTGACCCGCACCATGCTGCTGGAGAATGTGTGGGACTATCATTTCGACCCGCAGACCAACGTGATCGACGTTCACGTCTCGCGGCTGCGCGCGAAGATCGACAAGGGCTTCGATCCGCCGCTGCTCCACACGGTTCGCGGCGCGGGGTACATTATTCGTGACGGCGCTCGGTAAGCTCATCCGCACCACCGCGTTCAAGCTGCTCGCGGCCTATCTCATCATCTTCGCCCTCTTCGCCGGATCGGTCATCGCCTATCTCGGCTGGCACACCCAGCGGCTGGTCACCCGCCAGGCGGTGGAGGCGATCGAGAACGACACCCGCTTCATGCAGGCGCAGTTCGAGCGCGGCGGCATCAACCGGCTGGTGAGCCTCGTCAACCGCCGCGCCGGCGCGCCCGATGCCGGGCTGTTGCTAGTGACCAGCTTCAACGGCGACCCGCTCGCCGGCAATATGATGAACCTGCCGCTCAACTTCCTGGACAAGCAGGGCTGGCGGGAAATCGACTATGTCCGCACCGACGATTCCGCCGCCCCGCCGAGCCGGGCGCTGGTGCATGTCGTCTTCCTGCCCGGCGAGTACCGGTTGCTGATCGGCCGCGACGTGGTCGAGCGCGAGGAACTGCGCCAGATCATCATCGGCCCCGCCGTCTGGGGGCTGGCGCTGCTGGTGGTGCTCGGCATGGCGGGCGGGCTGTTCATCACACGGCGCGTGCTCAAGCGCATCGACCAGATGACCGCGATCTCGGACGGCATCATGGCCGGCGACCTTTCCGGCCGGCTGGCCGTCTCCGGCACCGGCGACGAGTTCGACCGGCTGGCGCTGAGCCTCAACGCGATGCTCGACCGCATCGAGGCGCTGATGGCCGGGCTGAAGCAGGTGTCGGACAACATCGCCCATGATCTCAAGACGCCGCTGACCCGCCTGCGCAACCGCGCCGAGGACGCCCTGCGCACCGCCGCCTCGGACGACGAATGGCGCCTCGCCACCGAGCGCACCATCGAGGAATCGGACGGGCTGATCCGCACCTTCGACGCGCTCCTGATGATCGCCCGCGCCGAGGCGGGGCAGGCGAGCGCCAAGATGCTGCGCTTCGACCTCGCCGAGACGGTGGCGGGAGTGGCCGAGCTTTACGAGCCGGTGGCGGATGAGAGCGGGCTGGAGCTGAAGGTCGACATCGCCGGGCCGCTGCCGATGCATGGCGTGCGCGAACTGTTCGGCCAGGCGCTCGCCAACCTTCTCGACAACGCCATCAAATACAGCGCCCCGGAAACGCCTGGGGAGCGCCGCGAGCTCGACCTCAGCGCCAGCCGCGTCGGCGACCGGCTGCGCCTCGTGGTTGCCGATCGCGGGCCGGGCATTGCGGAGGCGGATCGCCCGCGCGTGCTGGAGCGTTTCGTGCGGCTGGAAGCGAGCCGGACGAGGCCCGGCTTCGGTCTGGGCTTGTCTCTGGTGGCAGCGGTGGTACGGCTGCACGGCGGCACACTGTCGCTGGAGGGCAACGATCCGGGGCTGCGGGTCGTTATCGACCTGCCGCTCGATCTCAGCGATGAGGCGGAGGCGGCGTAGGACGGCCCGAAGCGGACGGGCACACAAACGAAGGGGGCGAAGACGGCATGGCGGCAGGACAGAGCGGAACGCATACGGCCCCGGCCGGGAGCCTCATCGCGGGGCTGCGGCGTGCGGAGGGCTTTCCTGTTCCGAAGGGGATGCCGCCAGCGCTGGCCGATGCGATCACTGAAGCGCCCAAGCCCGTCCGTGCCCGGCTCGACGCTCTTCTGGCCGCCCATGACGAGGCGCGCGCCGTGCTGGCGGCGGTGGTGGAGCGCTCGCCCTTCCTGACCGATCTCATCCGCGTCGATCCCGGCCGGCTGCTCGCTTTGCTGGAGGCGGAGCCGGTTGCCGCGCTGGCGCAGGCCCGCGCCGCCACGCAGGCGGCGGTGGAGGCCGCGTCCGACGAGGCGGAGGTGATGGCGGCGCTGCGGCGGCTGCGGGCGCTCACCGCGCTTTCCGTCGCGCTGGCGGATATTGGCGGGGTGTTCGACCTCACCACCGTCACCGCCGAACTGACCGCGACCGCCGATGCCGCCATCGCCATGGCGGTGGCGTTTCTGGTGCGCGAGGGAATCGGGAGCCGCAAGCTGCGCAAGACCGGGGTGGACGGCCTCGGCTATACCGTGCTCGCCATGGGCAAGCACGGCGCCCGCGAGCTCAACTATTCCAGCGATGTCGACGTGATCGTGCTCTACGATGCCGAAGTCGCGCCGCTCGCCAAGGATGTGGAGGCCGGGCCGTTCTTCGTGCGGATGACGCAGCGGCTGGTGCGGCTGATCCAGGAGCGGACCAGCGAGGGTTATGTCGCCCGCGTCGACCTGCGCCTGCGCCCCGACCCTGCCTCCACCCCCGCCGCGCTGTCGCTGGAGGCGGCGCTCGACTATTACGAGCGCGAAGGCGCCACCTGGGAGCGCGCGGCCTATATCAAGGCGCGGCCCATCGCCGGGGATATCGCGCTCGGCCACGAATTCCTGCGCCAGCTCGCGCCCTTCGTCTGGCGCCGGGCGCTGGACTATGCGGCGATTGCCGATGTCCACGCGATGAAGCAGGACATTCACGCCTTTCGCGGCCATGAGGCGATCGCGGTCGAGGGTCACAACGTCAAGCTGGGGCGCGGGGGCATTCGCGAGATCGAGTTCTTCGCCCAGACCCAGCAGCTGATCGCCGGCGGCCGCGACCCGCGCCTGCGCACCCCGCGCACGCTGGAAGCGCTCGCCGTGCTGGCGCAGACCGGCTGGATCGGCGAGGGCGCGCGCGCCGAGCTGGACGAGGCCTACCATTTCCTGCGTCGGGTGGAGCACCGGCTGCAGATGGTGGGCGACGCGCAGACCCACAGCCTGCCGGAGGACGAGGAGGCGCTGGCCGGCTTCGCCCGCTTCATGGGCTATGCCGACCGCGAGAGCTTCGCCCAGGCGCTGACCCAGCGCCTCACCCGGGTGCAGCACCATTATTCCAAGCTGTTCGAGGATGCCCCGCCGCGCGCGGCGGTGGAAGGGCGGCTCGACTTCCCGGAAGGCGCGGACGACCGCGAGACGCTGGCGACGCTGCACCGGCTCGGCTATGCCGACCCCAAGGCGGCCAGCGCCACGGTACGCGGCTGGCTGGCGGGCGAGCCCCGTGCCCTGCGAGTGGAGGGCGTGCGCGAGGAACTGGAAGCCATCGTGCCGCTGCTGGTCGACGCGCTGGCGCGCGGCGGCGCCCCGGATGCCGGGCTGAACGCTGCCGACCGCTTCTTCCGCGAAATGCCGACCGCGCAGCGGCTGCTGGCGGCGCTGCGGCACAACCCTGATCTCGTGCGGCTGCTCGCCACCATTCTCGGCACCGCCCCACGCCTCGGCGAGATGCTGGCGCACCGGCCCTCGCTGCTCGACGCGCTGCTCGACCCCGCCTTTTTCGGCGCGCTGCCGGACGAACCGGAACTCGCCGCCCGCCTCGCCGCCGATCTCGCCCAGGCCGAGAATGAGGAGGACCGGCTCGACCGTGCCCGCCGCTTCCGGCAGGAGCACCATGTGCTGATCAGCGTGCGCATCCTCTCCGGCACGCTGCCCGCCGCCCGCGCCGGCGAGGCTTTCGCCCGCCTCGCCGATGTGCTGATCCGCTCGCTGGAAGAGGACGTTATCGCCCGCTTCCGCACCGCGCATGGCACACTGCCACAGGCGGAAGTCGCGGTGCTCGCCATGGGCAAGCTCGGTGGGCGGGAGATGACGGCGGGCTCCGATCTCGACCTCATCGTGCTGTATGATTTCGACGAGGAACACCCCGACAGCGACGGGCCGCGCCCGCTCTATGGCGGGCAGTATTTCGCCCGGCTGACCCAGCGCATCGTCAACGCGCTGACCACCCCGACCAATGCCGGCCAACTCTATGAGGTCGATCTGCGGCTGCGCCCGTCCGGTCGTTCCGGCCCGGTGGCGACCAGCCTGACGCGTTTCGAGCTTTATCAGGCCGAGGAGGCCTGGACCTGGGAGCATATGGCGCTGACCCGCGCCCGCGTGGTGGCGGCCTCGCCCGCTTTCCGCGCCCGGGTGGAGGCGGCGATCGGCGATGTGCTAGCACGCGAGCGCGATCCGGCCCGGCTCGCGGCCGATATCCTCGACATGCGCGGCGCCATCGCCGACGAGAAGGGCGAGGACGAGCCCTGGGACCTGAAATATGCGCGCGGCGGGCTGGTCGATATCGAGTTCATCGCCCAGTATCTCGTGCTCGCCCATGCCGCGCATGAGCCGCGCATCATCGACACCTCGACGCTGCGGGTGATCGAGACCGCGCAGCGGGTCGGTCTCATCGACGTGCAGGACGGGCAGGTGCTGGCCGATGCCTGCCGGCTGCTGCACGATCTGACGCAGGTGCTGCGCCTTGCCATCACCGAGCCGTTCAAGCCTGCGGAAGCGAGCCCGGCGCTGCGCCGCCTGCTGGCACGGGCCGGGGCGATGCCGGATTTCTCCACGCTGGAAGCGCATCTGTTCGAGACCCAGCGGGCGGTGCGCGCCACCTTCGAGCGGCTGCTGCGCGCCGAGCCCAAAAGGCGGCGCAAGCGGGCCTAACCGAGCTTTTCCGCTACCAGATCGGCAATGGCGAGGCTGGCGGTGAGCCCGGGCGATTCGATGCCGAACAGCTGCACCAGCCCGGCAACGCCGTGCGCCTCCGGCCCATCGATGCGGAAATCCGCCGCCGGCGCGCCAGCGGGCACGATCTTCGGGCGGATGCCGGCATAGCCGGGGTTCAGCGCCCCGTCCGGCAGCGCCGGCCAGTAGCGGCGGATGGCGGCATAGAACGCCGTGCCGCGCACGGGATCGACCGTGTAGTCCGGCGCGTCGATCCATTCGGTGTCCGGGCCGAAACGGGCCTGACCGCCGAGATCGAGGGTGAGATGCACGCCTAGCCCGGCCTGCTCCGGCACGGGATAGATCAACCGGCTGAACGGCGCGCGGCCGGAAAGGGTGAAATAGGAGCCCTTGCAGAAATAGGCCGGCGGGATCGCCTCGACGGGAAGGCCGGCGAGCGCCCGGGCGAGCGGCACCGCGCCATGGCCGGCGGCATTGACGAAGCGCGTGCAGGACAGCCGCATCGGCTCCGTGCCGCCGACATCAAGGGTTATGCCTTTCGCCGTGACCTCGCCGGCGAGGATCGGCGCGTTGAAGGCGATCATGCCGCCGGCGTCTTCGAGATCGCCGCGCAGCGCCAGCATCAGCGCGTGGCTGTCGATGATGCCGGTGGAGGGCGAGAGCAGAGCCGCCTCCGCCCTCAGCGCCGGTTCGAGCGCCCGCGCCTCCGCACCCGTCAGCGGCTGGAGATCGGTGACGCCGCAGGCGCGGGCATGGGCGTCGATGGCGGCGAGCTTGTCGAGTTCCGCCGCGCTGCTGGCGACGATGAGCTTGCCGGCGCGCCGGTGCGGCAGGCCGCGCGCCTCGCAATAAGCGTAGAGCGCCGCGCGCCCTTCGACGCAGAGCCGGGCCTTGAGCGTGCCGGGGGCGTAATAGATGCCGGCATGGATCACCTCGCTGTTGCGGGCGGAGGTGTCGGAGCCGACGAGGCCGGTCGCCTCCAGCACCAGGACCTCATGGCCCTTCAGGGCGAGCGCGCGGGCGATGGCGAGGCCGACCACGCCGGCGCCGGCGACGACGCAGTCGACGGCATGTTCTTCAGGGCTGTGCATGCAAGGCTACTCGGCGACGGAAGAGCGGCCGGTACGGTATTGCAACGCCGGGCGGCCATTCAAGGGCAGGCGGATCACCACCGTGGTACCGACTCCCTCGGAGGAGCGGATGCGCATCGAGCCGCCATGCAGTTCCACCAGCGACTTGGCGATGGCAAGGCCGAGGCCCGAGCCCTTGTGCGTCTTGGTGAACTGGCTTTCCACCTGCTCGAAGGGGCGGCCGATCTTGGCAAGCGCGCTCTTGGCGATGCCGATGCCGCTGTCCTCGATGACCAGCAGCGCCGCATGCTTGGAGCGCCGCGTGCGCAGGCTGATGCGGCCCTGCTCGGGGGTGAACTTGATGGCGTTGGAGAGCAGGTTGAGGGTGATCTGCTTCAGCGCCCGCTTGTCGGCCTCCACCGTCACCGCCGTATCGGATTCGTCGACAATGGTGAGCTGCTTCTCGGCCGCCCGCACCGACATGACGCGGATGGCGTCGGTGACCACCTCGTCCAGCTGGACCGATTGCAGGTTGAGCTGCACGCGTCCGGCCTCGATGCGCGACATGTCGAGAATGTCGTTGATCACGTCGAGCAGGTAGCGGCCGGAATCGCGGATGTCGCGGCAATATTCATTGTACTTGTCATTGCCGAGCGGGCCGAACAGGCCGCTCTCCATCAGCTCGGAGAAGCCGATGATGGCGTTGAGCGGCGTGCGCAGCTCGTGGCTCATATTGGCGAGGAATTCCGATTTGGCGCGGTTGGCGTCCTCGGCCTTGGTCTTCTCGTCGGCATAGTTCTGCGCCAGCTCGGCGAGCTGCAGCGCCTGCAGTTCCAGCGTCTGCTGCGATTTGCGCAGATCCGCGACCAGCGCCATCAGCCGCTTCTCGCTTTCCATCAGGCGCTCTTCATGGCGCTTGAGGGCGGTGATGTCGGTGCCGACGGAGACGTAGCCGCCATCCTTGGTGCGCCGCTCCGCGACCTTGAGCCAGCGTCCGCCTTCCAGCTGCGCCTCGAAGGCGCGGGCGCCTTCCTCCGGCCGGTCTTCGGTGCGCAGCGGAATGCGCACCACCGGCTGGCGGGCGAGCGAAGCGATGGTCTCGAACTCGGTGCCCTGCGTCACATGCGCGTCGCCGATGCCGTAGAGCGACTGGAAGCGCGAATTGCACAGCACCAGCCGGTTCGCCGCGTCCCACAGCACGAAGGATTCGGAGATGCTCTCGATGGCGTCGCGCAGGCGCATGTCGGCGGTGGCGGTGCGCTCGGCAAGGCGGCGCTCCTCGGTCACGTCCACCGCGATGCCGACGAGATGCGGCGGCTCGCCATTGTGCTGCGGCACGACTTCGGCGCGGGCGCGCAGCCACACCCAATGGCCGTCAGCATGCTTCATGCGGAACACCCGGTCGATGGTGCGGCCGGGCTTGTCGGCGATCTCGCGGGCGATGTCGTAGAGATTGGTGTCGTCGGGATGGACGAGGCTCGTCACCTCGCCGAAGGAGATCAGGTCCTCGCGCGGCTCGTGGCCGAGCATCTCGAACATCGATTCCGACCAGAACATGCGGCCCCGGCCCATGTCCCAGTCCCACAGGCCGCAGCGGCCGCGCGAGAGGGCGGTGTCGATGCGGGCGCGCACCGTCTCATAAATGCCGTCGGCCTCGCGGGCCCGCGTCGCCTGCCAGTGGAAGGCGAAGCCGAGGATCAGCAGCACCGCGCCTGTCGTGGAGAGCAGGGTGACGGTGAGGACGGTGTCGGAGCGCCAGGTGGACAGGGCGCCGGCGAGCGGCTGCACCACCACCAGCTGGAGCGCCCCGCCCGGCAGGTTGCGCACGGTCGCGAGGGCGGCGCTGCCGTCCGGCATCACCACATCGAGCACGCCGGCATTCTCGGCGAAGATGGTCAGCGCCTGGGTGTTGGCGAGCAGCTGGGTGATCTGGTCGGCGGCGGTGGCGGTCTCGTCATGGGTGGCGAGGATCTTGCCGTTGCCGTCGATCAGGCCGTAACGCCGGCCATCCTCGGCGGCGCGCGGCGGCAGGCTGTTTTTCAGCAGCGTGTCGGGCGTGGTCGCGCCGGGGGGCTGGCGGCTGGCCTCGCTGGCGATGGCGGCGGCGAACAGCGCCAGCTCATCCTTGGCATTGGCGATGGCGTCGGCGCGGTAGGCGTGAATCTGCACGATCGCGGCAATGGCGACCGAGGCGATGAACGCCACGATCAACGCCGGGACGGCCTTGCGCATGAAAGGCTCGGCGTCGACCAATCGCTGATAAGCAGGTCGCGCCACGCTGCGTGCAAGCCCTCGCATGGCTTGTACGCGCACGGACGCGCCTGCAGCGTTGGCGCGCGCCATCGCCGGCCTCCCCCGAAGTCCCAAAACCCGTTCCCATCACGACAGGAGCGATGTGCCGCATCTCTCCGAATCACTCCGATTTGAATCGAACCGACCCCTCCCTGTCCAGAGTCCGGGAGAGTCAAGTTAACGATTCAGCAACCTCCGGCGGCACCAGGGGTGCCAGGGTGTGTGGCGCTGCGGGACAAGGAGGGTGACGCCTGCCGACAACCACGCCGCATGGACGGCGCGCGGGCCCTGATGCTATGCGCTTTTGCCCGGCTGGCGGGTGGCGGCAGAAATAAAGAGGTTCACATGAGCGACATCTGGTTCCGCACCGGCGAGGCGACCGTACTCGCGGCCGACGGTCAGTTCACCGACGCGATGCCCGAAGTGCTGATCGGCTCGGTGCGCGGTCCGGCCGGGCAGGCCTTCGCCTCGATGATGGGGCAGGTGCAGGGGCACACCCGCATGTTCGTCGTGCGCGACCTGAACCAGCAGGTGCGCCCGGCGACGATGATGACCACCAAGGCCACCATCCACACGCTGGAATATGTCGATCTGCTCGGCGGCGTGGTGCAGGGCGCCATTGGCGACGCAATCGTCGACGCGCTGGCCGAGGGCATTCTGCCCAAGGACCAGGCGGACGAGCTGTGCATGATCGTGATGGTGTGGCTCGACCCGCGCTGCGCCGAGGACCCGAACCTCGACAAGGCGGATCTCTACCGCACCAATTACGAGGCGATGAAGCTGGCGCTGGAACGCGCCATGACCGGCAAGCCGACGGTCGACGAGCTGATCGCCAACCGCAAGACCGTCAAGCACTACGCCCTCGACGGCGTCGTCGAGTACTGAGCCGCGCGCCCCGCGCTGTCCCGCCGGGCGGGTAGGTGCGGGGCGGGCAGGTGCGGGGCGTCTGGGCGCCTCACTCCAGCGAGCGGCCGACAATGTCGCTCGCATCCGGCGACAGGCCGGGCTTGGCGGCGACGCGCCGCAGCGCGGCCTCGGCCGAGGTCCGCCGCACCGGCTCCAGCGAGCGCCAGCTCTTGAAGGCGGCGAGAAGCCGGGCGGCGAGCTGCGGGTTGCGCCCGTCAATATCGATCACCGCCTCGGCGAGCAGCGCGTGTCCGGCGCCGTCAGCACGGTGGAACTGAGTCGGGTTGAGCCCGGCGAAACTGCCGATCAGCGCGCGCACACGGTTGGGGTTGGTCCAGGCGAAGGCGGGGTGGCGGGTGAGGCCGCGCACCCGTTCCAGTGCCTCCGGCTCGGCGATCTGCGCCTGCAGCGCCAGCCATTTGTCGACCACCAGAGGATCGTCGCGGAACCGCTCGTGAAACGCCGCCAGCGCCGGCTCGCGCGCCTGTGGCGCGGCATGGGCGAGAACGGCGAGGGCGAAGAAGCGGTCGGTCATGTTGTCGGCAGTGTCGAAATGCGCCTGCGCCCGTGCCAGCGCGTCGGGCGTTCCGCCGGCGGCGAGAAGATCGAGGCAGCTATTGCGCAGCGCGCGCCGACCGGCGGAGGCGGCATCCGGGGAATAGGTGCCCGCGGGTGCATGGCGGTCATAGGTCGCCGCCAGCTGCGAGGCCAGTGCCGCGCTCACCGCCCGGCGCAGCCGGGTGCGGGCGAGATGGATGGCGTCGGGATCGACATTCGCGCCGATCTCGCGGGCGACATCCGCTTCGGACGGGATGGACAGCGCCTGCGCCACGAAAGCCGGGTCCAACGCGCCGTCCGCCAGCGTCGCCCCCAGCGCCTCCACCAGCGCGTCCGGCACCGGCAGATCGGCGCCGGCGCGGGCGGCGGCGGTCGCCGCCACGAGATGGCCGAGGGCGATGGTCTGGGCGGCGTCGAAGCGGTTGAACGGGTCGCTGTCATGGCGGGCGAGGAACAGCAGGTCGGCCGTGGTGAGGTCGCTGGACAGCTTCACCGGCGCGGAGAACCCGCGATTGAGCGAGGGCACCGGCCGCTCGGCGATGTCGCGGAAGACGAAGCTCTGGCGCGGCTCGGTAATGCGCAGCACGCCCCGCTCGGCATTGCTGCCATCGTCGAGGGTGAGCGGCAGGTCGCGCCCATCCGGCCCGACCAGCCCGAGGGCGAGCGGGATGACCATGGGCTGCTTGTGGTCCTGCCCGGGGGTGGCGGGAAGGCTCTGCGCCACGTCGAGCCGGTAGCGGTGGGTCGCGGCGTCCCATGTGCCGCTGACGGCGAGCTGCGGCGTGCCGGACTGCGCGTACCAGAGGGCGAACTGGGTCAGATCGACGCCATTGGCATCGGCGAAGCAGGCGAGGAACTCCTCCACCGTCGCGGCGTCGCCGTCATGGCGGTCGAGATAGAGGTCCATGCCGGCGCGGAAACCCTCCTCGCCGAGCAGGGTCTTCAGCATCCGCACCACTTCCGCGCCCTTCTCATAGACGGTGGCGGTGTAGAAATTGTTGATCTCGCGATAGGTGGACGGGCGCACCGGATGCGCCAGCGGGCCGGCATCTTCCGGGAACTGGTGCGACTTCAGCAGCCGGACATCGCTGATGCGCTTGACCGGGCGCGAGCGCGCATCGGAAGAGAACTCCTGATCGCGGAAGACGGTGAGGCCCTCCTTGAGGCACAGCTGGAACCAGTCGCGGCAGGTGATGCGGTTGCCGGTCCAGTTGTGGAAATACTCGTGGGCGATGATGGTCTCGATATTGGCGTAGTCGGCATCGGTGGCGGTCTGCGGGCTGGCCAGAACATACTTGTCGTTGAAGATGTTCAGCCCCTTGTTCTCCATCGCCCCCATGTTGAAATCGGCCACGGCGACGATGTTGAACACGTCGAGGTCGTATTCGCAGCCGAACACCTCCTCGTCCCAGCGCATGGAGCGCTTGAGCGCGTCCATGGCGTAGCCCGCGCGCTCGGTCTTGCCGGGCTCGACATAGATGCCGAGCTCGACCTTCTTGCCGGTGGCGGTGACGAAGTCGTCGGCGATGCGGTCGAGCCGGCCGCCGACCAGGGCGAAGAGGTAGCAGGGCTTCGGCCAGGGGTCATGCCACACCGCGTAGTGCCGGCTGGTGCCCTCCACCGGCCCGCTTTCCACCGGATTGCCATTGCCGAGCAGAACCGGTGCCTCCTCGCGCTCCGCCTCGATGCGGGTGGTGTAGATGGCGAGAACGTCCGGCCGGTCCGGAAAATAGGTGATGCGGCGGAAGCCCTCCGCCTCGCACTGGGTGCAATAGGTGCCGCTGGAGCGGTAGAGGCCCATCAGCTTGGTGTTGGCGGTGGGGTTCACCACCGTCTCGATCTCCAGCGTCAGCGCGCGCTGGGGCGGGGCGAGCAGGGTCAGCGCCTGCGGGGTGACGACATAGGCGGTGCCGGCGAGCGGCGTGCCGTCGAGGTGGAGCGCCTTCAGCTGCAACTCGTCGCCATCGAGTACGATCGGTGCCCCCTCCCGTCCCTCCGGGTTCGGGCGCAGCGCCAGCCGGGCGCGGATGCGCGCGGCGGTCGGGTGCAGATGCACATCGAGATGCACGGTGTCGACGAGCCAGTCCGGCGGCCGGTAGTCGCCGAGACGGACAGGCGGGGGCACAGCATCGCGCGACATGGTCGACTCCGGGAAAGCGGTCTGAACGTCAAGAGGTAGTCAATTCCGGCGCGCGCCGGAAGCCGGGAGCGGGCGTGGCGCTGGCTTTAGCGATGGCGGGTGATCTCGACCCCGGCGTCGCGGAAAATACCGGCGATCGGCGCGGAAGGCTTGTGCAGTTCCACCCGCACCTTCTCCACCCGGGGATAGCGGCTCAGCACCGCCTCGGCGATGGCCTGGGCGAAGGCTTCGAGAATGTGGAAGCGGTGGCTGGAGGACACTTCGTGGATGACCTCGAACACTTTCTCATAGCCGACTGTCTCGGCGTAATTGTCGTGGGCGGCGGCGTCGCCGGCGTCGAGCCACCAGTCGATATCGACGATGAAACGCTGGCCGAGCCGCGCTTCCTCCTCATGCAGGCCGTGCCAGGCGTGCAATTCGACGCCCCGGAGGAAGATGCGGTCGGACATGAGCGGAATTCCCGTGGGTTCTTCGGTGGGTCAGGCAGCGTCGAGTGCGGCGGCGAGCAGGCCGACGGCCACGGCCGGGGCGCAGTCCGCCGCCTGGCGGGAGAGGGTGGGATCGTCGGTCAGCACATCGGCAAGGTCGAGATAGGTCAGGTCGCACCGTTCGGCGAGCCGCTGCGCCATGAAACGGCCGACGCCGGCGCCAACCAGCATCTCCGGCGCATTCTCCTGCGCCGAGGCGACACAGTCGAAGGCGCGGCCGATGCGGCTGAGCTGCGCTTCCGCGAGGTGGCGCGCCAGCGCCTTCGCCTTGGGCAGCAGAGGCGCCGCGAAATCCTGCCCGATCATCCGCAGCAGGCGGCGGGCGCTGGCCTCCACCGTCTTCGGCCCGCCATCGGCGCTCGGGTAGAGATCAGCCTCCTCGGTCAGGTCGCCGGTGAGGCGGTGGATGTCCGCCGTGGTGGCGAAGAGCTCCGCCATCAGCGGCAGCCAGCGGCCCGCGAATGGCGCTTCGGCCGCCAGCGCCATCACCGGGGTACGGGCGGCGCCGGAATAGACCAGCTCGTTGCTGGCGAGGCGTTCGGCATCTGAGAAGCCGCGCGCCGTCACCCGCCCGGCCTCGAAGGGGATGAGGTCGGCGGTGGTCGAGCCGATATCGACCAGAACGCCGCCGGGCAGGAGATGCGCCAGCACGGCGGCGGTGGCGTACCAATTGGCCGAGGCGATGCGGTCGGCATGCTCGGCCGCGCGCTCGGGCGGCACGAAGCCTTCCGGCCCGGCGAACAGCGCCAGCGGCGCGCCCGCCAGCGCCTGCATCAGCAGCCCCACCGTTCCGACCACGCCGGCGTGGCGGTCCGGCCACAGATCGGCGCCCTCGGCGGTCATGGTGACGGCGGAGGGCACGGCGGGCTCGAACTCCGCGCGCAGTTCGCGCAACGTGGCAGCGAGTTCCGCCTCGCCCTTCCATACCGGGCAGGGCGCGATGCGCACGGCCTTCAGCCGTCCGTCCTGCCCGAAGGCGGCGAGCTTCACATGGGCGCCGCCGACATCCCATCCCAGGCGGGCAATTCTCTTCACGGTCATTCCTCAGGCACGATGTCGACGGGGAGGGCGGGCGGCAGGTGCGGCAGGTCCGGCACCATGCCGTCGCGGATGAATTCGCTCATGAAGGCCAGCGGGTTGACCGCCAGCGACCGGCGCAGGCCGGCATAAGAGGTGGTGAGGCGCGGATTGACTTCGACCGCCACCGGGCCTTCCGCTGTGGCGATGTAGTCGACCCCGACGAGACCGTGCAGGCCCGGCAATGCCGCGCCAATGCTCTCCCCGAAAGACCGCAGCGCCTCGTCAACCGGGAACGCGCCGACGGTGACGCCGGTGAAGCGCAACGTGCCGTCGCCATGCGCGATGTGCTGGCGGTTGGCGGTCAGAACATGGGTCCGGCCGTTCTGGCACAGCAAGGTGAGGCTCGCCGCCTCGCCCGCCACCAGGGGCTGGATGACATGGCCCGGCGGGTAGGGCGGCGCCGGGCGGTGGTCAATGACGCGCAGCCCAACCCCGCCAGCGCCGTCATCCGGCTTCACCACGAAGGGGCCGGGAACCTCCGCCGGCAGCGCGTCGAGTGGCCAGGTGGGCACCACCTTAACGCCCGCCTGCTCCAGCGCCCGCGCGGTTCCCAGCTTGCTGGCGCAGAGCGCAAGGGTCTCCGGCTCCGGCGCCACCACGCGCCGGCACTGGGCGCGCAGGTCGCGGACCAGACGTTCGAGCACGCCCGCGCTTTCAGGCGCGATCGGCCAGCAGCAATCGGCCTCCCGCGCCATCAGCCGCCACACCGAGGCGGGATCGTCGCCGAGGCGCAGCGCCGTGCTGGTGCCGCGCGGCGGGGAGGGGAAACGCGCGTCATGGGTGGTGACCACCCGCACGCCGGGAAGATCTTCGAGGTCGCCAATCAGCGTGTCGCGCATCAGCGCGCCTTCGGCTATCAGCGAGGCCGGGAGTTCCGCACCGAGGGCGCCTCCCCCGGTGACCGTTTCAACGACAAAGACCAGCATCTACCCGCGTACCAGAGAGGAAGGCCGAAGGTGGAACTTATACCGGTGATCGACCTGATGGGAGGTGCGGTGGTCCACGCACGGCGCGGCGCCCGCGACGCCTACCGGCCGATCGAAACGCCACTCTCCGCCAGCGCCGCCCCGCAGGCCGTGGCCGACGGGCTGCTGGCGCTCGGCGCCTTCCGCACGCTCTACATCGCCGACCTCGACGCCATCGCCGGGCGCGGGGGGCATGATGCGCAGCTGCAAGCCCTCGCGGGGCGCCATCCCGGGCTCACCCTGTGGGTCGATGCGGGGGAGGCCTCTCCCGAGGTGCTGGCCCGCCGTGTCGCCGAGGGGCCCGGCCGGCCGGTGATCGGCAGCGAAAGCCTCTCCGACCGCGCCCAGGCCGAGGCGGCGCTCGCCGCCGGAGCCGGTCTGCTGTCGCTCGACTACGGACCGGAAGGGCCGCGCGGGCCGGAGGGCCTGCACGACAATGCGGCGCTGTGGCCGGAGTCGGTCATCGTGATGACGCTGGCGCGGGTCGGCGCCGGGCAGGGGCCGGACGTGGAACGCCTCGCCGCCACCCTCGAACGGGCGGAGGGCCGGCGCGTCTATGCGGCGGGCGGTGTGCGCGACGTGGACGACCTTCATCGTCTGGCCGGGCTCGGCGTCGCCGGCGTGCTGCTGGCGAGCGCGCTGCATGACGGGCGGCTGTCCAAGGCGGATATCGCGGCGTTCATGGGCTAAGCAGCGCCTGCGCGAACAGCGTCGCCACGGTGAGGTCGGCGCTGGTGCCGGGGTTGAGGCCGCGCGCCTTCAGGCGGACGTCGAAGGCGAGGAGCGGGGCTCGGCGCCTCGCGGCTGGGGCGCGGAAGTCGACGGTCTCGGCGATGGAGGCCGCCTCACGGCGCACGCCTTCGGCGGCGGCGTCGCCGAATTTGCGGGCGATATGGCTGTCGGTAAAAGCCGCCATGAAGGCAAGATGCACCGCCTCGGTGCGCGCTTCCGGCTCGGCATCGGCGAGGGCGGCGAGGCGAGGGAGGCCGATCTCGAACACATCGGCAAAGCCGGTGACATATTGCCGGGCGATCCGGTCGCGCCCCGCCGCCTCCGCCATGGCGTCGACAAGGCCGATACGGGCGGGCGCGGCCACATCATGCGCCCCGTGCCGGCCGAGCCCGCCGGGATTGGCCGCCGCGATGGCGCGGAAGGTGGCCTGCGCATCGGTGATGTCGAGACCGGCGAGCACGGAATCGAGAGACGCCCGCAGCGGGCCGGGCCTCTCCGCCGCCGCCGCCAGCGGCGCGCAGAGCAGGAGGATGCCGAGATTGGTGTTGAGGCCCGTCGCCGCTAACGAGGCCGCCACCGCGCTCTCGATCCGTTCCCCCACACGGGCGCCGGGTGCGGTGAGGCGGGGCGCCGCCGCTTCGGCCGCGCGCTCGAAATGCGCGACCTCCATGCCGTGACCGGCGCTGAAGCGGTGGACATTACCGGCTTTCAGCGCGTCGAGTTCGGCATGGCAGGCAGCGCGGAACGCGGCCGCGATGGCGTTGGCGTTCATGCCGCCACCGTCACCGCCAGCGTCGCGGCGAGATGGCGGGCCAAAGCACGCGCGATGTCGAGCCCCGTCGCCTGCTGCAATCCCTTCCAGGCCGGCATGGAATTGACCTCCAGCACCTGAAATTGGCCCCGCGCGTCCTCGATCAGGTCCACCCCGGCATAATCGGCGCCGACCGCCGCCGTGGCGCGGATGGCGAGGTCATGCGCGCGGGCGTCGAACGGTGCCGGCACGCCGACGGCGCCCTGGTGGATATTGGTGATCCACACCGGCGAGCGGCGGAGCATCGCCCCCGCCACCGTGCCGCCAATGACGAAGACCCGCCAGTCCTGGTAGCTCTCGGCGGTGGGTGCGGCGACGAAATCCTGCAGATAGTAAAGGCCGCCGACCTTTTCCGGGTCGGGCAGCAGAGCGCGCGGCGAAAGGCGACGGATGCCGCGCCCCTGCGCGCCGAACAGCGGCTTGAGCACCATGTCGCCCGGCGCGGCGTCGAGCAGCGCCTGCATGGCCGCCCGGTCCTCGCCGACGAAGCTGCGCGGGGTCGGCAGGCCGGCCTGGGCGATAAGGAAGCTGGTCATGGATTTATCGACGCAGCGCTCGATGGCGCGGGCGTCGTTCATCACCTTCACCCCCAGCGCGGAGAGCGCGTGCAGCAGCCCGAGCCGCGCGGTGATCTGCTCGGTCGAGCCCTTGGCGATGAGGCGCACGAAGGCCGCGGCCGGCAGGGCGTCGCCGAGACCCGGCAGCACCAGCCCGTGGGCGGTGCCGCCAATAGCGAAGCCGCAGTCGTTGAGGGAGAGCACGAGAACGGGAAAGCCCTCGCGCTCGATCGCCGCCTTCAGCCGGCGCGTGTGCCAGTCGGCATCCTCTGTGAAGATGACGACCGTGTCGGAGCGTTCCACGCTCATGCGAAGGAGCGCTCCAGAATGTCGTCGTGGAAGGCGCCGAAGGTGAAGCTGCGGCCGGTTTCCAGCGCCGTCACGGTGACGCGGGCGGGGCTGAACAGCATCGGGTCCATGGCGTAGAAATCGCCCTTATAGGCGGTGAAGATTTCCGCGAAGGTGCGGCCATGGTCGCGCGAGGACGAACTGGGCAGGCCTTCCGCCAGCGCGCGGGCCTCTTCCTCCGGTCCGGTGACGAAGAGCTGCACGTCGCCGCCATAGAGCGTGGCGTCATTCGTGCGACCCATGGCGGCGACGAAGTCCGGCGCCGGCGGCGGCAGGGGCGAGGCGCCGATACCGTCCACCACACGGTCGAGCGGGAAATGTAGCGCGTGCGTCTTGTGCAGCGCCACTTCCAGCACACGGGCGACGATCTGCACCGTGCCGGCCAGGCTCGACGTGGGGGTCAGGATGAGGGTGAGCTTTTCCGGCGCGATGCCGCATTCTTCGGCGATGCGCGCCACCAGCACGTCGGGCGGCAGCTTGTCGACTTCCAGCACGAGACAGGCATGATCGGCACGGTCGCGATAGCCGAGTTCCTGGAACAGCGCCTCCTTCGCCCACAGGGCGCGGGCGGGGCCGGAGCCAAGGGCGAAGAAGTCGCCTTCCGCGAGGCTCCAGCCGGCATACTGGCTGCCGAGGCAGGCGAGGACCGGATCGGTGGTGGTCACGGTCACCATCGTGCCCCAGCGCGCGAACCGGCCGCTGGTGGACAGGCTGACCGAGCCGAGGCCGCCGAGGCAGATTTCGGCGATGCGCCGGCCGGCTTCGAGCCCGCCACGGGCGGCGATTCCGGCATCGATCAGGCGGGCGCCGCACGGGCTTTGGCTCACAGTGAGCCGCAGCGTGGCGGCCTTGGCCAGCAGGTCCTCGACGAGCGGTGCCGACAATGCGGCCACGCTCAGGCCCGGCGCGTTCTGGAGGGGGGTCGACATGGGAGAGTTACTCCGCAGCAGCGCGGCCGGCCGTGCCGAGAGCGCGCGAAAGATGATCCATGCGCCGCGCCAGAACGGCGCGGGCCTCGGCAAGGTCGCGTCCGGTCGCCAGCACCGTGCAGACGGGGTCTCCCGCCGCGATGCGCGTGCCCGGCGCGGGACGGTCCGCCGCCCAGTTGGGCAGGGCCTCCCTCACCTCGATGGCGGCGGGTGCGTAAAATAGGCCGGCGGCCCGGGCTTCCACGCCCGCGCCGGGGACAAGGAGCGGAAGCTCCGGCAGTTCGCCCGCGCAGGCGTCGAGGTGAAGGCGCAGCAGCGGCGGGAGCGGCGGCGCGTCGAAGATGTCGAGGGTTGCGCCGGGCCGCGGGTTGATCTCGATGAGATGCCACGCCCCCGCACCGATGATGAGATCGGCGCTCGCCATCCCCTTGAGGCCGACGCTGGCGGTGAGGCGGGACAGCGCGGAGTGGATCTCCGCGACAAGGCGAGGTTCCAGTGCGAGCGGGCCCGCGCAGCCGCCATAGCGGAAGGGCGCGGCCTCGGCCGGTGCGCACCATTGCTCGGAAAAGGCGAGAAGCCGAGCGGCCTTTCCATTGCCGAGGAGCAGGGCTGAGACGGCGCGCCCGTCCACCCGTTCCTGCAGATACCAGCCTGGCCCGCGCGCCTGTGGCGACGGGCGGACATGCCCCCCACCCGACCCGCCGACGCGCTTTTCCAGTGTCGGAACACCGTCCGGGGCCGGGCCGGCAAAGAGCCGGGGATGGGGAATGCCGAGACAGGCGAGAGTTTCGGCGAAGCGGAACGGGTCCTTGAGCGCGGCGATGGTCTCCGCCCCGCTGGCGGCGAGGCGATAGCGCGCGTCGAGCCGTGCGACGAGGTCGGGCGCGTCCTCGAAGCCGGTGCCGAGCACGAGCGGCGTGTCCGGCCCGGCATGGCGGGCGAGCTGGATGAACAGGTCGGCCGGGTCGAGCGCGAGCCCGTCTCGGCGACACAGCTGGAGGCTGCGTGCGGCCAGCGCACGCGTGTCCTCATCCGCGAACAGGTCGAGGACGAGGGCGTTGAGGCCGGCGCGACGGGCGCTCGCCGCCAGCCCGCGCGCGGCGATGCCGACAAGGACGACATCGAACGCGTCCTCAGGCTGTGAGCGATCGCGCGAGCAGGAAGGCATCTTCAAACCCGATCGTCATCGCCGCCGGGGCGACGCGCATGCGCTGCAGAAGTTCATGCTGCACGCGGTATTTGAGATGGCCGATGGTCAGGGCGCCGATCCCGAGCGCGCCATGGGCGAGCGGCGTGCCATTGGCATGGGCGTCGATGCCGGCAATGCCGGAAGGCGGCACGGCGTTGACATCGGCGGCGACCTTGAGATGGGGCGCGCCCGCCAGCACGTCGGCGGAGAGAATTTCCACGCCGGCGCGGCCGCAGGCCAGCACCACCTCGGCCTCCGCCACCAAGGCGCGCTTGTCGTCCTCGCTCTTGCCGGAGGCGCTGGCGAGGTCGACGCCGAAGCGCTGCTTGAAATCGCGCGCCTTGGCTTCCACCGCCTCGATTTCGCGGTGGCTGACCAGCGTCACCTCCGCGCCCGCCTGGGCGGCGATCACCCCGGCAATGCCACCGACGACGCCGGTGGCGCCATAGACCTGCACCTTCACGCCCTTGAGACCTTCCGGCCGGGCCGGGCGCAGCTTCAGCTCCACCTCGGCCACCATGGCGGCGGCGGTGGTGAAAGAGCCGGCGGGATCGACGAAGACGGAAATCTCGAAGGGCGGGAACAGGACGCTCTTCGCCTTGTTCGCCATGTCCAGCGCGAGGCCCGCATCCTTGCCGCCGATGAACAGGCCGGTGCGCGGGGCGGCGTCGGGATGGCGCGAGAACATCATGTCCTGCGTGAGGTCGCCGACCTCGTCGAGCGTGACGCCGGAATAGGGGAGGATGGTGGTGTAGCCGGCGTCGACCGCCATGTTCACGTCGAACGGGCTGACGTGGCGAAGCGGCGAGATGATGTGGAGGATGGGGGCGATATCCGCCATGGCGTGCGTTCCCTAGGTCAGAATCGGGCCTTGCGGCCTCTCTTGCGGAAGAAGAAGGGAGCGACGCGGGCGTTACGCCAAAACCGTCGCTAGCACTGCTCGACGCAGGCAAGCCATTCGATCCGCGCCCCGGCATTGCTGCCGCGCGCGCAGTCGAAAGCCAGAGCGGGCCGGTCGCCGAAGCGGACCCGGGCCTCGCTGAGAAGCTGGTCGGCCTCCTCGGGGCTGCCGACAATGGCGAAACCCGTGGGACCCCAGGAACTTTGGCCGAGGCCGCGCAGACCGCGCGCCTCCAGCCACTCCATCACCTCGGCGACGGATGAACTTGTATAGCGGCCACCTTGGGCGCTCGCATAGTGGTCTCCGAGCAGTCGCTGCATTTCCCCGACGGCGGCGGCGAAGTAATCCACATCGCCTTCTGCCAGCGCCGGCAGCGCCACCATGACCGCGAGCCGCGCCATGTGCCCGGCCAGCGTGTCGGCGAAGGGCGGCAGCCCTTCCATCGCCTGCACTTCCTCGGGCCCGCTAAGTCCCTGATGGCCGTGGTCATATACCAGCAGGATGCGCCAGTTCTCGGGAAAGGGCAGGCGCGAGAGGATGGGCGGTGGGGCGTCCGACCCGCGCTTCTTGCCGCCGTCGAGGATCACCCCGCCTTCGGTGAAGGCGCCGATGCCGATGGCCGAGCGCGCACCGCGACCCAAAGCCGCGCCGACCTCGCGCGTGGAAAGCTCCAACCCGTTGATGAGGCAGAGCCCGGTCGCCACGGCGAGGCCGAGCTGGGTGCCGGAGCCGAGGCCGGAATGCGGTGGCAGCGCCGCTTCGACCGTCACCTCCACCCGCGTGTCGAGGCCGAAGCGGGCGGCCGCTTTCTCAACGGCGACAAGGGCGCGGCCGGCATCCGGCCCGCTGGCGGAAAGTGTGGCCGCGCGGCGCAGGCGCACGACGGTCGAGGGGCGGTCCAGCGTGATGCCGAGGCTGCCGAAACGCCGGCCGAGCGTGCCCGCGAGATCCAGGAATCCCAGATGCAGACGCCCCGGCGCGGTGATGCGCACCGTCGCCCGGTCCTGGGGCTCGTTTGCCGAGTGCAATTGGCGTGTCGTGGTGTTCACCAGCGTTTCCTCGTCCGCCATCGTAAGGCCCGGACGCCGTCTGGGACAAGCGCGGTGATCATTTCCGGGTTTGCCGGATGCCGCGCTTGCGTGCTACCGAATCGTTAACCGACGCCCGCAGCAGAACGGGCACATGCCGCCAGGAGGACGCCAGGGATGGCGCTGGATCCCAAAAAGACCTTCACCGACAAGGAGGTGGAGGAACGCCTTGCCGCCTGCCTGCCGCACTGGAAGCTGCAGGAGGGCTGGATTCGGCGTACCTATCGCACCTCCAGCTGGAAGGGCACGCTGATGGTGATCAACGCCGTCGGCCATCTGGCGGAGGCCGCCTGGCACCATCCTGACATCACCGCTTCCTATGCCTGGGTCGAGGTGCGGCTGATGTCGCACGACGCCAAGGGCATTACCGAGCGGGATTTCCAATTGGCGACGAAGATCGAAGAGGTCGTCGGCTGGCAGCCGGGGACCGAGCCCGACAGCGCGCTGGAAGGCACGCCGCGCGGCGACCTGCGTTTCGCCTATATCAAATACGACTGACGTTTCAGGTAATTAGCAATGGCCGATGTTCAGACGATCGAGAATGTGGCCTGCGGCTTCTGCGGGCTCGGCTGCGACGACCTGACCGTCGAGGTCGAGGGCCGGCAGGTGCGGGCGAAGGCCCCGGTCTGCCCCGAGGCGGCGCGTCTTCTGCGGCGTCTGGATACCGCCGATCCGGTGGCGCGTGTGGCCGGTGAGACCGCCAGTGAGACCGAAGCGGCCGACGCGGCCCGCCAGATTCTCGCTGCGGCCCGTGCGCCGCTGATTGGCGGGCTCGGCGTCGACATGGCCGGTGCCGGGGCGGCCGTCGATCTCGCCATCCGCTTCGGCGGGGTGCTGGATCATTATGCCTCCGAGGGGCTGTTCCGGAACTATGCCGCCGCCCAGCGCACCGGCTGGCTCTCCACCACGCTGGCGGAGGTGCGCAACCGTTGCGACCTGCTGCTCGTCGTCGGCGACGACCCCAGCGCGACCTGGGGCCGGCTGTTCGAGCGCTTCTTTCCCGCGACGCCGCTCTTCGCCGGCGCCAACCGCCGCGTGGTCTTCCTCGGCGGCGCGCCGGGGGAGAAGGCGCGCGGGCAGCTTGCCGGCGCGCAGGTCGTTCACCACGCCACCGAGGACCCGGTGGCGGCGCTGGAAGCGCTCGGCACGCTGGTGTCCGGCCGCCGCCCGCCGGGGGAGAGCTTCGGCGGCATTGGCGCTGAGGCGCTCGCCGCGCTGGCCGAGGATCTGCGCAACGCCCATTACGCGGTCGTGACCTGGAACGCGGCGGAACGTGCCGATGGCGATTTCGTCGCCGCGCGCGCCACCGCGCTGGTCGACCGGCTGAACGTCACCACACGGGCCGGCGTGTTCCCGCTCGGCGGGCGCGACAACCTCATCGGCGTCAACCAGTTGCTGCTGTGGCGGCTGGGCTATCCGCTGCGTACCGCCGTGCGCGGGCAGGCGAGCACGCATGACGGCACGCTGTTCGCCACCGAGGCGGCGCTCGCCGATGCCGATGTGCTGGTGTGGATTTCCGCCTTCCGGCCGGAGCCGCCGCCGGCCTTCGCGGGCAAGATCATCGCTCTTGCCCATCCCGAGACAATATTCGACAAAGAACCGGATGTTCTGATCCCCGTGGGCACTCCCGGCGTCGACCACGCCGGCACGGTGTTCCGCATGGATTCCATCGTAAGCCTGCCGCTCGGCGCCTTGCGCGTCGCGACGCTCCCCAGCGTCGCCGAGGCTGTGCGTCGCATAGCGGAGGGGTAAATGAGACTGCGGCTGAAGGGCGGGCGTGTGCTCGACCCGGCCAATGGCGAAAACGGTGTCGCCAGCGGCGCCGTGCGCGATATCGAGATCGAGGACGGGCGCATCGTCGCCGCCACCGATCGCAAGGCCGATGCGGAATACGAGCTTGGCGGCGCCGTCGTCATGGCTGGCGGCATCGATCTGCACAGCCATATCGCCGGCGGCAAGATGAACCTCGCCCGCCTGCTGATGCAGGAAGACCGGCGGGCCTTCCCCGAAATGCCGGGCAATTTCTGCGGCTGCGGCGGCGGCCGGGCGGTGCCCACCGCCCACGCCACCGGCTGTCGCTACGCCGAACTCGGCTACACCACCGTGTTCGAGCCGGCCATGGTCGGCGCCAATGCGCGCGGCGCGCATCTGGAAATGGCGGACATCCCCAATCTCGACACCGGCGCCTATCTGGTGCTGGGCAATGACGATTATTTCCAGCGCCTGCTGGCCGCCGGGGCCGGTCAGGAGCAGGTGAACGCCTATGTCGGCTGGATGATCGAGGCGACGCAGGCCTTTGCCATCAAGATCGTCAATCCCGGCGGCATCAACGCCTTCAAGTTCAATGCCCGCAAGATGGACCTCGACGAGGCCAACCCGCATTACGGTGTGACGCCGCGCAAGGTGCTGACCACGCTGATCCGGGCCGTGACGGAACTCGGCATTCCGCACCCGATCCATCTGCATGGCTGCAATCTCGGCGTGCCCGGCAATGACGACACGACGCTTGCCACCATGCTCGCCACCGAGGGGCGGCGGCTGCATCTGACGCATCTGCAGTTCCATTCCTACGGCACAGAGGGCGACCGGCGCTTCTCCTCCTCGGCGGCGCGCATCGCGGAAATGGTCAACGCCAACCCGAACATCTCCGTCGATGTCGGGCAGGTGATGTTTGGCCAGACCATTACGGCTTCGGCCGACTACATGTCGCAGTACCGCAATCGCGCCCTCGCCAGCCCGAAGAAATCCATCGGCATGGATATCGAGCTGGACGCCGCCTGCGGCGTGGTGCCGTTCGAGTACAAGGACAAGTCCTTCGTCAACGCGCTGCAATGGGCGATCGGGCTGGAGCTGTTCCTGCTGGTGGAAGACCCCTGGCGGATCTTCCTCACCACCGACCATCCCAATGGCGGGCCGTTCACCACCTATCCGCACCTCATCCGCCTGCTGATGGACCGCGATTTCCGCAACGCCCAGCTCGCCACGCTGAACAAGGCGGCGCAGGCGCACACGCTGCTGGGGCAGATCACCCGCGAATATACGCTGGAGGAGATCGCCATCCTCACCCGCGCCGCGCCGGCCCGCATTCTCGGGCTGACCGACAAGGGCCATCTCGGCCCCGGCGCGGTGGCCGACATTGCCGTGCACACCGAGGACGCCGACCGCGAGGCGATGTTCTCGACCACCCGCATGGTGTTCAAGAACGGCCGCCTGATCGTGAAGGACGGCGTGGTGGTGGAACTGGCGCAGGGCACCACCCATGTCGCCCGCCCCGATTTCGACCGCTCGGTCGAGAAGGACATGCAGCGCTGGTTCGACGAGGCGGTGGGGCTGAAGGCCCAGCATTTCCGCATTGCCGACGGCGAACTGCGCAACGGCGCCGGCCCGACCATCCTGAAATGCGAAGGGGGCGCGTCGTGAGCGGGATCGACGGACTTTGCACCTCTCCCCGTGGGGGAGAGGTCGGCGCGGAGCGCCGGGTGAGGGGGCACGCGCTCCGCACGTCCGGGCGTCCCGGCCCCTCACCCCAACCCTCTCCCCGTCGGGGAGAGGGAGCAGGGCGGAAAGATTGCGGCGTGCTGTCGACGTTACGGGAGGGCGCCCGATGATCCTCAATGGCGTCGAGATCCGCGACACCTTCGCGGAAGCCTTTCCGATGGTGGGCACGCGGCTCATCGTCACCGCCGACACGCCGGAATGGGCGCTGATCGCCGGGCGCACCACCACGGGCTTCGCCACGTCCGTTATCGGTTGCGGCTGCGAGGCCGGGATCGAGCGCACGCTCAGTCCCGAGGAGACGCCGGACGGGCGGCCGGGCGTTTCCCTGCTGATCTTCGCGATGGATTTCGGCTCGCTGAAAAAGGTAGTGCCGCTGCGGCTCGGCCAATGCGTGCTGACCTGCCCGACCACGGCCTGCTATGCCGGCATCGAGGGCGGCAAGCGCGTGCCGCTGGCGAAAACCATCCGCTATTTCGGCGACGGGCACCAGATTTCCAAGAAGATCGGCGATAAGCGCTTCTGGCGCGTGCCGGTCATGGAAGGCGAGTTCGTCTGCGACGAGGACACCGGCTCGGTGGAAGGCGTCGGCGGCGGCAATTTCCTCATCCTCGCCCGCTCGCGCGGCGAGGCGCTCAAAGCCGCCGAGGCGGCGGTGGCGGCCATGGTGCAGGTGCCGGGCATCATCCTGCCCTTCCCCGGCGGTGTGGTGCGCTCCGGCTCCAAGGTCGGTTCGAAATATAAGGGCCTGTTCGCCTCCTCCAACGATGCCTATTGCCCGACGCTGCGCGGCACGGTGCCGAGCCAGCTTCCGCCTGAAGTCGGCTCGGTGCTGGAGATCGTCATTGACGGGGTGAGCTTCGAAGCGGTGGCGGAAGCGACAAAGGTGGGCATCACCGCCGTCTGCGCGCTGGGCGCGGAAGCCGGCGTGGTGGCGATCGACGCCGGCAATTATGGCGGCAATCTCGGGCCGTTCCATTTCAAGCTGCGCGAGATCATGCAGGGTGCGGGAGAGACGGCATGAGCGGGGTTTCTCTCAAGCCGCGCGCGCCCTTCGAGGCCCGCGTCGACCTCTCGGGCCTGACACCGGAAGTCACCTGCCCGCTGCCGCTGCGCGAGCTGGAGCACCTTGAGGTGCCGTATGGCGGGCGCAGCGTGAAGCTGGCGGAACTGTTCTTCATCGAGGGCGCGCCCGACGGCGTGCTGCTGATCGAGATCGGCGATATCAGGCTCGACGGTGTCGGCGCCGGCATGACGAAGGGCGAACTGATCGTCGACGGGCGGGTCGGCGCCTTCGCCGGGCGCGGCCTGAGCGGCGGCGTGCTGCGCATCGCCGGCGACGCTGGGGATTTCCTCGGCAGCGAGATGTCCGGCGGGCGGATCGAACTGGCGGGCAATGCCGGCTCGCATGCTGGCGCGGCGGGATCGGGTTCGCGGCGCGGGCTTTCCGGCGGGGTGCTGGCGATTGGCGGCAATGCCGGCCCGCGCGCGGCCGAGCGCCAGCGCGGCGGGCTGATCACCATCGCCGGCCAGGCCGGGGAGGGACTCGCCACCGACATGATCGCCGGCACGGTGAGCGTCGGCGGCGCCATCGGCCCGCTGATGGGGCGCGGCATGAAGCGCGGCACTGTTTTTGTCGACGCCGTGCCGGAACTGCCGGCCGGCTTCGTCGACACCGGCACGCATGAACTCGTGGCGCTGCGCCTCATCGCCCGCCGCGTGCCGGAGCTTTCCGCCCGGCTGGAGGGCTGGACCCATGCCCGCCGCATCGTCGGCGACACGCTGATCGGCGGGCAGGGCGAGGTGCTGGCGCGGGCGTAAGGGCCGTTGGTTGTCATCCCGGACGGCCGAGAGGCCGATCCGGGATCGTGTTCCGCAAGGTAGGACGATCCCGGCTCTCGCGGCGCTCGGCCGGGATGACGTTGTGCGCCTTACAGCAGCGTGCCCTTGAGGATGACCAGCGCGACGGTGAAATAGATCACCAGTCCCGTCACATCGACGAAGGTGGCGACAAAGGGCGCCGAGGCGCTGGCGGGGTCGAAGCCGAGCCGGCGCAGCACGAAGGGCAGCATCGAGCCGATCAGCGAGCCGAAGGTGACGATGGCGATCAGCGCTGCGCCCACCGTTGCCGCCACCAGCACCCAGTGCTCGCCATAATCATGGAAGCCGGCGAGCTGCCAGACGGTGATGCGGGTCACGCCCAGCGTGGCGAGCATGGAGCCGAGCACGAGGCCCGAGGGCAGCTCGCGCAGGGCGACGCGCCACCAGTCCTTCAGCTTGATCTCGCCCAGCGCCAGCGCGCGGATGATAAGCGAGGTCGCCTGCGAGCCGGAATTGCCGCCGGAGCTCATGATCAGCGGGATGAACAGCGTGAGCACGATGGCGCGCTCCAGCTCATCCTCGAAATGCTGCATGGCGTTGGCGGTGAGCATTTCGCCGAGGAACAGGATGGAGAGCCAGCCGCCGCGCTTCTTCAGCATGTTGAAGAAGCCGATTTCCATATAGGGCTCGTCCAGCGCTTCCATGCCGCCGAATTTCTGCGCGTCCTCGGTGCCTTCCTCGATGATGGCGTCGATCATGTCGTCGACGGTGACGATGCCGAGCACATGCTCGTTGGCGTCCACCACGGGGACGGCGAGCAGGTCGTATTTGGTGATGAGGCGCGCGACATCCTCGCGGTCCATCAGCGGGTCGGCGGTGATCGGGTCGTGCTTGGGCGCGACGGAGAGAATGGGGTCGTCGGGCTCGCCGGTGATCAGGCGGCGCAGCGTCACCGCCTTGAGCAGCTTCTGCGTCGCGGGGTCGAGCACATAGATGGCGTAGATGGTCTCGCGCGTGCGTTCGATCTCGCGCAGATGGCGCAGTGTCTCGCCCACCGTCCAGCTCGACGGAACGGTGACGAATTCCGTGGTCATCAGCCCGCCGGCGCTGTGCTCGGGCCAGGCCAGCAGCTTGTTCAGCTCGACCTGCGTCTCGTGCGGCAGGCGGGCGAACAGATGCGAGCGGGCGGGCTCGTCCATCCAGCGGAACAGGTCCGCCGCGCGGTCGGCCGACATGTCGGAGACGAGGCGCACCGCCTCCTCGACCGGCAGCGCCTCGATCAGTTCGCTGGTGAGATCGACATCGGGGCCGTCCAGCACCTCCACCTGCTGCTCGCGCGGCAGGCTGGCGAGCAGGGCCGAGGCGGTCCTCGGCTCGTGCTCGTCCAGCGCTTCGGCGATATCTGCGGGGTGTTCCTCGGCGAGTTCCGCCGCCAGGGCTGCGGTATCCACGAGCGCGTCGTCGCGGCGGTCTTCCGTCCGTTCGTCCATTTCGGCTCTCTTTCCGCTGTCCGGCCCTTGGCGGGCGGCGCGGGGAGCCGAAACCGGGTCAGGCCCGATGCCGGATCACAGCGCCGGCCGCGGCCGGCCGGACAATCGACTGGTACTGTCGCTGGGCATGGTTAGGGGATTCCAATTGCGCCGCGGTGACACGCGGCGGGCGGGGAAATGAACCTGCACGATGGTAAAGTCAAGGCGGCACGCATGCCGCACGCATCCGGGCTTCGCCGTCATCCCGGACGGTCCGTCAGGACCGATCCGGGATCGTCTCCACGCCCGCGCCCAGCAAGCGATCCCGGCTCTATGCTGCACTCCGGCCGGGATGACGGTAGTGGAACGCGCGGCTTTCCGGGGAACGAAGGGCCGCGCTAATGGTCGCTCGGTTCGCGCAGGCGGGCGTGGACCTGGCCGAGGCGCACGGGGTCGAGCGTGCCGGTGCGCCCGCCCTCGCACAGCGCGCCGCGAAAGCCGAGATAGTCCGCCCCGACACCGACCAGCGCCGGGATGTCCTCCAGCCGCAGCGAGCCGGCGAGGCCGGTCATCAGCCCGTGCCGGCGCGCCTCGGCGACGAACTGGCCCAGAGTGAGCGGGTCGAGATGCGCGGTCAGCGGCCCCGCCTTCTTGTCGGCGGTGTCGACCATCACCCCGGCGAAGCCGGCGCGGCCGAGCGCGGCGAGCACGGCAAAATCGGGCGCTTCATCGGCGAACAGCACGCCGATCAGCCGCACCCGGCTGGCGAGCGGGGCCAGCGCCTCGATGCACTCATTGGCATGGGGGGAGACGAACAGGCCCACCTTGACCAGCGGCACGCCGGTGGCGGCCACACGCTCGGCGGCGGCGCGGACCAGCGCCGGCACCATGGGCTGGTCGCCCACCGTGGCGCTGAGCGCCGGGCGCCCGGCCGCGCCGAGCTGCTCGCCCCAGGCGCTCCACAGCATCACGGCGGCGGTGAGCGCCTGCGTGCTCCAGGCCCCCAGCGCGCCAAAGGCCGGCTGCTTGAGATCGACGATATCGGCGCCGCCGGCCCGCGCCAGCTCCATTTCGTGCAGATCGGTGACGCTGGCCAGCAGGCCAGGCGCGGCCGTGCTCACGAGGCGCGCCGGCGGCGGTGTTCCGCCACGGCCTCCAGCATCCAGCCCCAGGCTTCCAACTCGTCCGGCCCGGCGGTCTTCTCCACCGCGATGGCGAGATAGGCCATTTCCTGATCGACCTTCTCGTCCGGCAGCATGTTCAGCCGGCTGACCAGCACGGCGGCTTCCAGCACCGCCGCCTTGGCGCGGTTCATGCCGTCGAAGCGGGTATGGCCTTCGGAATGATAGGTCTTGCAGAAGAATTTCGGCCGCTGCGGGTCGTCCTCCGCGCGCTCCACCGTCACCTCGTCATGCGAGAGCGCATCGGCGAGGCGGGGGCAGTCGATATAGGTCGCCTTTTTCACATCCACATTCAGCCGGCGGCCGACGACGCAGCTGGCGAAAATGCGCACATCATCGGTGAAATTGACCACGGCGATGCGGGTGCTGGCGAGATTGTCCAGCGTGCGCGAGGGGCGGAAGGGCATGAGCAGATAGCCGCCCTCGATCACCGTCGCGCCCATCGGGGCGATGTGCGGCTCGCCATTGAGCGAGCGGGTGGTGACGATGGCTTCACGGATCACGGCGTCTCTCCGGCTTTCGGCGCGGCCTTGGTGCTGGCTTTGGCCTGCAAGGTCGTGCCGGCCTCCTTGAATGTCAAACGGTGGGCGGCCTCCGGGCTGCCGGCGATATCGCCCGCCGCGCCCCATTTCAGCCCCTCATCCTGCGCGTAGCGCTTGCCGAGCTTATAGGCGATTTCCGCCCGCGCGGTCTCGACGCCGAGATAGAAGGCATGTGCGCCGTCGGCCTCGACGCCGAGATGGGGAAACAGCGCAAAGGGCTCGCTGGCCACATGGTGGCCGTCGCGATTGTAGATGTGGATGCCGGCCTCGGTGACATCGATGCGGAAATTGCGGTCGCGCACCTCGCCCGCCAGACGGGTGATCTCCTCGGGCGAGGCGGCATAGGGCTTGCGGTCGCGCAGCGCCATCAGCCCGCCGCCGAAGCCTTGCGGCAGCGCGCCGGCCTGGCGGGCGGCGAAGTATTCCCGCCGCGCCCGGTCGAATTCGCGCACCGCCGTGCGGCAATGCGGGCTCACCTGAACCGCCAGCACGGCCTGGATATGCAGTTCCGAGATCATGCCCATGAGGATGGCGTTGATGCCGGTCGTGTCCGCATCCGTCAGCTCGGTGACATTGCCGATGCCCATGAGGATGGGAATGTCCGGGTAGCGCCGGCGCAGCTCGGCATAGCGCACCACGGAGGCGGTGTAGCCGTAATGGATCGGGTCGAGGATCGGGTCGGCAAAGAAGGGTTGGCCGGAGGCGAGGCAGGCGTCCACCGCGCGGCAGAGCGAAGCGAGATCGCCCTGCGTCGCCGGCACGAGAATGGGGACGGCGGGGCCTTCCTTGGCCACGTCCAGCGTGTTTTCGTTCAGGCTCAGCAGATAATCCGCGCCGGCGCGGGTGGCACGGGTGAGCTCGGTGAGATCGAAGGAATCGACGCTGACCTTCAGCCCCTGTTCGTGCAGGGCGGCGATGGCTTCTTCCAGATGCGGGAAGGGCGTGTCCGGCAGGCAGCCGAGGTCGATCACATCGGCGCCCTCGCCCCTGAGGAACAGGGCGCGCTCCACGAGGGCTTCGACACTGAGCACGGTGGCGTCGACGATCTCGGCGAAGATGCTCACATCGTGCTGCGAGAGGTCGGCCGCCCGGCGCTTCTGGCCGAAATAATCCGGCAAATCGGCCATCTCGTCCGGGCCGCGGGTGAAGGGCACGCCGAAGAAGCGCTCCAGCCGGTCGAGATCGCCGCGGAAGCGACCGGGCATCAGCACGCGGTCGGTGCCCTCGGGCAGTTTCAGCCGGCGCTCCACGATCTCCGCCGTCATCAGCGCCGCGACCTTCACCCCGACATTGACCACCACCGGGGCGAGGCTGGCATCGGCGATCTCCCCGGCGATTTTGGTCAGGCGCGGCTCGGCCAGCGAGCCGGTGACGAGGGCGACCTTTTCCGGCCGGGCGGGCGGGGCGGGGTTCTCCGCCATGTCAGGTGGCGGCCTTTTCCGCGAGGTGGAGGCGCCGCGCGGCGATGGCGGCTTCCAGATCGCCGATCGATTCGACCACCACCGTGTCGTCGAATTCCTTCAGCTTGGCGGTGTTCTCCAGGTCGATGCGGCGCGGATAGACCGAGACCAGGCCTTTCGGCGCCATGGTGATCATCTCAGGCGCGGTGTCGCAGGCGAAGACGATCGCGTGGACGCGGCACTTGCCGGCCTGGGCGAAGCAATTGGTCACCAGCGTGTCGGAAATGCCGAACACCGCTTTCGCCACCGTGTTGGAGGAGGCGGGGGAGACGATGAGCGTGTGGTACAGGCCCTCATAGAACCGGCCGACCGGGGCGGAACTGGCCGTCGTCTCCTTGAAGATGCGGGTGTCCTTGGGCAGGTCCTGCTTGTACATGCGCAGCACCTCGTCCGCCGCCTTGGAGACGAACAGGTCCACCGCGTCCAGCGCTTTGATCAGGGCGATGGATTCGGTGAAGTAATGGCCGGAGCCGGTGAGCGCCCAGGCCCAGCGCGGATAAAGTCCCTTGGTCGCGCTCATGCGGCGATGTCCTTCTGGGCGGAGGCGGCGGTGAGCGCCGCCGGCAGGGCCACCTCGACCGGGCCGGCGAGGCGGGCGGCGAAGGCGGGAAACAGCGGATCGACGAGCCCCGCCGCCGCCCAGTCCGCCGGGCCGCTGCCGGTGGGGGCGGGGGCCGACTTCACCAGCGTCAGGCGCGTGGCACCGAGGGCGTGGGCGAGCCAGGCGGCGAGGCTGTCGGAGGTCAGCTCCCAGCTTTCCGGCAGGTCGCGGGCGGCCAGCGCCATCGCGGCGGGCAGCCACAGCGCGGCGCGGCCCTTTGCGTGCACCTGCGCGATCTCCTCCGGCGTGGCGGCAAGGGCGAGGCCGGGCGCGAGATCGGCGAAGGCGTGGGCAGTCTGCTCCATGGCGAGGATCGCCATGCGGTGGCAGGCGGCATCGGACAGGCCGAGGCGCGGCTGCAGCGCGCGCACGCCATCCGCCAGCGGGCCGCCGCCGGCGACGAGAACGAGCGGCGCGCCCCGGCCGGCCAGCGTCGCCAGCAGCGGCGTCAAGGCGGGGGCGCCGACAAGGCTGCCGCCGAGCTTGACGACGGCAGGGCGGGGAGGGGGGAGGTGGTCCGGCATCGTTCAGCTTCCGTTCGGGCCGTCGGGCCGGCCGCGTCGCTCAGGCTCCCCAGCCTAGAGCCTGATCCGATCAGGTTGAAACAACCTGATCGGTGAATCAGTCTCTAAGTGATGCATAGAGAACGTTTCACCGATCTGATTGCGGTGCAATCAGATCGGAACGTGCTCTAAGCGGTTCCGCCTTCCGGCCAAAGGCACGCCGCGCACCTGCCGCCATACCAGCAAAAGCGCTGCGGCCAAAGCGGGCGGCGCCAAGAAAAAAGGCCCGAGGACATGCCTCGGGCCTTTGGAAGTTGACGATCAATCAGACGGCACGCCGCCTGTAGAAGTGCAGCTGAAGATGCGCCTCGGCCCCCGAATTGTCGAGCCTTGATTCGTATCTCACGCGTGGTTTACCGGTCACGGGCAAGCGCGTGTAGTGCGATACCGCTTGTCGTCGCGACATTGAGGGAATCGAAGCCGCCGCGCATGGGAATGCGGATCGTGCGGGTGCGTGAAAGGATGGAATCGGGCAATCCCGGCCCTTCCGCGCCGAGCAGCAGCGCGGTGCGTCGGGCGGGCCGCACCTCGTCCAGCGTCGCTGTCCCGGCGGGGCTGAGCGCCAGAATCGCGAAGCCGGCGGCGGCGAGGAGGTCGAGCAGCGCTTCGGCCGTACCCTCGCGGGCAAAGGGCACGATGAGGCTGCCGCCGACCGAGACGCGGATCGCCTTGCGGTACAGCGGATCGCAGGAGGCGAAGTCGAACAGCGCCGCATCCGCCCCGAAGGCGGCGGCGTTGCGCATGATGCCGCCGACATTGTCGTGATTGGTGATGCCGAGCGGCACCACGACAAGCGCCTCGTGCGGCAGGGCGGCGATGGTGGCCGCCATGGACGGCATCTCGCCGCGCAACCCAATGCCGAGCAGCCCGCGATGGATGTGGAAGCCGGTGATGCCGTCGAGGATCGCCTGGCTGGCGGTGTAGACCGGCAGGTCGCGCGGCGCCTGCGCCAGCAGGGGGGCGAGCGCCTCGATCCGGCTTTCCGCCAGCAGCAGCGATTCCAGCGCGAATCGGTTGCGGGGCGAGAGCGCGACATCCAGTACCGTGCGCCCCTCGACGATGAAGCGCCCGCCGCGCCCCACCAGATCGCGCTCCTTGATGACGCGATAGGCGTCGATGCGCGGGTCGTCGGGGGAGGTGAGGGGGATGAGGCGGGGCATGGCGGGTTCGGGCGTGTTCGACAAAGACGCCTGCGCGGGGGCAGGCGCGGGAAGGGTGTGCGTCCTTCGAGGCCCGGCTGTGCCGGGCACCTCAGGATGACGAAGTGTTTGCTTCGTCACCCCGAGGTGACGAAGGAGGCTGAGGTCCCGTAACACGCGCTCGTCATGCTGAGGAGCGCCGCGCCGCGTCTCGAAGCACGCAGGCCTTAGGTCCCACGCGCAGAAGGGTTCACCCCTCCAGCTCTTCGCGCCGCATTTCCAACTCCAGCCATTCCTCCTCGGCCTTGGCGAGTTCGGCCTGGGCCTTGGTCAGCTCGGCGGTGGCCTTCTGGAAGCCGGCGGGGTCGCGGGTGTAGAAATTCGGCGTGTGCAGCGTGTTGTTGAGCCGGGCGATGTCGGATTCCAGCTGCGCCATGCGCTTGGGCAGCTGGTCCAGCGCGTGCTTTTCCTTGAAGGAGAGCTTGCGCTTGGCGCCGGAGGCTGCCGGGGCGGCGCCCGCCTTGGCGGGCGTAGCTTTCGCGCTCGCCGCCGCAGCGGCCGCCTTCGCCTTCACCCCATGGCCGCGCTGGGCCACCATGTCGGAATAGCCGCCGGCATAGACTTCCCAATGGCCGTCGCCCTCATAGGCGATGGTGGCGGTGACGGTGCGGTCGAGGAAGTCGCGATCATGGCTCACCAGCAGCACCGTGCCGGCATAATCGTCGATCATCTCTTCCAGGAGGTCGAGCGTCTCAAGGTCGAGGTCGTTGGTCGGCTCGTCCAGCACCATGAGGTTGGACGCCTGCGCCAGCGCGCAGGCCAGCAAGAGCCGCCCGCGCTCGCCGCCTGACAGCTTGGAGACGGCGGTGCCGGCCTGTTCCGGCGTGAACAGGAAGTCCTTCATATAGCCGATGACATGGCGCGGATTGCCGCCGACGAACACCTGGTCGCCGCGCCCGTCGGTCAACGTCTCGCGCACCGAGCGGTTGGGGTCGAGCGCGGCGCGGCGCTGGTCGAGCGTCGCCATCTCGATATTGGTGCCCATCTTGGCCTTGCCGGTGTCCGGGGCCAGTTCGCCGGTCAGCATCTTCAGCAGCGTGGTCTTGCCGGCACCATTGGGCCCGACAATGCCGATGCGGTCGCCGCGCTGGATGCGGATGGAGAGATCGCGCACGATGACGCGATCGCCATAGGCCTTGGAGATGTGCTCGGCCTCCATCACCAGCTTGCCGGAGACTTCCGCCTCGGTGGCGGTGACGGAAATGGTGCCGACGGCGCCGCGATGCTCGCGGAACTGCGCGCGCAGGGCGGCGAGCTCGCCGACGCGGCGGACGTTGCGCTTGCGCCGTGCGGTGACGCCGTAGCGCATCCAGTGCTCTTCCGCGACGATCTTGCGGGCGAGCTTCTGCTGGTCGCGCTCTTCCTCTTCCAGCACCTGGTCGCGCCATTCCTCGAAGAAGCCGAAGCCGCGCTCCATGCGCCGCGTGCGACCCCGGTCGAGCCAGACGGTGGCGCGGGTGAGGTCCTGCAGGAAGCGGCGGTCATGGCTGATGAGCACGAGGGCGGAGCGCAGCGAGGCGATCTCCGCTTCCAGCCATTCGATGGCCGGCAGGTCGAGATGGTTGGTCGGCTCGTCGAGCAGCAGAATGTCCGGCTCCGGCGCCAGCACGCGGGCAAGCGCGGCGCGGCGGGCCTCGCCGCCGGAGAGATTGGCCGGGTGCTCGGTGCCGGTGAGGCCGAGTTCGCCGAGCAGATATTGCGCCCGGTACTCCGCATCGCCCGGCCCCATGCCGGCCTCGACATAGGCCAGCGTGGTCTCGAAGCCGGAGAGGTCCGGCTCCTGCGGCAGATAGCGCACCGTCGCGCCGGGCTGCACGAAGCGCGCGCCGCTATCGGCCGCGACGAGGCCGGCGGCGATTTTCAGCAGGGTGGATTTGCCCGAGCCGTTGCGGCCGACAAGGCCGACGCGCTCGCCGGCGGAAACGGAAAGCTCCGCCCCCTCCAGCAGCGGCGTGCCGCCAAAGGTGAGCTTGGTATCTTGAAGCAGAAGAAGAGGAGGCGCCATGGCGCGGGGATAGGGGGAAAGCCGCGCGGGGGCAAGGGGTGGGGCGCGCCGGGGCGACAATGGAGCCATGTCCGCGATGAGCGTCGCACCGGGCGGGTGCGCGACTTGCCATTACGGGGTTATGATGTACATAAATCATGTACATGTTTCAGGAGGCAGGCTCATGAGCGCAAGGATCGTCCCGGCCGCGCAGTTCAAGGCCGAATGCCTGCGCCTGATCGATGAGATGAACGAGACCGGCGAGCCGGTGACCATTACCCGCCGGGGCAAGCCGGTGGCGGTGCTGAGCCCGGTCCCCGCCTCGCCGGCGCGGTCGCTGATCGGTGCTTCTCGCGGGGTGGTCACCCGCTATGACGATCCGTTCGCGCCGGTGTCGGAAGCGGGCGACTGGGCCGCCGCTTCGTGATCCTTCTCGACACGCATGTGCTGATCTGGGCGCTGGACGATGACGCCCGCCTCGGCGGGCAGGCGCGCGCGGCCATTGATGAAGCGGGGCAAGCTAGCGGCGTGTTCGTCTCCGCCATCACCCCGTGGGAAATCGCCATGCTGGTGCATAAGGGCCGGCTGGCGCTGGCCGACGATGTGGGCGCGTGGCTGGAAACGGTTCTGGCCCTGCCGGCGCTGCGGCTGGCGGCGCTGGAGCCGGCCATCGCCGTCGACAGTGTGCGCCTGCCCGGCACGCTGCATGCCGATCCCGCCGACCGGCTGATCATCGCCACGGCGCGGCATCTGGGTTTTCCACTGCTTACCGCCGACCGTGCCATTCTCGATTATGGTAACGCCGGCCATGTCCATGTCATCGACGCCTCCCGCTAGCTCCAGGGTTCTCCATGTCCCCCCTCTCCCCCCTGCTCGCCACCCTCGCCCAGCGCATCGGCGCCGCGCATGTGCTCACCGATCCGGCCGACATGGCGCCCTATCTGCACGAGGAGCGCGGGCTGTATAAGGGCGAGGCGCCGGCGGTGCTGCGGCCCGGGTCTACCGAAGAGGTGGCGTTCGTGGTCGAGACCTGCGCGCGGGCCGGTGTGCCGCTGGTGCCGCAGGGTGGCAATACCGGGCTGGTGGGCGGGCAGATGCCCTTCGGCCAGATGCTTCTCTCCCTCTCCCGGCTGGACCGCATCCGCGCCGTCGATCCTGTCGACATGACGATGACGGTGGAAGCCGGTTGCATTCTCGACAAGGTGCATGCGGCAGCGGAGGAGGTCGGCTGCCTGTTCCCGCTGCACATCGCCTCGCAGGGCTCCTGCCGCATCGGCGGCAACCTCGCTTCCAATGCTGGCGGCACCGCCGTGCTGCGCTATGGCAATGCGCGCGAGCTGGCGCTGGGGCTGGAAGTGGTGCTGGCCGACGGGCGAGTGTGGAACGGGCTGAAGCGGCTGCGCAAGAACAATGCGGGCTACGACCTCAAGCAGCTTTTCCTCGGCAGCGAGGGCACGCTCGGCATCATCACCGCTGCCGTGCTGAAGCTGTTCCCGCAGCCGGCGCAGCGCGCCACCGCCTTCCTCGCCGTGCCGGATCCGGCCGCCGCGCTCGCTCTGCTCAAGCGGCTGCGTGGGGAGGCAGGCGACGCGCTCACGACCTTCGAGCTGATGGCCGCCTTCGGGGTGGAGACGGTGCTGAAACACATGCCAGGCACTGTGCGCCCGCTGCGCGAGACCTATGACTGGTACGTGCTGGCGGAGCTTTCCTCGCCCACCCGCGCCTTCGACCTCGCCGCGCTGATGGAGGGGGGCCTCGGCGCCGCCATGGAGGCGGGCGAGGTGCTGGATGCCGCCATCGCCACCAGCGAGGCGCAGGCGGCCAATATGTGGCGGCTGCGCGAGGACATGTCGGAAGCGCAGAAGCATGAGGGCGGCTCGATCAAGCACGATGTCTCGGTGCCGGTCTCGCGCGTGCCGGAATTTCTGGAGCGCGCGCTGCCCGCCTGCCTCGCGGCGCTGCCGGGACTGCGCCCGTGCCCGTTCGGCCATGTCGGCGACGGCAATATCCATTTCAACCTCAGCCAGCCCGTGGGCATGGAAAAGGCCGCCTTCCTGGCGCTGTGGGAGCGGTTCAACCGCATCGTCCACGACATCGTCGACGATATGGACGGCTCCATCGCCGCCGAGCACGGCATCGGCCTTTTGAAGCGCGAGGAACTGGTGCGTTACGCCGACCCCGTGGCGCTCGACCTGATGCACCGGGTCAAAGACGCGCTCGACCCCGCCGGCACGCTCAATCCCGGCAAGGTGATCGGTGTCTCGGTGGGCTGAAATCTTAGTCTAGAATAATGTAAAATTGTACAATCCTGCTTAACTCCAGTTTTGAAGGGTTCTACATTTGTATTTGTGAAGGATTTTGTGTTGTCGACCTAGTCGTCGCAGGTTTATGGAAGCCGGGACTGAGGACGTCCCCGTGGACATCTCCGCCTGTGGGCTGGAGCGCCGGGGAAGACCGGAGCTTCGGGAAGCCATGCCGACGACACCCAAGACCACCGCCCTGCGCCGCGCGCTGAACCTCGTTCTGGCGCTGGCGCTGCTGGTCGCCGGCCCGGTAGGGGCGTGGGCGCAGGAAACGGCACCGGCGTCGCCCGCCCTCTCCGCGCCGCCGGCGGCGACCACACCCTCTGCCCCGGCGTTTGATCCGCTGGTGCCGCCGGCTTCCGGCACCACGGCTCCGGCCACCGGCGGCGCCGCTGTGCCGCCGCCGGCCGGCGAGGCCGCACCCATTGCCGCGCCCGCTGACGCTCCCTCTGCCGCCGTTCCTGCCACCGCAGATGCGGCAGCCGACCCGGCGGCGGGCGTTACGCCCGAGGCGGGCGAAGATGCCAGCGTCGCCGCCCAACTCCCGCATGACCTGTCCCCCTGGGGCATGTTCATGGCGGCGGACTGGGTGGTGAAGGCGGTGATGATCGGCCTTGCCTTCGCCTCGGTCGTGACCTGGACGGTGTGGCTGGCCAAGACGATGGAACTCGCCGTCGCCAAGGGCCGGCTGCGGCGGGCGCTGAAGGGCTATCTCGCCAGCGCCACGCTGGAGGAGGCACGCCGCGTCGATCCGCGCGGGCCGGCCGGGGCGATGCTGCGCGCCACCGATCTGGAACTGAAGCGCTCCGGCCCCTTGCCGGCCGACGGCATCAAGGAGCGCGTGTCGATCTCGCTCACCCGCATCGAGGTGGCGGCCGGGCGGGCGATCACCCGTGGCACTGGCCTTCTCGCCACCATCGGCGCCACCGCGCCCTTCGTCGGCCTGTTCGGCACGGTGTGGGGCATCATGAACTCGTTCATCGGCATCTCGAAGGCGCAGACCACCAATCTCGCCGTGGTGGCGCCCGGCATCGCCGAGGCGCTGCTCGCCACCGCCATCGGCCTCGTCGCCGCCATTCCGGCGGTGGTGATCTACAATCATTTCTCGCGCCAGGTGTCGGGCTATCGCGTGCTGATGGGCGATGCCTCGGCCGAAGTGCTGCGGCTGCTCTCGCGCGATCTCGACCGCCGCGACGCCGCCCGCGCCGCCCCGCAGCGCGTGCGCGCGGCGGCGGAGTGAGCCGCCATGGGCGCCAAGCTGCAGAGCACCGAGAGCGACGATCTGGTCGAGAACCACGAGATCAACGTCACCCCGTTCATCGACGTGATTCTGGTGCTGCTGATCATCTTCATGGTGGCGGCGCCGCTTTCCACCGTCGATGTGGCGGTGGATTTGCCGGCCTCGAACGCGCAGGTGCAGCCGCGCCCGGACAAGCCGGTCTATCTCACCGTCAAGAGCGACCTCGTGCTCGCCATCGGCAATGACGATGTGGCGCGCGAGACGCTGGGGGCGACGCTGGACCGGACCACCGAGGGCAAGCGCGACACCCGCATCTTCCTGCGCGCCGACAAGACCGTCGACTATGGCGCGCTGATGGAGGTGATGAACCTGTTGCGCGCCGCCGGCTATCTCAAGATCGCGCTGGTCGGCATCGAGATGACGGGCCAACCGGCTGCCGCCGCGCCCGCGCCCGCCACCGGGACCGCGCCCGGCACCGCGCCTCTGCCGGCCCCGGCCGCACCCGCCGTGCCCGCGCCCGGAGCGCCCGCATCTGGAGCGCCAGTGCCATGAGCCTGCTGCTGGTCCGGGGCGGTGGCGGGCATCGCCTGCGCGAGGCCGGGCTGTGGCTCGGCTGCGGCGCCGTGGTGCTGGTCCTGCATGGCGGCGCGCTCGGCTACATGCTGACCGATCCCCCGGTCGTCATGACCGAGGAGCCGGCGGCGATCATGATCGAGCTGGCGGAAATGCCGGTGGCGCCGGCGGCCGAGCCGACCGAGCTGCCGCCCGGCCCGCAAATGGTCGAGGCGCAGGAGAAGGTGGAGGAAGAGACCCCGCCCGACCCGCTGGCCGAGGAGGTGGAGGACACCCCGCCGCCCGAGCCGCTGCCGCCGGAAGAGCCGATACCCGAGGTCGCGGAAAGCCCGGCCAAGGATATCGAGGTGCCGCTGCCGCCGCCCCCGCCGCTGGTGCAGGAAATTCCCCCGCCGGAGGAAAAGCCGGAGCCGCCCAAGGAGCAGCCGAAGCCCAAGCCGAAGCCGAAGAAGGAGAAGAAGAGCGATCTTCCCCCCGCGCCGCGCACCTCGGCCGCGCCGGCGATCGACGCGCAGAATTCCGAGCGCATCGCCGCCCCGACGGCGGGCGCGGCGACCTCCAACAGCCGGGTGCCGGCCAATTGGCGCACGCGGCTGATGGCGCATCTCAACCGGCACAAGCGCTATCCCGGTGGGGAGAGCGCCAGCGGCAAGGCGCGGGTGGCGTTCTCGATCAACCGGGCGGGGCAGGTGCTCTCGGCGCGGCTGGCGGGCTCGTCCGGCAATCCGCGCTTCGATGAGGAGGCGGTGGCCATGGTGCGCCGCGCCTCCCCGGTACCGCCCCCGCCGCCGGAAGTCGCCGGCAGCACCATCACCTTCACCGTCCCGGTGCTGTTCAGCCTCAGGTGAGGGAGGGGCTGGCGGCCGGCGCGTCGGCGCCGGTGACCCAGCAGGCCACGCGCTGCGCGCCCTTGGCGGCCAGCGGCGGCATCTCCACCCGGCAGCGCTCCACCACCAGCGGGCAGCGCGGGTTGAAGGGGCAGCCGCGTGGCGGGTTGAAGGGCGAGGGCAATTCGCCCTCCAGCACGATGCGCTCCTTCTTCGCTTCCGGGTCCGCGACCGGCGTGGCCGAGAGCAGCGCGCGCGTATAGGGGTGCAGCGGCGCGTCGAAAATGGCGTCGCGCGGGCCGTGCTCGACGGCGCGGCCGAGATACATCACCAGCACCTCGTCCGCCATGTGCCGCACCACGCCGAGATCATGGCTGACGAAGACATAGGCGACGCCGAGCTGTTCCTGCAGCTCCACCAAGAGGTTCAGCACCTGGGCCCGCACCGACACGTCGAGCGCGGAGACCGGCTCGTCCAGCACCAGGATTTTCGGCCGCAGCACCAGCGCGCGGGCGATGGCGATGCGCTGGCGCTGGCCGCCGGAAAACATATGCGGGTAGCGGCCGTGATGTTCGGGCCGCAGCCCGACGCGGGTCATCATGTCCAGCGCCCGCGCGCGGCGCTCGGCGGCGGAAAGCGACGTGTTGACCAGCAGCGGCTCCTCGATCGCCTTGCCGATGGTCTGGCGCGGGTTGAGCGAGCCGAACGGATTCTGGAACACCATCTGCACCTCGCCGCGGTAGCGCCGCAGCGTGCGCGCATCCGCCTCCGCGACATCGACATCGTCGAGCCGCAGCGAGCCCTGGCCCGGCCGCTCGATCAGCGTGAGCATGCGGGCCAGCGTCGATTTGCCGGAACCGGATTCGCCCACCACCGCCAGGGTGGAGCGCGCGGCGAGGCGGAAGCTGATGCCGGCCACCGCCTTCACGGTGGCGGATGCGGCGAATATGCCGCGCGAGACCTCGTAGCTCTGGGCGAGATCGATGGCTTCCATCACCGCGTCGGCCGGCGGGGTGGCGTGGGACAGGGGCGCGTTCATGCCGCGAACTCCCGGCGCTGGGGCACACCGGCAATGAGCGGCGTGTGGCAGAGGGCGAGGCCGAGTTCCGCCCCCGCCCGCGGCGGCGGCACGGTGCGGCAGGTCTCGGTGGCGAAGCGGCAGCGCGGCGAGAACAGGCAGCCCGCCGGCCGGTCCGCCAGCCCCGGCACGATGCCGGGAATGGAAGGCAGCAGCCGGCCCTGCGCCCGCTCCGGCAGCGCCGCCAGCAGCGCGGCGGTGTAGGGATGGTGCGGGTCGCGGAACAGGCCGCGCGTGTCCTGCATCTCCACCTGCTGGCCGGCATAATGCACACAGACGCGCTGCGCCGTCTCCGCCACCACGCCCATATCATGGGTGATGAGCACGAGGCCGACGCCGCTCTCCTTCTGCAGCTTCAGCAGCAGATCGAGAATCTGCGCCTGGATGGTGACATCGAGCGCGGTGGTGGGCTCGTCGGCGATGATGAGCTTGGGGTTGCAGGCGAGCGCCATGGCGATCATCACCCGCTGGCTCATGCCTCCGGACAGCTGGTGCGGAAACGCCTTGAGCCGCCGCTCCGGCTCGGGAATGCCGACGAGTTCGAGCAATTCCACCGCGCGCGCCTGACGCTGGGCGCGGGAGAGATCGAGATGCGCGGCCATGGCTTCGCGGATCTGGAAGCCCACGGTGAAGCACGGGTTGAGGCTCGACATCGGCTCCTGGAAGATCATGGCGAGGTCGCGCCCGATGATCTTGCGCCGCTCGCGGGCGGAGAGAGCGAGCAGGTCGCGCCCGTCGAACATCATCCGGTCGGCGGTGACGGTGGCGATCCAAGGCAGGAGCCCCATCACCGCCAGCATCGCCACCGACTTGCCGGAACCGGATTCGCCGACAATGGCGACGAGTTCGCCCGGGGCGACATCGAGGTCCACCTTGTCCACGGCGCGGAACGGCCCGCGCCCGGTGGCGAAGGTGACGGAGAGATTGCGGATGGAGAGCAGGGACATCAGCTGCGCCTCAGCTTCGGGTCGAGCGCGTCGCGCAGGCCGTCGCCCATCAGGTTGATGGCGACCACGGTGACGAGAATGGCGAGGCCGGGCAGGGTCACGATCCACGGGGCGGAGCGGATGAATTCGCGCGCATCGGCCAGCATGGCGCCCCATTCCGGCGTCGGCGGCTGTGCGCCGAGGCCGAGGAAGCCGAGCGCCGCCGCTTCCAGAATGGCGTCGGAAATGCCGAGCGCGGCCTGCACGATGAGCGGGGCGAGGCAGTTCGGCAGCACGGTGACGAACATCAGCCGCAGCCGGCCGACGCCGGCCACCTGCGCGGCGACGACATATTCCTTCGACAGTTCCGCCAGCGCCGCGGCACGCACGAGGCGCACATAGCGCGGCAGATACACCACCGTCACCGCCACGATGGTGTTGGTGAGGCTGGGGCCGAGCACGGCGACGATGAGGATGGCGAGCACGAGACTGGGGATCGCCACCACCATGTCCATGACGCGCATGATCACCACCTCGACGAGGCCGCGCAGGAAGGCGCTCGCGAGGCCGAGCACGATGCCGAGCGCCACCGAGACGACCATCACCGACAGGCCGATGCCGAGCGAGATGCGCGCGCCATAGATCAGGCGGGAGAGCACGTCGCGCCCCACCGCATCCGTGCCGAACGGGAAGGTCCAGTTGCCGCCGGCCCAGACCGGGGGCAGCAGCACGCTCTGGCGGAACTGCTCGATCGGCGAATGCGGCGCCACGAAGGGCGCGAACAGCGCCAGCAGGGTGATGAACACGACGACGGCGAGGCCGAGAACGGCGCCGCGATTCTCGCTGAAGGCGGACCAGAAGGCCCGCAGCGGCGAGGGCTCGGCGCCCACCGGCTCCACCTCCGCTACGGCGGCGGCGCTGAGGCTGAGGCCGGAATCGCTGACGAGCAGCCGCTCGGGCGCGGTCGGCATCGGATCGTCGATGGCGTTTTCCTCAGCCATGCCGGATCCTCGGGTTGATCGCGACATAGAGCATGTCGACGATGAGATTGACGAGGATGACGATGGCGGAGATCAGCATGATGCCGCCCTGCAGCGCCGGATAGTCGCGGCGGGAGATCGATTCGATCAGCCATTTGCCCACGCCCGGCCAGGCGAAGATGGTCTCGGTGAGCACCGCGCCGGCGAGCAGCGTGCCGGTCTGCAGCCCGACCACGGTGACGACGGGGATCAGCGCGTTGCGCAGCGCGTGCAGCCCGACCACACGCAGCGGCGAGAGGCCCTTGGCGCGGGCGGTGCGCACATAATCCTCGCCGAGCACCTCCAGCATGGAGGAGCGCGTCATGCGCGCGATCACCGCCAGCGGAATGGTGCCGAGCACGATGGTGGGCAGGATGAGATGCGCCACCGCCGCGCTGAAGGCGCCGTCCTCGCCCGACAGCAGGCTGTCGATCAGCATGAAGCCGGTCACGGGCTCGAAATAATAGTTGATGAGGTCCATGCGGCCGGAGACCGGGGTCAGGCCCAGATATTCCGACATGAACATGATGAGCAGCAGGCCCCACCAGAAAATGGGCATGGAATAGCCCGCCAGCGCCACCGCCATGACCGAATGGTCCAGCACCGAGCCACGCCGCACCGCCGCCAGCACGCCGGCGGGCACGCCGAGCACCACGGCGAAGACGAGGGCGCAGAGCGCGAGTTCCAGCGTCGCCGGGAACAGGATGAGGAATTCGTGCAGCACCGGCGTCTTGGTGACGATGGAGACGCCGAAATCGCCGTGCAGCAGGGCGTAGACGTAATCGAGGAACTGCTTCCACACCGGCTGGTCGAGGCCGAGCTCGTGGCGCAGCGCCGCCAGCCGCTCCGGGGCGATGCCGCGCTCGCCGGTGCGCGCCTCGATGGGGTCGCCGGGCACGAGGCGCACGGCGACGAAGGTGACGAACATCAGCGCCACGAAAGTCGGCACGGTCAGCGCGACGCGTCGGAGGATGAGTTTCAGCATGTGGGGGGCGTACCCATGGGTCGGGCCTTTCCCGGAAAGGCGCCGTCGTCCCGGACGCCGCGCGGCGGCACTCCGGGGAGCGCAGGGCGGCGCGACGTCTCAGCGGGCGGAGTGTCCCCGAACGCGGCGGGCCGCGTCCGGGAGGCGGGGCATGCCGGGGCTTGCGGCCCCGGCCGGCCGGTCACTTCAGATCGACGCCGTAGAATTCGTGGCGGCCGAGCGGGCTGACCTTGTAGTCCACCACTTCCTTGCGGGTCGGCTCATAGACCACCGAATGGGCGATGGTGAACCAGGGCGCCTCTTCCTTCACGATCACCTGCGCCTGCTCATAGAGCTTGGTGCGCTCGGCGGTGTCCGAAATGGTCTTCGCCTTGTTGATCAGCGCGTCGAAGTCCTTGTTGCACCATTTGGACAGGTTCTGGCCGCCCGGGCGGGCCGCGGCGCAGCCGAGCAGGAAGAAGAAGTTGTCCGGGTCGCCATTGTCGCCGGTCCAGCCGAGCTGGCCGGTCATGTGCTCGCCCTGCTGCAGCCGCTTGCGGTACTCGCCCCACTCATAGGAGACGAGCTTGGCGTTGACGCCGATCTTGGCGAGGTCCGCCTGCATGATCTCGGCGATGCGCTTGGCGTTCGGGTTGTAGGGGCGCTGCACCGGCATCCACCACAGATCGATGTCGAGCGGCGTCTTCACCCCGGCATCGGCCAGCATCTTCTTGGCCTTCTCCGGATCGTAGGGGTAGTCCTTGATCGCGGTGTTGTAGGACCAGATGGTCGGCGGGATCGGGTTGATCGCCGCCTGGCCGGCGCCCTGATACACGTCCTTGATGATGGCGGCCTTGTCGATCGCCATGTTGAAGGCCTGCCGGACTTCCTTCTTGTCGAAGGGCGGCTTCTGCGTGTTGAAGGAGAGATAGCCGATGTTGAGGCCCGGCTGGGAGATCAGGTTGACCACCGGATCGGTCTTCATGCCGGCGATGTCGGCCGGGTTCGGCGCGATCATCACATGGCACTCGCCCTTCTTCAGCTTGGCGTAGCGCGCGGTCGGGTCCGGGGTGATGGCATAGACGAGATTGTCCAGCGCCGGCTTGCCGGCGAAATAGGCCGGGTTGGCCTTGTAACGGATCACCGCGTCCTTCTGGTAGTTGACGAAGGAGAACGGGCCGGTGCCGACCGGAATCTGGTCATACTGCTCGGGCGTGCCCTTCTTGAGCAGGAAGTCGGCATATTCCTTCGAGGTGATGGTGCCGAAATCCATGGCGAGATTCGCCAGCATCGGCGAATTCGGCTCGGTGAGCACGAATTTGACGGTGTAATCGTCCACCTTGTCGATCGACTTGAGCAGATCGGGCATGCTCATGTCGTTGAAGTAGTCATACGCGCCGCCGGTGACCTTGTGGTACGGGTTTTCCGGCTTCCACTGGCGCTCGAACGAGAACAGCACGTCGTCCGCGTTGAAATCGCGGGTCGGGGTGAAGCCGTTCACGCCGGAATGAAACTTCACGCCCTTGCGCAGCTTGAAGGTGATTTCCTTCCCGTCGTCGCTCACCGTCCAGCTCTCGGCGAGGGAGGGAACGACCTTGGTCGTGCCACGCTCGAACTCGACGAGCTGGTTGTATACCGGGCGGGCGGCGTCGAAGCTGGTGCCGGTGGTGTTCAGGGCGGGGGTGAAGTTCTCCGGGCTCCCTTCGGAGCAATAGACCAGCGTCTTGGCGGCGTAGGACGGCGCGCACAGCGCCACGAGCATTGCAGCCGCAAGGGCTGCCTTGGCAGGAAAAGCCGGCATCTCTGAATTCCCCTCTCATGAACCGCGCGATCCGTGCCCATTGTTTGGGCCGGCCTATTGCGTCATCGCGACGGTCCGATTTCACAACTGAAACACGTGTCCCACTATTGCGCAATCGTACCCCACCCCCCGACCTAAGTCGTATTCCCTAGCGTCATTCACGGGATCGCGCCTTCCGTCGAAGGGCGGATGCACAGCGCCGCACGACGTTGTAAGAGAGGCGGCCGGCCTCGGGTGCCGGTACGTCCGGGAGAAGTCGCATGAGTGCCGCGCCGTCCGCCGCCAAGGTTTCCTTCGACTGGGCCGATCCGGTCGATTTCGATGCGCAGCTGACCGAGGAAGAACGCCTGGTGCGCGATACGGCGCGCGACTATGCGCAGGAAAAGCTGCAGCCGCGCGTGACCGCCGCCTATATGGAGGAGCGCTTCGATCGCGAGATCATGAGCGAGATGGGCGCGCTCGGCCTGCTCGGCCCCACGATCCCCGAGGAATATGGCGGGGCGGGTCTCGGCTATGTCTCCTACGGGCTGGTGGCGCGCGAGGTGGAGCGGGTCGATTCGGGCTACCGCTCGGCGATGAGCGTGCAGTCCTCGCTGGTGATGCACCCCATCAACGCCTATGGCAGCGAGGAGCAGAAGCGAAAATTCCTGCCGAAGCTCGCCACGGGCGAACTTGTCGGCTGCTTCGGCCTGACCGAGCCGGATGCCGGCTCCGACCCCGCCGGCATGCGCACCCGCGCCGAGAAGATCGACGGCGGCTACCGCCTCTCCGGCGCCAAGATGTGGATCACCAATTCGCCGATCGCCGATGTCGCGGTGGTGTGGGCCAAGTCCGCCGCCCATGGCGACGAGATTCGCGGCTTCCTGGTGGAGCGCGGCATGAAGGGGTTCACCACCCCGAAGATCGAGCACAAGCTTTCGCTGCGCGCCTCCATCACCGGCGAGATCGTGCTGGATGGGGTCGAATTGCCGGAAGAGAACCTGCTGCCGAACGTTTCCGGCCTGAAGGGCCCCTTCGGCTGCCTCAACCGCGCCCGCTTCGGCATTGGCTGGGGCACGATGGGGGCGGCGGAAGCCTGCTACAGCGCCGCGCGCCAGTACACGCTTGACCGCAAGCAGTTCGGCAAGCCGCTGGCGGCGACGCAGCTGATCCAGAAGAAGCTCGCCGACATGGCGACCGAGATCACGCTCGGCCTGCAACTCGCCCTGCGCGCGGGCCGGCTGTTCGACGCCGGACAGCTGCCGGTGGAGACCATCTCCATGCTCAAGCGCAACAATTGCGGCAAGGCGCTCGACATCGCCCGCGCCGCCCGCGACATGCATGGCGGCAACGGCATTTCCGGCGAGTTCCCGGTCATGCGCCACATGGTGAACCTGGAAACGGTGAACACCTATGAGGGCACGCACGACATCCACGCGCTGATCCTCGGCCGGGCTATCACCGGGCATCAGGCGTTCTTCTGAGCGCGACTTGTTCGTCATCCGACAGCCGTCATCCCGGAAGGACCGTCAGGTCCTCTCCGGGATCGCGTGACGTGAAGGCTGTTCGGGGCGCGATGGCGGCTCTGCGCTTCGCTTCGGCCGGGATGACCGGTGTGAGTGCAATGCGACCGGAGGCCGCCTCCGCTCAGATGCTGTACATCAGGTCGGCATTGGGGGCGTGGGAGAAGATGACCATGTCGTGCAGCGACATGCCGTCGAGAATATCGGACATGGCGTCGCGTACCTTGCTCATGGTGATGCGCACCGAGCAGGTGGCGAGGTCCTCGCAGTCGTCGCAGGCCACATAGGCGCTCTTGCTGGCGCAGCTGAGCGGGGCCAGCGGGCCGTCGAGCACGCGGATGATATGGCCGATGCGGATCTCGCGCGGGGTCTTGGCCAGCGCATAGCCGCCACCCGGCCCCTTCTTGGAGCGCAGCATGCCGGCGTTGCGCAGTTCAAGCAGAATGGCGTCGAGGAATTTCTTCGGGATGTGGTTGGCGGTGGCGATCTCCTGCCCCATCGCGCTCGCGCCCGGTTCGAGCCGGGCGAGATAGAGCATCGCCTTCAGGCCGTATTTGCCCTTGTTGGTCAGCATGTCCGCTTCGTCATGTCGCCGCCCCCGGGGTTGGATGGAAGGGCGGGCGGAGCCGGGCACCGCCGTCCTTGCCGGCAAAATGAGCGACCGGCGCCGATTCGGCCAGTGCCGTGCCGGCGGTCAGCGCGCAGCGGCGCCCGTCTCGACATTGGCGGCAAGCTTGCCCGCGTCGCGCGTTTCCGGCACGGGATGCAGGAACAGCACGGCGGCGATGACGGCGCCATAGGCCAAGGCGAATAGCAGCTTGTCGCGGGTGCGGCGGAGGCCGGTCTGGCTCATGGTCACTCTCCAGTCGGAGAGTAATCTATCGACCATGTAGGAATATGTAAAGGGTCAGTCGTCATCCAGCCCGCGCGCGGCGGTCATCAGATTGCCATTGCCCTCGAACGCGGCGGTGAAGGCGGCGACGCGGCGGTCGATGCGGATGTCGGAGGCGCGCAGCGGCCGGGCCAGCGACAGCCCTTCCAGCGAGCGGGCGCGCGAAAGGGCGACATAGGCCTGGCCGGCGGCGAAGGCGCCGGCGTCGAAGTCGATCCGCACATCCTCCAGCGTCAGTCCCTGCGCCTTGTGGACTGTCACCGCCCAGGCCGGCACGAGGGGCAGCTGGGTATAGGTGCCGACCACCTTGGCCGCGACCTTGCCGGTGGCGTCGTCCCAGTCATAGCGGATGCGCTCCCAGCTGGTGCGCTCGATCTCGACGATGCCGCCGCCGTCGAGCCGGACATAGGCGCGGTCCGGAGCGAGGCCGGTAATGGTGCCGACCGAACCGTTGACCCATTGCCGCTCGGGATGGTTGCGCACCGTCATGACGCGGGCGCCGACCTTCAGCGCCAGCGTTTCCGGCACCGGCAGGCGGTCATTGGCGAGATCGAACTCACCCTCGCTCTTGCCCTCGAACAGCCGGCCGTCGTCGTACAGCGCTTCCATGCCGCGCCGGTTATAGGCGTCCACCCGCGCATTGGTCGGCGCCAGCACGACCGGGATGCGCCCGGGGCGGTGGTCGCGATGCGAGGCGGCGTTGATGGCGGCGATGGCATCGCCGACAAAGCGGCCGGTGCGCAGTTCCGCCAGATGCTGGACGAAGGTGTCGTCGGTCTGGCGGTAGACCTGCAGGAAGGGCAGCCGCGCCGGCTCCACCTCGCGCAGCACGCGGGCATCGAAGGCGAAGGGGCCCTCATAGCCGAGATGGCCGAGTATCTCCCGTTCGGCCTGCGGCACGACCGGCGGCAATTGCAGGAAATCGCCGACCAGCACCACCTGCACCCCGCCGAACGGCTCGGGATTGCCGCGGGCAATGCGCAGGCTGCGGTCCACCGCGTCGAGCACATCGGCGCGGACCATGGAAATCTCGTCGATGACGAGGCGTTCCAGCTTCTTCATCAGCGTGCGCTTCGGCGAGCGCGGGCGCACCTGGTCGGGGTCCATCAACCGGGGCGGCAGGCCGAAGAAGGAATGGATGGTCTGCCCGCCGAGTTGCAGCGCCGCGACGCCGGTGGGGGCCAGAAACGCCTGATTGCCCCCGCCATGCTTGCGCAGCGCGTGCAGGAAGGTCGTCTTCCCCGTGCCGGCGCCGCCCAGCACCATGATGAGCGGCGCACCGGAACCGACCAGCGCGAGCGGCCCGGCAAAGGCATCGGCGGGGAGGGAAGGGCGAATCGGCAGGGCGGCTTTCTCGTTCATCGGCGCAATGGAGCACAGGAGGCCCGGCGGGGCGACTGGCGCGCGCGGACGGTCAATCCGAGGCCGTCAATGCAGCTTGATCAGCACCAGCCCGGCGACAATGAGCGCGGCGGCGATGAGGCGTTCGCGCCGCAGCGGCTCGTGCAGCACCACCACCGCGATCACCGCGCCGAACAGCACGCTCGATTCCCGCACGGCCGCCACCAGCCCGATCGGCGCCTTGGTCATCGCCCAGATGGAGATCCAGTAGGCGGCGAGCGACATCGCCCCGCCAGCAAGGCCCGGGCCGAGGAAGGAAAGGGTCGGCGCCAGCGCGCGCGGCCCCTTCCAGGCGAGGCCGAACAGGGTGATGACCAGGCTGTCGGCGACGAACAGCCAGGAGGTGTAGACATGCGCCGAACTGGCGCTGCGGGCGCCGAGCCCGTCCACCAGCGTGTAGGCGCTGATCGACACGCCGCACATCAGGGCGAGGCGCAGCGCGGTGCGGTCGATGGCGGCGATGCCGGCGCGCGGCCAGGCGAGGGACAGGATGCCGAGCGCCAGTAGCCCGACCCCGAGAAAGCCCTGCGCATCCACCGCCTCGCCTACCAGCGTCACCGAGAGCACGGTGGTGAGCAGCGGCGCGCTGCCGCGCGCCAGCGGGTAGACCTGCCCCATATCGGCGCGGCGATAGGCGCCGGAGAGCGTGAGGTAATAGACGAGATGGATGGCGACCGAGGCGGCGATCCACGGCCACACATGCGCCGCCGGCGGACCGAGATGCAGCGCCACCGGCAGGGCGAGCACGCCGCAGGCGGCATTGACCAGCACCACGGCGAGAAACGGATCGAGCCGGATTTTCAGCACCGCGTTCCAGCCGGCATGCATCGCGGCGGCGGCGATGACGGCGAGGAAGACGGAAAGGTCCATGGGGCGACCGGCCGGAGGAGGGAGGCCGGGCTCTACCCGATTCCGTTCGCCCTGCCGAGAATTATCGCGTCCATGGCTCTTGATCAGGGCCACGCCGGCGACGAGGGGGCGCGCTGTGTGATCCCGTCAGGGGCTCGGTTCCGGCAGGCAGAGCAGAGCCTTCAGGCGCTCGAACGCCGCATCGGATGACGGCTCGCGAAGGGCGGCGATGCAGAGCAGGTGGTAGGAGTCGCGCCACAGCCCCGTCAAGGGTTGGAACGTGGCGCCCGAAGCCCGCAGCTTCCAGTCGATCCTCGCCGTCCCTAGGGGAAGTGGGCAGATCACGGATGCGTGGGGCCGCGGGAGCCGTCCCGGTGGCGCTCCGATTTACGTAGATTCACCACTTATCGATGATCGGCTCGACGGCTACCTCGTCGGCGTGATGACGCAGCGTAACAGTCGCTCGCGTCGGACGTGAAGGAGCGTGTCGTGCCGGAATTGATGTGGAGCAACAAGTTCTATTATTCAGTATTGGCAATTATTGTTATTGTTGTTTATTTGCTATTCATATTGTGACGAATTCAAATGATGAAGAGCGTGAGAGTCCGTCCGATAATTCACGGTACGCGAGCAATGCGTCTGACGAGTGTCATGATGGATGCAGCGTAGAGAAGCGTCTTGGCGGATTCCATAGTCGCTTCTGGGTCTTTCCAAAGACGCCGGTTCCGGTTGATCCATGCGAAGAACCGTTCAACGACCCACCGCCTGAGATGGACTGCAAAGCCAATCTGATCTGGCGGTTTCCGGAGGATATCAACATCGACAAGTGTCGCGTTGCGCGGCTTGCCACCGGAATAGCCCATGTCTGCAAAAGCTTTTACCACGAACGGAAAGGACTTGCGCAACAGGGGCAGAACCGGGATCGCGCCATCCCGATCCCCGACGTCAGATGGTTGGGGATCAAGAACGAGAGCGCGACCATCCGTATCAACCATAGCTTGACGTTTGCGGCCCTTGACCTTCTTCCCTTCATCGTAACCGCAAGGTCCACCACTCTCGGTGGTTTTGACGCTCTGACTATCCAGAACAGCGGCGCTTGGTGATGCCTCTCGGACTGTCCGCTCTCGATCCATCATGCCGAGACGATGATTGATGCGCGTGAAGACGCCAGCGTCGCGCCAGTGGCAGAAATAGCCAAACACAGTTCTCTTGGGAGGAAGGTTTTTCGGGATCATACGCCATGGGATGCCGCCCCGCAGAACATAGAAGATGGCGTTGAAGATTTCGCGCAGCGGCCGGACTGGTTTACGCCCTCTCGACGCTCGGTCTGGAAGAAGCGGAGCGATCACTTCCCATTCAGCATGCGTCAGGTCGGCTTCGTATCGTGGCCGATTGCGACTATACTGTCGCCGGGTGGTCGGGTTCCACATAGCGTTTCCGTTTAGGCATAAGTCGGCCTGGAATCAGTAGTTAGGCGAAAATTCCGGCCATCTGCGGGAGAACTATGTCATCGGTTGCCGGACTGACGTTGACGTTAGGTTCAGGGGAGTTCTATCGTCGCGCTATTCAGGGGAGAGGTGGGGTATGAGGTTGCTCTTGCTCGGAATAGCATTGCTACAATCAAGTTTTGCATTGGCGGGCGAGATCGCCCCTATGAATTCAGCCTCGCTGTTCTCGCAGAAGTGGGCTGTTTGCTCAGGGCTCTACAGCCGCCTTCAAGCCAAGATGAGTCACCGCTTTGAAGGATGTTCCATGAGCAAGGACGAGTATCTCATTATCTATCCAATTCCAAGTCTTGTCGCCACTCTAATCAACCGGGAGCGAGCCAAGGGAAGCCCTTTGACAGAGGAAGAGGTGATCCAGATCCGCGACAATTGCGAAGCGGTTGCCGTTCCGTCCGACGTTGCCCGGAAGATCGATGAGGCAAGAGGTTACCTCGATATCGATCCCGAAAATTGCTGGGAGGAGTGGCAACGAGCCCGAAAAGAGCTGATGGACAGTTAAGTGCCAGTTCCCCATCCGACTATCGAATTTTCGCACCGGCTCTGAGGGGAATTGAGGTTCCTTGCTCAATGCAGCTTGATCAGCGTCACCCCGGCCACCACCAGCAGGGCGGCAAGGAGGCGTTCGGGGCGCAGCTTCTCGTGCAGCACCCACACGGCGAAGCCGGCGCTGAACAGCACGCTCGACTCGCGCACCGCCGCCACCAGGCTGATCGGCGCCCGCGTCATCGCCCAGACGCACAGATAATAGCTGACGAACAGCATGGCGCCGCCGATCAGCGCCAGCCCCCAATGCCGCCGCACCGGCGCGAAAAAGGCGGTGCCCTTCCACAGCAGCAGGCCCAAAGCCACCAGTACGGCATCGGCGACGAACAGCCACGCCGTATAGACCGAAGGTGAGCCGAGCCGCCCCGCCGTGCCGTCGATGAGCGAAAAGGCGGTGACCGCTGCCCCCGAGCCGAGCGCCAGCGCGAGCGCGGCCGCCTGCGCGGCTTCGCCCCGGCTGCGCCAGCCGGTGACCAGCACGCTGGCGGAAAGAAGCGCGATGCCGGCGACGCCGATGGGGCGCACCGGCTCGTGCAGCACAAGAATCGCGACGGCGGCGGTCATCAGCAGCGCACCGCCGCGCGCGACGGGATAGACGAGGCCGAGATCGGCCCGCGCATAGGCGCCGACGAGGCACCCATAGAAGGCGAGATGCGCGCTCATCGAGCCCGCCATCCACGGCCACAGCGCCGGCTCCGGCGGGCCGAGCGCCAGCGCCACCGGCAGCGCCACCACCCCGCCGCCGAGCACGACGAGAGTAAGCGCCGAGAGCGGATCGAGCCGCAGCTTCAGCAGCACGTTCCAGCCGGCCTGCAGAAGGGCCGACAGCAGCACGACGAGAAGAACAGCAAGGTCCATGACAGGGCCGCGATGGGGACACTACGTCGTTACCCCACATCGCGGCCGCTGGCGAGGGCGCGTCAGACCCCGAGCTGGGTGACGAACTTGGTGTTCACATAGGCTTCCATCGCCTCGGTGCCGCCTTCCGAGCCATAGCCGGAATCCTTGATGCCGCCGAACGGCACCTCAGGCAAAGCGAGGCCGTGATGGTTGATCGACACCATGCCGCTTTCCACCCGGCGGGCGAACTCGTCGGCGCGGGCGGAGGAGGTGGTGTAGGCATAGGCCGCCAGGCCATAGGGCAGGCGGTTGGCCTCGGCGATGACCGCCTCGGTGGAGGTGAAGGGCATGATCGGCACGACCGGGCCGAAGGGCTCCTCATTGAGGATGCGCGCATCCGGGGAAAGGCCGGTGAGCACGGTCGGCGCGAAGAAATAGCCCTTATTGCCGATGCGCGAGCCGCCCGTGTGCAGGGTGGCGCCCTTGGCGAGGGCGTCGGCGGTCAGCGCCTCCATCGCCTCGACCCGGCGCGAATTGGCCAGCGGGCCCATGCGCACGCCGTCCTCAAGCCCATTGCCGACCTTCATCGCCTGCACAGCCTCGGTGAAGCCGTCGACGAAACGGGAATAGAGGTCTTCATGCACGAGGAAGCGGGTCGGCGAGACGCAGACCTGCCCGGCATTGCGGAACTTGGCGCCGGAGAGCAGCTTGATCGCCACTTCCACATCCGCATCCTCGAACACCACGGCCGGGGCATGGCCGCCCAGTTCCATGGTGACGCGCTTCATATGCGCGCCGGCCAGAGCGGCCAGCTGCTTGCCGACCACCGTGGAGCCGGTGAAGGAGATCTTCTTCACCACCGGGTGCGGGATCAGATACTGCGAAATCTCCGCCGGCACGCCGAAGACCAGATTGACCACGCCCGCCGGCACGCCGGCATCGGCATAGGCGCGCACCAGCTCGGCGCAGCTCGCCGGGGTCTCTTCCGGTCCCTTGAGGATCACCGCGCAGCCGGCAGCCAGCGCGGCCGAGACCTTGCGCACCGCCTGGTTGATCGGGAAGTTCCACGGGGTGAAGGCGGCGACCACACCCACCGGCTCGCGGTGCACCACCTGCTGCACGCCGGCGGCGCGGGCGGGAATGAGCCGGCCATATTGCCGGCGCCCTTCCTCGGCGAACCAGTCGATGATGTCGGCGGCCGCCAGCGTTTCCACCCGCGCCTCGGGCAGGGGCTTGCCCTGTTCCAGCGTCATCAGGGTGGAGATGGCCTCATGGCGCTCGCGCAGGAGTTCCGCCGCCTTGCGCATGATCTTGTAGCGCTCATGCGCCGGCGTGTGGCGCCACACCGCGAAGCCCTTTTCGGCGGCGGCGAGCGCAGCGTCGAGATCGGCGCGGCTGGCATGAGCGAGCGTGCCGAGCACCTCTTCGGTCGCGGGGTTGATGACGTTCTCGCTGGCGGGCGCGCCGCCATGGTCACTGCCCCCGCGCCATTGGCCGTCAATAAAGAGCTGAACCTCGGGGTAGGACACGGAATGGGGCATGGCCGAACCTTTCACGACAGGATGCTGGCCGCATACCTAATGCTCGCGACGCCGGACGGGAAGGGGGCGCGAGGGGCTGCCGTAGGGGCATCGGTTGCCGTTTCGGCCGGGCGAGGGAGGCTCAGCGCAGCCAGGCGCTGAGCCGTGCGGCGCGGCGCGGGCGAGCGAGCGAGGGCGGCGTCGTGAACCGCCGCATCACTCTCAGGCGCAGGAAGCGCCTCAGCACATCGCGCCACAGCGCGGCATAGGCGATCGGCCCGGCGCGGTCGTCCGCCACCGCCAGGCGCGGGGGAAACAGCTGCCGGCGCAGCACCTGCCCGCCGCACCCGCCACGGCGTGGAAGCAGAGGTCAGCAGCACCAGATCAGGGCTCGGCTCGTCCGCCGGCGTTGATGGGTGCCGCCCGAGATTGGCGACCACGTCGGGAAGCAGCGTGCTCACTTCCGCCGGCAGCGGCGCCATGGGGGGTGGGCAGGGCGAGGCAGGCGCTGGTCAGATGCAGCGCCGCCTGCGCCCCCCTGCGCAGGCCGAAGCGGTCGCACAGGCGTCCGAATTCCGGCGTGCCGATGTCGCCGCCGGCCTGTTCCAGCACCTCGGCGAGGTCCCAGACCATGGGTCAGCGGCGTGTCGAACAGATGCTGTTCGAGGTGGTGGCAGAGATAGAGCGGCAGAAGCCGCCGGCTCGGCACGAGGAAGGGGGCGCCGCCGATCTCGGCTCTTTCCGCCTCCGCCCACAGCGCGTGCAGAAGCGCGGTGCGGTCCGCCTGGCCGACCCTGTCGCCGAGCGCCCAGTGCAGTGCCACCGGCAGACCGGCCGGCAGGGGGCGAGTAAAAGACGCGATTATAGGCGGTCTGGCGCCGCGAAAGCAGCGTGGCCCGGTTCATGCCGGTGGCGCGCAGTGAGAGCCAGCGTTCCGCCGGCAGGGGCACCATCAAGGTCAGCGCCGTCGCGCCGTCAGCGGCATTTGCCACGTGCAGAAGGGCGGTGCGCCCCGCGCCGAGCGCCACCTCCTCGCCCGCCAGTCCCTCGACGGCAGGTGGCGGCGAGGGGCGGTGCACCTGTTCCAGCACCAGCGTGCCGGTGGTGCCATGGGTCCAGTAGCTCGCGGTCTGGAAGGCGCCGTGCAGATTGTACCATGGCAGAATACGCTCGAAGCCGAGGCCGGGCTGCGCGGCGGGGCAGCAGCAGCGGCTCGCTGGCAAAGGCGGCCGCTTCGGCGGGGCTTGGCGGGGGAATAGGCGCGCATCTGCGCCGTGGGGTTGGCCTTCCAGCCGCCGCGCGCCTTCTCCCGCCGCGCCCGGCGCAGCAGCGCCTGAGCGGCTTTCACCATGCCGGCCGGGCCGAGCAGGCGCGCGACCCGGAACAGCAGGGCGGCGCCGCTGACCACGCGCTCGTGCTCGCCCTCGCCGACGATCAGATAGGGGCGGATCGCCTAGCCCTGCGGAAAATGCCGGCGCAGCAGGATCTGCGCCCTGGGCGAACAGACGCTCACCCGCGCCATTTCAGGCGCCCGCACGCCGATGAGCTGCGTCAGTGCCGAGCAGCTGACGCATTCATCGTCGAAGATCAGCGTCGCCGCATGAGCATGGGAGCGGATCAGGGTTCGACTGGGAAGCATAGGCCGATCCACGCGCAGCCCGAGGCTGCACGGCAGTCCTCTTCACCGAGGCTGCCGCACGATTCCCCCGAGGCCGCCGCCTGCCGGGTCGGCATCATCACGCTGAGCACGAGGCCGGCGGCGAGGCTCTTGGCAGCGGTGGCGCCCAGAGCGCGGGCGGTCGAGGGAGGCAGCCTGTACAGGCGAGGCGCGCGGTGGGGTCGGCGCCGTCGAAGTCCATGACGGCGCCGAAGGCCGACAGGCGCAGGACAGGGGAGGCCGCATGCGCCCGTTCCGTCGTGGGGACGCCCGGCCGATGCGCGGCCGGGCGGGGAAGGTTCAGCGCGTGTCGCCGCAGGATGTCGCGCTTGCCGGCATGGTTGGCCGGGCCGACAATGCCTTCGTTCTCCATCCGCTCCATCAGCGAGGCGGCGCGGTTGTAGCCGATCTGCAGCCGGCGCTGGATGTAGGAGGTGGACGCCTTCTTGTCGCGCAGCACGGTGGCGACCGCCTGATCGTAGAGATCGCCGGTATCCTCGGCACCCATGGCCGACTTGTCGAACACGGCCGCGTCCTCGACCACCGGCTCCTCGTCCTCGTCGGCCGTGACTTCTTCGAGATATTCCGGCCGGGCCTGGCTCTTGAGGTGCTCGACCACGCGCTCGACCTCCTGATCGGAGACGAAAGGCCCGTGGACGCGGGAAATGCGCCCGCCGCCGGCCATGTAGAGCATGTCGCCCTGGCCGAGCAGCTGTTCGGCACCCATCTCGCCGAGGATAGTGCGGCTGTCGATCTTGCTCGTCACCTGGAAGGAAATACGGGTCGGGAAATTGGCCTTGATGCTGCGGGTGATTACATCCACCGACGGGCGCTGCGTCGCCATGATGAGATGGATGCCGGCGGCGCGGGCCATCTGGGCGAGGCGCTGGATGGCGCCTTCGATCTCCTTGCCCGCCACCATCATCAGGTCGGCCATTTCGTCGACCACGATGACGATGAAGGGCAGGGGAGCGAG